>NZ_CP093325.1:580000-4787500 GCF_022637375.2 Bacillus sp. N5-665
CTTTCTTAACGGAAAGCCGCAGTGAATAGGCCCAAGCGACTGTTTAGCAAAAACACAGGTCTCTGCGAAGCCGTAAGGCGAAGTATAGGGGCTGACACCTGCCCGGTGCTGGAAGGTTAAGGAGAGGGGTTAGCGTAAGCGAAGCTCTGAACTGAAGCCCCAGTAAACGGCGGCCGTAACTATAACGGTCCTAAGGTAGCGAAATTCCTTGTCGGGTAAGTTCCGACCCGCACGAAAGGTGTAACGATTTGGGCACTGTCTCAACCAGAGACTCGGTGAAATTATAGTACCTGTGAAGATGCAGGTTACCCGCGACAGGACGGAAAGACCCCGTGGAGCTTTACTGTAGCCTGATATTGAATTTTGGTACATTTTGTACAGGATAGGCGGGAGCCATTGAAACCGGAGCGCTAGCTTCGGTGGAGGCGCTGGTGGGATACCGCCCTGAATGTATTGAAATTCTAACCTACGGGTCTTATCGACCCGGGAGACAGTGTCAGGTGGGCAGTTTGACTGGGGCGGTCGCCTCCTAAAGTGTAACGGAGGCGCCCAAAGGTTCCCTCAGAATGGTTGGAAATCATTCGTAGAGTGCAAAGGCATAAGGGAGCTTGACTGCGAGACCTACAAGTCGAGCAGGGACGAAAGTCGGGCTTAGTGATCCGGTGGTTCCGCATGGAAGGGCCATCGCTCAACGGATAAAAGCTACCCCGGGGATAACAGGCTTATCTCCCCCAAGAGTCCACATCGACGGGGAGGTTTGGCACCTCGATGTCGGCTCATCGCATCCTGGGGCTGTAGTCGGTCCCAAGGGTTGGGCTGTTCGCCCATTAAAGCGGTACGCGAGCTGGGTTCAGAACGTCGTGAGACAGTTCGGTCCCTATCCGTCGTGGGCGTAGGAAATTTGAGAGGAGCTGTCCTTAGTACGAGAGGACCGGGATGGACGCACCGCTGGTGTACCAGTTGTTCTGCCAAGGGCATAGCTGGGTAGCTATGTGCGGAAGGGATAAGTGCTGAAAGCATCTAAGCATGAAGCCCCCCTCAAGATGAGATTTCCCATAGCGTAAGCTAGTAAGATCCCTGAAAGATGATCAGGTTGATAGGTTCGAGGTGGAAGCATGGTGACATGTGGAGCTGACGAATACTAATAGATCGAGGACTTAACCATATAATATGAAGCAATGTTATCTAGTTTTGAAAGAATATAAAAAACTTGTTGACTTTAAAAGTTAAATAAGTTATAATGATTCTTGTCTTAAATGAATACAGTCTGGTAATGATGGCAGAGAGGTCACACCCGTTCCCATACCGAACACGGAAGTTAAGCTCTCTAGCGCCGATGGTAGTTGGGACCTTGTCCCTGTGAGAGTAGGACGTTGCCAGGCAAATGGAGGATTAGCTCAGCTGGGAGAGCACCTGCCTTACAAGCAGGGGGTCGGCGGTTCGATCCCGTCATCCTCCACCATTTAGCCGACTTAGCTCAATTGGTAGAGCAACTGACTTGTAATCAGTAGGTTGGGGGTTCAAGTCCTCTAGTCGGCACCAGAAAATCATGGCGGTTGTGGCGAAGTGGTTAACGCACCGGATTGTGGCTCCGGCATTCGTGGGTTCGATTCCCATCAGTCGCCCCATTTTTTCTTTGAATAATTAATATGCGGGTGTGGCGGAATTGGCAGACGCACTAGACTTAGGATCTAGCGCCTTTGGCGTGGGGGTTCGACTCCCTTCACCCGCACTTTTAATAAAATAACTCATACATGTCTTGCGGAAGTAGTTCAGTGGTAGAATACAACCTTGCCAAGGTTGGGGTCGCGGGTTCGAATCCCGTCTTCCGCTCCAATTTTCAATATGACATGCCGGGGTGGCGGAACAGGCAGACGCACAGGACTTAAAATCCTGCGGTGGGTGACCACCGTGCGGGTTCGACCCCCGCCCTCGGCACCATATGCGCCCGTAGCTCAATTGGATAGAGCGTTTGACTACGGATCAAGAGGTTAGGGGTTCGACTCCTCTCGGGCGCGCTTTTATTAACGGGAAGTGGCTCAGCTTGGTAGAGCACCTGGTTTGGGACCAGGGGGTCGCAGGTTCAAATCCTGTCTTCCCGATTTTCCAAAAACACGGGGCCTTAGCTCAGCTGGGAGAGCGCCTGCCTTGCACGCAGGAGGTCAGCGGTTCGATCCCGCTAGGCTCCACTTATTTTAATATCTTTTATGGCGGTGTAGCTCAGCTGGCTAGAGCGTACGGTTCATACCCGTGAGGTCGGGGGTTCGATCCCCTCCGCCGCTACCATAAAGGACCTTTAGCTCAGCTGGTTAGAGCAGACGGCTCATAACCGTCCGGTCGTAGGTTCGAGTCCTACAAGGTCCACCACTAAAGCTTTATATCTCGGAGGTATACCCAAGTTCGGCTGAAGGGATCGGTCTTGAAAACCGACAGGCGGCGAGAGTCGCGCGGGGGTTCGAATCCCTCTACCTCCTCCATTTTTTCTAAATTAAATATTTTATCATCGCGGGGTGGAGCAGCACGGTAGCTCGTCGGGCTCATAACCCGAAGGTCGCAGGTTCAAATCCTGTCCCCGCAACCAAATGGTCCCGTGGTGTAGTGGTTAACATGCCTGCCTGTCACGCAGGAGATCGCCGGTTCGACCCCGGTCGGGACCGCCATTTTTTACATAAAGGCTCGGTAGCTCAGTCGGTAGAGCAGAGGACTGAAAATCCTCGTGTCGGCGGTTCGATTCCGTCCCGAGCCACCATTTTGAAGTCGCAAGCCGACTTAGCTCAACTGGTAGAGCAACTGACTTGTAATCAGTAGGTTGGGGGTTCAAGTCCTCTAGTCGGCACCACTTTCAAAATGAGCCATTAGCTCAGTTGGTAGAGCATCTGACTTTTAATCAGAGGGTCGAAGGTTCGAATCCTTCATGGCTCACCATTTACAATTTAATGCGGGTGTAGTTTAGTGGTAAAACAAGAGCCTTCCAAGCTCTGGTCGAGAGTTCGATTCTCTTCACCCGCTTTTCAATTATGGGCCTATAGCTCAGCTGGTTAGAGCGCACGCCTGATAAGCGTGAGGTCGATGGTTCGAGTCCATTTAGGCCCACCATAATTATTCCGCAGTAGCTCAGTGGTAGAGCTATCGGCTGTTAACCGATCGGTCGTAGGTTCGAGTCCTACCTGCGGAGCCATATTATAGAGAAGTACCCAAGTGGCTCAAGGGGCTCCCCTGCTAAGGGAGTAGATCGCGAACGCGGTGCGAGGGTTCGAATCCCTTCTTCTCTGCCAGAATTGGCCCGTTGGTCAAGTGGTTAAGACACCGCCCTTTCACGGCGGTAACACGGGTTCGAATCCCGTACGGGTCATACTAAAAGAGATAGCATAATCTGCTATCTCTTTTTTGTTGTGTAAAAGTGGACTTTTGATAGTCTGCTTTTTTTTATGGATTTCTTGTGGCATTAGTGCTTGATAGTAATCATTGCAATAAGTTGTAGGAGATTTATATATACACTTATTTTTGCAACCTTTTTATTCTCTCATTCGACTATATTAGTAAAGGGAGGAAGAAATAAAAATGGACATAGCCTATCTAGTAAAACAAGCGACAAGAGGAAATGATCAAGCATTTGAACAACTTATTACTTTTGTTCGCCCAAAACTATATCGAACAGCTTATTCTTATGTAAGAAATGAACAAGATGCACTGGATATATACCAAGAAACAATTTATGAAGCATATCTTTCATTGAGAAAGTTAAAAAAGCCGGAGAAATTTCAAAGTTGGATTACTAAAATTCTTGTTTTTAAATCCATTGATTTTGTAAGAAAATCCTCTAGACAATTTCTTGCGAATGATGAAATGTTTTCTAATTTATGTGCAGAAGAGAGCATGAATAAATTAGAGCAATCGTTGGATTTAATCGAGGCATTTAATTTCTTAGATCCTACTTACAAAACTATTATTGTATTAAGGTATTATCACGATTTATCTATTAAGGAAGTTGCTGAGATTCTTAATTCTCCAGAAGGAACCGTAAAATCTCAATTACATCGAGCAAAGCAAGCCTTACGCCCCATTTTAAAGGAGGGATATAGTTATGAATAAAGAAGAATTTAATCACCATATCAATGATATTCCTATACCAGAAGATAGGTTAATTCAAAGAGAAAAAACAGCCGTGCTTCAAGCTAAGAAAAATCAATACCGTAGAAAAAATACAATGAAGTATTCTAGTCTTGTTGCTTGTGGAATATGTGTTTCTCTCTTAGGTTCTGGATTCATTTCTCCTACTATGGCAAAGACATTATCGAGTGTTCCAGTTATAGGCTCCATTTATGCACAATTTAATGATATTGCTTCTGATAAAATTGAAAAGGATGAGCTTGCTACATCAATTGAGAGACAAGATAACCATAGTGGTTTAACGATGAATGTGAAAGAGGCTGTTTACGATGGTGGACGTTTAGTGGTCACGGTGGAATACAAAGGAGAAAACCCTATTTCCAAAAGTAATGAAGAGAAAGCTGGATTTAGTTATGTAACCATTAATGGGAAAGAAGTTAGAGCTGCAATTGGTTCTACTTCACAGAAGTCAAAAGGACAAAACACTATTATTGAGCAGCATGAATTTACTCTGGCTAATTACGGTGAATTTGGTGATAAAATTGATGTTTCCGTCCATGGGAAAGATTTATTTGGACAAATAGGAACATGGAACGTAGCATTTCCTCTTACAAAAGTTGAAAGTGAGATTCGTAAATTCACTCCTAATATAAAAACATTAACGAAAGATAATCTGTATGCATTAATAGTAGATCAAGTAACCTTTTCGTCACTTTCAACGAGGATTGATTTGACCTTTGATTATCCAAAAGAAATGGAAGCTAATGATAGCTGGCCAGCACTCGATTATACTGTCACTGATGATGAAGGAAGAATCTACGAAGGAGTCAGCTTGCAAGTTGGTAGCACGGGACTATACGGACACCATATTGTTTTAGCTCTTCCACCAATGGATAATCCTCCAAAATCCTTAACAATTGAACCTACGTATCTTAGTGGTCTAAATGCTACATTAAAAAATGGAGGTGCTGAAGATTTGAAAACGACTGTGTTGCTACGATAATTGAAGAGACTTGTTAGGTTCCCATGTCTATTGACTGTTAATAAGTGATGGTATGTTAATTTGACGTGTATGGAAAAAATATCGCTATCCAGCTAAGAGAAATTTGTATCTATATAATCAAAAGACGCTATTCTTTTTGTAGAAGTATACAGAAATGGTGGCGTTTTTATGCTGCTATCATTGTCGAGTTTTGTCGGTAAGTCGATATATTGTAAAAATCGCTGATATATTTGGAGTTGCGGTTGATATATTCCGAAAATCGCTGATATAATTTCAATTACCAAAAAAACCTTTTCACAATCTAAAGAAAACGCCTCCATTGAGATTGATTTCATACTTGATTTAATAACTTTACACTCTATGTGAAAAAGTTCACAAATAGGTCATAATTTGTGAAGTAATTCACAATAATACGTGCTACAATATGAATGTAAAGAAGTTAAACAACATTAAATTAGTATTTTAATTAATTACTTAAACAATCATAAAAAAATAGATGTGAACAATAGAGAGGGGAAATTAACATGAAAAAAGGTATCAATCGTGTAGTATTAGTAGGAACAGGAGCTGTAGGTTGTAGTTACGCTTACTCAATGATCAACCAAGGTGTAGCTGAAGAATTCGTACTTGTAGATGTTAATGAAGCAAAAGCAGAAGGGGAAGCAATGGACTTAAGCCATGCGGTACCATTCTCTCCATCACCAACAAAAGTTTGGAGCGGTAGCTATGCAGATTGTAAAGATGCAGATTTAGTAGTTATCACTGCTGGATTACCACAAAAGCCAGGTGAAACTCGTTTAGATTTAGTTGAGAAAAACACAAAAATCTTTAAACAAATCGTTCGCGGTATTATGGATAGCGGATTCGATGGAATCTTCTTAATCGCAACTAACCCAGTAGATATTTTAACTTACGTAACTTGGAAAGAATCTGGTCTACCAAAAGAGCGCGTAATCGGTTCTGGTACTACTTTAGACTCTGCTCGTTTCCGTTACATGTTAGGTGACTACTTAGATGTAGATCCACGTAACGTTCATGCTTACATCGTTGGTGAACACGGTGACACTGAACTTCCAGTATGGAGCCATGCTACTATCGGTGTACAAAAACTAGAAACAATCTTAGCTAACAACGAACAGTACAAACAAGAAGACTTAGATAAAATCTTCGAAAACGTACGTGATGCAGCTTACCATATCATCGAGCGTAAAGGTGCAACTTACTACGGAATCGGTATGTCACTACTTCGTGTAACTAAAGCAATCTTAAGCAACGAGAACAGCGTATTAACTGTATCTGCATATCTTGAAGGACAATATGGTGAGAAAGATGCTTTCGTAGGTGTTCCAGCTGTTATTAACCGCGAAGGTGTACGTGAGATCGTAGAACTTGAGCTAAATGAAGATGAAAAAGCGAAATTCGCTCATTCTGTAAAAGTATTAAAAGAAACAATGGCACCAGTACTATAATAATTGCTAAATAATTCAGAGGCGGGAAACTGCTTCCTACCTCTGAGTTTTTATATAATTTAAAGGATTTACCGAAAGAATTCTCTTTCCAGAGGCGCGTGAAGGGCGATAGCCCAGTGATAGGTGGGAGATGAATTTCGGTTTGGCATAGCCAAAAACTTTTGATAAACTAGCTATATGAAGTTCTTTGATAACTTGATATAGAAGGTTGCAGGAAGAAAATAGCGTGCGAAAACCAAGCCATTCGGTTCCTGCGTAAAATATCAACCGTATAAAGAGAGCGTCCAATCGTTGGACATCTAGGGGTGGAACGCCCCGAAGTAACGCTCAGGGAGACGAAAGGTTACTTTCGTCGTGGAACTGAGAAGCTCCCACTTCAAGCTTTGCTAAGTGGCGAGTAGTTCACTATAAATTCCTTTTCCGTTTTCCCTTGTATATCCCCAATATACCCCCTTTTGCTGGATAAGGGTCGTTTATAGAAAAGAGCACTCTACTTTATATAGAGTGCTCTTTATTATTATTTTTTAGGCGTTAATCATAATTTCTTTAAAATATCTGCTAGTGTACCGCTTTTTGATTTTTCAACAGGTGTTTGTGATTTAGATGCACCTGGACCTTTTTTCAAGAAGTTCTTTTCAACGAAGCGAATGTCTTTTTCATCGACAATGCCGTCGTTATTAAGATCGCCGCCTTTTACAGATACTCCTTTTTTACCATAGTTGCTAGCGATAATTTCGGTTTGATTTAGTTTTCCTATTTATTTTGCCTCTGATATAATCAGCCTTATAAGAGGAGACTTTTGGTATAACCATGAAATTAAATAATAGTAACTCAGTGTTCATGTTGTGTTATCACCTTTGGTGGCTCGCCGTAGATAAAGTAAAACAGTTTATGGGAAATCAAGGCGAAAAGTGAGATGAATTAATATGACAAAGCATAATAAGGCGTACAAATTTCGTCTGTATCCAACAGAAGAACAAGCAAATCTGATACGTAAAACTTTTGGGTGTGTACGCTTTGTATATAACAAAATGCTAGCTGAACGGAAAAAAGTATACGAAAAATACAAAGAGAACAAGGAAGAACTAAAGAAACAAAAATTCCCTACTCCTGCGAAATACAAGGTGAAGTATGAATGGTTGAAAGAAGTCGATTCATTAGCATTGGCTAACGCTCAATTAAACTTGCAAACTGCGTATAAGAATTTTTTTAGTGGTCAAAGTGATTTTCCTACATTCAAAAGTAAAAAGAGTAGAAAATCCTATACAACAAATAGAGTAAACGGAAATATTATGTTATTTCATGGTTATATCAAACTACCGAAATTGAAATTAGTGCGATTGAAACAACATAGAGAGATACCGCAAAACCATATCATTAAATCATGCACGATTTCGCTGACATCAACTGGTAAGTATTATGTGTCTGTTTTAACTGAATATGAAAAGGAAATTGTTCAGAAAGAAGTAGAAAGTGTAGTTGGATTAGACTTCGCAATGGCCGAATTGTATGTGAGTAGCGAAGATGAGAAAGCCAATTATCCTCGCTTTTATCGTCAGATGCTGAATCGATTAGCAAAGGCACAACGAGTATTAGCAAGACGTGTGAAAGGCTCAGTGCGCTGGAATAAACAGCGCATTTGTGTAGCGAAGTTGCATGAAAAAGTCGCCAATCAACGTAAAAATTTCCTTCATCATAAGTCTAAAGAATTAGCTAAGAACTTTGATGTTGTAGCAATCGAAGACTTACATATGAAAGGAATGTCACGAGCACTTCGCTTTGGTAAGAGTGTAGCAGATAACGGTTGGAGGATGTTCACGACATTTTTAGCATATAAGCTACAAGAACAAGGAAAACAGCTTGTAAAAGTAGATGGGTGGTTTCCTTCTACAAAGATGTGTAGTAATTGTGGAAACAGAAAAGATATGCTACTATCTGAACGCACGTATGAGTGTTCTTGTGGACTAACAATAAGTCGCGACTATAACGCAGCTATTAATATTAAAAGAGAAGCCATACGCCTATTAGCTAGCGATAGCGTAAATACCTTTGGAACAAGGGTGTTAGCTCGGCTGTCCTAGGACAAATTCGTTAGCTATCAAAAGTAGCGACTAACCGAGAAGCCCCCTAATTTAATTTTTTATCAAACTTTCGCCTGGAGCATGGATAGAGTAAACATAGTGTTTCAGTATGAATTATATTTGCGACAGTTCGTAGTTCTTTATTGAGAACAAGTATATGCTTATGAATTTTCCATTTCAAATAAATTGTGACAAAAAATGTTGAGAAACATTTTTTTATGACAGATTATTTTGTTGCGATTTTAAGTGATAAATAGCGAGTAAAATAGGATAAATCTAATGAAATAAAGGTTGAGAAATAAATAATAGGATGAAAGACTTGTAGGAAATGAAACGTTTACAATGAATATTCGTCAAAATTCGATATTTTACACAGTAAATTTGAATATTTTAAGCGAAATTAAAGAAAAAAACGAATATTTTTTAAAAAATAACAAGGATATTTCAGTTTTTCGCAGAAATGATAAAGAGTAAAAAATTTCTGTCATCTTAGTGAGGTGAACATATTGGATGTAATAAATTGTGAAGAAGTGAAACGAGATGAGTTTCATACAGAAAAGTACTATGACAGTTATAACATCTTTGGGGCACATATTGTGACGGAAGATGGGATGCGAGGTGTACGATTCACAGTATGGGCTCCTCATGCGAAAGCAATGAGTGTTGTTGGAGATTTTAATGAATGGGATTATGAGCAACATAAGATGCTACAAGTGACAGAAGAGGGGATTTGGTCCTTGTTTGTACCGCATATTGAAGAGAATGAGATTTATAAGTATGCGATTGAAACGATGGATGGTGACGTTATTTTAAAAGCAGATCCTTACGCAGTATATGCAGAAGTAAGACCAAATACGGCATCTGTAGTTTTTGATATAGAGGGATATGAATGGAATGATAAAAACTGGATTCGTAAGAGAAAGAAAAAATCGATTTATAAAGAAGCGATGACAGTTTATGAATTACATTTCGGCTCTTGGAAAAAGAAAGAAGATGGCGCTCTATATTCTTATAGAGAAATGGCCGAGGAGCTCATTCCGTATGTGGTGGAACATCAATTTACACATATTGAAATTATGCCGCTTGTTGAGCATCCATATGATCGTTCTTGGGGATATCAAGGGACGGGATATTATGCAGCGACAAGTAGATTCGGCACGCCACATGATTTGATGTATTTTGTCGATGAATGTCATAAATATGGAATCGGTGTCATTTTAGATTGGGTGCCGGGGCATTTTTGTAAAGATGCTCACGGTTTATATTTGTTTGATGGGACACCGACTTATGAATATAAAGATATAGATGTACAAGAAAACCTAGTATGGGGAACTGTTAATTTTGATTTAGGGAAGAGGGAAGTACGTAATTTCTTAATTTCAAATGCGTTATTTTGGATGAAGTATTTCCACATTGACGGTTTCAGGGTGGATGCAGTTGCGAATATGCTGTACTGGAATAAAGAAGGACAAGAGCAAAGTAATGAGTACGCTGTTTCATTTTTACGAGAGTTAAATGAAGCGGTGTTTGCAGAAGATGAAGATTTTCTTATGACAGCAGAAGATTCAACAGCTTGGCCACTTGTAACAGCTCCAACGTATGAAGGTGGGCTTGGGTTCAATTACAAATGGAATATGGGCTGGATGAATGATGTGCTGAAATATATGGAGTGTGCGCCTGAGTATAGGAAGTATATTCATGAGAAAATGACGTTCTCTTTAATATATGCTTACTCTGAAAATTTCATATTACCGCTTTCTCATGATGAAGTCGTTCATGGGAAAAAGTCGTTATTAAATAAAATGCCAGGAGATTACTGGGATAAGTTTGCTCAACTTCGTTTATTATATGGATATTTCTTTACTCATCCAGGTAAGAAATTACTCTTTATGGGTGGAGAATTCGGGCAGTTTGATGAGTGGAAAGACCTTGAAGATTTAGATTGGAATTTACATGATTTTGAAATGCATCGTTATATGCATGATTACTTTAAAGAGCTCATAGCATTGTATAAGCGCTCCAAACCACTTTGGCAGCTTGATCATTCACCTGAAGGATTTCAGTGGATAGATGCTAATAATCATGAGCAAAGTATTTTCTCGTTTATCCGCCAAGGGGATAAACAAGAAGATGCGTTAGTTGTTGTATGTAATTTTACAAAAGCTACATATGAAAACTATAAAGTAGGTTTGCCAGATTTCGAGTATTATAACGAGATTTTAAACAGTGACGCTGAGCAATATGGCGGCTCGGGGCAAGTGAATAAGAAACGTCTCAAGACGATTCAAGAACCGTATCATAATCAAGCGGCACATGTAGAAATTACAATTCCACCATTTGGCGTATCCATATTACGACCAGTGAAGACGAGAAAGGGGAGCAAAAAACAAGATGGCTCAAAAGCAAAAGTGCGTAGCAATGTTACTAGCAGGGGGAAAAGGTAGTCGATTAAGTGCATTAACAAAAAATTTAGCCAAGCCAGCTGTTCCATTTGGTGGTAAATATCGCATTATTGATTTTACGCTAAGTAACTGTGCGAATTCTGGTATTGAAACGGTTGGGATTTTGACGCAATATCAACCACTTGAACTTCATAATTATATCGGAATCGGCAATGCTTGGGATTTAGACCGAGTAAGCGGTGGAGTCACAGTGTTACCTCCTTATGCGGAGTCTTCAGGTGTGAAGTGGTATACAGGTACAGCAAGTGCCATTTATCAAAACTTAAACTATTTAAGTCAGTATGAACCAGAGTATGTTCTGATTTTATCAGGCGACCACATTTATAAAATGGATTACAGTAAAATGCTAGATTACCATATTGAGAAAGAAGCGGATGTTTCGATTTCTGTTATTGAAGTGCCGTGGGATGAAGCGAGTCGTTTCGGTATTATGAATACGAACGAAGAGATGGAGATTGTTGAATTTGAAGAGAAACCGCAATTTCCAAGAAGTAATCTTGCATCAATGGGAATTTATATTTTTAACTGGGCAATTTTGAAAGAGTATTTAGAGATGGATGCAAGAAATCCTGAATCTAGTAATGATTTCGGAAAAGATGTACTTCCGCTTTTATTAGATGAAGGGAAAAAGCTGATGGCGTATCCGTTTGAAGGATATTGGAAAGATGTTGGAACGGTGAAAAGCTTATGGGAAGCGAATATGGATTTACTTCGCGATGAAACATCGTTGAATTTAAACGATCGTAATTGGCGTATTTATTCTGTGAATCCAAATGAGCCACCTCAATATATTGCAGAAAAGGCAAAAGTAGAAGAATCACTTATTAACGAAGGATGCGTCATTGAAGGGGACGTGAAGCATTCTGTGTTATTCCAAGGGGTAACGGTGGAAGAAGGTAGTATGGTTATTGATTCTGTCGTTATGCCAGGAGCGAAGATTGGTAAAAATGTTGTGATTGAAAGAGCCATCGTTGGATCGGAAATGGTTATTGAAGATGGAACAATTATTCGTCCAGAAAAAAATGTCGACGATGTAGTACTAATTGCTGAAGGGAAATAGAAAAGGGGGATGGAATGAATGGGAGAAAAAATGTTAGGAATTATTAATGCAACGGGAAGTTTTCCTTCCTTAAAGAAAGTAACAGGGCATCGTTCATTAGCGGCGTTACCGTTTGGGGGCCGTTATCGACTCATTGATTTCATGCTTTCAAATATGGTGAATTCTAATATTCATAGTGTAGCGGTTTTTACAAGTCATAAAAACCGCTCACTAATGGACCATGTTGGTTCAGGAAAACAGTGGGATTTAGATAGAAAAAGAGACGGACTGTTTTTATTCCCGCCAAATTGCCAATGTGACCAAGATGAATTTGGATCTTTTGCACATTTTAGAAGACATATTGATTATTTTTTAAGAGCTAGAGAAGAATACGTTGTTATTACGAATAGCCATCTCGTAACGGCATTAAATTTTCAAGCGGTGTTAGAGCGACATATACATACGGCAGCTGATATTACTGAAGTTTGCCATGAAGGGGTTTCGCTTCAAACATACGTGTTAAAGAAACAATTATTGTTAGATTTATTTGAGACATATAAAGATGTGGAGCAATACAGTTTATTTGATGTAGTGAGAGAAAAGCGCGGAAAATCACTGCATATCGCTACGTATGAGCATACAGGATATGTAGCTATTATTGATTCGATTGAAAGCTACTATAAACATAGCTTAGAAATTTTGCAGCCTGCTATTTGGAAGCAATTATTTAAGAAAGAAGCACCGATCTTTACGAAAGTAAAAGATGAACCACCAACTCGTTACCTGAAGGGTGCAGCCGTGAAAAATACAATGATTGCAAACGGCAGTATTATTGAAGGAGAAGTAGAAAATAGTGTTATCTCCCGTTCTGTTAAAATCGGAAAAGGTTCAATTGTTCGTAATAGCATTATTATGCAAAAGAGCAAAATTGGAGATAACTGTATAATAGACGGTGTTATTATTGATAAAGACGTGAAAATTGGTGACGGTGTTGTACTAAAAGGAAACGTCGATGAGCCATATGTTGTAGAAAAAGGAAGTATTCAAAGCAGTACGATTAATAGTTATTCTTAAAAGAATCAGTGGGGGTTTTTCCTCCACTGATTAAAGCATTCATTCAAATGAGAACTCGAAGGGAGGAAGCTGCAAGGGAAGTCGTATAAGCTTTTCGTGCAGTGGGACAACAAGTGAATATTTTATTTGCAGTATCAGAATGTGTACCATTTGTTAAATCGGGAGGATTAGCTGATGTAGCAGGTGCGCTCCCAAAAGAGCTGAAAAAATTAGGTGTGGACGTTCGCATTATACTTCCAAATTATAGTCTTATTCCGCAAAAATTAAGGGATGGATGTACGTTACATAAAGTAATTAACGTCCCGCTTGGGTGGAGAAATCAATATTGCGGAATTTTAAAAGGTGAGCAAGACGGGATTACGTATTACTTAATAGATAATGAATATTATTTTAAGAGAGATTCTCTATATGGTCATTATGATGACGGAGAGCGTTTTTCTTATTTTTCGAAAGCAGTTTTAGAGTGTATTCCGCATCTTGATTTCGAAGTGGATGTTCTTCATAGCCACGATTGGCATACAGCTATGGTGAATTTCTTACTGCGTGAAAAGTATCAAGATAATCCATTATATGAGCATATTAAAACGGTGTATACGATTCATAACTTGCAGTTCCAAGGTGTATTTCCTCCTGAAGTGATGTACGACTTGTTAGAACTTGGTGATGAATATTTTCATAGTGAGCAGCTAGAGTTTTATGGAAATGTGAACTTTATGAAGGGCGGAATTATCGCTTCTGATCAGATTACAGCGGTTAGCCCGACATACAAAGAGGAAATTCAATATGAGTTTTTCGGTGAGAAGTTAGATGGATTGTTACGAAAAAATAATGGTAAGCTTAGCGGCATCGTAAATGGAATTGATACGAGCGTATATAATCCAGAAACGGATTCGTATATTACTGCTCAGTATGATGCAGAGTCATTAGAGGAAAAGAATGAAAATAAACGCGCATTGCAGCGTTATTTTGGTTTGCCAGAAAAAGAAGATACACCAATTATTTCGATGGTAACGAGATTAACGAAGCAAAAAGGTCTTGATTTAGTACGTACTGTATTCCGCGAAATAATGGAGGAAGATGTGCAATGTATTATTTTAGGATCAGGTGATTCTGAATATGAACAATTCTTTGAGTGGATGGCATACGAGTATCCTGAGAAGGTAAAAGTGTATATCGGCTTTAATGAAGAGCTAGCCCATCAAGTGTATGCGGGAAGTGATTTATTCTTAATGCCATCACTATTTGAACCGTGTGGACTTGGACAACTTATCGCATTAGCGTACGGTACAATTCCGATTGTAAGAGAGACAGGCGGATTAAATGATACTGTACAATCTTATGACGAAGAAACTGGAGAAGGAAATGGTTTCAGTTTCACGAACTTTAATGCGCATGACATGTTGCACACGGTTCTTCGTGCAATTGAATTTTATCATGATAAACCGGTATGGGAGCAGCTTGTAAAACAAGCGATGACTGAAGATTATAGCTGGGAGAAATCAGCTCTTGCCTATAAGAAATTGTATAAAAGTCTCATGGAATAACATGTAGGGTAGGTGGTGAAGAAATGTTTACTCATGTTGAAAGTTTCAAATCAGCTTTTCTAGAAAAGTTAGAGACGATGTATGGTAAAAGTTTTAAAGACTCTACAGCTCGTGATCAATACAATACGCTTGGGTACATGGTACGTGAGTATATGAATAGTCAATGGATTGCAACGAACGAAAGTTATCGGTCTGGAGAGCAAAAGCAAATGTATTACTTATCCATTGAGTTTTTACTTGGGCGTTTGCTTGGAAGTAACATATTAAATTTAGGCATCAGGGATGTATGTGAGCAAGGACTTTCTGAGCTTGGGATTTCTTTGCAACAGTTAGAAGAGGTGGAAGCAGATGCAGGTCTTGGAAATGGTGGACTTGGACGATTAGCAGCCTGTTTCCTTGATTCACTTGCATCTTTAAACTTACCAGGTCATGGCTGTGGAATTCGTTACAAACACGGCTTATTTGATCAAAAAATTGTTGATGGTTATCAAGTTGAATTTCCAGAACAGTGGCTTCTTCATGAAAACGTATGGGAAGTAAGAAGGCATGATCAAGCTGTAGAAGTAAGTTATTTCGGCAATGTTGAACCGCTATACATTGACGGGCGTTTAGAGTTTAGGCATACGAATGCAGAAATGATTATGGCAGTACCATATGACGTTCCGGTAGTAGGTTATGAAACGAGTACTGTAAATACACTCAGACTTTGGAATGCTGAACCAGTTCCTTTCCCGCAAAATTGCAAAGATATTTTGAAATATAAGCGTGAAACAGAGGCGGTATCGGAGTTTTTATATCCAGATGATACGCATGATGAGGGGAAAATACTTCGTTTGAAACAACAGTATTTCCTCGTATCAGCAAGTTTGCAAAATATCGTTCGTATGCATAGAGAAAGATATGGTGACCTTCGTCAATTACATGAGAAAATTGCGATTCATATTAATGATACACATCCCGTTTTGGCGATTCCAGAACTGATGCGTATTTTATTAGATGAAGAAAAACTAGCATGGGAAGAAGCTTGGCACATAACAACGCAAACGATTTCTTATACGAATCATACGACGTTATCAGAAGCGCTTGAGAAGTGGCCAATTCACATTTTTAAACCGTTATTACCGAGAATTTATATGATTATTGAAGAGATTAATGAACGTTTCTGTCATGAACTTTGGGAACGTTATCCATATGAATGGCATCGTATTGAAGAGATGGCGATTATTGCGCATGATCTTGTGAAAATGGCTCATTTAGCAATTGTCGGTAGCCATAGCATAAATGGTGTAGCAAAAATTCATACGGAAATTTTAAAGCAACGTGAAATGCGATTGTTTTATGAGTTTTATCCAGATAAGTTTAATAATAAAACGAATGGAATCGCTCATAGACGTTGGTTAATGAAGGCGAATCCGCAGCTGACGAACCTTATTTCAGAGGCGATTGGAACAGAGTGGAAGAAAGAACCGATTAAGCTTCAAGCGCTGCAAACAGTTCAATACGATGCGAGTTTCCAAGAGAAATTTGCAGAGGTAAAACAAGAGCGTAAAGAGATTTTAGCGGAGCGTATTCATAATAAAATGGGGATTACAATTGATCCTAATTCTATTTTTGATGTGCAAGTAAAAAGACTACATGCTTACAAACGACAATTATTAAATGTCCTTCATATTTTATATTTGTATAACCGTTTGAAAGAGGATGCTAGTTTTACATTTTATCCGCGTACTTTTATCTTTGGAGCGAAAGCATCACCTGGCTATTACTATGCGAAAAAAATTATTAAATTAATCAATGAACTCGCAAGGAAAGTGAATAATGATCCGTACGTAAGCCAATATATGAAAGTTATCTTTCTAGAAAACTATCGAGTGTCTTTAGCGGAAGATATATTCCCAGCTGCGGATGTGAGTGAGCAAATTTCAACTGCGAGTAAAGAAGCATCAGGAACAGGGAATATGAAATTTATGATGAATGGTGCGATTACACTCGGAACGTTAGACGGAGCTAATGTTGAAATAAAAGACCGGGTCGGTGATGATAACTGTTTCATTTTTGGCTTAACAGCGGAAGAGGTTCTTCATTACTATCAAAATGGTGGATATCGTGCAAGTGATTATTATCACCACAATATGCATATTAAAAAAGTAGTAGATCAGTTAACGAATGGTTTCTTTGCACATTCGGGAGCTGAATTTGAAGCGATTTATGATTCTCTCGTAATTCAAAATGATGAATACTTCGTTCTGCGAGATTTTGGTCCATATGCGGAAAGGCAAGAAGCTGTTGGTAGAGCGTATGAGAACCGAACGAAGTGGTTAGAAATGTCGATTTTAAATATTGCACAGTCTGGTCATTTTGCGAGTGATCGAACGATTTTACAGTATAGTAATGAGATTTGGAGTATTGGTAATGCGGTTACACAGTATTAAGTGAAAGTCCCTTTTGAAGGGACTTTTACTCATGGAGACAAAGTGTAAAAATGAATTATACGTATAGGGATGCTAAAGTGTATTCACTTTTAAAAGAGGAATATAATCACTTAAAAAACCGAGCTTAATTTCATTAAGCTCGGTTTTCTTTTTTTGCTTAAGAAAGAAATGGGATAGCGGTATATATGATACCTGTTCCACCATATTCTCCCGTCGCAAAGTATGAAAATGTAAAGAAACCTGTAAACGTAAAAATTACAATGAGAAAAAGTGCAAAGATAAATTTTAGCATGTAAGGTCCCCTCATCCAAAAATAACTTCATATATTATTATAGTATAAGGATATAGGGTTTCCAATCATTACCTGGTTAAAAATGAGAAGTCAGACATGTTTTGTATGTTGTCATGGCATGATTATTTGTAATAGATTTTGTGTTTTTTGTAAATGTCATGTTGTGATGAACGTGTGCATATTCCCAGTCTTGGTTATTAAAATGGACATTGCGCGGAGGGAGAAGAGGAACGACATCAAATAGATTAACGAAGCGAAAGCTACTAGCTACTTGTAGTTTATAATAATTGCGAAATGCAATATCTCCGACTTTTGGAGAGGCAAATGTATAAAGACCGTACTGTGCAAAGGCAGTGTTTATACGCGCATCGAGTATATGTAGTGTGGCGAGCGCGCCGCCTAAGCTATGACCTGTTGCAAGAAGTTTTTTATGGGCTGGTAGTGATACGAGCATATCCATAATAGAATCTCGGCAAGATTCATAAATGGAAAGAAAGCCGTTATGGACATTTCCGCTGTTTAAAGCATATGGATATGCTTTTTGGTTAACGAGTGAATCGATAATCCAGTCTGTATCTGTTTGTGTCCCGCGAAAAGCTACAATAATTGTATCCTCAGATTCTAGTATGAATCCGAACCAATCTGTCATGTGAATGGTTTTTCCTTGAAAGCCTTGTACATATTGAAAACCATCCGGTATTTCGAAAATCCCATTTTGTTTATATTGTTCATACGTTAACTCACAACAAGAAGCTAACAATATGGCAGTATCTTTATCGAAGGATAAAGGAGTACGCATTAAGGAAGCCCTCCTTAAGAAAAGGTATAGTTCAATATATGCAGTGAGGGACTTGATTCATTCTTTTGGAGGGGCAAATAGTTTGTATTGCGTATATAAATTAGTGGATGAAATTATAGCGACTTATGGACGAATCATGCCAAAATAAAACAGCACCCCATAAGGGCACTGTTTACTCTTTTCCATCTAATAAACGTCCAAGTCCGCCTAAAACGCTGCCTTCACCGCTGTTTTGAGCTGCTGGGCTTGTAAGGCGTGCTGCTAAACGGCTAAGTGTTAAGGACTGAATCCAAACCGTTCCAGGACCTTCTAACGTTGCGAAGAATAAACCTTCGCCGCCAAATAGAGCTGTTTTTACTTTTCCAACGAATTGAATATCGTAGTTAACGTCTTTTGTCATGGCAACGAGACAACCTGTATCGATGCGAAGTCTTTCGCCAGGTTTTAATTCACGCTTATATACAGTTCCTCCTGCATGCATGAAAGCGAGTCCATCACCTTCAAGTTTCTGCATGATGAAACCTTCACCACCGAAGAAACCAGTTCCAATTTTTTTCGTAAACTCAATTCCGATAGAAACACCCTTTGCTGCACAAAGAAACGCGTCTTTTTGACAAACGACTTTCCCTTGATATTGTGTTAAATCAACAGGGATGATTTTTCCTGGATAAGGAGCGGCGAATGATACGTGGCGCTTGCCATGACCTGTATTTGTAAAGACAGTCATAAACATACTTTCACCTGTAACAAGACGCTTACCAGCGCCCATTAATTTACCGAATAGACCACTAGATGGACCAGAACCATCACCGAAAATGGTTTCCATTTCGATATGATCTTCCATCATCATCATTGCGCCAGCTTCTGCGATAACGCTTTCTTCTGGATCTAATTCAATTTCAACAAACTGCATATCATCGCCATATAATTTATACTCGATTTCATGTGCTTGCATTTTTTCACCTCATCATATGTAGTAATTATATTGTACAAAAATCAAAGGAATTAGAATACTGTAGATTTGTTAATTTTTGAATAAAAATAGAATGGAAATTTAAGGTTATACTAGGATTATAAAAAACGATGGTTTGAAAGTGTTCTCATTTGACGTTTTTGACATAGCATGATATAGTGAAAACACTATTGAGCTACATAATGTGGTACGGAAATAAAGCACGTTGTATTAAAGGCTGTAAGCTTGTTATACATTCATGTCCTTTATATCCACCTTTTCATGTGGATTCATAGTTTCATTTTTATTTAGGAGGTACATGACATGCAAACAGGTAAAGTTAAATGGTTTAACGGCGAAAAAGGTTTTGGCTTCATCGAAGTTGAAGGCGGAGAAGACGTATTCGTACATTTCTCAGCTATCCAAGGCGACGGCTTCAAAACTTTAGAAGAAGGTCAAGAAGTTTCTTTCGAAATCGTTGATGGAAACCGCGGACCACAAGCAGCTAACGTTACAAAAAACTAATTAGCTAGCGATAAAAAGCATTCCGAATTTCGGAATGCTTTTTTTTTATTCTTTGGAACTTGACTCATTTGAAGATAGTTCGCCTTTGAAAGTACGCTCTTCAAAGTCATCGAGCATTTGTTCATATTCTTCATGCTCCTCTGTAGCGAAAACTTGTGGGTTTTTGCCATACATATCCGTACCAATAAAGTTTTCAAAATCCTCAACGAAGCCTACATTCTCTTCACTATTTACGTACATGCCATTATAGTTTTTGGAATCTTGTCTTTCTAAATCAGATGGAGTTTCAGACGTTCCGTAATTTGCGACGTCTTGCCATGCATCTTCAGCATCGTACTCTACAGAATGATCTTCATCGTGCTTATGAAACGAAGGAGCCAACACCTCTTCTTCAACTGGTCGCGTGTTCATATCCAATTTATTTGTAGTGTGCTGTATACACGTTGTAGCAGTCGGCATTGCTTCTAATCTTTCGAACGGAATTTCCTCACCAGACACTTCGCAAATACCGTACGTACCAGCCTCAATTTTTTGCAGGGCATGTTTCGTATCTTCTAGTTGTTTATGCCAAAATTCGATGAGTCCGAAATCTTTCTCACGTTCGTACAATTCTGTAGCCATATCACTTGGATGGTTGTCATAGCTAGACAATTCTCCCACTGAATCACGTTCAGAAGCACGATCTGTATTCTCATGAGTTTGTATTGTTTGTTCAACTTCTTGCTGTTGTTTTTCTAAAATAGATTTAAATTGATTTATTTGTTGTGGAGTTAACATAGTCGTCCACCTTCCTACAATTCAGTTTCTTTACATAGTATGAGCGTTGGAGGTGGGAATTATGAGCTGAAATTGGTATATGAAAAAGGAGCCACGTCAGCAGCTCCTTTTTATCCCGCATTAACGGGCAGTTGATTAAAGTTTCACTTTATAGGAAATATCCAAGCAATAATCCGATTCCCATGAGGAGACCGAAGATTGTATTTGTTTTTGCTGTTGCAATCATCGCAGGTACCATCTCCATTGGAATACTTTTACCGATAAAGCCTTTCGTCGCTTTCAATGCTTTCGGTGCACTTAAAAATACGATAAGCATCCATGGTGATACGATGTTCACGATAATTAGAGCGATTGTCCAAATATAAGAAACGATGAACATAGAAGCGAGTACACCAACGGCTCTTTCACGTCCGACGAGAATTGCTAACGTTTTACGACCGTTTTCTTTATCGCCATCTAAGTCACGAATGTTATTAGCTAATAATATGGCACCAATTAAAATGGAGCTTGGAATAGATAATAAAATGACTTCTGATGTTACCGTTCCAGTTTGAATAAAGAATGAAATCCCAATAATAATGACACCCATAAATAATCCGGCTGTTAACTCTCCAAATGGTGTATAGGCAATTGGAAGTGGGCCACCTGTATAAAGGTAGGCAACGGCCATACAAACAAGACCGATTGCAGCAAGCCACCAGCTAGAATTCATACAAATATACACACCTAATAGTATTGCGATCCCGAAAAATCCAAATGCTAAGTTAAGCACTGTTTTCGGCTGAATGCCATCGCGAACGATAGCGCCGCCGATACCAACTGACCCTTCGTGATCGAGTCCTCTTTTATAATCAAAGTATTCATTAAACATGTTTGTTGCTGCTTGAATGAGAAGACAAGCGAGAAGCATCATAAGGAAAAGAGGGAGATGTATTTGATTTATACCTCCGACCTGCATCGCATAGGCTGTTCCGATGAAAACAGGAACGAAAGCTGCTGTTAATGTATGGGGACGTAGTAAACTCCACCAAATGCGCCAGCCGGTTTGCTTACTTGGCTTTGGCGCCGTAGGAGAGGAATTCGTTTCGACGTTCATTTCCATGTTGAATCCTCCTTTGGTCACATATTGTACACAACTAAGTGTAGAAAAAGCATCATTTAGTGTCAACGTTTATTTTCTAGGAAGAGAAGGTGAATTTCTCAGAAATGCTAAACGTTGACAGGCCTTTCGTTTGAGGTGTATCTTAAAATCAAGCGTAATTATGACTATTTTTCGCCCATAGGGGGGAGACAATTGTGATTCAAACGAAACAAATAGGCTTGCAAGAAGTTCTTAGTGCAGCCATTAAGCGTGCAACTGATGAAAAAATATTGGTTAGCTTCGTAAAACAAATAGACTGGATAGATCCGCTTCTGTTTTATGCAGCAGGAAAAAGGATCTCATTCGAAAATAGATGTTATTTTGCAGACCCAGCTCAGCATGTAATATTTGCTGGAATTGGCTCTGTTTTCACTATAGCAACTTCTTCTCACAAACGCTTTCAAACGGCTCGTGACGAGTGGGATAAAGTAAAAGAGAAAGCATTTGTACAAAGAGGAAGATACGAATTTGGAACAGGTCCTCTTTTATTTGGTGGATTTTCATTTGACCAAGAAAAAGAGAAAACCGACTTATGGAAAGAATTTGATGATACGACATTTTCACTACCAGCATTTTTATTAACTGTAAAAAATGAAAAAGCATGGTTAACAATGAATACATTCGTTTCAGCAACTGATTGTGCAGAAACTCTTTATAACGAAATTGTTTCTTTAGAAGAGAAAATTTTTGGGGAGAGTAAATGTGCACTAGAAGGATCGAAATTAACAGTTACTTCTAAAGTAGAAGTAGATCCGAAAGGCTGGATGAAGGCCATTGAGACAGTGCAAGATGAGATGAAGCAGGGGAACGTGCAGAAGGTTGTATTAGCGAGGGAGCTAAAAGTAGAAATGGATCATCATATTGATTCTGCTCTTGTTTTAGAAGCGCTTCGCATTGGGCAACCGGATTGTTACGTATTTTCTTTTGATTATAAAGGAGCATGCTTCTTAGGAGCGACGCCAGAGAGATTAATTCGCAAAGAAGATGAGGGGTTTACTTCGATGTGTCTTGCTGGTTCAACTGGTCATGGTCAATCTATAGAAGAAAGTAAACGAAATAGTAATGCGCTTCTTCATGATGAAAAGAATTTAGCTGAACACGGTTATGTTGTGAACATGATTCGAGGAGTACTCAATGAGCACTGCGAATCCGTTAATATTCCGGAAAGTCCGGGTTTATTAACAACGAAAAACTTAATTCATTTATATACGCCTGTAGAGGCAAAAGGCGATGCGAGTCTTTTAACAATGGTAGAAGAATTACACCCAACACCAGCTCTTGGCGGGACACCTCGTTTGGAAGCGATGAAACTGATTCGTGATGTTGAATTGTTAGACAGAGGGTTATATGGTGCACCGATTGGCTGGATAGATGATGAAGGAAATGGTGAATTTGCGGTTGCACTTCGCTGCGGATTATTAAATGGCGCGAAAGCATCCTTATTTGCCGGGTGCGGGATTGTAATTGATTCAGTACCGCAACTTGAATATGAAGAAACAAGCTTGAAGTTTAGACCGATGCTTGGTGCTTTGGAGGAATTAATGAAATGAACAATCATATAGAAGCATTATCATATTATTTAGGCGCGTTCGTGGATGAACTGACGCGTCTAAATGTATGTGATGTTGTCATTAGTCCAGGCTCACGGTCAACACCGATTGCTCTACTAATGGAACAACATGAAGGAATGAACACATATTTACATGTAGATGAAAGATCAGCAGGATTTTTTGCGCTCGGCATTGCAAAAGCGAAAAAACGTCCTGTTGCATTATTATGTACGTCAGGAACGGCAGCAGCGAACTACTATCCAGCTGTATGTGAAGCTTTTCATTCACGAGTGCCGCTTATCGTCTTAACGGCAGATAGACCGCATGAATTAAGAGATGTTGGTGCACCACAAGCGATGAATCAATTCAATTTATACGGTACATTTGTGAAGCAATTTACAGAGATGGCACTTCCAGAAGCGAGTGAAGCGATGTATCATTATGCTCGCATGACGACGCAGCGCACGATAGCAAGCGCACTTCTAGCGCCGCAAGGACCTGTTCATCTTAATTTTCCAGTTCGCGAGCCGCTTATCCCAGATTTCTCATTAGAAAGTTTATGGGATCAAGGACGCGGGGAATATACAGGAGTAGTTCAGCAAGGGAACGTGATGATGCCGAGTGAATATGTAGATTCTCTTGTAGGGCGCCTTTCACATATGGAAAAGGGGCTTATTATTTGTGGAGATGATAGTCATTCAGAAATCGCAGCGTTTGCGGCAGAACTAGCTGAAAAAACGGGATATCCAATATTAGCGGATCCACTTTCTAACATTCGTAGCGGACATCACGATAAAACGATGGTAATTGACTGTTACGATACATTTTTACGAAATGAATTGTTAAAAGAAACGTGGAAGCCAGAAGTTATGATTCGCTTTGGTGGTATGCCTGTTTCTAAAGCATTAACGCAGTTCATTAAAAAACAGACGAAAGCTGTTCATATCGTTGTTGAAGAATCTGGCCAATGGAGAGACCCAGCTCTCGTTGCGACAGAAGTTGTACAGGCAAGTGATATTGCATTTTGCAGGGCACTAATAGAAAAAATACCAGCTATGAAACAGAATGATTGGTTCGGAATGTGGCAACATATAAACGAAAAAACGAAGGAAACGCTTCGTGAAATGGAAACATATGAAACTGCATTTGAAGGGAAAGTTATTACGGATATCGTCCGCGTACTACCAGAAGGGGCAACATTATTTGCGAGTAATAGTATGCCAATTCGTGATACAGATTCATTCTTCTTCACATCGGATAAAAATATTCAAGTGATGGCAAACCGTGGTGTAAACGGGATTGATGGAATCATTTCGACAGCTTTAGGAGCGAGCATTATTTGCGATCCGCTCGTATTAGTTATTGGTGATTTATCATTTTATCACGATTTAAACGGATTATTAGCCGCAAAATTACATGAATTAAATATAACGATTGTCGTTGTAAACAATGATGGTGGCGGTATTTTCTCATTCTTACCACAATATGAGAAAAAGGAACATTTCGAATCATTATTTGGAACGCCAATTGGACTTGATTACGAGCATATTGTCAAAATGTACGGCGGTTCATTTAGTCGTGTAAATGGTTGGGAGCAATTTCGAGAAGAGGTACAAAAGGGAACGACGACGGAAGGTTTACACGTTGTAGAAATTTGTACGAACCGTGATGAAAACTTAATATTGCACCGTAAATTGTGGGCGAAAACGCAGGACGTAATTACTGCATCGTTGCAAGGTGAATCAAAATGAACGTAACGCTGCAAGGTGTATCGTATGAATATGAAGTAGTCGGAAGCGGGCAACCACTTCTACTTCTTCATGGTTTTACGGGAAGCATGGAAACGTGGCGTTCCTTCGTTCCTTCTTGGAGCGAGCAGTTTCAAGTCATTTTAGTAGACATTGTGGGGCACGGAAAAACGGAAAGTCCTGAAGATGTGACTCATTATGATATTCGAAATGCGGCGCTACAAATGAAAGAACTACTAGATTATCTTCATATTGAAAAAGCACACATACTTGGCTATTCAATGGGCGGTAGACTGGCGATTACGATGGCGTGCCTATATCCAGAGTATGTACATTCTCTTTTATTAGAAAATTGTACAGCTGGGCTTGAAAGTGAAGAGGCTAGAAAAGAACGCTGTGAAAAAGATGAGCGACTTGCCAATAAAATTGAGCGAGAAGGCATCAATAGTTTTGTAACGATGTGGGAAAATATTCCGCTGTTTGAAACGCAAAAATGTTTAGCACAAAACGTACAAGAAGCAGTGCGAAAAGAACGACTTGCTAACAATCCAAAAGGACTTGCAAATAGCTTGCGCGGCATGGGAACAGGGGCTCAGCCTTCATGGTGGAACGAGCTGCAAAATTTAAAAATACCTGTTCTTTTAATGAACGGGGAGTATGATGAAAAGTTCTTTCGCATATTAAAAAACATCGGAAAATGCGTATCTGACGCGAAATTTGTCAAAATTGATGGTGCTGGCCATGCAATTCATGTGGAACAACCGGAAAAGTTTGATACAATAGTAAAGGGATTTCTAAAAACTATGCAGTGATGCTTTTTCATCTAAGAAGGAAGCTACACTTATAGAGGAGATCAAAAATATACAAGGAGGTAGTTGTAATGGCTATTGAATGGGTAAAAGAAGGCAATTACGAAGATATTATTTATTCAACATACAATGGTATCGCAAAGATTTCGATTAACCGTCCTGAAGTACATAACGCATTCCGTCCTAAAACGGTAATGGAGTTAATCAACGCTTTTGCACACGCTCGTGATGATGCAAATGTTGGCGTTATCATTTTAACAGGTGAAGGTGGACGTGCATTCTGTTCTGGCGGCGACCAAAAAGTTCGCGGTCATGGTGGATATGTAGGTGACGACCAAATCCCTCGTTTAAATGTATTAGATTTACAACGTCTAATTCGCGCAATTCCTAAACCAGTTATCGCAATGGTAGCAGGTTATGCAATCGGTGGTGGACACGTACTTCATATCGTATGTGACTTAACAATCGCTGCAGACAACGCTGTATTCGGACAAACAGGTCCTAAAGTAGGAAGCTTTGACGGTGGATACGGAGCTGGTTACTTAGCTCGTATGGTAGGCCACAAGAAAGCTCGCGAAATTTGGTACCTATGCCGTCAATACAGCGCACAAGAAGCGCTTGATATGGGCTTAGTAAACACAGTAGTACCATTAGAAGAGCTTGAAGCAGAAACAGTACAATGGGCACAAGAAATCTTAGCAAACAGCCCAATGGCACTTCGTTTCCTAAAAGCTGCATTCAACGCAGACACAGACGGTCTAGCTGGTATTCAACAACTAGCTGGAGATGCAACGTTATTGTACTACACAACTGACGAAGCAAAAGAAGGTCGCGACGCGTTTAAAGAAAAACGCAGTCCGGACTTCGGTCAATTCCCTCGTTTCCCGTGATCAAACCAAAAGCGGAGCCGACTGTTTAGCCTCGTAGGCTAAGGTTCTTTCGCACAGAAAGTGTTTTTTACTTTCTCGTGCGGAAGGTTCTTAGACGGAAAGGGCTAGGAGGCGCAGCTAGATGAGATCAAACCGGAAACAAAACAACTAAGAGACTTGATGTCATATCAAGTCTCTTTCTTTCATGAAAGGAGAATGAATGATGACGACGATGCCGAATTGGTTAAAGCAACGTGCATTTTTAACACCAGATCGCACTGCAATTGAAATAGAGGAAGAGAAAGTTACTTTTATGCAGCTGCATGAAAAAGTAGTATCTTTTTGTGAACACCTCACGCATGTAGGAGTGAAGCGTGGGCAAAAGGTGGCTGTTCTGATGAAAAATGGTATGGAGATGATTACAGTTATTCACGCCCTATCTTACGTAGGTGCAGTAGCTGTGCTTTTAAATACGCGTCTTTCAAGAGAAGAGCTACTTTGGCAAATGGATGATGCTGAAGTTGTATGCTTAGTGACGGATCAAGATTTCGAGGCTAAAGATGTTTCTGTATATTCGTTCGCCGAAGTGATGAATGGGCCAAAGGCGGAAGCATTTATACAAGAAGAATTCTCCTTAGAAGAAGCGATGACAATTATTTATACGTCTGGGACGACAGGGAAACCGAAAGGCGTTATTTTAACGTACGGCAATCATTGGGCGAGCGCAGTTGGTTCTTCGTTTAATTTAGGACTTCGTGATGATGATTGCTGGTTAGCTTGTATGCCAATGTTCCACGTTGGCGGGTTATCTCTTCTAATGAAAAATATTATGTACGGCATGCGCATTTTACTCGTTCCGAAATACGATGCTGATTTTATTCATAAATCACTTCAAACGAGAGGTGTTACGATTATTTCTGTCGTTTCAAAAATGTTAACTGATTTATTAGAGAGACTTGGAGAAGAGACATATCCATCTTCTTTACGATGCATGTTACTTGGCGGAGGACCAGCGCCGAAACCGTTACTCGAAACATGTGTAGAAAAAGGAATTCCTGTGTATCAAACGTACGGTATGACAGAAACGTCGTCGCAAATTTGTACGTTATCCGCAGATTACATGTTAACGAAAGTAGGATCAGCCGGGAAACCACTATTTCAGTGCCAACTTCGTATTGAAAAAGATGGCGTAGTAGTGCCGCCATTTGCGGAAGGCGAGATCGTAGTAAAAGGACCAAACGTAACAGGCGGTTATTTTAACCGTGAAGATGCGACGCGCGAAACGATTCAAAACGGCTGGCTTCATACTGGTGACCTCGGTTATTTAGACGAAGAAGGATTTTTATACGTACTAGATCGCCGCAGTGATTTAATTATTTCTGGCGGAGAGAATATATATCCGGCTCAAATTGAAGAAGTGTTACTCTCTCATCCGATGGTAGCAGAAGCTGGTGTTGTTGGTATGGCTGACGATAAATGGGGACAAGTACCTGCTGCTTTTGTTGTAAAAAGTGGGGAGGTAACAGAAGAAGAAATTCTGCATTTTTGCGAGGAGAAATTAGCGAAATATAAAGTGCCGAAGAAAGCATGTTTCTTAGAGGAATTACCACGAAATGCTTCGAAAAAATTGTTAAGACGAGAGTTAAGACAATTAGTGGGGGAGATGTAAGTGGAAATAAAAAAAGCGACACTTCATATAACGGAAATGCCACTCGTCATTCCGTTTGCTGCAAGCTACGGAACTTATGAAAAGCGTGAAAGTATCGTCATTGAATTAGAAGATACGGACGGATACATTGGGTTTGGCGAAGTCGTTGCGTTCTCTGAACCGTGGTATACGGAAGAAACGGTGAAGACAGCGCTACATGTACTTCAAGATTTTTTAATACCGGATTTATTGAAAGCTGAAATTTCTCATCCGAATGAAATACCAGATTTGTTCAAGCATATAAAGAGAAACAGAATGGCAAAGGCCGGAATTGAAGGGGCTGTTTGGGGCTTATATGCAAAGCGTCAAAAGAAGTCATTAGCGACATTACTTGGCGGAACTAGGACTGAAATTGAAGTAGGCGTTGTGATTGGTATCAATACAATTCCGGTTATGTTAAAACAAATCGAGAAGTATGCAGAAGAAGGATATGAGCGTTTTAAAGTGAAAATAAAGCCAGAGCATGATTACGAGTTATTGAAAGAAATTCGTAAAGAGTTTCCAAGCATCCCGTTAATGGCTGATGCGAATTCAGCGTATACATTAGCGGATACGGAGAAGTTGAAGCGATTAGATGATTTTCAATTGATGATGATTGAACAACCGCTAGCGGACTACGATTTTCTTGATCATGCAGAGCTGCAAAAGAAAATAGAAACGCCAATTTGTTTAGACGAAAGCATCCATAGTTTAGAAGACACGCGCGTTGCGATTACGCTTGGTAGTTGCCGCATCGTTAATATTAAACCAGGGCGAGTGGGTGGATTAACAGAATCCATTCAAATTCATGATTACTGCATGGAGCATACCATACCAGTTTGGTGCGGTGGTATGGTAGAGATGGGGATTTCACGAGCACAAAATGTTGCGCTTGCTTCATTGCCGAATTTTACGATTCCAGGAGATATATCTGCTTCTAGTCGACATTGGGAGAAGGATATTATTTCGCCGGAAGTGATGCTTGAGGGCGGAAAGGTGATTGTACCGCAAAGTGTTGACACTGAGTATGAAGTAAATCGAGAAAGGCTGGCGCAAATCACGAAGCAGCGGATAGTTTTGGAGCGGTGAATTTAATCAGGATGCCCGCAAATAACGGTAGGATTTTGTTGTTAATTGTCGGTAAGTCGATATATTTCAATAATCGCTGCTATAATTTTATTTATTAAGGTTACTCCCGCGAGTAACCTTTTCGTATTGTACAAATTGGATAGACTAGTTTACAATCGATCGTATAAAAAGGGAACGAGAAACAGGGGGAGTAAAATGAAGAACATTTCAATTTTAATAGCGGATGATGAGGCAGAAATTGCTGATTTAATTGAGATACATTTAGAAAAAGAAGGTTACCACGTCGTGAAGGCAGCTGATGGAGAAGAGGCAATTCATGTTATTAAAACGCAGCCAATCGACTTAGTAGTTTTAGATATTATGATGCCAAAAATGGATGGTTATGAAGTGACGCGCCAAATTCGCGCGAAGCATCATATGCCAATCATTTTCTTAAGTGCGAAAACGTCTGATTTTGATAAGGTGACAGGTTTAGTATTAGGTGCAGATGATTATATGACGAAACCTTTTACACCGATTGAATTAGTTGCACGTGTAAATGCACAATTACGCCGATTTCTTACGTTAAATCAGCCGAAAGTAGCGGAGAATAAATCTGCTTTAGAGGTAGGCGGAGTTGTTATTGATCCTGAGCGAAGAACAGTAAATGTGTACGGAGAACAAGTTGAATTAACACCGAAAGAGTTTGATATTTTATATTTATTAGCGAGCCATCCGAAGAAAGTGTACAATGTGGAAAATATTTTTCAGCAAGTATGGGCTGAAGGTTATTATGAAAGTGGAAATACAGTTATGGTACATATTCGTACACTACGGAAAAAACTTGGAGAAGATAAAAGAAAGAATAAGTTAATAAAAACAGTGTGGGGAGTAGGGTATACTTTCAATGGCTAAAAAGATGAGAAGCTTTCGCTCGAAGATGGTTATGCTATTTGCGTTAAGTATGATATTAGCTGGTGGGGTAACGTATATCATTTATGAAGGCTTACGGATCTACTATAAATTAGTCGTTCGTTTTGAAGATCCATTAGCCCAATTCCGTTCAATGGTAAGACAAATTGGGGATGTTAATTTCTTTTTAATTATTTTTATCCCTCTGTCTATTATGTTTTTCTTCTTCCTTACTAGGCCTTATGTAAAATATTTTGATGAGATTTCAAACGGGATTCACCATTTGGCGAACGGAGATTTTACAAATGAAGTGCACGTTTCATCAAATGATGAGTTTGGATATATCGCACGTGAAATAAATGTAGCGAGTGAAAAATTAAAGGAAGCAGTGGAACGAGGAGACTTTGCGGAAAGTAGTAAAGACCAGCTTATTGTTAACTTAGCTCACGATTTAAGAACGCCGTTAACATCTGTTTTAGGTTATTTAGATTTAATTCTTAAAGATGAGAATTTGACGAAAGAACAAATTAAACATTTTTCCACAATCGCTTTTACGAAATCCGAAAGGCTGGAAAGTTTAATTGATGAATTATTTGAAATTACGAGAATGAATTATGGGATGTTGCAGCTGGACAAAAGACCAATTGATATAAGTGAATTGCTTATACAGCTAGAGGAAGAATTGTATCCGTTATTAGAGAAAAAGGGTTTAGAAGCGAGATTGAACATGGATTCTTATTTACCTATTAGCGGTGATGGAAAATTATTAGCGAGGGTATTTGAAAATCTTTTAACGAACGCGATTCGTTACGGGTATGATGGAAAGTTTGTCGATGTGAACGCATATATTGAGAGTGAAGAGGTAGTCGTACAAATTATTAATTACGGAGATAGCATTCCGGAAGAAGATTTACCGTATCTTTTTGATATGTTTTATACAGGTGATAAAGCAAGGTCAGAGCAACAAGGTAGTACAGGCCTTGGTTTATTTATCGCGAAAAATATTGTTGAACAGCATGATGGGAAGATTTCTGCTGAAAGTAATGTAATTAGAACGATATTTGAAGTAAGATTACCAAAAGAAGAAAGCTAAGCAATTTAATAAAAATTTAAACTTTACCCCACTTTTTATTTTAATAGTTTTTTCTATTCTATACGTAAGTCACGTTAAGGAGGAACTAGAAATGAAAAAGTGGGTATTTATTTCTCTTTTTATATTATGTACAGTCTGTGTAGGCTTTTATATATCACCGTTATTTCAAAAGGAGATCGATGTTAAAATTGCGGGAAAAGATAATAAGGTAAAATCGGCGAATATTGAAAAGGTAGAGGTTACAAAAGAACAAGTTTATAAAGGTAATCTATTATTAGTTAATAAAGATTACCCCGTTAAAAAAGATAGTATTAGATCCGATATTATAAATGTAAATCACAATAGTGAATTAGTAAGAGGCTATGTGATATTTGATAGAAATCTTCGTTTATCAAAGGATGTTGTGAGCAAGTTTTTGAACGTTGTCGATGCAGCTGGGAAAGATGGCGTACAGCATTTTTTAATGAATAGCGGATATCGAGATTTTAATGAGCAAGAAAAGTTATATGAAAAAATGGGCTCTGATTATGCACTTCCAGCAGGATATAGTGAACATAATTTAGGATTATCACTGGATGTTGGATCTACGCAAAAGAAAATGGAGAAAGCGCCTGAAGGAAAATGGATTGAAGAGAACGTATGGAAACACGGATTTGTTTTACGTTATCCGAAAAATAAAAGTCATATTACAGGCATTCAATATGAGCCGTGGCATATACGTTACGTCGGCTTACCTCATAGTGCTATTATGCAAAAAGAGAAAATTACATTAGAGGAATACTTAGACTTCTTAAAAGAGAAAAAAGAAATTTCAACGAATGTAGAAGGTAAGAAATATACGGTTTCTTATTATAAAGTTTCCGGGGACATGAAAGTGAATGTTCCGGTAAATAAGCAGTATGAAATTTCGGGGAACAATGTGGACGGGGTTATTGTGACGGTTCAGGAATAGATAAAGAGGTTGTTCCGTTTTGGAGCAGCCTTTTCTTATATAAGAAAGGGATTGGCGTTTTTTGTCGGTAAATCGATACTCCTTGTCGAATCGTTGATATAATTTCCTGTACTATCAGAATTTTGAGGAGTATCTCTTATTTTACTTTTAAACATTATAACGTTATATTTACTTCTTCTTTTTTTTGTGTTACGCTAAACGTGTGAAAGAGACGTAAAAAATGAAACTTTAATGTAAGCGTATTCTTATGGCTTCTTATAGAAAAGGGTGGAAATACAATGACAGAACGATTCGTACTACGTAATGTGAAACGTGTGAACGGGGAAGAGATTGACATTGTAATTGAAAATAATAAAATCGCACAGGTGACGAAAGCTGGTGCTGGTGAAGGTGGAACGGTTCTTGATTACTCTGGTACTTACGTATCGAGTGGCTGGATTGATTTACACGTTCATGCTTTTCCAGAGTTTGATCCGTATGGCGATGAGGTAGATAAAATTGGCGTTAAGCAAGGGGTAACGACAATTGTTGATGCGGGTAGCTGCGGAGCTGATCGTATTGCAGATTTAGTACAAAGTAGAGAGCAGGCGAAAACGAATTTATTTACCTTTTTAAATATTTCTCGCATCGGTTTGAAACGAATTGATGAATTATCCAATATGGAATGGATAGATAAAGAGAAAGTAATAGAAGCAGTAGAAAAGTATAAAGATGTAATCGTTGGGTTAAAGGCGAGAATGAGTAAAAGTGTCGTTTGTGATAGCGGAATTGAACCGCTTCATGTTGCACGCTCTTTATCTCGTGAAACATCATTACCGATTATGGTACATATCGGTTCAGCGCCTCCTCGCATTGAGGAAGTTGTACCTCTTTTAGAAAAAGATGATGTGATTACACATTACTTAAACGGGAAAGAAAATAATTTATTTGATGAAGAAGGCAAACCGCTACCTGTATTAATAGATGCAGTGAAGCGCGGTGTTCATTTAGATGTTGGTCACGGTAATGCTAGTTTTTCTTTTAAAGTAGCAGAAGCGGCGAAGCGTCACGGTATTGCCTTTAATACAATTAGTACAGACATTTACCGGAAGAATCGTATACACGGTCCAGTGTATAGTATGGCTCACGTTCTTTCGAAATTCCTTTACTTAGGGTATCCGCTAGAAGAAGTAATTGATGCGGTGACGAAACATGCGGCAGAGTGGCTGAAGAAACCAGAGCTTGGCCGTATTCAAGAAGGCGATATTGCAAACTTAACTTTATTTACGGTGAAAGATGAACCGATTACGTTAATTGATTCAGAAGGGGATCAGCGCATTGCTGAAAGAAGAATTGATACGAAAGGGGTTGTAATCAATGGGTCATTCATTGAATGCTAAGTATGGATTAAAAAGAGTAATTAATGCGAGCGGTAGAATGAGTATTTTAGGTGTATCCGCTCCTACAAATACAGTTATGGATGCGATGAAACATGGTGGACAAAATTATGTGGAAATTGCAGATTTAGTAGATAAAGCAGGAGATCATATTGCGAGAATTCTAGATTCAGAGGCAGCAGTCGTTGTGAATTCAGCATCGAGCGGAATTGCGCTTTCTATCGCTGGTATCGTTACAGAAGGAAATCGCCGTAAAAGTGAAAGACTTCATCAAGAGGTCATCGCGAAAAACGAAGTGATTATGTTAAAAGGTCATAACGTTCAATATGGTGCTCCTGTTGAAACGATGATTTATTTAGGCGGCGGTAAGCTTGTTGAAGTGGGTTACGCAAATGAAGGGAAAGCAGAGCATATTGAAGATGCGATTGGTGAAAATACAGCAGCAATTCTATATGTGAAATCCCATCATGCCGTGCAAAAAAATATGATTTCTGTTGAAGAAGCATGGGAAGTTGCGCAGCGAAATAACGTACCACTTATCGTCGATGCGGCAGCTGAAGAGGATATTCAAAAGTATGTAAAGTATTCAGACCTTGCCATTTATAGCGGTTCAAAGGCAATTGAAGGACCTACTTCTGGTATTGTCGGCGGTAAACGAAAATATATCGAGTGGCTGAAAGTACAATTACATTGCAGTGGTAGAAGTATGAAAGTTGGGAAAGAAACAACTTTCGGCTTACTTCAAGCGCTTGATGAGTACGGAGTAAAAGAAGATAAGAGTGAGCAAGAAAAAGAGTTATTACAAGTACTTATGCCGCTAAAAGAATTAAATGGTGTAAATGTAACGATCGTTCAAGATGAAGCAGGAAGAGCAATCTTTAGAGCGCGTATTCATATTAACGAGAAAGAGTTAAATAAATCAGCAAAAGACGTTGTAACAGCATTACGCGAAGGGGAAATCGCAATTTACACACGTGATTATGGAGTAAGACAAGGATTCTTTGACATTGACCCACGTCCACTTCAAGGTGATGACATACATGTAATTGAAGAAAAAATGAGAGAAATCGTAGGGGGAAACTAAAATGACAAACATTCAAAAACGTTTTTATAAAGGCCGTGTAGCATTAAATGTATTAGCAAACAATATCGAAAATGCAAAAGACATTTTTGAAGCGGCAGAAGGTTATGTAGTAGTGGGAGTGTTATCAAAAGACTATCCAACAGTAGAAGAAGCAGTAACTGCAATGAAAGCATACGGAAAAGAAATTGATGACGCTGTATCAATCGGACTAGGAGCAGGGGATAATCGCCAAGCGGCAGTTGTAGCTGAAATTGCGAAGCATTATCCTGGTAGCCATATTAACCAAGTGTTCCCTTCAGTTGGAGCGACACGTGCAAATCTTGGCGGAAAAGATAGCTGGATTAATAGTTTAGTATCACCAACAGGAAAAGTAGGGTACGTAAACATTTCTACTGGTCCAATTAGTGCAGCTGGAGAAGAAAAAGCAATCGTTCCAATTAAAACAGCAATCGCACTTGTACGTGATATGGGCGGAAATTCATTGAAATACTTCCCAATGAAAGGATTAGCGCATGAAGAAGAATATCGCGCAGTTGCGAAAGCATGTGCGGAAGAAGGCTTTGCATTAGAGCCAACAGGCGGAATTGATAAAGAAAACTTTGAAACAATTGTACGTATCGCATTAGAGGCAAATGTAGAGCAAGTTATCCCGCACGTGTACTCTTCTATTATTGATAAAGAAACTGGTAATACGAAAACAGAAGATGTTCGTGAGTTATTAGCGGTAGTGAAGAAGCTAGTTGATCAATATGCGTAAGAAAATTGCAGCATTTGGCGAAGTAATGATGCGCCTGCAAGTACCAGGATATGAATTGTTGTCACAAGCTAACACATTAAATTACTCATTTTCTGGTACAGGTGTGAACGTTGCAGCGGCGATTTCTCATCTCGGGCATGAAGGTTTTCTTATTTCAACTTTACCGGAAAACTCGGTTGGAGATGCTGCGATATCGCACATTCAAAAGTTAGGGATTCAGGCACCGTTTATTTCAAGAGGTGGTAAATATGTCGGCATGTACTTTTTAGAAAATGGATTTGGAGCACGTGCAAGCCGCGTTACATATTCAAATCGCCTAGAAAGTAGCTTTAATACGGCATATAAAGAGATGTATCAATTTGAAGAAATCGCCAAGGAAATTGATATCGTTCATTTTTGTGGAATTACACTTGCGATGAATGATACGGTGCGCCATCATATGAAATCTTTGGCGAAAGCAGTTAAAGAAAACGGAGGCACTGTCGTTTTTGATTGCAATTATCGTCCATCTCTTTGGGGAGAGGATGGATATGAGCAGGCGAAACCGCATTATGAAGAAATGCTGGCTCTTGCTGATATCGTTATGATGAATGAAAAAGATGCAATGTTCGTTCTTGGAATGAAAACAGAAGAGACAGAGCGAGAGGCGCAACTTGTTGATCTTATTCCGAAAGTGGCTGAAACATATCATATTGCTACAATTGCTGGTACACATCGCTCTATTAATAGCGATAATACACACTCGCTTCGCGGGTTTATATGTAAAGATGGTGCGTTCACTTTTGCAAAAACACTTACGTTTTCTGTATATGATAGAATAGGTGCTGGAGATGCTTATACGAGCGGGATTATTCATGGCGAGATAGAAGAGTTTGCACCAGAGAAAGCTGTTTCATTTGCGTCAGCAGCTGGAATGCTTGCACATACAATCGTCGGTGATACGCCAATGTCATCAGAGAAGGATATACTTCGGGCAATGACGGCATCAGTAGGTGATGTAGAAAGGTAGTGGGTGTAACGGTGAACGTAACGAGGAAAAAAGGACCATTATATTTACAAATAAAAAATATTATTCGTGATCGAATATTGCATGGTGTATATGCGATTCATACGAATATTCCTTCCGAACCGCAGTTAGAAGAAGAGTTCAAAGTGAGTAAAATTACAGTGCGTAATGCGATTAAAGAACTTGCTCAAGAAGGATATTTGGAAAAGAAAAGCGGTAAAGGAACGAAAGTCATCCGTAATACTTCTGCGACAAAGTTGTCAAAGGGAAAGAAATTTACAGAAGTGTTAGTGGAAGAAGGATATAAAGTACAAAAGAAATTACTAAAAGCAGAAGTCGTTCATAATGAAGAAGGAACAGTGCCATTTCGATTATTCGGTAAGGAGAGTTTTCGTATCGAACGTTTATATACGTTAAATGATGCACCGTACATTCATTATACGCACTATTTCTCAGCACACATGGCAAGTACAGATTTATCGGACTTTGATTTACAATCGCTTTATGATTTAGTTGAAGACCGAGGTATACATTTAGAAAACTTCAGAGATGAATTCGCAGTTGGACTCGCGCCTAGTTTCGTTGCAGAAGCGTTAGGTGAAAAAGAGGGGACAGCGCTATTAAAACGTATGCGTTATTCTTACGATGAAGTTGGCGAAGTAATTGAATATAGCGAAGGCTACTACAACACAGAAATGCAGCATTATGTAGTGAATTATGACGTATAAAAAGAGGGTATTCGCCCTCTTTTTTTATAAAGTGAAACTTTAATTGGGTTCATCCCGCACCAATTAGGTGTTTACTGTCCACAAATACGGGGGAAAAGTAAGGGGAATGAGAGATGGATATATACTTATTAATCGTCACGTTACTTGCAATCGCGATTGTTATTTTAGGGGTATCATGGTGGAAATGGCATGCATTTATTAGTTTAACAGTTGCGAGTTTATTTTTAGCCATCATGTCTGGACTGAATTTAACGAAAATAGTGACTGCCTATGAAACTGGTGTTGGTAGTGTACTAGGGCATTTAGTTGGTATTTTAGCTCTCGGAACAATTTTAGGAAAAATGATGTCCGATTCAGGGGCCGGCATGCAAGTGGCAGATTTCTTTATTCGATTTTTCGGTGTGAAGAAACTACCTTGGGCTATGTTATTTGCAGGATTTGTTATAGGGATTCCGGTATTTTTTGAAGTGGGGATTGTCATTTTATTACCACTTGTTATTTCCATTCGAAAAACGACGAAGCAAAATATATTATTAATTGCGTTACCTGTTATTGCTGGATTATCTATTGTGCATGGGCTCGTACCGCCACATCCAGGGGCGATGACAGCAATCGGTATTTATAACGCGAACTTAGGAAAAGTACTTTTATATTCATTAATTATCGCGTTACCAACAGCCATTATCGCAGGACCTATATTTGCAAAGTGGGTACATAAAAGGGTTATACCTGAAAATGAACCAGAGCTTGTTCGAGTTACGACAGTATCAACTGATTTACCAAGTCGTAAAGTTTCATTCTTTATTATTTTATTACCGGTTGTATTAATGATTTTATCAGTAGTTGCACCATATATTTCATTACCGGAAAAAATAACTGAATTTTTTGTGTTTATAGGAAGTCCAGTAATTGCTTTACTTATTTCATGTTTCGCAGCATTCTATTTACTTGGAATAAGACAAGGAATTAATAAAAAGGTCATTAAAAAATTAACGGATGAAAGTTTATTACCGGTCGGTTCCATTATTTTAATTATCGGTGCAGGTGGTGGATTTAAACAAATATTAATTGAAAGCGGCGTTGGAACGGCGATTGCACAAATGGCAGAACATATATCGTTATCACCAATTGTATTAGCGTTCATGGTAGCTGGATTAATTCGAATTGCAACAGGTTCAGCGACAGTAGCATTAACGACAGCAGCTGGAATTGTTTCACCAGTTATTCAGCACATGTCTGGAGTGAATTTAGAATTACTCGTTATTGCAACGGGTGCAGGATCATTAATGTTTTCTCACGTAAATGATGCAGGTTTCTGGCTTGTAAAAGAGTATTTAGGATTAACGGTGAAGGAAACATTTAAGACATGGACGGTACTGGAGACATTGTTATCATTTATCGCATTTGGTTTTGCACTTTTATTGAATATGTTTATTTAGAAGATACCTTAATTGGTATCTTTTTTTTTGATGAAGCCCATTTCCGAAAACAAGCCCTTTTTTAGGTGAGCCAAGCTTCCTATTCGCCCTGAAAACATACTATAAATGGAATCCCCTCATTTAGAACAAGAGGAACTTGTTATGAATGATACTAAAGGAGGAATAGGGTAATGAGCGAAAAGTGTGAACACAGACATGATGATTGCGACCGTAGACGTGGATGCGGAGGCGGTTTTGCGCTTCTAATCGTATTGTTTATTTTATTAATTATCATCGGTGCTAGCTGCTTCGGCGGAGGCGGCGGTTGTGGCTATGGTGGTTATGGCGGTTACGCAGGCGGCTATGGTGGATATTGCTGCTAATTTTTTAAAAACTATTGAAAATGGCCTTGTGCAATACGCACAAGGCCATTTTATTCATATTTTTATATGCTGTGATAATTTATTAATATACAGAGAACGGATTAAGAAGAAGAAAATAATCTCGATAATCCCGAAAAAGGTGAGTACGATACATGTCTCTTTTAGTAAGGAGAAAGAAAACATGCTTTGTAAAAACTTAACCGCAAATAACGTGTGAACACCAGCAACGATATACGGAACAAAAAATAAAATTCCTAATTGAATGGTTGCAGAGCGAAACATTTCTAATTCAGTTAAGCCAAGCTTTGTAATCGTAATATACTTTTGTTTTTCAGTTGTTAAGTCATTATACATACGGAAATATAAGACACTAGCCGCACCGATAAAGAAGATAAAACCAAGAAATGCCCAAATAAAGAATTGAGCAACTGCATTTCCTTTACCGTAAATGAGTTCATCCGTAGCCGTATGTATGAAGAAAGGAACTTGAGCGTTCTCTTCTGTATGCTTTTCGTAGAACGCACGTGCATCACCACTAATAACGCGTAACATATTTCTGGTTGGAACTATTGCATTTTCCCAGTTTTCTACGAAGTAGTTATAGATTACGGTTGTTTCAATATGAGGAATCATATTATCAAATACATAATCTTGTACGACAGCTAAATGTGGGAATGCAAAGGATGGTTCTATTCCCTTATTAATAAACCCTTTAATATGAAATTCTTTTTTATTAGATCCGAGTGTAATCGTATTTTGCTTTGCAAATGGATTAGATACGAGATCGAGAAGTTCTGGTGAGTGGCGAGAAATAATATACACTTCTGTAGAATCGATTGTTATTTCCGGTCTTTTCAATTGTTGAGCGATTGCGTTATAATCGCTCATCTTCATAAGCATAATATCTTCTTTTGAAGCTGTATCTTTTAAGACTGTAAACTTATATTTGTTGTACTGAAAATTACTAGTTGTAAGCTCCGTTTCAATTGTAGAAATATGCTTTTGCTCAAGGGAATTGTCACCTTCTGATGTATAAGTGAAGGGGACGGGATATCGCTCTAGTACTGATGCCTTCGTATTGTTATTAGCGGCGAATAACCCAATAATAATTGTAAATGCAAGTGCAGATAGCATAGAAACGATAAAGAGTACGTTAATATTACTACGGGTACGAGCAACTAAGTCCGAAATCCATAACATATTTATTTGTTTCAAATAAAACTTTCTACGCTTCTTTAAAATATAGATAAAAAGAAGAAATGTTTGTGAAAAGAATAAATATGTCCCGACTACTACGAGTGGTAAAATAGATAACATAATAAAAAAGACAGATCCATTTTGCACATTTTTTTCCGTTACGTAGCCTCGCGGATAACCAGCGATATAATAGCATAGCCCTAAACAAATTAAAGCGAATAAAGAGATGAGTATAGATGGTCTTTTTTCAGCTGGCATTTTCTTGTTCCCTTTAATGAGGTGGGCTGTTTTTCGAGTACGAATAAACATTGGTGTAAACGTAGAAACGATTAAAAATAAAATGATAAACGTTACGGTTGTAACGATAATCGCCTCTGTTGGCCAATATAAATAAAGGCCTTTCGCACTTGTTAATTTCGAAGTGACTAATAAGAAAAAGTTAGAAAACACGAGGCCACCTTGTATACCGATAAAGATGGACAATATCCCGATCATCATGTTTTCAGTAAATAACAGTCTTTTTAATTGTCTCTGTGAGATACCGAGAATTGTGAGTATCCCGAATTGCTGCTTCCGTACATTTAAAAATGTTCCAATTGAATATAAGAGAAAGAAGAACGAGAACATAACAATCACAAGCTGTGCCGTACTAGCTAAGTTCATTAGAGGATCACGTTCTTGAAAGCTTTGTACACTCTGTAACCGCGGGTGATACGCGTATACAGTAAATGAAAAGAAAACCATGATAGAAAACGCACTACTTACAAAGTAGGCGAAATATGCTTTCGAATTACGCGAGACATTTTTAAATGCGAATTGCCAAAATGTCATCCACGTCTCCCTCCTAATAATGCTAAAACATCTAATATTTCTTGATAAAATTTCTCGCGATATAGTCCGCGGTGTAGTTCGTTGTAAAGCTCACCATCTTTAATGAAAATGACGCGGTTACAATAACTTGCTGCAAATGGATCGTGCGTAACCATTAAAATTGTTGCATCTTCTTCTTTATTTAACTTCGTAAATAACTCCATTACATCGATCGCTGCTTTCGAATCTAAGTTTCCTGTTGGTTCATCGGCAAGTAGAAGTGACGGATGATGAATAACAGCACGTGCTACTGCGGTACGCTGTGCTTGGCCCCCAGAAACTTCAAAAATACGTTTGTCTAAAATATGATCAATGCCAAGCTTTTTTGAAATGTTATCAAGCTTTTCGTCCATTTCTTTTAATGGAACATTATCTAATGTTAAAGGTAGTACGATATTTTCACCGATTGTTAGTGTATCTAGTAGGTTAAAGTTTTGGAAAACAAATCCTAACTCTTGTCGGCGGAAAATAGCTAACTTCTCTCTACGAAATGTGTGCGGTTTTTTTCCGTTAATAACGACATCACCAGAAGTAGGTGAATCAATTGTAGAGATAACGTTTAAAAATGTAGATTTACCACTACCAGATGGTCCCATGATAGCGACAAATTCTCCTTTATCTACATGTAAATTTATATTTTTTAAAGCAGTATGAGGGACTTTTCCTTCATACACTTTTGAGACGTTTTTTATGTGTAATACTTCTTCCATAGTAATCACCTTTCTATCCTTTAGAACTTAATGTGTTGTGATAATTTTTGCATATAGAAGGAACGAATTAAAAGGAAAAATATAACTTCAACTGTTCCAAAAATCATCAGTACGACTGTAATCTCAGCGAAGAACGAGAGATGTAATATTTCTTGTAGCATCTTTGTCGCAAACATCGTATGAATCGATGCCATAATGTAAGGAACAAAGAATAAAATAGCAAGTTGAATGGTAGCAGATCGTTTCATTTCGGCTTCTGTTAAACCAATTTTTGTAATCGTTACATACTTTTCTTGCTCATTTGTTAAATCTGTATACATTCGGAAATAAAGAACACTGCCAGCACCGATAAAGAAAATAACACCTAAGAAAGTTCCAATTAAGAAGAATGAAGCGACATTTAGTTTAGTTGTGTATAGAGAATCGCTCGCTTCACTTGCATGGAATGGTGGGTGCTCAGCCTTAATCGCTTCATTATCATTATCAATTTTTGTTATAAATGCCGAACCGATGTTATTAGCTTTTTCCCAATCGTTAACTGTAAAGCTATACACACTCATCTGTTTTGAAACTGATGATAATGCTTCTACATTTTCATCAGATAGTATGAGTAATTGTGAGATTAAGCTGTTTGGGAAAGGATTATAATTTTTATATTCTTTCACTTGGAGCTGTAGACTGTTTTGAGTAAGTGTAAGAATATCTTTCCTTTCTGTATCATAAATTGTGCCAATGAATTGATCATCTATGTCTTTTATAAGGATATAAGATTCATTATTTTTCACGTTGAGATGTTCCCAATTTAACGCCTTAGCAAGTATATTGTAATCACTTTGTTTAATTGCATAATAGAGCTTTGGGTTTTCTTCAGCCGAAGATACTTCATATATATCCGTTTTAAGTTTTTTATAAGTAAAGTGCTCTTCATTAAATTTTTGTTCTAACCAATTTAAATGTTCATCCGCTAACGTATTTTCAGTATGTGATAAATACGTAAAAGGGAAAGGGTTTTGTCTTATTGCATCAAACTTTGTAAATTTCCCAAAACCGTATAAGAATGTAATCATAGTAAAAGCGAGTGTTGATAGCATCGCTACAATAAAGAGCATGTTAATGTTTGTCCGAATGCGCGCTGCTAAATCAGAAATCCAAAGCATATTCGTACGCTTCATATAAAATGTTCTTCGCGTTTTTAATATACGAATGAGTAAAAAACTAATTTGTGAAAAGAAAAAATATGTTCCAGCTGCGACAAGTGAAGGAATAACAAATATGCTAGAGACGGCATATAAGATTCCAATCATATCACCTAGGGACATAAAATATAACGGATTTGCTGCTAATACATATCCAGTTATTAAACATGTCGCACCAAATAGAGAGATGAGCACGGATGCTTTTCTTTCTTTTTGCTTTGTTCCTTCTTTTAAAAGACGTACAGCCTTTCTCGTCCGAATGAGCATCGGCGTAAAAGATGAAACGAGAATGAAGAGTCCAAGAAAGATGATCATAGTTAAAATAATAGCACTCGTTGGCCAATATAAATATAAACCAGGTACATGTGTAATTTTGGCGGTAACTAGTAGAAAGAACTGTGAAAAGACAAGTCCAAGTTGAATGCCGAAAAATATGGAAAGAACACCAATTAACATGTTTTCTAGAAATACAAGTCTTTTTAATTGTTTTTGAGATATACCAAGTACTGTTAAAATCCCAAATTGTTTTTTTCGTACTTTTAAGAAAGTACCGATTGAATATAGTAAAAAGAAAAAAGAAAAGAATACAATGACAACTTCTGAAATTGTCATTAATATGTTCAGAGCAGCATTCACGCCTGTCATATGCAATTTAGGATGAAATAAATAAACCGCAAACGAGAAAAAAATTGCAATGGAAAACGCACTACTTACAAAATAGGCGAAATAAGCTCTGGCGTTCCGGGTTACGTTTTTGAATGCAAACTGCCAAAATGTCATTCACCTGAACCTCCTAATAAAGTGAAGATAAAAAGAGTATGAAAGATACTCTTTTTATCACGTTTGTCTTAAATAATTTGTCCATTCGTATATTGTGATAATTTTTGCATGTAAAGTGAACGAATGAATAAGAAAAATACAATTTCAACGACTCCAAAAATAATAAGAACGGCTGCAACTTCTTTGAACAAAGATAGATCTATTACATCTTGTAGCATTTTCGTTGCAAACATTGTATGAATGGATGCCATAATGTAAGGAACGAAAAATAAAATACTAAGCTGAATGGTTGCAGATCGTTTCATCTCTTTATCTGTCACACCGATCTTAGAGATTGTTATATACTTCTCTTGTTCATTCGTCAAATCTGTATACATTCTAAAGTAAAGAACGCTACCAGCTCCAATGAAGAAAATAACTCCTAAAAATGTTCCGATTAGGAAGAATGCGGCACTACCAGACGTTATTTTATATAACGTTCCTGCTGATTCAAAGGATCGAATAAGAGGCCCTTCATACTGGGAATTATTTCGATCTTTTTGCACCTTTTCTATAAAATCATCCGCAATTTTATATGTCTGTTCCCAGTTTTGAATTTTGTAATTGTATGCTGATATATGTTTTACCGTGTTGGGTAAGTTATTTACGAGAATATCAGGTAAAACTATCGTTTGATATGAAAAGCCAGATGGAATTGCATTAACATGCTCATAGCCTTTTACTTTTAATTTCGTATTTGTACTAGAGAGTGTAATGTAATCTCTTTTGTAGCTTTGCTCAAATTCATTAAATATAGTGATATAAGAGGTCCCCGTTAACACGTATGCTTCGTTATCATCCATAAATAGTTGTTTCATTCGTAAAGAAGCAGCAAGTTTGTTATAGTCACTTTGCTTAATTGCGTATACGTCATTATAAATAGCTACATCTTTATCTTCTCTTAGTGGTGTTTCATATATATCAGTTTTGATTTTCTCATAAGGAAAATGCTCTTTTTGTAACTGTTGTTCAAGCCAATTTAAATGCTCAGTAACAAAAGGATTTGCATCATAAGAAAAATAAGAAATTGGGAAAGGAGAAGTTCTATTAACCTCTAGTTTAATAAACTTCCCAGATCCATATAGGAACGTAATCATTGTGAAAGCAATTGTAGAGAGCATCGCTACAATAAAAAGCATATTAATATTCGTTCGAATACGGTTTGCTAAATCAGAAATCCAAAGCATATTCACCCGCTTCATATAAAACTTTCTTCTTTTCTTTAAAATATAAATGAGTAAGAAACTAATTTGTGAAAAGAAAAAATATGTCCCGATTGTAACAAGCGTTGGGATAACAAAAATACTTGAAACCATATATATAACACCTATTTGCGGGCTTACTGATACGAAATATTTAGGATTTCCAGCTAAAGCATAACCACCTAATAAACAAATCGCACCAAATAAGGAAACAAGTATGGACGGTTTTTTTTCTTTTTGTTTTCCGCCATTTGTTTTTAAAAGGCGTACCGCTTTTTTTGTACGAATAAGCATTGGTGTGAATGTAGATACAATGATAAAAAGACTAAGGAAGACGATAGTCGTTAAAATAAAGGCGTTAATAGGCAAGTATAAATATATGCCTGGGACGTGCGTAATTTTTGCTGTGACTAATAAGAAAAATTGTGAAAATACAAGTCCAAACTGCATACCGAAAAAGATAGATAAAATACCGATTAACATATTTTCCATAAAAACGAGACGATGTAATTGCTTTCTCGATATACCTAAAACGGTCAAAACTCCGAATTGTTTTTTTCTAACTTTTAAAAAAGTACCAATGGAATATAGTAAAAAGAAGAAAGAGAAAAATACAATTACAACTTCTGAAAATATCATTAATCCTGAAATTTCAGCGTTCATGCTAAAGTTTTGTAATTTCGGATGGAATAAGTAAACAGCAAACGAAAAGAAAACAGCAATGGAAAAGGAACTACTTACAAAGTAAGCAAAATAAGCTCTCGAGTTGCGCGTTACATTTTTAAATGCAAATTGCCAAAATGTCATAATATGTACCTCTTGCTAGAAGGCAAATATGTAGTTTTATTGCAAAAAATGTATGAGAGTAAGTTCTCATACATTTTGCTAGCATATGTTCCGATCATGCTTCGGTCACCTTCTCCGTAGTTTCTGCTTGATTATTTGCAGCGTTGTGGAAGATGATTTTAATCGTCGTTCCTTTACCAACTTCAGAATCTAGTTTGACAGAGTGACCTAAATAATCACAAATTTTACTTACAATATAAAGTCCCATACCAGTAGATTCTCCGAATGCGCGACCATTTTTCCCAGTGTAAAACGGTTCAAATACTCTTCGAATATCTTCTTGCGGAATACCAACACCTTCATCGCGAACTTCTAAAATAATATCTTTTCCGTTTCGGTAAGCAGATAGGAATACTTTCTTTCCGCGCTCACCAGAGTAACGAACTGCATTTGTCATTAACTGATAAATGATGAACTTTAGCCATTTCGCATCAGAAGCAACTTTTAAATCGGAATGAACTTCTAAAACAGGGAAGACCCCGTTTCGAATGAATAGTTCTTTTAATCCGTTAATATTTTTTGTTACCGCATCTTTTAATGAAATCGTCTCAACATGGAAATCTTCATGGAAGTTATTTAACCTTGCCATATATAAAGCCATATCGAGCCCTTGATTTAATCGTTCTAATTCTTTTTTGAATTTCGGAATCAAATGTTCATCTTCCATTTCGAGCACCATAAGCTGCATAACAGAAACAGGTGTCTTCATTTGATGCACCCAGTGGTTAATGAATAATTGATGTTCTTGTTGTTTTACTTCATACGATTGTAGTTCTTTTTGGAATAGACGATACTGCGTGCGCACGAGTTCATTTACACCGTGAGGCATCGGAGCAGTTGCTCTTTCAATAAACGCATCTTCCATTTTCTCTGGTTGCTCACTTAATCTATGGTACATTCTACGATTGCGGACGTAACGATAAGCGAGGAAACAAATGAATAAATATAAACTTAAAACGACGAAGTAAAATTTATTATTTTGAAATCCATCTACTGCATCATAAAGAACGAAAATGATGCCGAAGTTTAATACATATAGTAGAAAAAATGCAAAATGATCACGTAAAAATAGCTTCATGCTTATTCACTCCAAGTTGCGTTAAAACGATACCCAAGTCCACGTACTGTTTCAATAGCATTTTCAATACCAAGCTCATTGAACTTTTTACGAAGACGCGTAATGTTTACGTTTAATGTATTTTCCTCAACGAAACTTTCGTCATCCCATAGGGCAGCTAATAAATCTTCACGGCTCGCTGTACGAGGGAATTTAGATAATAACATTTCTGCTAAAATAGCTTCTTTTTTCGTTAAAAGAACTTGTTCAGCACCGAAATGGATTTCTGGGCGTTCTGGGAATAGTTTTAAACCTTCTACTTCAACGATACGTTCAGAAATATTTGGCGCATAATCACCGTAAATACGGCGTAATTGACCTTTAATTTTCGCCATTACAACGTCATAGTGGAACGGTTTTGTAATATAATCATCCGCACCGCTTTCAATCGCCATAATTTGTTCCATCTCGCCAGCACGCGCTGAAATGAAAATAATTGGACAAGTAGATTCATGACGAATTTGACGGCACCAATAGAAACCATCGAATTTCGGTAAGTTTACATCGAGTAAAACAAGATGTGGTTTCACTGCGTTAAACGATTCCATAATATCATCGAAGTTCTCTGCAACAACAGCTTCATAGCCATATTTTTGAATGTGAGATTGTAGTAATGATGAAATATTTGGATCGTCTTCAACGATTAAAATTTTGTACATATGTATATTCCTCCTAAAAAAACAATTGTAGCTATAGTGTATCATGTGTTTCAAGTCTTTTCATTATGTTGAAATGTAGGCTAATAAACAGTATAGGTCAAAAGTGTGAAAAGTAAAAAGGGCGTATGCATAATTGACAATTAATTGGAAGTTGTTTAATATTTAGATAAATATCTAAATGTCTAATTATCGAAAGGAAGAAAGACATTGAATCAAGCATTCAAAGCATTAGCAGACCCAACAAGGCGAAAAATTTTAGATTTATTAAAAGAAGGTGATTTAACCGCTGGAGAAATTGCTGAACAATTTAATATGACAAAACCAAGTATTTCACATCATTTAAGCGCGCTTAAAAATGCTGAACTTATTCAAGATGAAAAGAAAGGTCAATTTGTTATGTACTCTTTAAACACAACTGTCTTTCAAGATTTATTAACTTGGGTGTTTACGTTTACGAATAAGGGGGAAGAGGGGAAATGAAGAAGCATCTTTTTGCAATTATATTAATTGTTACAACTTGTTTAGCTTGGGCGTTTGCTTGGCCACATTTGCCGGATACAATTGCGACACATTGGAGCGGCGGTAAGGCAGATGGTTATTCTTCTAAACTTTATGGAATGATTTCGATGGTTGGAATTATGATTGTGTTATATATATTTCTAAATGTATTACCAAAAATTGACCCAAAGAAAGCAAATTACGAGAAGTTTTCTAAAGCTTTTATGATGATGAATAACGGAATATTATTGCTACTATTTGTAGGGAACATAGATATTATTACAAGTGGATTAGGATACAACTTATTCATTAATCGAGTGCCTGAATTATTAGTTGGTATTTTATTTATAGTCATCGGCAACTATTTACCACAGTGCAAACCAAACTACTTTGTCGGTATAAAAACGCCGTGGACATTAAGTAATGAGGAAGTGTGGAGAAAAACGCACCGTTTTAGTGGAAAGGTGTTTGTTGTATTAGGAGTTATTATGATTTTAAGTATTTTTGCTCCGGTAGCGTGGAAAACTTTCCTAATCATTGGCATTATTGTTGGTGCAGTAGGATTAACAATGGGATATTCCTACGTCGCTTATAAAAAAGAACTAAAAATATAAATAAAAGCTGCTTTTCCTTTTAAGGAGGAGCAGCTTTATTTTTTATTTCTTCAAAACCGGTATCCAAATTTCACTTTTAAAGTTTGGGGAGGATGTATCTTTCTGTTCATTCCACAATATTTCTGGTCCTTCTGCTAGTTCATAGTTTGAGGAAGGAAACCATTCGGAATAAATGCGTCCCCATACATTTTGTAATGTTTCAGGAAATGGACCGACAGCTTCAAATACGGCCCACGTTGAAGCTGCGACTTCAAGTTGTGCGAATTGCTCTGGACAATCTTTCATTGAGGCTACTCCAATGTAGTGGTCGAGTTCTCCATTTTCCTCCATTCTTCCTTCAGAAAAGTTAGTAGAAGCACTAATAATTCCAGTAGGTTCCATGTTTGAAAGGGACTTTAATGTTTGAATGGTCCCTGGATCTAAGCTTTTCCACATAGAAGCAATTTCTTCATTTACACCGTTAAATACAATCGGTACGCGTTTTGTAATACCAATGATTTGAAATGGCTCTTTTTCTTCAATTCGATAGTTCATTTCATTTCCTCCTTGAATCGATAACTGGAAGGTCATTGGTGAATAAGCTTTCAAAGAATGACTACTATTTCGGGCCTCTGAAGGTGTTATGCCGTGCAAGTTTTGAAAAGCACGTGTAAAAGAATCTGGCGAGTTGTACCCATATTTTATAGCAACATCAATGACTTTTGCAGCGCTATCTTTTAGTTCAAAAGCAGCAAGAGTAAGACGTCTACAGCGAATATATTCTGATAGTGATACGCCAGCTAGGAAAGAGAACATTCTTTTGAAATGATATTCGGAGCAGAAAGCTATTTTTGCGACTTCTTTAAAATCAATTTCATCTGTTAGGTTGTTTTCAATATATTGCATTGCCGCATTCATGTTTTTAAGTGAATCCATATCATGACCTCCTTGTTAAATAGAATAGCAGGAAAAAAACAGGTCCATCCGACATTTCATGCACAACTTTGTAGGGTACATTTTTAACCTTACAAAATTGTAATGTTCCTGTAAGGAGAATGAATGGATGGCATGATATCCCAATGTTATAGTAACAAAGTACTTTTGTTCAGTATGTTAAATTTTGATTTCTCTACTTACCGGCCTTACATAACTGTCATGTTTGTGTAAGAAACATCGATAGTGGCAAGAGTAGAGAGTGTATATAGTTGAAAATAGAGAATAGAAGAAATGAGGGATGTCGAGATGAAAACAGTGTTAGAAGCAAAGAATATTGAAAAAGTGTATGACACGGGTGGTAATAAATTTGCAGCGTTAAAAGGTATTAACTTACAAGTAAAAGAAGGTGAGTTCGTTGGAATTATGGGACCTTCTGGTTCGGGTAAGACTACTTTACTAAACGTTCTTTCTACAATTGATAATGCGACGAACGGTGAAATTTTAATTGATGGAAAAGATATCGTGAAGATGAACGATGATAAGTTAGCGTTATTCCGCCGCGATCATTTAGGGTTCATTTTCCAAGATTATAATTTATTAGATACGTTAACGGTAAAAGAGAACATTGCGTTACCTCTTGCGTTATCAAAGGTGAAAGCAAGTGAGATTGATCGCCGCGTTCTTGAAATCTCAAAGAAATTCGGTATTGATCATATTTTAAGTCAGTTCCCATATCAAGTGTCGGGCGGACAGAAGCAGCGCTGCGCAGCATCGCGTGCGATTGTTACAAGTCCTAGTATGATATTTGGTGACGAGCCGACGGGAGCGCTTGATTCTAAATCAGCGACAGATTTATTAGAAAGTATGAAGTCGTTAAATGAATATGATAACTCTACAATTTTAATGGTAACGCACGATGCGTTTGCGGCGAGTTATTGTAAACGAGTTATTTTCATTAAAGATGGTGAGTTATATAAAGAATTGCACCGCGGTGAATCAACACGTAAACAGTTCTTCCAAAAAGTCGTTGACGTAATGTCTTCCATTTCTGGAGGTATGGCTGATGACCTTATCTAGCATTGCCCTCCGCAACATACAGCGGAACTTTAAAGACTACTTTGTATATTTTGCATCTATGATTTTTAGTATCGTCATTTATTTTACATTTAAAGCACTGCAATACAATTCACAAATGGAAAAAGCAGCGGAAGCTTCTAAAAAGATTAGTGGAGCGTTCCAAGTTTCAAGCGTGATGCTTATTATTTTCGTAGCAGTGTTCATTATATATTCGAACGGTTTCTTTACACGAAAGCGAAAAAAGGAAGTTGGGTTATATTCTTTATTAGGTATTCGTAAAAGACAGATTGGTAAAATGCTCTTTTATGAAAATATGTTAATGGGATTAATGTCATTAGTAATCGGTATTGCCATCGGTAGCGTTCTTTCAAAACTATTCCTTGAACTACTAATAAATATGATGGGAATAAACTTAAATGTTCATTTTGAAGTACCGATGGCTGCAGTTATTGATACAGCAATTATTTTCTTTGTAATTATTTTGTATACATCACTTCAAGGATATCGTTTAATTTATCGATTTAAGCTAATTGAACTTTTCCGAGCAGAACGTGAAGGAGAAGCAATGCCAAAAGGCTCTGTCATTATGGCGTTAATTTCAGTTTTCTTAATCGGCTCAGGTTATTTCTTAGCGTTAATGTTTATGAAGGCAGTTATGTATGCAAACTTTATGGTAGTTGCACTTTATATATTACTTGCAACAGTATTAGGTACGTATTTACTATTTATGTTCTTTACAGTATTCGTATTGAAACGTGCAAGAAATAATAAGTCAGCGTTTTATAATGGTATGAATATGATAACGACGTCACAGTTACTATACCGTATTAAAGGAAATGCAAAGTCACTTGCGACAATATCTATTTTAAGTGCAGTGACATTAACAGCGGTTGGTACGTCAGTTACGATGTATTACAACACATTTACGCAATCAAAAACATCCATGCCATACAGTTACTCTTATGAAAAAAAAGATGCAGAATTGGATAAGAAAGTAAATGCAATTCTTGTGGAGGAGAAGCAGGATCACCCTGTTAAAGATCAATTTGAAATTGAAACGGTTCCTGTCAAAGGGAAGTTCGAAGGAGATAAAGTTGATTTCATTCTTAATATGAATTACACGATCTCAGAGAAATATCAGTTTATATCTCAATCTGAATTCAACAAAATTGCGAAAAAAATCGATGCGGAAACAGTGAATGTAGCTACTGGCGAAGCATTTATATATGATAGTTCTTATATGGAAGGGTATGAGTTTAGCCCTGAATATAAAGGAAATAAAGCGGTATTCCAAATTGGAAATGAAACGAAGACATTGACGATCCAAGGTGTAAATAATACTGCAATTACGAACTTAGGTGAATTAGTTGTTGTCGTTCCAGATGAAATGTATGAACAAGCGAAGCAAGCATTTGGAACACGTGTTGTAAAAAATATTGATGTAAAAGATGAAAGAAACAGTAAAGTATTAACAGAAAAATTAACAAAAGTGATGCCAGCTGGTGAATCAGAAATGGCACCACCATTTAGAGACTTCTACACTGGTTTCCATATGGGACTTGAAGCAACTGGACTAATGATGTTCATCGGACTATTCTTAGGCTTAGTCTTCCTATTAGCGACAGGCTCCATTATTTACTTCAAGCAGCTTACAGAAGCAAGTGCTGACCGTGATCGTTACATTGTCCTTCATAAAGTTGGTGTAACGAAACAAGAGATGAAGAAAGCTATTGCAAAACAAGTGAGCTTTATCTTTGCAATTCCACTAGTAATCGGAATTCTACACAGTTTGTTTGCATTAAAAGGTTTAGGAAACATACTACCATTTGAAATTATGGTTCCGCTTCTAATTAGTATCGGAGTATATAGCGTTATTTATATCGGATATTACTTCTTAACAGTTCGTTCTTATTATAAGATTGTGAGTGCGAAGTAATGCAAGAGTTGTTTTTATCTTAGTAAAAAAGCATCCGACTAACATGTTAGTCGAATGCTTTTTTTGTCTATACGTGAGCTTTATTTTCGTCCGAACTATCAAACATGTCCATTACTTTAAAAATACCTTCTAATAGCAAGGTACATAAAATAGCGAAAATTAATACGGCATGAGGTGATAATTCAACTGATGTGAAGTTAAGGTCTGCCAACCAAAAGTAACCTACATAAAAACTTAGAAATGTGCTAACAGCCGAAAGTGTAAATCCTAAAAATCCTAATTCCTTTAATTTTTCCTCAGATAATTTACATAAACGTAAAACAATAGAGAAGAGAATTCCTACTATGAAAAATCCCATACATAATGCGAACAATGATATTATGCTTGGATACTTAACTTCATCGGGCATCCACTTTTTCATTCCCACTATTAAAAAGGTAGGGACAAGAATAGGTAATAAAAGTGGTAGCACTATTTGTATAGCTGCAAATAATGCATTTGATTTATTATCGTTTTGATTATTCATAAAGCCTCCAAAAATGATTTCTATACTAATTCCAAATATCTTAGAGGATTTTAACATAAAAATAGTAACTTCGCTATACAAAATCGGAGTAGGATCATGATCATTCATGGTAAATAAACAAGCTGACTTATTTGTATATGTTTGATGCGCTTATCTTTGGAATTCAATTTTTTATGTTTGTTTATAGTAAAGATGAAGATTTCCTTCATCTTCATAAAATCTTAAGAAATCTCCTCAATATTTGTTAAGAAACGATAGTTATACTTAAACACAAGTTAAAAACTATTGAACGAATGGAGAGGGAGTATATGCAGCTCATAACATTCTTAACTGAATTTATAAAACATCCGAAACATATTGGTGCGGTTGTACCGAGCTCAAAAATATTAGCAAGGAAAATGGTAGATGTAATTGATTTTAATAGAGCGAAATGCATTGTAGAGCTAGGGCCTGGTACAGGAGCTTTTACGAAAGAGATTATGAAGAGAAAGAAGAAGGAGACAATATTTCTCCTTGTTGAAATTAATGAAGTATTTTTTAAAGAGTTAAAGAGAAAATTTAAAGATGAGCAGAACGTGATTGTTATACACGGTTCAGCTGAAAATATAAAGAAGTATATGGAACAATTAAATATAGAATGTATTGATTACGTCTTATCAGGATTGCCTTTTACTTCTTTACGAGAAGAGGTTTCAAAGCGCATTTTAAACAGTGTAATGGAAACGATACATGAGAACGGGGAATTTATTACATTTCAATATTCACTTGTGAAAAAAGGATTTATACAGAATTTCTTTCCTGAAATTACACTAGAAAAGGTGTGGCTTAATTTCCCACCAGCTTACGTCTTTAGTTGTAGAAAAGAGCTAAGGAGAGCATATGCATAATGGAGTTACATGAATTAATGTCATACATTGAGCAGTATGGTTATTGGGCACTATTTTTTTGTTTATGGCTTGGTATTATCGGTATGCCGATTCCAGATGAAATGATTGTCATGAGCGGTGGATTTGTATCATCAATGGGGATATTAAGTATGATTCCAGCCTTTTTATTAACGTATTTAGGTGTTGTATCAGGTCTTTCTTTAGGGTATATACTGGGGAAAATATTTGGCATAAAAGTGCTTAATAAATTGATGAAAAAGAAAAAGGCGAAGTACCTTTTAAAATCACAAGAAATAGTAGGGAAATATGGTCATTATGCATTAGTAATAAGTTATTTTATCCCCGTTGTGAGACATATCGTACCGTATTTGGTTGGAATGAATAATATGTCATTTAAAACGTATGCATTGTATTCCTATATGGCAGGACTTGTTTGGACGCTAGCTTATTTTATGCTGGGCTCTCTATTCGGAAAACAGATAGAAACGATTGTAGCACTTGCGACGAAATATGGGATGTATTTAGGTGGGGGCATTATGATTATTACTATCATTTCTTATGTGTACATTCAAAAGAGGAATGCAGTAGTGAGTGAAATAAAGCAACATTCATAGTTTGGTAAATGATGCTGGAGGAGATTTTGTGAGTAAAGGAACGATACTTATCGTGGACGATGAGAAGGAAATTAGAAAACTTATCACTATCTATTTGAAGAATGAAGGTTACGAAGTATTACAAGCTGGAGATGGTGAAGAGGGTTTAGAAATAGTAAAGAAAAGAGACGTGCATCTAATCGTCCTTGATATTATGATGCCGAAAATAGATGGTATTCATATGTGTATGAAAGTGAGAGAAATAGCGGAAATGCCTATTATTATGCTTTCGGCAAAAACGCAAGATATGGACAAGATTTTAGGATTAACAACTGGGGCAGATGATTACGTAGCCAAACCATTTAATCCACTGGAACTCATTGCTCGTATTAAATCACAACTTCGGAGATATATGAAAATGAGCGGGACAAGTGTACAGGATGAAAATGAAATAGAAATTGGAGATATGAAAATTAATATAGTAACACGGCAGGTCATTATTGCAAATAAAGAGGCGAAATTGACACCGAGAGAGTTTGAGGTATTAGAATTGCTTGCACGAAATCAAGGAATGGTATTAAATGCAGCACAAATTTATGAAAGAGTATGGAAAGAGCAAGCTTTCCAATCCGATAATACTGTGATGGTACATATTCGGAAAATACGTGAAAAGATAGAGGCGATTCCAAGGAAGCCTCGGTACATTAAAACGGTATGGGGAGTTGGCTATAAGATTGAGAAAGATATTTGAACCGATAATATGGATGAATCAAGTTTTTAAAAAAATGATAGGTAAAATAGTGAGTTATTTGGAAAAGAGCATACGGATACAGCTAATGGCTACATTTACTTTTTGTACGTTACTCGGGGTATTAGTAGGATGGTCTTCATCTTCTTTTTTCGAGGATGCGAATAAAATTTCTATCATTGATTATGCATCAGGTATGGAAGCCATTGATGGACAGACACAAAGGCTTGTTGAAAGTATAACCGAGGAAGGTAAGGAAATTAATATACAAGAATTGCTTGATCAATTGAATCACCAAAATCAACTGAAGATTTTAATAATAGATGAGAATGGGAAAGTCGTTTATAAAACAAAGGGAGCGCCGGAAGAACAAATCAATCTTCATGAGACGATGCGTAATGTGATGGATTTTAAAATGGATCAAGTACGATATGTAGAGGCGCAAAATTTAATTCAAGATGGAACTGAACAAAAGCGTAAGGAGTTTACAACTTTTTATCCGGTTACTGTTAATACGGAAAATATGTATATCATTGCAAGTGGTATACCACAAGGAAATGTGAAGTATATAGTGAATGATAGCAGCCCATTTCCATCTTTACTAGGTTTTATCACTTTTATACTATCTTTCTTTTATATAACGAAAAGGAAGATGAATCAGATTGAAGCGATGGCAGAAGGAGTAAGGGAGTTTTCGAAAGGTAATTTACAATATAAAATCAAACAGGCAGGTCAAGATGAAATAGGTTTATTAACTTCTAATATTAATCAAATGGCAGAAAAGCTTTTGGCTAATATAGAAAAGGAAAAACAAATAGAGAAGCAAAAAAGTGAATTGATTACAAATGTATCACATGATTTAAGAACACCACTTACTTCTATTATGGGGTATTTACGTTTACTAGGTGATGCGAAATATGAAAATAAAGAACAGCATGATGAGTATATAAAAATTGCATTTTCAAAATCAGAGCAGTTGAAGATGTTAATAGAAGATTTGTTTGAGTATACAAAACTAACAGATGAAAATATGGCGTTAGATTCGCAAGAAGTGTGTATAAATGAACTACTTGATCAATTAATAGAAGAGCTAGTACCACAAGCGGAGGAGCATAATATTTCTTTTGTAAAAGAATTTCAAGAAGATCGTATATATGCTGTTGTGGACTCAGAAAAAATGGTACGTGTGTTTGAAAATCTTTTAATAAATGCAATTAAATACAGTATAGATAAAGCAGAAATTCGGGTTTTACTTCAAAGAGAAGAACAGCATATCAAAATTTCTATAGCGAATCATAGTGAAGAATTTACAAAAATAGAATTAGAGAATTTGTTTGAGCGTTTTTATAAAAAAGATCAATCGAGAAGTAGAGCTGTAGAAGGTTCAGGTTTGGGACTTGCAATTGCAAAAAGCATTGTTGAATTGCACAAAGGAGAAATTCGAGCAGAATATGAAAATGGGGTTATTCAATTTATTATCTTATTGCCAATTTAATTAGAAGAGCACTAGGAAATTTGGTTACATTTTAATACGTAATAGCGCTGCGATGGATTTAGAGGAAGTCCTTTAAGGGGAAGTATCTGAGAAGAGGAGAATAGAAAGTTTCATGAAAAAAATAAGTTCGTTTATCGTATTGATTATAGTTGGAGTTACATTACTTATAGGAAAGGGGGGACCGATTGTAGATCAATTCAATCCATTTATTAAAGAAGATATTTATTATGCTGTTGTTGATAATGATGGTAAATATGGAGCTGAAAACAAAGGTTTTGCTAGATGGGAATATAAATTCAAAGGATATAATGAATCTGGTCAAGAGCAAAAGATTGCGATGACTGCTTCAAAACATTTAAGAATAGGAGCATATTTAAAGATTAGATCTAAAGGAAGTTATGGTATGGAATGGGAAGAAGTACAAATAGATGAAATACCTAAGAAAGTACAAATACAACATAATTAGTTATAGAAATTATAAGTGGCATTCCATGGATAAGGTAACGAGCAAACTTCGAAGATTGTAGCAGTATATGATAAGTTCTAAATTTTTTATAAAGAAGATAAAGTTTATCTTAACTTTATTTAAACTGCATTTCTTCTGTGTACAATGACTAGTATTCTATAGTATGTAGATAAAAAATAGTAGGGAGTAGCAGGATAATTATGCAGGTTTCTAAGAAGAAAATATTATTATTTCTTTCAATTATTCTTTTGGCTTTATTGATGGTGTATGTATGTACAAATAATAAGCATGTCCAAAATATTGTTCATAATATAGAAGACATCTATAAAGTATATAGAGAGAATCAGGTATTGAAAGGGAAAATTGAACATCAAGAATCGTTAAAGAGTAAAGTGCAAATATTAAGTGAGGAGAAAGAAAACCTTACTAAACTTATCAACAAAACGAAAGAATTAAAGGAACAAGGAAAATACAATTTAATTCAAGCTACAGTAGTAACTCGTGTAGCAGAAGAGTGGTATGGAGAAGTCACTATTGATAGAGGAGCACAACATGGTGTAAAGGTTGGTATGGCTGTTATTACAGTGGAAGGTTTTATTGGAAAGGTAGAGAGTGTAGATCAATATACATCTGTTGTGAAATTAATTACGAATGATGAACGAACGAATCGTTTAGCAATCACCCTTCAAAATAATTCATCCATTTTAGGATTTGTTACAGGGTATGATAAGAAAAAACAGGCTCTTCGAATTGATAATATTCCATCAGATAAAGCGAAAGAAATAAAAATAGGTGATAGTATTATTACCTCTGAATTGAGTCAGAAAATACCACCTGGCCTTGAAGTAGCAGAGGTGATAGAGCAAGAACCGGATCAATATGGTCTTGCTTATATTATTTATGCAAAACCAAAGGCGAATTTATATGATTTAGAAGATGTAATTTTAATAGAACCTAAATAATAGTTTTATGTAGTGCCTTTGAGAGGTGAATTAGAAACGAAGAGAATGAACGTAAAATAAAGAGTAAGAGGGATAAGGAAAAGTAAAACGGTACTAAATTTAATAATATATGGTTATATATTTATAATGTTTTTATTTTATCTTTATCTTATCTTTATCTCGGACAATTATAATGAAGAGGTAAACTGATGATAAGTGCAAAGTTATTAAGTATTACAGTGGGGCTTTTTTTTTGTACATTTTTAATATTAATTATTTATATAACCTCTTAAATAGGCTAGAAAACCTATATAATATCCTTCGACTTTATATGTGTAAATATATTATTTGAGCGTGAGAATATTGATGTCAAAAGGTATATGAATCGGATTATAAAATGTTTGATTTGTATATTGTAATGTTTTTTTCGGAAGTGTACATTACAAAAATGTAAGGATAATGTAAGAGGAATCAATATTGCTGTTTGTAGGGAAAAGATAAAATGATAGTTAGTGGCTATGAAAATAGCATGATCGCAGCACTAGCCAAATGACAGGAGGCAATATGAAAACTTTAATATTTGAAGAGAACGTTGTACAAAGAGGTTATAGTAAAAAGATGAATGTAGTACACCACACTGTAGAGAAGCGTGGGTGTAGAGTGTGTTATTAAAACTTTCTATTTCTAGTATGAAAAAAATGATTAAGGATTATATCGTTTTATTAATAGGTCTTGTCATCTCAATTTCTATTTTTTATATGTTTCAAACGCTTGCGTTAAATAAAGAGTTTACAATGAATAACAGTATTATTGGTTCAATCGTATTTGTATTTCAAATAGGATCGATTTTGGTGGCGTTTATTACATTCTTTTATATTTTTTATGCAAACTCATTTCTTCTCTCACTCCGGCGGAAGGAACTCGGCATGTATCTTATTTTAGAGGCCAAAAAGAGTAAAATCAGCCAACTTTTATTTTTTGAGACATTGTTTATGGGAATGATTTCACTAGCATTAGGGAGTGTATTCGGAGCTATTCTTTCCAATTTCGTTAGCAAATTTCTAACGAAACAATTGGAAATTTCAGCGGAAGGTTATCAAGCATTTTATGGTCCTGCATTCAAAATAACATTTATATTCTTTAGTGCGTTATTTCTACTTACATCCGTTGTGAATGCCATTCGTATAGCACTTAAAACAGAACTAGATTTAATTCGTACAGAGCAGCAAACGGAGCGCATACGAATGAAAGGACCAGCCACGATATTGTTACTCTTATGTAGTTTGCTAGGACTAGGTGTAGGATATTATTTCGTAATCTTCGTAGGAATAAAAGGTGCTGGCGCCATTATGCTGCCATTATTCACGATTACAATTGGGACATATCTTATATTTATTTCGTTCTTACCTATGATTGTTAATAGGCTAAAGAAAACGCGCTATTTAAATGAGAAGAAATTAAATGCATTTACATTTGCACAATTGCAGTTCCGTGTAAGTAGTTTGGCGAAAATATTAGGAACGGTAACGATGTTAATTGGTCTTGGCGTGGGGGCAATGGCTGGTGGCATGTCTTTACAGAAAAACGTAATCCTTACAGCAGAAAGAATGTCAGGGTATGATATTACAATTCATGATCCAGAAGCAGCGGATTATAAAGCTATGGAAAAAATGAAAATTATAGATAAAAGACAATATAAATATAAAGTTGATAATGAGGCTGTTTACTATTTAAAAGAGGAATTATTAGAGAATCCGCCACTTCTGTTCGGAAAGAAAGAGACAACACATATTTCTGAACAACTTCCATCTTCGAGCTATAGGATGTTTAAGGGAGAGGAAGTTGATCCATCTAGTTCTACGTTACCACTGAATTGGGATAAGAGTATGGATAGTGATTTTAGATCGAATATTACTGTATATAATCGTAAATCTGTATATATCGTCGACGAAAACCGGTATAAAGCAATTCAAGGTAATGAGCATACGTTTTTTATTGCTAAAATCGATAATATTTTACGGTATAAGACAGAGTTAAAAGAGATGGATAATCGTCAAATCGAAAAAATAGCCGTTGCTATTAATAAGCCTAAGGAAGACGTATATTTACCAACAAACTATGGTGATTATGAATCTATGCTCGTCTTCTCAAAAGGAACTTCCTTTATGGGATTCTTTTTAGGTCTTGCTTTTTTAGCTATGATGGCAAGTTGTTTAATGTTTAAGATCCTTTCTGGAGCTACGAAAGATATAGGGCGGTATGAGATGCTTCGGAAAATTGGGGTACGTAAAGAATTACTTATACAATCTATGTATAAAGAATTAGGCATTGTATTTTTATTTCCAGCCATATTGGGTCTTATACACGTTTTGGTAGGAATGAATATATTTACATTTGTTAAGTTTTTTGTAAATCCATATGTGAATATTGGACTTCCGATTTGTATATTTTTAATCATTTACGGTGTCTACTATTTGATCACTGTTCAATTATATAAGAGGATTGTGCTTCCAAAGGAAAAATAGAATGGATGCCGGGGGAAGGGGTAAAAAACTAGAGTAATATTTTTAGTATAAGTAAGTAATGGACGTAGAAAGGAATTAATAGAATGGGGAAACTGTTAAAGGTAAAGAATATAGTTGTAATGATGGTAGCTATAGTTGTAGTGGGAGGGGCTTTTTTTGTATTTCAAGCAATAACTTCACCTGCAAAAGCGATAGCAAATCAAGAGAATCCAGTTCAAAATGCAAATGAACAAATAAAAGTGGAGATGAATAAGGTTGCACCAACGCAATTTAATGGTCAAACTAGGAAAATTGCCTATCTTACTTTTGATGACGGACCAGGAAAATATACGGCACAGTTACTAGACATATTAAAGGAAAATGATGCAAAAGCAACATTTTTTCTAATCGGTCAAAATGTAAAATCATACCCTGATTTAGTAAAACGAGAAGAAGCGGAAGGACACTATGTTGGTATGCATAGTATGACGCACAATAATAGAAAATTATATGCCCAAGGTGGCTACGTAGATGAAATGAAAGAGGATCAAGGCTTAATTGCTAGTATTCTCGGACATGCCCCAAAACTAACACGCCCACCATATGGTTCAAAGCCAGGATTACACGAAGAACTTCGTAATAAAGTTGTAGAAAATGGTCTTAGAGTATGGGATTGGACAATTGATTCATTAGATTGGGAATATAATAGTATACCAATTGATACTGCGAAAGCGAAAATTGTTCAAAATGTACTTGCTAGTGCGACAAATCCCAAAGAAGTTATTTTAATGCACGATATTCATCCGCAATCTATCGCTGCAGTACCGGCTATTATTAAAGGTTTAAAAGAAAAAGGGTATGAATTTGAAGCATATCATGAAGATGATCATTTCCCCTTGAACTTTATGCATGATAAACGAATGTAACATAGGAGGAATTGACATTGACTTATAAAGCGTTAACGATTACCGGAATTATATCTATAAGCTTATTGACAGGGTGTTTTGGCGCAAAGCCAGAAGCAGAATTGTACGTCGCATTTGAAAATGCAACGAAGCAAGAAAAGGCGGTTTCTGAAGATGCGAAAAAACTAGAGGGTTTAGAAAAACAAGGTCAAGAGTTATACAATCAAATTATAAATGATGGTAAAGATAGTAACCAAGCAATTATGCCGAAGATAGAGCAAGCTACAAAAAGCATGGACGAACGTGAAAAAGTATGGAACAAAGAAAAAGAAGCTTTTGAAAAAGCACAGGAAGAAATAAAATCAGTTCATAAAACTATAGATAAAATGGAAGATGCTGCTCTTCAAAAACAAGCAAAAAACATACAGGATATTTATAAAAAGCGCTATGCATCTTTTAATAAGATAAATGATTCGTATCAAAAATTAATGGGATTTGAAAGAGAAGTATATAAAAGCTTAGGCGAAAAAGAAACGAACTTAAAAAAGATTAGTGAAAAGATTAAAGGTGTAAATCAAATGAATGAGGACATTCAACGAGAAAAAGAGAAATTTAATGGATATACAAAAGAATATAACAAAGAGAAATTAGATTTTTATAAACAAGCGAAAATTAAAATTAAAGATGAGAAGTAAATACTTTATTCCTATATCATTTAATCTTATTTATTAAGTACAAAAGGAAAAAATCAAAAATAAAAGTTTGTTTCTTACTCAAAAATAGAATATAGAATTCAAGGGTCTCAAACTATTATAGTTTGGGGCTTTTTAATATTCTTAAGGAGAAAAACTACCAAATACAGCATCAAATAGCGTAACAATGATGATGCTAAGTGCATGTCTTGTAGCGTTAGGATCTGTATTTGGATTTACTCGTCTTAAGATTCAAGCATAAAATTTTGTATGAGCCTATAAAAAATTGTCCTTCCGAAAGAGGTGTAGTATGTAATCCTAGATATAAATCTAGTAAAAGTTTATATTAGATTGTTTTGAAACCATATAGAAATGATTGTAGCGAATTGATCTAATGAATATAGGGGTATAAAATATGACATAAGATTTCCTAATATTTCACTTTTTTTGTAAGTGAGGATACACTATGTTATTGATTCTTAGCATCATTTTGATAGGAATTATGACCGGGATGAAAGTAGTAATTTCTTTGATAGTAGAGGTACAGAGAAAAAAAGATTTTTATGTGTATTGTCTTAAGGGGAATGGGAGAACTGGAAATGGGAATTCTGCTCCTTTTTATTCAAAATGTAATTTATTTTTTTAGTAAAGAATGATAGTTGGAATGAGTTTGAGATATTGAAAAAGCTTTGCGAGGATACGCAAAACTTTTTGTATAGTTTATTTGCTTTCGATGCACATTGTAAATAAGGAGAAAGAGAATCCTCTATGTTTCAGTTTATAAAAGGTGAAGAAGAGAATTTATTATATCTTTTGTAATAAGCGTTCGCCGCTTTCCATATCGCTTTTGCATAACGGACATTTCGGTTCTGCTTCTAATGCAAAGTTTTTACGCATCCATCCACGGCAGTTTTCTTCTAGGCATTCCCATACAGCAATTGCTTCTGGTTCTACTACAGGTTTATCATTTTTTCTCCAATACATGTGATCGCTCCCTTAAATTGAAAAGTTTTTCAGAAAAACAAAAAAGGTTGTTAACGATTTTGTTAACAACCTTTTTTATATTAGTTCATTATACTTTATTTTTTGAAAAAATGCGAAGGTTAGTAATTGTTAAAGTATAGCAAAATAAGGCTTATATAAGCTGAGGATTATAAATCATCGTTGAAAGCTTTGGTAATCATTCAATTTGATACAGTGTATACCGGCAACCTTCTCGGTGTTTTTCTACATCTTCTTCATGCCATTGTTTTGTTAAATTTGGAATTTCTATGTCATCACTTAGGCGTTTCTGCTGTTGTGTCTTCCATAGTATGCTCGTTGCATGGAAGACTTTTTGTTTTGAAAACATTATGAAGTTTAATAAATTTATCCGGCATAAATGGGTAAGTAGGGACCCCACCTCAAAATTTGGTTGGAGCGAAGAAGTTAGGTGGGAGTCGGGCTGCCCTTAAAAGCCCGATTAGTTGAACTTTATTGAGATGTTTTTGCCATTTCCATAAATCGCTTTTCAATTTCATCCAATTCGAATGAATGGCATATTCTGCGGTCTTCTTTATCTAAAATTCTGTAATGTTGAGATAAAATATTTTGTTGTATTTGGTAACCATTTAATTCTTTTATTTGTCGCCACCACATTTTTCCTCCTAACGTCTTCGGGAAGGGCGTATTGTAATGTGTAAAAGCGATTGTTTTTATAATTTCATTCACATCATCCCCGAATGTCATCTGGACTGTATCGCTCTGTTCGAAGAGTGTTACGACGCAAACTGCACCTGACCATGTTAGCGTGCGTCTTCCTTTTTCAATTTCTACTAATGTTTTCTTCGATAAACCAATAACTTCTGACATTTTTTCTTGTGACAAATCGTTCTCAACACGAATGAGTTTTAATTTTGAATTAACGAGTTCAATAAATTCTTGTTTATCCATAATGCAGCTCCTTTTTTCTTGTGGTGTAAAATTACACTACGGGTGTGATTTTGTCAATGGTAGTGTGAAAAGTTACTTTTTGCTGTTTGGATCTTTCTAATTAATATTTCACTTTTAGTTTAAGGAGATGTTAAGAAACCGTATGAGTTTTTATTAAGAAATACGCTCTATACTTAGAAACATCTTAAAGAAAACATAATGAAAGGCGGAATATAGATGAAAAGGTTTATTTTTGGAGCATTACTTGTTATCGTCGCAGGAGCGGCATATTTATTAAACGGGAGTGCTGCGATTGATAGAATGAATCCATCCATTCCTTGATTTAGAATATCGTTACGCAATTATTGATACAGATGAAAAAGAGTTAGGTGGAAATAAAGGGTTTGAATATACAGTTACAGCTTATGATGAGAATGGAGATAAGAAAGAAGTAACAATTGATGGAGTAGATAAATTACAAAAAGGCTCATACTGGCATGTCATTACGAGAGGTAAGTTTTTACATGATAAAGTAGAAATAGAGGTAGATAAAATTGCTGATGGCGCGAAGGCGAAGTTAGGATTATAAAGATAAAACCGATTCTCAATAAGGAAATCGCTTTTGTTATTTTATGGTAAAATATAAAGAGGGGAGTGAGGGTTATGCTACTCATCGTTAGCCTTATATTAATTGGGATTATGTGTAGTATGAGAGTCGTATCTTTACAGATGATAGAACGACAAAGGATAGAAGAGCGATATGTATATTGTCCAAAATGTGATGCGAAAATTCGGAGAGGAAATTCTGCTCCTTTTTGTTCGAAATGTAATTTAATATTTTAACTATAGGAAATCCGAAATCATTTTGTATGGTTTCGGATTTTTTATGTTGAAAATAGAAGAAATAAAGAGCGGAAAAAAATTTAAAAAAGGAATTGAGTATACGAATATTATTGAAGGATATCCCATTATTATGAAGTATTTCGTAGAGATAGATCGAGAAGTTTTGAGGGTGTTATTACCTGATGAAAGAGGGATTCTTTCTACTATGCTAGAGTGTAATGAATGTTATAAGACTAAATTGGATGATATCGAGGAAAGTTGATAAAAAAGAGCTTGAAACAACTCAAGCCCTTTTTTATTACTATTTATGTTTTAAAATATGCTCAACCTCATGCACACTTAATTTACTTGCCTTAGCAATTGTTTCAAGTGGTATACCAAGATCATGCATACCTTTAATCATTTGAATTTTTCCTTGTTGAACCCCTTCTTTTCGCCCTTTTTCAATACCTTTTTCGAGCCCTTTTTCAAGCCCTCGTTTCATTCCTTGTTCTATTCCTTGTTCTATTCCTTGTTCCATTCCTCTTTTTATTCCTTCTGTCTCTGCGTGGGCGAATTTTGCTGCTTCATCCATTAAAACTTTCTCCCTTGCGTCATAGGCTTGTCGGAAAGAAGAATCTTGACTCATACGTTCCCATTTATTTATCGCTTTTTTTAAAATAGGATCTTGGTTCATAGCAATATCCTCCAATGTTTTAGTTAAGTGCTCATCCTCATTTGCTGAAAGCAATAAAAGCCAACGAACAAATGGATCTTTCCACGGATTTACTTTTTCTTCATGCCATTGTTTTGTTAACTTTGGAATTTCTACAATGTGAATTTCTATGTCATCACTCAAGAGTTTTTGTTGTTGTGTATTCCATAATGTGCCCGTTGTATGAAATTCTTTGTGATCTAAAAACATTATGAAGTTCAATAAATTAATGGTGATGGTTTTACGAAGAGCGCTGTATGGCATTCCTTTTTGTAATTGAGATGTGTATAATTTTCCCCAATAATATAAACTACGTTTCATCATATCGTGATTATTATTGAGCTGTATTTCTACATTTACTTTTGTACCTGTGTTTAATGTCGCTGAAATGTCTAAAATAGATAACTTATCCTCTTCATATTCCCGATGTAAATGCGGATCTTCTAGTTGTAGAGAAGTAATGGGTGAATCTAAAGACTCTTGTAACATAGCGTTTAAAAATGCAATTAGAATATCTTCACTACCATTCGTACCAAACAATTGTTTAAATGCAAAATCAATGCGTAAATTAACTAACTGTTGGCTGAACACAGCTTTTCCTCTCCCTTGTGTCAGGTTGCTTCTTTCCTTCATTGTATCTAAAAAGAACTAGGGTATGCAAACAGGCCATTTTGCTATTTTATTAGAAGTATTATTAGAAAATGAAAGGCAGTTATGTCTATGCTATACTCTGGTGAAATTGAAAGTTTTATATAGAGGTGAAGATGATACAGATGCAAAAAGATATTTTGAAACTATTAGATAAAAAGCAAAATAACTATGAATTTCCTACCTTTGATAATGAATATATGGATATTTCACAAGTGAAATTCTCTCTTTTCTTTAAAGACAATAAGGATTGGTTAATGGTATTTCAAGTTGTCGGTGTAGGTTCATTAGGTGTATGTAATGATATCCACGTATACGGTGATAGAATAAATCATACAATTGGTGATGATGGTATTTTGCAATTAAATGATGGAGATTATGAATTATTTGATGATGAAGGTGAATTTATACCTAATATTCATAGCGGTAGTGTAAAAATTCGCGAACATCATTTTGAATATCAATTTACAGAAGAAGATTATATGAATAATGAAATAGAGGTACAAACGATAGAGTCTTATCCAAGAGATTTCATGCGTATGCTTGCGACTAATGATGAAGCTAGAAATTTATTATGGTGGGAAAAAGAAGAAATTTTAGAAGAGTTCGGCTTAGAAGGTGATTGGGAAGTAGCATATGAAACGGAAAAATGGCAACATGTTGAAGACGAGAAAGTAAGTGAAAATGAATTTTTCCAATCAGTAGCCGCTGCAATAGAGCAGAAAGATCTAACCATTATTGTGAATAAGGATTCTAATACGCACTGGAAAGATTGGGCGGAGTTTGCTTGTGACTGAAAAGGATAGGAGAAAGAATAATAAATGAAAAGAAGAAGAAAATCCGGAGAAAAAGTACAAATGAATCGTTTTGCACTACCTCTATGCTATGGAAGTGAAGCACCATATTATTATTACGAGGTAGCGCCTCATGAAAGAGAGGAACGCTTCCATTTAACATCAGAACTTTGCGTAATGGACGATGAACATTACTTTATTAGAGGTTGTTTAGAGATTCCTATCATTGATTACCACGAAAATTTCATATGGACTGTATGGGTATCACTTAGTAAAGAAAGTTATGATGAAGTATTAGAAAAGTGGGATGAGAGAGGCCGAGAAAATAGTGACCCTTATTTTGGGTGGTTATCTGTAGAAATACCAGTTTATCCAGAAACATTAAATTTAAAAACAAATATACATATAAGAGAAGTTGGAATGGCACCGTATGTTGAATTAGAACCAACCGAGCATCCTTTAGCGATCGAACAAAGAAATGGAATTACTTTAGAGAGAGTTAAAGAAATACAAGAAATGATTCAACGATATAACTAGATTAGAAGAGAAAAAACGAGTGCTAGCACTCGTTTTTTTATTACACAACCGCAGGATTATAAATCATCGTAAAGTGCCCTTGCAACAATTCAATATGACAAGGTGTATGAAGCGAGCTTTCTCCATCTGTATCTACTTCTTTTTCTTCTTCTGTTTCAATATGAATGGATTTCGCCTTTACGTGGAAGATGTCATTTTCATTTGAGTCTTCAAATAGTTTCTTTCCGATATAATCTTTAAACGCTTGAATACCAGTTGATTTAACTACGAAAATATCAAGTGTTCCGTCGTCGCACTTTACGTTCGGAATAAAGGACGGGATACCACCAAGATATTCACCGTTTCCAACCATAACAAGGACAGCTTCGTCTTCATATACTTGTCCATCGTACGTAATTTTTACTGGAAATGTTTCAGCGTTTTTGACAGTTCGAATGGTACTTAAGTAGTAACCAATTTTCCCAAGCTTTGCTTTTTCTTCTGCATCAATATTGTTTGATACTTCAGATACAAGTCCAATGCCCCAAAAGTTTAAGAAGTGTTGTCCGTTTGCTTTTGCAACGTCAACTGGTTTTACATATTCCTTTGTGATAAGTTTTGCTGCTTCTGCAATATTTTGCGGAACACCGAGTGTGCGAGAGAAGTCGTTGCAAGTTCCGCCTGGAATGATTGCAAGTGTAGGTCTAGTTTCAAGAGGTGCTAAGCCGTTTGTGCATTCAAATACAGTGCCGTCACCACCAAAGACGATAATTAAATCTACTTTACTAGCAAACTCCTGACAATATTTTGTTGCATCACCTTGCTTTTTCGTATGAAGGATATGTAAGTCAGGAAAAGCTGCGGCAAGAGGTGGTACGATTTTCGTTAAGTTCGTATGTAAATCGCCTTGCCCTGCTTTTGGATTTACGATGAGGAGTACTTTTTCAAATTTTGTCTTTGTCATTTTTTTCTCTCCCTTTGTCTTTTACGAATCGTGATAGAAAATAAACTTCCACCAATAATTGATGAAAGTTTATTCTATTATATTATTCCGTTACAACTGAAGCGATAAATGGTAAGTTACGATATTTTTCTGCACAGTCGATACCGTAGCCAACGATAAATTCGTCTGGAATTTGGAAGCCAACATATTCAGCTTTTAAGTCTACTTTACGACGCTCAGGTTTATCAAGTAACGTACAGAATTTCAATGCTTTCGGTTTATGCATAAAGAAGTGATCTTTTAAGAAGTGAAGTGTTAAACCAGAATCGATAATGTCTTCTACGACAATTACGTTTTTTCCAGTAATGTTTACATCAATATCTTTTAATAGTTTTACTTTTCCAGTTGTTTCTGTTTGATTTCCGTAGCTAGATGCAGAAATAAAGTCGATTGTTACATCGTTTTTAATGTGACGAATTAAATCGGCAGCGAATACGAAAGATCCTTTTAATACAGCGATTACTACGATTTCTTCTCCTTCAAAGTCACGTTCGATTTGAAGTGCTAGTTCTTTTACTTTTTCTTGTAATTTTTCTTCAGAAATTAAAGTATCTTTTATTTCAATATTCATTGGAGTCCTCCTACAGTGTAAAACTTGTGAACATTTCGACTGTAAAGGAAAGAAAGGGAAAAGTCAAAGAAGATATAAGTTTTTTACAGAAATCCCCACAATATAGTCAGATGATATGATATACTGATTACATAAAGAAAACGCTTCCAAAAGGGTGATTATGATGAGAAAGAAAGAGTATACAAGTGCAACATTTATAAAAGCATTGTTTTTAACAATTGTTCTTGGTAGTTTGGCTTACATAATTGATGTACCAGCGATTCGGATTTCACTAATTGGAATGACTTTAGTATTAGGCGCAATTTCCCACGGTATGATGTCGCAGCTGCAAGAAGCTGGAGTCGATCATATGAAAGATCATATAGATGAGAACTGAGAAACCTTCACGTATAGAGAGTGAAGGTTTTTTGTTTCTTACAAAAATGTAAGGTAGTTGTAAGGCAAATCGATAGTTGCATAGTAGTGTTTTGGATAAACTATAAGTGTAAGGTAAAAGGCAAGCATATTTTAGGTAAATTAAGTTTTAGGCACTCTATATGTGAAAAAGGAGTAGGAGGGCATGGAGAAACGTTGGACGACCTTTTCTTTTTTAGCAACTAGCAACACCGTAATGCTAGCTGGCGAAATGGATTTTTTGCACTTGTTTGATCGAGAAGACGATCATTCTTCTTCTAAATTTACAATGAAATGGAATAAATGGAGCGAAAGTTGTAGGTTTGAAGAAGAGGCCCCTAATGAAGAGCAAAAGATTATTTTGACAAACCCTATTAAAGCGTGGGTTGTTCAACGTCGTAAGTGTAACGTCAAAAATCACTTAAAGAAAACTGAGCCGAGACAATTAGTTATCGCTCCGGCCCGTTCTACTTCTAAATCATGCGAAAGTAACATGTAAATATTGAGACACACACCCGAAAAAACATCGTATATATTGCGATGTTTTTTTATTTTTCTACAATGAAATCTTTAAATGAAATATATTTCATCTGCATTTTATATTTATATCTCTTGTTTATTCTAGTGATACATCCGATGCGAAGTGATGTAAAAAGTATAAAAAGGGAGAAATAAAATGAAAAAGAAAATATTACCAATTTGTGCAATGGCACTTTTAACAGTAGGATATTCTTCAGTAGCAAGCGCGGATACTGGAACAGTAACGAAGGAAGAACAGGCGCAACTGCAGCAAGATAAAGTGAAAAAAGAAGCAGTGATTAAAGAACAGCAAAAAAGTGAAGAAGAGAAAAAGAGAATAGCGCAAGAGCAGTTGAAAAACGATAAAGCGAAAAAAGAAGCAGCGATTAAGGAACAGCAAAAAAGTGAAGAAGAGAAAAAGAGAATAGCACAAGAACAGTTGAAAAATGATATGGCAAAAAAAGAAGTAGCAAAGCCAGTTGTACAAGGTGAAAAATTACCAAACACAGCATCCAATAATGTAGCAATGATGGCACTAAGCGCATGTCTTGTAGGGATAGGGACATTATTTGGTTTGAATCGTCGCAATAAAGTTAAGGCGTAAGTAAAATATTGTCCTATAAAGAATGGAATAATTTCATATATTAAAAATGGTAGGTTATTCCTACCATTTTTGGCATGGAGGGATGAACATGAAGTTACTCAATTATATCGGTATCATATTGATGGCCATAGGACTATTTATGGGATCATATTACGCTATGGAATGGTATAAAGGAAAAAGCTCTGCTCAACAATTAACAAAAGAAGAATTAAAGAGCCTTGAAAATATACAAGATAATCAACTTTCTTATGAAACGCCTGTAACTTCCCAAGTACCTTCTTCTCAAACAGAACATAAAGAAGGAGAAAAGGTTGCACTGTTACATATACCGAAAATAAAGAAGAAGTTTTCTATATATTGGGGAGCAGATGAGACAACGTTGAAGAAAGGAGTTGGAATGTTCGTTAGTGATTTAACGACAACGCCATCTGGAGGTGGACATACTGTTTTGAGTGGGCACCGGGATACTGTATTTACCGATTTAGGGGAGTTAAAAGAAAAAGATACTCTTGTTTTAGAGTATGATAATAAAATTTACACATATGAAATTCAAAAGACATGGATTACCCATGCAGATGATCGTACTGTTATTATAAAAAAAGAAGAACCGATATTAACACTGACGACTTGCTATCCATTTGATTATATAGGGGATGCACCAGATAGATATATTATCGAGGCGAAGTTAACGGCTAGTTATTCAAAATGAAGTGATAGTTTCTGAAAACGGAAGGGGGATACATAAGTTATGTCAAAAAACATTTTAATTGTGGAAGATGAAGATATTTTGCGTGAAATATTAAAAGATTATTTTTTGAGCGAGCAATATGTAGTGTTTGAAGCAAGAGATGGGAAAGAAGCTTTAGTTGTATTTGAGGAAGAAGAGGTTGATTTAGTTATTTTAGATATTATGTTGCCAGAACTCGATGGATGGTCTGTTTGCCGAAGAATTAGAAAGACGTCTGAGGTGCCTATTATTATGCTGACGGCGCGCGTAGATGAAGACGATACGTTACTTGGTTTTGAACTTGGGGCAGATGACTATGTGACGAAGCCGTATAGTCCACCCATTCTATTAGCAAGAGCGAAACGATTATTAGAAAGTAGAAAAGGATCGAAGAAACCTTTAGAGAACGAAGATGATACTTTATCGATTCATGGCATCCACGTCCATTTTCCGTCACGTACTGTTACTGTTGATGAGGCAGATGTTAGTTTAACGCATACGGAGTTTGAAATATTAGTGTATTTCATGAAAAACCAAGGAATTGTACTAACAAGGGAACAATTAATTTCAAGAATTTGGGGATATGAATTTGCTGGTGATGATCGAACGGTTAATAGTCATATTCGTAATTTAAGAAATAAATTAGGAGAGAAAGCAAAGTGCATTACAACTGTAGTACGAACAGGTTATAAATTTGAGGGAAATGTATGAGAAAAGGGATTGTACTAAAATTATTTACCCTCACAACAGCATTATGCATGTTAATTTTAGTGACGATATTTATTGGACAAACGATATTTTTTAAACAATATTATGCGAATCGAAAAGTAGAAGATATTAAAGTGAATTTAAATACTTTTGAGAAGAATTATTTGAATTATGCAGGAAGTGCAGAAGGAATTCAGAAGCTGGAGCAAGATTTTTTAAGAGAAAATAATACGTGGATTACAACGTTAGATCAGAATGGGAATTTAAAACATGCGGATGATTTTTATTTTGAAGTAACAATAAATCGTATGCAACAAAAGAGCTTTGGACAACAAATATTCAAGATTCCCTTAGGTAATCTCGTCAATATAGAGGAGATTGATAATAAATCATCAGAGCAGTTTTTAGGACAAGAAATTTATTTTTCTGGAGTGAGAAAAGAAGATAGTTTTATTCCATTCTCTTTTTCTTTATCTAAGCAGAATTTAAGCGGATCTAATAAACCGTTAGAAAAAGCATTTAATGAGAAAATGAGTAAATTATATGAGGAGAAAAAGAAAGCAGTCGGGGAACAAGTTGTTAAGGAGAAGAGGCCGGCCGTTCAGGAGCAAGCTGCCCAAGAACCAGATTTTTACATAGGAGGACGTGTTACAAAAGTACAGTTACCAGATGTAAACGGTCCTGTGAATCCAATTTATAAAAATAGCATATTTTTAGATAATATTAAGGTTTTTCAAACTGATTTATTATTAAAAGAGAACAAACACATACAATATACAACACAAACAATGGACGATGAAAAGAATGATATAAAATATAAATTATTAATTAAGCCAATAAAAGAAAAAGACGGATCAGTAACATATATTTATGCAATGGCTTCTTTACAGCCTGTAGATGAAGCAGTACAAATGGTGCAAGATTACTACATTTACATCATTGCATTTGTAGTCGTTCTCATTTTTCTAGCTTCGTTTTATTATTCAAAACAAATTGCAAAGCCGTTATTAAAAATAAATGATACGACGAAGAAAATAGCACACTTAGATTTCACAGAACAAATACCGATTACTTCAAAAGATGAAATTGGTGATTTATCGAAAAATATTAATGTATTATCTAATAAGCTCCATTCGCATATTGGACAGCTAGAACAAGATATTGAAAAGGAAAGAAAGTTAGAAAATACGCGGAAAGAATTTATTTCTGGTGTGTCGCATGAATTGAAAACACCGCTGAGTATTATGAAAAGCTGTATTTCTATTTTAAAAGATGGAGTAGCTGAACATAAAAAAGAGTACTATTTTCAGGCGATGGAACGAGAAGTAGATAAAATGGATACTTTAATTTTGGATATGCTTGAGTTAGCTAAATTTGAGTCAGGTACATATAAAATGAAAAAGGGTTTATTTTATATTGATTCAGTAATTGAAGATATATGTGAATACCTTTCTGTGGACATAGAGAAAAAAGAACTTCGTGTGCATAAAAATATATGTTCAGTTGAAGTGATGGCAAATCAAAGTCGGATTGAACAAGTCATCGTAAACTTCATTACGAATGCCATACGTTATACACCAAATAAAGAGGATATTATGATTTCCACAATAGATGAGCAGGATCGTATAAAAGTGTGTATTGAAAATAAAGGTACTCACATTGAAGAAGAACAATTAGATAAAATTTGGGACCGTTTTTATCGCGTGGATGCAGCTCGTCAGCGTTCACAAGGTGGAACGGGTCTTGGGCTAGCTATTTCTAAAAATATTTTAGAACTACACGATGCTGAATATGGGGTAAAGAATACAGAAGACGGTGTATTATTTTACTTCTACTTACCAAAAAAAGCGTAGATGGTACATGCTACGCTTTTTTTAATTTATTTTCATATTATCTTTACCTAATCTTTATTTTTAAACAGTATACTTTGGATAGAAAATGAGGTTATGTAAGGAGTCGATGAACCGTGCATAGCAAGTGGCTAAGTATAATGGTATTTATTTTCTTTTGTGCATTTATTGTATTTTTAATTGATATTACGATATGAAAAAAAGAGCGCTCATTAAGCGCCCTTTTTTTGTGTATTCATTTGATAAGCACTGATGCTTTTGAATAAGCGTGGTGAAGTAAGGAATAAAAATATAAGTAAAACTGTACATAAAATAAAAGAACCAAGCATTGTGGCACCATTTACGATTAATGAATATAGCACAGCTGATTGACCTTTCGGTGCATATTGCCCAAAGAAAATAATACCGGCAATAAAATGACAGAAATAGCGTGCAAAGCTACCAACAAATGTAGCAAGAATAATGTAACCAATAACTTTCTTTCTTTCGTTATTTTCATTGGAAGTTAAAAGTGCTTTTTGAATTGGTCGATAGAATAAACCAGCAAATCCAATAAAAGCAAAGGCAATGAAGTACTCAATAAATGCTTGAACAGGTGTTAAAATGTAAGCATCACCTACAACAATTTGTAATAATCCCCAAATTAAGCCACCTAAGAAAGCAGATTTAAAGCCCCAGCGATATGCAATAATAAAAATAGGAATCATAGCAAATGAAATGGAACCGCCTGTTGGAAGTTTAAGTGATAATGGTAAAATGTCGATAATCATGGCGAAGGCTGCAAGAATAGCAGATTCGATCATCGCTTGTAAATTGGTGTTACGCATATTGTCTCCCCCTAAAACCAAGTTGTACAAAAAAGAATAGATATCATAGGAGGATACGAAATACGTAAATAAAAAAGAGGTATGTATTTCGGACGTTTGCACAATCCCTGCGTTAGCATTAACTAACAGGTTCGAAGGGTCGGAACGAAGTGTTCCCTCTCAGCGGCATGGCTCCCCCTGTGATAACGAGATTCTTTATTTGCTATTGTTTATTGTAAGCGAAATGGATGAGAATGGCAAATAAATACGGTATGACAATTATTGAAATAGAATTGTAGTGAAATGTTAATAAATATGAAGCAAAAGGGTATAGTACAAGAGAAATAGATTGTGCTATAATTTTTCTGAAAATAATTATCATTCTCTTCTGAGGGGGAAGGTTATGAGCTTAGTAGATATTAAAATCGGTGAGAAAGTGCTAGTAAAAAGTGTTCAGTCTTTAGATTATTTACTAAAGAGAAGATTGGCTGCTTTCGGTCTTTCTGAAGGAAGCGAACTTCGCATGAAGCAAAAAGCGATGTTCAAAGGTCCTTGTACATTGGAGTGTCGTGGACAGTTAATTAGTATTCGTCATTGTGACGCGAAAATGATAAAGGTGGAATTAGCGTGAATAAGGTAGCTTTGCTAGGGAATCCGAATACAGGAAAGACATCATTATTTAATGCACTTACTGGTTCTTATGAGTATGTAGGGAACTGGAGCGGTGTAACAGTAGAAAAGAAGGTTGGTAAATTAAAAGATAAGCAAGGGACATTAATTGATTTACCAGGTGTTTATGATTTGAATCCAGTTTCGCGTGATGAAGGTGTCGTTACAAATTTTCTACTAACAGACGAATTTCATCATATGTTAAATATAGTGGATTCTTCGCAATTCGAGAGAAATATGCATTTAACGTTGCAATTACTTGAATTTGGAAAGCCGGTTTCAATTGGATTAAATATGGTCGATGTGGCAAAGCAACGAGGCATTGTAATTGATGTAAAACGATTATCAGAACTATTAGGTGTAACAGTCGTTCCTGTCGTTGCAAGAAGTGGAAAAGGCTGTGAAGAACTACTTGCTACTCTTAAAGAAAATGACAAAAACGAGAAAAAGCCATTCATTATTTCATATGGTGTACAAATGGATGAAGGAATTGGAGAGGTAATAGCTCTTTTAGAGACAGCGAATTATAAGCATCCAAGATGGTTAGCCCTGCAATTTTTAAGCAATAACGAAGTAGTAGAAAAAGAAATGAAAGCATTACCAATTTGTAAGGAACTTGTAGCCATTCGATCTCGCTTAGAAGGAAAACTTGATTGTACGTTGGAAGAGCACATTTACAAAACTCGTGAAGCGTATATTGAAAAGTTAAAAACAAATGTTATGAAGCATGAGAAAGAAGGAAAAATTCCTTTTTCGGAAAAAATTGATAGATTAATTACACATAAAATTTTAGGACTTCCAATCTTTTTAGCAGTTATGTTTTTTATTTTTCAGGTTACGTTTACGTGGATTGGTACACCTTTATCGGATATGTTAGATGGCTTTTTTGGTGGACAGCTTACAGATTGGGTGACGGCTGGTCTCACAAGTGTTGGAGCTTCTGATTTTATTCAAGCACTCGTTACAGAAGGTATTATTGCCGGTGTTGGTGCAGTATTAGTATTCGTTCCACAAATCTTTGCACTATTCTTTTTCATTTCATTATTAGAAGACTCAGGATATATGGCGCGAATTGCAGTTGTTATGGATCGAATTATGGAGTTCTTCGGTTTAAACGGAAAAGCGTTCATTCCGATGATTATCGGTTTTGGATGTAATGTTCCAGGTATTATGGCAGCGAGAACGATTGAACAAGAAAAAGAACGTTTACTTACAGTTCTTGTAACACCATTTATGTCTTGTTCAGCGCGTTTACCTGTATATGCATTATTTGCGGGAGTGTTCTTCCCTAATAGTCAGGCAACTGTTGTATTTTCTTTATATGTTGCAGGTATTGTTCTTGCGTTATTAGTTACAAAAATTATGTCTCTTACTATTTTAAAAGCGGAAAAGTCTATTTTCGTCATTGAACTACCTCCTTACCGCGTGCCACAAGCGAAAACGTTATGGCTAAGCACGTGGGAGAAAGGGAAAGGATTTGTTCGTAAAGCAGGTACATTCATCTTCGGTGGTTCTGTTGTCATTTGGTTATTAAACTATGCAGGTCCATCAGGATTTGGTGTTGATATGGGAGACAGTTACTTAGCGATGATTGGTGGGTTTATCGCACCACTATTTGCACCGCTCGGCTTTGGAACATGGCAAGCTGCAGCATCTCTTTTAACAGGATTTTTAGCGAAAGAAGTTGTCGTTTCTACAATGGCAATTATTTATGCGGTGAAAGAAGATGTGCTAGGAAATGTTATGGGAGCACATTATACTGCGTTATCAGCATATGCATTTATGTTCTTTATTTTATTATATGTTCCGTGTTTAGCGACAGTAGCTGTTATTAAACGTGAAACAGGATCAGCGAAATGGACGATTTTCTCAGTCGTTTATCCGCTCGTAGTTGCTTATGTATTAACGCTCATTATATACCAAGTTGGATCTTTACTCGGATTCTAGAAGGAGATGTATTGTGATGATGGTCAATATTATAATTGGAGCTATCATTTTTGGTTATGCAGCATACACGTTGGTTAATTTTGTAAAGAGAAGTAAAAAAGGAAAATGCGCAGCATGTTCTTTAAATAAGTCATGTCAGTCGCAAACTTGTAGCCCGGATATGGAGCAAATTGCTCACAAATAACAAAAAAAGCTTTGCGAATTTCGCAAAGCTTTTTTTTGTTATTTTTTAATTTTTACAAGTTGAGAAGCTTCTACTCCATTTGCTCCAGGTAGCTCTTTGCTTGGGTCTTTATCAAATTTCAAAATACCTACAGATTTTTCTTCACCTTTTACATTTACATATGTTGCATCATCAACGATAGCAAACATATCTGCATAAGAACGGCCATCACCGATAATTGTGTTGCCTTCATATTTTAATTTTGCTCCATCAAGCGTAGCATTTTCTACTTTCTCTTTTGCAAACAGCACGCCTTCTTCTTCTGTTACAGCTGGTAATTTATCGATTGCCTTTGTATCATCATTTTTATCAACTTTTTTAAGTAGTTCTTTCTTAACAAGTTCATCACCAGTTTTCTTATCCATTACAAGTACTTTTTTACCCTCTAATGTTGCCATTTTCATTTTATAAAAGTCTTTTTCTTTTACTTCTTTCTTATTTTGATCTGTAATTTTTTGAACTTGCTCTTCTGATCCGTATAATACTAATCCGTTCGCTTTTTCTCCTAATAAAGAACAACCTGATAATGCTCCAAGTGAAATTGCTGCTGCTAATCCGATTCCTACTAATTTTTTCATGATGATTTCTCCTTTTATATGTTTTATAGTAAATACATTTTTGTATTAGTTCTGAAATGATGAGAAGCTTGTTCGTTGCTTCTGGTATTAGTGTATAAGAAATATTGCAACGTAACTATCGAGTTAGCTTACAGTAAAATTACAATAATGTAATTTAGTGAAAGTGTATAAAAATAAGTCAATTCTGAAGAGGGTTAATGAGAATATATTAGGAATACAATGTTTTATCTAGAATGTCATATTATATTGGCTGTATTTTGGAAATAACATGTAAGGACATATTAGTTTTGTTATAATAAACACATAGGCTGTAAAAATGAATATTCTTTACTGTTAAGGGAGATTTTTCAGTTTTCCAAGTAGTGAATTTGAAATATGAGGTAAGTCATAGGAGGAATTAGAATGTCTGTATTTAAACGATTACGAGATTTAACAATGTCGAATGTATATTCATTAATTGAAAAAGCGGAAGATCCAGTTAAGATGACGGATCAATATTTACGCGATATGCAAGCGGATGTACAAGAAGCTGAGAAAAGTGTAGCAGCTCAAATTGCACTTGAGAAGAAATTCAAAATATTATTTGAAGAGCAAGAAGCACTTGTGAAAAAACGTGAAGAGCAAGCTCATATGGCTGTTCAAGCAAGCAATCTTGACCTTGCGCGTCGTGCTCTTGAAGAAAAACAAAATGCAGAGCAAAAGATGAATGAATATAAAGCAAGCTATGAGCAAAATAAAGCTGCTGCTGATAATCTTCGCCTGAAGCTAGAAGAAATGCGTAAGCAATTAACAGAGCTGAAAAATAAACGTGAAACACTTGTAGCACGTGTAAATGCGGCGAAAGCACAAAAGAATATTAATCAGGCGATGTCTGGATTTGATTCAAACTCAGCAAAAGCTGGTTTAAGCCGTATGGAAGAGAAAGCTCTTCAATTAGAGGCTGAAGCAGAAGCAAGTGGCGAAGTTTATAAAAAAGAAAAGTCACTAGATGATGAATTCGCAAGCTTAAATAAAAATTCTGCTGTTGACGATGAATTAGCTCGTATTATGAAGCAGTATGAGAAATAATATAGAATAGACAAAGAAACCGACATGTCTGAAGAGAATTCATGTCGGTTTTCTATTACTTTTTAGAGGAGGTTTTGCAATGACATGGACAAATGTGTTAGCCATGCTTGTATGGACTGGAGCAAGTGCAGTACTTTTATTTGCAATTATGTGGGTTGATTCAATTTTTACTAAATACAATGATTTAAAAGAAATAAAGAATGGGAATACAGCTGTAACAACTCGTTTCGTTATGAAATTATTCGCGCAAGGGTACATTTTATCTCAATCCATAACGAAAGCAAACGACTTATGGCAAGCACTACTTGCATCAGCAGTTTCTTTCGTTATTTTATTAGTAGTAGAAATGTTTATTGAATTTGTGTTAAAGAAAATGTCTGGTTTAGATTTAGAAGAAGGTACGAAAGAAGGCAGTGTTGCACATGCGATGTTGGCCGGATCATTACATATCGTTGGTGCACTTATTTTAGGTGCTTGTTTATAAAGAGAGAAGGAGGGGTAAATCATGAGTTTATTTAAACGAATTAAAAATATAATGAAGAGCCCAGAGCCGCCGAAACCAGAGAAAAGTTTGTTAACGTTAGCTCCTGGCGATATGATTGAAGTTTCATTAGTCATGTACGAATTAACTGGGAAAACGAGTATGCATTCTCGTAAAGAAATTGTTTTAACACTGCAAGATGGGAAAGATATTCGTTATTTAAAAATTGAAGATCGTGAAAATACGTATTACAAATTATATACACCAATCGATGGTCGTTTAGATTCAATTGATGAAGTTCCGACGACAATTGAAATGGATGATACAGAGTACCATATGGAAGAGCAATATAACGGACGTGTTGTTGTGATGGGGAAAACACCATTCTCTGCTTCAGAGGAACAGTACGTATGGGAATTCCAATCAGATAACCGAAAATTATTACGTATTGAATGGCAAAATGGTCGCACAATGATGTATGAGGGAGAAGCAATTATTCCTGCTGATGTACAAATTATAAGAGCAACGTAAGGGGGCGTAATCATGTCAAACCGATTGTTTACCATGATTAAATCGTTCGCGATCCCTATACTTGCTATCGTTCTATTACTTGTTGTTGCTGGATATGCCTTATCAGGTTGTCAAGGCGGACAGACAAAGTCGATTCAAGATCGTTATCCGCTAGAATCTGTCGCAAAAGAAGGTAAACAAGAATCTTACGTGTATAGGGCCGCCAATCGGTCAGTTCCTGAAGTCGCAAAGGAACTCATTAATGAAAGAGAACCGAAGCAAGCATCTAAAGAAGACGAAAATCAAATGTTCCTCGTTTATTCTGATAAGATTTATAACCTGCAAAAGGATAAAGAGAAACCTTCTGATACGTTAATTGAAATAAGTAATAAAGAATTTGTCCGTCAAAATTACCAACCATCCTTCCTGCAAGGATATATTATGGGGAGTATTTTAAACGATATATTCGGTTCACGAAAATCATCATACGGTGATTATCGCGGATATAATGACAGACAAAATCATAAACCGGTTATTCCAGAGAGACCGCCTACGAAAGAAGAAAAGAAAACCCCGCCTCCAATTACGAAGGAAGGGAAAGGATCTATCATTAAGCGAGGCGATAATGTAGATTCGAAACCTTCCGTAGGAGATACAGGAAGTATTACGAAAAAAGGAAGTAGTACGCCTCCGCCTTCTACTGGAAGCAAAGGGAAAATTACAAAAACACCAGGTGGCTCGAGCGGATCAGATGTGAAGCCGAAATCATCTATTAAAACGCCGCCAAGGAATACATCTCCTCCGAAAACGAGGGTCGGTGGTTCAGGAAAAATTACGAAGAGAAGATAGTTATAGAGATCGGAAAGTGGAATATGCTTTTCGGTCTTTTTATTATGGAAATAAATTCCTTGTAACTGGTGCAATTAAGTTATAAGGAGGAGATTAGTATGACTATATATAAAAGGTTTAGTTTGATTATGTTCCTCGTCTTATTCATCAGTTTGTTTATTAGCACAACGATGAAATTTCACTTTGTAGTAGGTATTCTATGGATACTATGTACATGTACTCTCTTTCTATATGTTCTGCTTCGTTTTCAACAAGAAGTGCCCGCCTTTCAAAAATACGTAGCATGGATTAAGAGAGGAAGAAGATGGGGAGAGTAAAATTATATCAGCGATTATTAAAATATAGCGACTTACCGACAAAGACTGCAACTTAATAATAAGAAGAGGGTGTGCCAAATTGTTGGCACACCCTCTTTATTCATAATGATTAATGAATATCACGTTTCTTAAAGTTACCGCCTTTTACTTCTGCTACGTCATAAACTGTAATAAAGGCATTTGGATCGATTTCATTAATCAAGTCTTTCATTTTACTTTCTTCTAAACGGTTAATTACACAAGAAATTTCTTTGAATTTCTCTCTTGAATAACCACCATAAACTTCATTGTATGTTGCGCTTCGACCTAAACGATCGCGAATTGTTTCTACCATTAATTCAGGTTCTTTCGTGATGATTTTAAATGTTTTCGAACCACTTAAACCAACTTCAACGATATGAATCACTTTCGAAGCGATAAAGTAAGCAATTGCCGAAAGGATAGCTCCTTGAAGACCGAATACTGTTGATACGAAAATAAATACGAACATGTTTAAGAATAAAATAAGGTCACTTGTTCCAAAAGGTAACTTACGAGAAAGTAATACAGCTAGCATATCGATTCCATCTAATGCGCCACCGTTACGTAATGCTAGTCCCATACCGAAACCGATAATAATACCACCAACAACTGTAACGAGTAGTGTATCGCCTTCAATAATAGTAGGTATTCCGTGCATAACAACGGTACCTATTGCTAATGAAGCAATCCCGATAATAGAATAAATTGCAAAGCTTTTACCTATTTGTTTATATCCTAACCAAACGAAAGGAATGTTAATAACTGCGATTAGAGCTCCTAATGGCAATCCAAATAATCTTGAACTAACGATACTTAAACCAGTCACACCACCGTCTGATACGTTATTTGGAATTAATACCGCTTCTAATCCGTATGCTGTGATAAATGCCCCAATAATAATCATCAAAGCTTTTGAAGCGATTTTTAGCTTATTGGGCTTGTTTTTGATAATTTTCTCCATGTAATTTCCTCGTTTCAAACTAGTTTCTTATTTGTTACGTAATTCACACCTAAATTTCATTTTAACATTTAATTTGAAAAATTTCTCCTTTAATGGATGTATGCAGGGAATATTATCACCATATTATCTTTAAAATATTTTTGAAATAAGTATAAGAAATCCCATCCTTATGAAAGGATGGGAGAATGTTAAGAAACAATAAAACTAAGGACTGTTAGGAATAAAGCGAAACCTAAAATAGTCCCGCACACTTTCATATGGCGCTTACGTCCTATTACAACAATTGCGACATATTCACGAATCATTGCGTTAGGCCAGTAATAAAATGCTGTTTTTGATCCAATTCCCTGGCTATTAAGACCAGCTTGTCTTGCATATATACCAGCGCGGAAAAGATGGAAGTTGTTCGTTGTAAAGATACTCCTATACTTACCTTCTGGTTTTAAAGAATCCATAATTTCTTTAGAGAACGACATGTTTTGATATGTGTTGATAGAGCGATTTTCCTGTACTGTATGTTCAAACGGAATTCCTTTTTCAACAGCATATTTTTGCATTGCTTCTGCTTCAGGAAGACCTTCATCTGGACCTTGTCCACCAGAGAAAATGATTGTTGGTGGTGTATTTACAGAGGCTTGTTTCCAATAAAAGTCGATTGCTTTATTAATACGACTTGCAAGTAAAGGTGGTACTTTATCATTAATTAAGCCACTACCAAGAACGATGATGAAATCTTGATTACGTCTTGGTCTATTGAATTGATATAAAAAATATGCGCTTAAGAAGTTAGACAAATGTACAAAGAAATACATAGTTATAAGCGAAATCGCAGTAAAAATAAATTGAAAATGCTCTGAGAATAAATTTGCTGGATTTATGATAGCGAGCATAATAAAGAATAAAATCCCTAAAGCAGCAATTAAAGTTAAAGAGTTTGTGAAGCGTCTTCCTTCACGTTGCATTAAAATTTTTGCATTAAGAAATAGTCCAAACATTAAAGCGACTATAGCAAAAGGTATCATTACAATTAGCGCTAACATGGGAATAATAACGATAAAATGTAAAGAGTTACTACCAGACTCATATGAGGCTATAGCGCAAAATAATAGAAATGAACAGAAAAAGGCATTAAATAAAAAGCCATTTATTATTTTTCGTGGATCTTTTAAATATGAGATAAGAAAAATAATAAACAATATAAGAGGAATAATTCCGAAATACATAAATATAGTACACCTCAATTTGTATAATAATTTGACATACCTTCTATATTACATGATTTTATAATTGAAAATGAAAGGAAAAATGATTCTGAATTTTCTCAATAAAATGTATGGATACATATGTTAAAATGTATGTAAGGTGATTTATTAGAAGTAAAATGGTTGAAAGGGCACTCTATGGAGTGTCTTTTCTTTTTGATATGTAATTATGCATATTATATTTATTTTCAAGTGAAGAGGATTAAAATATAAGTGGTAGGCAGACTATATAAAGCAGAATTTCTTACAAACATTTCCCTCTACTTTTTGTATCTAACAATCGTATAACAATAAATAATTCTGTTTTATAGCGTCTGTTTATGAAAGGTGCCCTCTTTGAAGGCACCTTTTTGTTGTTTCATGTAGATACTTTTCACTGTTGATATAGTGGAAAGTATCTATACTAAACATTAGCAATCTTCCGTATAAATATTATCAATTTACTATATATTCCAGTGGTGTTAACCTACATATGAAAGGCTTTCTTTTTCAAAATATTACCCCTAATAAATTTTTGAAGAAGTCAACTGTCTCCAAAATTGCCATTCATGCTTAGCAAAAAAGAATCCAGCAGGATTCTTTTTTGTGTTCGACATGATATGACAAATTGTATTCTTATAATTTGTTATTATGTTAAATGGTTATTAAGAAAAGTAAAAGGGGATCTTAGAATGAATTTAAAGAAAATATTTTTAACAGGCGCAATTGTCGTAACAACTGCCTTTACATCTATTGGAACGGCACAAGCAAGTATTATCTTCAAAGATGTTCCAACAGGGCATTGGTCTTATAAAGCAATTTTAGATTTAACAAGTAAAAATATCGTTAGTGGGTACGGAAATGGAATTTTTGGGTTTGGTGATGATGTGACTCGTGAGCAAGTTGCTAGACTTATGTATCTTCAGCTAAAGCCGGAATCGAAAGAGAATTACAATAATCCGTATAATGATATTAATGATCATTCAACAAATTTTAAAAAGGAAATTTTAGCATTAACAGAAATGGGGATTTTTGCAGGGGATGAAAAAGGGAACTTTAGACCAAAAGCTTCTTTGACTCGTGAAGAAATGGCTCAAGTGTTAACAAATGCATATAAATTAGTGGCAAAATCAGAGCATACATTTGTAGATGTAGATAGAAAATCATGGTCGAATAAAGCGATTAGCGCTGTACAATCTAATAAAATTGCTGCTGGAACAGGTGATAATATGTTTTCACCTAAGATGAATGTAACTCGTGAACAATATGTACAGTTCTTATATAATGCGACATTACCATATGAGGAAAGACCAGGCGCGAATCAAGAGCCAAAGCGCTTTGCTAATTGTAAAGAAGCAAACGATGCTGGATTTTATGATATTACAAGAGATAGTCCATACTACGGTAAGCATTTAGATCGTGATGGCGATGGAATTGCTTGTGAGAGAGAGAAGAGCGGTAAATAAAAAAAAGCACTCACCCTGAGTGCTTTTTCTTATGGAAACATGCTATTTCTTTAGGCGATTCTCATAAAATAAAAGTAAGGAAATGAAAGTAGGTGACAAAATGCCGTCAGTTGTGGAAGGCGTTATTATTGAAAACTGTAACGGAACGATTAATTTAGGAGATAAATATAACGTGCAGCCAATTGAAAAAACGAAAGCTTATAATGGATCAGGATCATCGAATACAGGAAAAAAAGTACAAACATTTAGTGGGATTAGTACAGCAGATGTAAGGGATAGCGATGCGAATGATCAGGGAATACAATTTACTTTATAGATCAATATGTAAAATTGCATAAAATGATGAACTTGCCCTGTGCTACAATCTAGCTGTGAGCTGTTCATGATTCTTCTGTATTATAGTTGTTAGATTGGAAATATAACATCTTATCAAAAATCATACGTAAAAAAGACACTTCAAACGAAGTGTCTTTTTTCATTTTAGTGATACCCTTTAGCAGAGTCTTTATGAATTTTATTTTTAAAGATACTGTAGCTCCAAAGTTGATATCCAATAACAATCGGTACCATAACCATTGCCACGAAGAACATAATTTTTAAATTTAATTGACTACCTGCTGCGTTGTATAACGTTGTGCTATATGCGTCGTTAATACGTGACGGTAACATTCTTGGGAACATACCTGCAAAGCCAGTTGTCATAAACATTGCGATTGTTAAGCAAACGAATGTGAATGCAAGACCGATTTTATGTTTGTACACCATAATAAGTGCGAGTACACTCATTAACATGGCAAGTACCGGAAGAATGAATAGTACCGGATATTCTGTGAAGTTTTGGAATAAATTTGTACGATTTGCAGTTGCTACATAGAAGATAGCTAAAATGATAGCAGCTGCCATTGAAAATGGTCTTGCGATTTTATAAGCACGATCCGATACTTCACCAGTCGTTTTAATCATAACCCAAAGGGCACCAGATACGACGAATATAGCAGTGAAGAACAGACCTCCTAAAATACCATAATGATTTAGTAAGCTAAGTAAATTTCCTTCGTACCCATTTTTTCCGATTTGTAGTCCGTAATAAAGGTTAGCGAATGTAACACCGAATAAGAAGGCGATTAGGAAACTACCAATTGTAAATGCCCATTTACAAGTTTTTTGCCAAATTGGTGAATCGTCTTTATGCATAAATTCAAGTCCGGCAGCACGAGCAAACAGTGCAAGTAATACTAAAAATAGTGGTGTATATAAATAACTAAACATATTTGCATATGTGACTGGAAAGGCAGCAAATGTTGCGCCACCAGCTGTAATTAACCATACTTCATTACCACCCCAGAATGGGCCGATTGCTTCTTGTAATTGATTTCGTTCTTGTCGGTCTTTCGCAACGAATGGGAAAATCATCCCGTTACCGAGTGCGTAGCCATCAAGAATGAAGTAAACTGTCCAAATTACGCCCCATAAACCAAACCAGATGATTGCGAGCATATCATGAGACATGAGCCGCACCTCCTTCAGTAGCAGGCTCTTCTAATGCAGCAGGTCCTTTTTTCGCGTACTTTAGCATTAAGTATACATCTGCGATTAAAAGTAATGTGTAGAACAAGATTAAACTAATTAAGGAGAACCAAATTTGTGGAACAGATATAGGTGATACAGATTCCGCTGTACGCATCAGTTTATATACTGTCCATGGTTGACGACCTACTTCGGCAACAATCCACCCAGCGTTAATTGCGATATATGGTAGTAAAACAGACCACATTGTGATTTTTAAATAACGTTTTGAGTTTTCTAGTTTTCCTTTTCGGTTTAAGTAGAAACCGTACCAAGTTAATGCCATAAAGAACATACCAAGTGCAACCATTAAGCGGAAGCTATAGTACACGAGGTTAACATTTGGACGTTCATCTTTCGGGATATCTTTTAAACCAACAATTTCGCCATCAAATGAGTTTGTGTAGAAGAAACTTCCTAGTTTCGGAATAGTAAGGAATTCAAAGTTTTTTTCGTTTTTTACATCAGGAATTTGAACAATCGAGAATCCTTGTCCTTTTCCAGTTTCCCAAACAGCTTCCATCGCAGCACCTTTAGCTGGCTGGTATTTAGCTGCTGATACACCAGACTGATGCCCCATAAACGGTGTAACAGTTGCAGCGAATAAACCTAACATTAAACCAAACTTAAATGATTTTTTGAAGAATTCAACTTCGTTTTTACGTAATAAATGATAGGCACTAATTGCCATAACGAAGAAAGCACCAACGATATAACAACTAATTACCGTATGGAAGAACATGTTCCACGCATATGGATTTGTAACAAGTGCCCAGAAATCATTTAATTCAGCGCGGCCGTTACGTACGACGTAGCCAACTGGGTTTTGCATAAAGCCGTTTGCTGTAATAATCCAAAGGGCGGAAATATTTGTTCCAAGTGCAACCATCCACATACAGAAGGCACGGAACTTTGGTGAAATTTTGTCTTTACCGAATAACCATATTCCCATGAAAGTAGATTCTAAGAAGAAGGCAACGAGTGCTTCGATTGCGAGAGGTGATCCAAAAATATCTCCCATATATTTGGAGTACTCAGACCAGTTTGTTCCAAATTGGAACTCCATCGTAATCCCGGTTATAATCCCCATTACGAAGTTAATTGTAAATAATTTACCCCAGAAATTTGCCATTTTGCGGTATGTTGGATTCAATGTGCGGGCGTATTGAGTTTCCATACATGCTACTAAAATAACAAGTCCGATTGTCAAAGGTACAAATAAAAAGTGATAAAAAATAGTAATTGCAAATTGAAAACGACTCAGTAACAGAACGTCGGACATAATGAATATTCACTCCTTTTTTACATTATCTACAATCAGTTTATAGTGAAAATACGTTTTAAATAGGGGGGACTTGTTACAAAGGTGTGTGTATATTTTGAAAGAATTATGTCGGTTATCTGAAAATATCTTATTTTTACTATAAAGCAATATCCTTTTTGAGTTTTTTAAATTTTGGTACACTATATAAGTAATGTAAATGAGAGAAAAGAGGGTTCTTTACTATGAAGTCATTAGAAGAGATTTTACAATACAATGAAAAATTCGTTGAAGAAAAAAAATACGAAGAGTACGAAACAGGTAAATTTCCAAACAAAAAGATGGTAATTATCTCTTGTATGGATACTCGTCTTGTTGAATTATTACCGAAAGCGATGAATATGCGTAACGGTGATGTGAAAATTATTAAAGTAGCAGGCGCTGTTATTTCACATCCGTTTGGAAGTATTATGCGTAGTATTTTAGTTGCTGTATATGAGCTTGGTGCTGATGAAGTTTGTGTAGTTGGTCACCATGATTGTGGTATGGCAAAAATTCAAGCAAGCAGTACAATTGAGAAGATGAAAGAGCGCGGTATAACAGAAGAGAAATTAGATACACTTCGTTATTCTGGAATCGATTTAGAAAGATTCCTACAAGGATTCTCTAGTGTAGAAGAAAGTGTAGAACATAGCGTATCAATACTTCGCAACCATCCGTTACTTCCTGAAGAAGTACCTGTTCACGGTCTTGTTATAGATCCTGATACAGGAAAGTTAGATTTAGTTGTGAATGGCTACGATAATTAAGAATTTACTTTGTCATCCTTTTTATCTGGGACAGGATCAAATCCTCCCGGGTGGAAAGGGTGACATTTTAATATACGCTTGCATGTAAGCCAAAATCCTTTCAGAGCACCATGTTTTTGAAATGCTTCTAATCCGTAATGAGAACAAGTTGGATAAAAGCGGCATGTTGGTGGTGTCATTGGAGAAATGAATTTTTGATAAAAGCGTATAATCCCAATAAAAATCTGTTTCATAATGGTCTCCTTTTCAGCATAGTCTTAAAGTATTATAGCACGACTGTACATAATACTTTACTAATGTTGATTTCCGTTATATCATATTGGATATAACGGAATTAAATTAAAAGCGGGAGAGATGTTGTATGCCATCAGTAGAAAGCTTTGAATTAGATCATACGATTGTAAAGGCGCCTTATGTAAGACATTGCGGAGTTCACAACGTAGGTAGTGACGGTATTGTAAATAAATTCGATATTCGTTTTTGCCAACCGAATAAACAAGCAATGAAACCAGATGTTATTCATACGTTAGAACATTTATTAGCATTCAATTTACGTAAATATATTGATCGTTATCCGCATTTTGATATTATTGATATTTCACCAATGGGCTGCCAAACAGGATATTATCTTGTAGTAAGCGGAACACCAACAGTTCGAGAAGTTATTGATTTATTAGAACTAACATTAAAAGATGCGGTTCAAATTACAGAAATTCCAGCTGCAAATGAAACACAATGTGGCCAAGCGAAGCTTCACGACTTAGAAGGAGCACAACGCTTAATGAACTTCTGGTTAAGCCAAGATAAAGATGAACTTGAGAAAGTATTTGGATAGAAAGAAAAACTGCCTGTGAAAGGGCAGTTTTTTTATTTGTAGAAATATATGTTATGAAGAGTATTGACTTTAACGTATACGTCAAAGTTTATAGTAGGGATAAATAAAGTAAGTAAAGGGAGGAAATGATGGATAAGTATAGCATTGGCGAAATTTCAAAAGAAACGAATGTAACGACGAGAACACTTAGATATTATGAGGAAATTGGATTGTTAAGACCGTCTTATGTTGCTGATTCAGGATATCGTTACTATTCAAAAGATGATGTAATTACATTGCAGCAAATCACAACTTTTAAAAAGCTTGGTTTTAAGCTTTCAGAAATAAAAGAAGTATTAAAAGAAGAAAAGGGGATTTCAGAAGAAGGAAGATGGAAAAATGCGATTCAAAATGAAATTCAAACAATACAAGGGGAAGTAAAAAGATTACAGGATTTAGAAAAGCTACTATATACAACATTTCATTCCATTGAATTAACAGGAGAGCTTAGAACAGAAGATTTAATGTTATTTATAAAATCAGTACAGGGAATTGATCAGAGGGAGAAATTTTGGAAAAGATATTTTAATGAGGAAGAGCAGCAGATTATTCAGGGCTTACCAACATTTGAAGAAAACGATAAAAGAACGAAAGAGTGGCTGCAAGTATTAAGAGAAATTCGCGAGCGTATAAATGAACCAGTAGATTCACCAGAAGTTCAACAATTGGCGGAAAAAGTAGTGACTTTTTCCATGCATATATTTCAAGAAGATGAACAATTAATAAATAAGTATTGGGAATTAATTAGACCTGAAGAGGGGGAGATTGCAAAAGTATATGGACTTGATTCGGAAACAATGAAGTATATAGATGAAATGGTAGATTATTATTTGAAAAAGGAGGAAGATAAATGACAGCTATGCAAAAAGAGAAGCTATATGGAAAGGGGCACGCACGATTAGAGCGGCAATACTTTTATAAACATGTGGGCATTTTCATTCTTGCGCAGCTTTTATTTATTTTTCTAATAGGGCTTGTACCAGCTCAAGAGTTACCAAGTGGATCTTATATTCTTCATATGAAAGAATGGATTTTGAATAAACAAATAGGCTTTTATAAAAATGAAACTGTTAATACCATTATCAGTGTTTGGACATCGGTGCTCATTATTCATTTTATATGGGCGATGTCGTATATCTTTTTTCCGAAAAAGAAACGTAGTTCGCTAAAGCAAGAAACACGACAAGAGGTAAAGGAAGGAGTGGAAAAGAAAAAGGAGATTAGTACAAATAGGGCGTGGTTGTATTTAGTATTTGGAGGCTTAATCGAAATATATTGGGCAACAGGATTAAAAACAAATTCGATGAGCATTTTGACACTTATTGCAATTTTAGTTAGTTTTCATCTATTAATTGAAGCAACTAAAAGAATCCCAATTGGAACGGCATATGCAGTATTTACTGGAATTGGGACAGTGGGAACGATAGTAGTAGATATTTTATATTTTAAAGAGCCATTTTCGTTTATTAAAATTTTCCTTGTTTGTTTTTTAGCACTATTTATTATCGGATTGAAATTTAGTGGCGACAAGGAAGAGGTGAAATAAAATGGCGTGGATGTATTTAATTATAGCTGGGCTTTTTGAAATTGTCGGTGTAATTGGGATAAAGAAAGTAGCAAAAGATAATAATTGGACGAATAATATTATTTTAATAGGTGGATTTATTATTAGTTTTCAATTTTTAACGATGGCGCTCCAAGAAATTCAGTTATCAATTGCATATGCAGTTTGGACTGGAATTGGGACGCTCGGGGCAGCAGTTGTCGGTATTTTATTCTTTCAAGAGCCGAAAAATGCTTTTCGGATTATTTGTATCGTTGGAATTATGGGGACGATTATTGGGTTGAAAATGGTGAGTTAAAGAAGAGCAAAACATGCTCTTCTTTTTTATGAAAGTATACTAGACACCCCAACATATAAAATAAAGGCAGAACCGAGAAAATAAACAAATGCTTTTGCTTTTTGTCGCTCTTTTATTTCATCGATTCCAAAAAGGATAAACATAATACTCAAAAGGATAAAAACGTATGGTAAAAGCATAGAGAGGTTTGCGAAGAAGCTAAATAGGGCGAGAATAAGTGCGATAGTAGCTATTATAATTCGAATGTTTTTAAACATATAATCCTCCTTTAAAAGAACATTATAAATGGAATAATAAAAACAATCGTAAAAAGACTTAAACCGATGCTAATAGCTCCAATTTGTTTTTGTTGTTTTTGAATCGTCTCAATTCCTACTAAAATGCCATATAAACTAAAGAGGAACAAAATGATAGGTGAAAAGGTTTGAAAGTTCATTGTAAAGGTGCTGTATAAGCATAAGATTAAAGTAATAAAAACGATGGTTAGCTGTAATTTTCTTATATGCATCTTAACCTCCTAGTAGAAAGATAGTTATTGAGAGACAAAAATTATAATAGCAACGATTAAAGTGAATACGCCAGCAAGGAAGGAGAGTGTACTATGTACTTTCTTTTGTTTCTGTTTTTCTTCTGCACTCATGATGAAGGTCATAATAGATAAGGCGATGAGCATATAAGGCAATGTAACAAGTGCGTTTGTCAACATTCCGGATAGAGCGAGAGCGATGACGATAAGAGCGGATATAATGCGAAAGATTTTTAGCATATAAATCTCCCCTTTTTAAATAAACTATTTACCGAAATAGTTCTGAGAAGCCAAGAAATAAAGCACCAGCACCAGCCATGAAAGTGAGTATGCTGCTAGATTGTTTCTGTTTTTTTATTTCCTCTAAACCTATAGTGAAAGCCATAGCCCCTAAGAAAATGAACATGTAAGGCATTATTTCTCTATTGCCAGTAAAAAATCCATAGATTGCTATACATAAAGCAATAAGTGAAAAAGTAATCTGTATCCCTTTTAGCATATATACCTCCAGTTATTTTATATAGTTGATAATGAGAACAATCAAAATGAATCCTTTTTCCTTATTTGTTCAATGGTAATAAGAAACAGTAAAGCTCCTAATAGAGATTGTAAAAGTAGTAGAAAGTTATGTTGACCTGACAGTAAACGAATGCTGGATATGATGTGGGTTAAAATAAGTAGTATATGAAGTGTATTATGAATTCTTCTTGCTGTTTTTTGTATAAGGGTTATCTTCTGGTTTATCAACAGAATGTTTATAAGCGTAGCCTTTATTAATCGTCATGACGGAGAGTACTAGTATGACTAGGACGATTATAATACCGATAATTAATATTTTGAACATGTAATCCCTCCTTTTCTTTATTTTACATAATTTTGTAATTGATGAAAACAATAGAAATTAAAAGGATGAAAGAAGGGTGTTACATGGAGCAGAAAAAAACATATTATATATCAATAGGAAATGGTCAAATTTCACAAGTGAAGACGGCGGATACGTATAATTTTGAGATTTCCGCAAGTGATGAGGAAATTACGGAATTAAGAGAGTACTTCGATCAAGCATATGTAGAGGATTTAGGTTCATTTGTACGTTCTCACGTTCCATTTGTTGAGTATCATCACGATTCGAATAATGACCGATATGATGAACAACTACAAAAAGCATATAAAATGATTTACGATTTAGGTAATCATGAGACGAAAGAATTAGTCGCGCAAATGGGAATAATCAATGGATTGTAATTGGATAATATTATGCAGAAAAGCGAGAATATGCTACAATTTGTGGTAGGAAAAACTTGTAACCATCAATAGGGGAGTAATGGCATGTACAAATTTAAAGATTATTACCACAACACTGTACAATTATCGTTTGAACGTTATCCATTTTCTCCTGAGCCAAAGCATGTTTGGGTTGTATGCCGGTACGGGGATCAATGGTTATTAACGCATCATTTACGTCGCGGTCTTGAATTTCCAGGTGGTAAAGTAGAACTAGGGGAAACACCGGAAGAAGCGGCAGTTCGAGAGGTTCATGAAGAAACTGGCGGCATAGTTTCTGATTTAACTTACTTAGGACAATATAAAGTATCTGGAAAAGACAAAATAATCATTAAAAACATTTATTTTGCAACAATTAGTGCGGTAGAAGAACATACGCATTACGAAGAAACGAAAGGATCTGTTTTATTAACAGACATTCCTGACAATATTAAAACGGATAGAAAATTTAGCTTTATAATGCGTGACGATGTATTGGCGCGCACGATGAAACATATAGAAGAAATCGGCTGTTTTACGAAGTAAAGTGGCCGGTTTCTTTTTTATTGAGGTTGATTTTGATTAATTTTCTAAGATATTTGAGGGACATTATATTTTTATTAAAAAAGAACTTATGTGGCTGTTTTTTTTTGAAGTAGATTTCGTTGTATCATTTATCGAGGAAGGTTATAGAATGAAATTATTTAATGAATAAGGTAAACAAGAGAGGGACCCTGAATTAGGCCCCTCTCTTGAAGTGGATGTTTATATATTAGTCTAAAGAAATATGGTGAGTAATAACTCCTTTGGGATAAGTTCTTTTTTCTAAACAGCGATAAGCAATTTGATTTTGATTAAACTCTAAACGTTCTATTACCCCTTTTTGAACAAGATCATTTAATTTGTCTTGTACTTGATTTGCACTATCCTTACTATCGATGAAGTTTACAATGTCTGTATAAGTTCCCATTTCGTATTGATAAAAGTATGATTTTACTTTTTTATCAATAGATTTATCCATAAAGTAACCGAGGGTGAAAAGTATAGCTAGTATAATTAAGGACCAAGGGAAAAAGGCAACAATTAAAAATCCTACCCCTATTATAAGGGCCATTCCTATAGCAACTAATAATAGTTGTCCTATAAAGCGCAGTAATACAAGTATAATACCTAAACAAAAGAGAGCGCCTAATATATACAATATAATGACCATATGTAATCCCCCCTTATTCAGCTGAATTAGAGATTTCATAGGATACTTCTTTAGCATCCTGTAATTCTTTTAAGGCGCTTTCTGTTAAATTTGATGTTGGAAGTAAATTATTGGTCTCTTTCTTTACCCATTTTTTGGCCGAATCTTGAAAGTAACCTTCCATTGATACTTTAAATTCTTTAGAAGACGTGTAAGTTATTTTGAAAATGCCACCTGCAAATGTTAATTCTTCTTTTACTTCTATTTTTTTTATAATTTCTTCTGTACTTTTTGAGTATAGTTCAGCGATTTCATTTAAGTTATATTGCATTTTTGGCGATGGAAGAAACTGTTTAAATACTTTTATGAACTCTTCCGTATCTTCTAAAAATGATATGAATTTTTTAAAATCTCCTATTTTTTTCATGATTTTTATTTTCCTTCCTCAATTATGTTAATTTAATTGTAATTCTAATTCATGAGTTATATCAGTTTCTTGAGAAGTTTTATTAGCTTTTGCTAAAATTTCGGGTGGCACATCGTATTCTGATACTTCACGAGTTACAACAGTTTCATGCCATTGCCCTTGTTGGTCACGAGTGTAGTGTTTTGAAATTTCTTGCATAGCTTCATACATTTTTTTGATGAAAACTTTTGTACCGTAAATGACCGTTTGCATCATTTCTTGTACTTTAGAAATAGCTCGTTTTAACCAATCAACTACACTATTCCAATATCTAGCTAATAAACTACCACCTATTAAAATTCCGGCGCCGACTATGAGTGAAGTTAAAATCATATTAAATCCTCCTGTTATTTTTGTAATTGTGTTTTTACATATTTTTCATCAACAATCCGATCGGTAGTTTTAATATTTTGTTGATGATTATGCCTTTTACTTTTTAATATGTTTGATATAGAGTCTTTAAAGTATTTATCAGAGACATGAGATTCATTTTTTCTAGCTGCAGCAAATGCTGCATTTAAAATAGCGTTAGATATATCGCTTCCAGTGACTCCTGGGTATTCAGTTGCCATTTCAGTTAAATCGAGACTTTGCGGAAGTTCGCGAGGGATTAATTTTCGCCATAGATTTTCTCTTTGTTCTGCATCAGGTAATGAAAAGTGTATATGAGCTAAAATTCTTCTCATAAATGCAGGGTCAAAATTAGAGATAAAGTTTGTTGCAAATAAAATAATATCTTGATGATCGTTTAGTAACATGAGTAAAACAGAACGAGTTTGGTTTACACTTACATCAGTAGAGTTAGACATATTGGTAACACGTCTACTTAGCATTGCATCAGCTTCGTCGAAAAATAAAATGCTATTTGTTTCCTTAGCAACTTGAAAAATATGTACTAAGTTTTTTGCAGTTTCTCCAACGTACTTTGATTCAATATCAGCATAGTTTACTACCATTAAGTCACGTTGAAGCTTATGTGCAATTGCGTGAGCAGCCATAGTTTTTCCTGTGCCAGGATCACCATATAAATTAATCCCAATTTTTTTTGAAAATTTATGGGTATTATTAAGTCCCCATTCTTCAAAAACAACTTCGCTATTCTTTTGATAAGATAATACATTTAAAAGTTCCTCTTTTGTTTTTTCATTAAGTATAATGTCATCGAAAGAATATTTAGGCTTTTCAGTAGTAAATGATGCACTTGGTTTTTGAATAATTTCTTTAGATGAGGAAGGATTTGTTTTTTCTATTCTATTTCCGATTTTAACCATAAAATCACTCCTGTTGTATATAAGGATATCTTTATAATGTTTTACTTAAACATTTTAATATAAAAAGTTAAATAAATCCAATTCGAAAAATTATAGTTGATTTATAAATAACGAAAGAAGGCTGTTTTAAAAGGTTATTTTTGAACAGTCTTCTTCCGCTATTAGCCTGCTATTAATATTGCAAAATTGATATGTTAAAATAATTGCCGATGTAATTTATTTACTATCATATTGTTTTCATCTTTACCTCTACAAACGAAAGCACCTCTAACAAAGCGTTCACCGTGCGTGGATGTTCAAAGTCACCCCAAAACAAATCTCTCTTCCACACACCAAGAATTCCTACTCGTTCAGAACCAAGCACATCGTTTTCTGGATGATCTCCAACGTAAAGACACTCTGCGGCCTTAACGTCTAGCTTTTGCAAAGCTCGTTCGAAAATTTCAGGATGTGGTTTTTTAATTCCTTCCGCTTCTGAAACGAGAATTGTATTTGTATACGTATGTATGTTTAGTGAGCGAAGATTATTCATTTGAAAGTCAGTAAAGCCATTTGTAATAATCCCAATTTTAATATTTTGTTCTGTTAAACGCTGAAGTAATTCATGCATATTTTGGAAAGGAATACAATGATGTTGAAAGTTTGTAATGTAGTCGTGCAGCAGTTGCTCTGGTGTTAAAGTGGTAATGTTGTATTCGCAAAGGAGAGTAGCATATACTTTATCCTTCCACGTATAGCCATTATTATCTAGCTCAAGAAATCGAGAATAATACTCTGATTTTTCTATGTTCATTAAGTGAGAGGCAAAGCGATTATATTGATCATGAATAAATTGTTCTAGAGATTGGCGCCGATCTAATAGTGTTCCATCTAAGTCGAATAAGACTGCTCGAATCATGGGAAACCTCCTTACAGTTTGTATAATTAATTATCGCATATTCGTTAAAAAATGATTATGATATTTTTGTAGAATGGAACGACGGAGGTTTATATGAAGGAACTGTATGGCAAGTTAGTAGGGGGTATCGTCGCAATTGGTTTAATAGCAGGATGCGATAGTTCTATGAAGAGTGTGAAGGAAAAAGAAGTTTGTAAAACAGAAGAAGAATGCGTGGAAATAGGAGATAATAAACTTCAAAAAGTATATGAAAAAATAGATGGATTATCTGAGCTTGAAGCAGTAGAAGATTATGATATAGAAGAGCATGAAAATGCGGATATGAAATGGGCAGAGCAGAAAAAAGAGGATGACGAAAATTATTTCTTTTTAGCTTCTTATTATATTGATGGTGATGAAATTGTAGATCCTTATTTTGAAAAAATAGAACGAAAACGTTTAAATAAAGTATTCGCTGAAGATAAAGAAGCGAAAGAAGAGGTGCTACAACAGCGTCAAGATAGAGGGTATCATGAGGACTTATGGGATATGTACCGTACTCTCATTCCAGCTAAATATCGCGGGAATATAACAGAATTTGATTTAATAACGGACGGTTATGATGGCGTTGTTGCCCACGTTATGCCTAGTATGGAGAATCCGAAAGATTGGATTTTTAGCTTAGATACGCTTGATTCTGCGGTAAATATCGATGAAGTGATGAAAACATTAATTCATGAGACGGCTCACGTGTTGACGCTCGGGCATAAGCAAATACCAGTAGATGAAAAGTATGTAAAGGATTTTGAAGAAGATAAAGATATTTCAACGTACCGAAATAACTGTGAAACACTTTTCTTACAAGAGGGATGTGCGAAGGGAAAATCTTATATTTATCAATTTTATAACTCTTTCTGGAAGGACATTGAGCAGGAGTGGACAGAAAAGAAAGTGGAAGAAAGTGAAGAAACTCAAATTGAATTTTTTAAAGAAAAGCATGAGGAGTTTGTATCACAGTATGGAACGACAAATGTAGCGGAAGATATTGCAGATACGTTTACAGCATTTATTTTGCAAGATTCAAAAAAGGTGAAAGAAGGATCGGAGTTAAAGTATAAAAAAATTGCGTTCTTCTATCAGTTCCCTGAGCTTGTAAAAATGAGAGCGGAAGTGTTGGCGGGATTAGATGATATCTCAAAAACGATAGAACAACAAAGCGGACAATAATGAAAGGTATATATTTTAGCCAAGAAAACGTAAAGAATTTTAGTTCTTTGCGTTTTTTATGTTGATAAAATTGAAAATTCTGTCTTTTTTTAAAAAAGAAGAAGGAACTGAAGCTTTAAAAGAGAATTAGTATAAAAATGTCACAAATTAGACACAATTATAATGCGCATATTGTAGGGACTATAAGTTTACTCTCAAGGAGGTAATGAAACGTATGAAAACGATTCTTGCGGTTGCTGGTCTCATTTGGGTAATGTCTCACGGTTTTCCGATTTTTGAAGGAGAGCAAATTCGTAGTGCATTAAATAAAAAGTATGATGATTATCATGTAATAGATCGAAAAGAAAATGTCGTTACAGTACGTGTGAAAGATTGTTTCCATACAGTTACGGTTGCGGATGGAAACGTTACAAATGAAACAAAGATGTGTGATAAAAGGTAAAGAAAGAAGCTGACTATAGTCTATCGTCCTAAGTCAGCTTCTTTTTCGTTTTCCAATTAAAAGTTTTTCAAATGCCTCAACAAACACATACATAAGTGTTGCGAGGACGCAGGTGAGTAGTACGCTCAGTAAGACGAGCGTGAAATTAAACACTTGGAATCCGTAGCTAATTAAGTAGCCAAGACCTTGTTTAGAGACGAGAAGTTCGCCGAATATAACACCGACCCATGATAAACCAACGTTCACTTTTAACGTTGAAATAATTGCTGGGAAGGATGCAGGGAGAACGACTTGCTTATAACATTGCCATTTATTCGCGCCAAATGTGTCCATCACTTTTATATAGTTAGAATCGACTTCTTGAAATGCGCTGTAAATAACGAGAATGGTAATGATGATGGAAATGATTACCCCCATTGCAATCGACGAAGAAATATTTGGACCGAAGATTACAATAATAATGGGTCCAAGTGCCACTTTTGGCATGGCGTTTAGGACGACGAGATAGGGGTCGAGCACGCGAGCGAGAAGTGGCATCCACCAAAGAAAAGTAGCGATAATAGCGCCGAGCACTGTTCCAAGAATGAAGCCTACTCCTGTTTCAAGTAATGTCGTCCATATGTGAACCCACAGCGAACCGTCAATCCATTTACTAAGGAAGAGATCCCAAATGCTTGAAGGAGAGCTAAAGAGTAAAGGATCAATCCACTCTTTTTTGCTAGCTATTTCCCATAGTGCAAAGAAAAGAATGAGTAGTAAAAGCTGCAGTGAGCGTGCTAACCATGCGCGCCTACGTTCTTTCTTCCGAAACTGTTCATGCAGTTGCTTTATGTTATCCAAGGCGCTCCAGCTCCTTCCATATATCTTGGAAGAGGTTTGGGAAGTCATGGTGGTGGCGTGATTCTAACGGTGATAAGGAACGGATGCTTTCTGGGACGATAAATGTTTTTGCGATTTTTCCAGGGTTCGCTTGTAGTAAATAAATACGATCACTCATCGCAATGGCTTCTTCAATATCATGTGTCACGAGTAGTGATGTTTTTTTATAGTTACGTAATAATGTGAAGACGAGATCTTCTAGTTTCAACTTCGTTTGATAATCGAGAGCGGAAAAAGGTTCATCTAGCAATAAAATTTTCGGATCGGTCGCTAACGTCCGAACGAGAGCGGCACGTTGACGCATACCGCCGGACAGTTCACGAGGGTATTGCTCTTCTACATCATGTAGACCGACTTGTTTTAAAAGCTTTAAAGTGTGTTCTTTCGTCTGTTCATCGTAAATCTTTCGCGTATGAAGCCCAAGCATGATGTTTTCTTCGATTGTTTTCCAAGGAAACAAGTAATCTTGCTGCAACATATATCCCATAGATGCAGTTTTCGTTGTAATGGGCTCACCATCTAAAAAGACGATACCTTCAATAGGATCAAGTAACCCGGCAATAATGGAGAGGAGTGTTGTTTTGCCGCAACCACTTGGACCGAGTATAGAAATAAATTCGCCTTCTTCCACTTGTAAACTCATGTCTTCGAGAATCAATTTAGCATTCTCTTTTGCGAAAAAGCAGTGAGAAACGTTACGTATTTGTAAAAAACTCATACACTTCGCCTCTATTTCTTAATAACGCTTTCGGCAATTTTTGTATTGACGAGCGCTTCATGTGGAACTTCTTTTTGTAATTCGCCAGCTTCTTTCATAATCGTTTGGAGCTGTTTCCATTCTTCAGCATCTAATAGCGGATTTGTCGCATAAGAATGTTGTTTTTTATAACGTTCAATTACTTTTACTGTAATGTCCTTTGAAGTGTCTTTAAATAACGGAGAAACGGCATGAGCAATCTCTTCTGGACTATGTGTATCAACCCATTGTTGTGATTTATAGAGCGCGCGTGTGAACTTTTCAGCAGCATCTTTATCTTTCTTTAAGAAGCTTTCTTTTGCCATGAACGTTGTATACGGAACAGTTCCAGATTCATTTCCGAACGAAGCGACGATAAATCCTTTTCCTTCTTTTTCAAATATACTTGCAGTCGGTTCAAAGAGCTGTACAAATTCCCCAGTACCAGATGCAAAGGCACTTGCAATGTTAGCAAATTCGATGTTTTGAATTAAGTTTGTATCTTTGTGAGGATCAATGCCATTTTTCTTTAAAACGTATTCTCCAACCATTTGCGGCATGCCGCCTTTACGCTGTCCTAAAAACGTAACACCTTTTACATCATTCCAATTAAAAGTGTCTAATTTTTTACGCGAAACTAAAAATGTTCCGTCTGTTTGTGTAAGTTGTGCGAAGTTAATGACAGGGTCTTTTGCACCTTGTTGATGAACGTAAATAGACGTTTCAGAACCGACGAGAGCAATATCAATTCCGCCAGATAATAGGGCGGTCATCGTTTTATCTCCGCCAGCTGTTGTTTGGAGGTCAATATTTAATCCTTCATCTTTAAAAAATCCTTTTTCAATCCCGACATATAACGGGGCGTAGAAGAGAGAATGGGTAACTTCGCCGATGCGAATGTTTTGCGTTTGTTCTTTCGTACCTTCCTTTTTACTACTGCAAGCAGCAAATGTGAAAACAGCTAGTAACATGATGCAAAAAACAGCTATTAATTTTTTCACTATATGACACCTCCTAGAAGTCACTCTACAAGCATGATATGTAGGTAAGTGCCCATATGTGAGTGTGGATAGCAGGAATTTTTTTGGTGATAAAGAAGTACAAATATAAGGGGTGATAAAATGGATTACGAATATGATGATAGCGTACATTTACATCTTGATTATTTCGGAACAGAATGTGATATGGAATCGATTGCTTATAAGCGGAGGAATGAAGACGTGTGGGATGTGTATTTTAATTTTGGGGCATATGGTCTTCAGAAAGATGAGATCGAGACAGGTAGATTTATGGACGAATATGCTGGTCATTACGTTTTTTCTGTACATGCTCGTGATCTTAGTTGGGAATTTGGAAGTGCTCAATTTGAAGAGTGGGTTTTGAGAAATCAAATAGTAGAAAAATCGCTGCAAAAATAGGGAGGAATTTTGTGGTCGATTTTCTCATTTTCTTGTTCATTTTCGTAGTCGGATTTTTTATTATGCAAGTACTCGTTTATCGATTTGCAAAGAAAAACATTCAAAAATATACAAAAAGAAAATGGATTCATATGTGGCTAGAGATGAATATGAAGAAGGGCCCAAGATTAGATCTTTTTGATTTTGTAGTTATCGTACTTGTGTGTATTATATGGAAAGTATGGATGTATTCTCTTATATAATACATATGCTCATGTCTGTTAGACTGAAGGAGAACCTGTCAGTGTTGGTAGGTTCTTTTTTTATGGTAACAATTTTGTGAAGCATAGTTCATTTATGCTGTTAGAATATAGAGCGAAGAAGTTTTATCCCGTTCAATCTTGAATGATTCGGACTTATTAAAGTTTCACTGTATTTTTAAGGGGAAATTAAGGATACATGTGTATATTACAAGCACATAGGGAGACTAGCTGCATACAAATATGGTATTTTGTATAGGACAATATGTTTGTGGATGCGAGACGAAGGGGTAAAGGAAAGAGGGAATAAATTGCGTTTTGATTTTTTAACACGACAACGAAGAAGAGATGAATTTTATCTTAGTTTTTCTCCTCAGGAGTCGAGGAAGAACCTATTAATTTCTATCATTCTTAGTGGAATGTGGGCGATTTGTTTAGAAACACTGTTTTTTGTTTTGTTAAGATCTTTCGAATTCGAGAGAACTAAAGGATTTTTCAATGGAACAATACAGCTAAGTATACTCATTATTATTTTGTGGGGTGTACTACTATACACCATTCATTTAAATAAAGGTATTAGTCATAAGCTTAGGCCGGCTATTCGAGTTCATGTCGTATTATTTTTAATCGCTCATACAATGAATTGGATGTATATCATGATACAGGAAAATATGAGCCTTGTATTAGTTAATAACTGGGTTTATGAGCGATACGGACAGTATATATTAAGCTTATTATTTATTTATATGATATATGTTTTTGTGTACAGTTTGCTTGGGCAAATATTTTTGAGCGTCACGATAACAAGTTTGGTGCTAATTGTTTTTGGGATTGTGAACCATTTTAAACTTATTTTTAGAGGAGATCCATTCTATCCGTCTGATTTCACACAGATTACTCAAATGCAGTCCGTTATACCAATGGTTATGGACTATTTTAGTTGGTGGACTATATTTTTGGGGATATTCGGGATTACTCTGCTTGTATATTTAATTATGTATATACGAAAGTATATTCCAGTTATAAAGCCTAAAATAATTACGAGAATTATTTTAATATGTGGCTCTACGTTTATGGTGTATGCATATAGTAATTATCCTAATACATTTATGAGTAATGTATTGCAAAAGTATGGGGTAACCTTCGTGGCTTGGAATCAAAATGTAAACTATACTGATAATGGTTTTGTTTTAGGATTTGTCAGTAACTTGGACACAACTGTCATTGAGAAGCCAGAAGAATATTCAAAAGAAACTATGCTACAAATTTCAAATAATATAAAGAAACAATATGGAAACGATGTAGGAAAAAAAGAGAAGAGCGAGAAGCCAAATATTATATTTTTCATGAGTGAAGCTTTTTGGGATCCAACAAAGCTAATGAATCTTTCATTTAGCGAAGATCCGGTGCCGAATTTACATCACTATATTGAGAATTATCCAGGTGGACAAACAGTAGCTCCTGTATTCGGGGGAAACACAGCGAATACAGAATTTGAAGCGTTAACGAGCTATTCAATGAGCTTTTTAAAGCAAGGTTCTATACCATATCAACAAGCGGTGACAGGGCAGAGAGAAATTCCGTCTATCGCAAGTGAATTGAAAAAACATGGATATTATACGAATGCAATTCATGCTTATGGAAGATCATTTTATAAGCGGGATGATGTATATAATGTTTTAGGAATTGATAATTTCAACGCAGAAGATACAATGAACAACATAGAGGTAGATGGGGATTATATTGGCGATGTATCTATTAGTAAAGAAATAATAGAGGAATTGAATAAGAGACAGCAACCTACGTTTATTCATGCAGTTACGATGCAAAATCATTTTCCATTCAATCCAGGACGATTTGAAGAAAAGCAAATAGAAATTAGCGGCTTAACAGATGAGGGATCGAAGGCAGAATTAGAAACATATACTGAGGGTGTACGTCGTTCTGATGAGGCTCTAAAATATTTAGTAGAACAAATTCAAGAGCTAGAAAGACCTACTATATTGGTTTTCTTTGGAGATCACTTACCAATATTAGGGGTAAATAAAGCTATCTATGAAGAAGCTGGATATATAGAGAATGAAGAAACTCTGAATGAAAGATTAGCTATGTCAGAAACACCATTGTTAATGTACGCAAATTTCGATTTGCCAAATGACAATTTAGGTTTAGTAAGTCCGATTTATTTTTCTAATCTTGTTTTTGATTATGCAGGGATAAATAAATCACCGTTTTATCAATTTTTATCGGAAATGCATAAAGAAATACCAGTCCTTAAAGATGAGTTAAAGGTTAATAAAGATGGTGAAGAGATAACAGATTTAACAAAGAAACAAAAAGAAATGTTAGAGCAATATAAAATGATCCAATATGATTTACTTGCTGGAAAGCAGTATAGTAAAGATATACTTTTTAAATAGAACAAACAAAAAGAACTTGTATAACGATACAAGTTCTTTTTTTATAGTATTTAACGGGGTAACCAGACAAGCTGGGTTTAGGGAGTATTACCTGTACATTTAGTATAAATGAAAATGTAACCGTTTTATTGATTGGTTTGTGAGAAATATGTGAATTTTAATCTTTTCAAAAACTGCGTTTCTATCGAAACGATTTGGTATAGATTTTTATGAATGCAAAAACTTTATAAGTTCTTCATTTAATTCATCCGCTTGATCGATTGGCGAGCCGTGACCGCTATTTGTAAGAGGATGTAACTGAGAATTTTTAATCCGCTTTTGTGTGAGTTCAGCGCTTTTGTAAGGGATCAGTTGATCGTGAACACCGTGGAATATTTTTGTTGGGACGTTAATTTTACTTAAATCTTTCGTTACGTCTTCATTTGCGGCTGCTTGCAATATTTTGATGAGAGCGTAGGAAGCAGACTGCATGCCGAGATAAGAAAACCATTCTAAAGTAGCAGATCCTAAGTTTCTATTGAAAAATGATAAAGATACATCATTTAAAAATTTAGGCATATTGGCATACATTTGATTAATGAGGGTATCTGCTTGTTCTTTTGGGACACCATAGGGAGATTCTTGATTTTTAACGAAAGAGGGGGAAACAGCATCGACTAATACAAGTTTAGAAATGCGATGACCATTGTAGCGAGACATGTACCGAATAGAAAGAGCACCACCTACTGAAAAACCGACTAATGTAGCATTTTCTACTTGAAGTGCTTCTAGAACAATGGCGATATCGTCTGCTAAACGATCGTATGTGTAACCAGTCCACGGTTTATCAGATTGTCCGTTTCCGCGTATATCCATAGCGATACAGCGGAAACCGTGCTGTGGTAACACATTGAGTTGATATTGGTACATTTGATGATTTAAAGGCCAGCCATGGACGAAGAACAAGGTTTTACTACCGGGTCCGGGATTAACGTCTTGCACAAAAATATGCACATCTTTCTCGACAGTAACAAACATAAATTATCCCCCTAACCTATTCATATGCTCTATCCCAAAAGCGTTGTTTCGTCATAGCTTTAATAAATTCATTTGCCAGGAGCGTAGGGTTCTGTTCTATTAAGACACCAGGCTTTCCTTTAATATTTAAAGATTGAATAACAGTAGATCCATTTTGGAAGGCACCAATTGGCTTAAGATGATTATATGATTCTACGACAAATGAACTCGCTTTATTAAGAAACTGTTCATCAAGATTTCCTCCAATAAGAAGTAGCCCGTCATAAAGAAGTGAGGATCCTGTTAAAAAAGTATCATTCACGTCCCAACGTACATTTTGCGTTCCTTGTACAATACCTAATCGTTCGGAAACAATTACAGGCTGCAGCCCAACTTGTTTGAATTGATTTAGTATATATTGCGCGTTTTGTCCGTCATATCCATTTGCAACAATGACACCTACTCGTAATGTATTAGGACTAAATGTCGTATTTGCCATACTGAGTGCTGGCGATGATTTCGTAACGACCGATTCTTGAATATTTGGAACTTTTGCTCCGACCGCTTCAGCGACTAATGTAGCTAGTTCACTACTAATATGTCCAATCATATTTACGACTTGTTGACGGACCGATTTACTTTTTACTTTTCCTAATTCAAAGGAGAAGGCTTGCATAATATGAACCTTTTCGACGTTACTCATACTATTCCAAAATAAACGTGCTTGAGAGAAATGATCTTTGAAACTGGCGGCTGTTTCTCTCGTTTTATGCCCTGATACAGTGGAAGGATATGTAACGAACCCACCCTTTGTACCGGGTACAGTGTAAGGAGTGTTATTTGCTAAGGAATTATTATGGTAAGCGATTTTTCCTTTATCAATTATATATTTAGATGCACCATCTCTTTGATTGTTGTGAAATGGACATATTGGACGGTTAATCGGTAATTCTTGATAATTTGTACCGACGCGTGCCAATTGAGTGTCTGTATAAGAAAAGAGCCTACCTTGTAAGAGCGGATCATTGGTGAAATCAATACCACGGACGATACTTCCAGGATGAAGTGCGACTTGTTCTGTTTCAGCGAATACATTCTCGACGTTGCGAGTTAATGTCATTTTTCCGATGATTTTAACGGGGAAATCTTCTTCAGGCCAAATTTTCGTCGCATCTAATATATCGAAATCGTATTTAAATTCATCCTCTTCTTCTAAAATTTGAATGCCAAGTTCGTATTCAGGGTAGTTTCCAGCATTAATATTTTCCCATAAATCACGGCGATGGTAATCTGGATCAGCACCACCTAATTTTTGCGCTTCATCCCAAATTAATGAGTGAATGCCGAGCTTCGGCTTCCAGTGAAATTTTACGAATCGTGACTTTCCATTTTTATTCACTAAGCGAAATGTATGAACGCCAAACCCTTGCATCATTCGAAAACTTCTTGGAATGGCACGATCAGACATAATCCACATCATCATCGCAGCCGATTCTTGGTTATTGGCGATGAAGTCCCAAAATGTATCATGTGCTGTTTGTCCCTGTGGAATCTCATTATGCGGCTCAGGTTTAAGGGCATGAATAAGATCAGGGAATTTAATGCCATCCTGAATGAAGAAAATAGGAATATTGTTTCCTACTAAATCAAAATTTCCTTCTTCTGTATAAAATTTAACGGCGAACCCTCGTACATCTCGATTTGTTTCATTCGCACCTTTTGATCCAGCGACTTCAGAGAAGCGAACGAAAAGAGGTGTTTTTTTGGAAGGGTCTTGTAAAAAGTGTGCCATTGTTAGCTCTTCTAAAGATTCATATAGCTCAAAAATACCATGTGCACCGTATCCACGTGCGTGAACGACTCTTTCAGGGATTCGTTCACGGTCAAAATGAGAAAGCTTTTCTCGCATCAGGAAATCTTCTAGAAGGGTAGGGCCACGATCACCAACAGTTAAAGAATTTTCATCATTTGAAATTGTAACACCTGTATTTGTTGTCATTTTCTTTCCTTCATTCTCACGCGTGAAGGATTCCAGTTGTTCTGTTTTTTTATTTTTTTTGCCGTTCATATAAAACACCTCCCATAATAAACGTATTATTGTTTATAGCTTTTATGCTTATATATAGTCTGAAGATACTTTGTTCTATTGGAATGATTTCCCTCAAATGTTCGATTTATCTTTGTTTGTCTATGAAAATCATTTATTATAATAAATGGTATTCTTCGAGATATTATTTTGAAGGGGTGTTGAAGTGAAAGGAAGTTTTCTATCATATAAAGAAGAAGAAAGGAATGCACAAATTTTTTTATGGGTGCTGTATGTCATTGTTGTTTCATACCAAATTTTCTATGCAATCGTATTAGAGAACAAATTGCTAACGGATAAGGGACATAGCATACTATGGCAAGTTATTTGCGGAACTGCAATACTCGGTGTGAATGTATATTTAATAAAAAAAGAGAAAGCTAACCTTGTTAAATATGCATGTGTATTTGCATACATAGGAATAGAAATCGTTAATATACTTTCGTATATGCTTTATAATGAGGCGGCATTTGATGGAGTAAATATAATAGAAATTATTTTCATCTTCTTTGTACCTATATTTTTAAATAAAAAATATTTTGTGTTTGTACTTTCGACTATTGTAGGGAAATATGTGATTTATTTATTTGTATTAAAGGAAGTAAAAGGATTTATGTTCCTCATTATGTATACACTCGTATTAATAGCGGCATACATCATTTTAAATCGATTTATACAATACCTTTCAGCGGTAAAGGAAAGTATTAAGATTGCTAGTGAATCACAAAAATTAGCAGTAATTGGAAAAATGGCAGCGACAGTGGGACATGAAATTAAAAATCCACTTGCTTCATTAAAAGGGTTTACGCAATTACAACGAGAGAAGCATGGGGAGGACCCTATTTACAAACAGATGATTTTTGAAATAGAAAATATGAATAATATGATAAGTGAGTTAATGGAAGTTGCTACATGTAAACCTTCTGTTTATAAGAAACATAATATAGGTGAAATTGCATTACAAGCAGTAACAATTGTTCGCGAAAAAATGAATGAATCGAGCGTCCAGTTTATTTCTAATGTGGAAGAAAAGACGATAGAAGTTGAATGTGATGAGCGGAAAATAAGAGGAGTCTTTCTATATGTCATAAAAAATGCTCTGGAGGCAATGGAGCAAGGTGGCACATTAGAGTTACGGTTAGAAAACAAAGGACAAGATTATGTAATGCTAAGTGTAATTGATAATGGTTACGGTATTAAGAAAGAAAATTTAGCTCGTGTTAAAGAGGCCTTTTATACAACGAAACAAGATAAAATTGGCTTAGGACTTACTGTAGCGAATCGGCTTGTTACTGAGCAGCATCTTGGTGAATTACATATTTCAAGTGAAAGAGATATTGGAACTAGAATAGATATCATGCTCCCGAAGCAACGTGGAAATAATGAAATCCAAGAGGGAGAAAAGCTAGGAGTTACGATATGAATAAAGACGATATATTTAAAAATGAAGAAATGAAGGCACTGAAAATATTTTTAAGTTTATTTTTCATTATATTTTTTGTATACGATCTTGCCTACGAATTTATTGTACCTTTAATAGGAGGAGAGCAAGAAGGAGTAGGACAATTTGAAGATGGTTTAGGTTTATGGCTTTATTTTCTAATGGTGATCTTATTTTGCACTGGAATATACTTTATGAAATGGAAAAACCCATTTGCAGTAAAGTATATTATTCTAATTGGATATAACCTATTAGATTTTATCCATAATTTTATGATTTACTACGGTAGTGATGCTGAGTTTGATGGTGGGAATATAGTAGAAGGATTTTTTATTTTATTTGCCCCACTCTTTGTGAATAAAAGATATTTTTGGTTAGTTCCGAGCATACTTGTTGGGAAATACGCTCTTATAGGAATCATTATTCACTCGTCACTCGTTTTAATCCCGATGGCGTTATATAGTGTATTTACTATCATATGTTGGATTATGTTTTTAAGGTTTCAATCTTACGTTCGTACGCTTGAGATGATGGATAAAGAAATACAACAAACAGAAAAGCTAGCAACTGTTGGGAAAATGGCTACAGTTATTGGTTACAAAATTAGAAGACCGCTAGCTAACTTAGATAAATTTGTTAATAAGCAAGCGATTAAATATCCAGAGGATAAAATATATAGTGATATTATGAAACAAGAAGTAGAACGAATTCATACAATCGCTACAGAACTTAGTGGATTTGAGAAATCTAAATCACTAGAATCAGAAGTTCATAATATAGAAGAAATTATCGCTTATGTTATCCGAGTTATGGGAAAGCCTGCTTTAAAGCAAGGAGTGCACATACAAGGTATTTATAGTAAAGACATACCGTCGATTACATGCGATGAAAAACGATTAAAGCAAGTATTTTTTAATTTAATTAAAAATGCGATTGAAGCAATGTCAGTTGGCGGAACGATTACGATTAAAGTGACTGTAGAAGATGCAATCATTGTCCAAGTTAAGGATGAGGGTTGCGGTATTCCAAAAGACAAAATTCCGAAGTTAAATGAAGCTTTTTACACAACGAAAGAAACGGGAACAGGTTTAGGTTTAGTAGTTACAGAAAAAATTATTAAAGACCACAACGGTAAAATGAGTTTTGAAAGTGAAGTTGGGGTTGGAACGACGGTGAAGGTTATATTGCCGATATCATGAAAAACTATTTTTAAAAAGGAGATCACTTATTTGAGAGTGATCTCCCTTTTTTATTGTGGATGAGAGTAAGGCATTCTGATAAAGGTAGGTAAGTTAATTATATTAACATAGTGTATATAATTCCAAAACCCAATATATGGATATATTTACAATGATAGTATATACTGAACTTGTCTGTTATTTGTTTTAATTCATTTATATTTCTATTTGCTGACCCGAATCTCGGGTCTTTTTTTGTTAAATAAATTATTTTTTAGTAAGGGCTATATATCAGTGATTAAAAAAATAGAATATACAGCACTTGCAGTAATGCCAGGGGTAATATGAAGGGAAATAGCATCTCCTCTCGAAACTGAGTTTCCAGTTGTAATGCTAGTCCAAGTTACAGTAGCGGGACCTACTGTTGGATTAGGATTAAACACTTGAATTTGTCCTGATCCAGTATCCGTTGGTTTAATTGAAAATACTATAGTTCCTGTAATTTTGTCAGTGGTAGTTAAAGTAAGAGTAGATAGGATGTAACTAGAGGTAGGGGCAGTGAGGTTTGTTGGGACATTCCTGCAAATATTAATCGTATAAACAGCAGCAGGTAAGTTATTTACATTTATAGATGCAGCAAAGCCAACTATATTACCGGCTCCAGCAGTGACATATGGAATAACATTGGAGTCAATTCCAGGAGAACCTGCTATACGTTGAAAACCAGCATTTGTTCCTTGAAAAACAATACTTTTTGCTGATGCACTGCCGGCAATTCCAGTAGGCCCGGTACTACCAGTAGATCCAGTGTTTCCAAAAGGCCCAGTGTTCCCAGTGGGTCCGGTGATGCCGGAAGGTCCAGTGTTCCCAGTAGATCCAGTACTACCAGAAGGTCCGGTGTTCCCAGTGGGTCCAGTATTACCCGTAGGTCCGGTACTGCCGGTAGACCCAGTGTTCCCAAAAGGCCCAGTACTACCAGTAGATCCAGTATTACCCGTAGGTCCAGTGATGCCGGAAGGTCCAGTGCTACCAGTAGATCCAGTACTACCAGAAGGTCCAGTATTACCCGTAGGTCCGGTATTGCCGGTAGATCCAGTGTTCCCAGTAGGTCCACTATCTACTAATACGATATAATCTGGAGATATATTCGGAAACCCTTGAGGTGCATCTTTTTTTACAACATAGCCGCTGCTCGTATAAGTGACAACTTGTCCTTTTTTATAGGTGGGAGCGGCTGCTAGACTAAAGGCGGTAGTACTTTGGAAACCAGCTCCGGAAGGCCCGGCAGAGCCAGTAGGTCCAGTACTACCAGTGGGTCCGGTGTTCCCGGAAGGTCCAGTAATGCCGGTAGAGCCATTGTTTCCAGAAGGTCCGGTGCTACCAGTGGGCCCAGTGTTTCCGTTAGAGCCACTGTTGCGTCTGCCATCGCAACTAAAACAATTACGTGGGTACATGTATGTTCTCCTTTCTATATTTTGAAAAATTTGTTTTAAAAATAGAACTAATATATACATATTATGAATTCTATATTTTTGTGTGTTCAATCGTATTGTGTATAGATTTCAAAATAGAGAGGAGAGTTGAATCGTTATAGAGCCAACGTTTCTCTTGTGGGCCGAAAGTAACACCCAAGTCAAAATTAAGCTGCAAATAGATTTTAAAGTGATTCTTATTTTTTCATAGCAAAATAAGAAGCGGTTAGGAAACAAATAAAGCCTAAAATCCAACCAATAGAAGGAGAATAGGGAAGTATATGTTGTAATACCATTCCGCTAGAAATAAAAAAGCTACCGAGTAGGCCTAAGAAGATGGGGTATCGCAGTAATTTGAACATGAGTGATACAACCTCCTTTATTACATATATTGTATATTAGTCTTAATTTTCTGTATATAATTTTAGAGAAAAATGATGGTACAATATATGAAGGATATGAGAAGAGAGGATGAAGAGTAGCGTATGTATGTTACTGTAACAGAAGCCGCATATAAAAAGATTATGGATACGATTCCGGATGAAACGAAATATATAAAGTTATTTTACGATAATGAGGGTTGTGGTTGTGTCATGAGCGGAATTATCGATTTAGTAGCTGTAGCAGAAAAAGATGAGCGCGATGTGGATATCGAATCTAGCGTAATGAATTTTATCGCAGATCGCACAAAGCTTGTATTTATGGATGATAAGTTAACAGTTGATTGGCATGAAGTTGGAGGAACTTTTCAGCTGAAGAGCCCAAGCCAATTTTATAATCCAAATATGAAGTTACACGTTCGAGTGTAAGAAAGAAAAGGTGGTTCCAAAATATTTTTGGACCATCTTTTTTTATTGTCTAAGTCGCTATATTTAAAAAATCGCTGATATAATTTCATGTACTAAACAAAGAAAACCTCTCCATACAACACAAAGATTTTTTCACATAATGAAATGTACATATGATTGAATTTTCTGTATAATCGTATTTGCGGAGGGGATACGCATGAGAAGATGGGGGATTGAGTTATTAATTTTAGCAGTCGTTATTATTTGGGGGATTAATTTTACGATTGCTAAATATGGACTTTTAGAATTTACAGCAATTGAGTTTACTGCACTTCGGATGATATCAGCGGCACCGCTTATGTTACTCCTTACATTTTTTATTGAAAAGTCGGTTTATATGGAACGAAAGGATATACCTAGATTAATCATCGTTAGCGTTGTAGGTATTGTACTGTATCAAACGTTATTTATGGAAACTGTCAAATATACATCCGCTACAAATGCCTCTTTACTCATTTCTATTTCACCTATTTTTACAACTGTATTTGCGATTTTCTTGAAACAAGAAAAGTTTTCTTCTCGAAAGCTCATCGGTTCTATAATTGCCTTTGGTGGTGCTGCATTAGTTTTAGTAGCAGGGCATTCGCTTGCTAGTTCTTTTTATGGTAACGGAATTGGACTTATTACATCAATATGCTGGGGGCTTTATCCTGTTTTAGCAGGTCCATTAATTAAAAAATATTCAGCACTACGTGTTACCGCATGGTCAGCGTTAGTTGGCGCGATTCCGCTTTTATTGTTAAGTGGACCACATGTATTTATAATGCCATTTCACATTACACACGGAATGACACTATTCGCTTTACTATATTCCATTTTCTTTGTAACAGTATTTGGTTTAGTGATGTGGTATGTTGGTATTCAAAAAATTGGCGCGTCACATACGATGGTATATATGTATATAACGCCGCTTGTAGCTGTTTTATTTGCAGCTGTATGGGCAAATGAATATGTATCATTTCAACAAATAATCGGTGGAATTATTATTTTCTTCGGTCTATGGTTTGTGAAATTAGAGAAAGTAAAAATTCATTCTAATGCGGGGGAACCTATATCAAAATAGGAAAACAGATCACCTATGATCTGCTTTCCTATTTTTTTATTTTTGGTAAGAAGATGAGAAATAAGATAGCAGTAATAAGTGGAATTAAGTTTAAAAATGGAATACGGAAGAGTGTGATAAGAATAATACCTGGAAGAAGAACACCGAGGACAGCGTAGAAAATACTATGATTCTTCGTGTACCAATACAATGAAAGTCCAATAAGTGCAGGGATAATGAGGTGAATGAGAGCCATTAGAAAATAAATCATTAGACGCCCCCTTTATTTGTGTACTTATTACATCATATCCGTATGTTCATAGATTGATATCACTTTTTTCATAAATGGACGAAAAATGTTTGGAAAAACGTCACAAATTATGAGAATATGATGTTTAAAATCTTGTATAATATTATTTCCTGAAAATATTCAAACAACATAAACATACTGTTTATGTTGTTTTTAATTTGAGTGAAATGAATTTTAAGTAGTATGAACTCGAAAGAAATGAGTTATACAGCTTTTGTTGGATAGATAAAAATTACTGAAGAGGAGAACAGCATGATTAGTATGTCATTAAGATCGTTTAAAATTCAATCGTATTATTTACTAGGTTTTCTTTTACTAGGATGGATGTTAACGCCGTTTTCAGCTCATTTTCTAGGTGCTGGAATTGGACTGATTGTAAGTATGTATTGTGTTTGGCTTTTAGGGAGAAGAATTGAGAAGCTTGGAGATAGTATCGTAAAGAAAACGAAAGCACCGACGCTCGGTATGTTTAATCGGTTTGCAGCTGCTATTTTAGGTGCTGTTATTATGTACGAAATTGAACATCATATGGTTATGTGGGCATTTGCAGTAGGGATTCTGGGTGGCTATTTCTTAATCGTTGTGAATTTAGGCTACTATAGTATGAAAGATGAGGAAGAATTAACAAAGAGCTAAAAAGATAAAAAGCCTCTTTTTAGATGAAATAGAGGATCCGGCGGGGGATAGTACAATAGGAAGCGTAACTTTGCATAAAATATAGGTTTCCGCTTCCAATAAGTTAACATGAAATCACTTAGTAGTATGACTCTCAGGTTCTTTAAAAAAGTTAGATACAATACAACAAAATATTCCGGTAATTAGAATAATGTATTTTATCGTTTCACTTGTATGCTCAAATAAATTAACGTTAAGCATCACAAGTCCCCAAAACATTTGAATGGCTCCATAACTGAATAATATTTTTCCTGTACGAGAAAAATTTTTCATAGCCCTCTTCCTTTCCTGTATATGTAAATTTTATCATAAAAAACTATAAAACGAATGATTATAAAATGAATTTTCAGTAAGTTTATAGATGTTGGTATGCAATTTTATGAGCTAAGTCACAGATGAAGAGATTAAAGTTGTACTTTATATAAGATATAGAAAGAAGCTTACGTCAAAAACGTAAGCTTCTTTTTTATGTAAGTGTGTGTAACCGTTAAGCCGCATTGGGTTTTGTCGGTGAGTACGCGAAACTTTACGGTTACACGACACTTATTCATATGAGTAAAAGGGTTATTCCAACAGAAAGTTTGTACTTAAGCGATTGGACCGCCTAAGTTAATAATATCTTCAGAAACGCTGTCGAACTTTTTGAAGTTCTCTTTGAATTCGCTTGCAAGTTCGATTGCTTTCTCTTTATAAGCAGCTTTATCAGCCCAAGTTTGTTCAGGCATTAACACTTCGTCAGGTACACCTGGTACGTGAAGTGGAACTTCAAGACCGAAGATGTCATGTTTAGCTGTTTCAGTTTTCGCAAGTTCGCCGCTTAATGCTGCTTGAATCATTGCACGAGTGTAACCTAAGTTCATACGTTTACCAATGCCGTATTCGCCACCAGTCCAGCCAGTGTTTACTAAGAATACTTTCGCATCGTGTTTCTCGATTTTTTCACCAAGCATTTCAGCATAGCGAGATGCATCAAGTGGTAAGAATGGTGAACCGAAGCAAGTTGAGAATGTTGCTTGCGGAGATGTAACACCACGCTCTGTTCCTGCTAGTTTACTAGTGTAACCACTTAAGAAATGATACATAGCTTGTTCTTTTGATAACTTACTGATTGGAGGCAATACGCCAGATGCATCAGCAGTTAAGAAAATGATTGTATTTGGGTGTCCAGCAACACTTGGCAGTACGATATTGTCGATCGCATGCATAGGGTATGCAGCACGAGTATTTTCTGTTAAAGTAGTATCGTTATAGTCTGCGATACGCGTTTGGTTATTAATGATAACGTTTTCTAAAACAGATCCAAATTTGATTGCATCGAAAATTTGTGGTTCTTTCTCGTGAGAAAGGTTTACACATTTTGCGTAGCAACCGCCTTCAATATTGAATACACCGTTATCAGACCAACCATGCTCATCATCACCGATTAATTTACGGTGTGGATCAGCAGATAATGTTGTTTTACCTGTTCCAGATAAACCGAAGAATAGTGCTACGTCGCCTTCTTCACCTACGTTTGCAGAGCAATGCATAGAAAGAATATCTTGTTCAGGTAGTAAGAAGTTCATAATAGAGAAGATTGATTTTTTCATTTCTCCAGCGTATTCTGTACCACCAATTAGTACGATACGTTTTTCGAATGAAACCATAATGAATGCTTCAGAGTTTGTACCGTCAACAGCTGGATCAGCTTTGAAATTCGGTGCAGAAACAATTGTGAACTCTGATTCATGAGTTGTTAATTCTTCTTCAGTTGGACGAATAAATAATTGATGTACAAATAAATTGTGCCATGCATATTCGTTAATAACTTGAATTGGTAGGCGGTAATTGCGGTCAGCGCCTGCAAATCCATTGAAGACGAATAACTCTTCTTTTTCTTTTAAGTATTCTAAAACTTTAGTATATAATTTATTAAAATGTTCTTCAGAGATCGGCTGATTCACTGCTCCCCAAGCAATTTTGTCAGCAACCGATGCTTCTTTCACAATAAATTTATCTTTAGGAGAACGTCCTGTATATTTTCCTGTTGAAGCAGAAACGGCACCAGTAGAAGTTAATTTCCCTTCATTTCGCATTAATACTTTTTCCACTAATTGCGGAACACTTAGTTGAATCTGTGCATTGCTTCCGTTCAATAATTCGTGTAAACCAATTTGGACATTCACAGTACTCATATTTATATACCATCCTTTTCATTTAATGAAATATTTCTCGTAATCCCCAACAAGAGTATAACACAATTATATAAATAATGTATACTATTTATTTCTTTTTGTTTGTGTGAATGTATTATTTCCTTATTAATATTTCATTCCAGGCGTATTGAGAAAAACTTTCAGGAAAATGTGAATATTAATTGACAAATGAATATCATTTCTTTAGTATAGGTTGGGACGGATACTCTCTTATCCCGAGCTGGCGGAGGGACAGGCCCGATGAAGCCCAGCAACCTCATTTGTAGTGGTAAATACAGGTGAATAGGTGCTAAAACCTGTGCGAGGCTAACGGTCTCGAACGATAAGAGCAAAGGGCAAAAAGCAGTATGCAAGTAGCAAATTAAACCTTTCCTCTATGTAAAGTAGGAAAGGTTTTTCTGTATGCTTGTGTGGGAGAATAAATGTATGTCGCAGTTTGTGGCAAATTAAGGATGAGTTCCGTACAATATATACAATTACTGTAGGGAGGTTTACCACATGACAAAAAAACGTCATCTGTTCACATCTGAGTCTGTAACTGAAGGACATCCAGATAAAATTTGTGACCAAATTTCTGATTCAATTTTAGATGCGATCTTATCAAAGGACGCAAATGCACGTGTAGCTTGTGAAACAACTGTAACAACTGGTTTAGTATTGGTAGCGGGGGAAATTACGACTTCTACTTACGTAGATATTCCAAAAATCGTTCGTGAAACAATTCAAGGCATTGGTTACACACGCGCAAAATATGGATTCGATGCAGAAACTTGTGCAGTTTTAACATCTATCGATGAGCAATCTGCTGACATCGCTATGGGTGTTGACCAAGCGCTAGAAGCACGCGAAGGTCTAATGACTGACGCTGAGATTGAGGCAATTGGTGCGGGAGACCAAGGTTTAATGTTTGGCTTCGCATGTAATGAAACACAAGAATTAATGCCACTTCCAATCTCGCTTGCTCACAAATTAGCTCGCCGTTTAACTGAAGTACGTAAAGATGACACATTATCATACTTACGTCCGGATGGAAAAACGCAAGTTACAGTTGAGTATGATGAAAATGGTAAACCTGTACGTGTAGATACAATCGTAATTTCTACACAGCATCATCCAGATGTTACATGGGAAGAAATCGATCGCGATTTAAAAGAGCATGTAATTAAAGCTGTAGTTCCAGCAGAATTAATGGATGGAGAAACGAAATTCTTCATTAATCCAACTGGCCGCTTCGTAATTGGTGGACCACAAGGTGATGCTGGTTTAACAGGACGTAAAATCATCGTTGATACTTACGGTGGATACGCTCGCCACGGTGGCGGTGCATTCTCTGGTAAAGATGCAACGAAAGTTGACCGTTCTGCAGCATATGCAGCTCGTTATGTTGCGAAAAACATCGTAGCAGCTGGTCTTGCTGACAAAGCAGAAGTACAACTTGCATACGCAATCGGTGTAGCACAACCAGTATCAATTTCAGTTGATACATTCGGCACTGGTAAAGTATCTGAAGACGTACTAGTAGAACTAGTTCGTAACAACTTCGATCTTCGCCCAGCTGGTATTATTAAAATGCTAGACTTACGTCGCCCAATTTACAAACAAACAGCAGCTTACGGCCACTTCGGACGTACTGATGTAGATCTATCATGGGAACGTACAGACAAAGCTGCAGCTTTAAAAGAGCAAGCTGGTCTATAATATATGAAAAAAAGCTTTGCGCCGTGAGCGCAAAGCTTTTTTTATTTTGTTTTATTTACTACTTGGATGCAAGAACCACAATAAACTTCGCCGTCTAGCTCAATATACTTTTTCATATTAGTCATACCACTTGCTGGAAAGGGCATATGAATCCATGCTTTTTCATACGTTTGTATTTCCTTTTCACATGATTTACAAAGGATTGGTTTCTTCTCGAACATATGTAATCAACCTTTCATTTGACGTGCTTTACCCACGCAAAAGGCACTGCTTAGTAAAAATAGTGTTGCGAATATAATGCTTACTAATGTAGCGTATGGAATTGCGCCTTTTAGAGAAAAGCCAACAGTAATGGAAGCGACAAATAAGAGGATAAATGTTGTTGTTAATTTTTTATAAAGTTCCATAATATGTGGACCTCCTTATTTAGAGATTGAATGTTTAAAAATAAAATCTACTATATAGGCAAGTACGAGAGGAATTAATGTGCTAGTCAAATAGTAACGAATACCACCATCAGTCATAAGCACATACAATTTTAAAAAGTTAATATCAAACCCGTAAGCGATACATTGAAAAAGGGATAAAATAATTAGGAATGGTATAATGGGTACGTATCGTTTTATGTTATAAAACATAAATAAGATCCTTTATATAGATAAATGTACTTATATTGTATCATGTTGAATTCTTTGCTTCATACATAAGTTTACAAGAAAATGAAAGGGAAGATGAAAAATGAGTGTCAATGAACATAAAAAACAAGCGCCAAAAGAAGTGCGTTGTAAGGTCGTGACGATTTCCGATACACGTACGGAAGAGACAGATAAGAGCGGACAACTATTACATGAATTGTTAAAAGAAGCAGGCCATACAGTGACCTCTTATGAAATTGTAAAAGATGATAAAGAAAGTATTCAGCAAGCAGTGTTAGCTGGTTATCATAGGGAAGATGTTGATGTCGTGTTAACAAATGGAGGTACTGGTATTACGAAACGTGATGTGACGATTGAAGCAGTGTCAGCGTTATTAGATAAAGAAATTGTCGGGTTTGGTGAGTTGTTCCGCATGATTAGTTATTTAGAAGATATCGGAAGCAGCGCAATGTTAAGTAGAGCGATTGGCGGTACAGTTGGGCGCAAAGTTGTCTTTTCCATGCCAGGGTCTAGCGGAGCAGTTCGTCTTGCGATGAATAAGTTAATTTTACCGGAATTAGGTCATATTACATTTGAGCTGCATCGCCAATGAGTAAGTATGCTGGAATTGTATTGGCAGGTGGTATGTCGAGTCGATTCGGTGAGCCGAAAGCGTTAGCGAGCTGGCAAGGTAGTACTTTTATTGAGCATATTTTGAAAGTGATGACAACTGCGTTACAAGAAGTTGTGGTCATTAGTAACTCCGATATAAAAGAGCGAGTAGAGCAACTCGTACAAGTTCCTGTTATAGAAGATATTCCGCATTATAAAGGAAATGGACCACTTGCTGGAATTGTATCAGGAATGGAATATATAGAAGCAGATTGGTACGCTATTATGCCTTGCGATGCGCCGAATGTTTCGCATGAATGGTTTACCATTTTGCTGGAGCAAACGAGTTATGAATATGATGCGGTTGTACCTATTATTAATGGAAGAAAACAACCGTTACTTGCAGCGTATCATAACCGTGTCAAAGAAAAGCTTTATGCTTTGCTTCAGGAAGAAAAAAGAAGTATGGGCCAGCTTTTATCGCAATGTAATGTGAAATATATTGCTGGTGAAGATGTACAAGCGAATGCGGATTGGTTTATAAATGTGAATACGAAAGAAGAATATGTGCAGGCTCAAAAAAACCTTTCAAATGAATGAAAGGTTTTTTTGATATACAGAAATTGGGGAACAATTACTGTATAAAGGTATGTGAGTAAGTTGATTTTAAGGGGAATCGCTTAAAATCACCATACAGTAAAAATACTATATAACCATATATTAATTTTTATGGGTTTTTATTACAAGTATGTTTAGTTATGTATCTTTTTGTTATAATGGATATGAAAATAAATAGATATTTCACCTAATGTATCATTTAGTAAACTAAAATTTATAACTGTTTAATAAACTCCCTTCGTTTTTTGAAGGGAGTTTTTCTGTTTAAGCGAGTAATTCTGATGCGTTATGCTGAAGGACTTCTTCATATTGGTCAAGTAAGCCACGAAAGATTTCATCCCAGCTTTTTGATTTGGCATAAGACGTAGCAGCTAGCCCCATTTGCATTAGTTTCTGTTCATTTTGCAATAAAGAATGGATGGATGATAGAAATGAATCCGCATGTTTGGAGGGGCAAAGAACTCCCGTTTTTCCATCTGTAATAATATTTTTAACCCCGCCACTATTTGCACCAATGACAGGTGTTCCGCATGCAAGTGATTCGAGTACGACATTTCCGAACGTTTCAGTAGCGGATGGAAATACCATGATGTTAGAACAAGCATATGCTTCAGCTAAATCCTTACCTTGTAAATATCCAGTAAAAGTGACATTTGTTTTCGGAACAGATTCACGTAAATTTGTTGCTAGAGGACCGTCTCCTGCGATGAGCCAATGAATGTCGTTTCGAGTACGCGCTGTTTGCACGATAAGGTGTTGCAACGTATCAATATCTTTTTCAGGGGCAATCCGTCCAACATAGGAAAGGACATACTTTGCTGTAATATTATATTTTTTTCGGAATAGGTCTGTATTGTAAGATGGATGAAAGAGTGTGCAATCTACACCCCGTCCCCATATGGAGAGGGCCTGAAAGCCTTTATTTTTGAGTTGGTGTAACGTTTCAAAAGAAGGAACGAAATTTTTTTGCATATGACTATGAAACCATTTTAAATAGTTCCAAAGCATGTTAGAGAGAAATTCAATTTTGTAATAGCGTAAATAAGCATCGAAATCAGTATGATAAGAACCGACAACTGGGATGTTTAACTTTTTTGCATAATACAATCCACAAAGTCCCATGTTGAAAGGTGTGGCAATGTGAATAATGTCAGGTTTAAAGGAAAGAAGTTCTCGTTTAATGCGCGGAGTAGGAAAAGAAAAGCGGCATTCTGGATATAATATTGTTAACGGGATACTTCTCATCTTGTTCACATTAGCTACGAAATTATCTTCAGCTGTATGCTGAGGGGCGAAAACAGAATAGGCGATCTTTTCTTTCTGAAAGTAACGTGTTAATCGTTCTAGTGTTTTCGCAACCCCGTTGACTTGTGGCGTAAAAGTATCGGTAAAAATGGCGACTCTCATCATATCACTCCTTTATGTGAAAAGTGGGATGAATTGATAAAAAGAGATGATGCCAGAGCAAGTGCCGAGGCACATACCGACGAATACATCAGACGGATAGTGAAGCCCTAAATAAATGCGAGAAATACCAATGCATAATGCTAACGGTAATAGAAAAGCAAATAAGCTTGGATTATAGCAAACAAATGGAATAAGGACAGAGAAAACGGCTGTTGTATGACCAGACGGGAAAGAGTGGTCTTTTAATGGATGGACTGGATATTTCGCATCCTGAATTGTTAAATAAGGACGTTTTCGCGGATACCATCTTTTTAATATTTGCACAGGAATATGGCTAATTGCTAAAGAAATAGCAGTTGCGATTGCAGCTTGATGCAAAGTCCCTTTTGCAAAAATTAAAAAGAAAAGTGTGAGTGCGATTGAGAAAGTAGCACCACCTATATGAGTAATATTGCTGAAAAAGATATTTAATGTTTTTTGATCAAAGTATCGGTTAATTCCTTTGAAAATGTAACATTCTATTTTATATAGTCCACTGACCTTCATGAAAATTCTCCTCCCTCGTTTACATATATATGGAGATATTAGCTTTTATTTTAATAAGATTTTATTGAGGGAGTAATAATGTTTTGTAAAGAAAAAGTTAGTTTTCATCAAAAAAGCTGCCAATCTTATGGCAGCGGAAATTTATTTCTGTAATGATTTATAGTATTGACCTTTTTCAACATATTGTGTGCGAATTCGCTCCATGTCTTTACGGTCTTCCTCTGTTAACTCACGAACGACTTTCGCTGGGCGACCGAACGCTAACGTGTTTGGCGGGATTTTCTTTCCTTGAGAAACGAGGCTTCCAGCACCGATAAAGGCTCCTTCACCAATTTCAGCACCATCTAATATAATAGATCCCATTCCAATTAAAGCATCTTTTTTAATATGACAGCTATGTAAAATAACTTGATGCCCAACTGTAACATCGTTTTCTAAAATAAGAGGGTACTGCGGGCTTTGATGAAGTGTACATTGGTCTTGTACATTTACTCGGTCTCCAATGATTGTTGGTGACACATCGCCGCGTATGACTGTATTAAACCAAATACTTGATTCCTCACCAATGGAAACATCGCCTGTAATGGTAACATAGTCAGCGATAAAAGCACTACTCGCAATTTTCGGATTTTTTTCTTTGTAAGGGTATATCATGTAAAGCCTTCCTTTCCTAGAGACTAGTTTTAGTGTATCAAATTATGAGAAAGAGTGAAATGGAGGAGAGCCGTATGTGGAATTATGAAGCAGAGGAAGCGAAAGCGAAAGCTGTCGTTGTTATCGTGCACGGCGCAATGGAATATCACGGACGTTACGAAGCCGTTGCGGAAATGTGGAATCATATCGGCTACCACGTCGTAATGGGGGACCTTCCGTCACATGGAACGACTTCAAGAAATAGAGGACATATTGATTCATTTGATGAATACATAGAGGAAGTTAAATTGTGGGTGAAAGAGGCAAGAAAGTATAGGTTACCTATTTTTATATTTGGTCATAGTATGGGTGGTCTTATTGTCATTCGTATGATGCAAGAAACGAAGAGAGAAGATGTAGACGGCATTATTTTAAGTTCGCCATGTTTAGGCGTAGTAGCTGGACCTTCAGCACCGCTTCAAGTTGCCTCAAAAATATTAAATGTTGTTGCACCAAAATTGCAATTTGCAACGAATCTTACAGTGGAAATGTCCACTCGTAATCATGAAGTTCGGGACGCGATGGAGAATGATTCATTGTTCTTGCGCAAAGTATCAGTACGTTGGTATAGTGAATTGATTAAGTCTATCGAAATTGCTCATAAAAAAATAGATGATTTTCCAGATGTTCCGCTCTTGCTAATGCAGGCTTGTGAGGATAAACTTGTAGATAAAACACGTGTCCGCATGTGGTTTGATAATGTTAAAATGAGTGATAAGGCTTTTAAAGAATGGCCGAATTGTTATCACGAGTTATTAAATGAGTATGAGCGTGATGAAATTTTGAATTATATTCAGTCATTTACTGAAATACGCATCAATAACATAATAGAAACAAATAAGTAAATTATTTGTACATTGAATAGAGGAGATGAAGGAAGAAGTGAACGTACCGAGTAATCCCATAACGCTCATGGCGAAAGTATACCGTGATGTGTTTCCGGTAGTACACCATGAGCTAGCGGTGTGGAAAGAGCGTGCCTACCATATTCCGAATGATGAGCTTCATAGTCAGGCAATCGCAAGTATTGAGAATAAAACGTTTCATTGCGAAGGCGGTGGTATTTTAGCACTGCTAGCAAATGAGCACCGAGAGGAATGCATTCGTTTTATCGTAGCGTATCAAACAATCAGCGATTATTTAGATAATTTATGTGACCGCAGTACATCACTTGACCCAAATGATTTTGCCGCACTGCATGAATCTATGTTAATGGCATTATCACCTGAAGTAGAAGGTGGCGGTAATTATTATCGCTATCGTGATGATCAAGACGATGGTGGTTATTTAGATGAACTTGTTGAAACATGCCAAGATGTTTTAAAGAAAACGAAGCACTATGACAAAATTGCTCCTGTTCTTCATGAACTTGCTTGTTATTATTGTGATTTGCAAATTCATAAACACGTGAAGTTAGAAGAAAGAGAACCACGCTTAAAAACATGGTTTGAAGCACATAAAGAAAACTTACCAGAGATGAGTTGGTTTGAATTTTCAGCATGTGCCGGTTCTACACTTGGGATCTTCTGTCTTGTAGCATATGCATTTCATGATGAATTACATGATGAAGATATTGCGAAAATTAGACAAGGATACTTCCCTTACGTACAAGGACTTCACATTTTACTTGATTATTTCATCGATCAAGAAGAAGACCGTATAGGCGGGGATTTGAATTTCTGTAGTTATTATGAAAACGAGCAAGCGATATTAGATCGTATGAAACATTTTGTAGAAGAAGCAGAGAAGAGCATTGGTGATTTACCTCATGCGAAGTTTCATCGTCTCATAAGCCGAGGGTTACTTGGTATTTATTTATCAGATCAAAAAGTATCAGCACAAAAGAATATGCACAAAATGGCACGGCGCATTGTAAAATACGGAGGGCTTACTTCACGATTCTTCTATTGGAACGGGAAGATGTACCGAAAGAAAATGGCGCAGTGATGAAGAAAACCACTCTTGTAGAGTGGTTTTCTTGTTATAATATGGTAAAGGTGGTGGTAAAATGAAGCAATTGTTTCGAAAGTTATATGACAATATTGAAGTAACATTACTCGTCCTACTTTCCATTTCATTTGTAACTGGAATGTATATGATGATGAATAAAGCGGGTGGTCCTACTACAATGGATTATATGGCTCAAATTATCATCGCATTGATTATCATATTAGATATTATCTTTTTAATAAGTAGTAGAAAAAAAGAAAATAGTAAATAAAAAGCATTTGTACACGGGAGTACAAATGCTTTTTATTATGATCGTATTTTTGAAAATACATATATAAGAAGTTCAATCGCGAAAATAACTAACACAGATAGTCCGAATAAAGGCATGACAGCGCCTAGTATAACCATCATGATAAAGAAAACGATTATGCTTTTCTTATCTCTTTGCTTTGGCGGTGCGGCTAATTTTCCTTTTGGTTTTCTTGCTAACCACATTTTTATTCCGTAATAAATGAGAAGTAATAAAGATAATGTCGTTAGTAAGCATAATATTTTATTTGGCCATCCGAATAAATGTCCTTCGTGAAGCGGGATACCGTAAGTGAACCATTGTGCAAATAAGCCATAATCACGATAGTCCGTTTTGGAAATAAGCTCTCCGCTATATTGATCAAAATAAGCTGTTATTTCTTCATTTGGTGCGACATGCATACCCGTAATACCGGAACCGCTTGATTTCGAAACGGTGAATACACCTTTCGGATCAGCCGGTAGTGAGATAACATATGGCTTCTTTATTTCAATTCCTTTTTGTAACTCATCAATTGAAATGGCTTTTGGCTCATTTGAATTCGATTCAGGAGGAGCTTCTTTTCTTGTTGCCCACGGCAATTCTTTTACCTTCGATTCAGGCGGTGCCATATACAACTTTGGATATCCAATCGATTCATTCGACGATGCGATTTTATAAATTTGGTTACCCATAAATCCTGACCAAGGTAATCCAGATGCGACTAGCAGAATGAGTGGAATTGTAAATATAATACCGATAATAGAATGACGTCGTTTTGCTTTTTCTCGCCTATTGGATGCTGGTGTGTTTTTGAACTGGCGTATACTCATATACAACCCAGTAAAAATTAAAAAGATTGTCCAGCATGCCGCAAGCTCTACAATGTAGTTAATGACAGTACCACCAACTAAAAGAGAACTATGTAATTCCCTCATTATATTGGCAAACGTTTCACTTGCATTTTGATCTCCAACAATTTGATTATTGCTATCTAGATACACATATTTTTGTTGCCCAGTATATTCATTTGCAATAGTAAGCCTCGTATTATAATCCCCATTAAACTCACTAATTTTCGCCACACTATAATGTGGATATTTTTTCTCTGTTAAGAAAAGCGAATCAGCCATCGAAATAGACTCTGTTTGGGCACTCTTCCCAAAATATAAATCTTTATAGATGAAATCTTCAACCTCTTCCCGAAATAAATACCCAATTCCGCTCAGTGACAATGTAATAAGAAGCGGCGTAATAAAAAGCCCGGCATAAAAATGCCAACGCCAAAAAATGTAATGAAGCGAACGATTTACTTTCATACTTTCAGTTCCCCTAACCTTCCCTATATGAATAACTACTTATTTAATATAGCGAGATTAAGTGTGATTACTTTGAAAGAATTGTGAAGAAAGTTAAAAGTTTTTAGGGCAGATTTTATCGGCAAGACATACAATACGCAATGCAAAGCTTAGTTGAATGAATTAGCTCTTCATTTCCTTTTTGTAGCCTAATTTGAAGTGCCTTTTGAAAATAAGTAAGGGCGGTGTGGAAGTCACCCTCATCTAATTTACTTTTTCCGTAATGTTGGTAGAAGAAGTCTTCATAACTAGGAACGTTCGGCAACATATGTTGAAGTTCGGTAAATAGTGTATTTGCCGTATGGAAATTTTATTCCCAATGGTATGTGTGTGCGAGACGTAGTTTGTTAACAAAGAGTCCTTCTTTATTATTTAAATTTGTATAATATGCAATTGCTTCCTGTACGTAATACTTACTTTCAGAAAGGTTGCCAGCGATTCGTTCATAAACGCCAATTAAGCCGCAGTTTTTTCCATATAACGATTTTTTATGTAAATGCTCTTTCAAAAACACAATCCCTTGCTTCATTTCAGCAAGGGATATAGGTTTTTCTCTAAGGTTTTCATCAAATGTGTACCCCATTTCAAAAGGTATGTTCATTGTTACCTCCTTATAGTTTCTGCATACATCTTCACAACCGCCTCAGCAAGACATTGGGAGGAATCAACAAAATCCTCACTCGCCACAACATTCAAATCAGTACATGCGATAATAGCGGTATCTACTTCATCTTCCAACTGTAAAATGAGCGCATTCCACAATTTGCGAGCTTCTTTAATTTCTCCAGATTTAATATAAGTAATAATTTGATTAATCATTTCTTGCCATTTTTCATGATGAATGTACTCTATATTACGTTTTGCAATCCCGTCTTGGTAAATACCAGCTTGAATTGTCGCTTCTGTTGCGAGAAGAGCGACTCTTTTTGCAGTTTCAGGAATAGCTTGTAACGTCTCGTCGACTATATTCAAAATAGGAATAGAAATAGAACGTTGTAATTCTTCAAAATAAAGATGCGCCGTATTACAAGGCATAGCGATAAATTCTACGCCAGTACTTTCAAGTTTTTGTGCCCCTTCAATAATCGCTTTTTTCATTGCTTCGTGATTAATAGGGTGATCCATGTAAAACGGTGTTGGGCAAGAATAAATCATCATATGAGGAAAGTCCATATCATGCTTTGCTCCGTATATTGTTTGGCACCCTGCTACAACTGTATCGACGAATGGTCCAGTTGATTTTGGTCCCATTCCTGCTAGTATTCCGATCATTGGTTTGTCTCCTTTAATATGTAATTAAAAACGTTTTTTGCGAATGACAAAAAGAAATAAAGTAAGTAATAAAAATGAATATACGATAGCCCAAGCTGTGAGCCATAGCGTGTGAGTCAGTATATTATATTTGTATTGTCCAAGCATTAGGAAGCTTTCGACAGGTGGTAAAAACCATAGAAACTCTTTCTTAAACCGGATTGAGGCGATCGTTATAAGTAATATAAATGTCAGGCTAAGCCAAGCTGTGCTTGCTTTTTGAATCATATTTCTAGTAAATAAAGTTGCAATTGAAATTCCTAGTATAGAGAAAGACATGTGAGCGAGAAATCCGACTAAAAATAAAGAAACTGTCATTTCTTCATTAAACATTTGCAAAAAAATTGGATAGATTACGGATATAAAAGATAAAACAGTACAAATGAGAAGAGCTGTAATATATTTACCAACGTATAATGCTGAAATATTATTTGTATGAGAAATAGTAATTTGTTCTTGTACAGGGTCTTCAGTATGAAAAATTGTGATTGTAATCCAGGCAGATAATAAATAAAGGGCGAGAGCTGTTTCTAAGTATGTTGGTACAATAGGAGTCGGTTTATATGTATATACAAAAAGTAAGCTCACAAAGTACATCGCAATAGGAGGGACGTACTTATACGATTTTGTATAGTCGAGAAAATGGTAACGAATAAGCGCGAACATAATAAACCTTCTTTCGATTTAAAAGTTAGGTTGTAGCAGTGTGATAGATGCTTTTTTATGTAATAAAAACTGAAGCATTTCGTTTGTATATTCTTTTTCGATTTGTAATTGAATAAGGTTTTGATTTGAATTGTGTACAACGTGTATAAATCCTAATTGTTTCCGTAGTTCTATCGCTGAAAATGTTTCGTGAACAATTGCTTCAATATAGACTTGTTCTGCTAATTTTTGCACAGAGATATTTTCCTTGATTGTATGATTTGCTAACGTCACAATTCTATCGGCGAAGTTTTCTAATAGTTGCTTTTCGTGACATGTGAAGAGTATAGATATGCCTTGTCGTTTTAATGAGAGTAAAATATGTTCCAATTCTTGCTGAGAGTTAGGATCGAGCCCAGAAAGAGGTTCATCTAAAATTAATAAATGGACGTCCGTAAGCAATGCTTGCATAATACCAGTTTTTTGTTTCATACCTTTTGAAAAGTTTCGTACAACGGAATGTCTTGCATGATGTAAATGAAAAGATTCAAGAAGCATCGGAATTTTATCTTTTAAATATTTTGTTGATAAACCGTGAATGTGGCCGAGATGATATAGATAATCTTCTAACGTAAAACGAATCCCTTCAGGAAAATGTTCAGGTACATAGCCAATTTGTATATGTTCTTTTTTTTGAAGTGTCCCTGCCGTAGGTGAAATAAATCCTGCAATTATTTTGAGTAGATTACTTTTTCCAGTCCCGTTCCCGCCAATAATAGCGAGTGCTTCTCCTTCTGGAATGGATAAATCAATGTTGTCTAGTATAAGTGATTTGCCATACTTCTTTTGAATTCCCCTTAGTTCTACTAGCAAAGTTCTATCCTTCTTTCTTCAAATATTGTATACATCCATTATATAGGAGAATAAGAAGAAGACGTGCAATGAGTGCACGTCTTTTTTTGTTATGTTTTGTCGAACGATCGATATATCTGAAAAATCGTTGATATTTTGTAAGTTATGATAGATATATCGAAAAAATCTTTGATATATTGGGAGTTACGATAGATATAATTGAAAAATCGTTGATATAATTCTCAAGCAAATTCCCGATTGGTGAGGGCTGATTAAAGTTTCACTTTATCGCTTCTCAATCGCTACAATAAATGGCGGGTTATTTTGCTGGTTAATGAAGCCATATCGCAGTACGTGAGCTTGTTTTTGGTCTAGTTCTTCTGCAAATTTGAGAACAGCGTCGCGTTCTACTTGTCCTTCTGGGTGTCCGTGGTAAATGACAAGGACGATGATTCCTTCAGGTGCCATTACTTCTAGTAATTGTTCAATTGCCGAGATTGTTGAGTTCGGCTTTGTAACGATGTGTTTGTCTCCACCTGGAAGGTAACCTAAGTTGAAGATTGCGCCTGTTACTTTTCCTTTCGCATCTTCTGGCAATATGGATGCAAGTGTATCGTGACTATCGTGAACTAAAACAGTACGCTCGAAAAGTTTTTTTTCTTTTAGACGGATAGTAGAACTTTCAATTGCTTCTTTTTGAATATCAAATCCAAATACTTTTCCGTTATCTCCAACAATTTCAGCTAGGAAGCAAGTATCATGACCATTTCCAAGTGTTGCATCTACAGCGTAATCGCCTTCTTTAACAGTCGTTTGCAAGAGTGTGCGAGCAAACGGTAATACACGTTCTAATTTCATTTTTGTTTCTCCTCATTTGCATATTTTCCTTGCCAGCTTCCGCGGCGTACAAATTCTGCATCGATGGAATTTAATACTTCCCATTTATTTAAGCTCCACATGGGACCAATCATTAAATCAGGTGGGCCGTCACCTGTGATGCGGTGCACAATTACGTCTTCTGGAATCATTTCAAGTTGGTCAACAACGAGACTTACGTAATCCTCAAGAGAAAGGAATTCTAGTTGTCCTTTTTCATATTGCTTCACCATTGGCGTTCCTTTTAATAAATGAAGTAAATGAATTTTAATTCCTTGTACATCAAGCTTCGCTACTTCACGAGCTGTTTCCATCATCATGTCGTAATCTTCAAGGGGAAGACCGTTAATAATATGAGAGCAAACTCTAATGCCGTGCTTACGTAATTTATTTACGCCTTCCACGTAAGATGGGTAGTCATGAGCGCGATTAATAAGGTTTGCAGTGCGTTCATGAACGGTTTGTAGTCCAAGTTCAACCCAAAGATACGTGCGTTTATTTAAGGCCGCTAAATATTCAACGACATCGTCAGGTAAACAATCTGGACGAGTCGCAATAGAAAGACCGACAACGTCTTTTTCTGCTAGAAGCGGTTCGAATTTTTCTTTTAACACTTCAAGTGGTGCGTGTGTATTTGTGTATGCTTGGAAATAAGCGATACATTTGCCATCTTTCCACTTTGAGCGCATTTTCTCTTTCATTTCATGATATTGCGTTATAACATCATCGCGGCGATCGCCAGCGAAGTCACCAGATCCAGCAGCGCTGCAAAATGTACAACCGCCATAAGCAACTGTACCGTCACGGTTCGGGCAATCGAAGCCAGCATCTAATGAAACTTTAAAGATTTTTTCACCAAATTCATTTCGTAAATGGTAATTCCATGTATGATAACGTTTATTGTCGTTTGTATATGGAAAAGGGTTTTGAACCTTCATTACTTTCCCTCCTAAGACGAGTCAAAATGAAACAAAATCCATTATAACATACTCATAAGGTTCAGATGGAAGGGACACACTAAAGGGGAATTGAAGCAAGGAGGGACAATTATGGCAGAGCGTCAATCACTTGAATCGTATATTACACAAGCAGAGCAAGCGGTGGAATATGCGAAAGAACAATTAGATCAAGGTATGAGACAAGAGCATTATAATACGATGGAGTATTCAGATGCACAGTTACAATTAGAACAAGCATATAACGATTTACAAACGATGCAGCAACATGCGAATGATGAGCAACGTGAGCAGTTAAATAGAGCACGCATGGCAATTCGCCAACTGCAACATCAAATGATTATTACACCGCACTAATAAGGAGTGAATGTAATGGCGAAACGTTCAGATCAAAATAACCCAGAGCAAAAAACGCAAAATGGACATAACGCTGAGTTTTCAAATGAGCTTGATCCGGTTGTGCAAGTGAAGCAGCGTAATAGTAAAAAAGGACAACCTCAAAGATCAAAACAATCAGAGTAAACCAGGTCGCAATATGACCTGGTTTTATTTTGCTATATGACAATAATGTAAGATTTCTGTAAGGTTTGCTGATAGTTGTAAGCTTACTTTTCCAGTAGAGTAAGGGAGGATTAAATTTTGGACAAGGAGTTGCTTTATGGGGAACAACATTACAAACAAACGAATTGATGAGTTAGATTACATTCGTGGCTTCGCATTACTGGGGATTATTTTAGTAAATATTCTAGCGCTACTGAATATTAAAGTGCCAGATCCTAATACAGTAGATGCTAGTTATCAAAGGTTTCTATACTTATTTGTGGAAGGTCGTTTCTTCTCGATTTTCTCATTCTTATTTGGAGTAGGATTCTACATCTTCATTACAAGAGCGATTGCGAAAGGGAAGAATGGGTACGTTCTATTTCTACGCCGCGTAGTTGCACTATTTATTTTTGGTTTAATTCATCAAATGTTTCAGCCTGGAGAAGCACTAGCCTTATACGCAATTTGTGGATTAGTCGTTTTACCGTTTTATAAAGCGAAAAAAGAAGTGAATTTAGTAATTGGTCTTATTCTTACGATAGCTTTTAGTATTATGGCAGCTAAGGAATTATTACCATTAGGTTTAATTTTATTAGGTCTTGCTGCAGGGCAGTATAAAGTGTTTGAAAATCTTTCAGTGAAAATCAAACAAGTCGCTATTTTTACAGGCATTATGTTTGTTTTAAGTGTAGTAGCTATATGGTATCAATATGGGCATGTTCCTGCTAATCCATTTGTAAATATGATAATTATGAATGAAGATGGAACAATGGAAGCTGCAGGTCAATTCTTAAAAATTGGTGTTACAGTTGGACCAATTATTTCAGCTTTCTATGTAGGAGCATTAATTTTATTACTTCAGTTAAAACCAGTTCAAACATTGTTAGCACCATTGAAATACTACGGTCGTATGGCTTTAACGAATTATATCGGACAAACTGCAATGATTTTAATTGCTGGTAGTGTATTTAACTTTGCAGAAAACTTAACGTATATTCAGACGTTATATGTGTGTATCGCAATTTATGCAATTCAAATTGTGTTTAGCGTAATTTGGATGAAAATCTTTAAGATGGGTCCTCTAGAATGGATTTGGCGTGTTATTACGTACTGGACGGTAACACCTTTAAAGAAATAGACTGTTCCTTTTGTGGAACAGTCTATTTTTATTGTCATCTTTTTTCGATAAGTCGATATTCCTTTGAGAATCGCCGATAAAATTTCATTTATCAATGAGGTTGATCCAAAAGAAAACGAACCTTACACGCACGCCTTTTTTATATTACAAAAGTGTAAGGTAATTGTAATGTTAACAAATAGCAGTTCTCTTCTAAAAGGCGCAAAATAAGTAATGGAAAAACAAGCGTAGGAGGATATATATGACGAAACCAGTTGTAGACGTGAAAAACGTTCAAAAAGTGTACGGTAAAAAAGGTGAGAACCAATCACACGCGTTAAAAGGTGTTTCATTCTCAATTCAAGAGGGTGAGTTTGTTGGAATTATGGGACCATCTGGTTCTGGTAAAACGACATTATTAAATGTAATTTCAACGCTTGATAAAGCAACGGGCGGCGTTGTTGAAATTGCGGGTACGGATATTACGAAAATGAAACAAGGTGAGCTTTCTGATTTCCGCTCACAAAAATTAGGATTCATCTTCCAAGACTTTAACTTATTAGAGAACTTATCTATTTATGAAAACATCGCACTTCCGCTTTCCCTTCAAGGTGTTTCATCACGTAATATTGGACCGAAAGTAGAGAAAGTAGCGAATATGCTAGGGATTACAGAAATTCTTCAAAAGTATCCATCTGAAGTATCTGGTGGACAAAAGCAGCGTTCAGCAGCAGCGCGCGCGCTTGTGCATGAGCCAGCAATTATTTTAGGGGACGAGCCAACAGGAGCTCTTGATTCTAAAAATGCAACGAGCTTACTTGATGCGATGACAAACTTAAATAAAGATCAAAGCGTATCGATTATGATGGTTACGCATGATCCGTATAGTGCAAGTTACTGTCAGCGTATTTTGTTCATTCAAGACGGTGAACTGTATAAAGAAATTCATCGCGGTGGTACGCGTGAAGAGTTCTACAAAGAAATTTTAGATGTACTTGCAGATTTAGGTACACAAAAAGCGTAAGAAAGGAGGTTCCAGTATGTTATTTAAACTTTCCATGTCGGGGCTGAAAAGTAAGCTGAAAGATTATATCGTCTTACTTGTTGGTCTTGTCATGTCTATCTCAATTTTTTATATGTTCCAAACGTTAGCGCTGAATAAAACGTTTATCGAATCTAACTCAGTTATTCAATCAATTGGATTCGTATTCCAAGCAGGTTCATTTTTACTAGCCATTATAACGTTCTTCTATATTTTATATGCGAACTCTTTCTTATTATCTCTTCGTCAAAAAGAGTTTGGTATGTATATGATGTTAGGAGCAAAAAAACATAAAGTTACATTGCTTATGTTTATTGAAACGATTGTATTAGGTGCTGCGTCTCTTGCAATTGGTATTACAGTTGGTGTAGGACTTGCAGAAGGTATCGGTCAATTATTAATGAAACAATTGGAATTCGCTGGTGAAGGATATAAAGCATTTTATCTACCATCTATGACTGTTACTTGCATTTTCTTCTTCGCACTATTTGTATTATCAGCAATTATGAACAGTATTAAGTTATCACGTATTTCTGTACTGCAACTTGTACATGCAGATGCACAAACAGAGCGTGTTGCAGTAAAAGGAAAAATGACAGGTGTCGTTGCAATCCTTGCTGTTATTTTATTAGGAATTGGCTATGCATCAATGATTTATATGGAAAAACTAAGAGAAATGGGAATCCTTATTGCATTAATTACAACAACAACTGGTACTTACATGCTATTTGGATCACTTCTTCCAGTTATTATTAAAAAGTTAAAAAGTAATAAAAAGCGTAGTGAAAAAGGGCTTAACGCTTTTACATTTGCTCAATTAAATTTCCGCATTAATAGTTTAACGAAAGTACTTGCGACAGTAGCGATGTTAGTAGCGCTTGGAGCTGGTGCGATTTCAGGTGGTATGGCGTTTAAAAATAACGTTATAAAAATGGTTGATGGTTTAGTAATATATGATTCAGTAGTTCATAATCCAACAGCTGAAGAAAAGAAAATTTTAGATGGTATTACATTTAAAGAGAAAAATGAATATCGTTACAAAGTTGATGATAAATATGTTTATTACGTAAAAGAAGATTTAGAGAAAAATCGTCCTTTAATAAAAGATATGGCGAATATGAAGTCGATGAAGGATTTAGTGAATACAAAGAACGTCTCAGCGGAACTACCAGTAGGTGCAGTTTCTAGAGAAATGAATGAAAAAGATGCGAATACTAAAGAGCTTTCAGTAGAATGGGTAGATGCTTTTAGTACAATTCATCCCTATTATATAAGCGAAGATCATGCAATTAAAATTGTAGATCAAAAAATGTACGATGGGATAAATGGCAAAGAAGGTATAGCATTTATCGGAAAAACAGAAGACTTTTTAACATATACAAAAGAATGGAAAAAACTTGACGAGTTGCAGCTAGATAAATATAAAAATGTAACAGCTGAAAGAATGAGCAGTAAATATCAAACTTACGATATGTTCTATGGGATTGCGAGTGGAACAGTATTTATGGGGTTCTTCCTTGGTATTGCATTCTTAGCAATGATGGCAAGTTGTTTAATGTTTAAAATTCTTTCTGGTGCATCAAAAGATATTACGCGTTATCAAATGCTTCGTAAAATCGGTGTGCGCCGTGAGTTATTAACGAAATCGATTTATAAAGAGCTATTCTTAGTATTCTTATTCCCAGCAATTCTAGGTATCGCTCACGTATTAGTTGGTATGAATATTTTCGGATTTATTCTAGTTGATCCGTACTTCCGTATTTGGGTACCAATCGTAATTTTTGTAGTTATTTATGCGATTTATTACTTCATTACAGTTCAATTGTATAAAGGAATTGTTCTTCCAAAAGAAGATTAATAGGGAAAAAGTCGAGTGAAAGTGCTCGGCTTTTTGTATTTTCAGAAAAAAACACTTTAATGTTACTGAAATATATAATATAATATAAATAAGTAACATAGTATGTGAGTATCAGCAACCGAAAAGTGAAAGGAGGAATCCGATCTATAGGAAGAAGCTGAATTTGTACCCCCCTATTTTTTCTACCCACACCGTATTTGTACAATCATAAATTTCTAAATGAAAAATTGTCGTAAGAGTATATTGTGAAAATAATGGATAATACATGGAAATCTCATAGCATGATAAGGTAAAATGGACAGGATAATGAGAAAATTACCGTTCATAAGATGAGGAGATACATGTATGGAAGTTGTAGAGGCATTAAAAGATATAAGCCAAATTGAGGATATGAAAAAGTATTTAAAAGAGCACTCGCAGCGAGATTATCTTTTATTTGTTATTGGGATCAACACTGGATTAAAGATTACGGAGCTACTTAGTATGAAATTTGAAGAGGTATTAAATGAAGATGGAACTGTTAAAGAGTTTTATTCTCTTCCTGTAAAAGATGAAAAATTTAAACAAGATATTTATTTAAATACAAAAGTAAAAGAAGCGCTTTTAGAGTACGTACAATCTATTGATACTCAAAGAGAAAACTACGTATTTCAATCTAATAAAACGACAAATTCAATCTCGCGCCAACAAGCGTATCGTGTTATCCATAGCGCAGCTGAAGCGGTTGGGATTGTTGGAAAGATTGGAACGAATTCAATGCGAAAAACATTTGGATTTCATGCGTACAAAAGAGGAATAGCGATTGCGCTATTGCAAAAGCATTTTCATCACGCAACTCCATCAGAGACGCTCAAGTATTTAGGAATCTCAAAAGATGAGAAGTTTAAAACAGAGATTGATGTAGATTTGTAAAAGCCGTAACTAAAAACTTTAGGAGGCGGAAAATATGAATATTAGAGAGAGTGAACTACCGGGCATTGGATGTAAATTCGAAGTGATAACAAAAGGTAATGAAAAAATGGTTATCGTTATTCATGATGATGGTCGAAGAGAAATGTATCATTTTGATGCGGATCACGATGAGAGTATTTCAAGCATTTCTCTTCGTGATTCTGAAGCGAGACAAATTGCGGCTATATTAGGCGGAATGGTATATAGGCCGCAAGCGCTAGACACAATTGAGATGGCTTTTGAAGGATTATCAATTGAATGGTTTAAGGTGGAGAATAATGCACCAGTAGTACAACAAACAATTGGTAGCTTACATGTCAGAAAAACATATAACGTAACGATTATTGCTATTTTGAAAAAGAATATGAAGAAATTCTTTAATCCAGGTCCAGACTCTATTATTGAAGCTGGCGATATGCTCGTATTATCGGGTGAAAGACATGAAGTGAAAAGAATTATTAATGAATTGCTTTCAGCAGGAGGTGATTCCTAATCGATGGATACTTTAATCTTTGAAGTTGGAACTGCGTTAGTATTAGTAGCTTTTGCAGCTATCCTCGCTGCGAAGTTAAAGTTCTCGATTATTCCGTTTCTCATTATACTCGGTATGTTAGTGGGGCCTCATGCCCCAGATTTAGGACTTATCGATTTAAGGTTTATTGAAAGCGGAGAAGTTATTTCCTTCCTCGGCCGTGTTGGCGTCATATTCCTCTTATTCTACTTAGGTTTAGAATTCTCAATAAAAAAATTAATTAAATCAGGAAAGTCGATTGCTTTTGGGGGTAGTGTTCATATATCGCTTAATTTCATATTAGGTTTACTTTATGGATATGTTATGGGATTCCCCTTATTAGAAACATTAATTATTGCTGGAATCATTACAATTTCATCGAGTGCAATTGTTGCAAAAGTAATTGTTGATTTAAGAAGATCTGGTAATAAAGAGACTGAATTAATATTAGGAATCATTATGTTTGATGATATCTTTTTAGCTGTATATTTATCAGTCGTTTCAGGGTTAGTACTCGGTGGTGCAACATCATTTGTAGGTGCTCTTACATCGGTGTTAATCGCGGTAGGGTATATGCTACTATTCTTTGTAATCGCTAGAAAAGCTACGCCGTTTTTAAATAAAGTATTAGATATTTCGTCAAACGAAATTTTTATTATCGTAATATTCGCTATTTTATTCTTTGTAGCAGGATTTTCAGAAACGATTCATGTTGCTGAGGCAATTGGAGCATTATTGTTAGGACTCGTCTTTTCTGAAACAGAGCATAGTGATCGGATTGAGCATCTCGTCGTTCCATTTCGTGACTTCTTTGGAGCCATATTCTTTTTCAGTTTCGGTTTAAGTATAGATCCGTTTTCACTTGGAGGAGCAGTGTGGTTGGCATTAGGAGCAGTTTTCATTACGCTCATCGGTAATTTTACAGCTGGAATGATGGCGGGACGTAAAGCCGGGTTATCGCATAAGGCTTCTACGAATATCGGTTTAACCCTCGTATCACGCGGAGAGTTCTCCATTATTGTAGCCAATATCGGCATCGCGGGTGGTTTAATGGCAACGATTAAACCGTTCTCTGCACTGTACGTTTTAATATTAGCATCGTTAGGACCGTTATTAACGAAGGAGTCTGGGAGAATATACTCTCTACTAGATAAAATATTTAAATGGAGTGCGAAAGAACGTGCGAAGCGAGAAAAAGAAGTTGGATAGTATAAAAAAAGGGAGACTGCATGAATTTCATGCAGTCTCCCTTTTTTTTATATATTGTTGTTGATGTCGTTTTTCGTCGGTAAGTCGATATAATTAGAAAATCGCTGATATATTTTTAAGTAGCAATCCATATAATTTCATTTACCGAAAAACCATTATCTGAATTTCATCAACTATTAATCAGTTGCCTTCCTATTTAAAAACGACTACAATTTTACTGTTATAGATGAACGAAAAAATAGAATAGGAGGGGAGACTATGCCAAGGAAAGTATGGCTATTAGTAGCTGGGATGATTATTAATGTCACGGGTGCTTCTTTTTTATGGCCTTTTAATACAATTTATTTGCATGATCACCTAGGAAAATCTTTATCTGTGGCCGGAATGGTATTAATGATCAACTCGCTTACTGGTGTAATCGGAAACTTGCTCGGCGGTGTTTTGTTTGATAAATGGGGCGGTTACAAATCAACTTTAGTAGGGATTGTCATTACACTCGTATCGATTTTAGGTCTTGTGTTCTTCCACGGTTGGCCGTTATATGTTGTGTGGTTAGCATTAATCGGCTTTGGTTCTGGAATGGTCTTCCCATCGATGTATGCGATGGTCGGTACGGTTTGGCCAGAGGGCGGAAGACGAGCATTTAATGCGATGTATGTTGGGCAAAACGTTGGTATTGCGATCGGAACAGCGTGCGGTGGTTTAGTTGCATCTTACCGTTTTGATTATATTTTCTTAGCCAATTTTGTTTTGTACTTTGTTTTCTTCTTAATTGCTTTTATTGGATTCCGTGGTATGGAAGACAAGAAAGAGCCAGGAGTGCAAAAAGAAGTCGAAACGAAAAAAGGCTGGACACTTACACCAGGATTCAAAGCACTTCTTATCATATGTGTAGCATATGCTTTATGCTGGGTTACATATGTACAGTGGCAAGGGGCGATTGCGACTCATATGCGGGAATTAGATATTAGCCTCCGCCATTATAGTTTATTATGGACGATAAACGGAGCGATGATTGTTTGTGCGCAGCCACTTGTTAGTATGTTAATTCGCTGGATGAAGCGTTCTTTAAAACAACAAATTATGATAGGAATCGTCATTTTTGCGGCGTCATTTATTGTGTTAAGTCAAGCGCAGCAATTTACGATGTTCCTCGTTGCGATGGTGACGTTAACAATCGGTGAGTTATTCGTATGGCCAGCAGTTCCGACCATTGCAAATATACTTGCACCAAAAGATAAGTTAGGGTTTTATCAAGGGGTTGTAAATAGCGCAGCGACTGTAGGGAAAATGTTCGGACCGGTTGTTGGCGGAGCAATTGTTGATTTATACAATATGGAAGTATTGTTTATAGCAATCATGGTAATGCTTGTAGTAGCGATTATTGCAACGAGCATGTATGATAAACGAGTAAAAGTAGAAGAAACAGTTGAAGAAAAAATTGCAGTTTAGTTTGACGGAACATGTAACATGTTTTAGAATATATTTAAATAAAACAACCTTTTGAACAAGGGAGATAGCTCGGCTGTCCTAAGACGAATTCGTTAGTTAGTAAGAGTAACGATTAACCGAGAAGCCTTAGCTTTAAGTAAGCTCTTTAGAGATACGAAGTGGTGGGTAGTTCACATTAACTTATATTTGTAATAACAGTGAGAAGGAGTAGTAGTAATAGAAGCTGGTTTAGAGAGTTGACGGTCGGTGCAAGTCAATCCACGTTTCGTTATGAACTCGCCTTTGAGTTGCAGTTGTGAAACTAACAGTAGCAATTGCCGTTAATCCACGTTACGGATCTAAGCGAATGTATATTTGTACATTAATTTAGGGTGGTACCGCGGGAATCTATAACCTCTCGTCCCTTTCTAGGGATGAGAGGTTTTTTGTATTTTGGGCGGTGAAAATAAATAGAATTTCAAGGAGGGTATCTCATGAGCTTTAATCATCAAAATATTGAGAAAAAGTGGCAAGGGTACTGGGAAGAGAATAAAACATTCCGTACGCCAGATGAGACAGAAAAACCAAAATTTTATGCACTAGATATGTTCCCATATCCATCAGGTGCAGGTCTACACGTAGGACATCCAGAAGGTTATACAGCGACAGATATTTTATCTCGTATGAAGCGTATGCAAGGATATAACGTTCTTCATCCAATGGGATGGGATGCATTTGGTCTTCCAGCAGAGCAATATGCACTTGATACTGGAAACAGCCCGGCAGAATTTACAGAGCTTAATATTAATACGTTCCGTAATCAAATTAAAGCATTAGGCTTCTCTTACGATTGGGATCGTGAAGTAAATACAACAGATCCAAACTACTACAAGTGGACACAATGGATCTTCCTAAAACTATTTGAAAAAGGCTTAGCTTACGTTGATGAAGTACCTGTAAACTGGTGCCCAGCACTTGGTACAGTACTTGCAAATGAAGAAATCATTGACGGTAAGAGTGAGCGCGGTGGACATCCAGTTGAGCGTCGTCCGATGAGACAGTGGATGTTAAAAATTACAGCTTATGGAGATCGTCTATTAGAAGATCTAGATGAGCTTGATTGGCCAGAAAGCTTAAAAGATATGCAACGTAACTGGATTGGTCGTTCTGAAGGTGCAGAAGTACACTTCAACATCGATGGTACAGACGAGAAATTCACAGTTTTCACAACGCGTCCTGATACACTATTTGGTGCAACATATTGTGTACTTGCTCCGGAACATGCACTTGTTGCAGAAATTACAACAGCAGATCAAAAAGAAGCTGTAGAAGCTTACATTAACTCTGTTAAAATGAAGAGCGATTTAGAGCGTACAGAACTTGCGAAAGAGAAAACTGGTGTATTCACTGGTGCTTACGCAGTTAACCCAGTAAATGGTGAGAAATTACCAATCTGGATTGCTGATTATGTTCTTGCAACTTACGGAACAGGTGCTGTAATGGCAGTTCCAGCTCACGATGAGCGTGACTATGAATTCGCATCAGTATTCAATCTTCCAATGAAGGAAGTTGTAAAAGGCGGAGATATTACGAAAGAAGTGTACACAGGTGATGGTGCACACGTAAACTCAGCATTCCTTGATGGTTTAAATAAAGAAGAAGCAATCGCAAAAATGATCGAGTGGCTTGAAGTAACAAGCGCAGGAAATCAAAAAGTAACGTACCGTCTACGTGACTGGTTATTTAGCCGTCAACGTTACTGGGGTGAGCCAATTCCAGTAATCCATTGGGAAGATGGCACAATGACAGCTGTGAAAGAAGAAGAATTACCATTAGTTCTTCCGAAAACAGAAAACATCCGTCCTTCAGGTACAGGTGAATCACCACTTGCTAACATTGAAGAGTGGGTAAACGTTGTTGATCCTGAAACTGGTAAAAAAGGTCGTCGTGAAACGAATACAATGCCACAATGGGCTGGTAGCTGCTGGTATTACCTACGTTACATCGATCCAAACAATAGCGAAGCACTTGTAGATCCTGAAAAAGTAAAACAATGGCTTCCAGTTGATATTTATATCGGCGGAGCAGAGCACGCTGTACTTCACTTACTATATGCTCGTTTCTGGCATAAAGTATTATATGATATCGGTGTAGTTCCAACGAAAGAGCCGTTCCAACAATTATTCAACCAAGGTATGATTCTAGGTGAAAACAACGAGAAAATGAGTAAATCAAAAGGTAACGTTGTAAACCCTGATGATATCGTAGCAAGCCACGGTGCAGATACACTTCGTCTATATGAAATGTTCATGGGACCATTAGATGCTTCAATCGCTTGGTCTGAAAATGGTCTTGATGGAGCTCGTCGTTTCCTAGACCGTGTATGGCGCCTATTCATTCAAGATAACGGTGAATTAAGTGAGAAAATTACTGATGCACCAAATAAAGAGCTTGAAAAAGCTTACCACCAAACAGTGAAGAAAGTAACAGAAGACTATGCAGAGCTTCGCTTCAACACAGCGATTTCTCAAATGATGGTATTCATCAACGATGCATACAAAGCTGAAACACTTCCAAAAGAATATGTAGAAGGTTTCGTAAAAATGATTGCACCAGTTGCACCTCACATCGGGGAAGAACTATGGAGCAAACTTGGTTACAATGAAACGATCACATATGCAAGCTGGCCAACATTTGATGAGTCTAAACTTGTAGAAGATGAAGTTGAAATCGTTGTTCAAGTTATGGGCAAAGTTCGCGCAAAACTAACAATGAGTAAAGACGCATCAAAAGAAGAAATGGAACAACTTGCACTTGAAGCAATTCAAGACCAAATCGAAGGAAAAACAGTTCGTAAAGTAATTGTAGTTCCTGGAAAACTTGTTAACGTTGTTGCAAACTAATTCATTCTAAATAAAAGCTCAGAGTATTTATACTCTGAGCTTTTTTGTGTGAAAAATAATCTCAGGATCACCTTCATCTAAGTTTTCAATCATTCCACTGCGTATAAAACCGTTCGCGTTAAATACTTTCTGCATACTTTTATTCGATTTGTTCGTTGAAGAAAAGATTTTTTGAGTAGGAGAATGACTTAACATATATGAGATTAGCGAGCTTGCATAGCCTCGCCTTCTTTTGGCTGGCGAAACAATGATTAATGAGAGGAAAGTACAACCAAAAAAATTTGTATCATATGTTAGAAAACCCAAAATAGAATTGTTTTCTTTTACAATGATGCATCTGCCCTTATCAATAGTGTGTTTAATATAATCTCGTCTACTATCGTCTCCGATTACATCAATATCAATATGTAAGATTGCATCTAAATCATTGATAGAAGCCTTTGTTACGTTTTTCAATAGAAACACCTCCTAGAAAAATATTCAGTTAATTAATTTTATCATGAATGAAGAAAAAGGAGCGGAATTCCAATAAAGACAAACACCTATTCTTCTATAGGAAATATGATAAAAAAGGTAGGCTAAATTGAGTAGAAGAGGTGAAAGGAATGAAAGGGATGGACAATAATGCACCACATGGCTTCTTCGGAGGTGGATCGGGTAGTTATGAACAAATGATGTTAATGGGAGGAGCTGACCAACAAGGGTACGGTGGAATTCCGAGCTGGATGGGTGGAGCAGCAGGAGGATTTCCAACATCGGTAGCTGGCATGCAAACTGGAATGCCTACATTAATGGGAGGGTTTTCGACATCAGGGGCTGGAATGCCTACAGTAACAGGAGGATTTCCAACATCAGTAGCTGGCGTACAGACAGGAATTCCAGTAGGAGCACCAACTACATTTCCTTCTTTCATTGGAGGAGTACAGACAGGATTTCCGGTACCGGGAGTAGGTGTTGTAGCTGGAGGAATAGGTGGGTATCCGCAAGGTGTTCACGGTCATCATGTACATCATCATCACCAGGGACAACATGGCCATCATGTACACCATCATCACCAAGGTCATCAAGGTCATCACCACCATCAAGGCCAGCACGGTCACCATGGTCATCATCACCAAGGCCAACAAGGTCATCATGGTCATCATCACCACCAAGGCCAACACGGCCACCATGGTCATCACCAACAACAAGTACATCACCACGGTCAACACCACATTCATCCGCAAGCTGTTCTTTATCAAACGCATCAAGGCCAGCACGGTCACCATGGTCATCATCACCACCAAGGCCAACACGGCCACCATGGTCATCATCACCATCAAGGCCAACAAGGTCAACAGAGCCACCATGGTCAGCAGGGGCAACAACACCAGCAACACCAACAATATCAGCAATATCAACAACAGCAACAATCTTCTCCTTGGGCAGGTGGAATTGGAGCAGGGGCAGCAGGGGCAGCAGGGGCAGCGGCAGGAGCAGCTAGCATTAGTGGAGCAGCAGGACACGCGGGACACGTGGGTCATTAATGAATTGCATAAAAAAAGACATAATAAAAAACTGCTAGGAAATCCTAGCAGTTTTTTTCAGCTTCTTGGCGCTGACGTTCGATTTCAGCACGAAGTTGTGGCTCTGGTGCTTGCCAGCCTTCTGGTTTTAGAATTTTGCCATCGCCTTCGCGGAATCGAGGTTTCCCATCAGGGAATAATTTTGCCATGTTTGCGTTATTTACAATTTCGAATCCTTTATCTGGACGTACGCCCATTTCTGCAAACGTTCCGAATGCAAAGTAAATAAGGTCAATAAGTGCATCGTATTGATCTTCAACAGTCGTTGCTTCTAGAAATTCTTCTAGCTCTTCTTGCATAAAGCTAGCACGAATTTTTGTGCGCTCTTCTGCTAGTTTTGTTGGTGTATTTGTCACAGGATGCCCGAATACTTCATGCATTTTCGCAACAAGTTCGTATCCTTTATCTAAACCTTTTTCGTTTGTCATGTTGTTTCATCCTTTCTCACTTTGTCCGAATCTCATTGTAACATAGGGTGATTATGAAATGAAAAGGGACTGTTCAAAAGTTTCATCTTTTAGTTAAGATAGCGATAGTGAAAGATTATATCGACTTAATGACAAAACCTGTTAAAAAAAGAAAGCCATCCCGCAATACTTTTGGGACGGCCCTGCTCGTTATTTTTCTTCTTTTATTAAAATGGATAAAATAAGGTCGATGCCAAACATACCAACGAGCAACATTGGTATAACGACAAGTAAATAACGTGTGAAGGAAACATTTTTTAAGTATGTATGAGCAAATAAAAAGACGCCGAGAAATAAAATACCATTTAAAATAGGCTTTACTAATTTTTTAGACATAAGCTCCCCCATAAATATCTTCTCTCTCTATCTAAAATAAAAACTCCTCTATCCGTTGTATCATGCTGGAGAGAGGAGTTCAATCATTTCTCATTCGATTACACCAGAATTTGTAATATTAACGGTGTATTTTACTTTAATTGGCACATCTTTGTACATTTTTCGCCACTCTTCTAATTTAAATGGACGATAATGTTGTCTATATTTTGCTCCAAGTCCAAGAGGGTCAACATTTAAGGATTTAAACTGTTTAATTAGTTTTGTAGCTTTTGCATCTAACTGTTTCTCAACCGCTTTCGCTATTTTTTGCGTGTTCTTTTTATTTTCTAAGTTGAATTTTCGAGATAATTCTTGAATACGAGCTTCCATTTTTACATGAATATAGAAAGAAGGTTTTCCATTTTTTATAGTTACTTCGTAGGTAGGAACGGAACGGATGTTATTAATCATTGCATAGCCAGGATTGGTTTTAAATTCATGTGAATCTAGACGGTGCTTTTCTAGCAGTCCTTTGAAAACAAACATATCGTGGTACTTAATTGTGCCGACTAACTTATCCTTTTTCAAGAGACCGATACCAGTAATCTTTATTTTATCTCCATGTTTTTTTAGGATAGGCATATAGGAATCTTGTCCTTCACGGTAGTACCTGAAGGCGCCTAAATATAAATTGTCAGTTGGCAAAGGCCCAGTGTCCATATTATGTTCTAACATTTTTTTTATATAAATCGCAACATTGTAAGAGGTACTATATTTTCCTTTAAATAGTTCAGTACCACTGCCTTCTAATAGTCCAACATACAGTGAGTTACCAATATTCACATCACGAATCAATGTATCAAAGGAAGTTGATAATCCTTTTTTAGCAATCTTTGTTGTGAATAAGGCAACACGCATTTGACCGCTTGCGAACGGTTGCGAAGATTCTAAAGAGGTATCTGCCTTTACTTGTTTTACTGCGTTTCCTGTTCCTTCATAGACTTGAACTTTATTTCCCTTTTTTTGTATGGGGCAAACGAATGTAACTTTTACTTTATTATCTTTTGCTGTATCGAAGGCAGTTCCTTGAATGAGCTGAACGTCATCAATAATATTTTTTTGTAAGCAACCAGTTAGACTGAAGATACTGATGCAAGCAAGAATTATTAATTTTCTTTTGGTTTTTTCCATTTTCTTTTCACCCACACAATAATAAATAGAATTGGGATGTATACATATATAAGCCAAAAACTAACTTTAGATACATTGCTAATAAAATCATTAATATCATGCCTGTTCGTTAAAAGTTGTGAAACAACTAAAGTGATAAGCATAAATGCGATCAAAATACCTCGTTGCTTCACACGAAAGATTTCATGCGTTCCTCTAGTTGCAGCCCATAAAGGTAGGATAAAGCTGGTAATAATAACGAGAGCATAACCGGAAATAGCGATATACTCAAGTCGCTCTATAAAAGGAAGCTTAATAACTTGTGTCATGGACAGCTGAGACCAAATAGTTTTGAGTAATTGTTTTTCGCTAAAGAATGTAAAAGCGAGAATGGTACTAAATAAATATAAAATATTGGAAAATAATGCCCCATATTGCGCAAATTTATGGGATTTCTCTGGCTCTTTAACAAATGGATAAATCATAAGGAAAATTTCAAATCCTGTCATACTATAAATAGATAGTTGAGCTGCTTTCAAAATATCTGTAAAAGAATGTGAAAATATTGGAAGTAAATTATCCCAATGTGAGAATTTCAAAATGAAAAGACTTAGAAAAAGATAACCTAAGGTTCCACCAACAGAAATAACACAAATTCCTGCAATGACACGGAAGCCTGATGAAATAATGTAATAACTTATTAAACATAAAAAGAATGTGAGCATCCAGGTGGATGCACTAGGAAACATCCATACTTGAATAATTTCGACATATGTTCTAACAACAGAAATGCTTACAATGAAAAAATAAGCCATAAAAATGATATTAATACCATTTCCGATCCATTTTCCAAAAAGTTGTTTGTGTAAATCAATTAAGTTTCCTTCTACAGTTTTTAATGAATAATACATCATCCAGATGATAATATGAATAATGATCCCTGTGAGGAGAACCCCCATCCAGCCGTCGTATCCAGCAGCTTTTGCAATAATTCGAGCGAACCCGAGAACACCAGCACCAAACTGTGCACTGTGAATTAAGAAGAAAACAAAGACAGGAGATATTTGATATTTTTCTTGAACTTGACTCATCAATGCACCTCATTCCTTAATCATCAAAATCCGATCTATGTTTTGTTGAAATTCCTTTCGCTGCTTTTTTTACATGTTGTGGTCTTGCTTGTACATCTCTTGTATCGATCATTGTTAATGGGAAACGAATCCAAGAATCTTTAACGGATTGTTGTCTTGTCGGATAAAACAAAGCGTACGGCTTACGTAAAGAAGTAAGTCTAAATAGATGGGTAAATAAAAAGATAAATCCAAGAGAGATGCCGAAGAGTCCTCCTATTTCTGCGAATGCTAGAAATGGGAAACGTAGTAATCGAACGGCATTACCCATTTTATAAATAGGTGTAATAAAGGAAGCGAGTGCTGATAATGCAACGATAATTAATAAAATGTTACTCGTTAAACCAGCTTGTACAGATGCCTGTCCGATTACGATACCGCCTACAATACCGAGCGTTTGACCAACTTTCATCGGCAACCTCGCGCCAGCTTCTCTCAGTAAGTCGATTGCAAGTTCTAAAAAGAGTGCCTCAATTAAAGGTGGGAATGGTACTTGTGCCCTTGATAAAATCAAAGTTTCAAGTAAATCACTTGGAATGAGCTCATAATGATAATTTAAAACTGCAACGTATAACGGTGTAGCACAGATCGAAAATAGAACAGCGATAAGACGTAAAATGCGTGAAAATGTAGCGTATAGCCAAGAGACGTTATAGTCTTCTGGTGAAATGAAAAAATCAAAATAGGATACAGGTGTTAGTAGAACACTTGGAGAACCATCCACAAAAATAGCGATTTTTCCATCAATTAGTGCTTTTGTAACTCTATCAGTACGTTCTGTATTGATATAGAGAGGGAAAATCGACTTTTCACCCATTAATTCTTGTATATAAGCACTATCATTAATTTGATCATATTCAAGAGCACGTAATGACTCCTCGAGAAAATCTACATTATCTTTTTCAGCGAGGTTGTCTAAATACATCATGACAACTTTCGTTTTGGAAAATTCGCCGACAATCATTTCTTTTGTTTGTAAATCTAAAACAGGAAGGCGTTTTCGTACTAAATTAATATTCGTATCAATAGCTTCTACAAAGCCTTCTTGTGGACCGATAACTGTTGATTCATTTAATGGAGGGCTTGGTGCCCGGTAAGTATCAATTGCAATGTTTGCAAGCATACACTTTTGATCTTGCTGATTCAATTGAATAATCGCATGTCCCTTTAAAACCATGTCCTCAATTTTTTGTAAGTCATTCGTAATTGTAATACCACTCATCGGAATATGTTCTTTTAGCTCTTCTAATGAAGTACAAGGTCGTTCTAACAGAATAGGCATTAAATATTTCTGTAATTTCTCTCCATCAAGTGAAGGACGATAGTAAGAAATCCAATAAGGCATCGTTTCATCATCAGATGTGTGATAATTAACAAAATCACTAGACTTTTTGAGCTTCCCTATTAAATCTTGTAGAGAATGAATACGGTCTTTTTCTGGTTTCGTAAAATCATAAATACTATTATTTCCAGAGCTTTGCTGCTGATCTTGATCCGAGTTACCTTGTTTAGAATTTTGTTGTTGATTCTGATTCGAGTTACCTTGTTTAGAATTTTGTTGCTGATTCTGATTCGAGTCGTTTTGTTTAGAGTGTTGTTGTTGATTCTGATTCGAGTCGTTTTGTTTAGAATGTTGTTGTTGATTCTGATTCGAGTTGTTTTGTTTAGAGTGTTGTTGTTGATTCTGATTCGAGTCGTTTTGCTTAGAGTGTTGTTGTTGATTCTGATTCGAGTCGTTTTGTTTAGAATGTTGTTGTTGATTTTGATTCGAGTCGTTTTGTTTAGAGTGTTGTTGTTGATTCTGATCCGAGTTGTCTTGTTTAGAATTTTGTTGTTGATTCTCATCTGAGTCGTTTTGCTTAGAGTATTGCTGTTTATCTTGAGCCGAATCCTTGTTTTTTTCTTTTTTTTGCTCGTCATTGCTATCTTTATTATGTTTCATACTTCTAGTCTGTTCTTTGTTATCATCCTCTTGATTGTTGTTAGGCTGTTGCCCTGAATTATCTGTTTCGTTTTTCTCTGTCGTATTTGATTTTTTTTTCTTACGTAGCCAATTCCAAATCATATGTATTCCCTCTTTGATTGTGTAATATAGTGCTATTTTGTGGCTAATTTTGTATATTATTCATTTATTTATGAAAAGAAGGAGGAGATTGGTTTGTATAGAAAAAATCCTTTAGGAAGCAGTTCATACTATGACGGGAAGAGGGCGAGTCTGTGCAATTTGTAAAAAAGGAAAAGTTTGTTTTAAGAGAGTTTATGTTTGAAAATGGTAGGGGAATTCCTGTTCAAATGGGGTATGAGACGTATGGTACTTTAAATAGAGAAAGGTCAAATGCGATTTTGGTATGCCATTATTTTAGTGCAACGAGTCACGCGGCAGGGAAATATACAGCACATGATGAGGAGTCTGGTTGGTGGGATGGTTTAATTGGGCCAGGAAAAGCAATTGATACAAATAAATATTTTGTTATATGCACTGATAATCTTTGTAATGTGCAGGTGAAAAATCCATATGTGATTACAACAGGACCGAAATCGATTAATGCAGAAACTGGGGAAGAATATGCTATGGATTTTCCAGTTTTTACATTTCTCGATGTAGCTCGTATGCAATATGAGTTAATAAAAGATATGGGAATCGCAAGGCTACACGCTGTAATGGGACCGTCAGCTGGCGGGATGATTGCGCAGCAATGGGCTGTTCATTATCCTCATATGGTAGAGCGGATGATTGGTGTTATTACGAACCCGCAAAATCCAATTATTACGTCGGTAAATGTAGCACAAAATGCAATTGAGGCTATTCAACTGGATCCAAGTTGGAAGGGCGGAAAATATGGAGAAGAGCAGCCAATGAAGGGACTTCATTTAGCAAATAGAATGATGTTTATGAACGCATTTGATGAGCATTTTTATGAAACAACATTCCCTCGTAATAGTATAGAAGTAGAACCTTATGAAAAGTTTTCGATATTAACATCATTTGAGAAAGAAATAAATAAAGTGACATATAGAAGTATAGAGTTAGTAGATGCAAATTCGTGGATATACACTGCGAAAGCAGTTTTATTACATGATATTGCGCATGGATTTTCGTCTTTAGAAGAGGCACTGTCTAACATAGAAGCAAATGTACTTATGATTCCGTGCAAACAAGATTTGCTTCAGCCGTCACGTTATAATTATAAAATGGTAGACATTTTGCAAAAACAAGGGAAGTATGCGGAAGTGTATGAGATAGAAAGTATAAATGGGCATATGGCGGGAGCATTTGATATTCATTTATTTGAAAAGAAAGTTTATGAATTTTTAAACCGGAAAGTATCTAGCTTTGTGTAGAAAATAAATGATGTGAAAAAGGTGCAATGTATGTAGTAGGCACCTTTTTTTACATGATTTGTAGACGGAAAATATATGTGGCAATTGCTATACCGAAGAACGCGATACTAAGTAATAGAAATAAGAATGACATTTCTTGTGGTGATTTTATCTTTTTATTATTTTTCATACTAAGTGCAATAATTGCGGCGATTAAGAAAATGATGCCCGTAATGAAAAGAAAAAGTGTCATTTTCATTGGCTCCTTTCATAAAACAAGTATATTGAGGATACAATGCACGAGTTATGTTTGTAAAGAATAAGTTTTGCGGGGAAATTGAGAAATAAATTTTCCATTCTTTGCGTTCTTTCTTTCGCATGCTAAAATTGATTAGACATGGTTGTTTAAGGAAGAGACTAAAGGTTTTATTGTATATAAGGAGGAACGACATATGACAGAAGTTAAAACAATTACTACAGAAGAAGTGCAAGAGCGTTTAGAAAATGGAGAAACGTTATTTTTAGTAGATGTAAGGGAAGATGAAGAAGTAGCAGCAGGGAAAATTCCAGAAGCTGTACATATTAAAATGGGCGATATCCCAAATAAAGTAGATTTCTTTGATAAAGAGAATGAATATATCTTTATTTGTCGTTCGGGAATGCGCAGTGAAAATGTATGTCATTATTTAAATGAGCAAGGATTTAAAACAATGAACATGGTTGGCGGTATGCTTCAATATGAAGGTGAAACGAAATAAGTAGTTTAAAAAACTTGAAACGTGTTTGTTTCAAGTTTTTTTCTTTTGCATACAGTGTACAAAAGGGGGATAGGTAAATGGGGATTAACTTGCGGAAAGTAAAAATTATTAATAATACAGGGGCTGTTAATGTTGGTGACTGTTATGATATCTCACCTTTAGCTGTAGCAAAAATATATGCAGGTGCTGGAGGATCGAGTGCGGCTATTTTTTTAAATGGGAAAAGGCAGCCAGAAGCGGTGATTCGAACATCAGTATTTCTCCCGCCATTAGCAACGAGTACACGTACATTAGGTTCATAGAGGAAAGGTAGAGTGTAATTATGCCTGCTCATATAAAAGAATTTGTTATTGTGAATAACACTGGGAATATATTTACTGGTGATAATTTGAGTGATACGTCCTTTACTGCTACGAAATCGTATAGTGGCTCAATGGGATGTACTTGGATTGATGTTGTTACAGTAATAGGGACGGAGACGAAGCTTTGCTTACAGCCAGGTGATTCTGTGACGACAACATATACACGAGGAACTCCTGCTGGTACTGTAACAGGAACAAATATGGGGCAAGGTACAAATGTATCGGGTATAGCACAAGCCGTCCCAAATACAGATAATTTGGATTCAACTGCTGGACTCCCTTAAGGATTTAAGGGAGTTTTTATTATTTCAAATAAAAATAGTCTTTGAGTTTGTTTTTGTAAATACATATTAAGAAGAGGTTTGTTTAATATAAAAAAGATGGTGTGCAGGTGGTGAAAGTGTGAGAGAGCGCGATAAAAAACATTCATTAAACTCTAATTTCAGAATTTCACCAAATCTTATTGGGCCTACCTTTCCACCCGTTCCAACGGGATTTACTGGCATTGGGATTACTGGCCCAACAGGTCCCCAAGGTCCAACAGGCCCACAAGGACCAAGAGGATTACAAGGTCCAATGGGAGAGATGGGTCCCACAGGACCTCAAGGTGTGCAAGGGATACAAGGACCAGTTGGACCAATAGGTGCAACGGGACCAGAAGGACAGCAGGGGCCGCAAGGATTGAGGGGACCACAGGGCGCTACAGGAGCGACAGGACCAGAAGGAGTGCAAGGGTTACAAGGTCCGATTGGTCCAACCGGAGCGACTGGGGCACAAGGTATACAGGGGATACAAGGGTTACAAGGTCCGATTGGGGCTACTGGACCTGAGGGACCTCAAGGAATGCAAGGAGTTCAAGGGGTACCAGGAGCAACTGGTTCACAAGGTATACAAGGACCTCAAGGGATACAAGGCCCACAAGGACCGAGTGGAAGTGCGGGGACAACAGGAGCAACTGGTCAAGGGGTTACAGGCCCAACTGGAATAACAGGTCCAACAGGGATAACGGGTCCATCTGGAGGTCCACCAGGTCCGACGGGGGCAACTGGTGCGACAGGTCCAGGAGGTGGACCGAGTGGAAGTACAGGTGCGACGGGAGCAACGGGAAATACAGGGGTAACAGGAAGTACAGGTGTAACTGGAGTAACGGGAAATACAGGACTGACCGGACCGAGTGGAAGTACAGGAGAAACAGGAGCACAGGGATTGCAAGGAATACAAGGGGTTCAAGGGCCAATTGGACCAACAGGTCCAGAAGGTCCGCAAGGTATTCAAGGTATTCCGGGTCCGACGGGAGTAACTGGTTCACAAGGAATCCAAGGTGTTCAGGGAATTCAAGGGATAACAGGAGCAACTGGTGATCAAGGTCCGCAAGGTATACAGGGGGCTATAGGGCCTCAAGGTGTAACAGGAGCAACCGGAGATCAAGGTCCACAAGGAATTCAAGGAGTACCGGGTCCATCAGGAGCAACGGGACCACAAGGAGTTCAAGGGATACAAGGTCCTATGGGTGAGATAGGACCAACAGGTCCGGAAGGGCCAGAAGGACTTCAGGGTCCGCAAGGAATACAAGGGGTGCCAGGACCAGTTGGAGCAACAGGTCCAGAGGGCCCACAAGGAATCCAAGGAATTCAAGGGCCAGTAGGAGCGACAGGTCCAGAAGGCCCACAAGGAATACAGGGAATACAAGGGATTCAAGGTGTAACAGGAGCAACAGGAGCGCAAGGAGCAACTGGAATTCAAGGTGTACAAGGGAATATAGGTGCAACAGGTCCAGAGGGCCCGCAAGGTGTTCAAGGTGCTCAAGGAGCGATTGGCCCAACAGGTCCGATGGGACCACAAGGAGTTCAAGGAGTACAAGGAATTCAAGGGGCAACGGGTGTTCAAGGAGTGCAAGGTCCACAAGGAATACAGGGAATTCAAGGTCCGACGGGAGCAACAGGAGATACGGGCGTAACTGGTGCTACAGGGGAAGGAGCTACAGGCCCAACTGGAGTAACTGGTCCAACAGGTGTAACTGGTCCTTCTGGAGGACCAGCAGGACCGAGTGGTCCAACGGGGCCATCAGGTCCGACTGGAGTGACAGGTCCATCCGGTGGACCACCTGGACCGACAGGAGCAACCGGTGTGACTGGAGCAACTGGAGATACCGGGGCGACAGGCTCAACTGGAGTGACAGGAGCGACAGGAGAAACAGGAGCAACTGGTGTGACGGGCTTACAGGGACCCCAAGGAATTCAAGGTGTACAAGGAGAAATAGGTCCAACCGGTCCGCAAGGTGTTCAAGGTCCCCAAGGGATACAAGGAGTAACGGGAGCAACAGGAGATCAAGGTCCCCAAGGAATTCAAGGATTGCAAGGAATCCAAGGTCCAACCGGTCCACAAGGAATTCAAGGAGATCAAGGCCCCCAAGGAATCCAAGGTGTGACAGGAGCAACCGGACCACAAGGTCCACAGGGAATTCAAGGGATACAGGGAGTGCAGGGTCCGACCGGTCCGCAAGGCCCAACAGGAATTCAAGGTGTACAAGGCGACATAGGTCCAACCGGTCCACAAGGTGTGCAAGGATTGCAAGGTCCACAAGGCCCAACAGGGGCCACTGGGGCAATCGGAGCACAAGGTCCACAAGGAATTCAAGGTCCACAAGGCCTGACGGGATCCACAGGAGCAACCGGAGCGACAGGCCCCCAAGGAATTCAAGGCCCCCAAGGAATCCAAGGTCCAACGGGGGTAACAGGTTTACAAGGCCCAACAGGGGACACGGGTCCAACCGGTTCGCAAGGAATCCAAGGTCCAACAGGCCCAACTGGAGCTGGAGCAACCGGGGCCACTGGGGCAACGGGTGTGACCGGAGTTAGTACAACTGCAACGTATGCATTTGCGAATAATACATCAGGAACCGCTATTTCCGTTTTATTAGGTGGTACGAATGTACCGTTACCGAACAATCAAAATATTGGACCAGGAATCACTGTTAATGGTACGAATACTGTATTCACAGTTGCGAATGCAGGGAATTATTATATAGCTTATACAATTAATATAACGGCAGCTTTACTCGTAAGTTCACGTATAACTGTAAATGGGGTTCAACTTGCAGGAACCGTTAATTCACCAGCAGTAGCTACAGGTTCGTTTAATGCGACAATCATTGCTAATTTGCCTGCTGGAGCTGCTATTAGTCTGCAGTTATTTGGATTACTTGCAATAGCTACATTATCTACGACAACACCAGGAGCTACTTTAACTATTATTAGATTAAGTTAATAAGAAGAAAACCTTGGGGCTTTTATGCTTCAAGGTTTTTTATCCCGCTATTTGCCGGGCAGTAAGCCCACCACCTCAAAATTCAGCGGAAGCAAAGAAGTTAGGTGGGGGATCAACTGCCGGTAAAAGCCCGATTGGTGAAGGCTAATAATCAGTGGGGGATGAACAAAACCCCCACTGATTAAAGTTTCACTTTATCTCGTTATTTGTAGGTAGTCTAATTGGTTAGGAAAGTTTCACTTTATTCACTTGAGCAAAAACATCGCAGTTCGAAAATATATTATAATAGAATGAAAAGAGAGAAATTTGGCAGAAAGGGAGGGTGGCGATGCAGGAGATGGTTACAGATTTTTTTGGACGCCCACTTCAAGATTTGCGTATATCTGTCATTGATCGTTGCAATTTTAGATGTACATATTGTATGCCAGCGGAAGTTTTTGGGCCAGATTATGCTTTTTTGAAAGATGAGTTTTTACTGACGTTTGATGAAATTGAACGTTTGGCAAAACTATTTGTTAGCATCGGTGTACGAAAAATTAGACTTACTGGTGGCGAGCCACTGCTGCGTAAAGATTTAACAAAACTTATTGCACGTCTCGTGAAAATTGAAGGGTTAGTAGATATAGGGTTAACGACGAATGCAATTCATTTAACGAAACAAGCAAAAGCATTAAAAGAAGCTGGATTACATAGAGTAAATGTTAGTTTGGATGCAATAGATGACGATGTATTTAAGGACATTAATGGCCGGAATATCAATACGAAACCTGTTATAAAGGGAATTATGGCTGCAAAAGAGGCCGGGCTTGATGTAAAGGTAAATATGGTTGTGAAAAAAGGGATGAATGACCATCAAGTACTTCCGATGGCTACTTATTTTAAAGAGCAAGGAATCACACTTAGGTTTATTGAGTTTATGGATGTTGGTAGTACAAATGGATGGAACTTTGATCAAGTCGTTACAAAGCGAGAGTTAATTGAGATGATTCATAGCGTGTATCCACTTGAGCTAGCTGAAGCGCATTATTTCGGTGAAGTTGCGAAGCGATATCGTTACGTTGGAACAAATGTCGAAGTCGGTTTTATTACTTCCGTTTCAGAGTCATTTTGTTCCTCTTGTACGAGAGCAAGAATTTCGGCAGATGGAAAGTTTTATACTTGCTTATTTGCGACAGAAGGATTGGATGTAAGGGAACTTCTTAGAGGAAATCTTTCAGATGATGAGTTAGTAAGCGTTATACAAAATGTATGGATGAATAGAAAAGACAGGTATTCGGATGAACGGACAGAAGAAAGTGCAAAGAATCGTCCGAAAATTGAAATGTCTTATATAGGAGGATAAGGGGGCTATCGTATGCAGGAGCGATATTCAAGACAAATATTATTTTCTGGTGTTGGAGAAGAAGGACAGAGAAAAATTAGAGAGAAGCATGTGCTTATTATCGGCGCTGGTGCTCTCGGTGCAGCGAATGCAGAAGCAATTGTTAGAGCAGGTGTTGGCAAAATAACAATTGCGGATCGTGATTATGTAGAATGGAGTAATTTACAAAGACAACAATTATATACAGAAGAAGATGCAAAGCAATACAAACCAAAGGCGGTAGCAGCGGCAGAGCATTTACAAGCGATTAATTCTGAGGTGAAAATAAATCAGGTTGTGACTGATGTAACAGTGCAAGAAATGGAAGAGCTAGTGAATGATGTAGATTTAATATTAGATGCGACAGATAATTTTGAAACGCGTCTTCTTATTAATGATGTTTCACAAAAGTATAATATTCCGTGGATATATGGTGGTTGTGTCGGAAGCTACGGAGTAACGTATACAATTTTACCAGGAAAAACACCGTGTTTCCGCTGTTTAATGGAACATCCAGCGAGCGGGGCAACATGTGATACGGCGGGTATTATACAGCCGGCCGTGCAATTAGTAGTTGCACATCAAATAACGGAAGCGCTGAAAATATTAGTAGAAGACTATGGGGCGCTTCGCGAAACGATGTTATCGTTTGATCTTTGGAATAATCAACAGATGGCATTTAAAGTGAATAGGCAGAAAAAAGACACATGTTTATCTTGTGGAAGATTACGTACATATCCGAGTTTAACATTTGAAGCACAAACGAAAACAGAAGTGTTATGTGGCCGAAATACAGTACAAATCCGTCCAGGTGTGCGGAATGAATTTAATTTAGAAGAAATTAAAAAGCGCTTACAAAGAAGTGTGGATGTAAAAGCTACTCCGTATTTATTATCATTTCCGATAGAGGAATTTCGTTTTGTTTTATTTACAGATGGCAGGGCCTTTATTCATGGGACGAATGATATAAATGTAGCAAAACGTTTATATGCAAGATATATAGGTTGAACCTAAAGGAAGCCCTTTAGGTTCAACGGAGAGAAGATTAAGACTTTCTCGTATAATCTCCACTTTTTCCACCTGTTTTTTCAAATAAGTACGTTTCGCCAATAATCATACCTTTATCAACAGCTTTGCACATATCGTACACAGTAAGAGCTGTAGCGGAAGCAGCTGTTAAAGCTTCCATTTCAACACCGGTGCTACCTTCTGTTTTAACTTTTACTTCAATAAGTAATCGATATTGTTCTTCGGATTGTTTCCAATCGAAAGAAACGTCAACACCTTTTAATAATAAAGGATGGCACATTGGGATAATATCAGAAGTGCGTTTCGCAGCCATAATACCTGCGATTTGTGCAACTGCTAGTACGTCACCTTTCCCAATTTCATTGTGAGAGATTTTATCGTAAATTTCTTTTGTAACGACAATGCTAGAGCACGCAATTGCTGTTCGAACGGTTGCTTTTTTGTCACTTATATCAACCATCTTCGCGCGTCCTTGGTCATTAAAGTGTGTGAATGAAGACATGGAATTCCTCCTTGAAGTAATTTCTATTTAATATATAAAGTTTAATCGAGATAAAAAAAATTGCAAATATGAGGTGAGAAACGATGGTAGAAAAACGAATTCCAATTCAAGTTGCTGAGGCAGTAGAGAGAGTAATGGAATATGCGAAGAATGGTGAAGTAGAAGAGGTTTCTATTACGGAAAGTTACGGGAGAATTCTTGGGGAGGATGTTGTCTCTGATCATGACGTTCCTCATTTTGATCGTTCTCCTTACGATGGTTTCGCAATTCGAGCAGAAGATACGAAAGAAGCGAATCAAGAGAATTCAGTTGAATTTGAAGTAATAGGGGAAATCGGGGCGGGATTTGTTTTTTTAGATGAAGTAGGGCCTTTTAAAGCGGTTCGTATTATGACGGGAGCAGCTATTCCAGAGGGGTGTAATGCAGTCGTAATGCTAGAGCTGACGGAAGGTTTTGAGAAGAACGGAAAAACATATATGAAGGTAAAGCGTCCTTTTAATAGTGGTGACAATGTGTCATTTAAAGGCGAAGATATAAAACGAAATCAAGTTCTCGTTAAGAAAGGCGTTGCAATCAATCCAGGTGTTGCCGCCTTATTAGCGACGTTTGGATATAGTACTGTGAAAGTTGTAAAACAGCCTGTTGTTGGTATTGTGACGACAGGAAGTGAATTGTTAGAAGTACACGAGTCGTTACAGCCGGGGAAAATTAGAAATAGTAACTCGTATATGATTGCAGCTCAAATTATGAAAGCCGGAGGGAAAGTTCGTTATTATGGCCAACTTGCCGACGAGTTAGATGCATGTTTTGCAGCTGTTCAATCGGCGATGGATGAGGTTGATATTTTAATTACGACAGGCGGTGTGTCGGTAGGAGATTATGACTACTTGCCAGCTATTTATGAAAGACTACAGGCGAATGTACTCTTTAATAAAATAGCGATGAGACCAGGAAGTGTAACGACAGTAGCTGAAGTTGATGGAAAGTTACTTTTCGGTTTATCAGGAAATCCGTCAGCTTGCTACGTAGGTTTTGAGCTATTTGTGCATCCGGTTATAAAAACATATTTGTATGCGAAAGAACCCCACGTATATAGAGCAGATGCTATTTTGCAAGCGGATTTTCCGAAGCCAAATCCGTTTACTCGCTTTGTAAGAGCAAAGGTGACAATCGTGGACGGAGCATTACAAACGATGCCGGTCGGCTTAGATAAATCGAGTGCGGTCTCTTCACTTGCCGAAGCGAATGCTTTTATTGTGTTGCCTGGAGGAACGAGAGGATTTGAAGCAGGGATGAAAGTATCTGTATTGTTGTTAGAGCACGCCGAGGGATGTGAGTGGCCATGGGCAAAGCCCCTTCAATCTTACAAATAGTAGGGTATCAAAATAGCGGAAAAACAACGCTCGTTGAGAAAATTGTGTACGCATTAGCTGAACGAAAAATGAAAGTTGCTACAATTAAGCATCACGGGCACGGAGGTTTTCCAGAAGTAGCGCAAAAAGATAGTGAAAGGCACCGAAAGGCTGGTGCTGTTGTCAGTAGTGTAGAAGGCGCTGGATTACTTTCACTGTCGTCATTAAGAGAGGAATGGTCCTTGCAAGAAATTATTCGCTTATATGAGTTTTTTGAAGTGGATACAATTTTAATAGAGGGCTATAAAAAAGAGAGCTATCCGAAAGTAGTGTTACTTCGTTCTGCGGAAGACGTTGAACTTTTACATAAAGTAGAAAATATAGTAGCCGTTATTACGTGGCATGATGCTCCCGCAAACTTACGAGAAGAATATAAAGTATTTCATATAACAGAAGAAGAGTTGTATATAGACTGGTTTATACAAACGGTAAGGAGTACGAAATGACAAATACGTATTATGAAGTAATTGATACAGAAATCTCGATTGAAGAGGTAGCGAAGAAGGTTATTCGCCGCGAATGCGGTGCTGTTACAACATTTATTGGAACGGTTAGGGAGTTTACGAAAGGGCGTCGTACATTATACTTAGAATATGTCGCTTATAAAACGATGGCAGAAAAGATGCTAGAGAAAATTGGCTCAGAAGTGAAAGAGAAGTGGCCAGGTACACACGTTGCGATTACACATCGCATCGGTACACTGCAAATTTCTGATATCGCGGTTGTTGTTGCTGTTTCAACGCCGCACCGTAAAGCAGCCTATGAGGCGAATGAATACATTATGGAACGCATAAAACAAATTGTTCCGATTTGGAAAAAGGAGTTTTGGGAAGATGGAGACTCATGGATTGGTGATCAATTAGAAAAAACACCATATCCGGCGGGAGAGCCTGGGAAGGAGCTATAAGTATGATTCGAGTATTGTTATTTGCGCACTTGCAAGAAGAAGCAGGAACAAGTGAATTACAAATAGAGAAAGAAAATATTACGGTTGCAGAGTTAAAAGATGTTGTTGCTAAAGAATATAATGTACCAGTGACAGCATCAACTATGGTTGCGATTAATGAAGAATACGCAAATGAAGATGACACGATCCGAGATGGTGATGTTGTTGCACTAATCCCACCAGTGAGCGGTGGTTAATATTGGATTTATTAAAACGACTTTCCTACACAGGGGAAGTCGTTTTTTTATGGCAGTTTTGCGAACACTAATTTATAGAACAAGGAGGGTATTATGAAAAAAATATGTGTAGTTATTACAATGATATGTTCGGTCTTCTTCTCTTCCCCAAGTGATTCTTTGGCGAAAGAATCGAGGGAGCAGCTGTTAGAGAGTGCATTATCAAATAGGTACTATTCAGTTATTAGACAAGTGACAGAAGATCAATATGAATGTGCTTCCGTTATAAATATAAAGCGTCTCGGCAAGAACGGTGAGTTCGTTCCTAGATTTGAAATTACGCTACAATTTCTTACGTTCCAAGGTGCACATAATCCGCCGAATGATAAAGTTACACTTATTTTGGAAGATCATTTAGATCACGTAAAAATAAAGAAGGTGGAGCGAGAAAAGAATGTTTCTGGTGCTATTACAGAAAAAGTTTGTGAACGGGAAAAAGAAAAGATAAAAGATCACTCTAATGATTCAGAGTGATCACCTATGAAATTTAGTAAAGAAAGGTAATGAGCGATGGACATACTTTTAGCGATTTTACCGGCTCTATTTTGGGGAAGTATTGTGCTATTTAACGTGAAACTGGGCGGAGGACCGTATAGTCAAACGCTCGGTACAACGTTTGGTGCACTTATTTTCTCAATTGTTGTTTATATTTTTATGAAGCCCGTATTGACTCCTACTATTATCGGAGTTGGAATTGTGTCAGGTTTATTTTGGGCACTTGGTCAGGCAAATCAATTAAAAAGTATTGATTTAATGGGTGTTTCGAGAACGATGCCCATTTCAACAGGATTGCAATTAGTTGCGACGACTTTATTTGGAGTCATCGTATTTCATGAGTGGTCCACGACTATATCAGTCGTCCTTGGCGTTTTGGCTCTCGTTTGTATTATTATCGGTGTTATTTTAACATCACTTCAAAGTGAAGAAGAAAAGAGTGCAGAGCAGGCAGGGAACTTTAAAAGGGGCATTATCATTTTATTGATTTCAACAGTCGGTTATTTAGTTTACGTAGTAGTGATTAGACTATTTAACGTAGATGGTTGGTCAGCTTTATTGCCACAAGCAGTTGGTATGGTGTTAGGGGGCATTTTGCTTACGTTTAAACATCATCCATTTAATAAATATGCAATACGAAATATTATTCCAGGATTAATTTGGGCAGCTGGTAATATGTTTTTATTCATTTCGCAGCCGCGTGTTGGAGTGGCAACAAGTTTTTCACTATCACAAATGGGAATTATTATTTCAACGCTTGGCGGGATTCTTATATTGGGTGAAAGAAAAACGAAACGCCAATTAACGGGTATTGTCGTCGGTATCGTTTTTATTATCGCAGCCGGAATAATGTTAGGTGTTGCAAAAAGTTAAAGGGGGTATTGAAATGTATAGTGATTTAGCAGGAAAAGTTGTCGTTATTACAGGATCAGCAACTGGTCTTGGAAGAGCGATGGGAGTACGGTTTGCTAAGGAAAAAGCAAAAGTAGTGATTAACTATCGCTCACGAGAGTCAGAAGCGCATGATGTATTAGAAGAAATTAAAAAAGTAGGTGGAGAAGCGATTGCTGTAAAAGGGGATGTGACAGTTGAATCTGATGTCGTGAACCTCATTCAATCTGCTGTGAAAGAGTTTGGTACGCTTGACGTTATGATTAATAATGCAGGGATAGAAAACGCGGTCCCGTCGCATGAAATGCCGTTAGAGGATTGGAATAAAGTAATCAATACAAATTTAACAGGAGCTTTTTTAGGAAGCCGTGAAGCGATTAAATATTTTGTAGAACATGATATTAAAGGTTCTGTCATTAATATGTCGAGTGTTCATGAGAAAATTCCGTGGCCACTATTTGTGCACTATGCGGCGAGTAAGGGCGGTATTAAACTAATGACAGAAACGTTAGCGTTAGAATATGCACCAAAAGGTATTCGAGTAAATAATATTGGTCCAGGTGCAATAAATACGCCAATTAATGCCGAAAAGTTTGCTGATCCTAAAAAACGTGCTGACGTAGAAAGTATGATACCGATGGGCTACATTGGAAAACCGGAAGAAATTGCAGCAGTCGCAACTTGGCTTGCTTCCTCAGAAGCGAGTTACGTAACTGGAATTACGTTATTTGCAGATGGTGGAATGACTTTATACCCGTCGTTTCAAGCAGGGCGAGGATAATAAAAAAGGACAAAGAGTTTTATCTCTTTGTCCTTTTTTCTGCAAAAAAAAATAGCGGTCGGCTATTTTAAATTTAATGATTAATTGTATCTTGAAGAAATTCTGTTGCTTGATGTTCAGAAACATTTTGTACAAGTGCAACTTCGCTAATCATCATTTTGCGTGCATTATCTAGCATTTGTTTTTCGCTCGCATTTAATGCTCTCTCTTTATTACGGCGAAGTAAATCGCGAACAACTTCTGCGCTATCTTGCAGATTGCCGTTTTTCATTTTTTCCATATTCATTGTATATCTTTGTTTCCAGGAAAGTGATGTGTCTGATTCCCCGTTTTGAAATTCAAGAAGTATACCATCTAACGTACCTTTATCTACGATATAACGAATACCTGATTTTTGTAATTGATCCATAGGAAGCATTATTTGCATGTCTTTACTAATAATACGTATCACACAATATTGACGTGTTGTTCCTAATATTTCTTTCTCTTCAATGGCTTCGATGACTCCTGCGCCGTTCATTGGATAAACGATTTTATCGCCAATTTGAAACAAATCATCCACCTCCATATGTGGTAACCACTTTTAATGATAGCACATATGAGTAAAAATGTCAAATTTTATATAATACCATAATGTTGATATTATAGTCAATAAGTAAAAACTCTTTTTTTTTTATATATTTTTTTGCTCTTATTTATTAATGATCTTTTTGAAAAATAGTACAGGCGAAGAAAGAAGGCATATCCACTTATTTTTAAGCATAAAATGTAAAATCGCTAATACAATATACCTAAATCCGTTCTTTGTAGAGGAGGGAGAGAAGGTGGGGCGCACAATAAGAATTGATATTACAAATAAAGTTGTAGCTAAATTTAGACCGGATTATTTGGAATTATATACGAGTAAATTTATGATAGGTAAGTTTTATGTCTATACTGAAGGTAAACAATATGTGTTAGAAGACGGATATATATATGAAGACGGAAAATTTTATCGCATCATAGATACGCACCGTGGCAATAATCAAGCGGCGGAGGGCTGCGATCTAGGATGGTGTTAACATGATTCGTGTGAAAGTGTTTGATGAAAGTCACGAAAAAGACTTAGAAGACGCTGTAAATGTTTTCTTGAAAAAGATTGATGATAGTAACTTTGTAGATATTAAGTACCAAGTCGGTGTTTCTATTAACGATGACGAAAACCAAATTTATTGTTTTTCAGCAATGATTGTTTATAAAGCATAAAAAAGAGCTGGGTGAGCCAGCTCTTTTTTATGTTTTATGTTGGGACAACATGTGTCGGTAATACGTTCATAATAGATTGAGTTGTGCCTAATTTCTTTGTCGCTAAAAGAGGCGCCCCTGTTTCATGGTTTTGGGCATCTGTACACATACCAAGGTGATAACGATCACCTAAAAATGGATCGATATAAAAACCGTTTTTGAATACTTTATCATTCGGATGTTTTTCATGGTGAATGTCAGAGCAATTAATGCAATAGAACATAGCTTTCATCCCCTTTTTATTTTTGTTTGAAAAAAGTGAGGGGGTAGTCATTTCGCTCCTAAGGAAATGTTGAGGAGAAGAGAAATAACTACCTACTCAAATGGTGGACATATTCCTTCTGATTTTTCATATCTCGCGTAGTGTCCCTGAGGGAAGGAGGAGAGACGAAATACGCAAGATACACGTAAGGCATTTCTTTCAAGATGAATGATGGAGTTTCATATTGAGAGAAGTTTTTATTTTTTGTTGCCTTTGTGAGTATATTATGAGGAAATGCTCAGAGGGTGTTTGTCCTGTTGAAAAAATGTTGAGAATTTCTCAACAGTAAAAAAGAATTAGCGTTGACATGAAACCAAAAGGTGTTATATCATCTGAATGTAACCAAAAGGTGTTATATTTTAATGCCGAATAAAGGAGAATGAAAATGGAACAACAAAATACATTAACTGATATTAAACAAACAATCGTTTTTAACGCGTCTATTCAAAAAGTATGGAATGTAGTATCAACTGCAGAAGGGATTGCGTCATGGTTTATGCCAAATGATTTTGTATTAGAGGTAGGACATGAATTTCATGTGCAATCACCATTTGGACCATCACCATGTAAAGTGTTAGAAATTGATGAACCAAACCATCTATCTTTCTCATGGGATACAGATGGCTGGGTCGTTTCATTTAATCTGAAAGACCTAGGAGATAATAAAACAGAATTTACGTTAATTCACGGCGGCTGGAAACATCCTGATGAAATTCTTCCGAAAGCGAATGCGAAGAGCTCTATTATTCGCGATAGAATGAGCGGGGGATGGGTAGCGATTGTAAATGAAAAACTGAAAAAGGTTGTTGAAGGCTAAGTGTCCTCATCGGCAGCGAAATATGATGTATTTCAAGCAATTGCTGATCCAACCCGCCGAGAAGTAATACGGTTATTAAGTGATAAAGAGTTACCGATTTCCAAAATAACGGATCATTTTCCCATGAGTCGTACTGCGGTTGTAAAGCACCTTCATATTCTTTCGGAAGCGAATTTAGTAAGCGGAAGAAAAAGCGGAAGAGAGAAGATATATCGTTTGCATCCAGAACCATTAGAGGAATTACAACAGTGGCTCTCATATTATGAACGTTTTTGGGATAATAAATTATCTATGCTGAAACATATTGTGGAGAATGAAGAGTAAAAAGAGGATGACCGAGATGGTCATCCTCTTTATTATTGCTCACTTGTTTGTGTAGCTGGTTTCAATAAAATCCAAGCGATAATTAGTGTAAATACTGCTAATACGAAAGTACTCATATAAATGACGTGTACACTTGATGCTAATGCCTCTTGCGATTCGGTTACTACGTTTGCTGTAGTTCCTTCGTGTCCGCCACCAGATACAAGATCAAGGTTTTGAATACCGCGTGCATGAATCATCGTATTAAAGATTGTGCCAAAGATTGCAGCACCTAACGTTTGGCTAAATGTATTAATAAATGTGTTTAAACCAACGGCTGTTCCGCGTGTATGAGCTGGTACGGCTGCTTGAATTGTTACCATATAAATTGGTGTCACAAGCCCCATTCCTAAGCCGAATAATCCGACTGCTACATAAATAAGGAACGATGGTGAATTTGTTGATAATGTAAATAATAAGAACGTAGCCACTGATAAAATGCTAGCTCCAAGTAAAATGATTTGTTTCGTTTTTAATTTTCCTACTAAATTACCAGAGAAAATAGCGCCAAATGTCCACATAACAGGGATTGGCATTAAAATAAGTCCAGCTTCAGTTGCATTTTTTCCTAATACACCTTGGCTCCAAATTGGAAGGTACATTGTAATACTAATGATCATTGCGCCAGCAATGAGCGTTAATATGTTTATCGTAGATAATGTACGGTTAGAGAAAAGTGCTAGCGGAATTAATGGTTCCGGAGATTTTTTCTCGATAAATAAGAAAATAATGAATGAAACGACGGCGAAGATTAATAGGCCGATAATTGTTATGTCTCCCCAGTTTTGCTTACTGCTACCTGTTAATAATGCATATAGTAGAGCGATCGTACTTAATGAGAAGACTGTTGCACCAAGATAGTCGATATGGTGTTTAGCGGGCTTAATAGATTCTTTGTAGTAAATTGCAATCATTAAGCAAGCGATAATTCCGAATGGAACGTTTAAGAAGAAAATATAACGCCAAGATAGGGAATCGACTAAAAATCCACCTACTAACGGTCCGATAACACCCGATACACCCCAAACGGCACTCATCCAACCTTGTGCTTTCGCGCGGTCTCTCGCTTCGCTATATAAGTCTCCAATAATCGTCATTGTGATCGGCATAACAGCACCAGCACCTATACCTTGAAGAGCACGGAAGAAGATTAATTGTTCCATTGATGTAACGACTCCGCAAAGCGCAGAACCGATTAAGAAGATTGTAGCTCCGATGAGTAAAACTTTTTTACGGCCGAATAGATCAGCTAACTTTCCGTATATTGGAGTCGAAACAGCTGTTGCAAGCATATAAATTGCATATACCCAACTAACAAGTTCGACGCCTGACAAATCACTCGTTATACGAGGGATCGCTGTACTAACAATCGTTCCTTCTACCGCAGAAAGAAACGTCATTAGCATTAAAGACATCATGACTTTTTTTCTCATATTTTTTCCCCTTACCCTTTTTCAAATATTCAACAATATAAAATATAAAGGTACTAAGGTATATAAAGCAACAAAAAAGCAATGGGAAGTTAGGAGGAGGGGATATTTGTCGTGGAATCGCCGATATAATTTCATGTACATATAAAAAAAGAAACAGAAAGCCCTGTTTCTTTTTTAATATTGCATTTTCGCGTTTTCTCCAGCTGTTGTCCCGGCAATTCGACCAGTAACGAGAGCAGATGTAATGTTATAGCCGCCAGTATAACCGTGAATATCAAGAACTTCTCCGCAGAAATATACGCCGTTCGTGAATTTAGAAGACATTTCTTTCGGGTTAATTTCTTTCACGGATACACCGCCGCCAGTAACGAATGCTTTTTCAATTGACTGCGTACCATTTACATTTACAGTAAATTCTTTAAAGTCTTTCACAAGTGCACGAATCTTCTCGTGAGAAACTTGTCCAGCTTGTTCGCTGCCATCAATTTCATTCTTTTCTAATAAGAATAGGAAGTAACGTTCAGGAACATAACCTTTTAATACATTTTTAATTCCTTTTTTCGGATCTTCTTTCATTTGTTTCAGCATGCGCTGGAATAGTTGTTCACTATTTTCTTCTGGCAATGCATCGATACTCATTTGAATCGTATTCGTTTTAAACTTTTTCAGTGCTTTCACGACGAATTGGCTACAACGAAGAGCGGCAGGACCAGATAGGCCGAAATGAGTGAAGAGCATGTCCATTTTGTGAGAAATGATAGCTTTTCCTTTCGGGTTTAATACGCTTAAGTTTACATCGCGTAAAGCAAGACCTTGTAAGGAGCGGTCACGAATAAATGGTTCGTTTGAAAGGATTGGTACTTCTGTTGGGAATAATTCTGTAATAGTATGTCCAGCCTTTTCAGCCCAAGCATATCCATCTCCAGTAGAACCAGTTTGAGGAACAGATTTTCCACCAACAGCGATAACGACGTGATTCGTTTCTAACACTTCACCAGTTTGCAGTACGACTGCTTTCGTTTGACCGTTCTCATATTCAATCGTTTCAACAGGTGTATTTGTACGGATTTTTACACCTAAGTCTTTTAATCGTGTTAAAAGTGCGTCTACTACTGATTGTGCTTTATTTGATACAGGGAACATGCGACCATGATCTTCTTCTTTTAGTTGTACGCCAAGCTTTTCGAAGAATGTAATAATATCTTCATTATTGAAAATAGAAAAAGCGCTGTATAAGAAGCGGCCATTTCCTGGTATATGTTTAACGATCTCATCAAGTGGTAGACGGTTCGTTACGTTACAACGACCACCGCCAGAAATCGCAAGTTTACGCCCTAGTTTATTTCCTTTATCAAGAAGTAAGACACTTGCGCCTTCTTCTGCAGCACCGATTGCAGCCATTAGCCCAGAAGGCCCGCCGCCGATGACAATAACATCATAATGCATAATATATCGACCTCATTTTCTACATTTCCTGCCTAAAAGAATAGCATGTTTTCCCTTAAAAGAAAAATAGAGTGAAGTACTGCTTAAGGATAGAATTGTGGTACAATACAAAAGTTAGAGTTCAGCACTATCCTGCTATTTGTGGGCAAGAAGACTAAAACCTTAAGATGTAAGAGAAATAAAAAGGAAATTTGGTAGCCCGTAAATGCTCGAATAGTTCAACTAATAAAGAGTAGGGAGTGAACACCTTCCCTGCAAATTATAGTTTCACTTTACCCCGCATTAACGGGCAGTAAGACTCCCACCTTAAAGTTTGCTTAGGACAAAGACGTAGGTGGGAGAGTAACTGCCCGTAAAGGCCCGATTGGTTCAACTAATAATCAGTGGGGAAGAACACCCACACTGATTAAAGTTTCACTTTATGTAGATGTAGGAGGATTTTTGTATGTCCGATTCGAAATTTCTGCGCGGAACGCTTATTGTTACGTTAGGGACATTTTTAGTAAAGTTCTTAGGCATGATTTACGTCTTTCCGTTTCATGCATTAGTAGGTACAGAAGGCGGAACGCTCTATACATATGGATACATTCCATATACGATCTTTTTAAGTATTGCAACGGCAGGGGTGCCGCTTGCTGTTTCCAAATTTGTTTCCAAATATAATGCGCTTGGCGATTATAAAACGAGCCGGAGAATGTTCCGCTCGGGAATGGTTATGATGATAGTAACAGGAGTTCTTTCGTTCCTAGTTCTATACATGACAGCGCCACTGTTTGCAGAAGCAATGCTTGGTAAACAAAGTATACACAGTAATGTAGAAGAAGTTACGACGATTATTCGTCTTGTAAGTTTTGCACTTATTGTTGTACCAGCAGCGAGTTTAATTCGTGGTTATTTCCAAGGTCACCAATCGATGGGACCGACTACTGTTTCGCAAATTATTGAACAAATTATTCGTATCGTCTTTTTATTAGCTGGTAGTTTTATCGTTATTAAAGTACTTGGCGGTACAGTTGCAACAGCAGTTGGGGTAGCGACATTTGCTGCGTTCGTTTCAGCAGTTGGAGCACTCGGTGTACTCATTTGGTACTGGTTAAAACGTAAAAAACATTTGGATCAATATTTAATTGAACAAACTGTACCAGAATCGACAGTGAGTACCGTTCAATTATTTAAAGAATTATTTGCATATGCGATTCCTTACGTTGTAATTGGGTTAACAATTCCTTTATATCAACAAATTGATACATTGACATTTAACTCAATTATGCAGGCGATTGGCCAAGGTGATATCGCAGAACGAGCGCTTGGTATTTTCACAATGTGGACGCATAAATTAATTATGATTCCTGTATCGCTTGCAACAGCGTTTAGTTTAACGCTTGTACCAGCGATTACAAAATCATTTACTGAAAAACAATACCGCTATTTAAAGTTACAAATTACACAAACATTCCAGGCAAATATGTTCTTAACATTGCCAGCAGTTGTCGGTATTTCAACACTTGCATATCCAATTTATACTGCGTTCTATGACTCAGATCCATTAGGTGGACAAGTATTAATGTGGTATGCACCAGTTGCATTGTTATTCGCTTTATTTACAGTAACAGCAGCAATTCTGCAAGGAATCAATCAACAAAAACATGCGATTGTCGCGCTTATTATGGGTGTTATTTTGAAATTCGTATGTAACGTAATCTTTATCCGTTATTTCGGTACAGTTGGAGCGATTTTAGCTACTGCAGTCGGCTTCTTAGCTTCCGTATGGTATACGAATAGACAAATCAAAAAACATGTACACTATTCATTTGGTGTTGTATATAAGAGAACATTCCAAATTGCAATATTAACACTTATAATGGTCATTGCTGTAAAGTTATCACAATGGATTCTGTCCTTCATGATTTCGCCTGATGGCCGAATGGGTGCTCTTATTACAGTTGTGGTTTGTGCAGGTATTGGTGGTCTTGTGTACGGATTGTTAGCAATTCGCACAGGAGTACTTGAAAGAGTATTTGGCGGAGAAGCATTAGAGAAAATCCAACGTAAACTTGGCAATAGATTCAAAATAAAGTTGAAATCAAAAGGGGCGTAATTACGTCCCCTTTTCTATGATAAACAAAGAAGGTGAAAAACGTGAGATTAGATAAATTATTAGCGAATATGGGATATGGAAGTAGAAAAGAAGTAAAGAAATTATTGAAAGACGGCGTTGTGAAAATTGATGGAACGCCAGTGAAAGATGCGAAGGTTCATGTAAATGTAGAAGAGCAAGAAGTTATGATTCACGGAGAAGTTGTGGAATATAAAGAGTTTGTTTATTTAATGTTGCATAAACCACAAGGCGTTATTTCAGCGACAGAAGATGATAATCATGAAACGGTAATAGATTTATTAGAGTTAGAAGATGCAATCTTTGATCCGTTCCCAGTTGGACGACTTGATATTGATACGGAAGGTTTCTTATTGATAACAAATGACGGGAAGTTATCACATCAGTTGTTATCTCCGAAAAAGCATGTGCCGAAAAAATATTATGCACACGTTGCAGGAGTAGTAACAGAAGAGGATGTAAAAGAGTTTGCTAAAGGTGTTATTTTAGATGATGGCTATGAAACAAAGCCAGGTGCACTTACAATATTAAAAAGTGATGCGATTTCTGAAATCGAGCTTGTAATTACAGAAGGAAAGTTCCATCAAGTGAAGCGTATGTTTGAAGCGGTAGGGAAAAAAGTAGTCTACCTAAAGAGAACAGAGATGGGACCATTAGTATTAGATGAAGAGCTAGAACTTGGACAATACCGAGAGCTATCAGATGAAGAAGTAGAAATGTTAAAAACATATCAAGTAGATACTGAGAAATAGTGCTGTTTTTGGCGCAGAAAAGACCCCTTTCTAATGAGTTAGAAAGGGGTATGTATTTATTTACATACAATTATTTTTTCATTATGAGGTCATTCTCACTTTCTTTCCTGTTGTTGTCCACTTACCGCGGCAAGGGCTATACACGAGTTCATTAAACTGCAACACATTTAGATCACGTTGTATCGTTCGCGGTGTGATCCCGAACTCATCTACAAGGTCTTTCGTCGTTACCGTTCCGTTTTCATTGATGTACATATAAATTGATTTAATGCGTGTTAGCATACGAGTAGTTGTAGGTTTCAAGAGAAAACCACTCCTCTACTAGTTTTTTTGACCCCATTCAGGAAAGAAGGTCGTTACTACCATTGTACTCTACATGATAAAATTCATGCTTTAATCTACTTAAATTTTACAAAAGTTTAACAAATATTCATATAGAAAAATATTGGTAGTTGACATTTTATATATGGTCAGTCAACTAACACATAAAATTCTACGTAAAACGCCAAATTCCTGCAAATTTTTTTAGAAAAATAAAAGAAAAATTAATAAGAAATATCTGAAAAATTACAATTGTTCGGTATTTGGTTTTCGTATGTGGCATAAGAGATTTCGGTTTGTTATGATGAAAGAAACAATATAGTGAAGGATGGATGCGTGATGTCAGCAATTAATTGGACAGAAGAAGTTGCGAAACGAAAAGATGATTTAATTCGTGATACACAACAATTTTTACAAATTAAAAGTGTATGGGAAGAAGAATCAGCGAAAGAGGGCGCACCATTCGGTGAAGGTGTAGAAAAAGCTTTATCTTTCATGTTACATAAAGGAGAAACTGAAGGTTTTGCTTCTAGAAATTTAGAAGGGTATGCAGGTCATCTTGAAATGGGACAAGGAGAAGAGTTAGTAGGTATTCTTTGTCACGTTGATGTTGTACCAGAAGGAGATGGCTGGACGACTCCGGCATATAGTGCAGATATTCGCGATGGAAAGATTTTTGCACGTGGTGCAATTGACGATAAAGGCCCAACGATGGCAGCTTATTATGCGATGAAAATTGTGAAAGAATTAGGTTTACCTCTTTCAAAACGCGTTCGCATGATTTTAGGAACAGATGAGGAAAGCAATTGGAAATGTGTAGATTACTACTTTAAAAACGAAGAAATGCCAACAATCGGTTTTGCGCCAGACGCAGATTTTCCAATTATTAATGCAGAAAAAGGAATTTCTGATATACAAGTTGTGCAAAGTGGTAGTGAAAAGAAGAAAGGTACATATGAACTTGTTTCATTTGAATCAGGTCGCCGTTTAAATATGGTTCCTGATTTTGCAGAAGCGATTATTACAGGAGAAGATGTAAATGCACTTACAGTAGCATATGAAGAGTATTTACAAACTGCTAAAAAAATAGGTGAAGCAATTGTAGAAGGTAATACGGTGACGTTGCAAATTAAAGGGATTTCAGCTCACGGATCTACTCCAGAGAAGGGTGAGAATGCAGGTTTATTACTGGCAAACTTCTTAACTACAGTTGCTCTTGATGGAAAAGGGGCTTCGTTTGCATCGTTTGTAACAGAAACATTTACAGGAGATATTTTAGGAGAGAAAGCTGGTATTTCTTATAAAGACGATATTAGCGGTCCGTTAACAGTGAATGTTGGTCGCCTTTCTTATACGAAAGAGAATGGTGGTAATTTAGGATTAAATGTACGTTATCCAGTTACGACTAACTTTGAAGAAATGATCACGAAGTTAAAAGGGTATGTTGGTACTCATGGATTTGCGGTAGCAGACTATTCGAACTCTCGCCCGCATCACGTTGATAAAGACCACGTGTTAATTCGTACGTTGCAACGCGTATATGAAGAACAAACAGGTGAAAAAGCAGAGCTATTAGCAATCGGCGGCGGTACTTACGCTCGTTCATTGAAAGCTGGCGTTGCGTTTGGTCCGTTGTTCCCTGGAAAAGAAGAACTTGCGCATCAAAAAGACGAGTACATTGAAATTGAAGACTTATTAAAAGCAACAGCAATTTACGCGCAAGCAATTCATGAATTAGCGAAGTAATGGATATATAAATAATGACCGCTCTCTATTTTGGAGAGCGGCTTCTTTTTACCTGAATGAGATAAGAAAGAAAAGCAACAATAGAAAGAAGGAGAAGATGTAAATGGAGCTGCATTATTTTATCGCGATTACGTTACCGAATCATATAAAAGAAGTGCTGTCTAACTATAAAAAGGAAATGCAGGAGGAATTACCATTTCGTTCATGGGTACATAAAGAAGACTACCATATTACCCTTTCATTTTTAGGTAGTGCGACAAAGGAACAATTAGAAGGAATACAGAATGGATTACAAACACTTACAGAAACGAAAGAACTATCGTTCACATTACAAGGATTTTCAACGTTCGGTATGGAAGATAGGCCGCGTATTTTTTGGTCGAAGGTAAGTGAGAATCACGATTTGTTCCAGTTACAAAAGCAAGTGCACGCTATGTGTGAAGAAAATGGATTTTCTTTAGAAATGCGCCCGTATCATCCGCATATTACTGTTGCTCGTAAATGGGTAGGAGAAGAGAAGTTTGATTTAGAACATATAAAGGAAGTGCCTGAAATATCATTTCAAGCAGATACAATTACTTTATACGAATCTCACGTGAAGGAGACACCAAAGTATAAAGCGATTGCTGAAATAAAATTACAAAAATAGAATGTATGAAAACGTTTTTTATACAGGTGAATATACTATAGAGAATAATGTGTTACTGTATAGAGCTTTGCTGATAAGAAAAGCCTTATCATTTGCAGCTCGTTTCATTTTAACTTTAAGAATGATGGTGATTTTTTTATGTTGAAAGTAAAACGTCCATTTGATGCCTATTTAGATGAAATGAATAAAATTACAATTTTGCTCCCACATGCGTATGGAACAAGCCGGACATTTCGTTTGCAAGAAGGAAGTAACGTGAAAGATTTACCGATTTCTCATACAATTGCGCTTCCGGATGCAACGAAGTATGAGTGCTTTATAGAAGAGCCGCTAGATGTGGGGAAGTATTATACAGTACGAGATGAACGGAATGAAGAAACAGATTTACAAATAGGTGCTGTCATAAGAACAGCGATTTTCGATGAAAAGTATTATTACGAAGGTACAGATTTAGGAGCCGTGTATCAAAAAGAAGCAACGACATTTAAAGTATGGGCTCCAACTGCGAGGCTTGCGAAAGTAAGGATTTATAAAAGTGATAAAGAATATACCGATAATGAAATGCATAGAGGAGAAAATGGGGTTTGGACTCATACATTACAAGGCGATTTAGCCGGAGCAAAGTATACATTTCTTGTTTGTATTAATTTAATATGGAATGAAGCGGTGGATCCTTACGCAAAGTCAGTGACTGTAAATGGGAAGTACGGCGTTGTTATCGATTTGGAAAAGACAAATGTAACGAAACGAGAGCAATTACCACCATTACAGGCAATGACAGATGTCATATTGTATGAACTGCATATTCGTGATGCTACTATTCATCAGGGCAGCGGAGTGAGTAAAAAAGGAACATATAAGGGGTTAATGGAAGAAGGAACAACAGGGAGAAATGGGACGTTAACAGGCTTGTCCTATATAAAAGATTTGGGTGTTACACATGTTGAATTATTGCCTTTATATTGTTTCGGTGGTGTAGATGAGGCGAATCCTTCCTCTGCATATAATTGGGGTTACAATCCATTATATTACAATGCGCCAACGGGATATTATGCTACAAACCCTTCTGACCCGTATAACAGGATAGTAGAGTGTAAGCAACTGATTGAAACATTTCATGAGCACGGCATTAGGGTAATTATAGATGTTGTATATAATCATGTGTATGAAAGAGAGCTATCATCATTTGAAAAGCTTGTCCCAGGATATTATTTTCGTCATGGTGAAGATGGTATGCCTTCTAATGGGACGGGAGTCGGAAATGATATAGCATCTGAACGGAAAATGATGAGGAAATTTATTGTAGAGTCTATTTTATATTGGCTTACTGAATACAATGTTGATGGATTCCGATTCGACTTAATGGGAATTTTAGATGTTGATACAATGAATATAATAGAAAAAGAAGTGCGAAACATAAAGCGAGATGCATTGTTATTAGGAGAAGGGTGGGAGCTACAAACACCACTTCCTGCCGAAGAAAAAGCAACGTTAAATAATGCAAAGAAAATGCCGCATATTGCGCAATTTAATGATCAATTTCGTGATGGGATAAAAGGGAGTACCTTTCATATAAATAAGCGTGGTTTTGCATTTGGTGGGCATGTAGACTGTAATCATTTGCAGTATATAGCATCGGGAAGTCTTTTGAGTATGAAAGAAACAGGTCTGTTTCTAGAGCCTGTGCAAAGCATTAACTATGTAGAATGTCATGACAATATGACGATGTGGGATAAACTAATGCGGAGTAATGAAGAGCCAGAAGAGATTTTGAAAAAACGTCACCTTCTAGCGAGCGCAATGGTGATTCTTTCGCAAGGCATTCCTTTTTTACATGCTGGGCAAGAGTTTTATCGTACGAAGCAAGGAAATGAAAATAGTTATAATGCAAATGATGAAATTAATCAATTAGATTGGGATCAAAAAGAGGAAGAGATAGAGACCGTTAACTATATAAAAGGTTTAATTGCGATTCGCAAAGAGCACAGGGCATTCCGATTACAAAACGCAGACCTTATAAAAAAACACATGACTTTTTTGCAAACATCTCCAGAAGTACTTGCATATCACCTAGAGCATGCAGAATCATTTGGACCGTGGAAAGAGATTATAGTTTTATTTAATAGTGGTTTAGAAGCTAAAACAGTGCAACTTCCGAAAGAAGAAACGTGGCATGTGTTAGTAAACGAAAAGCAAGCGAAAATAGAGCCAATTTCTTCATTTAGAGGAAAGGAACTTAGGCTCGCTCCGATTAGCACGTATATATTGACGATAATGTGACAAATCGCTACTTGACGATGAGAATGTAATAAATGTAGAATTGACAAAGGTGACGATTTTGATAAGTTGTCATTCTATGACTGGTTTTGTAAAATAAAATAGAGAGTTTTTGGCTTATGCCAAGTTTTCTTTTCATTTACAGTAAAATATATGAATCCACAACATGTGTAGAAATGTTGCGGTTTTTCTTTTCATAACTATAAAAGATAAGGATTTGTTAACGGGTAATGAATATGGAATGGTTGGAACAATTATTAGGAAAAGAGTGGAGTCTTGTACCGGCTGGTGGAGTAACGGGCGATGCGTATATTGCGCAAAACGGACAACAGAAGTTATTTTTAAAGCGGAATACATCGCCCTTTTTAGCGGTATTGTCAGCAGAAGGAATTGTTCCAAAATTACTTTGGACAAGAAGGGTAACGAACGGTGATGTAATTTCTGCTCAAAAATGGCTTCCGGGACAGAAGCTAGAGCCAGAGGATATGAAACTAGAACGTGTTGCGAAACTTTTGAAGAAAATACACTCCTCTAAAGCACTTGTACAGATGATTCAAAGACTTGGGAAGCAGCCGCTTCACGCACAAGAGTTATTACAACAACTGCAACTTGTTTTAAGAGGAGATATAAGGGATGATGAAACAATTCAGCAAGGCCTTCAATATTTAATGGATTCATTAAAAGATATTGAATACAATGAATTCGTTGTATGCCATTGTGATGTGAACCATAACAACTGGCTATTGTCGGATGAAGATGAGTTGTTTTTAATTGATTGGGATGGAGCCGTAATTGCTGACCCAGCTCTAGACCTCGGTATGTTATTATATTGGTACATTCCGCGCCATGAATGGAGCGAGTGGCTCGAATATTATGATATTGAAATGGATGAATCGCTGCTTAGGCGTATGAGATGGTATGTAATAGCACAAACGATTTTGTCTATGCAATGGCACACAACAAAAAAACAGCAAGCAGAAGCTGAATATTGGCATCAATATTTACAGCAACTACTTGCTTCAGAGTAATACTTAAGAAAAATTGTCCATTCCAGCAATCCACTGAGTAAGTTGTTCTTGATTATTGGAAATGTGGTTGTCCAAATTAGAGGAAGATTTACCCGATTGACTATAAGAATATACATCGTTTAGCATTGTTTTAGCGTCACTACTTATACTATCGTTTGCGAGTAACGATTGAATGAGACGCTCTAATTGCTCGCATTCAGAAACTGTCCCGCAACAATCACTTTGATGATTGACTAAAATATCTTTCAGCACTTCTAATTGATGTTGTTGATTAATTGGCATGAACGGATCATCCTTTCGATTGTTTTTCTCTTCAAATGTACGAGAAAAAGCTGTTTCGTCATGGAATGTTTAATGCTGTATGTAGTTTTTATCAAAATGGTACATCTTATACTTGAAAGAAACGGACCGAGTGCTCGTACGTACTTGGTTTTTTGTTTGGGAGATTGATTAAAACAGAGATAAGGAATTATTCCTTTAAAATAGCTATGTAAAGAGAGGGAAACATCTATGCGTTTAAGACATAAACCATATGCAATGGATCGAATTAATGAGTATTCACATATCGTAATCGGAAACCCAGAGGAGCGCGCTGGTAACTGGAAAGAAGTATTTGGAAATGAACAACCAATTCATATTGAAGTAGGTACAGGTCGTGGCCGCTTTATGTATGATATGGCAAAAGCAAACCCACATATTAATTATATTGGAATTGAAAAATTCACAAGTGTTGTTGTAGATGCACTTGATAAATTAATTGAAGAAGAAGTACCGAACTTAAAGTTAATTAATAAAGATGCTGAAGATTTAACAGTTTTCTTTGCAAAAGGTGAGATTGACCGCGTTTATTTAAACTTCTCAGATCCATGGCCGAAGAATCGTCATACGAAGCGTCGTTTAACATATAAAACATTTTTACGCAATTATGAAGAAGTGTTAGTAGAAGGCGGAGAAATTCATTTCAAAACAGATAATCAAGGTTTATTTGAATACTCTCTAATGAGTATGGCTGAGTATGGTATGTTATTAACTTACCTGAGCCTAGATCTTCATAATAGTGATTATGAAGGAAACATTATGACAGAATACGAAGAGAAATTCTCAAGTAAAGGTCATCGTATTTACCGAGTTGAAGCAAAATATCGCACAGAGCCTATGCAGTAATGCATAGGTTTTTTGTAACTAAAATAATCGGAATTTTATGTTAATATTGAAAGGAAAGGGGGATGAAAAATGGAACAGTTACAAATTGGAGATATAAAAGTGACGTGGCTAAAAGGCGGGAACACACATTTAGATGGAGGAGCAATGTTTGGTGTTGTACCGAAAGTACTTTGGTCACGTAAATATAAACATAATGATACAAATCATATTTATTTACGAACAGATCCGTTACTTTTGCAAACGAAAGACGGTAATATGCTCATTGATTCCGGAATAGGAAACGGTAAATTGAATGAGAAGATGAAGCGAAATCAAGGTGTAACAGAAGAGTCAGCGGTTTATAAATCATTAGAAAAACTAGATTTAAAACCTGAAGATATTCAGTACGTCTTAATGACACACCTGCATTTTGATCATGCATCTGGTTTAACGAAATGGGAAGGTGATCACCTTGTACCATCGTTTCCGAATGCGAAAGTTTACGTAAGCGAAACAGAATGGAATGAAATGAGGAACCCAAATATCAGGTCGCGCAATACATATTGGAAGGAAAATTGGGAGCCGATTGTAGATCAAGTTGTTACATTCCAGCAAGAAATAGAAATTACGGATGAAATAAAAATGGCGCATACAGGTGGTCATAGTGATGGACATGCAGTTATTGCTTTAGAAAGCAAAGGTGAAACGATGCTTCATTTAGCAGACCTATTGCCGACGCACGCACATCAAAATGTACTATGGGTGATGGCCTACGACGATTATCCGATGACGTCGATTGAAAATAAGCAAAAGTGGATGAAGTACGGCGCTGAAAACGATGCTTGGTTTACGTTTTATCATGACGCATATTACCGTGCAGTAAAATGGAATGAGGAAGGACATATTGTAGAAAAGATAGAGCGGAAAACGAGTATAGAAGCATAAAAAGAGGAGGTTGTTCCAGCAGCCTCCTTTTCCGTTGTTGGCTTTTGTTGGTAAGTCGATATATTCGAAAAATCGCTGATATAAATTTAATCAATATCCGCAATTAAAAAATAAGAGGTTCACCTAATGGGAACCCTCCTTTTTATGCTGCTATAACCTCTAAAACAGTACCTGTTTTAGCATCAACTAAAAATTCAAATCGTTCTTGTATATCATCTAACATTGTTGTAAGACCGCCACGATAAACTTCGTATGCGACATCATATTTTTCAAATGTCTCTGGAACCATATGTACCCAAGAGCCAGTAATTTCACCTTTATGACTTAATGCTTGTTTCACCATTTTCAATGCTTTTTCTGAAGAAATATGGGATTGTTCTTGTACTTTGTTTGCAACAAGATAACCAGCTGCGAACCCAACGCCAAGACCTGCTACTAAACCTTTCCAGCTCATATATTCACCTCAATTCTATAAAATAAAAATAGTGTACCAATAATAATTATAAAGCAAATACAGTTAAAAAAGAAGAAACTAGAAACATTTCGAAAATTTCGTTACAATAAAAGAGGTATTCTACTAAGGTTTGAAAGAAGGGGACTTCGTGAATAAAGAGACATTACAATTATTTCGTACGTTAACAGAATTACAAGGTGCATCAGGTTTCGAACATGATGTACGCCGTTTTATGAAGCAAGAATTAAGCAAATATGCGGATGAAATTGTGCAAGACGGTTTAGGTAGCGTATTTGGTCTGAAAAAAGGGGACGAAACTGGCCCACGTGTTCTTGTAGCAGGTCATATGGATGAAGTAGGTTTCATGGTTACGCAAATTACGAAAAACGGTATGATTCGTTTTCAAACGTTAGGCGGCTGGTGGAGTCAAGTGTTATTAGCGCAACGTGTACAAGTTATGACGAAGAATGGTCCTGTTATTGGGGTTGTTGGTTCTATTCCTCCTCATTTATTAAGTGACGCGCAACGTGCAAAACCGATGGATATAAAAAATATGTTAATTGATATAGGTGCAGATAGCTACGAAGATGCGATTGAGATTGGTGTAAAACCAGGACAACAAATCGTGCCAATCTGTCCGTTTACACCGATGGCAAACGAAAAGAAAATTATGGCGAAAGCTTGGGACAACCGTTACGGATGTGGCCTTGCAATCGAATTATTAAAAGAATTAAAAGACGAAACATTACCAAACACATTATACTCTGGTGCGACTGTACAAGAAGAAGTTGGTCTTCGCGGTGCACAAACTGCTGCAAATATGATTCAACCAGACATTTTCTATGCGCTTGATGCAAGTCCAGCAAACGATGCATCTGGTGATAAAACGCAGTTCGGTCAATTAGGAAAAGGTGCTCTTCTTCGTATTTATGATCGTACAATGGTAACGCATAGAGGAATGCGCGAATTCATTTTAGATACAGCAGAAACACACAACATTCCGTACCAATACTTTATTTCACAAGGTGGTACAGATGCGGGCCGTGTACATACAAGTAACTCAGGTATCCCATCAGCAGTAATTGGTGTTTGCGCACGTTACATTCATACACATGCTTCTATTTTACATGTTGATGATTATGCGGCAGCAAAAGAACTCATTACGAAGCTTGTAAGAGCAACGGATAAAACGACGTTAGAGACAATTAAGAATAACGCATAGAGAAGAAGGGCTGAAGAGCCTTTCTTTTTTTAGGTGGGAGAGATACCCTATCGATGAGTGGTGGCCGTGCTCCCATGTATAAAGAGTAATTTGATTAAGGTAAGATGATGAATGTATATAGAGGTGAAAGAAATGAAAGTAGTAGTTGGATCGAAGAATAAAACGAAAGTTGGTGCTGTGGAGAAGGTTTGGAAAGATGCTACAATTACATCTCTTTCTGTTCCTTCAGGAGTAGCAAACCAGCCGTTTTCAGATGAAGAGACGATGCAAGGAGCGGTTAATAGAGCGAAGCGAGCGCTACAAGAAGGAGAAGCTCAAATTGGTATTGGATTAGAAGGCGGCGTAATGAAAACGGAGCACGGTTTATTTATGTGTAACTGGGGCGCGCTAGCAACAAGTGCCGGTAAAACATTCGTTGCAGGCGGTGCACGTATTACGTTACCAGATGATTTTTTAGCACCTCTTGAAGATGGCAAGGAGTTAAGTGAAGTGATGGAAGAGTTTGTACAGAGAAAAGATATTCGTAGTCACGAAGGTGCGATCGGTATCTTTACAGATGATTACGTCGACCGCACGGAATTATTTGTACACGTTGTTAAGTTACTTGTTGGGCAATATAAGTATGATGAAAAGCAAGCATAAACCTTGCACCATGCGCGATGTATGGTAGTATAAAAGAAAGATTATAACATGAAAAAAAGCACTCGTTAGAGGAGGAAATATAGATGAAATCATTAGAAAGCATGGAGCAATTCCAACAATTGAAAAATGAAGAGAATGTAGTCTTTATGTTCTCAGCGGAATGGTGCCCAGACTGCCGTTTTGTAGACCCGTTTATGCCAGAAGTAGAAGAGAAATATAGTGATTTCTCATTTTACTATGTAGATCGTGATGAGTTTATTGATCTATGCGTAAAATTAGACGTATTTGGCATTCCGAGCTTTGTAGCGTACAATAAGGGTGAAGAAACAGGTCGCTATGTAAACAAAGATCGTAAAACACAAGAACAAATCGAAGAGTTTATTGAAGGTTTAAAATAAGGCAATTTGCCAATTGAATTGTAAAACAACCTCTACCTTCGCGGGGGAGGTTATTTTTTTGGAAGGGAGGAAAAAGAGATGAAGATGACAAGTAAAAAGATGAAAGACGAGTTAATGAAGAAATTATCTCGCCCAGAATGGGACTTTCAGTATGATAGCGAGAAAGAAGTTCTACGCATAGAACAAAAAGACTCGAAAAAGGGTATTAACGTATCGCTTCCAGGAGTTGTGGCAAAATGGGAAGTGAATAAAGAAAAAGCAATTGAAGAGGTTGCTTATTACGTACAAGAAGCGTTAATTGCGATGCATAAAGAAGAAAATAGCGCAGCGAAAATTTTACCTGTTATTCGCTCTACTTCTTTCCCGAAACAAGCAGAAGAAGGAAATCCGTTTATTATGACGGATCATACGGCGGAAACACGTATTTACTACGCATTAGATTCGAATAAAACGTATCGACTCATTGATGAGCGTCTATTACAAAAATTAGAACTTACAGAGCAACAAGTGCGTGAAATGGCATTATTCAACGCTCGCTCATTAGGTTATGAATTTAAACAAGAAACAGTAGCAGGGAATACATTCTACTTTTTAAACACAAACGATGGGTATGATGCGACACGTATTTTAAACGAATCGTTACTACAATCGATGCGTGAAAAGATTTCTGGTGACATGGTTGTTGCTGTTCCTCACCAAGATGTATTAATTATTGCTGATATCGTCAACGAAATCGGTTATGATATTATTGCACAAATGACAATGAAATTTTTTGCCGAAGGGCATGTTCCGATTACATCACTTTCATTCGTCTATGAAGATGGGGACTTTGAACCAATCTTTATTTTAGCGAAGAATCGGAAGAAGACAGATGGAAAAGAGAAAGGATGAACGAAGTGAACGTTTTTTACAACCTTGAAGGAATTGGTGACACTCTAATTGTTGCCTTACAAGATATTACTTTAGAGAACCGTACTTTTGATCGCAAAGGAGATGTTGCGCGCGTATACGATCGTGAAAGCAATGTAACAGCAGGATTCAACATCTTTAATGCGTCTTCTTACTTAGAAGTAAAAGAAACAGGTAACCTAACATTAACGAAAGAATTTGTAGAAAAAATCAACGGAATTTTAGCGAAGAACGGCTTTGAAGAAACAGTAGAAGCAGATCTTTCTCCAAAATTTGTTGTAGGCTATGTAGCTGAAAAAGAGAAGCATCCAAATGCTGATAAGTTAAACATTTGTAAAGTAGAAATCGGTACAGAAACATTACAAATCGTATGTGGCGCACCGAACGTTGATGCAGGACAAAAAGTTGTCGTTGCAAAAATTGGCGCTGTAATGCCAAGCGGTATGCTAATTAAACCAGCTGAACTTCGCGGTGTTCCTTCTTCTGGAATGATTTGCTCAGCACGTGAATTAGAGCTTCCAGATGCTCCACAAGAAAAAGGTATTCTAGTATTAGAAGATAGCTTTGAAGTTGGACAAGAGTTCAAATTTTAATTGATGTAAGAAAAGAGAGGTTGTCCTTTTGGACAGCCTCTCTTTTCTGTTGAATCGTTGATATATTGCGAGTTGTGACAGATATATTCAAAAAATCGTTCATATTATAAGGATGTCACCTTTTTTCTCAAAAACTATATTGTATTTTATAAACAAACTAGTTAAAATTTAGAAAAATAGAAGGGGATATACGTATGAAACAACAACTAAAAATCGCGGAACTTCTGAAACGAATTGAAACTTCAAAACAGCAAGATATCGAACTAGGTTCTTATGAAATATATGTGTTTAGCGAAAATGAATTAGAAAAAGGACAAATCGGTTACCGATATGATAAACATAAAAACTCATTAATAAGTGAAGACAGTGGTAAATGGCAAGAAGAATGGATTGTTATTGGATATGAAACAGATATGGGGGATCCAGTTTTCGTAAATGTGGCTGATGATGCTTATCTAGTTTATACTGCAGAGCGTGGTACAGAAGCGTGGCAACCCGTTCATATTGGGAATATGGATGAGATTATAAAACAATTATAAGAAAAACTTTGAGACCGGTGCAAAGTGACGGGAGAAAAACATGAAGTATATAAAAATAATGAGCATGATTGCATTCATTGGAATATATATGGGAGGCTGTTCGCAAGAAGAGCCGAAAAAAGAAGTAACATCTTCTATGAAGGAAACAAACAAAGATAACAAGGAAGACGCACCGGTAGAAAAGCAGCAAGAAGAACAAGAAAAGAAAGAAGAACCACAAGCAGTTCAAACAAATGAGCAAGTGGAGCATAAGCAGGAGGAAGTGCCAGCCGAGGAAAAGAAAGAGGAAGCTACGCCAGTGCAGCCAACAGAGCAACCGCTGCAAAATAATGAACAAAAAGTAGAGAGTAATGAAAAACAAGGAAAGTTTCTTGTTGTTATTGATCCAGGGCATCAACAAAAAGCGAATTTAAATTTAGAACCGATTGGGCCAGGAGCAACGACGCAAAAATATAAAGTGACAGATGGTACAACTGGTGTTGTGACGAAAAAAAGAGAGGCTGTTCTTGTATTAGAAATGGCTTTCGTATTAAAAGAAAAGTTAGAAGCAAAGGGAATACAAGTATTAATGACGAGAACGTCACAAAATGTGGATATAAGTAATAAAGAACGCGCAACATTTGCGAATGACCATAAGGCGAATTTGTTTTTGCGTCTTCATGCAGATGGTTCTGAAAATTCGAATCAAAGTGGATTTGCTGTATTAACGCCGGCAGAAGGAAGTCCATATACGAAAGAGATTTATGCTGAAAGTCTTCAAATCTCTCAAACGATTGTAAATAAAATGAGAGAGAATCAGCAAGTGAAAGTAAATGGAATTAAATTCAGGGAGGATCTTTCTGGATTTAATTGGGCCAAAGTACCTGGTGTACTATTAGAACTTGGGTTTATGTCAAATCCTGAAGAAGATAAAAAATTATCTGACCCACAGTATGTAAATTCTTTATTGCAAAGTGTAACGGATAGTGTAGATGAGTATCGGAAGAGTAAAGCTTAAACGCAGTCTTACATGGAAGGCTGCGTTTTTCCATATGAAAAGACTCGTAAATTAGAATGTTATGGATAAATATGACATGCTTAATTTTACCTGCACTTTTCGCCGAATGCTGATACAATAAAGGATGTTACTATTTAGTAGAAAGAGTGGTAAGCATGTTAGATTGGATGAAAAAGCTGTTTAACAAAGAGGAAGAACAAACAGCGATAAATAAAGAAGTACCAAAGCAAATCGAAAGTCAGCCGAAGATCCCTCGTGTAAACCACTACACTGAAGCAAGAGAAGCACAAATGGCAAGTCGGAATGCAGGTAAATGCCGTTTTCCATTAGTACCGGATAATGGGTTCGATGAAGAGGATGTTATAGCAACAGGGCATTTTGAAGAACAACCTGTTCAAGTTGTAACATATGAAAATCAGCCTACTCAAAGAGGGGGCAAAGTGGAAAGAAGTAGACGACAGTATGTGGAAAAGGTAGTTTCTACATATGAAGAGCCGGAAGTACAATATGAACCGGAGAGAGAGCCTGTCGTAAAGAAAGCATCTGCACCTTCGCAAGAAAGTAACCGTAGACCATTTCGTCCAACAGAAATGATCTCGCCAATTTACGGATATAATCGTCCTTCTGTAGAGAAAAAGGTAGAAAAGCAGGAGGAAAAAAAGGAAAGAGAAGATCTTGAAATATCTGTAGAGGGCAAATCAGTCGTTGATGCATGGTTAGAGAAAAAAGGATATACATTATCTGATTTCTCAGAAGGACAAGCAACGAATTCTTCCAGTCATGAAGGCATTGATCAGCGAGATCAACAAAATAAAAAGGAAGAAAAGTCAGTTGTCGATCGATGGCTAGAGAAAAACGGTTATGAAATTGAAAGCCAAGAGCCTATAGTAGAAGAAAAAGAAGTGGTTCAAGAAATTAGTGCACAGCAGGCAGTTCCAGCGGGTGAAGTACCTCATCAAACAATTGCTGAGCGTATGGAAGATGCTAAGCAAGAAAGTGATGTAGTGGCCCAAAACATTCTACAAACGGAATTAGTAGATTCTAAAGTAGAGCACGAGGATACAATATTATCAGAAGAAACTAAACGTAATACAGAAATAGAACAACCTACTATTGAAGTAGAAAAACAAGCACCGGAAGAATCAGTGATTGTCAAAGCAGAAGAAAAACTTGAAGAAACAATCATCGTGGAAATACCAGAAGAAGTAGAAGTAATTGCAGAAGCGGAAGAGTCAGAAGAAGTGGAAGTAATTGCGGAAGCAGAAGCGCCAGAAGAAGTAGAAGTAATTGCAGAAGCGGAAGAGTCAGAAGAAGTGGAAGTAATTGCAGAAACAGAAGCGCCAGAAGAAGTGGAAGTAATTGCAGAAGCAGAAGAGCTAGAAGAAGTGGAAGTAATTGCAGAAGCGGAAGAGTCAGAAGAAGTAGAAGTAATTGCAGAAGCAGAAGAGCTAAAAGAAGTGGAAGTAATTGCAGAAGCAGAAGAGCTAGAAGAAGTGGAAGTAATTGTAGAAGCAGAAGAGCTAGAAGAAGTGGAAGTAATTGCGGAAACAGAAGCGCCAGAAGAAACGGAAGTAATTGCGGAAACAGAAGAGTCAGAAGAAGTGGAAGTAATTGCGGAAGCAGAAGCGGAAGAGTCAGAAGAAGTGGAAGTAATTACGGAAACGGAAGCGCCAGAAGAAGCAGAACCTGTAGCACTTGAGGAAACACAGCAAGAAATGGTTTTAAATGAAGCAATTGAACAAACGAATGAATTCATACATGTTGCAGAGGCTGAAGAACAAGCGAAGAAAGATGTTCAAAGCTTTGCTAATGTTTTAATTGCAGAAGAACAACAAGTTGTAGAAGAAGCACCGATTGCAGAAGAACAACGAGTTGTAGAAGAAGCACCGATTGCGGAAGAGCAGTCAGTTGTAGAAGAAGCACCGATTGCGGAAGAACAACCAATTGTACAAAAAGAAGAACCAAAACGTGAGAAAAAGCGTCATGTACCATTTAATGTTGTTATGTTGAAACAAGACAGAACGCGATTAATGGAAAGACATGCGGCTAGAGTAAATGCAATGCAATCTTCTATGAGCGAACGAGTAGAGAATAAGCCTGTACAACAAGTAGAAGAAGCACCAGTGCAACAAGTGGCAGTGGACCCACAAGTGGAAGAGAAACCAATGCAGCAAGTAGTGGTGGAATCACGAGTGGAAGAGAAACCAATGCAGCAAGTGGTAGTGGAACCACAAGTGGAAGAGAAACCAATGCAGCAAGTAGTGGTGGAATCACGAGTAGAAGAGAAACCAATGCAGCAAGTAGTGGCAGAGCAAGTACACAAGCCAATTTCAAGTACGGAAGTACAAGAGAAAGCATATGTTGTAAATCAAAGAGAGAACGATATGCGAAATGTATTGCAAACACCACCGACATATGCAATTCCGCCATTAACATTGTTGTCAATTCCGCAGCAGGCAGCGTTAGATAATACGGAATGGTTGGATGAACAGAAAGAATTATTAGATACAACATTTAATAATTTCCACGTTGGTGCACATGTTATTAACGTATCGCAAGGTCCAGCGGTAACTCGTTTTGAAGTACAGCCAGACCCAGGTGTGAAAGTAAATAAAATTACAAACTTAAGTGATGATATTAAACTGAGTTTAGCAGCGAAAGATATTCGTATTGAAGCACCGATTCCAGGGAAGAGTGCGATTGGAATCGAAGTTCCAAATAAAGAAAGTAAGCCAGTATTCCTTCGTGAAATTTTACGAAGTCCTGTGTTTACAAAGAGTGAATCACCGCTTACAGTTGCGCTAGGACTTGATATTTCAGGCGATCCAATTGTAACGGATATTCGAAAAATGCCACATGGACTTATTGCGGGTGCAACGGGTTCTGGTAAAAGTGTGTGCATTAACGCAATTTTAACGAGTATTTTATATAAAGCGAAACCGCATGAAGTGAAGTTAATGTTAATCGATCCGAAGATGGTTGAGCTTGCACCATACAATTCTGTTCCACATCTTGTAGCACCTGTTATTACGGATGTAAAAGCAGCGACAGCGGCTTTAAAGTGGGCAGTTGAAGAAATGGAGCGTCGTTATGAATTGTTTGCGCACGCGGGTGCTCGTGATTTAACTCGTTATAATACGATTGTAAGTGGGCGAGAAATTCCAGGAGAGACATTACCTTATATCGTTATTGTCATTGACGAGTTAGCCGACTTAATGATGGTTGCTCCTGGTGATGTTGAGGAAGCGATTTGTCGTATTGCACAAAAAGCTCGTGCTTGTGGTATTCACTTATTAGTTGCGACGCAGAGACCATCTGTAGACGTTATTACAGGTTTAATTAAATCAAACATTCCAACGCGTATTGCGTTTACAGTATCATCCCAAGTTGATTCGCGTACGATTATCGATATTGGGGGCGCGGAGAAATTACTTGGTCGTGGTGATATGTTATTCTTAGGAAACGGTACGTCTAAACCGGTTCGTGTACAAGGTGTATATGTATCGGATGATGAGATTGAGAAAACAGTTGATCATGTGAGAAAGCAAATGAAGCCGAACTACTTATTTAAGCAAGAGGATTTATTAGCGAAAACAGAACAAGCTGAGTCGGAAGACGAATTGTTCTTTGATGCATGTCAATTTGTTGTAGAACAAGGGGGAGCGTCCACATCTTCTGTACAGCGAAAATTCCGCATCGGTTATAATCGCGCGGCACGTCTCATTGAAGAGATGGAATCGCAAGGGATTATTTCTGAAGGAAGAGGAACGAAACCGAGAGATGTCCTTATTTCTGAGGATGAATTCGCTGCTATGCAGGAAACAAATGTATAGGAAACGGTTTTGCTGTATACTAATAGAAAATGTTGGATAGTAAAGTAGGGAGTAAAGCGACATGAAAGAAATTGAATTAAAATTAAAAGGTGAAATAAATAGACTAACAAATAGAACATTTAAATTTGACGAACGTGTTGGAGAAGGTTGGTTCTCTGCCGTTTACTTTTTAAAGACTAGAGAAATCATTGAAGAATTTCGCCCGAAAAGTGTTGTGACGATGCAATTTTTCCAAAAGGAAAATGCAGTTCTTTGCGGAACAGATGAAGTGATTGCATTGCTACAAACATTCGCAAAAAATCCTGAGGAACTTGAAATTAACTCTTTAAAAGATGGCGATAATATTAGTCCGTTTGAAACAGTGTTAACAATTCATGGTCCTTATGAAAATTTCGGATTTTTAGAAGGTGTCATTGATGGGATTTTAGCCCGTCGTACATCAGTTGCGACAAACGTATATAACGTTGTCCAAGCTGCACGTAGTGTAGATAAAGAAAAACCAGTTATTTTCATGGGAGATCGTGACGATCATTATACGCAACAAGCTGGTGACGGTTATGCAGCATACATCGGAGGTATGAGCGCACAAGCGACGCATGCGATGAATGAATGGTGGGGCAGAAGTGGTATGGGGACAATGCCTCACGCATTAATTCAAATGTTTAATGGTGATGTTGTGGAAGCGGCAAAAGCATATCATAAGAAATTCCCAGAAGATGAATTAGTTGTATTAATTGATTACAACAATGATGTCATTACAGATGCACTTCGCGTAGCGCGTGAATTTGGATCAACATTAAAAGGTGTACGTGTAGATACGTCGCGCACGATGATTGATCAATACTTCATTCGCCACCCAGAAGTACTTGGAACATTCGATCCACGTGGTGTAAACCCATCGCTTGTATTCGCACTTCGTAAAGCACTTGATGAAGAAGGATTCCAGCATGTAGACATCGTTGTAACTGGTGGATTTGATGAGAAGCGTATTCGTGAATTTGAAGCTCAAAACGTACCTGTTGATATATACGGAGTAGGAAGTAGCTTATTAAAAATGAATATTGGCTTTACTGGTGATAACGTAGAATTAAATGGAAAACCAGAAGCGAAAGCTGGTCGTAAATATCGTCCAAACCCACGTCTAGAGCGTGTTCAATTAGAAAAAAGAGAAGATATGTAAAAGAGAGAAAAACTGATAGGTGATTGACCCTATCAGTTTTTCTGTTATCATAGTATAGCGGCTTCTTTTTTGCTATAATGGATTTGTTATGGACATAAAAAAGAAGTACGTACGAGTTTATCCTGATAAGTGAAGGGAAAGAATAACTTCACTACATCAAAAATGTATGATGATTACCAAAATAAGAAAAGATTCATATACTGTCTTATAGATAGGCCGTTGTATTAGTTCGAAATGTTGGAGGTTCTTTAAGATGACAGTTTACCATTTTGTAGGAATTAAAGGAACAGGAATGAGTTCATTAGCTCAAATTCTTCATGACATGAAGCATACTGTTCAAGGGTCTGATTATGAAAAGCGTTTCTTTACACAAACAGCGTTGGAAAAGCGTAATATCTCGATCCTTCCTTTTGATAAAAATAATGTAAAAGAAGGACAAGTGATTATTGCAGGAAATGCATTTCCTGATACGCATGAAGAAATCGTAGCAGCAAAAGAATTAAACATCCCGGTACATCGTTACCATCACTTCTTAGGTGACCTTATGAACCAATACACAAGTGTTGCTGTAACTGGTGCACATGGAAAAACATCAACAACTGGCTTGTTAGCCCATGTAATGCAAGGTGCACACCCTACATCTTACCTTATTGGAGATGGAACAGGGCATGGGGTAGAAAATAGTAAGTATTTTGTATTTGAAGCTTGTGAGTATCGTCGTCATTTCTTGTCTTACAATCCAGACTATGCGATTATGACAAACATTGATTTTGATCATCCAGATTATTTCTCAGATATCAATGATGTATTCAATGCATTCCAAGAGATGGCATTGCAAGTGAAAAAAGGCATTATTGCATGTGGAGATGATGAAGAACTTCAAAAAATTCAAGCGAAAGTACCTGTTATTTTCTATGGATTTGGAGAAGATAATGATTTCCAAGCACGTAACATTCAAAAGAGAACAGATGGTACTATTTTCGATGTATTCGTTCGTAATACGTACTATGACACGTTCAAAATTACAGGATACGGCAATCACAGCGTATTAAATGCATTAGCAGTAATCGCGCTTTGCCATTATGAAAACGTTGATGTAGAAGCAGTTAAGCATCAGCTAACAACTTTTGAAGGCGTAAAACGTCGCTTTAATGAAAAGCCAATGGGAGAGCAAGTTATTATCGATGACTACGCACACCATCCGACAGAAATTAATGCAACGATTGAAGCAGCTCGTCAAAAACATCCAGAGCGTGAAGTTGTCGCTGTATTCCAGCCACATACATTCTCACGTACAGAAAAATTCTTAGATGAGTTCGCTGAAAGTCTAAGCAAAGCTGACCAAGTATACTTATGTGATATTTTCGGATCAGCACGCGAAAACAAAGGTGAATTAACAATCGAAGATCTGCAAAAGCGTATTGACGGTGCAGAACTAATTACAGATACAACAACGGATGTATTAAAGAAACATAAAAACGGCGTTCTAATTTTCATGGGCGCAGGCGACATCCAAAAATTCGAAGCGGCTTACGTAAAAGAAGTTCAAGTTGCAGAGAAGTAAGAAAAAAGACGCATAGCGGTGGCTGTGCGTCTTTTTTGTTGTGTTCGATATATTTTAAAAAGCGTTGATATGTTGGTATTGTTTATTTTTTTTGTATAGTTGTTTTAACAAAACGATATAAATTGAACTAAAAAGTACATATCCGATTAAATAATAGAATGAAAACATATCGAATTGTTTTGTTATCATAATTCGAATAGCGAAAAAGCTGAATGGGAGAGCAATTAGCAGTCTTGAACTGATGAAAATAATTGTTTTAAAGTATTTTAATAAATCTATATTCCAATGGTTTTCTCTAAAGATAAACCAAATGTTGCTTGCAATAAAGGCTAGTAAAAATGGTAAATTAGCAGAAAAATTTATAAAACCGAGTACAATAGGCACTGATAAAGCGCCGAGTGGACCGATAGATAGGCCGGAATAATATTTAATAAATGTATTTGTAGATTGCTGTGCATCTTGAATAACATCTGTATATTCTCCTGCAATTTCCTTTGCTGATTCTTTTGGAGGAAGAAATTCTTCAATCACTTGTGAAGGAATGCTCGCTAATGGTATCCCTTCACTTTCTTTACATAATGCATTTTCATATAAATCCGATTTGATCTCTAACACATGTTGTTCTCTTGCTGACGTAGGTAAGTTCATTAAACCTTTATGAAGATCGTGTAAGAAAGAAGTAATGAGTTCATTTGAAAAGAATTGTTCTTTGTTCATTTTTTATCCTCTCCTTTAGCTAGTAACATTAGAGCATGATACACTGCATCATAATCATGTAAGCGACTATTTAAAATTTCTCTCCCTTCGTCTGTAATTCGATAGTATTTTCTTTTTGGCCCATCACCGGACTCTTCCCAATAGGAAACAGCCCAATTGTTTTTCGTGATTCGATTTAATATAGGGTAAATCGAACCGTTCGGGATATGAAACACAGGGATATTTTGTAAGGCACTTGTAATTTCGTATCCGTACATAGGCTGTTTACTTATTAAAGACAAAATAGCGAGATCAAAAACACCTTTACGTAATTGAATTATAAAATTATCATTTTTTTCCATACCTTAACTATATATGATTCATATCTAGATATCAATCATATATAGTTGTTGTTCTTATATCAAATCGAAAAAAGTGTGAATATTTAACATTTTGCATCTATAAGTGTTAGAATAATAAGAAAACTAAAAGGGGCTAAAAAGCATGTTCACACTTCGAGTAGATGACGAAATCGAATTACAGTTATTAGAGAAGCATCATAAAGAGGAACTATATCAATTAATAGACCAAAACCGTAATCATTTACGAAGATGGCTTCCTTGGGTAGATGGGATGAAATCTGCTGGTGCGTATGATGAAATTTGTCCGATGTGGTTAAAGAAGTTTGCAGAGGGTGACGGTTTTGAAAGTGGCATACGTTATAAAGGAAAGCTAGTTGGGATGGTGGGCATTCATCCAGTAAGTTGGGGGAAGAAAGCGGCAAGTCTCGGATATTATCTTGCAGAAGATGCTGGTGGGACAGGTATTATGACGCGTAGCGTAAAGGCTGTACTTCACTATGCATTTGAGAATTTAAAATTAAATAAAATAGAAATTAGATGCGGTGTTGAAAACGAGAAAAGCCGAGCTATTCCAGAGCGTTTAGGTTTTAAGTTAGATGGTATTTTAAGAGATGAAGAATGGTTATATGATCATTTTCATGATATCGCTGTATATAGTTTATTAGCTTCAGAGTGGAAGGAGATCCGATGAACGAGAAGATACGCATTATTCCGTATGAAAGTACGTTTCAAGATAAAGTAGTAGATCTTATCGTTCATATTCAGCAAAAAGAGTACAATGTTCCCATTACGAAAGAAGAGCAGCCAGACTTACTTGAAATAGAAACGTTCTATCAAAGGGATTGTGGAAACTTTTGGATAGCAACTTATGATGATAAAGTAGTTGGAACAGTGGCCTTATTAGATATTGGCAACGATCAAGTAGCATTAAGAAAAATGTTCGTAAAAAAAGAGTTTCGCGGAAAAGATTGGGGTGCATCACATAAGTTGCTCCAAACGGCAATTTTGTGGGCTGAGAATAAAAAGCTGAAAGATATTTACTTAGGAACGACAGTGAAGTTTTTAGCAGCGCATCGCTTTTATGAAAAGAATAATTTCCAAAGTGTGAGTATAGACGAGTTGCCAAAAAGTTTTCCAGTGTTACAGGTAGATAAGAAATTCTATAGGTACATTGTTTGAAAAGGTCATTCAGAAATGGCCTTTTTTTATAATCAAAACGGAAAAATTGGTATAATTTAGGTTAGGGGGTGTAGGTATGGACTTTCCGATTCAAAGAAGTAAGTCAGTAGTAATTTTCGTTTGTCTCACGTTAGTTTTTATGTTCATATATCCACTTGTCATGATTATCTCAAATAAAGAGCAGTGGATGTCAGCGTTAATTGGAATGGGTTTATGCTTCCTTGTAAATGTGCCACTCGTTTGGGAAGTATTTATTAAAAAGCATAAAGTAGAAAATGGTGTATTAAAGTACGGCATTTTAAATGACGATATCGTATTGAAAGAGATAAGAATCATTCGTCAAGTTGGGAAATACCTTGAAATTACGACGAATGCATACAAAGTACATATGGTTGCGATACCGCAACATATGAATGAATTTTTGGCGCTTATCGAGAAAGAGAACCCAAATGTGAAAATAGAAATGGTAGGTAAGAAATGAAATATGTAAAACCTTTATTCTGTTTAGAAATTTTGTTTGTGCTTGTTGGTTGCACTAGAGTATATATGAAATGGGATCTGCCCTTATATGTACCAATATTAATAGGTACTATTGCAGTGGCGTTTTTATATTATTTTCATTTCCAGCAAACAAAAAGCGAGAAAAGTAGTTCTATATAGTGCAGGAGGATTAGAGATAAAAAAATCTGTATGTTTTTTCTATTTCTGCTAACAGCATCCTTTCTTGTAATAGGGTGTAGTGCGAAGAAGGAAAAGGTAGATATGAACTTAGAAAAGGCACAAAAGGTTGAGATTGAATCACTTACGGATTCAAGTGATAAGAAAGAAATTGAAAAGCTGTTTGAAGTTATGAAAATGGATAAGTGGGGAATGCAGTCGGTTCCTTTAGATACTCCGCAAGGGAAAACATTTAAAATGTACCAAGAGGATACAAAAAAATTATCGGAGTCGAGTAATGATAAAAAAGAGTTACATGAAATTGGTACGATGACAGTATATAAAGATGTCTCTTATGTCGAAGTTGAAATGAAAAATAAGAAAATGAGTTTTAAAGTGCCAGAAGATGTGGCGAAAGATTTATTACAATATTAATAAAAAGACGCTCGGAGAACATTCCGAGCGTTTTTCATTATTTTAAGTTCTCTGGGTTTAAAGCTTCTAATTCAGGTACAACGAAGCGTCCATCTTTACGGATTAGTACGTCGTCGAAGTAAATTTCGCCGCCGCCGTATTCAGGGCGCTGGATGCATACTAAATCCCAGTGAATATTCGAGTTGTTGCCGTTCCATGCATCGTCGTAAGCTTGTCCAGGAGTGAAGTGGAAGCTACCATCGATTTTTTCATCGAATAGGATATCTCCCATTGGATGTAAGATGTATGGGTTTACGCCGATTGCGAACTCACCAACGAAACGCGCGCCTTCGTCTGTATCGAAGATTTTGTTAATGCGCTCTGTATCGTTTGCAGTTGCTTCAACGATTTGACCGTTCTCAAATTTAAGTTGTACATTTTCAAATGTATAACCGTTGTAAGGAGATGGTGTATTGTATGAAACTGTACCGTTAACAGAATCGCGAACTGGTGCAGAATATACTTCACCGTCTGGAATGTTTAAATGACCTGAGCATTTAATAGCTGGAATGTTTTTAATAGAGAATGTTAAGTCAGTTCCAGGGCCAGTTAGGCGAACTTTATCTGTTTTATTCATTAATGTAACAAGGCTATCCATCGCCTTATCCATTTTACCGTAGTCTAAGTTACAAACTTCGAAGTAGAAGTCTTCGAAAGCTTCTGTGCTCATTTTAGCAAGCTGCGCCATAGATGCATTTGGATAGCGAAGAACAACCCAGCGCGTTTTCGGAACGCGGATGTCTCTATGAACTTTCTTACCAACTGTTTGACCGTGAATTTGCATTCTTTCACTTGGCACGTCAGCTTGTTCGTTAATGTTATCGCCAGAGCGAAGACCGATATAAGCGTCCATATCTTTCATTACACTTGCTTCATATGCAGCGATTTGTTCGAAATGTTCTTCAGTAGCACCCATTAATAAAGAGCGATCTACTTGATGATCTTTTAAAGAAACGAATGGGAAACCACCAGCTGCATATGCTTCTTTTACAAGTGCAGTTACAAGTCCTTTTTGTAAGCCAAAGTTTTCAATTAATACTTTTTCGCCTTTTTGTAAGCGAATAGAGTAGTTAATTAAATTGTATGCTAACTTTTCAATGCGTGGATCTTTCATATGTAAAGCCTCCCTACTAATTATGTATCCTCTCCTATTGTAACCTACTTAGTGGAATTTGTTGAATCATTTATGTTAAAGTTAACGAATAAGTATGAAAATTCTAATGAAAAGATAGGGATTAGAACGAAACGGAAAATGATTGTATAATAGGGGAAAGTATGAAAAAGATAAAGGAAGTGATGAAATGCAAGTTCTTTTATATGTAAGTGCGGCTATTATCGCGGTTGCTTTCGCTGTATTAGTAGTGTATGTATGCAGAACGTTGTTATCGGTTCAAAAGACGTTAGAAAACGTTGCAAGCACGTTAGAAGGTTTAGAAAAGCAAATGCAAGGGATTAGCGTAGAGACGGAGCAATTATTACATAAAACAAATGCGTTAGCTGATGACATTCAACAGAAGTCACAATCATTAAATAAAGTAGTATCGGGTGTAGATGGAATTGGAACGACAATCCATTCTTTAAATACGAAACTTCGTAATGTATCAGATTCTGTTACGGACGAAATTGAAAACAATGCAGATAAAGTAGCGCAAGTTGTACAGTGGAGTAGCGCAGCAATTGAAGTATACAATCATTATCGTGCGACAAGACAAGAGAAAAAGGTTGAAAAAGAAGAGCGTAAATTAGAAAGACTTGAGAAAAAAGCTGAAAAGAAAGAGAAGCGCTCTAGACTTCGTATGAGAGGTGAATCGTGATGAATATGACAAAAATTGAAGCAATTGAAGAGCTTGAAGTATTAGTAGAAAAAAACGAGCCGTATGTTCTTTTTAAACATAGTACGACATGCCCGATTAGTCACGGTGCATATACAGAATTTCAAGCGTATTGTAATGAAGAAAGAGCAGTACCAGCGTATTACTTATACGTACAAGATGCGAGAGATGTTTCGAATCTTGTTGCAGAACAGTACAGCATTAAACATGAATCTCCGCAAGTGTTATACATAAAAGATGGGATGGTAGTATGGAATACGTCTCATTGGAACATTAAAAAAGACGCTTTAGAAGAGAATATTAAGTAAAAAGAAGCAAGCTAAAGGTGCTTGCTTCTTTTTTTTGTTTTTGTTGAAATATATTTAATGGTACACTGTTAATAGTTCAAATTAAATAACTAGATTGTTGAAAGTAGGTTTTAAGTAATGAAGAAAATGGCATTATCCTTCGCGGTCGTAAGTTTATTACTAGGAGCTTGTAGTAATAATACGATTAGTAAGAAGGATGAAGTTATACAGAAGGATACGAAAGAAAAAAGCATGATCCCGAGAACTGCTGTTTCGAAAGATTATTATAGAACTGTAATTCCTTTAAAAGAACAAAAGGTTATAAATACAGCTAATATAAAAACAAATTCTAAATTAGATTTAGCAGAGTATGAAAATGGTTTAATGAATATTGCAGCGCAGCAATTTGATACAGAAAATCATGTACTACAATTAAATCAGTATATTCCGGAGAAGTTAGTTGATGAACTAGTCGCAAAAGTAGAAGCGCCAGTTTTGACGAATATTATAGAACAAGACTATTTCGGAAAACAGAATTCAAACGAACTAAGTTTATCTGGTGTTATGATCGGTTTAGCTATGTCTTCAAGTGTATCGAATGAAGAAGCTATGTCTAAGGGGGCTGAAGTTGCCAAGCAACTTATTGAAGCGATTAATAAAAATGACAAGTATAATAAGTCTCCAATTACGTTTGCTATCTTTAAGCAAGAAAGTACAAGTTCTTTAAAAAATGGTACGTATATTGCTAGTGCTACTGTTCAAAAGAATGATATGAACCTTGGAAATTGGAGTACGATTGATGAACAAGCGTTTTCATATCCTTCTGATGAATTTAAACAAGCACATGGAGAAGATAATACAAAAATAACTGAATTTGCTAAGGCAATGAAAGATTTTTCTCCGGCAGATTTTATCCCAGTAAATGCTAAAGTTTCTTACAAGAAAAACCAGATGGATACATTAAATATGAATATCGTTATTAAATACAATGGTAAAACAGAATTAATGGCTCTTACTCAAATGGCTGCTCAAAGTATGTTAGAAAAATTACCTAAAGATGCGAAAGTACAATTGCAGATAAAGTCCGAGAGTAAAATCGAGGCAATTATTATAAAAGAGAAAAACAGCGAAAAACCGTTTGTTTCCTTCTTGTAAAAAAGACAGTGTTTACACTGTCTTTTTTTTATTGAAAATGGTGTTATGGCGGGTGAGCCAAATCAAATTCCAAAAAGTAAGGGGGAAGTCATATGAACTTAAAAGACTTAAAAAATAAACATATTAAGTATGATTGGAAAACTATCTTTGTAGGCGTCCAAGGGAATTATTTTAGTAAAGACGTTATTTCTGATTATGCAGTAGAATTGATGGGGATTGGTGATGAGAGTGAGTTTGTTAGTGAACTGTCATGGGGAGTCTCTAATGAAAATTTAGGTAAGGTGATGTTAGAAATAAAAACTAATTATTTTCCTCAATTAGATGAAGAAAGCACAGTGTTAGTAGAGGAGAAGAGAAAACTAAGATTTGTTTGTTTATCTGAGATAAAAGAAAGATGTAAAGAAGATAATGAGTTATTAAATGAAATTGCAAAGTTTTATGGAAATCATCACTATCCAGAAGATATGGTGAGTTTTGTTAATTATATGCCTCAAGAAGTTCCCACTACGAAAAAAGATTTGGTAAATAGGTTTGGGGAATTTTTGAAATTAGAGGAATCGAGATTTAAATGCTAATATATACAAACTAACAATAAATAGGTCGTGACTTACAATTAGTTTCTGAAACGGGAAGGTAAGTTATGCTATATGTAATCGCAGAGAATAATAATGAGCCATTTGAAACCTAGATGTTATAACATACTTTCCAAGCTCGTTTAGAGTTACAAGAAGATACGATTGTTGAAATTAATGGTGATGGAAATCAGCTTTTTATTATGGGACCATGCACAGTAGAAAGTTATGAACAAGTACGTCAATTTTCTGAAGCAATGAAAGATCGATGCGTAATACGCTTCATGTTTCCGCTGTGCCGATTTTAAAGAAAGAAACACATATTTACCTGTCGTTGTCGATATAACGCATTCTACAGGGCGATGTGACCTCCTATTGCCAGCCCAGATCCAGCGCGCATCAAATGAATATCATTTTCGGTTTCTGTCGATAAGTCGATATATTTGAAAAATCACCGATATAAATTTCATTTACTATCTACTATCGTATTGCTTAAAATAAGGTTTCTACGTATTGAATATCTATATTTTTACAAAAAATGCCCTTTTTTTCATAAAAAATACGAAAATACGAGAAAAGAAGCGAATTTTTTCGAAACTTTTGCGGGAAAATATTGTATGAGCCTGCGTTTTTATCGTATCATTAGTAAAAGGAAGAACTCGGGACGATTGGTGGCATCTGCAAATAGAGTTGATGTCTTTTTTTCATTCAAGTAACCGATACATAAAAATAGATAACAAAAATAGAAGGAGTGTGCGATGAGATGAACGTAACAATTTATGATGTAGCGCGTGAAGCAAACGTTTCAATGGCTACCGTATCTCGTGTAGTGAACGGTAATCCAAATGTAAAGCCTACAACAAGAAAGAAAGTATTAGAAGCAATTGATCGTTTAGGGTACCGCCCAAATGCGGTAGCACGTGGACTAGCAAGTAAGAAGACAACTACAGTAGGTGTTATTATTCCTGATATCTCAAATACGTTTTATGCAGAACTTGCTCGTGGAATTGAAGATATCGCAACAATGTACAAATATAACATCATTTTAAGTAACTCTGACCAAAACAAAGAGAAAGAGTTCCATTTATTAAATACGATGCTTGGAAAACAAGTGGACGGAATTGTTTTCATGGGTGAAGATATTACAGACATTCACATTGAAGAATTCAAAAAGTCTCCAGTACCAATCGTATTAGCAGCGTCATTTGATGAGCAAAATGAAACGCCATCAGTAAATATTGATTACACGCAAGCAGCTTACGACGCAATGAAGCACTTTATTGAGCAAGGGCATACGCGTATCGGTTTCGTCTCTGGTCCTTTCATTGATAAAGCGGGAAGCGCGAAGAAGTTACAAGGTTATAAAAAAGCTTTAGAAGAAGCGGGTATTTCATATGATGAAAATCTTATAATCGATGGAGATTACACATATGATTCAGGTATCGAAGCATTCGAAAAGCTTTGGAGCAGTGATGAAAAGCCAACAGCAATCTTCGTATCTTCTGACGAAATGGCACTAGGTGTAATCCATGCAGCACAAGACGCTGGATTAAACGTACCAACTGATGTAGAAGTACTTGGTTTCGATAATACACGCCTTGCATTAATGGTTCGTCCACAACTTTCAACAGTTGTACAACCAATGTATGATATCGGTGCAGTAGCAATGCGTCTATTAACAAAGTATATGAACAAGGAAAAAGTGGAAGATCACACTGTTATCTTACCTCACCGCATCCAATTTAGAGATTCAACGAAGTAAGTATAAACAAGCTCACAGCAATTGCTGTGAGCTTTTATTCGTATTCAGGATAGTATGTTTTTACTACGGTATCTACCGTTTCGTTTTTCTTAACGTGTAAAAACCTTGCGTATAGTTCTTTTCCAGTTTCAAATGGTGTATCGTCTAATTCAAACACATGCAATACTTTTCGAAACGTCCATGTCACTTGCTCATCATACATGTTATTGTATGTATCTTCAGATTGCATAGCGATTTTCTCACCTAGTTCATGAGCTTCTTCTAAACTGTTTGCTTTAACAAGAATAATACTTTCTTCAAAAAGTGTATCGTGATTTTCTTCATAATGCTCATCCATTTTTGTAGTATTAGGCTCACCAGAATGAACAGATTCAAACAATAATTTTATAGCGTACATATTATGCTGCATGTTTCACTCTATAAATAATACTTGCGACAAGCGAAGCAGGTATTGTAAATACGTTACTTTGATAATGATAGTGTATTTGGGATTCTTCATAAGACATGTTGTCATATAGTTCGTTTTGTGACACGTTCATTTTTTTCTGTTTTGTCTTGAGCATTTTAATATAGTTATACTGTATTGGGACGAGAATGATGAAATAGGCTAATACGATTAGTGAAATCCAAATCATTATGAACACTCCCTTGTAAAGAATAGTTGTATATGGTAATTATATCAATTTATATGAATGATATCCATTTTTAAAGTGGTCAATTTCCTTTCCAAAATGCAAAAAGTTCTTCAGGACTTCGTAAATTATGTTCCAGGCATATTTGTGCCGTGTGCTTAAAGCTTTGAATTAAATGTTCTAACCGAGAAGGATCATATTGTTTTACATTGCCAGCAATAATAGTTTCATCCTTTTCTAAGTTAATTAATATTTTTAGCAAAGTGATATTTGTTTCTAATTGTACAACTTCGATATAAAAAAGTTTTTTGTCTAAGTCGATTGTAATATAATCGAATCGCTCTACTTGTTTAAAATATCCTACAATATCATCTTTCAATTGAAATCCTCCTAAGTATGCGTCCTATTGGTGACTTCGCTACAAAATGGTATTGTTCCTTGTTATATGTCACATAAGTGCAAATTTAACTATTATAGGGCAATGTCATGTATAATAGAAAGAAAAGGCTTGTGAGGGGGGAGAAGAGATGATCGTTCTTTGGATAATTACGCTTTGTATGACTGCTATTTTTGCATATATGACGTTAAAACAAAATGGCTTAAAGCGATTTGTTCCAGGAAGTATTCTTGCAGGAATTGCCCTTATCACTTATGTAATTTCTATTTTTATTGAAAGTGTATCAGTGGACATGAGCACAAGTTTAATGTTCATGGGTATTACACTATTTGCAGGTAGTATTATGGTACTTATGGTTGCAGGTATTATTTTATTTATTCATATGAATTCGGAAACGTTATAGCATATAGAAAAGGCATGTCCCGAGGGGCATGCCTTTTTATCCGTTCAATTATGCTCTATCTTTAGAAGAATTTTGTTGTTTTAATAAGTCGCGAATTTCGCCAAGAAGTTCTTCTTCTTTTGTTGGTTCTGGAATTTCTTCCACTTTTTCTTCTTCTCTTTTAGATGTTAGTTTGTTGAACACTTTAACGAACATAAAGATAGCAGCTGCAATAATTAAGAAATCAAAAATAGTTTGGATAAAGTTACCATACATAATGGATGATTTACCAAATGTAATTTTTAAATCTGTAAAGTTAACGCCACCTAATACCATACCAAGTAATGGTGTGATAATATCTTTTACTAAAGAACTAACGATTTTACCGAATGCAGCCCCGATTACAACCCCGACAGCCAAATCGATTACATTCCCTTTGAATGCGAATTTTTTAAACTCGTTCCACATGTGTTAATCCCATCCTTTCCACGATTCATTATGAAATTTATAATTCCTATCAACATATTCTATAGAAATTTGCGATAGAAATAAAGGGGAAATGGGAATGAAAGTAAATTCTGAAAAATGTATCCGTTTTAATTTTTGTTTAGATCGTTCAGTAGAGATTGCAACAGTTGCTGCGTTTTTAATCCTTCTAATCCATCTACAACAGGCTTTGTATCGCCGTGTACACATTCGATAAAATGATGAACTGCATCTTCAAAACCACGTTGTTTTAACGTTGTATCCCATGATGGTGAACCAATCTGAGAAACTGCATTTTCCTGCTCAACTTCAAATGTGTTCATATTTTTTACGCGAATGATTTTACCTGTCGTTACAAGTTCAATTTGTTCTAAATTTGTACCTGCATGGCGGTGCATCGCGGTAGAAAGTAACAGTCCACTTGGCGTTGTATATGTATGATGTCCGTAAAGAAGTTCGTTCTTTTCATTGATTTGCATCATATTATGAACGATGTTAAGGTCATCGTTAGCTAACCAGCGAGCAGTATCTACAATATGTAAGTAATCATCTAACATAGTAAAGTCATACGTATATGGCCCCACCTTATTTGTGCGGTGCTTTTCAATTCGAATCCATGAAGTATCATTAGCTTGCTCTTTGGCAGTAACGTACATAGGAACGAAACGGCGATTAAATCCGACCATTAACTTTCGATTATACTTTTCACTCATTTCAACTAGCTTCTCTGCTTGCTCAGTAGTAGCAGCTAGCGGCTTATCAACATAAACGTCGATTCCTTTTTGTAGAAGTTCAGAAACGATTTCATAATGTGTAGCAGTTGAACTATGGACGAAGATTGCATCACATTCTGAAGCTAACGTTTCAATAGAATGGAAGTCTTGAATCCGGTATTGCTCGCAAATTTGTTTTCTTTTATTAACATTAGGTGTAAACGCTCCCAAAAAAGTCCAATCAGTTTCCTTTGTGAGTGTTGGAAGGTAAGCCTTTTGTGCAATACTACCTAATCCAATCATTCCAATACGAGGTTTGCTCATGTGTTTTTCCCACCCTATTATAAATATATAAGTTGTCTAGCTGTATAGCTATGTGACGAAATAACTGTAGCATAGACTGGGGAGAATGGCAAAAAATAGATTTGAAAATGATACGTTTTTTATAGGAAATGAGCTTTTATTTATTTGTCGCTAACAAAATCTTCTCTATCTCTTCAAAGTTATGAGCGCGAGCGTGCTCTAACGGGGTAACACCATCGTTGTCTGGAATATTTACATCTGCACCGTGTTCAATAAGAAGCTGAATGACTTGTTGCTGTGTTTCGTTTCCGTTACTTAATACGATGGCTTCCATTAAAGCGGTCCACCCGAGATTATTTACATGGTTAACATCAATAGTTGTTCGCGTAAGGAGTTCTTTAATAACATCAATATAGCCATGTTCTGAGGCGGGGATAAGAGCTGTTCCGCCGTAACGATTTGTAAGCGATGGATCTGCACTGGCATCAATTGTTAGTTTTAAAATATCGAAGTAACCTTCTGCACCGGCGTATAGAAAGGGATTGTTTTTCATATCATCTTGGATATTTACGTTAGCACCTGCTTCAATAAGCGCTTTTGCGGTTTTCACATCATTTTTGTATGTAGCAATCATAAGAGGGGTACGTCCTTTATTGTCTGTTATATTTATGTCAGCCCCTTTTTTGAGTAACGATATAACGGTATTCGTTTCTTGTTTTTCAGTAGCTGCTAGTAGCGCTGTCTCCATGTTTGTCATCTCCTTTTTAACTCCTTGTTCTTGCGAGCAACCTTGCAAAAAAATTACGCAACAGATCATGCTTAATGTTTTTTTGAACATGGAATTTCAACCTCCTCATTTCAACTGTAAAATAAGAACATTAAATTTTTATAAACTGACGCTAAAATTACTATAAAATCGCTTGAGTATTTGAACATATATTTTTATGCTTATGAGTAATAAGGTTTGGTAAAGTGAGGATGTAACATATGTCTATTAAAACAAGATTTTTATTCTCTTATATTGCTGTTATTCTCGTTTCCATTACGCTCATATTAGTCGCGGGATTTTTAATTGTTTTTTCCATAACAGGAGACTTGGAATCAGTGAAAAATTTCTATAAAAGTTCCTATATTCAAAAGCCGCTTACGCCAGAAGAAGAGAATACGTATATTGAATTGAAATTAGCGGCAAAGAAAAATCAATCTCAACTATTAGATGAATCGTTCGTTTCAACACTTGAAAAAGAAGGTGTGAAAATAGTTGTAAGAAAGGGAGAAACCATTTCTTATGCTACAAAAATATTTGAAAGTGTATCTTTAAAAGAAGCCCTTCCAAAATTTGAATCAGCAAATATTAATAGTCGTGGTACAACGGAACTAGGCGATACATTTTATCGGTATGTAAAATTTGATTTTTATTTTCCTGGAGATGAAGAAGGGAGTATATTTGTACTAAAAAGGCAAAGTTCATTTGTCGATCTTACACAAAAGTTATTTCCGATTTTGTTCGGAGCGCTTTTACTGTTAGCCATTTTACTCATAGGGCTATTAAGTTATTTCGTCTCAAGAAGTGTGATAAAACCAATTTTTGTACTGAAAGATGCGACTGGGAGAATTAAAGAAGGGGATTTAGATTTTCAAATTCCAGTTACATCCCATGATGAGATTGGGCAATTAAATCAAGGATTTGAGGAAATGAGGAAGAGATTAAAAGAGTCGATTGAAGTACAAACGCAGTATGAAGAAAATCGAAAAGAGCTCATTTCAAACATATCTCATGATTTAAAAACACCGATTACATCTATTATCGGATATGTAGAAGGCATAAAAGACGGGGTCGCAAATACGCCAAAAAAAATGGATAAGTATTTAACGACCATTCATACGAAGGCGAAGCATATGGATACACTCATTGATGAGCTCTTTTTGTTTTCGAAGCTTGATTTGAATCGAGTTCCTTTTCAGTTTGAAACGATAGAATTAAACATGTTTATGCAAGAATTATTAGAAGAGATGCAGATGGATTTAAGTGAGGAAGGTATAGAAGTTTATTTACAATTACATTCATCACCACTATATGTAACGGCCGATTGCGAAAAGATAAATAGAGTGATATCAAATTTAATTCATAATAGTGTGAAATACATGGATAAAGAAGCGAAGAAAATTACTGTAACAGTATTAAGTGATAACAATACAGTCATTGTAAAAGTGGTGGACAATGGATCAGGTATAGAAGCTGATACGCTGCCGTATATATTTGAGCGGTTTTATCGTGCAGAGCAATCGCGAAATTCTAGCACAGGTGGAAGTGGACTTGGCTTAGCGATAGCGAAGCAAATTGTTGAAGAACATGGCGGAGAAATTTGGGCGGAAAGTAAGCTTGGGGAAGGTACAAGTATTTTCTTCTCATTGAAAAAAGTACAGGAATGTGGTGAGTAGAATGAAGAGAATTTTACTAGTAGAAGATGAAATAAGTATTGCAGAATTACAGCGAGATTATTTAGAAATTAGTGATTTTCAAGTCGATGTAGAGCATTCAGGAGAAATAGGTCTACAAATGGCTCTTCAGGAAGACTACGATTTAATTATTTTAGATATTATGCTTCCAAAAATGAATGGATTTGAAATTTGTAAGCAAATTCGAGCTATAAAAGATATTCCGATTTTACTTGTTTCAGCAAAGAAGGAAGATATAGATAAAATTCGCGGACTCGGTTTAGGAGCAGATGATTATATAACGAAACCGTTTAGCCCGAGTGAATTAGTCGCAAGGGTAAAAGCTCATATTTCTCGTTATGAAAGATTATCAGGAAATGTGAGTAAGCAACGCGATACGCTATACATTCACGGAATTTCTATTGACCAGCGAGCGAGAAAAGTTTGTATAAACAATGAAGAAATCGCGTTTACAACGAAGGAATTTGATTTATTAACATTCTTTGTAACGCATCCAAACCAAGTATTAAATAAAGAACAGTTATTTGAACGTATTTGGGGACTAGACTCAGCTGGCGATTTAGCCACTGTCGTTGTTCACATTAGAAAGCTACGTGAAAAAATTGAAAGAGATCCCGCCCACCCGCAATATATTGAAACAGTATGGGGAGCTGGTTATCGCTTTAACGTGTAATGTACCTGCCGAGTAATGGGCAGGTTTTTTATGTTATTTGAACGAAAAGGGAATAATAGGTAATTTATGTTAAAATATAAAGAGAGATAAAACACAGGAGAGCATGAGAGGGCGTGCTACATAACAAGGCTTTAAAGATTGGAACGAATATCGTACTTATTTTATTAATTATTGGTGCAATACAAATGTTTTATGATGAAGATTCTACGAATGATCATTTCGGTGGGTTATTTATGATGTTCTTTTTTGGAATTAAAATAATTTCTAGTTTTATGATAAGTTTAAAAGAAGGAGATCAAAAGGCAGTATTACTTGATGTAGGTTTAATGATTTTTTTGTTCTTCTTGTTGTTTCTAGTGTGAAATATTTCTTTTAAAAAAGCTCATAGTCTTATAGAGACTGTGAGCTTTCCTTAATAATAGCGGTACTAGTGTAACGATTTATAAAATGTTTGAGTAGTAGAAGTAAACTGAGCAGATTCTTCTAAAAAAGGATAATGGTTACTCTCCTCAAATGTCACAAAGATAGAATTACGTATACCCTCATGCATCTCGATAGAATATTGGATCGGGCACTGTACATCGTGTCTTCCGCAAATAATTAGCGTTTTTATGTTGATAGAAGGTAAGTACTTTCTTAAATCAAATGAAGGATATTCGTGAGAGAAAGCGTTCATCCGGCTAGCAGACATTGTTTTTTTGATTGGTTTACAAAAATAAGAGTTGTAGTTTTCAGGTTTATACAATGATAATTTTGTCCTCTTAGTAGATAGTTCTTTCCGTTCTTCACTTGTAAGGTGAGGGCTTTTTAAGTTTTCGACGAGCTGTTGCATATAATGAAACTGAGGATGTGCTGGGTGATAAATGCAAAATGGTGTTTCGGTATAATTACTTGCTGCAGCTCCGGCCACGACTAATGATTGTAAGGAATTTGGATATGTAATTGCATATAAAAGTCCAAGCATACCACCTGTTGAATGACCGGCGAAATGCCATGTTGGGAGTTGTAAAGCTTCTCGTATTGCTTCTAAGTCGTGAACTGTTTCAATCATACTTAATTCTTTTGCTGAATTGGCTTTTGCTGAGTTACCAGCATCTCTTAAATTAATGAGGAATACACGATGCGTAGAAGTGAAAACATCTGCAAAGTAATCACCAGTTTCATTAAATTGTGAATAGTGATGTGTAATGCAAAGCGGTTCGCCATTTCCTTTTGTAAAAAGTTCAAATGTGCCACGTTTCGTGTTGATTATTTGTTGTGTCCACATAATATCACGACCTTTTCTTATAAAAATTGGACCGGCTAATTCTTAAATAAAATATATCGGCGATTATTAGAATATATCAGCGAATCTAAAAATATATCGACTTACCGACAAAAGTCGTCAATAAATAAAAGGAGGCCATTAAAAAACGAGCCTCCTTTTCGTTTAGTACAAAGATTTTGTCATATTATTCCGAATAATTTCAAGGGATTTCGCTACAGTTAATGCATTCTTTTCTTCAATTTCTGGTTTACGGGGGATCGGTTTATACATGTTGTCTGGATCTTCCCATGTGAGGGGAAGTTCTGTTTCAGCTTGTCCTTTCCAAGCGTCAATCCATTCTGGAGGGAGATAACCTGAGATGTTTTGGATGTTGTTCATTTCGAGCCAAATAAGTGCCCAAGCTCTTGGGACGACGCGCCAGTGGTCATAGCCACCACCGCCGACAGCGATCCAGCGACCTTCGCAATATTCATTAGCGATTTCGCGAGCGAGCTTCGGTATTTCACGGTAAATATTCATCGTTGCGCAAAGGTGTGTAAGTGGGTCGTAATAATGTGCGTCAGCGCCGTTTTGCGTTAAAATAATATCCGGTTTAAAGTATGCGGCAACTTCTTTTACGACAGTACGATATGAATTTAAAAACGATTCGTCTTCTGTAAAGGCATCCAGTGGAACGTTAAAAGAATAACTATAGCCATTACCTTGTCCGCGCTCATTTACAGCGCCAGTTCCAGGGAATAAATAACGCCCAGTTTCATGTAGTGAAATGGTGCATACGTTAGGATCGTCGTAAAAAGACCACTGTACACCATCACCGTGATGAGCATCTGTATCAATATATAAAACACGTAAACCGTATTTTTTCTGTATATATTTCATTGCGATGGAACTATCGTTATAAATACAAAAGCCAGATGCCTTGCCGCGGAAGCCATGATGTAAGCCACCGCCTAAATTAAGTGCATGTTTTACTTTCCCGGAAAGAACAGCATCGACAGCTGTTAATGTTCCACCAACAAGTAATGCACTTGCCTCGTGCATATTTGGAAACATCGGTGTATCTTCTGTACCGAGTCCATATGTCATCGCAATTGATTTTTCTAACTTACCTTCTCCAGCACGTTTTACCGCATTTATGTACTCCTCTGTATGAACGTAGGCGATCTCTTCATCTGTAGCCATCCTTGGTGAGATGATTTGGGAAGGAGAGATGAAACCACCCTTTTGTAATAAGTCATACGTAAGTGTGACGCGAAGTTGGTTAAAAGGATGATCAGGGCTAAACGAATAGCCCCGAAAATCATCCGAATAAATAAACGCGCTACTCATGCTTGCATCCCCATAATGTTCGGCCATAATACGCGGTAGCCTTCTGCTTCAAGTGCATCAATCACTTTTAGCGGATTCATCGTTTGAATGCGGAAAACGAGTACTTTATCATTCTCATCTTTTGCTGGGTAGACGAGAACGCTCACGATATTTATTTGCAAATCACTAAAAATAGCAACGACTTTTCCAAGAATACCAGGTTCGTTTTTTACTTGAATTTCAATTTGTGAACTTGGTTGATGTGCTCCTGTTAATTTCACTAACGTGTGCAGTACAGTAGATTCAGAAATGATTCCAACTAGCTTGCCAGCCTTTGTAACAGGGAGACAGCCAATTTTATTTTCAAAAAATAAAGTAGCAATTTCTTCAACGAAATCGAGAGGATGGCAAGTCATAACAGGTTGTTTCATAATAAGGTCGAGCGGTTGTTTCAGCATAGCGAGTGGAACTTGTTCATCAAGAATTGATGGACTTGCATCTCTTACATCCCGATCAGAAATAATGCCTACCACATGATTATTTTGATCGACAATTGGAATGTGCCGAATGCCTTTCGTGCGTATCGTTCGGATTGCTGTTTCGATTGTATCGTTTGGGTGTAGTGTCACCACATCTTGATTCATAATTTCTTCTACAATCATTCCAGTTGCCCCCTTTATTTAGTACATAAAACGATTGTGAAAACGTAGACGATCAAATGCTTGAATAGACTCCGTATCAACGCGTTTACCGATGCGGACCATTAAACAGTTAGCGGGATGCGAGCAAATTTCAGGATCATCTGTAGCCATCCATTGTAAGCCACCAGCATTCATCATCTTTTCCATTACTTTTCGATATTCCCAAACATTTAAGCCTGTTTGTTTTAAATCCCAGTGCCAATAATATTCAGTCGTCAATATAATGTAATCTTCCATATGATCGTCCATCATTGAAACTTCTAATAAGTTCTTTCCGACAGAGCAACCGCGGAAGGTGGGGACAACTTCAATTGCCCCGAGTTCAATTAAGTTTTCAATCTTTCCTTCTGACCATCGTTCGAGTGGATCAGGATACAAGTATGTAACATATCCAACGATCGTTCGGTCATGTCTAGCAATAATGAGACGAGCTTCTGGTAATTTAGAAATTTCGACAATTGCTTTATATTGCTGCTCGGCAGGACGAAACGCAATTAAGTCTGGATGAAATTCATACATTTCTAAGTTATGTGTAGAGACAGGACCTTCAATAATTAAAGTGCCTTTCGCTGTTTTTAAGTTTCTGGCATTGTATATTTTTTTATGGATCAATGTATTGCTCACCACCTTGAGGGTTTGTGAATCTATTAATATCGTACTTTATAATATATGCGATGTGAATCGAATTTTGTCATTAAAAATTTGTCTAAAAATCAACAAATATACTGAAAATTTTAAATAATATCATTATAATAGATAATAGAATACATAGGAGGGGGATGTAAAGTATGAAAGTAGAAACGCTTCCTGTCATTAAAGGAGAAAATAATTTGCCGAATTATGATGAGGCATACGCGAATTTTAACTGGGAAGAGGTTAATAAAAATTTTACTTGGAATGAAACAGGTCGAGTAAATATGGCGTATGAGGCAATTGATAAGCATGCGAAATCCGATCGAAAGAATAAAGTAGCCCTTTATTATCAAGATGGATCGCGAAAAGAGAAATATACATTTAAGGAAATGAAGGATTTTTCTAATAAATCAGGAAACGTCCTGAAAAATTATGGCGATGTAGAAAAAGGCGATCGCGTTTTTATTTTTATGCCGCGTTCCCCAGAGTTATATTTTGCACTTTTAGGTGCAGTGAAATTGGGAGCAATCGTTGGTCCGCTATTTGAAGCATTTATGGAAGGCGCAGTTCGCGATCGTTTAGAAGATAGCGAAGCAAAAGTGTTAATTACAACACCTGAATTGTTAGAGCGAGTACCATTAAATGATTTACCTGCTTTAAAAACAGTATTCCTTGTTGGAGATAATGTAGAAGAAGGCGGTAAAACGGTAGCGTTCAATCCTTTATTTGAACAAGCTTCAAAAGAATTACATATTGAATGGCTAGGCCGTGAAGACGGTTTAATTCTACATTACACATCTGGTTCTACTGGGAAGCCAAAAGGTGTGCTACATGCGCAAAACGCAATGGTGCAGCACTATCAAACGGCGAAGTGGGTATTAGATTTAAAAGAGGACGATGTATATTGGTGCACAGCTGACCCAGGCTGGGTAACAGGAACGGCTTACGGTATTTTCGCGCCGTGGTTAGTCGGAGCATCAAATGTTATTTTAGGTGGCCGCTTTAGTCCAGAAGCGTGGTATGAAGCACTGCAAGATTACGGTGTAACAGTTTGGTACAGCGCGCCAACAGCATTCCGTATGTTAATGGGAGCTGGACAAGACGCAATTAAAAAATATGATTTATCACAAGTTCGTCACGTATTAAGCGTTGGTGAACCGTTAAATCCAGAAGTAATTCGCTGGGGTATGAATGCATTTGGACTTCGTATTCATGATACGTGGTGGATGACAGAAACAGGTGGACAAGTTATTTGTAACTATCCTTGTATGGAAATCCGTCCAGGTTCAATGGGTAAACCAATTCCAGGTGTGAAAGCAGCGATTGTTGATAATGAAGGAAATGAAGTGCCTCCATACACAATGGGCAACTTAGCAATTGGTAAAGGTTGGCCAGCTATGATGCGCGGGATTTGGAATAACAAGCAAAAATATGAGTCTTACTTTATGCCGGGAGATTGGTACGTATCAGGTGACTCTGCCTATATGGACGAGGATGGATACTTCTGGTTCCAAGGACGTATTGACGATGTTATTATGACGTCAGGTGAGCGCGTTGGTCCGTTTGAAGTAGAAAGCAAATTAATCGAGCATGCTGCTGTTGCAGAAGCTGGGGTAATTGGTATTCCTGATCCGGTGCGCGGCGAAATCATTAAAGCATTTATCGCGCTTCGAGCAGGATACGAACCATCTGATGAATTAAAAGAAGAAATTCGTCAATTTGTAAAGAAAGGCCTAGCAGCTCATGCAGCGCCAAGACAAATTGAATTTAGAGATAAATTACCGAAAACGAGAAGTGGTAAAATTATGCGCCGCGTATTAAAAGCGTGGGAGTTAAACTTACCAACAGGTGACTTATCAACGATGGAAGATTAAGAGAGGAAGGTCTGAACGAAATAACGTTCAGACCTTTTTTTATGTTATTGTAAACTTATATATATAAGTTAAAGGGGGTAATAAAATGAAAACAGAAAAAGAAAAGATGATACTAGGAGAAATGTACATACCAGCTGATCCAGTTTTAGTTCAAGAGAGGGAGCAGGCTCGTATATTAACGAGAAAATTAAATGAAACACCAGAAGTACAATTAAAAGAGCGTAGCGAAATCGTAAAAGAACTATTCGGAACGACTGGAGATAACATTCATCTTGAATCTTCTTTCAGGTGTGATTACGGCTATAACATTCACGTGGGCGAAAATTTTTACGCGAACTTTGACTGTACAATTTTAGATGTATGTCCAGTAACAATCGGAGTGAACTGTATGTTAGCTCCAGGTGTTCACATTTATACAGCAACACATCCGCTTGATCCAGTAGAGCGCATAAGCGGATCAGAATATGGAAAACCAGTTACAATTGGTGATAACGTATGGATTGGCGGAAGAGCGATTATTAATCCTGGTGTCACAATTGGAGACAACGCGGTGATCGCATCTGGCGCCGTTGTAACGAAAGATGTGCCGGACAATGTAGTAGTCGGCGGAAATCCTGCAAAGATTATTAAAAAAATAAAATAATATTTGAACGAAGTGCCTTCCTCGTCTGTATACATTTATGAAAGAATAGATGAGGGAGGCTTTTTTATGTCTAATAAATTACTTCTTGCTTTTGCTTTAATTGGAATTATCGTTGTATTTTCTTGTGGTCTGTTATTACCGATGCCAATTGGCTTTAAAGTTTCAATGATTACAGTTGGGATTATAATGATTGTTATTTTTTCAATCATTATTCCGTTGGATAAGAAGTATATTGTACGAAAAAATGGAAATAAAATTGATTTTACAAAAACAAAAATATATTTTCGTTGGAATGTATTTGATACAATTTCGGTCTGTCTTGCAGTGTATGCATGTATATGTGTGCTGGCGTTAAATATTTTCGTTTTTAGTGGATTTACGATTCAAAACCCATATGTTCAATTTTTTACGCATCAGTCACAAGCATGGGTCATTGTCGCAAGTGCATATTTAATTTCCCGTATTTCATTAACGTTAAAAGGAATAAAGGAGATCAAAAAAAATGGCGCAGATTGGGATTGAGGAGGAGCTCATGCTTGCGTACCAAAGTGGGGATAAGGAGGCTGGGGAAAAACTATATGTTTTAATTAAACCAGCGCTATATACATTTTTGTATCGCTTTAACCGAGATGAACAGTTAAGTATCGACCTTGTGCAAGATACATTTTTGACGTTAGAGCGTAAGAAACATATGTATGAACTTGAGAAAGGAAAAATAAAAACGTATTTATTTCAAATTGGTTATCGTCTTATGATTAATAAATTAAATAGAAGAAAAAAGTGGCGTACGCTTTTGCCATTTTTAGTGCCAATTCAAGAGGTAGAGTTTTCACAAGAAGACCGTCTTACTGTAAGGGACGCAATTTTGAAAGTTCCTGAAGACCAGCGAGCTGTCCTCATCCTTTTTTATTATCATGATATGCAGCAAAAAGAAATTGCAGAGATATTAAACATTCCGATTGGAACAGTGAAGTCGAGACTGCATAACGGGATAAAGAAATTGAAACAATTGCTGGAGGTGGATGAAATTGAGCGAAAATCCCTTTAAGAGTGAATATAAATTAAAACAACATTTAGATAGTGACCATGTAGAAATACCGGATTTTCCAAAAACGGTAAGTCGCTTCGACCGATTCATTGGCTTTCTTGGTTCTCCAGCGAAAGATCCTGTGGAGGCGACGATTGGGAATGATTTATCTGTTGTGTTTCACGTATCGTTATTAGTTGGGGTTCCAATTCTTTCTCTTATTACGATACTCTTTGCGACGTTGTAAAGGATTGGCAAGGAGAGAACACCTACCTCTATTTGACATGCCTATATAAATGATGGTATAAAGAAAAGTATATGAATAATTGAGCGTGGAAAGGGAGAAGTAGTGATCATTTCCCTGTTTTAGAGAGCTGATGGCCGGTGAAAATCAGCACATAGATGATCGCGAATTACGCCCCTAGAGCATCTTTTTTCGATTGAATTGTATTCAAAAGGGAAAAGACGGTGCTAAGCCGTTATGTAAATAAGGTGGTAGGCTTTTTTGGCCTGCAACTAGGGTGGTAACGCGATAATCAAAATCGTCCCTTATTTCAAGGGGCGATTTTTTTATGTTTTCAACCTTCACGCCAGTAATGAACTTAAAGGAGAGTATGTAGGATATGGGTATTTTACAAGATCTTGAATTTCGCGGTTTAATTAATCAGCAAACAGATGCTGAGGGACTTGAGCAATTATTAGAAAAAGAAAGCGTTAAATTATACTGTGGTTTCGACCCGACAGCGGATAGCTTACACATCGGTCATATGTTACCAGTATTAATGTTACGTCGTTTCCAATTAGCTGGTCACCAACCAATCGCACTTGTTGGCGGTGGTACTGGTATGATCGGTGATCCAAGTGGTAAAAAAGCAGAGCGTACATTAAATACGAAAGATACAGTTGCTTACTACACAGAAAGCATTAAAAACCAACTTTCAAACTTCTTAGAGTTCGAAAACGTGGACAACCCAGCAACGATGGCTAATAACTATGATTGGCTTGGTAACTTAGATGTAATTTCATTCTTACGCGATATCGGTAAAAACTTCGGTTTAAACTATATGTTAGCAAAAGATACAGTAGCATCTCGTTTAGATACTGGTATTTCATTCACTGAGTTTAGTTACATGATTTTACAATCATACGACTTCTTAAACTTATACCAAAACCATAATTGCCGCTTGCAAATCGGTGGTAGTGATCAATGGGGTAACATTACAGCTGGTCTTGAATTAATCCGTAAATCAGAAGAAGATGCGAAAGCATTCGGTTTAACAATTCCGCTAGTTACAAAATCTGACGGTACGAAGTTTGGTAAAACAGAGGGCGGCGCAATTTGGTTAGACCCAGAGAAAACAACTCCTTACGAGTTCTACCAATTCTGGATTAATACAGATGACCGTGATGTTGTAAAATACTTAAAATACTTCACATTCTTATCTCATGAAGAAATTCTTGAGCTTGAAAAGCAAGTAGCTGAAGCGCCAGAAAAACGTGCAGCACAAAAAGCATTAGGTTCTGAAATGACAAAACTTGTTCACGGCGAAGAAGCATTAGAGCAAGCGATTAAAATCTCAGCTGCATTATTCAGCGGTTCTGTAGCAGAACTGACTGCAAGCGAAATCGAACAAGGATTCAAAGACGTACCATCTGTAGAACGTACTGCAGAAGATACAGTATTAATCGACTTACTTGTAGAAAGCAAAATCTCTCCATCAAAACGTCAAGCACGTGAAGATGTAACGAACGGCGCAATCTACGTAAACGGTGAGCGTACACAAGCATTAGACTACGTTGTAACAGAAAACGACCGCATCGAAGGTAAATTTACAATCATTCGCCGCGGTAAAAAGAAATATTTCTTAATTCGTTACTAATCAGAAACGAATATAAAACAAATAGTACCCCGGATTGTAGGCTGAAAAGTCTATGATTCGGGGTTTTTATGTATAAATTTAGATTGCCTTACGAGTTCTTGTAAATAGAATATGAAGAATTAATACGAGCATATAAAGTAAACTAATAAGCATAACAACAAATGCTGTTGGATGAAATTTTGCCGCATATATAAAGAAATCGATTTGATAAATATCTTGGTAATTTGAAACGGTACCTTTAAAGTAATTCGTAAACTTAGCGCTATATTTCCATTCATCAGGATCATCTATCAAATTACTCCCTTGATACCAATTAATAAGCGCGGAAGTAATAAATAACATACATGCACTACCTAATTGAACCATTTGGTTTATTGTCAAAATGAATCAACCTCCTATTTAATGGTTATTATAGCGTGCATTCGTATTCTTGTAACCTTTTTGTTGTAATCTCCTTTTCGAGTTCATACGAAAATCACATGTAAGCGGTATGATAAATGTATAACAACTAGAAAGGAGTGGTAAAACAAAATGTCACTAGAAGCGCTCATTATTTTTTCTTTGCTAAACGCGGGTCAGCTTGCAGAGAATTCGAAGGTGGATATACATAAAGAGCAGAAAGATGCTTATGTATATGTTCAGAAAGAGGAAAATAAATAACTTTAATATATATAAATAAAAGCTACTCGAAGTAACTGTTTAGTTGTCTTCGGTAGCTTTTTACATTATGAATAAATAGGAATTAATTCTCGCTTGAAATCTTCGTACATTTCAAAGGAAATTTTCATGATTTCTTTGAGTTCTTCATAACTGTGGAAACCTGGACGGAGCACTTTTTCAGTATCATTGGATAATACGTCTACAAACATAGCCCAAGATGTTCCAGTTCTAACTTCACCAGTGTGCCATGCTTCCCAAATAAATTCAACGAGCCCATATTTTAAGCTGATATTGAATCTGAAAGTATAGAAATCCTTGTTCTTTACTTCACCAACAATAAAAAAGTTTTCTTTTTTCATAAAACGAGCTTTATAGCCAAGAGACTCGAATACTTCAATTACTTTTTCGTTTTCATGGTTTTCAAATGTATTTTCCCTATCAGAAAACTTTTCTGATAGGGCTTTATATCTCTTAATAAAATCAATTTTTGCAAGACTGGCTTGTATTTCAGGTTTTAATGAATAAGGCAAAAGTTATTCCTCCTAAAATATTAAGTCTATCCTTATTTTTGGGTCATTACTTCATATATCTTTAAGGTGAAATCATGAATAAATAGGAATTAATTCTCGCTTAAAATCTTCGTACATTTCAAAGGCAATTTTCATGATTTCTTTGAGTTCATTGTAACTGTGGAAATATAGCACGGGTACTTTTTCCGTGTCATTTGATAACAATCTTATAAATATGTCCCAAGGGTCTCCAGCTCTAACTTCACCATTATGCCATGCTTCCCAAATCAATTCAGCAACACCATATTTTAAGCTGATGTTGAATCTAAAGGTGTAGACATCTTTGTTTTTTACTTCTCCTACAATAAAAAAGTCTTCTTTTTTATTGTAACGAGCTTTATAGCCAAGAGACTCGAATACTTCAATAGCTTTTTGATTTTCATAGTTTTCAAATGTATTTGTTCTATCGGGAAATTTTTCTGATAAGGATTTATATCTTTCTACAAAATCAATTTTCTCAAGTACCTCTTTTATTTCAAGTTCTAAATCATATGCCATCAATTATTCCTCCCTAAACCTAATCTCAATAGCATATTTACCTTTCATTTCTTTCAAATACGTCTCAAAATTTTTCCTGAATTTGTTTCTTTTTTCGTACGTGAAATTGAAGTCTTTGCAAATGTATAATCCGCTTGATACAGTTCATTTTGAAGTATCTTAGTTATAATATTTTCACCAGTAAAATCAAATATGCCTTTTCCATGATATTTGATTTGAAACAAAGGAAAAGCTAACGTAAACGTTAGTTTAAATATCAATCAGGTGTTACATCGAGTACATCCCTAAATAGAATGTCATCAACAGTTACATCGGGACCAAATAGTGCGACATCGTCTGCAAATTTTATTCCTTCTATTTTTCGGCTACTATCTGTGTAACCAATTCTTTCATATCCGCTTGCTTTTAGAGTTGTTTCAATAACTGATATTAATTGAGATTGCAATCTATTATATTCTTGCTCTGAATCTCCAGTTAAAGTAGGCATCATGCCATTGACATCTTTATTTACAATTTCAAAGGAATTAAGGATAGAATATACATTAGCTAGTTTAGAAATGATAAGATATGTAGTATATTCAACTTCAAACTCACCTTTTACATAACTTGGTAAAGTAATATACCAATCATTTGAAGGAAATACTATGTCGCTATCTCCTTTAATTTTAATATTATTTTTATTACAAAAATCAATTATTTGTTTAGGGAGAGTTAGTTTGATAGAAGACTTTTGTAGATATTCTTCTATATTTTTTTCAACGTAGTATTTTCTTTTTACTTCTTCAATTTTTTTATTTAACATTTATGTCATGCCCTCCTGACTTATCTGGTCCTTTAGTTCCTTTCAAATCAAAATCAATTTCACCTAAATGTTTACCTCTTTTATTGAGTTCTTCAAATCTTCCATGTTGAGTATCTACTGAGTAATGTTTTTTAGTTTTAGGGTCAGTATAAATAGTTCGTCCTTTATTCTTTTTTTCTAATGATTTATTTCTTTCCCATCCATTGTTTTTTGCGATTTCTTCCGCTTTCTTATTTACTTTGGGAATACGTTCTTCCTTAGGTAACTTGCTAATTCCTTTTTCAAAATCAGCTGCAATTCTACTAGAAGATTGGAATTTTTGAAGAGTATCAATACTATTTTGAATCGTATTATACCATACAAATGTACCATGTGTAGCAACACCTGCTCCAGCGGTTGTAAGAACTAAATCAGCTGGGATAACAATTGGTGATGCTGCCCCGAAAGTTACTCCTTCTAACAATACGGTTCCAACATTTGATCCTGTTACAATGGCTATACCGCCCAAAATTTCAAAAATAGATCCTACCCCTGATACAAAATTCCCCACAAGATTTCCGGCTTGAAAGGTTGTTTTGTTTTCTAATTCATTGCCCATTGGTAATTCCACGCCTGTAAAGTTTTCAGCAGCTGAATTACAAATTCCTTGGAAGAATTCCCAAGCGCCAATAGCTGTTTTTTGGTACCACGGTCTATTAGCTTCTTGTTCCTGCAAAGCCATTTTTTCTTCAATTTCTTTTTTTATTTCGGCTTCTTGAACTCTTTCCTCTGCAATTTTTTGAATAGAGGCTATCCATTCCATATTCAACCTTTGTGTACTAAATGTACCACTTACCGGACTAAAACCTTTCCCGCTTTGGACTTCCGCTAAACCCATAGCAATACTAGCTGCTAGTTGAAGGGCCGTGCTGTAGTTATTACTGGATGTATAATCGAATTCATGTAGACGCTCTAGTTTTTCATCAAGCTTTTTTCTCATCGTAATTAAAACAGCCACAATTGAGTCTACTCCAGGCATTGGTGTAAGTACCTCTATTGCTTCTATACTTGCAATGGTTTGATTGATTTCTTGGATTTGTTCTCTTATTTCTTGTTCGATAACATCTGTAGAAGCTACCTGTGATTGAAAGTCTCTTGGAAAAGCATCATTTTGACGGATTAATTCTTCGCATAAGTAAATGATTCCTTGTGCTAACGGACGAAAGGTTTGTAAGAAATATGCTTTTGCACTACTATATGTTTGTCCTTGTAGAACAGTATCCAATGCAAAAGCGTCAATAGAATGAATAATTTGTTCCATTCCTTGAATAGTAGCGTTACAGAAAGCATTCATACTTTCTGTTTGAGCTTGTACTTCACCGAGATACATATTTAAAGACATGAACTTTCCCTCCCCTTACAAGAAAATAATACCAATTTAAGGGAATTGTTGTAAATGTAATGTTCTGATTATTGAGCTGAAAAGTTGCTTGTTCATTAAGTTTTTTAATCTTATTCGGATGCTCTGGTGATGAAGAGGTTTTTAAGGTTGAATGTAAATAGAAAAAGGGAAGGTATAGATTATATACAAATAAATACGTTGTAAAAATCATGTTAACGAAAGGAGAGTATAGCAAAGAAAAATGAGTTATGGGGGAGAATATAGTATTTTTAAGTGTTAGAAGAAGGGGGAGGTTTTTATTAATGTGGATAAAAAATTGATGAAATTCTAGAGAGAGGGTTAATTTTTATTAACTATAGACTTGCAGTTCTTTTTTATTTTGTTACATTGTTCTGTTTCTATACATATACCGGCTATATTCAATAAAAAAAGCCCAGGCCCCTTGATAAACAAGGTTCCTAAGGCTTTTAATACTACTCTTTTCAGAGTACCGAGATTAACGAGAGTAGAACTCTACGATTAATGCTTCGTTGATTTCAGCTGCTAACTCAGAACGCTCAGCGTGACGAGTGTAAGTAGCTTCTAATTTATCAGCATCGAAAGTTAAGTATTCTGGTACGAAGTTGTTAACTTCGATCGCTTCTTTAACAACAACAAGGCTGTTAGATTTTTCGCGAACGCTGATTGTTTGACCAGGTTTTACACGGTAAGATGGGATATCTACGCGAGATCCATCAACTGTGATGTGGCCGTGGTTTACTAATTGGCGAGCTGCACGACGAGTGCGAGCTAAGCCCATACGGTAAACTAGGTTGTCAAGACGAGCTTCAAGAAGGATCATGAAGTTTTCGCCGTGCTTACCAGGCATTTTACCTGCTTGGTCAAATGTGCGACGGAATTGACGCTCAGTCATGCCGTACATGTGACGAAGTTTTTGTTTCTCTTGTAATTGTAAACCGTATTCTGAAAGTTTCTTACGTTGGTTAGGACCGTGAGGACCTGGTGCGTAAGGGCGTTTTTCTAATTCTTTTCCTGTGCCGCTTAGAGAGATTCCAAGACGACGAGACAGTTTCCAAGCTGGACCTGTATAACGAGCCATAGTTGACTCCTCCTTTAAAAATGTTTTTATTTACGTAAAATAAAAACAGACGTAATCGATATTTACGGGCATTTTGTTTTCATGTACCTTCGCTCCAGCAGCAGGGAGTTACGAGATACACCTCCGTAGAGGAACAAAATACAAACGATAAACTCACATTACAAGGCTGCCTTTTTATTTTACACAAACGCTATTATATCTTTTACCTAGAGTTTCGTCAAGCGGGTACGTTTTTGTTTTATGCATATAAATTTTGGAAATTAATAAGAAGGAATTTAAAACGATATACAAGAATTGATAGAAACACAAATAAAACGCTTACATAAAATGTGGTAAAAAATGTTCATTAATTTTTTGTTGATGAATATGCGGTATAAAAACATAAAAGGGGATGTTTTTATGAAAAAGAAGCATATGGAGACAGCGTTAATTCATCACGGTTATACATCTGAGGAACATAAAGGAAGTTTAACACCACCGCTATTTCAAACGTCTACATTTACATTTGAGACTGCGCAGCAAGGAGAGGCGAGTTTTGCGGGAGTGGATCCATCTTATATTTACTCAAGACTTGGAAATCCAACTGTAAAATTATTTGAAGAACGTATGGCGGTGTTAGAAGGAGGAGAAGAAGCACTTGCTTTCGGATCCGGTATGGCAGCCATTTCCGCAACGTTAATTGGTTTTTTAAAAGCTGGAGATCATATTATTTGTTCAAATGGATTATACGGGTGCACGTACGGTTTTTTAGAAGTGTTAGAAGAGAAATTTATGATTACGCATTCGTTTTGTGATATGGAGACAGAGGCTGATATTGAAAATAAGATTCGCCCAAATACAAAGCTTATTTTCGTTGAAACACCGATTAATCCAACGATGAAATTAATCGATTTAAAACAAGTGATTCGGGTTGCGAAGCGAAATGGCTTACTTGTTATTGTTGATAATACGTTTTGTTCACCTTATTTACAAAGACCGCTTGAACTTGGCTGTGACGCGGTTGTTCATAGTGCGACAAAATATATTGGCGGTCATGGTGATGTTGTGGCGGGTGTAACGATTTGTAAAACGAAAGCGTTAGCTGAAAAAATTCGCCCGATGCGAAAAGATATCGGTGGTATTATGGCGCCGTTTGATGCATGGTTATTGTTACGCGGATTAAAGACGTTAGCGGTAAGAATGGACCGCCATTGTGATAATGCCGAAAAAATTGTATCGTTTCTGAAAAATCATGATGCAGTAGAGGGCGTTTGGTATCCAGAAGGTGAGTTAGCATCTCGCCAAATGAAACGGGGCGGCGGTGTGATTTCTTTTTCAGTAAAAGGCGGAAAAGAAGAGACGCAAGCGTTTATCAATGACCTTCATTTTATTACAATTGCCGTAAGTTTAGGAGATACAGAAACGTTAATTCAGCATCCGGCAACGATGACGCACGCTGCGATTCCAGCTGAGCTAAGACAAGAAATGGGTATTTACGATAATTTAATACGTTTATCTGTCGGTTTAGAATCATGGGAGGATATCGTTTCTGATTTAGAACAGGCACTAAAGAAAATATCTACTGTTAGTAATCAATAAAAAAGAGTGAGCTATCGGTTTCGTACGTGATGTACGCAATCGATAACTCGCTCTTTTCTTTTTTAAATATGTTTTAGGAGTGTTTCCACAAACTTTTCTAAATAGCGCTGATCCACTTCGTCAAAACGATTTTTTTCAGGGCTATCGATATCAAGTACACCAATAACAGTTCCTTCTTTCACAATCGGTACGACGATTTCTGAATTAGAAGCACTATCGCAAGCGATATGTCCTGGGAATTGGTGAACGTCTGCTACAAGCTGCGTTGTTTTCGTTTCAGCTGCAACGCCGCAAACGCCTCGTCCAAATGGAATGCGCACGCAAGCAGGCATTCCTTGGAAAGGTCCAAGAACAAGCTGATTTCCTTCTGTTACATAAAAGCCAACCCAATTCACACGATCTAAAAATTGATTTAATAATGCGGACGCATTTGATAAGTTTGCGACTACGTTCGGTTCGCCAGTTAATAATGCATCCAGTTGTTTAATTACTGTCTCGTATTGTTCTTCACGAGAACCTGCATAACTTTCTTTTGTAAACATGGAAACAACTCCCTTTTTATCGAGATGTGTAAAATATTAGCAAAATACGATGTATTTCACATGACTTTGTCGATAGAAAATTAAAGGAATTTGTCTTAAAAGTCAAGAAATTTAAACTATAGCTGTTCAGTGAGAGGAAGTGAGCGCATGAAACAGACGAAACAAAAAGTAATTGATGCGGCAATATCGTTGTTTAACACGAAAGGTTATGATGGAACGTCGGTGCGAGAAATTGCAAAGCGAGCGGATGTGAATGTAGCGAATATTTCATATTATTTTGCTGGAAAGCAAGGTTTATTAGAACAGCTTATTACTGACTTTTTAGAAGGATATATTCATGTGATTGAAACGTCCTTTGAACAGAGAGAATATTTGTCGGCTAAAGATATGATGGTGCAAATGGTGCGTGGGATTTTACGATATCAATTTGAAAATAGGGAATTGACACGTTTTTTTTACCGAGAGCTTTCGCTTGATACGACATTAATTCGCGAAGTGATGACCATTTACTTTTCTAAAGAAAGATATTATATAGAGCAAATTATAAAGCATGGACAAATGAAGCAAGAATTTAAAAAGGTATCTTTTACAATGTTTATGACGCAATTAAAAGGCATGATGAATATGCCGTTTTTATATCCGCAATATATATCAGAAGTGCTGCATTCTTTTCCGTCTGAGACATTTTTCATAGAAATGTACACGAAAGAAATTGAACAATGGATGGAACACACATTATGTATAACGAATATATACTATGAATTACCAAGAGCTGTTCATATGTGAAGAATCCCCACCTAACGAACTGAGGTGGGGATTTTTGTGCTTTCTTTCCTTTGCCATACATTGTTGCATAATAGCGCGATAATTGTTAATGAGGCTCCGGCAATTTCAATTTTGTCGACTGTATAACCTCGAAAGATGGAACCGATAAGTGCAAGTACAGGAACTAAATTCATAAATAATATGCCGTTAATAGATGAAATATAGCGATTTCCTGTGTTCCAGCAAAATACAGCGATAACACCTGCAACAATCGACATATACAAGAGTTCAAAACGAACGCTCATAATTGTACGAAGTGACGGCATAGTAACGATGTTTGTGTAAGTGAAGAAAGTGACGATAACGATGAGTGAAACCGAGCCGAATAAACAAGTTAACGTCGTATATCGAAGTGGTGACCAAGATTGAAAACGAGCACCACCGTTCGTATAAATGACCCAGCAAGTAACGCCGCATAGCATAAGTATATTTGTTGAGAGGTGACTGGCAGCTCCAAATAAAAAGTGAATATTTCCTTTTGAAATGACAAGCATAACACCGAGCAATGCAACGAACATACAAAGGAATGTGTAGTTTTGTGGGCGTTTGTTTTTTGTTATCCACTGCAATAATAAAGCGATGAGCGGCATAAGAGATTGAATCATCGCAGCATGAATGGCCCCAGAAGGCCCGGCAAGTTGTTGGCCGTAAAAAATGAGAAAACCATATCCAGCGAAACCGACTGTTCCGTAAAAGAATAACGAAAGTGTTCTTTTTTCTAAGTGGAGTGAAGTTTTTCCTTCAGTAATGAATAGCAAAATAAGAAAAATAATAGCTGCTGATCCGTATCGGATAGTTGTGAAGAAGAACGGATCGATAAACTGCAGAGCATTTGCCATGACAGGAAACATAAATCCCCAAGCCGTTACGGCAAGTAAGCATAGGAGGGATCCGAGTAGCATTTGTTTTTTGTCCAAGAGTATCTTTCCCCTTTTCATTTCGTTATAGTAAGTTGATGAAATAAGTATAAAGAGTAATTGTTTATAGAGGGAAATATCGATTTTTTATGACAGTTATAACTTTTTGTTAGAGGTGTGTACGATGGATTTGGAAGCAGTACGATCGTTTATTGAAGTGAAGAATACGCGAAGTTTATCAAAGGCGAGTAAGCTTTTACATATTTCTCAACCGGCGCTTAGTAAGCAAATTCAAAGGTTAGAAGCGGATTTAGAGGTTACTTTACTGAAGCGTTCCGCGCAAGGAGTGGAATTAACAGAAGCTGGAGAGTTATTTATAACAAGAATGTTACCGATTTTGGAACACATCCATGAAGTGAAAGCCGAAATGAAGAATTTTCAAGAGAAGCGGAAAATTTCTATAGGCATATTGCCAAGTTTAGCAGCGCATTATATATCAAAATGTAAAGATGTATTAGGTGAAGGATTCGAAGTAGAATGGAAAATTGAGCATACGAAAGTACTAATGGGACTCTTTAAAGAGCGGAAGATTGAAGCGATGTTCGTCGATTCAGTAGTAGAAGACGCTACGTGTATAAAAGAAATGCGAGAAGAAAAAATTGTTTGTGTAGTTTCAAGTGATCATCTTTATAAAGAGAAAATAGTAATCCGAATGGAAGATTTGCAAAATGAAAAGTTAATCGTATATCCAGAAATTTGTGATGTAAGGAAAATGATTACGAATATGTTTCAAGGGATAGGGGCGAAACCAATCATTGCATTTGAAACTTCTTATGCAGAACCGATGCTTGCAATGGTCGGAGCTGGACTTGGTATTACGTTACTTCCAGAAATCGCAGTAGAGCAAGCGGTAAAGCAAGGAAATGTGCATGCGATTTCAATTGAGCCACCACTTGTGCGCAAAATTTATTTCGTATCTCATATGAAAGAGAACCTGTTATTACAATCATTTGATGATGGGAGATAATCCAAACAGAAGATTGAGAAAGATTACAATTGCATTGAAAGAAACATGAAATTTTAAAAAAAACTAGGTCAAAAACACGCCATTACATGGTATGATTAGTACATTGTTAGTTGTTAAATATAGGGGGATTCCCTTTTTATACATAATGCCTTCCATTTCATAAACGGAACGGACAAAAAAAGAGATATAACTAGGAGGCTTTTTTGCATGGATTCTATCCTGACGATCGTTATCATTGTAGTAAGCTCTATTCTAGTGCTGCTCATGATAGAGCTTGTGATAAGAAATCGTTCATATAAAGATATTGAAGCACTGGAGCAGTGGAAACAAGAGATAAAAGATAAGCCTGTGGCAGATGAACTAAAACGGGTGAAAGACTTAAATATGACAGGTCAAACAGAAGAACTGTTTGGTAAATGGCGTGAAGAATGGGATGAGATTGTATCAACAACCCTTCCGAAAGCAGACAAAGATTTAGCGCAAGCGCGAAAATTCGCCTCGCAATTCTCCTTCCGAAAAGCAAAGCATGCGATGAATGAATCCATAAGTGGTTTAGATGACGCTGATAATCGTATTACAGACATTTTAAATGAATTACAGCAATTGTTAGAAAGCCATGAAAAAAATAGCTCGGAAATTGAAGGGTTACGTGATACATATCGTAGTATGAAGAAGAGTGTTCTTGCTCATAGACATATGTATGGAGCAGCAGAGCAGAAAATCGAAGAGATGCTAGATGCTGAATCTAATAAGTTTAAAAGCTTTGAAGAGGCAACAGATAATGGCGACTACTTAAAGGCGAGAGAAATTGTCATTAGTTTAGAAGAAGGTTTAGCAAACTTAGAAATCATTATTCATCAAATTCCAGATTTATTGGTAGAGTGTCAAGCGACGTTACCAGTTCAGCTGGAAGATTTATTACACGGACATAATGACATGGTAAGACAAGGTTATGTATTAGAGTATTTGGAAGTCCCTAAAGAAGTTCGTGATATGACGACACAACTACAAACATGTTTAATGGATATACAGGAGCTTCATATAACGGAAGCAGCTGAAAAAGTAGAAAACTTAAAAACGCGTTTAGATGGCTTCTATGATCAATTAGAACAAGAAGTACATGCGAGACATTATGTGGAGCAAAAAACACTTTCTGTTTATGAAGACTTAGAAGAAATTCGCATTGAAACGATTGAAACAAAAGCAGAAACACAACTTGTGAAACAAAGTTATCAGTTACAAGATAAGGACATTGAGTCTCAAAAAGTAATTGAAAAGCAAATGCACATTTTAATGAAACGTTTTGAAATGCTGCAATTACGCGTTGCGGAACAAGATATTGCCTTCTCTATTATTCGTGAGGAACTAGAAGAGGTTTATGAGCAATGTGAAACGTTAAAAGTACTTCATGCAGAATATAAAGAAATGTTGCAAACGATGCGTAAAGAAGAATTTGAAGCGCGTGAGAAGTTACAAGAAATGCGAAATATCATTTTTGAAACGAAACGTTTTATGAAAAAGTCGAATTTGCCAGGTCTTCCAGAAAGCATTATGGAAGATTTAAAAAGAGGACAAATGGCAATGCAAGCTGTATATGAACAGTTAGAAGTGAAACCGTTAAATATGAACGCTGTAAATAGCAGTTTAGAAGAAGCGTACACAACTGTTAATGGTGTAGCTGAAATGACAGAAGAGTTAATTGGACAAGCGTATTTAGTTGAAAAATTAATTCAATACGGTAATCGTTACCGCAGTCATGATGAGAACCTTGCAGAGAGCTTAAATTATGCGGAGAAATTATTCCGTGAATATCAATACGATGCAGCTTTAGAACAAGCGGCTTCTGTACTAGAGCAACTTGAACCTGGCGTTGTTCAAAAAATAGCTGAATATGTAGACAATGAACAAACCCTTTCATAAGGGTTTGTTTTTTTGTGTAATTTTGCAGGCGATGTTGCTATAATGAATAGCGGAATACAGCAAGGTTATTCGTTTCAAAATAAAGTGAAACTGTAATCAGTGGGGGATCTCACTAATTATTATTATTCACTAATCGGGATAAAACGGAACCTTTGCGTAGTCTTAGCGTAATGACAAGTATTTATGATATGATTATATGATGTGATAGCGCTGAAAGGGGAAGAACGATGATCTATTTTGATAATAGTGCGACGACGAAGCCATATCCAGAAGCCCTTCAATCGTACGTGACGGTTGCTGGGAAATATTTTGGTAATCCTTCTTCTATTCATTCGCTTGGAGGAGAGGCAGAGCGTCTATTAACACAATCAAGAACGATTGCAGCGCAGCTTCTTCACGTTAAACCTTCTGAGATTATTTTCACATCAGGTGGAACGGAAGGGAATAACCTTGCGATTAAAGGAATAGCGATGAGGAATCGTTCGCGCGGTAAACATATCATTACAACAAATATTGAACACGCGTCTGTGTTTGAAGCATATAAACAATTAGAAGATCTCGGTTTTGATGTAACATATTTACCGGTTAATGAGCATGGTGTTGTATCGGTAGAGGATGTAAAACGAGCACTTCGTGAAGATACGATTCTTGTGTCAATTATTCACGTGAACAACGAGACTGGAGCAATTCAGCCTGTTGCTGAAATTGGAACGTTATTATCGAACTATCCGAAAATAAGATTCCATGTGGACCATGTACAAGGGATAGGAAAAGTACCGCTTGATTTATATGCTTCTCATATTGATCTTTGCTCAATATCTGGACATAAATTCCACAGTGTAAAAGGAACGGGTCTTCTTTATGTACGTGATGGCGTAAGGTTAGATCCAATTTTATCAGGTGGTCAACAAGAGCTTAAGTATCGCTCTGGTACAGAAAACTTACCTGGCATTGTAGCGATGGTGAAAGCACTTCGCATGACAATGGAACAAGTGAAAGAAAAGATAGCTCATTTGCACAATTTACAAACAGAGCTTGTCCGTTTCTTGAAAGAGATGGAAGATGTAACAATCAATACGTCGCTTGCATATGCAGCACCGCACATTTTAAATGTATCATTTGTTGGTTTAAAACCAGAAGTGGTCGTTCATGCTTTAGAAGAGCACGGTGTATATGTATCGACGAAGTCTGCTTGTTCTTCAAAAGCAAATGAAGTGAGCAGAGTGTTAGTGTCAATGGGAGTACCCCATGCCGCTGCTGCAAGTGCTATTCGTATTAGTTTGGCACCAGAAAACACGATGGAAGAAGTAAAACAATTTGAAGGTATTGTGAAAGAGACGATGCCAAAATTATATGAAGTGATGAGGTAAAGAAATATGATGACATATGAATATATTTTAGTTCGTTATGGAGAGATGACGACTAAAGGTAAGAACCGTTCTAAATTTGTAAGCACATTAAAAGATAACGTAAAGTTCAAACTGAAAAAGTTCCCAAATATTAAAATCGATGCAACACATGATCGTATGTACATCCAATTAAATGGCGAAGACCATGAAGCAATTTCTGAAAGATTGAAAGATGTATTTGGTATTCATAAGTTTAACTTAGCGATGAAAGTACCATCAGAATTAGAAGATATTAAAAAAGGTGCATTAGCAGCTTTCTTACAAGTAAAAGGCGATGTGAAAACATTTAAAATTACAGTGCACCGTTCTGATAAGCGCTTCCCAATGAAGACGATGGAGTTACTTCCAGAAATCGGTGGGCACATTTTAGAAAATACAGAGGATATCACAGTAGATGTTCATAATCCAGATGTGAATGTACGTATAGAAATTCGCAGTGGTTACAGCTATATTATGTGTGGTGAGCACATGGGAGCTGGTGGTTTACCAGTTGGCGTTGGCGGAAAAGTAATGGTACTTCTTTCTGGTGGTATCGATAGCCCAGTAGCAACGTACTTAACGATGAAACGCGGCGTGTCTGTGGAAGCAGTTCATTTCCATAGCCCACCTTTCACAAGCGAGCGCGCAAAACAAAAAGTAATCGATTTAGCACAAGAGTTAACGAAGTACTGTAAACGTGTAACGCTTCACCTTGTTCCATTTACAGAAGTGCAAAAAACGATTAATAAAGAAATTCCATCTAGCTATTCAATGACAGTTATGCGCCGTATGATGATGCGTATTACAGAGCGTATTGCAGAGGAACGTAATGCACTTGCAATCACGACTGGTGAAAGTCTTGGACAAGTAGCAAGCCAAACGTTAGATAGTATGCATACAATTAACGAAGTAACAAACTATCCGGTTATTCGTCCACTTATTACGATGGATAAATTAGAAATTATTAAAATTGCTGAAGAAATCGGCACATATGATATTTCAATTCGTCCGTACGAAGATTGCTGTACAGTATTCACACCAGCAAGCCCAGCGACGAAGCCGAAGCGTGAAAAAGCGAATCGTTTTGAAGCGAAATACGATTTCACACCATTAATCGATGAAGCTGTAGCGAACAAAGAAACAATGGTATTACAAACGGTAGAAGTAGTGGCGGAAGAAGAAAAATTCGAAGAACTTTTCTAAAACCATAAATTACCATATCTAAAACGTGTATGAAGTCATGTTGTTTATCACACTCTATACTCACAAGGAGGTGATACAACATGGCAAGCAACAATAAATTAGCAGTATCTGGTGCTCAAGCAGCATTAGATCAAATGAAATACGAAATCGCTCAAGAGTTTGGTGTTCAACTTGGAGCTGATGCAACATCTCGCGCTAACGGTTCTGTTGGTGGCGAAATCACTAAACGTCTAGTTTCACTAGCTGAGCAACAATTAGGCGGTTTCCAAAAATAATCCCATATATGATGGCTTAGAAAGAGCGGGTTCTCCCGCTCTTTCTTTTTGTTGTTTGCACCGTTATACATTCATTTCGACATAGATATAAAAAATTTGTCAAAAGAAGAGGGTTCAAAATTGACTGAAAATTCTTTATTATATAAGGGAGGCATAGAAATGGAGGAGGATATTGTATGAAGAGAGAAGAATTGTTGGCGCCAGCGTCTTATAATTTAGTTTCTGAAATAGAGAAATATACAAGTGATAAAGAGAAGCTTGCTTTAATTTGGCAAGATGATAAAGGGAATAGACGAGAAGTTACATACGCTGAGTTAATGAAAGGTGCGAACAAAATTGGAAACGCTTTTATAAAGAGTGGTCTGCAAAAAGGGGACAAGCTCCTCATTATGATGCCACGTTTAATTGAAGCGTACATGACGTATATCGCTGCGATTAAAGCAGGATTTGTCGTAATTCCGAGTTCGGAAATGTTACGCAAGAAGGATATCGAATATCGTATTGGGCACGGGGAAGTAAAAGCAATCGTAAGTTATGAGCCGTACATTGGGCAGTTTGATGATATAGAAGCGATGAAATCTCTTCAAAAATTCGTTCTGAGCGAGCAGTCAGTAGATGGATGGATTAATTTAAAAACAGCGTTAGAAACAGAAAGTGACCTGTTAGAAATGGCAAAGACAGATAAAGAAGATATGGTCTTTTTATCTTACACGTCAGGGACGACAGGAAATCCAAAAGGTGTTGTTCATACGCATGCATGGGCATACGCTCATTTACGTACGAGCGCTCCAAACTGGCTCGGGATTGAAGAGAATGATGTTGTATGGGCGACGGCTAGTCCAGGTTGGCAAAAGTGGATTTGGAGCCCGTTTGTAGCAACTCTCGGTTCAGGTGCAACAGGATTTGTATACCACGGTAAGTTTGAACCAAAAACGTATTTAAACTTATTAGGTGATAATAAGGTGAATGTGCTTTGTTGTACGCCGACTGAGTATAGATTAATGGCAAAAGTAGAAGACTTAAGTGAGTACAATTTAGAAGCGTTACATAGCGCTGTATCCGCAGGTGAGCCGTTAAATAGAGAAGTCATTGAAACGTTCCAAAAGCACTTTAATATTACAGTAAGAGACGGCTATGGGCAAACGGAAAACACATTACTTGTTGGTGTAATGAAAGGAATGGATATTAGACCAGGATCAATGGGAAAACCAACGCCAGGCAACCACGTTGATATTGTAGATGAGGAAGGTATTCCGGTAAAGGTAGGAGAAGTTGGTGATATTGCAGTTCACATTGAAACACCAGCCCTCTTTAAACAATATTATAAAGACGATGAGCGCACAGCAATGCAATTCCGCGGTGATTATTATATTACTGGTGATAAAGCGAAGAAAGATGAAGAAGGCTATTTCTGGTTTGAAGGGCGCGGTGATGATATTATTATTAGCTCTGGTTATACAATTGGGCCGTTTGAAGTAGAAGATGCACTCGTAAAACATCCTTATGTAAGAGAGTGTGCGGTTGTTGCAAGCCCTGATGAAATTCGCGGAAGTGTCGTGAAGGCATTTATCGTATTAAGAGAGAATATAGACAAGAACGAAGAAACATTAATTCCAGTACTCCAACAACACGTCAAAGAACTCACTGCACCATATAAATACCCTCGCAAAATTGAATTTATAGATGAACTACCAAAAACGATTTCCGGAAAAATTCGCCGTATTGAACTTAGAAAACAAGAGATGGAGATTCCGTCAAAATAATTTTGAAAACAGTGAAGGAAATAGTTGAATGAAATGGCAAACAATGATAATATAAAAACGAACACAAGTTCGATTTTATAAACTTAAAAAAGAGGTGTCCGTATGATTTTAGGTATTAATCCGTACTTAGTTTTAGATGGTAGTGGGCAAGAGGCTGTACAGTTTTATAAAGAGGCGTTAGACGCAAAAGTAGAAGTCATGCAAACTTTTGGTGACATGCCTGAAAATCCAGAATACCCGATTCCAGCTGAAGCAAAAGAGCGCGTTTTACATGCTACTTTAAAAGTTGGTAACACGGACCTTATGATTTCTGATACATTCCCAGGTCAAGGGCATGCAATCGGATCTCAAGTAACAATTGCAATTCAAATTAGTAATGCAGAAAAAGCGAAAGAAGTATTCGAAAAGTTACAAGAAGGTGGAGAAGTTATTATGCCACTTCAAGAAACATTCTGGAGCCCAGCATACGGACAACTAAAAGATAAATTTAGCATTGAATGGCAAATCACAACGAATCCTACTGAACAAAATTAATTTTTGGAAAAGCACCATTTTTAATCGAAATGGTGCTTTTTTTATACGGATTAATTTCGTAGACTTAAGGAAAAAGGGGATGGGTATATGGGAGAAATTTGGTATGGCGGCACCATTTACACGATGAGAGAAGAAAACGAAAAAGTGGACGCTGTTTACGTCGAAAATGGCAGGATTGTTGATATAGGGGAGAAACAAGAGTTAGAAGATCGATATTCTACGGAGAAGTTGCATGATTTAGAAGGTAAAATGATGATTCCAGGTCTCGTTGATAGTCATATGCATCTTATTGGTCATGGGGAGAGATTACTTCGATTAGATCTATCAAATTGTACATCTTATAGTGAAGTGCTTACTCTCGTTCGGAAACGAGTAGAAGAAGTGCCAAAAGGTTCTTGGATTATTGGAGAAGGCTGGAATGAAAATAATTTTACAGATACAAAACAAGTTCACGTACATGATCTAGATAAAATCTCTAAAGAACATCCGATATTATTAAAGCGTGTTTGTCGCCACGTTACATGGATGAACTCATACATATTGCAAGAAGCGAACATAACAGAAATGACGCAAGACCCGAAAGGCGGGAAAATCGGCCGGGATTCATCAAATATGTTAACAGGCCTTTTATATGAACAAGGACAAGAATTAATTAAACATGTGCAGCCAGAAATTGATGAAGCTTATTTACAAAGAGCCCTGCAAACAGCAATTAAAGATTGTTGGCAATATGGACTTGTTGGCGGGCATACGGAAGATTTAAATTATTACGGTGGTTTTAGAAAAACGCACAATGCTTTTTCTCATGTTATAAAAGAAATGCCATTTAAAGCACATTTACTCGTTCACCATGAAGTAGCACATGAACGAAAAGAATATGAAAATGGGCATTATATTGAATTTGGTGCGATGAAAATTTTTTCTGATGGCTCTTTTGGCGGAAGAACAGCTTTATTAAGTGAGCCGTATGAAGATGCGCAGGAAACAAATGGAGTTGCAATCTTCTCGCGTGAAGAGCTTGCGGAGTTAGTGAAAAAAGCACGTGATTTACATATGCCAGTTGCGATTCATACAATAGGTGATTTATCGCTTGAATATGTCATTGATGCACTTGAATTATATCCACCTGCAGAAGGATTGCGTGATCGCATTATTCATTGCCAGCTCGCTCGTGAAGAGTTAATTGAGAGAATGAAAAACTTGCAAGCCATTATTGATATACAGCCAGTCTTTGTTTCATCGGATTTCCCATCAGTCATTGAAAAACTAGGCGAGCATCGTCTTCGCTATGCGTACGCTTGGAAGAAGTTACTGGAAGCGGGATTACACTGCAACGGTGGATCTGATGCGCCAATAGAACAAGTGAATCCATTTTTAGGTATATATAGTGCTGTTACACGCAGAAGTTTTATTGACGGCGTATGTTATATACCGGAAGAAAGATTAACGGTATATGAGGCTGTTTCTTTATTTACAACAGGAAGTGCCTATGCAATCGGAAAAGAAGCGAAGCGAGGACAAATCGCAAAAGGATATGAGGCAGACTTTACGATAGTAGATCGAAACATATTTGAAATAGAGGCAGAAGAAATAAAAGAAGTACAAGCAGAAATGACTGTAATTGATGGGAAGATTGTGTATAGGAAAGACGCGTGAAAATATATCGACTTACCGACAAAAAATGACACGAAGAGTGGCCGGTAGCGAGAGAAATAAATAACCGCCGAATTATGGAATCCCATAATTCAGCGGTTATTTTAATGCTATAAAAACGTTCTCTGTACTTTTTCCCAGAAGGAATTGTTTTTTAATTTAACTGTTTTAATTTGTTTATCGCTTAAGCGTACAACAGCTTTTTCCACTTGTTTAATGCTAAGCGCTTCATTATCCAAACCGATAACAGGATAATCGTTACCGTTTGGTTTTAGTTTTAAAGTTAATGTACGCTTGTGATTTAAAATGAAAGGTGAACCGAGCGTACGGTATGTGTTGTTATTTAATGATGCTAGTTCGCTTACTTGGAAGCATGGGATGAGCGGATCAACAACCGCACCATGTAACGATTTATTGTAAGCTGTACTTCCTGTTGGGGTAGAAACAACTAAACCGTCCCCTCTAAATGTTTCGAAATATAGATCATCAACGTGAACATCTACTACGAATGTTTTAATAATGCTAGAACGTAATGAGAACTCATTTAAACAATGGAAAGATGTACCGTGATCTACATCTACCTGAATTGTTGGGTATTTTCGCACTTCAATTTCATTTTTTGTAATTTCTTGAAGGGCTGTATCAACGTGATCAATATGGAAATCGCAGTAGAACGAAATTTCATCTTTCGTAGAAATCCCTGCGTATAAGCAATCTTCTCTAAAACCAGTTTTACGAACGGCTTGTAAGAAAGTTGCATCATCTCCAACACTGACGATAGCGTTTGCATTTTTTGGATGATCTAATATGGTGAATCCATTCTCTTCTAAAATACGATAGATTGGTTTCATTCTTTCAACGAGCGTTGCTTTGTCATCACCATAAAAGAAAAATAAATTGCGACGATCTGCCATTATGTATCCCTCCACTGCAGTTAAATTTTCTGTTCTTCGTGCTACATATCATCCAAATACGTTCCCCGACGATATGTTCAAATAATATATTTCGATATAAAATGTCAAAATCCTTTTTTATTTTTAGAAAAATTTTTATATTCAATCTTAAAGGATTCTGTTTAATGATGAATAAACTTGTCGATAATGGGTACGGAGTGAAAGGATGATACGTATGAAGTGGCTCGTGATTGGAATAATAATTCTTCTCCTTTTTATTTTGCTTATACTATTGTCGAAAATAAAGCTTAAAGTGACATTTTTATATTCAGAAATGGAAAAGCAATGTTTGTTTCAAGTGAAAATATGGATGATTCGATATACGTTTGATGTATTGGAAAGAATTGAAAAACAACAGAAAAAGACAGGGCAGAAAATCGAAAAAGCTGAAAAAGACGGTGGATTAGATAATAAAATTATGGCGCAACTTGATAGTATGGGGGAGCTGATAAAAAAGCTACAAGAAGTTCATACTATTGTTAAAGATTTTCTCAAACGAGTGAAAATCAATGGGTGGAAATGGCACACGCAAATTGGAGCAGGCGACGCAGCTAGCACTGGAATTGTCACTGGATATGCATGGGGGACAAAAGGAATGGCTGCTGGAGTTGTAGGACAATATATGCATATTGTCGACGTACCAGAATTTGAAATTACCCCTGTTTTTCAAGGGAAAGGATTTGCATCAAGATGTGAGTTAACAGCATCTTTTCGTATATTTCGTGCTATAAAAACTGGTATCAAATTACTCACGTTTATGAGAAGACAAAGATCTGGTACGAATGAAAAATCAGTTCAAGCATAGGGGGGATATAGAATGGACCATCCAATTCAAGGTTTAATGACAACCGCAATGCAGCATTTAAAACAAATGACTGATGTGAATACAATTGTTGGTGATCCGATTAAAGCGGCAGATGGAAGTGTAATTCTTACCGTTTCGAAAGTTAGTTTCGGATTCGCCGCTGGTGGAAGTGAATTTGGTAAAGTAGAACATTCAGGCCGTCATCCATTTGGCGGGGGAAGTGGTGGAGGAGTTTCTATTAATCCTGTTGCTTTTCTTGTTATAAATGGAGAGGGTGTAAAAGTGTTGCATTTAGATAAGCAAACACACGTCATCGATAAAATAATTGAATTAGCGCCACAAGCTGTTGATAAAGTGAAGGAAATGATGGATAAACGAAAAGAAGACGATCCTGAATTTCAAATTTAACAAATAAGAAGCTAATCAATGGATTAGCTTCTTTAATTTTTTTGTAAATAAAGCGATTTTATTTGCATTATCGATAGGGACAAACTATCATTTACATTGTACATATTTTGTTTAAATAAGGGAGGATTTTCAAGTGGCAAACGTAACTTTTAAAGGTAACCCAATGACTTTAGTTGGAACAGAAGTTAAAGTTGGCGATCAAGCGCCAAAATTCCAAGTATTAGCAAATGACTTATCTCCAGTAAGTTTAGAAACATACAAAGGCGAAGTAAAATTAATTAGTGTTGTACCTTCAATCGACACAGGTGTGTGTGATGCACAAACACGTCGTTTTAACCAAGATGCAGCAGGTATTGAAAACGCGAAAGTATTAACAATTAGCGCTGACCTACCATTCGCTCAAAAACGTTGGTGTGCAGCAAACGGTTTAGAAAATGTTGTAACACTTTCTGACCACCGTGACCTTTCATTCGGTGAAGCTTACGGCTTAGTAATGAAAGAGCTTCGTTTACTTGCTCGTGCAGTATTCGTAGTAGATAGCAACGACAAAGTAGTTTACGCAGAATACGTAAGCGAAGGTACAAGCCATCCAAACTATGAAGCAGCATTAGAAGCAGCTAAAGCGGCAAAATAATGTGAAAGAAATGACCTCTTATAAAGAGGTCGTTTTTTCTCATATATTGCTGCGTAATGGTACCAATATATGAGAAAAAACGTTATATCATATATAACTTAAAGGGGAGCTCTTTGTAGGAGGTCGCTTTTTCTTTTTGGAAAAAAATACTTTGTGGTATGATATAAGTTATGTGTAAAAGAGAGAAGGAGGAATGTACGTGAGTCAGACAGTAGAAACATTATTTTCTATTTTTGATTCTTCTGCGGTAGTTTTACGTAAAGAATTAGATGTAACATATTTAGAGGCGCTTGTAGAAACAGGTGATAACTTGTTTGAAGGAGCAATTTTACAAGAGGAATTATCTGAATCAGCAATTGAAAGGCTGAATCGTGAATATAGTACGTTTAATGAAGAAACATATAAAGGGGAAGAAATTCGTAAAGCATTTCAGTTAGCCATCTTAAAAGGAATGAAAGAAGGCGTGCAAGCGAATCACGAAATGACGCCTGATGCAGTTGGAATGTTCATGAGCTACTTATTCCATAAATTTATGCAAGGGCAAAACGAAATTACTGTTTTAGATCCTGCAATTGGAACAGGTAACTTAATGACTACAGTATTTAATAGCGCCAAAGAAGGACTAGCAATGAGTGGATTTGGTGTAGAAGTGGATGAAGTGCTAATTAAACTTGCTTTAGTAAATGCGAATTTACAAAAGCATGCAATCGAATTCTTCCATCAAGATGGACTAGCGCCACTTTATATCGATCCGGTTGATGCAGTCGTTTCAGACTTACCGATTGGTTACTATCCAAATGAAATTGGTGCAAGTGAATATAAGTTAAAAGCAGATGAAGGAATGTCGTATGCACATCACCTATTTATTGAACAAAGTGTGAAACATACGAAAGAAGGCGGGTACTTATTCTTCCTAGTACCAAACTTCATTTTTGAAAGTGATCAAGCACCAAAATTACATGCATTTATTAAAGAAACATGTTTTATTCAAGGGCTATTACAGCTACCTGTTTCCATGTTTAAAAACGAGAAAAATGCAAAAAGTATATTTGTTCTCCAAAAGAAAGGTCCTAGTGTAACAATGCCAAAACAGGCGTTATTAGTGGAGTTACCTAAATTCTCCAACATGAAGGCGATGGAGAACATTATGGATCAATTAAATACTTGGTTTGCAACCCACAAATAAGGCGAGGTATATGTAACAGGGTTAGTAATTCATGTAGTACAGTTTTATATGATATGTCATATTTTTAAATATATACTAGATTAAACTGAATTTTTTTGAAATCTGTAATATATATTTTTTCTTGGTGTTACAATTTTTTCACTTGAAATATATGTCGGACGATGTTTAAATTAAAATCGTGAGTATAAAATTCACTAATGATGAAACGTTTTCATATTTAGTGAATTTAATCAGATAAAATCGAGCGGTTTGTGGACATATCCACACAACTACCAAGAGAAAAAGGGGCGAAAGACTAGATGTCAAAAATCATCGCGATTAACGCAGGAAGCTCTTCCTTAAAATTCCAATTATTTGAAATGCCAAGTGAAACAGTATTAACAAAAGGTTTAGTAGAACGTATCGGTTTAGAAGATAGTATCTTCACTATTACTGTAGATGGCGAAAAACAAAAAGAAATTACAAATATTCCAGATCATGCAGTAGCAGTAAATATGCTTCTTAAAAAATTAACTGAAAACGGAATCGTTAAGTCTCTAGATGAGATTGGCGGTATCGGTCACCGTGTTGTTCACGGCGGCGAAAAATTTGCTGACTCTGTTTTAATTACTGATGAAGTATTAGCTGATATCGAAGAGTTAAGCGATTTAGCACCACTTCATAACCCAGCAAACCTTGTTGGTATTAAAGCATTCCAAGAAGTATTACCAAACGTACCAGCAGTAGCAGTATTCGATACAGCATTCCACCAAACAATGCCGGAATCTGCATTCTTATACAGCCTACCATATGAGTACTATGAAAAATTCGGTATCCGTAAATACGGTTTCCACGGAACTTCTCATAAATACGTAACTGAGCGTGCGGCTGAATTATTAGGTCGTCCACTTGAAAGCTTAAGCTTACTTTCTTGTCACTTAGGTAACGGTGCAAGTATCGCAGCAGTAGAAGGCGGTAAATCTATCGATACTTCTATGGGCTTCACTCCACTTGCTGGTGTAACAATGGGTACACGTTCTGGTAACCTTGACCCTGCGTTAATTCCATACATCATGGAAAAAACAGGCCAAACAGTAGAAGAAGTAGTTAACGTATTAAACAAGAAGAGTGGTATGTTAGGTCTTACTGGTTACTCTAGTGACCTACGTGACATCATTGCGAAAGAAGAAGAAGGCGACCACCGTGCGAAAGTAGCACTTGATGTATTCGTAAGCCGTATCCACAAATACATCGGTTCTTACACTGCTCGTATGAAAGGCGTTGACGCTATCATCTTTACAGCTGGTGTAGGTGAAAACAGTGCGATTATTCGTGAGCGTGTATTAGAAGGCCTTGAGTACATGGGCGTATACTTCGACGTAAAACGTAATAACGTATTTGGTGAAGAAGCATTCATCAGCTTCCCACACTCTCCAGTAAAAATTATCGTAATTCCAACTGACGAAGAAGTTATGATCGCTCGTGACGTACTACGTCTTGGAGATATTGGTTAATATACTATATGAAAAAAAGACGAGATCCTATAGGGTTTCGTCTTTTTTTGGGATATATTTCAAAATTCCATCTGGATATAATATTTTTTCATTTTGAATGAATGCCGTAGTAGGAATCCATTTCGCATATGATACGGTTTGCTCATCTTGTATCTTCAGTATTTCCATTTCATATAGTGATGTGTCTAATAAGCGTAAAGAATATAGTTGAATGATTTCATGACCAATTTCTCCATCAAGATGAAAGATGTTTTCTAAGCAGCCTAAATAATGGGTGATTTCCACTTCCGTATGAAGCTCTTCTTTAAATTCACGAATAACGGTATATGCTGATTTTTCACCAAGTTCAATTGAACCGCCAAGAGGTCGGTAAAATGTTTCATCGCCTGTATGATATTCTTGTACGAGAAGGCGATCGTGATGTATAGCAATGCCAAAAGCTTTTGCACGTGGATACATATATAATCACTCCTTATTTCTTTTGTATAAGGATGATTATAATGTGTTTTGTAATAAAAAGTATCGTGTATTTAGGCCTGCGGTCTAATCGTGATCCCATCAAATAAATCATTCCAAAATGCTTCATTGTACTGGTATACATCCATAATAGGGCATTTTATAACACAAATGTTTTGTAATCCCCAATCTTCGTGGGCGATAGTTGGTACATCTGCAGGAATGAGTAATAGGACAGAGAATGTATGTTTAACTATTTGAGATAAAATTTGTTCTAATGAACGTGCTTCTTCGTATGTTCCTCCCGTTCGAATAAACAATGTGGATTCTGCCGTTTCCATTGTAGTTAGAAAACGATTAATTCGATGCTCATAGTTTAACTTAATTTCTGTATAAGAAGGCCAAGAAGTTGGTGTGTTTACATCTGTTTTAAAGTCATGGCAGGAGTCGATTTCATATAGGTTGTCACGGAGTCTTAATTTCGCACCATCATCCCAAAATGAGATGAAAGATAAGTTTTCGAACTGTAAAAAACGGTCAAATCGATTTTGTAATAATACATTCACTTTTTCTAATGAAGGGCTTAGCATAAAATCGATAACGCCAAAAAAGGGTGATAATTTGAATTGATATAACGCCCAAGCAGGCCAGCAGTTTTGTCCTAAGCTGAATACTGCATTATATTCTTTTTTTATATTGGATAGATTCATGTGATTTATCTCATCCTTTTTGCTAATATTTTATGTCATTAAAAAATGGTATGTGAATAAAGATAGACAAGCATATTTGCAAAGAATAAGCAGAAATATGTTACAATAGAAAAAAATCGAACGAGGTGGTTGTTACGATGCGATCGAAGCGAGAACAAGCCATTTTAGACAATATAAAAGAATGGGAATCGCAATTAGTTGAGCAAGAAGCGACTGATTTTCAAAAAATGTTTGATAAATGGGTACATACGACAATTGCGAAATTACCTGAGAAAAAACGAAAAGATTTCTTTACGAAAGCAGATGGATGGCTCTTTCATTTGCATGCATTGATTCAAAGTTCACAATCACAGTTAGACGCGCGTAATCGTATTTTAGGAACGTCGAGATTATTTGATGAATCAATTGAGCAACTAGAAGATTTGAAAGCATTATCTATTGATCAGTTAACATACATAGCAGAGCAGCAAACAGCGCGACATCGCCTATATTCATTCGTACAAGGCGGAGCAACGGGTGCTGGGGGTTTATTATTATTAACAGCCGATTTTCCGGTTATGATCGCATTAAATGTGAAGGCTGTTCAACTTATTGCAACATCATTTGGACATGATGTGAACAAGCCTTATGAAATGATGCTTGCGTTAAAAGTGTTTCATGCGTCATTACTACCAGGAAGGCTTCAGCAATACGCATGGTACAATTTACTGCAAGAGCTAGAGCAAGAAGATTCGTTCTTCTACGAAGGAGACGAAGCGGTGTTACAACCAGCTTCTACTGAAGTTGTGTTAAAACAAATTTTGAAAACATTTTCGATTTATGCTCTTCGTCGTAAATTATTCCAAGGTATTCCGGTAATTGGAATGGCAATCGGGTCTACAGTGAACTATCGTTTAACAAGAAACGTTACTGAATTTGCAAATAGATTTTATCAAGTGCGCCACATAGTTGAAAAAGAAAAGAGAGCGTAAAAAAAGCGAGAGGCCGAAGCCTTTCGCTTTTTTAATTTGTTGCATGTTTTTTTGGCATTGGAACAGATACTGGTTGCTTTTCCGCTTTTTTTTCTGCTTTTGGATAATAAATTAAATCCAATGTTTTTGCTTGTACGGCAATCGAAAGAATAGTGAAAGCAATTTCTGTCCAATTTAAATAATATAATGAAAGCGCAAGAACAATCGCGTCAAAGACGAAGAAAATTTGCCCAATTGTAAAGCGAGTTCGTTTACTTAATACAATTGTTAAAATATCGTCTCCACCGGTTGCACCGCCAAATCGCAATATAAAACCGAGTCCAATACCAGCTAACGCACCGCCAACTATTGCAGCTACAAATAAATTATTTGATAAATCTACCGTAAATGGAGAATAATTTTCCATAAGAGAATAAAATACTCCGAATGAAATCGAACCTAGGAATGAATAACCAACCATTTTTCTACCTAAAAATGAAGCACACAGTAAAATAATTGGGATATCCATAATTACAGTTGAAATAGATGGTGAAATATCATAAAAATTTTGGATGAATAGTGCAATACCTACAAAGCCACCTTCTGTTAAGTGGTTTTGGAAGTGAATGTGATATAGCGCTGCTGCTAAAATAAATGAACCGATTAAAACCATAAAAACTTCTTTAATAATTTGTCGACTTTGGATGTTCCTCATCGTTATTCCTTCTTTCCGTAGTTAGTAGTCCTTTTTGTGTTGTAAACTAACTACGAGCTCACATGTAGCTTCAGTTAGTTTACGAAAAAAACTAACTACGCTATATGTCGCTGAAGAAATAACGAATAATCCTCTCGTCCATCAATTCTCCCTACCTTCGTTTTAGTTTAAGTCTTAAAACGACTAAACAAAACGTGAAGTAGGATTCTTCATTTAGCAATCCTGCTCTTCTTTGTTTTGTTTAGCTAGTAACAATTAAGTCCTAAACAAAACGCTATGTGTAAGAAGAGTCTTTTTTTTGCCAAATTATCCTTCGGGCAATCATAATTTCCCCACTCTCGTATTTTTTTCGCTAGACTAAAGTATCTAAGCTGAAAAATACGCTACGTGTATGATTCGTCAATACGATGCCACATGCTCCTTCGAGCGATCATGATATCAAAATCCCTTCCTTCAAGATTTATATTATTATATCATACTTTCAAAAAATGTATGCGGATGGAAACCGACAATAAACGGAGGGAATCTACAAAAATTGTTATGTTTAAATATTTTTGTAGAAAAGCCTAAGTTATTTCGTGAAATCGGACAGTGTTTAAAAGTTTGTCCAATAAGTAAGAAAAAGATGGCGTTTATTCAGTTGTATCTTTCTGGTCACCTTTATCTTTAAAAAACGCATCCCAGCTAATCACACTTAAAAAAGTTAAAGCGATAATAATGAAAGCTCGCATAAAATTGAGACCTCCTTTTGTACATAGTATATGAATAATTTGTTTCAGAATGTGTCATTTTTTTACAAGTCTTAATTGTTATGAGATTATATCAGTATAGATAGATGAAAGGGAGAGAGAAGATATGCTAAAAGACATGTTTAAAAGAAAAGAATTAGTATGTGTTTCATGTCAGAAAAAGATTCAATATGAAGAAGAGCTAGTTGCTTTTGTAAAGTTGCCGAAAGAAAGAAGTATATTAGTTGGTCCGTTTGATGTGTGTTTGGCAAAAACAGCACAAGAAATATATTGTAAATCGTGTTACGACAAAAAAGCATGACCCAAAGTAATTGAGGGGCATGCTTTTTTCATTGGTGTGCTTTCCCCTCAGATACATTTTGAGTGAGTCGATACCAAAGCCAAAGGTCATTAATGATGGAAGCGAGATCGGCAATTTCTGAATTAAGTTTGCAAGAAATTTCGAAGTTTTCTTCGTTATTTAAATGATGCTGTTTTGCATTAATAGAGTGCTCGAGTTCTTTTATACGATCAGGAATCTTTCCGCGAACTTGTTCCCATTTTAATAAAATAGCATGCTGTATTTTTTCGGGGATATTTTCCCAATCTTCTTGTAAATACGGAATTTCAATTCCTAGATGATCGTCGTATAAGAAATACTTTTCCATAGGTTCACCCCCGTTTTCCTGCTTATATTGTACATGAAAACAGAAAGAAGCTCGACGAAATTGTTTGAAAAAATTTGAAAATGACTCTTGATACATTTTGTGAAAGGTGTTAAAGTGTGTATTATTATAAAAGAAAATGAATATTTATTCTTTAGGGGGATGCAAAATGGAGAAGAAAAAAGTGGTATTAGCATATTCCGGAGGTCTTGATACTTCCGTTGCAATTAAATGGTTACAAGAGAAGAATTATGATATTATCGCGCTTTGTTTAGACTTAGGGGAAGGTAAAGACTTAGCATTCGTAAAAGAAAAGGCACTTTCAGTAGGTGCAATTAAATCATATATGATCGATGTTCAAGAAGAATTTGCAAATGAATATGCATTGATGGCTATGCAAGCACACACGTTATACGAAGGGAAATACCCTCTCGTTTCTGCATTATCTCGTCCACTTATCGCTAAGAAATTAGTAGAAATTGCAGAACAAGAAGGGGCGACTGCAGTTGCACACGGATGTACAGGGAAAGGGAATGATCAAGTTCGTTTTGAAGTTTCTATTCAAGCGTTAAATCCTTACTTAGAAGTGATTGCGCCTGTACGTGAATGGAAATGGTCACGTGAAGAAGAAATTGCATATGCAAAAGAAAACGATGTTCCAATTCCTATTAATTTAGACAGCCCATTTTCAATCGATCAAAATTTATGGGGACGCAGCAACGAATGTGGAATTTTAGAGGATCCATGGGCAGCGCCGCCAGAAGATGCATATGAGATGACATTGGCATTAGAAGATACACCGAATAAGCCAGAGTTTGTAGAAATCGGCTTTGAAGCAGGCGTACCGACTACTTTAAATGGCACTGCATATTCACTTTCAGAATTAATTAAAACGTTAAATGCCCTTGCTGGAAAACATGGCGTTGGACGTATCGATCACGTAGAAAATCGTCTTGTTGGTATTAAATCGCGTGAAGTATACGAATGTCCAGCGGCAATGACGTTAATCACAGCACATAAAGAGCTGGAAGATCTAACGCACGTAAAAGAAGTGGCACATTTTAAACCGATGATTGAGCAGAAAATAACAGAACTTATTTATAACGGTTTATGGTTCTCTCCTTTAAAACAAGCGCTTCATGCTTTCTTACAAGAAACGCAAAAGAATGTAACAGGTACAGTGCGTGTGAAATTATTTAAAGGCCATGCGATTGTAGAAGGACGTAAATCTGAGTACTCTTTATATGACGAAAAATTAGCAACATATACTGCTCAGGACGAATTTAATCATGATGCAGCAGTTGGATTCATTTCATTATTCGGTTTACCGACGAAAGTATACAGCCAAGTGAATCAAAAGAAGGTGGAAGCGTGAGCAAACTTTGGGGCGGACGTTTTACAGAAGAAGCGGAAGCGTGGGTTGAAGAGTTTGGAGCATCCATCTCCTTCGATCAACAATTAGTAAATCAAGATATAAAGGGAAGTATTGCACACGTAACGATGCTAGCAAAGCAAGGCATCGTTACGAAAGAAGAAGCAGAGAAAATAAAGGTAGGGCTTCAGTATTTATTAAAAGAAGCAAAAGAGAATAAGCTTCAATTCTCAGTAGAAGCAGAAGATATTCACTTAAACATTGAAAAAATGTTAATGGAACAAATTGGCGAAGTAGGAGGGAAACTTCATACAGGCCGAAGTCGTAATGATCAAGTAGCGACTGATATGCATTTATATTTAAAAGAAAAAGTAGAACATATTATTAAAGCTACAAAACAATTGCAAACGGTTCTTGTTCATCAAGCAGAAAATAATATTGAAACCATTATGCCTGGCTATACGCATTTGCAGCGTGCGCAGCCAATTTCATTTGCGCATCATATTCTCGCTTACTTTTGGATGTTAGAGCGTGATGTGAATCGTTATGAAGATTCATTAAAGCGCATTAACATTTCACCATTAGGAGCAGGAGCATTAGCTGGGACAACATTCCCGATTGACCGAGAATATAGTGCGGAGCTTCTTGGATTTAATGGAATCTATGAAAATAGTTTAGATGCAGTAAGCGATCGTGATTTCATACTGGAGTTCCTAAGTAACTCATCTATGCTCATGATGCACTTATCACGCTTCTGCGAAGAACTTATTTTATGGAGTAGCCAAGAGTTTCAATTTATTGAAATGAGCGATCAATACGCAACGGGAAGCAGCATTATGCCGCAAAAGAAAAATCCAGATATGGCGGAACTAATACGCGGTAAAACAGGCAGAGTGTACGGTAATTTATTTAGTTTACTTACAGTCATGAAAGGATTACCGCTCGCTTACAATAAAGACTTGCAAGAAGATAAAGAAGGAATGTTTGATACAGTAAAAACAGTAGAAGGATGCCTTCATATTATGGCAGGCATGTTAGAGACGATGACTGTCAATAAAGAAAAGATGGGGCAAGCTGTAACGCAAGATTTCTCAAACGCAACAGAAATTGCTGACTACTTAGCAAGTAAAGGACTCCCATTCCGACAAGCTCATGAAATTGTTGGGAAGCTAGTGCTACACTGCACACAAAAAGGAATTTATTTACTAGATGTACCACTAGCAACATATAAAGAAATGAGCTCATTATTTGAAGAAGATTTGTATGAAGTTCTTTCACCATATGCAGCTGTAAAGCGTCGTAACAGTGCTGGTGGGACAGGGTTTGAGCAAATTGAAAAAGCTTTGGAGAAGGCGAAAGCGTTAGTTGGAGAGTTTGTAGGAATTAAATGATGTATGAGAGAGAAGGTAAGGTGCTTTTTTAGAAAGCACCTTACTTTTTTTGTGTTTAGATTTTTAGGGGGGATCTATCATTTCATAATCATAAAATGATGTTTCTCATGTATCGCTAATAGTTGGATAGATTGAATCAGGTTAGGATAGTGAGCGATTGGATCTAAAAATACGATATGTCCGGCGATATTTTCTTCTATATTTTGAACAAGTTTTTTTATTTCATCTGTTTCACGGGAAAGTAATTCTTCTAATTCAGTTACATTCATAGAGTGATAGATTTTTTTTGAGGGGATTAAAATCCAAGGTGCTTTCATTCCTTTACCATGCTTTTCTTTATATTCGGCATAAATGTCGTGTATTTCAGTTTCAAATGGGGTATTTTTTCTTAGCTTTGCATAAGGGATAAGAGTGAGAGAGAATTTAATCGCTACTTTGAGCATCCTTGTAATTAAATATAAGTGATAAAAGTGTTCACCAGTAGACCATTTTTTGTCCTCTTTCCTATACCATAATTGTTCTTGTGATAATGAATGGAGATGAGGAAGGAACTCGTTCCTTTGTACATGTAATGTGTGAAAATGTTTTGAGATATTTTCAGATTTCATAGTAGAGCATCCTCCATACTTGTTTTTTCCTAATCATAACATTTTTCGTGAGGAGGTAAGTAAGCCTAGAGCATTTTGCTCTAGGCTTAAAGTTTCATCGATTAATCATACTTATGTCGATCTTCCGTAATTCGAATATACTCAATATCCATCAAATCTCTAAGTAATGCACCATTACTTAGTTCCACGCCATGCTTATCTTTAAAATGAGTACGAATCGTATCTAGCATTTCAATTTCTTTCCCATTCACATCTAAAATAATGCGTTCGGAATCATCCATGCAGCATCCTCCTTTTTTAAACACATATATTTTGTCCATCTATTTCTAAAAAATGTATGTTAACCTAAAGTTAGAAAATAAGAAAGGAATGGAAAATGAGGCGTATTTATTTTATAGGGTTAATTTTGTACACGCTAATTGTATTACACGTTGCATTCCCAAATATCTTTTCATTTAAGGATGTAGAAACAGTACACGTTGGGATATTTATCTTTATTCTATTTGTAGTAGATTGCTGTATTTCAATATGGCTTTCGAAAAGAAAACATGTACAAGATAAAAAAGAAATCGAACGGAAAAAGAGAAAACGTTCATTTTGGATGATGACGTACTGTTTGTCTTTAGTACTTACTGCTGTTTTCTTTAGTGAGCATATTCCATTAGAAAGATTAAATATTGGATTTGGAGCGTTCGTATTTGCATACTATTTTTTCGTGCACTTTCTTCCTTATATGAAAGAAAAGCGAGGAGAAGAGGAAGATCCGTTTGTAGAAGAAGCGAGAGAACAAGAGCATAAGAGAATAGAAGAAGATATAAAGAAACTCGGAGAACAAAAATGGTATTTAAAATCTAAAGTCATATATGTTCTGTGCTTCATTACGCCGCCAATCGGTTATTTGTATGTGTTCTTGCTTCGTAAAAAAATGACAGAAGATGCAAAGCAAACGTATTTAACGATTGCGACGATTATGATGGCACTGTGGTCTATGAAGTTCTTACCATCTTATGTGTTGGCAATCGTCATTGTTGTGGTGGTTTGTCTTGTATTTATAGTGAAGTATGTGAAATAAGTTGTAGTTATATAGGCTACAACTATATAATTATAATTGTAATAATATTATATAATGATTTATAGAGAAAAAGGGGATGCGGTATGGGTTTAATAAAATCAATAACTGGAGCAGTGGCCAAAGTTACAGCTGAAGTAGTGGGTGGTGCGATAGAAGCGGTAGGAGAAGTTACGAATAGTAATTTCATAAAAGATGTTGGAAAAGGCGTTAATAAAGCTACTGTGAAAACTGGGGAAATTGTTGGAAATCTTGCTGATGGTACATATGATGCTATAGGTGGGCTTATTACAGACGATAAACAGCAAGCGAAGCGAGGGTACGAAGAAATACTTGGAACGGTTCAAGATACGGCAACGACAATTGGAAAAGGTATTGTACATGTTTCAGAAAAGGGAGTTGAAACGGTGCAAGCGATACGAGAGGGAGATACTGATAAAGCGATAGAGGCAGGAAAAGAATTAGCAAAGGTTGCGGCTGTAGGTGTTTTCTCGGTTGGAGTTATAGATATAGTTGATGGTGTAGATGGAATTGCTGAGGGAGTAGGAAGTGATAGCATAGCACAAGCAGTACATCCAGATGCAACTGACGTAGAATATACGACGGAGGAAAATCCAAATGCTCATCATGTAACACCCCATGAAAGAGTTTTACCTGACGGGAGAACAATATGGGTAGATGGTGATGGTGATACGAGTGTAGATACACAAGGTGGCTGGGAACAACATAATCCGGATTACAGAATTCCTAAAGTATAAATGAAAATAGGGTAGATAAGAGAAAGCCTCTTATCTACCCTATTTATTTTTATGAATTAAAGATCACCTTGCTCCTCATCACCACGAACAACAAGGACATCGCATTTCGCATAGCGAATAATATGTTCAGAGACGCTACCAATTAGGAAACGCTCAACAGCATTTAAACCAGTTGCACCACACATAATTAAATCTACTTTATGGTTTGGAGCGATTTCTTTTGAAATTTTAGATTTAGGATTACCAAATTCTAATACAGTTTCAATTTTTTCAAGGCCAGCTTCAAGCGCAGTTTTTTTGTAGTCTTCTAATAAGTCTTCTGCAAATAGATTTGCACGTTCAGCAATTGCGCGGCTATAAGCTTCTACTGCTGAGTATGCTTTTACATCAACGATATGAGCAATTGTTAATGTTGCATTGTTGCGTTTTGCGACTTGAATTGCTTTTTTAAAAGCTCTTTCTGCTTCTTTAGAACCATCCACCGCGATTAAAATATTTGTATATGTATTATTCATAGTAAATTCCTCCCAATCATTTTTATTACCGTTTACAACTTTATTATAAAACAAATTTTGGTAATGTGCTTGTCGGAAACGTTACAGAATTTTGAAAACTTTGCTTTAATTCATTTTAGTTGTAATTGGGGCGAGAACTTGTTACATATGAAGTATAGCAATTTAAAAGGAGGCATGTTTGTGAGACACGCGCTCATTACAGCCGGTACGAAAGGTTTAGGAAAGCAAGTAACAGAAAAGTTATTGGCTAAAGGGTATTCAGTAACAGTAACATATCATAGCGATATAACTGCTATGGAAACGATGAAAGAAACATATAAAAATATGGAAGAGCGTCTACAATTCGTGCAAGCGGATGTCACGAAAAAGGAAGATTTACATAAAATAGTAGAAGAAGCGATAAGCCGTTTTGGCAAAATTGATTTTTTAATTAATAATGCTGGTCCATATGTGTTTGAACGAAAAAAGTTAGTCGATTATGAAGAAGACGAATGGAATGAAATGATTCAGGGTAATTTAACAGCGGTGTTTCATTTGTTGAAACTTGTCGTTCCGATTATGAGAAAACAGAACTTTGGCCGTATTATTAATTACGGATTCCAAGGGGCAGATAGCGCACCAGGATGGATTTATCGTTCAGCTTTTGCAGCAGCGAAAGTAGGACTTGTTTCATTGACTAAAACAGTTGCTTATGAAGAAGCAGAATATGGTATTACTGCGAACATGGTATGTCCTGGTGATATTATTGGTGAAATGAAAGAAGCGACAATTCAAGAAGCACGTCAGTTGAAAGAACGTAACACACCAATTGGTAGATCTGGAACAGGTGAAGATATCGCAAGAACGATTTCGTTTTTATGTGAGGAAGATTCCGATATGATTACCGGTACAATTATTGAAGTAACTGGTGCAGTAGATGTTATTCATAGACATCGATAGAGCGAAATAAATTGAAGTTTCGTATAATTGGACAGTTTATCCTGTATGCTGAGAGGTGTGGATAATACTGTCCTTTCATGTAAGATTAAATCCATCGGAAAACTTGTATTATTTTTTGTCAAATATTGAGATATTATGTTAAAATATAAGAGCGTAGAAAGCGCTTTAAAAAATGATTCAGGGGTCATTTCATAACTCAAGGGGGAACTAATAATGCGTATCGGTATTCCAACAGAAATTAAAAACAATGAAAACCGCGTGGCAATGACGCCAGCGGGAGCAGTACACTTAGTACAAAATGGTCATGAAGTTTTTGTTCAAAAAGGAGCAGGTTTAGGATCTGGCTTTACAGATGAAGAATACGTACAAGCTGGTGCAAAACTTGTTGAAACTGCTGAAGAAGCATGGAATCAAGATATGGTTATGAAGGTAAAAGAGCCAGTTGCAAGTGAGTACGGTTATTTCCGCGAAGGTTTAATTTTATTCACATACTTACACTTAGCTCCAGAACCAGAATTAACGAAAGCATTAATTGATAACAAAGTTGTATCAATTGCATACGAAACAGTACAGTTAGACAATCGTTCTTTACCATTACTTGCACCTATGAGTGAAGTAGCTGGTCGTATGTCTGCACAAATCGGTGCACAATTCCTTGAGAAAAACAAAGGCGGTAAAGGTATTTTACTTGCAGGCGTTCCAGGGGTAAAACGCGGCAAAGTAACAATTATCGGCGGTGGTCAAGCTGGTACAAACGCAGCGAAGATTGCAGTAGGTTTAGGTGCAGATGTAACAATCATCGATTTAAGTGCAGAACGTCTTCGTCAACTAGATGACATTTTCGGAAACCAAGTAAAAACTTTAATGTCTAATCCATACAACATTGCAGAAGCTGTAAAAGAGTCTGATCTTGTAATCGGTGCAGTATTAATCCCAGGTGCAAAAGCGCCAAAACTTGTAACAGAAGAAATGATTCAATCAATGGAACCAGGTTCTGTCGTTGTAGATATCGCGATTGACCAAGGTGGTATTTTCGAAACAACTGACCGTATTACAACTCACGACAACCCAACTTACGAAAAACATGGCGTTGTTCATTATGCAGTTGCTAATATGCCAGGAGCAGTTCCACGTACATCAACTCTTGCATTAACAAACGTAACAGTACCATATGCAGTACAAATTGCGAACAAAGGCTACAAAGATGCTTGCTTAGGCAATACTGCATTACTAAAAGGTATTAACACATTAGATGGATACGTAACATTCGAAGCAGTTGCAGAAGCTCACGGCTTACAATACGCTGATGCGAAAGAGCTTCTTGAAAAAGCTCCTGCTTTATCATAATAGAGACAAATTCGAGACCTTCCTTTATGAGGAGGGTCTTTTTTTATAAGGTAATAAATTGTAAAAATTGTTGTGTATTACTGTTAATAAGTAGGGATTGTGATAATTTAGAATTATATAAAATTTGGGAGGGGGGATTAGATTGGGAAGAAAAAGTAAGCGGAGGAAGCATAAAAAACAAAGAGGAGTAATAAGGAGTAAACATGAGTTAGTAGTTACGAAAAAGAGACCTAGGTCTAAAATTGAAAGTGGTTTAATAGATGCGGCGAATGTTATGTATTTTATTGTCATGTGTATTATTTTTATTAACTTAATTAAGTTACCAGTTTCAAATTTATCCTTACATGTATTTGTACTTATTATTTTTTTAATGGTAGCCATTTTAGTACATGTTTTAGTGTTTGGAACATTACTATCAACTAATAAGAATGGTGGAGAAAAAAGGCAAAAAAAGAAAAGAAATTCGTCTTATTATTCAAGCTCATCAAGTGGATTCGGTGACTACAGTAGCAATGATTGTAGCAGCTCAAGTGATAGTGGAGGAGATTGCGGAGGTGGTGGAGACTAAATTAGTTTTTCAGAAGAACGACTAATGAAAGGGTGGGACGAAAGATGAAAACTGTGAATTTAATAGAATTATCGAAGGACATTCAAGATCAACATAAAAATTTTGTCGTTTCAAATGTAAATAGTCATTGCTTACGAATCGCTGTATTTACTGGTGAATATGATTGGCACTATCATTCTAATTCGGATGAATTATTTATTGTGCTAGAGGGAGAACTACTGATCGATTTTGAAGATGGAGAAACGGCGGTTTTAAAGCCAAATGATTCTATCTTAATTCCAGCATGCACGATTCATAGAACGAGAGCATTCAAGAGAACGGTAAATCTTTGTTTTGAAAATATAGAGGCTGATACGATTAAAGTGGAGCAATTATGAAAAAATTATCTGTAGCCGAGTATAGAAAAATCCTTCCGACTTTAGAAGGTCATACAAGGACAACAACCTTTGCTCATGCGGTATGTGATCAAATGATAGATGGTGAAGTTTTTGCAAACGAGAAGTTAACAGCAGGACTAATTCGTACAGCTAACGGTATCTATTATTTATTTGGTGATACGGATGATCAAAATTATAACGAATATTTATTTGCGCATTTAAAAATGGCTATTGAAAAAACAGAGAAGAGATTTACGTTGTTCACTTCGAGTGACGAGTGGGAAATGATGTTAGAAGAGCGTTTTAGTAATACACTTCGGAACATCCCGCGAATGAAATTTCAACGAGAAATTTTTGAAGAGAGAAAACGAAATGCAAACAAAAATACATATGAAGTGAAGCGTATTGATAAAAGTGATATAGAACGAAGCAATGAATTTACAGAGGAGTATTATAAAGAATATTGGGGATCAAAAGAGCTATTTTTGAACGGTGGTTTCGGATTTTGTATAGAACAAGATGGGATAATTGTAGCTGAATGTGTTTCGATATTTAATGGGAATGGATTTGCTGAAATTGATATTGCGACGCATAAAGCATATCAAGGGAAAGGATTAGCCCAAGCTGTTGCAACACGGTTCATTGAACATTGCATGCAAAATGATATTACACCGTGCTGGGATTGTTATGTAGACAATATTCCTTCGCGGAAATTAGCTAGTAAATTACGTTTTTATAATCCAATAGAATATAGATTGTTTGTACGTAAGAAAACGGGGGAATAAAAATGAATGTGGAGTTAACGAGATTTAAAGTGAAACAAGGTAAAAGTCATCGTGTAGATGAATGGATGCAGCTTCTTAATGACAATATGAAAGAAGTGCTTTTGACACTAAACGACGAGAAGATGTACGTTGAGACAATTTTCCGGGAAATAAGAGATGGAGAAGAGTACTTATATTGGTATTCTGTGCAAGGAGAAGGCGGGGCTCTTGTCGAAAATTCTCATCATGAAATTGATAAAAAGCATGTAGCGTTTTGGTATGAATGTATTGATGAAGAAGCACCGTCTGTTGATATGAAAACAGAAGTCGTTATGATTCAAGATGTTGTGAAGGAAGCGATGAAATAATAGAATAGTATGTTGGAGAGAAGCACATCAAAATAGGTGTGCTTTTTATGTTGAAAAAAATTATAGAAAAGCTGTATACATTTTACGCTCTCAAACGTTGAGTATATAGAAGGGAGAGCAGAATGAGTCATGATACGTTTGAATCGTTATTAATAGAGAAGTCAAAAGCTGTGTTTGGATACTTAATTAAGATTGGAGCAGATAGAAAAGAAGCGGAAGATATTGTGCAAGATACGCTGTATAAAGCTTTATTGCTTATGGAGGAAATACCGTTAGAGCATTTAACACCGTGGCTCTTTAGGGTTGCAATCAATCAACACCGAGATTTATATCGGAAAGAAAAAAGGCTAAATCCCATTGCGATTGAATCTGTCGTTCTTATTGGCCAAAAGTCATTAGATGAAGTGCTTTTAACAAGTGAACTACAAGGCGAGGTACAAGAAATATTGGAGACGATGACGGAGGATTATCGTCATATTTTACTGTTGAAATATGAATATGAACTATCTTATAAGGAAATTGCCATTTTATTAAGTATGAAAGAAGATACAGTAAAAACAAGTTTGTACCGTGCAAGAAATCAATTTAAAAAATTGTATAGGAGGAGAAACGATGAGTCGGAAAGACTTTGATTTGAATATGGATGATAAGCAGATGAAAGTTTTGATGAAGAGAGCGAAGCGGAAGCAACTTTGGAGAAATTGGGTTATTTCTATTTGTGCGTCCATTATTGTTATAGTAAGTTTGTTTTTGGGAGCAGCGTATTTTTCTCAGCAAACGTTTAGAAAAATGGAAAGAGAAATGAATGCACTACATAGGGTTCAAGGCCCTAATATTCGTTTCAGTGGAAGTATGTATTTAAGTCTCGGTGTTACAGGGAGTACGGTAATATATAACTCGTATAAAAATATAGCTGGCCAACCAGTAAAATGGGTAAATGATATATATGAATCTGGCATATGGGATTATAGTATGAAGCACTACAATGGTGAGCTTGTTAGTTTAGATGAGGAAAAAAGGGGTGAAGAGGCTGTTGCGATACCAGACTATAATGTACAAACAATGCAAAGAGAAATGAGGTTTTATTTACCTTTCGTTACTTATAAAAATTATGTGGATGACCTGAAAAATATTGGGGATTTGCAAAATAAAGTTGCAGAAGTAGCCTTATCTTTTGATAAATCGTATACAGTTGAACAAATTACTGAGATGCTTCCCAAAAGTGTACAGCCAGTTTGGTTTTGGGTAGATACATATAATGAAAAGAAAAGTGATTCTTATGTAGGGCTAAAAGATCCTAAAAATGGCGCAATATTAAATGCAGAAATGGCTAAAAATGTTTTTGGGTTTGAAGGGAGTTATGCAAAAGTAAAAGAAGATGTGAAAAATGATGTAACAATAAACTCAAAAGAGTTTCTATACCAAATGAAGTATTTAGCAAAAAATAGTGAAGGTATACCAAGTGATTATTTTGAACAATATTATAAAGAAATAAAAAATACGAAACCAAAAGACCTACCAATATACGGTGTAGTTGTAACAGGTAAAACAGAGGATTTACAAAGTTTACAAGGAGCACCATATATTAAGGCTGCTGTTAGAGGTGTAACAGTTGAGAAATATTGATTACAAGCTATTAATGTGAATAATCAGAAAATTTATGTTATAATATGGGAAAAGGAGGTTTATATGAGGCAAATACATGGAGCAATTTATATTTACATAACAATGTTTTTCGTGGCGATATCCTATGGATTAGGGCACGTGTATTCGCATCCTATACTAACTTTTTTAAGCGGAGCATGTATGGCGTTTGCGATTCTTGTCCACCTTTTCTCAGTTTGGATCGTGAAATTTCAATTAAATATTAGTGAAATAGAAGAAGGCACTTTCTAAGTGGCCTTCTTTTTTTAATAATATTTTGGAAGTTCTCGTAGCGATTTTTCAATTTTGCATTCGGTTTCTTCACATATAGAAAGTGTACGTAGTCTGAAAAATAAGCTGCGTAGGAAAGATTTTATATTTCCGTATAGAAACTCGTATGATTCAATATGTAGTGTTTGTTTTTGGACTGGTAATTGAGCTACTAAGTCATGAAGGGCTAATATGAGTACGTCTTCCTTTAGACTATTTTGTAGCATTGAGACAATCGGATAAACGAGTCGCTCGTCTTCTTCATATTTGTAGTAAATAGAATGGACACAAACTTTGTTTAATAAAGTTTGTAATATTTCTTCGTAATGTAAAGTTTCCAGTTTAGGACTACGAACAAGCGCTTCAAATGTATCAGAAGCATGAGCGATACTATGTGCCCAGCCGTGGTCTTGAACATATCCACGGAAATCATGTTCATTGTTCATATATAGAATCAATTGATCTTTTACAGTTAAAATATCATTCTGTGATAAGAAATTATATTTTGTATCAGCATCAATAATGAGCGCAAGTAATAATGTCGTAAATGCGCGGGTAAATACAGCATCTTCGTCATCCGAATGAATTTTATACAATAAATATTTTTCACTCATGCTTTCTAATAATAGTTTCTCTAATTGTGTGTGTGAAATGTAGTCCTTTTTGATGAGATGATAAAAAGTAGAGTAGATGAGCTTGTCTCTTAAATAGCTATCGGTAACACCGATATGCTCAAGCATATTGGAACTTAAAGAATCAATGTTAAGTGTTTTATTCAGTATGTAATTATTATTACGAATTTCTTCTAACTGTTGTTGTAACATATAAACCTCCTATTTTAGAAAATTCTGTATTTTTATAATATAATAAGAGGAAGAAATAGACAATAAATAAGTGCTTTTGAATGGAGGGGCATTATGAAGAGAGCATTATTCTTTTTTATTAGTATTTTCTTTTTAGGAAGTTGTTCGATTTCGTATGTTACTTTTTCTAGCGAGAGCAAAAGTTGGGCGGGGCAATATAAAGGATATATTAAGGATGACAGTGAAGATGGAATGTTTACGTTTCAGTATAAGGGCGGAGATGGAAATACAGAATTTAAAAATTTAGAGATTGCTATTAATGGAGCCTTTAGTACAATGAAAGAAACGTCAGAAGTTCATAAAGGAGTAAGGATTGAAATGAAATCTTCTTGTGTAAGTTGTGCGCCTCTATCTAAAGATGAACCGATAGAGGTTGTGATTAAATGGGATGATAAGTATGAGGAGAAGATGGTGTTAAATTTGAAATAGCTTAGAGTAAGGAGTTAAAAATGAATAGGCGTATGAAAAACTTTATGTTTTTAAGTGTATTTCTAATCATATTATCAGCGTGTACTACAAAACAAGTAGAGCAAGTAGCAGTAAAAAAAGTACCTGAAGAGGGGTATGTCATAGTAAGAAATGACACGGCATTTTTTGTCGATGATAAAACGTTTGAAACAAAAGTAGAGTTGCAAAATTATATAGAACAACAAATGAATAAAGAATATCCATCACATACGGTTTTGAGCTTTAAGGATAAAAGCGCATATAATCAATTAAAAACAGGGGATAAAATAAAAGTATGGTTTTCTCAAATACTTGAAAGTTATCCAGCAAAAATGATTGTAGAGAAATGTGAAATAGTAGAAAAATAGAAAAAGGCAGCAATTAAGCTGCCTTTTTCTTATTTCACAAATTGTAATTCTTTCGGGAATTTCGTTAAAATTTCTGACCCGTCTTTTGTGATGTAAATATCATCTTCAATACGAACGCCACCTACGTTTGGTACATAAATACCTGGCTCGATTGTGAAGACCATACCTTCTTTTAATGGAGACTCGTTACCAGCTTTTACATCTGGATATTCGTGTACGCTAATTCCAAGTCCGTGACCAAGGCGGTGTGGGAAGAAGTCCCCGTAACCTGCATCTGCGATAACAGAACGAGCAGCGTTGTCGATTGCGCCAAGTGTAACACCTGGTTTACATGCTTCAACTGCTTGTAGTTGTCCAGCAAGTACAGTGTTATAAATGCGAGTTTGTTCTTCAGAAATTTCACCGAATGCCACTGTACGTGTAATGTCAGAGCAATAACCTTCAATGATTACGCCTAAATCAAATAGTACGAAATCGCCGCGTTTCATTTTGTTTGCACCTGGAATACCGTGTGGAAGAGCAGAGTTTGCACCTGCTAATACCATCGTATCAAATGACATTTTATGTATGCCTTTTGTTTTTAATTCATGTTCAATAATTGCTAATACTTCTAGCTCGCTACGATTTTCTTTAATTGCATTTACACCCACTTCAACAGCATAATCTGCCATTTTAGCTGCTTCGCGTAAAATAGAAAGTTCTTTTTCATCTTTAATTAAGCGAAGTTCACGAACTTTTTCCTCAGCTGATTTGAAATCTGCATTTGGGAATAACTTTGTTAATTCTTCGTAGCGCTCTACGTTTAAATGTTCTTTTTCAATTGCAACTGCATTTGCATTGATGCCGCGGTCTTTAATTGCTTTTGCAATCATATCCCATGGTCTGTCAGTATCAGTAAATCCGATAATTTCATGTGCCCAGCCAGCGTTACGCGCTTGACCTTCTTCCATTTTAGGGCAAATTAAAATAGGTTCTTTTTCTTGGAATACAAACATACCAAGAAGTCTTTCGTGTGGTTCGCAGTGGAAGTTTGTCATGTAGAAAACGTTTGGTGTAGAAGTTAAGAACGCAGCTTCTACGTTTTTTTCTTTTAGCCATTGCATTAAATTTTCTAATCTAGCATTCATCGATTGGCACCCCCGAGATATTTAATTACAAATATAACTTTACATCGGAAGAAAGCGTTATGACAAGTAAATAGATGTTAGAAAAGACAGGGAATTGAAAAATCATGTAGAATAAAAAATGAGAATGTGAATAGGGGAGGAATGTAGTAATGAAAGTATCTTATCACGGGCATTCAGTTGTAAAGATTGAAACGAATGGAAAAGTGATTTTAATTGACCCATTTTTAACTGGAAATCCGACAGCGGATTTAAAGGCTGAAGATGTCAAAGTAGATGCAATTCTTTTATCGCATGGACATGGTGATCATGTTGGAGATACAGTAGAGCTTGCGAAGAAAAATAATGCAGTTGTTGTGGCACCATTTGAACTAGCGACATTTTTAAGTTGGCAAGGTGTAAATACACATCCGATGCATATTGGTGGTTCGCATGAATTTGACTTCGGAAAAGTGAAGTTTACACAAGCATTCCACGGTTCTAGTTATATTAATGAAGAAAATAAGACGATTACATATACAGGTATGCCAGCAGGTATTTTATTTACAGCAGAAGAAAAAACTGTGTATCATGCAGGGGATACTGCTCTATTCTCTGATATGAAATTAATTGGGGAGCTAAATAACATTGATATAGCATTTTTACCAATTGGTGATAATTTCACAATGGGACCAGAAGATGCTGTTTTAGCAGCAAAATGGGTTCAGGCGAAAACTGTTGTACCGATGCATTACAATACGTTCCCGGTTATTGAACAAGATCCATATCAATTTGTAGAAAAGCTACAAAATTGTACAGGAAAAGTATTAGAAGCTGGAGAAAGTATTACACTATAGAAAAGAAACCCTTCATTTGAAAAGACAAGTGAAGGGTTTTTTACGTGTGTAGGACAGCTTTTAAAGGTTGTACTTGTTTTGACGATTCTTTTCTTTTTGGAAGTGGCTGTTCAGGTGTTTCATTCAATTCCATTGCAACTTTTTTTCCGTCTACGAAAGCTAAAAATACAGCACCTACAACCTCTAATAATTTTTTCATCATGTATCCGCTCCTTTGTTTCATTTCTTGTCTTCATTGTATATGGAAGCGGCTGGACAAACTATCGAACGAGATGACAATACCATTACATTGTTGTAATAGAAGAAGTAGTGTCATGTAAGGCGTATTTTGTTATAAAAAAAATAGTACAGATATATAAAGAGAGAGTGTAACAGTTTTGAAAATATAGTATACTGAAAATACAACACATGAAGAATTTAGGGAAAAGAAAGTATGGTGAAACCATTTGGCTACCAAGCATAACCAAATTTTAGAACATATTAATAGCCTGCCAGTAGGGCATAAAATTTCTGTAAGGCAAATTGCAAAAGATTTGAGTGTAAGTGAAGGGACAGCTTACCGTGCAATTAAAGATGCAGAAAATAAAGGGTATGTTAGTACGATTGAACGTGTCGGAACCATTCGAATTGAACAAAAGAAGAAAGAAAATATTGAAAAGTTGACATATGCAGAAGTTGTTAACATTGTTGATGGCCAAGTACTTGGAGGCAGAGAAGGACTACATAAAACGTTAAATAAATTCGTAATCGGGGCAATGAAATTAGAAGCGATGATGCGCTATACAGAAGCTGGAAACTTACTTATTGTCGGTAACCGTACGAACGCGCATCAATTAGCGTTAGAAACTGGAGCCGCTGTATTAATTACGGGCGGATTTGATACGGAAGATCATGTGAAGAAATTAGCAGATGAATTAAAACTGCCGATTATTTCAAGTAGTTACGATACATTTACAGTTGCAACGTTAATTAACCGTGCGATTTACGATCAGCTGATTAAGAAAGAAATTGTACTCGTTGAAGATATTTTAACGCCAATTGAAGAAACGTTATATTTAAAACCAAATGATACAGTGCAGCAATGGCATGCGTATAACGAAGAGACGATGCACGGAAGATATCCGATTGTTGATGAAAATAAAAAGGTATTAGGTATTGTGACTTCTAAGGATATGATTGGTGTTGTAAAAGAAACACCAATTGATAAAGTAATGACAAAGCATCCAATTACGGTAAATGGAAAAATGTCTGTCGCAGCTGCGGCACGTATGATGGTGTGGGAAGGTATTGAGTTACTTCCTGTTGTTGATGAAGGAAATAAGTTGCAAGGTATTATTAGTCGTCAAGATGTACTTCAGGCGTTGCAAATGATTCAGCGCCAACCACAAGTCGGCGAAACAATCGATGATATTGTAACGAATCAATTTATGACGCCGAAAGAAGCGAAAAATGAACATTTATATCAATTTTCAGTGACGCCGCAAATGACGAATTCAATCGGAACGTTATCTTACGGTGTATTCGCAACAATTGTGACGGAAGCAACGAATCGCGTTATTCGTGCGCAAAAGAAGAGTGATTTAATTGTTGAGAACTTAACAATTTATTTCGTAAAACCAGTTCAAATTGACAATGTTGTATCGGTTCATCCGAAAGTATTAGAAATTGGACGTAAATTTGGTAAGGTTGATGTAGAAGTGCATCATGAAGGTAATGTCGTCGGGAAAGCATTACTTATGGTGCAGTTGATCGATAAATAAAAAGATGGAGCAGACCGCTTTGGTTTGTTCCATTTTTTTTTAGAACGCTACATGAGGGAGTTTTAAAATGTAGTTAGCAACTGAATCTATCATGGTTTGAATTGCGAAAGCGAAAAATAAATCACATTCTGTTTCATATTTATAAATAGGAACACGTAATCATTTGAAGATGCTTGAACAATAATTATGGAGGTGTCGAATGGGAAATTTCGTTTAATCCATTAGGCTTTTTCTTTAACTTTATATTGTTTTATTGGATTTTGAAGTTATTATTTAAGCTCGGTGGGCGTTTTAAGTAGAGAAGTGAAAAAATAGAAGGATATGTATCAATGTGGATAGAAAATTGGTTGTTAGTCGATTACGCTACTAATCGTTAAGAGATAACAATAATGTAATTGGATAAAAGGGACTACGCTTCACTATAGGAACTAGGGGGAGAAGAATGGATTTTCACACTAAAGAGCAGTTATGTAAGCAATATAATTTAAATAGTCTTACGAAAGTTTCATTGTTACATGGGGGAGAAAATCAAACATATATATTCGAATCGGACAAAAATAAATTTGTAGTTAGGCAGTACAGAGAAGGACGTTATACATGCGAGCAAATAGAGGCTGAAATACATTGGTTAATAGCGATACAAAAACAAATGTTAGTACCAGAAGTAGTTGTCAATAAAAGTGGTGATTTGATCACACCTATTATGAAAGGTGAGGGAAGTATCCAGTATTTTGTTGTCTTTAGGTTTATAAACGGAAGTGAAATTTTAGAACCAAAGGATAAAGATTATGAAAAGCTTGGATCATTAATGCGAATGTTTCATGAAAAAACAAATGGAGTGCTCAAAAGAGTACCGCAAACTTGGAGAGGTTATGAAAGGCCTATATATAGTGAGCGAAAGGTAAACCATGAACCTTTACAACGATTACTAAATGCTTCATTTCTATCGCATGCGGATAAGCATAAGTGCATAAGAATTGCAGAAAGAATACAAGAACTCGAAAATTCAACTCAACTAGGAGAAAAACAATTTGTTCACGGTGATATGCATTTTGGCAATGTTCTTGTAGACAGAGAGGATTGGTATTTACTCGATTTTGATGAATGTGGATTTGGCTATAAAGAGTTTGATATTGGTGTTCCGAGATTGCATTTAATTGCTTCGGGACAGTTAGAAGACGCATGGGGGAATTTCATGATGGGATATGGGGAAAATATTTCGGAAGCAGCTATTCGACTTGGGACTGCTTCGAGAATTTTTTATATGGCGGGAAAGATTCCGTTAAGACTGGATATAGAGCCTATTAGAAAAGATCCCGGTGCTTTTATTCGGCGATATGTTCAGTATGCTGAAGAGGAATTATGTGGTGAGACAATTGTATAACTAAAAAACAGAATATTAATTTAATTAGAGTTTATACTATGTTATAATTAAATTGTAAGAAAATGGATTTAGGGAAGGTGGTATGCATTATGTCATCAGAAGTGCTCTTTTTTGGTGGGATCGCACTATTTTACTTTCTTGTGATGATACCGCTTCAATATTTATATTTACAAGGTTTACATGAAAAAAAGAAACGAACAGGATTATCTCAGCAAGAATTATATGAAAAAATGTCTTTTGAAGAAGAACAATTACATTTTCACGTACAAGGCAACCCCTTTAATATACCGTCTGCGTTTGTTGCATATATGATTTTAAAAGTTAGGGGACGTAAAAAAGCATCACAATATTGATGCTTTTTTATGTTGCTTCAGACAGATTCAGCTTCTTCAACTGCTAATGGTAAGAAATGTTTGTATTGGCGAAATCCATTAAATACACTTGCACTACCAAATAGAACAAATAAAACACCAACGATAATACGAGCGGTTGAAAGTTCTAAAAAGAATTGGTTTATCCCGAAGAATAAGACGAATGAACCAAGTGCCATTGCGGATTTTCCTGAGAGCCAACCTTTCTCCATTGGGCGGTTTGTACGAAAGTATTTTGTTTTGTAGAAGAGGTACAACATAAATGAGACGATAATACAGAAGACTAATACTGGCATCATGCACACTCCCATCGCTTTGTGAAAAATAATAGTGGAGAAAAAATAAATATCTAAACTTTCTAACTTTTATTATAAAGCAATTGTTCGCATGTATGAAATACTTTCCGTTATAATGAAGGATAAAGTGAAACTTTAATTAGTGCGGGGATGTTACTGCGCGCTAATGATTAGCCTGCACCGATTGGGATGTTACTGCACGTTAAAGTGGAGAAGTTGAGTAAAAAGGAGATTATACATATGCATGAGCAAATTTTAGGAGCAATTAAAGAGTTTGATACAATTATTATTCATCGTCATGTGCGTCCAGATCCAGATGCATTAGGTTCACAGGGCGGTCTTGGTACAATTCTACAAGAATCGTTTCCAGAGAAAAATATTTATACGGTTGGGTACAATGAACCGTCACTAGAATATTTACGAGTAATGGATGATATTGAAGATAGTGTATATGAAAATGCACTTGTTATCGTATGTGATACTGCGAACCAAGAACGTGTTGACGATCAACGCTATGCAAAAGGGAAGATGTTAATTAAAATTGATCATCATCCGAATGAAGATCCGTACGGAGATATTACGTGGGTAGATACGACAGCAAGTTCTACAAGTGAAATGATCTATGAGTTTTACAGTTATGGAAAAGATAAAGGATTACAGATAACGAAAGAAGCAGCTCGTCTTATTTTAGCGGGTATTGTTGGGGATACAGGTCGTTTCTTATTCCCGAATACAACAGCGAAAACACTTCGTTACGTAAGTGAGCTTGTCGATATGGATGTGAAATTCACAGATTTATACAATGAAATGTATAAGACGAAAGAAAAAATTGCTCGTTTAAACGGCTATATTTTACAAAACTTTACGATGGTAGAAGAAGGAGCAGCTTACATTAAATTAACGAAAGAAGTATTAGAAAAGTTTGATGTACTTCCTTCTGAGGCATCTGGCGTTGTTGGAGCACTTGGTAATATTGATGGATTAAAGTCGTGGGTTCTATTTTTAGAGGAAGACGATGTGATTCGTGTTCGTCTTCGCTCAAAAGGACCAGTGATAAATAAATTAGCGATGCAATATAATGGCGGAGGGCATCCGATGGCTTCTGGTGCAAAAGCATCTTCTTGGGAAGAAGCGGATCGTCTTTTTGCTGATTTACGTGAGCTGTGTAGATAAAAAATTGTATGTTGAACGAAAGAGAAGGAGGACGCTTAAGCCCTTCTTTTTTGTTTTTAAAATGAAACATCAATAAATAGGGGTTTTTTGTTATTTATGAGATTGATTTGATGAAATAATGAAAAACTCCCAAAAACGTCTTTTTTTATGTTTTAAGAGAACCCTCATGACGATAATAAAATAAAAAGCCCCTCCATTTATCGAGTCATATATGTCGATAAAGTGGAGGGATTTTATTTTTCTTTTTCTATAGCAATGCTAATTTCAAGCACGGTATCAAAAGATATTGTATCGACTTTAAAGCGGTATAGACGATCGTAATGTTTATACGTTTTATTTTCGATTGCTTTTTTGAGTAGGTCTTTATTTTTTGCGATACTTTGTATGTTTTTCGTTAAAAGATGCTGGAGGTCATTATGAATAGAAGTGGTCATATTTTCGAGTGTAAGATTGTCTAAATCGTATTTTTCTCGATTGATTATTTTTATTTTAATCTCTTGAATAGTTAAGAGTCGTTTATTTTCTGTATTCAATTTTTCTTGATCTTCGAGAAGGACGTGGAGCTTTGCTTCTTGTTTTTCTATAATTTCTCGTTGCTCTGCTATTTTACTAGCTTGTTCTTCTTGAAAAACACCGTATATGTACAAAAAAACAAACCAGCTCAACACGCCTCCAACAGCAGCACCAGCTAAAACTAAATACCATTTTTTTGCTGTATTGGCACTTGGTACTCTCATACATGTTCCTGCGTTAGCCATTTAATAATAGTAAGACCTGTTTGCATACCACCCGTTGCGAAAAAAATAAGGAGAATTTGTTTTACAATATCTTTCATATCTCCGCCAAAGAAACTTCTTTCAAAGCTATAAAAAGTATCAAATGTTCCACCAATTGCTGCAACGAGTGCCCAAATTCTTAAATTTTGGGCGAATTGATTAATGTAAGTTAGAGTTGGTTTTCCGATAAGAAATGCACCAAATCCACCAATTAATGAACCACCAAGTATAACCCCAAAGGCAATAAAATAACTAATAATAAGCAGAGAGAAAAAAGTATGTTCTCTTACATCCATCGTCATTCCCCTTTCTTCTTCATATATATGGACAAAGTATAAGAAGTATGTTTTGATTTCCGCTTTCCTCATCACCTATAATAAAAGTAGTCAGATTGGTAAAGAGAGGGTACAACAGTGAAGTTTGTGCATTTACAATGTCAAACCGTTTTTAGTTTATTAAAAAGTGCTTGTAAAATTGATGAGCTTGTAGTCAGGGCGAAAGAACTTGGTTTTTCGTCACTCGCTATTACGGACGAAAATGTTATGTATGGCGTTATTCCGTTTTATAAAGCATGTAAGAAACATGGTATACAGCCTATTATCGGCTTAACAGCTTCTATTTTTAGTGAAGAAGAGGAAAAATCTTATCCGCTTGTTTTACTTGCTGAAAATGAAATGGGCTATCAAAATTTATTAAAGATTTCTAGTAGCATTATGACGAAGTCAAAAGAAGGTATTCCGAAAAAGTGGCTTGCCCATTATGCGAAAGGATTAATTGCTATTTCACCAGGTAAAGATGGGGAAATTGAACAATTATTATTAGAAGACAAAGAGAGTGAAGCTGAAGAAGTAGCTCGCATGTATCAAAGCATGTTCGGCAATTTTTATATGAGTTTGCAGCATCATGCGATTCAAGATGAACTGCTCCTGCAAGAGAAATTACCTGCATTTATGAGTAGGATAAATGTTCCGGTTGTTGCAACAAACGATGTACGCTACATCAATCAAAGTGACGCACTTGTTCATGAGTGCTTATTATCTGTTGAAAGTGGAACGAAAATGACTGATCCAGATAGACCAAGGTTGAAAACGGATCAATATTATTTAAAATCATCAGATGAAATGGAAGCACTATTTTCTCACGTAGAAGAAGCGATTTATAACACAGTAGAAATTGCAGAACGTTGCAGAGTAGAAATACCGTTTCATATAAATCAATTACCGAAATTTCCTGTTCCAGCTAACGAGACGAATGATATGTATTTACGCCGCGTTTGTGAAGAAGGCTTGCAGAAACGATATGGTACGCCGAAAGAAGTACATATAAAGCGTTTGAATCATGAATTAAACGTTATTTCTAGTATGGGGTTTAGTGATTATTTCCTCATCGTGTGGGATTTTATGAAGTATGCGCATGAAAATCATATTTTAACAGGACCAGGACGTGGATCGGCAGCTGGCTCACTCGTTTCTTACGTATTAGAAATTACAGATATTGATCCGATTGAATATGATCTATTATTTGAAAGATTTTTAAACCCCGAACGTGTGACACTTCCAGATATTGATATCGATTTTCCGGATATAAGACGTGATGAGATGATTCGATATGTGAAAGATAAATATGGTCAGCTTCGTGTTGCACAAATCGTAACGTTCGGGACGCTTGCAGCGAAAGCGGCAATTAGAGATATTGCGCGTGTAATGGGGCTTCCGCCGCGAGATATTGACATATTCTCAAAACTTATCCCATCAAAGCTCGGTATAACGTTAAAAGATGCATATGAGGAATCGCAATCACTCCGTGAGTTCATACAAGGGAATCTGTTGCATGAGCGTGTGTTTGAAATTGCAAAACGTGTAGAAGGCTTACCGCGTCATACGTCTATTCATGCAGCTGGCGTTATTATGAGCCAAGAGCCGTTAACAGGAAGTGTTGCGATTCAAGAAGGGCATAACGATGTGTATGTTACACAATATCCAGCTGATGCATTAGAAGAACTTGGTTTGTTAAAGATGGATTTTTTAGGATTACGTAATTTAACGTTACTTGAAAATATTATAAAGTTTATTGTGAAAAAGACGGGGACACAAATTGATTTAAGAAATTTACCACTTCAAGATGAAAAGACGTTCCAATTGTTAGGTAGAGGGGATACAACAGGTGTATTCCAGCTTGAATCAGGTGGTATGCGAAATGTACTTCGCGGGTTAAAACCGAATGAATTTGAAGATATTGTCGCTGTTAACTCATTATATAGACCAGGACCAATGGAACAAATTCCAACTTTTATTGAATCAAAGCACGGAAAAAGAAAAATTGAATATTTACATCCGGATTTAAAGCCGATTTTAGAAAGAACGTACGGTGTAATTGTATACCAAGAACAAATTATGCAAATTGCGTCGAAGTTGGCGGGATTCTCGCTCGGAGAAGCAGATTTATTACGCCGTGCAGTGAGTAAAAAAAATCGTGATATTTTAGATCAGGAGCGTAAGCATTTTGTACAAGGCTGTTTACAAAATGGTTATGACGAGACATCCGCAGAGAAAATTTATGATTTAATTGTAAGATTTGCAAATTACGGTTTTAACCGAAGTCACGCTGTAGCCTACAGTATGATTGGATATCAGCTTGCTTACTTAAAAGCGAATTATACGCTGGAATTTATGACAGCATTATTATCAAGTGCAATTGGAAATGAAGATAAGATTGTGCAGTATATACGAGAAACGAAGCGGAAAGGTTTTCACGTTTTGCCGCCGTCTCTTCAGAGAAGTGGTTACAATTTCCAAATAGAAGGTAATGCGATACGTTACAGCTTACTTTCAATTCGAAACATTGGAATGGCTACAGTGACAGCATTACTCGAAGAACGAGAGAAAAAAATATTTGAAGATTTATTTGAATTTTGTCTTCGTATGCCATCAAAGTTTGTAACAGAGCGAAATTTAGAGGCGTTCGTCTGGTCTGGGTGTTTTGATGATTTTGGTGTTTCGAGAACAAACTTATGGAAAAGCCTTAAAGGAGCGTTAGAGTACGCAAATCTTGCACGTGATTTAGGAGATGCTGTTCCAAAATCAAAATACGTGCAAGGAGAAGAGCTCTCTTTTATTGAACAGTTAAATAAAGAGAAGGAAGCACTAGGTTTTTATTTATCAAGCTATCCGACAGCGCAGTATGTGAAGTTAGCGAAAGAATTAGAAATTCCATCCCTTGCTCAGGCGATGCGACATAAGAAAAAAGTACAAAGGGCTATCGTGTATATAACAAGCGTGAGAGTGATTCGTACGAAAAAGTTGCAAAAGATGGCGTTTATTACATTTTGTGATCAAAATGATGAAATGGAAGCAGTTCTTTTCCCTGAAACGTATATACATTTCTCAGATAAGTTACAAGAAGGAGCAATTGTTTTAGTTGACGGCATGATTGAGCTAAGAAATCATAAGTTACAATGGATTGTAAATGGACTATATCCATTAGAAGAAATGGATGTGTATGAAGAAAAGAAAGACGCATCTGTTTACGTGAAATTGCCGTCTCAGTATGAGAAAAAGCTTTTAAATCAGGTTACTAAAATATTGTTTGACTATTCAGGTTTTGCGAAAGTACTAATTTATTATGAAAAGGAACATAAAATGGTACAATTATCTCGAAGTTTATCGATTCATCCAAGTGAAGAATGTTTAGGAGCACTTCGTGAAATTGTCGGGGAAGAAAATGTGGTTGTGAAAATATAATGGACAATTTCCCTACACTTCGATTATTATAGTAGTAGTGTTCGTGGTCAGACCACTTGGAGAAATTGATATCAGCTAGAATAATTTGAGGAGAGTGGATAGTTTGTCAACACTTCGTGAAGAAGCACTTCACATGCATAAAGTGCATCAAGGAAAATTAGAAACTGTATCAAAAGTAAAAGTAGAAAATGCAAAAGATTTAAGTCTTGCATATTCTCCAGGGGTTGCAGAACCTTGTAAAGAAATTTATGACGATAAAAGTAAGGTATATGAATATACGATGAAGGGAAATATGGTAGCAGTTGTGACAGATGGCACGGCTGTACTTGGTCTTGGTAACATTGGACCTGAAGCATCTCTTCCAGTAATGGAAGGTAAAGCTGTATTATTTAAGAGCTTTGCTGGTGTAGATGCATTCCCAATTGCCTTAAATACAAACGATGTAGATAAAATTGTTGAAACTGTAAAATTAATGGAGCCAACTTTTGGCGGCGTTAACTTAGAGGATATCGCAGCACCAAACTGCTTCATTATTGAAGAACGTTTGAAAAAAGAAACAAATATTCCTATCTTCCATGATGATCAACACGGAACAGCTATCGTAACAGTAGCAGGTCTTGTGAACGCGCTAAAATTAGTTGGAAAGAAAATGTCTGACATTAAAGTTGTCGCAAATGGCGCAGGTGCAGCAGGTATTGCAATTATTAAACTTTTATATCGCTATGGTGTACGCGACATTATTATGTGTGACCGTAAAGGCGCAATCTATGATGGTCGTCCTACAGGTATGAATCCGGTGAAGGATGAAGTTGCAAAATATACAAATAAGAATCGTATCGAAGGTTCTTTAGCTGACGTTGTACAAGGTGCGGACGTATTCATTGGTGTATCTGCAGAAGGTGCATTAACAGAAGAGATGGTTCGTACAATGAATGACGATGCAATTATTTTTGCAATGGCGAATCCAGTTCCAGAAATTATGCCAGAATTGGCAAAAGCAGCGGGCGCAGCTGTTGTTGGAACGGGTCGTTCTGACTTCGCGAACCAAGTAAATAATGTACTAGCGTTCCCTGGTATTTTCCGTGGTGCACTTGACGTACATGCGACACAAATTAACGAAGAAATGAAGATGGCAGCTGTACAGGCTATTGCTGAGCTTGTAGCAGAAGATGAGTTGAATGCAGACTATATCATTCCGGCACCGTTTGACGCGCGTGTAGCGCCTCAAGTGGCAGCTTACGTTGCGAAAGCTGCAATGGAGACAGGAGTAGCTCGCCGTCAAGTAGATCCAAATGAGATTGCTGAGAAAACAAAACAATTAGCGCTGATTGGTAAAGAATAAGCGAGGAATTTCCATTGACATCATCAAATACAAAAGTATATCTCGAAATTGTAAAAAAAATCCGTTCCATTATGGAAGAAGATGGATTGGTGGCGGGGGATCGTTTGCCGTCTGAGCGTGAGTTAAGTTCACGTTTAAACGTAGGGCGTTCCTCTGTAAGAGAAGCATTGCGTGCTTTAGAACTGGTAGGATTGATTGAAACGAGACGTGGTGAAGGGACGTTTATTCGAAACTTTTACGATAACGGTCTTGTACAATTGATTGCGCCGTTCTTGCTGCAAGATGAGAAAACAATTCGTGATTTATTACAAACAAAACGATTGCTTGAGAAAGATATGATTCGAATTGTATGTAATTTGCCGAAAGAAACGTTTTCTAAAGTGCTAAGAAAATTAAATCAAGTGCTTGAAGAAAATGAAAACTCAATTCCGATGCTTCATCAAACGTTCTTTAAAACACTCATTGAACAAGTCGATAATTATTTACTATATCGCATTTGGATGATCGTAAATGATTACGTATCAACTCTTTCTTGTGAAGTTTCAGGAGATTCTATCGATATGTATAGAAAGCTTTATGCTACTTTGGAAGAAAAACAAGAAAATGATGCACTAAAAATTTACGATGAATTAGTAGAGAATATACAGTTTCACTCGTAATGTATAAAATTTGTCGAAATGACCATGACACGTTATGACAAACATTCTATCGCGTAGCGGTTAAAGTTAAACGTAAAGAGTGAGGTTATTAGACAGATTGAGAAGATAAGGCTAACATCAAACTTTGGTGTTAGCCCAATTTTCTTCTTGCGCTAACCTTAGCTCTCAATGAAGGGGGTCAAATTGTGCTAAGAGATTTATTCGTGAAAAAGAAAAAGTACGCTGCAATACCTTCAGAACAAGTACGAAAAGATGTACCGGATGGCGTTATGACAAAATGTCCGAAATGTAAAAAAATCATGTATACGAAAGAGCTTCTAAAAAATTTAAAAGTATGTGTGAATTGTGGATATCATCATCCTATGAATGCATGGGAACGTCTTGATAGTATATTGGACGAAGGGTCATTCCGTGAGTATGACAAAGAAATGGTTTCATTAAATCCACTCGAGTTTCCAGGATATGAAGAGAAACTAGAGAGCGATCGTAAGAAGACTAAATTGAACGAAGCGGTTGTAACTGGTGAAGGAACAATTGATGACATGCTTGTTGTTGTTGCAGTAATGGATTCTCGTTTTCGAATGGGCAGCATGGGCTCTGTTGTAGGAGAGAAAATTGCCCGTGCAGTTGAAAAAGCATACGACTTACAAGTTCCATTTATTATCTTTACTGCGTCGGGTGGTGCCCGTATGCAAGAAGGGATATTAAGTTTAATGCAAATGGCAAAAACAAGCGTAGCTTTGAAAAAGCATAGTAATGCAGGAGGGTTATTTATTTCTGTTATGACTCACCCAACGACGGGCGGGGTTTCAGCGAGTTTCGCTTCACTTGGTGATTACAATCTTGCAGAGCCAGGTGCACTTATCGGATTTGCTGGTAGACGTGTAATTGAACAAACGGTGCGTGAAAAACTACCGGAAGATTTCCAAACGGCAGAATTTTTATTAGAGCACGGTCAATTAGATGCGGTTGTGCATCGTGATGATATGAGAGAATCGCTCCGTAAGATTTTAGAAGTTCATCAAGGAGGGGAAATGGCTGTATGGCAGAGCTAGAATTTGAGAAACCAGTTGTTGAGCTAAGAAATAAGATTCGTGAACTGAAAGACTATACGAAAAACAGCCAGATGGACTTCAGTGAGGAGATTCGTATTTTGGAAGACAAGCTAGAAAAATTAGAGGAAGATATATACGGCAATATGAAAGTATGGGACCGTGTTCAAATTGCTCGTCATGCAGAACGACCGACAACGCTCGATTATATTGAGCACTTATTTACTAATTTTTTTGAATGTCATGGAGATCGCCTATTTGGCGACGATGCAGCGATTGTCGGCGGCATTGCGAAATATAAGGGGATGCCTGTAACTGTAATTGGGCACCAACGCGGAAAAGATACGAAAGAAAATATTCGTCGTAATTTTGGGATGCCTCATCCAGAAGGATATCGAAAAGCACTGCGTCTAATGAAACAAGCGGAAAAGTTTAATCGTCCTATTATTTGTTTCATCGATACGAAGGGAGCCTATCCTGGTAAAGCAGCTGAAGAACGTGGACAAAGTGAGGCGATTGCCCGTAATTTATTTGAAATGGCGGGTTTAACTGTCCCTGTTATTTGTATTGTTATCGGTGAAGGTGGTAGTGGTGGTGCGTTAGGTCTTGGAGTAGGGGATTACATTCATATGCTGGAAAATTCCACGTATTCTGTTATTACACCAGAGGGTGCGGCGGCAATTCTTTGGAAAGACGCTGGTAAAGCAAAAGAAGCTGCAGAAGCGATGAAAATTACAGCATTAGATTTGAAAGAATTAGGTGTAATTGACGAAATTATTCCAGAGGCAAAAGGTGGAGCGCATCGTAATATTTTAAAACAATCAGAAAATATAGATTTAATGCTTAAGAAAACTTTTGAACAATTAAGCGGAATTTCGAAAGATGAATTAATCGAAAAACGTTATGAAAAATATATGAAAATTGGGCAAGTTTCGTTTTCAAACGCTTCCATTGGGATAAAATAATAAAAGCGTGCGTTCCTCTTCGCGAATGCACGTTTTTATTATGAAAAGACACATCTTCTCCATTGTGTTTTTATATTTTTTCGTGTTATTTTATTATAAGGCAAATAATCTTTATGAGGTGAGTACAAATGAAACGTATTGGTGTATTAACAAGTGGTGGAGATTCACCTGGTATGAATGCTGCCATTCGTGCAGTTGTTCGTAAAGCGATTTTCCATGATATTGAAGTATATGGTATTTACCATGGATACGCGGGTTTAATTTCTGGTCATATTGAAAAATTAGAACTTGGTTCTGTTGGCGATATTATCCACCGTGGTGGTACGAAATTATATACAGCAAGATGTCCTGAGTTTAAAGATCCAGAAGTACGACTAAAAGGTATCGAGCAATTAAAGAAACACGGTATCGAAGGACTTGTTGTTATTGGTGGAGATGGCTCTTACCAAGGTGCTAAAAAATTAACTGAACAAGGATTCCCATGTGTTGGTGTACCAGGTACAATCGACAATGATATTCCTGGAACAGACTTCACAATTGGTTTCGATACAGCTTTAAATACTGTTATTGATGCAATTGATAAAATTCGTGACACAGCTACATCTCATGAACGTACATATGTTATCGAAGTAATGGGGCGTCATGCTGGAGATATCGCATTATGGGCTGGTTTAGCTGATGGTGCCGAAACAATCTTAATTCCAGAAGAAGAGTATGACATGGAAGATGTTATTGCTCGTCTGAAGCGCGGTAGTGAACGTGGTAAAAAACACAGTATTATCATTGTGGCTGAAGGTGTTGGAAGTGCAATTGACATCGGTAAGCACATTGAAGAAGCAACAAACTTTGATACTCGTGTAACTGTATTAGGTCACGTACAACGTGGTGGATCACCAAGTGCACAAGACCGTGTATTAGCAAGTCGTCTTGGCGCAAGAGCAGTTGAATTATTAATTGCTGGTAGAGGTGGACGTTGTGTAGGTATTCAAGATAATAAACTTGTTGATCATGATATTATCGAAGCGTTAGCTCAAAAGCATACAATCGATAAAGATATGTATCAATTATCTAAAGAATTATCCATCTAATCGGCTTAATGTCGGATATTTGGGAACGGTTTCATAATTTTCGGAGGTGCAATATGCGTAAAACTAAAATTGTATGTACTATAGGTCCTGCTAGTGAAAGTATTGAGAAATTAGAACAATTAATCGAAGCGGGTATGAACGTTGCTCGTTTAAACTTCTCTCATGGTAGCCATGAAGAGCACGGCGCTCGTATTAAAAACATTCGTGAAGCTTCAAAGAAAACTGGTAAAACAGTTGGTATCTTACTTGATACAAAAGGTCCAGAAATCCGTACTCACGACTTCGTAGACGGACAAGCTGAGCTTGTAACAGGTGCGGAAGTAGTTCTTTCTACTGAGCAAGTATTAGGTACTGCAGAGAAGTTCTCTGTATCTTATGCTGGTCTTTATGACGATGTAGACCCAGGTTCTCGTATTCTAATCGATGACGGTCTTATCGAACTAGAAGTAATCGAAAAAGCTGACGGAAACATCCGTACAAAAGTTTTAAACAGCGGAACTGTAAAAAATAAAAAAGGTGTTAACGTACCAAACGTAAGCATTAAGCTTCCTGGTATCACTGAAAAAGACGTAAAAGATATCGTTTTCGGTATCGAGCAAAAAGTTGATTTCATCGCAGCTTCATTCGTACGTAAAGCATCTGACGTATTAGAAATCCGTGAATTATTAGAAGGGCATAACGCTCAATACATCCAAATCGTACCAAAAATCGAAAACCAAGAGGGTATCGATAACATCGATTCAATCTTAGAAGTTTCTGACGGTTTAATGGTAGCTCGTGGTGATATGGGTGTAGAAATTCCACCAGAAGAAGTACCATTAGTACAAAAACGTCTAATCAAAAAATGTAACGTGTTAGGTAAACCGGTTATTACTGCGACACAAATGTTAGATTCTATGCAACGTAACCCACGTCCAACTCGTGCGGAAGCAAGTGACGTAGCTAATGCAATCTTCGATGGTACAGATGCAATCATGCTTTCAGGTGAAACAGCTGCTGGTCAATACCCAGTAGAAGCAGTAACAATGATGGCTAACATTGCAGTACGTGTTGAAAAATCATTACAATATGAAGATATGTTCAAAAAACGTATTAAAGAGTTCACTCCAACAATTACAGATGCAATTAGCCAATCTGTTGCGCATACAGCACTTGCTCTTGATGTAGCTGCAATCGTAGCTCCAACAGAAAGTGGACATACTGCGAAAATGATCTCTAAATACCGTCCGAAATCTCCAATCGTAGCTGTGACATCTGACGAGCAAGTAGGACGTCGTCTTGCACTTGTTTGGGGTGTACAAGCATTTATGGCTGGAAAACGTGCAGCGTCTACTGACGAAATGTTAGATACTGCAATTCAAACAGGTATGGATGCAGGTCTAATTGGACTTGGAGACACTGTAGTAATCACTGCTGGTGTTCCAGTTGCTGAAACTGGTACAACAAACTTAATGAAAATCCATGTTGTTGGTGAAGAAGTTGCGAAAGGACAAGGAATCGGTCGTAAAGCTGCAAAAGGTAAAGTAGTTGTAGCGAAAACAGCTGCTGAAGCTGTAGCGAACGTAAACAAAGGTGATATCCTTGTTACAACAAGCACTGATAAAGATATGATTCCTGCAATCGAAAAAGCTGCTGCTCTAGTTGTAGAAGAAGGCGGTCTAACAAGCCATGCGGCTGTTGTAGGTGTATCAATCGGTATTCCTGTTATCGTTGGTGTAAACGGCGTAACAGCAACTTTAAAAAATGGCCAAGAAGTAACAGTTGATGCAGCACGCGGAATTGTTTATAATGGACATGCGGAAGTGCTATAAGTAATACGAAGAGAAGGATCGGAGTCCTTCTCTTTTTTTTACACAAAAACGAGGTGGGATCAGCTTGAAACGCCTGGAATTGCGTTTAAAAGCCGTTTGTTACGAGGTTCAATAGGGAAAGGTGTTTAGTTTCTGTGTAGCGTATATGGGCGCTCTGGGTTCGTTTAAAGTGATGTGTGAGAGGAGTGTAGAACTATGAAGTGGTTACTATTCTTGTTTATTTTAATACCGGCGATTGAGATTACAGTCTTAATTGGATCGAGTCATGTAATAGGTTTATGGTCTACGTTCGCCATGATTGTATTTACAGGTGTTGTAGGTGTCTATTTGGCGAAAAGACAAGGATTTAAGGTACTTGGAGAGATTCAATCTAAGTTGAATAGAGGAGAAATGCCAGGAGGAGCGGTACTGGATGGTATTTTTATCTTTATAGGAGGTATTCTTTTGGTGCTTCCTGGATACGTAACGGATATAATGGGTTTGATCTTCGTTATCCCTATGACGAGGGCTTTGTTGAAGCCATTTGTTATGAAGTGGATGGAATGGAAGTTTAGAAAGAGTTCTACTATTATTGTGCAGAAATAGTGCTTAGATTATAGCGATCTAAGCGCTATTTTTTTGCCCACAAAAGGATGGCGGGTGGATGAAGCTCTGTTAATTAAAGTTTTGCTGTATCATGCCTTAAAATGTGGTGAATGCGAAGGAGTTAAGTGGAAATTAGACTGCTCATACAAGTCCGGTTGGTGAAAGTTAATAATCGGTGGTGGACAAAATCCTTACTGATCATAGTTTTGCCTTATTATATTTGCTATGTATTTTTCGATTGGATATGTAGGTAGTTCTTACTGAGTGTGTTGTAGGGAAATTCATATGAACTCAAGTTGGTTTTGTATATAAAAAGAATCAATTGGAATGGAAAAGTTAGATACGAACAGGAAAATTGTTAGTTTAAGTCTCATTTTATACCATTTTGTATATTTATTCATTTGCATAAAAAGTAAAAAATGTAAGTAATAATTATAAAAATAATAGAATAAATATGTAAAAATACCTCGGAATATGCGTTTTCTATGCAAAAAAACAAGAGTATTATCCTTTTTGTGGGGAATCCTCTTGTTGCATGTAATGAGTGTGAAAAATAAGTACAAGGAATAATCAGTGGGAAATTCCCACTGATTACATGTAAGTTTTTTGTTGTATATGAATTAGAAACTATTATTTTGAAGGTGAGCCTTTAATATATTTCCACAAATCATGGAATACACGAGCTTTGTGCAATGTATTAAGTAGTACTAAGATGACTGGACCGATGATTAATCCTAAAAAGCCAAAAAGCTTAAAGCCGACAAATAGAGCAATCAGTGTTGCTAATGGATCGAGGCCGATATTAGATGAAAGTACTTTAGGCTCCATAATTTGTCTTTGGACAATCACGACGATGTATAAGATGAGAAGACCGATGGCGAAAGCAGTATCGCCAGTGAAAAATACGTATATAACCCAAGGAACGAAGACGGCACCTGTTCCTAAATACGGGAGTAAATCTACAACCCCTGTAATAATCGCGATAGTAATGGCGTATGGTACGCGTAATATTAAAAGTCCGATTAGTACAATAACAGTTGTCATAGATACGAGTGTAAGTTGCGCTTTAACAAAACCAAATAAAGCTTTTCTTAAATCGACAAAAATAGTTTTTCCATAGCCGTGAACACGGTTCGGCAAAAATTTTCTTACTTTCTGAGCAAGACGGTGCCAATCGTAACTAATGAAGAAAGTGGCTAATAAAACGAATACAAGGACAGTTAAAGTTGTTGGTAATGCACTAATGAAATTTGTTAACCCGCTTATAATAGCAGTTAAAAGTTCTTTCATTTGCGTCGTTGCTTCGGTTCCTAAGTTTTGAATGTTTTGTGTAATCGTATAGCGCTGTGGTTCCCCAAGATGATTAAATTTAGAAATTAAATCATCATAGAGAGGCATAATATGATTAAGTGCAAATTGCTCTGCGAATTTAACGATATCCGGGAACTTTACTGTAACAAGTTGTAGTAAGTATGTTGTGGCCGATATTGCTTCCGTTACAAGATATGTAACGAGTCCGACGATAGCTCCGAATACGAGAATTAAGCTAACGAGTACTGCTAGTGCGCGAGGAAATTGTAGTTTTTGATTAAGGAAATTGACGACGGGATTAATCAAATAAGCAAATGCGAAAGCGATAATAAAAGGATAGATAAGTCCTGACATATATAGTAATGCATAGAACCCGGCTACCGTTGCTACAATGACAAATATGAGTCGCAATATCATATATAGTAAGTTTCGGTTCAAAGATGTATACCTCCCATTCCAATTTGGATTATCCTAATTCGTTCAACTTATAACGAGTGTTCCCCACTGATTAAAGTTTCACTTTACCCCGCTATTTGCGGGCAAGTAAATCTCCTACCCGAAGTGCAGCTGGATCAAAGGAGTTAGATGGAGATAAACTGCCCGTAAATGCCCGATTGGTTCAACTAATAATCAGTGGAAAATGCCCCACTGATTAAAGTTTCACTTTATGTTATAGTGGAATGATGGATTTTTCCTGCTTTTTCAGTACATGAGTGACTGTAAAAGCTTGGTGTTGATGCTTCTACTATATGGTAAAAACTTCATTTTCTCTTCTTTTTATTTTACCTGTTTCTTATTAGAAAAGAAAGGAGAGACAATCGTTTTCAAAAATGTATACATGCTTAAATTTTTGATGATGAAAGTCTCAGTTTGTCATTTTAAAATACATAAAAAATGAAGTGGTTATTGTTGAATATACATCGATATAGCATGTATAACGATAGGTTTAAAGGTATTTTTGTTTGGAAATGAGTTCATTATTTTCAGAAAGGAAGTGCAAACATGATTAGTCAGTCAACGTTATTTTTATTCATACTACTTATTATAGGACTTGTTGCTAAAAACCAATCGCTTACTGTAGCCATTGGTGTGTTATTTTTATTGAAATTTACGTTTCTAGGAGATAAAGTCTTTCCTTATCTACAAACGAAAGGGATTAACCTCGGTGTAACGGTTATTACAATAGCAGTACTCGTACCGATTGCAACGGGGGAAATAGGTTTTAAACAACTTGGAGAAGCGGCGAAATCGTATTATGCATGGATTGCTTTAGCTTCAGGGGTAGCGGTTGCTTTGTTAGCGAAAGGCGGCGTACAATTATTGACGACGGATCCTCATATTACAACTGCGCTCGTTTTCGGGACAATTATAGCGGTTGCTTTATTTAATGGAGTTGCTGTAGGTCCATTAATTGGGGCTGGAATTGCCTATGCAGTTATGAGTATTATACAGATGTTTAAATGAGGAATTTTATAGTAATATAAAAATTTTGAATTCTTTCTGTTCACAAAAGTCAGATAATTGTTTATAATAGGATTAGAAACTTTGAAAAGTTACATAACAGCAGAGACTTTACACCAGATAAAATAAAAACAACATAAAACAATTTTATAATGATATTGTTTTATGTTGTTTTTATCATAAAACTCTTCGGAATTAATTTTCCTCACTAACTTGTTGTTTTGAGCGTGAGGATTCGGGGAGACATTCACGCTCATGCTTTCCATGTAGACAATGGACATAAGAGGGGAACATCGCAATAAATTTGCATGATCGTGCATTTTGCTTGCCTAAAGAGTGAACGGGCGTTCATAATTCAAAAGGGGAGCAAATAGATATAAGGAGCAAGGTTGGGAGAATTTTCAGGAAAAGGAGAGAATGTCATGACTGTTATTCGAGGTTTAGAAGGGGTAGTAGCAACAACATCATCTGTGAGCTCTATTATTGATGATACATTAACTTATGTTGGGTATAATATTGATGATTTAGCTGAGAATGCTACATTTGAAGAAGTAGTGTACTTATTATGGCATCGCAAGCTTCCTAGTGAACAAGAACTAGCGAAATTTAAAGAGACTGTATCGGAATACTATAAAGTTCCAGGTGAGATTTTAACATATTTGAAACAAGTAAATTTAAAAATCGCACATCCGATGTCTGTTTTACGAACTGCAATTTCCATGCTATCATTATACGATGAGAGCGCTGAAATTATGGATGAAAACTCCAATTATTTGAAAGCGGTTAAATTGCAGGCTCAAGTGGGAACTTTAGTTGCTGCTTATGCAAGAATTCGTAAAGGTTTAGATGTTGTTGAGCCTAGAAACGATTTATCATTAGCTGCAAACTTCTTGTACATGTTAAATGATCGCGAGCCAAATGAAGTTGAAATTGAAGCTTTTGATAAGGCGCTTGTACTTCACGCAGATCATGAGTTAAACGCTTCTACATTTACTGCACGCGTTTGTGTAGCTACACTTTCAGATGTATATTCTGGTATTACAGCAGCAATCGGTGCGTTAAAAGGTCCTCTTCACGGCGGGGCAAACGAAAATGTAATGAAGATGCTAACTGAAATTGGCGAAGAAGAAAATGTAGAATCATATATTCATAATGCTCTTCAAAATAAAGTGAAAATCATGGGCTTTGGCCACCGTGTATATGAGCAGGGTGATCCGCGTGCAAAACATTTACGCGAAATGTCTAAGAGATTATGCGTGCTTTTAGGAGAAGACAAATGGTATAATATGTCTATCAAAATTGAAGACATTGTAACAAAAGAAAAAGGTCTTCCACCAAATGTTGATTTCTATTCAGCTTCTGTATACCATTGTTTAGGAATTGACCATGACTTATTTACACCTATTTTTGCAATTAGCCGTATGTCAGGCTGGTTAGCTCATATTCTAGAACAATATGAAAACAACCGTTTAATCCGTCCACGTGCTGATTATAATGGACCAACACATCAAGTGTACGTTCCAATTGCACAACGATAAGCGAAAAACACTATTTTGATAGTGAAAATACGCTTTCAAAAGTCTGATTTTTTCGGAAAGACGTAATGATTAGAATATTTTAATTTAAATAACGGTTTGAACTGAGGGGTTATTCCCTCAGTTTCATACATATGAAATTTCAAACATGGGGGTTATCACATTGAAGACAGGTGAAAAAATTACTGTAACTAATGGTGTTATGAATGTACCAAACAATCCGATTATTCCATTTATCGAAGGAGATGGAATTGGTCCTGATATTTGGGCAGCTGCATCTCGTGTACTAGAAGCAGCAGTTGAAAAAGCTTATGATGGTGAGAAGGAAATCGTTTGGAAAGAAGTGCTTGCAGGGGAAAAAGCATTCAACCAAACAGGCGAGTGGTTACCAGAAGAAACTTTAAATTTAATCCGTGAATATTTAATCGCGATTAAAGGTCCACTTACAACTCCAGTTGGCGGTGGTATTCGTTCTCTAAACGTAGCACTTCGTCAAGAACTAGATTTATATGTATGTCTACGTCCAGTTCGTTATTTTGATGGTGTTCCTTCACCTGTAAAACGTCCGGAAGATACTGATATGGTTATTTTCCGTGAGAATACAGAAGACATTTATGCTGGAATTGAATATGCACAAGGATCTCCTGAAGCAGAAAAAGTCCTTGCTTTCTTAAAAGAAGCAATGGGTGTTAATAAAATCCGCTTCCCAGAAACATCTGGTATTGGTATTAAACCAATCTCAGAAGAAGGGACAAAGCGTCTTGTTCGTGCTGCAATTCAATATGCAATTAACGAAAAGCGTTCTTCTGTTACATTAGTTCATAAAGGAAACATTATGAAATTTACAGAAGGTGCTTTCAAAAACTGGGGTTACGAAGTAGCGGAACAAGAATTCGGCGATAAAGTATTTACTTGGGCTGAATATGACCGTATCGTTGAGAAAGATGGTAAAGATGCAGCGAATAAAGCAATGGCAGACGCTGAAGTGGCTGGAAAAATCATCGTAAAAGATTCTATTGCAGACATCTTCTTACAACAAATTTTAACTCGTCCACGTGAGTTCGATGTTGTTGCAACAATGAACTTAAACGGAGACTACATCTCTGATGCACTTGCTGCACAAGTAGGTGGAATTGGTATTGCACCTGGTGCAAACATTAACTATGTGACTGGACATGCTATCTTTGAAGCTACACATGGTACAGCTCCAAAATATGCAGGTTTAGATAAAGTAAACCCATCTTCAGTTCTTCTTTCTGGTGTATTATTATTAGAGCACTTAGGATGGAACGAAGCTGCGAAATTAGTAACTGATTCAGTTGAGAAAACAATTGCTTCAAAAGTAGTAACTTATGATTTCGCACGCTTAATGGAAGGTGCAACAGAAGTGAAATGTTCTGAGTTCGCTAATGAACTTATTAAAAACATGGATGTAGCGATAATCAAAAACGCATAATTAAAGCGGGGGGTAAATTATGACAATCAAACGCAAGAAAGTTTCAGTCATCGGTGCAGGATTTACAGGAGCAACAACAGCATTCTTATTAGCACAAAAAGAACTTGCAGATGTTGTATTAGTGGACATTCCACAACTGGAAAATCCAACAAAAGGGAAAGCGTTAGATATGTTAGAAGCGAGCCCAGTACAAGGTTTTGATGCTAACATTATTGGAACATCTGATTACGCAGATACTGCTGATTCTGACGTTGTCGTTATTACAGCAGGTATTGCACGTAAGCCTGGTATGAGCCGTGATGACTTAGTAGCAACAAACTCTAAAATTATGAAAAGTATTACGCGCGACATTGCAAAACATTCACCAAATGCGATTATTGTTGTATTAACAAATCCAGTTGATGCAATGACATATTCTGTATTTAAAGAAGCAGGATTCCCGAAAGAGCGTGTTATCGGTCAATCGGGCGTATTAGATACAGCTCGTTTCCGTACATTTATTGCACAGGAATTAAATCTTTCTGTGAAAGACATTACAGGATTTGTTCTTGGTGGACACGGTGACGATATGGTACCTCTTGTACGTTATTCTTATGCAGGTGGCATTCCGTTAGAAACGTTAATTCCGAAAGAGCGTTTAGAAGCAATCGTAGAACGTACCCGTAAAGGTGGCGGCGAGATTGTAGGCTTATTAGGAAACGGTAGTGCATATTACGCACCAGCTGCTTCTTTAGTTGAAATGACAGAAGCAATCTTAAAAGATCAACGCCGTGTATTACCAGCTATTGCATACCTTGAAGGTGAATATGGTTATAGCGACCTTTACTTAGGGGTACCAGTAATTCTAGGTGGTAACGGAATTGAAAAAATTATTGAGTTAGAACTTCTTACAGATGAAAGAGAAGCGTTAGATCGCTCTGTAGAATCTGTACGTAATGTAATGAAGGTTCTTGTTTAATAATTAAATATAAGTGGAAAAAGATTCGGGGCCCCGAATCTTTTTCTACTATTTATTCAAATGTTTTTTTGAAATAATATGAAAACGCTATCATTTGGTGTATCCTATAATGAAACTATAGATTTATACTATACATTGCCCTCATCATAGTAAATTTCGGATCAGGTATCGCTATTAGTAGGATAATAAGGTGAAAAAATCGGAGGGGGTTGTAACATGTTAAAGAAAAAAGTTCAAATTGGTCGTAGAATGGATGAAATTACAGTAGGAGAGAAATTATCTATCACTGAAAAAATTGAGGATAAAGATTTGTTATTGTACTTAGGGTTAACGAATGATGCCAATCCATTATATATTCAGCATGATTACGCATCCCAAACTCCGTATGAAAAGCCGATTGTACCAAGCATTATGCTAACGGGAATGATTACAACGGCAGTTACGAAATATTTACCAGGTCCAGGTAGTCATATTACTAGGAAGGACCTTACGTTCGTGAAGCATGTTCACCATTATGAAACGTTACAAATCCACTTTGAAGTTGTGGCTGTTTCTGAGGAGGAACATACAATTGATATGCTTGTATCTGCTCATGATGAAAAAGGAGAAACGGTTGTAAAAGGTTCCTTAACAGTAACGCCGCCTTTTAAATCAGTTTCTATTATGGAAAAAGCATTAGATAATTTTTAAAACATGAAAATATGAATAGCGCTAGCATACCTTACTATAAGGGGCTAGCGCTATTTTTAGTTGAAAAATCCTTCTTTAAACCCTTCGGCAAATTCTGAACAACCTGTTTTAATCGTATCCCAGCTTGGTACGTTAAAAGTAAGGAAACATGTTACTGCTAAAGTTAAAATAGGTAGTAATACTCGCATAATAGTCTCCTAATCATATTTATTTGTATATTTAAATAAATAATATATTTATTGGTAATTGAAGTCAATGAAAGGGGTGATTTTTAAGATGAAGTGGAAAAGAGAAGGTGTTATCTTTGAAACGATAAGAGAAGCTGAAGTGTGGGCAGACGGGGTCGCGAATGAAATGTACGGAAGAGTATTTGATGGATATGAAACGCTAGACTATAAAATAGCGTATGCTCTTGCGTTTTTGTTAGCGCAAAATCGAGAATTTAATATTTATACGAATGTGGAGTTTAATAACGATATAGAAGTGTATAAAGTATGGATAACAACACGTTAATTGGAGTGAATGAGTAATAACAATAGCACAATCTGAATCCATGTATAGACAATTATATTGAGAGGGACCTTGTTTTCTAGTATGATGAGAATAACGGGGAAAATACTAGGATGAAGAAGGTTTCAAGTCTATAACTTGGAGGAAAAGAATGAACAATCGTATTTTAGTAGTTGATGATGAGGAGTTTATCTTAACTTTAATTGAATTTAATCTACAACAAGCTGGGTTTGAAGTGATAACAGCGATGGATGGAGAAATGGCGCTTCAAAAAGCGACAACAGAACGCCCAGATTTAATTATATTAGATTTAATGCTTCCAAAAATGGATGGTATGGAAGTGTGTAAAGAATTACGATTGCAGCGCGTTATGACGCCGATTTTAATGTTAACAGCAAAAGATGATGAATTTGATAAGGTGCTAGGTCTTGAACTTGGGGCAGATGATTATATGACGAAGCCATTTAGCCCAAGGGAAGTTGTTGCGCGTGTGAAGGCAATTTTGCGCCGCACGAAATTACAACAAGAAGAACAAGTGAAAGAAGCGTCAGATGAAGAAAGCATCACAATTGCTGAACTTAAAATTTTGCCGGAATTTTATGAGGCTTATTTCCAAGGAAGAAAGCTTGAATTAACACCAAAAGAATTTGAACTACTTGTTTATCTTGCGAAAAATAAAAGTCGCGTGTTGACACGTGATCAATTATTAAGTGCTGTATGGAACTATGATTTTGCTGGTGATACACGAATTGTTGACGTTCATATTAGCCATTTGCGCGATAAAATTGAACAAAATACGAAAAAACCGACGTACATTAAAACGATACGTGGTTTAGGATATAAATTAGAGGAGCCAAAAGGGGATGAATAAATTTCGTTCCAGGCTTCTTTTTACATTTGTTTCTCTTATTGTTTTTATTTTAGTTGGACTAGGTTTATTACTGGAAACCGTGTTTGAAAACTACTATATAGATCATGCCAAAGAGAGAATGGTAAAAGAGACAGAGTATGTTGCGGTATTAGCAGAAGAACAGGGTTTTGATGATGTTTTAAAAAATCCATATGTATTTGAAAAGTTAGAAGAAAAAATACAGGCTTCTATTGCATTTGTAGATGAAAAAAAGAAAGTTCAATATAGCGGAGGAGAACAGTCTGCTTTTAGCCAAGGGATAATTAAAGAACTTACTTCTGAAACAACGAAACAAAGAAATAAAGTCATTACGAAAGAAACAGAGCAGAATAATGAATTTTACCATGCGGTGTTCGTTCAAGATGTAGCAGGAAAACAAGGGTACATTTTGGTAAAAAGTACAATTGAGCCTTTGAAATCTGTTCATCAAAAAACGTGGGGATTATTAATTATCGGATTTGTTATCGCTTGTCTCGTAGTCGTATTTTTAGGTATGAAAATTACAGGGCAATATATTAGGCCGATTGAATCCGTTACGAAAGTTGCTATCGAATTAGCGAAGGGAAATTATAAAGCACGCGCTTATGAGAGTCATTCGGATGAAACGGGAATGCTGAGTAAAGCGATTAATATTTTAGCCCGTAATTTACAAGAGATGACACTTGAGCAAGAAATGCAACAAGATCGTCTGCATACGTTAATTGAAAATATGGGAAGCGGAATGATTTTAATTGATAGTCGCGGTTATATAAACCTTGTAAACCGTTCGTATAAGGAGACTTTCCACGTAACAGATGAAGAATATTTAGATCGTTTATATTATGAGTCGTTTCATCATACAGAAATTATAGAGCTCGTGGAAGAAATCTTTATGACAGAAGTGAAAGTGCGTAAACAAATGTTATTGCCGCTTGGAATTGAGCGAAAGCATTTCGAAGTATATGGAGCACCGATTATCGGGACGAACCATGAATGGAAAGGGATTGTCCTTGTATTCCATGACATTACTGAGCTAAAGAAATTAGAACAAATGAGAAAAGACTTTTTAGCGAATGTTTCTCATGAACTAAAGACACCGATTACTTCTATTAAAGGTTTTTCAGAAACGCTCTTGGATGGAGCGATGGATAATAAAAAATTCTGCGAACATTTCTTGCACATTATTTTAAAAGAAAGTGAACGCATGCAAGGGTTAATTGAAGATTTATTAGATTTATCAAAGATTGAGCAACAAGGATTTAAATTGAGTATGGGGACCGTTGATATGAAGGGACTTCTTGAAGACATTCATATGGTGCTTGATAACAAAGCAGGAGAAAAAGAAATTTCTTTACAAGTAAATGCGCTAAAAGGAGTCTCGGTCATTGGAGATCCAAGTCGTTTGAAGCAAATCTTTATTAATTTAATGAATAACGCAATCGTATATACGCCGGCTGGAGGCGTTGTTTCTGTAGAATTAGCAGAAGATAAATATAATGCTTATATAAAAGTATCGGATACCGGAATTGGTATTAGTAAAGATGAAATTCCGCGTATTTTTGAACGCTTTTACCGAGTGGATAAAGCGAGAAGTAGAAATACTGGTGGTACAGGCCTTGGATTATCGATTGTAAAGCATTTAGTTGAGGCACATCACGGTACGATTACAGTGGATAGTGAAGTTGGGGAAGGGACAACATTTACAGTTGTTTTACCAAAATCAGCAACTGAAAAATAGGATGAAGGATGTTTACAATATATTAACAATGGCTTAATTAAATATTAATAAAGGTCTGTTAATATAATACATGAAAACCCCTTCATCCAAGGAGTAATTTTGGACGAGAATAGTTATGCTGTTCTCGTCACTTCCCTTTTATGTTAGTAAACGTTTGTATATATGATAGAAAATAGCCGTTATTTTTCTTCTCTCTATTAGTCATGTTAATATAGAGAGAGGAAAGGAACGGTTTTTTTCTGTGAAAAAAATTATTTCAAATTTGTATGGGGAGGTTTCTGGTTTGGAAAAAAAGGTCGTATTAGTAGATGGTAATAATATCGCGTATCGTGCTTTCTTTGCACTACCGCTTTTAAATAACGACAAAGGTATACATACGAACGCAATTTACGGTTTTACAATGATGTTAATGAGAATATTAGAGGAAGAAAAACCGACGCATATGTTAGTAGCGTTTGATGCGGGTAAAACGACATTCCGTCATAAAACGTATAGTGAGTATAAAGGAGGACGTCAAAAGACTCCACCTGAATTATCAGAGCAATTCCCGTTTATTCGTGAGATGCTTGATGCATTCAACGTACCGCGTTATGAATTAGAAAATTATGAAGCGGATGACATTATGGGGACGTTAGCGAAAGAAGCGAGTGAACAAGGGTTTCATGTAAAAGTTATTTCAGGAGATAAAGACTTACTGCAACTTGTTTCAGATAATACACTCGTATGTATTCCTCGCAAAGGGATTACAGAAGTGGATGAATATACGAAAGAAGCTTTATTTGAGAAATACAGCTTATCACCAAAGCAAATTATCGATATGAAAGGTTTAATGGGAGACCAGTCAGATAATATTCCAGGTGTACCAGGAGTTGGTGAAAAAACTGCGATTAAATTGTTAACACAGTTTGAAACGGTCGAGGCAGTGTATGAAAATATAGATCAAGTAAGCGGGAAGAAATTAAAAGAAAAGCTAGAAGCAAATAAAGACCAAGCTCTTATGAGTAAAGATCTTGCAACTATCATTACAGATGCACCGATTACAGTGCATGTGGATGATATGGAGTATAAAGGGTATGAAGCAAGTGATGTGATTCCAATGTTCGAGAATTTAGGATTTACATCCCTTTTAAATAAATTAGGTGTTACGCCAGAAGAAACGACTCCAGCTGAATTAGATGATATTACATTTGATATTGTGGAAGAAGTTTCAGAAGAAATGCTAGTGCAAGATAGTGCGCTTATTGTTGAAGTACAAGAAGATAACTATCATAGAGCAGACATTCAAGGTTTTGGTATTCAAAATGAAAATGGCTGTTACTTTATTCAAACAGACATTGCTCTTAAGTCAGACGCTTTTAAAGAGTGGCTTGCAGATGGAGAAATGAGAAAGTATACCTTTGATGCGAAGCGCGCAATCGTTGCACTTAAATGGAACGGGATAGATATGCAAGGGATTGACTTTGATCTATTAATCGCTGCTTATTTACTTGACCCGGCTGATACGGATAAAGATTTCCGTACTGTAGCAAAAATGAAAGAAACACATGCTGTGAAATCTGATGAAGAAGTTTACGGAAAAGGTGCGAAGCGTGCTGTTCCAGAGCTAGAAGTAGTAGCGGAGCATGTAGCTCGTAAAGTGCACGTATTATATGATGTAAAGCAAACATTCGTAGAAGAGTTACAAAAGAATGAGCAATATGAACTGTTTACAGAGTTAGAATTACCACTTGCGCGTGTATTAGCTGATATGGAAGTAAAAGGTGTAAAAGTTGATACGGAGCGTCTTCGTAATATGGGAGAAGAACTTGCAGGTAGATTAAAGGAAATGGAACAGGAAATTTATAAGCTTGCGGGAACAGAATTTAATATTAATTCACCGAAGCAGCTTGGTGTTATTCTGTTTGAGAACTTAAACTTACCAGTTATTAAAAAGACGAAAACAGGCTATTCTACGTCAGCTGATGTACTAGAAAAGCTTATGGATCGCCATGAAATCATTCCAAACATTTTACATTATCGTCAATTAGGGAAACTAAATTCAACTTATATTGAAGGTTTATTAAAAGTTGTACATGAAGATTCATCTAAAATCCATACTCGTTTCAATCAAGTATTAACGCAAACAGGTCGATTAAGTTCAACGGATCCGAACTTGCAAAATATCCCGATTCGATTAGAAGAAGGAAGAAAGATTCGTCAGGCATTTGTTCCATCAGAAGAAGGATGGATTATGTACGCGGCAGATTATTCACAAATTGAACTTCGCGTATTAGCTCATATTGCAAATGATAAAGGGCTAGTTGAAGCGTTCCAACATGATATGGATATTCATACGAAAACAGCGATGGATGTATTTGGCGTTGAAAAAGATGAAGTAACTTCGAATATGAGACGACAAGCGAAAGCTGTTAATTTCGGAATTGTGTATGGTATTAGTGATTATGGTCTTTCACAAAACTTAGGAATTACAAGAAAAGCAGCAGCGGAATTTATTGAAAAGTATTTAGAAAGTTTCCCTGGTGTACAAGAATACATGAGTGACATCGTAAAAGATGCGAAACAAAAAGGATATGTGGCTACATTATTAAATCGCCGCCGTTATATTCCGGAAATTACGAGTCGTAATTTCAATTTACGTAGCTTTGCTGAGCGTACGGCTATGAATACACCAATTCAAGGGACTGCAGCAGATATTATTAAAAAAGCGATGATTATTATGGCAGACCGTCTAGAAGAAGAAGGATTACAGGCGCGTCTACTTCTGCAAGTACACGATGAATTGATATTTGAAGCGCCAAAAGAAGAAATTGAAAAATTAGAGAAGCTTGTACCAGAAGTAATGGAGCATGCAATTGAACTCGCAGTTCCGCTGAAAGTTGATTATTCTTACGGTCCAACTTGGTACGACGCAAAATAAGGAAGTGATGAAATGCCTGAATTACCAGAGGTTGAAAACGTCAGACGGACACTTGAAAATCTTGTGACAGGAAAAACAATTGAAGATGTTATTGTTACCTATCCAAAAATAGTAAAACGTCCGGATGATGCAGAAATCTTTAAAGAAATGCTAAGAGGCGAAAAGATTGAAAATATAAAGCGAAGAGGAAAGTTTTTGCTTTTATATGTAACGAATTATGTTATTGTTTCACATTTGCGTATGGAAGGTAAGTTTTTACTGCATCAAGAGGACGAGCCAATTGATAAGCATACACACGTCCGTTTCTTATTTACAGATGGAACTGAACTACATTATAAAGATGTGAGAAAGTTTGGTACGATGCATCTCTTTAAGAAAGGTGAAGAATTGAATCAAATGCCTCTTGCTGACTTAGGTCCGGAGCCGTTTGATGCTGAATTGACACCGCAGTATTTACAAGAAAGATTGCAAAAGACCAATCGTAAAATAAAAGTCGTATTATTAGACCAGCGTCTTTTAGTAGGGCTTGGAAATATATATGTAGATGAAGTTTTATTCCGTTCTCAAATTCATCCGGAACGAGAAGCTTCGTCTTTAACAGCAGAAGAAATTGAACGAATTTACGAGGCGACTGTTACAACGTTAGGTGAAGCAGTGAAGCGAGGCGGAAGTACAATTCGAACGTATATGAATTCGCAAGGGCAAATTGGCTCATTCCAAGAACTTCTAAATGTATACGGAAAAAAAGGAGAACCATGTGTGACTTGCGGTACGATATTAGAAAAAACAGTTGTTGGCGGAAGAGGAACGCATTACTGCCCGATTTGTCAGCCGAGAATATAGAAAAGAGATAACATCGGATAGGCATTTGTCATATACATACAGCAGGGCTATGTATAAGGGAGGAGCTTACCGATGTACCTTTATTTATCTCTTATTTTATTAGCTTTTACATTAAGCTTAGATAGCTGTAGTGTAGGGCTAACATATGGTTTAAGAAGCGTAAGAATTCCACTAAGATCAATTATAATTATCGGAATGTGTTCAGCGGCTGTTATGCTTGTTTCAATGGGAGTTGGACATATGATCGCGAAAATATTTTCACCTGTTATCGCAACGCGTATCGGTGGGCTTGTTCTTATTGGAATAGGAATTTGGGTATTATACCAATTTTTTCGAAGTGAGAAAAAAGAAGAACCAAAGCAAGAGGAGAAGGTTTGGAAATTAGAAATTGCTTCGCTCGGGCTAGTGATTCAAATTTTACGGAAACCGACTGTTGCAGATTTTGATAAATCAGGCACCATTTCTGCAGGAGAAGCGTTACTTCTTGGTATCGCTCTTTCTATAGATTCGTTCGGTGCTGGAATTGGTGCATCTTTATTAGGTTATGCGCCCGCTATGATGGCAATATTGGTTGCGGTTATGAGTTCTTTGTTTTTATTTATTGGAATGAAACTTGGAACGGTTTTATCGAATATGAAATGGTTACAAAAATTTACATTCCTGCCTGGGGTATTACTCATTATTATTGGAATTTGGAAAATGTAAGTATGGGCGTGGAACATTAGTTTCGCGCCTTTTATATTGTGAGGAGGATTATGATGACAGTAGTAATTGGATTAACGGGAGGCATTGCAAGTGGAAAAAGTACAGTGTCTCAAATGTTTCGTGAACTGAGTATACCAGTTATTGATGCAGATATTATTGCGCGAGAAGTTGTAGAACGAGGAAAACCAGCATATAACAAAATTGTAGAAGTGTTTGGAACGGAAGTATTACAAGAAGATGGAGAATTGGATCGCCCGAAATTAGGAAGTGTCGTTTTCTATAATGAAGAAAAACGATTGCAGTTAAATAAAATCGTTCATCCTGCAGTTCGTGAGGAAATGAATACACAAAAGGAAAAGTACATAAAGGAAGGTATACAAGCGGTTGTGTTAGATATACCTCTCTTATTTGAAAGCAAATTAACAAGTCTCGTTGACCGCGTTTTAGTTGTAGCGGTTAAGCCACATACGCAATTAGAACGTTTAATGAAACGAAATAATTTTTCAGAAGAAGAAGCAACAGTTCGTATTCAATCTCAAATGCCGTTAGAAGAAAAAGTGAAAAATGCAGATGAAGTGATAAATAATGATGGCACAATTATGGGAACGAAAACACAATTACAGGTGATTTTAAAGAATTGGAACATTATTGACTAAAAAATTGTGAAATTAATGAAAATGCTTAGTGACATATCCCCTTTTTGTGTTATACTATTATTGGGATTGGAGATAAATAGTATAACGCATTCAAGGGGGATAACATATTATGACTCGTGTGGCAATTAATGGATTTGGACGTATTGGGAGAATGGTATTTCGTCAGGCAATAAAAGAAAGCGCATTCGAAATTGTAGCAATCAATGCAAGCTATCCATCTGAAACGTTAGCACATTTAATTAAATATGATACAGTTCACGGCAAGTTTGACGGAACAGTAGAAGCATTTGAAGATCACTTGTTAGTTGATGGGAAAATGATTCGCCTTTTAAACAACCGCGATCCAAAGGAATTGCCTTGGACAGATCTAGGTGTTGAAGTTGTAATTGAAGCAACTGGTAAATTTAATTCAAAAGAAAAAGCAATTCTTCATGTTGAAGCTGGAGCGAAAAAAGTTATTTTAACAGCGCCTGGTAAAAATGAAGATGTAACAATTGTAGTTGGTGTGAACGAAGACCAATTAGATATTACAAAACATACTGTTATTTCAAATGCATCTTGCACAACAAACTGTTTAGCGCCTGTTGTTAAGGTGTTAGATGAGCAGTTTGGAATTGAAAACGGTTTAATGACAACTGTTCATGCTTATACAAATGACCAAAAAAATATTGATAACCCACATAAAGATTTAAGAAGAGCACGTGCTTGCGGACAATCGATCATTCCGACAACGACAGGTGCTGCGAAAGCGCTTGCAAAAGTTCTTCCGCACTTAAACGGAAAACTTCATGGTATGGCACTTCGTGTACCAACGCCAAACGTGTCTCTTGTTGACTTAGTAGTAGATGTAAAGCGTGATGTGACAGTTGAAGCTATTAATGAAGCATTCAAAACTGTTGCAAACGGTGCGTTAAAAGGCATTGTAGAATTCAGCGAAGAGCCTTTAGTATCTATTGACTTTAATACAAATACACACTCAGCTATTATTGATGGTTTATCTACAATGGTAATGGGTGATCGTAAAGTGAAAGTACTTGCTTGGTATGATAACGAGTGGGGCTACTCTCGTCGTGTTGTAGATCTTGTAACGTTAGTTGTTGACGAATTAGCGAAACAAAAAAATGTGCAACATATTTAAGTGAATAAGGGAGAGGGCAAGTGGATATTTGCCTTCTTTTTTTTATTTTTTTCTGAAAAGGAAAAAAATTATATAAGTATATTTTTGAAAGTGGACATACCACGAAACGTTGTGATTACTGTATTTGTGAATCGTTTATTTTTTTTAGGGAAAAGTAAAGAGGAAAATATGACAGAAAATCGAAAAAACTGTTGTTGCAAAATGAAAATAAACAAAGTATACTAACACTCGTAAACTTAAGAGCTGAGGTACGTAGTCACTACTTAAAGGGTTAGGACCTCTCTGGACTAACTTTCCCCCGTGGTAGTGGAGCAAGCCAAATTGCAAATTAGTTTTCAATTCGAACAGTTAGAATAAATTTACAAGGGGGAACTGTAGAATGGATACTATGGATACGATGGGTCGTCACGTAATCGCTGAACTTTGGGATTGCGATTTCGACAAGCTTAATGACATGCCGTATATTGAACAATTATTTGTGGATGCAGCACTGAGAGCTGGTGCTGAAGTGCGTGAGGTTGCTTTCCATAAATTTGCACCACAAGGTGTAAGTGGAGTAGTAATTATCTCGGAATCACATTTAACAATTCATAGCTTTCCGGAGCACGGTTACGCAAGTATTGATGTTTATACTTGTGGGGATCGTATTGATCCAAATGTTGCTGCAGAATATATTGCAGAAGGTTTAAACGCGAAAACGCGTGAGAGCATCGAGCTTCCTCGAGGCACTGGTAGCTTCGAAATTAAGCAGAGAGAAACAAAAGCTCTTTAAAAAAGAACATAATTGATTTAAAATGTAAAGAGGTGTATAATGCACCTCTTTTTTAGTTTATAAAAAAGGAAAAATATAACGTACTCGTTAGTGAGATAAATTGAGCTCTTACGAATAAGTTAGCACTCCATCTACCATCTTATTTTTGAAAACGAGATGATAAAATAATGTGTTTAAACTTAAAGTGGTAAGAGAGTTAGAATGAGTTATATAATATTGTATATATATTGTCAGATGAAGTAAGTAGAGAAAAAATAAAGAGTATAGTGTAAAGGAGTGAATATATTGCGTTGTCCATCCTGTTCTCATAATGGTACAAGAGTGTTAGATTCGCGTCCGGTAGACGAGGGGCGCTCTATTCGAAGAAGGAGAGAGTGTGAAAGCTGTTTAAGTCGCTTTACGACATTTGAAAGAGTAGAAGAGTCACCTCTTATCGTTGTAAAAAAAGAAGGTACACGAGAAGAGTTTAATAAAGAAAAGATTTTGCGCGGCTTAATTAAAGCGTGCGAAAAAAGGCCAGTATCTTTAAGACAATTAGAAGAAGTAACTCAAAGTGTGGAACGTGAACTTCGTAATTTAGGTATATCAGAAGTGAAAAGTGATATGATTGGTGAAATTGTTATGGAAGAACTGCGTGATATTGATGATGTTGCTTACGTGCGTTTTGCTTCTGTATATCGCCAATTTAAAGATTTAAATGTATTTATTGAAGAATTAAAAGATATACTGCAAAAAGAAAGAGAGTAGAAGTTGTATTTTATTCTCTTTACATACCGTAAGTAATGAGATAAGAGAGCTAGAAGCGAAAGCTAATAGCTCTTTTTCGCTAAGCAATTATATAATGAAGATAGAACGAATGAAGTAGAGGATAGATTGGATGAGAGAAAGGAAAAGCAAGAATGGAAAAACAGTCATGGATGGAGCTATTGCCAATTGATCGTTATAAAGTAAGTGCGAAAGGGTTACTGCATAATTACGACCGAAAAGTGTTAACGATGTTGTATCAGCCGTTAATAGGTAGTAGAGCTTTTAGCTTGTACATGACGCTATGGGGAGAGTTAGAGCAAGATCGTGTGTTTGGAAAAGAGAATACACATCATTCCCTTATGGTGACCATGCAAATGCAGCTTCCCGAAATATATGAGGAACGAGTAAAGTTAGAAGCAATTGGGCTTTTGAAAGTATATATTAAGAAAGAAAAAGATATTCGAATGTTTATATACGAATTGCAACCACCTTTATCTCCGAAGCAGTTTTTTGATGATATTGTGTTAAGCATCTTTTTATACAATCGATTGAGTCGGACAAAATATAATCAAGTAAAGCAATATTTCTTAGAAGAAGAATTTGATTTTGCTTCTTATGAAAATGTTACGCGTTCTTTCAATGATGTGTTTGGTTCGTTTAATCCAGGACAGCTTGAGCATGCGCAAGAAGATCTTCGTATTCCAAAAACGACAGCTATGCCAAGTAACGAGAAGGGAGACGCTCCAAAAGTTTGGAATGATTTCTTTGATTTCTCCTTATTTGTAGATGGCTTGTCCGCTCTTGTCCCTAAAAAGGCGATTACAGATCAAGTGCGAGAATGTGTCAGTACACTTGCTTACGTGTACGATGTAGATGTGTTATCGATGCAAAATATCGTTCTTGGTACGGTGACAGAGATGCAGACAATTGATATCGAAAGGCTTAGAAAAGGAGCACGTGATTGGTATCAGTTCGAAAATGGTCAAGCGTTACCTGTATTAAGTGAAAGAGTACAACCTCACGCTGCACGTATGATGGAAGGGAAAGAGCCTTCTACGCAAGAAGAGATGTTAATAAAACAGTTAGAGGAAATCTCACCAAAACAACTATTAAAAGAAATCTCTGGTGGTGCAGAGGCGACAAAGGCTGACTTGCAGATCGTTGAAGATGTAATGATCAACCAAAAATTAACGCCAGGTGTTGTGAATGTACTTATTTATTACGTTATGCTACGCTCAGATATGAAGCTTGCGAAAACGTATGTGGAGAAAATTGCTGGGCATTGGGCACGTAAAAAGGTCGGTACAGTAGCTGAAGCAATGGCATTAGCGAAAGAAGAAAATCGTCAATATCAAGAATGGGCTGAGACGAAGAAAAAAGGCCGTACGTCGAAGAAAACGATAAGAAAAGAAATGGTACCAGATTGGCTGAAAGAAGAGCCGAAAGAACAAGAGAAAGAAACAGTGAAGAAAGATGTAAGTAAGAAAAAAGATGCAAGTACGTTAGATGATGAACGAAAACGACTAGAAGAAGTGTTAAAAAAATATAAGCGTGATTAATAGAAGAGAATGAACGCTCTTTGAGGTGAGAAAATGGAGCATATTCAAAATTCATTTGCAAAGTTAATGGAAAATAAAAATTTTAAAAATAGATATGAAGTATTAAAGGCGGAAGTAATGGCACATCCGCGTGTGAAAGAATTTATAGACGAACATCAAGGTGAAGTAACAACTTCTATGATTGAGCGTAGCCTTGTGAAGTTATACGAATATATTGGACAAAGTGTAGGTTGCGTAGATTGTCCGGATCTAGGTTCGTGTAAAAACATGCTGCAAGGATATGAGCCAAAGCTCGTTATCCAAGGGAAGATGATTGATATTCAATACGATCGTTGCGTTAGAAAAGTAGCATATGACGAGAGAAAGAAATATGAAAAACTCGTTCAAAGTGTATATATGCCAACTGACATTTTACAGGCAACGATGGAAAACTTAGATCCTTCAGATTTAGATGCGCGTATTGATGCAATTGGTGCTGCTAATGAATTTTTAAGTACATATGAACCTGGTAAAAAAGTACAAGGTTTATATTTGTACGGTAAATTTGGTGTAGGGAAAACGTATTTGTTAGGAGCAATGGCGAATGAGCTTGCTCAAAAGAAAATAAGTTCGATGCTCGTATACTTTCCTGAATTTCTACGTGAAATTAAAAGTTCGATTCAAGATAATTCGATTGGGGAAAAGATTGATGCGGTGAAACGCGTACAAGTTTTAATGCTAGATGATATCGGAGCAGAAGCGATGTCAAGCTTTGTGCGTGACGATGTGCTTGGCGCAATTTTGCAATTCCGTATGTTAGAAAACTTACCGACGTTCTTTACGTCTAACTTTGATTTCAAGGAATTGGAACATCATTTAACGTATACACAGCGTGGTGAAGCAGAACAAATGAAAGCAGCACGTATTATGGAACGAATTAAATATTTAGCGAAGCCAATTCCGATTGGCGGGAAAAACCGACGTCATAAGTAAAGAGTAAGCTGAAAAGCTTGCTCTTTTTTCGTTTTGAACACTTTTCAGAATAGGTGAATTGTAAAACGAAAAACTTCTTATAGAAAATTCATTGTAGCTTGTATCATTTTTTTCTCCCTCCCTTAATATATATAAAATTAGCAAGCCATATTGAGTGGATTTTCTAACGATAGGAAATGTAATTCTACTAAGAGTGAACTTCCACGGGACGGACTCTTATAGGATTTGTAACGTATAGATACAATCCTTTAGAGCAGGGATAAAAGGGGGGACAAAAGTGATTGAAATTTGCTTCGAAGAAAAAAATGATGCTATGCATGTATATAGACAACTATTGAAAAGAGCGGAACTGTTATATAAGGAAACGAGTGTGTATTTAGAGGAACAAAAAGTGGTGATTCATATACCAGTATGTGAATCGAATTATATTGAAAAGATTTTATTGCCGGTAATGGTATATTTCATTGTGAATGTAAAGCAAAATGAGTGGATTTATACAATCTTAAAAGAGAAGTTTTTTTATGAAGAAGAGGAAGAGTGTCATCAAATATTGCATATGGCACAAGAGATTTTAAAGGGAAGAAGAAAAGAGATTGCTCGAGAATTAACACGTCACACATTTGAATCATATATTAAATCCTCTTTAAATAACTGGCTTTGTGATCCGCTTTCGTTCTCGTTTTCATCATATGTTCGTTTTCGCCTTCGTACATATAGGGAAATGGTAGCTAAGCTTGCTGAAGTGTCGATTGATGAGTATAAGTTGGAACAAGAATATCAAATGTTTATTGAGACGCTAAGGCAACAAGTGCGTAGCCGAAAATCACGTTTGTCCTGTGTGCATCTTATTTTTGATGAAAGCTTTATTTTCTATGATGATAAAGGTAGACGTTTAAAACAGGAGAAATTGGTCCAATATATAGATGAGGAATTATTGAAGCAAAAGGATGTATATATTGATACGAAAGTAATTGCACCACTTCTTTCTATTTCGCCGAAAAAAATTTATTTATATACGAAAGAACAAGACCATAATATGATTATTACTTTGCGAAATGTATTTCAAGAACGGGTCCAATTACATGGATTACATGAGTTTGAGCGCAATGTGAAAAATTTAAAAAATAAAGGTAACGCCCTTGATTTTCTAAGTTTTTGAGCATATAATTACCTACATAAATGAAATATATTGAAATGTCATGATGAGGACATGAGTAGTTTTCTACGATTTTCAGAGAGGGAAGCCTTAGGGTGTGAGCTTCCTAGTACGGGATTATTACTTACCACCTCTAAACTTTAGCAGTGAACGGTTTTTCCTAGTAATTGCTAACGGACAACACCGTTATGTTGAACTTGAGCAATTAACAATAATGTTAATTGGAACAAGGGTGGAACCACGAATTCAACACTCGTCCCTTTTTACGGGATGAGTGTTTTTTATTTTGAAAAAAAGAGGAGTGACCAGTGATGGCAGATGTAGTTAAAATTACTTTCCCTGATGGAGCTGTGAAGGAGTTTCCAAAAGGCGTAACAACTGAAGAAATCGCAGCTTCTATTAGCCCAGGCTTAAAGAAAAAAGCTGTGGCTGGAAAATTAAACGATGAGATGATCGATCTTGTTACACCAATCGAAGAAGATGGTGCAGTTTCTATTATTACATTAGATTCTGAAGATGGCTTATACATTTTACGCCATTCAACAGCCCACCTATTAGCACAAGCGTTAAAACGTTTATATAAAGATGCTAAGCTTGAGCTTGGCATTGGTCCAGTAATTGAAAATGGCTTCTACTACGATATTGATATGGAAGAAGCAATTACAGTTGAAGACTTCAAGAAAATCGAAAAAGAAATGCAAAAAATTGTGAACGAGAACTTAGAAATCGTTCGTCATGAAGTGCCACGTGCAGAAGCACTTCGTCGCTTTGAAGAAATCGGCGATGAGTTAAAATTAGATTTAATTAACGACCTTCCAGAAGATGCAGTTATTTCAATCTATGAGCAAGGCGAATTCTTCGACCTTTGCCGTGGTGTTCACCTTCCATCTACAGGGAAAATTAAAGTATTTAAATTATTAAGCGTTGCAGGTGCTTACTGGCGCGGCGATAGCAATAATAAAATGCTACAACGTATTTACGGTACTGCATTCGTTAAGAAAGCAGAATTAGATGAGCACTTACGTATGCTTGAAGAAGCGAAAGAGCGCGATCACCGTAAATTAGGTAAAGAATTAAAACTATTTACTAATAGCCAAAAAGTAGGACAAGGTTTACCACTTTGGTTACCAAAAGGTGCAACTATCCGCCGCATTATCGAGCGTTACATCGTTGATAAAGAAGCAAGCTTAGGCTATGATCACGTATACACTCCAGTACTAGGAAGCAGAGAGCTTTATGAAACTTCTGGTCACTGGAATCACTACCGTGATGGTATGTTCCCATCAATGGAAATGGATAATGAAGAGTTAGTTCTTCGTCCGATGAACTGCCCTCACCACATGATGGTTTATAAAAATGATATTCACAGCTACCGTGAATTACCAATCCGTATTGCGGAACTTGGAACAATGCACCGCTATGAAATGTCTGGAGCATTATCTGGATTACAACGTGTACGCGGAATGACTTTAAACGATGCGCACATTTTCGTTCGCCCAGATCAAATTAAAGAAGAGTTAAAACGTGTTGTAAACTTAACTCTAGAAGTGTACAAAGATTTCGGTTTAGAGAACTATTCATTCCGTCTATCTTATCGTGACCCAGCTGATACTAAAAAGTACTATGCTGATGATGAAATGTGGGAAAAAGCACAAGGTATGTTAAAAGAAGCTATGGATGAAATGGGTCTTGATTACTATGAAGCTGAAGGTGAAGCGGCATTCTACGGTCCAAAACTTGACGTTCAAGTTCGTACTGCTCTTGGAAAAGACGAAACACTTTCAACTGTACAATTAGACTTCTTACTTCCAGAACGCTTTGAATTATCTTACGTTGGTGAAGACGGTAAACAACATCGTCCAGTTGTAATTCACCGTGGTGTTGTATCAACTATGGAACGTTTCGTAGCCTTCTTAATTGAAGAATACAAAGGTGCATTCCCAACTTGGTTAGCTCCAGTTCAAGCGCAAGTAATTCCAGTTTCTCCGCAAGTACATTTAGACTATGCGAAGAAAGTACAAGATGAATTACGACGTGCTGGTATCCGTGTTGAATTAGATACTCGCGAAGAGAAAATTGGTTACAAAATCCGTGAAGCACAAATGCAAAAAATTCCGTACATGCTTGTAGTAGGTGACAATGAAGTAACTGAAAACGGCGTAAACGTACGTAAATATGGTGAACAAAAATCAGAAACAATTGCATTAGATGCTTTTGTTGATATGATTAAAGTAGAAGGAAAACGATAAGACAGAGCCGCGGTATACCGCGGCTTTCGTATGTATTATAAAAAAGAAAAACTAGAAAAAATAACCAAACAATACTTATCATAAAAAAGTATTGCAAGTATGTTAGTTGTTTGTTACAATATTTCTTGTTGTTAGTAAAACACATCGCGTCTTCTTGACAGACGTCATGTCCTATGATAAACTCATCAAGGATAATAGAATATTGTTTTGTGGAAAAAGTAGAAGCACCCGCTTCTCACCTGATGGACGCATTCGCAGTTTACAGGTAAATGTATTTCTTACTTAAGAATTTACAAGTGTGGGTGTCGTATGCCCGCACTTTTTTTGTCGGGTTCTATGACTACAAAAGATGTTCTGAAAAAACCTTGGAGGTGGCTTACTATTAGCAAGGATATGATGATTAACGAGCAAATTCGTGCACGTGAAGTACGTTTAGTTGGTGCAAATGGCGATCAACTTGGAATCAAGTCTCGTAATGACGCTTTAGACTTAGCTGCAAATCTTAATCTTGATTTAGTATTAGTTGCTCCAAATGCGAAACCGCCAGTATGCCGCATTATGGACTACGGTAAATTCCGCTTTGAGCAACAGAAGAAAGAAAAAGAACAGCGCAAAAATCAAAAAGTAATTAGCATGAAAGAAGTTCGTTTAAGTCCAACAATTGATGAACACGACTTTAACACAAAACTTCGTAATGCTATCAAGTTTTTAGAGAAAGGCGACAAGGTTAAAGCGTCAATTCGCTTTAAAGGACGTGCCATTACTCATAAAGAAATCGGTCAACGTGTTTTAGATCGCTTCTCAGAAGCTTGTGCTGAAGTTAGTACAATTGAATCTAAGCCTAAAATGGAAGGACGTAGTATGTTCTTAGTTTTAGCACCGAAAAACGATAAGTAATAGATAGAGGAGGAAATACCTATGCCTAAACAAAAAACTCATCGCGGCTCTGCAAAGCGTTTCAAAAAGACTGGATCAGGTAAACTGAAACGTTCTCACGCTTACACAAGCCATTTATTCGCTAACAAATCTACAAAAGCTAAACGTAAACTACGTAAAGCTGGTGTAGTAAGCGCTGGTGACTTCAAACGCATTCGTCAAATGCTTGACAACTTAAAATAAGTTCGGCTGATATATAGAACAATTAGGAGGTAATATTATGCCAAGAGTAAAAGGTGGTACAGTTACTCGTCAACGTCGTAAAAAAGTTATAAAATTAGCAAAAGGTTACTACGGTTCTAAGAGTACATTATTCAAGGTTGCTAACCAACAGGTTATGAAATCTCTAATGTATGCATTCCGTGACCGTCGTCAAAAGAAACGTGACTTCCGTAAATTATGGATTACACGTATCAACGCAGCAGCTCGTATGAATGGTCTTTCTTACAGCCGCTTAATGCACGGTCTTAAAAATGCTGGCATCGAAGTTAACCGCAAGATGCTTGCTGACTTAGCTGTTCATGACGAAAAAGCTTTCGCTGAATTAGCAACAGTTGCAAAAAACAACATTAACTAATTAATTAGTTGAAACCTTAGAAGATTTTTCTTCTAAGGTTTTTTTATTTGTATTCAAAGAGAAGTATGTCGTTATCGATATGACAAAATCAATATAAAAGCTATAGCGATATAGAAGAATATATATATGAAGCCAGGAGAATTCTCCTGGCTTTTTTCAATTATCCCCCTTTGGAAAGAAGAGTATCTTTCCTACCTGAAACGACACTGCTATAATGGAAAGATGATATGGAACTTTCATCAGATAAAATAAATTTTTTATCAGTGGACAATCCCCGGATAATGATTAACTATCACCAATCGGAGTGAACAATCTAATAGTGATGATTGAAACGTATTTGTAAATTAAGGACAAGCTATTTTGTAAAGAGATAAATGGCTGACTTATTAATAAGAAACGAAAAATAATAATGAACTTTGAGATGAAACAACATTGTTGCGTAAAATGCGATGTTGGAGGAGGACAATAGAATGGACTTACTACAACTATTTAAATTACAAAAAGAATTAGATGACCGTATTGTGAAAGAGCATGATTTACAACCGAAAAAGTTGTTAAAAGAAAAAATGTTAGCTCTTCTTGTAGAAATTGGAGAACTTGCAAATGAAACACGTTGTTTTAAATATTGGAGCAACAAACCAGCATCAGAACGTGAAGTAATATTAGAAGAATACGTAGATGGCTTGCATTTTATTTTATCAATCGGAATTGATTTAGGTATTGATAAAAACTTCCTATTCTATAAATGTGCACAAACGAATAAAACACAAGTAGAAATTTTCTTAGACACATATGCGAAAGTAATTCGTTTTACAGATCAACCATCTATTACGAACTATATTGAATTATTTACAAGCTATCTTCGACTTGGACAAGCGCTAGAGTTTGAGCAAGAAGAGATTGAAAAGGCATATTTAGATAAAAATGAAGTAAATCATCAGCGTCAAACACAAGGATACTGATTTAATTTTTGAATATTTCAATTTCCTTTTGTATAATGAAGTGACTGAAGAAAAAGGAGGGTGTTGGCAATGACAAAATTAGACGCGACATTGACAATGCTAAAAGAATTAACAGATGCACGTGGTATTGCGGGTAACGAGCGTGAACCACGCGAAGTAATGAAGAAATATATTGAGCCGTTTGCGGACGAACTTTCTACTGATAATTTAGGAAGCTTAGTTGCGAAAAAAGTAGGGGAAGAAAACGGCCCGAAAATTATGGTTGCAGGTCATTTAGATGAAGTCGGCTTTATGATCACGCAAATTGATGACAAAGGTTTCCTTCGTTTCCAAACGGTTGGTGGCTGGTGGTCACAAGTTATGCTTGCGCAGCGCGTGACAATTGTAACGCGTAAAGGAGATGTAACAGGTGTAATTGGTTCAAAACCACCGCACATCTTACCTCCAGAAGCGCGTAAAAAGCCAGTTGAAATTAAAGACATGTTCATCGATATTGGTGCTTCTAGCCAAGAAGAGGCAATGGAGTGGGGCGTACGACCAGGAGATCAAGTTGTACCTTACTTTGAATTCCAAGTGATGAAAAATGAAAAAATGTTACTTGCAAAAGCATGGGATAACCGAATTGGTTGTGCAATTGCAATTGACGTATTAAAACAGTTAAAAGATGAAAAGCATCCAAACGTTGTATACGGCGTAGGGACTGTACAAGAAGAAGTTGGCCTTCGTGGCGCGAAAACATCTGCGAATTATATTAAACCAGATATCGCGTTCGCAGTAGATGTTGGCATCGCTGGAGATACGCCAGGTGTAACGGCAAAAGAAGCGCAAAGTAAAATGGGCGATGGACCACAGATTATTTTATATGATGCGTCTGTTATTGGTCATACTGGTTTACGTGACTTTGTAGTTGATGTTGCTGACGAATTAGAAATTCCGTATCAATATGATTCAGTAGCGGGCGGAGGAACGGATGCAGGTGCCATTCATATTGCTGTAAATGGTATTCCGTCTATGGCAATTACGATTGCAACGCGCTACATTCATTCTCATGCGGCAATGTTACACCGTGATGACTATGAAAATGCAGTGAAGTTAATTGTAGAAGTTATTAAACGTCTTGATAAAGAGGCTGTACATAACATTACATTTAATTAATAGAAAAAGCGAAGGAGGTTCTCCTTCGCTTTTTTATGTTTTAAAAAGGTCGTTCTAATCCTGCAGCAGTATGAGCTCCTAAAATAATTAAACGAGTTAATTGCATGGCCATAAAATGCGGGGTATAAATCATCCCTCTTTTTAACCATGACATAATCATCCCGATATGAGCTCCTGTCACATAACTAATTAAAATATCACGAGGAACCATAAGATCTTTATCATCTGGCTGTGAAATAGACAAGCTTAATGTTAAATGTGTTTGTATTGTTTTCATCATTTTATAAGAGTAGTTTCCAGCGGCTTTATCACCAAGCATAACGTTATAGAAGTTCACATTTTCTGCGATATGTTCGAACAAAGCCAAAAATGTCGGATGTGGTGAATCAAATGTAAGTTGAAACTCTTCTTTATTTCTATTTTTCGGCTTAATAACTTCTGTTAATTTCTCTAACATTTCTTCGATGCTTTTGTCTAATAGGTCATATTTATCATGGTAATGGCTATAAAACGTAGCACGATTTACGGGAGCACGTTCTGCAATATGTTGAACAGTTACATCATCAAATCCTTTTTCGCCTACTAAAGCGACAAAAGCATCCTGTATGAGTTGTCTCGTCCGCTTTACACGTGGATCATTTGTATTTTTAATAGACATTTTTACTTCCCCTCGTTTAATTTTTTATACTTAAACAACATATAGGTATTATATTGTTGTTTAAGCAACATTTCATACTTAAATTGTCGGTTGTAGATTCAAAATAATTATTTATAATTATAAACGATAGTCCTTCAGAAATCAGCACCGCTCGCAGGTAGATAAATTTCGATTTACACCGCAGATGGTGTGATTTTTTTGTTTAAAAGTTAATATAATTAACAATTAAACAATCTAAACAATAAGGACGTAAATAGTTTAGAAAAAAATTATATGCGATATAAGGAGAGGAATGCAATGAATCAGTTTCGAAGAATGGTGATTATCAACATTATCACATTAATTGTACTAGTTGGCGGCGGTATTGGCGGTTATTACTATTACAATCAAGCGGAAAATTATTTGAAAACAGAAAATGCAAAAATTGATGGAAAGGTAATTCCGATTGCATCACCAGTAGCAGGTAAATTAACTGACTGGAAAGCTGAAGTAGGAAAGAATTACAATGAAAATGATAAATTAGGTGCTGTTACTGTAGCGGCAGCAAATGGAGAACAAACAGTAGATGTAACAATTCCACAAAATGCAACAGTTGTACAATCAAATGCAACAACAAATGCTTTCGTTGGAGCGGGTAGCCCAATTGCTTATGCATTTGATATGAACAATTTATGGGTAACAGCAAACATTGAAGAAACAGATGTTGACGATGTACAAAAAGGTCAAGATGTAGATGTGTATGTAGATGCATACCCAGATACAACGTTATCAGGAAAAGTAGAGCAAGTTGGATTAACAACAGCGAATACATTCTCTATGTTACCATCAAGCAACGCAACAGCGAACTATACGAAAGTAACACAAGTAGTACCAGTTAAAATTTCTTTAGATCATAGTAAATCAGTAAATATTGTTCCTGGAATGAATGTGTCAGTTCGTATTCATAAGTAAGGGGGAGATGAGATGTCCTCAATTGCAATTGCAGGATATGCACTATTTTGTATAATCGTCTTCTTCCTTGTAAATCGTCTTTTACGAAAGAAAAAAACGAACGTGGGAGAAGAACAAGTCCCAGCCGTAAATAAAATAGAAGTAAGTAAGGTAGAAACAGAAGAGAAAGAAATTGAACGAAAGCAAGAAGCAGAAATTTCTAATGTAGTTGAGTTAGAAACAGGAAAGCAAGAAGAAGTAAAACAAGAAAAAGAAGTGCCGAAAAAACAAATGTTTACGCCTGCAGAGAATGTGAACGTAAAAGCAGTTGTAGCCGTATTAATTCTCGGTATGTTCGTTTCTATTTTAAACCAAACAATCATTAACGTTGCATTGCCTCCGTTAATGAATGAATTTAACGTATCAACTTCAACAGCACAATGGTTAATTACAGGTTTCATGCTTGTAAATGGTATTTTAGTACCAATTAGTGCCTTTTTAGTTTCACGATTTACGTATCGTAAATTATTCGTAGCGGCAATGTTATTCTTCACGGTAGGATCTATCATTTGTGCTATTTCAGGAAACTTTACAATGATGATGACGGGCCGCGTTATTCAAGCTGTTGGTGCAGGTATTTTAATGCCGGTTGGTATGAATATTTTCATGACATTATTCCCGCCTCATAAGCGCGGAGCAGCGATGGGATTACTAGGTGTAGCGATGATTTTAGCACCAGCTATCGGACCGACTGTAACGGGCTGGGTGATTGAAAACTATAGCTGGAACTTAATGTTCTATGCGATGTTTATTATCGGTTTAATTATTACATTCCTATCTTTAAAATTCTTTACACTAGCTCAGCCGGTATCTAAAACGAAGTTAGATGTATTCGGTGTTGTTAGTTCAAGTATTGGACTAGGTAGCTTATTGTACGGATTTAGTGAAGCAGGAAATAATAGTTGGACTAGTGCAGAGGTTGTTATTTCACTTATCATTGGTGTAGTAGGTATTGCGGTATTTATTTGGAGAGAGCTAACAACGGACAATAAAATGCTTGATTTACAAGTGTTTAAATACCCAGTATTTACTTTCACTTTAGTAATTAATGCAATCGTTACGATGGCATTATTCGGAGGTATGTTATTGCTTCCAGTATACTTGCAAAACATTCGCGGTTTCACGCCGATAGAATCAGGTTTATTATTACTTCCAGGATCATTAATTATGGGGATCATGGGACCTATTGCAGGTAAACTATTTGATAAGTATGGTATTCGTCCGTTAGCAATTGTCGGTTTAGCCATTACAACGTTTGCGACATATGAATTCACAACGTTATCGATGGATACACCATATAGCGTTATTATGACGGATTATATTATACGTTCGATTGGTATGTCATTCATTATGATGCCAATTATGACAGCTGGTATGAACGCACTGCCGATGAAATTAATTTCTCACGGTACAGCAACGCAAAATACATCAAGACAAGTAGCTGGTTCAATTGGAACAGCGATTTTAATCACACTTATGACGCAGCAAACGACTGCTCACGTAGCAGATTATGGAAATATGTTAACAATATCAAACCCAATTTTAGTTGATAAAGTACACGGCATGGGGCAAAGTTTAGCAGCGATTGCTGGATCAGCTCAAGCAGGAGATGCGATGAGCACGCAACTATTATTTGGACAAATTTCAAAACTATCTGCAATTAACGGTATTAACGATGCCTTCTTAATTGCGACAATATTAGCTGGTATTGCTTGGGTGTTATCGTTCTTCTTACCTTCAGGCAATAAACCAAATAGAAAAGCAGGGAATTAATTTCCCTGCTTTTTTGTCTTTTTAAAGAGTTAAATATAAAAAATGATAACCAGTTACGGAGCACAATCCTGTTATAAACAAAACCATTCCCAAAGCACGAATACTTGATATTTGTCTGCCACTTATAATAGCTAATAGTCCAGCCAAAGAGAAGAAACACCAATATAAAGTTCCCGAAATTGGAACCATCCCCTCTAAATCTATTCCAGAACCTATACAAAGGATAGGAACAACAATAAGCGATATGCTAATGAAACCAGCCATAATAGTAAGTGATTTACGACATTTAATACCAGCAATAATTAAAAAAATGCCAACGATGAATTGGCATAACATCAAAGTAAGAGCCACAACCAACCAAGTTAATATTCCGAACACTTTTGTATTACCTCCGATTTATGCGTTTCTAAAAAATATTATATATAGTATGAATCACCTACAGTCATGAGTAACCAGAAGATAACCCCTAATATACCAGCGATAAAAATAATGAATCCCATATTACGTATACTTTTAATTTTGGCTTGGACTCCACTTACCCCTGCTAATAATCCAGTTAAAGAAAACAGTATCCAATATAAAGTTGTTGAAATAGGGAGGATTGTATTGCTATCCACTCCCATGCCCCAAAAAACAAAAGGTAGTGTGACAAAGGAGAAGCTAAGTAGCCCCATTAAACCAACAAATAATTTACGATGTTTCATGCTAATAACAATTAAAAAGATACCACCGAAAAATCCGCATAAAACAAGAAGTGGCATATAAACAACCCAAAGTAAGCTCAACATATATAGTCTCCTTCTATGTAATCAGTTATATTTTACTACATGAGGTTTATTTTGGATATTATTAATAAATATGTATAAATTGATAGAAATGAGAAGTAACAATACGAATTAATAAAAGAGGTATCGCGATGATACCTCTTTTTAACTCAAGAATGCCAACATATTATTCATAATATGAAATAACATAGCTGGAATAATGGATTTTGTTTTTTTACATAAAATAGCCATTAATAATCCCATGAAGAAAGTAATTACCATGACTCCAAGTGAGTATGTATGAGCGATACCGAAGAAGAAACTTGTTATGATGGCTGCAATCCAAAATGGAAATCGCTCTGAGAAGAAGCCAAGTATAAAGCCACGGAAAATAAGTTCTTCAAAAATTGGTGTGAGTATTGCGAAGCCGAGAAGTAATAATATTTGATACTGCTTAAAAACGTCTAAGTTAAGTGCGGAAGATTGCTGCTTTGTTGCGTCTTGGAACATATAATTTAACAAGATGTAATTGAGTATAATGTTTATAGTGAAGAAAAGAAGTAAGTATACGTATGTACGCCATTCTTTAAGTGCTTTAAAGTTAAAAGATTTTAGTAGTAATTTTTTTGCGGGTTCGAATTTAAAAATGAAGAATAACAACACGGCTAGTTGTAATACGATACTTGCAGTATTTACGATAGATTCATACAGGGCAATTTGTTTTTTATCTGTAAGACCGGCTGTATAAATTGTTAAGGGCATTGCGAGGAACACAGTAATAAGTCCGGTTCCGAAAAAAGCGAATAAAACTGAGCTAATAAATTGTCCCCATGACATAGAGTATTTCTGTTCATTAGAAAGTTGTGTAGCGGGTTGCATTTATAAAATCACCTCTTTATATTTGTATATTTAATTATAAAGTATTTTGTTTTTATATGTAATATTTAAATATTACATATAAAGGTGTATTTTCCATAAAATAATAAAAGAGGTATCACCCTATAGTGATGCCTCTTTCTCATTGATAACTATGTTCTATCTTGTTATTCGATTTTGATTGCTCTATTTGTAATTCACGTTCTACCAATCGGTCTAACTGCTGAATAGCTTTAAGTGCTTTTTCATAAGAAATCGTTCTATAATGGTGTGCTCCGCCTGCTTCTTCATCTGCTTCGTCTGCCCATTTAATAATGTTTTGAAGAGATGTCCTTTCAATTTCTTGCTGTACTAAGAAAGAATCTGTATGAAGAAGAATCGCGATAGAAATTTCTTTTGCTAGTTTCGGATGTTCTCCTAATCTAATAAGCAATTTATGAGCTCTTTCTGCTCCTTTAATTGCATGTATATCATTCTTTTTATACAAGTCATAGTCCCATTCTCCCTCGCTGTACCATGTGTGATGTCCGATATCATGAAGGAAACCAGCTTTTGTTGCAGCATCGACTGAGGCATGATGCTTTTTCGCTAAGTGAAACGCATGGTAAGCGACAGCAATCGCGTGGACCATTCCAGAACGGTTTACATATTTTTGTGTAATGTGATGTTTAAAAACTTGTTCAAGCGTAATACGTTGCATAAAACATTCACTCCTTTTTATCTAATGGTGTCTATAAGAAAATCGATCGGTTTAAATGTATTTTGAACATTGTACTCCATCGGGATAGCGTTAGTAAAGTAGAAATGTTTAGGAGAAGAAAAATTTTATAGACATAAAAGGTCACCTTAGTTTTTTTTCTAAGGTGACCTTTTATTGTTTATTTTTTTAATCCTTGCTCCAGTGTTCCTAACATTTCGTGTTTTTCATTTTCATCAGCATTTTTCCAAATGACTTCGAATAAAACGCCAAGACCTGGAAGCATTTTTTCTTCACCGCTTTGAATTGCATCGACAATCGTTTCTTGTAATTGATCTTGTGAATTTCCAGATACATTCGCTAATACAGCACCGCGTAAATTAAAACTCATTATCTTCACCTCTTCTTCAGAATTGAAACTGACGTTAGTTTTTGTTCTTTTTTATGTAAATATGTATGAAAAATAGGCTATAATGATAAGACAAGAAGAGAGGGAAATACATATTATGAAAAACATTGATTCAGTGCAAAATCCGCGTGTGAAGCAGTGGAAAAAGCTGCAGACGAAAAAAGAGCGCGATAAAAAAGGTTTATTTTTTGTAGAAGGATTCCACTTAGTGGAGGAAGCTTTAAAAGCAGGAGTTGTAACAGAACTTATCGTTTCTGATCAGACAGATCTTCCGAAAGATTGGACAGTTAATGATGTGGAAATGTATATCGTACCTGAAGCAATCGTAAAAGTACTCCGTGAAACAGAAACGACGCAAGGGGTATTTGCTGTTTGTGAGAAACACGAGAGTGAAGTAGCTCTTGCAGATGGAAAGTTTCTTTTATTAGATGGTCTTCAAGACCCGGGCAACTTAGGGACAATTATTCGTACAGCTGATGCAGCTGGTATTCATGCTGTTGTGCTTGGAGAAGGATGCGTTGATGCATATAATAGTAAAGTGCTTCGTTCTACACAAGGTTCTATTTTCCATTTACCAGTTGTAAAAGGGAACTTAGAAGAGTGGGTAGACAAGTTAAAAGAAAATAACGTTCCTGTATATGGAACCGCTCTTGAAAATGGAGTTCCATATGGTGAAGTAACACCAGCTGGTAGTTTTGCATTAATTGTAGGAAATGAAGGAAGTGGCGTAAGCGAAGAAATTCTTGCAAAAAGTGATCAAAACTTGTATATTCCGATTTACGGCGGGGCAGAATCATTAAATGTTGCGGTTGCAGCAGGGATTTTAACGTATTATTTGCAAAGCCCAGTTGCGAACAAATAAAAAACTTCTTATAATAAGTTGAAGTATATTATATTAAAAGTTAAATAACGAAAAACGTTGATAGAGAAGAGTAACTTACAAAATCGCCATAAAGGGAGAGAATGCCTTAGACTGAAAGTATTCTTATGGTAGACGGAAGTGAATTCACCTCTGGAGTTGACGCCAGGACCATATATATGTAAAGGCGTTCCGGTCAGAATTGATCGTTATAACTAATGAGTGGGCAGACCTGGTCTGTCAATTTAGGGTGGTACCGCGAATTTACCTCGTCCCTTTTTGGGAGCGAGGTTTTTTTATTTTTAAAATTAGGAGGGTTCCAAATGGAAGCACGTTTAAAAGAGCTAAAACAAAAAGCGTTAGAGCTTATTGAAGAAGCGAAAGAGCTAAAGGGCTTAAACGACGTACGCGTAGCGTATTTAGGGAAAAAAGGTCCAATTACAGAAGTATTACGCGGCATGGGAAAATTATCAGCAGAAGAGCGTCCACGTATGGGAGCATTAGTAAATGAAGTACGTGAAGCGATCCAAACGCGTTTAGAAGACAAAATTGGTAACTTAGAAAAAGCAGTAATTGAAGCGAAATTGGCTACGGAAACAATTGATGTTACACTACCAGGCCGTCCTGTTGAAACAGGTTGTCACCATCCGTTAACAGCTGTTGTTGAACAAATTGAAGATGTATTCATCGGTATGGGTTATGAAGTAGCTGAAGGAACAGAAGTAGAAAAAGACTACTACAACTTCGAAGCATTAAACTTACCGAAAGATCACCCAGCGCGTGATATGCAAGATACATTCTACATTACAGAAGAAACGTTACTACGTACACATACATCTTCTGTGCAAGCACGTACGATGGAAAATAATAAAGAAAAAGGCCCAATTAAAATTATTTGTCCTGGTAAAGTGTATCGCCGTGATGACGATGATGCGACGCATTCACACCAGTTCATGCAAATTGAAGGTCTTGTAATTGATAAAAACATTCGCATGAGTGACTTAAAAGGTACACTGCAAGTATTCGTGAAAAAGATGTTCGGTGAAGATCGTGAAATCCGTCTTCGTCCAAGTTTCTTCCCATTCACAGAGCCATCTGTAGAGATGGATATTTCTTGTATGATGTGTCACGGCAAAGGTTGCGGCACTTGTAAAGGAACTGGCTGGATCGAAATTTTAGGCGCAGGTATGGTTCATCCGAACGTACTTGAAATGGCTGGTTATGATTCAAAAGAATATCAAGGTTTCGCATTCGGTATGGGCGCAGAGCGTATCGCAATGTTGAAATACGGCGTAGATGACATTCGTCATTTCTATACAAATGATGTACGTTTCTTACAACAATTCAAACGAGCGTAAGGGAAGGAGAGGATAAGTATGTTCGTATCATATCGTTGGTTACAAGAGTATGTAGATATTAAAGATGTAACAGCACAAGAACTAGCAGACAAAATCACGAAAAGTGGTATTGAAGTAGAAGGTGTTGAAGTATTAAATAAAGGTGTAAAAGGTGTTGTAGTTGGTCACGTATTAGAATGTGAAAAACACCCAGAAGCTGATAAATTAAGCAAATGCTTAATCGATATCGGTGAAGAAGAGCCAGTTCAAATTATTTGTGGAGCTGCTAACATTGCAAAAGGTTTAAAAGTACCAGTTGCAAAAGTTGGTGCTGTACTTCCTGGCAACTTCAAAATTAAAAAGGCAAAACTACGTGGTGAAGCTTCTCACGGTATGGTTTGTGCGCTTCAAGAGCTTGGCATTGATGGAAAGTTAGTTTCAAAAGAATATGCAGACGGTATCTTCATCTTCCCGAGTGACGCTGAAGTTGGTGCAGACGCACTTGAAATTTTAAACTTACATGATGAAGTACTTGAGCTTGGTTTAACACCAAACCGTGCAGATTGCTTAAACATGCTAGGTGTTGCATATGAAGTCGCTGCTATTTATGGTCGTGAAGTAAAACTTCCAGCTATCAGCTTACAAGAAACAGCAGAAAAAACTTCTGATTACATTTCTGTAAGTGTAGAAGCGAAAGAAGAAAACCCATTATATATTGCAAAAATGGTGAAGAACGTAAAGATTGGTCCATCACCAATGTGGATGCAAACGCGCCTTATGGCAGCTGGCATTCGTCCGATTAGCAATGTAGTTGATATTACAAACTACATTTTAATGGAATACGGTCAACCGTTACATGCATTCGATTACGATAAATTAGGTTCAAAAGAAATCGTTGTTCGTCTTGCAAAAGAAGGCGAAAAAATTGAAACGTTAGATGATCAAGAGCGTACGTTACAAAGCCACCACCTTGTAATTACAAACGGAACAAAAGCTTTAGCTGTTGCTGGTGTAATGGGCGGAGCGGATTCTGAAGTTACAAATGAGACAGTAAATGTTTTGATTGAATCTGCATACTTTGCAGGTCAAACAGTACGCCGTACATCAAAAGACTTAGGTCTTCGCAGTGAATCAAGTGCACGTTTTGAAAAAGGAATCGACCCAACACGTACATTTGAAGCAATTCAACACGCAGCTGCTTTAATGGCGAAATACGCTGGTGGAGAAGCACTTGAAGGTGTAGTAGAAGCTGACAACTTACAAGTACAAGAGCGTACAGTATCTGTTACTGCTGAAAAAGTAAATCGTGTATTAGGTACAGATATTTCTGCAAGTGAAATGGGTACAATGTTCACAAACTTGAAATTCCCATTCACAGAAGTAGAAGGGACATTCCATGTAAATGTACCAGCACGTCGTCCTGACATTACAATTTCAGAAGACTTAGTAGAAGAAGTGGGCCGCCTATACGGTTATGACCACATTCCAGTTACATTACCTTCTGGAACGATGACTCGTGGTAAATTAACAGCAGCACAAACGAAACGTCGTAAAGTACGTCGCTTCTTAGAAGGTGCTGGTTTATATGAAGCAATCACATATTCATTAACAAGCACTGATAAAGCGAAACAATATATGGTTGAGCCAAATGAAAAAGCTCCTGTAAATCTTGCACTTCCAATGAGTGAAGAGCGTAGCCAACTTCGTTTAAGTTTAGTACCGCAATTACTAGAAGCAGTTTCATACAATGTTGCACGTAAAAACGATAGCGTTGCTTTATACGAAGTAGGTTCTGTCTTCTTACCGACAGAAGCAGGAGAACTTCCGAAAGAAGAACAACATCTTGCAGGTGTTATGACAGGTCTTGCTCTTCACCATGCATGGCAAGGTGAAAAGAAAGTAGTAGACTTCTTCGTTTTGAAAGGTGTACTAGAAGGATTATTCGATGTACTTGGCGTTTCAAACCAAATCACTTATGCACCAGCAAAACGTGAAGGTATGCACCCAGGTCGTACAGCTGACATCGTATTAGATGGCGAAGTAATTGGTTTCATCGGTCAATTGCACCCTGAAGCAGAAAAACAATTAGATGTGAAAAATACATTCGTATTCGAACTATCTCTTGTAAAAGTATTCGGTGCAGACGCAGAAGAAACTTACTACTCAGCAATCCCACGTTTCCCATCTATGACACGTGATATGGCTGTTGTCGTAACGAAAGAAACAAAAGCTGGCGAAATGAAGCAAGTCATTGCTGAAGCTGGAGGAGAACTTCTGAAAGACGTAGCGCTATTCGACTTATACGAAGGTGAAAAAATGGAAGAAGGCAAGAAATCACTTGCATTCTCTATGACCTACTTCGATGCAGAACGTACGTTAACAGACGAAGAAGTAACAGAAGCACATAACCGTGTATTAACAACGGTAGAAGAGAAATTTGGTGCGGAGTTACGTAAGTAAAAAAAGATTGCCGGATTCAGTCCGGCAATTTTTTTTTATGGCACGATTGTCGGTAAGTCGATATGTTACAAAAATCGCTGATATATTTTTTGGTATCTTGCATCTTTCTCTCGAATGTAGTACATTAATTTTAGTTTAACAAAATGAAAGACGATGATAAGGAAAAGTAGTATATACTATAATCCAAAGCGAGTCAGGGACGGTGAGAGCCTGATGAGGCGGTATATGTGAAGAACACCTTGGAGTTGCTAACCGAAATTGAAACTTGTATTCAAGAGTAGGCTTAGACGGGAATCCGGCCTGTTACAAACCGGGAAGTATGTATTACATACGAGTTAAAGTTGGTCTTTATGACAAATTGGGTGGTACCGCGAAGTTTAACCTTTCGTCCCTTTATGGATGAAAGGTTTTTTTGTATTTAAATATATGTGCAAAGGAGAATTTCACTATGGAAAACACATTAGTAAAAAGTCTGTATAGAGATACAGATAAATACGCAGGTCAAACAGTACAAGTATCAGGGTGGATTCGTAACTTACGTGATTCAAAAGCATTTGGTTTCATCGAATTAAACGACGGTAGCTTTTTCAAAAGCGTTCAAATCGTTTTCGATACAGAGTTAGAAAACTTCAAAGAAATTGCAAAACTTCCACTTAGCTCTTCAGTTAAAGTAGAAGGTACAGTAATTGCAACGCCTGGAGCGAAGCAACCATTTGAAATTAAAGCAGAAAAAATTGATATCGAGGGCTTATCAGATTCTGATTACCCACTTCAAAAGAAACGTCACACGTTTGAATACTTACGTACAATTGCTCACTTACGTCCAAGAACAAATGCATTCTCTGCAACGTTCCGTGTACGTTCTGTCGCAGCATTTGCGATTCACCAGTTCTTCCAAGAGCGTGGATTCGTACATGTTCACACACCAATCATCACTGGTAGTGATACAGAAGGTGCAGGCGAAATGTTCCGCGTAACAACGCAAGATTTAAACAACGTACCAAAAGGTGAAGACGGACAAGTTGATGAATCAAAAGACTTCTTCGGCAAAGAAACAAACTTAACAGTAAGTGGACAGCTGAACGCTGAAGCTTATGCATTAGCATTCCGTGACGTATACACATTCGGACCTACATTCCGTGCAGAAAACTCAAACACAACTCGCCACGCAGCTGAGTTCTGGATGGTTGAGCCGGAGATTGCATTCGCTGAATTAGGCGACGTAATGGATCTTACAGAAGATATGCTGAAATATGCAATGAAATACGTACTAGAGCATGCACCAGAAGAAATGGAATTCTTCAACAGCTTCGTTGATAAAACAGTTCTTGAGCGCATGAACAACGTAATCAACTCTGACTTCGGTCGTATCACATATACAGAAGCAATTAAAGTGCTTCAAGAGTCAGGTGCTGACTTCAAATATCCAGTAGAATGGGGTATTGACTTACAAACAGAGCACGAAAGATACTTATCAGAAGAAATTTTCAAACGCCCTGTATTCGTAACTGACTATCCAAAAGACATTAAAGCGTTCTACATGCGTATGAATGAAGATGGAAAAACAGTAGCTGCTACTGACCTTCTAGTTCCTGGCATCGGCGAATTAATCGGCGGAAGCCAACGTGAAGAAAGAATGGACGTTTTAGTAGACAGAATTAAAGAATTAGGTATGAACGAAGAGGACTACTGGTGGTACTTAGAACTTAGAAAATACGGCGGTACAAAACACGCTGGATTCGGTCTAGGTTTTGAGCGCTTCTTAATGTACATCACTGGCATGGCTAACATCCGTGACGTAATTCCATTCCCAAGAACTCCAGGTTCTTCTGAGTTTTAAGATATGAAAAAGCGAGAGGGTTTCCTCTCGCTTTTTTGTTTGCATAGTTTATTACCTCGTAGCAAAAAGTAACGCGAAGGGGTGAATATAAATGAGTAAAAAAGTAAAAAAAGATCATTCAAGATCAAGCCTAGGTTCTCCAGAAGTAGAAGGACAAGGAACGACGACACATGAAACAGGTTCTCATAAAGTATCTTCATCAAATAAGAAGCAGAAAAGAAGCTAACATAAAAAAGGAGAGTCTTGGCGGCTCTCCTTTTTTTATATGTATTACACCTTATTATCATTAATCTCTTTTGTAATTTTATCTACATCTTTGTCTAATCGATCTAAATAGAAAAACCACAGTAAGCTCATGAGCACGTAATAGATGGCCATCACACCAAGATTATCAGATATATTTTCGAATGTGGATTTAGAAGTGAAAAAAGCTCCCCAAATGGTAGAAATAGTCAGGTAAGAAAGTGGGCCTACGAGGTGTACGAAAACATATAATAACTTTTTAACTTTTAAAGCGTTCATATGAATTCCCTCCTTATGTAAACAATCTTTTTCTTCTAATCATACATTCAAGTTCCTCACAGAAGTGTTGTAGTTTTGCTGGATTATGTATTAACAAGCGGGCATCGTGTTTCCCGATAAATCTTCGAATCCGAAAGTTTAATAAGAAAGATCGGCCATAGCGCTCTATTAAATCGTTGAATTCTCGTTGTTCACTTAGTAGCTGAATGTTTTCTCTAATTTCAAACTGTCTTTCGTGTGGATCGCCTAGTAAAATATTTAGAATCATTTGTAGAAGTAGCAATGGGAATCTCCTCCTGTGTTAGAATAATCTGTATATTTTAATTGTAACAAAATTATAAGGATAATAGTAGGGAAACAAAAAAACAGGAGTTTGTAGCCTCCTGTTTTTGTCGATACTATTTTAATAAGCGAAAGGCCTTCTCCTTATTAGCGAAATGCATTTTCACAAACTCAGGTAATCGTTCTTTACCAAGCTTTTGAATTAATTTAGCAGCGGCGATATCGACTTGTTTACCAGCACCTTTTGGAAGTGACATACCAGCTTTTTTGCTTAATTCGTCAAACTGTTTTACGAATGAGTAGCGAGCTAAAATAGAAGCAGCGGCTACTGCTAAATGGACGCTTTCGCCTTTCGTCGCGAAGTAAACATTTTCACGCTGTACCTGCTTTTGCTTTGCTAAATATTTATAGTATGTATCTGGTTGTGTGAATTGATCGATTAAGACGCCTTCAGGCTTTGTAGGTGCAATTTTAGCTAATAAGTTTGTAATAGCTTTATTATGTAGTAAAGCTTTTAACTTACCTTGGTTGTTTCCTTTATCAAATAGCTCGTTATATTTTTCATTATGAAGGACAAGAGAGCTGTAAGGAACAACGTGTAGAAGTTGTTTTGCAATGGCAGTAATTTGATCGTCATTTAAGTTTTTAGAGTCTTTTACACCAAGTTCTTTTAACAGTGGGATTTGCTTCGCATCCACATATACAGCAACTACTGTCATCGGTCCGAAGAAATCACCAGTACCAACTTCATCTGACCCTACGATAGACATTGTACCGATGGAAGCAGGGGGTGCATAACGGTGTGAATCGACAGATTTTTTTACAGCTGTTTTCGGTGTTTGAGAGACAGTTTGCCAACGAGAAGCTTCTGCTTCAGCACGGCCTCCTTGGAACATTACTTTTCCAGATTTATAAGCTGTAATCGTGCAAGATGGCACCTTTGCCATGAAGATCCCGCCTTGTGGGATTTTTGGGCTAAGCGCTTGTTTATATTGTTGTTTCATGTCTTCAATTACTGTAGAACTTGTTTGTATTACGATAGAATTTGACAAGATGGTCGCTCCTTTTTTTATATTGTTATTTTTATCATATCGGATTGTTCTTTCTGTTTCCATAATATGATGGTTCATGGTATGATAAACTTTAGGATTCTGTACGTGATTGGAGGCCGGTGAGTTGTCACAACAAAAGGGAAAGAAAAGTCGAATTAATGTAGAAATCTATGGTCAACAATATTCAGTTGTTGGCGATGAAAGTACAAGTCATATCCGCATGGTAGCAGCGATTGTGGATGATAAAATGCGCGAACTCAATGCCAAGAATCCTTCGCTTGACACGAGTAGACTAGCGGTATTGACGGCAGTAAACGTCATACACGATTACATAAAATTAAAAGAAGAACATGAGAAATTGAAAGAAAGTATGACAAAAAAAGGAATGGAATAACATGATTGATATTATTATCATTTTACTGCTTGTTATGGGATTTTTCCTCGGCTTACGCAGAGGGTTTATTCTGCAACTTGTAAAGTTAACAAGCTTTATTATCGCATACCTTGTTGCATACTGGTACTGTAAAGATTTAGCGCCAGCACTTGCGAAATTTATTCCGTATCCATTTGATAAAAACGTATCTGTTCCAGAATGGATTGATGCAAATAATATTGAAACAGTATTTTATCAAGCACTAGCGTTTATCATATTGTTTATTATTACAAAAATTGCACTTTCATTACTTGGTAATTTGTTAAATATGTTTGCAGAAATACCGGTTTTAAAGCAAGTCAATGCGTTTGCGGGGGCAATTCTCGGATTTTTAGAAGTATATATTATTTTGTTTGTTTTAATTATCGTTGGAAACATTCTTCCAATTGAACAAATACAAACACCATTACAAAAATCATCAATTAGCAAAATAATTGTAGACGATACACCGATTCTTTCTGAAAAGGTGAAGGAACTATGGCAGACAGGTAGCAGAGTATAACTTCTCTTTTTTCGGAAAGAGGAGTTTTTTTCTATGAAAGAAAGGCGGGGTAATGATGAAAGTAAATAAAAAACAAGTTATTAAATTACTAGAGACAATTGGGCTTTTTATGGAACTAAAGGGCGCGAATCCATTTAAAATATCTGCATTTCGTAAGGCGGCGGCAGCGTTAGAAAGTGACGATCGCAGTCTTTCTGAAATTGAAGATTTTACGAAGATTCCGGGCATTGGAAAAGGAACAGCGGCAGTTATTCAAGAATATATAGAATCGGGAACATCTGAAGTATTACAAGAGCTTGAGAAAGAAGTGCCAAGTAGCTTATTACCGTTATTAAAATTGCCAGGACTTGGTGGTAAAAAGGTGGCTAAGTTATATAAAGAACTTGGTGTTGTTGATATGGAATCGCTAAAAGCGGTTTGTGAGGAAAATAAAGTACAAGCTTTAGCAGGTTTCGGTAAGAAGACAGAAGAGAAAATATTAGAAGCAATCGATCAAGTAGGATCTCGTCCAGAGCGTTTACCAATCGCAATGGTATTGCCTATTGCCGGGGAAATAGAGGAGAAATTGTCGAATATTGCTGAAGTAATTCGTTTCTCTCGTGCTGGTAGTTTGCGCCGTGTTCGTGAAACAGTGAAAGATTTAGACTTTATCATTGCAACGTCAGAACCAGCTGCAGTACGTGAGCATTTACTGCAATTTGATAATATGATTGAAGTAATCGCAAGTGGAGATACGAAAGTTTCTGTTCGTCTTCAATATGAATATGATATTTCAATCGATTTCCGCTTAGTAAAACCTGAAGAATTTATTACAACTCTTCATCATTTCACAGGATCAAAAGACCATAACGTAAAAATGCGCCAAATCGCGAAAGATAGAGGCGAGAAAATTAGTGAGTACGGTGTAGAAAACTTAGAAACAGGTGAAGTGAGAACATTTGAAACAGAAGAGGAGTTCTTCGCTCATTTCGGTCTTCCATTTATCCCACCAGAAGTGCGTGAAGATGGAAAAGAAATTGAATTAATTAAAGAGTATCCAAACTTAATTCAGTTCTCTGACATACAAGGTGATTTACATATGCATACAACATGGAGTGACGGTGCTTTTTCCATTGAAGAGATGGTACAAGCGTGTCGTGCTCGTGGATATAAGTTTATGGCGATTACAGATCACTCACAATACTTGAAAGTAGCGAACGGTTTAACGAAAGAGCGCCTTCGTGAACAAGCGAAAGAAATTGAACGTATGAACGAAAAGTATCCAGACATTACAATTTTACGCGGAATTGAAATGGATATTTTACCGGATGCAACACTTGATTTTGACGATGAAGTATTAGCAGAATTAGATTATGTCATTGGAGCGATTCACTCTAGCTTCTCACAAGACCGTGAAACGATTATGAAACGTCTTCGTGCTGCGCTAGAGAATAAGCATGTCACAATGATTGCTCATCCGACAGGACGTCTTCTTGGACGCCGCGAGGGCTATGATGTGGATACAGATTTATTAATCGAGCTCGCAAAAGAAACAAATACAGTTTTAGAATTAAATGCGAATCCAAACCGTCTAGATTTAAGCGCGAAATTATTAAAACAAGCACAAGATGCTGGTGTGAAAGTAGCGATTAATACGGATGCTCATACGCTTGAAATGTTAGAAGATATGGAAACAGGTGTAGCAGCAGCACGTAAAGGTTGGATTCAAAAAGATAACGTGATTAACACGTGGGATATTGAACGTTTATTAGATTATATTAAACGTAATAAGTAACACAAGGGGGACCTGCAACATGTTAGAAAGAACGTTGCGTGTATTAGAATACAATAAAGTAAAAGAACAATTACTTGAACATACAGCCTCTTCACTTGGCCGTGACAAAGTGAAGCATTTAGTGCCAAGCACTGATTTTGAAGAAATTGTAGAAATGCAAGATACAACGGATGAAGCAGCGAAAGTCATTCGCTTAAAAGGTAGTGCACCATTAGGTGGTATTACGGATATTCGCTCAAATGTGAAGCGTGCAAAGATTGGAAGTATGTTAAGTCCGAACGAACTACTTGATATTGCAAATACAATGTACGGTAGTCGTAATATGAAACGTTTCATCGAAGATATGGTTGATAATGGTGTGGAGCTTCCAATTTTAGAAACTCATGTCGCTCAAATTGTATCTTTATATGATTTAGAAAAGAAAATTACAAATTGTATTGGTGATGGCGGTGAAGTAGTCGATAGCGCAAGTGATAAACTGCGTGGTATTCGTACTCAAATTCGTACTGCGGAAAGTCGTATTCGTGAAAAGTTAGAAAACATGACGCGTTCTTCCAACGCGCAAAAGATGTTGTCTGACGCGATTGTAACGATTCGTAACGAACGTTACGTAATCCCAGTAAAACAAGAATACCGCGGTGTATATGGCGGTATTGTCCATGATCAATCAGCTTCTGGGCAAACGTTATTTATTGAACCACAAGTCATTGTAGAGTTAAATAACGCGCTTCAAGAAGCACGAGTGAAAGAAAAACAAGAAATCGAACGCATCTTATTGATGTTAACAGAAGAAGTGGCAGTAGAAGCGGATATCGTTTTATCTAACGTAGAAGTAGTTGCGAATCTTGACTTCATCTTTGCGAAAGCTTTTTATGCGAAGCGAATTAAAGCAACGAAGCCAATTGTAAATAACGAGCGCTATATGGATTTAAGACAAGCACGTCATCCGCTTATTGATCCAGAAATTATCGTGCCAAATAACATTATGTTAGGTAAAGATTTCACGACAATTGTTATCACAGGACCGAATACAGGTGGTAAAACAGTTACGCTGAAAACAGTTGGTATTTGTGTATTAATGGCGCAATCTGGCCTTCACATTCCAGTAATGGATGAGTCAGAGATTTGTGTATTTAAAAATATCTTTGCCGATATCGGTGATGAGCAATCGATTGAACAAAGTTTAAGTACGTTCTCCTCACATATGGTGAACATTGTTGATATTTTAGAAAAAGCTGATTTTGAAAGCTTAGTTCTATTCGATGAATTAGGTGCTGGAACAGACCCGCAAGAAGGGGCTGCATTAGCAATTTCAATTTTAGATGAAGTATGTAATCGTGGTGCTCGCGTTGTTGCTACGACGCATTACCCAGAATTAAAAGCATACGGATATAACCGTGAGAAAGTTATTAATGCGAGCGTTGAGTTCGACGTGAATACATTAAGCCCAACGTATAAATTATTAATCGGTGTACCAGGACGTAGTAATGCCTTTGAAATTTCGAAGCGCCTTGGATTATCTGATCGCGTGATTGATCAAGCTCGTAACCACATTAGTACAGATACAAACAAAATTGAAAATATGATTGCGAAGTTAGAAGAAAGTCAAAAGAATGCAGAGCGTGACTGGAACGAAGCAGAAGCACTTCGCAAGCAATCTGAAAAACTGCATCGCGAATTACAGCGTCAAATTATTGAATTTAATGATGAGCGCGATGAAAAATTATTAAAAGCGCAAAAAGAAGGGGAAGAAAAAGTCGAAGCTGCAAAGAAAGAAGCAGAAGGCATTATTCGAGAACTTCGTCAATTGCGTAAAGCACAGCTTATAAACGTGAAAGACCATGAGCTTATTGAAGCAAAGAGCCGTCTAGAAGGTACGGCGCCAGAGCTTGTGAAGAAACAAAAAGTAAACGTGAAAAACACAGCGCCAAAACAACAATTACGCGCAGGTGATGAAGTAAAAGTGTTAACGTTTGGTCAAAAAGGTCAATTACTTGAAAAGGTAAGTGATACAGAGTGGAGCGTACAAATTGGTATTCTGAAGATGAAAGTGAAAGAATCCAATATGGAATACATTAATACACCGAAGCAAACTGAGAAAAAAGCGGTCGCAAGTGTGAAGGGTAGAGATTATCACGTTTCGTTAGAGCTTGATCTTCGCGGTGAACGTTATGAAGATGCAATGATGCGCGTTGAAAAATATTTAGATGATGCACAGCTTGCAAGCTATCCGCGCGTATCAATTATTCACGGTAAAGGAACAGGAGCGCTTCGACAAGGTGTACAAGATTACTTGAAGAAGCATCGCGGTGTGAAAAACTACCGCTACGGTGACATGGGCGAGGGAGGCCTAGGCGTAACAGTTGTCGAATTAAAATAGCAAACAACGAAACAAAGGGGAACCATTATATGTTTATGGACAAACTTGCAAAAGTATTGTTAGCTTGTTGCGGAATATTTTTGGTGATTGGGGTTATTTATTTAGTTGTTTTTGCGAAGTAAACGAGCGTCAATCGTGGCAGAGTGATATTGCCATAGATTGACGCTTTTAATATATAGGAAAAGGAATAAGCTATGAAAATCAACCAATACATAAGCGAAGCAAAATCTTGCTCAAGACGCGAAACAGACCGTCTCATTAAAGCCGGACGCGTGGCTATTAACGGCGAAATATGTACGCACGGTGCACTCGTGAGCGATGGTGATGTGGTAACGATTGATGGACAGGTTATTGCAAAAGAAGAGAAGGAAAAGGTGTATATTGCCTTTCATAAACCAGTTGGTATTACTTGTACAGCAGCCGAGCATATTGAAGATAATATTATCGATTATATCAATTACCCAGAGCGTATCTTTCCTGTTGGGCGATTAGATAAAGCGTCGGAAGGACTAATCTTATTAACGAATGACGGTGGGATTGCAAATCAAATTTTACACGGTGATCATGAGCACGAGAAAGAATACATCGTTACGGTTGATAAGCCGTTTACAGATTGGTTTATTGATGAGATGTCCAGCGGTGTAAAGATTAAAGATGGAATGACGAAGCCTTGTAAAGTGACGAGAATGGATCAATCTACATTTCGCATTGTTTTAACGCAAGGAATGAACAGACAAATTCGTAGAATGAGCCGTGCTTTCGGGTTTACTGTAACAAAGCTAAAGCGGGTTCGTATTCTGAATATAGAGCTAGACGATCTTGAAGTGGGAAAATGGCGGAGCGTTACATCTGAGGAATTAGACATTTTAATAAATCAGTTATAGGGAGGGAAAATTTTCTCCCTATATTTTTTTGTCAGAAAAAATAAAACTATTGATTTTTTAAAAAATAGCCCATATAATAAAAAACAACAAGTTTCGACAAGATATTTTATAAAAGTAATGATGAGGACATGAGTTGTTTTTGACGATTCTCAGAGAGGGAAGCCTAGGCTGTGAGCTTCCTAATACGGAAAGACAAACTTACCACCTCTAAACTTCAAGAGTGAACTGCATGATGCATTGTAATTCTTGGCGGATAAAACCGTTATCAATTTACACGAGCTATAAAATGAGCTTATTTTGTTATAAATTCATTTTATTAGAATAAGGGTGGAACCACGATTTCAACACTCGTCCCTTTGTTAGGGACGGGTGTTTTTTGCGTTCTTTTACGGGGAAGTATGCTTGAAAGAGGATATGTGACGGTATTTAATTCAGAATATTTTGTTAATATAAAAAATTAGGAGGTTAGTAGAAATGAAATCATCTTTAAAGTTTTCTGAGATGTTTGCAATAAGTTTAATGTTGTTTGCACTATTTTTCGGTGCAGGTAATATGATTTTCCCGCCGGCGTTAGGGCAAGGTGCTGGAACAGACGTATGGATCGCGTTATTTGGCTTTATCGTAACAGGTGTTGGATTACCTTTATTAGGGGTAATTGTTATAGCTCTAAAGGGAGATATTAATGAGCTAGCGGGACGTGTACACCCTGTATTCGCACTTGTTTTTATCACTGCAATTTATTTATGTTTAGGCGTATTCGTAAGTGTTCCGCGTACAGGAACAGTTGCTTATGAAATGAGTGTTGCACCATTTTTACCAAGTGAGATAGCTGGTCAATCTTATCCACTTGTTATCTTTACATTCATTTTCTTTGCAGTAACTTTCTATTTAGCTTTAAACCCATCGAAATTAGTGGGCCGCATCGGTAAAGTATTAACTCCGATTTTGTTAGCTGTTATAGCAATTATCGTAGGTAAAGCAATTATTACACCAATTGGAGAATTTGGTGCACCGACAGAAGCGTATAATGCTCCGCTCTTTAAAGGTTTTATTGATGGATATTTAACTTTAGATGGACTTGCAGCACTTGTTTTCGGAAATGTTGTTATTAATGCTTTAAAAGCAAAAGGCGTTACAAATAAGAACAGCATTGCAAAAGTAACAATCTTTGCAGGATTTATTGCAGCGCTCGGTTTACTACTTGTTTATTTAGCACTTGCTTATCTGGGAGCTTCTAGTGTGTCTCTTGGAATGGGGGCAAACGGAGGAATTATTTTAACAAACGTTGTAAATCATTTATTTGGTAGTTACGGAACTTTATTATTAGGGATCGCAATTACAGCGGCATGTTTAACAACTTCTGTAGGTATTGTTGCAGCTTGTGGGGAATATTTTTCTTCCTTATTACCAAAGCTTTCTTATCAAAAGGTTGTTTTCATCTTCTGTGTATTAGCATTTATGGTAGCAAACCTTGGGTTAACTCAGTTAAACGCATTAGCATTACCGATTTTAATTGCAATTTACCCAATTGGTATCGTACTGATTGTATTATCACTTGTTGAAAACTATATTCGTCTTCCATTAGCTATGTATGTAGGCGGTATTGTAGGTTCATTTGCAATTAGCTTCTTTGATGGGTTGCATAATGCAAATCTTCAAGTAGTGGCCCTTGCTCCTATCTTAGATAAAATTCCACTATATAGTGTAGGGATTGGTTGGCTAGTTCCGGGTATCATTGGAATTGCAATTGGATATGTAGTTTCTTTATTTCAAAAGCAAGAAGTTGCTGTAGAAAAATAGTGAAAAGAGGCTTTCTATGAAAGAAAGTCTCTTTTTTTGTAGAAAAAATTACATATAGGGAAATTTAGATATTAAAAATTTTATACGTAATATAGTTGACAAAAAAATTAGCATTAGGCTAAGATTGACTTAGTTGTGGAAATATTGGAAGGAAAGTGAGGAGTGAAAGGTATAAGGTTTTCTATAACGATATCATTTTGTAGATAGAGGTGATAGAGTAGGAGAATGGTTAGTTTTATTTTTTTTGACCTTCATTGAGAATGATAATCATCAAAAGAAATAGGGACTTATGTTAAAATGTAAATCGCTCTTTATAAGAAATAGGGAGGGATATTATTTTTAACACGTAGTGAGAATGATAATCAATAATATCTACATTACATAAATAAATTACAATTAAATAATGATAGAGGATTATTATTTTTTTCTTATAAATTGAGAATAATTATCATTTTCAAAAAAGTATGGATGAAAGATAAACAAGGAGGAAGTAAGCCAAATGAGAAAGATTTCTGTATTACCCGCTTTTATTATGACATTCGTATGTATGCTAGCTTTTTTCGTAGTGCCATTTGGACAAGCTTCGGCAAATGTAGCTGACGGTACTTATGATATTAACTATGTCATACAAAAAGCAGAAAATGATTCAGCTTCAATGGCAAATGATTATTTTGAAAAACCAGCTAAGTTAATTGTGAAAAATGGTGAGATGAGAGTACAAATTCCGATGAATCATAGTGCTTGGATTACAGAATTTAAAGCACCAGAGAACGGGAACTTTGTTGATGCAAAAGTTGTTAGTAAAGATGAATCAGCAGATAAAAGAACTGTAGAGTTTAAAATAGACGATTTATCTAAGCCAGCAGCTGCAAAAATTCATGTTGTTGTACCTAACGTAAATTATGACCATAACTACACAATTCGCTTTGCGTTTGATGCAAATGTAAAAGCGGTAGGTGGAGAAAATAAAGCAACTGCTGCAACAAAGAATAATGATCAGACAAAAACAGATACAAAAGTAAAAGAAGAAGTGAAGAAAGAAGAGAATAAAGAAACAAATAAAGAGGCGAACAAAGGAACAAATGAAAGTGGTAAAGCTGAAAAAACAGATAACCCAAAAACAGGCGATGAAGCACGCATCGGATTATTTGCAGTGTTAATTCTTATTTCAGGTGTTTTCTTAATTCGTAAAGTACGTCAAAACTAAATAAAGGAGCGTTATCCCATTGAATAGATATCTTAAAATTGTTGTTGCGATGTGTTTAATGATATTTACATTCGTATCAACATTACAACCTCTTGCAGTTCAAGCAGCAAGCCAACTAGCTGACGGTGAATATTCAATCGGTTTCAAAGTTCTTAAGGATACATCAGATGAAGAATCTATGATGAATCAATACTCTGTAAGTCCAGGAACTTTAAAAGTGAAGGATGGGAAGAAGAAGGTATCCTTTACGTTAGAACATAGTTCATGGATTACGAAGTTTGAAACAGAAAAAAGTGGCCAGTTTGTTGCGACAAATGTAATTAGTGAAGATAAAGAAAAAGATACACGAGTAGTAGAATTTGAAGTGGACGATGTAGAGAAAGTATTAAATGCGAAAGTAAAAGTAGACATAGACTTTTTAAGTTATCATCATGACTATGATGTGCGTATTGCATTTGATCAAAATAGTATTACACCGATTCATGTAGAAAAACCAAATGAAAAAGAGGATCCAGCAAATAAGCCAGATCCAAATGAAAAACCGGATCCAAGTCAGAAGCCCGACCAAAAGCCTGACCCAGATCAACAACCCAATTCTAACACAATTAACGATGGGAATTATAGTATTCCATTTAAAGTGTTAAAAGATCAAACAGATGAAGAATCTAAGATGAATACTTACATGGTAAATCCAGGAGTATTAAAAGTAGAAAACGGTAAGAAAAAGGCAATTGTAACACTAACAAGTAGCTCATTAATTAAAAATTTCCAAACGGAAAAAGATGGCGCATTTGTTGATGCAAAAGTAGTGAGTGAAGATAAAGAAAAAGATACAAGAGTAGTAGAGTTTGAAGTGGACGATTTATCTAAAAAAATAAATACAAAAGTATTTATTGAAGTGGCATCACAAGGTTACAAGCAAACACATAATGTACAACTTTTATTTGAACAAGATAAACTTGAACAAATTAAAAATGAAGAAAAACAACCGGATGGAGATAAAAAGCCGGAAGTAGAAAAACCAGAAGTTGAAACAATTAAAGATGGAGAGTACAGCATTCCATTTAAAGTATTAAAAGATAAGACAGATGAAGAATCTAGAATGAAAGACAAGCTAATAAGTCCAGCAGTATTAAAAGTAGAAAACGGTAAGAAAAAAGCGACTGTAACATTAACAGATAACGCATCAATTAAAAATTTCCAAACAGAAAAAGATGGTTCATTTGTTGATGCGAAAGTAGTAAGTGAAGATAAAGAGAAAAATACAAGAGTAGTAGAATTTGAAGTAGACAGTTTATCTAAAAAGTTGAATACAAAAGTATTTATTGAAGTGGCATCACAAAATTATAAACAAACGCATGAATTACAACTTCAATTTAATCAAGATAAACTTGAGCCAATTAAGAACGAAGAAAAGCAACCAGATGGAGATAAAAAGCCAGAGGTAGAGAAACCAGAAGTAGAGAAGCCGAATGTTGAAACAATGAAAGATGGCGAATACAGCATCAGTTTCAAAGCTTTAAAAGATCAAACAGAAGAAATTTCAATGATGAACACGTATACGAAGAGTCCGGGCGTGTTAAAGGTGAAAGATGGTAAAAAATATGTATCATTCACATTAACGAATAGTGCATGGATTACAAAGTTTGAATTTGAGAAAAATGGTTCGTTCGTTGATGCGAGTGTATTAAGTGAAGATAAAAAAGCTGATACACGCGTAGTGGAAGTAGAAGTAGATGATTTATCTAAAAAGTTAAATGCAAAAGTAAAAGTAGATATCGATTCAATGAATTATCATCATTTCTACGACATTCAATTCGCATTTGATAAAGATAGCGTTAAACCGTTAGACAATCAAGGCGGAAACGATAATCAAGGCGGAAACGATAATCAAGGCGGAAACGATAATCAAGGCGGAAACGATAATCAAGGCGGAAACGATAATCAAGGCGGAAACGATAATCAAGGCGGAAACGATAATCAAGGCGGAAACGATAATCAAGGCGGAAACGATAATCAAGGCGGAAACGATAATCAAGGCGGAAACGATAATCAAGGCGGAAACGATAATCAAGGCGGAAACGACAACCAAGGCGGAAACGATAACCAAGGCGGAAACAATAACCAAGGCGGAAACGACAACCAAGGCGGAAACAACAACCAAGGCAACAACACAACCATTGATCCAAAAGCCCTTAAAGATGGTGAATACAGCATTGGCTTTAAAGTTCTAAAAGATAAAACAGAAGAAATTTCAATGATGAACACATATACAAAGAGTCCAGCTGTACTAAAAGTGAAAGATGGTAAGAAGTATGTATCGTTTACATTAACGAATAGTGCATGGATTACAAAGTTTGAGTTTGAGAAGAATAGTTCTTTTGTTAATGCAAAAGTATTAAGTGAGAATAAAGAGCAAAATACAAAAGTAGTAGAGTTAGAAGTAGATGATTTATCTAAAAAATTAAACGCAAAAGTAAAAGTAGATATTGATGCGATGAATTATCACCATTTCTACGATGTTCAATTTGTATTTGATCAAGATAGTATAAAAGTTTTAGGTAATCAAGGCGGAAACGACAACCAAGGTGGAAACGACAACCAAGGTGGAAACGACAACCAAGGTGGAAACGACAACCAAGGTGGAAACGACAACCAAGGCGGAAACGACAACCAAGGTGGAAACGACAACCAAGGCGGAAACGACAACCAAGGCGGAAATAATCAACCAAAAGTAATAGTTGATCCGAAAAATTTAGTGGATGGTCAATATGATATTCCATTTAAAGTGTTAAAAGATAAAACAAATGAGCTTTCAAAGATGCATGACTATACTGTACACCCAGCAAAATTAATCGTTAAAGATGGTAAAAAGTACATTGAGATGACGTTGAAAAATAGTGCATGGATTACAAAATTCCAAACGGAAAATAACAGTCTTTTTGCTGATGCGAAAGTAGTAAGCGAAGATAAAAATGCAAATACGAGAGTAGTGCAATTTGAAGTAAGTGATTTATTTGCAAAATTAAATGCAAAAGTAAAAGTTGATATCAATGAAATGAACTACCATCATTTCTACGATGTCCAAATTCAATTTGATACAAATAATATTGGTGCGTTAGGCACAATTAAAGAGGATCCAAAAAAAGATCCGAAAAATGATCCGAACAATCCAGTGATTACACCGAAAGTAGATAATGTGAAAAAAGTAGATAATCCTGACTTTAACCGAAATGCAGATGATAAGAAGAAAAAAGAAGATCAAAAAAATGATCCAAAAAAAGAGAAAAACTCAAAAACGGCAGATACAGCACAACTAGGTTTATACATGGTGCTATTGCTTGGGTCACTTGCTTTACTAGTTCGTAAATATAGAGCAGGAAGATTGTAATTTTTGGAGTCTTGATGCATGTTCGCATGCATCAAGACTTGTTTCATATTGTTTGGAAAGGAGTGGTGATTGAGAGTGAAGAAAATTGCTAGTGTACTAATGGCTATCATTCTATTAGTGAGTATAGCTGGATGCTCGGCGCCCAAAAAAGAAGCAGCAAAACAGGTAAAGAGTGAGAGTAAAGAGAGAATTGTTGCAACGACAGTTGCTGTTACTGAAATTATGGATGCGTTAGAAGTAGATTTAGTTGGTGTTCCAACAAGTACGAAAGATTTACCAAAGAGATATAAAGGTTTACCAGAAGTCGGGAATCCGATGAGTCCTGATATGGAAAAGGTAAAATCGTTAAAGCCGTCAGAAGTATTATCCGTGACAACACTTGAATATGAATTAAAGCCAGTTTTTGATGGTGTGGGCATGAAAGCAAACTTTTTAGATTTAACAAGCTTGAAAAATATGCAAAATTCCATTAGCGATTTAGGTAAGCAATATGGACGTGAAAAGCAGGCTGAAGCAGTTGTAACGAAGTTAGATAACAAGGTTGCAGAGATTAAAAAAGTAGTAAAGGGAAAGAAAGAACCGACAGTGCTTATTTTATTAGGTGTACCAGGGAGTTATTTAGTAGCAACAGAGCATTCTTATATTGGAGATTTAGTGAAACAACTAGGTGGTAAAAATATTGTGCAAGGTGAACAAGTAGAGTATTTAGCTTCTAATACAGAGTATTTAAAAAAAGCTGATCCAGATATTATTTTACGAGCAGCTCATGGTATGCCTGATGAAGTTGTGAAAATGTTTGATAAAGAATTTAAAACAAATGATATTTGGAAACATTTCGCTGCAGTTAAAAATAACCGTGTTTACGATTTAGAAGAGCGCTTATTTGGGACGACAGGTAATTTAGCAGCAATGGAAGCGTTAGATGAATTGAAAAAAATGATGTATCCGTGATGCATTTTAATATAAAGGAAGAGTGGAATGAATAAAAAAACTTGGAGTTTCCTCATTGTTACTGCATTGCTTATTGTTATGACATCATTGTCAGCGATGAAAGGGAGTTTAGAAATAGGTATTGTTGAGCTTGTGCAAGGGATATTTACAGGGGGGAATGAAGATGTTGAAGTGATTAAAGATTTACGTTTCCCACGTATTATTATTGCACTATTTACTGGAGCAGCTCTGGCCGTTTCAGGTGTGCTTTTTCAAGCTGTTATGAAAAACCCACTTGCTGATGCTGGGGTAATCGGGATATCTTCTGGGGCAAGTTTTATGACACTTGTTATTATTACGTTATTCCCGCAATTCTTTTTCTGGACACCCGTATTCGCCTTTTTAGGTGGTGCGTTTGCATGTTATCTCGTTTATGCATTTTCATGGAAGTCAGGGTTAAGTCCGCTTCGCATTATTTTAGTTGGTATAGCTATTAATGCAATGTTCACTGGATTAAATGAATCGTTCATTACGATTTGCGGATACTTCATTAAGAGTATTAAGCAAACGACGACTTCTAACATAACGATGAAGACGTGGGGCGATGTAGAAATAATGGTTACATATGGAACAATTGGTCTTATTCTTGCTCTGTTTGTAGGAGCTTGGTGTAACTTATTATCGCTACAAGATAAGACTGCGAAAAACTTAGGTTTGCACGTAACGAGAGTTCGTCTTATTATTTCTGCTATTGCAGTACTTTTAGCAGCAGTATCAACAGCGATTGCAGGAGTTATCGCTTTCGTAGGATTACTCGTTCCGCACATTTCAAGACAACTAGTCGGTTCAGATCATAAAGTATTAATTCCATTTTCTGCTCTTGCAGGAGCGTTATTAATTTTGACGGCGGATACGATTGGAAGGTTAATTGTGCCACCTAACGAAATTCCAGCGGCGACGATTATGGCAGTTATTGGTGGCCCATTCTTAATATTCTTGCTTAGAAAGAGTGATAAAGTTCATGGAAATTAAAAATGTAACCTTTTCGTATGATAATGTAACGGATCGATTAAAGTCGGTTAGTAGTGAAATAGAAATTGGTAAAATTACAACAATTATTGGTCCAAACGGTTGCGGGAAATCGACATTACTTGGCGTGATGTCAAGAAATCACGACCCTCGTAGCGGAGAGATAATACTGGATGGAAAGGCGATTAGTCAATATAAACCGAAAGAGTTTGCTAGAAAGTTAGCCGTTGTCCATCAACAAAATGAAGCACCGGCAGATATGACGGTAGAGAAATTAACAAGTTATGGTCGTATGCCTCATAAAAATATTTTTTCCTCGCAAACTGATGAAGATAGAGAAGCAATCGAAAGGGCTTTAGCATGTACGAATTTACTAAGTAAACGTGATAAAGAGATTCATGCTTTATCTGGTGGAGAAAGACAACGTGTTTGGATTGCTATGACGTTAGCTCAGAAAACACCAATGCTCTTTTTAGATGAACCGACCACCTATTTAGATATTTATTATCAACTTGAAATATTAGAGCTAGTAAAAGAGTTAAATGAAGTACATGGATTGACAATCGTTATGGTATTACATGATATCAATCAGGCGATTCGCTATAGTGATCATATCATCGTTATGAAAGATGGCGAAATTGTTACGAAAGGTAAGCCGAATGATGTTGTGACAGAAAGTATGATAAAGACGATATACGGTGTAGATGTCGTTGTAAAGCAAGATGAAGATACAGGGTTGTATATGGTCCCGATGGGTATTTAAATATGCGAACAATCCGTTTTGAGGTGATAATTTGAGTAGTAAAAAAGAACGGAAGAAGAATTCTTTTTTTCAACGAATACTTACAGTTGTTTTTTTAGGTACCTTTTTCTATTCAGTATATGAATTAGGTGATATTTTTATGGATTACTATGAAAATCGTAAAGTAATGGCCGAAGCACAAAACATTTATGAAAAGAGTCCGATGGAAGAGCAATCAGAAGACGGGGAAGTACGTAAACAGTTCAAAGCTCTGCAGCAAATTAACCAAGAAATAGTTGGATGGATTACGATGGACGATACACAAATTAATTATCCAATCGTTCAGGCGAAAGACAATGATTACTATTTATTTCGTAATTATAAAGGTGAAGATATGAGAGCAGGCAGCATTTTTATGGACTATCGTAATGATGTGAAATCTCAAAATCGAAATACTATTTTATATGGTCACCGTATGAAAGATGGTTCTATGTTTGGAAGTTTAAAGAAAATGTTAGATGAAGAGTTCTTCATGTCGCATCATAAATTATATTACGATACATTATTTGAAGGATATGATCTTGAAGTGTTCTCGGTGTATACAACAACAACTGATTTTTATTACATTGAAACGGATTTTAGCAATGATACGGAATACACATCATTTTTGGAGAAAATTCAAGAAAAGTCGCTGTACAAAACGGATACAAAATTGACAGCAAATGATCAAATCGTAACACTTTCGACGTGTGACTATGCACTTGATCCGGAAGCAGGAAGGTTAGTCGTGCATGCGAAACTAGTAAAGAGACAGTAAAAAAAGTATAGAATATGAGAAGTGGTAACGCTTCTCATATTCTATACTTTAAAAAAGAAATATGTTTACTGTGCTGCAGCCATTGGCATACGTACAACTTCAACATTGTAGTAAGTGATTTTATTATCAAGAATATATTCTGGCATCCCGCCTTGATGTGAGTGAGCATCTTTAAATGCTGAGCTCTTCGTCCAACCTTGGAAATCTTCTTTTGCATTCCAGCGTGTGCTAATTGTTACTTCATCATGATCAACTGTATTTTGCGTTAAAAGAACTTCTAATCCTAAAAAGCCTGGCATCGTTTCGACTTGACCTACTTTATTAAAACGCTCAATTAATTTATGTCCATTTCCCTTTGTAATTTTAGCTGTATTTGTAACAATAATCATGTTTTATTCCTCCTATAAATGTAGCCTTTATTTTCGAGAACTCATATACATTAAATGATAATGAAAATCATTATCATTGTCAATGGTAAATGTGAAATAAATAAGTTTTTTTATTATTTTGAACAGTGGGATTTCCGTTTCAAAATGTAGTAAATATGTGGCGGTTAAGTGAGAGAATGAGCGAGTTGTACTAGCAAAGCAATAATATGGTATAGTGAAACGAGGCTGTTTTTTCAGGCTCGTTTTTTAAATGCTTCCTATAGAGAAAGCATGCAAATGGAAAGGAAGTTATTATATGCGATCAGAAATAACTGTAAAAATAAAACCGAAATTTATAAAAGAAATTAAAAGTGGATATCCGCTTATTTTAAAAGATGCGATTCAAAATTTAAACGATGTTCAGGAAGAAGGAACAATCATTAAAGTAGTAGATGAGAAGAACAATTTTGTCGGAAAAGGTTATTATGGAAAACAAAATAAAGGATACGGCTGGATTTTAACGAGAAAAGAGAGTGAACAAATTAATCAATCTTTCTTTGAAAGTAAAATAAAATCTGCCTTACATAAACGAAAGCAATTTTACAAATCAAGTGATACGACAGCATTCCGTGCCCTAAATGGTGAAGGTGATGGTCTTGGAGGCTTAATTATCGATTATTATGACGGCTATTATGTAGTCAGTTGGTATAGTGAAGGGATTTATACTTTCAGAGATGAGATTATAGCAGCTCTTCAAAAAGTAGCAAACTTTAAAGGTATTTATGAGAAAAAGCGTTTTGATACGAAAGGGAAATACATTGAAGGCGATGATTTCGTAGCAGGAGAGCGCGGCGAGTTCCCGCTTATCGTAAAAGAAAATGGTGTGAACTTTGCTGTTTATTTAAATGACGGAGCGATGGTTGGTGTATTTTTAGATCAGCGTAACGTTCGAAAACAAATTCGTGATAAATATGCAAAGGGGAGAACAGTATTAAATATGTTCTCTTATACAGGTGCTTTCTCTGTATTTGCAGCGCTTGGCGGAGCGAATAAAACGACGAGTGTCGACCTTGCAAATCGTAGTTTAAGTAAAACGATTGAGCAATTTAGTGTAAATGAAGTTGATTATGAAGCGCAAGATATTATTGTAGAAGATGTATTTCTTTACTTCAAATATGCAGCTAAGAAAAAGATGAAATTTGATATGGTTGTACTTGATCCTCCAAGCTTTGCACGCTCAAAAAAATATACATTTAGTGCAGCGAAAGATTATAAAAACTTATTAAAAGAAACAATTGCGATTACAGAAAATAATGGGATTATCGTTGCCTCTACAAATTGTAGCGCATTCGATATGAAAAAGTTTAAAGGCTTTATCGATACAGCATTTAAAGAAATGAATGGTAAATACAAAATATTAGAAGAACATTCTTTACCAGAAGATTTTCGTACCATTGATCAATTTAAAGAGGGAGACTATTTAAAAGTAGTTTTCATCGAGAAAATTAAAGGTTAATAAAGAAAAAGGAGCTCGAGTTTACTTGAGCTCCTTTTCTTATTGAACGATATTTTGTACTCTACCGACTTGCCCGTCCTGCAATCGCACCTTAATGCCATGCGGATGAGAAGGGGAGTTAGTTAAAATATCTTTTACAATTCCACGTGTTAATTTACCGGTGCGTTGATCTTGTTTTAATACAATATCAACTTCAAGACCGGGTGCGATATTAGAGCGTTTTTGTCCGTTCATTTATACACCTGTACGTCTACGTTGGTTGTTTGTTTTCTTTGTTTGTTGGTTTTGTAATTTTTTCGTTTCTTGGCTTTGATTTGTATTATTTGAACCATTTCCATTTCCTTGCTTTTTCTTTGCAAGTTGTTCACGCATTAAATCAGCTAAGCTTACTTTTTTGTTTTCTGACATGATAAGTCTCCTTTATATAAAGTTAATTATGAACAATAGTAGTGAATTTTATCATATCATTGTTAAGGAAGGAAGGGAAGTTGGTTTGAAAATTCATATAATTCTTTCCAGTATTCATTGGTTACGATACAATTGAAATGTTAATGTTTGTGAAAAAGGGGATAGACATATGTCACATCATATTTTATTAGTTGAAGATGATATCTCAATTCAAGAGATGGTGGAAAAGTATTTAATAAAAGAAAGTTTTCAAGTTACAATCGCGTCTGACGGAGAAGAAGGGGTGCAAGCATTTTTTAAATCATCCTTTGATTTAGTTATCCTCGACATTATGATGCCAAAGCTAGATGGCTTAGAGGTTGTGCGAATCATTCGGGAAAAAAGTGCAGTTCCGATTTTAATGATGTCGGCAAAAGATACAGATGTTGATAAAGCTGTTGGATTAGGACTGGGAGCAGATGATTACATTTGTAAGCCATTTTCTATGATTGAATTGGCTGCACGTGTAAAAGCGGGTATTCGGAGGTCTACGAAATATTCGACTACAGAAACAACAGAAAAGATGATTCAAATTGGTGATTTAACAATTAATCCAATTAATTTTACGGTTGAAAAAAACGGGAAGCCCCTCAAACTTACTTTAAAAGAATTTGAGATTTTAAAGCTATTCGTAAAGAATCAAAATCGTGTATTTACGAAAGCGCAAATATATACGTTAGTTTGGAACGAAGAGTATTACGGTGATGATAACGTTATTAATGTTCATATGAGAAGGTTGCGCGAGAAAATTGAAAGTGATCCATCTAATCCAGAATATATTAAAACGTTATGGGGCATCGGTTATAAGCTGGAAGTGATGTAATATGGTCAATTTATTAATGGCTCTTATTTTTATATTGTTATGTGTCATTTATATACAATATAAAATGAGAAAAAATAGTAGCAAAAATTTACGATACACATATGAAAAGTTAGAGAGCATTGTAAATGGACAAACAGGCGAGAAGTTACTCGTTATGACAGATGATCTAGAATTGCAAAAATTATTAGTGGCAATTAATCAACTATTAGATGCAAAACAGAAAACGAATGCGGATCATGCAAAAGTAGAAATTTCGATGAGAAAAATGCTTTCAAATATTTCACATGATTTAAAGACACCACTAACAGTTATTCTTGGATATACAGAAATGTTAAATAAGGATAAAACGATAAATAAAGAAGAACAGCAAACATTACTTGAAAAGGTGCATGTAAAAACACTAGAAGTAATGGAACTGATTCATAAGTTTTTTGATTTGGCAAAACTAGAGTCTGGTGACAAGGCAATCGAGATGACAAAAGTAAATATGAATGAAGTTTGTCGGGAGAAGATTTTGTCTTTTTATGATTTAGTGACGACGAAAGGATTTCAAGTTCATATTGATATACCAGAAAGAAATATATATGCACTTGGAAATGTAGAAGTATTAGGTAGAGTATTAAATAATTTAATATCAAATGCAATTACATATGGAGACGATGGAAAGACACTTGGGATGACATTAAGAGACGATGAAACGAGTGTGTATATAGATGTATGGGATACAGGAAAAGGAATTGATGAATCTCATATTGATAAAGTGTTTGAGCGTATGTACACACTTGAAGATTCAAGAAATAGATTGTATCAAGGAAGCGGTCTAGGATTAACGATTACGAAAAGGCTTGTGGAAGCGATGGACGGAGAAATACATCTTTCTAGTAAGCCGTATGAAAAAACAATTTTTACAGTTGTATTAAAAAAGATGCTGTTTTAGCTTGTAGAGAAGTAAATTCTACAAGCTTTTTTTCAGCGTAAGGAATTTGTAAGGAACGGGTAAGAAAAAAGAGATTTCCGTTGTCTATTATAGAAATATAAAGTAGTGCGAAAGGAGAAAATGACATGACATATATATTAAAAACGAATCAGCTAACGAAAGTGTTTAAAGGGAAAGAAGTTATTTCTAGCGTTAACATGCATGTAAAAAAAGGAGAGATATACGGTTTCTTAGGACCGAATGGTGCAGGTAAAACAACGATTATGAAAATGATCACAAATTTAATAAAACCGACGAGCGGTGATATTGAAATTTTTGGTGAGAAGTTAACGGATACATCTTATGAATTGTTAAAGCGCATGGGGACAATTATCGAATATCCAATCTTTTATGATAAATTAACGGCGAAGGAAAACCTAGAATTACATTGTGAATATATGGGGTATTACGACAAGAGCGCAATTGATCATGCTTTACATTTAGTGAAACTGCACGGTATAGATGATAAAAAAGTAAAAGATTTTTCATTAGGTATGAAGCAACGACTGGGTATTGCAAGAGCAATCATGACAAAGCCAGAATTACTCATTTTAGATGAACCGATTAACGGTTTAGATCCAATTGGTATTAAAGAATTACGAGACTTATTTAAAATGCTCTGCAAAGAATATGGTATTACGTTATTAGTTTCTAGTCATATTTTAGGCGAGATGGAACTAATGGCGGATACAATTGGTGTAATTCAAAATGGAAAACTAATAAAAGAAGTTTCAATGAAGAGTATTAACGGAAAACAAACAGAGTACATTGAAATTACTGTTCCTGATGTGAAGCGTGCAGCTTATATTTTAGAAGATAAACTCGGTATAAAAAATTACAAAATAATGAGTGGAAACATGATTCGTGTGTACGAATTAAAGGTGACGCAGCAAGCTATTTCAAAAGCACTTATTATGAATGATGTGGAAATTGAAAGTATTAATAAGAAACATAGTTCCTTAGAGGAATATTTCTTAAATGTAATGGATGGAGAGGGCATTCATGCTTAATGGATTGTTAGTGAATCTACTAAGTGGATTGATCGTAATGTTCCTAAGTGGGATTTTATATTATAGAAAACCTGAGCGGAAATGGTTATTAATTCTAATAGTAATAGGAATGTTAAGCTTCGTTACTGCTGGAATTAGAATGTTAGCAGCGTAGAGATAGTTATATAAAGAATGGAGGAGTGGTTTGTATGCTTAGATTAATGAAGCTTGAGTGGAAAAAGCATCGATTATCTAGTTACTTTAAAAGTGTAGCAATTTGTATTATAGCAATTTTCGCTGCAGTAAGCCTTATGGCATTGGGAATGAAAGCCGAGGGAGCCGTGCTCTTCTCTGACTTCACACAGAACATGGCTTTAGCAAATATTTTTATTAGAATAACATTCATTATTTTTAGTTCGGTCATTTTATCACGTTTAGTAATTGATGAGTATAAGAACAAAACGATACAACTATCATTTATGTACCCACTGCAAAGGAAAATGTTAATGAGAGCGAAATTAACAATTGTTTTTTGTTTTTGTTTTGTGAGCACGATTATCGCTACTTTTATTATTAGTTTGCTCGTATATTTTGTGAGTCCAATGATGGGACTGATTGAAACACCTGCTACGATAGGCGAAATAATAGCTATCGTTCCAGCTACTATTATAAGTGCATTTATGATATCTGGTATAAGTTTAATTCCTTTATTTTTTGGGATGAGAAAGAAATCAACACCGACAACGATTACTTCGGCAGTAATAATTGGTATGCTGATTAGTGGTAACGTTGGGGCTGAAAGCAATCAAGTAAGTATGTTTGATTTTATAGCTATCCCAATAGTGCTCTGTTTATTAGGGATTTTCATTAGTTATCTATCGTTTCGTAAAATCGACAAGATCGATGTGGCGTGAAGCAAGCCTAAAACAAAAACGAACTGGGGTATGAATGGTGAAAAAAATAATAGTAATTGCAATATTATTAATTACAATTGCTAGTGTGGTTTTTGGTTTTAAGACATTTCAGGGGAAAGATTTTAAGAAAGAAAAGTCTTTTGAGATAAATCATATAAAAGAAATAGAAGTGGACAATGAAAACTGGGATATTGAATTTAAAAGTACAGACGCTAACAAAATAGTGATTTTCGCTCAAGGTCAACGAGCAGATAACAATCTAGATCCCGTCGAAATAGAACATGAAGGAAATAAAGTTGTGATTAAGCAAAAGCAAAGGATGAACAGATTCTTTAATGGTTTTACGTTTAGGAAGAAAAATAGTATATCTATAGCTATTCCGAAGAAAGAAATAGATAAAATTGTATTAAATAATAAAGCGGGTGATGTGAAAATAAGCGATATAGTAGTAAAAAGTATTGTGACAAAAGGCAAGTCTGGAGATGAAATGATTGTAGGACTATCGGCAGATAAGGGGGAGTTCACATTCGAAAGTGGAGATTTAATGTTAAAAGATAGTTCATTACAAGAAGTAAATATAACTTCTACTACTGGTGATAATTATGTGAAAAATATAAAAAAATGAAAATATGAACATCACTTCAACATCTGGGGAAGTATTATTGAAAGATATGACAGAAGGACAATCATTATTTATAGAAACAAAATCAGGCGACATTGGCGTAAGGTATAAAGATGTCCCAGCTTCATTGAAACTTACGGCCAAAAGTAATTCGACTGACATAATGATAGATTTAAAAGGACTTAAGAAAGATAAAAATACAGAAAAGATAAAAGAAGGAACCATCGGTGATGCAAAAAACGAAGTGAAGATTTTAAGTAAAACAGGGGCGATTTATATCGATTAAATTTAAAATGAAAGGAGGACTATTATGCTACGTCTTATGAAGCTAGAATTGAAAAAGTTTAAGCTTGGCTGGTATGTGAAAGGGGCAGTTATTACAAATATCGCTATACTGGCATTAATGATCTTTACGAGCATCGTTGCTCAAGTAGAAGGTGATCCGGAAATAAGGGATCCACAGACAATGTTGTTGATGGCTAGTACATTAGTACGAGCAACATTCATTATTTTTGGTGGTGTACTCATAGCGAAACTAATAATTGATGAATATAAAAACAAAACAATATTACTCATGTTTTCTTATCCCATTAACCGAAAGAAAATGATGGTTAGTAAGTTGGCCATTACAGCAACATTAACATTTATAACAGTTATTGTATCGAACATTTTAGTAGTAGGAATTTTCTTTGGGATAGATAGTTATTTTTCAATTCTTCCTAATTCATTCACAGTAGATCAATTGATTCAAGAAGGGATAAATCTTATTCCTTTAGCCATTGCCACGGCAGGAATAAGCTTAATTCCTCTATATTTCGGAATGCGTAAACGTTCAGTGCCGACTACAATCGTTTCTTCTATTATCGTTGTATTAATCGCAATTAATAACCAGCCCATATTTCCTATAGCGACGTTTCTTCCTCTTCAATTCACATTTGCAGCGATTGGAGCTGCGATTGCATATTACGGAATTAAAAATATAGAGAAGGAAGATATAACAGTATGACAAGAATAAAAAAAGAGTTGGCGTTATACCAACTCTTTTTTGTATATGTATGCTTCGTTACTACTCTGTAAAATTATAGTGTTTGCTTAAATACTCTTGTACTCCTGGAGAAATGTTAAAGTTATTAGGACCTTTATATTCGATAGTAAATTCTCCATCTTCAATTGTTTCAAAGGCGATTGCATAGCTATTCATTTTAGAATCGTAAGAAGTATTTTTGACTTTTGCATCTAGATTAAAGTATTTTGTAATATACTCTTTTGATTCAGCAATTGCTGTTTGTTTTCCCCAAGGGGTACCATAACTTGTGAAATAAGGAGATACACCGATAACGCCAATGATAGAAGTTAATAAGAGAGTTCTTATTGTTATTTTTTTGTTTTTTGTATTCAATTTAGTTCCCTCCAATTAATATGAATTTATCTTAACGTATTTTCTCATAAAATACCATTTAGTAGAAAATAGTTTCACATGAAACAAGTTACAGAAAAAGACAAGATGTGTAAACACCTTGTCCTTTTTTGTTGTTACATTTTAGGAGCTTCCATTCCAGCTGCAGCCCATTCTTCTTTTGCAGGACCATATACGCCAGGGACTGTTAAGCCAGCTTGTCGCATTAAAACCGTCATTTGTCCACGATGGTGATTTTGATGATTAATGAGTGTCATTAAAAATATAAAATTCGGCATAGGACGACCAAAGAAGTCATTAATAGTAGCTAAGTCTTTATCTGTCCATTCGCCTTGAAGAGCTTCAACAAAAGCTACATTCACTTTACGGTATTGATCAGCAATTGTTGTTGCAGAAGGTGGAACAGGATAATCTTTCGTTTCTCCTTCAAACTTAAGCCCTGTGCCAGATAGTATAACAGGAATTGCCGTCACGATATGCCAAGCAACTCTGCCTAACGTCCAGTGTCCAGGTGCAATTTCTTGTGATAAAGATTCATCGGTTAATGCATCGAGCATCTTTTGAGTAGACTCAGCCTCGTATGTCCATGATTGCAAGAAGCCTTCAATAGTTTGGTACATATTTATCCCTCCTAGTTATGTTCATAGGTTACATTCGTGAAAAAAAGATAGTTTCCTTTTAACCTATCAGAACGAATAAAAAAGAGGCTTCTCATATTAAGAAGCCTCTTTTTTTAACCAACCTTCTTCCCATTCTTCCTCATCAACCATAAGAAATAAGGTGCTCCAAGTACAGCAACGACAAGGCCAGAAGGGATTTCTTTCGGGTATGCAATTGTTCGTCCGAGTAAATCAGCAATGGAAAGAAGGATTGCTCCAAATAGTGCGGAGCAAACGAATAATCTTTGATGATTCATACCAACGACGATTCGTGCTAAGTGTGGTGCAACAAGACCTAGAAAGGCAATCGTACCGACAGCTGCGATATTTACAGATGCAAGTAGTGTTGCTAACACAATGAGAGCAAGGCGCGTTTTATTTACTGGTTGCCCGAGTCCCGTTGCTAAATCGTCTCCAAGTACGAGAACATCAAGTTGTTTTATTAAGAAAAAGATAATGAACACAAGAATTAGCGATGGATATAGAATGATATTTTCTAAGTGATTCCATCCTCTTGCATACGTGCTACCTGATAGCCATGTTAAAGCAGCAGCAACGTTCAAATTTGCTCTAACGATAAAGATCTGAATAATCGCTGAGCAAAGAGCTGAAATACCAATTCCTATTAAAGCAAGGGCTGTTGGGCTAAATCCTGATTTCCATGAGAAGAAGAGGACAATTCCAACTGCAAGTAGTCCGCCGATAAATGCACCAATTGGTAGGAAGAAACCAGGAAGTGCGGGAAAGACATACATAATAGTTAAAGCACCAACACCAGCTCCCGATGAAATACCAATAATAGAAGGATCGGCGAGTGGGTTTCGTAATATACCTTGGAAAACAAGCCCGCTTATTGCAAGGCATGCGCCAGCAATAGCAGCAACGAGCATTCTTGGTAAACGAAGGTTCATCATCATATTTTTATCAAATTGTGTTAATTGTCCTGATATAACATTTTTAATACTTTCGATATAAGCGTTACTACCGATTGTAACACCAAGAGCAATCGTCACAATGCAAAGTGTGATAGAGATAATGATTACCTTTTTATAAGAGTAATAGCGAGAACTAGCTCCAGCTGCATTTGCGCCGTTATCATTCATATATTGTTTCGATTTCATCATTCGATACACTAAATAAATAAGCCAAGGTGATCCAATCATTGCCGTGACTGCTCCGACAGGAAGTTCAGCCCCAGTTGGATCTATTAGTCTACCAACGACATCAGCTCCAAGTAATAGTACAGCTCCCCATAAGAAAGAAGAGAGAAGGAGAGTAAAGTGTTGACGGTAGCCAATAAGACGCATTAAATGTGGTGCAACTAAGCCGACAAATCCAATTGGTCCAACAACAGTTACAATTACTGCTGTTAAAAAGATCGCAGCAATGAAGGCGATAAGACGTGTTACTGCTGTTTTTTCACCAAGAGAAACAGCAACATCATCACCAAGTAAGAGAATGTTGAGTTTACGAGACATAAATAGTAAAACTAGGAAAGAAATAATGATAAATGGAAAAGCGAATTGAACGCCATCCCAGTTATTTTGAATAAGAGATCCAGCTCCCCATAAAAATAAACCAGCTGTTTCATTTTCATAGAAAAGCTGCATCGTTCCGGTAAAGGCAGAAAGCATTAATGTAACGACCATACCAGCTAGTGCCATTCTAAGTGGGGTTCCCTTTTTTCCACCAGAAATACGGTATACAAATAAAGCAGTAATAGCACCGCCGATAAATGTGAAAAGAAGTGAGTTAATTTGCAAACCTTTCGGTAAGAAAATTGTAGCTGCTACTAGAAAGAAATATGCACCAGAGTGAATACCCATTGTACTGGATTCAGCAAGTGGATTTTTCGTTAACGTTTGTAAAATGACCCCAGATGCAGCAAGAGCACCGCCAGCTAAAATGGCAATTACAGCTCTAGGTAATCGAAGCATGATTAAAGTTTGATGCTCTAGTGATTGGTTCGGTGAGATAAGAGCATCAATAATCATACTATAGGAAATGTTTGCTTGACCTTGTCCGATATGAATAAAGAAAAGGAGGAGCAAGAGAGCTGCTCCTCCTCCGAATACAAGACTTGCTCGAAGTGTATGTTGTAAGCTATTCATCGTGTAATCACTTCTTCGCTGTCATTACATCTGCTACTTGTGTTGCTAAAGATTTTGCAGACTCAGGACCACCGAAAATCCAAGTGTCGCCTTTTAATTTATACATTCTGTCTTCTTTTTTAAAATTTAATCCTTCCCAAGCAGGGTTACCTTTTAGTTGCGTGTCAAAAATGTTATCATCATCCGCTACAATGTAAATGAAGTTTGAATCTTGTACACTTTGTAATGATTCTACAGTTGTTTGTTTGAAACCATCTGCCTCTGATTTCCCAGCTTCAAAAGTGTTTGTTAAACCTAATTTTTTTGTAACTTGTAAAGCTGTAGAATTATCAGTCAATATACGGAATGTTGGTACGTTTTTGGCTGTAAATGCTTGTACCATTGCGATGTTTTTATCTTTTAAGTCTGCTTTTTCAATTTTTGCTTTTGCATCAGCAAATGCTTTATCCATATCAGCTAATACTTTTTTACCTTCTTCTTCTTTTCCGACTGCTTTTGCAATTTGTTTAAATGTTTCTGTCATTTCAGCAAAGTGATCGTTATTGCTTGTTGATGGATCGAACATAACTGTAGGAGCGATTTGCTCTAATTCGTTTTTAATAGCTTTACTACGGAATGAAGCTGTGATAATTAAATCTGGTTTTAGACGGCTAATTTCTTCTAAGTTTGGTTGTTGACGTGTTCCTACATCGACAACATCTTTACCTGGTTTTGTTGCTGTATTTACCCATTTATTATAATTCTTAATGTCTGCCATCCCTACTGGCTGAACACCAAGCGCTAATAAGTCTTCTGAATATACCCACTCAAGTACAACAATTTTTTTCGCTGGTTTATCTAACTTTGTTTCCCCTTCAGCGTGTTTAATTGTTATAGCTTGTTTCTTATCGTCTGTCTTTGTTTCTTTTTTCTCCTCTTTTTGCTGTCCACATCCAACAGCGAATAGAAGAACTACTATGAAAATACTGAGAATTCTCTTCATCTTCTGCCCCCAAATTAAGTATTTTTTGTAATTAGCGCCATAAGTGAAAATGGTTATCAATTACAACACCAAAATCATACTATGAGGATATTTTAAGTGTCAATATTTTTTTAAAATTTTGACGAAAAACAACAAATTATACGGATTTTTATATATTATAGTCGCTATTTATGAAGAATAAGACTCTTTACTAAAAAAATTGGTGAATATGGGAGAGTTTAAATGGGAACTTGGCTGTGTACGAAAGTGTAATGTATATGGTTAATAATCTGTGGAGATGGGGCGAAAGTACAAGCAAAAGGAGAGCGAATCGCATGTAATAATTACTAGAATGTATGGAATAAATCTGTGTTTATCCACTAGGTAAAGTATTTCTTTGTTATTTAGATAGGTGTTTTCTAATTCGGTGATTGTACTTAAAAGATCGAATGTAAAGGAAGTGATCAACATGTCTTCATGGAGCAATAATATAAATGGATATTGTGGGTGTAATAATCAAAATAGTGTACATGTTGATTCATGCTGTTTTAGTTGTGATGGGACAGTTCCTAAGCTTGGCCCAACAGGTCCGACGGGTCCAACAGGTGACACAGGTTCGACGGGAGCAACGGGCCCAACAGGTGACACAGGTCCAACAGGAGCGACGGGAATAACAGGGGCAACAGGTCCAACAGGAGCGACGGGAATAACAGGGGCAACAGGTCCAACAGGAGCGACGGGAATAACAGGGGCAACAGGTCCAACAGGAGCGACGGGAATAACAGGTTCAACGGGTCCGACGGGAGCAACAGGAATAACAGGAGTAACAGGTTCAACGGGTCCGACGGGAGCAACAGGAATAACAGGAGTAACAGGTCCAACAGGAGACACGGGGGCAACTGGCACAAGTATAACGGCAACATACGCTTTTGCAAATAATACGTCAGGTTCAGCAATATCGGTACTTCTCGGTGGAACAAATGTCCCACTTCCAAACAATCAGAATATCGGTCCGGGAATTACGGTGTCCGGGGGAAATACAGTATTTACGGCTGCAAATGCTGGGAATTATTATATTTCATATACGATTAATATAACGGCTTCATTATTAGTCAGTTCGCGGATTACAATTAATGGTGCACCTCTTGCTGGAACGATCAATTCTCCTGCGTTGGCAACTACATCATTTAGTGCAACAATTATTACGACTCTTGCGGCTGGAAGTGCCATTAGTTTGCAACTATTTGGTTTGTTAGCTGTTGCAACGTTATCAACAACTACACCAGGAGCTGTGTTAACGATAATAAGGTTGAGCTAAATAATAACTCTTTTATTCTTTTAAGATTAGGAGAGTTTATACATATAATAAGAAGTTAATGGAGTGAAGCATAGTTATATAAAAGTCAGAATATTATGATTGTAACGTTATGGCGACTATAATATAATGAAAACAACCATCATGAATGAACATTCATTTATTTTTATGTATTTGAAGGGGGAATGAAGGTGGAAAAACCATGGTTGAAAAGTTATCCAGAAGAAATTCCAAGTACGATTTCTTATGATATTCAGCCGCTTCATGGATATGTGGAACAGGTGGCTTCCCGTTATCCAGAAAAGAAAGCGCTTCACTTTTTAGGGAAGGATATTACATTTTCAGACTTCCACGATAAGGTGAAGAGGTTTGCAAATTATCTTCAAAAGCTCGGTGTGGAAAAGGGTGATCGAGTTGCTATTATGTTGCCGAACTGTCCGCAATCTGTAATTGGTTATTATGGTACATTACTTGCGGGAGGTATCGTAGTACAAACAAATCCACTATATACAGAAAGAGAATTAGAATACCAGCTTCATGACTCGGGAGCAAAAGTAATTCTTTGTCTCGATTTAGTGTTTCCGAGAGTAACGAATGTTCAATCTGCTACAAAAATTGAACATATTATCGTAACTCGGATTGCGGACTTTTTACCCTTCCCTAAAAATTTACTTTATCCATTTGTACAAAAAAAGCAGGAAAATCTTGTTGTGAATGTGTCGGAAAGCGAAACGATTCATCTATGGAAATCAGTAGAACGAGAAAGTAATGTTAATGTTGAAGTGCCTTGTGATCCTGAAAATGATCTAGCTCTTTTACAGTACACAGGAGGAACAACTGGATTTCCGAAAGGCGTTATGTTGACGCATAAAAACCTTGTTTCGAACACTTTAATGGGAGCTCATTGGCTATATAATTGTAAAGAAGGAGAAGAAGTAATTCTTGGTGTCCTTCCGTTCTTTCATGTGTATGGGATGACAGCTGTAATGAATTTAAGTATTATGCAAGGATATAAAATGGTGCTGATTCCGAAGTTTGATATGAAAATGGTTTTTGAAGCGATAAAAAAACATAAAGTCACACTATTTCCAGGGGCACCGACCATTTATATTGCTCTATTAAATAGTCCCCTCTTAAAAGAATATGATATTTCTTCTATTCAAGCTTGTATTAGTGGATCTGCCCCGCTTCCTGTAGAAGTACAGGAAGAGTTTGAGAGAGTTACAGGTGGAAAATTGGTAGAAGGTTATGGATTAACGGAGTCGTCGCCAGTTACACATGGGAATTTTTTGTGGGAAAAACGCGTGCCAGGAAGTATTGGTGTGCCGTGGCCAGATACAGAGGCAAACATTATGTCACTTGAAACTGGAGAGGCTTTACCTCCGGGTGAACTTGGTGAAATTGTTGTAAAGGGACCTCAAATTATGAAAGGGTATTGGAATAAGCCAGAAGAAACAGCAGCTGTATTACAAGACGGATGGCTTCATACAGGTGATGTTGGTTACATGGATGAAGATGGATTTTTCTATGTGAAAGATCGTAAGAAAGATATGATTGTTGCGAGTGGATTTAATGTGTATCCTCGTGAAGTAGAAGAAGTATTATATGAGCATGAAAAAGTGCAAGAAGTGGTGACGATTGGAGTTCCCGATCCGTACAGGGGAGAGACAGTTAAAGCATTTGTTGTGTTAAAAGAAGGTGCGGAGTGTTCTGAGGAAGAATTAAACCAGTTTGCGCGTAAATATTTAGCGGCTTATAAAGTGCCGAAAGTATATGAGTTTAGAGATGAACTGCCGAAAACGACAGTCGGAAAAATTTTACGCCGTGTCCTAATAGATGAAGAGAAAAGAAAAAATGAGGATGAGCAAACGGGCTAAGGCCCTTTCTTTTTGAAAAAATAGGATTGACACTTTTCTAAATAGTCAGTATTATAAGAATATGAATGACTATTCATTCAGTCATCTTCTTGAAGGGGACAGTAAAGTGAAAAAAAATAGACCGAAATACAATCAAATTATTGATGCGGCAGTCATTGTGATTGCGGAGAATGGGTACCACCAAGCGCAAGTTTCTAAAATAGCAAAGCAAGCTGGGGTAGCTGATGGCACGATTTATTTATATTTTAAAAATAAAGAAGATATATTAATATCCTTATTTCAAGAGAAGATGGGAGATTTTGTCGAAACAATTCGTCAAAAAACAGCAGGAATTGAAAGCGCTGTATCGAAGTTATTCATGTTGGTAGAAACGCACTTCTTGCTGTTATCACAAAATGATCCTCTTGCTATCGTTACGCAATTAGAGCTAAGACAGTCCAATCAAGACTTACGCCTGAAAATAAATGAAGTATTAAAAGGCTACTTACAAGTTATGGATGAGATTTTAGAGACAGGTATAAAGCAAGGTGAATTCCAAGCGGATTTAAATGTTCGCGTGGCAAGACAAATGATCTTTGGAACAGTAGATGAAGTTGTGACCAATTGGGTAATGAGCGATCATAAGTATGATCTGGTCGCACTTTCAAAAACGGTACATGGGCTACTTATTGCAGCTTGTGGTTATCGTCAATAATGGGAGGGATCATGTTGAAATTCCTATCTGTAAGAGTTGAAGATCATATCGCGGTGGCGACGTTAAATCATGCGCCAGCCAACGCGATGTCTTCACAAGTTATGCATGATGTTACTGAATTAATTGATCAAGTGGAGAAAGATGATAACATTCGTGTTGTTGTTATTCACGGTGAAGGGCGCTTCTTCTCGGCGGGAGCAGATATTAAAGAATTTACATCTGTTACTGAAGCGAAGCAAGCGACAGAATTAGCGCAGCTTGGACAAGTTACGTTTGAGCGTGTTGAAAAATGTTCAAAACCAGTTATCGCGGCAATTCATGGAGCGGCACTTGGCGGCGGCCTTGAGTTTGCTATGTCTTGCCACATGCGCTTTGCAACTGAAAGTGCAAAACTTGGTTTACCTGAATTAACACTTGGATTAATCCCTGGATTTGCAGGTACACAGCGACTACCACGTTATGTTGGGAAAGCGAAAGCTTGTGAAATGATGTTAACAAGTACACCGATTACTGGTGCAGAAGCATTAAAATGGGGACTTGTTAACGGAGTTTTTGCTGAAGAAACATTTTTAGATGATACGCTTAAAGTTGCAAAACAGATTGCTGGAAAAAGCCCAGCGACGACTCGTGCTGTACTAGAGTTATTGCAAACGACGAAATCGTCTCATTATTATGAAGGTGTACAACGCGAAGCTCAAATCTTTGGTGAAGTATTTACGGGTGAAGATGGAAGAGAAGGTGTAGCAGCGTTTTTAGAAAAACGTAAGCCTTCATTTAGTGGCAGGTAGTTCAATTATTTTTTTAATATAAATTAACAGAAAATTAAAATTGATAGAATCTTTCTGAAAAACAAGGGGGTAAATGGAATGAACATCTACGTACTCATGAAACGAACATTTGATACAGAAGAAAAAATCGTAATTAAAAACGGTGCAATTTACGATGGCGAAGCGGAATTCATCATCAACCCTTACGACGAATATGCGATTGAAGAAGCAATTCAAGTAAGAGACGCACAAGGTGGCGAAGTTACTGTTGTAACAGTCGGTGGCGAAGATAGTGAGAAAGAACTTCGTACGGCATTAGCGATGGGCTGCGATAAAGCTGTATTAATTAATATTGAAGATGATGTGGAAAATGGTGACCAGTTCACGACAGCAAAAGTACTTGCTGAATATTTAAAAGATAAAGATGCAGATTTAATTTTAGGCGGGAACGTTGCAATTGATGGTGCATCTGGACAAGTTGGTCCACGCGTAGCAGAAGCGTTAAATATTCCGTACGTAACGACAATTACAAAACTTGAAATTGACGGTACAAACGTGAAGATTGAGCGTGATGTTGAAGGTGATACGGAAGTGATTGAAACTTCATTACCAGTTTTAGTAACAGCACAACAAGGTTTAAATGAACCTCGTTATCCATCGCTTCCAGGTATTATGAAAGCGAAGAAAAAGCCACTAGAAGAAGTAGAATTAGATGATTTAGATTTAGAAGAAGATGATGTGGAAGCAAAGACAAAAACAATTGAAATCTATTTGCCTCCTAAGAAAGATGCAGGAAAAGTGTTACAAGGCGAGCTGCAAGATCAAGTAAAAGAACTTGTATCGTTGCTCCATACAGAAGCGAAAGTAATCTAATAAAATACGAAATTATATATGCAGGAGGGAAAATCTATGGCTCGTAAAGTATTAGTAATGGGTGAGGTTCGTGATGGATCGCTACGTAACGTTTCGTTTGAAGCGGTAGCAGCAGCAAAAACAATTGCAGAAGGCGGTGAAGTAGTAGGTCTTCTAGTTGGAGACAGCGTTGCCTCTTTTGCAAATGAATTGATTCATTACGGTGCAGATCGCGTTGTGACAGTTGAAAATGATAAATTAAAATCATATACATCTGATGGTTATGCACAAGCATTTTCAGCTGTATATGCTGAAGAAAAGCCAGAAGGTATTGTATTTGGACATACAGCACTTGGTAAAGATTTATCACCAAAATTAGCAGCGAAGCTTGAAGCTGGTCTAGTTTCTGACGTAACTGCTTTAGATGTTGAAGGTGGAAATGTTATCTTTACTCGTCCAATTTACTCTGGTAAAGCGTTTGAGAAGAAGATTGTAACAGACGGTATCTTATTTGCGACAGTGCGTCCAAATAACATTGCGACGCTTGAAAAAGATGAGTCTCGCAGTGGTGACGTGTCTTCTATTACAGTAGATGTGAAAGATTTACGTACAATTATTCAAGATGTCGTCCGTAAGACGGCAGAAGGTGTTGACCTTTCTGAAGCGAAAGTTATTATCGCTGGTGGACGCGGTGTGAAGAGTGAAGAAGGATTCAAGCCATTAAAAGAGTTAGCTGACGTATTAGGCGGCGCTGTTGGAGCATCTCGTGGTGCTTGTGACGCTGAGTATTGCGATTACTCATTGCAAATTGGTCAAACTGGTAAAGTTGTTACGCCAGACTTATACATTGCATGCGGTATTTCTGGTGCGATTCAGCATTTAGCTGGTATGTCTAACTCAAAAATAATCGTTGCGATTAATAAAGACCCAGAAGCAAGTATCTTCAAAGTAGCTGACTATGGTATTGTTGGCGATCTATTTGAAGTCTTACCTCTTTTAACAGAAGAGTTTAAAAAGTTAAAAGTACATTCATGATTTGAGTACCCTTGAGTTCCAAGTGAAGTACCCCTATATATAGAAAAGGTGAGAGATCCCCTGTCTCTCATCTTTTTAGTATTTAATCCGTATTTTTATATAGTATAAAGGAACACTTTTTTGTTACAATACATAACGATACATATTATTCGCCACGTATATAAGTTAATGATATACTCTTGGTAGAATATACTTGAAGGAGGAAATAAAATGGCAATTGTAAATGCAAATGACCAAAGCTTCGCAGCTGAAACTAGCGAAGGTGTTGTATTATTAGATTTCTGGGCACCTTGGTGTGGACCTTGTAAAATGATCGCTCCTGTATTAGAGGAAATTGATGCAGAATTAGGCGAAAAAGTAAAAGTAGTAAAAGTAGACGTGGATGAAAACCAAGAAACTGCTCGTCAATTCGAAGTAATGAGCATTCCAGCTCTTTTCGTATTAAAAGACGGTAAAGTAGTTGATCAAGCGTTAGGTTACAAACCGAAAGAAGCGTTAGTAGAATTAGTTTCTAAACACTTCTAAAATAAAGGGCTACCATTTGGTAGCCTTTTTTATTTTCCTTTTTTACACCTTTCCGTTACAATAAAGGAACGTATGTTGGGTGTTTTGGCATAGTATGTTTTCATGTGAAAATAAAGATGCTAAGCATGTAGAAATGGAGGGTAACGAGTGCACGAACATTTAAAAGAAAAATTGGCTATTTTACCAGATCAACCTGGTTGTTATTTAATGAAAGATAAGCAAGGAACGGTTATATATGTCGGAAAGGCAAAAGTGCTTAAAAATCGTGTGCGCTCGTACTTTACTGGTTCGCATGATGGAAAAACACTGCGGCTTGTAGGAGAAATTGTAGATTTTGAATATATTGTAACCTCCTCAAATCTAGAGGCTCTCATTTTAGAGTTAAACTTAATAAAAAAACATGATCCAAAATATAATATTCAATTAAAAGATGATAAAACATATCCTTTTATTAAAATTACAGCTGAGAAACAGCCGCGATTACTTATTACGCGAAATGTAAAAAAGGATAAGGGAAAGTATTTTGGTCCTTATCCGAATGCACAATCAGCTCATGAAACGAAAAAGCTGCTAGATCGTATGTATCCGCTTCGTAAGTGCTCAAATATGCCCGATAAAGTTTGTTTATATTATCATATGGGTCAATGTTTAGCGCCTTGTGTGAAAGAAGTGACGGAAGAACAAAACAAAGAAATTGTAGATGAAATTATTAAGTTTCTAAATGGTGGGCATAAAGAAGTTCGTTCAGAATTAGAAACAAAGATGTATGAAGCTTCAGAGAAACTAGAATTTGAACGTGCAAAAGAGTTGCGTGATCAAATTGCTCATATCGATGCGATTATGGAAAAACAAAAGATGATTATGAGTGACTTAGTGGATCGTGATGTGTTTGGGTATGCAGTTGATAAAGGATGGATGTGTGTTCAAGTTTTCTTCGTTCGAAAAGGAAAGCTAATTGAACGTGATGTTTCTATGTTTCCAATCTACGATGAACCAGAAGAGGGATTTTTAACGTTTATCGGTCAATTTTATGAGAACAGCAGTCATTTTAAGCCGAAGGAAATTGTCGTTCCAGGGAGTATAGACTCAGAGTTAGTAGAGCGCTTTTTAGAAGTTGAAGCGACACAGCCGAAACGTGGTAAGAAAAAAGATCTTGTAGAATTAGCAAATAAAAATGCGAAGATTGCTCTTGAAGAGAAATTCTACTTAATTGAACGTGATGAAGAGCGAACGATTAAAGCGGTAGATCATTTAGGGAAGCAGCTCGGGATTGAAACACCTTATCGTATTGAGGCGTTTGATAACTCAAATATTCAAGGGACAAATCCTGTTTCTGCAATGATTGCTTTTATCGATGGGAAACCAGCTAAGAAAGAATATAGGAAATATAAAATTAAAACGGTTCAAGGACCAGATGATTATGAGTCTATGAGAGAAGTTGTGAGACGCCGTTATACAAGGGCACTGAAAGAGCGTTTGCCTTTACCAGATTTAATCATTATTGATGGTGGAAAAGGTCATCTGGCAGCTGTAAGTGATGTTCTAGAAAACGAACTCGGTTTATATATTCCGATGGCAGGGCTTGTAAAAGATGACAAACATAAAACCTCCCATTTAATTATTGGAGATCCACCTGAACCTGTGATGCTTGAGCGAAATAGCCAAGAATTTTATTTATTGCAGCGCATTCAAGATGAAGTGCATCGATTTGCGATTACATTTCATCGCCAATTACACGGGAAATCTGTTATTCAATCAGCACTGGATGATATTCCAGGAATCGGTGATAAACGGAAAAAGGTATTGTTAAAACATTTTGGTTCATTAAAGAAGATGAAAGAAGCTTCTTTAGCTGAATTTGTCGAAGCGGGTATGCCGAAAAATGTCGCAGAGACGATTTATACTTATTTAGCGGATAAGAAGACGTTGTAGTTTACAACGTCTTCTATTTTCTGGTATAATTTCTGAAGATTTAAAATAAACCTAACTGAATGAAAATACAAAAAAGTCAACTAAACTTATATGTCTAGTTGACTGTAGGTAAAGCTACACTTCAATGAGATCTTTTATATCCCATTTCACAAGAAATGTAATAGAGTCTGAACGTTTTTTCTTTTCTTCATAGGACTCTGCAACGACGTTTCGTTGCTTTTGAATTTGTTCAGCGATGAATCCAGCTTCTAATTGATAAGAAGAATGTCTGTTTTGTTTTTGACGTTCAGCGATGAGTGTGCCTTTAAGTTGGAACTGCATTTCACGACGCTTATGTTCAATAATGCTTAAAGTGCCCCAGCCAGCTTTTTCAAAGAACTGAATGACTTCTTCAATTGTTTCTAGTGGATATTTTCTTGCAAGGTTTCTACCAGACCAGTATAAAATACCATCTAAATCGTTACCGATTAAATCAGGTAGTAATTCTTCACGTAGCAATTCATAAGCGAAGGCGTTCAATGAAACATCTTCTAAAGATGTTGTATCGATTGTATTTTTACTCACAATATTCCCCTCTTTCTATAGGGATTATTATATAACATTTCTCGTTTATAAAAACAGATTTTTCTTTGGGGAAATCTGAATATATAAGAAGGGAAAAAGAATTGGCAAATTATATGCAAATTATGTATACGTTTTCTTGACGCTTCGACAAAAATAGGGGTAAAATGAACTTGTTATCAAATTATGCTGAAATATTTCGAATAATTTTTTCAGTTTTTCTTATGCCAATAGTGAAAAAACATTATTGTTGTAAATTAATCTGAAAACAGCAGTCAAACATTCAAGGGGGTAATGGGGACATGAAAGGCCGCGAGTATACGTTTCGTAAGTGGCACTCATTAATGGGGGTCATCCCGGTTGGTGTCTTTTTGACGCAACATCTAATTGTAAACAACTTTGCAACAAGAGGAGCAGAGGCTTTTAACAAAGCTGCAGGCTTTATGGAGCTCCTTCCATTCCGGTATGCGCTAGAAATTTTCATCATCTTTTTACCTATACTGTACCATGCTATATATGGCTTATATATTGCATTTACAGCTAAGAACAATGCGGTATCTTACGGTTATTTCCGTAACTGGATGTTCGTCTTCCAACGAATTTCAGGTATCGTTACACTGATTTTCATTTCTTGGCACGTCTGGGAAACTCGTATTCAAGCATTGTTAGGTAAAGAGGTAAACTATGATATGATGGCAGATATTTTAAACAATCCAGCTATGTTTGGATTCTACTTAGTTGGTGTTGTTTCAACAATTTTCCACTTTGCAAATGGACTATGGACATTCTGCATAAGCTGGGGAATTACAGTATCTCCACGTTCACAAAGAATCTCTACTTATGTAACATTAGCTATTTTCTTAGGTCTATCCTATGTAGGTGTGAGTGCATTATTAGCGTTCATCGATCCACAGCTAGCAAACCAGTAAGGAGTGGGAGAGCATGAAAGGGAAACTTATAGTAGTCGGCGGTGGCTTGGCCGGCTTAATGGCAACGATTAAAGCGGCAGAAGCAGGAGTAAATGTTGAACTATTTTCTTTAGTACCAGTAAAACGTTCACATTCTGTATGTGCCCAAGGTGGAATTAACGGTGCCGTAAATACGAAAGGTGAAGGGGATTCTCCATGGATCCACTTTGACGATACAATTTATGGTGGGGACTTCTTAGCGAACCAACCGCCAGTTAAAGCAATGTGTGAAGCAGCACCTGGTATCATTCATTTAATGGACCGTATGGGTGTTATGTTCAACCGTACGGAAGAAGGACTTCTTGATTTCCGTCGTTTTGGTGGAACGCAACATCACCGTACAGCATTTGCTGGTGCAACAACTGGACAGCAATTACTATACGCATTAGATGAGCAAGTACGTCGTCACGAAGTAGCAGGACTTGTAACGAAATATGAAGGTTGGGATTTCTTACGAGCTGTTGTTGATGACGAAGGTGTGTGCCGAGGAATCGTTGCACAAGACTTACAAACAATGGAGATTAAAAGTTTCCAAGCTGATGCCGTGATTATGGCAACAGGGGGCCCTGGTATCATCTTTGGAAAATCAACTAACTCTATTATTAATACAGGTACAGCAGCTTCTGCTGTATATCAACAAGGCGCATATTATGCAAACGGCGAGTTCATTCAAATTCATCCAACGGCAATTCCTGGAGACGATAAATTACGTCTTATGAGTGAATCGGCACGTGGTGAAGGTGGCCGTGTTTGGACATATAAAGATGGTAAACCATGGTACTTCCTAGAAGAAAAATATCCGGCTTACGGAAACCTTGTACCTCGTGATATTGCAACGCGTGAAATCTTTGACGTTTGCGTAGAGCAAAAACTAGGTATTAACGGTGAAAACATGGTGTACTTAGATCTTTCTCATAAAGATCCGAAAGAACTAGATATTAAACTTGGTGGAATTATTGAAATCTATGAGAAGTTTACAGGTGATGATCCTCGTAAACTACCAATGAAAATCTTCCCAGCAGTTCACTATTCAATGGGCGGACTATGGGTTGATTATAAGCAGATGACAAGTATTCCAGGTTTATTTGCAGCAGGTGAGTGTGATTATTCTATGCACGGTGGTAACCGCCTTGGTGCGAACTCACTATTATCAGCAATTTACGGTGGTATGGTAGCAGGACCGAACGCGATTGAGTATATGAAAGGTCTTTCTAAATCGTCTGATGCTGTTTCATCTACTGTATATGAGCAAAATGAATTAATCGAAACAGAGAAATTTAACAATATTTTAACGCTTGATGGTAACGAAAATGCATATGTTCTTCATAAAGAGCTTGGAGAATGGATGACAGATAACGTTACAGTAGTTCGTGAAAATAAAAAGCTACTAGAAACTGATGCGAAAATTGAAGAGTTAATGGCGCGTTACAAACGCATTAACATTAACGATACAGCGAGATGGAGTAACCAAGGTGCTTCATTTACACGCCAACTTGCAAATATGTTTGAATTAGCACGTGTTATTACAATTGGAGCATATAACCGTAATGAGAGCCGCGGGGCGCATTACAAACCTGAATTCCCAAATCGTGATGATGCAAACTTCTTAAAAACTACGATGGCGAAATTTGAAGGAGAAGGAAATGCACCAGCATTCCATTACGAAGAAGTGGATGTTTCATTAATTAAACCACGTAAACGTGACTATTCTTCAAAACATGATGTAGCTGCTAAGGGTGAAGAGAAGGGGGATAAGCAACATGTCTGAGAAAACAATCCGCCTCATCATTACGAGACAAGATGGACCAGATGCACAAGAGTTTGACCAAGAGTTTGAAATTCCATATCGTCCAAATATGAACATTATTTCGGCACTGATGGAAATTCGTCGTAATCCTGTTGATTCAAAAGGAAACCAGACGACTCCGATTGCATGGGATATGAACTGTCTAGAGGAAGTATGTGGCGCATGTTCGATGGTGATTAACGGAAAACCACGTCAATCATGTACAGCTCTTATTGATCAGTTAGAACAACCAATTCGCTTAAAGCCGATGAAGACATTCCCAGTGGTACGTGACTTACAAGTTGACCGTAGTCGCATGTTTAACGCTCTAAAACGCGTTAAAGCTTGGATTCCAATTGATGGTACGTATGACTTAGGACCAGGGCCAAGAATGCCTGAGAAGAAACGTCAATGGGCTTATGAGCTTTCAAAATGTATGACATGTGGTGTTTGCTTAGAATCATGTCCAAACGTAAATAGTAAATCTGACTTTATTGGACCAGCACCGTTATCACAAGCTCGTTTATTCAACTCACATCCAACGGGTGAAATGCATAAAGCAGATCGCTTACGTGCAATTATGGGAGATGGAGGACTTGCAAACTGTGGTAACTCTCAAAACTGTGTGCAATCATGTCCAAAGGGTATTCCATTAACAACTTCAATTGCGGCATTAAACCGTGATACAACAATTCAATCGTTCAAAGATTTCTTTGGTAGCGACAATAACTATTAATAAATATTGCCTCTTCATGTTGAAGAGGCAATATTTATAACTTTATTTTTCTGTTTATTCTGTTTATTTTGAAGGCGAAAAGGAGAGGGAACAATGAAGAGGATTTCTTATATTGAAGACTTTGAGAGATGGGAAAGTGGTTTTTCATTTTACAATCCTGTAAAAGTTCGTTTTGGTGAAGTAGATATGTTTGGGCATGTAAATAATGTCGTTGCCTTTACCTATTTTGAAGAAGCACGTATCGCATTGTTTAAAGAACTTGGATTTATGCAAGAATGGACGCATGAATCTTCAGAAACGATGATCGTTGTTGCAGATTTACAATGTAATTTTATTAAGCAAATATATTTTGATGAACAGTTGAAGGTATATGTAAAAGCGGGATCGGTTGGGAATTCTTCTTTAGATTTGCATTATATGGTGAAGAATGCAGAAGGAGAAGCTTGTTTAGTCGGTCGTGGAATGATGGTTCAAGCATCGAAAAAAACGGGAAAAGGCGAACCGTGGCCTGAAGAATGGAAGAAAAAATTACTACAATGATAGAGTGAAAGAAAAATAAGAGAGCAATTTGCTCTCTTATTTTTTGTCTTTCATTGCTTCTTCTAATGTTAAATGATGTTTATATATGTATGTAGCGTATGGATTACCAACGTAGCGCAAATGCCACGGTTCATATGAATATTCTGTTGTTTCTGTTTTATCTTCTAAATAACGAATGACAAAGCCAAATTCATGGGCATGTTTTGCAACCCATTTTCCTTCGGCTGTCTCTCCAAAAATAGGCTCTAATTGGAATTTAGCAGATTTTGAACTAATATCCATTGCTAAACCAGTTTGATGTTCACTCGTACCAGGAATGGCACTTACTGAATCAGCTTCAGCTTTTCCTTGACGTCTAACGTATGTATCATGTAATGATTTTTGGCGTTTGTATGAACGATAACCAGATACAGCTGTAAGTTCAAGTCCTTCTTTCTTTGCCGCTTCAAACATATTTTCAAGCGCATCTGCAGCATCTTTACGCAGTAGCGTTTTTTCTTTATCTTTTGGACTAGTAAATGGTACGTTTGGTCTTGTTAAGTCTTCAGGTGTGTATCCGTCTGGTAGTTTTCGATGTTTATTAACTAAGACAAGATTAGACTCTGGATTTGTTACAACGGAAAAATCATTTTCTAGCTTCTTTGCAGTATGATCAGCTTTTGGAAAAGCAGGAATCTCTTCTTTTTGGTGATTACTATGCTGTTGACTTTCGACAGCTTTCGCCTCATTTTGTAGTGGTGGTTTAGAACTAAAGTAAGCGAAAGAAGTGATACCGATTACAATAGTAGTGGCAGAAATAATGATTATCTTTTTCATGATACCTTGTAATCACAGTCCTTTCTTAATAAAATATGTATCGTTTTTTATTATAAGTCTAGTTTACTGAAAAAGAAATATAAGAGTCGTAACGTAATAGAAATGCAAAGAAAATGTCAGAAAATGTGTGAAATTGTAGTATTTTTTCATTTAATTCATTTCTTATCTTTCATGAAATGAATTTTTTATGTAATATATATACATAAGAAGATGTAGCGATTATCGAGAATAAAGAACTTCTTGTATAGACTAGGAGTGAATGGGAATGGATTTTGCAACAATTATTGGACTTATTTTAGGATTTGTAGCAGTGGTAGTAGGGATGGTCGTCAAGGGCGCTGACGTAAATGCCTTATTGAATCCTGCCGCAGCATTAATTATTTTTATCGGTACATTTGCTGCAGTATGTATAGCATTTCCGATGAATCAACTAAAAAGGGTTCCAAAATTATTTAAAGTTCTTTTTGGTTCAAATAAAAAGGATTTAAGTTATGAACAGTTGCTAGAATTATTTGTTCATTGGACATCAGAAAGTAGAAAATACGGTATTTTGTCTTTAGAGCAACAATTAGACAAAATTCAAGATGAATTTCTTTTGCGTGGTATGAAATTTGTGATTGATGGCGTATCCGCAGAAGATTTAGAGCAGATTTTAGAAGCTGAATTAGAAGCAATTGAAGAAAGGCATGCAAAAGGAGCAGCAATTTTTTCTCAAGCTGGTACATATGCACCGACATTAGGGGTTTTAGGTGCTGTTATTGGTCTTGTAGCTGCGCTTGGTAATTTAACTGATATTGAAAAGTTAGGACATGCTATTTCAGGTGCGTTTATTGCAACGATTTTTGGTATTTTTTCAGGTTATGTATTATGGCATCCATTTGCAAATAAGTTAAAACAAAAATCTGCAGCTGAAATCGAGAAAAAACGTTTAATCATTGATTGTTTATTAATGTTACAAGAAGGTACATATCCGTTTATTATGAAGAACCGCATTTTAGGTTCACTTTCTGCAACTGAGCGTAAAAAGCTAGAAAAAGGAGCAGAAAAAAATGCGGAGTAAGAAAAATAGAAGAGGCAAAAAGAAAAAACATGATGAGCATATCGACGAAACTTGGTTAATTCCATATTCTGATATGTTAACGTTGTTATTTGCATTGTTCATCGTTTTATTCGCAATGAGTAGTATAGATGCTGCGAAGTTTAAACAGATGGCAGTTGCTTTTCGAAGTGAATTAGCCGGTGGAACAGGTAACAAAGAATTTTTAAGTGATCAAAAGCCAAATGATGAAAAAGAATTATCAGCAAGTAGCCTTGAGGCAGAACAAGCAAAAAAACAAGAAGAAGCTAGAGCGAAAGAAAAAAAAGAGATGGATGAATTGAAAGCATTACAAAAAAAGATTGATCAATATATTAATGAAAAACAATTATCCTCTTCTTTTCAAACTAAATTAACTGAAAAGGGATTAATGGTGACAATATTAGAGAATATACTGTTTGATTCGGGGAAAGCAGATGTGAAATTAGAATCTTTAGGGATTGCAAAAGAGATGTCTAGCTTACTTGTTTCAGCGTCACCTCGTGAAATTACAGTATCGGGTCATACGGATAATGTCCCTATTGCCAATGCGCAGTTTGCGTCGAACTGGGAATTAAGTACGCAGCGGGCAGTTAATTTTATGCAAGTATTACTGCAAAATAAAGAATTACAACCAGAAAAATTTAGTGCGATTGGTTACGGAGAATACCGTTCGATTGCTCCAAACGATACACAAGAAGGAAAGGCAAAGAATAGACGTGTGGAAGTATTTATCTTGCCTTTAACAGAGAAAGTAAAATAAAAGAGGATGGCGAATGCCATCCTCTTTTATTTTGCATCAAATGATTTTAAGTTGTCGCGACGGATTTTATCTTTTTCTGCATCTGATTTTTTGAAATCATAATCATATAAAGCGCCTTCCCAATCGCCATACATCGGATTCGGGAAAATAATAAATTTCTCACCAAATTGTTCTTTTGAATCTGCGACTGTTTGATTTCGATCTTTTACAGACTTTCCGTCAAAACCAGTGAAATCAGATAAGTTATCACCGAAGAATAAGACGATATCATGTGTTTGCGAAACGAGTTCACGTCGTTTTTCTTTTCCTTTTTCTTTCGGATCCTGTAGTAATATATGTTCTTTCGTTGCTTGAGGAGCACCTACACGCTCAAGATTTTTAATTGTTGCATCTAGTTGGTTCGTTTTACGATTTGAGATGTAATAAATATCTACACCTTTAGACTCCGTATATTTTAAGAAATCAATTGCGCCTGGAAGGGCTTCAGCTTCAGCCTTATTAATCCAATCATCCCATTTGTAAGGATAGCCTTTTCCTGTTTTTACGCTCATTGCTTGATGAGGGCTGTTGTCTAAAACAGTTTCGTCTAAATCAAGTACGATAGCAGGCTTTTTCTCTGTCCCTTTTGCAAGAGCTGCATCAAGCTTCAATTGACCGATATTGTACCCTTGGTAGTAAAGTGCTTTCGTTTCACCGGCTGTTTGATACCATAAATCAGCCATTAATTGCTGTTCTGTTAATTTTACTTTTTCTTCTTTTGCCACTGTTTTCTCTGGTGTTCCTGAACATGCTACAAGCGATGTAGATAGAACCGCTACAGATAATAAAGTGGTAATACCCCTCTTCATCTTCATATGTATCCTCCTTGATGTTAGAAAATCATCTTATATTATATATTAAAATATAAAAATTTTTTTATGAACATTTGCATATTGTCTTTTGTATATATAGTAGTATGTCCTATATTAGAAAGATGAGAAAAATGATGGAAATTATTTTGACAATTTTTATTGTCGAAATGACAATTATAATTGACAAATGACGTAATATTATTTACAATTTTAACTAAATGGAACAAATGATGGATTAAGGAGATGTTACATACTAAGAGGATGAAGTGTAGTGCTATATTTTATCCTGAATAAACATAGTCTTTGAAAGAGAGTATGAATGATATTAAAGGGGAGGCTTTATACTTTGAGTTTACAAATTCAGAACTTAACGAAACAATTTGGGGAATCAAAAGCAGTGAACGGTTTGCAAATTTCGTTACCAAAAGGTGAAGTGCTAGGATTACTTGGACGAAATGGTGCAGGAAAAACAACGACAATCAAAATGCTTCTCGGATTATTAACGCCTAATGAAGGATCTATTACATGGGATGGAAAATCATTTGGGACTAGTGGGGTAACGATTGGGTATTTACCAGAAGAAAGAGGTTTATATACAAAAAGTAGAGTAATAGATCAGTTGCGATATTTTGGTAGATTAGAAGGAATGTCGAAAAAAGAAGTAGATCTTGCTATTGATCACTGGTTAGAACGATTAGCAATACCGGAATATAAATTTAAAACGGCAGGAGAGCTTTCAAAAGGGAACCAGCAAAAAATCCAATTAATTGCTGCCCTTCTTCATAATCCTGAACTTCTCATTTTAGATGAACCATTTAGCGGACTAGATCCAGTTAATGCTGGGATGTTAGCTAGCATTATTGAAGAACAAGTACAGAGCGGAAAGACCATTATTTTATCTAGTCATCGTATGGAACAAGTAGAGGCTTTTTGCCAACATGTATGTATTTTGAAAAAAGGCGAAGCAGTCGTAAAAGGCCAGTTAAGTGATATTAAAAAAGAGTACGGTTTCCGTAATTTAACGATTGAAGATACAGAAGAGAATGCGAAGGGATTAGAAGCTATTCATGTATCGTATGAAAAACAACAAGGCCTTCTTTATGTGCAAGTACAAGATGATGCAGAAGCTCTAAAGATTTTACAACAGTTGCAAGAACAAGGTGTTACCTTACGACAATTTAAAATGTTAGAGCCGACGTTAAACGAAATCTTTGTAGAGAGGGCGAAATAACGATGCGTAAATTTTCTCACGTATTTTCATTTTATTTCAGGGAAGCATTTTTATCTAAAAAATCATTAATTACGAGTGCGATTTTATTTTTAGTTGTGTTTGGACTTTTCGCATTTAATCATTTCACTGCTGATAACGATAAAGGAAAAGATAAATTTGCGGTAGTAACGGAAAGCGATACTTATAAAGTTCAAGAAAGTGATGTAACAAAGTTACTTCCGTCTGCTAAAGTAACTGTAGAAAATAAGGATAAATTTAATGAGTTACGTAAGCAAGTGGAAGATGGGGATTTAGACGGTTTATTCCATATTACAGAAAAGAATGGTATTCCGGAAGTGACGTATATGTATAGTGGTTTTCCGAGTCAATCAACTGCTACACTTATGGCAAGTTATTTAAAGGAACAGTATACAGCGGTAATGATCGAAAAAAATAATGTATCTGCCGAAGTAGCAAAACAGTTACAGATGGAAATTCCGTTAAAACAAGAAGCAGTAAAGGATCATGCATCTTCCTTTGGAATTGGTTATGTTTTCTCGTTTGTTTTATATATGTTTATTATTGTGTTTGGAACTGCAATTGGAACGACGATAGCATCTGAAAAATCATCCCGTGTTATGGAGTTAATGCTTCCGAAAGTAAAACCATTAACAATGCTACATGCCAAAATTTTAGCAATTGTTTCTAGTGCTTTACTATTACTAGTTATTGCTTCCTTCGGTTTTCTTGTACCATATTTATTAGGTTGGGTAGATTTAGAAAACGCATCTTTAATAGGACTTACACTAGACTTTTCTAAATTGGATGCGGTAGTAATTAGTATGTTCGTTGTATATTTTGTTACGGGCTACTTACTATATGCAATGCTATATGCAGCAGTTGGGGCTGTTGTATCAAAAATTGAGGATGTGCAATCTCTTTCGTTCCCAATTACAATGTTAGGTATAGCAGCATTTTTCATTAGTATTAAATCATTATTTGATCCTAATAGTACATTAGCTGTAGTTAGTTCATATATTCCATTCTTTACACCTATGGTTACATTTTCAAGACTTGTAGCTGGTGAAGCTGGGGCTGTAGAAATTGGTGTGACGTTAGTAATTTTATTGGTGACTATCGTTATCATCAATATACTTGCAAGCCGCATTTACGTAAACGGCGTAATGAATTACTCAGATAAAGTGAAATTTAAAGATTTAGCGAAATTTATAAAGCGTCAATAATGAGAGAAAAGCATGATTTCCTATTGAAATCATGCTTTTTCTTTATGTATAAATTAAAAATAGTATATAATAATAAGAGTCGTCTTTTAATAGAATGAATAAAAAGGAGGGTGTGCAGATGGGGATTAGTAGTCGGTTTACAGTAGGTGTTCATATGCTGACATTACTTGCGATAGATCGAAACTCTCGCTGTACCTCTGAATGGATTGCTGGTAGTGTGAATACAAATCCAGTTGTGATTCGTCGCATTACAGGAATGTTGAAGAGAGCAGGACTTGTTGATGTACAAGCTGGTAAAGGTGGTACGACACTTGCTCGTGATTTAGAAGAAATTACATTACTTGATGTATATAAAGCAGTGGAAGTTGTAGAAGAAGGACAACTATTTTCCTTCCATGAAAATCCCAACATTGAATGTCCAGTAGGAGCTAATATTCAATCAGTATTAGAAATTATTTTAATGCAAGCGCAAGAAGCGATGGAAAACGTACTTGCAAATGTAACGGTAGATCAATTAGTTACAAACTTAAAGTCTAAAATGAAAGAGTAAAAAAGCGAGCAACCTCATAATGAGGGCTCGCCTTTTTTTATTCAGAAATATTGAAAATTCTATTTTTCAGTATTTAAAATGAATTTACCAACAATAGCTGCTACGATACCACCAAGAATTGGTGCTACGATGAATACCCATAGTTGAGAAAGTGCTTCTCCGCCAACGAATAAAGCTGGTGCGATACTACGAGCTGGGTTAACAGAAGTTCCAGTTAACGGAATACCTAATAAGTGAACTAAAACTAATGTGAAACCAATTACTAATCCTGCTAGAGAAGAACTTCCTTTTTTACCTGTTACAGCAACGATAACTAAAATGAATACGAAAGTTAAAATAAATTCAACTAGAAATGCTCCAGATAAACCAAGAGTTCCAAAACCATTTTGTCCTAAATTATCTAAAGGTGTTTTAGCAGAGCGCAAAATCGTTACTAACGTTGCAGTTCCTAATAAACCACCTAAAATTTGAGCTAATACATAATAACAAAGTTCCATAGCGTTCATTCTTTTGTTGATGAACATAGCTACTGATACTGCTGGGTTAATGTGACATCCAGAAATTGTTCCGATGCTATATGCCATAGCCACAATAGATAGACCGAAAGCCATAGCGATTCCTAATGTTCCAATTCCTTCAATTCCGCCGCCAATGACAGCTACTCCAGTTCCGAATAATACAAGTACAAATGTACCAATAAATTCAGCGATTGCTTTTTTTAACATAATTTACCTCCTAATATTGCGCATGAAACGTATTATAACATAGGTTTTAGTATAAACAGCTAATGAAATACTATTCTGATAAGGCGAAATAGGGGGAAAATAAAAAAAGAGTATAGTTCTTTGTTAGAGAACTATACTCTTTTTTATGCAGTTTTTTTCTGCTTAACGACTGGAGCAGAACGGTTTAAAACGCTATTTGCAACCATTCCTAACATAATAATAATCATTCCAAGTAGGGAAAGACCACCAGGAAATGAACCATTCAAGAAAACAATTTCGCCAAGCACGGTAAAGACCATCGTTCCAGCTTGCGTTGCTTCAACAGCTCCAAGTAGAGAGAGGTTATCTTTGGCTAAGTCAGTAGCAAAGAAAAATGTCATCGTCGCAATCACGCCAGAACATAAGGCTAACAAAAATCCTTGCAACATTTGGCTGGATGTTGGAATACCGGTAGTAGAAAATCCATATATACCAAGTAAAATTGTTATAGGTAGACTCCCTATTGCCATTCCTAATACACGTTGGAACGTATCAAGACGTCCGCCAACAAGTTCCATCATTTTTCGGTTGCCGAATGGATATAAGAAGGCTGCTACTACGACAGGTAAAAAACCTGAAATGAACTGAGTCATTGTAATATGACCTGCTGCAGTCACTTGCATACAAATTACACCAAGTAAAATAAATAATGCGACATATAAACTACGAAGTGGAATTTTTCCGCGTACAAGTTTTGTGCCTGATTTCGTTTCTATTTTAACGAAGAATAATGGTGATAAAAGTAAACCTGCTAATATAGTAACTTGCCAAGTTCCAGCAACGAGCCAAGCTGGAGAAAAGACAGCTGCGAAACTTAATAAAGAATAGAAACCAATACCAGCAACGGAACCCCATCCGATCCACGCTAATGGATGTTTCTTTAATTCTTCCCATAAACCCTTTAAGTTTTTGCGAAATAAAACGATAAGGAATAAAATAGGGAGAGCAAATAAAAAACGGAAGGAAGCTGTCCAGGCCCAGCTCGTTCCAGATACATTCATCGCTCGATTAATAATAAAGGTTGCGGAAAAAAAGGCTGATGATAAAAGGCCTAATAAAATTGCGCGCATGAAGCATAGCACTCCTTTCGGAATTTGATGATTATGTATAGTATAATATACTTAAAAATAATAAAAGTAAACTATTTTATACTTTAAGGTGGTTTTATAGATGAAAGAACATGAAGATATGCAAACGAAAGAAGTCATTCAGCAAGTAGGTCAGCTGTTAAGACAAATTCGAAATGAACAAAAATTAAGTTTAGAAGAATTAGCCCAAAAAACTGGGGTTAGTAAATTAACATTAGGAAAGATTGAAAGAGGCGAAACGAATCCGACGTTAGCTGTCATTTGGAAAATAACGAAAGGGTTATCGATTCCTTTATCGCGATTGATGGTTGTTGGAGAACCTGTAGCTGTGGCGCGCTGCGGAGAAGGATTTGCAGTAGATGTAGGACAAGCATGGCATTTAGAAACGATGTTCCGCTATACGAAAGAAACGGGGATGGAAATGCATCGTGCTTGTTTAAGGTCGAATAGTATATATGAACCAGAAGCTCATCATGAAGGTGCTATTGAGCTTGTAACAGTAATGAAAGGGAAAGTATCGATTCAAGTAGAAAGCGATGTATACGAATTAAATGAGTTTGACTCTATTCAATTTGAAGCGAATAAAAAACATAGTTATAGAAATGAAGAAGATGAAGTAGCAGTATTACATTTAACGATGAAATATTCTTCATGAAAAAATCCCCTATAGAAAAATCTATAGGGGATTTTTTATACGCTATGCTCAAATAGATGAAAGAATGTTATTAGTAAGAGCGTGGCATAAGTAATAAACAAATAAAATAAACTAAAAACCCCGTCCCAAAACATAAAATAGCAATGACCCAAAGTATGCGAATGAGAGTAGAGCTAATATCAAAATATTCCCCTAAACCACCGCATATACCAAATAGCATTTTATCAGTTTCGGATTTACATAATCTTTTTGACATCTTCCAATCTACTCCTTTTTATCCCGTTTTAACGGGCAGTAAGACCTCCACCTAAAAATTCAGCGAAAGCAAAGAAGTTAGGTGGGGATTAACTGCCCGTAAAAGCCCGATTGGTTTAACTAATGATCAGTGGGGGGATGAACAAACCCCCCTACTGATCAAAGTTTCACTTTATACCAAGCTATATACTTCTATTCTATATGGAAATTTATGAGAAGACTATGAGGTTGTATGACATTTTTTTTAGGGAACAGTCGTATTAATTGTCTTAATTTTCAGTTGATATTAAAATTATAGTAAGAGGTAACTTTTAATAAAGGGTGGGGGAAATAGAGATGACAGTATATTGGTTGACTAATGTAATGCTTGAATCAGGGTATACATATGAAGAGGGGAGAATTTCCCAAGCAGAAACAGAGTTATGTAGTTTACTCATTGAAGATGGACGAATTAAAAAAATGATAGCAGGGGCTGTTCAAGAGGAAGGAGTATTAATTCTTGATGCTAAGCGTTTATTAATTTTGCCTGCTTTTGAAGAGATGCATATTCATATTGATAAGACGTATTATAGTGGTCCTTGGAAAGCCAGTATGCCAGCAGAGAATATTTTTACGCGTTTTCATGAAGAAGAAAAAATTCTGCCGAAGCAATTAGCAACTGCTCAAGATAGGGCGGAAAATATGTTAGCGTTATTGCTTCGAAATGGTGCAACGAATATTAGAACGCATTGTAATGTTGATCCGATTATTGGACTTGGTAATTTGGAGGCGACGTTAGCGGCGTTGGAAACATATAAAAATCAGGTTTCTGGTAGAATTGTTGCTTTTCCGCAACACGGATTATTGCGCAGCAATTCTGTGCAACTTGTGAAAGATGCGATGCGTATGGGTGCGCATCTAGTCGGTGGAGTGGATCCAGCTACAGTGGATAATGATATTGAAAAATCATTACATACCATTATGGATATCGCAGTAGAATTTAATGCAGATGTTGATATTCATCTGCATGATGCGAATAATCTTGGGACGTTTACGATGAAGCGATTGGCAAGTTTAACAGAAGAAGCGGGATGGCAAGGTCGCGTAACAATTAGTCATGCACTTGGACTTGGTGGTGTTACGGATAAAGAAGTTGAAGAAGTGGCGGAAAGACTAGCTGCTTTAAACATTGATATTACTTCAACGGTGCCAATTGGGAAACAAGTAATCCCAATTCCGTTATTAGATAAAAAAGGTGTGAAAGTCTCGTTAGGAAATGATAGTATTACTGATCATTGGTCACCGTTTGGCACAGGTGATATGATGCAAAAGGCAAATCGATTGGCGGAACGTTTTGGGTGGAGTGACGAAAGGTCTTTAGGAAAAGCTCTTCGCTTTATTACGGGAGGCAAAGAAACGTTAAACGATGAAGGGAAGCGAGCGTGGCCGAATGTAGGAGATGAAGCGAGTTTTGTTTTGACGAATGCAACATGTACTGCTGAAGCGGTAGCGCGTCAAACAGAGAAAAGTTTAGTCGTGCATAAAGGGAATATTGTTGTTGGTAGTTTAAATGAGGTGGAATTAAATAATCTTGTGTAAAAGAATCGTTTGAATGTTTAGAGGAGGGTTCTAATTGTGAGTGTAGAACCCTTCTTTGTTATGCTTGCAATATATTTCTTATAGGGAAGCTAGAAAGGATGAAAAATTTGGACAATCAACATAACCAAAATCATATTATGGGAACTTTGCAATGGTTTATATTTTTATTAGCGAATTCAATCGCACTACCAATTGTCGTTGGCGGATTATTTCATCTTACGACGGAAGAAATATTTTATTTAATGCAGCGTACGTTTTTTGTAGTTGGTATATCTTCTTTTTTACAAGGGTGGTTTGGACATAGACTACCAATTGCGGATGGCCCAGCTGGATCTTGGGTTGGCGTATTTACCGTACTTGCTTACGCAACTGTCGGACAAGATCAATTACATAGTACGTTGCAAATTTTAGAATTAGGAATGATAATTTCCGGTGTTATTTTAATAGGATTAGGAGTAACTGGTTTTATCGGACGTATTTTATTTTTATTTACGCCACTTGTGACAGGAACATTTTTACTTTTATTATGTTTGCAATTAAGCGGTGTATTTCTAAAAGGGATGCTAGGAATTACTGCTACTGTTTCTCAAATCGATGGATTTACAGCAATAATTGCGTTTAGCATATTTCTTTTCGTTATTATACTATCTAACTTCGGAAAAGGTTTTGTCAAAAGTTATGCGGTTTTAATAGGATTAATTAGTGGGTGGATTCTTTTTCTAATTGCAGGAAAAGTGACGATTCCAGCTCAAGTAACTCATTTTGTGCAACTTCCGCAAATATTTGCTTGGGGACTTCCAAAGTGGAATACAGGTATGGCTGTATCGAGTTTCGTTATGGTATGTATTTTAGTTTCAAATACAGTGGCAGCGATTATAGCAATTAATCAAGCTACTATTCAAAAAGGGACTATTGAACAGAAACAGTTGAAGGATGGTACGTGGGTTGGAGGGATTTCACATATCATTTCTTCTGTATTTTCAACTGTAGGTGTCGTACCATTACCAGCGACGGCGGGATTTATACGTTTAACGAAACAAAAGTATATACGATCGTTCTTACTAGCATGTATGTTACTAGTCGTAATGTCACTGTTTCCAAGTATTATTCGTTACTTAGCATCGTTGCCATCCGCTGTCGCATCTGCGGTTTTAATGGCTTCGTTCGTACAGCTAATTGGAATTGGATTTCATAATATAAAACAAGTGCCAATGAACGAAAGGAATGTAACGGTTTTAGGAGTTGCTGTATTATTTGGAAGCGGTGTTATGTTTTTACCGTCTGGAGCACTCCAATCCTTACCCTCTGTTATGCAATATATATTCGGGAATGGTTTGTTCGTAGGTACAGTTGTCAGTATATTACTAGAACAAATATGGCGTACTGAAAAGTGAGTGGATACAAAGAGTGTGCGAACTGTATAAAAGTCTAAAATAACATGTGAAATAAAGCCCATTTTCATTCACCACCCGCACATTTCGTTCATACAATATCTTGACTAAATAAACACCCAACTTACACATACACGGCTCTGGCTTAAGCAAGGAGGGTTATACCAGTTGAAGGAAAAAGCGTATCAATCTAAACCGTTACTCACAAAGAGAGAGAGAGAAGTATTTGAATTACTGGTTCAAGATAAAACAACGAAAGAAATTGCAGGTGAACTTTTTATCAGTGAAAAAACAGTGCGCAACCACATCTCAAACGCAATGCAAAAGCTAGGAGTTAAAGGACGTTCACAAGCAGTTGTTGAGCTTCTTCGCATGGGAGAGCTCGAACTATAAAAAGAAAGCCGACTTTTATATGAAGAGTCGGCTATTTTTTTGTTTATATTTTGAACTTAAAAAGGTATCTCAGACTTTGAGAAGGAAGATATGTTTAAGAAAGAAACGTTAAAAATAACTACTTTATAACATGATGAGGCATTCAGGGTAGGTATCTTTGTCATTTATGAATAAGAAGGTGCAAATATGAAGTTGTATTTTAAGGATATGGAGATAGGTGAAATTAAAGATGTTTTTGGAGACATGCCATGGATGTATGGAACAATTCGTCTATCTGAAAACAGTAAACCGTTCCAAAAATATTTTCGTGAGATGGTAGACGAAGATAGTGGATTTGATTTTGAAAGCATAGATCCTGAATTTTTATATGAAGGAAATTGGTCTGTTTTTGATGAGGATAATCAGCAGTATTTAGGGATTGATATACCTGCTATTCATATGGAGGATAAAACGATTGCGTGGCGTTGGAGATAAAAGCTATCAGATTGTGAACATCTTTGTACGAAATAATTCAAACGATAACAACAAGCAGAATTTTATACAAAAGGTCAGCTTGTTGTTATCGTTTTTTCCGCTTGCTATATGAATGATAAGAACATTTCATACATAAATAGGTAGTAAGGAGGGGATATGTTGAAAAGGATATTGTTAGTTTCAACAAGCGCTCATGATATGAATGGACACCCGACTGGTTTGTGGTTGGAAGAGCTCGCAGCTCCTTATAATGTGTTTAAAAAGGCTAAGTTCGATGTTGATATTGTGTCGATAAAGGGCGGTAAAGTACCTATTGATAGAGTGTCTATTCCAAATGGCATACCTCGTGAATTTAAGTATGTCGCTTCTTTATTGCAAAATACGAAGCCGATCTCAAATGTTCATTTTTCGGATTATGATGCAGTTTTATTTGGTGGTGGGCACGGGGCGATTGTAGATTTTCCAGGTAATCCATATGTTGCAAATTTAATTGAGAATATGTATAACAATAACAGAATTGTAGCGGCTGTTTGTCACGGAGTAAGTTCTTTAGTCGGTGTGAAAAATAAGGATGGCTCGTTTTTTAGTGCCGGTAAGCGTTTAACAGGTTATACGAATGATGAGGAAAAAGCTGTACATTTAGAAAAGCGAGTGCCGTTTTTATTAGAAAGTAAATTGAAAGAAGAAGGGGCTTTGTTTTATGTTGCTCCAAATTTCACACCGCATGTAGTAGTAGATGGACGTTTAATTACAGGGCAAAACCCGCAGTCTAGTATGGAAATAGGGAAAGCTATAAGAAGAGCTGTAAATAAATTATAGAAAAAATGCTCGCTACTAATAAAGGTAGCGGGCATTTTTTCTATAGTGCAAATGAAAAATACCTTAAACTAAAAAGATGTATTGAGTATAATGACTTCATTTATAATTAATCGTGAATTTGCTATACTATTTTGTATGGACAAAAGGGGAGGCTCTTTTAATGAGGAAAGTTGCGTGTGCAAACACTTATATTAATAAAATAAAGCCCGTTATTAGAAAAACGAGTTTTAGCCAATTGAAAATAGATGAAATTGCGAAGTATATGGATATTAGTAAAGCTACTTTATATAAACGTTTTTCTTCAAAAGATGAGATTATTGAAGCTGTGGTAGAAGATTTTATGAACTACCTTCTTGAAGGAGATGCGGATAATCAAGATGAAAGTATGTCTTTTGCAGAACGTTTCCAAAAGACGTTTATCCATTCTTTAAAGTGTGTGACATATATTTCTGATGTCTTTTTACAAGATTTGAAAGAGGCATATCCGCACTTATCTGATCGGTTAGTTGCTGCACAACAAAATCGTAATCATAATTTGCAAATGTTTTTTGAAGCTGGTATGGAACAAGGCTACTTTAATAAAATGAACGCACAATTATTTATGGTGCAAGATGATGTGATGTTAAGACGTATTATAGATCATTCTTTTTGTATTCAGTACGATATTACGTTAAAGAAAGCGATACTTGATTTTTATCAACTAAAGAAGTACCAACTTTTTAAACCAGAGTATATAGAAGCAATTGATGATTCGGAAATTGAAAAAGAAGTTATTGCTATTTTGCAAATGATTTCGTAAAAAAGCAGGTTTTCCTATAGTAATGGAAAACCTGCTTTTTTTATTACATGTTATTTTTTATGTGTTGTAATACTAATTCAGCTACTGGACCACCTGAAGCTGGGTTTTGACCAGTTATAACACGATTATCTTCTACAGCGTAAGCTTCCCAAGGTTGCGCGGCTTTTTCGTAAAGCCCTCCATTTTTAATGAGTTCATCTTCTGTTAAAAATGGAACGAATTGATCCAATTCAACTAGTTTTTCTTCTTCATTTGAGAATCCTGTTACTTTTTTACCACTAATTAAGCGTTCCCCATTATTTAATGTGATATGAAATAAACCAGCAGCTCCGTGACAAACAGAGGAGACGATTCCGCCATTTTCATAAATGTTGCGGCTAATCATTTGAAGTTCTTTATTTTCTGGGAAGTCCCAAATTACACCGTGACCGCCTGCGTAATAAATCGCAGCGTAGTCTGCTGGATTCACTTCACTCGGTTGCATTGTAGAACCGAGACGATTCATAAATTCTTTCTTTTGATACCATTCCCAATCGACGCTCTCCGCCATTGCTAAACTATGAGGATCAATCGGTGTATAGCCACCTTGTGGGCTGACATAATCTACTGTGTAACCAGCTTCTTCAACTTTTTTAACGAAATGGACAGCTTCACCAAGCCAAAGCCCAGTCGCTCTATTTAAATTTGGATATTTTTCTACGCTCGTTAATACAACTAACATTTTTTTCTTCATCATAATCCTCCTATAATGTTTCTTCTATATAAAAGTTCTTTATTTACTTAATTTTATTAAGTTAGAAATTGCAAATTTGAATAACCATGTCAGTCCTCCTTATATCGGATTCGAAATTAGTGTATAACAATCTTTGAACAAAGTAAACCAAAAAGACGAAATTAGTTTACTTTGTATATTTTTCGTTGACAAACTGTAATGCTGAAACTATGATAGTTCCATGAATATCGAACAATATACATGCTTCGTTTCGAATTCAGTTTGTCGCGCGATAAATTTATACATTTGATGAAGTTGTTTAGTTGTGATAGCGGAGCTAAACAACCTTACCCCGCTATTTGCTGGGCAGTAAGATCCCGATTGGTGAAGGCTAATAATCAGCGGTGGATGAAGCCCCCGTTAATTAAAGTTTCACTTTATTTTTCATTTACAGTTACTACAATCAGGAGAGGTGTTACACATGGGGAGAGATATAAGTAACCATTCAAAATGGTTTGTTTTCACATTATGTTTTATCGTTTTATTAGGACCGATGAATGCGGTTTTATTTAATGTAGCGTTAGAGGATATGGCGAACGATTTATCCATTAGTCAATCGAAAGTAAGTTGGGTTGTAGTAGGGTATTCCTTAGTTGTCGGTATTGGTTCGATGATCTACGGGAAGTTGGCTGATCGTTATAGTGTAAAAAAACTATTAATTATTTCAATTATCATATTTGTAGCGGGTTCTATTATTGGATTTATGAATCAATCTTATGCGATTACCATTCTTGCAAGATTAGTGCAGGCGAGTGGGGGCGCGGCGTTTATTGCGCTTAGTATGATTGTAGTGGCAAAATTAGTTGTTCCTGATAAGAAGCCTGGTGCATTAGCGATGATTAGTTCTTCTATTGCATTAGCGATAGGTATTGGTCCTTTAGTTGGCGGGGCTATTACAAATACATTGGGGTGGCCATATTTATTTTTATTTATGGTTATTTCAGTAGTTGGGATTTTCTTGCTTATAAAATTTATGCCAGAAGAAGCGCAGCATACGGATGAAGCGTTTCATTTTGATTACATTGGAGCGGTGTTATTATTTGCGTTCATTACGACTGTTTTATTAGGTGTAAATATTAATAGTTGGCTATTTATGTTATCGGTAGCTTTCTTATTTTTATTCACGGTTCGTATGAAGAATGCGGAGCATCCATTTATTGATATTGAGTTGTTTACAAATAAACCATTTCTTCGTTTAATAGCGGTCGGATTTATAATGAATGTGGCGCTATGTGCTAGTTTATTATTATTACCATTGCTGTTAGGCAGAGAGCACGGATTGTCTCCATTTGTTATCGGAATTGTTTTGTTTGTTGCATCACTTTTTGGTATTGTATCTAGTTTTATTACTGGAAAGATTGTCCCTTCGTTTGGAAATGTGAATATGATTTATGTAGCGTCTGTCATTATGATCGTTGGCTTTTTAATTTTGGGGTTTATTCCGAATGGGAACATAGTCGTTATTGTAGTGGCAATTATTTTAACATTTATGAGTTATTCAGCTATTCAAGTATCATTAAACACATTTATACCGAAAACATTACATCCAGCTAAAGTTGGAGTCGGTCTTGGTTTATATAATTTAATTAATTTTTTCGGTATGGCATTTGGACCAGCTGTAGCGAGCAAAACTATGGAATCTACAAATAGTTATCGTTTGAATTTTATTTTAATCGTCATTTTAATCTCTGCTCATTTCTTCTTATTAATAGGAATGTCTTCTTTCCAAAAAAAGATGGAGCAATAAAGTGAAACTTTAATTAGTGGGGGCATCCCCCCACTAATTATTAGTTAAACCAATCGGGCTTTTACGGGCAGCCCGATCCCCACCTAACTTCTTTGCTTTCGCTGAATTTTGAGGTGGGGGTCTTACTGCCCGGCAAATAACGTGGTAAATACGCATTTTATATAGAAGAAACCGACTTTCATATAGAAGGTCGGTTATTTTTCTGTCTTGCAAATTATGAAAAAAAGGAGCAAAATAAAAAAGGTCCTAGTCTATACAGGTACAAATGAAAATTTTCATACAGAAGCAGTTTAAGTTAGCGAACTTAAAGTGTGTAAAATATAATGATAAAATAAGATGATGAATGAGAAAACGGGTGATGAAGTTGAATAGAGCAATCGGTGTTATCGATTCAGGAGTTGGCGGTTTAACAGTAGCAAAGGAATTAATTCGTCAGTTGCCGAAAGAGCGTATTATATATTTAGGGGATACGGCACGTTGCCCTTATGGTCCACGTTCTCGAGAAGAAGTGCATCAATTTACGTGGGAAATGACGGAGCATTTACTAGATTTAAATATCAAAATGTTAGTTATTGCGTGTAATACAGCAACTGCGGTTGTATTAGAAGAGATGCAGAAACAATTACCAATTCCAGTGGTAGGAGTTATTCACCCAGGATCACGTACAGCTTTAAAAGTGACAAACACGTATCATGTTGGGATTATTGGAACGATTGGAACGGTGAAAAGTGGTGCATACGAAGAAGCGCTAAAGTCTATTAATAACCGTGTTATGGTAGAAAGTTTAGCGTGTCCGCCTTTCGTTGAGCTTGTAGAGAGTGGAAATTTTGAAAGTGAAATGGCGTATGAAGTTGTACGAGAAACGTTGCAACCGCTGAAAAATACTGATATTGATACACTTATTTTAGGTTGTACACATTATCCAATTTTAGGTCCTGTTATTAAAAAAGTAATGGGAGATAAAGTACAACTAATTAGTTCAGGTGATGAAACAGCGCGCGAAGTAAGTACAATTTTATACCATAGTAAAATGTTGAATGAGGGAGAGGAACAAAGTGATCATCTCTTCTTAACGACAGGAAAAATAGGCCTATTTAAAGAAATTGCATCAAAATGGTTCGGTCAACCGATTGAAAATGTGAAACATATTCATTTAGAAAAAGAATAATAGTAGAATCCATATAAGTGAGCTCCTGAGAAATCGGGAGTTTTTTTGTTTATAGGAAGCACAGCTTGTTCTAAAAAGTGAAACAGCTCGTATACATAATAGTACAAACTTAGATTTTAGGGGGGAATGGCATGCCTAAATCCACTTTTAAATGGGTTGTTGGTGCTACTGTGAGCGCTGTTTTACTAACAGGGTGTGGCTTTATAAATCAGGAGAAAGCAACGGAACAAATTGATCCACCAAAACAAGTTACGTATACAGAGGGTGGAAAGAAAGAAGTAGCTAAGAAAGATAAGCAAGGACAAACGGTAAATAGAGAACTATACCTTGTTGATAAAAATGGCTATGTTGTACCGCAAACGTTAGCGATACCTACTCCGAAAGCAAATGAGGTCATTCAGCAAACGTTAGAGTACCTTGTGAAAGATGGGCCGGTAACGAATCTATTACCGAATGGGTTCCGTGCAGTCATTCCAGCGAATACATCGATGACACTAGATTTGAAAAAAGATGGGACGGCAGTCATTGATTTCTCTAAAGAAATGAAAAACTATGCAAAAGAGGAAGAGCGTCAGATGGTTGAGTCAATAGCCTGGACGTTGACGCAATTTAAAGAAATAAAACAAGTGCAGTTCCAAATAAATGGTGAGAAATTGGCGAAGATGCCTGTTGGTGGTACACCACTTGGTGAAGGGGTGAGCCGTGCTAATGGTATCAACTTCGATGATGAACAAGTAGCGGATGTAACAAATACAAAACCTGTTACACTTTATTTTATGGCACAAAATAATAATAAGCAGCAATACTACGTACCAGTAACACGCCGCGTTGTAGAAGGAAAAGAAAATGATTATACAGCAATTATAGATGAACTTGTAAAAGGACCGATTCATCAATCGCTTCTGAATGATTTTAATCCAGGAGTTAAGTTGATTACGAATCCGAAGTTACAAGATGGAAATCTTACATTAAACTTTAATGAAAATATATTTATAAACCCAGATAAAAATATGGTTTCAAATTACGTATTGAAGTCGTTAGTTTTATCTTTAACAGAAAAGAAAGGCGTGAAAAGTGTTTCTATTGAAGTAAATGGTAAAGCGAATCTTATAGATGAAAAGGGCGGAAAGTTAATAAAACCTGTCGATCGTCCAGAAAACGTGAATACAGGTAGTTTTTAATCTTCAATAATTTGATATACTTAAGTAAGAAAGGGGAATTGCTTTTTTGGTTCCCCTTCTTTTATTGTATACATATCATACATTTAAATTTGGCTATACTAACAAGTAGTTATGAGGAGGTTATTTTTATGCGAGTAGATGGTAGAGAGAAAACAGAATTACGCCATATACATATTCATACGAATTATTTAAAAAATCCAGAAGGGTCAGTATTAATTGAAGTTGGGGATACAAAGGTAATTTGCTCAGCGACAATTGAAGAGCGTGTCCCACCGTTTATGCGTGGAGAAGGAAAGGGCTGGGTAACAGCTGAATATGCGATGATTCCACGTGCAACAGAACAACGTACAATTAGGGAATCAAGTAAAGGGAAAGTAACAGGACGTACAATGGAAATCCAGCGCTTAATTGGACGAGCTTTACGTGCGGTAGTTGACCTAGAAGCACTTGGTGAAAGAACAGTTTGGATCGATTGTGATGTTATTCAAGCGGATGGTGGAACGAGAACTGCTTCTATTACAGGTGCATATGTAGCAATGGTATTAGCGTTCGAGAAGTTATTACAAGCAGAAAAAGTATCTAAAATTCCAGTAAAAGATTATTTAGCAGCAACGTCAGTAGGAATTGTTGAAGAGCAAGGTGTTGTTTTAGATTTAAACTATGTAGAAGATTCTAAAGCAGACGTTGATATGAACGTGATTATGACTGGAAAAGGCCAGTTTGTTGAAGTGCAAGGAACTGGAGAAGAAGCGACGTTTAGCAGAGCGCAGTTAAATGAATTGCTTGATGCTGCGGAACAAGGCATCTTCCAACTGATTGACATGCAAAAAGAAGCGTTAGGTGACATCGTATCTCATATAGAGTAGAGGTGGAAAGTATGAAACAAGTTGTTGTAGCGACAAAAAATATGGGGAAAGTACGTGAATTTGCTGAGTTATTTGAGCGATTTGATTTAGAAGTAAAATCATTACACGATTTTCCTCATATTGAAGAAGTCGAAGAAACTGGTGAAACATTTGAAGAAAATGCGATCTTAAAAGCGGATAGTCTGAGTAGACAGCTGAATGCGATCGTAATCGCAGATGATTCAGGTCTTATTGTAGATGCTTTAAATGGAAAACCAGGCGTGTATTCAGCTCGTTTTGCTGGAGAGCCGAAAGATGATCAAGCGAATATTGATAAAGTGTTACAAGAATTAAATGATGTAGCGTTTGATAAGCGTAAAGCTCGCTTCTACTGTGCATTAGCAGTGGCTTTCCCTGAAGGTGATAAAAAGCCTGTTATTGTAAACGGGACGTGCGAAGGGTATATTTTAGAACAGCGCCGCGGAGAAAACGGCTTTGGATATGATCCGATTTTTTATGTGGAAGAATATAAAAAAGCGATGGCGGAACTAAGCTCGGATGAGAAAAATGCCATTAGCCACCGCGGACGTGCTCTTCGTAAATTAGAAGAAAAAATCCCAGAATGGTTTTTAGGAGAATAAGGGAGAGAGATTGATGAAAGCTTTAATCGTAAGCGATAGTCATAGCTCTGTGAAGGAATTACAGCAGTTGAAAGAGAAATATGAAGGAAAAGTAGATGTCATGATTCATTGCGGTGATTCAGAGCTAACGCCTGCTCATGAAGAGCTGCAAGGTTTCCATGTTGTAAAAGGGAACTGTGATTATGCTAACTTTCAAGACGAAATTGTAACTGATGTAGATGGCATTCGTTTCGTAGTTGTGCACGGACATCGTCATAACGTGAAAATGACATTACAAACATTAGCGTACCACGCAGAAGAGGTAGGGGCGCAAGTTGCATGCTTCGGACACTCTCACGTATTAGGTGCAGAATTAATCGACGGCGTTTTATTTATTAATCCAGGCAGCATTTTATTACCACGTCAGCGTGTAGAAAAGACATTTGCTTTATTAGAAATGGATGAAAATCAAATGGAAGTTCGTTTTGAAACATTAGACGGACAACTAGTTGAACAAGCAGTTTTTAAAAGAGGATAAGAAAAATTATCCTCTTTTAAAAAAGGTGTTGACTTTATGTATGGTTATACATATAATAAATATTGTCGATAGGGCAACGGCGCTAACGAAGAAAAATAAAATAACATATGCGGGTGTAGTTTAGTGGTAAAACAAGAGCCTTCCAAGCTCTGGTCGAGAGTTCGATTCTCTTCACCCGCTCCATGTCCCAGTAGCTCAGCCGGATAGAGCATACGCCTTCTAAGCGTACGGTCGGGAGTTCGAATCTCTCCTGGGACGCTAATGAAACCTTTGCGGTGACGTCAAAGTCCGCAATATATAAGCTCTCTAATTCGTAAGTTGAATCGTACAATGTGCGGTCGCTAACGAGTTAGGGGGCTTATTTTTTTATGTCAAAAAGACGTGATTCATTAACGATTAGTGAGGACTTATCGAATGTTTTTGGCGATAGATTGAAAAGCAATCAGCGAAAGAAAGTATCCGCAGAGGATCGTTATAAATTTAATTTAACAATCGAGAAAGTCCTCGAAATAGTTGTATGTCAAATGAAGGCGACAGGCTTACGTGAGCGCACGATAAATGACTACTATTTACACGTAACAGATACGCAATACTTAGAAGAATTAAACGTTATTCATATTTACCAACTTCCTTAGTTGTTGCCGCTATTACAAGTTTATTAACACTATATAATACAGCTGGTATAAGTAAGGTGGCTATAATTGTAGTCAATGCAGGTGTAAATTTGCCTGTTGTCTCTATTGTTAGTCCGTCAAACATTTTCGTTGTTCAATCCTTTCAAAGTTAAAGTTAGATAAAAAAGAACGCTGTCCTAAGAATAGGTAAGCGTCCTATGTTTTTAATAAATCAACCTGTATCACCATCAGCTAAACCTTGTATAATATTAATAGCTGTTTGAGTGTTAACTGAAGTATGTGTGCCTATCGTTACAATTGTAATCAATAGCATTCCTAATAATACTTTCTTCACTTTAACGCCTCCTTTTTAAAAATTTCTTTTTTAGCTTCATAACTTAAATAGAAATATTTACTTCCTTGTTCAAAGTTTCCTTCGTTATGAAATTGGACTGCTACTGCTTCCGTGTATTCTTGAACATACTCCCATAATCTTTCGTTTTTAAAGTAGTTCATTCCTGCTAGCATAGCTTGTTCTAATTTTTCGGCAGTAACTTTTTTATTTATTTTTCTTAGAATTGTAAAGCGGTATTGATATTCTTGATTTCCTAATTCATTGCAGATAGTTAAACCTTTTTCAATGAGTTGAGATGCAATTTCTTCTTCACCTAGCTTGACGTGTTCCTTGGCTTTAACAAAAATAGCTTTATAATTATGAGGTTTCTTTTCAACAACTTCTGAAAGGTATCGAATTGCCGAAATAGAGAGATTTTGACTCGCATACATTAAGCCTAAATTATGACGAACTAGTAAGATTGCTTTCTCATTTTTTTGCTTTTGGAATGTGTTCATTGCAGTAACAAAGTATTCTTCAGCCAGTTCAAATTCTCTTAAATGCGTACAAGCTAATCCTAATAAATTATCGCAATAGGCTGTTTTTAATTCATAGCTTTCATGTTTAGAAAATATGTCCCTAGCTTTTGTACCATGCTTAATGGCTAAAAGTGCTTGATAAATATGATAATGATATGTTGCTAAGTTATAATGAAATTCTGCTTTTTCAAGTTCATCAGGAATGTGTTTAAGTAAAATTTCTGCTTTATCATAATGTTCTTTAGCAAGGCTATAATTACCGATTGCGTTAGAATGAATAGCCTTATAAAAATGGTAGTAGTAAGATAAAAAGTTATCTGTGGGAATATTAAAAGATTCAATTTTATCAAAGCTATTTTTTGAAATACTTAAATTATCCACTAAATATTTATAACCGAAATCTAAAAGGTAATAGTAGAGTAACAATTTTGGGTCTGCTTCGTTAGTGTGAATGATAGAATTAATTTCTTCTTTTAAACAATGGGCATTATCTATATTACGTGAACGTATTTCTTGATACCATTCGTTAAGTAGTTTTGAAATTTGTTCATTCCCCTTTATTAGAACGTCCATGAAATCCCCTCCCTTTTTGAATATTCTTATAAATAATAATAGCAAGAATAGAATTTGATGGAAATTGAATTTCAATATTTCTCAACATTTGTGTAACAATTTTATTTTCAATTATGTAACTAATTGCATTCATTCTCCCTGTTAGTAATTTCAAATATTTGGCACAGTGAAATAACAAGACATGGTATAATTTTCTTATAAAATACTTTATAAAGAAGGAGGGGCAATGCATGAGTTTAAATATGTATTTGGGAGAAGTACAAAGCCAAACTCATAGCATAAACGCTGTATGTTCCGCTACCATTCAAGGTATGGAACAAGCCATTCAGTCGATTGATGCTTTTACAAGCGATACCTGTTCTACAAAGGCAAACTTACGATAGTGCAAAAGCATTCTTCGCAGAAACTTTTCGTCCTTTAGCACAAGGAATCATTTATTTATGTGAAGAATTAATCCGTCAGAATGATGCCTTTCCAAATCAATTTCAATCACAAGTCGCTTCCACAGATGTAGTTGAACAAGAATTGTTAGAACAAATTCGAGAGATTGACAGAATGACAAGTACAGAAGCACTCAATCAAGCTATGCCAATCTCGGGCATGGAAGCTATGGTAAATCTTTTTATTGAGATGCGGCGTAAAATTCAGGAAAAATTAGAACATCTATATGAATTTAATCGAACGTCTAGTAATAATTACGCAACAGCACTTCAACTAGCCGCTAGTATTGCAACAGGTCTTGCAGAAGTACAAAGTGGAAAAGGATTTAGTCCTGCAAGTGGTACATTTAGTACGAAAGAATTAAATATGGAGTGGGTGGCTTCTATTCAAGCGATTGCAGAAGATAGGAATCGTCAGGCTGATAATTCAATTGAAGAAGGTGCAATGTGTGGCAAACCAAAATCTGATTTAGAGAAAGCTTGGGATGGTCTTTATGATGGTGCAGGAAAAGGTGTTGGAGATGCTTGGGAAGGATTTAAAGCGTTAGGTGACGGTGAAACATGGTCAGACATGTGGGGTGCTGTTGTCAATTATGATGAGACTCTTCCTGCTATGTGGAACGCTTTCTCGGATTCTTTTATGAATGACGTTTGGCATGGAGATGTCGAAAGTGGATTCCGCTGGGGTTCTTATTTAGTAACATCAGTCGGTCTAGGGTTACTTGGTGGGAAAGGTCTTGATAAGGCTTTTAAACTTGCTAGAGGAGCAAACATGTACAAAGTAACTGAAGCTTTTCCACCACGTTTACAACCTGCTTTTGCAGGTGGTGGTTTAACTGGCGAAGCTATACTTAGTACATTGCCATCATCAGGACACTGGGGAAATTATTTAAGTAGCTATTTCATGTTTGCTAGACCTTCATGGAGAGAGTCTGAAAATGAGATTGGTGGGATACATCCTGATTATGATGACCAAGTTGCTTTTAAGGATAGAGAGGTAGTTTCTAAATACACAAAAGGTAGTACTAGACCTGATTTTTATATAGAGGGTCATAGTATAGAAGTGAAAAATTATGACTTGTCCACTAAATCAAGGAGAACTAATTTAGTAAATACAATTGTTAAACAAGTAAATGATAGAGCCATTCACTTGCCTGAAGGCACAAAGCAAACTATCATTATAGATACAAGAGGACAAACTGTTTCTAGTGACATTCTGAGGGAAATTAGAGCAGAAATACATAAAAAAGCTAATACATTACCTGAAATAAAATTTATTAAAAAGGACTGATGAAAATGGCAGTTGGATTTTCTGTAGACATATTTTTCTATGAGGCAGGACACCCTGACTTTTTACACAGCTTTTTCTCAACAATCTCTTATCACACTGAACCTGAGGGATGGGGAACTAAATATCCTCTACTAATGAAAGACTTATATTTTGATAAATTAAAGTGGCAAGATGTCCCTGAGGCTTTGAAAAATGTAGAAGAAATCAGAGAAACATTGAGTGAAATACCTCCATCAGAGGTAATATGGGATATTGAGGACTTAACTAAAAGACCACCTTGGGGAGATAAAATTCCTTCTAAAATAACTAACTTAGCAAACTACCATTCTATTCAAGGGACAGACTTTCTTACTTTGTTAAAAAATGCCCTAAAGGAGTCGGAGGATTGCAAATCAGATGTGAAAGTTGAGAAGTTAGGTAAATAATTTCCTTAGATACCTTGGAAAAATTCTGAGGTGTTTTTGTTTTGAAAAAGGGAGTGGATTGGTATCTATTTTACTCCAATAAAAATAGATAAAATATTCGATATTTTATCTAAAAATAATTAATCTATCATTTTTATTCATTCAAATTATATTAGAGGTAGCGTCCCGAGAATGAGGATTTACAACGTTAAGATATTTGAGACAAGTTATATGAGATATTACGAAGCCTTTATTCTTAATAATTGTTTTTTATCTCAATAGGGTTTACTCTACGCTATTGGAACGAACTAAGAACAATGAACAGATTACAAAATTGCTAAATGATTGGTATGTAGAACTTCGTACAAGACGCATAGGGGATATAAAGAGAGGGAATTGGAGATGATAGTAGGATTTTGGGGGAGATGTTATTTTTTATGAAGTAGATCATCTTGATTTATTACACAGCTTTTTTTAACGATGTCTTACCATACAGAACCTGAAGGTTGAGGGACAAAATATCCTTTACGTATGAAGGATTGGTCCTTTAAAAAAATTAAGTTGGGAAGATGTAAAAGAAGCAAAAAGTAGAATTTTAACAAATGGTCAGTTGATCGAAAAAATGAACGATTCAACAAACAGATTATACTAGTGTTTGTATATTTTGGTTAAAGACGGATCGGGAGTTCGAATCTCTCCTGGGACGCTAAAAAAATTGATGTATGCGCAAGAGGTGTAAAAAATATAAAGTAACATATGATAATTATTATATACAACAGATTAAAGTGCATTAAGAAAAGAGCGCCATTTATGCGCCCTATTTCTCTTGTTTAATTTAAAGAATCAATAGGCTTATGAAGGAACTTAAATCCATATCTGTATTATCCCAATTGTTCACTTAGAATGTTATAAAACTTTTTACCATTCTAGTAAGATTGAGCACCGTTATCGGAATTTATCCCCGACAGTGTGTTACAATTAATAGAAGCGGAAAACGAGAATCTCCAATTGACTGGACTTGTGATTGGTTGGACAGTTTAAGAAGGTTGTATAAAAAAGGGAGATGGCGCAAAGATGGCGAGATCAAATGAGAATGATTTAACGGAGAAATTGGCAGAAGGTCACCGGAAATATGGTGATGGCAACTTTACAGTACAGAACATCGGTGATGAAACTAACCCAGATTGGACTGTCATAAAAAATGTGAGGAAGGGATCGGCAGGCATTCGTGAAGGAGAAGATATATTAAGACTGCGATCAAAATATATAAAATAGTACGAAAATGAGCGGGCCGAGAGTTCGAACCTCTCCTGGGACGTTAAAAAAACCTTGATATCTTTTGATAACAAGGTTTTTTGTTTGTTTTAAATTAGTTATTAATAAATTTGTCAAAGACAAAACCATAATCTTTCACGTTATATTGTTTCTTCGTATCAACGAGCCAGTTAAAGGCGATCTCGTTCATTTCTTTAAATTGTTCTGCTAAATTTACTTGTGCGTTTGAAATACGGCTGAAAGCGTTAGATGCCATATCTAGACTTTTATGTGCATACTGCAATGTAATATCGTTGTCGTATGAAATTTCTTCTATTTTAAGTAAAGCCTTATATAAATCTTTTAATTCTTCAATATGTTTTTTATGAACATCAATTGAATAATGCTCATCTCCCATTTGAAACTTAATTTCTACATCTAAATCAATTGTTCCCGCAGTTTCAAGTGCTACATTTTTAATTTGATATTTACTATAGCTAAAGCGGCGTAGTGTGCGTTTTTTACTTGTCGCACTTGTACCATCTAGGTGGAGTAATCCTTTGTTTGTGAAACAATATTCATCTGATTTTGATTTAATTAGAAAATAAATTTTCTCCCCATCTTCATGCATCACGTAATCATCAGCATCAACTTTATCGTAATCTTTCGGTGTGATGACAGAACCTACATCGCTTAGTCCTAATACATCTGCAGCCATTTTCTTAAACATATAGAATCCCCCTTGTAAATTAAATTCTTAATTGTATAAAAATATATTAACACGATTTCAATAAAGTGTTTTCATATAATTAAAAACATTTGAAGGTAAGTTAAGAAAAGTAACGAATGATTATTTCAACCCTAAGTTATTTAGTAAATCTATTAGTTTAAGAGTGGATTCTCCGAAAAATAATCAAGAGAAAAAAGTTAATTTTGCAAATAATTATAGAGAAATTCCGTGAAAACCTCTCAAGTAATATGAGGTTTTTTTCTATCCATTTTGAAATCTTACAATTCTGTAAGGTAACTGTAAGGAAGTTCGATGGTAACAAATTGCTAATCCTCTATAATGAAGGTAACAACGATAAAACGAGGAGGAAGAAATGATGAAAGGGTTAATCGTAACGGGTTTAACAGTTGCTTTTGGATTTGTAGCGTATGAGAAATTAACGTATGTAGTTGATGTTGTAAAACATTTAATCGCTTAGTAAAAAAAACTGCCATGAGAGGGAAAGGGAATGAGTGAATGAATGGAATGGTTATTTGGAATTATAGGTACTTGTAGTGTAGTGTTATTGTTCTTTGTCCCGAGTGGTATACTTAGTTCGACAACGAGTTTGTTCTTCTTAAGTTTGTTTGCTTGTACGATGCTTATTATTATGTTTTTAATGAAGCGAAGTAAACCAATCTTCTATTTTAGCATGATTGTTATGGCAATTATTGTTCTCCAAATTATTACCCTTGTTATATACCCCACTATTATAAAAGCTTTCCATTAATGATGAATCCTCTGCTTTAATTGCTGAGGATTTTTATTTGCACATTTTTAATTTTTAGTAAGGATTTGTTTATATTGAAATATAAAAATTAAATATTTTCATATTTCAAACAAAGGGTTTTGGGATGTTGTGTTCTTATTACTCATTTGATATATTTACTTTAAAGATAATTAAAATCTAGAAAAAGAGGCGGACGTATGGATAAAAAAGAAAATACGGTCGTATTGTTTCCACAACTATCAGAGCGATATATTGATGAAGGTTTTTTAGCACTGAAAGAGCGGAAATTCGAAGATGCATTGCGCTGCTTTGAAATATTACGTCAGTATAATGCAGAAACGGAACAAACGGAACTCGCTTCTGTTATTTGTTTGTTAGAATTAAAACATATGGAAGAAGCGAAAGACAAATGTGAACAGTTACTTGAAACAGGAGCTGTATTATTTGGTGATATTCTTGAAACATATGTGACGATTTTAGTTCAAACAAATGATTATGAAGGTGTCATTGAAATCGTTGAAAAGGTTTTGCAAACGAAAGATGTAATGCCTGAGCAAAAGGAAAAATTAGCACAGCTCGCTTTATTTGCAGAAGGTATGTTAAGTGAAGTAGATACGTCACTAGTCGATTCGAATTTTGAATTGGATGAGTTTACTAATGAAATGTTTGGAGAAAACTTTGGACAAAAGCTAAGAGCGATTCAGCAACTTTCGTTAAAAGACTTGGATCTTGCATTACCTATTTTAAAGAAATTTTTAATAGACGAAAAACAGCACCCTTATTTGAAAACTTCTATTTTATATAAAATGATAGAAAATCAAATAGAAGAAGAGATAGAGGTAGAAAAGTTTGGGAATACAATCAAGGTGATTCCAGCATTTACAGGTCATAATGAGGAGCAATCCGATAACATTATACATACACTATCAAGCCGATTAGAGCAAAATTATCCCGATATATTTGATGCTATGGTTACATATTGGAAAGAATTGCGAATTAGCGTTTTCCCATTCGCTCTATTAATGGATAAAGTGGAGATTTGGGCTGCTGTTTTAGAGAGAATTGGAAGAAAGCGTTTCGGATTGACTATTGATGAAGAAGAGCTTATGACAGCGTATAATATTGAATTAGAAGAGTTTCATATTGCCTATCAATGGTTATTACGTGTTGAAAGAGAAGGATATTTGCCCGTATAATTATGAAAAAGAATCGTTCGGTTCTTGAAACGAGCATATTCTATGTTATAATGTAAGGGTTGCAAAAGGCAGAAATCTGCCTGTTTGTAAGAGAAGAGAAGTGTAATTCTCTTACTTAATATGTTTCATATTATTCTCGAACAAAATATACCGTAGTTGTCTTTTAGACAATTAGTAGATTGGAACATTATATCTGAAAGCTTTTGCTAGAGGATTATTTGTACTTTTGTTATTTCAAAAAAGAGATAATGAAGATTTTAATCTATAGAGGTATGTGCATACATTATTATAGTTGGAGGGAAAGAATAAATGGCTGCAAAATGGGAAAAATTAGAAGGTAACGTAGGCGTTTTAACAATCGAAGTTGATGCTAAAGAAGTAAACAACTCTATCGACGCTGCGTTCAAAAAAGTAGTACAAACAATCAACGTACCAGGTTTCCGTAAAGGGAAAATGCCTCGTCCGTTATTCGAACAACGCTTTGGTATCGAATCTTTATACCAAGATGCTTTAGATATCATCTTACCAAAAGCATACGGTGAAGCGATCGATGAAGCTGGTATCTTCCCAGTTGATCATCCTGAAATCAACATCGAGAAGTTCGAAAAAAATGCTAACCTTATCTTCACTGCAAAAGTTACAGTGAAACCTGAAGTTAAATTAGGTGAGTACAAAGGTTTAGCAGTAGAAAAAGTTGAAACAACTGTAACTGACGAAGATGTAGAGAACGAATTAAAATCTTTACAAGAGCGTCAAGCTGAACTAGTTGTTAAAGAAGAAGGAACTGTTGAAAACGGTGATACAGCTGTAATCGACTTCGAAGGTTTCGTTGATGGCGAAGCATTTGAAGGCGGAAAAGGCGAAAACTATTCTCTTGCAATTGGTTCTGGTACTTTCATCCCTGGTTTCGAAGAGCAAGTAATTGGTCTTAAATCTGGTGATTCTAAAGAAGTTGAAGTATCATTCCCAGAAGAGTATCACGCTGCTGAATTAGCTGGTAAACCAGCTACATTCAAAGTAACAATTCACGAAATCAAAACAAAAGAACTTCCTGAGTTAAACGACGAGTTCGCTAAAGAAGCTGACGAAGAAGTTGCAACTCTTGATGAATTAAAAACAAAACTTCGTACAAACTTAGAAGAAGGCAAAAAGCACGAAGCTGAGCACAAAGTGCGTGACGAAGTAGTAGAATTAGCTGCTGCTAACGCTGAAATCGAGATTCCAGAAGCTATGATCGACACTGAGTTAGATCGTATGGTTCGTGAATTCGAGCAACGTTTAAGCCAACAAGGTATGAACCTTGAGCTTTACTACCAATTCACAGGTACTGACGCTGACAAGTTAAAAGAGCAAATGAAAGAAGACGCTCAAAAACGCGTAAGAATCAATCTTGTTCTTGAAGCTATCATTGAAGCTGAAAACATCGAAGTTACTGAAGAAGAAGTAACTGCAGAAGTTGAAAAAATGGCTGAAATGTACGGTATGCCAGTAGACGCTATCAAGCAAGCTCTTGGAAGCGTAGACGCTTTATCTGAAGACCTTAAAGTGCGTAAAGCTGTAGACTTCTTAGTAGACAACGCTGCATAATAAAATAACAAGGCGCGATTTTAATCGTGCCTTGTTTTATAAATATAGAAATATATTTATAAAACTTTTCGATGAAGAAGGAAAACTTCCTTTACAAGTCGAATATACATATTTCAAAAGTTTTAAAATTTTTTTATTTGTACATAACTAGTCATATTATTTGTATTTCTCGCCACGTAGTGACATAATATGTATTTACATACGATACATTTATCGTGTACATACGAAGGCAAGAGGTTAGCACTTTGTAAGGGGTGTGAAAATATGTTTAAATTTAATGATGAAAAAGGTCAATTAAAATGTTCTTTCTGTGGTAAAACACAAACGCAAGTTCGAAAGTTAGTTGCAGGTCCAGGTGTTTACATTTGTGACGAGTGTATCGAACTTTGTACTGAAATTGTACAAGAGGAGCTTGCGAAGGACGAAGAAGTAGAATTCAAAGATGTACCGAAACCGGTAGAAATTCGTGAAATCTTAGATGAGTATGTCATCGGACAAGATAACGCGAAAAAAGCACTAGCGGTAGCGGTATATAACCATTACAAACGTATTAATTCTAACAGTAAAATTGATGATGTAGAATTAGCGAAGAGTAATATTTCACTTATTGGGCCAACTGGTAGTGGTAAAACATTATTGGCACAAACATTAGCGCGTATTTTAAATGTTCCATTTGCAATCGCGGACGCAACATCTTTAACAGAAGCTGGATATGTAGGGGAAGATGTAGAAAACATCTTACTAAAATTAATCCAAGCAGCTGATTATGATGTAGAGAAAGCGGAAAAAGGAATCATTTATATTGATGAGATTGATAAAGTGGCACGTAAGTCCGAAAATCCATCAATTACACGTGATGTATCTGGTGAAGGTGTACAGCAGGCACTTCTGAAAATTTTAGAAGGTACTGTAGCGAGCGTTCCACCTCAAGGTGGTCGTAAGCATCCGCATCAAGAGTTCATTCAAATTGATACAACGAACATCCTATTCATTTGTGGTGGAGCGTTTGATGGCATTGAGCCAATTATTAAACGTCGCCTTGGTGAGAAAGTAATTGGATTTGGTGCTGAGAAGAAAAATGCTGATGTAAATGAGAAGCATGTTTTATCTCACGTTTTACCAGAGGATCTTTTAAGATTCGGTTTAATTCCGGAGTTTATCGGTCGTCTTCCAGTTATTGCGAACCTAGAGCCGCTTGATGAAGATGCTCTTGTAGATATTTTAACGAAACCGAAAAATGCACTTGTTAAGCAATTCCAAAAATTATTGGAGCTTGACGATGTTGAGTTAGAGTTTGAAGAAGGTGCACTAGTTGAGATTGCGAAAAAAGCAATTGAACGTAAAACAGGTGCTCGTGGACTTCGTTCTATTATTGAAGGCTTAATGCTTGATGTAATGTTCGAACTTCCATCTCGCAAAGATATCGAGAAGTGTATTTTGACGAAAGAAACAGTAGCTGATAATGAACCGCCGAAATTGGTGTTACAAGACGGTACTGTACTTGATACAAAAACATCTGCATAGTGCGAAGAAGAAACAGCAATTTTTATAATTGCTGTTTTTCTTTATGTTTAGCTATGTTCCTCCGCGGAAATACTAAATGATAAAACATTGCGGGAGGAAATAAATTATGAGCTGGACAAATATATTTTTACTTGTTCAACTTGTTTTTGGTGTAATTGTCGGATTGTATTTTTGGCATTTACTTCGAAATCAGCGAACACAAAAAGTTTCAATTGATCGAGAATCGAAAAAAGAATTAGAACAGCTTCGTAAAATGCGTGAGATTTCTTTAACAGAGCCGCTTGCGGAGAAGGTACGTCCTACATCCTTTTTAGATATTGTAGGGCAAGAGGACGGGATTAAGTCGTTAAAAGCGGCTCTTTGTGGTCCGAATCCGCAACATGTAATTATATATGGTCCGCCAGGTGTCGGGAAGACAGCGGCAGCACGTCTTGTATTGGAAGAAGCGAAACGCAATCCGAAATCTCCATTTCGTACGAATGCAACATTTATCGAACTTGATGCGACGACAGCAAGATTTGATGAACGTGGTATTGCAGACCCATTAATTGGTTCAGTCCATGATCCGATTTATCAAGGGGCAGGTGCAATGGGGCAAGCGGGTATCCCACAGCCGAAAAAAGGGGCTGTAACAGATGCGCATGGTGGTATTTTGTTCATTGATGAGATTGGTGAATTACATCCAATTCAAATGAACAAAATGTTAAAGGTGTTAGAAGATCGGAAAGTATTTTTGGAAAGTGCGTACTATAGTGAAGAAAATTCGATGATTCCAACGTATATACATGATATTTTTCAAAAAGGTTTGCCAGCCGATTTTCGCTTAGTTGGGGCGACGACACGTTCGCCAGAGGAGATTCCTCCTGCTATTCGGTCACGCTGTTTAGAAGTGTTTTTCCGTGAGTTAGATACAGAAGAGATTCAAAAAGTAGCGAAGAATGCAGCTGATAAAGTGGAAATGCAAATAGGTAAAAATGGTATTGAAATGATCGGGATGTATGCAAGAAATGGACGAGAAGCGATTAACCTTGTACAAATTTCTGCTGGTATGGCAATAAATGAAGAACGTTCTTTCATTAAAGATGAAGATATAGAGTGGGTTGTTCACTCTAGTCAACTTACACCGAAATATGAAAAACGTATTTATCCTATTCCGAGAATCGGTCTTGTAAATGGACTTGCTGTATACGGACCAAATACAGGCGCGTTATTAGAAATTGAAGTAACAGCAATCAAGGCGAAAGATAAAGGATCCGTAAATGTTACCGGGATTGTGGAAGAGGAAAGTATTGGTAGTCAAACGAAATCCATTCGCCGTAAAAGTATGGCGAAAGGTTCTGTAGATAATGTATTAACAGTACTTCGTTCTCTAGATGTATTGCCAGAAGGGTACGATATACATATTAATTTTCCAGGTGGTATCCCAATTGATGGGCCTTCGGCAGGTATTGCTATGGCAACAGGTGTATATTCAGCAGTGCATCGTACGTATGTGAGTAATGAAGTAGCGATGACCGGTGAGATAAGTATACACGGGGAAGTGAAACCTATTGGTGGTGTGTACGCAAAAATAAAAGCCGCGAAAAAAGCAGGTGCTAAGAAAGTCATCATTCCTGCTGAAAACATGCAACCGTTTTTGTATACAATAAAAGGAATTGAAATCATTCCTGTTCGTAAGTTAAAAGAAGTATTTGAGCTAACATTTATGCAGGAAAATATGCATCGAGACCTTGATATACATACTACTGTAGACGAAACAGATGCACAATCAATGTGAGAATGAATGATAATAAAATTTGCCAGACTTCGTTTAAGTTTGTATGCTTAAGCGGAGTCTCTTTTCCTTTTTAAAAGGGAGAAAAAACGAGAGATTTACAATTGCGGAAAATCTCTGCAATTGCATCTAGATGTATTGTAATATAAAATAGTTGAACAGGAGTTTAATTTATTATGGAGGTGCTATGTCTAGTATGAATACGAATGAAAGAATCGTACCCCTCCTACCATTAAGAGGCGTTCTCGTATATCCAACGATGGTTCTGCATCTTGATGTAGGACGTGATAAATCGATACAAGCACTAGAGCAGGCGGCAATGGATGAAAATATCATCTTTTTAGCGATGCAAAAAGAAATGAATATCGATGATCCGAAAGAAGATGACATATATAGTGTAGGTACAGTGGCGAAAGTGAAGCAAATGTTAAAATTGCCGAACGGTACGCTTCGTGTCCTTGTAGAAGGTTTACATAGAGCTGAAGTAGTAGAGTTTATCGAAGAAGAGAATGTAGTGCAGGTTTCTATCAAAACGGTAACTGAAGAAGTGGAAGATGATCTAGAAGAGAAAGCTCTTATGCGTACATTACTCGAGCATTTCGAACAATATATTAAAGTTTCGAAAAAAGTTTCAAATGAAACATTTGCAACGGTAGCTGATGTAGAAGAGCCAGGAAGATTAGCTGATTTAATAGCTTCTCACTTGCCGATTAAAACGAAGCAGAAACAAGAAATCTTAGAGATTGTATCTGTGAAGGAACGATTACATACACTTATTTCAATTATTCAAGATGAACAAGAGTTACTTAGTTTAGAAAAGAAAATTGGACAAAAAGTGAAACGTTCAATGGAGCGCACGCAAAAAGAGTATTTCTTACGTGAGCAAATGAAGGCGATTCAAACTGAACTTGGTGATAAAGAAGGTAAGGGCGGGGAAGTTGAAGAACTTCGTGAGAAAATTGAACAGTCGGGGATGCCTGAAGAAACAATGAAGGCCGCACTGAAAGAATTAGACCGTTATGAAAAGTTACCAGCAAGTTCTGCGGAGAGCGGTGTTATTCGCAATTATATGGATTGGTTATTAGCACTTCCATGGACAGAAGCGACAGAAGATATGATTGATCTTGCTCATTCTGAAGAGATTTTGAACAAAGATCATTACGGTCTTGAGAAAGTGAAAGAGCGCGTACTCGAATATTTAGCTGTACAGAAGTTAACGAATTCATTAAAAGGACCTATCCTTTGCTTAGTAGGACCTCCTGGGGTCGGGAAAACTTCGTTAGCGCGTTCGATTGCAACATCATTAAATCGTAATTTTGTCCGTGTATCCCTTGGTGGTGTACGTGATGAATCGGAAATCCGTGGTCACCGTCGTACGTACGTTGGAGCGATGCCAGGACGCATTATTCAAGGTATGAAAAAGGCGAAAACAGTTAATCCAGTCTTTTTATTAGATGAGATTGATAAAATGTCTAACGACTTCCGTGGAGATCCATCAGCGGCATTACTTGAAGTGTTAGACCCAGAACAAAACCATAACTTCAGTGATCATTACATTGAAGAACCGTATGATCTATCGAAAGTTATGTTTGTAGCAACTGCGAATACACTTTCAAGTGTTCCAGGTCCGTTGCTTGACCGTATGGAAATTATTTCGATTGCTGGCTATACAGAAATTGAAAAAGTTCACATTGCCCGTGAACATTTATTGCCGAAACAATTAAAAGAGCATGGCTTACGAAAAGGTAATTTACAAGTACGTGATGAAGCACTTCTTGAAATTATTCGTTATTATACACGTGAGGCTGGTGTTCGTACACTAGAGCGTCAAATCGCAAAAGTTTGTCGTAAAGCAGCAAAAATTATCGTTACAGCAGAACGCAAGCGCATTGTAGTAACAGAGAAAAACATTGTTGATCTACTTGGTAAGCACATATTCCGTTATGGGCAAGCCGAAAAAACAGACCAAGTTGGTATGGCAACAGGGTTAGCGTATACAGCAGCAGGCGGTGATACACTTGCGATTGAAGTGTCTGTAGCGCCAGGTAAAGGGAAATTAATTTTAACGGGTAAACTTGGGGATGTTATGAAAGAATCCGCACAAGCAGCGTTTAGCTATATTCGTTCTCGTGCAGAAGAGCTTCAGATTGATCCGAATTTCCATGAGAAAAATGATATTCATATTCATGTTCCAGAAGGAGCAGTTCCAAAAGATGGACCGTCAGCAGGTATTACGATGGCAACGGCACTTATTTCTGCGCTAACAGGTATTCCTGTAAGTAAAGAAGTGGGGATGACAGGTGAAATTACACTTCGTGGTCGTGTATTACCAATTGGTGGTTTAAAAGAAAAAACATTAAGTGCTCACCGCGCAGGCTTAACAAAAATTATTTTGCCAGCAGAAAACGAGAAAGATTTAGATGATATTCCAGAAAGCGTAAAAGAAAACCTTACGTTTGTGCTTGCATCTCATTTAGATGAAGTATTGGAGCACGCATTAGTAGGAGTGAAACAATGAAAGTAACAAAAGCAGATATTGTAATTAGTGCTGTTAAACCAGAACAATATCCAGACAGTGATTTACCAGAAATTGCATTAGCGGGTCGTTCAAATGTCGGGAAGTCTTCCTTTATTAATAAAATTTTAAATCGTAAAAAGTTAGTACGTATTTCTTCTAAACCAGGGAAAACGCAAACGTTGAACTTTTTCTTAATCAATGAGATGATGCATTTTGTTGACGTTCCAGGTTATGGATATGCGAAAGTATCTAAAACAGAGCGCGCAGCATGGGGCAAGATGATTGAGACTTACTTTACAACGCGTGAGCAATTAGACGCAGCTGTATTAGTAGTTGATTTACGTCACCAACCAACAAATGATGACGTGATGATGTATGATTTCTTAAAACATTATGAAATCCCAACAATTATTATTGCGACGAAAGCCGATAAAATTCCGAAAGGGAAATGGCAAAAGCATTTAAAAGTTGTAAAAGAAACGCTTGCTGTTGAAATTGGCGATGAAATCGTTCTATTCTCTTCTGAAACAGGACTTGGAAAAGAAGAAGCGTGGAAGGCAATTCATAGAATGACAAAAACAAAAAACGCGTGACGAATGTCGCGCGTTTTTTTTATTTACTAAATTTTTTTATCTTACGTTTAATGTAACCTCGATATTACCTCTTGTTGCTTTCGAATAAGGACATACACCGTGAGCGGCTTCTACAAGTTCTTGTGCTTCGGCATGAGAGACGCCAGCAACGTGTACATCAAGTACAGCAGATAGGCCGAAACCACCATCTGTATCTTTTCCGATAGAAACGTGAGCAGTTACTTCTGTACTTTCTACTTTCACACGTTTTGTACGAATGACAAGTTGTAATGCACTATCAAAACAAGCGGCATAACCAGCAGCAAATAGTTGTTCTGGATTCGTTGCCTCTCCGCCTGCACCACCTAGTGCTTTCGGCATTTTTACATCAAGATTTAATATGCCATCATCTGAAATTACTCTTCCGTTTCTTCCACCTGTAGCAGTTACTGAAGCAGTATATAATTTATCCATGTTTATTCCCCTTTTCTATCATTAATTGTTTTCATTGTTTCAATTAGTTTATTTAATTGAATTAATAAAGAACGATATTCTTGTTCTGTAATTCCTAAATTTGTTGCCATTGTTGTCGGCAATGAACAAGCCTTTTCTTTTAAATCTTTACCTTGTTCTGTTAATTTAATACAAACTTTGCGCTCATCTTCTTTGGAACGAACGCGTTTTACAAGTTTTAATGATTCCATTCGTTTTAACATAGGTGTTAACGTACCGGAATCTAAAAATAGACGTTCTCCAATTTCTTTTACTGTTAGTCCATCTTGCTCCCATAGTACGAGTAAAGTAATGTACTGGGGATACGTAATACCCATCTCTTCTAAATATGGTCGATAAAAGCGGGTAACTTCTTTAGAACAGGCGTAAATAGAAAAACAAAGTTGGTTATCTAGATGTAAAGAATTCTCTGTCATACATAACTCCTCCCTAATTAAGTTTTGCGCAATTTAATTTTGTAAAACCAATATAACGAAAAAGAAATACAATGTCAAATACATTGTATTGAGAAAGTTTGTGCTACAATTTGGAACAATCATACATATTTTCCTTCATGATGAAAGAAGATAGGAAAGATGATGTTATAATTCATATGGAATAGTTTCCATCACTTGATTATGAGGGCTTTTTTTGGTAACGTACAAATAGAGTTATTAATTTATAATCATTATAAAGTAGAAAATCTTTATTAGTTTTACTGAATCTCCTTTATTACATACGGAGAATAAATAAAAAATAATCGGTTGTTCACACGATTGTCAGATTCATAAGAGGAAAGTTGTATTATGATAGTAGATAAAGTGATAAAACGGGTGAAGGGGGACATGCTGCGTGCATATTCTTGTTGTTAGTGTAAATTATCGAACAGCCCCTGTAGAATTTCGTGAGAAACTCACATTTCAGGCAGCAGAGCTAGAGCAAGCAATGACTACATTACAAAATCAAAAGAGCGTGTTAGAGAATGTCATTGTATCAACTTGTAATCGCACTGAGATTTACGCTGTTGTCGATCAATTACACACGGGACGGTATTATATTAAGAAGTTTTTAGCTGATTGGTTTCAGTTTGAAATAGAAGAAGTCGCACCATATTTAACTATTTTTGAACAAGACGGTGCAATAGATCATTTATTCCGCGTGACGTGCGGTTTAGATTCTATGGTAGTTGGAGAAACACAGATTTTAGGCCAAATAAAAGATAGCTTTTTAGAAGCGCAACAAGTAAAAGCGACAGGCACAATTTTTAATGAGTTGTTTAAGCAGGTGGTTACGTTAGCGAAACGTGCGCACTCAGAAACGACGATTGGTGAAAGTGCGATGTCTGTTAGTTATGCTGCTGTTGAGCTCGGAAAGAAAATATTTGGTGAGTTAACAGATTGTCATGTGCTTATTCTTGGTGCTGGTAAGATGGGTGAACTGGCACTGCAAAACTTATATGGAAGCGGTGCTCGAAAAGTAACAGTCATGAATAGGACGTTTACGAAAGCGGAAGTAATGGCTGAGAAATATATGGGACATGCAAAGCCTTTAAGTGAATTGCAATGTGCATTATTAGAAGCAGATATTTTAATTAGTTCAACTGGTGCATCTGAATATGTTATTACGAAAGAGATGATGACAAAGGTAGAGAAAATGCGCTCTGGTCGTCCGTTATTTATGGTGGATATTGCAGTGCCACGTGATATTGATCCAGCGATTGATGAACTAGAAGGTTCTTTCTTATATGACATTGATGATTTGCAAGGAGTAGTGGAAGCAAATCGTGCTGAGCGTTTGAAAGAAGCAGAGAAAATTCAATTTATGATTGAAGAGGAAATTGTTTTATTTAAAACGTGGTTAAGTACACTTGGTGTTGTTCCGTTAATAGCAGCTCTTCGTGATAAGGCACTTGCTATCCAAAGTGAAACGATGGAAAGCTTGGAACGAAAAATACCGAATCTTAGTGATCGTGAGAGAAAAGTAATTAGTAAGCATACGAAAAGTATTATTAATCAATTATTGAAAGACCCAATTTTAGTAGCGAAAGAGATAGCCGCTGAAAAGGGAGCAGACGAAAAATTAGCGTTATTTGCAAAGATTTTTGACTTGGAAATGGAAGATGTAGAGAGTTGTGCGGAAGAAGTAGAACATAAAAGAGCGTGGACACCATCCGTTCCATCTTTATAATTTGGAAGGATGATCGGATGAGTTTTTTAAATAACAGTATTATTTATCATATTGCAATTATTTTATATGCTTGTAGCATTAGTTTATATTTTATAGATTATTTCCAAAGTAACCGAAAGGCGAACCGATTTGCTTTTTGGTTACTTTCGATTGTATGGGTTCTGCAGTCTATCTTTATGTTACTCAGGGCTACAGATTCAGAAACGAACCCTATATTAACTTTATTATCAGGGATTTATTTTTATGTTTGGCTATTGATTACGATGTCGTTAGTCATTAATCGATTTATGAGAATTGACTTTTTAGTCTTTTTTACAAATGTTGTCGCATTTGGCGTAAGCGCTTTTTCTATTTTTACACCGCTCGGAAAGATGTCGCCGGTACTGGCAGAGCAATTAGTTTCAGAACTTGTATATGTACATGTCGGTATGGCTATTATTTCTTATGCAACTTTCACTGTATCGTTCATTTTTTCTATTATGTATTTATTGCAATATCGCCTATTAAAAAAGAAAAAATGGAATGCGAGATTAAGAAGGTTAGGGAATTTACCGAAGTTAGAATCGATGTCTTACGGATTAAATTTATTTTCTGTTCCATTTTTCTTACTAGCTATTTTATTAGGATGCATATGGGGATATACGAAATTGGACAATTTCCATTGGTATGATACGAAAGTGATTGGGTCTTTTGTCGTTCTATTTGTATATTGTGCTGGCCTATATTTACGAGTGGCAGATGTGTTGCAAGGGAAGAAAATCGTGCAGTGGAACATCGGAGCATTTCTCGTAATGCTAATCAATATTTTTCTATTAAGCAGTTTATCCAACTTCCACTTTTGGTATTTATAATGAGGAGAGAGAATTATGCGCAAAATTATTGTAGGGTCACGAAAGAGTAAATTAGCATTAACGCAAACAAACTGGTTTATTGATCAGTTAAAAGCACTAGGTTTACCATATGAATTTGAAGTGAAAGAAATCGTCACAAAAGGTGATGTTATTTTAGATGTTACTCTTTCAAAAGTAGGCGGAAAAGGCTTGTTTGTTAAAGAGATTGAACATGCGTTACTTACGAAAGAAATTGATATGGCTGTACATAGTATGAAAGATATGCCGGCCGTACTTCCAGAAGGATTAATGATTGGTTGTACACCGAAGCGTGTTGACCCTCGTGATGCTTTTATCTCAAAAAGCGGAGCATCGTTTAAAGAGTTAGCAGAAGGCGCTATTTTAGGTACGAGTAGCTTAAGACGCAGTGCACAATTATTAGCTGCGAGACCAGATTTACAAGTGAAGTGGATTCGAGGAAATATCGATACACGTTTACGTAAATTACAAGAAGAAGATTACGATGCAATCATTTTAGCAACAGCTGGATTACAAAGAATGGGCTGGGATAATGAAGTTATTACAGAACATTTAGATGAGACGTTATGTGTACCTGCTGTAGGACAAGGTGCATTAGCGATTGAATGCCGTGAGGATGATAAGGATTTACTACAGTTGTTAGCGCATATGAATGATGCAGTAACAGAAAGAACAGTGGCGGCAGAACGAGTATTTCTTCATAAACTTGAAGGTGGCTGCCAAGTTCCAATCGCTGGATATGCAACTCTTACAGAAAATGATGCAATCGAATTAACAGCTCTTGTCGGTTCTATGGACGGTTCTATTTTATTGAAAGAGACAGTAGTAGGAACTAATCCAGAGGAAGTAGGATTAGAGGCTGCGGACCGTTTAATTAAACAAGGCGCCAAAGAACTCATTCTTGCTGCAAATAAGGGGCAACAATAAATATGAACGCTCTCGCTGGCAAAACGGTATTAATTACACGTGCCCAGCATCAAGCGAAACAAATGAGTGTAGCGGTGAAAGAAAAGAGCGGAATTCCATTGGAAATTCCGCTTTTGCGTATGGAAGGTATGGCTCATAGGCAAATTCAACATATAGCAGGACAGCTGCATTCGTATGACTGGGTTATTTTTACGAGTAAAAATGGGGTAGCTTTTTTTCTAGATAGTTTGACAAAGAAGCTACCCGCAAAGACTAAAATTGCTGCAGTAGGCGTGAAAACAAGGTTAGAGTTAGAAAAGTGGGGCTATCAAGTGGACTTCGTTCCAACTTCATTTGTTGCAGAAGTATTTGCAGAAGAGTTTGTAAAAAGACTAAGTGGAAACGAGTGCATTTTATTTCCGAAAGGGAATTTAGCAAGAGATGTAATTCCAGTTGCACTTCGCGAAATTGGTGTTTCTCTAGATGAGCTAATCGTATATGGTACGAAAGAGAATGTAGGGAAAAGGCAAGAGCTTATAGTAGCGTTAGAAGTAGGAAAAGTAGACATTATTACATTTACAAGCCCTTCAACTGTTACTAGTTTTGTTCGTTTACTTGAGGGTACAAACTGGAGAGAATGGACAAAAAACTGTACAATTGCTTGTATAGGGCCTATTACGGAAAAAGAGGCGATCCTTTATTTTCCACATGTTATTATACCGAAAGAGTACACTGTAGAAGCATTACTACAATGCATTTGTGAATCTATAAAATAAAAGAATGGGGATAGAAATCTATGAACTCTTTACAATTTAATCGTCATCGTCGCTTAAGACAAAGCGGTAATATGCGTGCGCTTGTGCGTGAAACGTTTTTACATACGGAAGATTTTATTTACCCTATTTTTGTATTAGAAGGAGAAAATGTTCGTAATGAAGTGCCTTCTATGCCAGGCGTATATCAAATGTCTTTAGATTTATTGCAAGCTGAAATGCAAGAGGTTGTTGATTTAGGTATTCGTTCTGTTATTGTATTTGGTTTACCTGCTGAAAAAGATGAAGTTGGATCATCAGCATATTGTGATCATGGAATTGTGCAACGTGCAATTAAGCAAATTAAAGGTGAATTCCCTGAGCTAGTAGTAGTTGCAGATACATGTTTATGTCAATTCACAAGCCATGGTCATTGCGGTGTAATTGAAGATGGTATTATTTTAAATGACGAGTCTCTTGCAGTTCTTGCGAAAACAGCTGTAAGCCAAGCGAAAGCAGGAGCGGACATTATTGCGCCATCAAACATGATGGACGGATTCGTAACAGCAATTCGCCATGCATTAGATGAAAATGGTTTTGGACACGTACCAGTAATGTCGTACGCTGTGAAATATTCATCAGCATTTTACGGACCATTCCGTGATGCGGCGCACGGTGCCCCGCAATTTGGTGATCGTAAAACATATCAAATGGATCCAGCGAACCGTATGGAAGCATTCCGTGAAGCAGAATCAGATGTAATGGAAGGGGCAGATTTCTTAATTGTAAAGCCAGCTCTTTCTTACTTAGATATCGTTCGTGATGTGAAAAATAACTTTAATTTACCAGTAGTTGCTTATAACGTAAGTGGTGAATATTCGATGATTAAAGCAGCAGCGCAAAATGGTTGGATTAATGAAAAAGAAGTTGTACTTGAAAAATTAATTAGCATGAAACGTGCAGGAGCGGATTTAATTATTACGTATCATGCAAAAGATGCAGCAAGATGGTTACAAGAAGGAGGCGCTAAATAATGAAAAAGTTTGATAAGTCGATTGCGGCGTTTGAAGAGGCGCAAGATTTAATGCCTGGTGGCGTAAATAGCCCCGTTCGTGCTTTTAAGTCTGTTGGTATGAATCCGTTGTTTATGGAGCGCGGAAAAGGCTCTAAAGTATATGATGTCGATGGAAATGAATACATCGATTACGTATTATCATGGGGTCCTTTAATTCATGGTCATGCGAATGATCGTGTTGTTGAAGCTTTAAAATCTGTTGCTGAAAGAGGAACAAGCTTCGGTGCCCCAACGGAAATTGAGAATAAATTAGCGAAACTTGTTATTGAGCGCGTACCATCAATTGAGATTGTACGTATGGTTAACTCTGGAACAGAAGCGACAATGAGTGCGCTACGTTTAGCTCGTGGTTATACAGGTCGTAACAAAATTTTGAAATTCATCGGTTGTTACCACGGTCATGGTGATTCATTATTAATTAAAGCGGGTTCTGGTGTGGCGACGCTAGGTTTACCAGATAGCCCTGGTGTACCAGAAGGTGTAGCGAAAAATACGATTACCGTAGCGTATAACGATTTAGAAAGTGTGAAATACGCCTTCGAACAATTTGGTGATGATATTGCTTGTATAATTGTAGAACCAGTAGCAGGAAATATGGGTGTTGTTCCTCCGCAACCAGGATTTTTAGAAGGTCTTCGTGAAGTAACAGAGCAAAATGGTGCATTGCTTATTTTTGATGAAGTCATGACAGGATTCCGAGTTGCTTATAATTGCGGACAAGGTTATTACGGTGTAACACCTGATTTAACTTGTTTAGGTAAAGTAATCGGTGGTGGCTTACCAGTAGGAGCATACGGTGGTAAAGCAGAAATTATGCGCCAAGTTGCACCGAGCGGACCGATTTACCAAGCAGGTACTTTATCAGGTAACCCACTTGCAATGGCAGCAGGTTATGAAACGTTAGTACAGTTAACGCCAGAATCATATGTAGAATTTGAGCGTAAAGCTGAAATGTTAGAAGCTGGCTTACGTAAAGCGGCTGAAAAACATGGCATTCCGCATCATATTAACCGTGCGGGTTCTATGATTGGTATCTTCTTTACAGATGAACAAGTTATTAATTACGATGCAGCAAAATCTTCAAACTTAGAATTCTTTGCGGCTTACTATCGTGAAATGGTAGAACAAGGTGTATTCTTGCCACCATCTCAATTCGAAGGTCTATTCTTATCGACAGCACATAGTGATGCAGATATTGAAGCGACGATTGCAGCGGCTGAAATTGCAATGTCAAAATTAAAAGCTTAATTGTTGAAAGAAAATCGCTCTCCATAAGGGGAGTGATTTTTTTTTATTCATAAAATCAGCTTTCCATACATAAATCTGTAATGACATATAGTTTGGGAGGGGGAAAAGAAGTGGCAACAGATCATTCATTACGTTTTTCATTAAAAGAATCTGTTTGGTTCCAAAAAGGACAGGAAGTCGAAGAACTTTTGTCAATTTCGTTAGATCCAGACGTTGAGATAGAAGAGCTTGATCATGAAGTTATCGTGAGAGGGCAATTAGATTTAACGGGAGAGTATGTTGCGCGGCAAGATGATTCGGCTTATTCATTAAGAGATCTATCGCCAGCGAAGTCAATTGATTATGTAGAAACAAGGGAAGATGGGGTTAATGAACTTGTTCATTCCTTTCCGCTTGAAATATCAATTCCGAGAAACCGTGTGAAAGTAATTGAAGAACTATATGTATCTATTGAAGAATTTGATTATGAATTAAAGGAAAATGGTTGCTTACAATTATTAGCGGATATATCTATCACTGGTTTATGTGATGAAGAAAGAATCGAGGATGAAGAGGAAGAAACAGCGTATGCTGAGTTAGAGGCTGATTCAGCACAAGAGGATGAAAATAGACCTGCGCCGCACGTAGAAGAACCAGTCTATAAGGAATCAGATGAGTGGGAAGATTACGCATTTGAACCGTTCCAACTAGAGGAAAGAAAAGAGCAGGAAGTAGAGGAAGAGGAAATAGAAGAACATGAATTTGTAGAGCGTGAAGAGGAGAAAGAATCAACGCCACAATTTGAATTGTTCGGAAGAAAAGATTTCAAGAAAGAAAAAGCGAAAAAACAAGAAGAGCAAGAAGAAGAAACGTATTCACAGCGAGATGAAAATGCACTTTATTTAACGAAAATATTTACGAAAGAACCGGAAGAAGAATTTACAAAGTTAAGAATGTATTTCGTTCAAGAAGGGGATACAATTGAATCTGTTGCAGACCGTTATGAAACGTCTGTACAAAACTTATATCGTGTCAATCAAACAGAAGATATATATTTAACTGCGGGACAAATTATTTATATTCCTGTTTCAAGGGCAAAAGCGAAATAAGTGAGTGTTTTCACTCGCTTATTTTCCTAAAGGCTATGTTTTGAATAGAAAGGGTTATTCGTATGGATATTGAATTACGAAATCGCTATGAACCCATTGTAAGGCAATACAGATTGGATACACAGCATATGGAAGAGCACGGAAGTGTAACGAAAATTTACACTAATCAAGGTCCGTATGCGCTCAAGAAAATAGAAGACGGGAAGTTAGAGCGGAATAACTTTTTGCACCATATTCAATATTTGAAGGAGAACGGTTTTTCAAATTATGTACCTATATACCATGCGACGGATGGAAATTATATTTTAAGTGACGGGACGTATAATTATTATTTAATGCCTTGGTTAGAACGTGCGGAAGGCAACGGCGAGGATAATGATCAATACCATAAAATGTTTCAAACTCTCGGGACGTTACATCAAAAAACGGTGAAAGAAGAAACGTATACAGAAGAAGATTTAGAAAAACATTATACAAATATATCCGATCGCTGGGAGAATGATGGTGAGATGTTAGAAGAGTTTCTCGTAGAATCTGAAGCGAAGTGGTATATGTCTCCGTTTGAATTGCAATATTGTACGTACTATCATCATGTAATGAGGGCTCGTGAGTTTGCAACGAAGCAATTAACTGAGTGGAACGATGCGATGAAGGAAAAAGAAAAAACACGTATTACTTTTGTGCATGGTAACGTATCGCTTAATCATTTCTTATTTGATTATGAACGGAATGGCTATTTTATTAGTTTAGAAAAATCGAAGTTTGCAACACCAGTGCAAGATATAGTTGGTTTTTATTCTCGGTCTTTAAACACGTATCCAATTGCGCGAAGTGATCGGTTTGAATGGTATCAAATGTACCAAAAAAATTTCCCTTTTACGAAAGAAGAGCAACTACTCATGTTTGCGTATATGACGTATCCATCGCAATTTATTCGGCAAATCCAGTCTTATAAGAAAAGAAGAGAGAGTCGCAATGAGGAAAATGAACTTCTCGGAGTAAAGAGCTTACAACAATCGCATTGGCTCGTTAGCAATATAGAATATTTCCTTTCGCAATTACAAGCTGCCCAGCAAGGGAACGGATAAAGTGAAACTTTAATTAGTGGGGGATCTTACTGCCCGCAAATAGCGGGATAAAGAAGATAAGTAGAGGATGCTACTTATCTTCTTTTTTTGCCCCAAAAGCCATAGTATTAAATTTATCTTGACGAATAGGGTTTCGTTTTTTACACTATTGTATATAATAATTAACAATCATATAAATGCCTTGAAGGGGAAGAGTATAACAAGAAACGTCTTCAGAGAGGAGAATCATTAGCTGGGAGATTCTCTAGATAGTTATGTTAGAAGGTAGCCCTGGAGCATCTTTTCTGAACGGAATAGTTCTCATTAGGAAAAGACGGATTTGTCCGTTATCAAATTAAGAGTATAAGCAAATTTCTGAATTTGTTTGTAAATAAAGGTGGTACCGCGATGTCCCTCGTCCTTTTTGGATGAGGGGCATTTTTTATTTTAAGGAGGGAAAATAATGTCAAACACGGAAAAGAATTTACCAACTAAATATGATCATATGTCCGTTGAAGAAGGCCTTTATCAATGGTGGCTTGAAGGCAAATATTTCGAAGCAACAGGAGATGAGAAGAAACAACCATACACAATTGTAATTCCACCTCCGAACGTAACTGGTAAGTTACACTTAGGTCATGCTTGGGATACAACTCTTCAAGATATTTTAACTCGTACGAAGCGTATGCAAGGTTACGATGTATTATGGCTTCCAGGAATGGACCATGCGGGTATCGCAACACAAGCGAAAGTAGAAGGGAAACTTCGTGAAGAAGGTATTTCACGTTACGATCTTGGCCGTGAGAAATTCCTTGAAAAAGCTTGGGAATGGAAAGAGGAATACGCGTCTCACATTCGTCAACAATGGGGGAAAGTTGGTTTAGGACTAGACTATTCTCGTGAACGTTTCACATTAGACGAAGGTTTATCTGATGCGGTTAATAAAGTATTCGTTCAATTATACGAAAAAGGCTTAATTTACCGCGGTGAATATATTATCAACTGGGACCCAGCAACACGCACAGCTCTTTCTGATATTGAAGTAATTCATAAAGAAGTTCAAGGTGCATTCTACCATATGAACTATCCGTTAACAGATGGCTCTGGTCATATTCGTCTTGCGACTACTCGTCCAGAAACGATGCTTGGTGATACAGCAGTAGCAGTTCATCCAGAAGACGATCGTTACAAACATTTAATCGGGAAAACAGTTACACTTCCAATCGTAGGCCGTGAGATTCCAATTATTGCTGATGAGTACGTAGAAAAAGATTTCGGAACAGGCGTTGTAAAAATTACACCAGCTCATGACCCGAATGACTTTGAAGTAGGTAACCGTCATGACTTACCACGTATCTTAGTAATGAACGAAGATGGATCAATGAACGAAAAAGCTGGTAAGTATAACGGTATGGATCGTTTCGAATGCCGTAAAGCGTTAGTGAAGGACTTACAAGAAGCGGGCGTATTAGTAGAAATCGAGCCTCATATGCATTCAGTAGGTCATAGTGAGCGTAGTGGTGCAGTTGTTGAGCCTTACTTATCAACACAATGGTTCGTAAAAATGGCTCCACTTGCTGAGAAGGCAGTAGAGCTTCAACAAAAAGAAGAAGAGAAAGTAACGTTCGTACCAGAACGTTTTGAAAACACATACTTACGCTGGATGGAAAACATTCACGACTGGTGTATTTCTCGTCAATTATGGTGGGGACACCGTATTCCAGCTTGGTATCATAAAGAAACTGGTGAAGTATACGTAGGTACAGATGCACCAGCAGATATTGAAAACTGGAATCAAGATAACGACGTACTTGATACATGGTTCAGTTCAGCGTTATGGCCGTTCTCAACACTTGGCTGGCCGGATGAAGATTCAGCAGACTTTAAACGTTATTATTCAACAGATGCATTAGTAACGGGTTATGACATCATCTTCTTCTGGGTATCTCGTATGATTTTCCAAGGTTTAGAGTTTACTGGTGAGCGTCCATTTAAAGATGTATTAATTCACGGTTTAGTTCGTGATGAGCAAGGACGTAAAATGAGTAAATCTCTTGGTAACGGTATTGATCCAATGGATGTTATCGAGAAGTACGGTGCAGATGCAATGCGCTATTTCTTATCAACAGGAAGCGCACCAGGTCAAGATTTACGTTTCAGTATGGAAAAAGTAGAGTCTACTTGGAACTTCATTAATAAAATTTGGAACGCATCACGTTTCGTATTAATGAACATGGATGATATGAAGTATGAAGAAATCGATTTAACTGGTGAAAAATCAGTTGCGGATAAGTGGATTTTAACTCGCTTAAACGAAACAATCGAAAGCGTAACGCGTAACATGGATAAATATGAGTTCGGTGAAGCTGGTCGTTCATTATACAACTTCATTTGGGACGATTTCTGTGACTGGTACATTGAAATGGCGAAACTTCCACTATACGGTGAAGATGAAGCAGCTAAGAAAACAACTCGTTCTATTTTAGCTTACGTATTAGACCAAACAATGCGTCTATTACACCCATTCATGCCATTCGTAACAGAGAAGATTTGGCAACATTTACCGCATGAAGGCGAATCTATTACAGTAGCAGCGTGGCCAACAGTTCGCGAAGATTTACAAGATACAGAAGCTGCGGCAGAAATGCACCTTCTAGTTGATATCATTCGCTCTGTTCGTAACATCCGTGCAGAAGTTAATACGCCGATGAGCAAAAAAGTTCAAATGCAAATTAAAGCAAAAGATGAGGCTGTACTTGCTCAACTTACAAAAAACAGCTCTTACATTGAGCGTTTCTGTAACCCAAGCGAATTAATAATTCAAACGGATTTACAAGCACCAGAAAAAGCAATGACTGCAATCGTATCAGGTGCAGAGTTATTCTTACCGTTAGCTGATCTTATCAATCTTGATGAAGAGAGAGCACGTCTTGAGAAAGAATTTGAGAAGTTCGACAAAGAAGTAGAACGTGTACAGAAGAAACTTTCAAACCAAGGTTTCGTAGCGAAAGCTCCTGCAGCAGTTATTGACGGAGAGCGTGCGAAAGAACAAGACTACCTAGAAAAACGTGAAGCAGTTCGCCAACGTCTAGCAGATCTTGAAAAGTAAAATGTTTTTTAGAGGCTCACTATATTGGTGAGTCTCTTTTCTTTGCGTATAATAGGAGTATGAAGGTTGTCTTTTGAAAGGGGAAAGCATACGTGATACATACATACGAGGAAGCGATAGGGTGGATTCATAGCCGATTGAAGTTTGGTATTAAACCAGGATTAGAAAGAATGAGATGGATGCTAGAAGAGCTCGGAAATCCAGAGCGTCACATAAAATGTGTTCATCTTGCTGGTACAAATGGAAAAGGTTCAACGTTAACATATATGCGCTACATGTTAGAAGATGCAAAATATAAGGTAGGAACATTTACCTCTCCTTATATTGAAACATTTAACGAACGTATTAGTGTGAACGGGACACCAATTGCAGATGAAGAGATTACTGAACTTGTAAAGATGGTAAAGCCAGTCGTTGAAAAACTAGATGAGACGGATTTAGGGGAAGCGACTGAGTTTGAAATTATTACTGTTATGGCAATTTGTTATTTCGGTAAAGTTAATTTCTGTGATGTTGTTTTATTTGAAACAGGGCTTGGAGGGCGCTTTGATTCTACGAATGTTATTCATCCTGTTCTTACGATTATTACAAATATCGGCCACGATCATATGCATATTTTAGGGAACACACTAGGAGAAATTGCATATGAAAAGGCGGGGATTATTAAGTCTGGTGTTCCAGTTATTACTGGTGTACGAGATGAGGAAGCATTGCAAGTCATTCAAAAAGTTGCAAAGGAAAATCATGCAAACTTATACGAGATGGACAAGCATTTTACAGCGTTACATAAACAGTCTGGCGAAGATGGAGAACAGTTCGATTTCACTTGTCCTTTCGCCACCTTTGAAGATGTGCGAATCTCAATGAAAGGTGTTCACCAAGTAGGAAACGCAGCACTTGCACTTATGGCAGTCATGTATGTCAAAACATACTTATCATTTTTAATTGAGGAAGAAGAAATAAGAACTGGATTACAGGAAGCGTATTGGATTGGGCGATTTGAAAAACTGCAAAACAATCCAGATATTATTATAGATGGTGCCCATAACCCAGAAGGTATCGAAAGTCTTGTGAAAACAGTAGAATCACATTACAAAAATAAAAATGTAATAGTTTTATTTACTGCCCTAGGTGATAAACAATTGCATAATATGGTAGATCAATTAGAAACCATTGCCGATGAAATTATTTTTACAACATTCGCCTTTGATCGTGCTATTTCTGCTGACAAGCTTGCATCGTATGCAAAGAAAGAGTCAAAACTAGTTTTTGAAAATTGGAAAGAGGCAATTGATACGAAGGTTGAAATGATTGGAGAAAATGATGTTTTTATCATAACAGGTTCTCTTTATTTCATTTCGGAAGTTCGAAAATATATTCGCGAGAAAAACTAGATAGTCTTTGCTATCTAGTTTTTTTGTTCTACAAATGAAGTCAAATGCATACATATAAGATAAATATATAGGGTTATTTGGCGAATTCCTCTGACAAATATCTCGTTTTTTTGTGAAATGAATATGATATGATGCGGACAACGATAAGAGGTGAGGTGTGAGTGTATGGACAAGCAATCACGAACGATCTCAGTGAAAGTGAATGGAACAGAAGCGAAGTATGAGGAGAAGAAGAAAGATGAATTTGAATGGATGGTAGTAGAAAGTGAAAGACCGAAAAACGTTGTTCCGTTTCAAAAAGCGAAATTGGTGTCTAAGGAAAAAAAACGAAAGAAGTGGAGCAATACGTTAATTGCAATCGTTGCAACTGCGATTGTTATTGGTACGGCGTTTGGGATGGGAATGCTACAGATACTTAAAGGACAAGGTGCGACAGGCGGAAGCGAAGTAACAGCTTCGAAGCAGATGCGAAATGAAGAATCAAAGGTGGGTGGAACGGCAGAACAAACACCGGCACCAAAAGAGGAAAAACAAAAAGCACAGACAGGAACGTCATTAGATCCAATGAAATTATTTTTTGTGCAAGGAGGGATTTATTCTTCCGAAGAAAAGGGACAGGCCGCTCTTGAAGAGTGGAAAGGTAATGGAGGCGTTGCAGCTTTAAAACCGAGCGGTGATAAGTATACATTAGTTGTTGGTATTGCTAGCGATGAACAAGGCATAAATCAATTAATGACGCAGTATAAAAATGATAATGTCTCCGTATTGAAAAAGAACTGGGATATAACAGATAAAGCGTTACTTAAAGATGATAAAGAAGTTGGGGCGTTTTTAACAAAAGTACAGCCATTATATACTCATTTAGCAAAATATGCTTCCAGCGTACAAGCTAGTGGAAAAAGTAATGCAAAAGATATAGGTGCGATTGAAAAAGAGTGGAAAGCAATTGAAAAAGAAGGGAAAAGTATGAAGCAGGAAGAAGCAAAGAAATTGTATATGTATACGTCAGTAGCTGTGCAAACAGTGAAGGGTGGAAAAGGTGATAAGGAATCTTTGGCGAAATTAAATCAAGTTATTATTGATGGTATACTTTCATATGAAAAAATTGTTTCCCAAAAGGTGAAATAATAGGATAATGAAATGACGAAGGAAGAAGTATAGGTACTTCTTTCTTTTCTTTTGAATTTAGAGCAAAGTGCTTTCTCTATGGCAGGAATATAATCGTATTTTAGTAAAAAGTATTATTTTATTTAGAGAAAATAATATTTCTTTCATTTGTGGACAAACTATTCCTTTGATACGATTGATGTAAATGATTCTGCTTCATGTGAGAAAGGAAGGAGAAAATATGAGAAAAATTATTTTAGCATCAGGGTCACCTCGCAGGAAGGAACTGCTTGAGTTAGCGGATGTACCATTTGAAATCATTGTAAGTGAAGTAGAAGAGACGATTGGTGCGTACTCATCACCTTCTGATATCGTTATGTCCCTCGCCCTGCAAAAAGCATCTGCGGTAGCAGAAACGAATAGTGATTACATTGTGTTAGGTGCAGACACAATTGTTACATATGAATCGCGTATTCTTGGAAAGCCTTCTAATGAGGCTGAGGCGAAAGAAATGTTGCAATTATTATCAGGGAAAACACATGAAGTGTATACTGGTGTTGCAATTATAGCAAAAGACAAAACAGTCACTTTTTACGAGCGTACAGAAGTTACGTTTTGGGAATTAACAGAAGAGGAAATTGACGTATATGTTGCATCAAAAGAACCTCTTGATAAAGCAGGCAGTTATGGAATTCAAGGTAAAGGATCTATTTTTGTTCAACATATTCAAGGGGACTACTATAGTGTAGTCGGGTTACCAATTTCACGTCTTGTTCGGGAATTAAAACAATTTAATATTGATGTAACCCATGCGTAAAATTGCATGGGATTTTCTTTGAGAGAACAAATAAAGGGGTGGAGAAATGAACGGTATTCGTGATGTTGTCAAAGAAGAACAGCCACGGGAGCGTTTATTGTTAGAAGGAGCTGGAAGTTTATCGAATCGGGAGCTTCTTGCTGTGTTACTTAGAACAGGTTCTAAAGAAGAAACAGTTTTAAAGTTATCAGATAAAATTTTACATCACTTTGATGGTTTACGTATGTTGAAAGATGCAACGTTAGAAGAGCTTGTCAGTATACATGGTGTTGGGATTGCAAAGGCAGCCCAGCTTATAGCTGCTTTTGAACTTGGTAGAAGAATGGTACGTTTAGAATATCAAAATAGATACAGCATTCGAAGCCCAGAAGATTGTGCGAGATATATGATGGAAGAAATGCGCTTCCTGCAGCAGGAGCATTTTGTATGTTTATATTTGAACACAAAAAATCAAGTTATACATAGGCAAACGATTTTCATTGGAAGTTTAAACACATCAATTGTACATCCAAGAGAAGTTTTTAAAGAAGCGTTCCGCCGCGCAGCAGCCTCTATCATATGTCTTCATAACCACCCTTCAGGAGACCCCACGCCGAGCCGAGAGGATATTGAAGTAACGAAACGCTTAGTAGAATGCGGCCAGATTATAGGAATAGAAGTGCTTGACCATATTATAATAGGTGACCATAAATTCGTGAGTTTAAAGGAAAAAGGTCATATTTAAGACTATGCTTTTTACTTATTTTGTTTTATAATGTGATTTATGAGTTTTTTGTAGAAATTTATCTACAAGAAGGATAAAGATATAAAAAACGTACTGTTTTTATAATATAAAGTAAGAAAAAATGAGTCCGTGAAAACAAGAAAGGAAGATAAATAATATGTTTGGATTTGGTGGCTTTACTCGCGATCTTGGAATAGATTTAGGAACTGCGAACACGCTTGTATATGTAAAAGGAAAAGGTGTAGTTTTACGTGAACCTTCAGTAGTAGCGTTACAAACTGATACGAAACAAATCGTTGCTGTAGGTAGCGATGCAAAACAAATGATTGGTCGTACACCAGGAAACGTTGTGGCACTTCGCCCGATGAAAGACGGTGTAATTGCTGATTACGAAACGACAGCAACAATGATGAAATATTACATTCAACAAGCTCAAAAATCAAATGGATTCTTCTCACGTAAGCCTTACGTAATGGTATGTGTACCGTCTGGTATTACAGCTGTAGAAAGACGTGCAGTAATCGATGCGACTCGTCAAGCGGGTGCTCGTGATGCTTATCCAATCGAAGAACCATTTGCAGCAGCAATTGGTGCGAACTTACCTGTTTGGGAACCAACTGGTAGTATGGTTGTTGATATCGGTGGCGGTACAACAGAAGTTGCAATCATTTCTTTAGGTGGTATTGTAACAAGTCAATCAGTTCGTGTTGCGGGTGATGATATGGACGATTCAATCATTCAGTACATTAAGAAAAGCTATAACTTAATGATTGGTGAAAGAACGGCTGAAGCATTAAAATTAGAAATCGGTTCTGCAGGCGAGCCAGAAGGTATCGAGCCTATGGAAATTCGCGGTCGTGATTTAGTAAGTGGTTTACCAAAAACAGTACTAATTCAGCCAGAAGAAATTGCAGATGCATTAAAAGATACAGTAGATGCAATTGTAGAATCTGTTAAAAATACGTTAGAGAAAACTCCACCTGAATTAGCGGCAGACATTATGGACCGTGGTATCGTATTAACAGGTGGCGGAGCATTACTACGTAACTTAGATAAAGTGATTAGTGAAGAAACAAATATGCCAGTTCTTGTTGCAGAAGACCCATTAGATTGCGTAGCAATTGGAACGGGTAAAGCATTAGACAATATCGATCTTTTCAAAACTGCTGCTCGATAATATTGCAAAATAAAAATCAATGAAATTAAGAGGGTGTGAACGTGCCACAGTTTTTCTTAAACAAAAGATTAATTGTTTTGTTAGTTAGTATTATTCTTCTCGTGGCATTGATTGGAATCTCATTGAAAGAACGGAACAGTTTAACATGGCCAGAGCAGTTTGTTAAAGACACTGTCGGTGTTGTAGAACGTGTATTCCAAAAGCCAGCGAAATACGTAGCTGGATTCTTCGAAAATGTAGAGGATGTAAAGCGCACGTATGAAGAGAATAAAGAATTAAAAGCAAAATTAGATAATTATGCAGGTCTATCAGGGAAAGTAAAACAATTAGAAGATGATAACAAGAAGTTACAAGAGTTAACGGGTAAAAAAGAGTTGAATAGCCAATATACTGAAATTCCATCTACTGTTGTTTCTCGTAATCCAGATAAATGGTACGATTTAATCGGAATTGATAAAGGAGCACAGCAAGGAATTAAAAAAGATATGGCTGTAGTAACTTCACAAGGTCTAGTTGGACGAGTGAAAAGTGTATCCCAGTTTACATCATCAGTAGAATTGCTAAGCTCTATGAGCCGAACAAATCGTGTTTCTGCTATCGTACAAGGTGATGAGAAAATCTTCGGATTGATTGAAGGTTACGACAAAGAAAAGCACTTACTTCTTTTCACAAAGATTGGCTCTGATGCTCAGGTAACGAAAGATCAATTAGTTGTAACATCTGGACTTGGTGATATTTTCCCGAAAGGTCTTGTAATTGGAACAATCGTTGATGTTCAGCCAGATCCATACGGCTTAACAAAAACAGCTTATGTAAAACCGGCCGCTGACTTGAATGACGTAGAGCATATTATGGTTGCTAAACGTGCAACGCCTTCAGCGCCATTAGAATAGGAGGGGGAGAAGAGATGATGAAGATTTTAAAAAGAGCAGCTCTTCCTCTTTTGCTCCTTTTTGTTTTTCTATTTGAAAATATGTTTGCTACTATTGTTCCAACAGAGGTTTTTTGGAAAGACAGTATAGCAGCACCTCATTTCTTTATAATTGTGTTATGTTTTATTACTGTGTACTATAGTCCGGTCCAAGGGATTTATTACGGACTCTTATTTGGTTTCTTATTTGATACCGTATACACAGAACTTGTCGGTATATATATATTTGCGTATCCGATTTTAGCGTATTTAGTTTATAGTGTGATGAAGATACTACAATTGAATTTATTTATTGTTGCTTCTATTGTACTAGCTAGCATTGTAGCACTAGAGTATTATGTGTATGGATTTTTAACTTTGTTAGGACGTACTCATATGTCAGCGTATGTCTTTTTCACAGATCGTCTCCTGTCTACTTTATTGCTAAATGCAATTTTCTTATTGATAGTTTGTTTCCCACTGAGACGATATTTAGTGCGTCTTTCAAAAGCGATGGAAGAAAAAGAAAAAAGGATTTTCTAATTTTATGTCGAATTGAATCGGTGGGGTGAACTTTAGTGGAAGAAAAAAAGCAACAAAATGTAACAATAAAAGGGACAAAAGACGGAATAACGCTTCATTTAGATGATTGTTGTTCATTCTCTGAATTACTGGAGGAACTGGATGAAAAGCTTTCTACACATTACTATGATGGTGATGGGCGCTCTTTAATTGAAGTGCATGTGAAAGTGGGAAATCGTTATTTAACAGAAGTCCAACAAGAAGAGATTCGTACGTTAATTCGTAATAAAAAGAATCTTGTTGTGGATTCAATTGAAAGTGATGTTATAACGAAAGCAGAAGCAATAGCTTGGAAAGAAGAAACAGAAATTGTCCCTATTTCCAAAATTGTTCGCTCTGGACAAGTTTTACATGTAAAAGGAAATTTATTGTTAATTGGAGATGTTAATCCAGGCGGAACGGTTATCGCTGGGGGGAATATTTTTGTCGTAGGATCATTAAGAGGAATTGCGCATGCTGGGTATTATGGGGATTCGGATGCTGTAATCGCTGCATCTGATATGAACCCGATGCAACTTCGAATTAGTGATGTGGCAATGCGGGCTCCGGAAGAGAAAGAAGACGGAGCGGAGGCGGCAGAATGTGCGTATATTAATGAGAACAATCACATTGTTGTCGATCGACTGCAACTTCTCACTCATCTTAGACCTAATTTAACAAAGTTAGAAAGGGGAATTGTATAGCTGTGGGAGAGGCAATAGTAATTACATCTGGAAAAGGCGGAGTAGGTAAAACTACAACGTCTGCGAACATTGGTACAGCCCTGGCGTTATCTGGAAAGAAAGTGTGCTTAATTGACACAGATATCGGTCTTCGAAACTTAGACGTAGTAATGGGGCTGGAAAATCGTATTGTATTTGATCTTGTTGATGTCGTTGAAGGGCGTTGCCGTTTACCTCAGGCGCTTATTAAAGATAAGCGTTTTGATGATCTTTATTTATTACCTGCAGCACAAACGAGTGATAAATCAGCGGTAACACCTGAACAAATGGATGAATTAATACAAGTATTACGTCAAGATTATGATTACATATTAATTGATTGTCCTGCGGGGATTGAGCAGGGATTTAAAAATGCGGTAGCTGGTGCGGATAAAGCAATCGTTGTTACGACGCCAGAAGTATCCTCAATGCGCGATGCGGATCGTATTATCGGGCTTTTAGAAAAAGAGGATATTGAACCACCAAAACTTGTTATTAATCGTGTGCGTAGTCATATGCTTCATGAGCAGGATATGTTAGATGTTGATGAAATCGTACGTACATTGTCAATCGAGCTTCTTGGGGTTGTCGAGGATGATGATGAAGTTATTCGTGCTACAAATACAGGTGAACCTGTAGCGTTGCAACCGAGCGGAAAAGCAGCGTTAGCTTATCGTAATATTGCAAGACGCTTGTTGGGTGAGAATGTACCATTGCAAGCATTTGGACAAGAAAAGGTATCGGTATTTACAAAGATGAAAAACTTCTTTGGAATCCGTTAAAAGCACTTCGCACATATGCGAAGTGCTTTCTTTTTTCTTCACACGAATATCTTCCTTTCTTAGCTCATACATATGTACAAACTGTATACAACTGTTTCTATTTAAATTAGCTTAACGAAAGAAAGGAGACAGTATGAAGAATAGACGTGTAGAAGAAATTAAAAAACGGATTGCGAAAAGGAAGGCAGAGCAAGAAAGGATGGAGGAAGAGCAGTATTTTGCTGGTGGAAATTTTGATAGTGAAACAGTATTTATTGAAGAAGGAGAAAAGGAAATTCATCCTTTATTTCGAAAAGAAGTATTTTTCTTCAAAGTTTTGTTATCAGCAATATTAGTTCTTTCTGTCGCTATTTTATATAAGAATGCACCCCCTTCTTTCGACGGTGCTAAAGCTGTTACAGAAAAAGTGATGAAAGAAGAATTTCAGTTTGCTACTGTAGCGAAATGGTACGAAAAGCAGTTTGGAAAACCGCTCGTATTTTATTCACCTACTGAGAAAAAAGAAGGAACTATTCAGCAAAAAGATTATGCCATCCCTGCTTCTGGAAAGGTGATGCAAGGGTTTCAAAAAAATGGCCAAGGTGTATTTGTTCAAACAGCTACAAATGCAACTGTTGAGTCAGTGAATGAAGGGCTAGTTGTTTTTGCAGGTAAGAAAGAGGAGCTTGGTAATACGGTTCAAATTCAGCATGCAGATGGAACAGAATCGTGGTATGCGAATTTAAATGACATGACAGTGAAATTATATGATTACGTTTCAAAGAAACAAAAAATTGGAACGGTGAATAATGATGCGAATAATAAAAATGGTAAGTTTTATTTCGCGATAAAAAAGAATGAAAAATTTATTGACCCGATCCAGGTGATTTCATTTGATTAAATATAGAGAAGTTTTAACGAAGATTTCAGTGCATCCGTTGTTTTGGGTTATTATTGTCATTGGTATTTTTACGGCACGTTTTAAAGAGTTACTACTGTTATTTTGTATCGTTCTTATCCATGAACTTGGGCATGCCTTCGCGGCGGCACACTACAATTGGCGTATTAAAAAGATTCAACTTTTACCGTTTGGTGGTGTGGCTGAGCTTGAGGAACATGGGAATAAGTCATTGAAAGAGGAACTTGTTGTTGTAATTGCAGGGCCTATACAACATATTTGGATGATGGTGGTAGGTTATATAGTGTTTGAAGCTGGTTGGCTGGGTGCAGATTTATATTATTTCTTTATATGGAATAATATAATTATTTTAGCATTTAATTTACTACCTATTTGGCCGCTTGATGGTGGAAAAGTATTGTTTAACGTATTATCATATCGTTTTCCTTATTTACAAGCACATGAAAAGATGATGAAATTATCATGTGTTTTTTTTAGTGTAATACTAGTGTGGCAGTTACTTTGGAATAGTAACAATATTATGATGTGGGTATTACTCATATTTTTAGCGGTGTCGTTATATCAAGAGTGGAAACAAAGACAGTATGCCTTTATGCGTTTTTTATTAGAACGTTATTATGGGAACAAAAGAGGAATTGAAAAGATTGCACCTATTGAAGTGCAATCCGAAGATCATTTATATAAGATATTCACAAAATTTCGTAGAGGGTATAAGCACTCTATTATCGTCCATGGAAAATATAAAGAACATTACACATTGGATGAAAATGAATTACTCTATGCGTATTTTACTGAAAAACGAACAACTTCATCTGTTGAAGAATTAATCGGTTAGTGTTGACGATAGCACTAACCTTTTATTATTGTAAAAGCAAAGAAGATTATAAAGTGAGGAAAGAATTTTGAAAACGTTATATATGAACTATGCAGGATCGGAAAAACGCGTTGCAATTGAAGAGAAGAAAAAAATTGTTGAGTTTTTATGGAAACGAAATGAAGAACAAGAGATTGTTGGGCATATTTATGTTGGACGTATCGTAAGAACGATTGCTGGAATGAACGCAGCTTTTGTAAACATCGGTTTAGAAAAACATGCGTACCTTTCATACGATGATGTACCATCTTCTTATCGTATACATGAAGGGCAAGCAGTACTCGTGCAAGTTGTGAAAGAGGCAATTGATACGAAAGGACCGAAATTGACGGCGAACATAGAATTTACCGGGAAATATGTCGTTTATATGCCATATGATGAAATGCGTGCGGTTTCTCGGAAAATAAAAAACAATAAAAGAAGGCAACAGCTACTCCAAATTGAGGTAGAAGGGACAGGAGGTTATATTTTCCGCTCTGCTTCTGAAAAAGGAGAAATTGAAGAAATACAAGCTGAAATGCAAAGGTTACAGCAGTTATATGAAGAGCTAAAAAGAAAAGAGGGCCAAGGAAAGGCACCGTTACTACTTCATCGACCGGCGACCTTTTTAGATCGTGTATTCCAAGAGAATCCGATTGAAACGATTGAAAAAGTAGTTGTAGATACAAGAAGTATAGTAAAAGAATTAGAAGAAAAGATCGGAAAAGAAAAAGTATCTTTTTATAATGAAAAATCTTCAATGTTTAACCATTTTGGAATAGAGCGTGAGATCGAGAAAGCACTTCAAAAAATTGTGTGGCTCCCGAATGGTGCTTATTTAATTGTGGAACAAATGGAGACGATGACTGTAATTGATGTGAATACGGGCAAGTTTACTGGAAAACAGAATTTACAAGATACAGTCCTTCGTACAAATGAAGTGGCAGCTGAAGAGATTGCACGTCAATTAAGACTGCGTGATATCGGTGGTATGATATTAATTGATTTTATTAATATGAAAAGAAGAGAAGATAAAGAAAAGGTAAGAGAATGTCTGATGGCTGCTATGCAAAATGATCGCACATATACAAGAGTGCTCGGTTTTACAGAGTTAGGGATTTTGGAGATGACACGTAAACGTAAGAAACATTCTTTACGCGACGTATTACTAGAAGAGTGTGTACCGTGCAAAGCGACGGGGTATGTGATGTCATATGAAACAATTGCGTATGAGTTAGAGAGAGAGCTAATTACATATGGCAATATAGAGGATGAGGCAGTATTAATCGCGGCACCTAAAGAATTACAAAAACAATTCTTGCAAAAAGAATTACACAAAAATATTCCATTTGAAATTTATTTCAAAGATGATATGATCGAAAAGTATGCTATTATTCGTTTTGGAAGTAAAACAGAAATTGTAGAACGGAAAAAATAGTTAGTAGAACATTTATTGACAACCGTCTATGATTCATGATAACATCTTTATGTTATAGTTTATAGCACCTAAACGGCTATATGCTACAACCGCACAAGACAGGTTCCCTAAAGACATTTATGTCTACCTCGTTTTTGGCGAGTCTTAGTAATTAAGAGGAGGTGCAAGTATGTACGCAATTATCGAAACAGGTGGAAAACAAATTAAAGTTGAAGCTGGTCAAGCAATCTACATTGAAAAATTAGATGTTGAAGCTGGTGAAACTGTTACTTTTGACAAAGTTCTTTTCGTTGGTGGCGAAAACGTTAAAGTTGGTAGCCCAGTTGTAGAAGGTGCAACAGTTACTGCGAAAGTTGAAAAACAAGGTCGCGCTAAGAAAATCATCGTTTTCAAATACAAAGCGAAAAAGAACAATCGTAAGAAACAAGGTCATCGTCAACCTTACACTAAGCTAGTTGTTGAAGCTATCAACGCTTAATCCAGGTTAACATGATTAAAATTACGATAAGTCGCACGAAATTAGGAAGTATCCAATCATTTAAAATGACTGGACATGCCAATTATGCGCCACATGGACAAGATCTTGTCTGTGCTGGAACTACAGCGGTTGTGTTTGGTTCTATAAATGCAGTGGAAGAACTTTGTAATGTGCAGGCAACTATTGAACTCGGAAGTGACGGCGGATTCTTAACGTATGAATTGCCTAATGATTTAGACGTTCATACAGCAGAAAAAGCACAGATACTTTTAGAAGGATTGGTTGTTTCGCTTAAGACGATCGAACTTGATTACGGAAAGTATATCCGTTTAATAGAAAAAGTGCAGGAGGTGTAACGTATGTTAAGATTAGATCTTCAGTTTTTCGCATCTAAGAAAGGTGTAGGTAGTACAAAGAACGGTCGTGACTCTCAGTCAAAACGTCTTGGTGCTAAACGCGCAGATGGTCAAACGGTTTCAGGTGGTTCAATTCTTTACCGTCAACGCGGTACAAAAATTTATCCAGGTGTTAACGTTGGTCGTGGTGGCGATGACACTTTATACGCGAAAGTTGACGGCGTAGTACGCTTTGAGCGTCTTGGCCGTGACCGCAAACAAGTGAGCGTATATCCTGTTGCTCAAGAAGCATAAGAACTCACGGAAAACTCTAACCTGAGTGCAGGTTAGAGTTTTTCTATATTAAGGGGTATCTAAATGAATGAAAAATGGACAATTATAGATGCATTGCGTCATTCAAGACATGATTGGCTCAATCGTATGCAGATGGTGAAAGGAAACCTTTCCCTTGGAAAAGTGGAAGAGATTCATAGTCTCATCGATCGTTTTGTCCAAGAAGCGAGACAAGAATCCAATCTGATAGGGCTATCAATGCCTTTATTTTCAGAGTGGATTTTAACATATAATTGGAAACAGCAGCCGTGCTTATTGGAGTACGAAGTATTAGGGAAATTACATAACTTATCTCACTTAGATGAGACTGTATGTATATGGACGAATCAATTTTTCTCAATACTTCAGCATAGTTTAGACGTATATGTTGAAAATTATGTTTGTATCACAATTGAATGTGACGCGGAGAATGCTCGTTTCTTTTTTGATTTTCGTGGTAAGCTAACGAGTGTAGAAGAACTACAGAATTGGCTTGCGAACCAAAACAATAAATGGTATTCCATTTCTTATACAGTACGAGACGAAGAAGTCTCAGTTATATTACAACCAATCGAAAAAAGTGTGGTGAAATAATGTTTGTAGATCAGGTCAAGATATATGTAAAAGGCGGCGACGGTGGTAACGGAATGGTTGCGTATCGTCGTGAGAAGTATGTACCTAAAGGTGGCCCAGCAGGTGGCGACGGTGGTAAAGGTGCAGATGTTGTTTTTGTTGTTGAGGAAGGCTTACGTACATTAATGGACTTCCGCTACCAACGTCATTTCAAAGCTGATCGTGGTCAGCATGGAATGAGTAAAGGTCAGCACGGTCGTAAATCTGAAGATTTAATCGTAAAGGTTCCACCGGGAACAATAGTAAAAGATGAAAAAACAGGTGAAATTCTTGCCGATTTAGTAACGCATGAACAAACAGCTGTAATCGCAAAGGGTGGCCGCGGTGGTCGTGGTAACTCACGTTTCGCAACACCGACGAACCCAGCGCCAGAAATCGCTGAGAACGGTGAACCAGGTCAAGAACGTGATGTCACGTTAGAACTTAAAGTGCTAGCAGATGTTGGACTTGTTGGATTCCCAAGTGTAGGTAAATCTACATTATTATCTGTTGTATCATCAGCGCGTCCGAAAATTGCAGAGTATCACTTTACAACAATCGTTCCAAATCTTGGTGTTGTTGAAACTGGTGATAACCGCAGCTTCGTTATGGCTGACCTTCCTGGACTAATTGAAGGCGCACATGCCGGCGTCGGACTTGGACACCAATTCTTACGTCATATTGAGCGTACACGTGTAATCGTGCACGTTATCGATATGTCTGGTTTAGAAGGCCGTGAGCCATATGAAGATTATGTAACAATCAATAGTGAACTAAAAGAATACAATATGCGTTTAACTGAGCGTCCACAAGTTGTTGTTGCAAACAAAATGGATATGCCAGGTGCAGAAGAAAACTTACAAGCATTTAAAGAAAAATTGGGAGACGAAGTGAAAATTTTCCCAATCTCAGCTATAACGAAACAAGGTGTTCGTGACTTACTATTTGAAGTAGCGAACTTATTAGAAACAACACCAGAATTCCCAATGTACGATGATGTAGAAGAATCTGAAGCAAGTGTAATGTACAAATTTGAATCTGAATCTAATTTTGAAATTACACGCGAAAGTGATGGCACATTTGTTATTTCTGGTTATGATATTGAGAAAACATTCAAAATGACAGACTTCTCACGTGATGAATCTGTACGCCGATTTGCTCGTCAAATGCGTGGAATGGGTATTGATGAAGCCCTTCGTGCACGTGGTGCAGTAGACGGAGATATTGTAAAAATTCTTGAATATCAATTTGAATTTATCGATTAAGACTGCCGAAATATGGCAGTCTTTTTTTATTGTAAATGTCTGATTCGTATAGGAAAATATACCCACTAATTTAATTTTCAATTTATAATAGAACAAGGAGTGGCTTTGGAAGAATTTTTTATGGGGAGAAAACGAACATGTATAAAATATTAATTGTAGAAGATGATGAAAAAATAGCGGGAATATTAGAGGAGCATTTAGAAAGGTATGGCTATCAATCATTTAGAGCAAGTGATTTACGTCATATAAAAGATGAGTTCGTAAAAATAAATCCTCATCTCGTATTACTGGATATTAATTTACCATATTTTGATGGTTTTTATTGGTGTCGTCAAATTCGTACTGTATCGAATGCGCCGATTATTTTTGTTTCTGCAAGAACAGGGGAAATGGATCAAGTAATGGCGATCGAGAATGGTGGAGATGATTACATTACGAAGCCATTCCATTTAGATATTGTAATGGCTAAGGTGAAAAGTGCACTTCGTCGTGGCTATGGTGAGTATGCCTCTGTTGCTGAGAGTGATTGTTTAGGTGTAAATGGACTGTTGTTATTTCCGTCCCAGCACATTGTTGAGTGGCAGGGGCAACAAACGGAGCTGACAAAAAATGAATTTTACTTATTAGAATGTTTAATGAAACAAGCAAATCAATATGTAACGCGTGAAGAACTGTTAGAAGCCCTGTGGGATGAGATAGCTTTTGTTGATGATAATACATTAACCGTAAATGTAAAACGCGTAAGGAAGAAACTAGAGGAGCTAGGCATTCAAAATGCAATTGTAACGAAACGCGGATATGGTTATGCGCTTCTTACAGAGTGGGGCGAAGGGCATGAAGGTTAAAAATTACTTCATGGACCGTTTTTCTTTACTTCTTTCTTATATTAGTAGCCTTTGTTTATTTGGGCTCGTTTTGCAGTTGCAAAGTTTTTTAGAAAAAAGATCCATTGATTGGAGTACGTGGTTATATGGGCTTTTATTAGGGACAGTTGTATTTATTGTATACCTCATTTACGATTATCGAAAACGAAGTGTATTTTTAAAAAGAATCGAAAAATATGTTGCTAGCGGAAATACATTACACGACTCTTTACTTATTGATACTTCTTATACGTCAGAGCAAGAGATGGTTGTTGAATCGTTTACGCTATTAAGACAGCAATATATGAATGAAGTTCATAAACAACATGCGAAAGAACAACAGCAAATGATATTTATGAACCAATGGATTCATCAAATGAAAACACCAGTATCGGTTATAGAATTGCTATTACAAAAGTTTGGTAAAGAGCATCGTGAAGCAAGAGCAACAGTTGAAAGTATTCGCGAAGAAAATAATCGTATACTAAATGGTTTAGATTTAGCGTTACATATGGCAAGGTTAGAGCAATTTGCGAAAGATTATAAAGTAGAAGTAGTAAATGTGATAGATATCATCAGGGGGATTATTAATGAAAATCGAAAATCTTTCATTCAATCGTCGGTATTTCCGAAAGTAATGTTTGATGAAGATACTTGTATGGTTGCATCTGATAGAAAATGGCTAAGTATTGCTATAGGGCAAATTGTTGTAAATGCAATTAAGTATACGAAAATTTCAGAAGCAGAGAAAAAGGAAATTCAATTTCAAATTGAAGAGAAAGATCAAAAGGTGTTACTACATATTAAGGACAATGGAATTGGTATTCCAAAGCAAGATGTAAAGCGTATATTTGATCCATTCTTTACGGGAATAAATGGCCGTAAAACGAGAGAAGCGACTGGAATGGGTTTATATATTACGAAGGAAATTTGCGATAATTTACATCATGGAATGTATGTGCAATCGGCTGAAGGGGAAGGGACAACATTCACGTTCCAATTTGCAAAAGATGAAGAATATCATACATTAATGAGAAAAATGACAAAACTGTAAGATAACAAAACGTTTTGTAAGGGAAATCACTCGTTTCTTTTTCTTATTTTTCTTATAGTAAATGTAAGAAGAAAACACATAGGGGGATTAGAAATGAGTGTTCTTGAAGTAAAAGGATTAACAAAGGTGTACCAATCAAAAGGTTCAGTAGCGACGACTGCTTTAAATGATATAAATTTTAAAATAGAAGAAGGCGAATTTGTAGGGATTATGGGTCCTTCAGGAAGCGGGAAAACAACGCTTTTAAATTTATTAGCAACAATTGATAAGCAAACTTCAGGTCATGTGCTTGTAAATGGCGAAGAAATTAATCAAATGCGTGCTGCAAAATTAGCAGAGTTTCGCCGTACACATTTAGGGTTCATTTTCCAAGATTTTAACTTACTTGATACGTTATCGATTAAAGAAAATATCATTTTACCACTTGTAATGGCGAAGAAATCTGTAAATGAAATCGATGCAAAAGTGCTTGAGATTGCAAAGTTCTTAAATATCGAAGAAATATTAAATAAAAAAGTATATGAAGTATCAGGCGGACAGCAACAACGTGCAGCAGCTGCGAGAGCGATCATTCATGAACCGACGTTAATTTTAGCGGATGAGCCAACTGGAAACTTAGATTCAAAGTCAGCAAAATCATTAATGAGCGCGTTGCAAGATTTACATGAACAAAAGAAAGTGACAATTGCAATGGTAACGCATGATCCAGTAGCGGCGAGTTATTGCGAACGTATTCTTTTCATTCGCGACGGAGAAATTTTTTCAGAAATACATAAAGGAAGAACGAAACAAGCCTTTTTCCAAGAAATTCTGGACGTACTTGCGATGCTAGGAGGGGAATATCATGAACTTTCGCCAGCTCGCGCTTAATAACGTAAAAGGAAATTGGCGTAATTATAAAGCTTTCCTTATTAGTAGCTGTTTATCGATTGTCGTATTTTTCATGTATGCTTCCTTTATTTATCATCCAGATGTCGTAAGTGGTAATATTAGTATGAGAGGGATGATCTCAAAAGGGCTAGAATCGATGAATTATATTGTAGTCATCTTCTCAGCACTCTTTATTTTATATGCAAATTCAACATTTTTACGAGCAAGAAAAAAAGAGTTTGGTCTATTAACATTAATAGGCGGAACAAAATCTCAACTTGGCCGAATGATTATATTAGAACAGCTTATGTTAGGTAGCATTGCAATTGTAGTAGGTATTGGGCTTGGCATGCTTTGTTCAAAATTATTTTTCCAAGCATTAAGCGTAATATTGAAAATAGATAAAACACTTCCACTCGTATGGAATAGTAAAGCAATTCTTATTACAGCAGGTATATACTTTATTCTATTTTTAATCCTATCATTGTTTAGTGTTTGGACAGTAGGGCGCTTGCAAATTATTGATTTATTAAGAGAAGCAAGAAAACAAAAAGTAGAACCTTTTGCATTTACATCGTTATGTGTAGTTGGTATAGGATGTATTATTGTTGCATATGTACTGAGCTTCCAAGTGACATTTATGAATTTTATCATTCTGTTTTTACCGATTGTAGGGCTGACGATAGGCGGAACTTATTTACTGTTTACACAAGGTAGTACAGTCGTATTAAAAGCATTGCAAAAAAGAAAAAGATCTTTTTATACATATCCAAATATGTTCGTACTTAGCAATCTTATTTATAAAATGAAAGATAATGCTCGTTTTCTATTTGTAATTTCTATCATTACGGCCGTTGTATCTTCAGCAGTTGGTACACTGTACGTATTTTTTGAGGATATGAGTTATAAGGCAGTAACTAGTACCCCGCATGCTATTTCGTATGAGGAAAAGGGAATAAATACGCATAATGTCATCAAAGAAGGAAAGGCAAAAGAATTAATAAAAAAACACGGATTTGAAGAAGCGCGAGAAGTAATGTACGTAAAACTTCCTGGAACTCAAAAAATCACGATGTTTAACAGTGAACATGAAGTACCGATGGCGATTGTTTCAGAAAAAGAATATAATGCTGAAGTACGTAAACAAAAGAGAGAGCAAGTTAGAGAAGTTCATAATGCACCAGGTAGTGCAACGATGGTCATAATGGATATGGCAAACGATATGATGAAGATAGATCGTACGAAACCGTATGAAATTAAAATTAACGGACAAACGCAGTCTGTTCAATTAAATGAGCCAACTCCATTTTCTGTTTTTAATGATAGTGAATATCTCATTGTGAATGATCAAGATTTTGAGAAATACGCAAAGCTCGTACCAGATGAAGAAAAGACGAAATATTACGGTTATTATATAGAAGACTGGAAAAGTACGGAAGACCTTGTGTTAGATTTGAAAAAGGAAGTTGCATCGGATAAGCAAGAGGAATTAAATAACTCGGTGCTCGCTTATAAAGATATAAGGGAATCAGGAGCAATTACGATGTTTATCGGTTTCTTTGTAGCTGTACTGTTCTTCTTCTTCGCTTGTAGTATGACATACTTTAAATGGTTTAACGATAAAGAACAAGATCGTATTCAATTTAAATCGTTAAAGAGAATCGGTATGACAGATAAAGAAATTCGTAAAATTGCAATTCGACAAATGGGCGTTATCTTCTTTATCCCAATTTTAATCGGTGCAATTCATAGTGGATTTGCTCTTCATACGTTAGGGAAAATGCTCTATATTGATTTATGGAAATCAGGAGCGATTGTAATTGGAGCATACATTGTAGCTTCTGCGATTTACTTTATGATCGCGCAAAGGGGATATTTGAAACACGTGCAAAGCTAGAGAAACCTCTAGCTTTTTGCCTATGTAGTAAGTTATAGGGGGACGATAGATGAACATTCGGCAACTAGCGCTGCAAAATATAAAAGGAAATTGGCGTAATTATAAAGTGTTTTTCTTAAGTAGTTGTTTTGCAATATTTGCGTCTTTTGCATACATGTCTGTCATTGTACATCCGTATATGCAAGAGACGATGTGGTATCAAAACGTACGCTGGGGACTTATCATATGTAATGTTATAATTATTTCTTTTTTCGTCATATTTATTTTGTACGCTACTTCTATTTTCATAGAGGCACGTAAGAAAGAATTAGGATTATATATGTTAATGGGGGCAACGAAATCTAACGTAATAGGAGTAATTATGACCGAGCAAATATTGATCGGGGTATTTGCTAATATTTTCGGTATTGGGCTTGGTATAATCTTTTTAAAGCTCTTTTTCATGGTGTTTAGTATGTTACTGGGGCTTCCGAAAGAACTCCCTGTCATATTTGATGTGAGAGCAATTGGGGGAACGTTTATTACGTATATGTTCGTATTTGTTGTTTTATCTTTTATAAGTGCTTTACGAATATGGAATATAAAAATCATTCGGTTATTGAAAGAATTTCGAGCAGATAAAAAAGAGAAGAAAACATCAATGTGGCTTTGTATATTCGGCTTTATTTGTTTAGGGATAGGATATGCGTTAGCGTTACAAGCGACGGTGACAACGATAGCATTCTATTTTTTCCCTGTGTCTATACTTGTCTTTTTCGGAACGTATTTTTCTTTTACACACGGCACTGCTCAAATATTAGAAATGATAAAACGAAATAAAAAGATTATGTATACATACCCGTATTTATTTATAGTGAATCAATTGTCACATCGAATGAAGGAAAATGGTCGTTTTTTCTTTCTAATGTCAATGGCAACGACGTTTGTAGTTACGGCAACAGGTACGGTATTTTTATATTTTTCTGGTATGCAAGATATGTGGCGGGGCGGGGGAGTACACTCATTTTCTTACATAGAAAAAGGTACTTCTTCTCATGAAGTCTTTGCGGAAGGTGCGGTTGAACAATTATTGCATCAATATGGGTATAATGATTTTCAAACTATGAGTTTTGTTGGAGTGTATGCATCCTTTCAGTCCAATAAGGGAGAAACAGAAGTAGCGCCGCTCATTAAAGAAAGTGAATACAATCAAGAGGCAAGAAAACAAAAACAGAAAACGTATCATCCTAAAAAAGGGACAGTTACACTCGTTTATTATAGTAAATACAATCATCCGTATATATATGATCAAAAAGAGATTCAATTACAAGTAATGAATCAAACATATTCATTCGTATTTAACGGTCAAAAGGAAGGGGTACAATTTAACTATCACCCTTCGTACATTAATGGTCTGTTCTTCGTCACGAATGATGAAGACTTTGACAGTATAGCAAATCAGGTTTCTGATTCTGAGAAAATGATATATAGAAGCTATACATTACCAAATATCGAAAATACGAAAAAATTAAATGAAGATTTACGGAAACATATGAAACAAGATAAAGATAATGCATTTCGAAGTAATATGGAGCTATATGTGAATATGAAATCGTTCGGTGATATTACTCTATTTATGGGCTCATTCATTAGTATATTATTTTTCCTTACATCATGTAGCATCGTATATTTTAAATGGTTTCATAATATTGCATCGGATCGTAAAGGGTACGGTGCACTTTCTAAGCTTGGAATGACGAAAGAAGAAGTGTGGAAAGTTTCCCGTTGGCAATTGTGTATGCTATTTTTTGCGCCAATTATAGTAGGAAGTATGCATAGTGCAGTTGCGCTATATACGTTTCATAATACGATCTTTATGGATGGTTCATTACGAAAAGTAGGCTTGTTTATTCTGTGTTATATCGCTGCATGCATCGTTTATTTCTTTTTCGCTCAAAGAGAATATAGGAAACATTTAGACTAGCAAACGCTAGTCTTTTTTAAATATTCGAAATTTACATAGAAGAATATAAAAAAGTATGGTATAACAGTAAGAAAACGAAAAAGAGGGGAAAAGACGATGATTCGAGTAGGATATTTAGGACCGGAAGCAACATTTACAAATATGGCGGTGAGTCGTTTTTTTCCGGAAGCAGAGCATGTACCGTATCGCACGATTCCAGACTGTATTGATGCAGCTGCAAATGGAAATGTAGACTTCGCAGTTGTACCGTTAGAAAATGCCATAGAAGGTTCAGTGAATATAACGGTTGATTATCTTGTACATGAGCAGCCGCTCTCCATTGTAGGAGAAATTACAGTACCAATTCAGCAGCATTTACTTGTACATCCGCAGTATGCAGGAGTGTGGGATGAAGTATATGCGGTGCATTCTCATCCGCATGCCATTGCACAGTGCCACAAGTTTTTAAATGAAGAATTAAAAGGAGTAACTGTTCGAGATATGACATCAACAAGTGCTGCTGCGCAATATGTGAAAGAACATCCTGAAGAAAAAATCGCTGCTATTGCAAATGAAGCAGCCGCAGAAAAATATGGATTAACGATCGTAAGACGTAGCATTCATACGCATAAAAATAATCATACACGCTTCCTCGTGCTCCATAAAAAAAAGAAAGCAATACTCCCAAATAACGGAGAAAACCGCGGAGAGAAAACGACGCTTATGATAACGTTACCTGCTGATTACGCAGGAGCACTATATCAAGTGTTATCAGCTTTCGCATGGAGAAAATTAAATCTATCAAAAATCGAATCCCGCCCGATGAAAACAGGTCTTGGAAATTACTTTTTCTTAATCGATGTCGATAAAGCATACGATGATGTATTATTGCCAGGCGTAACGATGGAACTTGAAGCACTCGGCTTTTCTGTTACTGTGCTGGGGAGTTATTCTTCTTATTGGTTGTGAGAGAAGTGGATGAACTGTCGATATTTCCCTTCTAATCGCTAATATAATTTCATCGGATAATACATTTTGTGATATATAAATAGAATCCCACCTATAAATGGTGGGATTCTATTTATTTTAACTTCGCAAGACGATCCTCTAACTGACCACGCCAAATATCGGCTAGTTCTGGAACAGCAAGAATCTTTTCGATGCCATCTTTATCTTTTCTATTATGAAAATAAATTTCGTTAGAGAACAAGACAGAAACATTGCTCGGTTGACGTTCTAGTAATGTAATTTTAGAATCTTTACGTACAGTACCTTCTTGAAGAACGCGGCATAGGTAACCAGTAAATCCAGTTGCTACAATGCGCGGCAGTATGCCAGGAATACCAAGGCGCTTTGAAATTGTGCTACAAGGTACTCTCGCTTGTGTCACTTGAATGATTGCTTCACCTAGTTGATATGTATCTCCGATGTAAACATCACGCTCTAACATATTTGTTACGGTAATGTTTTCGCCAAATGTGGAAGCTGGAAGCGTAGTTTGAAATTCTTCTTCCCATAGTGCGTAATGTTCGTGTGGGTACACACAAACTGCGCGATCAGGTCCCCCGTGGTGTTTTAAATCCGCTACATCATCACCACAAAATCCATCTTTTGAGAGAAAAGCTTCTTCTGTAAGTTCTTTACATATACCAGTAATCATTTCTTTATCTTCGCTATATTTCATTTGTTTCGGTTTGCCAATGCTAAAGTGAACGAGTTCAATTCCCATGTTTGATCCCCTTTACAATTGATTACAATATTATATCACTAAAAAAGCACAGAGAATGATAAAAACTCTGTGCTTTACATGAATTAATAAACGAGAAATCCTGCTTTATCTAGAGCCTCGCAAGCAGCATCTAACTTTTCTTTTGAATCTGCCTCAATTGTATGTAAGTGAATACCATCTGTTAGCTGCGAAAGATAGGAAGCATTCGTGTTTTCGATTTTTTGTAAATATTGCTCTACATCAAATCGATTACTTACCATGATGGATGCTGTTAAGTCACCGTATACAGGATGCTCAACTTTTACATCTTTAATCGTAACGCCGTGATCAACAAGCATTGTAAGTTCTTGACGTACTTCTGCTGGTTTATGTTGGCATACAATTACGCGTTCGAAAGCTTGTTGTTTCTCTTGTGGTTTTAAATATAAATATCCTTGAGCAGTTGCAATAATCGGTTCGTTTCGTGCTTTAAGCAAGGAAATATCTTGCACGATAACTTGTCTACTTACATTTGTCTTTTTCGATAGTTCATTCCCAGATAACGGTTCATTTGCAGCGAGAAGCCATTGAAGGATGAGCTGTCGTCTTTCTTCACCTAAAATCTTTTTTTGGTCATTTTGTTTCATTATGATTTAACACCTCTATAAAATTGATTTCCAATTGTGTGTAGTGCATGAATAGTAGTATCAATTTGATCTTTCGTTGTTTGTTGTCCGAAAGAGAAGCGAACATATTGTTTTGCCTCTTCATACGTTTTTCCAATTGCAAGCATTGTTTTCGAAGGTTCTTGTTTACCGACTTGGCAAGCACTTCCGGTGGAAATGGCAATACCATGGCGATTACATTCTAGCATTGTATATTGACCTTCTATTCCTTTTATTGTAACCCCAATAATATGTGGTAAACAAGAAGTAGAATGACCTTCTACTTGAATTTCTAGAGGAAGCGCTTGTAAATGTCTTAAAAAGTAGGAGCGTAACTCTTTAAAACGTAAGCTCTCTTCTTGTTGATTTTTTAATATATTCTCAGCAGCTGTTAAAAAAGATGCGATGCCAGGAACGTTCACTGTACCTGGGCGAAACCCTTTTTCGTGAGAAGTTCCCGGAAAGATTTGTGCCCAGCGAACTTGGGGATTTATATAGCAAGCGCCAACACCCTTTGGTCCGTATATTTTATGTGCTGAAACAGAGAGACTATCAATTCCCATCTCAAAAACATTGATAGGAAGTTTACCAAATGTTTGTACACAATCTGAATGAAATAAAACGTTATATTTTTTTAAAAGTGCCCCGATCTCTGTGATGTTTTGAACGGTTCCGATTTCAGAGTTTCCGTGCTGTATGCTTGCTAGAACAGTATTTTTTGTAATGGCTGTTTCTAAATCATCTAAATGAATTAGCCCGCCTTCATCAACAGGAATTTCAGTAATTGTATACCCTTCTGATTGTAAGGATTGAAAATAACTTCGAATGGATGCATGTTCCATAGGTGTCGTAATAATGTGCTTCTTATTTCGAGCATTGAGAAGGGATTGAATCGCAAGGTAGTTGGATTCCGAGCCGCCGCTTGTGAAGAATACCCCTTGTTCCTTTCCACCAATCATGTCAGCAAATGTTTTTCGGCAAACTTGTAATAAAGAAGAGGCTGTTCCTCCAATATCATGTAAACTTTGTTCATTTCCAAAGTATTGCGATGCTGCTTTCATATATGTGTGTAATGCTTCTTCACTCATAGGTGTAGTAGCTGCATAGTCAAGATATATCATCATGTAAGTTCCTCTCCTTAGTAAGAGTTACATTTCTTATATTTTTTTAATGGTAGTGAAAATAAGAATTATAAAAAAACTCTTGTCATTATTTTAAAACTATGTAAATATAGGTGTCAAGACAGTTGAAAAGTGTAAAGTAGGAGGCAACAATTATGCCAAGTGCAGATGTCTTAATTATTGGAAGTGGCGTTGCGGCACTTCGTGTTGCGAAAGAGATTTGTCACGAAAAGAATGTGATTATTATCACAAAGGAAACAAATCGTAATAATAATACATATTTAGCGCAAGGTGGAATTGCCGCGGCGGTTGCAACATATGACAATCCAAATGATCATTTTGAAGATACGTTAGTAGCAGGATGTCATTATAACAATGAAGATGTGGTCCGTTATTTAGTCGAGGAAGGGCCGAAAGAAATGAATAATCTCATTGAAAATGGAATGAAATTTGATGGAGATGAAACGGGTCCTCATCTTGGAAAAGAAGGCGCACATCGAAAGCGTCGTATTTTACATGCAGGTGGCGATGCAACAGGAAAGAATTTATTAGAGCATTTTATTCAAGAAGTAGCTCCGCACGTTACGGTAGTGGAACAGGAAATGGTGCTCGATTTTATTATAGAAAATGATAAATGTGTTGGAGTTTTAACAAGAACTAGTGAAGGGAAGTTGAAGCGTTACGTTGCAGATTATACGGTGTTAGCAACAGGCGGGATTGGCGGTTTATACGCCTTTACTTCTAACGATAAGACAATTACGGGTGATGGACTTGCGATGGTGTACCGCGCAGGCGGGGAGCTCGTAGATTTAGAGTTTGTACAGTTTCATCCAACAATGTTATACGCGAACGGGCGATGCTGCGGCCTCGTCTCTGAAGCTGTCCGTGGTGAAGGAGCTATCCTTATGAATGGAAAAGGGCAGCGTTTTATGATGAATATACACCCTGATCACGATCTCGCACCACGTGATGTAGTAGCAAGAGCGATTCATGAGCAGCTTTTGGCGGGTGAACAAGTGTATGTAAATATCGAGTCTATCCAAAATTTCGAAGAACGTTTTCCGACTGTATCATCATTGTGTAAAAAGAATGGTGTCGATATAAATGAAAAACGCATTCCAGTCGTACCCGGTGCTCATTTTCATATGGGCGGCGTGAAAACGAACTGTGATGGAGAGACGTCCATTCCAAATTTATATGCGGTCGGTGAAGTAGCTTGTAATGGTGTTCATGGAGCAAATAGATTAGCAAGTAATTCATTATTAGAAGGTCTTGTGTTTGGAAAAAGAATAGGACAACATATTTTAACCAAAGCGACAAAAGAAAGCTGGAACAACGTGGCTGAGAAGGAAAAGAAGTTTATCGTTCTGAATCATTTGCCGGCGAAAGAAGAAATACAAGAATGCATGATGAAATATGTTGGGATTGTGCGAACAGAGCAAAGTTTATCTTATGCAAAGAGATGGCTTAGAAAGTACGGTGTTCGAAATATGATATTACAACATGATGCTCTTACAAATGAAGAGATAACACTTATTAATATGTTAACAGCCTGTGAGCTTATAGTCGTGTCAGCTTTGCAAAGAGAAGAAAGTATTGGTGGCCATTATCGAAATGACTATCCAGATAGAAATAGCGTAAAAAAAGAGATCGTTCGAGTGAGAAGAAAACTACAACTTGTGTGATGAAGGGAAGAAGGGCTCTATGAACACGATAAAAGTGAAAGAAGCATTAAATCGATTTTTTCTAGAAGATATAGGAGAAAGAGATGTAACATCTCAGCTTATTTTTCCAGACAATTTACTTTCAAAAGGAACGTTTCTTGCGAAGGATACAGGTGTCTTTGCGGGGCGTTTAGTAATTGAAGAAGGATTTAAATTAATTGATGAAAGAATTGAAGTGGAGCTTCATAAAAAAGATGGAGATCTTGTAGAAAAAGGCGAAATAATAGCAACTGCGCAAGGACCAATTGCTTCGTTATTGACGGCAGAGCGCGTTATATTAAACGTTATCCAGCGTATGAGCGGGATAGCTACGATGACACATAAAGCTGTTCTTGCTTTAGATAGCGGCCATACACGTATTTGCGATACGCGAAAAACGATGCCAGGGCTACGCATGTTTGATAAGTATGCAGTTGTGTGCGGAGGCGGATTTAATCACCGTTTCGGTTTATATGACGGTGTCATGATTAAAGACAATCATATTGCTTTTGCTGGTTCTATTACGAAAGCTGTTACATCGGTGAAAGAAAAATTAGGACATATGGTGAAAGTAGAAGTGGAAACAGAAACGGAGGAGCAAGTGAGAGAGGCTGTAGCTGCTGGTGCAGATATTATTATGTTTGATAACCGTACGCCAGATGAGATCCGGGAGTTTTCAAAGATTGTACCAAGTGCCATCGTTACGGAAGCATCAGGAGGCATTACAATTGAAGATTTATCGAAATATGGAAAAACAGGGGTCGATTATATTTCACTTGGAGCGTTAACACATTCAGTGAAAGCACTTGATATTAGTTTCAATATTGAGGCGTAAGGAAAGTGGCTTAGAGGGGGAGAAAGGAATATGAGTATTTTAGAAAAAGTGCAACCGATTGAAACGATGTTACCAGAGCGTTATTACACGATGACAACAGAAGAAATGGAAAAGCGTGTTCGTGAAATTAAAGAAAAAATGGGGAAAACACTATTTATTCCAGGACATCATTACCAAAAAGATGAAGTGGTACAATTTTCTGATGCAGCAGGAGATTCACTTCAGCTTGCACAAGTTGCAGCGAGCAATAAAGAAGCGAAATATATTGTATTTTGCGGTGTACACTTTATGGCAGAAACAGCAGATATGTTAACGACAGATGATCAAATCATTATTTTTCCAGATATGCGTGCAGGTTGTTCGATGGCAGATATGGCAGATATTGAACAAACAGAAAGGGCATGGAAAGAGCTCGCAAAATTATTTGGAGATACGATGATTCCGTTAACATATGTTAACTCTACAGCTGCAATTAAAGCGTTTTGTGGTCGTAATGGCGGAGCAACAGTAACTTCTTCTAATGCAAAACAAATGGTGTCTTGGGCGTTTACACAAAAAGAGCGTCTTGTCTTTTTACCGGATCAACATTTAGGAAGAAATACAGCATACGATTTAGGTATCCCATTAGATAAAATGGCAGTATGGGACCCACATACAGATTCATTAGAGTACGATGGAGATATAGAAGGAATTCAAGTGATTTTATGGAAAGGGCATTGTTCGGTTCATCAAAACTTTACAGTGAAAAACATTGAGAATATACGGAAAAATCATCCGGATATGAATATTATTGTACATCCAGAATGTTGTTATGAGGTCGTTGATGCTTCGGATTACGCAGGATCAACGAAATATATTATTGATATGATTGAAGCAGCGCCACCTGGAAGTAAATGGGCAATTGGTACAGAGATGAATTTAGTGAACCGAATTATTCAGCAACATCCAGATAAAGAGATTGTTTCACTTAATCCATTTATGTGTCCGTGTTTAACGATGAACCGAATTGATCTGCCGCACTTATTATGGGTGCTTGAAACGGTAGAAAGAGGAGAAGAAATTAACGTTATTAGCGTAGATAAACAAGTGACTGAAGAAGCGGTTCTTGCATTAAATCGTATGTTAGAGCGTGTGTAAAGCAACGGTATTTCTGTTGCTTTTTTTCATGCATATAATCATAACGAGAACGAAATGGGCATACATTGTTTTGAAGAAATCATTGCGATTTTCTTATGCTTATTCCACTTCTAATGATATTGAAAATCGAAGAAGTGATACAAGTGAAAAGAAGTTAACGTTATTTAGAAAGGGTTACTTCATGAGATTTGTTACTTATAGATAAGTTATACAGGAGGGGGAAAATTTGAAAATTCATATCGTGCAAAAAGGGGATACCCTTTGGAAAATTGCGAAAAAGTACGGAGTGGATTTTGATACGTTGAAAAATACAAATACACAACTTAGTAATCCAGATTTAATCATGCCAGGTATGAAAATTAAAGTACCATCAAACAGCGTTCACGTGAAACAACATGCTGGAGCAGGTTCATCACCTCCAAAACAATACGTAAAAGAAGTACAACAAAAAGAATTTGCAGCAACGCCAACTCCGCTTGGAATAGAGGATGAGGAAGAAGTTACGTATCAATCAGCGCCAATTACACAGCAACCTGCAATGCAACAAACACAAAAAGAAGTGCAAGTAAAACCACAAAAAGAAGTACAGGTAAAACCACAGAAGGAAATGCAAGTAAAACCACAAAAAGAAGTACAGGTAAAACCACAGAAGGAAATGCAAGTGAAACCGCAAAAAGAAGTACAGGTAAAGCCACAAAAAGAGGTGCAAAAAGAAAAGCCAATTCAAATAGAAAAACCAGTTGAAAAACCGTCTGTTATTCAAAAACCACCTGTTATAGAAAAACAAAAACCAGCAGAAAAAGAAAACACGAAGTTTTCGATAAATGTATTACCACAGCCGCCGCAACCACCAATAAAAGCAAAAAAAGAATATAAAATTTCAGATGTAATTAAAAAAGGAAGCGAGTTAATTGCTCCTCAAATTACTAAAATGAAACCTAATAACATCATTTCTCCGCAAACGAAAAAAGATAACATAGTGTCACCACAAGTGAAGAAAGAGAACGTAGGAAATATAGTATCATCGCAAGTGAAGAAAGAGAATATAGGAAATATAATATCACCGCAAGTAAAGAAAGAGAATGTAGGAAATATAATATCACCGCAAGTAAAGAAAGAAAATATAGGAAACATAGTATCACCACAAGTGAAGAAAGAAAATGTAGGAAACATAGTATCACCACAAGTAAAGAAAGAAAATGTAGGAAACATAGTATCACCACAAGTAAAGAAAGAAAATGTAGGAAATATAGTGTCACCAAATGTATCGAAAGAGAATGTAGTCATTCCGCAAGTAATACCGCCAAATATTCAAGTACCAAACATCATGCCAATGTTGGATAACAATCAGCCACCAAATATGATGCCAATGTTGGATAATAATCAACCACCAAATATGATGCCAATGTTGGATAATAATCAACCACCAAATATGATGCCAATCATGGATAATAACCCAATGCCAAACATCATGCCAATGTTGGATAATAATCAACCACCAAATACGATGCCAATCATGGATAACAACCAAATGCCAAATATGATGCCGATAATGGATAACAACCAAATGCCAAATATGATGCCGATAATGGATAACAACCAAATGCCAAACATGATGCCAATCGTGGATAATAATCAAATGCCAAATATGATGCCAATAATGGATAATAATCAAATGCCAAATATGATGCCGATAATGGATAACAATCAAATGCCAAATATGATGCCAATCATGGATAACAATCAAATGCCGAATATGATGCCGATAATGGATAATAATCAAATGCCAAATATGATGCCGATAATGGATAACAATCAAATGCCAAATATGATGCCGATAATGGATAATAATCAACCACCGAATATGATGCCATATCAAATGCCATACCAACAGCCTGTGATGCCGCCTAATCCGTATTATCAACAACAAAATCCATATCAAATGCCATATCAGCAAGGAGCACCGTTTGGACCGCAATATACGTCTATGCCGAATCCAAATATGATGCCAATGGATAATAATATGCCGCCGCTCGTACAAGGTGAGGAAGATTGTGGATGCGGAGGAGAGAGTAGGTTATATAGTCCTCAACCTGGAGGACCGCAATACGCAAATCCTTTATATTATCAACCAACTCAATCGGCATATGCGCCACAGCCAGGAACGATGTATTATCAACCAGATCCACCAAATGTATTTGGAGATCCAGTTTCAGAAGAAGAGGACGAAGAGGAAGTTTAAAAAAGGTGGGATTATTCCCGCCTTTTTTTTATGTAGAGTCGTTCTGAAAATGGAAGATTTACATCAAATGTTAGAAAATCCCCAGTGAAATATTAACAGTGTAAAAACCTTCTCTGTTACTCATCATAAGAGGGAGCTTTTCAGAAGAGAAGCTCATTCTAACAGAGGGGGTTTTTGTATTGAATACGAAAGTAAAAGTGATTGCTGCTTCTTTGTTAGTTACCAGTGCATTAGCTGCATGTGGTACACCAAAAGATAACAATGCAATGGATGGACGTAACTACAATTACGAGCGTACATCTTATAATGATACACACCAGTACCGTGATAATGTAACGCGTAATGATCGTTATACAGATTATGTAACATATAGAAATGGTCGTAACGATACAGGATATAACAATTATTACCGCGATGTAAATTACAACGGTCAAATTGCTAACCCGCATCCAACACGTAATATTACAATGAACAATTCATACATTAACAATGATGGTAAAACAGCAGAAAAAATAACAAATCGTGTAAAGCGTATGAATAACGTAGACCGCGTGTCTACAGTTGTATATGGAAACGATGTGGCGATTGCGGTAAAACCGCGTAATCCAGTATCGAATGAAACGGCACTTGCAAACGAAGTTCGTCAAGCCGTTGTAAATGAAGTTGGAAACAGAAATGTATATGTTTCTGTAAGAAATGACATGTTTACTCGTGTCGATGCAATGAGTACACGCCTACGTAATGGTACAGTTACAAACGATTTTAATCGTGATATAGGGAATATGTTCCGAGACATTCGTTACGGTTTAACCGGTACTACTGGTACTATGCGATAGCAAAATAAAAGAGGAAGGGGGAGCCCTTCCTCTTTATTCATCATTGTCTTGTACACGACGTTTTTTAATAAAATAACTAACGGAATAAGACGCTAAAAAGCATATGAAGAAAATACTACCTGTTAAAACTGCTTCAAAGAGAGGTCTTTCTGGACTGAAAATGATATAAATAATAGCTATAATAGTTCCTACAATAAGAGAACGTAAAATAATTTTGTAATAAGGAGTTAACTTTATATCTTTTTCGCTCTCTTCTACATCGATTGAAACGCTTAACTGTAAATAAGCAATTAAAATACTCGTAAGCATAAATAATAACCATAATGGAGATTTCGTAATTTGATCCATTCCTTCAGTGAATCCGATATAGCCTAAAATGCCAATTATACCAAGTGATTGAAAAAGAAAGGCAATACGTATGTTTTTTAATGTTTTCAGAATGAGACGTTCATCCTTTATTTTTTTCACAATATCCATCTCCTGTTTATTATGATTTCGCTGTTACACTAATTGTAACGTATATATTACATTTATCAATTTATAATTTACATAAATTTATTTGGCTAAAAGAGGAAATAAAATATTTTTATAAACATGTTGCACTTATACTTTATTAATGTTATATTAGCAAAGCGATGAGCTAATTTACGTAAGACGAGAGATATGCTTAAGTGCTAAACACGCGAATGTGGTCGCCTGGTCTCTCGCCGTAAACGCATCAAGACGCCTGCTTTGCAGGCGTCTTTCATTTTATATAAAAACAAATGCTAATGCAGATAAAGATAAAACTTTATCTGCATTTTTTATTTTCGAGAGAAATGTAATACGGTCATTTATATGGATAAAACCTCCATTTCCGGAAAAGCTACTAATGAAAGTTTGATCTTGCCTAAAAGAGGTGAACGGAAATGAAATGGATACTGATTGCAGTACAAGCTTTCGTTATGATGTTTTGTTTCGTTTATGAAACGAATGTGAAGGCGGAAGGGCCAGTACCAGAAGTAACAGAAAAAGAGCCGGAAGTTACAATTTTATTAGAGCGAATGTATGTTGATGGAGAAGTAAGCGAGGAAATATTTACAGAAAAAGTAGCGGACTTAGAAAAGTTTCTACAGCAATATAAAGAATGGCAGCTTGTTGATCGTGATGATGTACAAATCGTATTACAAAAGAAAGTTGATGATATTTCTCCATTATTGAAAACGAGCGGATATTTTGGTGTGTCAGAGGAAGGGATATTACAAATTTTTAAAGGTGTACCGAAAAGTGATAATGCGATTCATTCCTTCTTTCAAATTGATATGAAAAAGCTGGAGAGTTATGAGCGTGCAAAATTGAAGCGTGGTATTCGCATTAAATCAAAAGAAGGTTTTGTGAAGACGATTGAAAAAATGAAGCAATACGCAGTGCAAAATAAGAAAAAAAGCAGCTCATGGTGAGCTGCTTTTTTTTACTTGTTTTTATCTAAAATTTGTTTTGCGATTTCATCAATTAGCATATCTTTTCCGATTGGATTGAAAGCTTTCGTATTGAAGATTTCATTTGATACTTCATATACGTGATTGTTTTTAACTGCTTTATTGTCTTTCCAAACGGCACTGTTTTTGTAGTCTTCGTAAACTTTATCAGCTTCGCCGCCAAAGTTTACAATAAACATTTGATCAGGTTGGAATGCAACAAGACCTTCTAGCGATACTTGTGCCATCGTTTGTTTTAAATCTGTACCTTTTGTTACTGGAAGTTTTAAGTCATTAAAGATGATGTCACCGTATCCGAAGCTACCGTATACACGGAAGTTTTGTGGTGTAACTGCGACGAACATAAAGTTCTCATCTTTTGTTTTTTCTTTAATTTTTTTAGATAAAGAGTCTGCTTTTTTATCGTAGTCTGCAATCCATTTGTCTGCTTTCTTTTCTTCGTCAAATAGTTTACCTACTTCTTTAAACTTACCGCGCCAGTCTTCTAAGTTTGTTTCTAAAACAACTGTTGGTGCAACCTTTTCTAATTGATCATAAATCTTCAATTGACGATTATTTAAAATAATTAAGTCTGGTTTTAATGCAGTAACAGCTTCTAAATCAACTTTAGGTGCCCAGTACCAACCTACTGCTTTTACGCCATCTAATTTGTCAGTTAAATGATTTTGGATTTTATCTTTATATGTGTTTGCTGTACCAACAGGTTTGTGTCCAAGAAGTAATAATTCTTCTGTTGATCCAGATAGGTCAACAATTCTCTTTGGATTTACTGGAATTGTAGCCTCCCCTTTAGCGTGTTTTACAACTTTTGTTTTCGGTTGTTCTTTCGCTTTCGATTCTTCTTTTTGAGAAGAACAGCCAACGATAGAAAGAACAACTAGCATAATAGTAAATAAAATAAATAGCTTCTGTTTCATCCTGATGTAACCCCTTTAATTAGTATTGATAATCATTATCGACTTCTGTATATTAAGGTGCTTCATACTTTCTGTCAATGGAAAATAACAGAAGTTTCAAATAGAGAACATTTGTTGGGGTAGTCTCGCTTTTCTATCATTAAATATGTTAAAATGGAATACATGATTTAAGAGGGAGAGATCGTATTTTGTTTGAATATGTTACAGGTTACGTGGAGTATGTAGGACCGGAATATGTCGTAATTGACCATAACGGAATTGGTTATCAAATTTTCACACCAAATCCGTATGTATTTCAAAGAAGTAAGCAAGAAATCCGTGTCTATACATATCATTATGTGAGAGAAGATATTATGGCACTTTACGGTTTTAAAACACGTGAAGAGCGTTTATTATTTACAAAGTTGTTAGGTGTGTCTGGTATTGGACCAAAAGGCGCTCTTGCAATTTTAGCGTCTGGTCAAACAGGACAGGTCGTTCAAGCGATTGAACACGAAGACGAGAAGTTTTTAGTGAAGTTCCCGGGCGTCGGAAAGAAAACAGCACGCCAAATGATTTTAGATTTAAAAGGAAAACTAGCTGATGTCGTGCCAGATGCATTTGTTGATTTATTCTCAGACACAGAACGTTTTGATGAGAAGAAAGGTTCATCAGCTGAGCTTGATGAGGCGCTGGAAGCTCTGCGCGCACTTGGATACGCAGAACGAGAAGTTTCTCGCGTTGTACCAGAGTTATTAAAAGAATCATTAACGACGGATCAGTATATTAAAAAGGCACTTAGTCTTTTACTAAATGGTAAGAGGTGAGTATAATGGACGAACGTCTCCTTTCAGGGGAATCTGCATATGAAGATTCGGATTTAGAATATTCATTACGGCCACAGACGCTCCGTCAGTATATTGGCCAAGATAAAGCGAAACATAATTTAGAGGTGTTTATTGAAGCAGCGAAAATGCGTGAAGAAACGTTAGATCATGTGCTTTTATATGGACCACCAGGACTTGGTAAAACGACGCTTGCCAATATTATTGCCAATGAAATGGGCGTAAATGTTAGAACGACTTCAGGTCCAGCAATTGAAAGGCCGGGAGATTTAGCAGCTGTATTAACAGCACTTCAGCCGGGGGATGTACTATTTATTGATGAAATTCATCGTTTGCATAGATCAATTGAAGAAGTATTATATCCTGCGATGGAAGATTTTTGCCTTGATATTGTAATTGGAAAAGGGCCGTCAGCACGATCTGTACGTCTAGATTTGCCTCCGTTTACACTAGTTGGAGCAACGACACGTGCGGGAGCATTATCAGCGCCGCTTCGTGACCGTTTCGGTGTACTTTCAAGATTAGAGTATTACACAGTAGATCAGCTTTCTGAGATTGTTGAACGTACAGCAGAAGTATTCGAAGTTGAAATTGATTCGTTAGCCGCACTAGAAATTGCAAGACGTGCTCGTGGTACACCTCGTATTGCGAATCGTTTATTACGACGTGTACGAGATTTCGCACAAGTTCGTGGTAACGGAACTGTTACGATGGAAATTACACAAATGGCGTTAGAACTACTGCAGGTAGATAAACTAGGTCTAGATCATATCGATCATAAATTATTGCTTGGTATTATTGAGAAATTCCGTGGTGGCCCAGTCGGGTTAGAAACGGTTTCGGCAACGATTGGAGAAGAGTCTCATACGATTGAAGATGTATATGAGCCATATTTATTACAAATTGGTTTTTTACAACGAACGCCAAGAGGCCGAATCGTAACGCCGCTTGCATATGAGCATTTCGGAATGGAGATGCCAAAAGCATGACGGAGATGCCAAAGCTGCTTATTACAGCTGGTATTTTGCTCATTGTTGTTGGATTAGCTTGGAAGTTCATAGGAAGGCTTCCAGGCGATATTTTTGTGAAAAAAGGTAACGTTACCTTTTATTTTCCTATCATTACATGTATTGTGTTAAGTATTGTATTATCTTTTATTATGTATATAATAAATCGATTTAAATAAGAAATAGGTGGATATAGTTATGGATATTAATCTGTTTGATTTTCATTTACCAGAAGAACTTATTGCACAAATCCCATTAGAAGATCGTGAAACATCAAGATTAATGGTGTTAGATCGTGAAACAGGCGATATTGAGCATAAACATTTTACAGACATTCTTTCTTACTTACATGAGGGGGATTGCTTAGTTTTAAATGAAACGAAAGTTATGCCTGCTCGTTTGCACGGTGTGAAAGAAGATACAGGCGCGCACATTGAAGTACTTCTTCTAAAACAAGAAGAAGGCGATAAGTGGGAAACGCTTGTTAAGCCAGCGAAACGTGTAAAAGAAGGAACTGTTATCTCTTTTGGCGAAGGGAAATTAAAAGCAACTTGTATAGGAACTGCAGATCAAGGTGGACGTCAGCTTGAATTTTCATATGACGGCATCTTCTATGAAATTTTAGATGAGCTTGGGGAAATGCCACTTCCTCCATATATTAAAGAGACGCTAGAAGATCGTGATCGCTATCAAACAGTATATGCGAAAGAAATCGGTTCAGCAGCAGCGCCGACTGCGGGACTTCACTTTACAGAAGAGCTATTGGAGAAGTTAAAACAAAAAGGCGTTGGGTTAGCTTTCATTACACTTCACGTAGGACTTGGAACATTTAGACCAGTTTCTGCAGATACGATTGAAGAACACCATATGCACGCAGAATATTACCATATGTCTGAAGAGACAGCTGCGTTATTAAATCGCGTGAAAGAGAATGGTGGACGTATTATTACGGTAGGTACGACTTCAACTCGTACGTTAGAAACAATTGCGACAGATCATGATGGTAAGCTTTGTGCTGCTTCTGGCTGGACAGACATTTTTATGTACCCAGGTTATGAATTTAAAGCAATTGATGGTTTAATTACAAACTTCCATTTACCGAAATCAACATTAATTATGCTTGTAAGTGCATTTGCAAATAGAGATAATGTACTTCACGCTTATAATGAAGCAGTAAAAGAAAAATATCGTTTCTTTAGCTTCGGTGATGCAATGTTCGTTGCATCTCACGCTAAAATGGGAAACAAATAAAAGGAGTAAATTATGACAGCAATTCGTTATGAATTTATTAAAACTTGTAAACAAACAGGTGCCCGTTTAGGACGTGTACATACGCCACACGGTTCATTTGATACACCAACATTTATGCCAGTTGGTACACTTGCAACAGTTAAGACAATGTCACCAGAAGAATTAAAAGCAATGGATTCTGGCATTATTTTAAGTAATACGTATCATTTATGGCTACGCCCAGGTCACGAAATTATTCGTGAAGCAGGTGGTTTGCATAAATTTATGAACTGGGATCGTGCAATCTTAACGGACTCTGGTGGTTTCCAAGTATTCAGTTTAAGTGACTTCCGTCGTATTGAAGAGGAAGGCGTTCACTTCCGTAACCACTTAAATGGAGATAAATTATTCTTATCACCAGAAAAAGCGATGGAAATTCAAAATGCATTAGGATCGGATATTATGATGGCATTTGATGAGTGTCCACCTTTCCCGGCTACTTTTGAATATATGAAGAAATCTGTAGAACGTACAAGCCGCTGGGCAGAACGTTGTTTAAAAGCGCATGAACGTCCACAAGATCAAGGTTTATTCGGTATTGTACAGGGCGGAGAGTTCGAAGAGCTTCGTCGTCAAAGTGCAAAAGACCTTGTTTCAATGGACTTCCCTGGTTACGCTGTAGGTGGTTTATCTGTAGGTGAGCCGAAAGATATTATGAACCGTGTACTTGAGTTTACAACGCCACTTCTTCCAGATAATAAGCCACGTTACTTAATGGGAGTAGGTTCTCCTGACTCATTAATCGATGGTGCAATTCGTGGTATTGATATGTTTGACTGCGTACTCCCAACTCGTATCGCTCGAAATGGTACATGTATGACAAGTGAAGGCCGTCTAGTTGTAAAAAATGCGAAATTTGCAAGAGACTTCGGTCCGCTTGATCCAAATTGTGATTGCTATACATGTAAAAATTACTCTCGTGCGTATATTCGTCACTTAATGAAATGTGATGAAACGTTCGGAATTCGTTTAACGTCTTATCACAACCTTCATTTTCTGTTAAACTTAATGGAGCAGGTGAGACAAGCTATTCGTGAAGACCGTCTTGGCGATTTCCGCGAAGAATTCTTTGAACAGTATGGCTTTAATAAACCGAATGCTAAAAACTTCTAATACATAATTTAAAAGGAGGAACAAAAGATGAATCCAGGTATGATGAATATCGTTATGATCGTTGCGATGTTTGCGATTTTCTATTTCTTATTAATTCGCCCGCAACAAAAGCGTCAAAAAGCAGTTGCTCAAATGCAAAATGAGTTAGCAAAAGGTGATGCTATCGTAACAATCGGTGGTTTACACGGTACAATCGAATCAGTAGATGAGACGAAAATCGTTATTAAATCTGGTGGTTCACACTTAACTTTCGATCGTAATGCGATTCGTGAAGTTGTGAAAAACTAATGAGGAAGGCCCTGCATGAAATGTGCAGGGCCTTTTTTAGTTATTTTGTTTTGACATATTTACCCCGAAAATACCACCGAGTGTACTCGCGCCCATTAATGCTAATTGATAAAGTAACTGGGAGTTCGATAAAGTTTGAGAGAAGCCTAAATAGTTAACTAGAAAAACAAGTATTGCGAATGTAAGACCTGTTGTGAAACCTACTAGCCAACCTTTCCCTTGTGCTTTTTTGCCGGCAGTAAATCCGGATATAAGCATAGATAAAAGTGCTAGTATAAAAATAGTAACGGCTAATGTCCCTTCAGTCATAGCTGTAAACTTTAATAAAAGAGCTATAACCATGCTAATAATTGATGCAAGAATTAATAAGGTAATGATACCAAAGCCGATTGCGGTTGATAATTTTTTCGTTCCATCCATTTATACATTCCCCCTTTTTAATACAAGCATATTTTCTTTTTGCCCAAGTTAGACTAGTTTATTTTTTATAGGGGAGTCTATACGTAAAAAAGGAGATGTAGAAATGGAATGGGTATCAATCATTGGCCGGACGATGCTTTTGTATATCATCATATTAATTATTTTTCGTCTTATGGGTAAACGTGAAATTGGAGAGTTAAGTGTATTAGATTTAGTCGTATTCATTATGCTTGGCGAAATGGCCGTAGTCGCAATTGAAAATACCGATAAATCACTTTGGCACCAATTAGTTCCGATGACTTTTCTTATGTGTATACAGATTATTTTGTCAGTCATTTCATTAAAGTTTCAACGATTTCGGCATTTAATAGAAGGTGAGCCGGCTATTCTTGTAAATGCGGGGAAAATTGATGAAAAGAAGATGAGAAAGCAGCGTTATAATATAGATGATTTATTGATGCAATTAAGGGAGCAAGGAGTTGGAGATATCCGAGATGTAGAATACGCTATTTTAGAACCATCTGGGAAGTTATCTGTCTTTCAAAAACAAAAAGGTAAACAGGATACATTGCAGTTTACTCTTCCTCTTATTATTGATGGAGAAATTCAATTGAATCATTTACAAATGATTGAACATACAGACGAATGGCTCATTGGCAAATTAAAAAACTTAGGTTATAACGATATCACACAAATTTTATACTGCAGCTTTCAAAATGGACAATTTTTTGTTGATTTGAAAGAAAACTAGAGGCTTACTATATGAAATAGTAAGCCCGTTTACTTCAAAAATGAAAGTTTTCGAATGATTGGGAGTCGGCTTAACTCTTCTTTTCGAATGAGTTTAAAAGTGAAGAGGAGGACGATATAAATGATTGTTGTTAAAGTGATTTCCCATAATGTTTGTACGCCAAGTGAATGAGAGAAAATCATATATTTATGAAGGTAAAAACCGAAAGCACCTGCAATACCGATAGCAAGTCCGCCGAAAATGTAGTCTTTTGCATAAATGGTAAATGTAATTTTCTTTAAAACAGTAGCGTAATGAAGGAATGTTACCGTCACTATATTTGCAGCGATAGCGAGTGCAACCCCCATCATTTGAAAATCTGGCCTTGAAGCTAGTACAAAAATAAGGATTAATTTCACGATGGCGCCAATAAATGTATTCATCATTGCAGCTCTTGCTAAGTTTAAAGCTTGTAAAACAGAGGTAAGTGGACTTTGAAAGTAATGAAATAAAAAGCAAGGTGCAAGAAGCTGGATAAATGCTGTTGCACTATCCGATCCATACATAAGAGTTAAAATAGGAGAAGCGAATACGTATAATATAACGACTGACCACCCACCAGTAATTAATGAGATTCGAAGAGCTTGTTGTAGGCGGTGTTCCACTAATTTATGCTGTCTTTTAGCCATCGCTTCACTAATAGATGGAACGAGCGCTGTAGAAAGAGCGTATGTAATAAAGGCTGGCAGTGATAGAAGTGGGAATGCATAACCGTTTAATATACCGTATTGCTGGGTTGCGACAGAAGCAGCAACTCCGGCAATCGCTAAGCTTTGCATAACGACGATAGGCTCAAAGAAATATGAAACGGAACCGATTAAACGACTTCCTGTAGTCGGAAGAGCGATATCCATAAGAGAATAAAATGTACCTGTGCTCTCCTTTACAGTAGTGAAAAATCCAGAGCGTATAGATAAATGTTTTTCGCGCTGGAATAAAGTGAGTAAAAATAATAACGATGCAACTTCACCGAGAACGGCTGATAACATAGCGCCAGCTGCAGCATATTCTACGCCGTAAGGTAAAAATAACTGAATGCATATAGCGATAATTGTAATGCGGACAACTTGTTCTATAACTTGAGCATAAGCGCTAGGTTTCATATTTTGTTTCCCTTGGAAATAACCGCGTAAAACAGAAGAAACAGCAATAACAGGAACGACAGGTAAAATGGCCATTAATGGATAGTACGTTCGTTCATCAGTTAATAATGTTTTTGCTAAAATAGGTGTGAGGAGCATAATTCCGATTGTTAAAATGATACTAATAACGGATGTAACAGCTAATGATACTGTTAATATTTTTTTAACCCTTTGTTTATCGTTCACAGCTTCCGCTTCTGCTACAAATTTTGCGATTGCGACAGGAAGGCCGATTTGTGTTAATGTAATTGCTAGAATGAATGTAGGAACGGCCATCATATAAAGGCCAACGCCTTCTTCTCCTAAAATACGTGCCATTACAATCCGGTTAATAAATCCAAGGATTTTGGTAATAAAGCCGGCTATCATTAAAATAAATGCGCCTTTTAAAAAGCTTTGTCTCGTCATGGTCTTCTCCTACCTTCTCAAAATCAGTGGAATGATTTACAATAATTTATATGCACGTATGAGACAAGAATGACAAGCATTTAAGAGAGTGAAGTATGAGAGTACTCTTGAAAGTAGTTATTGCTGTCCATTAGAGCGGGATTAAAAGCGACTTTTCGTGCTGAAATAAGAAGGAGATGTTTATGTATGTTAGAAAAAGAGGCTTTGGTAGAATCATACCGCGGACAGTTACAAGTCGTTTTAGAAAGCAAAGTAGAAGAGTTTCACATGTTCGGTTATGACCGAGTAACAGATGATGATATTTGGAAGTTTCTTAAAGTGAAGAAGTGGAAAAAGATAAACGGTGATGTTAGATTATATGAATTAGTAAATGATGTATTAAGAGTAAGTACTAATGAATATATGAATTATTTAACTGTAGAAGCATATCAAGCGCCACTTTGGTCATTTGATGAATATGAAAATAAATAACCGACTGCAATTGGTTTGTTCTTCCTTTTGCAGTATAATGATAGGTATTGATAATGAGGAAATAATTATGTCTAAGATTATATATAAAGGGGGTAGTGAAGAGAAAAAATAAATAATGAAAGTGTAGGTATTGTGAAAAACGTACCGACACAGCTAGTGATGAACTAGCAAAATTATAGAAAGGAAGTCTACTAACTAGGCGTATGCATACGTGTAAAAGTGAATCGTAAGAGATTTATTTAAAGTGTTAGTAGCAGAAAGAGGGTACATATGGCAAAGCGTGGTACGAGAATTGCCGCCTTTTTCCTCATCGTTTTATTAATCGGTGGAGTAATTGGTGCGGCAGGAAAAGACATAGCAAAAGGAATTAGTCTAGGACTAGACCTTCGCGGTGGTTTTGAAATTCTGTATGAAGTAAAACCAGCCAAAAAAGGTGATAAAATCGACCGAGAGGCACTTGTAAGTACAGTAGGTGCTCTTGAAAATCGTGTCAATGTTCTCGGTGTAAGTGAGCCGAACATTCAAATTGAAGGACAAGATCGAATTCGCGTACAGCTTGCTGGTGTACAAGACCAGCAAAAAGCACGTGAAATGTTATCAACACAAGCGAAATTAACATTCCGTGATGTAGATGACAACCTTCTTATGGACGGAACGGATTTAAAAGGCGGCGGAGCGAAACAAACATTTGATGAGCAAGGCCGTGCGAGCGTAGGTCTTACACTAAAAAGCGCTGATAGATTCCGTGAAGTAACTGAAAAAATTTCAAAAATGCCACCACCAACGAATTTAATGGTAATTTGGCTTGACTTTGAAGAAGGAAAAGATTCGTATAAAGCAGAGTCTGCAAAACCGAATCCGAAGTTCTTATCAGCAGCAACAGTAAGCCAAGTGTTTAATCAAGCTGAAGTATCTATCGTAGGTGGAAACTTCACAGTTGAAAGTGCGAAACAACTTTCATCTTTATTAAATGCAGGTGCACTTCCTGTTGATTTAAAAGAAATGTATTCAACATCAGTTGGAGCGAAATTTGGTCAACAAGCGTTAGAGCAAACGATTTTCGCTAGTGCGATTGGTATCGCTCTTATTTTCTTATTTATGCTTGTATACTACCGTTTACCAGGAATTGTAGCGGTTATTATGTTAGGTCTATACATTTTTGTTACGCTACTCGTATTTAACTGGATGCATGCGGTTCTGACATTACCAGGTATTGCGGCATTAGTGCTCGGGGTAGGTATCGCAGTTGATGCGAATATTATTACGTACGAAAGACTGAAAGAAGAGCTGAAAATTGGTAAGTCAATGATGTCAGCATTCCGTGCTGGTAATCATCGTTCATTAGCAACAATTTTAGATGCAAACGTTACGACTCTTGCAGCGGCTGGTGTATTATTCGTTTATGGTAATAGCTCTGTAAAAGGATTCGCAACAAGTTTAATCGTAAGTATTTTAGTTGGTTTCGTTACGAACGTATTCGGTACTCGTTTCTTACTAGGTTTACTTGTAAAGAGCCGTTACTTCGATAAAAAGCCAGGATACTTTGGTGTGAAACAAAAGGATATTATTCCATTAACAAAAGGTGTAGTACACCCACCGACAAGATTTGATCGTATTAACTTCGTAAATATCGGTCATAAATTCCTTGTTTTCTCGATTGTAGTTGTAATTGCAGGTGCAATTATACTACCAATTTTCAAATTGAATCTTGGTATTGATTTTGCGAGTGGTACACGTATCGACTTGCAATCAAAACAAGCACTTACTGTGTCTGATGTTCATAAAGATTTTAAAGAATTGAAAATTGACGTGAAGGAAGAAAATATTGTACCGACTGGAGATGACAATAAAGGATTCGCAGTTCGTACATTAGGTGTTCTATCAAAAGATGAAATTGCGAAAACAAAAACATTCTTCCACGATAAATATGGTACAGATCCAAATGTAAGTACAGTTTCACCGACAATTGGTAAAGAAATTGCACGAAATGCATTTATCGCAGTATTAATTGCTTCTGCGGTTATCATTTTATACGTAAGTATTCGATTCAGATTTACGTACGCATTATCTGCAGTACTTGCATTATTACATGACGCATTCGTTATGGTTGTTATATTTAGTATTTTCCAATTAGAGGTAGACTTAACGTTTATCGCTGCAGTGTTAACAATCATCGGTTATTCTATTAATGACTCAATTGTTACATTTGATAGAAACCGTGAATTATACAAACAGAAAAAACGAGTTCGCGATATAAAAGACTTAGAAGAAATCGTAAATGCAAGTATTCGCCAAACGCTTGGTCGTTCAATTAACACCGTATTAACAGTGTTATTCCCGGTAATTGCGTTACTTATCTTCGGTAGTGAGTCATTACGTAACTTCTCGTTTGCGTTACTTGTTGGATTAGTTGTAGGTACGTACTCTTCTGTTTTCGTTGCTTCTCAAATTTGGTTAATGCTTGAAAACCGTCGTTTGAAAAAGGGAAAAAACAAGAAAAAGGTTGAGAAAGTAGAATCTGAACCACAAGTATAAATAAGATGATGTCTCTTTATGAGGCATCTCTTTTTTCGTTTGTGGATACAATAAGATAGCAACTTTTTAACAAAAGAAAGATGGAAGAAAGTGGTGGTGTTATCGCTGTTTTTGCTACAATAAAAAGATAGGTTAAGAAAAGAAGGGATTTTAATTATGGAAAAAGATGAACGTTTTAAACAGGCCGAGTTTGGTGCTATTGTCGGAATCGTTGGTAATATTATATTAGCGATTGTAAAGGCGGTAATTGGTTATATTGGGAACAGTAAAGCACTATTAGCGGATGCCGTGCATTCTGCATCAGATGTAATTGGTTCGCTCGCTGTACTTTTTGGATTGCGAGCAGCAAAGCAACCGCCTGATGAAGATCATCCGTATGGTCATGGTAAAGCGGAATCGATTTCAGCAATTATTGTTGCAGTATTATTATTTATTGTGGGAATCGAGATAGCAATTTCGTCTATAAAAGCTTTTTCGCAGGAACTAGAACCACCGAAAGGAATTACGATTTTTGCTGTTGTTCTTTCAATTATCGTGAAAGAAGGAATGTTTCAATATAAATTCCGATTAGGGAAGAGGGTAAATAGTGATGCAATTATTGCAAATGCATATGAACATCGTTCGGATGTGTTTTCTTCAATTGCAGCTTTAATCGGTATTTGTGCAGCGATTATGGGAGGTAAGTTCGGGTTAGATTGGCTTGTATATGCCGATCCAATTGCAGGATTATTTGTTTCACTTCTTGTTGCAAAAATGGCGTGGAGTATTGGGGCAGAAGCAATTCATGCAACGCTTGATCATGTTCTTCATGAGGAAGATGTTGTTCCGCTTAGAGAAGCAGTACTTCAAATAGATGGTGTGAAAAAAATCGGTTCTTTATATGCAAGGGAGCATGGTCATTACGTTATTGTTGATATTAAAGTTTCTGTAGATCCATACATTACTGTAGAAGAAGGGCACCGCATTGGAAAGCATGTGAAAGAAACGCTTATGGAACAAGATAACGTACAAAATGTGTTTGTACATATAAATCCGTATTCCCCAAATTAAATATCATTAACATTTTAGTATATAGATATTGCATCGTAGTTTGCATTATATTGTCACCCCTTAATCTGTCTTGTATAATGAACAGGTTAAGGGGTGATTTCGTGTTACAACCGAAGACGCGTTGGAAAGAAAAAGAATATAATAATGAGCGAGTGAGTGAATTAGCAAGTAAATTACAATTATCACCACTTGTCGTTTCGTTATTCCTCGGTAGAGGACTAGATACAGAAGATAAGATTTTAGATTTTTTAAATACAGAAAATCAAGAATTTCATGATCCATTTTTATTAGAAGGAATGGATAGAACGGTAGAACGTGTAAATAAGGCGATTCAAAATGGAGAGCAAATATTAATATTTGGTGACTACGATGCGGATGGAGTAAGTAGTACGACTGTGTTATATCTTGCCTTGCAAGAATTAGGTGCAGACGTAGAATTTTATATTCCAAACCGTTTTACAGAAGGATATGGACCAAACGAAGAAGCATTTCGTTGGGCACATAGCGCAGGATTCTCACTAATTATTACTGTCGATACTGGTATCGCAGCAGTACATGAAGCGAAGGTAGCGAAGGAGCTTGGGATAGATCTTATTATTACAGATCACCATGAGCCACCACCAGAATTGCCAGAAGCACTTGCGATTATTCATCCGAAATTAGATGGCGGTGTATATCCGTTTCACTATTTAGCTGGTGTAGGTGTTGCGTTTAAAGTTGCACATGCACTACTAGGCCGTGTACCAGAACATTTATTAGAAATTGCAGTAATTGGTACAGTAGCCGATTTAGTATCACTTCATGGTGAGAATAGATTACTAGTGAAGCGCGGTTTAAAGCATATGCGCATGACGAAAAATATCGGACTAAAGGCGCTATTTAAAGTTGCTAACGTTTCGCAAAGTGAAATTACAGAAGAGAGTATTGGCTTCTCACTCGCTCCGCGTATTAATGCAGTTGGACGTTTAGAAGATGCTACACCGGCTGTACATCTTTTATTATCAGATGATCCAGAAGAAGCGAAAGAGTTGGCTGAAGAAATTGATGAGCTGAACAAACTGCGAAAAGATATTGTAAAGCAAATTACAGAAGAAGCTATCGCTGAAGTGGAAAATAATTTCCCGCCAGAAGACAATAAAGTACTAGTACTGGCAAAAGAAGACTGGAATCCAGGTGTAATTGGAATTGTCGCATCTAAATTAGTTGAACGTTTTTATCGTCCAACGATTGTATTATGCATTGATCCTGTAAAAGAAACAGCAAAAGGTTCAGCACGTAGTATTGCAGGATTTGATTTGTTTGCAAATTTGTCAGATTGTAGAGAGTTATTGCCACACTTCGGAGGGCATCCGATGGCAGCGGGAATGACGCTACATATGAATGATGTAGATGAATTACGCCGCCGCTTAAATGAACAAGCAGAGGTAATTTTAACAGAAGAAGATTTTATTCCAATTACAGCTGTTGATGTCTTTTGTAAAGTGGAGGATGTAACACTGGCAGCAATTGAAGACATGCAAAAGTTAGCGCCATTTGGTGTTGGAAATCCAAAACCACGTATTGCAGTGAAGGATGCAGAGCTAGAAAGTATTCGTGCAATCGGATCAGATGGCTCTCATTTGAAAATGGCTCTTCGCGATGGACAAGCGACACTGGATACAATCGGATTTGGTTTTGGTGCGTATGCAAAAGAAATTTCTCCAGTTGCAAAGGTATCTGTAATAGGGGAAGCATCTATCAATGAATGGAATAATTTTAAGAAGCCGCAATTAATGGTACAAGATATTGCTGTAGAGGCGTGGCAATTATTTGATTGGCGTAGTATGCGTAACGTAGAAGCGAATGTAGCAGAACTTCCGAAAGAAAAAATAACGATGGTGTATTTTTCTGAAGAGGTATTGAATAAGTTTTCTCTAGAAGACTATAAAGAGCATATGATGCATGCATCAGAAGTAACTCATTTAGACGATCAATACATCGTGTTACTTGATTTGCCAAAAGGAACAGAGGAATTACGAGATTTATTTAAAGTGGGGTTCCCGTCGCGAATTTATACGCTATTTTATCAAGAGAATAATCATTTATTTAGTACTGTTCCAACGAGGGAACATTTTAAATGGTACTATTCGTTCTTGAGCCAAAAAGCACCATTTTCTTTAAGACAATATGGAGAACAACTATGTCGACATAAAGGTTGGTCAAAAGATACAGTAAATTTCATGACACAGGTGTTTTTTGAGTTAGAATTTGTTACAATAAAAGATGGCGTCATTTTTATGGCAGACAAAAAACAAAAGCGTGATTTAATTGAATCGAACACATATCGTGAGAAAATGAACCACTTACAATTAGAAAAAGAATTGGTTTATAGCACATATCAGCAACTATATACATGGTTTGAAACGATTCGTAATCATAAAGAAGTAGAACAGTTAGGGTAAAGGATTTGTATTTACAAACCTTTTAGATCTGAGGAGGATTCAGAAATATGGATTTCAAGCAACATATCGCAATTGTACCGGATTATCCAAAAGAAGGTATTGTATTTAAAGACATTACACCGTTAATGAACGACGGTAAAGCATACAAAGCAGCAACAGATGCAATCGTTGAGTATGCAAAGAAAAGAGACATTGACGTTGTAGTAGGGCCAGAAGCACGTGGCTTTATTATCGGTTGCCCAGTTTCTTATGCGTTAGAAGTAGGTTTTGCACCAGTTCGTAAATTAGGGAAATTACCACGTGAAGTAATTACAGTTGACTACGGTAAAGAATATGGTAAAGATGTTTTAACAATCCATAAAGATGCAATTAAGCCAGGTCAACGCGTATTGATTACAGATGATCTATTAGCTACAGGTGGAACAATTGAAGCGACAATTAAGCTAGTTGAAGAACTTGGCGGAGTTGTAGCAGGAATTGCATTCTTAGTAGAGCTTACTTACTTAGATGGTCGTAAAATGTTAGATGGTTACGATGTATTAGTATTAGAAAAATACTAATCACTATATAGGTAAAACTACGGTGATAAAAAGTACCCGTGAATCTCTTGGAGAGGAGCGGGTACTTTTGTATAATTGCACAAAAAAATAAGGTGAAATGTCAGTAAAATCTTTTCCTTTTCACAATTCACAATCATTAGGTTATAATGATAGAATATAATTTATTCTACTTAATTAAGATAAAGTCAATTTTCAATAAAAGGTGATTCGATGGCAAATGAGCAGGTACTAACAGCTGAACAGGTACTCGAGAAAGCAAGTCAATATTTAGCAGATGAAGATATTGAGCTAGTGGCACGTGCCTATGAATATGCACGTGATGCGCATAGCGAACAATACAGAAAATCGGGTGAACCGTACATTATTCATCCAATTCAAGTTGCAGGTATTTTAGTTGATTTACACATGGATCCAGCTACAGTATCAGCAGGTTTCTTACATGATGTAGTGGAAGATACAGAAATTACATTAGAAGATATTGAACGGGAATTTAATAAAGAAATTGCTATGCTTGTCGATGGTGTAACAAAGCTCGGAAAGATTAAATATAAATCTCATGAGCAACAACAAGCAGAAAACCATCGCAAAATGTTTATCGCAATGGCTCAAGATATTCGAGTTATTTTAATTAAACTAGCTGATCGTCTTCATAACATGCGTACATTGAAACATTTGCCTCAAGAGAAGCAGCGTCGCATTGCAAATGAAACGTTAGAAATCTTTGCACCTTTAGCACATAGACTCGGAATTAGTACTATTAAATGGGAGTTAGAGGATACGTCACTTCGCTATTTAAATCCGCAACAATATTATCGTATTGTAAATTTAATGAAGCGTAAACGTGCAGAGCGTGAAGAGTATTTAGATGAAGTAATGACTGGTATTCGTGAGAAATTAAAAGAGGTTTCAATTCAACCAGAGATTTCTGGAAGACCAAAACATATTTACAGTATTTATCGTAAAATGGCACTGCAAAATAAACAGTTCAATGAAATTTACGATTTACTAGCTGTACGTGTCGTAGTAAATAGTATTAAAGATTGTTATGCGGTGCTTGGAATTATTCATACGTGCTGGAAGCCAATGCCAGGTCGTTTTAAAGATTATATTGCAATGCCGAAAGCAAATCTATATCAATCTCTTCATACGACTGTAATTGGGCCGAAAGGTGATCCGCTTGAAGTGCAAATTCGTACGAAAGAAATGCATGAGATTGCAGAATTCGGGATCGCGGCGCACTGGGCGTATAAAGAAGGAAAAACAGCAGAAACAACAGGTACATTAGAGAAGAAACTTACATGGTTCCGTCAAATATTAGAATGGCAAAATGAAGCTTCTAATGCAGAAGAGTTTATGGAGTCATTAAAAATTGATTTATTCTCTGACATGGTATTCGTCTTTACACCGAAAGGCGACGTAATGGAATTGCCACTTGGATCTGTTCCGATTGACTTTTCGTATCGTGTCCATTCGGAGATTGGAAATAAAACAATTGGTGCAAAAGTAAACGGGAAAATGGTGACGCTTGATTATAAATTAAAAACAGGTGACATCATTGAAATTTTAACATCGAAACATTCGTATGGGCCAAGTCAAGACTGGGTGAAACTTGCTCAAACATCTCATGCAAAAAACAAAATACGTCAATTCTTTAAGAAGCAACGTAGAGATGAAAATATTGAAAAAGGCCGTGAACTTGTTGAGAAAGAAGTGCGTAGCCTAGAGTATGAGATGAAAGAAGTGTTAGCTCCGGACAATTTAAAACGTGTTGCTGAAAAATTCAACTTTGCAAATGAAGAAGATATGTTTGCAGCAGTTGGATATAGCGGGATTACAGCGTCGCAAATTGTTACGCGACTAACGGACAAATTCCGTAAGCAACGTGAAGAAGAAGAAATCGTTGAAGTTAAAGAAGTTCGTAAACCGATGAAAATTCGAAAATGGGATTCTGGTGTTAAAGTAAGTGGTGCGGATAATTTATTAATTCGTTTATCAAAATGCTGTAACCCGGTTCCAGGTGATGATATCGTTGGGTATATTACGAAAGGCCGAGGTGTATCGATTCACCGCCGTGATTGTGTAAATGTTCATACAGAAGAAGCTATAGAACGTTTATTGGAAGTAGAGTGGGAAGGTAGTCCTGAAAAAGAAATTGAGTATAACGTTGATATTGAAATTTCAGGTTACGATCGCCGTGGCTTATTAAATGAAGTATTACAAGCTGTTACAGAGACGAAAACGTACATTTCGGCAGTTTCTGGTAGAAGTGACCGTAATAAGATGGCGACAATTAATATGTCAATCTCTATTCGTAACTTACAGCACTTGAAAAAAGTAGTAGAACGCATTAAACGTGTCCCAGAAATTTATGCAGTACGACGCATGATGCATTAATAGGGAGTGTAGAAAAGATGAGAGTTGTTTTACAGCGATCAAAAGAAGCGTCTGTCACAGTAGACGGTGAGATCGTAGGACAAATTCCGTTCGGTTTAACATTACTAGTTGGCATTACGCATGAAGATACAGAAAAAGATGCAACTTACATTGCAGAAAAAATTGCGAACTTACGTATTTTTGAAGATGAGAGTGGAAAGATGAACCATTCTGTACTTGATGTAGAAGGACAAGTTCTATCAATTTCGCAATTCACATTATACGGAGATTGCCGCAAGGGAAGACGTCCCAACTTTATGGATGCTGCCAAACCTGATTATGCAGAGTGTTTATATGATTTCTTTAATGAGGAAGTTCGTAAGCAAGGATTGCATGTAGAAACAGGGAAGTTCGGAGCAATGATGGATGTTTCTTTAATCAATGATGGTCCGGTGACCTTAATTGTGGATAGTAAATAGTGTTGCTTAAGAAGAGGGGATTATATAATCCTCTCTTTTTTATACATTGTTGTATGTTTTGTTCATTTATCTCGCTATTTGTGGGAGATCCACTGCCCGTAAAAGCCTGATTAGTGAGGGCTAATAATGAGTGGCAATGGACAAAACCCCTATTCATTAAAGTTACACTTTATTTGGAATCAATAGCTGTTTCAATTATGTATAACTCTTTCATCAATATGGAACAATAAAAAGTAAAACATCTATATTGAATGTGAGGGATATACGTATGCGTATGAATGAAAAAGGGCATTCTGTTACAAATGGTGCAAATCAACTGTTTAACGTAAATTTTCATGATTTTATTTCAAAAGAGCAAAACAATACTTCAATGGAGCTTGCTTCTGAGTTTGGGATTTCTCTTCAAGATGTAAAGCGTCTAAAGAAGCAGATTGAACGCTCTTAGAGTACTTGACAATCCTACTCAACAAACGTATAGTAATTTTATATTTACATATGAATATAACCGTTGATAGAGAAGAGTAAATGAGACACACATGGAAAGAGAAGAAATGTCTTAGGCTGAAAACATTTCTGCATGATGACTGATTGAATGACACTCTAGAGGTTTCAACTTGAACGGCATATATGCTTAGTAGGGATGAACGCACATTTAAGCGTTATTAAAAAAGTGGAAGCATACGTGCTTCAATTAGGGTGGCACCACGGGTATAATACTCTCGTCCCTACTGTTCAAACAGTAGAGGCGGGAGTTTTTTTATTTTTATTAAGATTAAAACAATTTGAGGAGGAACTGAATATGTCTATTCAAATCCCACGCGGAACGCAAGATATTCTTCCAGGTAGCGTTGAGTTATGGCAGTATATCGAAGGGCAAGCACGCGAAATTTGCCGTCGTTACAACTATAAAGAAATTCGTACACCAATTTTTGAACACACGGAGCTATTTTTACGTGGTGTTGGTGATACGACAGATATCGTACAAAAAGAAATGTACTCATTCCAAGATCGTGGAGAGCGCAGTTTAACATTACGTCCAGAAGGTACTGCACCTGTTGTACGTTCTTACGTTGAAAACAAAATGTTCGGTGATGCAACACAACCAACGAAATTATACTATATCGGTCAAATGTTCCGTTACGAAAGACCACAAGCAGGTCGCTATCGTCAATTCGTACAATTTGGTATTGAAGCAATCGGTAGTAACGATCCTGCGATTGATGCAGAAGTAATTGCACTTGCTGTAGAGTTTTACCGCGGCATGGGCTTAAAAAATATTAAAGTTGTATTAAACAGTTTAGGTGATGCGGCGAGCCGTCAAGCGCACCGCGATGCGTTAATCGCACACTTTGAGCCACGTATCGGCGAGTTCTGTTCTGACTGTCAATCTCGTCTAGAAAAGAACCCTCTTCGTATTTTAGATTGTAAGAAGGACCGTAACCATGAATTAATGGGAACAGCACCATCTATTACAGAATACTTAAACGAAGATTCAGCAGTATACTACGACAAAGTTCAAGAACTATTAACGATGATGGATGTTCCGTTTGAAAAAGATCCGAACTTAGTACGTGGTTTAGACTACTATCAACACACTGTTTTTGAAATCATGAGTGAGGCAGAAGGTTTCGGTGCTATCACTACATTAAGCGGTGGTGGCCGTTACAACGGACTTGTACAAGAAATCGGTGGACCGGAAATGCCAGGTATCGGTTTTGCGATGAGTATCGAACGTTTAATTATGGCGCTAAAAGCTGAAAACATCGAATTACCAATTGAACATAGTATTGATTGTTATGTTGTAGCGCTTGGTGAAAAAGCGAAAGACCATGCTGCGAAAGTTGCGTTTGATCTTCGTAAAGCTGGATTATCAGTTGAAAAAGATTATTTAGACCGTAAAATGAAAGCACAATTTAAATCAGCAGATCGTCTAAAGGCGAAATTTGTAGCTGTATTAGGGGAAGATGAGCTAGATAAAGGCATCATTAACTTAAAAGATATGGCAACAGGCGAACAAGAAGAAGTAGCATTAGATGTATTTGCTTCATACGTAGCAGAGAAATTAATATAGGGGGAACTTACAGTGGCTGAAAGAACACATGCATGTGGAAAAGTAACAGTAGAAGCAGTTGGACAAACAGTTCAATTAAAAGGTTGGGTACAAAAACGCCGTGATTTAGGTGGATTAATCTTTATCGACTTACGTGACCGTACAGGTATCGTGCAAGTTGTATTTAACCCAGAAACATCAAAAGAAGCGTTAGAAATAGCAGAAACTATTCGTAGTGAATACGTATTGCACGTAGAAGGTACAGTTGTTGAGCGTGGTAAAGGCGCAATTAATGACAATATGGCAACTGGTCGTATTGAAGTACAAGCAACGAAAGTAAACGTATTAAATGCAGCAAAAACAACGCCAATCATTATTGCTGATGATACAGATGCATCAGAAGATGTGCGTTTAAAATATCGTTATTTAGACTTACGTCGTCCTGCAATGTTTAACACATTCAAAATGCGTCACGATGTAACGAAAACAATTCGTAACTTCTTAGACACAGAAGAGTTCTTAGAAGTAGAAACACCAATTTTAACGAAGAGCACACCAGAAGGAGCTCGTGACTATTTAGTACCAAGTCGTGTACATGATGGTGAATTCTATGCATTACCACAATCTCCGCAATTATTTAAACAGCTTCTTATGGTCGGTGGATTTGAGCGTTACTATCAAGTAGCACGTTGTTTCCGTGACGAAGATTTACGTGCAGACCGTCAACCAGAATTCACGCAAATCGATATCGAAGCTTCATTCTTAACACAAGATGAAATTTTAGATATGATGGAGCGCATGATGACGAAAGTTATGAAGGATGCAAAAGGTGTAGAAGTGAGTGCACCATTCCCTCGTATGAAATATGCTGATGCAATGGCTCGTTACGGTTCTGATAAGCCAGATACACGCTTTGAAATGGAACTAACAGACCTATCTGAATTTGCAGTAGGTTGTGGTTTTAAAGTATTTACAAGTGCTGTAGAAAGTGGCGGACAAGTAAAAGCAATTAATGCAAAAGGTGCTGCGAGCAAATACTCTCGTAAAGATATCGATGCATTAACTGAATTCGTAAAAGTATACGGTGCAAAAGGTCTAGCTTGGCTTAAAGTGGAAGAGGACGGCTTAAAAGGACCGATTGCGAAATTCTTCGGTGAAGAAGAAGCAAACGCGTTAATGGCTACATTAGAAGCTACTGCTGGCGACTTATTACTATTCGTAGCAGATAAGAAGAGCGTTGTCGCAGATAGCTTAGGTGCACTTCGTTTACGTCTAGGTAAAGAGCTTGAGTTAATCGATGAAAGTAAATTTAACTTCCTATGGGTAACGGATTGGCCACTTCTTGAGTACGATGAAGATGCAGATCGTTACTTCGCAGCTCACCACCCATTCACAATGCCATTCCGTGAAGATGTTGAGCTATTAGAAACAGCACCAGAAAAAGCACGTGCACAAGCATATGACCTTGTATTAAATGGTTATGAGCTTGGTGGTGGATCACTTCGTATTTACGAGCGTGACGTACAAGAAAAAATGTTCAAAGCACTTGGATTCTCACAAGAAGAAGCACAAGAGCAATTCGGATTCTTATTAGAAGCATTCGAATACGGTACTCCACCACACGGTGGTATCGCATTAGGTTTAGACCGTCTTGTTATGTTACTTGCAGGTCGTACGAACCTTCGTGATACAATTGCATTCCCGAAAACAGCAAGCGCAAGCTGCTTATTAACAGAAGCTCCAAGCCCAGTTGCAGAAGCACAGCTTGAAGAGTTAAACTTAAAATTAAGCTTAAAAGAAGAGAAGTAAGAATAAAGTCTAGATGGTTATACTATAGCCGTCTAGACTTTTTTTGAGAGGAAATTTAAAAAGTCCGGTTTAGATAACTGTCGCACCTCATCGTTACGTATGCTAGTCCGGTGCTCGAGTAGTACTCCTACACTGTGCTCCTCCTAGCATGCGTGCCTCGATCTGCTCGGTTCTCTAAATCCTCCTTTTTAAATGTATATTGAAAGGGTTATTTAAAAAGTCCGGTTTAGATAACTGTCGCACCTCATCGTTACGTATGCTAGTCCGGTGCTCGAGTAGTACTCCTACACTGTGCTCCTCCTAGCATGCGTGCCTCGATCTGCTCGGTTCTCTAAATCCTCCTTTTTAAATGTATATTGAAAGGGTTATTTAAAAAGTCCGGTTTAGATAACTGTCGCATCTCATCGTTACGTATGCTAGTCCGGTGCTCGAGTAGTACTCCTACACTGTGCTCCTCCTAGCATACGTGCCTCGATTTGCTCGGTTCTCTGAATCCTCCCTTTTAAACGTGTATTTAGGACGAAATAAAATCCGGTTTACACTATGTTTTTATTCTCGAAATATGTATTTTTAGGAATTCTATAACTTTTTCTATACAAATAGTCGGAAAAACGCTAGAATACATGGTAGACCATTTTTGTAATAGGAGTGTAGAGCTGAATGTTACATCAATTTTCACGTAATGAATTAGCCTTCGGTAAAGAAGGACTTGAAATATTAAAAAATAGTACAGTCGGTATTTTAGGAATTGGCGGCGTAGGGTCATTTTCGGCAGAGGCGTTAGCACGTTCTGGCGTAGGACGTCTCGTATTAGTCGATAAAGACGTTGTAGATATTACAAACGTAAACCGTCAAATTCACGCGTTAGTATCTACTGTAGGGCGTTCAAAAGTAGAATTAATGAAAGAGCGTATCGCAGACATTAATCCAGATTGTGAAGTAATTGGACTAGAAATGTTTTATACTGATGAAACATATGAAGAGTTCTTCAAACATGGATTGGATTTCGTAGTAGATGCATCTGATACGATTACGTTCAAAATTCATTTAATTAAACAGTGCTTACGTCGAAAAATTAAAATTATCTCATGCATGGGTGCAGCAAATAAAATGGACCCAACTCGTTTCCGTATTGCGGACATCTCTAAAACACATACAGATCCAATTGCGAAAGTAATTCGTACGAAGCTTCGTAAAGATGGTATTAAAAAAGGTGTAAAAGTTGTCTTCTCTGACGAAAACCCAATCGTAATTCGTGAAGAAGTACGTAAAGAAATCGTACCAGACGAAAATGCAAAAATTCGTAAAGCGAAATTACCACCTTCATCAAATGCATTCGTACCATCTGTGGCAGGCCTAATTATGGCAAGTCACGTTGTACGTGAACGTATTAAAAACGTTGAAGTGAAGCGTGTAGGGCAAGAATAAAAGGAAAGCATATATCCGTCTAGGATATATGCTTTTTCTATTATGTTTTAAAGAATTGCAGATATTTGCAATACTAATAATTCGAATGTAAGTAATCCTAATAAAGAATAATCGTATTTATCCGACTTATAGGCGGAAGTCTTTTTTAAACTCTGAATGGTAAAAAAACCTAATGTTAGAACGAGAATACCGAGTGTTATTTTGAAGACTATTAATGAAATAGCAACCATCTCCTTTCAAACATATATCTTTATAGTAACATTCAAGTAATAAATATCTAATTATTCCCTGATGTTTATTTGTGTGAACTTGAGGTTTATTGTTGTCAATTTTGTTTGTTAATCTATTTAAATTAATTTAGCGATGTGATTTTTACCGGAGAAAAAAGATGCCACACAGTCAGAAACCCCGACTAGGTGACATCCTTTTTAGTTTTCTGCAGAATAAACAATATCTAAATTACCATTTTGATCTGTCTTGAAAATTGGAGCGATCTGTTCTTCTTGTTCTTCAACTGAAACGAGTTTTCGAGCACGGTCCATAATTCTAACAAGCATGGCATAATCTTCTTCGATTGCTTGTTGTTTTTTTGAGAGGACCGCTAATTTTGCTTCAAGTTCATGGTTTGTTTTTTGCAGGGACGTGAGCTGAGCTTGTAATACGTCATTTTCAGTTTGTAACTTTGCGAGTGAAGGGCTATTGTGCTCTAAGTTTTGCAAAAATGAAATGACACTTTGCATTGTAAGTTCTTGTTTATTTGGCGTAATATCTTCTGAAAACTCGGCATCAATTACGAGTTGTTTCGTTTGCGTGAAATGCTCTTTTTCTATTTTAGCCTCAGAGCGTTTTAATTCTTTACGTTGTTTTTTTGCGAGTTGAACCGCATCTTCGTAATTCGGTCGTACTTCAGCATTCCATCTAAATCCGCAAGCTGCGGAAGTGCGGTTCAATGTATCGCCGACTTCATCGAATGCTTTTATTTGTGTGCTACCGCTGCGAATATGTCGTAAAACAGTTTCTGCTAAAAGGAGATCGTCTTCTTTTGTCCATGCATCTTGACGTGTTTTCATAAGCGAAGCCTCCATAATGGTGACGTTTTCGCTTATGTTACCCTTTATTTTTCGTTTTATTCGAACTTTGTAATCTTTCATATACAGTAGAAAGTGCTTGCTCAAATTTCCCTGTCGTTTTCGGTTTATAATATTGTTTGTTTTTTATTTTATCAGGTAAGTATTGTTGTTGTACCCATCCATTTGGATGGTCGTGTGGATATAAGTACCCAATGCCTCTTCCGAGTGATTCTGCGCCTTTGTAATGACTATCTTTTAAATGACTTGGAATGTCGCCTGTCTGACCGTTGCGTAAATCGTGTAATGCAGTATCAAGTGCTTTGTAAGCTGAGTTTGATTTTGGTGATAAGCAAAGCTCGATAACAGCATTTGCAAGTGGTATGCGTGCCTCCGGGAATCCAACTCGTTCCGCTGATTCTATAGCTGCTAGTGTACGCGGTCCGGCTTGTGGGCTAGCAAGTCCGATATCTTCATATGCCATAATAAGAAGACGTCTACCAATGCTTTGTAAATCACCAGCTTCAATAAGACGTGCTAAATAATGAAGTGCTGCATTTACATCACTTCCGCGCACCGATTTTTGAAATGCCGATAATACGTCATAATGAGCATCACCGCCTTTGTCGTGAACGAAGCTCTTTTTTTGCAAGCATTCTTCTGCAATTTCTAGCGTAATTACCGCAGCTTTTTCGTCCGTTGTAAAGCTAGATAAAACAGCTAGTTCAAGTGCATTATAAGCAGAACGCATGTCTCCACCAGATGCATTTGCAAAGTGATGTAATGCTTCAGGCGTAACCGTTACATCATATTCCCCGAGACCTTTTTCTTTATCTTCAAGTGCTCGTTTTAAGCCGATTAAAAGATCATCTTCTGTTAATGCGTGTAATTCGAAGATTTGACAACGACTTCGAATAGCAGAATTAATAGCATGGAACGGATTACTCGTTGTTGCACCGATTAAGGTAAGGAGTCCGCTTTCTAAATGAGGTAATAGAAAATCCTGTTTTGCTTTATCTAGACGGTGTACTTCATCTAAAATTAAAACGAGGTGTCGATGCATCTTTGCTTCTTGTACGACAACTTCCATATCTTTTTTATTATGAGTAACAGCGTTTAATAGGCGAAAAGGGGTTCCAGTACTTCCTGCAATTGCGCTCGCAATGGATGTTTTTCCTGTGCCTGGAGGGCCGTATAAAATCATAGATTGAAAATGATTTGCTTGGACCATTCGCCATAAAATTTTTCCTTCACCAACTAAATGTTGTTGTCCGATAATTTCTTGAATATTTGTAGGGCGCATTCGATGTGCGAGTGGCTGTTTCATTTTTACCGTCTCCCTTAATGTATAATCTCTTTCTATCGTATCATTTTTTTTAGTGGAATTTGAAATAGGATGCTGTTTTGTGGGAAAAATGAATATAAATATTTTCATTTTTCTTTCAATTGTAATAATTGCCGAGTTTTTCAATGTGATTTTATGTTATCATTTTGATACACAAGTTGAAATTTCTTATAATACTATATTATGCTATAATTTCATAGGATTTTAAATTGTGTTCTTTTATAAATAAGATATAACCAATAGAAGTGAAAATTTGAAAAGAGGTGCAAAATAGATGAAGATTTCAACGAAAGGCCGCTACGGCTTAACAATTATGATCGATCTTGCAAAAAAATTTGGTGAAGGTCCGATTTCCTTAAAATCAATTGCGCAGGCACATGACTTATCGGAACATTATTTAGAGCAATTAATTTCACCACTTCGTAACGCTCGTCTAGTAAAGAGTACGCGCGGGGCATATGGCGGATATGTATTGTCAGATCAGCCAGCTAACATTACAGCTGGGGACGTAATCCGTGTATTAGAGGGTCCAATTAGTGTTGTAGAAATGATAGAAGAAGAAGAACCAGCACAACGCCAATTATGGATGCGTGTTCGTGATGCGGTGCAAGAAGTGTTAGATAGTACAACGTTAGAAGATTTAGTACGTTATGAGGAAGAAAATCACGGGGGCTATATGTTTTACATTTAATTCCTTGTGAAACGATTTGGAAAGAAGGAGATTTAATGGAACGCATTTACTTAGATCATGCTGCGACATCTCCGACTCACCCAGAAGTGGTCGAAAAGATGATTCCATATATGACAGAAACATTTGGGAACCCGTCTAGTATTCACTTTTATGGACGTCAAACGCGCCATGCAGTAGATGAGGCAAGACGGGCGGGTGCACGTAGCATTCATGCGAATCCGAATGAAATTATATTTACGAGCGGTGGTACAGAAGCTGATAATTTAGCACTTATAGGTGTAGCACGTGCGAACCGTCATAAAGGTAACCATATTATAACGACGCGAATTGAACATCATGCAATTTTGCATACGTGTGAATTGTTAGAGCGCGAAGGGTTTGAAGTGACATATTTACCTGTTGATGAAACAGGACGCGTTCAAGTTTCTGACATACAAAATGCATTAACAGAAGAGACGATTCTCGTATCCGTTATGTTTGGGAATAATGAAGTTGGGACGATGCAACCAATCGTGGAAATAGGGAAGTTGCTAAAAGAGCATCAAGCTTATTTTCATACAGATGCGGTACAAGCTTACGGATTAGTAGAAATAGATGTGAAAGAGTTCGGTATTGATTTATTATCGATTTCAGCTCATAAAATTAATGGACCAAAAGGTGTAGGGTTCCTATACGCTGGTGCAAATGTGAAATTTGAACCGTTATTAATAGGCGGGGAGCAAGAAAGAAAACGCCGTGCTGGTACTGAAAATGTACCGAGTATCGTTGGTTTGCAACATGCAATTTTGTTAGCTGAAAAAACTCGTGAGCAAAAAAATGCCCAATATGAAGAGTTTAAAGATATAATGGTATCTGTCTTCAAAAATGAAGAAATTACTTTCGAGGTAAACGGAAACTTAGAATATCGCTTACCACATGTGCTTAATATCAGTTTTACAGGAATGAACATTGAACCGTTCCTTGTGAACTTAGATATAGCTGGCATTGCAGTGTCAAGTGGCTCGGCGTGTACAGCTGGTTCGATTGATCCATCACATGTATTAGTAGCGATGTTCGGAAAAGACTCCGATCAAATACGTTCATCCGTACGCTTTAGTTTCGGGCTTGGAAATACGAAAGAGCAAATTGAGAAAGCGGCGTACGAAACAGTGAAAATCGTGAAGCGATTAACACAAAATTAGCATGGGAGGTGACATGATGAACAAACTACCTCAAGAAACACGCGTTGTCATCGGGATGTCCGGTGGCGTCGATTCATCTGTAGCAGCTCTTTTATTAAAAGAGCAAGGTTATGATGTAATCGGAATTTTTATGAAAAACTGGGATGATACAGATGAGAATGGTGTCTGCACAGCAACGGAAGATTACAATGATGTAATTGAAGTGTGTAACCAAATTGGCATTCCATATTATGCAGTAAACTTTGAAAAACAATACTGGGATAAAGTATTTACGTACTTCTTAGATGAGTACCGAGCTGGTCGTACACCGAACCCAGATGTAATGTGTAATAAAGAAATTAAATTTAAAGCATTTTTAGAGCATGCAATTGCGCTTGGTGCTGATTATGTAGCGACAGGTCATTATGCACGCGTTGCTTATATGGACGGCGAATATAAAATGCTTCGCGGCGTTGATGACAATAAAGACCAAACGTATTTCTTGAATCAATTAAGCCAAGAGCAATTATCAAAAACAATGTTCCCATTAGGTGAATTAAAGAAACCGCAAATTCGTGAAATGGCGACAGAAGCTGGTTTAGCGACAGCGGCGAAGAAAGATAGTACTGGCATTTGCTTTATCGGTGAGCGTAACTTTAAAGATTTCTTAAGCAACTATTTACCAGCGCAACCAGGTGTGATGCAAACATTATCTGGTGAAGTGAAAGGGAAGCATGACGGTTTAATGTACTATACAATTGGACAACGTCATGGCCTTGGTATTGGTGGTAACGGTGATCCGTGGTTTGCTGTTGGGAAAAACTTGAAAGAAAACATTTTATATGTTGATCAAGGATTCCATAACGAACTTCTATATGGTGATGAAGTTATTGCTACGAATATCGGCTGGGTAAGTAATGAAGCGAAAGGAAAAGAATTTAAGTGCACAGCAAAATTCCGTTATCGTCAAGAAGACAATAAAGTAACGGTTCAAATCGTTGATGAAAATACAGTTCGTATTCTTTGTGACGAGCCAATTCGTGCAATTACACCAGGACAAGCAGTTGTTTTCTATGATGGAGATGAGTGCTTAGGCGGTGCTACAATTGATGAAGTATATCGTAGTGGTAAGAAATTGGATTATTTAGGATAAAATGAGAAGCCTCTGCCGATTAGCGGTTAGAGGTTTCTTTTACATAAAGCGAATTTTCGTTCGCTTGGAAAATACATTCTTTGTTATAATTTGTTGTAGAGGTGAAGGACATGTCAAACAAACTTGAAACAGGTATTCAATATATGCAAGAAGGAAACTGGGAAGAAGCTGCTAAAAATTTCACAGAAGCAATTGAAGAAAATCCGAAAGATGCGCTTGGATACATTAATTTTGCGAACTTATTAGATGCACTAGGTGATAGTGAAAGAGCAATTTTATTTTATAAACGTGCATTAGAATTAGATGATAAATCTGCGGCTGCTTATTATGGATTAGGAAATGTGTATTACGGTCAAGAGCAATTTGCAGAGGCAAAGGCTGTATTTGAACAAGCGATGCAAGCGGGATTACAATCAGCTGATGTAACATTTATGTTAGGTATTACACATGTGCAACTTGGAAATGATCGTCTTGCACTGCCGTTTTTACAAAGAGCAACAGAATTAGATGAAAACGATGTAGAAGCTGTGTTTCAGTGCGGACTTTGCTTTGCACGTTTAGAACATATTCAAGAGGCGAAACCTTATTTTGAAAAGGTATTAGAAATGGATGAAGAGCATGCAGATGCGTATTATAATTTAGGTGTTGCGTACGTATTTGAAGAAAATAACGAGAAGGCTCTTACTTTATTTAAGAAAGCAACTGAAATTCAGCCAGATCACTTTTTAGCTGGCAATGGTGTTCGTTTATTGGAGCAAGAAGCTGAATAAGATGAAAATATAGTTTAATGGGTAGTTATCCCTCATCTAAATAGGTGGGGGATGTACTGCTCATTAAAGTGAAACGAACCGGAAAGGAGAGGAAAGATGGGAAATCAACATGCAATGGATTTGTTTGAGGAAGAGAAAAAGTTTATAAAAGCGCAAGTTCTTCATACCATTTTCCACAACGAAGAAAACCTCTATTCCGTTGTCAGTATGAAAGTCATTGAGACGAATGAAACGTACGACGAAAAAAAAGTGATGATAAACGGTCATTTTCCCCGCATGCATGAAGATGAAGTGTTTACATTGACAGGGCATTTTAAAGACCATCCGAAGTATGGGAAACAATATTTAGTTGAAACGTTTAAGAAAGAATTGCCGCAAACAAAAGCAGGTATGGTGCAATATTTAGCGAGTGATTTATTTAAAGGGATAGGAAAGCGTACAGCTGAAAAAATTGTGGATCATCTTGGGGAACATGCCATTTCTAAAATTATGGATGATCCGGATGCGTTAAATGGTGTTGTCAATAAGCAAAAAGCGCAAGAAATATATGAGACAATTGTTGAACATCAAGGATTAGAGAAAGTAATGAGTTTTTTAAATGGTTACGGTTTTGGAACGAAGCTTTCTATTAAGATTTACCAGCAATATAAAGAGATGACATTAGAAGTTATTCGTAATAATCCATATAAGCTTATTGAAGAAGTGGATGGGATTGGATTTGGAAGAGCGGATGATATCGGACGGGCGTTAGGGATATCGGGTAATCATGATGACCGTGTACGTGCGGGTTGTTTTTATACGTTAGAGAATGTTTCATTGCAACTTGGTCATGTTTATATGGGGAAAAATCAACTTGTAAGAGAAACGATGTCACTTTTAAATAATCAAGAAGGAAGAGTGACCGAGGAAGACATTGTAGCTTGCGTTGAAATGATGCAAAGTGAAGGGAAAGTTATCATAGAAGAAGAACGAGTGTATTTAGCATCGTTATTCTACTCAGAAAAAGGTGTTGTAAAGTCTATTCGCCGACTTATGAATCAAGAAGAAACACCTTCATTTCCTGAAGCAGAAGTGTTAAAGACGTTAGGTCAAATTGAAGAACAACTGAACGTACAGTATGCACCGCTTCAGCAAGAAGCGATTCAAACGGCACTTCATAAGCCGATGATGTTATTGACAGGTGGACCAGGAACAGGGAAGACAACAGTTATTAAAGGAATTGTTGAAATGTATGCATCACTGCACGGATTATCGTTAAATCCGAATGAATACAGTGATGATAATCCATTTCCGATATTATTAACGGCCCCAACAGGAAGAGCAGCGAAGCGAATGAGTGAATCAACGGGGCTTCCAGCTTGTACAATTCACCGTTTACTTGGCTGGACGCCAGAAGGGTCTTTCCAGCGTAATGAAACGGATCCAGTACAAGGGAAATTGCTCATTATTGATGAGTTTTCAATGGTTGATATTTGGCTTGCAAATCAGCTGTTTAAGTCATTGCCGACTAACATTCAAGTTATCGTTGTAGGCGATGAAGATCAATTACCATCTGTAGGACCTGGGCAAGTGTTGAAAGATTTATTGAATGCAGGTGCAGTTCCAACAGTAAAGCTTACTGAAATTTATCGTCAAGCGGAAGGCTCATCTGTTATTCAACTCGCCCATGCTATAAAAAATGGAACGCTCCCGCCAGATTTAGCGCAAAATCAAAAAGATCGTTCATTTATCGGCTGTACAGGAGCTCAAATTGTTGAGGTTGTTAAGAAGGTTTGTGAAAATGCTAAGACAAAAGGGTTTAGCGCAAGGGATGTACAAGTACTGGCCCCGATGTACCGCGGACCTGCCGGTATTAATGTGTTAAACGAAGCGTTGCAAGAAGTGTTTAACCCGAAAAGGGAAAAGAGTAAAGAAATTGTTTACGGTGATGTTGTATACCGACGAGGCGATAAAGTACTACAACTCGTTAATCAGCCGGAGAGCCAAGTGTTTAATGGTGATATCGGAGAAATTGTTTCGGTGTTTTATGCGAAAGAAAATGTTGAACAACAAGATATGATTATCGTTTCATTTGATGGAATTGAAGTAACGTATACAAAGCCAGACTTAAATCAAATTACACATGCCTATTGCTGTTCGATTCATAAGTCGCAAGGTAGTGAGTTCCCAATCGTAATTATGCCGATAGTAAAAAGTTACAATCGGATGTTACGTCGTAATTTAATTTATACTGGCATTACAAGAAGTAAGAAGTTCCTTATTATTTGCGGAGAGGAAGCCGCTTTCCAGTCTGGTGTAAATCGCCTTGATGATGCAATGCGCCAAACGACTTTAGCTGGTCGTTTGCAAGAATCACAAGGAGAAGTACAGATGGTAACAGTTAATGGCGAAGAAATGGACGTGGAAAACATTTCACCGTATGATTTCATGTAACAAGGTGAAATTATATAGTGAAACTTTCAAACGTATAACGTTGAAAGGCTCCAGCAATGTATAAATGAATGCGGTTTGGACATAATGGCGAATAGAATCTGGGAGACTGTAAGGAGATGAAAGCCATATGTTCATTTGTCCAAATTGCAAAGGGAAAGACATTGGGAAAATAGGTGTCAACCAATTTTATTGCTGGAATTGTTATATCGAATTATCGGTTTCAAAGGGGAAAATCCATACGCATCAAGTAGAGGAAGATGGTTCATTAAGCTCTCTTGATGATTTATTTGATGAGAACGAAAGAACGATCGGATAACGAAAAGGGGGATTTACTTTGAATCTACGCAATTCATTAATCGCATTAGGTGTTGGAGCTGCAGCATATCAATATGCTCGCAAGCAAGAGGTATTTTCAAAACGCAATATGAAAAAAGCACGTAAGATGATTAAATCTTATTTATAAGCGCAAAAAACTCCCTTCATCAAGGGAGTTTTTTTATGCACTTGTATGTAAATATAAAAGTCCAATTTCAGAGAAGAGATACGATAGGCCGTAACATCCAACGCCAAGCATTCCGTAATGAAATAATTGCTTCGCTCTTTCTTTTCGTGAGGAACGAATAAAGAAACCTTTCCAAATACCAAACCCGATACAAACCCATTCAAGAATCATAAAAAGTGCTGATAATACGAGCATAAATAAAACCATTATGAGCCCTCCTGATTATATTGTTTCATGCTGCATTCTCAGGGGTGGTTGTCCTTATTATGTTATGTATATGTACGTCTTTACAAAACAGTATGGTCTGCACGAAAAGATTTTAAAACTTTCGCACATAACCTACCCTATTTATTTTCAAAATAAAGGTGGAGGAGGTTTTTCATGTGAAGAATCTTAAAATCATTTGGATATATCGTTTAGGGTTATTGTTACTTGTATTTCTTTGTTTGCTCGTCTTTTTAAAAATTAAGCCGCTATGGGCACCGATTATTTTTGTATTTAAAGTGGCAATTACACCGTTTCTTATTGCGTGTTTTATTGCGTATTTATTGCATCCTTTAATTGAAAAAATTCATAAAGAAGGGATGCCACGTACACTTGCTATTTTGCTCATTTACATCCTTTTCTTTGGCGGAATTGGTTATGGGATTTATAAAGGAACGCCAATTGTTATTAAGCAATTACAAGAGATTAATGAGCAATTTCCGCAGTTTACAAAAATGTATGATTCTTGGATGGATGGCGTTACGGAACAAACAGCGAACTTCCCGTCCTTTATTCATGAAAAGGTGAAACAAATTTTTGGTGGAGTAGAAACGAAGATACAATCACTTTTAAATAAAGTGATGAGCACAGCCCGTGGCGTATTGGACTCGTTGCTTATTATTTTCTTAATACCGTTCATTGTATTTTACATATTAAAAGATTACGGTGAATTTTATCATATCTTTTGGAAACTAGTCCCGAGTAAGTGGCGTAGTACAGGGCAAATGCTGGCGAAAGAAATTGATAAGTCACTCGGAAGTTATATTCGAGGACAGTTATTTGTTTGCTTAGTATTAGGGGGCGTATCTGTTCTTTCTTTTTGGTTTATCGGTATGAAATATCCATTATTACTCGGCATTATTATTGGGGTAACGGATATAATCCCGTACTTCGGTCCTATTTTAGGGGCGATTCCGACATTGATGATTGCGGCAACGGTATCAACGAGTTTACTCATTAAGGCGGGAATTACGATTGCTATTTTACAATTTTTGGAAAGTAACATTTTATCACCTTACATCGTTGGTAAGTCACTTCGTATGCATCCTGTTATTATTATGCTCGCATTACTAGTTGGGGGAGAAGTGGCAGGAATTGTAGGGTTATTAATATCAGTTCCTGTTTTAGCGGTCATTCGTACGGTGATCGTTCATGTAAGGCCTCTTTGGAAAAAAGAAAATGTGTAATATGATAGCCCTCTACTTATAAAAGTAGAGGGCTATCATTATTTAGAGAGTTGCTCGTGTATTTGTTGAACGAGAGAGCTTACATCATTTGTTTGAATATGTTTTATTTTTTTCCATTCATTATCGTACATAAATATAATTTGATTGCTGAAAAGACGCTTTTGCTCTTTTAGATTAGAAATGTTTGCAAAAGAGTACTCTTCAAATATTGGGTTCTTACTTACATCTGGTCCATAAAAGAAGAGCCGTTTGTTCGTTAAAATCAATAGGCCTGGCCTTGCGACGGAACGATAAATAAATATGTCTAATGAACATGCTACATAAAACAATATTGTTTCGTCAGTCATTAATATGTTTTTAGCTTTGCTTAATAAGGTTGTCATTGTAATCGCCCCTTTATTATTGATAATTTAATCATAACAAAAATATAATATTCTGAAAAATATAGAGATAGTACAATTTATTAATAAATGCATAATATATTGAAAGGCTGTTAAGAATGAATAGTAGAATAACTATGGTTAATGCAATATAAATGATTATCTACATTGACAAACTTAAGAGAATTCTATTATATTTAGTCATATAATACATTAAATCAATGACGGAAAAAGTACGTTACAGTCCATTTATAGAGAGAAGCTTCCATATGGCTGAAAGAAGCTTTAAATGAAGGGTAACAGAAAGCTAATCCTGAGAGCAGCTAATCACTGCCGTCTTGCCACGTTACGGCACCATGAGGTGATGAATTGATTGTTATAATAATCAATTCATAATTAGGGTGGTATCGCGAGTTAACTCTCGTCCCTTTTATAGGGGCGGGAGTTTTTTATATTTAAGGAGGAAAATACAATGAAACAACTAACAGGCGCACAAATTCGTCAAATGTTTTTAGACTTTTTCCAAGAAAAAGGACATGCAGTAGAACCTAGTGCATCACTAGTTCCGCATGAAGATCCATCTCTGTTATGGATTAACAGTGGTGTAGCGACATTAAAAAAATATTTTGATGGACGTGTAATCCCGCAAAATCCACGTATTACAAATGCTCAAAAATCAATTCGTACAAACGATATTGAAAACGTAGGGAAAACAGCTCGTCACCATACATTCTTTGAAATGTTAGGAAACTTCTCAATCGGTGATTACTTTAAAGAAGAAGCAATTACTTGGGCTTGGGAATTCTTAACGAGCGACAAATGGATCGGATTCGATAAAGAATTACTATCAGTTACAATCCATCCAGAAGATGAAGAAGCATTCACAATTTGGAATGAAAAAATGGGTGTTCCAAAAGAGCGCATCATCCGTTTAGAAGAAAACTTCTGGGATATCGGTGAAGGACCAAGCGGACCGAATACAGAGATTTTCTATGACCGCGGAGAAGCTTATGGTAATGACTTTAGTGACCCAGAATTATATCCAGGCGGAGAAAACGAGCGTTACTTAGAAGTATGGAACCTTGTATTCTCTCAATTTAACCATAATCCAGACGGTTCATATACACCGCTTCCTAAGAAAAACATCGATACAGGGATGGGTCTAGAGCGTATGACATCTATCGTTCAAGATGTACCTACAAACTTTGACACAGACTTATTCATGCCGATGATTGGCGCAACAGAATCAATTTCTGGTGAGAAGTATCGTAATGGTGACTTAGAAAAAGATATGGCGTTTAAAGTAATTGCTGACCATATCCGTACAGTAACATTTGCTGTAGGTGACGGTGCTCTTCCATCTAACGAAGGCCGTGGTTATGTATTACGTCGTTTATTACGCCGCGCGGTTCGTTATTCGAAGAAATTAAACATCAACCGTCCATTCATGTTTGAATTAGTGCCGGTTGTTGGAGAAGTAATGAAAGACTTCTACCCAGAAGTACTTGAAAAGAAAGATTTCATAGCAAAAGTTGTGAAAAACGAAGAAGAGCGTTTCCATGAAACACTTCATGATGGGGAAGCAATTTTAGCTGAAGTTATCACAAAAGCAAAAGAAGAAAAAACAACTGTTATTTCTGGAGTAGATGCGTTCCGTCTATATGACACATATGGTTTCCCGATTGAATTAACAGAAGAATATGCAGAAGAAGCTGGTATGACAGTTGATCAGGAAGGCTTTGAAAGTGAAATGGAAAAACAACGTGAGCGCGCACGTGCTGCTCGTCAAGACGTTGATTCTATGCAAGTTCAAGGCGGTGTCCTTGGAGAAGTGAAAGTAGCGAGCGAGTTCGTTGGTTACGGTACAGTTGCAACAGAAAGTAACGTTGTTGCACTTGTGAAAAACGGCGAATACACAGATAGCTTACAAGCTGGTGAAGAAGGGCAATTAATGCTTGATGTAACACCATTCTATGCTGAGAGCGGTGGACAAATTGCAGACCGTGGTTACCTTCTTGCTGACGGCGTGAAAGTGCTTGTAAAAGACGTACAAAAAGCACCAAATGGCCAAAACTTACACAAAGTTGTTGTTGAAGAAGGTACATTAACGAAAGATGCGGCTGTGAAAGCTATTATCGACACGAAAAACCGTAGTAGCGTTGTGAAAAACCATACAGCAACTCACTTACTACACCAAGCATTAAAAGACGTACTTGGAACGCATGTTAACCAAGCAGGTTCTCTTGTAACTTCTGAACGTTTACGCTTTGATTTCTCTCACTTCGGTCAAGTACAAGCTGACGAATTAGAAAAAATTGAGCGTATGGTAAACGAGAAAATTTGGGAAAGTATTGATGTTGAGATTTCTCAAAAAGCAATTGAAGAAGCGAAAGAAATGGGCGCAATGGCATTATTCGGTGAAAAATACGGTGATGTTGTACGCGTTGTACAAGTAGGCGATTATAGCTTAGAGCTTTGCGGTGGTTGTCACGTTGATAACACAGCTTCAATTGGTATTTTCAAAATCGTTGCTGAGTCTGGTATCGGTGCAGGAACGCGTCGTATTGAAGCAGTAACTGGTAAATCTGCATACGAATTAATGAACGATCAAGTAGGTTTATTAAAAGAAGCAGCAGGAAAAATGAAAACAAATCCGAAAGATATTTTAACAAGAGTGGATGGTTTATTTGCTGAAGTAAAACAACTTCAAAAAGAAAACGAATCTCTTGCTGCAAAATTAAGCAATATTGAAGCTGGAAACTTAACTGATTCAGTAATGACAGTTGATGGCGTAAACGTATTAGCAGCGAAAGTAAACGTTGCAGATATGAACAACTTACGTACGATGATGGATGACCTGAAAAATAAATTAGAGTCTGCAGTTGTCGTATTAGCGTCTGTAAATGATGATAAAGTAAACATCTTAGCTGGCGTAACGAAAGATTTAATTAGCCAAGGTTACCATGCTGGTAAACTTGTGAAAGAAGTAGCTTCTCGTTGTGGCGGCGGCGGTGGTGGCCGTCCTGACATGGCTCAAGCAGGCGGTAAAAACCCAGCGCAAGTTGAGGAAGCTTTAGCATTTGTACAAGAGTACGTTAAATCTGTTTCAAAATAAAGAGATAGTAGTGTACAATGGTAGGGAGAGGAGAAGTTCTTCTCCCTATACTTACTATATAAGTGAGGTGCTTGAAATGGACGGTTTTGATAAAACAATGAAGTTTAGCATTCAAGATGAAAAACAGAGTGTCCATGTAAATGATGTACTTTTAACTGTGTATGATGCACTTCAAGAAAAAGGCTATAATCCGATTAACCAAATCGTCGGTTATTTATTAAGTGGAGACCCAGCATACATACCTCGCCATAAAGATGCACGAAGCATCATTCGCAAGCTTGAACGTGATGAGTTAATTGAAGAGCTTGTGAAGTCGTACTTGAAACATCATCGTGAGGAGTAGTTTATGCGGATATTAGGTTTAGATGTAGGTACAAAAACAGTCGGAGTTGCAATGAGCGACGAAATGGGCTGGACAGCGCAAGGGCTGGAAACAATCAGGATTAACGAAGAACGAGGCTATTTTGGTTTTGACCGTATTTCTGAGTTAGTAAAGCAGTACAATGTGGACAAAATAGTAGTAGGTTTACCTAAAAATATGAATGGTACAATTGGCCCACGTGGTGAAGCGTGCCAGCAATTTGCAGAAAACCTGCGAAATCTGTTACAATTAGAAGTTGTAATGTGGGACGAGCGTTTGTCAACGATGGCAGCGGAACGTCTGCTCATTTCAGCTGATGTAAGCCGTAAGAAGCGAAAACAGGTAATCGATAAGATGGCTGCAGTCGTAATCTTACAAGGATTTTTAGATAGTAAATAAGAGGTGACCAAAATGGAAGAAAATCAAATTACAATTGTAGACGAAAAAGGTAACGAACATTTATGTGAAATTATTTTCACTTTTGATGCTGAAAAATTTGGCAAAAAATCATACGTAGTCTTCTCTCCAATCGGTGAAGTAGACGAAGATGGAGACCCAATTTATGATGCAATGGCTTATGAGCAAAATGAAGAAGAGGGCGGAAGTTTACTTCCAATCGAATCTGAAGAAGAGTGGGAAATGGTACAAGAAATGTTCAACACTCTAGCTGATGAGCAAGAAGCTGAATAATAAGTACTGAAAAGATGGACGACATATAGTCCATCTTTTTTTATATGTAAAATGAAAGATTTTTTGTCGAAACTGTGTAAACCTTTGTAGTATAATGAGACGGATTGTAGAAAAATAAAGTGTCTATCTAAAAAAGATAAATAAATTTATTGTGTTTTTATATCGTGTTGTATAGAAAGATATACATACGGTCTACAATTTAATTAAGGAGGAAGAGTGTTGATAGAGAATCAAGTGAAAAAAAAGCGTAGACGTCTTTTTTTATTTTCAATTATTGCACTGCTTTTAGTTTGTGGGTCAGTCTATGCGTATATTTCATCCGCATTAGGGCCAGTTGATAGCGGGAATAAAAAAGAGATTGAAGTAGAAATTCCAAAAGGATCATCTACTAGTAAAATTGGTGAGATTTTAGAAGAAAAAGGTGCTGTGAAAAACGGTACAGTTTTTAGTTTTTATACAAAGGCTAAATCGAAAAATTTACAAGCGGGTACATATTTATTAAATCCTTCAATGAGTGCCTCAGATGTTATTGAACAAATGTCATCTGGTAATGTACATCGTCCAGCTCTTTATAAAGTGACGATAAAAGAAGGTGCACAAGTAACTGAAATTGCAGAAACGGTTGCAAACGAATTAAAGTGGAATAAAGATGATGTCGTACGTCAATTAAACGATAAAGCATTTATTCAAAAAATGCAGCAAAAGTATCCGAAGTTGTTAACGGATAAAATCTTTGATAGCAATATTAAATATCCATTAGAAGGTTATTTATATCCTGCGACGTACTCTTTCTATAAAAAAGATACGACGTTAGAAGAAATTGTAATTCCAATGCTTGAGAAAACGAATGCAATCATTGTTCAAAACGAGGCAAAAATGAAAGCGAAAAAATGGGATGTTCATCAGCTTTTAACATTGTCTTCACTTATTGAAGAAGAGGCAACAGGCTTTACAGATCGTCAAAAAATCTCTAGTGTCTTTTATAATCGTTTGGAAAAAGGTATGCCCCTGCAAACTGATCCAACGGTATTATATGCACTTGGAAAGCATAAACAACGTGTATTATACGAAGATTTAAAGATAAACTCACCGTACAATACGTATGTTGTGAAAGGATTGCCGGTTGGTCCGATTGCAAACTCTGGTAAACATTCAGTGGAAGCGGCGTTAGAGCCTGCGCAAACAGATTATTATTATTTCTTAGCTGCACCAACTGGTGAAGTGTACTATGCGAAAACATTGGAAGAGCATAATGCATTAAAGCAAAAATATATTACGAAAAAACAGTGAAATGGGGAGGGATAGCGAAAAAGGTCGCACATCCCTCTTTTTTGTGGTAAAATATATCGGGTTAAAAACTGGCAGAAGAATCGTTTTTAATATCAAAACGGGACGTACAAGCTAAGGGTGAAACTGGCTTGTATTTTTATTGCATTCTATGTGTGAAAAGACGTCATAGAGGCACTTCTCCATGTAAATAAGGAGGACCATTATGGAGGATGCAGTTAACGAGTACCTATTATCATTTATTGATCCAAAAGATAAATTAATTCTTGAAATGGAAGATTATGCGAAAGAAAATCATGTGCCGATTATGGATCGACTTGGAATGGAATTTATGTTGCAATTTTTACGTTTAATTGGACCAAAAAGCATTTTAGAGCTTGGTACAGCAATTGGTTATTCTAGTATTCGTATGATGCAAGCTATTCCAAATTCTCACATTGTGACAGTTGAACGCAATCGCGAGCGATATGAAAAAGCACTTGAATATATAGAATGTTCACCAGTTAAAGAGCGTATTTCCGTTATTTACGGTGATGCGTTAGAAACAGGCGAGCAAGTAGAAAAACATGGAACGTTTGACGTTATTTTTATTGATGCAGCAAAAGGACAATATCGTCGCTTTTTTGACTTGTATGAACCGTTATTAAACCCTGGTGGTGTAATTATTTCAGATAATGTTATGTACCATGGCCTTGTAACGACAAAAGAGAAAATTGAAAACAGACGTACACGTGGTTTAATTCGTCGTATTAAGACGTACAATGAATGGCTTATGAACCATGAAGGATATGATACAACGATTTTCCCAATTGGTGATGGAGTAGCTGTTAGTAAAAAGAGAGGGTGACCAAGGTATGAAGAAACCTGAATTGTTAGTAACGCCAAAAGCAGTAGTGGATATCGAACCTCTTGCGAAAGCAGGAGCAGATGCGGTAATGATCGGTGAGCAAAAGTTCGGTTTACGTTTAGCAGGGGAATTTTCACGTGAAGATGTGAAACAAGCTGTGAAGATTGCACATGAAAATGGTGTAAAAGTATACGTAGCAATGAATGCTATGTTCCACAATGATAAAGTAGACGAATTAACAGATTATGTTGCATTTTTAAACGAAGTAAGTGTAGATGCAATTGTTTTCGGAGACCCAGCAGTATTAATGGCGGTCCGAGAAGTAGCGCCAAATATGCAATTGCACTGGAATACAGAAACAACAGCAACAAACTGGTTTACTTGTAACTACTGGGGACAAAGAGGAGCAAAACGAGCTGTATTAGCTCGTGAGCTTAGCTTAGATGAAATTGTTGAATTAAAAGAAAATGCTGAAGTGGAACTTGAAGTACAAATTCACGGTATGACTTGTATGTTCCAATCGAAGCGTTCCTTAGTAGGAAACTACTTTGAGTATCAAGGACGTAATCTTGACATTGAAAAGAAAAAATATGAAGAGAATATGTTCTTATATGACCCAGAGCGTAACAATAAATATCCAATTTATGAAGATGAAAATGGTACTCACATTATGAGTCCAAACGATATTTGTTTCATCGATGAGTTAGAAGAACTAATTGACGCTGAAGTCGCTAGCTTAAAAGTTGATGGTGTACTAAAAAGCTCTGCATACATTATTGAGGTAACGAAGAAATATCGTAAAGCAATTGATCTCTGTGTAGAAGATCGTGATGCGTATTATGACGTGAAAGACGATTTATATAAAGAGATAGAAGAAATGCAACCAGTAAATCGTCCGTTAGATACAGGATTCTTCTTTAAAGAGACGGTTTACTAAACGAGGAGGGTGTAGGAAATGACTGTACAAGAAATTTCACGAGTAATCGATGGCAAGCGCGTTATTGTGAAGAAACCTGAACTGTTAATCCCTGCGGGTAACTTAGAAAAATTAAAAGTAGCTATCCATTACGGGGCAGATGCTGTATATTTAGGTGGACAAGAATTTGGTCTTCGTTCGAATGCAGGTAACTTTACACTGGAAGAAATGGCAGAAGGTGTTGAATTTGCAAAGAAATATGGAGCAAAAATATATGTAACAACAAATATCTTTGCACATAATGAAAATATGGACGGGCTAGAGGAATATTTAAAAGGGATTGAAAAAGCTGGCGTAACGGGAATTATCGTTGCTGATCCGCTTATTATTGAGACTTGTAAACGTGTAGCGCCTTCTGTTGAAGTGCATTTAAGTACACAACAATCACTATCCAACTGGAAAGCAGCACAGTATTGGAAAGAAGAAGGTTTACATCGTCTTGTATTAGCTCGTGAAGCAAGCTATGAAGAAATGAAAGAAATTAAAGAAAAAGTGGATATTGAAATTGAAGCATTCGTCCATGGTGCAATGTGTATCGCATATTCAGGCAGATGTACGTTAAGTAACCATATGACAGCACGTGACTCTAACCGTGGTGGTTGTTGTCAATCTTGCCGTTGGGACTATGATTTAGTTCAAACAGTATCACAACATAAAGATGCAAAAGAGCTGCCTCTATTCCAAGAAGAAGATGCTCACTTTGCAATGAGTCCAAAAGACTTAAATTTAATTTTATCAATTCCGAAAATGATTGAAATTGGAATTGATAGCTTAAAAGTTGAAGGACGTATGAAATCAATCCATTACGTAGCGACTGTAGCAACGGTATACCGTAAAGTAATTGATGCTTATTGTGCGGATCCGGATAATTTTGAGTTTAAACAAGAATGGTTAGATGAGCTTGATAAATGTGCAAATCGTGATACAGCTCCCGCATTCTTTGAAGGGGTTCCAGGACATCAAGAGCAAATGTTTGGAAATCATAGTAAGAAAACAACGTATGATTTCGCTGGTTTAGTGTTAGATTATAATGAAGAAACGGGCATTGTAACGATTGAGCAACGTAATCATTTCAAACCAGGACATGAAGTCGAGTTCTTTGGACCAGAAATAGAAAACTTTACGCAGACGGTGGAGAAAATTTGGGATGAGGATGGAAACGAATTAGATGCAGCGAGACATCCGTTGCAAATCGTGAAATTCAAAGTGGATCAACGAGTGTATGTGAATAATATGATGCGCAAAAGCATACTTCAATAAGAAAGAGTGATAGTCGAATGGGGACGAATAAGCCTGTTGTAATTGGAATTGCTGGTGGTTCGGGATCAGGTAAAACGAGTGTAACGAAAGCGATTTTTGACCATTTTAAAGGTCATTCTATTTTAATCTTAGAGCAAGATTATTATTACAAAGATCAAAGCCATTTACCAATGGAAGAGCGTTTAAAAACAAATTATGATCATCCGCTTGCGTTTGATAATGATCTGTTAATTGAACATTTGCAGCAGTTGCTTGCATATGAGCAAATTGATAAGCCTGTATATGACTATACATTGCATACGCGTTCAGAAGAAGTTATTCCAGTTGAGCCGAAAGATGTAATCATTTTAGAAGGAATTCTTATTTTAGAAGACCCACGTCTTTGTGAGTTAATGGACATTAAGCTATTCGTTGATACAGATGCAGATCTTCGTATTTTACGCCGCATGCAGCGTGATATTAAAGAACGCGGTCGTACGATGGATTCAGTTGTTGATCAATACGTAAGTGTTGTGCGTCCAATGCACAATCAATTTATTGAGCCTTCTAAGAAATTTGCGGATATTATTATCCCTGAAGGTGGACAAAACCATGTTGCAATTGATATTATGGTGACAAAAATTGCAACAATTCTTGAACAAAAAGTAAATTTGTAATAGCATAGTAAAAGATATACGATAGGAAGGGATTTTTTCCCTTCCTATCGAATACAATGAAACATGCAACCTCATCTATATATAGGTGAGGGCATATTTATATCAACTTTCCATACATATCTTCTTTATATAAAGAAGAATTGGGAATACGGGGTTGTATGTGACAACTCCGCTAGTACAGGCGTGCTAGAAACCTCCGCTATACATATAAGTGGGGGAGTTTTCATATGGAACTCCTCTTTTTTTTCGGGGGATTGGTATATAAAAGGAGTGGAAAATATGGCAACAGAAAAAACATACCCTATGACGCAAGAGGGTAAGCAAAAGCTAGAGAACGAACTTGAAGATTTAAAAACGGTAAAACGTAAAGAGGTTGTAGAGCGAATTAAGATTGCACGTAGCTTCGGAGATCTTTCTGAGAACTCTGAGTACGATGCAGCAAAAGATGAGCAAGCGTTCGTAGAAGGACGTATTACACAATTAGAAAACATGATTCGTAACGCAGTTATCATCACAGATAACGGCGAAGAATCTACAGTTGTTACATTAGGTAAAACAGTAACATTTAAAGAGTTACCAGGTGGAGATGAAGAATCTTACACAATCGTAGGTAGCGCAGAAGCAGATCCATTTGAAGGAAGAATTTCTAACGATTCTCCAATTGCAAAAAGCTTATTAGGTAAGCAAATTGGTGAGAAGGTAGCAATCCAAACTCCAGGTGGAGAAATGCAAGTAGAGATTATCTCTGTAAAATAATAAAAAATCACTCGTGTAAAAGCGAGTGATTTTTTATTTGTATAAAAGATGAAACACTCCGTCCAAACTATAATAGACGAGGTGTTTTTTTATGAAAATAAAACGGAGAATTACAATTGTTTTAATTTGTTTTATATGTATTATGTTTATTTTACTTTGTCGTTTAATTCAAATACAAATTATAGATACAGAATCATTTACAGATCGTAAGATAAATTTAATTGAAAAAAGTGTTACACAACGGACGCAGTCCATTACGGTAGATGATGGGCGAGGCCATTTTATAGATCGGAACGGTAATGGAATAGGTGAGAAAAAGTATCCTGTTTTAATTGTTTTTCCATTTCTACAAATAAAAAATGACATGTTAGAGAAAATTGCGCATATCATTGGTGTGTCGAGACAAGAGATTGAAAGTCAAATGAAAGACAAGAAAAGTGCATTTATCATGCAAAGGGGAAATGGTCCATTTCGCTTGGCACGAGAGCAGATGGAGAAGGTAAATCAATTAAATGTATTAGGTATTGTAGCAGCTGAAGTTCGTTTACGGCAAACTGGCGCGATGAATCATTTAATTGGCGATGTGGGGGAGAATGAACGAGAATTTCAAAAACGATACGGAGAAGTAAGAAAAATTTCAAGGCAAACGCCAATTGGCATTTCAGGATTGCAGCAATCATTTGATGAATTTCTTTTGACCGATGGAGAGGCAAAAGTATTGTATCAAGTGGACCGACAAGGAGAACCGATTTTTGGAAAACAAGCGAAATATACTGCGCCTGGCAATCCGTTTTATCCAGTGACGATTCAAACTACTTTACATAATGGGATACAGCAAAAAGTAGAAGAAGTGGTTGAAGCAAGCGGAATAAAGAAGGGGGGATTAGTATTACTTGATGTAAAGAAAAATGAAATTTTAGCGATGGTCAGTAAACCATCTGTACAGGTGAAGGATAAGCGTTTATATACAACTACACTTGAAAATCAAATGTTAACACCACATTTTCCCGGTTCTGTTTTTAAAACAATAGTTGCAGCGGCAGTGATTGATCAAAATGAAAATGTGTTTAATCGTATATTTAATTGTAATCAAGATTTATATGGTGAAGAACACCCACAAGTTATGATGGGTACACTTAGTTTTAAAGAGAGCTTTGCTAGAAGCTGTAACAGGACATTTTCAGAGTTAGGTAATGAGCTAATACAAAAGGATAAGATGGTATTAGAAACTTACGTAGCAGCTTTAGGAGGCGCTGGTAAGGTTGGATGGAAAGGTTCTGTATTTCATACAACTCATTTTGAGCAAATGCCAGAGGAGAAGAGTGTTACGATTTGGGAAAGTGAAGGAAATAAGAATAATAAAAAGGCGGTAGCGCAAACAGCAATTGGACAGAAAGATGTCCGCATGTCACCTCTAGCGATTGCAAATATAATGGCGACGATTGCTAGGGATGGAGAAAAGATGGAAGTGAAAGCTGTTGAAAAGATAATGTATAAAAATGGAACGGACTTTTATACATTTGAAGACCATACAATAGGCGGGAAACAGCTTTCGTATGAAACAGTGAAAACATTACAAGAGTTATTAAGGGGCGTTGTAACAACGGAGAAAGGAACAGGAGCAGCATTCAGGTCGTTACCACTAAGTGTCGCCGGAAAATCTGGGACAGCGCAAACAGGAAAAGGGACGAAAGTGAATCGTTGGTTTGCAGGTTATTTTCCATATGAAAATCCAAGATATGCTTTAGTTGTCGTGGATATAGAAACGAATAGTAATGTAAATGAAGTTACACCTATTTTCAAAGCTATCGTAGAATCAATCTATCGATTAGAGAATGAAAAGTAATCTTGCAATTCATATTGAAATGTTTTCATTTCGTGAAAATATTATTGTAAATGTTCAACCTTTCTAGATTTAATGTTACAATAGCAAGTATGAAAAACTGCATGGAGGTTTGAAGAATGGCAGGAGGATCTAGATTCCAACAGAAACAACAAAAACGTCGTCAAAACGGTGTTTTAAATATTGCAATTGCAATTGTATTAATATTAGTAGCTATTGTATCATATCAATTGTTTGTTCCTGAAAGAAAAGAGCAAGCGTCTTCTAGTGATAAAAAAGTAGCTCAGCAAACAACGAAAGAGAATAAAGCTGAGAAAGCTAAAGGCAAAGAAGAGACGAAGAAGAACGAGCAAGATAAGACAGAGGCTAAGAAGCAGGAAGAAGAAGAGAAGCAAAAGGCTGAGGAAGAACAGAAAAAAGCTGAAGAAGAAGCGAAAGCTAACGAGAAAGCACCAGCTGAAAAAACACAGTCACAGGCAACAGATGCTTATACGAAATCTTCTTGGAAGCCAGTAGGTACAGAGCAAGGTGCAACACCTGCGATGACGTTTAAAAAAGGTACAGCAGATTGGAATGAGATGAATCAAGCGATTTCAGCTGCAATTGACGTTCCAGTAAATCAATTAGTTATCCATAGAATTGGAAATAACGGTAAGAATAAAGCTTACGGTAACGTACAAGATAAACAATCAGGTAAAAAATATTATGTGAATATTGATTGGGTAGAAAATGAGGGCTGGAAACCAGTACTTGTTCAAACTCTAAACTAAAAAAGAGAAGCTCCTTAGGAGCTTCTCTTTTTTAGTTAGCGTAATTTCTTTAATTTAAAATGAACAACCGCGCTATAATATGGTCTTTTGCTTTCGGGATCCATAACCATTTGATGCGAGATGTGATGAACTTCAAGCATAAGTGCTTTATTATTATCGATTTGTTCGCTAATTTTTCGTTCCAAAGAAGCTAAGTCTCCTGCTTCGAAAAACTCTACTTTATCTTCTAACATTTCAAAGGTAAATGACACGAAGACGACCCCTCTCCTATGTAATCAACTATAGTGTAACAAAGAAAAGAATGAAATACCATGTACATTTCAATTGACATTTTTAGCAAGAGGGCATATCATACTGATAAAACCGATAAGAAAAAGGGGAATTTTTATGGGGACAGAATTTAATGGTTTATTTGATGAGTGGGCTCATACGTACGACTCATTCGTACAAGGCGAAGATATACAATATAAAGAAGTTTTCGCTCGTTATGAGGATATTCTAGAGGATGTAGTTAACAAGTCATTTGGTAATGTATTAGAATTTGGTGTTGGTACTGGAAATTTAACAAATAAATTATTACTTGCTGGCCACACAGTTTACGGTATAGAACCGTCACGTGAAATGCGCATGATTGCAAAAGAGAAATTGCCGCAAGAGTTTTCGATTACAGAAGGTGATTTTCTTTCGTTTGAAGTTCCAAATTCAATTGATACCATTGTAAGCACCTATGCATTTCATCATTTAACAGATGATGAAAAAAATGTAGCGATTGCGAACTATAGTCAATTGCTAAACAAAGGTGGTAAAATAGTGTTTGCTGATACGATATTTGCAGATCAAGATGCATATGATAAAACTGTTGAAACAGCAAAACAAAGAGGTTTCCATCAGTTAGCGAACGATTTGCAAACGGAATATTATACACGTATTCCAATCATGCAGTCTATTTTTGAAAACAATGGCTTCCATGTAACGTTTACGAGATTAAATCATTTCGTTTGGGTAATGGAGGCAACTAAGCAATAGAAAGAGGGATTAGATTGAGAATTGCTGTAATTGGAGCAATGGAAGAAGAAGTACGTATTTTACGTGACAAATTAGAACAAGCAGAAACAGAAACGGTTGCGGGTTGTGAATTTACGAAAGGACAATTAGCAGGACATGAAGTAATCTTGTTAAAGTCTGGTATTGGTAAAGTAAATGCAGCGATGTCAACGACAATTTTATTAGAAAGATATAAGCCTGAAAAAGTAATTAATACTGGTTCAGCTGGTGGCTTCCATCATTCTCTAAACGTTGGAGATGTAGTTATTTCAACAGAAGTTCGTCATCATGACGTAGATGTAACAGCATTTAACTATGAGTATGGTCAAGTACCAGGAATGCCTTCTGGATTCAAGGCTGATGAAGCATTAGTTGCATTAGCTGAGAAATGTATGCAGGCAGAAGAAAATATTCAAGTTGTAAAAGGTATGATTGCAACAGGTGATTCATTTATGAGTGATCCGAACCGCGTTGCAGCAATTCGTGATAAATTTGAAGACCTTTATGCAGTAGAAATGGAAGCAGCAGCTGTTGCACAAGTATGCCACCAATATGAAGTTCCGTTTGTTATTATTCGTGCACTTTCTGATATTGCTGGTAAAGAATCAAATGTTTCATTTGATCAATTTTTAGATCAAGCAGCTCTTCATTCTACAAACTTTATCGTAAAAGTACTAGAAGAGTTAAAGTAATGTAACAAAAAGGCAACTGTCTCATATAAAGAAAATACATACAGTTGCCTTTTCTTTATTGGCAAATAAGGGGGAGAACACGATGAATGTATATCGTGGAGTTCATGAGTTGATTGGTCATACGCCAGTTGTAGAAATTACTCGTTTTTCACTTCCAGAAGGGGTCCGTTTATTTGCAAAGCTTGAATTTTATAACCCAGGTGGAAGCGTTAAGGACCGTTTAGGAAGAGAATTAATCGAAGATGCGCTAGAAAAAGGGCTTGTTACCCAGGGTGGAACAATTATTGAACCGACCGCTGGAAATACTGGTATTGGACTGGCACTTGCAGCGTTACAACATGATTTACGCGTTATTGTTTGTGTACCAGAGAAATTTAGTATTGAAAAACAAGAATTAATGAAAGCGCTAGGCGCAACGGTCGTGCATACACCAACTGAGCAAGGAATGACCGGTGCAATTGCAAAAGCAAAAGAATTAGTAAATGAAATACCGAATTCATACTCTCCAAGTCAGTTTGCGAATGAAGCAAACCCGCGTGCTTATTTCAAAACACTAGGTCCTGAACTTTGGGATGCACTGAACGGAGAGATTAACATATTTGTTGCAGGAGCAGGAACTGGTGGTACATTCATGGGGACTGCATCTTATTTGAAAGAAAAAAATGTAGATATAAAAACGGTTATTGTGGAACCAGAAGGATCCATTTTAAATGGTGGTAAAGCTGGTTCGCATGAAACAGAAGGGATCGGCCTTGAATTCATCCCGCCATTTTTGAAAACATCTTATTTTGATGAAATTCATACAATTTCTGATCGAAATGCATTTTTACGAGTAAAGGAATTAGCGCGAAAAGAAGGACTGCTTGTTGGGAGCTCTTCAGGAGCGGCATTTCATGCAAGTTTACTTGAAGCAGAGCAAGCGGCGCCAGGTACAAATATTGTAACGATTTTTCCTGATAGTAGTGAGCGTTATTTAAGTAAAGACATATACAAAGGATGGGAATAAAAAATGAGAGCAAAGACAAAGTTAATTCATGGTATTCGCATAGGAGAACCTTCAACTGGATCTGTAAATGTACCGATTTATCAAACAAGTACGTACAAACAAGAAGCAGTTGGTAAGCATCAAGGATATGAATATTCACGTACAGGCAACCCAACACGTGCAGCTTTAGAAGAAATGATTGCAGTATTAGAAAACGGTCATGCTGGTTTTGCATTTGGTTCAGGAATGGCAGCTATTACAGCTACAATTATGTTGTTCTCAAAAGGTGACCACGTTATTTTAACAGATGATGTGTATGGTGGAACGTACCGCGTTATCACGAAAGTATTAAATCGCTTCGGTATTGAGCATACCTTTGTAGATACAACCAACTTAGAGGAAGTTGTAGAAGCAATTCGTCCAAACACGAAAGCGATTTATGTGGAAACACCAACGAACCCATTATTGAAAATTACTGATATTAAGAAAATATCTACTCTTGCTAAAGAGAAAGATTTATTAACAATTATCGATAACACATTCATGACGCCATATTGGCAGTCGCCGATTACTTTAGGAGCAGACATTGTACTTCATAGTGCAACGAAATATTTAGGAGGTCATAGTGACGTAGTTGCAGGCCTAGTAGTTGTGAATAGACCGCAATTAGCAGAAGACCTTCACTTTGTACAAAACTCAACAGGAGGCATTCTTGGCCCACAAGATAGCTTCTTACTACTTCGTGGCTTAAAAACATTAGGAATTCGAATGGAAGAGCATGAAACGAATTCACGCGCAATTGCCGAGTTTTTAAATAATCATCCAAAAGTAAATAAAGTATATTACCCAGGTCTTGAGTCACATCAAAACCATGAACTTGCAACAGAACAAGCAAATGGATTTGGTGCTATTATCTCATTTGATGTAGATAGCGAAGAAACATTAAATAAAGTACTTGAGAAATTACAATACTTTACACTTGCTGAAAGTTTAGGGGCAGTAGAAAGTTTAATTTCTATCCCATCTCAAATGACACATGCATCAATCCCAGCAGATCGCCGCAAAGAATTAGGAATTACAGATACATTAATTCGTATTTCTGTCGGTATTGAAGACGGTGAAGATTTAATTGAAGATCTAGCACAAGCGTTAGCATAATAAAAATGCACTGCTAATATAAGGCAGTGCATTTTTATCACATCATTTTGTGAAATATTTCACAAAAAAGACATACACAAATGAAATTATTTCATGTATATTAAGTTCATGAAATGTTACTCACGAACAATCTTGTGAAATGTTTCACAAACAATGAGGTTCATGTAGGAAAGCAACTCTATTTTTTTTACGCTAATCGGGACTTATTATGACCTATAGGGTCTCATTTAGTCCACGATAGCAGAATAGGAGGAATTTACATGGTAGTCAAAGAGAAAGTTGTAAATGAAATGCAGGAAGTAAAAGAGATGATTGATACGTTAGTGAATAACGGTCGAAAGGCTTTACAAGCATTAGAAGGTTTTACACAAGAGCAAATTGACAACATTGTTCACGAAATGGCATTAGCAGGTGTGGATCAACATATGCCGCTTGCGAAGTTGGCTGTTGAAGAAACGGGTCGTGGTGTATATGAAGATAAATGTATTAAAAATATTTTTGCTACTGAATATATTTGGCATAGCATAAAAAAAGATAAAACAGTAGGGATTATTCACGAAGATCCTCATGAAGAAATAATAGAAATTGCAGAACCTGTCGGTGTAGTAGCTGGGGTAACGCCAGTAACGAATCCAACGTCGACAACAATGTTTAAAGCATTAATCGCGATAAAAACGAGAAATCCAATTATTTTCGCATTTCATCCTTCAGCACAAAACTGTTCCATTGCAGCGGCGAAAACAGTATATGATGCAGCGGTGAAGGCGGGGGCACCAAAACATTGTATTCAGTGGATTGAAAAACCTTCTGTCGAAGCAACAAAACAATTAATGAACCATGAAGGTGTTGCGCTTGTTTTGGCAACTGGAGGAGCAGGTATGGTGAAATCAGCTTATTCTACTGGAAAACCAGCGCTAGGTGTAGGTCCTGGTAATGTACCATGCTATATAGAGAAATCAGCGCATATAAAACGAGCTGTTAATGATTTAATTTTATCAAAAACATTTGATAACGGTATGATTTGTGCATCAGAACAAGCAATCATTATAGACAAGGAAATTTATGATGATGTGAAAACAGAAATGATTGCAAACAATTGTTACTTTGTAGCAGAAGAAGAGAGAAGAAAATTAGAAAAGCTAGTTATTAATGAAAATACATGTGCAGTAAATAGTGATATTGTAGGGAAATCAGCGCAGTACATTGCCGCATTAGTTGGAATTACTGTGCCTGAAAATACAAAAATGCTTGTAGCTGAAATACAAGGTATCGGAGCAGCATATCCACTATCTCGTGAGAAACTGAGTCCAGTATTAGCGTGTGTAAAAGCAAATTCATTAGAAGAAGGATTTACATATTGCGAAGAAATGTTAAACCTTGGTGGTTTAGGACATTCAGCAGTCATTCATTCTACAAATAAAGAAGTACAAAAACAATTTGGATTACGTATGAAAGCTTGCCGTCTTATTGTAAACGCCCCTTCATCACAAGGTGGAATCGGTGACATATATAATGGATTTATTCCATCACTTACGCTTGGTTGCGGCTCGTATGGGAAAAACTCAGTTTCTCAAAACGTAACAGCGACGCATTTATTAAATATAAAAAGGTTGGCAAATAGAAAAAAGAATATGCAGTGGTTCAAATTACCACCAAAAATTTATTTTGAAAAACATGCGACAGCATATTTAGCAAATATGCCTAACATTTCACGTGCATTTATTGTAACGGATCCAGGAATGGTTGAGCACGGATATGTAGATACGGTTACGCATTATTTACGTAAACATGCAAATGATGTAAAAGTCGAAGTTTTCTTTGAGGTCGAGCCAGATCCATCAGATGAAACTGTGTTTAAAGGTGCGGAAATGATGAGAAGTTTTAAGCCAGATGTAATTATCGCACTTGGTGGTGGTTCAGCTATGGATGCAGCGAAAGGGATGTGGCTTTTCTATGAGCACCCAGAAACAACATTCTATGGAATTAAACAGAAGTTTTTAGATATAAGAAAACGTACATGTAAATATCCGGAATTAGGAAGTAAGGCGCAGTTTGTTGCCATTCCAACAACATCAGGAACAGGATCAGAAGTGACACCATTTGCGGTTATTACAGATAAGAAAAATAATATAAAGTATCCGCTCGCGGATTATGAATTAACACCAGATGTAGCAATTGTTGATCCACAGTTTGTAATGACAGTACCACCACATGTAACAGCAGACACTGGGATGGACGTATTAACGCATGCAATCGAGGCGTATGTGTCTGTTCTAGCAAATGACTATACAGATGGATTAGCATTAAAGGCCATTGATCTCGTATTTAAATATTTACCAAGAGCATTTAAAGATGGAAATGACGAAGAAGCGCGAGAAAAAATGCATAACGCTTCTGCAATCGCTGGGATGGCATTTGCAAATGCTTTCTTAGGTATTAATCACAGCTTAGCACATAAAATTGGACCGGAATTTCATATTCCGCATGGGCGTGCCAATGCAATTCTTATGCCGCACGTAGTTCGCTATAATGCTATTAAGCCAAGAAAACACGCGTTGTTCCCAAAATATGAGCACTTTGTAGCTGATGAACGCTATGCACATATTGCGAGAATGCTCGGGCTTCCAGCAGGCTCGACAGCAGAAGGTGTGGAATCACTCGTCCAAGCAATTATTGAGCTTGGAAAAAGCTTAAATATAAATATGAGTATTGCAGGACAAGGAGTTGCTAAAGACCAATTTGAAGAGGTTGTTGGATTATTAGCAGAAAGAGCTTTTGAAGATCAATGTACAACAGCTAATCCAAAATTACCTCTCATTTCAGAGTTGAAAGAAATTTATATGGAAGCATATAAAGGGGAGTAATGGTTATGAAAGAGTCGCAATAAAGCGGCTCTTTTTCATTTGGAAAACATCTCCCAGAATGGCTGTATTTACTGGTCTTTAAGTTTAATAGAATATGATACAGTGAAATAGAGGAGTGAGAATTTAATGAAAGAATTACAAGGAAAAATAGAAGATTATACTCGGTTCGGACAAATCCTTCTCGCTGTAAGTACATTGTTAATGGTTGGCTTATTGATTCCGAATGGAGCAAAAGAAACAATACAATCTTTTGTTATGATGGGGAGCACCATTATATTTTTAAGTTTATCATTCTTTTTCTTTCAGCGTGTGAAAGTGATGCGAGATCAGTTAGAGGGAAATGAATGTGAGTAATATTATGAAATAGAGCACTACGAAAAGAACGAATCTTTTTGTAGTGCTTTTTGTTTTTGAAAAAAATGTATGCGGTTTATATTGACAATGATAATCCTTATCAATTAAAGTAGAATAGTAGTTAATGATTATCATTATCAGTTAGAGGTGAAAGAATGAAAAAATCTATTACGCTATTCACAGCGATTTTATCTATTTTTTTCTTGTTAATAGGTTGCAATGCAAAGGGAGACGAAAAAGCATCTGCAACAAAAACAGAAAAAGGAAAAGAGAAAATCGAAGTTACCGACCTGTCAGGAAGAAAGGTAACATTCGATAAAGTGCCAGAGAGTTTTGCAACATTAAGTATGGGAGACATGAATATTATTCATGCTTTAGGCGGAAAAATAGTAGGTCGTCCGGATGCAAAAATAACTCTTCCAGAGGATTTAAAGAAAGTACAAGTAATCGGGAATGCACATCAACCGAATTTTGAGCAAATTGCTAGTTTAAAACCGGATGTACTTATTGCTAACAATGGGTTTCAAAAGAATGTTCCAACGGTTGAAGGACAAGGAACGAAAGTAATGATTTCTTCTGCGAATTCTGTACAAGATATTCAAAAGAATATTGAACTATATGGAACGATAATGAAGAAAGAAGATAAAGCAAAAGAACTTAATCAAAAAATTAATGATCAAATGAAGACATATGAGAAAAAGAGTGATGTGAAAGCACTGTTAGTATACGGAGCACCAGGTACTTATTTAGCAGCATTACCAACATCTTTATCAGGCGATATTTTAGAAAAAACAGGCGGGAAAAATATTGCAGCTGATTTTCCGGAAATGAAGGAATATCCGCAATATGCGCAGCTAAGTGTAGAACGTATTATTGAGGCAAATCCAGATGTGATTTATTTAATTACACATGGAGATCCAAATAGCGTTAAAAAAGCATTTGAAGGCGAAATGATGAAAAATGCAGCGTGGAAAAATTTAGATGCAGTAAAACAAAATCGTGTAGTTATTTTGCCACCAGACTTATTTGGATCAAATCCTGGAACAAAAGTTACAGAAGCAATGGACTTTATGTATAAAAGTATACAAGATGTAAGGAAATGATACGTATGGAAAGTAGTGAAGTAGTAAGGGAAAGGGAACATCCTTTTGCGAAAAAAAGGTGGATCATAGCAGTTACTTTAGTTGTATTAGCGATTTTAGGTCTTTTTTACGGTCTTTTCGCAGGAAGCCTATCCTTTTCTTTACGAGATATTCTAACAGGGATACAAGATGAAGGTTCGACGGTTCATCGAATTGTATGGGACCTTCGTATACCGAGAGTGCTCGTTGGATTTATAGTAGGAACATGTTTAGCAGCATCTGGTGCACTGCTGCAAGGGGTTATGAGAAATCCTCTTGCAGACCCTGGTATTATCGGGGTTTCATCTGGAGCAGGCCTTGTAGCAATTGTAATTATGATTTTATTCCCTCAGCATATGGCATTTTTACCGCTCGGGGCGTTTATAGGAGCTTTCATAACGGCGATGGTCATTTATGCTTTATCATGGCAAAAAGGGGCGCCGCCTTCAAGGATTGTCTTAGTAGGTGTATCAATCAATGCATTAATTGGTGCAGCGACGTCAGCGTTAATGTTATTACATAGTGACAAAGTACAATCGGTGTTACCTTGGTTAGCAGGTGGCATTGGTGGTGTAAGTTGGGCACATTTAAACATGATTATTTATTATGCAATATTCGCTATTATATTAGCCTTCTTTGGTATAAAGCATATTCGAGTATTAATGCTTGGAGATGAAATGGCGAAATTATTAGGTCATAACGTGGAGAGAAGCCGGTTTTATTTAATAGTAGTAAGTACACTATTAGCTGGAATTGCAGTTAGTGTTTCTGGTCTTATTGGATTTGTCGGTCTTGTTGTACCACATATGTTACGTTTATTAGTTGGAAATGACTATAAATATTTACTGCCATTATCATGCCTTGGCGGAGGGATATTACTTGTTTTCGCGGATGCGATAGCTCGAAGTTGGTTCGATCCAATTGAATTGCCTGTTGGTATTTTATTATCCTTCTTAGGCGGTCCGTTCTTCTTATATTTAATTCATAGAGGAGGAAGACAACGTGATTTCCGTTAATAAAGTGTTTTACGCACATTCTGAAAGATTTCAAATGCAAAATATGAATGTACATATTAAAGCTGGAGAGGTCGTTAGTTTAATTGGACCGAATGGATCAGGGAAATCTACTTTGCTTCGTTTAATGGCAAGACTACTTAAACAAAGCGAAGGGGATATCATTTTAGATGGAAAAAGTATTCATACGATGAAAAGTACCGATGTAGCGAAGCAATTAGCGATGTTACCACAAATGCATGATCATCAATTAGATTTAACAGTGAAAGAATTAATCGAATTTGGAAGGGGACCTCATAAATCATGGAGAGGTGGCTTAAATAAAGACGATGAAGAAATTGTTGATTGGGCATTGTCTGTTACAAATCTTGAAGGGTATGAATATCGTCTTTTACAATCTTTATCAGGAGGAGAAAGACAACGTGCCTGGATTGCAATGACGCTAGCACAACGTACAAATGTCTTATTATTAGATGAGCCAACAACCTTTTTAGATATCGTTCATCAGTTGGAAGTAATGGAACTTGTGAAACGATTAAACGAGGAGTTTGGCATGACAATTGTAATGGTTTTACATGATATTAACCAAGCGGCTCAATATAGTGATCGTTTACTCGTATTAAAGCGAGGGCAGCTTCAGTATGACGGTATACCAGAAGAAGTGTTATGTCATGAAATGTTTCAACGTGTGTTCGGCATAGAGGTAGATATTTTTCAAGGAAGTGACAAGCCATTTTTCACACCAAAACGAATTTCTAAAAAAGGAGGAGCAAGATGCGAACAGAAGAATGTATTACCACTGAGTTAGTAAGAGAATTTGTTATGGCAGCTCACGGAGATTTAGAAAAAGTACAAGAACTGTTGGCTGAATCGCCAAGCTTACTTCATGCCTCTTACAATTGGGGCGGATCAGATTGGGAAAGTGCGTTAGGAGCAGCGGCACATGTAGGTCGTAAAGATATTGCTCTCTATTTACTAGAAAAGGGTGCTCGAATGGACATTTTCGCGGCCGCGATGCTTGGAGAATTAGAAGTTGTACAAGCTATTTTAGTAGCACAACCAGAAGCATTGCGTGCATCGGGTCCACATGGTATTTCCCTTCTTCAACATGCACGAATGGGTGGAGAAAAAGCACAGCGTGTATTTGAGTACTTAACGGTGCTCTCTTAATGACCGCAAAGGTTCTTATGTGCGGTAAACTTTTCACTTTCATATAATTGAAAAGTTTACCGCCCGTTAGAACGGGATAAGTATCTAGTATATTTGAAAATCCTACACCCCCCTCAATTGTAGTTTTCTTTATGCTAGTTATGATATGGATGCAGTAGACAATATTTGTCTACTGTCTTTTTTTAATTCTTTAGAGATTGAATATTCTGTATTTAGTCATTAGTTCATTTATCCCACTATTTGTGGGCAGTAAGACTCCCACCTCAAAATTCAGCTAGGGAAAAGAAGTTAGGCGGGAGGTTCACTGTCCGTAAATATTCGATTGGTGAAGGCTAATAATGAGTGAGGATGAACAAAACCGCCCCACTGATTAAAGTTTCACTTTATAATGGATAGTAACAATTCATATACATACAAAACATGGTCGTGTAGTTAAGTACAAATTCGAGGGAAGGAGTGCAGAGATGTTTCATACAGATCGTTTACAAATTCGCAAATATACAATGGATGATTTGCAGTTCTATGCTTCGCTATGGGGAAATGAGAAGGTAATGCGCTATATTGGAAATGGGACGTTAAAAACATATATGCAATGTAAAAAAAGTTTGGAGGAGTGGGTGATTCCTAGCTATAAAAACGGTCTTGGTTTATTTGTATTGATTGAAAAGGAAACGGGAATACGAATTGGTCATGCAGGGTTAGTAAAGCAGCAGATAGATGGAAAAGAAGAAATTGAAATTGGTTATTGGTTATTACCTCAGTATTGGGGAAAAGGGTATGCGAAAGAAGCAGCGGCAGCATTTCGAGACTATGGTTTCCAAGCGTTACGAATGAATAAATTAATTTCTCTTATTAATCCGGATCACCCCGCCTCAATCTTTGTTGCTAGAAAAACAGGGCTTAGTTATGAGAAAACAACTTCATTTCATGGGATGGACGTTCTCGTTTATTCCATTAAACGCGTTGGATGAAAAAAGGTAAATTGCATCTTTTGAAGAATGGTATATAAAAATAAAGGGGGGATTACATGTATATTTATCATAATGGCCTTATTATTCGTGAGGGAACGAATGGTGTGCCAGCATATGCAATTAAAACCTTATTCGAAGATGCTGGTTGGAGTAATGATAATATCCCTTCTTGGCAAATTGAAAAATTCACGATAGCATTTGAAAATTCAACATGGGCATTCACAATTTGGGATGAAGAAGAGATGATTGCGATGGTTAGAGTCATTTCTGATGGAATTATGATCGCGAACATAGTAAATTTAGTTGTGAAATGTGAATATAGAGGGAAGGGATTAGGTAAGAAACTTGTCGCTCTTTGTTTGCAAAAGTTGCCACATGGAGACTGGTTTGCACATACATCTGCGAGTAATTTTGATTTTTATAGAAGTTGTGGTTTTGAGGTGAGAGAGTTATCGAGAAATGGAACATGTGCGTACTACGGGTATCAAGTTGCGAAAAGAGATGGTCATCGGTAAATGAGCGAAAAGCAAAGAAATAGTACAGTTATAAGCATTTCTAATTCTTTTGTAATAGAAAATGAATTGAGACTCATTTTATGGTAAAATGAAAGAAAATTCTGTTTATTATTAGGGGGATAAAAATGAGTATAAAAGTTGGGGATGTATTTAAATACGAAAGAAGATTTACTGAGGAAGAGGTTTTTGAATTTGCAAATAGTACAGGAGATAAAGGTAGGCATCATATGGAATATGATGAAAATGGACGTTTAATGGTTCATGGTTTATTAACTGCTAGTATTGGAACGAAAGTAGGAGAAGAATTACATTACATAGCAAGAGAATTAGTAAGTGAGTTTATTAGACCGGTTTTTACAGGAGATACGATCACTTGTGAACTAACTTTAACAAATATTGAACAGATGGAAGGATATAAAAAGGTTTCAATCGAGTCAGTTTATCGCAATCAACATGAAAAGACTGTACTAGTTGGGACAAGTTATGGAGTTATAAGGGGATAAAAAAGAAGCCTGATTTACAGGCTTCTTTTTTATTTAATAAACACGTTTTCGATTTTCTGCATGACTAGAGATGAGTAATAATGCAGTTTCTTCTCCTATATTACGAACAATATGAGGAACACATGCATTCCAAGAGAAAGAATCACCTTCTTCTACAATTGCAATATCTTCTCCATGTTGAACTTCTAGTTTTCCGCGTAATACAAGGTGACATTCTTCCCCTTCATGGGCATTTGGTATATTTTCTTTCGGAAACCCAGCAGGAATTTCCACAAGATTTAGGCGAAGGCCACCTTGCTCTGCAACATGTTCAATTCTTTGTTCATCTTTTCCGTATACACTGTATTTACGCTCTACCTTTTTGACAACTTTCAGCCGATCTTTTTGTTCTAATAATAAATAGGGAAGGGGAACGTTTAAAAAATTGGAGATTGTTTCTAAAGTTGAGATAGATGGTGATGTTTTATTATTTTCAACCTGACTCATAAATCCTTTAGAAAGACCTGTTCCCTCACAAATTTGTGCAATTGTTATGCCTCTACGTTGACGAATTTCACGTATTGCAGAACCAATATTCATAAAATCAAGCTCCTTTTTGTAAACAACTATTTGTATCATAGCAAAAAAAATATATTTTTTCCCAGTGAAAATGAATTGACGAATAAAAAAAATTAGTGTATGTTTTGTATTGTAAATAAAAGTTTTGTATAAGAAAACTATAAAGGAGAGAATGAAATGAATCAACATATCGGTAACTTAATTATTCGTATCGTGTTAGGGGTAACATTCTTTATGCACGGTTTAACAAAATTCCAATCGGGGATTGACAATATTGCAGGGTGGTTTACAAGCATTGGTTTACCAGGAGGTCTTGCATACGGTGTAGCAACAGCGGAAGTAGTTGGTGGTATATTGTTAATTCTAGGTTTAGGTGTAAGATATATTGGATTATTATTTGCACTTGTAATGGTTGGAGCAATTGTAAAAGTAAAATGGTCAGCTGGTTTATTAGGAGATGGAAAAAATCCTGGCTTCGAATTAGAACTTGCATTGTTAGCAATGGGTGCGTACTTATTTGTTGCGAAAGCAGACGGTTTTGTAGATAATTTCTTAAAAGAGAGAATGTTAAAGAAGAACTAAATTAAATGGGGGGCTAACAAGATGAGTTTTCAACTTCATCCCGACACAACACTTGATGTTGTTCATTTATATGTATCAAATATAAAGAAATCACTAGAGTTTTATACAGAAGTACTAAGTATGAAAGTACTAAAAGAAGATGAAATGGTTGTTACATTTGGGAATGAAAATAACGAACCACTCCTTATCATTGAAGAAAAGAAAGAAGCTTTACCAAAGCAAAGAGGGAGAACGGGGTTATATCATTACGCAATCTTATTACCAAGCAGACAGGATTTAGCGAATATTCTTCGTCATCTTGTAGAAATGGTATATCCACTGCACGGCGGAGCCGACCATTACTTTAGTGAGGCCCTTTATTTAGCTGATCCAGATGGAAACGGGATTGAAATTTATCATGATCGCCAAAAAGAAGTTTGGCGTGATGAGAATGGAGAACTACCATTTGTTAGTAACCCGTTAGCTGGTGAAGAACTATTACAGCAAGGAAGTACATGGAATGGATTTCCGGCGGGTACTGTAATGGGACATATTCATCTCCATGTAGCTGATTTGGAAGAAGCGAAACGTTTCTATGTGGATGGTCTTGGTTTTGAAGTAACAATCCCAGCTCGTAATGGAGCGTTGTTCGTATCGGCAGGTGGCTATCATCACCATATCGGTTTAAATACGTGGCAAGGTGAAGAAATACCGCCGCAAATGCCAAATTCCGTCGGCTTGAAATATTTCACAATTGTACTAGCGGATGAAAAACAAAAAGAGCAAGTATGTGAAAGCTTAAAAAATATTGGCAAAGTCGCTACGTACAAAGATGGAATATTACAAGTTGAGGACCCATTTGGACATTGTATTCATTTCAAAATAAAAGGAGAAGCCTAAAAAAGGCTTCTCTTTTTTTACTTTCTTATAATTGCTTTTTCGTTTTGTAAAAATAGTTCATCAAACTGCTTTGCAAGCTCAAAATCTAGTTTCGTTAAACCTTTTGCATTCCAAGATGACAAAGTAATAATGACTGCTTTATACTGGATAAGGATAAATGGATGGTGATTACGTTCTTCTGATAGTTTGGCGGCTTCAGAGACAAATTCGACTCCTTTTAAGTAGTCGGAAAACATATATTTTCGTTCAATCCATTTTTCATCTTTTACTATCCATTTATCCACCTTGAATAATTCCCCTTGAACTTCTTCTTCAGTTAATCGCAGCATCATTTTTCACATCCTTTACATGCAGTAGTGCAAGACCATTGTTAATAAGGCGTGTTACAGCTTCGTCAGTTGTGAAAGTAGAAAGTTGTTGTAATAATGCTGCTGATGTTTCGTGCCCTTTGTTATGCTCTAAAAGTAATTCTAATATTTCAAGGCGAAGCAGCCATTCTTTCGGATAAAATTTATTTAATACCTCTTGAATTGCTACTAATTGATCGACATGTGCGTCGTGTAAAATACCTCCACCTCGAATATCACGAACTGTTTGATACATACGATCCAGCTTAGTTAATGCAAGAGGTGCTGGAGTTTCCTCTGTTTCTTCATCAATTGGGAAAAATGATGCTGCATCTGCTGCTCCTGGGAATACTGAAATGATTTGTGAGCCAACAGCCATATCAAATGCACCCCATGAAGCATCAAATAATACGCGGGCGTTATAAGTAACTGTGCAATCGATAAAGGAAATAAGAGCAATTTTCTTATCATTTTTTATAATATCTGTTACTTTTCCTTTTACATGAATACCACTTGCAAAAGTAAACTCAGCAATATTTCCAATTGTAATTCCTAATGATTGTAGTTGTTCATCTGTACAATTTTCTAATGCAATATTTTCAGTGAGTAATCCAGTTGGTGTTCCAAAGCCGTCACTGTGTATAGATGTAGAATGATTCGCTAGTTGTTTATTATGAATTGCTAATGCAGTTGGCGAATTTGTTCGCATGTAAATCACTTTACCTGCATCGTTTTCAATTGTCTCGCTGAATGTACCTGTAATCTGTAATCCACTAGTTAGTTCAGCAGTTGCATAGTTTTCAGAGCGAATCGCTTTTTCTAAACCTTCCTTTCCACCTGTTTTAAAGGCCATCGTTTCAGCAAATGTCTCAAGTGCTTCAGTCAGCTCTTCAAATGAGTCACAAACAAATAGTTGTGGTTGCATTTTTGTTACGTCATAAGTTGTACCTGTACATGCCTCGATAGAGAATGGAACCTTTTCTACAGCGTCTGTTAAGCAATGTTTGCTTTCGCCAACAGAAGAAAGGAGACCAGCACCATATATTTTTGGAGCATCTATATTTCCGATTAACCCATATTCTACTGTCCACCAGAAAAGACGTGAAATTTGTTCAGCTTCTGATAAACCAGAAACTAACTTTTGTTTTTCAATTACAGTATTTTCAGCAGCGGCAACTTCGTCAGGAGTAGAAGTAGGGCTTTCTTTTACGATTGTTAATGTACGAACAGCTTCAAAAGCATCATGTTCTTCTTTTGTAGAGAAAGCTTTCGCACCAATTTGTCCAAAGCGTTTCACATAATTCGCATATGTAGGATCCAGTAAAATAGGTGCGTGTCCTGCTGCTTCGTGTACGATATCTGGAGCTGGTGTGTACTCGATATTTTCTACTTTGCGAATATCTGTTGCGATTGGTAGTAAGCCGTGTCCTTGGAAGTCAAAGAATGCTACGCCGGGAATAAGTCCATCAATTGTTACAGCTCCCCATCCGCTTGGTGCTAAACAGTCATTCATTTCTTCTACCTTTGGAATTGCATCTATATTTATACCAGATGATTGTAGTCCGTTCACATAGGCTGGATGAGCAACGTCTTTTAAGAAACTATGATTTTGTCTCATAATGTAACGCCAAACAGCGTGATTCACCGGTGTATATTGATCATAATGCTGCGTGGATACGAATGGTTTTAAATGCGATGGAATTTCTGTTTTCTTTGTCATTTAGACATCCTCCTTGTTTTCTATAAAATTGAATATTGGTTGGGTATAGCTGGAACCACCACCTTTCAAAATTGTAAGCGCTTATAAAATTTTATCATAAGATTCGGAATTATTTAACATTTGTTTCTGTGAGAAATAGAAAAAGCCCCTATCGGAAAATCCGATAGGGGCGAAAGAATCGCGGTACCACCCTATTTGTAAGTGAAAACATACTTACATCTCAATTAATGATAACGGAAAAACTCCGTCTTTTCCTTCATGCGTACAAGCACTACGAAAAAGAAGCTCCAGAATTGTAATTCATACTTATATATGTGCTAATTTCCACCGACCATTAGCTCTCTGTAACAGGGATATAAGATATTACTGCGATTCTTTCAACGCGTATATATGAAATTGTGCAAAAGGGAAGGACGCAAAAAAGCCCCTATCGGAAAATCCGATAGGGACGATAAAAATCGCGGTACCACCCTAATTGTAAACAGAAAAATTGTTTACCACTCACTTTAAGATAACGGAAAGCTCCGTCTTTCTCTTCATGCATTATGTGCACTACGGGAAAGAAGCTCCAGAATTGTAATTCACGCTTGTATATGTACTGATTCGCACCAACCATCAGTTCTCTGAGACAGGGATATAAGTCGCTACTAGTATTCCTTCAAAGCCGATATATAATTCGTTCAACTAAACTATGTTTTGTATTATAAAACTATTTTTAAAAGATTGTCAACAATAATTTTATCCCGCTATTTGTGGGCAGTAAAACTCCTACCTCAAAATTTGGCCGGAGCAAAGAAGTTAGATGGAAGCCTTACTGCCCGTAAAAGTCCGATTGGTGAGTGCTGATTAAAGTTTCACTTTATTTCACTTCTAAATCAACATTTAAATTAGTCGTATTTCCAGCTGCATCGGTTGCTACAATATGAATAGTATTTTTTCCTTCTTGTAATTGATTACGATCGAAATAAATTTCGTAGTTTTTCTCCCAAGTGTTTAGGAATGCACTCTCCCATACACCATTTCCGTTAATTTCATATTGCATTCTTACTGGAATACCAGGTGCAATCCAACCAGATTCTGTCATCCAATCTAGTAGAATATCATCAACTTTTCCTCTAATTCTGAGATTTTCTTGATCAATTTCGTGTGTTAACTTAGGTGCTGTTCGGTCGATAAATACAGCTCCTGTTTGTTTTGTTTCTCCACCAGAGTTAGAAGCAACAGCTTCGATTTGGTATAAGCCATGAGGCAACGGAGATCCGTCCTTTCTTGTACCATTCCATTTGAAAGATTTATAACCAGGTGTTTCGTTTTTGCCTTGATATACCATGCCTTGATATGTCACACGGTCTTTCGTAATTAAATTAGCATGAAACGCTATATCCTCAACAGGTGTAACTAAATAGTAATTGATTAGGTTGTCATCTAGTATGTTGTCATTATTTGGACTGAAAGTAGAATTAACGATTTCAACGCCATCGATACGCTTGTATTCTTTCGGATCAATACTAAATGTAAATGGGATACGCATTTCTTCAGTTTTACCTTGTTCTTTTACATACAGATTTCCTGTATATACACCTTGTGGTAAGGAGCTATCCACAGTAATAGTAAAAGGCTTTTCGATGTTACTATTTGGTTTTAAACTAATTGAAGAAGGGAAAGAAGTCTGGATTTTTGTTTTTGTATCTAGTAATTCAATACGAGTTGAAAAGTTTTTCTTTTTGTTAGAAAGATTTTGTAACGTAATATTTTGTGTTAGTTTCACTTTGCCACTATTTGGCTTAATAAGACCGAAACTTACATTGTTCGGTTTCACTAATGCATCTGTTTGGGCTGCTTTTGGAATGTTAATTAAACCTGATCCTTGGGCCATGACAGGATATGTATTTTCATTGACATCCTTTAATGTTTTTGCAGTATTGGCAAGAGCTGCTTTTAATTGTTCTGTCGTCCAATCAGGATGCATTTGACGCAGTAAGGCAACGGCTCCCGCTACTTGCGGAGCAGCCATACTTGTTCCGTTGTGGGATTCATAGCCACCCCTTGGTACCGTACTAGTAATTTGTACGCCAGGTGCAACAACATCAGGTTTTATGAGCCAACTTTCTTGTGATGGTCCTCTTGAGCTGAAGTTACCAATCAGTTCGGTTTTGTTCGGTTGTCCAATCTTTATATTTTTCTTTCTTTTTGTAATTAAATTTTTCAATTCTTCGCCATTTGTATTTGATAGTTGCATAACTGGAAGAGCTATCTCTTCACGGCCAAAATATTCAGGCGTAATATTAATTTCTTTTTCATTAGAAATTAGTAGCACCCCGATAGCTCCAGCTTGTTTCGCTTGTTCTGCCTTTACTAACGTGCTTGAAGTTCCTTGTAAAACAAGGGCGAACTTCCCTTTCACATCTTGTTTAGCGTAATCGCTTGAATTACCGTAGCCAACATAGACAAGCTGAGCATCGTTTCCTACTTGGAAATCTGCTTTTGATAACGGTAATCCTTGGTAAGATTTATTAGAACCAGCTATTTGGAATGTTGGGAATGGAATAGAAACAGTCGATGCACCAACAGAGATGACACTACTTGCGTTACCAGGAGCATCAACAGACCAAGGTTTTGGTCCATCATTTCCATTTGAAACGACTGCAGTAACACCAAGTTTTGCTGCGCGTTCTAACGTCATTGTTACAGGTTGATCAGGGACATTCAAATCTTGACCGAGAGATAAATTTAAAACGTCAGCACCATCTTGAATAGCGCGCTCAATAGCTTGAATAATATCATCGGTCGTACCAGTTCCACCATCGTTCATGACACGGTAAGCGAGTATAGAAGCATTCGGAGCAACGCCTTTAATTTTTCCGTTACCAGCAATAATGCCAGCTACATGAGTACCGTGTACGTTATACCATCCATCGGATCGTTATCCTCATCGACTGTATCGTATCCACCGATATAGTTTGCTTGTAAGTCGGGGTGTGTATAGTCTACGCCAGAATCAATAATAGCGACTTTCATACCTTTTCCATCAAGCGGTTTTCCAGATGGATCTTTTAAATTCCATGCTTCAGGTGCACCGATTGTCGGTCCACCGATATTTGGCGCTTCTTCTTTAGTAGCGCTTTTTGCTGTTTCATGCAATTTATATGTTAAGTTCGGATAAACAGCTTTTACTTCGGGTAAAGAAGCTAAAGCAGCAACTTGATCTCCTGGGATAGAAATAGAGAATCCAGAAAATAACGTGCTATACGTTTCTTTTATCTTTGCTTTTGGTGCTTTTTCTTTAATTTTCTTTGTTGTATCCTCTTGCGCTTTTTTTAGTTGTGCATGGTATGATTGCACATTTTCATTTTTAAAATCTGGAGCATGCTGAATGTTACTTTGTGAAGCGAGCGGAGCATGTTGCAATTCTACAATGACTGAAATTTCTTTTGATGTTTTTGTTTCAACATTTTGCGCGATTTTGTTTTCTCCCCATTGCTCAATATTCGCTTTTAACTGTGGACTAAATTGCTTCTCCTTTTGCAGCGATTCAGCATGCGCGCTTAAAGCTCCAAAACTAGAAAAGACAAGCGCCATACTTAATAGTGCAGATGTAGTTTTTTTCATTGAAACTCCCCCTGATAAAAAGTGCTAATATTCCGAAAAGTTATCTTGCATTTTTGTTCTGAAATATAAAATCGAATGTTGGCTAAACTATACTTCCGACATAATTCATACCAATCCTCTTTGAATTAAAAATTTCTTGGGAAATTTTTTGGAATTATGTCGAATGGCTCATCCACAGTGGGGGAAGCACATCCTTACTGAGTATAAATCCACAACAATTGTGCAATTAATATGGAGCGAAATTAGGATATAGTAAGCGGAATATGAGGAATGCTATAAGAAAAATGGAGGGACGTATGAAAAAAAATATCGTGAGTAGTAGTGTGGTTTTGTTTATTTTTTTATTTTCAATTTTTAGTACTAGTGCGGAACATAATGGGGTGAAAGTTGCTTTTATTCGTCATCATGACCTTTGGATTAAAATTGATGGGAAAGAAAAACAAATAACAAAAGGTGAGTACATAACAGGGCCGAAATGGTCCTATGATGGAAAATGGCTTGCCTATGCTAAAGGAAAGAAGCAAAACACCTTGGAGTTGTACCAACTGGAAGATGGAAAGAAAGTTAGGCCATTGCAATCTGAAGTATCGAATTATCAATGGTCACCGAAAGAGAATATAATTGCATTTGTATTTGCGAATACATTAAATACGTTTGATGTCAAAAAAAAGAATACAGATTTTGAAAATGTATCGGCTGGTGTAGGTGATTATGCATGGTACCCTGATGGAAAGAAGTTTCTTGTATCCTCTGAAGCACACTTAATTCCAACAGGGTGGACAGGAGCTCAGCTATATGAAGTGCAAAAAGATGCACATATGAATCCTCACAAAATGAAGCATTTGTATGCATTACCAAATGAACATGATGATTTTCTAGCGCTAGTTGCAAGTGGGTTTGAGTGGTCACCAGATCAAAGGTGGATTTCATTTTTAGCGGTACCGACAGCTTCATGGTCAGCTGATAGTAATACGCTTTGCTTAGTTCGAGCAGATGGAAGTCGATTTGAAAAGGTAGATCAAATGTTATTAAACCCACAATGGTTCAAATGGGCGCCATCCAACAATATATTAGCTTATATTGAAGGGAGCGGGAGAGTTGCGTTAGAGAATAAACATTTAAAAGTAAAAGAACTGCCAGCACTTCAGCAGAATACATTTACGCCGAAAGGATATGTCGATTGGGATTTTGCATGGAAGAATGATAAAGTAATAATCGTTTCACGAGCAAAAGAGGCAGGGATAGAAACTCCGCCAGAAAAAAGGCCACTACCATCTTTATATGAGATCGATAGTACAAGCGACGAACAACATCAAATCACAAAGCCACCTCATAAGCAAGGTGACTATCATCCCATCTTTATGAAGAAGAACAATCAATTAATATGGATACGTTCAGACCGTAAGAAAGCCAATGTATGGGTTTCCGATAGTGATGGAAAACAGGAAAAGAAGTGGATTGAAAATATAGATGTACCAGAATGGTATTATGAGAAATGGAACTGGGAAAATGTCATCTCGGTAAAAGAAGAATAAAAAACGTGCCTAAAAGATAATTTTAGGCACGTTTTTTATTGTTATTTATGTGTTTTATTTGGCTTTTTTTTTGCGGGGTTTCCGTTCCCCTGACGCTTTCTGTTTTGTTCATCTTTTGCTTGTTTTTCATGTAGTGTATCTAAAAAGTCATTCGAGTTACTCATTTTTATATCGCTCCTTTCATTTCGTCCTAATTACTATAACCATTTAGGCGGATAATCATGAGATAAAAGTTAAGCACTTAGTTTTCTTCGATAATATACGTAAAATATGCCATACGTAATAAATAGCATAAATAAAATTTGTAACTCTACATTTTCTTTTAAAATAGTTGCGACAGAAGACGGTAAGTAAGGTGATGTATTGCTTGTTCCTACACCTAACCATTTGTTTAAGAGGTTAATGGTACAAAATATAAAAACACCAGACCAGCTTGCTGTAATTGCTTTCTGTTTAATTTTTGTTTCACGTTCATCATCTGTAATCCAAGGATTAGCAGTTTTATCACTACTAAAAAATCCGTTTATATATCCCCATATAATCATTCCAATTAAGATGGTTATCCATTTCATATTTGTGATTCCCCTCTTTCTTGTAAAAAGTATTTTACATATACAATTGTAATGTTTTCCAATTTATTGTGTCAAATATTTTTTACATCGCGATTTTTCATATAGAAGGAATAAAGGATGATATAGGGAAGAAATATGTAGGAGGATTTCATAGCGAGAGGAGGGTGATTATGAAATTAATCTTTGTTCGGCACGGTGAAGGTGAACATACAAAAGATTTGCCGTCAAGTTTACAAGTGTTGCATCCATCATTAACGGATGAGGGAAAGAGTCAGGCTAAATTACTTCAATGCAATGTGCCATTGCAAGAAACGGATATATTAATTGCTAGCCCTACACTTAGAACTTTACAAACGGCGGCAATATGGAGTGCGAAAGTATCTTGTCAAACAATCGTCCATCCATATGTATCCCCACGTATTTTTCCTTATCGAGATGGAGCGAAAACATTGCCATGTGATCACATAGTAGATCAGGGAATGATAACAAATTTATTTCCACATTTTTCGATAGAGAAAAATACAAATAAGCAGTTATGGACGGAAGGTATAAATACTGTTTCAGAGAATAGATGTCAGCAAATAGTAGATGAATTTCTTCTTTGGTGTTATGAGCTAGGTGCTGAAAGGATTTGTATTGTATCTCACGACGGGACAATTACAGCGTATCGGCAATATGTACAGAAAGTCGTTTTAACTAGATCTGATTTTTTGCAAGAAACGGGTATATATGAAATGGATCTATCGCTTAAAAGTTTGATGGATGAGATCTAATGATAGGATGGAGGGTGTATGTTGAATGTTGCATTAGTAGTTGGTTTTAATTCGGATTTAGAGGCGCAATCAATCCGAGCATCGCTTGAATATTTTGGGGCAAAAGTTGTAACATACTGGATTGGTAGACCGAGAGAGTTCATTAATATTCTTTCTGGAAAGGGTTTATATAACGATATCGATTATGTTATTTTTTGCTTTCATGGTGAGGAAGGAAAGTTTGTCATGGAAGAGTTAGGTGAAGATATATATGAACAAGATGAACCGAGGGGATACTTTGGTGCAGCAGAAATTTATAAATATGCAAAATTGCATAATACACATATTGTAAATAGTGGGTGTACGTTAGGGGAGAGAAAACTAGCAGAATCTTTCTTACGTAGTGGGGCGAAATCGTATATTGGATCGATAGATTATGTAGATGGGAATGCAGCACTTATGCTTACAATACGCTTATTTTATGGGCTTATTAACCATGAAAAAACGTTAGAAGATGCTTTTCAAGAGGCGAAATTAATCGATGAGGAGACACATACATTTCAATTCTATAAATAGTGAAAAACGCCTTTATTCTATATTCGAATATAGGCGTTTCACATTTAACTCACATTTTTTTTACATTTTCTTCAATGAAAATGATTATCACCTATGGTATGATATGTTCAAGTTTTTATAGGTAAAAAAAGTTACTATATAAACGTTAGTTTTTAATGTTTCATACACATGTCACGAATTATTCATAATTAACGTTTTAAAAATAAGTAACTAATGTTATTATATTATCTGTAACTAACTTAATTACAACTTTAGGAGGAAGATATGGTTATTCAATTTTTAAGAGAAAACAAAGCAGTTTCTTTTGTGTTGGCAATAATTCGAGTGTATCTTGGTTACACATGGTTAATGGCTGGAATCGGTAAACTACAAGGAAAAGGATTCGATGCAACTGGTTATTTAGAAGGTGCAATTGAAAAATCTAAAGGAGCACAACCGGCTGTTCAATCTTGGTGGGCATCATTTTTACAAGACTTCGCAATTCCAAACGTTGATCTATTTAATACACTTGTAATGTGGGGAGAGATTTTAGTCGGGATTGGTTTAATTGTAGGCTGTTTAACAAAAACAGCGGTCTTTTTCGGTCTTTTAATGAACTTTTCCTATATGTTTAGTGGGTCAATTGGTGTAAACCCTGAAATGGTTATCCTATCAATGTTTGTTCTAGTCTCTGGTATGAACGCTGGTAAATTTGGAATAGATGGTTTCGTTATTCCGAAAGTATTAGGATCAAAAACTCAAAAACGCCAAAAGCAAGCTGCTTAATATATGAAAGCGGGTATCTCAAAATGAGATACCCGCTTATTTTATTTTTCAACTTTATTGTTCTTAAAGAAGTCTTTTACATACCCTACAAATTCTTGTGGCTCTTGACGAAATGGTGCATGATAACCTTTTTCGATAATATGGAAAGTACTATTTTTTAAGAATTGATGATACGTTTCTCCTTCTTTCCAAGAAACGCTACTATCATTTCTTCCCCATATAATTAAGGTTGGTTGTTTAATTTCATTTGCATTGATTTGAAGACGTCTAGGCCATAATTTCATTTTATTGTAATGCTCTTCATCATTACGCTTGGATTTCACTTTGCTCTCATCATAATCTGCAATAGTAGAAACGGTATTTAAATCAGTCGATAACTGTGGTTTTGATGAACCTTGTTTATTAACGAATGTATGAGGGCCGCCTGTAGCGTCGGTTAAAATAAGGTGGGTAACGGCTTCAGGATATAAATACGTTAAATTAAGAGAAATTTCTCCGCCCATTGAGTGTCCCAGTATTGCAAACGAATCATAACCTAGTTTTTTCATTAGTTTATAATACAAATTTGCATGGGTTGGGAAAGAATAGTGAAAATCCATTGGCTTAGATGAGCGCCCGAATCCTAAAGCATCTACAGAAATAATTGTATGATCTTTTGCTAAGTCTGAGTAAATTTTTTGAAAACCATCTGACGATCCTCCAAATCCATGGATCATAAGTAAAGGTGGTTTTTCATTACCAATCTTTTTAAAGTAAATGGTTTGACCATCTATTTCTACCATTTTTTCCTCGGTAGCTAGCTTCGCTGTAAGTGTATTTTTTACTTGTTTTACTTGTTCTACTGGCTTTTCTGCTGCACTACATCCTACTAATAGTGTAAGAGTAAGACAACCTACCATAAAATAGCTAAATCGCTTCAATTAGGTGTCCCCTTTCTAACATAACGCTGTGTCTATCATAGCAAATAGCATATTACGATTTCCAGGAAGTTGGCTACCATTTTTCATCATAAGAGGTGAAAGGAGCGTTTCTTGGAAATTTTCTGTTTGAAGAAATTTGCGAAATGAAAATTGTGAATGTGGGACATCAATCCTTACTGTGCCATTCCAATATTCACAGATCTTCTTGATTAATTGAATAGCATCCTTCTCTTGTTTTGCGATAAGCGGATTGACGCATAATATATTACCTTTTTGTATACATAAGGAAAAAGCTTCTACACAGTTATTTCTCTCAATTTTAAAAGAGTGGCTCGTTCTTGGTAATAGTAATGAATAAAGTAAAGAACGATTCGCACCAGTTGTAATTTGATCGAGAGAAATAAGTGATACAAGATCGGGTTCTGTCACTTGTTGTGTATGAGAAATATGTGTCTTAGTAGTTTGTTTTTCAAAACGATGAATCGTCGTTACTGTTTGAAATTCGCATGATGTATAAAGAGGCTCGCCAGCTTTTGTTGCAATAAGTGCAATTGGTTGTTTTGGGAGAGTGTGTTCTAAGCAACGATTTAGCAAAATACGCCCGATGCCTCGGCCTTGAAAATTAGGATGAACGATTAACATGCCAATAGTAGAAAAACTATCTTTAAAAGGAAATACTCCTCCAGCTGCAATCAGTTTATTTTCATGCATATAACCGATAAGTGTGCCGAGAGAGAGATACATTTCAAATTGTTTTTTCATAAATGCTTTATCTTGTAACCATCCAATAGATTTGCAAAGGTCGAGTAAATCAAAAATAAAAGTTTCATCTAGCTTTATTGTTTTCATAAATGCTCACCACTTTTCTATTAATTTTCATAAAAGTAGATTGAAAATGTTAAATAAGAGATTTACTTTAAATGAAATCCAACTTATTTATATTTTGATTGTAAAGGGGAAGGAGGTTGCTATGAAAGGACAAAGTTATACAAATTATAACTGATATTTACATAAGTTAACAAAAAATTTACATATAACTAATTTTCTCTTAATAGTCTTCTATTAAATTTGATAGTGGGAAATGAATAACCTAATTAGGGGGACAATATAGTGAAAAAGTTTGTAAAAAAAGCATGGCCATTTGCAGTTGTGGCGTCGTTAGCAGTTACTTCGGTAGCAACATGGAATTTTACTCGTTCTAGTGAGGTTAATGCAGATGAGAACGGAAGCAATGCAAAGATTAAAAATGTCATCGTATTAATTGGGGATGGTATGGGACCTTCATATATGACGGCTCACCGTTATATGAAAGATAATCCAAAAACTTTTGAGATGGAATCTACAGAATTTGATAAGCATCTTGTAGGAACGCAAAAGACATATCCGGAAGATGAACATGAAAATATTACAGACTCTGCATCTGCAGCAACAGCTATGTCAGCAGGAATTAAAACATATAATGCAGCAATTGCAGTTGATAATGATAAAGCAGAAGTGAAAACTGTACTTGAACAAGCGAAAGAAAAAGGGAAATCAACGGGACTCGTTGCTACTTCTGAAATTACACATGCAACACCAGCTGCTTTCGGTGCGCATGACATTAGTCGTAAAAATATGGATGCAATTGCAAATGATTATTTTGATGAGAAAATTAAAGGGAAGCATAAAGTAGATGTTATGCTTGGCGGCGGCGTAAAAAACTTTGTTAGAAAAGATCGTAATCTTACAGAAGAGTTTAAGAAATCTGGTTATAGCTACGTAACAGATCGAGATCAATTGTTAAATGATAAAAATGATCAAATTCTTGGTTTATTTGCACCAGGTGGATTAGATAAAATGATTGATCGTAATGAGAAGACACCTTCATTAGAAGAAATGACAAATGCAGCAATTGAGCGTTTGAACAAAAATAAAAATGGTTTCTTCTTAATGGTTGAAGGAAGCCAAATTGACTGGGCTGGACACGATAATGATATCGTTGGTGCAATGAGTGAAATGGAAGACTTTGAAAAAGCATTTAAAGCAGCGATTGAGTTTGCGAAAAAAGATAAAAATACGTTAGTCGTTGCAACGGCGGACCACGCTACTGGCGGATTATCTTTAGGTGCAAATGGTGAGTATAACTTTAAAGTAGATCCAATTAAAGCTGCAAAACGCACACCAGACTTCATGGCAAATGAGATTGCAAAAGGTGCAAATGTAGAAGAAACATTGAAAAAATATATTGATTTACAATTAACACCAGAAGAAATTAAAGCGGTAAATGATATAGCTCCTTCAAAAGATGTAACAAAGATTGATAATACGATTGAGGATATTTTCAATAAACGTTCGGTTACAGGATGGACGACAGGTGGACATACAGGGGAAGATGTAAACGTATATGCATTTGGCCCAGGTAAATACTTGTTCTCTGGCGTTCAAGAGAATACAAATATCGCTAAACGTGTCTTTGATATTGTTGGCGGTGGCGATCCGAATAAAGGAAGACGCTAATTATAAATGAAAGTGAGGCGAAATGCCTCACTTTTCTTTTTAGGAGATGGAAAGATGAGATCTTTTTTCATGGGAATCGGACCTTTGCTAGTAGGTATATTATTGCTCGCTGGATGTCAATCTCAAGAGAATCATATAGAACAAAAATCTACTACTAAAAAAATTGAGGAAAAGGTACAAATAACGAAAGAAGAAGAGAAATCGATTCAAGATGTTATGGAGAAATTTGTACGGACGACAAATGAAAAAAATCTGGCTGAACATATGGAATTATTTTCAAAGAAGATGCCTAGTGCTGAAGACTTAAAAACACAAAAAGAAGCAGCTTTTCAAAAGGGAAATAAGAAAATTGAATTGGAACATATAGACATGAAAGCTAGTAAAGCAGGATATGTCGTAGTTGAAACAAAGGAAAAGGAAATAGATGGGGAGGTCACTCTTCAGAAAAATGTACAGTATGCGCTTGGAAAAGAAGAAGATGGATGGAAAATTGAAGAAGTTCGCACGATAGGAAAAAAATAACGTAAAACTTGGGAGCTTACTGCCCGTAAATAGCGAAATAAAAAAGGTTCTCATTGGAGAGAACCTTTTTTATAGTGGTAACATAATTTGATTTGAACATGCTTCGATATCATCAATATCTTGGCGAATTGTTGCCATTTTATTATCAAGATCTTCAGCCTTCATTGCCGCATCATGAAGTTCATCTTTTAAATATTCAGGTATTTTCCCTTCATATTTATAGTAAAGTTTATGTTCTAAACTTGCCCAAAAGTCCATTGCTAGCGTACGTAACTGGATTTCTGCAAAGACATCTTTTGTACCAGAATTCAGTGATAAAGGATACTTAATGATCATGTGTAAACTTTTATATCCGTTGCCCTTTGGATTAGCGATATAATCTTTTACTTCTATGATTTCCATATCCTCACGCTTTTGAATGACTTCTTTTAAATGATAAATATCTTCTACGAAGCAACATGTAATACGAATGCCGATGATATCTTGTAAATGCGTTTGCGCATTCTCAACTGTCGGTAATAAATTTTTACGCTCAAGCTTTTTAATAATACTTTCAGGTTGTTTTAATCTTGTTTTTATATGTTCAAACGGGTTGTAATCCTCTAAAAATTGAGCTTCCCGGTTCATAATTTCAAATTTAGTTTTTAACTCTTCTAAAGCAAATGTATACGGTAGTACAAAAGCTTTCCAGTAGTTAACTGTTGATTGATTATATTCCATTTATATACACACCTTTTCCTATTTACAAGTGAGGTTGTTGTTATACTAAATACCAAAGCATATAAGCGCAAGCAGCAAATGATGAGATCATAAAACGATATTTAGTTTTCATACTTTCAACTCCTTTCGAGTAAGATTCTATATGAATAAACGTGATTGTTAATAAATTCACTATGTACAATTCTTATAGTAATAGATTCGTGTGAATTTCGTATGAACTAATTGTTTCAGATTTTTGTCTTTTTCTTGTAAAGCATCATTATTATCCATAATTTAAAGTGTTTTCATTTGATTTATTTAATTATATAAATTGATGTATATTTGAATTTGCGGTTATTAAGGAGGCTATACGGTGAACTTTGAAGAATTAGCAATTGCCAGACGTTCCGCAATGAAATTTGTACAAGGAATAGAAATCCCTGATGAGGATTTTAAAAAAATATTTGAGCTAACAAAGCTTTCGCCATCTTGTTACAATTTGCAACATACACATTATGTTGTAATTCGTGATCAAGAGCGAAAAGAAAGATTAAAAGAGTTAGCTTTCAGACAATATAAAGTTTCAAGTGCATCTGCGGTAATACTTGTTTGTGGTGATAAGAGAGCATACCAAAATGTCGAAAATATTTATTTTGGTATGAAGGTTTTAAAGATGATTGATGAATGTGAATATGAAGATACAATTAAGCAAACGAAAGGGCTATATGAAGGAAAAGGAGAACGCTTCATGGAAGAGGAAGCGATTAGAAATGCATCGTTAAGTGCGATGACTTTTATGTATGCAGCTAAATATTACGGCTATGATACGTGCCCAATGATCGGTTTCGATGAAAAAGCAGTGCAAAGTGAATTAAATATGCCGGGGCATGTAGTACCTGTTTTAATGATTACGATAGGAAAAAGCGATACTACTAAAATTCGCCCACGAGGATATCGAAAGCCGATTAGTGAGTTTGTTACATATGAAACATTTTAAAAAAGGTATAGATTACTTAAACAAAAGGGTTCTATTTAGATCCCTTTTGTTTTGTAATTGACAAATAGAATAAAGTTATATAACATATAAATCGTAATCATTACGTTTTAGTTTGCAGTCTTTGAAAGAAAGGAGAATTACATATGCGTGTAAATATTACATTGGCTTGTACAGAGTGCGGTGATCGTAATTATATTTCTAAAAAAAATAAACGAAACAATCCAGAGCGCATCGAACTAAAAAAATATTGTCCACGATTAAAGCGAGTAACGCTACATCGTGAGACGAAGTAGAAGACTAGAGATATCTCTAGTCTTTTTTGTTTATAGCCATTTAGTTTTATTTGTTATAATTACCTTAAATTGTAATAAAGGAGAGGTATGGTGAATCAAAAAGATAAAGAAAGAAAAGAGTAAGTGGCTCATATGATTGATATTCCAGATGATTATAGGCTTGTCGTAGATGATCAAGAAGGTGTGGATGACCCATATCATCTATTATGGTGGGAACATAAAGAGGATGAGGAGAGAACGATACAAATTACGCTGAATAGACATACTGGTAATTTAATCGAATTTAGTATAGATGATAAAAAATATTTTTCGAGTGGTAAGGAAGCGATAGGAGAGAATAAAGCAAGAGAGATTGCAAATGCATTCTTAAAAAAATATACAAAAGAAGGATATGAATTTTATACATATGTAATGGTTAAGGACGACAGGCGTGGTCGGAAAGAAGTAAATTATATGCAAGAAGTGAATGGTTATCCATTGCCGAATACAGGCTGTATTGTGCACGTTCATTCCTCAGGGGAAGTTGTCCACTTTTATTATAATGGAAAAAAAGCTATACAAGAAAAACCGCTATGGCCAAATAAAATTGTTGAGAAGAACATCGTTTTAGAGAATTTAAAAGCTAGACAAGATATGAGACTTGTATTTGTAGATTTGACATTCTCTTCATGTAAATATGAAAGTGGAGAAGAAGGAACCGGGTACCATCTTGTATATGAGCCAGAACCTAGCCATGCGTTTATTGATGCCAGTACGGGAGAAGATTTATTTGAACCGGAACACTATAAATTAGCTCCTACAGTACCTGTTGAAAAAACGGTAAAAAGTAGGCAGAAAAAAGATGTTTTCGATTTATTAGATTGGGACGTAGAAAAGTTTATAAAAGTAGATGAAAAAGAAGATGAGTATGAAGTCCAAATGAAATTTGTATTGAAAGAAGCAGTGCAAAAAGAAATAGAAGTGAAGGATCCATATTCAATGAATGAGTTCTATAAAAAGAATTTTCCTATGTTGCAGCATGATAAATTCGTTGTAATTACTGTAGATAAAAAAACAAATCAATTGATCTCCTGTTTAATGTGGACGGACGAGAAGGACAGGAAATCAATATTATCAAGAGAGCAATGTTTAGAAAAAGCACTTCAATTTTTAGAGGTAATTATTCCAAACGCAACAAAGTATGTTCAGCTTTGGGATGATTATGATTATGAATCGGAAGAGGGGGTAGAGAGATTTTCCTTTTCGATATATGTAAATGGCTTTTGTGTAGCGGGAAAATATATCATGCTCAACATTAATACAGAAAATGGTGCTGTGATGCACTACTCTGGAGAATCTAGCAATTTTATAAAAGAATTGCTTACATATGAAACAACACCAAAAGTTACAAAAGAAAAAGCGTTACAAATATACAAAGAGGCCATCCGAGTTAATTTAGAATGGGACATAGATAATGATGCAGAAGAAACGGTATATAAATTATTGTATAAACAAACGACAGATGAAAATTATAAAGAACCTTTCGAGTGTAGTCGAGAAATTCGTTATATTGATGCGCATACTGGGGAGAAAATTTGGAGTGAGTATTAGTAAAAGCCAATCGATACGTATCGATTGGCTTTTACTATGTTCTTAGAATCATTTATTAATTGCCGTTAAGTGGTTGAAGAATACCATCTTGAGCTTTTGACCAATCATATAGGTTTCCATCAGATCCCACTGCAAAATTTAGCGCACGAGAGTTTTCAGGAGATTCGCGTCCGTATAATACGTCGTATAGCTTAATACCATTTATTGTGCCAATTAGTTTGTCTTCGCTGGAGCCGTAACGAATTTCATTTGAGCGAGCTCCCATTCTTTTTTCTAGAACTTTTATAGCATCTTCACTTGTGAATGTAATAGTATCAGTTTGTTTATTTGGTTGCTTAGCTGGTTGTTGCTCTTTTTGTGTGTTTTTAGATTCTGCTTCAGGTTTCGTATTATTTTCAGTTTTTGTGTTGTTCTCAGTTTTTGCATTGTTTTTAGTTGTTGTGCTGTTCTCAGTTTTTGTGTTGTTCTCAGTTTTTGCATTGTTTTTAGTTGTTGTGCTGTTCTCAGCTTTTGCGTTGTTCTCAGCTTTTGCGCTGTTTTTAGTTGTTGTGTTGTTCTCAGCTTTTGCGTTGTTTTCAGCTTTTGTGTTGTTCTCAGTTTTTGTGTTACTCTCAGTTTTTACGTTGTTCTCGGTTTTTGCGTTGTTCTCAGCTTTTGCACTGTCTTCAGTTTTTTGGGTATCTTCCGTTTTTGTACTGTCTTTTGATACGGCAGTATCTTGTTTAGTAGCCTCGGTTTTTGTAGGAGACGTTTGTTGTCCACAAGCTGAAAGTAAGAAAAATGATGATGTGAGTATTACAAGGTTTCTGATTTTTGATGTAGCGTATCGCATGAAAACACCTCTTTCAAAATTTTGGAATCTTACATATTGTAATACATTGGAAAAAATATTCAAGGTATGAAAGACTTATTTCGTTCGACAAAAAGCTAAGGATTCCATATTTATATCGTACAGACACAAACAACCTCACGCCCACATACACATAATAAAGACCACTATTTTGGCGGAGGTGAAAGGTTTGAGTCTATTCGCCGCAATTGGATATATGGTTCGAGAAGTGTTTGTCTTTGTTTCTTATGTGAAGAATAATGCGTTTCCGCAGCCGTTATCATCAGACGATGAGAGAAAGTACTTAGAGTTAATGGAGCAAGGTGATGCTCAAGCGAGAAATCTGTTAATTGAACATAATTTACGGCTTGTAGCTCATATCGTTAAAAAATTTGAAAACACAGGGGAAGATGCAGAAGATTTAATTTCAATTGGTACAATTGGGCTCATCAAAGCCATCGAGAGCTATTCGGCTGGAAAAGGAACAAAACTTGCGACGTATGCAGCACGCTGTATTGAAAATGAAATTTTGATGCATTTACGTGTACTGAAAAAAACGAAAAAAGACGTTTCACTTCATGATCCAATCGGGCAAGATAAAGAGGGGAATGAAATATCGCTTATTGATATATTAAAATCAGAGTCTGAAGATGTAATTGATATGATTCAGCTTAGTATGGAGTTAGAAAAGATTAAAGAGTATATCGATATTTTAGACGAACGAGAGAAAGAAGTAATCGTGAAGCGTTTTGGACTGGGGCTTGATAAGGAGAAAACGCAACGAGAGATTGCGAAGGCACTTGGTATTTCCAGAAGCTACGTATCAAGAATTGAAAAGCGCGCTTTAATGAAAATGTTCCATGAATTTGTAAGAGCTGAGAAAGAGAAAAAAGCGAAAGAATAATGTACATTGCAAGCAGCCATATTTTAAAATGGGCTGCTTTTCTTTTTGTAAATAAGGAAAGAAAAAGAGTTGTGTTCAGAATAAATCTATGTTCACTGTTGAAAATGACGGATTCTATCTGTAATATTAGAGGGTGCTAAACAATTTAAGAATAATACCATACTTAGTTTTCCGCATGTATAATGAAACAGTTCTATATGATATGTGGGAATAAGAACCAATTTTACATATGATATAGAAGGAAAAGAAGGGGAAGCTAAAGTTATAGACTGATTAGGAGGTTTCGCAATTTGCGACGTACATTATATCGACTTATGATCGAACTTACAAATGGTCGTTTTACTTCTTATATATTACGTAAATTTGCACAATCTCGTTTGAGTTCTATCATTATTCCATCGTATGCGAAAGTTTTTCAAATTAACCAAGATGAGATGGAAAAGGGTTTGAAGGAATATAGAACATTGCATGAATTATTTACGCGTAAGCTAAAAGAAGGAAAGCGTAGTGTTGATACAGATGCATCGAGTATCGTTAGTCCTGTTGATGGTGTTTTTGCTGATCACGGTCCTATTGAGGACACAAAAACATTTGATATTAAAGGTAAGCGTTATTCAATCGTGGATATGCTAGGTAATGAAGAACGTGCAAAGCGATATGCAGGTGGTACATACATAGTTATTTATTTAAGCCCAAGTCATTATCATCGTATTCATAGTCCGCTTTCTGGTTCTGTGACTGAAAGGTTTGTACTTGGTAGAAAATCATATCCGGTAAATGCAGCTGGTATGGAATACGGGAAAGAGCCATTATCAAAAAATTATCGCTCTGTTACAGAAGTAAATAGTGACGGTGAACATATGGCACTTGTAAAAGTAGGAGCTATGTTTGTCAATAGTATTGAGCTGTTGCATGAAAGAAGTACTGTTCAAAAAGGTGAAGAAATGGCATACTTTACATTTGGCTCAACAGTTGTGTTATTGTTTGAAAAAGATATGATAGAAGTAGTGCAGAATTTGAAGAGTGGACAAGAGCTTCGTCTTGGTGAAAAAATTGCTACTCGTTCGGCTCATAAGTAAAGAAAACATTTTATAACTGTAAGCAAGAGTTATGGACAAAGATGCTTAATGATGAAATTCCCTAGATGGGAGTACTTGTTTATTCGAGAGCCATCGCAGGATGGCTCTTTTTACAAGGTAGCTCATTAAAATTTCACTTTATATGTAATCAAGACGATTTGACAAGCTTGTCCTCTAATGAGCGTCTAATCATTTCTTGTTTTATAAGTAAAATGAAGTCGGGATTTAATTTTAGTTCTTTTGCTTTATAATAAGACTCAGTGAGTAACTCAGTAGATAACTGTTCCATATATTTTGTTTTCAAGGTGAGTCACCTCCTAATAATTTAAGGATTGATTCGTTGTTGCATTTAATGTACCAAAAAAATATGACAGTCACAAACGAGTGGTTATCCACATACCTAGGTGGATAAAATGTGTATAGATTGTTAGTAAATTCCAAATTGGCTGAAAAATTAATGTGGAAAATGTGTACAATTTTATCCACAGGTCATATATCGAAATATGTTGTCGAAAAATTTTTATGAAAACTCCTCAAAGAGGTGAAAGAAATTGAAGCTATTTTTACCAAATGAATATGTGAAAAATGTATATCATGTTCAACCAGAAGATTTGAAAAAACGTGGAATTAAAGGTGTCATTACTGATTTAGATAACACGTTAATTGAATGGGATCGTCCAAATGCAACGCCACAACTTGAAGAATGGTTTTTGAAAATGAAAGAGCAAGGCATTCAAGTAACGGTCGTTTCAAATAATAATGAGCAACGTGTGAAAGACTTTGCTGATCCATTAGGTATTCCATTTATTCATAGTGCGCGTAAGCCATTTGTTCGCGCGTTTAAGCGTGCGATACAAGAAATGCACCTGCAGCCAGATGAAGTTGTAGTAATTGGGGATCAGTTACTAACGGATGTGTTAGGTGGAAACCGAGTGGGACTTCATACGATTTTAGTTGTACCGGTAGCACAAACGGACGGATTAGTAACGCGCTTTAATCGAAAAATTGAACGAAGAATTATGAGAAATATGAAGAAAAAAGGTTTAATTAACTGGGAGGAATAAAGTTTGACTGAAACAATTAAATGTATTGGTTGCGGTGTAGAAATTCAAACAGAAGATAAAAATGAAGTAGGATATGCTCCTGCCTCATCTTTAGAGAAAGAACAAGTAATTTGTCAACGCTGTTTTCGCTTGAAGCATTACAACGAAATTCAAGATGTATCATTAACAGATGATGACTTCCTACGTATTCTAAACGGAATTGGAAAATCAGATGCATTAGTAGTTAAGATTGTAGATATTTTTGATTTTAATGGTAGCTGGTTACCTGGCTTACATCGTTTCGTGGGAAATAATAAAGTATTACTTGTTGGAAATAAAGCTGATTTAATTCCTAAGTCAGTAAAACATGATAAAGTAAAGCATTGGATGCGCTATAGTGCAAAGCAGCTAGGATTAAAGCCAGAAGATGTCTTTTTAATTAGTGCAGCAAAGGGACAAGGGATTGCTGAGCTGGCGGATGCTATTGAGTATTACCGCGGCGGAAAAGATGTTTACGTTGTTGGATGTACGAATGTAGGAAAATCAACATTTATTAATCGTATGATTAAAGAATTTAGTGATGAGACTGAAAATGTAATTACAACATCTCATTTCCCAGGAACAACACTGGATTTAATTGATATTCCGTTAGACGAAGAATCCTCTTTATATGATACGCCAGGTATTATTAACCACCATCAAATGGCTCATTATGTTGGAAAAGAAAGCTTAAAGCTTATTACACCAACAAAAGAAATTAAGCCAATGGTGTTCCAATTAAATGAAGAACAAACATTATTCTTCAGTGGATTGGCACGTTTTGATTATGTAAGTGGTGGTCGTCGTGCATTTACTTGTCACTTCTCGAATCGTTTAACAATCCATCGTACAAAGCTTGAGAAAGCAGATGAATTGTATAAAAATCATGCTGGGGATTTACTAAGCCCGCCAACACCAGAAGAATTAGAAAATATGCCAGAGTTAGTGAAATACGAATTTAATATTCGTGAACCAAAAACGGATGTTGTATTCTCTGGATTAGGATGGGTTACGGTAAACGAACCGGGAGCAAAAATTGTTGCACACGTACCAAAAGGAGTAAGTGTTTCGCTACGTAAATCTTTAATTTAATATGGAGAGGGATTTATGAAACAATTATATGGTGTAATCGGAAATCCAATTGGACATTCATTATCACCCGTTATGCATAACGATGCATTTGAACACTTGAATATGGATGCCCATTATCATGCATTTCTTGTTAAAGAGGAAGTGCTAGGGGAAGCAGTAAGAGGTTTAAAAGCATTAGGTATTTCAGGATTTAATGTAACAACTCCGCACAAAGTTGCTATTATGGATTATTTGGATGAGATTGACCCACTAGCAAAAAAAATTGGTGCAGTAAATACAGTGGTTCATAATGATGGGAAATTGATTGGCTACAATACAGATGGAATTGGTTTTGTCCGAGCGCTGCAGTCAATTAGTAGTGAACCACTTCAGGAGAAACGTATTTTATTGCTTGGCGCAGGTGGTGCTAGTCGAGCTATTTATTTTTCTCTTGCTGATGTAGGTGTGAAAGAGATTGATGTAGCTAATCGTACAGTAGATAAGGCGAAAGAACTTATTGCTGCATGTACGGCTACTGTTAATTCTGTTGCTTTATCGCTAGAAAAAGCAACGGAAGAACAAGGGAATTATGATATTATCATTCAGACGACAACAATAGGTATGCATCCACGCGTTGAACATACGCCATTACAAATTTCTTCGTTAAAAAAAGGGACGATTGTATCAGATATAATTTATAATCCATTTGAAACGAAAATTTTATGTGAGGCAAAAGAGCAAGGTGCAATGATTCAAAATGGTATTGATATGTTTGTTTATCAAGGTGCGCTTGCATTTGAAATGTGGACAGGGCGTGTACCAAATATCGATAGAATGAAACAATTAGTTATAAGAAAGCTTGGAGGCTAACATATATGTTAACAGGAAAACAAAAAAGATTTTTACGTGCACAAGCACATCATTTAACACCAATTTTTCAAGTAGGAAAAGGCGGAGTAAATGAAAATATGATTAAACAAATCGCAGATACTTTAGAAGTTCGTGAACTATTTAAAGTAAGTGTGCTACAAAACTGTGAATTCGATCGTCGTGAAGTTGCAGAAGAACTTGCAAAAGGCGCACGTGCTGAAATCGTTCAAGTAATTGGAAGTACAATCGTTTTATACAAAGAATCTAGAGAAAATAAACAAATTAAACTTCCGCGATCAAAAGAATAGCATATGCTATTTTTTATCGTTAGTGCGTAATGATGTAGAGAGCGAAACCAATTGAACTTTTATTAACGGTAACTCTCTTCGGATAGGAATGAAGAGAGTTACTGTAGGTAAAAGGAAGGGGCGTTTCTTTTGAGAAAAATTGGCATCATTGGCGGTACATTTGATCCGCCGCATTATGGGCATTTGCTAATTGCAAATGAAGTATATCACGCTTTGAATTTAGAAGAAGTATGGTTCTTACCGAACCAAATTCCGCCGCATAAACAAGGGCGTAATATTACAAGTGTAGAAAATCGCTTACAAATGTTAGAGCTTGCGACTGAGGCAGAGGAACATTTTTCTATTTGTTTAGAAGAGCTAAGCAGGAAGGGCCCATCTTATACGTATGACACTATGTTACAATTGACGAAGAAGTATCCGGATGTGCAGTTTCACTTTATTATTGGTGGAGATATGGTTGAGTATTTACCGAAGTGGTATAACATTGAAGCGTTACTCGATCTTGTGACGTTTGTTGGGGTTGCAAGACCTGGTTATACATTGCGTACGCCTTATCCTATCACCACTGTGGAAATTCCGGAGTTTGCAGTTTCTTCATCTTTATTGCGTGAGAGATATAAAGAGAAGAGAACATGTAAATATTTACTTCCTGAAAAAGTACAGGTGTATATCGAGAGGAATGGGTTGTATGAATCGTGAGAAAGCACTTCATATTGTCAAACAACAAATGCATGAAAAACGTTATATACACACAATAGGTGTAATGGAGACAGCAATTGAACTTGCTAAGTTATACGGTGTGGATGAAAAAAAGGCTGAAGTTGCAGCTATATTCCATGATTATGCGAAGTGTAGAGCGATTTCTGAGATGGAAGAGATTATTAAAAGTGAAGATTTGCCGAAAGATTTACTTTGTTATAACAAAGAGTTATGGCATGCACCTGTTGGGGCATACTTAGTAGAAAAAGAAGTAGGCATTACGGATCCTGAAATCCTGCAAGCTATTACATATCATACAAGTGGTCATGAGAAAATGACGATGTTAGATAAAGTAATTTATGTAGCTGATTACATTGAGCCTGGGCGAAAGTTTCCAGGGGTGGAGGAAGCTCGTAAACTCGCATATACGGATATAAATCAAGCTTTATTATTTGCGTTAAAGCGAACAATTCAATTTTTAATGGAAAAAAATCAAACGATTTATCCATTAACATTCCAAACATACAACGCAGTTATCAAGGAGGAAATTAGTAAATGAAAGATAAAGATTTATTAGTATTAGCAGCAAAAGCGGCTGATGATAAGAGAGCAGAAGATATGGTTGTCCTAAATATGCAAGGTATTTCACCAATTGCAGATTATTTCATTATTTGTCACGGTAACTCAGATAAGCAAGTGCAAGCAATTGCGCGTGAAATTAAATCAAAAGCACATGAGTTTGAAATCGACGTACAACGTATGGAAGGTTTTGACGAAGCACGCTGGGTACTAGTTGACCTTGGAGATGTAGTTGCTCATGTATTCCATAAAGATGAGCGTAATCACTATAATTTAGAGCGTCTTTGGGGCGATGTGCCACGTGAGGATATTACAGACGAGCTAGACCAATGAAATACGAACAATTTGCATTGTTGTACGACGAACTAATGAATGATGTTCCTTATGATAAATGGGTGGAATTCACAGAGGAAAGTTTACAGCAAGCGGATATGAAAGAGGCGAAGATTCTTGATGTAGCATGCGGTACTGGTAATGTAACACTTCCGCTTGTACAAAAGGGTTACGATTTAATCGGTGTCGATCTTTCAGAAGAGATGTTAACGGTCGCTCAGCAAAAACTAGGCGGAGAAGGATACTTTATTCCTTTTTACCAACAAGACATGCGAGAGCTTGATGTTCCAGGTGAGTTTGACTGTGTAACGATCTTTTGTGATTCATTAAATTATGTATTGCAAGAAGATGGAGTGCAAGAAACATTTCGAAGAGTGTTTCACCATTTACGTCAAGATGGTTTGTTTTTATTTGATGTACATTCTTTATATAAAATACATCATGTATTTCAAAATGAAACATACACAGTGAATGGAGAAGAAATATCTCTTATTTGGAATTGCTTCCCTGGTGAAGAATCAAATAGTGTAGAACATGATTTAACATTCTTTGTTCAAGACCCAGAAGAAGATGTGTACCATCGTTTTGACGAATGTCACGTGCAACGTGCATATCAGGTTGAAGAGTTAACGAAATGGCTTGAAGAAGCTGGTTTTACAGTGCTTCGTGTGACTGGTGACTTTGAGCGACTTGAAGTTACAGAACAAACAGAGCGTATTTTCTTCATGGCGAAGAAAAACGCATAAAACAAAAGCAACCGAGAAGGTTGCTTTTGTTTTATAAAGAAGTTGTAATTTTAGTTCTAGCATAATAGGAAGATGATATACGTGAAGTGTGAAAATGCTAGTTTAAGTGAAAATGTAATGTAAAAAAGTAAGTATTTATAAAAAGGATTTGGAATGACGATGACGTATTTATTATGTGTGTTTATTGAATTGTTGATCGACGCATTTTAAATCTTCATCAAATTTCTCATGTGTCCGCTCAATTAATTTATGAAACATATCCCCAACATGTTCTTCTAAAACACGAATGCCTTCTCCTGTAACGCCGCCTTTAACACATACTTTTTCTTGTAAAGTAGGCAATGTGAAAATCTCTTTTTCAAGTAGTTTCCCCATTCCAACGACCATTTCACTTACTAAAGTAGTGGCTTCTTCATGTGTAATATTTGTTTTATCTACAGCAGCGTTAATGAAACATTGTAATAAATAACTAAAGAATGCAGGGCCGCAGCTTGCTATATCAGATGAAACGCGCGTTATATCTTCTTCTATCATAAGAGGAGTAGAAATGTTTTTGAATAGGCGAAATAGCTTTTGTTGCCACTCTTCAGAGCATTTACTTCCAAATGTAAATAGTGATGCGCCAGACAGGGCGCGGTTTGTAATGCTCGGAATGATACGTGCAATGTGGCAAGGTACAAGCGTCTCTAATTGTGACGGAGATATTGGACTTGTGATAGAAACTAAGCACTTTTCATCAGAAAAATGTTCAGCGTATTTTTGTAGGATCGGGTATATATCTATCGGCTTTACGCAAATAAAAATAAGATGTGATCGTTCGATTACCTCATCGATAGTTTTGGCTATATGAACAGAAGGGTATTTTTCCTTTATATGATATGCTTTGGCGGGCGTTCGATTAATGATTGTAAGGCACGAAGGTTTGACAGCACGGGTTTCTAAAAATGCGTCGATTAGTATATTCCCCATGTTCCCTGTCCCTATAATTCCTATGTTCAATGTTTCATCCCTCCTTCGTAACAGCTTTCTCCTAAACAATATGAATGATGTTATAAATTTATGATTAGAGGTGTAAAATGATGTGGGATTTTCCAAAGAAATGGTTAGGATTAGTAGCTATTATTGGAACTGTATTTTTTCTTCTTTTTTGGAAAACGAACCAGCATACAGAGCGAACGGTCATTGCAACGGATGTTCAAGCGAAAGAGCTAGAGAAGAAAAGTAAACCGAAAATATCGGATACAAAGCAGCAGAAAAAAATAATTGTAATTGATATGAAAGGTGCTGTTGTTAAAGAGGGGGTGTATGAAATGAAAGAAGGGGACCGGGTCAAGGATGCTATTGAAAAGGCAGGTGGTTTTTTACCCGAGGCAGATAGGAAGAAGGTAAATTTAGCACAAATGGTACAAGACCAAATGATCCTTTATGTACCGAATGAAAACGAACAAGTGCAAGAGGTAGCTGCTATTGCAAAGGGGGAGGGGAAAGTTCAAATAAATGCAGCTTCTAAAGAACAACTTGAAAAAATTACAGGCATTGGTTCTCGGAAAGCAGAAAGTATTTTGAAATATCGAGAAGAACATGGTCCTTTTCAGAAAATAGAAGATTTGTTAGAGATTGATGGGATCGGTGTGAAGTCATTGGAAAAAATAAAAGATCAAATTATTATTCCGTAAAAGATTGACGAAGTTTTTCTTCATTCGCTACACTACAAGTAGACAAAAAAGTAGGTGAAAAATATGGAACGAATTTCATGGGATCAATATTTTATGACGCAAAGCCATCTGCTATCTTTACGTAGTACATGTACAAGGCTTGCAGTAGGAGCGACAATCGTTCGTGATAAACGAATTATTGCTGGTGGATATAATGGTTCAATTAAAGGTGGCGTACATTGTATAGATGATGGATGCTACGTTATTGATAATCATTGTGTTCGTACAATTCACGCAGAAATGAATGCTTTATTACAGTGTGCAAAATTCGGTGTGAAAACGGAGGAAGCGGAAATTTATGTTACGCATTTCCCTTGTTTACAATGCTGTAAGGCGATTATTCAAAGTGGTATTACAGCAGTTTATTATGCGCAGGATTATAAAAATCATCCATATGCCGTAGAGTTATTTGAAAAAGCGAATGTAACAGTGAAACACGTTCCGCTAGAATATAATATTGCAGCATTAGAGGATCAAAAGCGTCATATGGAGTTAAAAGAACTATTTGCATCTTTAGAAAAAGAAAACTTATCAATGGAAGAATTACAGCATGTATTCACGAAAGCAAAAATGATGCTATAAGGAGTGAGTATGAGTTGTATGGACAATGGGGCTATGTTGCAATCTCGTTTATCATAGGGATTGCAATTGCCTTTTCCACTTCAGTTTTATTGCTGACTTGTTGTCTCGTTTTGTATGTTTTCTATTGTTTATACCGTGCTTCGCGTAAAACCTTCTTTTTTTGTATGTTAGCGTGTTTTAGTGGCGCTATGTACACTACGTATATTCAAGGGCAAAACAAGCCTCTAGGAGAATCTTACGAAGTTACAAGGGGATTAATACAAAATACACCTCTTATTAACGGGGATCGCCTAACATTTCAAGTTGAAGATCAGAATAAAAATATAGTGCAGTTAAGTTACAAAATTAAATCGGCCTTGGAAAAGAAACAACTGCGACAATTACATGCAGGAGTATCATGTGTATTCGAAGGTGAGAGGAAAGAACCACCAATAGCTCGGAATTTTCATGGTTTTAATTATCGTGATTATTTGCATAAGCAAAATATTCATTTCATATTGGAGGCTACATATATTTCTGAATGCCAAAAAACTTCGTTGTCACTCGTGCAATGGATTCTTCTTTTGAGACAGCAAGCAATCTCGGGCGTTACAGAAATGTTTCCAGCGCAATCAGGTGCTTTTATGAATGCATTAGTATTCGGTGATAGACAACAAATGACATTTGAAGTTGAAGAGCAATATCAGCAATTTGGTCTTGTACATTTGTTGGCGATTTCAGGATCGCATATCGTATTGTTAATGGTGATTGTGTATTTTGTTTTGCTAAGAAGTGGTGTAACGAGGGAGGTAGCGACAGTATGTCTTATCTTTTGTATTCCTCTATATATGATTTTAGCAGGAGCATCACCGTCTGTTATAAGAGCTTCTATAACAGGAGTTTTGATGTTGATTGCTTTCATATGTTCTATTCGTTTATCTAGCTTAGATGCTTTAAGCGTTACAGCTATATGCATGCTTATATTTGATCCGTATCTTGTTTTTAATATTGGCTTTCAGTTTTCGTTCGTTGGTAGTTTCGCCTTGCTTTTGTCAGCCCCGCTTTTACTAGATAGTAGTAATGGAGTAATCCGAAATTCCATTTATATTTCTTTTATTTCACAACTCGTTAGTACTCCGATTTTGTTATATCACTTCGGTTATTTTTCTCCATATAGTATTTTTCTTAATATCCTATACGTTCCGTTTTTATCTCTTATTGTATTGCCGGGTAGTATTATCGTTTTGGTATGTATACCGATCGTCCCGTTTCTTGCAAAAGGACTTGCGAATGTACTATCAATAGGTTTGAATCTTTCTAATGATTTTCTAAGTTATTGTGAAAATTTACCGTTTATCCGCCTTGTTTTCGGGCAAACACCTATATTTCTTGTAGCTCTATATTACGCGAGTATTGTTAGTATATTGATGGTTTGGGAAAGGCGGGTGTCGAAGAAAATTATGTTCGTAGCTTCGGGTATATTTCTTTTTGTTTGTACATGTCATTATGTATATCCGTATTTTAGAGAAAGTGGGAGTGTTACATTTCTTGATGTTGGACAGGGAGACGCAATTTTAATTCGCCTCCCGTACGATAAAGAGACTTACCTCATTGATACTGGTGGAACAATGCGTGCAAATAAGGAAGAATGGCAACGGAAAAAGCATGAATTTTCTGTTGGAAATGATATTTTAATCCCTTATTTACAAAAGGAAGGGATTAAAACAATCGATAAATTAATCGTAACGCATGGAGATGCGGATCATATAGGTGCTGCGCAAGAGTTATTATCAAATATAACCGTAAAAGAAGTTGTATTTGGCCGAAAAGAACAAGATGCGGTATTAGAAAAAGTATTAAAGAAACAGGCATTAGAAAAGGAAGTGAAAATAAGTGAAGTGGGAGAAGGAGAGAGTTGGAGCGTAAATGAAGCGGAATTTTTTGTGTTAGCTCCAACAGGAAAAGCGAGGAGTGAAAATAACGCTTCAATTGTAATATGGGCAAATTTAGGAGGGGTAACGTGGCTGTTTACAGGTGATTTAGAAGAAGAAGGAGAGAAATTTTTAATAGCTACGTATCCAGATTTACGGGCGGATGTTTTAAAGGTTGCTCATCATGGGAGTAATACGTCATCTATAGTGCCTTTTTTGAGCGCTGTACAGCCTGATGTAGCGATTATTTCTGTCGGTGAGCGTAATAGGTATGGGCATCCTCATAAGGAGGTGATAGAGCGTTTAGAGAAGATGGGGATTGAAATATGGCGTACGGATAAGCAAGGCGCTATTTCCTATGTTTTTAAAGTGGAACACGGAACCTTTCGTAGCAAAATCACATATGATGAAACACATAATAGATAAAAAAGAAGACTGCCAGTAAGCAGCAGTCTTTAAGAACCGATAAATTTAATAACAGTTGCAATGATGAAAAGTGTTGCGAAAAAACCAAATGAGACGATAAATCCTACCCCTGAATCAATAGCGTCATTGCGTTTACTTTGAACGTTTTGTTCAAAATCATTCATTTAGAATCCCTCCCCAACATTCCACTTTAGTATAAAATATTGTCAGAAAAAAATCTACAATTTCCATATGAAGAGAAATCGAGCGTTTTTACTACTTTTAAATCGTTAAGGAACGTGAGTTTTTTGTTTCCAAGCATGTTAACAGTTGGCACTTATACTTGAATTTTTATTGTGAATAATAAAGGGAAGGTGATTACCGCACACCAATAAGAAACCCGGGGCTTATTGCGTGGCGTTTAATATAAATAAAGGAACGGGTCATAAAGCCTGTTCCTTTGTACTTGTAAAACGAAAGCTAGGGCATTAGTATAAATATATATTGCCAAGTTAGGGAGTAGGAAAAAGTATGAGTGATATACATAAAAAGATTAAAAAGAAGCAGTTTGCGCCGTTGTATTTACTGTATGGAACGGAAGCGTTTTTTATAAATGAAACGATAAAGCTTATTACAACAGAAGCGCTTGAAGAGGAAGATCGCGAGTTTAATGTTGTGACATATGATTTAGAAGAAGCGTATTTAGAAGATGTGGTTGAGGATGCACGTACACTTCCTTTTTTCGGGGAACGTAAAGTGATAGTAATAAAATCACCACTATTTTTAACTTCACAAAAAGAAAAATTAGAGCAAAATATAAAAATTTTAGAAGAATATATTGGGGAGCCTTCTCCATTTTCTATTCTTGTTTTTGTTGCGCCTTACGAAAAACTTGATGAACGAAAAAAAATTACAAAACTATTAAAGAAAACAGCGGACTTAGTAGAAGCGAATGCGATGCAAGTGCAGGATGTTCAGAAGTGGATTGTTGCTCGTGCAGATGAAGTGCATGTGCATATAGATAATGCAGCTGTTAGTTTGTTGTTAGAGCTTGTGGGAAGTAATGTAACGATGTTGGCGAAGGAAATGGACAAGTTAACGTTATACGTCGGTATGGGCGGAGAGATTACACCGAAACTTGTTGCGGAGCTTGTGCCAAAATCGGTTGAACAAAATGTGTTTGCTTTGACAGAAAAAGTGGTAAAAAAAGATATCGCGGGTGCGATGCAAATTTTGGATGGATTATTTACGCAGCAAGAGGAACCCATTAAACTGCTTGCGTTATTAGTAAGTCAATTCCGCTTGCTCTATCAAGTGAAAGAGTTACAGCAGCGTGGTTATGGACAAAATCAAATTGCGTCTCATATTGGTGTGCATCCATATCGTGTAAAGTTAGCGATGAATCAAACGAAGTTTTTCTCTTTTGAAGAATTAAAAAAAGTGATTATAGAATTAGCGGAAGCTGATTATAGTATGAAGACTGGAAAAATGGATAAGAAACTTGTACTTGAGTTTTTCTTAATGCGGTTAAATCATATGTGATGAAACAAAAAGTTCACGTGCTAAGCACGTGAACTTTTTGTATATAAAAAAACGATCCAAATGGATCGTTTTTTAAACGCCTTACGCGTTTACTTGTTTCGCTAAGCGAGATTTTTGACGAGCTGCAGCGTTTTGGTGGATAAGACCTTTACGAGCTGCTTTGTCAAGTTTTTTAGAAGCAGTTTTGAAAGCTTCTTTAGCATTTTCAAGATCGTTATTAGTAACTAAAGCTTCTACAGTTTTAACAGCAGAACGCATGTCAGACTTGATAGAAGCGTTATGTGAACGACGCTCTTCGCTAAGTTTAGCGCGTTTGATAGCAGATTTGATGTTTGCCATACTTTTCACCTCCCTGGTGCAATCGAATGACTCGATTCTTAACATAGAACAAGTGATATTCTATCAAACGGTGAAGAGAATTGCAATAGTATATCAATGAAATTTCACGTAAAGGAAAGAATGACCTTATATAACTTTGGGAAATCTAACGATATTTACTATGAATTACGGAGGAGATACGATGAAAGAACCATTAGATTTAAGTAAATATAGTGTTAGAACGGACCTTGCTGTAGAGGCACATGAAATGCTGCAAGAGAGTCAAGAAGAGCAAAAAGGGATACAAGGAGTTATTGTAAAAGAGAGGGAAGAAGAAGGTATTACCATTACAAAAGTAACGATTGATGAAATTGCCTCTGAATCGATGGGTAAAAAACCTGGAAGTTATTTAACGCTTGAAGTACAAGGCATACGTCAACAAGATACGGAACTGCAACAAAAAGTAGAGCGCATTTTTGCAAAAGAATTTTCTTATTTCTTAGAAGAGGTTGGCGTTACGAAAGAAGCGAGTTGTTTAATTGTTGGTCTTGGGAATTGGAATGTAACGCCAGATGCGCTTGGACCGATCGTTGTAGAAAATGTATTGGTAACGAGACATTTGTTTCAATTGCAGCCTGAAAGTGTAGAAGAAGGGTTTAGGCCTGTTAGTGCAATTCGGCCGGGAGTAATGGGAATTACAGGAATCGAAACGAGCGATGTCATTTATGGAATCATTGAGAAGACGAAGCCAGACTTTGTCATTGCAATTGATGCATTAGCTGCCCGCTCTATTGAACGAGTAAATAGTACGATACAAATTTCTGATACGGGAATTCATCCTGGATCGGGTGTTGGGAATAAGCGTAAGGAACTCAGTAAAGAAACATTGGGTATTCCTGTTATCGCGATTGGTGTCCCGACTGTGGTTGATGCAGTTTCGATTACAAGCGATACAATTGATTTTATTTTGAAACATTTTGGACGGGAGATGAAAGAAGGAAACAAACCTTCCCGTTCTTTGTTGCCAGCCGGTTTTACATTTGGAGAAAAGAAAAAATTAACAGAAGAAGATATGCCGGATGACAAGAGTCGGAATATGTTTTTAGGTGCTGTAGGTACACTGGAAGATGAAGAGAAGAGAAAATTAATTTATGAAGTGTTATCTCCTCTTGGCCATAATTTAATGGTGACTCCGAAAGAAGTGGATGCTTTCATAGAAGATATGGCAAATGTAATAGCGAGTGGTTTAAATGCAGCCTTGCATCATCAAATTGACCAAGATAATACAGGAGCATATACACATTGATGGGAAGAGACGATAATCGTTTAAGCCGTTTTTCGCTTTTATGTATATGTAGTGCGGCCTTATGTTTACTTATGATAATAGCAGGGGTGGCACTTGCTAATCATGGTTTGAAAAGTATGAAAGGTTATCAGCAAATGTCGTATGAACAAATAGCTCATATGACAGGAACAGAGGGTGCGGGTGCTGAATCAGAAATTTTGGGAAGTTCGTTTTCCGTTACTGAAAAACAAAAACAATTAGAAAGCTTAAAAAGCTTTAATGTTGTAGAAGGAATTGGTATGGCAATAGCAAGTGCTACTTATGAAGTAACAAAGTTTGGAACGGATATAGTTGTTGGGAAAGTGAGAGATATTTTTAGTTAAGGGTAGCAGGAAGAACGGTTGTCTTACCATTTTGTACGACAGCCGTTTTTAAATTTGAAAAAGGTTTGTCTCTTATGGTTTGTTCGCATAAGATATAGATAGAATGATTTGTATTGTAAGCAGCACGAGTTTTCATTGAATCTTTGCTGCTCTATTGATATAATCAGTGCTAGTGTATATTGGCGAGACTATTAGGAGTTGAGAACATAGATGAACAAAGAAGAAAGAGCAAAAAGACAGTCCAAAATCCGTAATTTCTCTATCATTGCTCATATTGACCACGGAAAATCAACGTTAGCAGACCGTATTTTAGAGAAAACAAACGCGTTAACACAACGTGAAATGAAAGCTCAATTGCTTGACTCTATGGATTTAGAGCGTGAGCGCGGTATTACAATTAAATTAAATGCAGTACAACTAACGTATAAAGCGAAAGACGGCGAAGAATATATTCTTCACTTAATTGATACACCAGGACATGTCGACTTTACGTACGAAGTATCTCGTAGTTTAGCGGCTTGTGAAGGTGCAATTCTTGTTGTGGATGCAGCACAAGGGATTGAGGCGCAAACATTAGCGAACGTATATTTAGCGCTTGATAATAATTTGGAAATATTACCAGTTATTAATAAAATCGACTTACCAAGTGCGGACCCAGAGCGTGTACGTCAAGAGGTAGAAGATGTAATTGGTTTAGATGCATCGGAAGCTGTACTTGCTTCAGCGAAAGCTGGTATTGGTATTGAAGATATTTTAGAACAAATCGTTGAAAAGGTACCGGCTCCAACGGGGGATTCAGAAGAGCCTTTACAATGTATGATTTTCGATTCTTTATATGACCCGTACCGCGGTGTAATTGCATATATCCGTGTTGTAAATGGAACGGTAAAAGTTGGCGATAAAGTACGTATGATGGCAACTGGAAAAGAATTTGAAGTAACAGAAGTAGGTGTGTTTACACCGAAAACAACGCAACGTGACGAGTTAACAGTAGGTGATGTAGGTTTCTTAGCGGCATCTATTAAAAACGTAGGTGATACACGCGTAGGTGATACGATTACACATGCGAAACGTCCGGCTGCAGAGGCGTTAGCAGGGTATCGTAAGTTAAACCCGATGGTATTCTGTGGTTTATATCCAATTGATTCTGCCCGTTACAACGACTTACGTGATGCGTTAGAAAAATTAGAGTTAAATGATTCTGCTCTTGAGTTTGAACCAGAAACATCTCAAGCGCTAGGATTTGGTTTCCGTTGTGGCTTCTTAGGACTTCTTCACATGGAAATCATTCAAGAACGTATTGAACGTGAATTTAAAATCGATTTAATTACAACAGCACCAAGCGTTATTTATAAAGTTTATTTAACAAACGGTGAAGATGTTATTGTTGATAATCCATCTAATATGCCAGATCCACAGTCTATCGATCGTGTAGAGGAGCCGTTTGTGAAGGCTTCAATTATGGTTCCGAATGACTATGTGGGAGCTGTAATGGAAATTTGCCAAGGTAAACGTGGAACGTTTATTGATATGCAATATTTAGATGAAACACGTGTTACACTAACATACGAAATTCCGTTATCAGAAATCGTATATGACTTCTTCGATCAGTTGAAATCAAATACGAAAGGATATGCATCGTTTGACTACGAGTTAATTGGTTACAAACCATCGAAACTTGTGAAAATGGATATTCTTTTAAATAACGAACAAGTCGATGCTCTATCATTTATCGTACACCGTGATTCAGCATATGACCGTGGTAAAGTAATCGTAGAGAAATTAAAAGAATTAATTCCAAGACAACAGTTCGAAGTACCAATTCAGGCGACTATCGGAAACAAGGTTGTAGCACGTTCTACAATTAAGGCGATGCGTAAAAACGTACTTGCGAAATGTTATGGTGGTGACATTTCTCGTAAGCGTAAACTTCTTGATAAGCAAAAAGAAGGTAAAAAACGTATGAAGTCTGTTGGTTCTGTAGAAGTACCGCAAGAAGCATTCATGGCTGTACTGAAAATGGATGACAACTAATAATTGATTGTTATTTCGTACGAATTGAGATAAAAAAAGAAGTCGTTTATACGGCTTCTTTTTTATGTATAATTACTTTTTAGACAACGTAGCTTCTCTCATTTACAATAGTGAGGTGGCTATATTTATGAATGATTGATATAGAGTTAGGAGACTATTAATGTCCGAAAATATTCGAAAAGATATTCACGAGAAAATACAAAATGGCAATTTTAATTGTGAAAAGGAATTGACGCTTTCTATTATTAGCGGGAAGTGGAAAGTTGTGATACTGTGGCATCTTGGTGTGGAAGGGCCTCATCGTTTTAGTGAATTACAACGATTATTCCCAAGCATTTCTCATAAAGTTTTGTCGAACCAATTAAAAGAGTTAATGGAAGATGGGATTGTTGACCGAACAGTATACCCAGAAATTCCTCCGCGAGTAGAGTATTATATGACGGAATTAGGCATGTCGCTTTTACCGATCGTTGAAATGATGTATGATTGGGGAAAAATGCGAATGGAACAAATTCGTAATACGTTAGAGAAGTGAAGATTCCTCCGGAGTGCGGAGGTTTTCTTTTTAGAAAGGTAGGAGTTATATTTGGTGCAAGCTGCATATATTCATATTCCATTTTGTCAGCATATTTGTCACTATTGTGATTTTAATAAAGTGTTTATTGAACGCCAACCGGTCGATCAATATTTAGAGTATTTAGAGAAAGAAATAATAAATACAGTTCAAAAAGTACCGTTTGATAGTATGAAAACGATTTTTGTTGGTGGAGGAACTCCGACAGCTTTAAATATGGAACAGACAAAAAAGTTACTAGATATTATAAACCGTCGCTTACGTCCGTTTGCTCCAAATTGTGAATTAACATTTGAAGCGAATCCAGGTGATTTACCGAAAGAGAAGTTAAATGTATTGCTAGAAGGTGGAGTGAACCGAATTAGTTTTGGTGTGCAAACATTTCGGGATGAGTTGCTTGAGAAAATTGGGCGTAAGCATACGAGGGAAGATGCGTTTGTAGCAATTAGAGAAGCGCAGGAAGTGGGCTTTAAAAATATAAATGTAGATATTATTTATGCTCTGCCAGGGCAGACGATAGAAGATGTAAAAGAAACATTAGACATTGCTTTTACGCTTGGTGTACAACATTTCTCGGCATATTCATTAATTGTGGAACCGAAAACTGTGTTTTATAACTTAATGAATAAAGGGAAATTAAGACTTCCAGGTGAAGATCATGAAGCGAAAATGTATGAAATGGTAATGGATGAAATGGAGAAACACGGCTATACTCAGTATGAAATTAGCAATTTCTCAAAAGGTGATAATGAAAGTAGACACAATCTCACATACTGGAATAATGAAGAGTATTATGGATTTGGAGCTGGAGCGCACAGTTATGTAAATGGAGAACGTATCCAAAATGTAGGGCCGCTCAAGCAATATTTCAATAAAATTGATGAAACTGGATTTCCATATTTAGATGTTCACGCGGTGACGGAGAAAGAAAGAATGGAAGAAGAGTTGTTCTTAGGACTTCGAAAAACACAAGGTGTATCTAAAATATTGTTTCAAAAGAAATTTAATATGGAGATGAATCAAGTTTTCGCGAAGCAGTTGCAAAAAAATCAAGAACAAGGATTGCTTGAAGAGAAAGATGGATATGTTCGTTTAACGCGAAAAGGAAAATTATTAGGGAATGAAGTATTCCAATCATTTTTGATTGACTAATTAAATGTTCCATAAACGTGAAAAAGTTTCATTATTTCGTGACGTTTCCGTTGACAATTGAATGTCAATTTTGGTAAGTTATTAATAGATTTAGCACTCGAAGACAAAGAGTGCTAACAGAGGTGATGATGAGATGCTTACGGAACGTCAGCTCTTAATTTTACAAACAATTATTGATGACTTTATTGGATCAGCGCAACCTGTTGGGTCGAGGACGTTGGCTAAGAAAGATGAAATTACGTTTAGTTCAGCTACTATTCGAAATGAAATGGCTGATTTAGAGGAACTAGGATTTATTGAGAAAACGCATAGTTCTTCAGGACGTGTTCCTTCTGAAAAAGGATATCGTTTTTATGTAGACCATCTTTTAGCGCCGCAAAACTTACCGAACGATGAAATTGTACAAATTAAAGATTTATTTGCTGAAAGAATTTTTGAAGCGGAAAAGATTGCACAGCAATCGGCTCAAATTTTATCAGAGCTTACGAATTATACGGCCATTGTTCTTGGACCGAAGTTAAGCACAAATAAACTTAAAAACGTACAAATTGTACCGCTTGATCGTCAAACTGCAGTCGCTATTATTGTAACGGATACAGGGCATGTACAAAGCAAAACGATTACCGTTCCGGAATCTGTTGATTTATCAGATTTAGAAAAAATGGTTAATATTTTAAATGAAAAGCTGTCGGGTGTACCGATGGCAGAACTGCATAACAAAATCTTTAAAGAGATTGTTACAGTTTTACGTGGATATGTTCATAATTACGATAGTGCAATAAAAATGTTAGATGGTACATTTCAAGTTCCTTTATCGGAAAAGATATACTTTGGAGGCAAAGCAAATATGCTTTCGCAACCAGAGTTCCATGACATTCACAAAGTAAGATCCTTGCTGACGATGATTGATAATGAAGCCGAGTTTTATGACATTTTGCGTCATAAACAAGTAGGTATTCAAGTGAACATTGGTAGGGAAAACTCTGCGACGGCCATGGAAGATTGTAGTTTAATTTCTGCAACATATTCGATTGGAGAAGAACAGCTTGGAACAATTGCTATTTTAGGTCCGACAAGAATGCAATACTCTCGGGTAATTAGTTTGTTACAGTTATTTACGAGACAATTTACTGATGGACTTAAAAAGTAAATGAGAGTAATACATTCGCTCAAGTAATGAAATTTTCATTGCTGTGTGTAATATATAATGCTTAGGTAATTGTGTTCAGCATAATACCTAATACCTTTTAAGGAGGTGAATATTGTGGAAGAGCGTAACGAACAAGTGGTAGAAGAAGTAAAAGAAGCGCAAGTTGAAGAAGCTGTCACGACAGAAAACAGTGAAAAAACTGTAGAAGAAAAAAGTGAGGCTGCTCTTTTACAAGAAAAAGTAGATGAGTTACAAGCGAAGCTAACGGAAACGGAAGGTCGCACATTACGTCTACAAGCTGATTTTGAAAATTATAAGCGTCGTGTCCAAATGGATAAACAGGCTGCTGAAAAATATAGAGCACAAAGTCTAGTTTCAGATATTTTGCCAGCTCTTGATAATTTTGAAAGAGCGATGCAAGTGGAAGCGACTGATGAGCAAACGAAATCCTTGTTACAAGGTATGGAAATGGTGCATCGTCAATTGCTAGAAGCGTTGACTAAAGAAGGTGTTGAAGCGATTGAAGCTGTTGGTAAACAGTTTGATCCTAATGAACACCAAGCTATTATGCAAGTGGAAGATAGTGAATTTGAATCGAACGCGGTAGTTGAAGAATTCCAAAAAGGTTATAAACTAAAAGACCGCGTGATTCGCCCATCAATGGTAAAAGTAAATCAATAATTTACATAAAAGTAGGAGGATTCGCCATGAGTAAAATTATCGGTATTGACTTAGGTACAACAAACTCTTGTGTAGCTGTTATGGAAGGTGGAGAACCGAAGGTTATCCCAAATCCAGAAGGAAACCGTACAACACCTTCTGTTGTAGCTTTCAAAAATGAAGAGCGTCAAGTTGGGGAAGTTGCAAAGCGTCAAGCAATTACAAACCCAAATACAATCATGTCTGTTAAACGTCATATGGGTACAGACTACAAAGTAGAAGTTGAAGGTAAAGATTATACACCTCAAGAAATTTCTGCAATCATTTTACAAAACTTAAAAGCTTCTGCTGAAGCATACTTAGGTGAAACAGTAACGAAAGCTGTTATTACAGTACCTGCATACTTCAACGATGCAGAACGTCAAGCAACAAAAGATGCTGGTCGTATCGCTGGTTTAGAAGTTGAGCGTATCATTAACGAACCAACAGCAGCAGCGCTTGCTTACGGTTTAGAAAAACAAGATGAAGAGCAAAAAATCTTAGTATATGACTTAGGTGGCGGTACATTTGACGTATCTATCCTTGAGTTAGCAGATGGAACATTTGAAGTTATTTCAACTGCTGGTGACAACCGTCTTGGTGGAGATGACTTTGACCAAGTTATTATTGACCACTTAGTAGCTGAGTTCAAAAAAGAAAATAACATTGATTTAAGCCAAGATAAAATGGCACTTCAACGTTTGAAAGATGCAGCTGAAAAAGCGAAAAAAGATCTTTCTGGCGTAACACAAACACAAATTTCATTACCATTCATTAGTGCTGGAGCTGCTGGTCCATTACACTTAGAATTAACGTTAACAAGAGCGAAATTCGAAGAGATTTCAGCAGGTCTTGTTGAAAGAACGTTAGAGCCAACTCGTCGTGCATTAAAAGACGCTGGTTTTGCTCCAAGCGAATTAGATAAAGTTATCCTTGTTGGTGGATCTACTCGTATCCCAGCTGTACAAGAAGCTATTAAACGTGAAACTGGTAAAGAACCATATAAAGGTGTAAACCCTGATGAAGTTGTAGCATTAGGTGCTGCAGTTCAAGGTGGCGTACTTACTGGTGATGTAGAAGGCGTACTATTATTAGACGTAACTCCACTTTCTTTAGGTATTGAAACTATGGGTGGTGTGTTCACGAAATTAATCGAGCGTAACACTACAATTCCAACAAGTAAGTCACAAGTATTCTCAACAGCTGCTGATAACCAACCGGCAGTAGACATTCACGTATTACAAGGTGAGCGTCCAATGTCAGCTGACAACAAAACATTAGGTCGTTTCCAATTAACAGACCTTCCACCAGCACCACGTGGTATTCCACAAATCGAAGTAACATTCGATATTGATGCGAACGGTATCGTTAACGTACGTGCAAAAGACTTAGGAACAAGCAAAGAGCAAACTATTACAATCCAATCTTCTTCAGGTCTTTCTGATGAAGAAGTAGATCGTATGGTACAAGAAGCAGAAGCAAATGCTGACGCTGACCAAAAACGTAAGGAAGAAGTTGAACTTCGTAACGAAGCTGACCAACTTGTATTCCAAACGGATAAAGTTGTAAAAGATTTAGAAGGTAAAGTGGATGCGGCTGAAGTTGCAAAAGCAACAGAAGCGAAAGAAGCATTACAAGCTGCGATCGAGAAGAACGAGCTTGAGGAAATCCGTGCGAAAAAAGACGCTTTACAAGAAATCGTACAACAATTAACTGTTAAATTATACGAGCAAGCTCAAGCAGCTGCAGGGCAAGCGGAAGGTGCACAAGGAGCACAAGATGCTGGCGCGAAGAAAGACAATGTAGTAGACGCTGAGTTTGAAGAAGTAAAAGAAGATAAGTAATATAAATAAGTAAGATGACAAAAAGTCAAAGTCAAGCGTGCCTTGACTTTGGCTTTTTTCACGAATGAAAAGAAAAGTGTGAGGTTCTTAAGTTTTTTACTTTGCATACTGTAAGTGAGGAAACTTTGTTGCAAAGCACTTTCTTTCGGTGTTAAAATTACGTTTATGTGAAAGATTCGGGGGTTGTAAATTTATGAGTAAACGAGACTATTATGAGGTCCTTGGACTTAGCCAGGGTGCTTCAAAAGATGAAATAAAAAAAGCGTATCGTCGTTTGGCTAAAAAATATCATCCAGACGTAAGTAAAGAAGAAAATGCAATTGAAAAGTTTAAAGAAGTACAAGAAGCATACGAAGTATTAAGCGACGATCAAAAGCGCGCGCAATATGATCAATTTGGTCATGCTGGTGCAAATCAAGGTTTCGGTGGCTTTGGCGGCGGAGGAGACTTCGGCGGTGGCTTCGGTTTCGAAGATATCTTTAGTTCGTTCTTTGGCGGCGGCGGTGGTAGACGTCGTGATCCAAATGCTCCACGTCAAGGTGCTGACTTACAATATCAAGTTACTTTAGAGTTTGAGGAAGCTATTTTTGGTAAAGAATTAAATGTTGAGATTCCAGTAGAAGATCCATGTGATACTTGTAAAGGTAGCGGAGCGAAACCAGGAACTTCAAAAGAAACATGTAAACATTGTTCAGGATCAGGGCAAGTAAGTGTAGAACAAAATACACCATTTGGTCGTATCGTAAACCGTCAAGCTTGTGGTCATTGTTCAGGAACTGGTCAAATGATTAAAGAAAAATGTACGACATGTCACGGTTCTGGTAAAGTACGTAAACGTAAAAAAATCAACGTTAAGATTCCGGCAGGTATCGATAATGGTCAACAAATTCGTGTATCTGGAAAAGGCGAAGCGGGCGTAAATGGCGGACCGGCAGGAGATTTATATGTTGTTGTTCATGTGAGAAATCATGAATTCTTTGAGCGTGAAGGAGATCACATTATTTGTGAAATGCCATTAACATTTGCGCAAATGGCACTTGGTGCTGAAGTGGAAGTTCCTACTGTACATGGGAAAGTGAAGCTGAAAATTCCAGCAGGAACACAAACAGGAACAGAATTCCGCTTAAAAGGAAAAGGTGCTCCGAACGTACGTGGATACGGTCAAGGAGATCAATATGTAGTCGTTCGTGTTGTTGTACCGACGAAATTAACTTCACATCAAAAAGATTTATTACGTGAATTTGCGGGACAAGAAGAGCAGGATGATAGTTTATTTGGAAAGCTTAAACGTGCTTTCAAAGGGGAATAATGGAAATGAAAAATGGAGTTGGTAAATTGTGAAATGGTCAGAAGTTAGTATTCATACAACAGAAGAAGCAGTAGAAGCTGTCTCTCATATTTTACATGAAGCTGGTGCTAGTGGAGTTGCGATTGAGGATCCAGCGGAGTTGACGAAAGAGCGCGAGCAACAATATGGTGAAATTTATGCATTGAACCCAGGTGAATATCCGGCGGAAGGTGTATTAATAAAAGCATATTTCCCACAAACGGATTCTTTACAGGAAACGATTGCGGGTGTAAAATCATCTATTGATATGCTTCCATCTTACGACATCGAAATTGGTACTGGAAATATTACCGTTAACGAAGTCAATGAAGAAGATTGGGCTACTGCTTGGAAAAAATATTACCATCCAGTACAAATTTCTGATACATTCACAATTGTGCCGACGTGGGAAGAATATACACCAGCTTCTCCGGAAGAAAAAATTATTGAATTAGATCCAGGTATGGCGTTTGGGACAGGAACTCATCCGACAACAACGATGTGTATTCGTGCTTTAGAAAAAACAGTTCAGCCAGGTGATACTGTCATTGATGTAGGAACAGGTTCTGGTGTACTTAGTATTGCAGCGGCAAAATTAGGTGCGTCTTCTGTTCAAGCGTATGATTTAGATCCGGTTGCAGTGGAAAGTGCAGAAATGAATGTACGTTTAAATAAAACAGATGATATCGTGTCTGTGGGACAAAATAGTCTTTTAGAAGGTATTGAAGGTCCTGTTGATTTAATCGTAGCTAATTTATTAGCGGAAATTATTCTTTTATTCCCTGAAGATGCAGCAAGAGTTGTGAAGTCGGACGGATTATTTATTACATCGGGCATTATTGCAGCGAAGGAAAAGATAATTTCTGAAGCGCTAGAAAAAGCTGGATTTACAATTGAAGAAGTATTACGAATGGAAGATTGGGTAGCAATTATTGCACGAAATGCGTAATATAGATTTTAGTTTATAATGAAAAGGGGAGTCTCTCACTATAAGGTGAGGGACTTGCCGTTTGTTATATGAAAAAATGATAACGTTTCGTTCTTTTCGTAAGTGTTGACTTACGAAAGGAACGAAACTCTACTAAGGTGATTATATGCAACGTTATTTTGTAGAAGAGAAATATGTAAATGAGACAAGTATTCGCATTGTAGGTGATGACGTACATCATATCGCAAGAGTGATGCGTATGTCAGCTGGTGATCACATTTATTGCTGTGTAAACGGAAAAACAGCAGTATGTTCAATTGATGAAATTACCAGTGAATTTATTAATACGGCTATTGTAGAATGGGTAGAGGCGTCAAGTGAACTTCCTGTTTTCGTGACGATTGCAAGTGGACTGCCGAAAGGAGACAAGCTAGAGTTAATTTTCCAAAAAGGAACTGAGCTTGGGGCGGCCGCATTTTTACCATTTCAAGCATCTCGCTCTATTGTAAAATGGGATGCGAAAAAAGCTGATAAAAAAGTTGAGCGTTTAAGAAAAATTGTGAAAGAAGCTGCGGAACAATCGCATAGAAGCGAAATTCCAGAAGTGCATGCTCCGGCATCATTTAAGCAATTGCTTTCAATGAGTAATGAGTATGATGTATGTCTTGTTGCGTACGAAGAGGAAGCAAAACAAGGTGAGAAATCCAATTTTGCTAAAGCTTTAACGACGATGAAACCAGGCCAAAAACTATTGATTGTATTTGGACCAGAAGGTGGTTTAGCGGAGGAAGAGATTACTGCGCTTCGTGAACATAAATTTGTACCATGTAGTTTAGGACCAAGAATTTTAAGAACAGAAACGGCGCCGTTATACGCGTTAAGTGCTGCTTCGTATCATTTTGAATTGATGGGGTGATGATCAATGTCAACTGTTGCGTTCCATACGTTAGGTTGTAAAGTAAACCACTATGAAACAGAAGCCATTTGGCAATTGTTTAAACAAGGTGGATATGAAAGAACTGAATATGAAAAAAAAGCTGATGTATATGTTATTAATACGTGTACAGTAACGAATACGGGAGATAAGAAAAGCCGTCAAGTTATTAGACGTGCTGTTCGTCAAAATCCGGATGCGGTTATTTGTGTAACGGGATGTTATGCACAAACATCTCCAGCGGAAATTATGGCGATTCCAGGTGTAGATATTGTAGTTGGTACACAGGATCGTGAAAAGATGTTAGGATACATCGAAGAATTCCGCAAAGAGCGTCAACCAATTAATGCTGTCCGCAACATTATGAAAACACGTGTATACGAAGAACTGGATGTACCTTATTTCACGGATCGTACACGTGCATCTTTAAAAATACAAGAAGGTTGTAATAATTTCTGTACATTCTGTATTATTCCTTGGGCACGTGGTTTAATGCGTTCTCGTGATGGGAAAGAAGTTATTAAACAAGCGCAGCAATTAGTAGATGCAGGTTATAAAGAAATCGTATTAACAGGTATTCATACAGGTGGGTACGGTGAAGATATTAAAGATTATAACTTAGCTGGATTACTTCGTGACATGGAAGCGGAAGTAGGCGGATTAAAACGTCTTCGTATTTCTTCTATTGAAGCGAGTCAAATTTCAGATGAAGTAATTGAAGTGTTAGATAAGTCTGAAGTAGTTGTACGTCACTTGCACATTCCATTGCAATCTGGATCTAATACTGTATTAAAGCGTATGCGTCGTAAATATACGATGGAATTTTTCCAAGAGCGTTTAGATCGATTGAAAGAAGCGTTACCAGGCCTTGCAATTACATCGGATGTAATTGTTGGTTTCCCAGGTGAAACAGAAGAAGAATTCATGGAAACATACAATTTCATTAAAGAGAATCGCTTCTCTGAGTTACACGTATTCCCTTACTCAAAGCGTACAGGAACACCTGCAGCACGTATGGAAGATCAAGTTCCTGAAGATGTGAAGAATGATCGTGTTCATCGCTTAATTGAATTATCTAACCAATTAGCGAAAGAGTATGCGTCACAGTTTGAAGGGGAAGTGCTTGAAATCATTCCGGAAGAGCAATTTAAAGAGGGCGACCGTGAAGGGTTATATGTAGGCTATACGGATAACTACTTAAAAATTGTATTTGAAGGATCAGAAGAATTAATTGGTAAGCTAGTGAAAGTGAAAATTACGAAAGCTGGTTATCCATATAACGAAGCACAATTTGTTCGTGTTCTTGAAGATGATGTAAAAAAAGAATCAGCAAGCGCATAAAATGAAACTTTAATCAGTGGGGATTTTGTTCCTCCCCACTAATTATCAGCCGGACTCCCACCTAAGTTCTTTGCTTTTGCTGAATTTTGAGATTGGGGTCTTACTGCCCGGCAAATAGCGGGATAAAAAAAGCATGCAAACGGAAACGATTTGCATGCTTTTTTTTCGTGGAGAAGTTAAGTACTGAAAAGGCAGGTACGTCGAATGAGTAGTTATTTAATATTTTCTTGTATTAAAAAAGATGTAATGATAAAAATATAGTTGTCTTCAGGGGAAAAGGATAATAGCTATCTACATAGCTTTTGAACAGGGAAAGGCATCTATTCTTCTTTTATTCTGCCAAATAGTTGACCTGAAGTGATAAAATGTATTATAATCGTAAAAGACATGCTGAAGAAGGGTTTCTTTTTGCATGCTGAAATTAGTATGTAAGTGTGATGTTTCGGAGGGAGGGAAAGAGAATGTCAAAAACAGTCGTTCGTAAAAACGAGTCTTTGGAGGATGCACTTCGCCGTTTTAAAAGATCGGTTTCTAAAACTGGTACACTTGCTGAAGCAAGAAAGCGCGAGTTTTATGAAAAACCAAGTGTAAAACGTAAGAAGAAATCTGAAGCGGCAAGAAAGCGTAAATTCTAAGAGAGGGTGTAAGTTATGAGTCTTCTCGGTCGTTTAAACGATGATATGAAACAAGCGATGAAGAATAAACAAAAAGAAAAATTAACCGTTATTCGTATGGTTAAGGCTGCTTTACAAAATGAAGGTATTAAACTGCAACATACTCTTACTGAAGAAGAGGAATTAACAGTTTTAGCTCGTGAAGTAAAACAGTATAAGGACTCCCTCCTTGAATTTAAAAAAGCTGGTCGTGAAGACCTTGTTAATAAACTGCAAAGTGAAATTCAGATTTTAAGCGCATATTTGCCGGAGCAATTAACAGAAGAAGAACTAGCGAATGTAATTAAGCAAGTTATTTCTGAAGTTGGTGCGACTTCTAAAGCAGATATGGGTAAGGTGATGACTGCTGTTATGCCGAAAGTAAAAGGTAAAACAGACGGATCACTTGTGAATAAGCTGGTTATCCAGCTATTAGCATAAAAAAACGTCTCATTTCGTATGAGACGTTTTTTTATGCTTTTTTTCAGTTTGGACGTGATATTACAAGCTCTTTTTTCATACATATGGGATGAGAGGGGGTCTTTTGAGATGAAAAAATTAGAACAAATGAAGAATTGGTTAACAAAGCAAATAGACCTGCCAGTGGATGTGCTAATGGATCTACCTCGGATCACGCTTGTTGGGCAAGTGCATATCTATATAGAGAATCATCGGGGTTTATTAGTGTTTTCAGATAAAGAAGTAAGATTGTTATTAAAGCACGGTCAATTATTAATTAAAGGGCAATCCTTTATTATTAAAACAATCCTTCCAGAAGAACTTTTGCTTGAAGGAATAATTGAGCAAGTGACGTTTTTAGAAAACGAAAAAAAAGAGGAGTGAGGGAAACTTCCATATGTGAAGTTTTTCTTCGTTATTTTCGTAATTCGACCTTACTATTCAGTTTATCTCGCTATTTATGGGTGGTAGAACTCTTTATTTCATTTTCGTACGAGCTATTTTGCTAATTAAAGTGAAAAAAGTAGTGTGTATACTTTTGGAAAGGTAGTGGAGATAGTAGATGAAAAATAAATGGTTTATAAAGTGGCTTGGATATGTAAAAGTACGAATTGAAGGTAGAGGTGCGGAACGGTTCGTTAACGAATGTGTACGTAGAAAATTATTAGTTTGGGATGTTAAGAAGATTGCTGATGAAACGTTAGTTTTTTGTATGTTATTACGAGATGTGAAGAAAATAAAACCAATTTATAGAAAAAATGAATGTAAACTATATTTTATTGGGCGTTACGGTTTTCCTTTTTTGAATAAGCGTTTAATTAAAAATAGTGGATTCTTAATTGGTTTTTTAATTTTCTTTTTTGGCATGATTGCATTATCCAATATGGTTTGGAAAATTGAAATTACAGGAGCGAAACCTGAAACAGAATATATATTGATGAAAGAATTGGACAAAATGGGTATTAAAAAAGGGAAATTACAATTCCAAATGCCTAATGTAGAAGATGTACAACGTCATTTGACAGACAATATTAATGCGATTACTTGGGCGGGATTAGAAATAAGAGGAACGACGTACCATTTTAAAATTGTTGAAAAAAACGAGCCGAAAAAAGAAAAGGAACAAAGGCCGCAAAATTTAGTTGCAAAAAAAGAAGCGATTGTGACAAAAACATTTGTTGAAGTAGGAAAACCAGTCGTCTTGAAAAATGACCATGTTGAAAAAGGACAGCTTCTCGTATCAGGGATATACGGTAATGAGGAGAGTCCGACGATTGTTTCGGCGAAAGGTATTGTATATGGAGAAACGTGGTACACATCTGAGGTGAGTGTGCCACTAAAGACGCAATTTCAAGTATATACTGGCAATGCATATAATGAGCATTACCTTACATTTGGGAGTGTGAAAATAAAAATATGGGGATTTCAACATGATAAGTATAAACGCTCTCGTACTGAAAGTGTAAAACACGATGTGAAACTATTTGGTTTTACACTGCCGATCGCGTATGAAAAAGATATTGTACGAGAAGAGGAAGAAGCGAATCGGGAATATACAGAAAAACAGGCAATGAAAGTAGCGAAAGAGATGGCTGAAAAAGAACTAAAGAAAAAATTGGATGAACATGCTATGATTGTAAGTGATAAGATTTTGAGTAAAGAGGTTGAGGCGGATCAACTAAAAGTCACATTGCATTATACTGTGATCGAAAATATTGCAGAGCCACAACCAATATCCGAATCCGATATTCAAGGAGACTGAGTAATGGCAGAACAATTAGTAGAAATGAACCAACAATTGGAAAATGCTAACGAAGCAATCGCTCTTTTTGGAGTCAATGATGCTCATTTGAAAGTAATTGAACGGGAACTGAATGTATCGATTGTAACTAGAGGTGAAACTGTTCATGCATCTGGAGCAGTTGAAACTGTGACACTCGTAGAAAAAATCTTACAGCAATTACTTGTTGTTATTCGAAAAGGTATATCAATTACAGAAAGAGATGTTGCGTATGCAATTCAGCTCGCACAACAAGGGAAAATTGCTCAATTTGAAGAGTTATATGAAGAAGAAATCTTTAAAACGGCAAAAGGTAAATCCATTCGTGTAAAAACAATGGGGCAAAGAAGATATATTCATGCAATGAAGAAGAATGATATTGTATTTGGAATGGGACCTGCTGGGACTGGGAAAACATACTTAGCTGTAGTAATGGCTGTGAGAGCTTTAAAGCAAGGGTATGTAAAGAAAATTATTTTAACGAGACCGGCTGTAGAAGCTGGAGAAAGTTTAGGTTTTTTACCAGGAGATTTGAAAGAGAAGGTAGATCCGTATTTACGTCCATTGTATGATGCTTTGCACGATATTCTTGGACAAGAATATACGCAACGTATGATGGAGCGAGGGGTAATTGAAATTGCACCTCTTGCTTATATGAGGGGGCGTACGCTCGATGATTCATTTGTTATTTTAGATGAAGCGCAAAATACAACGGGTGCACAAATAAAAATGTTTTTAACTAGATTAGGTTTTAGCTCTAAAATGGTTATTACGGGGGACCCTTCACAAGTAGACTTACCAAAAGGGGTAAAATCAGGGCTTTCGCTAGCTTCTAACATTTTATCTGGTGTATCAGGTCTTTCATTCATTACATTAGAACAAACGGACGTTGTGAGGCATCCGCTGGTGCAACGTATTATTGAGGCATATGATAAAATGGAATGATCCTATTTGTCAGGATCATTTCTTTTTGTATTAAGGTTGGCGAACGGCATATTTTTTACTATCATAAAAGATAAGAGAAATAAACTAAAGGTACTGGTGTATCAAAATGTTACTTAAAAGTATCGTTGGCTAGAAGAAATGAAAGCTATAAATAGTTTCACTTTATTTCTGGAGAGGAGAAGGTATTGAAATCATGTTAAGATCTGAAGAAATTTCTAAGTGGTTTCGTAATTTACAACATTCGAAAAAACTAAGTTGGATTTCTTACGTTTTATTAGGAGCAGTGCTGTTTTTTGCACTTATGAATAATGTAAAACCAGAGCAATTAGATGTTGATATGTATTCTATTGCGAAAAAAACAATTCATTCTCCTATTAAAATTGAAGATAAGGTTATAACGGACAGAAAAAAACAAGAGGCCGCTCAAAAAGTTGGGGATCAATATACATATAGAAGTGAATATAAACAAAATAGAGTAGATATTGTAAATGATGTTTTTGCTAAGGTAAATGAAGCAATTCAAGAGATGAAAGCTGCTGGACCTGAAGAGCAAAAAAAGATGACCGATGCAAATAAATTAGAAAAATTGAAGAAGAAGTTGCCATCTAATTTAACAAAGGAATTATCTGATGAGAATTTATTATATTTTATTAATGCAGAACCGGATCAATTAGAATTAGCAAAGAACGCGGCTCTAACGTCTATTAGTGTTATTATGGGTGGAAATATTAAAATGTCCGAAGAAATAGCAGCAAAAGAGCGATTTGTTAATGAAATGAAAAGCCTCAATGTGAATAGCGGATTGAAGGAAGCTGTGAACGCGCTAGGATCATATGCGATTACAGCAAATTATTTTTATGATCCGACTGTAACGAAAGAGAAGAAGAAAGCGGAAGAAGATTTAATTCCACCTGTTTATATTCTTCAAGGACAAGTTATTGTTAGAGAAGGTGAAACAATTTCAAGTGATATGTATAATCAGTTGAAATTAGTCGGTTTATTAGAGAAAGGTAATAGTTTTCAGCCTTATGTTGGATTAGCAGTGCTCATTGGTGTGTTACTGTACTTTATGCATAAGCAGTTTGAAGTATTTTTACAGCGTAAAAGAGAAGATAGACCGTATATTTTAGCGTATATTACAATTTTATCTATCACGATTGTTTTAATGAAAACGATTAGTTTGTTTCAAAAGCTTGAATATGCAGGAATTGCGTATGTTGTCCCGGTTGCGATGGGAACAATACTTGTAAAACTAATGATTGGCGATCGATTTGTATTTTTAACAAGTATGATTTTTTCTGTGTGCGGAAGTATTATGTTTAATGAAGGGGTAACAAGTACACTGAATTATAGTGTTGGTATTTATGTGTTGTTAAGTTCATTATCAGTAAGCATTTTCTTAAGGGAAAAAAATCGTCGTACGATGATTTTGCAAGCTGGTATACTCGTTTCTATCTTAAATGTGGTCGTCTTAGCGGCGTTATTATTATTACGTAATGGGAATTTTTCACCTCTTGAAATTGGAACGCAATTATTGATGGCTTCCGTTTCGGGAATTATCTCATCCGTTTTGGCTATGGGGATATTACCATATTTAGAGAGTGGACTTGGAATTGTATCAAGCATGAAGCTTATGGAACTATCAAGTCCGAATCATCCGCTTTTGCGTAGAATTTTGTTAGAAGCGCCAGGAACGTATCACCACAGTGTAATGGTAGCGAATCTTTCTGAGGCAGCGTGTGAAGCGGTTGGAGCAAATGGTGTATTAGCACGTGTAGGGGCGTATTATCATGATGTAGGAAAAACGGTACAACCGCAATTCTTTATTGAAAACCAGATGGGAATTGAAAATCCACATGATAAATTAGATCCTGTGACGAGTAAAGATATTATCATTGCTCATGTAACAGATGGAGTCAGAATGCTCGAAGAACACCATATTCCGCAAGAAATTATCGATATTGCTGGACAACACCATGGTACAACATTACTTAAATATTTTTATTATAAGGCGATTAAAGAAGATAAAGAAAAATATACAGAAGAGATGTTTCGCTATCCGGGATCAAAAGCAACTTCTAAAGAGTCGGCAATTGTTGGTATTGCTGATAGTGTTGAGGCGGCGGTACGTTCTATGAATCACCCAACGCCAGATCAAATTAATAATTTAGTACAAAGTATTATTAAAGATCGCCTGCAAGATGGGCAATTTAGTGAATGTGATTTGACGTTTAAGGAACTACAAATCGTTGGAAAAACGTTATGTGAAACGTTAAATGGTATTTTCCATTCGCGTATTACATATCCGGAACCACCGGAAGAGAAGGAGAAAGAATGAGTTTATTAATTGATTTCATTGATGAAACAGAAGAAGTGAAAGAAGAATATGTGAATTTAATTCGTGAGATATTAGAAAAAGCAGCTCAAATGGAAAAAATAGAGGATGGTGCGGAGTTATCAGTGACATTTGTAGATAACGAACGCATTCGCGAGATTAATCGTGATTACCGAGATAAGGATCAGCCTACTGATGTCATTTCCTTTGCTATGGAAGAAATGGGAGAAGGAGAAATGGAAATTGTAGGTGCAGAGATGCCTCGTATGTTAGGTGACCTTATTATTTCTATTCCGAGAGCGAAAGAACAAGCTGAAGAGTATGGACATTCTTTTGATCGTGAACTTGGCTTTTTAGCGTTACATGGCTTTTTACATTTACTTGGTTATGACCACATGACAGAAGAGGATGAAAAAGAAATGTTTGGAAGACAAAAAGAAATTTTAGAGGCATTTGGATTAGGTCGATGAAAAAAGGAAAACTTATAAATAGTTTTGGATATGCTATAGCAGGTATATTCTTTTGTCTTCGTCATGAACGAAATATGAAAATTCATTATTTAGCCGCAGTCATTGTTATATGCTGCGGCTTTTATTTCCATATTACGAAGGTAGAGTGGATGGTATTACTTATTGTAATAGGAATTGTAATGAGTTTAGAGATGGTAAATACGGCTGTGGAAAAAACAGTAGATTTAGCGACTACCGATATACATCCGTTTGCGAAAATTGCAAAGGATGTCGCAGCCGGATCGGTTTTATTGTTTGCGATAATAGCCGTTATAATTGGTGCTATTATCTTTTTGCCGTATGTGGTATAGTTGCATTCCAAAGCTTTTATGAAGCTTTGAAAGTGCTGTAAAGGCCTTTAATAAGAGAGTGTATCTATTCACAGCTGTGGACAGGAAGGATGCGGGAATATGAATAGTAAACAATTAATTCAAGAAGCAATCGAAGCGCGTAAACAAGCGTACGTACCATATTCTAAATTTCAAGTAGGTGCAGCATTATTAACACAGGATGGAAAAGTATATCGTGGATGTAATGTTGAAAATGCATCATATGGTTTATGTAACTGTGCAGAAAGAACAGCTTTATTTAAGGCGATTTCTGAAGGAGATAAAGAGTTTGTAGCTATTGCAGTTGTAGCGGATACAAAGCGTCCGGTACCTCCTTGTGGAGCATGCCGACAAGTTATGGTAGAATTATGTAAACAGGATACGAAAGTATACCTATCAAATTTACATGGTGACGTTCAAGAGACTACAGTTGGAGAATTGTTACCAGGAGCATTTTTAGCGGAGGATTTACATGAATAGAAAAGGTTATAAATCAGGTTTTGTCTCTATTATTGGCAGACCGAATGTTGGAAAATCTACATTTTTAAATCGTATTATCGGCCAGAAAATTGCCATTATGAGTGACAAGCCACAAACAACTCGTAATAAAATTCAAGGCGTATATACAGAAAATGATTCACAAGTAATTTTCATTGATACACCAGGAATACATAAACCTAAACATAAATTAGGCGACTTCATGGTGAAGATGGCTCAAACGACATTAAAAGAAGTTGATATTGTTCTGTTTATGGTCAATGCAGTTGAAGGATTTGGTCGTGGTGAGGAATTCATTATTGAGAAATTAAAAGAAACGAAACAACCAGTATTTTTAGTAATTAATAAAATTGACCAACTTCATCCAGAGCAATTATTAGAGTTAATTGATCAATACCGTAAACTATATGAGTTTGCAGAGATTGTACCAATTTCTGCATTAGACGGCAATAATGTGGATGCTTTAATTGGAACAATTAAAAAGTATTTACCAGAAGGACCGCAATACTACCCAGATAATCAAGTAACGGATCATCCAGAGCGATTTATTATTTCAGAGCTTATTCGTGAAAAAGTATTACATTTAACACGTGAAGAAGTGCCGCACTCTGTAGCGGTTGTTATTGATGCAATTCAAAAACGTGAGGGCGGAGCGGTTTATATAAACGCAACGATTGTTGTTGAACGTGCATCACAAAAAGGAATTATTATAGGTAAGCAAGGAAAGATGTTAAAAGAAGTCGGTAAGCGAGCTCGTTTTGACATTGAAGCATTACTTGGTTCTAAAGTATTTTTAGAAGTATGGGTAAAAGTGCAAAAAGATTGGCGTAATAAAATGTCTCAGCTTCGTGACCTTGGTTTCCGCGAAGACGAGTACTAAAATAGAGTAAAGCTGTAATCAGCGGATGTTTTGTTCATCCGCTGATTATTGGTTTTTATGAGTTTTGATAAATTAGGAAAAATTTTTCTCACATGAAAATGGACAAAATGGGTCAATTTAATAACAACAAAGGAAATTGGTTTATAGGCTACGCTTATTGAGAAAGGTGGATTCTTATGCTAGATTTTACCTGGAAGTTTTTCTCCAAAACAGGAAGCATTGAAACGTACTTGCTTTTGAAAGAAATGGAAAAAGACGTAAACGATGAGATGGATCAACATGAAGAGGAGCTAGCGCATCTAGACTCTCCAATTTCTTGACCCGTTTTGTTCAAACCTTGGATGGTGACGAACATGTTTCAAAAAGTTGAGGGCATCGTTATCCGTACGACAGATTACGGAGAAACGAACAAGATTGTTACAATATTCTCAAGAGAATTGGGTAAGGTAAGTGCAATGGCAAGAGGAGCGAAAAAACCGAAAAGCCGGTTAGCATCTGTTTCGCAACTTATGACCCATGGTAATTTTCTTATTCAAATGGGATCTGGACTTGGAACTTTGCAACAAGGCGAGATTATTTCAACTATGAAAGAAATTCGCGAGGATATATTTTTAACTGCTTATGCATCATTTATTGTTGAGTTAACTGATAAAGCAACAGAAGATAAAAAACATAATCCATATTTATTTGAAATGTTATATCAAACGTTGCATTATATGTGTGAGGGTGTTGATTCAGAAGTATTATCATTAATTTATCAAACGAAAATGCTTCCGGTATTAGGGATGCGCCCGTACTTTGATACATGTGCGATTTGTCATCAAGAAACAGATTTTGTCGCCTTCTCTGTCCGGGAAGGCGGTTTTCTGTGCTCGCGTCATGCTGAGCAAGACCAGTATCGTATACCAGTGGGGGAAGCTGTTCATAAATTATTACGTCTTTTCTACCACTTCGATTTACATAGACTTGGCAATGTATCGGTGAAGGATAGCACAAAAAAACAAATGCGTTTAGTATTGAATACATATTATGATGAATATTGTGGGATTTATTTGAAGTCAAGACGTTTCTTAGAACAACTTGATAAGTTTCAAATATAATTTTGGGCCGTATACGGTCCTTTTTACATCCTATCTTTTTCAAATAGCATATTTAGTATATAATATTTAAGAGATAGTATAACTTTTTTCGTTGTGCATTAAAGGTGGTGATTATCATAGAGCTGAATAAACGGCAAGAACATATCATTCAGATTGTAAAAGATCACGGTCCTATTACAGGGGAGTCAATTGCTGCGCAATTAGGATTAACACGTGCAACACTAAGACCAGACTTAGCAATTTTAACGATGGCTGGTTATTTAGAAGCGCGTCCACGCGTAGGTTATTTTTATACGGGTAAAACCGGGGGGCAGCTATTATCTGAGGCTGTTAAGAAAATTAAAGTACAAGATTATCAATCTAGACCAGCTGTAATTGATAAAAATGTATCAGTATACGATGCGATTTGTACAATGTTTTTAGAGGACGTAGGTACCTTATTTGTTGTAGATCAGGCGATTCTATTAGTTGGTGTTGTATCTCGTAAAGATTTATTAAGAGCTAGCCTTGGAAAGCAGGATTTAACCTCTCTTCCGGTTAATATTATCATGACAAGGATGCCAAACATTGCGATGTGTCGTAGAGAAGATTCTTTATATGATATTGCGATGGAATTAATAGAAAGACAGATTGATGCGATGCCAGTTGTAAAAGATACGAAACAAGGTTTAGAAGTGATTGGACGAATTACAAAAACAAATATTACACGTGCGTTTGTAAACTTAGTAAATAACGAATAAGTGTAATTTGTTTAAAGTGAGGTAATGTAATGGATAATAAAATCGTATATGTCGTATCCGACTCTGTTGGAGAAACGGCTGATTTGGTTGTTCGAGCAGCGATGGGACAATTCCCATTTGCTCCTGATATTAGACGTGTACCGTATGTAGAAGATACAGGGACATTAAAAGAAGTGATTTCGATTGCTAAGAGCAATCAAGCACTTATTTGTTTTACGTTAGTAAAGCCTGACATGCGTCAGTATTTAGTGACAGAGGCTGCGAAAGAAGGCGTAGAGGCATATGATATTATCGGGCCTCTTATCGATCAAATTGAAGAAATTACAGGGCAAGTACCAAGATATGAGCCGGGTGTTGTTCGTAGATTAGATGAAGAATACTTTAAAAAGATTGAAGCGATTGAGTTTGCTGTAAAGTATGATGATGGTAGAGACGCACGTGGTATTTTAAAAGCAGATATCGTGTTGATTGGGATTTCGCGCACATCAAAAACACCGCTTTCTCAATATTTAGCTCATAACAAACGTTTGAAAGTTGCCAATGTACCGCTCGTACCAGAAGTAGATCCGCCTGAAGAATTATATCAAGTGGCTAAAGAAAAATGCTTCGGTTTGAAAATTACGCCAGATAAGTTGAATCATATTCGAAAAGAGCGATTGAAATCACTTGGACTAAGTGATGGTGCAACATATGCCAATATTAATCGTATTAAAGAAGAAATTGATCACTTTGAGAATGTAGTTGGTAAAATAAATTGTCAAGTAATTGATGTATCGAATAAAGCGATTGAAGAAACAGCCAACATTATTGTGAATGCAGTGCAAAACCAAAAATTGTTTTAGCACATTTACCAAAGGTGAATGTGCTTTTTTCGCTCGTGAGAAACACAATACCTGTTGATTTCGTAATAGATTATAGCGGAGTGGTTATACTTATATTCTTCTGTCTTTTTATTATGCTAAAGGCAGGGTTTCGTTATCCTGAAATAGAAGATGAAAAAATAAAGGGATATGTAGCGTAGTTGAAGAAAATATATTATAATAAAAAATTGTGATAAAAACCTATATTTTACGTTTAGACTTTAATTTTTCAGAATAAACTAGGGATAGGATTTACGAAAAGACATGTAATTACGTTAAATCGACAAAATCTATACAAGAAAACGCACATTATGGAAGGATTCGCAGAAGGGATGTAGAATACAGAAATATGCAAAACATCAATATCGTATTAGTTGATGCAGATGCATAGCCTGTGAATGCTGAAAATTGTGCAAGTTGGAACGAAAGTTCATGTCGAAATTTTGTTTGTCACATCGTATGCTCATCGTTTAAGGAAGTAGCAAGGAAAATTGGATCTATGTAGATACTGAATAAGCTAAAGTTGATTTTTTATATGTATCAACATGCAAAAAACAGATCTCGTGATCACATAGGATATGGTGCTTGCTAGTCTTCTTGTAAAAAAGTGTATATGTATTGTCTCCAGGAGGTACATTTGTAACAGGTGAGCAAATGGATACAATTTTATATAGTAGGTACGTATGTGCGAAATTACGCAGAAAAGGGCCTACAAAATCGTTTGATAACGTGATCGACAACACTTTCTAATAAGTTTAGAAAAAATATTGTCGAATTATAAAGGAATTTTTTAATTTTTATCGAATACAAAATACGACACGGAGATGGATTTATGGGGAACAGAATTCCCGAAGAAGTTGTTGAACAGATTCGGACGTCATCGGATATTGTAGAAGTGATTGGTGAATACGTTCAACTTAGAAAACAGGGGCGTAACTATTTTGGCCTTTGTCCATTTCATGGTGAGAATTCTCCTTCATTCTCTGTTTCATCTGATAAGCAAATTTTTCATTGCTTCGGATGTGGAGAAGGTGGAAATGTATTTTCCTTTCTAATGAAAATGGAAGGATTGGCTTTTACCGAGGCTGTTCAAAAGCTAGGTGAAAGAAATGGAATGGCGGTTGCAGAGTATACATCAGGGCAAGGACAACAAGAAGATATATCTGATGACACTGTCATCATGCAACAGGCTCATGAACTTTTGAAAAAGTATTATCATCATTTATTAGTAAATACAGAAGAAGGAAATGAAGCACTTTCGTATTTGTTAAAACGTGGTATTACGAAAGAGATGATTGAGAAGTTTGAAATTGGTTATGCGTCACCTGCTTGGGATGCAGCAACGAAAATTTTACAAAAAAGAGGTTTATCGCTGTCTAGTATGGAACAAGCTGGTCTTCTCATAAGAAGCGAGAAGGATGGTAGTCATTATGATCGCTTCCGTGGAAGAGTTATGTTTCCAATCTATACGTTACAAGGTAAAGTGATAGCGTTTAGTGGAAGGGCATTAGGAGATGACACTCCGAAATATTTAAATAGCCCTGAAACACCGATTTTTCATAAAAGTAAATTGTTGTATAACTTCCACCAAGCGAGGCCGTTTATTAGAAAACGTGGGCAAGTGGTCCTTTTTGAAGGGTATGCCGACGTAATGGCTGCGGTAAAAAGTGGTGTGGAAGAAGCTGTCGCGACAATGGGAACAGCTTTAACTGAAGAACAAGCAAAACTTCTGCGACGTAACGTTGAAACTGTTGTTCTTTGCTATGATGGTGATAAAGCAGGGCGAGAAGCAACGATGAAAGCAGGGCAATTATTGCTAAAAGTTGGTTGCCAAGTGAAAGTTACATCCTTGCCAGATAAGCTTGATCCTGATGAATATGTGCAACAATATGGGACAACTGCTTTTGAAAATCTTGTGAAATCAAGTATAAGTTTTGTTGGTTTTAAAATAAATTATTTGCGTTTAGGGAAAAATTTGCAAGATGAGTCTGGCAAAGAAGAATATGTGAAAAGTGTTTTAAAAGAGTTATCGTTGCTACAGGATGCGATGCAGGCAGAATCATATTTGAAGTCATTATCGCAAGAATTTTCGTATTCAATGGAAACTCTTTTGAATCAATTGCACCAATATCGCAAAGAACAAAAGGTACAGCAAAAACAAGTAAAGCAGGTTTCTAAGCCGTCTCAAATTGTTCAAACAAAACCGAAGTTAACAGGTTTTGAAAGGGCAGAAAGAGAAATTATTTATCATATGTTGCAAAGTCCAGAAGTGGCTGTTCGTATGGAATCCCACATAGAAGATTTTCATACAGAAGAACATAAAGGGATTTTATATGAACTATACGCATATTATGAAAAGGGAAATGAACCTTCAGTCGGAACATTTTTAAGTTGGCTCTCTGATGAGAAGTTGAAAAATATTATCACTGATATTTCGACGGATGAATTTATTAATCCAGAATACACAGAAGAAGTGTTACAAGGCCATTTGGAGACGCTCAGCCGTCATCAAGAAAAACTTGAAAAGATGGAAATCATCTTTAAGGTAAAACAAATGGAAAAAACAGATCCTGTAGAGGCTGCTAAATATTATGTAGCATATTTACAAAATCAAAAAGCGAGAAAATAGCTTTTTTGATAAATTTTTAGTATAATGAATGTTTGTATCTCGCGTAAGGAGGGGAACAGATGGCTGACAAACCAGCTCGTTCTAAACAAATTGAAACTGAAATGACCCTTGAGCAAGTGAAAGAACAACTCACTGAGCTCGGAAAAAAACGTGGCGTTCTTACATATGAAGAGATTGCAGAACGCATGAATGGATTTGAAATTGAATCCGATCAAATGGATGAATACTATGAATATTTAGGTGAACAAGGAATTGACTTAGTTGGTGACAATGACAACGACGAAGGTCCTAATAATCGCCAAATTACAAAAGCGGAAGAAGAATTTGACCTTAATGATTTAAGTGTACCACCTGGGGTTAAAATCAATGATCCCGTTCGTATGTATTTAAAAGAAATTGGTCGTGTAGATTTACTATCTGCAGAAGAAGAAATTCGACTTGCAACGCGTATTGAAGAAGGCGATGAAGAAGCGAAACGTCGTCTTGCAGAAGCAAACTTACGTCTTGTAGTAAGTATTGCAAAGCGCTACGTGGGCCGTGGTATGCTTTTCTTAGACTTAATCCAAGAAGGGAATATGGGTCTAATTAAAGCGGTTGAAAAGTTCGATTATCGTAAAGGTTTCAAATTTAGTACGTATGCAACTTGGTGGATTCGCCAAGCGATTACACGTGCGATTGCAGACCAAGCACGAACAATTCGTATCCCAGTTCATATGGTTGAAACGATTAATAAGTTGATTCGTGTACAACGTCAATTACTACAAGATTTAGGACGCGAACCATCTCCTGAAGAGATTGGTGAAGAAATGGATCTTGCTCCAGAAAAAGTACGCGAAATCTTAAAAATTGCACAGGAGCCAGTTTCTCTTGAAACACCGATTGGTGAAGAAGATGACTCCCATTTAGGTGATTTTATTGAAGACCAAGAAGCAACATCGCCTGCGGACCATGCAGCGTATGAATTGCTAAAAGAACAATTAGAAGATGTGTTAGATACACTAACAGATCGTGAAGAAAATGTTCTACGTCTTCGTTTTGGTTTAGATGATGGACGAACTCGTACGCTTGAAGAAGTTGGGAAAGTATTCGGCGTAACGAGAGAACGTATCCGTCAAATTGAAGCAAAAGCACTTCGTAAATTAAGACATCCAAGCCGTAGTAAGCGTCTTAAGGATTTCTTAGAATAGGCTACCTTTAAGTTTACTTCACCTTTGTGAAGTAAACTTTTTTATTTTGTTAACTTTTGTTAAACTTTAGCTATCGGCAACGATTACAATTTCTTGTAATTTATTTTACAGAATTGTCTTTTGATTTGCAAATGCTCATTTTTCGATTTTTCGATTAATTTTGTGTATTCTATACAAAAATATATGTAGAAAAGTGAAAAATATGATGAGAAACGTTAATAATTATCGAAATAATAAGCGATATAACAATAAAAAACAATAAACTGAATTTATGGAATATTTTTAACGATTAGTAGTTTACTCTTTTCTGATAGAGCGTTTTCAAGTACAATGGAAATGACTGAATCATCTAACTATTTAGGGGTATAGAGGGGGGAGAAGAGATATGAAACGTAATCCGCTGATTCCGTTCGCTCTTATTGCAGCATTAGGTATTATCGTTATGTTTGTATTTTCATTTCAGGGGCTAAATAAATCTAAAGAGTTAGCTGATGCAAAAAATGGCGGGAAGCCAGCACAAACAGCATCAAAACCAGAGGATATTGTGAAGCAAAGCTGTACGAGCTGCCACGGTGATCAGTTACAAGGGGCGGTAGGGCCTAATTTACAAAAAATTGGTGGGAAACTTTCGAAAGAAGAGATTCAAGAAGTTATTTCGAAAGGAAAAGGAAATATGCCACCAAATATAGTTCCAGCTGATCAAGCCGCTAAAGTAGCTGATTGGTTATCGAAGAAAAAATAAAGTTCCGTATGAGAAGCCTTTTGCTTATGCAAAGGGCTTGTTTTTCTATATTTTCTAAAATACGATGAGTGATAGAGAATGGAATTGTTGTTATAGGCTTGCAACAACTACTATAAATTCATTATCATGGAGACAGACTGACAAGAGAAGGAGTAATGGAAATACATGAATGAAGTAAAGCTTTCAAAACGATTAGAAGAAGTTGTGCGTGAAATACCGGCAGGATCTACAGTTGCTGATATTGGATCGGATCATGCGTATTTACCGTGTTATACAATTATAAATAATATTGCTACAAAAGCAGTTGCTGGAGAGGTTGTAGATGGGCCATTTCGCTCTGCGCAAGCAACTGTAGCTGAAAGTGGCTTACAAGATAAAGTAGATGTGCGTAAAGGGAATGGATTAGCTGTTATCGCGCCAGGAGAAGTAGATGTAATTACGGTTGCTGGAATGGGCGGAGCGTTAATTCGTGACATTTTAGAAAGTGGTAAAGAAAAATTAGAAGGGGTAACTCGTTTAATTTTACAGCCGAATATTGCAGCGCATCACATTCGTGAATGGTTTATTGAGAATGGATGGGAGCTTATCCATGAAAAAATCGTAAAAGAAGATGGGAAAATTTACGAGATTTTAGTAGGCGAGCGAGGAAACATTGCGGTGCCTTATTCTGAAAATAAACAAGCGGAATTATTTATGGGACCATTCTTAATAAAAGAAAAAGGGGAGGCTTTTGTTGAAAAATGGGAAGGGGAATTGAAAAACTTCCAAAATATTTTAAAGCAGTTAGAACGTGCGGCTGATTCTGAAGAAACAAAAGCGAAGCGTGCGGAAGTAGAAGCGAAAATGAAAATGATACGGGAGGTTTTATCATGAGTAAAATTCCAAATGGCCATGAAATTATTTCTTTATTTGAAAGTATGTATCCGAAGCATTTGGCGATGGAAGGGGATAAGATTGGCCTGCAAATTGGAGCGCTTAATAAACCCGTACAACACGTATTGATTGCGTTAGATGTAACGGAGGAAGTTGTGGATGAAGCAATTCAATTAGGGGCGAATGTCATTATTGCACATCACCCTTTAATTTTTAATCCGTTAAAAGCGATTCATACAGATAAAGCGTACGGAAGAATTATTGAAACGTGTATTAAAAATGATATTGCCATTTATGCAGCACATACAAATGTGGATGTTGCTAAGGGCGGGGTAAATGATTTACTTGCTGAGGCGTTAGGATTGCAAAATACAGAAGTTTTGGCACCGACATATGCAGAAGAAATGAAAAAAGTTGTTGTGTTTGTGCCAGTAACTCATGCAGAAGAAGTACGAAAAGCATTAGGAGACGCAGGTGCTGGTCATATCGGCAATTATAGCCACTGTACGTTTAATAGCGAGGGTACAGGCACGTTTGTACCTCAAGAGGGAACAAATCCTTATATCGGGGAAACTGGGCAGTTAGAACGCGTAGAAGAAGTGCGAATCGAAACGATAATTCCAGCTTCACTACAACGAAAAGTGATTAAAGCAATGGTAACTGCACATCCATATGAAGAAGTAGCATATGATGTGTATCCACTTGATAACAAAGGTGAAACATTAGGGCTTGGAAAAATAGGATATTTACAAGAAGAAATGACACTTGGACAGTTTGCGGAACATGTAAAGAAAGCATTAGATGTAAAGGGTGCACGAGTAGTTGGGGATTTAAATGATAAAGTGCGCAAAGTAGCTGTACTTGGTGGCGATGGTAACAAATACATCAATCAAGCTAAATTTAAAGGAGCGGATGTATATGTAACAGGTGACATGTATTATCATGTTGCTCATGATGCGATGATGCTCGGTTTAAATATAGTTGACCCAGGACATAACGTTGAAAAAGTAATGAAGCAAGGTGTACAAAAGCAATTACAAGAAAAAGTGGATACAAAGAAATTCAATGCACACATTCATGCTTCGCAATTACATACAGATCCATTTACATTTGTATAAGAAAAATAAAAACCGTTGCTCGTATAGGCAACGGTTTTTATTATTGTTCTTTTTTCACTTTTACACGAGGTAATATTTTTTGTAACGGTACTTTTCGAACTCTCTCCCATGTAGCGGGATTCATTGGATCATATTGATCTAAGAAAGCGATAACTTCTTTCGTAATTGGCGTTGGAGTAGAAGCACCTGCTGTAACAGCTACGTTTTCTACACCTTGTAGCCATTCTAATTTAATCTCACTTACGTCTGCAACACGGTATGCTTTCGTACCAGCGATTTCTTGTGATACTTGTGCTAAACGGTTTGAGTTGTTACTTTTCGGATCACCGACAACAATTGTTAAGTCTGCAACATCAGCTTGTTTAGCGACAGCTTCTTGGCGAACTTGAGTTGCTAAACAAATTTCCTTATGGAATTCTGCTGTTGGGAATTTTTTCTGAATGTCCTCCATTAAATGTTGAACATCCCATTGGCTCATCGTTGTTTGATTTGTAACTAAAATTTTATCTGTTGGAATTTCTAATGTTTTTAAATCATCAGCTCTTTCGATAAGGTGAACGATGTCAGGTGCAATACCAACTGCGCCTTCTGGTTCTGGATGATTTTTTTTGCCGATATAAATGACATGGTAACCTTCAGCTTTCTTTGCTTCAATAAGGTCATGTGTTTTTGTAACATCTGGACAAGTGGCATCGATTGTCGTTAAACCTTTTTCTTTTGCACGTTGTTTAACTTCTGGAGAAACACCGTGTGCAGTGAAAATAACAGTACCAGATTCGATTTTATCTAAAATTTCTAATCGACTTGGACCGTCTAATGTAATGATGCCATCTTCTTCGAATGCATCTGTTACATGTTTGTTGTGAACAATCATACCTAAAATATAAATAGGTCTTGGTAATGATGTATCTAATGCGGCGTTACGTGCAATAACCATCGCGTCCACAACACCGTAGCAATAACCACGAGGGGAAATTTTAACAATTTTCATATGAGTAATCCTCTCCTTCTAAACAAGGGATACTTTTGTGCATAGTCTTTTACATTATAAAGGAGGAATGGATAGAAAACAAAGGATTGTTACACATATAGTTTTGGTTTTGTTGCTATTTTTTGAACAGGCTCCTCTCGTAATTCTTTTTCTATGACAGGCTCAATCACTATTTTTTTTCTTTTTCTTTTTTTTTGTGGAGGAGGCGGAGTTGCTACCTCAACCTTTTCTGTTATGTCTTCAGTTGGATTTTCAGTGGGATCTTCTTCCGTACTTTTTCCAGAGGTGAGGATTTTAACAATGCTTGGTAGGTTACGCATAATAGGACCGTACTGTTCGACGACAGGGCTTACAGATTGAACGACTTGGGATACTTTTTCAATATTGTTTATCATATTAGTTGGATTCGAAATTAAATTTGCAAAAAAACTGCCGATGCCGCTACTTGATGCTGCTGTAGTTGCTGCACCGCCGCGCGTTTCATTTGATTCATACATTTGAGGGGGGATCATTTGCTCTGGATGTTGCTGCATGTATGGTTGATATTGTTGTGAGTATTGCTGCGGATATTGTTGTTGGTATTGGTATTGTTGTTGATATTGGGGCGGCGGTTGCTGGTGCTGGTGCATCATTGGCGGCGGTCCATCCATTTGTCGATAAGGTGGAACCATTTGCATGAAAGGCTCGGTTGGATCGTGTTTTTTAAAGAGTTTAGCAAGGAACCCTTTCTTTTTTTGTGCCATCGGTGGTAGTTGTGGAATTGGATATGGTGTATAAGGTTGCTGTCCTTGATTCGGATACATTTGCCTAGTATGGGATTTTGGAAACATGTGAGAAATCCTCCTTTCTTCAGTTAGGTATATACACATACAATATGCAATAAGAGGGAAGAAGGTTAGTTTTTGAAGTAAAAACCTAAACTAAAGATGGATTTTACTTGTAGATTTCGATATAATGTAGACTTGACTGATTTGTGCGCGCAGTAGAAATTTAGAAAGAAGGTGTAACTTATGACACAACAAACTTTTACACAGTATGATTTTAAACCATTTTTAATAGATGCAGTTCGTGAACTACGCTTTACAGAGCCGACAGGAATTCAAAAGAAAATTTTCCCGGTCGTGAAAAAAGGTGTAAGTGTAATTGGACAATCCCAAACAGGTTCTGGGAAAACACATGCATACTTACTTCCTACATTGAACAGAATTAATGCAAGTCGTGAAGAAGTACAACTTGTTATTACAGCGCCTACTCGTGAGTTAGCACAACAAATTTACGAAGAAATCGTGAAATTAACAAAGTTTTGTGCGGAAGATCAAATGATTACAGCACGTTGTTTAATTGGTGGAACTGATAAACAACGATCAATTGAAAAGTTGAAAAAACAACCTCATATTGTAGTTGGAACACCAGGACGTATTAAAGATTTAGTAGAAGCGCAAGCATTATTTGTTCATAAAGCAAATACTATTATTGTCGATGAAGCAGACTTAATGCTTGATATGGGATTCATTCATGATGTAGACAAAATTGCATCACGCATGCCTAGAAACTTGCAAATGCTAGTTTTCTCTGCAACAATTCCTCAAAAACTAAAACCGTTTCTTAAGAAATATATGGAGAATCCAGAGCATATTCATATTAATCCAAAACAAGTTGCGGCTGGGAATATTGAGCATTATTTAGTACCTTCTAAACATCGTAACAAAATTGATTTAGTGAACAAAATGTTGCTACAATTTAAACCGTATTTAGCAGTTGTTTTCACGAATACGAAGAAGATGGCGGATCAAGTTGCTGACGGATTAATGGAACGTGGCTTAAAAGTTGGACGAATTCACGGAGATTTATCACCGCGTGATCGTAAAAAAATGATGAAACAAATTCGTGATCTTGAATTCCAATATATTGTTGCAACTGATTTAGCAGCACGTGGTATTGATATTGAAGGAATTAGTCATGTTATTAACTACGAACTTCCATCAGATTTAGATTTCTTCGTTCACCGCGTTGGAAGAACAGCACGTGCGGGGCATTCAGGTATTGCAGTGACGATTTATGATCCAGCAAACGAAGAAGCGTTAGATAGTTTAGAAAAACAACGTCATATTGAGTTCAAGCATGTAGAGTTACGCGGAGATGAGTGGGCGGATTTAGGTGAACGTCGTCGTCGTAAGAGCCGTAAAAAACCAAATGATGAACTTGACGTTATGGCAACGAAAGTTATTAAAAAGCCGAAAAAAGTAAAACCAAACTATAAACGTAAACTTGCAACAGAACGTGACAAAGTGAAGAAAAAATATAGCAATAAAAAAAGATAAGGGGAGCCCCCTTATCTTTTTTTATCCGGCTATTTGCGGGATAATAATCAGTGGGGAATGGAAAAAACACTGATTAAAGTTTCGGTGTAGCTAGTTACAATTTGCGTAGTGTTTTAGGAACAAGCAATTCACTACATATTTCTACAAATTATGCTATCATTATATCTATTGTATATTGAAGAGGTGATTGTATGTTAAAGATTGGATCTCATGTTTCCATGAGTGGTAAGAAAATGTTATTAGCAGCAAGTGAAGAGGCTGTTTCATACGGTGCAACGACGTTTATGATTTATACAGGTGCGCCGCAAAATACACGAAGAAAACCAATTGAAGAATTGAATATAGAAGCAGGAAGAAAACATATGGAACTAAACGGTATTGAAGAAATTATCGTACATGCGCCATATATTATTAATCTTGGGAATACGACGAAGCCAGAAACATTCCAATTAGGTGTAGACTTCCTTCGCATGGAAATTGAAAGAACATCGGCATTAGGTGTAGCGAAACAAATCGTTCTTCACCCAGGAGCGCACGTTGGTGCAGGAGCGGATGCTGGTATTCAACAAATTATTAAAGGGCTTAATGAAGTATTAACGCCAGAGCAGACGGTTAACATTGCGTTAGAAACGATGGCAGGAAAAGGAACAGAATGCGGTCGTAGCTTTGAAGAAATTGCAAAGATTATTGATGGTGTCAAATATAATGAAAAATTATCAGTATGCTTTGATACGTGTCATACGCACGATGCAGGATATGATATTGTAAATGATTTTGACGGCGTATTAAACGAATTTGATAAGATTGTTGGTATGGATCGTTTGCAAGTACTTCATATTAATGATAGTAAAAATGTATGCGGCGCAGGAAAGGACCGTCATGAAAATATCGGCTTCGGTCATATCGGTTATAAAGCGTTACATCATATTGTGCATCATCCGCAGTTAATGCACGTACCAAAAATTCTTGAAACGCCATATGTAGGTGAAGATAAAAAAGATAAGAAGCCACCATATAAATTAGAAATCGAAATGCTGAAAAATGGTACTTTTGATGAAGGGATTCTTGAGAAAATTAAAGCGCAATAAGCAATAAGGAGGGGATTTTCCCCTCCTTATTTTAGTAGTTGCTGAAATAAAGTATTTACTTGTTGGGCAGTAGCAGGGGAGGTTACTTTTGCTATTTGTTTTAAGAGCTCTAGCCGTTCGTCATTATCGTAAATGTTAATATTCTTACCTTTCATAAGTAAAACAATTTGATCCGCTTGTGCAGTCGTAATAGAAACTTCATACTCTTTACTATATTTCAATAACTCTTTTGTAGAAATATGATTTAATTTTTTATTTACAAGTTGTTTAATGAGGTTCATTGAGTTATCCTCCTTCACACGTTCTTCTATCGAAATATATGAGTACGTAGCTTGTACATATTCGCGTAGAGTTTCTTTTTTCATGAGAAAAAGAAGCGTATGTTATAATATAAGGACAAAACTATAGAAAAAGAGTATAAGGAGGACTTATGGAACAAAAGCAACATCGAAAAGAAAGTGTTATCCATCTTATTTATCGTTTAGTTATGATTATTTTTGGGGCAGCATGCGCAGCGGTAGCGATTGAACTATTTTTAATGCCAAATAAAATTATTGATGGTGGAATTATTGGTATTTCTCTTATATTAGATTATCTTACTCCTAATATTTGGTGGTTAAGTTTCTCTACTTTAGTCGTTATTCTCAATATCCCATTTATGTATTCAGGTTATAAGCAAATCGGAAAAACATTCATGCTATCTTCGGCTTTCGGTATTGTAGCTTTAGCGTTTATTGAATCAACGTTACATGCTGTTCCGCCATTTACAACAGAGCCAATTTTAGCAACAGTGTTTGGGGGTCTTATTTTAGGTATTGGTGTAGGGCTCGTTATTCGCCATGGTGGATCAATGGACGGAACAGAAATCATGGGTATTTTATTAACGAAGAAATTGCCTTTCTCTGTTGGCGAATTTGTAATGTTTGTGAACTTATTCATTTTTGCATGGGCAGCATTTGTATTTGGTGTTGAACAAGCTATGTATTCTGTTATGGCGTACTATATCGCCTTCAAAACAATTGATACAGTCATTCAAGGTTTAGATGAAACGAAAGCAGTTTTAATTGTATCAGATCAATATGAGGAAGTATCAAATGCGATTTTGCATCGTCTTGGTCGTGGAACTACAAAGCTTGTAGCGAAAGGCGGTTACACGGATAAAGAAAAAGAAGTTATTTATGCAGTTGTAACACGTCTGGAAGTGACGAAGTTAAAATCAATTGTGTATGAAATTGATGCGAATGCGTTTGTTACGATTATGAGCACACAAGAGACAAATGGTGGAAAGTTTAAATCGGCTATTCACTAAAAAACATGTATCCCGCTATTTGATGGCAAATAATCAGTAGGGGATGGCCTCATCTGATTAAGGTTTCATTTTATCCCGCTTTAATGGGCAGTAAGACCCCCACCTCAAAATGCAGCGAAAGCAAAGAAGTTAGATGGGGGATCAACTGCCCATAAAAGTCCGATTGGTTCAACTAATAATCAGTGGGGGATGAAGAAAACCCCACTGATTAAAGTTTCACTTTATAGGAATACTTTTCGAAAGCAGAGAATTTTTCTCTGCTTTTTGTTATAATAGTAAGGTTTCTTGAAAAAATTGATATATTTTAGGCAGATTGGTTTACAACTATAATAAGCTGTACTATAATTCAAATAGATATAAATCGGAATCATTCTGAATTAAAATAGGTGAGATGATATGAATAATATATTAGAAATAGAAGGATTGTCATTTCGATATGAAGATCGAAATGTGTTAGAAGATATTAATTTGCAAGTTCCGAAGGGAGCTTTTTTAGGTTTAGTTGGGCCGAATGGTTCTGGGAAATCAACTTTGCTAAAATGTTTATTAGGCGTTTTAAAGCCAAAACAGGGAAGTATTCGTTTGTTTGGTGTTGATAGTAAGAAGTTTAAAGAATGGAACAAAGTTGGTTATGTGTCGCAAAAGGCAAATAGCTTTAATTCTGGTTTTCCGGCAACTGTTTTTGAAGTTGTATCAATGGGACTTGTTTCTAAAAAAGGGCTGTTTCGCTTTTTCACGAAAAACGATAAGGAAAAGGTAGAAAAAGCGATTGCTGATGTAGGGATGAGTGAGTTTCAAGGGCGCAATATCGGAGAACTTTCTGGTGGACAACAACAGCGTGTATTTATTGCTCGTGCGCTCGTTAGTGATCCTGAATTACTTATTTTGGACGAGCCCACTGTTGGAATAGATGTGAAGAATGTAGAAAGTTTTTATGAGATATTAGAGGATTTAAACAAAAGGTTAGGAATCACATTAATTCTCGTTACTCATGATATGGGAGCTGTTACTGAGAAGGTAACACATGTTGCATGCTTAAACCAACATCTACATTTCCATGGAAATGTAGAGAAGTTCCGAGAGTTAGAAGATGCAGAAATGTCCGTCTTATATGGACATCATGTTCATCGTTTAGAACACGAGCATGAGCATCACGGGAGGATATAATGATACAAGATTTTTTACAATATGACTTTTTACGTAACTCTTTATATGCAGGGGTTTTAATAGGACTTGTTGCACCACTTATCGGTGTATTTGTTGTCATTCGCCGAATGTCGCTTATTGCGGATGCATTAAGTCACGTGACATTATCGGGTATTGCTGCAAGTTTACTACTAGAAAAAACAATTTTCACAGGAGGATTTTTAAATCCGTTATATATGGGAATGATTTTTTCTATTGGTGGGGCGTTACTAATTGAAAAATTACGTACTGTATATAAACATTATCAAGAATTAGCAATTCCGATTATTCTTTCAGCAGGAATGGGGATTGGGGTTATTTTTATATCACTTGCAAATGGATTTAACACTGATTTATTTAGTTATTTATTTGGGAGTGTAAGTGCTGTAACAAGTACGGATTTAATAATCATCGGCATTGTAGCAATTGTTGTTATTGTAACGATCACTTTATTATACAAAGAGTTATTTTTACTATCGTTTGATGAGGAATATGCTGTATCAACCGGTTTGAGTGCAAAGTGGATTCACTTTATTTTCATTATATTGGTTGCTCTTGTCATTGCAGTATCAATGCGTGTAGTAGGGGTTCTTCTCGTATCATCATTAATGACGTTACCAGTTGCAGCAAGTATTCGTATTGCGAATGGATTTAAACAAACAATTTTCTTTTCCATTTTATTTGGTGAAATTGCAGTAATTGGTGGAATGTTTGCTTCATATCAACTTGATCTAGCACCAGGTGGTACAATTGTTATGATAGCAGTTCTTATTTTAATTGGTGCGATTTTATGGAAAAAGAAAAAAACTGCATAAAGTAGGGATAGATATGAATCTAACAGAAGCTTTACGCCTAATGAAAGATAAAGGATACAAACATACTGGGAAAAGGGAAGAAATGCTCAGGTTATTTGCAGCTCACAATCGTTATTTAACGGCGAAAGACGTTTTAGAGCATATGAAGGATGATTATCCAGGTCTTAGCTTTGATACGATTTATCGTAACTTAACGGTGTTTGCTGAAATCGGTGTTTTAGAACAAACGGAATTAAATGGTGAAAAACATTTTCGTTTTACATGTTCTATTATGGAACATCATCATCATTTTATTTGTTTAGATTGCGGGGGGACGAAAGAGATTACTTCCTGCCCGATGGATTTTATGAATAAAGATTTTAACGGTTATGAAGTAACCGGGCATAAGTTTGAAATATACGGCCGTTGTCCAAAATGTGCAAAATAAGAACTCGTCGGTTACGTAACTGACGAGCTTTTTTACGTAAAAAAGAAGGTTGCCCACAAATATTGTGGCAACCTTCTTTTTATTGTTCTTGTGTTTCTTTTTCTTTTTCTCGTTCAGCAGCCATTTCAGCAGCAATTACATCGATTTCTTTTTTCAGTTCTTCTACCATTATTTCTTCTGGTACTTTACGAACAACTTGCCCTTTACGGAATAATAATCCTTCTCCACGTGCACCGGCAATACCGATATCAGCTTCACGAGCTTCACCAGGACCGTTTACAGCGCAACCAAGTACTGCAACTTTAATCGGTACTTTTAGTGTAGAGATGTATTCTTCCACCTCGTTAGCGATGCTAATTAAATCAATTTCAATACGACCACAAGTTGGACAAGAAATAAGTGTTGCTGCATTAGATGCAAGACCGAATGACTTTAATAGTTCACGCGCAACTTTTACTTCTTCAACTGGGTCAGCACTTAATGAAATACGTAGTGTATTTCCGATGCCTTTATTTAAGATTGCGCCAAGACCAGCGGCACTTTTTACAGTTCCGGCAAATAATGTTCCGGATTCTGTAATACCTAAATGTAATGGGTAATCAAAAGCACGAGCAGCTTTTTCGTATGCTTCAATTGCTAAGTTAACATCAGAGGCTTTCATAGATACGATAATATCGTGGAAATCTAAGTCCTCTAAAATTTTAATGTGATGTAGGGCGCTCTCGACCATACCATCTGCAGTTGGGTATCCGTACTTTTCTAAAATGTGACGTTCTAATGAACCTGCGTTTACACCGATACGGATTGGAATACCGCGTTCTTTTGCTGCATTTACAACAGCTTCTACTTTATGGCGACGACCAATGTTACCTGGATTGATACGTACTTTATCAATGCCACCTTCAATTGCTTTTAAAGCAAGGCGATAATCAAAATGAATATCAGCAACAAGTGGAATGTTGATTTGTTTTTTAATATCAGCAATAGCATTTGCTGCGCGTTCGTCTGGAACAGCAACACGGACGACTTGACAGCCAGCTTCTTCTAAACGCTTAATTTCAGCAACTGTTGCTTCAACATCATGTGTTTTTGTTGTTGTCATACTTTGTATAATTAATTCATTATTACCGCCAATTGTTAAATTACCGACTTTAACTGGACGTGTTTTTGTACGATGAGTCATTTCATTCACGAATAGATCGCTCTCCTTATAAAAGAAGTTTCTTATTTAGTCCCTCATATCAATGAAAGTATACGTGATACAGGGCTATAGAAACCGAAGTGCTCGGTTTCACTTTTACTATTGTATCAGCGCCTTTATGTAATTGACAAGGATTAAGTAATTGCTTATTGATATAACGGGAATTTATAAGACTTTCCAATTTGTATTTTTGTAGCAGATGTACTTTTGTTTAGTTGTTTAAAGTCATCAATTACCTTTTCAATGGAAGGGATTTTTTTCTTATTAATTTGTTCGGTAATAGAAAGAACTGTCTCACCTGTTTTGACTTCAATTGTTTTATAAGTTACATCTGTTTCTTTTTCTGCTTTGTTCTCTTTCTTTTGTTTTGTATCTGTACTTTCTTGTTTTATCGTTTGGGCCGCATTTGTTTTTTTATATGAACTTAACATCGGTAAAGTGCCGATTTTTATATCGTAATAAAATATATAACCAAGAACAAGCACGAATAAGAATATACCTAATCTCTTCATATTCTTCACTCCTTTGCTAGGAATATATGCTTGTCCAAAAAAAAAATGCCTATTTAGGCATTTTTTTTCGTTCTTATTTTTCTTTCGGTTTTGGAACTTCTTTAATCGTTAAGTAAAGAACAATTAAAACAACTGCGATATAAATGAATGTTGAACCAGGTACAACAATTTTGAATAGATCCATAATCATAAAGAAGATTGTTGGAATTGTGTAGCTGTACGCAGTTAACGTCCATACTTGCTTATAAGATAATTTACGTTGACCGCTCATAGCAGAACCAATAAACGCAAGTAAAGTAATTCCTAAGAAAGTAATAAACAATTGGAATAGGTATACTAACACGCCGATAACAGCTAGTAAAATTGGATAAATACTATCGAATACAGAAATGAAATCTTGCAAATCTTTCTTCTCAAGAGATGTCCCTAATAAATCATTATAGGAGTATGTTTGTGTTTGACCATTTCCTATAGAAACTACTTTATCTTTTAAAATAAATAAACCAGTTTTGTTTTGATATGTTTCTATATCTGTTGTATTGGGATCAAATACGAAAAGAGCATCTCCCTCTTCCTTTAGAATAGGTTGTTCAATATCTGCTTTTAGTTCACCGTTTTCGATTTTAAAATCAGGTAAATCTTTTTCGATTGCTTGATTTACCATGGTAACACTATCTTGAATAAAGCTACCGTAAAAGAATGTTCTTGGAATAGTAGTGATTAGACAAAGTAGCATAATATACAAAATGGTTTTTCCGATTTTTTGAAAACGGAATAGCGCCATATCTTTAGGCGAATATACGCTTTTTGCTAATTGGGTAAATATGGACATAGATTCACTTCCTTTATGTATGTATAAAATCATTGTAACGTAGGAATCTAGAGAATCTCAAGATATATTATATTTACATATAGTGGAGATAACTAAATTTCTTTTTATTAATTTTCTTCTTTTATATGAGAAAAATACAATTGACACTTTTCTTTGCCATATGGTAAATTTATCTTACATTTCTTAAAGGATATATCTGATAGGAATTCCTTTATTTGATATGTTGTTACATACATAATTGTGGACCCTTAGCTCAGCTGGTTAGAGCAGACGGCTCATAACCGTCCGGTCGTAGGTTCGAGTCCTACAGGGTCCATATCCATTTCACATGTTTATTATGTTAGTGGGAAGCTTCCTTGTAGAAGGGAGCTTTTTTTACGGAATATATGAGCATTTTAATTGAAAAGAAGTGGGATTTTTGCTACGTTAATGATAGCAAGACAATGTGATTTATTTGTTTGCACCCTATGGCAATTAGGGTAGAATGAAGTTGTATGTCACTTAAGTGGCAATACATAAACTGGGAGGAATATAACAATGGCAAAACACGAATTACCAAATTTACCTTATGCGTATGATGCTTTAGAGCCTCACTTTGACAAAGAAACAATGAACATCCATCATACAAAACATCATAACACTTACATTACAAACTTAAACGCTGCTTTAGAAGGTCATGCAGAATTAGCTGACAAAAGCGTAGAAGAATTAGTTGCAAACTTAAACGAAGTACCAGAAGCGATCCGTACAGCAGTACGTAACAATGGTGGCGGACATGCTAACCATACATTCTTCTGGACAATCTTATCTCCAAACGGCGGCGGACAACCAGTAGGCGAACTTGCAACTGCAATTGAAGCGAAATTCGGTAGCTTCGATGCATTCAAAGAAGAATTCGCAAAAGCTGGGGCAACTCGTTTCGGTTCTGGTTGGGCTTGGTTAGTAGTAAACAATGGTGAGTTAGAAGTAACAAGCACGCCAAACCAAGATTCTCCTCTAACTGAAGGTAAAACTCCAGTTGTAGGTTTAGATGTTTGGGAACATGCTTACTACTTAAATTACCAAAACCGTCGTCCTGACTACATCGGTGCATTCTGGAACGTTGTAGATTGGAACGCTGCTGAAAAACGTTACCAAGAAGCAAAATAATTGTAATAACGATAGAAAAAGCTAGGAGAATGCTCCTAGCTTTTTTCTATGCTTTCCTTTTACATAATTGGGCTTGTCTTTGGAAGACTAGAACATGAAGTAAAGGAGAGTTGTGTATGAAGTGGAAACATATAATTGGTGACGTTGAAGTGAATCGGGATTTAGTGTTGTTGCTCCTTATTGGAGGTTTATACACGCTCGCAATTTCTTTATCGAATACGTTTGTTAACATTTATTTATGGAAACAAACACAAAATTATGTGAATCTTGGCTTGTATAATTTGGCCAGCGTTGTATTACAGCCTCTCACATTTCTTATAGGTGGGAAATTAGCGAAGCGTATTGATCGCTCAATCTTGTTACGAATAGGCGTAGGCACGTTAGCTATTTTTTTTATCGTTGTTTTAGTAGCGGGAAAAAGCGCTTCTCACTATATTTTATTAATGGGGGCTCTTTTAGGAGTCGGATATGGTTTTTACTGGCTCGCGTTTAACTTATTAACATTTGAGATTACAGAACCAGAAACAAGAGATTTCTTTAATGGGTTTCTTGGACTTCTTACATCCTTCTCTGGCATGATTGGACCGATAGCAGCTGGATACACAATTTCACGTATGGAAAAATGGAGTGGCTATACGGTCATATTCTTTCTTTCGTTACTGTTGTTTGCAATTGCTGTCATTTTAAGCTTTTTTGTATCTAAGAGAGAATGTGAAGGACGGTATGAAATTGTACAAGTATTGAAAGAGCGGCAGATTGATAAAAATTGGGGAAGAATTACACGTGCTCATTTTTTCCAAGGGTTGAGAGAGGGAACGTTTATTTTTGTGATTTCCGTATACGTGTATTTAGCGACGGATAGCGAACTCGCCTTAGGAAAATATAGCTTAGTAAATTCTGCTGTATCATTTGTATGTTACTACTTAGTCACTCGTATGTTAAAGAAAGAGTGGCGGAAAAAAGCAATTTTGCTTGGAGGCATTATTTTATATGCTGTCGTATTTTTAGTTATATTCAATGTTACATACGCAAAATTACTTATTTATGCAGCGTGTATTGCGGTTGCATACCCTATTTTGCTCGTTCCGTACGGATCCATGACATATGATGTAATTGGCAGAGCGAAAAATGCGAGAGAGTGGCGTGTAGAGTATGTAGTTGTCCGGGAATTATGGTTAAATGCAGGAAGAATTTGTTCGATTTTAAGTTTTTTATGTGCTGTATTATTCTTTCCGCCTGAAAAAAGTTTGCCTTACTTATTATGTATTTTAGGTGCAGGACATTTCCTTATTTATTTTGCAGTTAAAAATGTCAAATATGATGAGGAAAATGCGAGTAAAACAAGTGTTGTAACGCAAGCGACTGCGCAGAATCAAACAGAACCAGAAGGTTAACTTCTCGGTTGTTTTATGCTAGAATAGAAAAAGATGTAAGACAGCAGTGAGGACACCTGTATGAAGGTGTCCCTTTCACATTACATAGCTGTTGGTAGAGGGGGTTTGTATGAGCAAGAAGCAGAAACAACAAAAGAAAAAGACTCACGTTCCTTTTCGGTTAAACGTGCTGTTTTTCTGCGTGTTTTTAATGTTCTCCGCGGTTATTGTAAGGCTTGGATATGTACAAATTGTTCGCGGTGAGGAATATAAGAATGAAGTGGAGAGGAAAGAAAACTCGACGATAAGTAATCCTGTACCACGTGGGAAAATATTTGACCGTTATGGGCGAGCTGTAGTAGATAATGCAGCTGTTCGTACGATTACATTTACAAAAATGAAAGGATCAACTGCAGAGGCTCGTTTAGAAACAGCGAAAAGGCTAGCAGAGTTGATTGAAGTACCGACAGATAAATTAACAGATCGTGATAAAAAAGATTATTGGCTTGCTATGCATAAAGAGGAAGCGAAAGAAAAAATTACGAATAAAGATCGTCAAGAGTTAAAAGATAAAAAAATTGACGATAAAGAATTAGATGAGCGTCAACGAAGTCGCGTGACAGAAGAAGAAGTGAATCAATTATCCGCAAAAGATTTAGAAATACTAGCGATTAAAAGCAAAATGGACGGCGGATATGCAATGACACCACAAGTTATAAAAAAAGATGCTACAGAAGAAGAATATGCGATTATTAGTGAAAACCTAGCAGCATTACCGGGTGTAGATACGAATGTTGATTGGGATCGAAAATATACGTATGATGATTTATTCCGAAGTGTACTTGGCGGGGTGTCAACGTCTGATGAAGGGTTACCGAGAGAAAGGCTAGATTACTATCTTGTTCGTGATTATAATCGAAATGACCGCGTAGGGAAAAGTTATCTTGAACAGCAATATGAAGATAGCCTACACGGTACGAAAGCAGAAGTGAAAAATATTACAGATAAAAACGGTAATATTTTAGAAACGATTAATGTCGCACAAGGACAACGAGGTAATGACCTGAACTTAACAATCGATATGGAATTACAAAAACGTGTAGAAGAAATTATCACTAAAAATTTATTGAAATATAAAGGGGGACAACCTCTTTTAGATCGTGCATTCGTTGTAATGATGAATCCGAAAAATGGTGAAGTTTTATCTATGGCAGGGAAACAGTTAGTGAATGAAAATGGCGAAACGAAAGTACAAGATTTCGCCTTAGGAACGATGACAAGTTCTTATCCGATGGGATCAACTGTAAAAGGTGCGACAGTACTTACAGGGTATCAAACAGGTGCGATTCAACCAGGTTCAGTTCAACTCGATGAACCAATCGTATTGAAAGGAACGCCGAAAAAATCTTCTTGGAAGACGATGGGGTATATTAATGATCTGACAGCGTTAAAAATGTCTTCTAACGTATATATGTTCAAAACAGCGATGAATCTCGCAGGTGTTCAATATGTGAGAGGTGGTACGTTAGATATACCACAAAAAGCATTTGATACGATGCGTTATTATTTCGGACAGTTTGGACTTGGTGTGAAAACAGGTATTGATTTACCGAATGAATCTGCGGGTCAAATAGGTAAGGGAACTCAGCCAGGTTTCCTATTAGATTTATCAATTGGACAGTACGATACGTATACACCACTTCAATTAGCACAATATGTTTCAACAATTGCAAATGGTGGTTACCGTATGCAGCCGCAAGTTGTAAAGGAAATTCGTCAGCCGGCAGCGAAACCAGAAGAAACTGGAAAAGTTGTTCATTCAATGGAACCGAAAGTACTAAACCGTATTGATATGCCTGAATCACAAATTAAACGTGTTCAGGAAGGATTTAGACAAGTATTTAACGAGTCTAGTGGTACAGCTTCGAAATACTTTGCAGGTGCACCTTATAAAGCTGCTGGTAAAACAGGTACAGCTCAAACTGTGTATGGCGGAGATAAAGAGATTGGTAGAAAGGCAAACGGTGAGCGTAAAGAAACATATAACTTAACGTTAGTAGGCTATGCGCCACTTGAAGATCCTGAAGTAGCATTTTCTGTTGTTGTACCTTGGGTAGATGATAAATCAGGTATTAACGGATATATTAGCCGTGACATTATGGACGCGTACTTTGATTTGAAAAAAGTAGAAAATGGCGAAGTTTCAAAAGATGAAATAGATAATAAAAAGAAAAATAGAGATCAAGATGACGAATAAAAAAGTTGTAAAAAAAGCACACTATCTGAAAAGATAGTGTGCTTTTTTTTATGATTCATGCATACGTTTTAATAAGGCGGACAAGCATATTATATCGAAAAAATAAGAGATCTCACAAATGATACTTACACAAGCCTCTAGAGGATAACGATTTTATGAGCCAATCATTAGTGAAGATGAACGATGGCTACGGATTAAAGTTTTACTTAATGTTGATTCTTGTGGAACTTTACAAAACTTTTACAAACAATTAAAACCGAATTAATAGTTTAGCAGTATTCTTATATCTGTAATCCTGTTATTTCCGGTTACTTCTAGGAGGAAGAACACGTGAAATGGATAAGTGCATCGATTAAAGTTTTCATACTGTCGACTTGTTTCCTTTATGTTGGCACGTCTACTGTATTTGCTGTGAATGAAATGGGAGAAGTGAGAGTTGATGGATCCTCAACAGTTTTTCCTGTTATAGAAGCAGTAGCGGAGGAATATACAAAGGTGCATCCAAACGTGAAGATTTCCATCAGTGTTTCTGGAACAGGAGGAGGATTTAATCGTTTCAGTAAAGGAGAAGTAGATATAAATAATGCTTCGAGAGCAATGAAACAAGTAGAAGAAAATGAAATGAAGAAAAACTCCATTCAGTTTACACCGTTTGAAGTCGCTTACGATGGTCTTACGATCGTTGTGAATCACCAAAATACTTGGGTAGACAATATGACGGTAGACGAGTTACGTCTATTATGGAGTGAAGATGAAAGCGAAAAGCGATGGTCACAAATTCATTCATCATGGCCACGTGAACAGGTGAAGTTTTATGCGCCAGGTGTAGACTCTGGTACGTATGATTATTTTCAAAATGTCATCTTACAAAATAGTCGCATTGTAAAAAAAGTCTCTTTGTCTGAAGATGATCAAGTTATTATGCAAGGGGTAATGAATGATAAAAATGCCATTGCTTTTGTAGGATATGCTTATTATATGGCCAATCGAGATAAGGTGAGAGCAATAAAAGTGAATGGTGTACTTCCGACGAAAGATACCATTCAATCAGGTAAGTATAAGCCATTATCTAGGCCACTATTTGCTTATGTGAATGATGCATCTATCCGAAATAAAATGAATGTAGCAAATTATATTGAGTTTATGATTCAGCATGTTGGTAATCTCGCTGAAGAGGTTGGATATGTAAAATTACCAAAAGAAAAATACAATGAACAGCTGCGGATGTTAACAGAAATAAAAAGGTAATGTCAGGGTGGAAAGGGGTTTTCATCTTTGGCTCATAATGACAAAAGTCAAATTACATTTTCTGTACAACATTTGATTGAAAGAAATACAAAACAAAGAAAAAAAACGCAGCGAATCAATCGAATCGTTCCATTATTACTAAAAATAATTGCTAGCGTGTCTATTGTAACGACACTTGGAATTATTTTTACATTGGTAAATGAAACAATGATGTTTTTTCAAACAATACCATTACACTCCTTTTTGACGGGAAAAGAATGGTTACCTTTTTTTGAAGATCCTAAATTCGGTATATTACCACTTATATGTGGAACGTTCCTTGTAACAGCAATTGCCATGTTCGTAGCAATTCCTATCGGTTTAGCGTGTGCCGTATTTTTAAGCGAATATGCTTCAAGCAGTGCAAGGAAAGTATTAAAACCGATGTTAGAATTATTAGCAGGTATCCCGACAATTGTATATGGTTTTTTTGCATTAACAGTTGTCACACCACTTTTACAACGGATTATACCAGATTTACAGTTTTTTAATGCGATTAGTCCAGGTATTGTTATTGGCTTTATGATGATACCTACAATTGCATCTCTATCTGAAGACGCGATGAGAGCTGTAGCGAAAGGAACGAAAGAAGCTTCGTTAGCACTTGGAGCAACTCGGTTTGAGATGGTAAAACAAGTCGTGTTTCCTTCGGCTTTTACAGGGATTATGGCAGCGATCATATTAGCTGCTTCCAGAGCAATTGGTGAAACGATGATAGTTGTAATTGCAGCGGGATCTACACCGAATGTATCGCTCGATCCGACACACTCTATTCAAACGCTAACAGCCTATATTGTGCAAGTGAGCTTAGGTGATGCTCCGCATGGAACAATTACGTATTACAGCATGTACGCTGTAGGCGCAACGTTATTCTTGTTTACTCTTATAATGAACATCATTTCATACTCTATTATGCGCCGCTTTAGGAGGGTGACATAATATGCGAATGTTGAATCATAAAAAAATACAAGAAAATATGGCATCACGTTTTTTAAAAGACCGAGTTTACAAGTTGTTATTTTATATAGCAATTTTGTTTTCAATAGTAATACTGCTTATTTTACTTTTTCAAATTTTTGAAAAAGGTATAAGTTACCTTTCGTTAGATTTCTTTACAAACTTCGCTTCGCGTAATCCGAAAGAAGCTGGGATTGCTGCAGCTTTGTCAGGAACAATATTATTTATGAGTATTGTTATACCAGTCTCCTTTATATTTGGAGTTGGAACTGCTCTTTATTTGGAGCAATATGCGAAGGAATCTATATTTAAAAAGGTAATAGAAATTAATAATCAAACGTTAGCAGGAGTACCTTCCGTTGTATTTGGATTACTCGGCTTAACTATTTTTGTATATGCTCTTCATTTAGGGGAGAGTATTATTGCGGCGGCACTGACGATGAGTTTACTCGTTTTACCGACAGTTGTTGTAGCGAGTCAAGAAGCGATACGATCTGTACCAAGTTCATTATTAGAAGCTTCTTACGGATTAGGTGCTACGAAGTGGCAAACGATGTATCAAATTGTATTGCCATCTGCTTTCCCGGGAATTATAACGGGTTGTACGTTAGCGATATCAAGGGCAATTGGAGAAGCGGCACCGCTATTAGTTATCGGGGCACTTGCATTTGCAAATTATGTTCCATTTAGTATGTTTGATAGATTTACAGTTTTACCAATTCAAATTTTTAATTGGATGAGTAGACCGCAAGAAGAATTTCAGTATGTAGCAGCTGCTGGGATGATTGTTTTGTTAGGTTTATTACTCTTTATCAATATGTTTGTCTTATGGTTACGAAATCGAAAATAAGTTGGAAATGGATGAAAGGGGAATTCAAATGGTAGCAACAGTAGTAAATGTACAGGTGAAAAACGAGGAGAAAATCGAGACTGCACCAAAGAAAGTAGTATTTGATACGAAAAACTTAAATTTATGGTACGGAGAAGACCATGCTTTAAAAGATATTAACTTAAGCATTCATGAGAATGAAGTTACAGCAATTATTGGGCCAAGTGGTTGTGGTAAATCAACGTACTTAAAAACATTAAATCGTATGGTAGAGTTAGTACCAATCGTGCGAACTACAGGTGTAATTGAATATAGAGAGCGCAATATATTTGAAAAATCATACCCAGTTGAAGAATTAAGAACTCATGTGGGAATGGTGTTCCAAAAGCCAAATCCATTTCCGAAATCTATTTATGAAAATGTAGCATATGGCCCGAAAATTCATGGTATTGGTGATAAGAAAACATTGGATGAAATTGTTGAAAAAAGTTTACGTGGAGCAGCGATTTGGGATGAGTTAAAAGATCGTTTGCATGATAATGCATACGGTTTATCTGGTGGACAGCAACAGCGTCTATGTATCGCACGTTGTTTAGCAATTGAACCAGACGTTATTTTAATGGATGAGCCAACGTCGGCACTAGATCCAATTTCAACATTAAAAGTAGAAGAATTAATTCAAGAGTTAAAGAAAGACTTTAGTATTGTGATCGTAACGCATAACATGCAACAAGCAGCACGTATTTCAGACAAAACTGCTTTCTTCTTAAGTGGAGAAGTTGTGGAATATACAGATACAAATAAATTATTTACGACACCTTCAGATAAGCGTACAGAAGATTATATTACAGGCCGATTCGGTTGATATCGTTGCAAGGATAAGAGTAAATACCCTCTTAACAGAGGGTATTTCTTATTTTTACCTCATTTAATTAGAGAAGTAATACTTCTCCTATCTTAAGGCTTATTACAAGTAGGCTAGGTAGGAGATCTATATATAATGGCACATAATATTGAGGGGGAAGAAACAATGGTAAGAGAACAGTTTCAATGTGATTTAAAAATGTTACAGCAAAAGGTGATTGAGCTTGGAGAGCTAGCGAGGGAAGCTTTATTGCTTGCTATGGAAGGTCTTCATAAAAGGGATGTAGAGAAAGCGTTAGAGGTAATAGATGGTGATTATCGTATGGATAATTTAGAAGAGGAAATAAATGATCTTGCGCTTATGCTTATTACGAAGCAGCAACCTGTAGCAAGTGATTTAAGAAGGATTTTCATTTCAATTAAAACAGCGACAGATTTAGAGCGTATTGCAGATCATGCTGTTAATATTGCGAAATCAACAATTCGTCTTGGGGAAAAAGAAGTGGTTGTTAGTTTGCACAATCTTGATGAAATGTTTGCAATTGCAAATAAGATGCTACAGTTAGCGCTAGAAGCATATGAGCAAGAAAATTTAACTTTTGCGAAACAAATTGCCGAAATGGATGATTCAGTTGATGAAATATATGGGAAAGCGATTCGTGAATTTATATCTTCAGTTCCAGAACAACCAGAAGCAATTACACAAATTACACAATTATCCTTTGTGGCGAGATATATCGAGCGTGTAGCGGATCATATTACAAATATTGCTGAAAATGTTTTTTATTTAGTAAAAGGAAAGCATTACTTATTAAATGAATAAAGAAAAAAGGCAGGTGAAACATCACCTGCTTTTTTTAGTCAAAACATGACAAAAAAAGCTCGTTGTTTCCTTTAGTTTATGATGATAAGATGTATCATAATATAATGGAAAAAATAGGACATATATGTTGTTCACTTCTTAAGGAATATTTTACTAAGTTAATGGTAAGCGCTTTCTTTCGCGGCGTTTAAAAGGTACATGTATATAGGGAGTTTTACTGCCTGTAAAAGCCCGAGTCAAGTAATCAAGGCTAATAATCAGTGGGGGATGCACAAAATCCCTACTAATTAAAGTTTCATTTTATACTGCTAGTTAATGCGGGGTAGATAATATACATATCGTATATGAAGTTACTGAACATTATATAAGTGGAGGCTGAAGTATATGAAGGGGGTTATTTTAGCTGGAGGAAAAGGACGACGCCTTAGACCATTAACATGTAATACTCCAAAGCCGATGTTGCCATTATTAGAAAAGCCAGTTTTGGAATACAATATTGAATTATTACGTCAGCATGGTATTCGTGAAATTGCAATTACTGTTCAGTATATGAGTACAGCCATTAAGCAATATTTTGGTGACGGTAGCAAATGGGGCGTTAACTTGTACTATTTTGAAGACTCTCCACCGCTTGGAACCGCAGGGAGTATTAAACAAGCGGAAACATTTTTAGATGAAACGTTTGTTGTCATAAGCGGGGATGCGTTAACTGATTTTCAATTATCAGAAGGAATTATGTTTCATGAACAAAAGAAAAGAATGGTAACTATGTTTGTAAAGGAAGTAGAAAACCCACTCTCATTCGGTTTAGTTGTAATGAACAAAGAACAAGAGGTTACACGATATATAGAAAAACCGAGTTGGAATGAAGTAGTCTCTAATATTGTGAATACAGGTATATATATTATGGAGCCAGAAATTTTTTCTTACATACCGCCCCGAGAGTTTTTTGATTTCAGTCAAGATGTGTTTCCGTTATTGGCAAATAAGAACGCATTATTTGCATATTTGTCAGAAGGTTATTGGTTAGATATCGGTACATTTGATCAATATCGACAAGCACAATTTGATTTGTTAACGAAAAAATTGCAAGTACCAATTCCTTATACGGAAGTATTGCCGATGGTATGGATGGGAGAAGGTGTGACGATAGGAAAAGGAACGAAAATTCACGGTCCTTCTTTTATTGGAGAAGGAGCAAAGATTGGTGCTGGAGCTGTAATTGAACCGTACTCTATTATCGGGAAAAATAGTATTGTTTCAAGTTATTCTCATCTTCAAAAAAGTATTGTTTTTGCAAATGCGCACATTGGGCAGTATTGCGAGCTATTAGAAACGACAATAGGAGAGCATACAATGGTGGAAGATGACGTTACACTGTTTCAAAAAAGCATTGTAGCGGATCATTGTCATATAGGTAAAAGTACGGTAATTAAGCAAAAGGGAAAACTATGGCCATATAAGGCGATTGACAGCTATTCGGTAGTAGGGTCGGCTGGTGTTCAAGAAAGTGAAAAGAGTGCAGGGTGGTTGCAAAAAAGCCGCATTGTAGGAAGAGGTAATGTTGAGATCACTCCTCAATTTATTGTAAAGGTTGCAATGGCGTACGGGTCCCTTTTTGCGAAAGGGGAAAGTATATTAATTGGGAGTCAAGAACATATAGAAACGACTTCTTATAAAAATCTCTTTCTTCATGCGATTCATGGTATCGGGGTTCATACGATGGAATGCAAAGAAATGAACGAGTCGCTTTTTCAGTATAGCATTCAGGATTTACAATGTGCTGGTGGGGTTTTCATTCAAGTGGAAAATGAAAAAGAGGTTGTTATAAAGTTATATGGTAAGGATGGGGTACAATTAACGTATAAGCAGCAAAAAGCGATAGAACAAGTATATATGTCTGAGTCGTTTTATTACGTATGTGAGAAAGAAATGGGGCGAAATAAGCTAGTCCACGTTTCTTTACATGATTATATAGAGGCTGTATTAGAGCGCGTTGATATTGAGAAAATACAAAAACAAAAGTTTCATCTGCTTATTAATAAGAGCAATGATATGTTACAACATTTACTGATGCTCTTTTTACAAAGGCTCGGATGCACAGTTACATGGATTTATGCGGGCGAACAAAAGGATCATGTGAAAGCTTTGATGAAATCAAGTAAAGCAAATATGGCACTTATGTTTTCAGAGCAAGGAAATTATTTCGAGTTATATGATAATCATAGTAATATTTACCAAGGAACAGATTTTGAAGAGGTAGATATTCCAGATTTATTACTTGAATCGGCAGGAAATATTTACCCGATGTCTTTGAAATTAGGAGAATGTTACCTTCTATTTTATACGCAGGATGAAAAAAAGTCGTTTCAAGCGAGATGGAAGCGAGATATTTTATATCGAATTGGAAAATTATTCGAGTTAATAGCATTGCAGGGGAAAACATTTCTCAGCATAGTAGAGCAATCACCGCCGCTCTACCTACTTTGTGATGAAGTTGTATGTTCATGGAATGAAAAAGGGAAAGTAATGAGGAAATTATTAGCTGATATGGAAAGAAAAGAAGAAGGTATATTTGAAGGTGTACAGTTCAAATATACAGAAAAAGAGTGGTCTTATATCGTTTCTGACACAAAACAACCGAAATTTTTAGTGTATTCGCATGCTAGAAACCCAGTAATAGCAAGGGAAAACATGAAAAATCTTATAGAAAAAATTAGACAATATCAAAAGGTGTAGAATTTTTATTTTAAAAGTGGTATTATAGTATAGTCTGATTTAAGTTATTAGTACTGGAGGGAATAAGAATGCGTGTGAATATTACTCTAGCATGTACAGAATGCGGAGATCGTAACTATATCTCAAAGAAAAACAAACGTAACAACGCTGAGCGTATCGAGCTTAAAAAGTATTGCAAGCGTGACAAGAAGTCTACGTTACACCGTGAAACAAAGTAAGCAGTAGGAATATTTTCCTACTGTTTCTTTTTTTATTCGATTCCTCTGTTAAAAGTGATACACTATCATCGTAGAGCAAAGTATCACTGTGAGGGGGAAAGTGTGTGAGAGAAGAGAAAGTACGTTTACGTAAACAAATAATAGAGCACATGAATTCTTTATCAGAAGAACGATATACAACTTTATCAGAGAAAATTGCATTTTCGTTGTATGCGCAAAAAGAGTGGGCTGAAGCTAAAACAGTTGGAATCACTCTCTCAATGGAAAATGAAGTGAATACATATCCTATTATCGAAAAAGCTTGGGAAGAAGGAAAGAAAGTTGTTGTTCCGAAGTGTAATAAAGGAACACGAACGATGTCTTTCCGGCAAATTAGTAATTTGGATCAATTAGAAATAGTGTATATGAATTTACGTGAACCAATTCCGGCGCTTACGGAAGAAGTGAATGCAGATGAAATTGATCTTCAAATCGTGCCAGGCGTAGCTTATACAGAGCGAGGAGAACGGATTGGATATGGCGGTGGCTATTATGATCGTTATCTCGTGCATTATAAAGGGAAAACGCTATCATTAGCTTATAGTTTTCAAATGGTAGAACATATTCCAGTAGAGCCATTTGATAAAAATGTAGAAAAAATTATTACAGAAAAAGGAACAATGGTTAAAAATGGGCTTGTATAGACAAATAAAAATTGACGAGACTTTTTCTTCTTGATTATAATAAAATATGTGAACGTTTTCTTATTATAATTTTTTATAGTAAGTGAGCATAGAGGGTGATGAAATGGTATCTATTTATGATATTCAACAATTGCTAAAGAAATTTGGTACGATTATTTATACAGGTGATCGAATTGCAGATTTACAATTAATGCAAGATGAATTGCGTGAATTAAATCAATCACAGTTAATCGATCCACAAGACTATCAAACAGCTTTATTTTTATTGAAGCAAGAAATTCAAAAAGAGCTAAATAAGAATTAGATAAAGGTAGGTAAGCAACATGGAAGAGAAATGGTTAGTTGGGGTTGACCTTGGTGGTACAACGATTAAATTAGCATTTATTAATGTGTACGGTGAAATTTTACATAAGTGGGAAATCCCTACGAATACAAATGAGCAAGGAAAACATATTACGCTTGATGTAGCGAAAGCTATTGATAAAAAGTTAGAAGAGTTAGGTGAATTGAAAAGCAAGTTAATCGGTATTGGTATGGGAGCTCCTGGTCCTGTACACGTGGCGTCTGGAATGATTTATGAAGCGGTTAATTTAGGATGGAAAAACTATCCGTTAAAAGATTTATTAGAAGTAGAAACAGGATTACCTGTTGTTATTGATAATGATGCAAACTTAGCAGCGCTTGGTGAAATGTGGAAAGGTGCTGGTGAAGGAGCAAAAGATTTAATCTGTATGACACTTGGCACTGGTGTTGGTGGTGGTGTAATCGCCAATGGTGAGATTGTACACGGCGTAAGCGGAGCTGCTGGTGAGATTGGACATATTACAGTAGTTACAGAGAATGCTTTCCCATGTAATTGCGGGAAGTCTGGTTGTTTAGAAACTGTAGCATCTGCAACGGGTATTGTGCGTGTTGCTATGCAAAAAATACAAGAGACTAATAAAGAGAGTGTTCTACGTTCTATGTTAGCAGAAGAAGGGCGTATTACATCAAAAGATGTGTTTGAAGCACTTGGACAAGGTGACGAGCTAGCAGGCGAAGTAGTAGAAAAAGTAGCTTCTTATTTAGGATTAGCTGTAGCGAACCTTGCTAGTACGTTGAACCCAGAGAAAATTGTTATTGGCGGGGGCGTGTCTAAAGCTGGAGATGCACTATTAGAGCCAATTCAACGTTATTTCGAGCAATATGCTTTCTCACGTGCTGTAAAGAGCACAAAGTTAGCGATTGCAATACTTGGTAATGATGCAGGTGTTATCGGAGGAGCTTGGCTTGTAAAAAAGCACAAATACGAAGCGAAGATGGTATAAGTTGTGAAATATGAAAAGAGGAAGGGGAAACCCTTCCTCTTTTTTGTGTGAAATCTTGATGAAGAATAACATGTAAATGAATTAAGCTGCTGGTGGGTACCCGTTATATAGAACAGTCATAATCGTAAACCATCCGAAAACGAGTACAGTTGCAATTGCAAAGCCGCCCGCGAATAAGTTTTTTTCGCGAAGAGTTCTAAGCGTAGCGAATACAGCTAACAGAGTGACTAGCGCAAAAATAATAACAAGGCCCATACAATATCCTCCTCTGTCTACCCATTCCTCAATATGAGTTTTTAGAATATTAACTCTTTTATATTGTACATGTTTTAAAAATGATTGTCGAGATAGCATCCTTTCTTTTCCTAAGAGAAAAAAATGTTGTATCATTGAAAGTAAGTTTAATAATTGGAGGAGATTTTCATATGAAATGGATACAAATGCCGTTAGGCCCATTACAAACGAATGCTTATATTTTAACGAATGATCAAAATGAGTGTATTATCTTTGATCCTGGTCACGAAGGCGAGAAGCTCGTTACATATTTACAAGAAGAACAATTAAAGCCACTTGCTGTTTTATTAACACATGCTCACTTTGATCATATTGGTGCTGTTGACGCGGTAAGAGACGCTTTTCATATTCCTGTGTACGTACATAAAGAAGAAGCAGATTGGTTAGGCGATGCAACTGTAAATGGCTCTCAAATTTTTATGATGAATCGCAGTATTACAGCAAAACAAGCAGATCATATTATTGATGCAGAAGGTGCATTAGCAATTGGTTCATTTAATTTTGAGATTTTTGAGACGCCAGGACATTCTCCAGGCAGTATTTCTTATTATTGTAAAGAGGCGAATGCTGTATTTTCTGGTGATGTATTGTTCCAAATGAGCATCGGAAGAACAGATTTACCCGGTGGAAGTTTTGCTGAATTGATTGGAAGTATTGAAGAAAAATTATTTGTATTACCAGATGATACAGCGGTGCTATGTGGACATGGTCCAGAAACAAGCATTGGTTTTGAAAAAGAAAATAATCCATTTTTACAGTAAGGAGCTAGTATGGAGATGGAGCTCATTTTAAAAGAATGGATGGAGAAAGAGAAGGATTATTCAATTTCATATAGTACGTATATGAACCTCGTATTGTACACAGAGGGACATGGCTATTATATGAAGGAACGTGAAAAAATTGGAAGACAAGGGGATTTTTTTACAAGTAGCAACGTATCCTCTGTTTTTGCAAAAACATTTGCTAAGTTTTTTATTCGTCTTGTTGAAAATGGTGAAGTTGCTCCGAATATTTGTGAGATTGGTGGGGGAACAGGAAGGTTTGCCTATGATGTTTTACAAGAGTGGAAGCAAGTATCTCCAGAAACCTTTATTGATTTAAACTATTCAATGATTGAAATGAGCCCTTTTCATAAAAACTTACAGCAGAAAAATCTTTGTTCGTTTTCTAATGTGTCGTATTATACGTCGCATAGTGAAATGGGAGAATCGTTCGAAGGGATTCTTTTTTCGAATGAGTTATTTGATGCATTTCCTGTTGAAGTAATTGAGAAGAGAAATGGAATATTGTATGAAGTACGTGTTACGTACACAGAGGAGGGGAAACTCGCAGAAGTATGTAGACCGCTACAGAAAAATATTGGTCGATACTTATTGAAATATAATATTCATCTTGCTGAAGGTCAGCGTTTTGAAGTGCCACTTGCGATGGAAGAATATATAGTAGAAATTGCGAAATGGTTTCAACGAGGTGTATGTATTACCGTTGATTATGGATACACAAAAGAAGAATGGATGCATCCTGCACATCAAGAAGGAAGTTTAAGAGGATATTACGAGCATAAGTTAATCGGTAATCCTTTAGAGCATCCAGGTGAAATGGATCTTACTACTCATATTCATTGGGACGAACTGAAAGAGATGTTTAGCCTGCAAGGCATGAATATAGTATGGCATAAGAAGCAATCGGAGTTTTTGTTAGCAGCAGGAATATTAGATCAGCTTACGGGTCACCAAGATCGAAATCCTTTTTCTGAAACTCAAAAACAAAATCGTGCAGTTCGTTCTATGATTTTGAGCGGAGGATTAGGGAGTGCATTTGATGTTGTGATACATACGAAACATATGCAACAGTTACACTTGGATCAGCATTTGAAAATATAAAAAAACAAGACACAGCATATTTCTGTGTCTTGTTTTTTAATACGACTTTTTAATTATGTAGCATCATATATTTTCTCTCATGATATATATTTATATTAAAGATATGAGATAAAAAATATAAAATACGCCCTTTTTCTCTGTTTATGAGCTCTTAACCTAATAATACGCGAACGAGTTGAATAATTGTCTCGTTTTCCACTTTGTAATAAATTTCCAATCCTTTTCTTTCACTTGAAACGATTTTAGCACTTTTTAATTTTGCTAAATGCTGTGAAATTGTAGATTGTGGCATGTTTAAGCCAGTGTACATTGTAGAAACGTTGCTTGGACCACGTTCAATTAATCCTTTTACAATACATAAGCGAACAGGATGAGCAAGTACTTTCAATAATTCTGCATTGCTTTCATATAGTTCTATTTCTTTTTGAAAGGTTTCTAACATGTTCTTTTCCACCTCCGTGTGAGCTGTTATACCATACTATACATACCAAAAAATTAAAGAAAAGAAAACAGTTGTTGCAGAAAAAAATTCCTAAAGTAAAGAAATTGTAAGAAAAGAGACCCTGATGTAAATAAAGTAGATAAATTTGCATGGTTTTGTAAAATGACACTTTTGGGTGAAAATTTCGATGCGTTTTAAAAATTGAAAGATATAGATATATTTGTAACACAATTTTATCATGATTTTCTTATTCTTTCAAATGAATATACAAAATTTTTAAAATAATAAGAAAAAGGAATTATAATGCTATATATAGAATATAAAACAGGTTAAAAGAAAAGAAGCTGAATGTAGTTAGCTTCTTTATGGTGATAACAAAATATTTGAGTATAGCTGATAAATTTTAGAATTACCAAGAAAGTAGTTATGTATTCTAGAGTTCATCTTTTATCAGCTTTAAAAATCTGCGGTTCCATATGTTCTCATAAAAATCAATTGTCTCTTTTGCGGACATAAACGGATTATTTAACGTAGAGGTTGCTTTCTGTACCATGAAGTTTTCGTATTCTAGTCCATGGGAAAATTTAATCGTAGCATCCATACAGTACTCTGTTTGGGCACCACAAAATTCAATACGGTGTACAGATAATTGTTCTAAAATCTCTTTCAAGTTTGTTTTATAAAATGAATTGGCATGTGTTTTTCTTACAAAAAAATCTTGTTCCTGAACATCTAGATCAGCATGAATAGCCCAAAGTTCTTTTTCGGGTACTAAATCATCATCACAATGTTGAATAAAAATGATTGGTTTATTTGATTTTCTGTATGAAGAAATTCTTTTATTTACTTTTGTAAGTAAATTTTGTAAATCGAATAAATGCTCTTCGCTATAACATACTCCATTTTGTAAATCGATAACGATTAAAACATCTGCACAAGTATCCATTATTTTTGCCCCTTTTTTACTTCTTAATATATCAATTAATTCATTATTTAGAAATAGATGGTGCTCTTTCGTTTTTTTATGAACTATACGAAAAGTAAAAAATATACGTAACGGCATAAAAAAGAAGATATGAAAACTTAATTTCATATCTTCTGTTCGTTCTATGCATTTACAGGTTCTTCTACATAAGAAAGGGCATTTTCAAAATCGGATATTAAATCGTCAACATTTTCAAGGCCGACGGATAACCGAAGTAATGAATTAGAAATCCCTCTTTCATCACGAGCTTCTTGCGACAGTGCTGCATGTGACATTTTAGCTGGGTAGGAAAGAATCGATTCGACAGCTCCTAAACTAACTGCAAAGACAGGTAATTTTACTTTTGATAAAAATTGGCGGAGTGCGTCTTCTGATTGTAAAGTGAAAGATAGGACAGCTCCAGCTGATGTAGCTTGAGATTGTTGAATATCAAATCCAAGATGTGTTTGTAAGCCAGGATAATAGACATTTTTAACTTTAGCGTGCTCTTGTAAATAATGTGCAATTTTATTGGCGTTTGCAGCTGAATGCTCAAGACGTACATGCAATGTTTTTAGACCGCGAAGTACGAGAGAACAATCTTGAGGACCTAAAATAGCGCCAAATGCATTTTGTAAAAATCCAAGTTTTTGAGCGAGTTCGGCATCTTTTACAACGGCTAATCCGGCAGTAACATCACTATGACCGGCAATGAATTTTGTGGCACTATGAAGAACGACATCGGCGCCAAGATCAAGTGGTTTCTGGAATAGTGGTGTCAAAAATGTATTATCAACAAAAGTAAGGGCGTCAATAGATTTTGCAAGTTTAGAAACAGCACGAATATCTGTCACTTTTAAAAGTGGATTAGAGGGTGTTTCCACATAAAAGAGTTTTGTATTTGGCTTAATTTTTTGCTTTATTTCTTCTAAATTGGTCATATCAACAAATGTATGTGACACACCGTAACGGGAGAGCACTTCAGTTATAATTCGATAAGTGCCTCCGTATACGTCCTCTGAAATGAGTACGTGATCGCCTTGTGAAAGAAGGAGGAATGCAGTAGAAATCGCTGCAATTCCTGATGCGAAGGCAAACCCCTTTGTTCCTCCTTCTAATAAAGCAATGATATCTTCAAGAGCTTCACGAGTTGGATTACCAGAGCGACTATAGTCATATTTTCCGAACGTATCTACATCAAACTGGTGGAATGTTGATGTATTATAGATGGGAACGTTAACAGCTCCTGTTTGCGAGTCATGTTTATATTGGTTGTGCAGTAAGAGTGTATCTATAGAATAACTCATATTCTTATACCTTCTTTTACAAGTTTAATGGCTTGCTTTAAGTCTTGAATTAAATCGTTACTATTTTCAATGCCAACGGAAAATCGCAGAAGACGATTACATACACCGTTTGCTGTTCTGATTTCTTCAGGAATATCAGCATGTGTTTGCGTTGCTGGATACGTCATTAAACTTTCAACACCACCAAGACTTTCAGCAAATGTAATTAAGGATAAAGATTGTAAGAATGGATTAATCCATGTTTCATCTTTCAGACGAAATGAGATCATGCCGCCTCTTCCAGGATAAAATACATCTGTCACCCCGTCTTCATCATTTAAATAAGCAACAACTGCTTTTGCATTTTCTTCATGTTGTCTCATGCGAAGCGCTAACGTTTTCATACCACGAATTAATAGCCATGAGTCAAATGGACTTAAGACCGCACCAGAGGCATTATGATAATGAGCGATTTCCTCACAAAGTTCCTTTCCTCTTGCAACGACAAGTCCGCTTAGGACATCGTTATGTCCCCCTAAATATTTCGTTGCGCTATGAAGTACAATGTCGGCACCTTCTGTTAATGGCTGCTGTATATAAGGCGTATAGAATGTGTTGTCTACAATAAGAAGTAGTCCGTGTCTTTTGGCTACGGTTGCGACAGCGGCAATATCGGTAACTTGCATTAACGGATTAGTTGGAGTTTCTATGAAAATAGCCTTCGTTTCAGTTGTGATAGCTTGCTCAATTTGTTTAATAGATTGTGTATTTACGTATCTACATCGAACGTTCCACTTTTTTTCATGCTCAGAAAATAATCGATAAGTGCCCCCGTATAAATCTTCGGATACAATAAGTTCGTCTCCAGAACGGAATAGGGAGAGGACGAGGAGAACAGCTGCCATCCCTGAACTACAGGCATAACCTTGTTCACCATATTCTAAGTCTGCGATTGCCTGCTCTAAAAGACCACGAGTTGGATTGCCAGTTCGTGAATAGTCAAAGCCAGTAGAGTTACCAATTCCTTCGTGACGATAAGCAGTTGAAAAATAAACAGGTGGGTTAACAGTTCCTGTTGTAGTTTCGCTCCGGTTTCCGATTTGTGCTAGTTTTGTTTCAATAGTTGACATGTGAAAATTCCTCCTTTTTAAATTAACAATTAAGTGAATGTAAAGTGAAACTTTAATCAGTGAGGGGGGCATTCCCCACTGATTATCAGTCCTCACCAATCGGGCTTTTACGGGCAGTCGATTCCCACCTAACTTCTTTGTTCTAGCTGAATTTTGAGTTGGGAATCTTACTGCCCGTTAATGCGGGGTAAAATAAAAAAAGCCTTCTAAAGAAGAAGGCTTTCGGTTTGAATAGAGTCTTCTTCTCATCTGTCAAATCTTTCACAATTTGCTGGAATTAGCACCTTATTAACAAATGTTAATGGTTGCTGAGGCGTCATAGGGCCAGTCCCTCTACCTCTCTAGATAAGAATGTTCGTATGAAATTTTATTATGTTTTTAACTTTACAACAAAAGATAATTGAATTGCAACTTTATTTTAAATAATTTTTATTTTTCCGCAAGTGTCATTGACTTTTGCATTTGTGCATGCTAAATTTATTAAAAAATTAACAAACATTGTTAAAAGGGGAACGTATTTCCTTTTAGCTACATAAATAAAATAATAAAGACAAACTCTTATTGAGAGCGGTGGAGGGAAAGGCCCTGTGAAACCCGGCAACCTTCAAACAAAATGTTTGAAACGGTGCTAATACCTGCAAAACGAATGTTTTGCATGATAAGAGGAGGATTGATTATGTCCCCCTCTTCAAAGTGAAGAGGGGGTTTTTATATTGATGGAAATGAGGGAGATTTGTGAAATTACTAGATTTATTATCAAAAGGAATTGTAATAGGTGATGGCGCGGTTGGAACGTTATTACATTCACATGGCTTGCAAAGTAGTTTTGAAGAATTAAATATATCTGATCCGGATTTAATTATATCGATTCATAAGCAATATGTAGCTGCTGGGGCTGATGTAATTCAAACAAATACGTACGGAGCAAATGAAGCGAAATTACGTATGTATGGTTTAGAAAATCAAGTTACTGAAATTAATAGAGCGGCAGTAAAATTGGCGAAAGCATCTGTGACAGAGAGAAATGCAATTTTAGGAACAATTGGTGGCATGAAACATATCGGAGCTGTTACAACAACTGATATGGAGCGAGAATTTATGCTACTTGAGCAGGCAAGTGCATTACTAGAAGAACAGGTTGATGGACTGCTATTAGAGACTTTCTATGATGAGTTTGAATTACTTCATGCTGTTCAGGTGTTACGAAAACAAACGAATATTCCAATTGTAGCTCAATTAGCATTGCATGAGGCAGGTACAACTCAAAATGGAAATGATGTAAATGAAATATTAAAACAGCTTTTAGATTACGGTGCAAATGTTGTTGGATTGAACTGTCAACTAGGGCCACTTCACATGACGGAAGCTTTTAAAATGATATCGATTCCGCAAAATGGGTACTTGTCAGCATATCCGAATGCAGGTCTCCCAAATTATGTGGAGGGACGTTACGTATATGAGGGAAGTCCAGCTTATTTCGAAGCGATGACACCGAAATTTATTGAGCAAGGTATTCGGTTATTAGGTGGTTGTTGTGGCACGACTCCAGAACATATTGAAAGTATGAAACGTGCAATTGCAAATGTTACACCTGTAATAGAAAAGGATACGATTCAAAGACCGAAAGTAGTTCATACACACGAGAAACGTTCAAAAGCTCATGTCACATTAGCAGAGAAAGCAAAAAAACAAACGACAGTAGTAGTGGAATTAGATCCACCGAAAACATTAGATACGCAGCGATTTTTTGAAGGAGCAAGAGCATTGAAAAGAGCTGGTGCAGATGCTATTACTCTAGCAGATAATTCATTAGCATCGCCTCGCATCTCGAATATGGCAATGGGGGCATTATTAACGAAGCACGATATTCCGGTATTGACGCATTTAACGTGTAGAGATCATAACGTCATTGGACTACAGTCTCATTTATTAGGCTTATCGGCGTTAGGTATGGAAGAAGTGTTAGCTTTAACTGGTGATCCAGCACGCGTTGGTGATTTTCCAGGTGCCACTTCTGTATATGATTTGTCCTCTATTGAGCTCATTAAAATGATTAAAGAAATGAACGACGGACGCTCGATTTTAGGGAAATCAATAGGTCCAGCAACAAGGTTTTCAGTGGGAGGTGCGTTTAATCCGCATGTAAGACATTTAAAAGCAGCGGTTAAGCGGATGGAACGGAAAATAGATGCTGGAGCGGAATATTTCTTAACTCAGCCAATTTATGATATCGCGTTAATTGAAGAAGTGTATGAAGCGACAAAGCATTTGGAACAACCTATTTTTATTGGGATTATGCCATTAATAAGTAAAAGGAATGCAGATTTCCTTCATTTTGAGGTGCCGGGTATTACTCTACCTGAAGAAATAAGGGAGAGAATGGATGGACATGAAACGAAAGAGGCAGCAATTGAGGAAGGGATTCGCATTTCACAAGAATTGATCGATGTGGCGATGAAATATTTTAACGGCATTTATCTTATTACACCATTTCTAAAATATGAAATTACAGAACATCTTGTTAAATATGTGAGAGAAAAGCAAGAAGTGAAAGAAGGTATTAACTGATGAAATGTATAGAAGAAAAATTACAAAATAATATCTTAATATTAGATGGTGCAATGGGAACAATGATCCAGCAAGAGGACTTAACTGCGGAAGATTTCGGAGGAGAAGAGTACGAAGGGTGTAATGAATATTTAGTAGAAACAAGACCTGATGTCATTTTAAAGATTCATAAAGCTTATATTGAAGCTGGAGCGGATATTATTGAAACAAATACATTTGGGGCGACAAACATTGTATTAAGTGATTATGCGTTGTCTCATTTAGACGAGGAACTAAATGAGAAGGCAGCACGTTTAGCAAAGCAAGCGGTCAACGAAAGCGGAAAAGAAGTATATGTTGCGGGAGCAATGGGGCCGACAACGAAAGCGATTAGTGTTACTGGTGGTGTAACGTTTGAAGAATTAATTGAAGCCTATACAAGGCAGGCAAGAGGCTTATTAAATGGCGACGTAGATGTATTACTCGTTGAGACGAGTCAAGATATGCGTAACGTGAAGGCTGCTTATATTGGAATTCAAGCAGCTTTTGATGAGCTAAATAAAATTGTACCTATTATGATTTCAGGAACGATTGAACCGATGGGAACGACTCTGGCCGGGCAAACAATTGAGGCTTTTTACTTATCAGTAGAACATATGAAGCCACTATCTGTTGGATTAAACTGTGCGACTGGTCCGGAGTTTATGAGAGACCATATTCGTTCACTATCTGATTTGTCGGAGTGTTACATTTCTTGTTATCCAAATGCAGGTCTTCCTGATGAAGATGGACATTATCATGAATCACCATCTTCACTCGCTGAAAAAGTGAAGCGATTTGCTGAAGAAGGATGGGTTAATATTATCGGTGGTTGTTGTGGCACAACACCAGAACATATAAAAGCAATGAAATCTGCATTAGTTTCTCTTAAGCCGCGTGAACACCACGAAAGAGATGGACACGGGGTTAGTGGATTAGAGGCACTTCAATATGATGACTCTATGAGACCATTATTTGTTGGTGAAAGAACAAATGTTATTGGGTCACGTAAATTTAAACGATTAGTAGCAGAAGGGAAATTTGAAGAGGCTGCTGAAGTCGCAAGAGCGCAAGTGAAGAAAAATGCTCATATTATTGATATTTGTATGGCAGATCCTGATCGCGATGAAATAGAAGATATGGAAAACTTCTTGGCAGAAGTTACGAAAGTGTTAAAAGTACCAATTATGATTGATTCAACAGATGAAAATGTGATAGAGCGAGCTCTTACTTATATTCAAGGAAAAGCTGTTATTAATTCAATTAATTTAGAAGATGGAGAAGAACGATTTAAAAAAGTGACGCCGCTTCTTCGGAAATATGGTGCTGCTATTGTTGTAGGAACAATTGATGAAGATGGTATGGCGGTTAGTGCAGAACGAAAACTCGAAATCGCGAAAAGAAGTTATGAGTTATTGACAACGAAATATGGTATACGCCCGTCAGATATTATTTTTGATGCACTTGTATTTCCTGTAGGTACAGGTGATGAAGAATATATTGGTTCAGCGGCAGCGACGATAGAAGGAATTCGCCTTATTAAAGAAGCCTTGCCAGAGTGTTTAACGATTTTAGGTGTAAGTAACATATCATTTGGTTTACCACCAGCTGGCCGCGAAGTATTAAATTCCGTCTTTTTATATCATGCAACTAAAGCAGGATTAGATTACGCGATTGTGAATACGGAAAAATTAGAACGGTATGCGTCAATTCCAGAGGAAGAAAAACGTCTTGCAGATGCATTACTTTTTGAAACGACGCAAGAGACGTTAGAAGAATTTACAAATTTCTATCGTGCGGCAAAAAAGAAAGATGTCGTTATCCAAGAAACATTAACTCTTGATGAAAGGCTGGCAAATTACATTGTAGAAGGTACGAAACAAGGGCTACAAGAAGATTTAAGTCTCGCACTTACAGAAGGAAGAAAACCTTTGGATATTATTAATGGCCCACTTATGACAGGAATGGATGAGGTGGGACGATTATTTAATAATAATGAGCTTATCGTTGCCGAAGTATTGCAAAGTGCTGAAAGTATGAAAGCTGCCGTAAGCTATTTAGAGCCACATATGGAATCTAGCGAGAGTGCGAAAAAAGGGAAAGTATTATTAGCAACTGTTAAAGGTGACGTACATGATATTGGGAAAAACCTCGTTGAAATTATTTTATCGAATAACGGATATGAGATTATTAATTTAGGAATCAATGTTCGCTCAGATCGAATTGTACAAGAAGTACAAGAAAAGAAGCCTGACATTATTGGCCTTTCTGGTTTATTAGTAAAATCAGCGCAACAAATGGTAACGACTGCTGAAGATTTAAAAGCGGCAAATATTGATATTCCAATCGTTGTAGGCGGGGCAGCGTTAACGAGAAAGTTTACAGATAACCGTATATCCCCATCATATACAGGGCTCGTATGCTATGCGAGTGATGCGATGACGGGGCTTGATATTATTAATAAGCTTCAAAAAGAAGAAGAGCGTGAGAAGATGAAACAAGATAAAAAAGAGCGTCATCTTCATATCGTAAAAAAAGAGGAGAAGAAAGTAGAAATTCCAGCAGTAATTGAACCATTACCCAAGGCTGAGGTTATGATACCTGATTCAACAAAGCGAATTGTATTACGAGATATTCCAGTTGCACATCTCGCTCCATTTTTAAATAGACAAATGCTACTTGGACATCACCTTGGATTAAAAGGAAATGTGAAGAAGCTTTTGCGAGAGGGAGATAAGAGAGCACACGAATTAAATGATTTAATAGATGAATTATTGCAGGAAGGACGATCTTGGTTAAAACCGAAAGCGGTGTATCAATTTTTCCCAGCGCAAAGTGACGGACAAAACATTGTAATATATGATCCAAAAGATCATACGCGTGTTATAGAGCGTTTCACATTCCCAAGACAAGGAAAAGCACCATATCGTACTTTAGGTGATTATTTACGACCAGTTGGAGATGAGATGGACTATGTTGCTTTCCTATCTGTTACAGTTGGGGAAGGCGTTCGGGACATTGCTGAAGAGTGGAAGGCGAAGGGTGATTATTTACGCAGCCATGCGATCCAATCGTTAGCGCTTGAACTAGCAGAAGGACTTGCTGAAAAAACACATATGCTTATCCGTGACCGCTGGGGCATTCCGGACTCACCTGAACTGACGATGGAAGAACGCTTCCGTACGAAATATAGAGGGATACGCGTGTCTTTCGGTTATCCAGCATGTCCAGAACTTGCGGATCAAGAAAAGTTATTTCGCCTTATTCATCCAGAAGAAATAGGTATTTCATTAACGGAAGGATTTATGATGGAGCCAGAAGCGTCTGTAACGGCTATGGTATTTTCTCACCCTGAGGCAAGATATTTTAGTGTATTATAGTGTAGAAGGGGGAGACGTATGAAGAAAATAGTCTTTACAGGTGGCGGTTCGGCAGGGCATGTAACACCTAATTTAGCCATCATTCCACATTTACAAGAACAGAATTGGGATATTTCTTATATTGGTTCTCATCAAGGAATTGAGAAAACGATTATAGAAAAGGAAGGCATTCCGTATTATAGTATTGCAAGCGGCAAGCTACGTCGTTATTTTGATTTAAAAAATATAAAAGATCCTTTTCTTGTAATGAAGGGTGTTATGGATGCGTATGTAAGGATTCGAAAACTAAAACCGGATGTGATTTTTTCAAAAGGTGGTTTCGTATCTGTACCAGTCGTAATTGGAGGCTGGCTAAATAGAGTCCCTGTTTTATTACATGAATCTGATATGACGCCAGGACTAGCAAACAAAATTGCGCTCCGTTTTGCTTCGAAAATATTTGTTACATTTGAAGAAGCTGCGAAACATTTACCGAAAGAAAAAGTAATCTATACAGGATCTCCTGTACGTGAAGAAGTGCTAAAGGGAAATCGTGAAAAAGGTTTAGTGTTTTTAGGTTTTTCACGTAAAAAGCCAGTTATTACAATTATGGGAGGAAGTTTGGGCGCAAAGAAAATTAATGAAACGGTTCGAGAAGCGTTACCAGAACTTCTGAAAAAATATCAAATTGTTCATCTTTGTGGAAAAGGTAATCTTGATGAAAGCTTACAAAATAAAGAAGGATATAAACAATTTGAATATATACATGGGGAACTGCCAGACATATTAGCGATAACAGATTTTGTTATTTCACGTGCAGGCTCTAATGCCATTTTTGAGTTTTTAACATTGCAAAAGCCGATGGTTTTAATTCCGCTATCAAAATTTGCAAGTCGTGGAGATCAAATACTAAATGCAGAGTCTTTTGAAAGACAAGGATATGCTTCCGTATTGTATGAAGAAGATGTGACTGTGAAATCACTTATAAAGCATGTCGAAGAATTAAATCAAAATAATGAGATGTATAAAACAGCACTAAAAAAATATAATGGAAAAGAAGCAATTCAAACAATCATTCAACATATTTCAGAGGCATGATGAAACAATCATGTCTTTTTTAGTAGGATGAAAGATTCCAAGGATTGATATTTTTATGTTACAATAAAGTGAAACTTTAATCAGTGGGGGAGGGGTTAATCCCCACTGATTATTAGTTGAACCAATCGGGCTTTTACGGGCAGTTAATCCCACACCTAACTTCTTTATTTTTGCTGAATTTTGAGGTGGGGGTTTTACTGCCCGTTAATGCGGGGTAACAAATGGATTAGTAGGGAAATTCCGATTAATGAAGCGTGAAAATACGAATGGATTAGGAGTGACTGTGTTGGAGCTAAGTCTCTATGAAAATACTGCACTTATTATATGCTTTGTGTTGTACGTTGGTAGTGTTATTGTTTATATTTCAAGGAAATTTTCGCAAGAAAGAGAGCTTGAAAAATCAGAAATAACAGCTGAACTAGAAATGTTAGCTGATGAAAGTTATAAAAAGAAGAAAATAAAAGAAGAGCATGAAGAATCCCATCATTTAAACGCAAATAAGTTTTAAAGATGGGGATTTTTTTTTTGAAGTCGTTCTTTATTATGTTTATAGCAATTAACGCTAAAAGGAGTTTCCCGTACATAATGAAGGAGTGTATATAAATGAATTTTTATGTCGCCTCAGGATTCCAAAATAAACATCTTGTACGTTCTATAGCAAATGAACTGAAACATGCAGGATGGCACCATACATATGATTGGACAAGAAACGAAAGAGCAGTGAATCAAGATCAATTAAGAGAAATTGGTCAGGCAGAAAAGAATGCTATTAAAGAAGCGGATGTCTTTTTACTTATATTAGATGGCGGAAACGGGAGCCATACAGAGTTTGGAATGGCGATTGCGCTAGAGAAAAAGATATATGTATATCATGAAAGAAACCCGCTTCAAACAACGTTCTATCATTTGCCAGAAATAAATATTTTTGAAGGAGATGCAACTGAATTTGCATCTCATGTTATGAATCATGTGAAATAATAGTAATGACCTAAAAGATTATAAAAGTGATCTTTTGGGTACAGTGATGATAAGAAACGTATATAAAGGAGTATATAATATGAAATTAGAAAATGGATGGGAAACGAGCTTTTTAGAAGTCGTACAAAATAGTGAATTTAAGAAAGAGGCCGTTCTTAGTCAATTGCTTTGTGAGGATAGTGAAGAAGTAGAAGAGCTTGTGGATGATTACGGATATGAAGAGATTATTGAACGCGAACATGATGATGAATTAGCAGAAGTTTTAGGTGAAGAACTTTTCGATGAGATGGAACGACACGTATTCTTATCTTCACAGCCAGAAGAAAAACTTATTTCATTCGTAAATGGATTAGGTTTTCATGTGTTAGATTGGATTGTTCTTCTTGAAACAGAATTTGGCATTGATAGTGTACACTTTACGTCGGACGCCGTGAAAATGTTAGAAAAACGCTTTAGACAATTTCCATACATAGAAGATAAGACAATTTTTGATATGACATTTGGAGAAGCAATGGATGTGTTAGAATCCATTACAGGATTACAATTGAAGGAAAAGATGAACGTATAATGTAAAAAAAAGAACGTGATATTCTCACGTTCTTTTTTTTACATTATAATAATTTTGTCATCTAGTTTTGTTTGTCCGCTAAGAAGTGCGTTTAAATATTCCACTTTTCTTATACAGGCCTGTATATGTCTTTCAACCTCTTGTAACTCTGCTTGGTGATGTGTTTCAATCGGATGAATTTGTACGTTGAATTTTTCAAATTGACTACTATATGTTATTTCTGCATAGCCGCTCATAATATCCATTTCGTTATGAAATAAAAATTGTTTCGTTTTGTCACAGAATGATACATTCTGAAAGCCATATACTTTTAATGCGTCAATTACTTTTTTAATCATTTTTGTATTCATTTTTTTTAACCCTCTTTGCGAAGTTCTACTCATATATTATAACATAAAAAATTACATAGAAAGCGCTTCCAAGTGTATTTTATTATAAACTTTACGTTTCAATCACAAAAATGAAACAAAGAAAAAATAATTGTAAAGAAGGGAGGACTCTTTTATTGTTTCGTCATATATATAGAGAAATAGTGCAAGGAAAGGGAATTTTCCGAATTTGAGTTCGTATTTCAAATTTAAGCGCAATAAAAGAGGTGAGAGACTTGAACTTTGATATTGTAGGACAAAAAGCATATATAAAAGATGGACCGCATCGGAACCGAATTGGAATTGTAAAGAACAGCGAGACAAAATTAGAATCGCAGTTTGCTATTGTAATTGGAGAACAAATCATTGATGTAGAGCTAAAGGATATCGTGTTAGTTGGAGTAGACGTAGGACAATTTCATAAATGGTGCGAACAAAATGGTTATTTGTAAGAAGGACGGGCTGTGAGATAATAAAAATAATTGTAGCAGCATAAGAATGAGAGAATACGAGATTGGTATTCTCTTGTTCAGTGTTTTAGGAGGCGAGAATGAAGTATAAAGAACAAGATTTTACATTGGAGTTAAAAGAGAAAATTCAGTGTATGGAGAAGGAAACAGAGAGAATATCATTTAAACTTTTTAAAGATTATTCACATTTGTACATAGAAAAAAACATGGAATTATTTATAGAACTCATCAGAGATAAAGGAGATCCTTTTGAAACAGGATATTCTTCATCCATTTCGATAGCTGTATTAGATGAAGAAGGAGAGATGACTGAATTTTATACAGTTCCTATCTGGGAATGTTGTAATTATTTTTTAGGGGTACCGCTTCAAATAAGGTTTTGGGGAAGTAAGTTAAGTGGTGAACTTGTTGATGAAACTTATTGTGAGATAGAGGAGGAGTTAAAGGAGCGGTTGGAAGAGTTTTTACAGTTTGCAGATGAGGAATAATAGTTAGTCTTTAGTTTATAATTAATAGTTATTAAAAAAATGAAAAATGGTATAATTTCGTTATATCTATACATAGTGATACGTAAGTGTTGTTTTAACATGGCTGAAGTAATTGGTAGAGCTTTATACATAGTGTTTGGAACAATATGTTATGCCTTATGTATAAAAAGACAAAGAGGAAGATGAAAAGAACTAAAAAAGGACGCTAACAGTTTTTATTAGCGTCCTTTTCATTATGAAGCAATTTCACCAGTTTTTGTATCATCTTGATTGTACGTATCTTGATCTAATTCACCAAGCCATTTACTAGAAATAAGACCTGCTGTCATAGAACCACTTACGTTAAGAGCTGTACGACCCATATCGATTAATGGTTCAACTGAGATAACAAGAGCGACAATACCGATTGGTAAGTTCATTGTAGATAGTACGATTAACGCTGCGAATGTTGCACCGCCACCAACACCGGCAACACCGAATGAGCTAATAGCAACGACAGCGATTAAAGTTAAAATAAATTGTGGTTGTAATGGATCGATTCCTACAGTTGGAGCGACCATCATTGCAAGCATTGCTGGATAAATACCTGCGCAACCGTTTTGTCCGATAGATACTCCAAATGATGCTGCGAAGTTTGCAATCCCTTCGGAAATACCAAGCTTTTCTTTTTGCGCTTCAATATTTAATGGCATTGCACCAGCACTAGAGCGAGATGTGAATGCAAATGTTAATACAGGGAACACCTTTTTTAAATATTGAATTGGATTTAAACCAGATAGAGCAATTAATAATAAGTGGATAACGAACATTAAGATAAGTGCCACGTAAGACGCTAACACGAAGTTACCAAGTTTTAAAATAGCATTAATGTCGCTACCAGCAACTGTTTTTGCCATAAGAGCTAATACGCCGTATGGAGTAAGACGTAAAATTAATGTTACCATACGCATTACGATTGCATATACAGCATCAAGCATTTTCTTAAATAGTTCTGCTTGTTCTGGATATTTTCGTTTTACCCCTATAAAGGCGATACCGATAAAGGCTGCAAATATTACAACAGAAATTGTTGATGTTGGACGAGCACCTGTTAAATCAAGAAACGGATTTGTAGGCAACAGCTCTAATAATTTATCTGGAATTGTTGTTTTTTCAATAGAAGTAAATCTTTCTTCAACTAACTTCAGACGAGCGGATTCTGCATCACCTTGTTGTAAGCCTGTTGCTGATACATCAAATCCTGCACTTGCAGCAATACCGACAGCTGCAGCGATTCCTGTAGTAAGAATTAAAATTCCGATAATAAGACCACTAATTTTACCAAGGTTTTTCGTTAACTGTAATTTTGTAAATGCGGAAATAATAGATACTAAAATAAGTGGCATAACGATCATTTGAAGTAATTTCACATAACCGTTACCGATCAAGCTAAACCAAGTATTTGATTCAATAATTACTTTAGAAGTTGGCTCATAAATAAATTGTAATATAAGACCGAATATAATTCCGACTCCTAAAGCAGTAAATACACGTTTATTAAAAGATACATGCTTACGTTGCATATAATATAATACGCCAACTAAGATGAGCATGACTGCAACGTTAATTCCGACAAGCAGTGTATTCATGTTGATTCCCCCTAATTCCAATCTGTTATATAGAATATAAGGTAATAAAACCTATAAGTCAACTAGGGAATTGCGGAATTAAAAAAAAGATGGCAAAATGCCATCTTTAATGTCCAGCTCCAGGGACAAGTAAAAACGTCGTGTAGTATGTAAATCCTATGAAGAAAACAGTTAAATATGCCCCGAATACGTATATATACATACGCTCTGTTAAATTTAAATAGCTTAAAAGTACGAAGAAACCTGTTTGTCCTAAAAATAGTAGTGCGGTCGAATGCATATCCCCTACGTAAAACATAACCGAGAAAATTCCAGTCCAAAAGCCGAGAACGCGAAACATGCGCTCCATGCCATCTCCCTCCTTTTCTAAAAAAAGTAAACCTCACCTCATTATAGTTTATTTTTCTTACTATTGTAAATATTCGTTCATATAAAAAGAAGCCAATTATAATTGGCTTCTTTTTATATGAGAAAATTAAATTGTTAGTTTGTAATTACAAGATTTACATCCATCTAGTAGACTATCATTTCGTGTTAATTCCGTGTTAGGGAATAGGATTTCAAAAATCCCTTTCATCATATCTCCGTGCATATTACAAATTTCAGTTGGGTGATGAACAGCAACCTCTTTAAATGGACAATTGTGTACATCGTAGAAAATTTTCGTTCCATCTGCACTTAATTCAAATGCAGGTGATAAACCAGCTGTTGAGAAAGCTTCTTTTGCAATTTGGACTTTTTGCTCTACTGTTAAAGCATCTTCATTCACATGTAAACGCTGCATATGTTGTTGCATTAACTCGGCCCCGAATTGTTTTCCTGTTTCGTATAGCGCTTTTTCACCAGCGGCGCCAAGGCTAAGTAAAGAATTAAATGCTATTCTTGCTAACAATTGATAATCGCGGAATGGAAATTGTAATTGAATCACATCTTCAGATAATACATATAATCTGCTTGGTCTTCCGCCTTTTCCAGTTTTTTTCGTTTCCGATTTCAGCATATGAACATCTTCTAATTTAGATAAATGTAAACGTGCTACGTTTGGATGAATGTCAAACTCATCTGCAATTTCTTGTACAGTTACGTAACTATGTTTTTGAGAAATATATTTATAAATGTAATAACGAGTTGGGTCAGATAATACGCCTGTAATTTTTAAAGCTTGTTCCATGAGGATCTCCACCTTTATCACTTTATCCAAGATAATAACATTATAATACAGATAAACTTCCATATAGGTAATTTCAGACAATAATTCGGAAATTGTTCATAATTTCACAAACATATTTTCCCTTTTTCCTCTGGTGAAAATACAAAAATGTCGATTTTTCTTATCTGTTTTTTCATGCTATATACATAGTGGGGAGGGAAAAAATGATGAATGGAATTGAAATTTTTGCGAATACGATTTTGAAAGAGGCGTGCAGGGTACAAGCTTCGGATTTACATATTGTGCCCCGGAAGAAGGATGTAGCGGTTCAACTGCGTATAGGAAAAGATTTAATGACGAAACACTGTATCGAAAAGGAATTTGGAGAAAAGCTTGTTTCACACTTTAAATTTTTAGCATCCATGGATATAGGGGAGAGACGGAAGCCACAAAATGGTTCACTGTATTTACAAATGGATGGACAAGAAGTGTATTTACGCCTTTCCACGCTTCCAACCGTATACCAAGAAAGTCTCGTTATTCGTCTTCATTTACAAGCATCTATTCAGCCGTTATCTCATCTTTCGTTATTTCCAAGTACAGCGAAAAAACTACTCTCTTTTTTACACTATTCACATGGATTACTCGTATTTACTGGACCGACTGGTTCGGGGAAGACAACAACAATGTATGCATTATTAGAGGTAATTAAAAAAAAGAAAACACGTCGCATCGTTACACTTGAAGATCCAGTTGAAAAAAGAAATGACGATGTATTACAAATTCAAATAAATGAAAAAGCAGGTATCACATATGAGGCGGGACTAAAGGCCATTTTACGTCATGATCCAGATATTATTTTAGTCGGTGAAATTCGTGATGAAGAAACAGCGAAAATCGCTATAAGAGCAAGTTTGACTGGACATTTAGTAATGACGACACTGCATACTAGTGATGCGAAAGGGGCGATACTCCGATTTATGGATTTCGGTATAACGAGGCAAGAGATTGAACAATCTTTATTGGCTATAGCTGCACAGCGACTTGTCGAATTGAAGTGTCCGTTTTGCCAAAGAAAGTGCTCAATTTTATGTAAATCAATGAGGGAGGTAAGACAAGCGAGTATTTATGAGTTGTTATATGGATATGAGTTAAAACAAGCGATTAAAGAAGCAAACGGGGAATGTGTCACATACAAGCATGAAACATTAGAATCTTTGATACGAAAAGGATACGCTTTAGGATTTTTAGAAGAGGATGTTTATGTTTAAGGAGATATGGAGTTTAAGTGATCAAGTCGTATTGCTGAAACGATTGGGAGAACTATTAGAAAAAGGATACTCCCTTTTGCAGGCATTAGAATTTTTACGGTTTCAATTACCTTTAGAAAAGAAAGTACAATTGCAGCGCATGATTGATGGATTAAAAGATGGAAAAAGTCTACACGATTCTTTTCATCAATTAAAGTTTCATCAGGAGATGTTAAGTTATTTATTTTATGCCGAGAAACATGGTGATATTTCTTTTGCATTGCAACAAGGGAGCGCACTTCTTTATAAAAAGGATAAGTATAGGAAAGATATGATGAAAATAATGCAGTATCCTATGTTTTTGGCGCTCTTTTTACTAATCATGATTTTGATTTTTAATCGCATTTTATTACCACAGGTTGACATGGTATATAGTTCGTTTGGTTCCACAGCACCGTTATTTACAGAACAAATATTAAGTGCAATTAAGCTACTACCCTATCTTATTTTCAGCACTATTTTTATCGTTATGATTGGCTGTAGTGTATATATATTTTACTTTCAAAAACTCCCGCATATGAAGCAGGTAAAAATTAAGCTTTGTATCCCCCTCGTAAAAAAATTTCTTATTTTAAAGCATTCACATTATTTCGCCACTCAATTGAGCGGTTTATTACACGGCGGACTATCAGTACTTGAGGCTCTAACAATAATGATGGAGCAACATTATCATCCGTTTTTTCAATATGAAGCGGGCCGAATTGAACGTCAATTAATTGCGGGAGAACCGTTGCAATCTATTATTGCTAAAAGCGGATATTATGAGGAAGAACTTTCTTATATTATTACGCATGGACAAGCAAACGGTAATTTGGCGATTGAATTAGGTGACTATAGCGATCTCATTATGGAAAAAATGGAGCAAAAAGTTAAACGTATGTTAGTGATCATTCAACCAATTTTATTTACGTGTATTGGAGGAATAGTCGTTCTTATGTATTTAGCAATGATTATGCCAATGTTTCAAATGATGAATTCTATTTAGGAGGTATTTACATGCAGAATGAAGAAGGGTTTACCCTTTTAGAAATGTTATTAGTTATGGTCGTCATAACTGTATTATTACTATTAATTATTCCGAATGTAGTTACACAGCGTTCATCCGTCGAAGGAAAAGGATGTAAAGCCTATGTGAAATCTATAGAAGCTCAAATACAAGCATACCATTTACAACATAATAAAATTCCTTCGCTAAAAGAGCTAAGGGATGAAAAATATATTACAGCTGATGAGTGTCCGAATGGTGAATCCATTCATATTTCAAATGATGGCACAGTAACAACTGGGAAACTGTGAAACAAAAAGGTTTTACTCTTTTAGAAATGCTACTCGTTCTATTTGCAATTTCTGTACTAAGTATGGTCACGTATTTTAACGTACATTCATTACATGAAAAACAAAAAGTGGAACAATTTTTAAGACAGTTTTCAAACGATATTTTGTATATGCAACAATTAGCGATAAACCGTCAAAAACACTATACATTACGATGGTATAAAGATAGACATACGTATTATATAGGGGAGCTAAGTGAGAATCTTACTATCATTAAAAGAGAATATGATAGCGATATACAAATTGATTTGAATACTTTTCCAAATCCGATGACATATAATCCGAGTGGAAATATTAATAGAGGTGGCACTATTTTACTTTCGTATCGAAGTTATAAATATGAGATTGTATTTCAGCTTGGGAGAGGAAGATTTACGTATCGTGAAATGTCAAAAAGGGTCAGTGATGGCTGAGATGCTTGTAGCATTAAGTATAGTAATGATGACAGTATCTTTACTACTTCCGCAAACAGTATTGGTTATGCAAGAACGAAAAAACATACAAATTCGTTATAAAGCATTTGTATTATTAAAAAGGGAAGCAGCTTTATATATGTATGAGAATGGGGCGAAACGACCGCAAGAAAAAGTCGTAAACGGAAATGTATATTACACATATTGGGGAGGAAATGAAGTTTGTGCTATGTGGAAAGATGTGAAAGGAAGAATGATGGAACAATGCTTTTATGCAGGAGAAAAAATAAATTAGAAGTTGGGTTTACATTAATAGAAATGATCGTATGTTTTTTTCTGTTATCACTGTTCTTTTTACTCTTACCACGTTTGAATTTTATTGGAATAGAAAACAACCAATCAAAAGGATTAAATAATCGGGAATGGGATGTGTTTATAGGACAAGTACAGTTAGAGTTTCGTGAAGTATCTTTTGTAGAAAAAATAGTCCCTGAAAATAAAGATAATCTTTTGCGCTTCCGTCTTCGCACTGGAGATGAAGTGACGTATGAAAAATTGAATAATCATCTTATAAGAAAAGTGAATATGCGCGGAAGAGAAGTTATATTACAAAATGTTGAAATGGTTTCGTATGAAGTAACACCTCATTTGCTCTTTATAAATGTGAAAGATATGAGTGGGAAAATATATGAAGGTGTAGCTGTCAGATATAGCGAAATGGAAATAAATATATGAGAAAACAAGATGGATTTACGATGCCAGGAACAATCATTTTTCTTGTATTATTAACTTCGTTCTTTGTATACGAAACGAATATGTTGCTTATAGATAAAAAATTTTATATTGAAATAGAGCAAAAGTTTGTACTGGAAGAACTACTAAATCGATCAATTACAAATATAAAAAAAGACTTACAGCAAAAAGAAAAGGAAGATACTTTTTTCTTTCAATATGAAAAGGGCGAAGCAAGTGGAAATTACGTCTTTGAAAACGCTGATATTCTCGTTTCGTTGCAGTGCAAAATAAAACAAGAAGTTTTCTATAAAGTAAGCTTTCGGTATAGAAAAAAGGATGAGAAAATATTCGATTGGATAGAAGGATAGTATGTAAAATATACGGATGAAAATCATAATGTCTTATTTTAAAATAGGTTATTTTTTTGTGGAAAATGGATAAATAAAACAATTTAAAGTTTAAATTTTCTCAAAAAAGAGAAAGGTAGAAAGAATATGATATATTCATGCTATCCAAACATATTTTTTTAGGGAGAATAGGGAAATGACAAATAACAATCAAATAGGCGAAAATAAGGAACAAACTATTTTTGATCATAAAGGAAATGCAATTATGGCGGAAGATAGGGAAATACACATTATTTCAAAATTCGAAGAACCTCTTATTGTCGTGTTAGGAAATGTATTAAGTGATGAAGAATGCGATGAATTGATTGAATTGTCTAAAAGTAAAATGAAGCGTTCTAAAGTTGGTTCATCACGTGATGTAAATGATATTCGAACGAGTAGTGGTGCATTTTTGGACGATAATGAACTTACTGCGAAGATTGAAAAACGAATTTCATCTATCATGAATGTTCCTGTGTCGCATGGAGAAGGATTACACATTTTAAATTATGAAGTGGATCAACAATATAAAGCGCACTATGATTATTTTGCGGAACATAGTAGATCAGCTGCTAATAATCGTATTAGTACGCTTGTCATGTACTTAAATGATGTAGAAGAAGGCGGAGAAACGTTCTTTCCGAAATTAAATCTTTCTGTGCACCCTAGAAAGGGAATGGCAGTATACTTTGAGTATTTTTATCAAGACCAATCATTAAATGAGCTTACGTTACATGGAGGGGCACCTGTAACGAAAGGTGAGAAATGGATTGCAACACAGTGGGTGAGAAGAGGCGCTTATAAGTAAAAGCGTGTATATAACGTTTTGTTCTTCATTGTATAAGGAGAACAAAACGTTTTTTTATTAAATAATGAAATCTTTCGTTATAATAAAAAATAATAACGGATGATTGAGAGGAACGAACATGAAATCTATATACATAACCGGTTATATGGGAGCTGGGAAAACAACAATTGGAAAAGCGTTAAGTAAAGAACTTCATATGGATGTTGTCGATACAGACCAAAAAATTGAAGAGAATCAGGAGAAGGCAATTCGTGATATTTTTGCCGAAGAAGGCGAAATCGCTTTTCGGGAATATGAAAGTGAAATGTTACGTTCACTACCCAGTTGTAATGTAATTATTACAACTGGTGGTGGAATCATCGAGCGAGAGGAAAACCGAAAGTGGATGAAGGAAAATGGAACTGTCGTGTATTTATATTGTGATCCACATGTAATTGCAGAAAGACTCCGTGAAGATACGACGCGTCCACTATTTCAGAAGAAAGATATAGAGGCATTTGTGGCAAAATTTGAATCGCGCCGAGCTTATTATGAAGAGGCTCATATTCATATCGATACGACGAATAAGTCTGTAAAGCAAATTATGAATGAATTAAAAGAAAAGATTAATGAATAAAAAAGTGGACATACTAATCAAGTAGAGGTGATGATAATATGTCTACTAATGATTATGTTCGCTTTGTGACACAGCAGTTTGTCTCGTACATGGATGCTCCAAAGGAAGATCGTAAACAAAAGAAAGAACAACGCCGTGCTGAAAAAGAGCCATTTATGAATAAGTGGTTTGGTGTTATGCCGCTAAGTGCTGCTTTGTTTTATCGAAACGTAAAAGATAAAAGAAAAAAATCAAGTTAACGATTTCGTAATATGTGTAGCAAAATGAAAATCCCCTAGTAGTATGATGCTACTAGGGGATTTTCATTTACTGTACAGATTCTTTTTCTTCTGTAACAGCATGTATTTTATTGTTTACCCAAACAAATCCAATTCCGATACAAATGGAAATGCCCCACCCAACAGCAGTCATAATCGCTCTCATTTCACCATAGCCATCTACACCGAAAACAGAGATGAAATAAATTTTTAAGAAGCTTTTTAATATAAATTGTAGCCCGAAAAATAGCGTTAAATATTGTAGTGCTGGATAGATACGACTATCACGATACAGTTCACGACTTTTATCACGGTCATGGCCTTGCAATGCGGCAATATCTGCTGCGAAATATAACATAAGTGGTTTTTTTATAAAAATTGTACATATGACGATAATACCGAGTACGATGTGATAATACGCATCGTTCCACAACATTCGTTCAGCTGATCCAGATAATAGGTCTACTGTTGTATTAGAAATGAGTGTAATTAAAATAAAGAACCCTGTCACGTTAAACTGTTTTTCTTTTTTAAAGGTATACAGTGTATAAATAATCCCTGGAACAGAGGAAAGTAACATCGCGTAATAAGGATCGATATAAGGTTTTGCAAATTTCCAAATGAGGAATGGGATTACGAGATAAAAGACAAGATCTAATATAGCTTTTTTATTTTGATTCATATAAATCCTCCTTAAGTCATACATATATTTTATAATATAATTTCTGAAAATTGTATAAGGTTTAATGGGAAAAGAAAAAATATATTAATTTTTGAGGGATTAGTAGATTAAAAAAATTGCCCCTAGCGTAGTAAGTTTTTTTAGTATATAATAAAGGAAACGCTTTCATTTTTTGGTTTGTTCACAAAATGGACGGAAAATCACATATTTACTATCGATATGTTGCTTTATAATGAAACTAATTAAATATACATGCATACAATATTGTGAAATAAATAACATAAATAATCTATATAAATGTAAACGTTATCAAAATAGAGAGGTGGAGACAATGAGTAAATTTTTCTTCAATCATAATCCAGCAACAGTAGAGGATGGAAGGCTTGTTAAGTATGCTGAAATTATTTATGGAGAAGGTGGCCGTTCTGTATTAGAAAATTTAATGGTGAAGGCATCTATCAGATTGCGTGATCGTTATCCGAATAAATCTGACGAGCAGATCTCGAACCTAGTAAATAAAGGCATCCATGATATGTTTCAAAAATACGTGAGTGAGTAAGAGTAGCCAATGGCTGCTCTTATTTTTTTGTATAAGGATTGTATCTCTAGCTGAAAATAAGGATGTATTTTGAAAGATATAAAAAGGAGTGATAAAGATGAGCAATGGAATTGGTCGTTCAAAAGAAAATCTTCCAACTGATGCTAATCATGTGAGCGCAAAAGATCGTGCGCATCAAAAACGTATGGCAAAGCAAAAACAACAAGAGCGTAATGGCGATAGAGGATAACTCAAAAAAAGCTCCTTCTAAAACAGAAGGGGCTTTTTAAGAAAGAAAATGATTCGCAGTAACATAAAAGAGTCCGCCGTTAATAATTTGCACTGTAATGCGGGGTTCATATTGTTCTTGCAAGGCTTGCTTTTCAATTTCATAGCTTTCGGGAAGTTCATCACTCTCTTCATAAAAACGATTTAAAAGGTCTAAATCGTGATTCCAGCGCACTCTTGCTTCTTTCGCCCACGTATGGTCATCTTCTGCAATAATATTCTTTAAAGCATCCTCTATACGTTGTAAACCGCTTTGCGGTTTAATGATAGGCGAGAGCGTAAAACAAAAGTCAGGTATTTTCGGTGTAAGTTTAATTTTAGCTAATGTTTCATGAAAGTTTGCAATCATTGTGCCAGAAATGAGATGAATCCCAATGGAGTGAAGGATGTCTTTTTTTCGATCACATTGATAGGAAACCTTTATATTTACACCGAGCCAAGGATGGAGCGGTGTATGCGTTGCCCCGCTATGCCGTACTTCCTCATATAAACGTATGTAAGAGCCTAATTCTTTTGTCGTTTGGAAAATTTGATGAAGACGTGGTGAACCGTAGTGAATAAGCTCACCATCGTTTTCTTCACTTTCTGGATTTGTAAGAAGAGTAAGGCGCATCGGATTCGGTACGCCTCCTGTTTTCTCAAGATAGTGCCAATAAAAAGGACGGTTCATTAATAATTTATCCATCTCAATTGTTAACTGCACATCTAATAGATGAGGGGAGCGCTTTAAAATTTCGCAGTTATTCGCCTCAAAAAAATTGTATAAGTAATTATGAATTTCATGTTGCTGCATAGCCTTGCACCTCAGCTTCATTTCGTTTCGCGAAGTCGATAATAGATGTTAAGTTTTCCATCTTAATTCGGATTTCTCCTTCGCTTTTTGACTGCGCAAAGATTTCTTGAATATGCGCGTCGATGTTTTTCATATTAATTCTCGTTAAAATTTCATCAAGCTCGCCGATAACACGCTCAAATAAATTGATTTTTTCATATAACAGTTTCAAAATATGTTCTTCAACAGTATGTTTTGTAGCTAAGTTATAAATATGAACATCATTCTTTTGACCAAGACGGTGAATACGTCCGATTCTTTGTTCAAGACGCATTGGATTCCATGGCAAGTCATAATTGATCATATGGCTACAAAACTGTAAGTTAATCCCTTCGCCACCAGCTTCCGTTGCAATTAATACTTGTGCGTGGTTTTGGAAAAGCTCCTTCATCCAATCTTTCTTCCCGCGTTTAAACCCGCCGCGGAATGGAACGGAAGAAATACCGTGTTGTTGTAAAAACCATTGTAAATACATTTGTGAAGCTCTATATTCAGTGAAGATAATGACTTTATCGTCAATTTCTTTTATAAGCTCAAGAGCTTTATTCGCTTTTGAGTTGAAAGGAATATGATTAATTTTGTCCATTAGCACATCAATATGTGGGTCCTTTATGTAATGCTCATTTTCTTTCTGCCTTTTTTCCACATGTTTTTTTAATGAGTAGTAAACAGCTTCACGACTACTACACGCTTCCCGTTTTAAAGTTAACGATGAGAAAGCAGATGTGAAGGCATCTTGTCCTCGCCAATTTTCAATACCATTATACAAAGCTTGCTCTTCTTCATTAAACTCAACAAAAATTGTACGTACATGTCTCTTTGGCCAATCAATTCCGGTATTATGACGTCGATTTCGGACCATCACTTTGTTAATAAGAGCTTTTAAATCTTCATCAGATTCGGCGGAACGATTTTTTGAAGCGTAATATTCTTCAAAGTTGGATTGATTGCCTAAATGTCCTGGCTTTAATAAAGAAACGAGGTTGAAAATTTCATCAATCTTATTTTGAACAGGCGTAGCGGTTAATAATAAACAAAATTTCTTTTTTAATCGTTGTGCAAATTCATAGTTTTTTGTTTTATTATTTTTAAGTTTATGTGCTTCATCGATAATAATAAGGTCATATTCTAGGTTCAAAACGATATCGCGATGCGGTGAACGTTTTGCAGTATCAATTGATGATACAATCACATCGGCTTGTTCCCACGAGTAGCTTTTCTTTTGGGCTACAGCTGGAATAAAAAACTTTGTATTTAATTCGTATGCCCATTGTGATACGAGAGAGGCAGGGACGAGTATAAGTACTTTTTTCACAAGGCCGCGGACCATATATTCTTTTAAAATAAGCCCAGCTTCAATCGTTTTCCCAAGTCCCACTTCATCTGCTAGTATCGCTTTACCATTCATTTGTTCAATGACATTTTGAGCGACTTCTAATTGATGAGGAAGTGGTGTGAAATGAGATAAATGTTTCGGTGCTTGTAATCCATCGAAAGTAGGAACAAGTAACGATTTTTCTGTTTTATAAGCTAAATGATATAAATCCCAATTTGTCCAAGGACCATCTTCATTAATTCTATTTAAAAAATTGTTTTGCCACGTTCGATCTACGGAAATATCGACATTCATTACGACTCTCCCACCTTTTATAAACTAAAGTAATTATTAAAAAAATCTTTATTATATAAGCCTTGTAATAAGGAGCTATTACACATACTGAAAGTTAAAGAATAGGCAAAGATAAAGGGCTGAATTTTGAAAGTTGTATTTAATAAGATTAAGAATGAAAAATTCTAAATTATTTTTTATGCTAGAATATTGATGAAATATAGCGAATAATGTTAGGATAATGGTGTGAAATGTGTGGAATCTTTCGTATTTTATCCAAGAAAGTGATTTTTTATTTACGCTTTCATAAAAAAATATAATGAGATTCCGTATATCCTATCTTTTCAGAGTGAAAATGTTTAGATATGGCGAGCAACTTTTATTGATTTGTCAAAGCATAAGGGGGAGAGAGCATGATTACATTACAACGTACACCGTTATTTGATGTATACGCGAAGTATGGTGGAAAAACAATCGACTTCGGTGGTTGGGAATTACCAGTTCAATTTTCAAGCATTAAAGAAGAACATGAAGCTGTACGTACGGCTGCAGGTTTGTTCGATGTGTCTCATATGGGAGAAGTTGAGGTAAAAGGTGTAGATAGTTTAGCATTTTTACAACGTGTTGTTACAAATGACGTTTCTACTTTAAAGGTAGGAGGCGCACAATATACAGCTATGTGCTACGAAAATGGTGGTACAGTAGATGATTTATTAATCTACAAACGTGGTGAAGAAGACTATTTATTAGTAATCAATGCATCAAATATCGAGAAAGATTACGAATGGTTAGCTAGCCATGTAATTGGCGATGCGACAGTAGTCAATGTTTCTAGTGAAGTTGCACAGCTTGCAATTCAAGGTCCAAAAGCAGAAGGCATTTTACAAAAAGTTGTGTCAGAAGATTTGAAAGAAATTAAGTTCTTTAAATTTAAAAACGATATTCTTGTAGATGGAATTCCAGCACTTGTATCTCGTACAGGTTACACAGGTGAAGATGGATTTGAAATTTACTGTAAGAGTGAAGATGCTGCAAAACTTTGGGAGAAACTTCTTGAAGTTGGAGCAGAAGAAGGCTTAAAAGCATGTGGTTTAGGTGCTCGTGATACACTTCGCTTCGAAGCAACATTACCACTTTATGGTCAAGAATTATCAAAAGATATTACACCGATTGAAGCTGGCATTGGCTTTGCGGTAAAACCAAATAAAGAAGCAGACTTCTTTGGAAAAGAAACGTTAAAAGAGCAAAAAGAAAACGGTGCGCCTCGTAAGTTAGTCGGCATCGAAGTAATCGAACGTGGAATTCCTCGTACACATTACCCTGTATTTATTGGAGAAGAAAAAATCGGGGAAGTAACGAGTGGTACACAATCTCCAACGTTAAAGAAAAGCATTGGTTTAGCACTAATTGATGTAAAATACGCAGCAGTTGATACAGAAGTAGAAATTGAAATTCGTAATAAACGCGTCAAAGCAGTAGTTGTTCCAACACCATTTTATAAACGTTCAAAGTAACGGGGAGAGGGGTAGATTTCATGTTGCATCGTTATCTTCCAATGACAGAAGAAGACAAAAAAGAAATGTTACAAACGATCGGCGTTCAAACGATCGATGAGTTATTCTCTGATATTCCAGAGAGTGTTCGTTTTAAAGGGGATTTAAAAATTAAAGAAGCAAAATCAGAGCCAGAGCTGTTAAAAGAGTTGACTCAAATGGCTAGTAAAAATGCTAACTTAAAAGAGTACGCTTCTTTCTTAGGAGCAGGCGTATATGATCATTACGCTCCAGTAATTGTAGATCACGTTATCTCTCGCTCAGAATTTTATACAGCTTACACGCCATACCAACCAGAAATTTCACAAGGGGAATTACAAGCAATCTTTGAATTCCAAACAATGATTTGTGAATTAACAGGAATGGATGTAGCAAACTCTTCTATGTACGACGGAGGTACAGCTTTAGCTGAAGCGGCAATGCTAGCAGCTGGCCATACTCGTAAAAAGAAAATTCTTGTATCTAGCGCAGTTCATCCAGAATCAAGAGCAGTACTTGAAACGTATGCAAAAGGTCAACATCTTGAAGTTGTTGAAATTAATCATAAAGATGGTGTAACAGATTTAGACGTATTACAAAGTGAAGTAGATGATACAGTTGCTTGTGTAATCGTTCAATATCCAAACTTCTTCGGACAAGTTGAAAAATTAGCTGATATTGAAAAAATCGTTCATCAACAAAAATCATTATTTATCGTTTCTTCAAATCCATTATCATTAGGCGCATTAACACCACCAGGAAAATTTGGTGCTGATATTGTAATCGGTGATGCACAACCATTTGGTATTCCAACGCAGTTTGGTGGACCACACTGTGGTTACTTTGCAACAACGAAAGCATTTATGCGTAAAATTCCAGGACGTCTTGTTGGACAAACTGTAGATTCAGATGGTAAACGTGGGTTTGTATTAACGTTACAAGCACGTGAACAGCATATTCGCCGTGACAAAGCGACGTCTAACATTTGTTCAAATCAAGCGTTAAATGCATTAGCAGCATCAGTTGCAATGACGGCACTTGGTAAACAAGGTGTGAAAGAAATGGCACGTCAAAATATTTCTAAAGCACAATATGCAAAACGTCAATTTGAAGCGCAAGGCTTCACAGTTACATTTGCTGGACCATTCTTCAATGAGTTTGTTGTAGATTGCAAGCGTCCAGTGAAAGAAGTAAACGATGCATTATTACAAAAGAATATTATCGGCGGTTACGATCTAGGCCGTGATTATAAAGAGCATGAAAACCATATGCTTGTAGCAGTAACTGAGCTTCGTACAAAAGAGGAAATTGACACACTTGTAAACGAAATGGGGGCTATCCAATGAAGAACCAAGACCAAGCACTTATCTTTGAAGTGAGTAAAGAAGGACGCATAGGATATAGCCTACCAAAATTAGATGTAGAAGAAGTGAAACTAGAAGATGTGTTTGAGAGCGATTATATTCGAGTAGAAGATGCTGAGCTACCAGAAGTATCTGAACTTGACATTATGCGCCACTATACAGCACTTTCAAACCGTAACCACGGTGTAGATTCTGGATTCTATCCACTTGGATCTTGTACGATGAAATATAATCCGAAAATTAATGAGAATGTAGCTCGTTTCGCAGGATTTGCAAATATTCATCCATTACAAGATGAAAAGACAGTACAAGGTGCAATGGAATTAATGTACGACTTACAAGAGCATTTAATTGAAATTACAGGTATGGATACTGTTACATTACAACCAGCAGCTGGTGCACACGGAGAATGGACAGGCTTAATGTTAATTCGTGCATACCATGAAGCAAATGGTGACTTTAACCGTACGAAAGTAATTGTTCCTGACTCTGCTCACGGCACGAATCCAGCATCTGCAACTGTAGCTGGTTTTGAAACAATTACAGTAAAATCAAATGAACATGGTCTTGTTGACTTAGAAGATTTAAAACGTGTTGTAAACGAAGAAACAGCAGCACTTATGTTAACAAATCCTAATACATTAGGTCTATTCGAAGAAAATATTTTAGAAATGGCAGAAATCGTCCATAACGCAGGCGGTAAATTATACTATGATGGTGCAAACTTAAATGCGGTATTAAGCCAAGCACGCCCAGGAGATATGGGATTTGACGTTGTGCATTTAAACCTTCATAAAACATTTACAGGGCCTCACGGCGGCGGTGGCCCAGGTTCTGGTCCAGTAGGTGTGAAAGCAGATTTAATTCCGTACTTACCAAAACCAATTTTAGAGAAAACAGAAAATGGCTATCACTTTAACTATGATCGTCCAGAAGCAATTGGGCGCGTAAAACCATTCTATGGTAACTTCGGAATTAACGTTCGTGCATACACATACATTCGTTCTATGGGTCCAGATGGACTACGTACAGTAACGGAGTATGCGGTATTAAATGCGAACTATATGATGAGAAGATTAGCACCATTCTATGATCTTCCGTTCGATAGACATTGTAAGCATGAGTTTGTATTATCAGGTCGTCGTCAAAAGAAACTTGGTGTACGTACATTAGATATCGCAAAACGCCTGCTTGATTTCGGTTACCATCCACCAACAATTTACTTCCCATTAAATGTGGAAGAATGTATTATGATTGAGCCGACAGAAACAGAATCAAAAGAAACATTAGACGGTTTTATTGATAAGATGATTCAAATTGCTAAAGAAGTAGAAGAAAATCCAGAAGTTGTACAAGAAGCGCCACATACAACGGTAATTAAACGTTTGGATGAAACATTGGCTGCTCGTAAACCAGTTTTACGTTATGAAAAGTTAGCTCCTGTACAAGTTTGATTAGCATAACAAAGGAAGAACTCGCTATATGCGGGTTCTTTTTTTTGTATGGAGAATTTGTGCAGAATTAGTGAAGAAAATGTTAAAAGTTTATATTTTTTGTTTCATAATGGTGTAAAGAAGCAGTTTTATAGGTGATTTTGTTGAAAAAGTCAGTTTGATAAAAGTATTTATTTTTGTTAGAATTTTATTGAAATTAAGAAGATGTAATGAGATAGGAATGACTCATTTTTATGTATATGTGAAAAAACGAGCAAGCTGGGGGTGAAAATGTGGGATATCGGTGTTATAGAATGATATACCATTTAGAAAACGGAAAAACGATTAAAGATGTAAAAGAATTTTGTTATCGAGATCAAGGAAAAGTACTAGAAAGAGTAGCACATCGTGTAATGGATAATAGAGAAGTGACGGCAATTGATAAGCAAGGAACAATCATTTCAATAGCATGTGAGGACATTGTAAAGGTGGAACTTGATTACATAACAGAAAGTTAACCTTGAGTCATATCGAATTATTCGATACAATATACTGTTGAATGGTGACGAGAGAAGAGAGGAGTTTATTATGGGTAGTACAAGACACTTTTATATGTTTATCTTAGCGTTTGTTCTTGTTGTAGCATTAACGATTTATTTAATTGTTGATAGCACTTGGTACAATACAGTTCATCCGGCGTTCCTTCTGTTTATGTATGTAGGAATTGCGGTAGTGAGTTTTGGAATGAGAGATGAGATGTTAGATCGCTTTGAAAAGTGATACATATACGAAAGACCAACAGGAAAATGTTGGTCTTTTTTTCTTGCCAAAAATAGGATGGTGTGTATATACTGTATATATAAGGTATATACAGTATATACAAACACTGGAGGAAAACATGAATATTATTATTTCGAATTCTTCCCAAGACCCTATTTATGTGCAAATAAGAAAACAATTAAGCCAGCTTATTTTAAATGGTGGTTTAAAGGGTGGAGACCAATTACCGTCTATTCGTAGCTTAGCGAAGGAATTACAAGTTAGTGTAATTACAACGAAGCGTGCGTACGAGGAGCTTGAAAAAGAAGGATATATAGAAACTGTTGCTGGGAAGGGGACTTATGTTTCACGTAAAAATAATGAACTACTAAAAGAACAGCGGCTACGTCTATTGGAAAGTAAAGCGGAAGAGGTTGTAAATGAAAGTAAAGCGTTGCAGCTTTCACTTGAAGATTTACAGCAGATGATTGCGTGTTTATATGAGGGGGAATAAGAGATGTTAGAGCTAAAAAACGTTTGTAAAAGTTATCAAGATTTTGCAGTGAAAAATATAAGTTTTACGTTACCATGCGGATATATTATGGGATTTGTCGGACCGAATGGAGCAGGGAAAAGTACGACGATCAAAATGATTATGAATTTAATTAGAAAAGATAGCGGTGATATAAAAATTTTTGGCAAGGACAATAAAAAAGCCGAGAAGGAAATAAAACAAAATATCGGTTTTGTATATGATGAAAATCATTACTACGAAGATTTAACGTGTGAACAAATGAAACGTATTATTGCACCGCTATATAAAAAGTGGGACGAAGAGCAGTATCAATCGTATATGCATCGATTGCAAGTTCCGAAGTATAAAAAAATTAAAGAATTATCAAAAGGGATGAAAATGAAATTTGCGATTGCTATCGCACTTTCACATCACGCAGAGTTTATCATTATGGATGAACCGACAGCAGGGTTAGATCCAGTTGTTCGAAGTGAATTACTTGATATGTTGCAAGAAATTGTAATGGAAGATGAAGTATCCGTATTATTCTCAACGCACATTACAACAGATTTAGAGCGCATCGCAGATTATATTACGTTCATCAATGATGGAGAAATTATATTTACTGGTGAGAAAGATGAATTAATGGAGAACTACGTAATCGTAAAAGGAAGTAATGATTTATTAGATCGAGAAGGAAAAGAACAATTTGTTGGATTACGAAAAAATAAATTTGGTTTCGAAGGTTTAGCAAAAGATAAACAAGCAATTATCGATTGGTTTGGAAATGAGGTTGTACTAGAAAAGCCTACATTAGATGATATTATCGTTTACACTGCGAAAGGGAGAGGTGCCTATGCGTCAGCTCATTTATAAGGATTTGTTCTTTTTTCGGGTGATGTGGTTAGTAAATTTTGTTATGCCCCTTTTGTTTTTTATGTTAGAGCCAAGTGGTGAATTTTTATTTCCGATGAGTTGTCTATTTATAACCCTTTCCTCCGTTATGACGTTAATTTTTATGGATGAAAGGAATAACAGTGACATTATTATAAATAGTTTACCGGTAAGCCGAAAGGATATCATAATTGCTAGATATGTTTCCAGTGCACTATTTATTGTTGGTGGCATACTCTCTACGATGTTAGTTGTTTTTCTTGTAAGAGGTATTGTGGTCATTGGTGATATCGGTGCCTATCATCCTAATCTATACATTGAAATTCCATGGTATGAAGTAATAAATGGAGCTGTTTACGCCGTATTTTTTGTTGTGATACTTTTCCCTAGTTATTACGGTACAAAATCGAAGGTAGTAAGAAGTATAGTATCAGCAGCGTCAATGGGAGTCGGTGTAATTTTTTGGATGTTTATTAGTGATGGGCTGAATGAAACAACACCTTCATTCATTGAGTGGATTATGAATCCTATGCATATTGGTGTATTTATAGTTGGATTCATTACATTAGTTAGTATTTATATCGTTTCTATGTTTCTTACAATTAAAATTTATGAAGCACGTGATTTATAGAGAGGGGAATTCATATGCAACAGTTGATTTTGAAGGAGTTTTTCTTACAGAAGAAGATGTTTCCTTTCTATTTTTTAATACCTATTTTATCTGTTTTTAGAAATTCCATAGAACCGATGGGGATTGCAATAGGATTATTTATAACATGTAGTACGATTATATATATTTCTTTTTATTATGAAGAAAAAAGTAAAACAGAAAAAGTATTAGTGAGTTTGCCTATAATGAGAAAAGAGATAGTTATAGCTAAATATATTTCAAGCACATTATTTATTATAGTCGGTTTGAGTATAACTTCTATAGTCGTAATATTAGGAAATATTTTGTTGAACAGAGATATAGTTATTCCTGGATATGCAATATTTTCAGCAATAGTAGCAACTTTAATTTATTGTGTAGTAACGATACCTGCTAATTACATTGGGGGATATAAAGCTATTACTGTCTTGAATGTGATTATGCTATTTCCTCTAATGGGTATGATTGGTCTTATGTGCAATATTTTTGGTGATAAAACAATTATGTTAAAAGTACTCCACTCTCAAGAGGCTACACTAGCAATGAGTGTTCTTGGTATCGGAGTGTTAGTAAGTATAGTCATGTCAATGTTTCTCTCAATGAAAATGTTTCAGGAGGCAGAGTTATAGAAGGGACATTTTCATATTAGGAGGGTAAAACATGATCAAGCAATTAGTCTTAAAAGATATGATGTTGCAAAGAAAGTTAGGGTTTGCTTATCTTATATGTTTGTTTTTCCTTGCTATTGTTGATTTTCGTAGTGATAGTTTCCTTATGACGATTAGTGTATCTATACCTTTTCTTGGTATGGTACTGTCAATGAGTTATGAGGGGAAAAATAAAAGTGAGATGATAGTAAATAGTTTGCCGTTTGAGCGTAAAGAAATTGTCATAGCAAAATACATATTTGTAAGTATTTTAGTTGTTTTAGGTGGGATTTTCTCACTTGTAGTTGGTTTAATTCAGTTACAAAATGAACATATAACTGTATTTATGCTATGGGGAGAGATTCTTGGCGGAATAACGGGAGGATTGGTTTATAGCATGATTGTACTCCTAATCGAATTTTCAGTAGGATATAGCAGTGCAAAACAAATTGCTCCTTTCATCGGAATTGCATTTGGGTATTTAAGTGGATTGATTGTAAGTAACGTATGGTTAGATGTAGAGAATGCTTGCAACACGAGTCTAGTCGTAAATATTTGTTTTATAGCAGGACTCCTTCTTTTATATGTTATGTCTATGTTTTTCTCAATTCATTTGTACAATGAACGTGATTTATAAGGAGGGAGCGATTGTGAAGCAACTTATAATAAAAGACTTTATCGTGCAATGGAAATTTTTAATTTGGTACATACTGTATCCTGTTTTCTTTTATATGGCCGTAACAGATACGGAAAATCTGTTCATAATTATGTCAGTAATTTTTACAATTGGGGCAACAGTAAAAACATTTGAAGCAGATAGTAAAAATGAGAGTGAAGTTATAGTAAATAGTTTACCAATATTGAGAAAACAAATTGTGTATGCGAAATATATAGTAGCAATTATTACTCTTTTTATAAGCGTAACGGTTGGTTGTTTCACGATGGGAATGAAGAGTGGGGGTAACCTATTTGAATTTATTGAAACGACAATGCTTGCTAGTATTAGCTTTATTTTAATGTATTTAAGTTTTGTTTTACCAATATCGTTTTGGTTAGCGTATAAAAAAACTATTTTTATTGCGATTTTTATACTAATAGCACCTATGGCTGTTTCTTCTATTTTCTTTGGAATCAACCTAGAACAAATTCAGCTATATAACAGCTTGTTATTCATCGGTTCCATATGCATGTTCATAGCATCTATCTTCGTTTCAGTGAAATTGTATGAGAAGAGAGAATTTTAAAAGGTGCCTTATATAAGGCACCTTCTTCAATAACGACAATATGAAAGTAAGAGTTTATAAACAGAGAGGCTATTCGGTACAACATCTTTCGGAGTATGTAATATAAAGCTGAAAATGATAACGAGAATGAGAAAGAGGAAAAATAAAAATAGGATCTGCTTATGTATAGAATTTTGCATAGTATTCACTCCTTTTTTAGGTAGTATGTCCAAAGGAAAGGAGTGTATGAAAAATGTTAGGAGGGAGAATGATGAACAAAAGAAAATGGTTATATAGAATAGGGATATTTTTATTTTCAATCGGTCTCATATTAGCAAATTTTTATGCAGATATACCATCGCCATTTCCTAATTTGCATAAAGGGATTGGTATAAGCATTGTCATAGTTGGTCTTTTTTGTCTTATCACATCAAACTTCTACAGAAAGTCTGAATGAATATAAAAAAGGACAGTTACTCTTTTTCAGAAGTACTGTCCTTTTTAAATAATTTATTCCATAGTTTGGCGATACTCCATATAATGACGATTGCAATGGAGGCAATAATGGACCAAACAATAGATGCAATTTCAAGTGCCATGTTAGGAAGAAATGTAAGAATGGATACGACTCTATGAAACAACCATTCTATTATATGAAAACTGATTTGCAATAGAATGACGATCCCGAGTGTAATCCATGCTAACATTTGTTTTCCTTTTTCTTTCCACATGACAGTCACCTCACGTTAGCTTAATAGTTTTAAGCCAACAGCGCCGCATAGAATGCAACTTAAGAAGGCAAGACGACGCCAATCCGCTGATTCGCGGAAAATAAGAATACCTAGAAGTGCACTTCCCGCAGTTCCGATTCCAGTCCAAATCGCGTAAGCAGTTCCCATCGGTAACGTGTTCATCGCAAGAGATAAGAAGAAGAAACTTACGCCGAAGTTAGCAATTAAAATAACTTTTGGTGCCCAGCCTTTCTTTTCAGTGGCTACTTTCATAAAGAGTACACCAATAATTTCACAAATACCAGCTAGAATTAAAAATACCCAAGCCATTTTATGCGGCCTCCTTCGCTTCTTTTTCTTCTGTTACTCGTTTTAAACCAATTACGCCAAAGAAGATTAAACCAATTAATAATACTTTTACAATAGAGAAAGGTTCTCCGAAGACGAAAATCTCTGTAAGAACGATTCCGCCAGCTCCAATTCCTGTGAAGACTGCGTATACAGTGCCGACAGGTAAATCTTTATAAGCTCTAAATAATAAGACGAAACTAATTGTAATTAATAGCGCAACACCAGCCCATTCAAGTGGTGCCTCCGCTTTTTTTAGTCCAATCACCCAAAAGATTTCAATAATACCAGCTATGATTACATAAATCCATGCCATATGTCATTTCTCCTTCCTACCAGTCGTTAGGTAAAGGGCTTAAAAACGACGCATTGCAAAGGAGCAATCCGTCAGTTTGAAAGGCCTCGCCAAAATACTTGCCAAGAGGCGTTTAAACGAGTCTCAAAGCGATTTAAACCTGCGAATAGTAGTTCAACCATAAGTCCGTCTAGTAAGCATAGAAAGGCTTCTAGAGCGTCTTCTACTTCAATGTTATGCAGTTCACTTTGCTCGTTTGCCCGTTTAAATATAGGGAATAAAAGTTTTCCGACGTTCTCAATGTGTGTATTCGCTTTTTCGATAATTTGTTCGCGAAATGCATCGGGCGGAAAATAAGAAGTTCGTAACCAAAACATTGATTCTTCGCTTTCACCAAATCGTTTTGCATAGCCCTTTAGTAACTGTAAGAGCGATTCTTCAGTAGACGAATTTGAAAAATTTTTGATATCGTCTGTGAAGCTTTGTAAATCTTTTTGAAGAGCGGATTCTAAGCATATAAAATATAGCTCTTCTTTTCCTTTAAAGTGTGCGTAAATCGATGGTTTTTTAATCCCAACTTCTTGAGCAATATTTGCTAATGAAGTTCCTTCGTAGCCGTAGCGTGCGAAATGAGAAAGTGCTACAGCTTTAATGCGGTTTGCTGTCATTTTCATCCCCTACCTACCGTTCGTTAGGTTTATTATATGAGATGGAAAATATAAAGTCAATAGGTGAAGAGCTGAAAAAGAGCGCTACAGGTAACGCTCTTTTTTTAGACAGTATCTCGCCCAATTAAATGGAATGAAAGCTCTTCTGCCTTCCCAGCAATTTGCTCGCTTTGGATTTGTTTATGGAATAAAGAAAAAGCATGTGAGCCCATTGCGAGACCGGGGTGTTCAATTGTGGAAATTTCTAACGCCTTTGAAATTTCATGATTATCAAATCCAAGGATAGCAAGTTCTTCAGGGACTCGAATGCCATATTTTCGCGCCTCTGTTAATAAACCAGCTGCAACTTGATCGTTCGCTGTAAAAATAGCGGTTGGGCGATTTTTCATGTTTAAAATGCGATGAAGTATTTTTGCACCATCCTGCATCGTATAGCATTGATGAAAAATCCAATCTGGATGTACCGTTTTACCTTCGTTATGCAGCGTATCAGCAAATGCTTTTTCGCGCTCTATAGAATTTGCACTCGTTTTTCTTGCTAAACAGATTCCGATTTTTTCATGGCCTTTACTGAGTAAATAGGCAGTGCCGAGACGGAAGCCTTCATAGTGATCTACGTAGACGGATGAAATGAGGGGATGCTTTATCTTTTCACATGAAATAATAGGGGCAAATTTTGCGAAAGGTTCAATTTGTTCCCAAGAACTCGTTCGAGAGCAAATAATCATTCCATCGAATTGTTTCATTTTCATCATTTCAAGAACACGAATCTCTTCGAGGCTATCGTAATTTGTTTGACATAAATTAATGTGATATCCAGCTGCTAACGCTTCGTTTCCGATTCCTTCAATAATTGTACTGAAGTATGGAAGATTAATGAAAGGGAGCATAACCCCGATTGTATATGTTTTTCCCTTTATTAAATGAATAGCATTTATATTTTTTGCATAGTTCAATTCTTCAACAGCATCTAGAACACGCTTACGTTTTTCTTCTTTTACGTAAGGGTGATTATTAAGGACGCGGGAAACAGTTGATATGGATACACCAGCGGTTTTTGCAATTTGTTTTATATTGGCCATATGTATCACCTCTTTCCTTTATTATAAAGGGAAAATAATAAGAATGAAAAAATCTTGACCTGAAAAGCTTTTCACAAACTATGTTATAAACATGACTTCTGTTATTCGCGTAACCTTTTTAGTTGAGCGTGAGAATGATGGGGGTCTTTTTTGCGTCTATAAAAGAATTTTTGTCAAAATGTGTGAGAATAACGTGGAAAGTTTTCAAAGGGGGAGTTTGTAAATGAGGCGAATATGAATAGCATACAAAGTGAAACTTTAATCAGTCGGGCATGTCCCGCGGATTATTAGCTCCACCAATCGGGCATTAACGTTTTATTCATAAAGAGAGCGGTATGAAGAAAGGGCGGAAACAAATTGAAAAAAAGAATCATTTGTTTCGTGTTTTCTAGTCTAGTGCTAAGTTCATGTTCGTTTCAGCAAACGATGCAAGAAGAAAAAAATTTTGTGGGAACAACAGGGGGAGCGATGGATCGTGTTACGGATCCTATTCCGCTAAAGGAGCTTCCGAAATATTTTCCAGTGAAATTTAAAGTTCCGGCGTTTTTACCGTATGACATTACGAGTGATGTGAAGGGGGAAGTTAGAGCGATTGGGAAAAAGAACGCTGTCTTAATGATTAAATATAAACAGCGGGAGCCAGGTAGAAATGAGTATATTGAGTTAAATGTTGCGAACTTTCCTTATAGTTTTCCGGATCTCGTGGAAGAGAAGCGATTTCAAGAACAAATGAAATTGAATAGTGGAGCATTCGCTTATTTTAAAAATAAGGATGACTCTGGGCGAGGAGATGAATTCGCTACGCTTATTTGGAAAGAGAAAGGACTTGAATATCAGCTGCTGTATCGTAATGTGCAAGAGAATGATAAAGATGTGATTAAGCAAAATTTAGTATACATTGCGAATAATATGGAATGAAAAAACTAGCTGAATGATTCAGCTAGTTTTTGTATGTTATTATTTCTTTTTAATTTTTCCAGTCCACGTTTTGAATCCACCTTGTAACTGGTAGAAATCTTTGTAGCCTTGTTTCTTTAAGTATTGAGCTGCACGACCAGTACGAAATCCGCTTTGGCAGTATAAGTAAACTGGTTGATCTTTGCGAAGTTCTTTATGACGAAGGCGAATTTGTGATAATGGAATGTTACGTGCGCCTAAAATATGTCCTGCAGTATATTCGTCTGCTTCGCGAATATCGATAAGCTGTGCTTTGCGGTAGCCAGCGCGAAACTCTTCTTCTGAAAGTGTTTTAATTAATTTTCTCTGATAGAAATACATCCATACAGTGTAGCCGATGAACGCTACGATTACGGCTAATAAAATAATCCAAGTTGTTGACACGGTTCTATCGCTCCCTTTTTTCTTATCCTACTTTCAATATTATAATGCCCGTATGTATTTATGCAACAGATTCATTTGCATATAAGAAGAAATTTCGTATTCTTTCACAAATTTTGTCGAATTTGGTAGACTAGAGAATGTGAAAAATAATTGGTTATATGAGGTGCAGGATGGGAAAAGAAAAATGGTGTTATATTAACTCTGGTCAATGTTCACCGGCATTTAATATGGCGTTAGATGAATGTTTATTAAATTGGCAAAGTGAAAAGAAAATGCCACCAACCATTCGTTTTTATGAATGGGAAGTACCAACATTAACAGTTGGGTATTTCCAGCGTGTTGAAAAAGATATTAATATGGATGTAGTTAACGAAAAGAAATATGGATTCGTTCGTCGTCAAACAGGCGGCAGGGGTGTACTACATGATAAAGAATTAACGTACAGTGTTATTGTGTCTGAAGATCATCCAAATATGCCAAAAACAGTTACAGAAGCGTATCGTATTATTTCGCAAGGTTTATTAGACGGTTTTAAGGCATTAGGATTAGAAGCATATTATGCAGTTCCAAAAACAGAAGCAGACCGTGAAAATTTAAAAAATCCACGTTCAGGCGTATGCTTTGATGCACCATCTTGGTATGAAATTGTAGTAGAAGGAAGAAAAATCGCAGGTAGTGCTCAAACACGTCAAAAAGGTGTGATTTTACAGCACGGATCGATTCCGTTAGAAATAGATTTAGATGAATTATACGATCTGTTTTTATTCCCGAATGAACGTGTAAAAGAGCGTATGAAGAGTATGTTCTCTTCTAAAGCGGTAGCAATTAATGAATTAACAGACCGTACGTTTACAATCGAACAGTTAATTAAAGCGTTTGAGGTTGGGTTTGAAAAAGGATTAGATGTAGAGCTTGTTCCGTATGAATTAACAGAAGAACAGTTACATGAAGTGCAAACATTAGCAAAAGAGAAGTATGAAAGTAAGGAATGGAATTATAAAAAATAAGAGGTGGCAATTGCCACCTCTTATTTTTTTATAGTAAATTAAGTACTTTTTCTACTTTGATTCCTTTATCTTGTAAAGAACGAAGGCGATTTACAACGTCCATAATTTCTTTGTCAAATGTGACGCTAATACCTTGGCTTTGTAGTTCTTGTTTTAAGCTTTCAATAGAATCATCTATGTCGATGCCAAGCTCGTAATCTTGACAAACTTCAATTGTCTTTTTCACGAGTTTCACATAATTTTCTTGTAGTTTTGTATTTGTTTCAGTCAAAGCAGGTTGCTTCGGTTTTGCAGGCGCGACCGGTGCTGTCTCTTGCTTTGTAACTGGAGTTGGTACTGCTTTTTTCACAGGTGCTGGAGTAGATAATTCCACAGCAGCTTCTACACTTACTGGCTTCGGTGTTGGTACCGGAGTAGGTTTAGGTGCTGCAGGTGTTTCTACTCGCGTAACAGGTTTTGGAGCCGGTGTAACTGCTTTTGGAGCTTCTACAACAGTTTCTTCTTGCTCAGCAGCTTCTTTATTCTCTTTGCTCCACATAACGCGTTCAACTTCTAGAGAAACATTGTTTTTGTTCATCGCTGTTAATGTAACTTTACCAACTTCAGCGTTTCCAGTGAAATCAACAATTTTATAAATAACACTCTTGTTCCAATCCACGTTTCCGCTCAAAAATAATTCTTCGTTACATTTCGGCGTTAAGCCCTCGATTTTAATTTCTGCGTTTACACCGTTTTCACTATATACCATAATTAGCGAAGCATTTACATCTTCGTCTGCTAACATTAGTTCACGTACCATTTTGCCGGTGCGTACTTGCGTTTTCTTCTTAACTGACATCTAATTTCTCCTCTCAAAAATTCAGTAATAATAAAAAAATCGTATAACGAAAAATAATTGCTCACGAAGATTTATGATACCGATAATAAAAGCATCACGTCAACAATTAACTTTAATTATTTTGCATTTTTCTTATTTTCTTTATGAAATTTTTCAATTTGTAAAATTAGACAGAAGAAAAACAGCCTTTTGAAAGGCTGTTAAAATTTAGATGTTTTATATAAAAATTTGTACAAAATATAAAAAGAAAGTGTAACAAGAGCACCTTGCCAAATAGATAAATTATAAAATAAGTACGGTTTCGTTTTAAAAAATACGTTTAAAAAAACTGATAAGACAAAAGGTACGAATACTGATAATAAGAGAATTGCTTTTTGTTTCCAGGAAACCAGTATTGTAAAAGAAAAACGTCTAAACAAGGAAAAAGTTATGAAAGCACTAATTGTTAAAACGATAGCAGATAATATTGTTCCAGGAATACTAAATGGAATTCCTGAAGTGTTTGTATCTGAAAATAGTTTTTGCATAAGAGTACTGAATGTATCGTATCCAATTTGAATAGCTAATAATAAACTAACTGCAAATCCAATAACGGCAGCTTGTTGGAGAGAATTTTGATGTTCTGAAGAGCTAATCAATTCATCGCAGTAAGTTTTTAAATCTTCCCCGAAAATATCATGTGCATTTTTACCGTCTTCTTGCGCTTCTAAAAGATGATCCAATATTTCTAAAAGTAATTCCTCCATTTGCTTTTGAGGAACGCTAGTAAGGCGTAAATAAATAAGCATATCACCATAAACAGCTTCGTTTTCAGCTGTTAATAAATTTCTTTTTTCATTGTTTAACTTAATCAATTCTTTTTCAGTCATCGTATCGTCACTCCTTTTTAAAGGCTAAATATTCTTTTTTGAAGAAGATTTTGTATAGTGCATAGCAAGAGATGGCAAGTAAAGTGCCGATCCAAGGTGAGATTTGTAATGTAGTATAGGGCTGTTTAATAAATAAAAAGGAAATACCGATTAATAGTATCCATAGGCTATGGCGTATTAAAAAACTGCCTATATGCCTCCAAATAGTTGTTTTGTTTTTAAATAAATCAATGTTAATAAAGTCGAAAACAAAACGTATGATGAGATGTATGGACAGTATAAATGCGAGCAGATAAATGAAATCAATGTGTACAAATTTAAAACGTGCTTCATTTGAAAATAGGGGGAATACCAATGCAATTACGGAAGAAATAGCAAAGTATATTGCTAACAGATAACTAGTTATAAATAAAGGAATCGATAATTGTTCCCATAAACTTGGCTTCGGTAGAGCAGCAATTAGTTCGTCACAGTATGCCTGTAAGTCGTCGCCAAAAATATCATAAGCACTTTTTTCTTCTTGCTGGGCTTCAATAAGATGATCTAGAATTTCAATTAGTAGTTCTTCCGCGTGGTACTCTGGCACTTTAGCTAAGCGGATGTATATTAACATGTCGCTATAGGCGTTTTCATTTTTCTTAGTTAATAATTTACGCTTTTGGTTATTTAGTTCGATTAAATCTTTCGCCTTCATTCCTATCACTCCCCTTGTAATAAGTTGTTTACGGTTGTTGAAACCATTCCCCAACTTTGTTTAAACTCTTCAAGCTGCTCTAATCCTTTGTCGGTTACGTGATAATATTTTCGCTTTGGACCGAGTGAGGAAGCTTTTAATGTTCCTTCAATCAATTTTTCTTTTTGCATACGTAACAATAACGGATATATGCTTCCTTCACTTACGAATGTAAATCCGTGTTTATTTAATTTTGTACTCAGTTCATATCCGTACACTTCTTCTTGTGAAATGATGTATAGGATGCAACCTTCGAGCACACCTTTTAACATTTGGCTGTGCATGATTTCACCACCTTTTACTCAGGTAACTTGCGTTGCAAGGTAGCTGTTATCCAAATTATAACATTCAGTAACTTGCAACGCAAGTTACTGAAGTGGAAAACTTTAATGAGTGTTAATTCTTCATCGTTTCCCATACTAACGAGAGGAGGGAAGCATATGAAACCATTTATGCCAAAACTCGTTTACTTTGAACCGAAGGCACTCGAATATCCGCTTGGAAAAGAGCTGTATGAGAAGTTTACGAAGATGGGATTAGAAATTCGTGAAACGACATCCCATAATCAAATTAGAAATTTGCCAGGTGAAAATGATTTGCAAAAGTATCGTAATGCAAAGGCAACACTTGTCGTTGGGGTGAGGAAAACATTAAAGTTTGATACGTCAAAACCGTCAGCTGAATATGCAATCCCGCTCGCAACGGGGTGTATGGGACATTGTCATTATTGCTATTTGCAAACGACACTTGGGAGTAAGCCTTACGTTCGCGTGTATGTCAATCTTGATGAAATATTTGAGAAGGCAAAGCAGTATATGGATGAAAGAGCACCAGAAATAACAAGGTTTGAAGCGGCTTGTACATCAGATATTGTTGGAATTGATCATTTAACACATGCATTAAAGCGGGCGATTGAATTCATTGGAGAAAGTGAGCATGGGCGTTTACGTTTCGTTACGAAATATTCGCACGTTGATCATTTATTAGATGCAAAACATAATGGGAAAACTCGTTTTCGATTTAGTATTAATTCACGGTATGTAATCAAAAATTTTGAGCCGGGGACATCACCTTTTGAAGAACGAATTGAAGCGGCTCGTAAAGTAGCAGGTGCGGGTTATCCACTTGGGTTTATAGTTGCACCACTTTATATGCATGAAGGATGGGAAGAAGGATATCGTGAACTATTTGAGCGACTGTACAATGCGCTAAAAGATTTGTCGATACCGAATTTAACATTTGAATTAATTCAACATCGCTTTACAAAACCAGCAAAAAAGGTCATTCAAGAGCGTTATCCGAATACGAAGCTTGAAATGGATGAAGAGAAGCGCAAATATAAATGGGGACGATATGGCATCGGGAAATACGTATATAAAAAAGATGATGCAGAAGTATTGGAAGAAACGATTAGAGGATATATTCATCACTTTTTTCCTAACGCAGAAATTCAATATTTTACATGAAAAGAACTTGTATTGGAATGCAAGTTCTTTTTTCTTTTAAATATTTAGGCTTGTTTTCAACTTGTCACGTTATTCTTTCTGGTGTATCATTTTATTGATTGCTTCGTACGGAATGAGCAAAATGAAATTGGATGGAGGAAACCGATGCCTACCCCTAGTATGGAAGATTATATTGAACAAATTTATTTGTTGATTGATGAAAAGGGTTATGCCCGCGTATCTGATATTGCTGAAGCGCTGAGTGTACATCCATCCTCTGTAACGAAAATGGTGCAAAAATTAGACAAAGATGAATATCTAATTTATGAAAAATATAGAGGGCTTGTATTAACATCAAAAGGTAAAAAAATCGGAGAACGTCTCGTATATCGTCATGACTTGCTAGAGCAATTTATGCGTATTATCGGTTTGGATGAAAGTAAAATTTACAATGATGTAGAAGGAATTGAACATCATTTAAGTTGGGAAGCAATTGACCGCATTGGTGATCTAGTGCAATATTTTGAACAAGATGAGGTTCGAGTGGAAACACTTCGTGGCGTTCAAAAAGCAAATGAAGAGAAAAGTAATTAAGGGGGAACGTATGTCGTTTCCTTTTTTATTTCAACCGAAAAGGATGGGGAAATTATGAAAGCAATTATTTTTGATTTTGATGGATTAATTGTAGACACAGAAACAATATGGTTTCACTCTTTCAGAGACGCTGTTCGTGAGTACGGTGGGGAGTTACCTTTAGCGGAATTTGCGAAATGTATTGGAACGACAGACGATGTGCTTTACGCATATTTAAATGAGCAATTAAAAGAGAAGTTTAACAAGGATGCATTAAAAGAAAAAGTGAAAACTTTACATAAAGAGAAAATGAAAATACCAGAAGCTCGTGACGGGGTAAAAGAATATTTAGAGGAAGCGAAAGAAATGGGATTGAAAATCGCATTAGCTTCCAGTTCATCTAGAGAATGGGTTACTTCTTTTTTGGAAGAGCTACAAATTCGAGATTATTTTGAAGTCATTAAAACAAGGGAAGATGTTGAGAAGGTAAAACCGGATCCAGCACTTTATCGAATTGCGATAGAAGATTTAGGAATTGATCCGTCTGAAGCTGTTGTATTTGAAGACTCGTTAAACGGATTAAAAGCAGCGATTGCAGCAGGATTAAAGTGCGTTGTTGTACCTAATGATGTGACAAGGAATTTACCATTTGAAAATCATCACCTTCGAATTGAAAGTATGAAAGATAAAAGTTTGAAAGAAGTACTGCAAAATATAAAAAAAGACCGTATTTCCTAAAAGGAAGCACGGTCTTTCTTTTTGTTTTTTTTACCTTCAATGACAGTTAAATGAGATTGTTTTCTTTTTCGCTTCAAAGTGGAAGGAGCGCCTTTCTTACCTTTGTCATTAGAAGCGTTGGATTTCAAGAAAGAATTGCTTAGGGGTGCTACATTTTGTTTCTTATGTTTGCGGTTCGATTGTTTCGCTGCACGCTTATAAGAGCTTTGCGAATTTGCAGAACCACTAGAATTTGTAAACATCTTGTATAGCAAATAAAAGATACCGACAACAAGTAACATGTACCCGATATTTCTTAATACACCCATTGGATTTGTAATGACAGATGAAACAAGGCCGAATATTGCTAATCCGATAATAAGCATAACTATAGCGAATGTAAACGAACGACCGTTCATAAGGGACACCTCCTAAAAACATATATTAAAATTAGTATATTAACGATGAGGAAAGGAGTTGAACACCAATTTTAAATAATTATTGTTTGTTTTCTAAACGTAATAATTCTTCAAACGATGCAATGGCTACTTCCACTTGATCATCTGTTGGTTCTTTCGTTGTTAATAGTTGCAGCCATAATCCGGGATATCCAAGTATGCGTAATACTGGAATATCGCGTAATCGATTTGTAAATTGTAACACTTCAAAAGAAATGCCGAGAACGACTGGAATTAATAAAATTCGGTTTACGACTCTGGCCCAAAGTGGGTCTGTAGGGACAAGGAAATAAACAAACATTCCAATAATGACTGTAAATATAATAAAACTACTGCCACAGCGATAATGAAGGCGAGTTTGTTTTTGAACATTTTCTACAGTCATTGGAAGATTATTCTCATAGGCATTAATTACTTTATGCTCCGCACCATGGTACTGAAATACCCGCTTAATAAGTGGGGTTAAAGAAATAAAGTATATATAGCTCAATAATAGCATGAGCTTAATGACACTTTCGACAATGATTTGCCCTGTATGAGAAGGGAAAATCGGTCTCGTTAATTCAGCTAGTAGTGCAGGAACTGCTGTGAAAATGACTTTACCGAATATGAAAGATAAAACGCCAACTGCTGCAACTCCTAATACCATCGTTAATTTCGATTGTTCTTCTTTGTTATTTGCGATTTGTTCGTCTTCTTCTGGGTGGACATCAAATCGTTCTGAAGCAAAGTTTAAATGTTTTGCTCCATTCGCACTTGCATCCACAATAGCGGCAATCCCTCGTAAAAATGGAATTTTTTTCAGGATAGATAATGCTTTATTACGAACGCGTGGTAATCGATAAAATTCAATCGATTTATCTTTACGACGAACCGCTGTAACAGTATATTCTCTACCGCCAAACATAACTCCTTCTATGACTGCTTGCCCGCCATATATTTGTTTTGACTCTTCTGCCATGTTAACACCAACCTGTATTTGTTTCTCTCTTATGTAGAAAAAGAGGCAATTGTCATACTGGGTTCTGTCATTTTGAAATAAGACAATCACCGAGTTTCCTTTATTTTATCGACAAATACAAGTATATGACAAGGAAAAATGTTACGAGAGTCGGACATTTCTTATTCTTTTTATAGACAAATTTCGCAGTATTTAAACATGGTTCAAAATAGTTTCGGGCATACTATTGAGCGGAGGTGTCGATGTGAGTCAAGAACAATTAGGAACAAGGAATTTTGTACAAATTGGTTTATTTGGTGGAATCTTTTGGGGAGGGATATGGTATTTCCTTCATATATTTTCATTTACGGAAGCAGGACCGAACTATTTACTTTTACCATTTGCCTTTGGAAGCTGGAAAGAAGGGGTATGGGGCAATGTGTCAGGAATTGTTTGTATGGGACTACTTTCGATTTTAATTGCCTTTTTGTATAAAGCGTTTTTGGCAAAGTTTGAAGGAATTATTCCAGGGATGATTTATGGGCTATTTTGGTGGGCGTTACTATTTTTCGGAATGGGATTAATAGCGCCTGCCATTAAAAGTGCACTCCATTTACCGAAAGAAACAATTGTGACGACGATATGTATTTTTATATTGTATGGTGTGTTTATAGCATACTCTGTTTCCTACGCAGTAAATACCAATAAAGCTGAGCGAGAAGGGGAAGAGAAGACAAACTATTCAAATAAGTGACTCCTATGTTAAAATGTTGTATAGATATTTAATATTAAGGAGTTTTAAACATATGAAAAAGGTACTCCTCGTAAACGGTCCTAACCTAAATCGCCTCGGTGTCAGGGAGGTAAATGTATATGGAAAGGGCACGCTAGCGACACTTGAAGCAGATATGAAGCAAGAAGCAGAAAAAATGGGAGTGGAGTTAGAATGTTTCCAATCGAATCATGAAGGTGCGATTATCGATCGTATTCATGAGGCGGAAGATATATATGAAGGGATCATTTTAAATCCTGGAGCATTTACGCATTATAGCTATGCGATTCGAGATGCAATTGCGAGCATTTCGATTCCTGTTATTGAAGTACATATTTCTAACATTCACCAGCGTGAGTCGTTCCGTCACGAATCTGTGACGGCAGCTGTTTGTGCGGGACAAATTGTTGGATTTGGTTTTTATGGCTATAAGTTAGCGTTATTTGCATTAATGGAGAAATTGAGGGAGGCATAAAGTAATGGAGAAAATCGAAAGAGTAAGAAGTGCATTTGATGAGGCTGGTATTGACGGTATTTTGTTAACAAATGAACATAGTCGTAGATATATGGCTAACTTCACAGGAACAGCTGGTGTTGTACTGATTTCGAAAAATCGTGCTCAATTTATTACAGATTTCCGTTATGTAGAGCAGGCTAGTAAACAAGCGGTTGGATACGAGATTGTACAGCATGCAGGATTAATCATTGATGAAGTTGCAAAGCGAGTGAAGGAACTGGGAATTCAAAAGCTTGGCTTTGAGCAAGATACTCTTACATATAGTTCTTATTCAGCGCATAAAGAAGTAATCGATGCTGAATTTATCCCAACTTCTGGGCTTGTAGAAAAGTTACGCTTGATAAAGACTGATTCAGAGATTAAGATATTAAAGGAAGCTGCACAGATTGCAGATGCTGCCTTTGAACATATTCTATCATTCATTCGCCCGGGAGTATCTGAAATTGAAGTGTCAAATGAACTTGAATTTTTCATGAGAAAACAAGGAGCAACATCTTCTTCGTTTGATATTATCGTTGCTTCAGGTCTTCGTTCGGCATTACCGCACGGCGTGGCATCTGAAAAAGTGATAGAAACAGGAGATTTCGTTACATTAGACTTCGGCGCTTATTACAAAGGATATTGTTCTGATATTACTCGTACGATTGCAGTTGGTGAACCATCTGATAAATTGAAAGAAATTTATAATATCGTTTTAGAAGCACAATTACGTGGTGTGAACGGTATTAAAGCTGGTTTAACAGGCCGTGAAGCGGATGCGTTAACGCGCGATTACATAACGGAAAAAGGATATGGTGAATACTTTGGACACTCTACTGGTCATGGAATTGGTCTTGAAATCCATGAAGCACCAGGTTTAGCGTTCCGTTCTGATACAGTACTTGAACCAGGAATGGCTGTAACAGTAGAACCAGGTATTTATATTCCAGGTATTGGCGGCGTACGTATTGAAGATGATATCATTGTAACAAGTGAAGGTAATGAAGTAATTACGAAATCACCAAAAGAACTTATTATTTTGTAATATACAGGAGGATTTTTTTACATGATTTCAGTAAACGATTTTCGTACAGGTTTAACAATTTCAGTGGACAATGCCCTTTGGCAAGTAATGGATTTCCAACACGTAAAGCCAGGTAAAGGTGCTGCATTCGTTCGCTCTAAACTACGTAACCTTCGCACAGGATCTGTTCAAGAGAAAACATTCCGTGCAGGTGAAAAAGTAGAAAAAGCACACATCGAAAACCGTCGTATGCAATACTTATACGCGAGCGGTGAGTCTCACGTATTTATGGATAACGGAACTTACGAGCAAATCGAACTTGGTGAAAACCAAATCGAGCGCGAACTTAAATTCCTAAAAGAAAACATGGAAGTATCTATTATGACATACCAAGATGAAGTACTTGGTGTTGAACTTCCGAACACAGTTGAATTAAAAGTGTCAGAAACAGAGCCTGGTATTAAAGGCGATACAGCTTCTAACGTAACAAAACCAGCTACATTAGAAACTGGTCTTGTTGTACAAGTACCAATCTTCATTAACGAAGGCGAAATGCTTATCATCAACACTGGTGAAGGTAAATACGTTTCTCGTGCATAGTAGAAAAGCACTCGTGATCATCACGAGTGCTTTTTTTTATAGGAAATAGGGTAGATAGTAAATAGCAGTGATAATAAAACTAACTAAAACAAGTGAAAGAGTACCCGCCATATATGGAGTGAAAACAATTTGAAATGGTTTTATTTCGCCAGTCTCAACGCCAGTCAGTGTTTTACTTATTGCGTGATCCGTAATGTTGTTTCTATGAGTATTCATAATAATTAACCACATAATTGCAAATATCGCTAAACTACCAAGGAAAAAGGTCTCCATAAATGACCAACCGACCAATTTTGAAAAAAGATAAATAAGAGCTAATTCTATTACAATTGTTAAACTAATTTTCAATACCTTCATATTTTCCCCCCCCTCATTTTGCACATATAGTCAATTTTTAAAAATGGCGCGATACGATATGTAGTACACGAGATGACTTTAGTTCTATCTCTCATGCTGCATCGTCTATACTCCCTATAACTATTAAATATACCATAATATTCCGTTAAAAAATACGAATATTCGGACTACGGATAGAAGATAGAGAAATATTATGTTTTTACTTCTGAAATAGACAACCCCTGCATATGGTTGTACAAATATATTCTTTTTTGGAATGTAGCAATAGTAACCGTTATGGGAGAAGGTGGGAGAATGAAACAGTGGCTAGCGGCAATGGAAACATCCGTGCTTGTAATGGGGTTACTTCGGTTGTTTTCAGGTAGCGCGGAAATATTCGCCGCTTTGCTTATGCTTTATGTGAATGATGCGAAGAAAGCATTGTTTATAAATGGTATGTTGGCGTTTGTTGGACCGACCGTATTAATTTTAACAATGACAATAGGCATAGCGAGTGTGGCAAGTGAGATTTCTTTCTTGAAACTCTTTTTTCTAGCGCTTGGAATTGGCTGCATTTTTATCGCGTTGTTGAAATAGTAAGTCGAGTATAGTGGGGAGAAGCTGATGAAAGAAGTATTAGAAGTTTTACCGAAAACGATGAAGCAGCTAGTGGAAAGTTGTAAGCAATACGATGCTCTAGAGGAAATTCGTGTTCGAATTGGAAGACCGCTAGAGTGTATTGCTCATGGCGAAGTGTTTTTTTATGACTATGTCGTTACAGCAGAGGATGCCATTTACTTATTGAATAAGTTAAGTCAATTCTCAATTTATACGATGGAAGAGGAATTAAAACGTGGGTATGTGACACTTCGAGGAGGACATAGAATCGGCTTAGCTGGAAAAGTCATTACAGAAAAAAGCGCAGTGAAAATGATTCGAGATGTCTCTTCCTTTAATATTCGTATCGCTCGTCAAAAAATAGGAATTGCTGAACCACTTTTGCCGTATTTGTATGAGTCAAGATGGTTAAACACGATGGTAATTGGCCCGCCGCAAACGGGAAAAACAACACTTTTAAGAGATGTAGCACGTTGTATGAGTCAAGGTGTAAGTGCTTCGAAAATACCTTCGTGTAAAGTCGGGATTGTAGATGAACGGTCAGAAATTGCAGGCTGCGTGAAAGGTATTCCGCAATATGACTTTGGAGCGCGAGTAGATGTGTTAGACGCATGTCCAAAAGCTGAAGGAATGATGATGATGATTCGTTCTATGAGTCCAGATGTTTTGATTGTAGATGAAATTGGGCGTAAAGAAGATAGTGAAGCAATTATGGAGGCGGTGCATGCAGGGGTTCAGCTTTTTATAAGCGCACATGGATTTTCTTATGATGATGTTGTGAAACGTCCATCACTAAAAGCGGTGCTGGAGCTCGGTATATTTGATAGGTTTGTGGAGCTATCAAAAGCAAGAGGACCAGGAACAGTTATGCAAGTGAAAGATAAATATGGAAAATCGGTATTACCTCATAGAAAGGCTGAGGGCGTATGGTAAAAATATTTGGTGCAGTGTTAATCGTTGCGGTCAGCACCTTTTTCGGGTTTTCATACGCTAAAAGATACAGTGAGAGACCAAGGCAACTTAGATTATTAAAAGCGGCACTTCAATCATTAGAGGCAGAAATTATGTATGGGCATACACCTTTATCTGAAGCCGCTGAGCGATTAGTGAAACAAATGCCGAAGCCGTTAAATTGGATATTTCAAAGTTTCGCTAGAAGGCTAGAAAGTGGAGACCAAACAGTAAGAGAAGCTTGGATAGATAGTTTGAAAGAAAATTGGAAGCTAACAGCATTTCAACAAACTGAGTACGAGATTTTGCAGCAATTTGGCGAAACGCTCGGACAGCATGATCGTGAATCACAACAAAAACATATTCGCTTATGCATTACACATTTAGAGAGAGAAGAAGAAGAAGCGAAAGCATTACAACTGCAATACGAAAAAATGATCAAGAGCTTAGGGGTACTAGCGGGGCTACTTATCGTAATTTTACTGCTATAGGAGGGAGAAAGGCGATGTCCATTGATGTTGGATTAATATTTCAAATCGCCGGAATCGGCATTGTTTTAGCTTTTATTCATACCGTACTAAAAGAATTAAAGCGAGAGGATATTGCAAATTGGGTTATCCTTGTCGGTTTTGTCGTTATTTTATTTCATGTGGCATTTTTAATTAATACGCTATTCGACAAGATTAAGAGTGTCTTTCTCTTCCAGTAAAGGAGGCGGTTCGAATCGAAATTATACAAATTGTCGGATTAGGCCTCGTTGCTACGTTTTTAGCGGCTGTATTAAATCAGCATAAATCTAGCATTACGTCGTTATTTATTGTGTTCGTAGGTAGCGTGATGTTTCTTATTTTAATTGATCAAATTCACTCTATTTTACAAATGATTGAGAGAGTAGCGAGTGAAGCGAAAGTTAGCAACGTATATGTAGAAACGTTGCTAAAAATTATTGGGATTGCTTATATTGCTGAGTTTGGAGCACAAATTACAAAAGATGCAGGGCAGGGTGCAATCGCTTCAAAAATTGAATTAGCTGGAAAAATCTTAATTTTAGTAATGGCGATTCCTATTTTGACGGTTGTCATTGAAACTATTCTCGGATTTTTACCGACGGGATAAGGGGGAGTGAATGTTGAAGGGGTTTGGAGCTAAGCTGCTATTTGCTTGCTTCCTTTTCTTTTCTTTACCGGTTGTTGTACAAGCTTCTCCTGTAGAAACAAACGTCGTTGATCAACAATTGGATAAGCTCGGAATTGAAGATGTGAAGCAATTTTGGGACGGGCTTGTTACAAAATATGGAGGTTATTTACCAGAGAGTCAAAAAGGTAGTTTTATGGAGTTTGTAAAGGGAGAAAAAGAAATTTCTATAAAAGAGTGGATGCTAGGTTTATTAAAGTATTTATTTCACGAGCTTGTTGCAAATGGGAAGCTGCTGGGAACGCTCATTATGCTTACAATTTTTAGTGCATTGTTGCAATCACTGCAATCTGCATTTTCAAAGAGTAGTGTAAGTAAAATTGCGGATGCAGTTGTATATATGGTACTTATTATTTTCGCTTTAAATAGTTTTTATGTCGTCATGACATATGCAAGAGAAACGATACAAACAATGGTAGATTTCATATTAGCGCTATTGCCAATCTTGCTTGCACTCATAGCAACTGGAGGTGGTGTTGTATCTGTATCGTTTTTTCATCCGATTATCATCTTTTTAATGAACACGAGCGGACTTTTGATGAATTATATCGTTCTACCACTTTTATTACTTGCAACGATATTAAGTATTGTAAGTACGATGAGTGATCAATATAAAGTTACGAAATTGTCCAAGCTTCTGCAAAACGTTAGCGTTGGGATTATCGGTATTTTTTTAACGATTTTTTTAGGGGTATTATCTGTACAAGGAACAGCGACAGCTGTTGCTGATGGAATCGCTGTGAAAACAGCTAAATTTGTAACAGGGAACTTTATTCCCGTAGTAGGAAGAATGTTTACAGAGGCGGCGGATACTGTTATTAGTGCATCGGGATTATTAAAAAACACAGTCGGAATTATCGGGCTCGTCATTCTATGCTTAATTGTTGCTTTTCCAGCGATTCAAATTTTTTGTATCGCGTTTATTTATAAATTCGCAGCAGCAGTATTACAGCCAGTTGGCAGTGGAGCAATTATTCAATGTTTAGATATTATCGGGCGAAGCATCATTTATGTATTTGCTTGCTTAGCTATCGTATCATTTATGTTCTTTTTAAGTATCACAATTATTATTGCTGCGGGGAACATTACACTTATGATGCGGTAGGGGGTGAAGGATATGCAATTTGTTACAGAGTGGATTAGAAATATTATCGTTTTTTTACTTTTAGCGACAATGCTTCATCTTATTCTTCCAAATTCAAATTTGCAAAAGTACGTTAAATTCGTTGTAAGTCTATTATTAGTTGTATTAATCTTAACGCCCCTTTTTAAACTACTGCAAACAGATGTGAATGAAGTAATCGCAAATTTTAATGAAGAGAAGTACGTAGCAGAAGGATCTGTAAAAAATTCAATAGATTCGAAGAAAAAAGAAATACAAGCTCTAACACGTGCATATAGTTTAGAAGAGATGGCTACCAAAATGAAAAAAGAAGTAGGAAAAGAATTCGAGAAAAAGTATGGTATGACAGTCTCTGAAATACAAATAGTCGCAGCGGAAAGTACAGCGGAAGTAAAGTCAGCAAAAGATATTCAAACTGTTGTTGTGACGTTGAAAGAAAAAGAACGTAGTAAAAATGATGCAATCGAAACAGTAAAACCAGTTGAAATTAACACGAAGGAACCTCCGAAAAAAGTAGAAGAAACGAATGTAGAAATGAAAGATTTCTTTTCAAGCAGGTGGCAACTAGAGAATAAACAAATCCAAGTTCAAATGGAAGGGAGGACAGGTAGAGTAAATGGACAATAAAGATAAAAATTCGAAGTTCTCATTTTTTCGAAACTTATTGAATGGGGATGAAAAAGAAAGCAATGAGAAGGGAAAAAAGATAACACCTAAGTTTTTACTTGTCCTACTCATACTTGGGATTTTACTTATGTTTTCTAGTAGTCTTTTTTCAAGTAAAAAAGAAGAAGTACCTGTATTTAAAGAACAAAAAACGCAAAACCAAGAAAAAGACGTACCAACTTTTGGACAAAAAAATAATGATAGTATGTCAAATGTAGAAAAGTATGAAAAAGCGTATGAACAAGAATTAAAAGCAGCCTTAGAAGAAATAGCGGGAGTAAAAGATGTAACAATTAAAGTAAATTTAGATTCATCAGAAGAAAAAATATTAGAGAAAAATACAGTGAAACGTTCACAAACAACAGGTGAAACAGATAAGACAGGTGGTAAGAGGGAAGTAGAAGATGAGTCCCTTGATGAAAAGACAGTCATTATACGTGAAGGTGATAAAGAAACTCCCGTTGTTTTACGAACAGAGAAACCGAAAGTACGAGGTGTTCTTGTCGTAGCAAAAGGAGTGGATAATATACAAGTTAAAGCGATGGTAAAAGAAGCTGTAATACGGCTGCTAGATGTACCAGCCCATCGTGTTTCAGTTTCGCCGAAAAATTGATAGGGAGGAAATAAAGTGTTAAAAAAACAAACGGTTTGGCTATTAACGATGTTAAGTTTAGTTGTTGTACTATCTGTTTATTACGTAACAACTCCTGACAAAATGAATACAGCATCGCCGGCAACAGGTGAAAAGATTGGACAAGAAAAACAAGGTACTGATAAAGCAGTAACAAATGAAGCACCTAAAGAAACGCCAAAAAAAGAAAATACAAGCAAGGAAACATCAAATAAAGAAACAGACAAAAAAGAGAGTGCTAACAAAGAAACAAGTAAAAAAGATGCTAACGTAACAGTTCAATCAAGTGATGAAAATTTCACAGCACTACGTATGCAAATGGAAGATCAGCTAAGTGAACAAAAATCAAGATTACAAGAAGTGATGAATTCAGCAAAATCTTCAGCAACAGAAAAGAGTAAAGCGAAAGATAATTTTGATGCAATTACTACAATGGAAACGAAGCAAGAATTACTTGAGACAGTGATTAAGTCTCAAGGAGGATATAAAGATGCCCTTGTAAGAGCTGATGGAACTGACATTAGAGTAACTGTGAAAGCAGCAAAGCATTCACAAAAAGAAGCGAATAAAATTATACAGCTTGTAAGAAGTGAAGGCGGATCAAAAGATGTAGGTGTGAAATTTGATCCACCGACAAAATAAAAACTAATAATCCGCGGGGGATTCCCCTGCGGATTATTAGTTTTTACGAATCGGATTGTTTGAAAATAATTATAGAAAAAAAGCTATCATTTTCGATAGCTTTTTTCTGTTTCGTCTTTGTAGTTGTTTTTATTATGTTCAACTCGGAATGGAGAAATACGTTGTGAGTAAAAGATTAGCGGTTCATGGTAACGATGATTACTTTTTCCGGATTTGACGTGGATGAAGAGAACGAATGCCCAGACCATTACGGCAGGTAAGAAGAGAATGAGCCATATCATATGTCCACACCTCGATACGATATATTTTCTACACTTTGAACATACTATTCTTATATGAAGGAATGATGAACGGTGTGTAAACAAAAAAATAATATTTGGTAAAAATATGTTGTTGACTATAGATGAGGTGAAGAGTGGAGCGGTAATGATCTGTTTATTGTGTAGCATTGTGAAAAAAGTAAGGAATGTTTTTTAGAAGTGGTCTTGCCAATTTTGTGTGAAACTTGGTATTATTACTAGGTAATAAATTTTTATTGGAATAATATTTTTACAGGAGTTTCGATTTATTATAAAGAAATATAAATTGGAATGTTTAAAAAATTTATCGTAAGATGGAAATAGTAACTATTTCTATTAGTAAATGAAATGCATTTTCTAATAGAGTACATCGTATTTTTACAGTCAATCTAGTTTTAGTGACGAGAATCTGTAAAAACGGGACAAACAAGAGTATGGGAGTGGATTTTACATGTTTAAAATTCAAGAAGTTCGTGAATTAATTAAATTAATTGATAGCTCTAATATTGATGAATTTGAATACAAAAAAGATGGTACGACAATCAAAATGAAAAAGCGTGGTAATGAAGTTGTTGCGGTGCAAGCACCTGTAGCAAAACAAGTCGTGCAACCAGTAGCACCTGTTGAAGTTGAAACAACAGTAGCGGCAGCACAAGTGGAAGTACCAAAACAAGAAGAGAAAAAAGCGGTTCAAAATGAAAACCTACATAAAATTACATCACCGATGGTAGGTACATTCTATTCTTCATCTTCGCCTGATACACCTGCATATGTAAGTGTAGGAGACAGAGTATCGAAAGATTCTATCGTATGCATTGTCGAGGCTATGAAGTTATTTAACGAAATCGATGCAGATGTAGATGGTGAAATTGTTGAGATTCTTGTTAATAATGGACAGCTTGTTGAGTATGGACAACCGCTATTTCTTGTAAAAGCGTAATAAGGGAGTCTTTGTGATGATAAAAAAAGTATTAATAGCCAATCGTGGGGAAATTGCTGTACGAATTATTCGTGCTTGTAAAGAAATGGATATTGAAACGGTCGCAATTTATTCAGAAGCAGATAAAGAGTCACTTCACGTACAAATTGCTGATGAGGCGTATTGTGTAGGGCCAACGATTTCGAAAGAAAGCTATTTAAATTTGACGAATATTATTAGTGTTGCGAAGTTAACAGGCTGCGACGCTATTCATCCAGGATACGGATTTTTAGCAGAGAATGCAGATTTTGCAGAGCTATGCCGTGAATGTAACTTAATTTTTATCGGTCCAAGTCCAGAAGCTATTTCAAAGATGGGCACAAAAGACGTTGCTCGTGATACAATGAAAGAAGCAGGGGTTCCGATTGTACCAGGTTCACAAGGGATTATTAAAAATACCGAAGAAGCGGTCGAGCTTGCTAATCAAATTGGATATCCAGTTATTATTAAAGCGACTGCAGGTGGCGGCGGAAAAGGTATTCGTGTTGCACGCCATGAAGAAGAGCTTGTAAAAGGAATTCAAATTACACAGCAAGAAGCTAGTACCGCTTTTGGGAACCCTGGTGTATACTTAGAAAAGTACGTTGAAGATTTCCGCCATGTTGAGATTCAAATAATGGCAGATACACATGGAAATGCCATTCATTTAGGAGAGCGTGATTGTACAATTCAGCGCCGCTTGCAAAAACTACTAGAAGAAAGTCCATCACCTGCACTTGATGAAAATGTTCGTAAACAGATGGGTGATGCGGCAGTTAAAGCGGCGGTAGCGGTTGATTATACAGGTGCTGGTACGGTTGAGTTTATTTATGAATATAGAACGAAAAGCTTTTATTTCATGGAGATGAATACGAGAATTCAAGTTGAGCATCCAGTTACCGAAATGGTAACAGGGATGGATTTAATTAAAGAACAAATTCGTGTTGCTTCTGGAGAAAAGTTATCGTTACAGCAAGAAGAAGTACAATTTAATGGTTGGGCAATTGAATGCCGAATTAATGCGGAAAACCCTGCCAAAAAATTTATGCCATCTCCAGGTAAAGTAGAAATGTACTTGCCACCAGGCGGATTTGGTATTCGCGTCGATTCAGCTGTATATCCGGGATATTCAATCCCACCTTTCTATGATTCGATGGTTGCTAAATTAATTGTTCACGGAAAAACACGTGAAGAGGCAATTGCAAAAATGAAGCGTGCACTCAGTGAGTTTGTCATTGAAGGCGTACATACAACAATCCCGTTCCATTTGCAATTGCTAGATCATCCTGATTTTGTAAAAGGTGAGTTTAATACGAAATTTTTGGAAGAGCATGAACTTGTGACGCAGTGATACATTAAAGGAGGTTTTTTTCATGGCTGAACATATGTTAGATATGGGTCAAGATACAACTCTTGGTAAAGTAGAAATTGCACCAGAAGTAATTGAAGTAATCGCAGGTATTGCAGCTGCTGAAGTAGAAGGTGTAGCGGCAATGCGTGGTAATTTTGCTACAGATGTTGTTGAGAAGTTAGGTAAGAAAAATCATGGTAAAGGTGTAAAGGTTGAATTAGCAAACGAAGATATTATCGTTGACCTTTATGTTGTAATGTATTTTGGCGTAGCAATTCCAGTTGTTGCACAAAAGATTCAAGACAACATTCGCCAGGCACTCTTTACAATGACAGGGCTTGAGCCAAAAGAAGTGAATGTTCACATCGTTGGCGTAACATTCGAAACACAAAAAACAGAAATCGAACCAGTGTAAGAATGAAAAAGATGCCTAGTAACATAGGCATCTTTTTTATCGTTTCATTTCTTCACAAATTAAAACCCTCTAATTATTATACTATTTCAAAAAATAAGAAATCAAAAAGAAGATGTTTCGTTTTTCCAAAAAACGTACATTGTGATAAGATATGGAACTTGAAGTTAATCTTTTTATTATTTTTCAGCCTTGTAACCCGTGTGTGAAACGATAAATTGTGTTATTATCATTGTATTATAAGGTTGGAAAATCAATGAAAACTGTAAGAGTAAGTGAATTGACGGCTTATAAATTATAATAATATAACAAAGCATAAGGAAAGACTTGAAGCATAAAGGAGAGTTACAATGAAACGTAGGACGGCTAGAGAAAGAGCTATGCAAGCATTATACCAAATGGATATTACAGGTGAATTAGAACCGAAAGTAGCGGTGGAAAACACGCTAGATGAAGGTGAAGAAACAAATGAGTTTCTAGAATCACTTGTAGTAGGTTTTGTAGAAAATAAAGAAGTAATTGATGAAGCGATTCGTCAAAACTTAAAAAAATGGAAGCTGGAGCGTATTAGTATTGTTGATCGCAGTATTTTACGTGTAGCTGTTTATGAAATGAAATACATGGAAGAAATTCCACACAACGTAACAATTAACGAGGCAATTGAAATTGCTAAAACATTTGGGGATGAGGAATCTCGTCGTTTTATTAACGGCGTTTTATCTAATATAAAAGATACACTGTAATTTCTTTAAGGGGGAATCTTAAAATGGTAGCAGTAATCATCAAAGGAAATGAAGTTGCGGAGAAAAAACGAGCACAATTAACAGAAGAAGTTGTGAAGTTGAAAGAGCAAGGGATTGTACCAGGATTAGCAGTTATTCTAGTTGGAGAAGATCCAGCATCTCGTTCTTATGTAAAAGGAAAAGAAAAGGGCTGTGAACAAGTAGGAATCTATTCAGAGCTAATTGAACTTCCTGAAACAATTACTGAGGAGCGTTTGCTTGCTGAAATCGATCGCTTAAATGGCGATGACCGTATTAATGGCATTTTAGTGCAATTACCTTTACCAAAACATATTGAAGAAAAAGCTATCATTGAAAGAATTTCACCAGAAAAAGATGTAGATGGATTTCACCCAATCAGCGTGGGACGTATGATGACGGGACAAGATACATTCCTTCCATGTACACCGCACGGTATTGTAGAATTAGTAAAAGAAACAAATCTTGATATCTCGGGAAAACATGTTGTAGTAATTGGAAGAAGTAATATTGTTGGCAAGCCAGTGGGGCAATTGTTCTTAAATGAAAATGCAACTGTCACATATTGTCATTCTAAAACGCAAAATATGAAAGAGTTAACGAAGTTAGCTGATATTTTAATCGTAGCTGTTGGACGACCTAAAATGGTAACAGCTGATTATATTAAAGAAGGAGCGGTTGTAATCGACGTTGGTGTGAACCGTTTAGAAACAGGTAAACTTTGTGGTGATGTTGATTTTGACAACGTGTTAGATGTTGCAGGTTACATTACACCTGTGCCAAAGGGTGTTGGTCCAATGACGATCACAATGCTTCTTCATAATACTGTTGAATCTGCTAAGCGTGCAGGTGTCGTTTGTAAATAATTTGAGTCGGCTATGAGGAGAGAGAAATGGAAAAACAATATTTAACCGTTACAGCGTTAACACGCTATATAAAAACAAAAATAGAATATGATCCGCATTTGCAGTCTGTTTGGTTAAAAGGTGAAATTTCCAACTTTAAAAATCATAGTCGTGGCCACATGTACTTTACATTGAAAGATGAAAATGCAAGAATCGCAGCGGTTATGTTTGCGGGTCATAATCGTAATATTAAATTCAGACCTGAAAATGGGATGAAGGTACTTGTGAAAGGGAAAATTTCCGTTTACGAGGCGAGTGGTTCTTATCAAATTTATATTCAAGACATGCAGCCTGACGGAGTCGGAAACCTGCATTTAGCTTACGAACAATTAAAGGTTCGTTTAGAGGAAGAAGGTTTGTTTTCTCAAGTTTATAAAAAAACAATTCCTCCTTATGCTAAAACAATAGGTGTGATTACGTCGCCAACAGGGGCAGCGATTCGTGATGTTATAACAACGATTAAACGTCGTTATCCAATTGGAAATGTTATTGTGTTTCCGGTACTTGTACAGGGGGAGTCAGCAGCTCCCTCAATTGTACAAGCGATTCGTACAGCGAATGAAATGGGAGAGATAGATGTCCTAATCGTTGGGCGAGGGGGAGGCTCTATTGAAGAGTTATGGGCTTTCAATGAAGAAATGGTAGCAAGGGCAATCTTTAAGAGTGAGATCCCTATTATTTCGGCAGTAGGCCATGAAACGGACTTTACAATTGCGGATTTTGTTGCCGATTTACGTGCGCCAACACCGACTGCAGCAGCTGAGCTGGCAGCGCCTAACATTATAGAGTTACAAGAAAAGGTATTACAAAGAACTCTAAGATTGCAAAGAGCAATGAGAGAGTTAGTACATAAAAAAGAAGAAAAACTACAAGTATTGCAAAAATCTTATGCGTTCCGTTATCCAAGACAAGTATATGAGCAAAAAGAAGAGCAATTAGATAGAGCGTTAGAACAGCTTGTTTTAGCGAAAGAGCGCTATATTGATAAAAAGGTAAATCAGTTAAAACAGCTTTCATTTTATTTAGAGAAGCACCACCCAGCTCAAAAAATTATGCAAACGAAGGTAGCGATTGAAACATTGCAAAAGCAATTGCAACGTGAAATGCAAACATTACTTCAAACGAAAGAATTTGCTTTTGTCAGAGCTGCTCAAAAACTTGAAGCGTTAAGTCCGCTTAAAGTAATGATGAGAGGGTACGGGCTTGTATATGATGAAGAGAAGCAAGTGTTAAAAAGTGTGAAAGATGTCAGCCTTGGAGATGCTGTTTCAGTTCAATTACAAGATGGAATACTAGATTGTAGCGTATCAGGCATAGAGGAGCGTGAATTGAATAATGGAAAATAAATTAAGCTTTGAAGAGGCAATTTCGCAACTTGAGCACCTCGTTTCTAAGCTAGAGCAAGGTGACGTACCTTTAGAAGAAGCAATTTCTTATTTTAAAGAGGGTATGGAATTATCTAAGCTTTGTGATGAGAAGTTGAAGAACGTACAAGAACAAATGGCAGTTATTCTTGGGGAAGATGGAGAGCTTGAACCGTTTACTGCTTTAGGAGATGAAGCATAGTGACTATTGCTTTTGATACTTTTTTGAAAGAAAGTAAAACTTTCGTAGAAGAGAAGCTTGTAAGCTATGCAAATGAATTACAATGTCCAAATGTACTTCGTGAAGCGATGGCATATTCTTTGGAAGCGGGTGGAAAGCGTCTCCGCCCGTTACTTTTATTTGCGACATTACAAGCGTTTGGTAAAGAAAGAAATCTTGGAATAGGTGCAGCTTGTGCTCTTGAAATGATACATACATACTCGTTAGTTCATGATGATTTACCTTGTATGGATGATGATGATTTAAGAAGAGGTAAGCCCACAAATCATAAAGTATTTGGTGAAGCGATGGCAGTTTTAGCAGGCGATGGTTTGTTGACCTATGCTTTTCAAGTTATTATGGCATATGAACAAAAGGAAATCTCTGCTGAAAAAAAAGTAAGACTTGTACTTGAGCTTGCAAAAGCGGCAGGACCAGAAGGAATGGTTGGCGGACAAGTGGCAGATATGGAAGCTGAAGGGAAACAGCTTACGATTGATGAGTTGGAGTATATTCATAAGCATAAGACTGGGAAACTACTTGAATTCGCTGTACTTGCAGGATCGATACTTTCTGATGCCACAGAAGAACAAGAAGAAAAGTTACTTGCGTTTGCAAAATATATCGGCCTAGCTTTCCAAATTCGAGATGATATTTTAGATGTGGAAGGAACCGAAGAAGAGATTGGAAAACCGATTGGTAGTGATGTTTCCAACGAAAAGAGCACATATACGACGTTATTTACTGTAGATAGAGCAAAGGATATTTTAGAAGAAACAATTGCAAAAGCAAAAGGTGCTATTGGTTCCTTGCAATTACAAGATGAATATTTACTATCTATTTGCGATTTGATTGCAAAACGTAATAACTAATATAACAGCGTTTCCATTTGTTGAGTCATTCATCATTTTATGATATAAATGTAGGAAAAGGTTTTTCTTTTCTTGTTATTGGCAAAAATATATGTAGATTACATTGCCGTTATCACTTCGTGTTAGCGGCTATTTTTTTCATCGCCTAAAGAAATATGGTTTATAATAGGATTAGGGCGCAATAGACTGGTTAATTGCAGGACAAGGTGAAAAATAAAAAAAGATAATTTCTTGTTTTGTGTAAATGTTTTTTATAATATTTGACATGTTGACAGATTATGAAATGAAAGTGAGTGATCCATGTGGATCTAACGCAAATTCAAAACCCTAGTTTTTTGAAAGATATGTCTATCGGTGAACTAGAGGGATTGAGTGAGGATATTCGTAAGTTTTTAATTGAAGAGCTCTCTCAAACAGGTGGACATATTGCACCTAATTTAGGTGTAGTAGAACTCACAATTGCTCTGCATAAATTATTTGATAGTCCGAAAGATAAATTTTTATGGGACGTAGGACATCAATCCTATGTACATAAAATTTTAACAGGACGTGCAAAGGAATTCGGTACATTAAGGCAATATCAAGGTCTATGTGGTTTCCCAAAACGTTGCGAGAGTGAGCACGATGTATGGGAAACTGGCCATAGCTCGACATCATTATCTGCTGCAATGGGAATGGCTCTAGCACGTGATTTAAAGAAAACGAAAGAATATGTTATACCAATCATTGGAGATGGTGCTCTAACCGGCGGAATGGCTTTAGAGGCATTGAACCATATTGGACATGAAAAAACAGACATGATTGTTATTTTGAATGATAATGAAATGTCAATTGCACCAAACGTTGGTGCGCTTCATAATGTACTTGGACGTCTACGTACCGCAGGGAAATACCATTGGGTAAAAGATGAACTAGAGTATATATTAAAGAAAATCCCAGCAGTCGGTGGGAAAGTTGCTGCGACAGCAGAGAAAATAAAAGATAGTCTTAAATATTTACTAGTATCCGGTGTCTTTTTCGAAGAATTAGGCTTTACATATTTAGGTCCAGTTGATGGGCACGATTATGAAAAGTTATTCGAAACGTTGCAATATGCAAAGAAAACAAAAGGCCCAGTGCTTGTTCATGTTATTACGAAAAAAGGAAAAGGTTTTAAACCAGCTGAGAGTGATGTTATTGGAACTTGGCATGGAACAGGACCTTATAAAATTGAATCAGGTGACTTCGTTAAACCGAAAGAAGTTGCACCAGCATGGAGTGCTGTTGTTAGTGATACAGTACTTAAGCTAGCGAGAACGGATGAGCGTATCGTTGCAATTACACCTGCAATGCCTGTTGGATCGAAACTTGAGAAATTCCAAAAAGAATTCCCGGATCGTATGATTGATGTAGGTATTGCAGAACAGCATGCTACAACAATGGCGGCGGGTATGGCAACGCAAGGAATGAAGCCATTCTTAGCGATTTATTCAACATTTTTACAAAGAGCATATGATCAAGTTGTTCATGATATATGCCGCCAAAATTTAAATGTCTTCATCGGAATCGATCGCTCTGGTTTAGTAGGAGCAGATGGTGAAACGCATCAAGGTGTATTTGACATCTCATTCTTACGTCATTTGCCGAATATGGTACTTATGATGCCGAAAGATGAAAATGAAGGGCAACATTTAGTATATACGGCGATGCAATATGAAGATGGACCAATCGCATTACGTTATGCGCGCGGTAATGGACTTGGTGTTCATATGGATGAAGAATTAAAGGCGATTCCAATCGGTACTTGGGAAACGTTAAAAGAAGGTACACAAGCGGCTATTTTAACATTTGGTACGACAATACCAATGGCAATGGAAGCAGCTGAGCGCCTTGAAAAGGCTGGAGTTTCAGTGAAAGTAGTGAACGCTCGCTTTATTAAACCGATGGATGAAGCATATTTACATGATCTCTTAGGGAAAAATATACCGATTTTAACGATTGAAGAAGCTTGCTTAATTGGTGGTTTTGGAACGGGAGTAGTTGAATTTGCGTCTGAGAACGGGTACCATAGTGCGTTAATTGAACGAATGGGTATTCCAGACCGTTTCATAGAGCACGGTAGTGTAACAAAATTATTAGAAGAAATTGGTTTAACGACAGATGCTGTTGTAGACCGTATTCATACAATGATTCCATCAAAACAAAAAAGGGCGTAACAAATGAGTGCAAAAAAAGAAAGAGTAGATGTACTATTAGTAGAGCGAGGACTTATAGAAACACGTGAGAAAGCAAAACGCGCCGTTATGGCCGGACTTGTATATGCGAATGAGATGAGACTTGATAAGCCAGGAGAGAAGATCCCACAAGATACAGAGATTACGGTGAAGGGACAAGTTATGCCGTATGTAAGCCGTGGTGGTTATAAACTTGAAAAGGCATTGGAGACATTTCACCTGGATTTACAAGATAAAGTTATGATAGATATTGGTTCATCAACTGGTGGCTTTACAGATTGTGCGCTTCAAAACGGAGCGAAATTATCTTATGCATTAGATGTAGGATACAATCAACTTGCGTGGAAATTGCGTCAAGATGAGCGTGTTGTCGTAATGGAACGGACAAACTTCCGTTACGTGACACCAGCAGACTTAGAACGTGGTTTACCGCAATTTGCTAGTATCGATGTTTCATTTATATCATTAAAGCTTATATTGCCGGTTTTAAAAACAATGCTTATGCCTAATGGGGATGTAGCAGCGTTAATTAAACCACAGTTTGAAGCTGGAAGAGAGCAAGTTGGGAAAAAAGGTATCGTTCGTGATCGAAAAGTACATGAGGCTGTCGTAGAAATGATTGTCGACTTTGCTATAAAAGAAGGATACGACGTAGAAGGTTTAACATTCTCACCAATTACGGGTGGGGATGGTAATATTGAATTTTTAATTCATCTGAAATGGCATGGTGAACGTGAGAATGGCGAAAATCATTCTCCAGTTTCTGTTGAGCAAGTAGTTACAGAGGCGCATGATGTCCTAAAACAAAAAGGAAAAGGGGAATAACATATGTTGTTCCTCTTTTTGTTGTAATTGTATAATGATTGTAAAAACAATTGTGTACAAGCAACGAATTATAAGTTAACATAAATAAGTGAAGTATACCAATGTTTAAACTATGGTAAGAGATAGTGTGAGGTGCAAATGTATGAATAAAGGTCAGCGCCATATTAAAATCAGGGAAATTATTGCGAACAAAGAAATTGAAACACAAGATGAATTAGTTGATATTTTACGTAATGAGGGATTTAATGTAACGCAAGCAACAGTATCGCGCGATATTAAAGAACTGCACTTAGTGAAAGTGCCATTACATGATGGGCGCTATAAATATAGCTTGCCAGCAGATCAACGATTTAACCCGTTACAAAAATTAAAACGCAATCTAGTGGATTCATTTGTAAAATTAGACACGGCAGGACATATGCTTGTGCTAAAAACACTGCCTGGTAACGCTCATTCACTTGGAGCACTTATTGATCATTTAGAGTGGGATGAGATCATCGGAACCATCTGTGGTGATGATACTTGCTTAATTATTTGCCGTACACCTGAAGATACAGGTGTTGTCTCTGATCGTTTCTTAAATATGTTGTAAAAAAAATCTTGTTTGCTTTCCTCTGTAAAGTGGAAAGTGAACAGGATTTTTTTATTGGTTAAAAATGTGAATTCTTAATTGTAATATAATATTTTCTTTGAATAAAATTAGAAAATAGGTGGATTGACCCGTAAAACGAATGTTTGGTACAATGGAGCGGTTAGAAAAGTAATTTATACATACAAACATATAGTATGACTATTTGAATGAAGAACTGAGAAAAGCCCTTAATAGGGGATTAGTTTATAACGAGGTGAATGGGGCATTGTTATCGGAATTATCGATTAGAAACTTTGCTATTATTGAGGCATTAAATATTTCTTTTCAAAAAGGGTTAACGGTTTTAAGTGGTGAAACAGGGGCCGGAAAATCGATTATTATTGATGCGATTAGTTTACTTGTAGGTGGCCGTGGTTCAGCGGAATTTGTTCGATACGGAACAGAAAAAGCTGAGATAGAAGGGCTATTTTATGTAGAAGATGAAAAGCATCCGTGTATTGAAAAGGCAGAAGAGTTGGATATAGAAATAGAAGACGGCATGATTATTTTGAAGCGTGATATCGCTGCAAACGGAAAAAGTGTATGTCGTGTAAATGGGAAACTGGTCACCCTTAGTATATTAAAGGAAATTGGAAAAACACTTGTTGATATTCATGGGCAGCACGAAACACAAGATTTAATGAATGAAGAGCGTCATATGTTTATGCTTGATCATTTTGATGGAGATCGCATTGTTAAACAATTGGGTATATATCAAAATGTATACGCTGACTATGAGAAATTAAAAAAACAGTTAAAATCGTTAAGTGAAAATGAACAACAAATGGCGCATCGCTTAGATTTAATTCAATTCCAGCATGAAGAAATCAGTAAGGCAGATTTAAAGATGGATGAAGAAATTGAATTAACTGAAGAACGATTGCAAATTTCTAATTTCGAAAAAATTTACAAAGCATTAGGCGATGCATATCGCTCGTTAAGTGCTGACGGACAAGGGTTAGATAATGTACGAAGCGCAATGGGACAAATGGAGAGTATTACACATTTAGATGAAGTGTATCAAGAAAATCATGATTCAATTGCAAATAGCTACTACTTATTAGAAGAAGTTGCATATCAACTTAGAGAAAAGCTCGATATGATGGAATATGATCCGAAGCGTTTAGACGAAATTGAAACGCGTTTAAATGAAATTCGTATGCTAAAGAGAAAATATGGAAATACTGTAGAAGAGATTTTAGCGTATGCTGATAAAATTGAACAAGAAATTTTTACGATTGAAAATAAAGACGTTCATATTGAAACGACGAAGAAGCAGTTAAAGGAATTAGAAAGTGTTATTCTGAAAGAAGCAACGTCGTTAAGTACTATGCGTCATGAGCTTGCAGAGCATCTTACAAATGCCATTCATCAGGAATTAAAAGAATTATATATGGAGAAAACAAAATTTGAAGTGAGAATCATGAAGAGAGAAGGAAATGCTGAAGAGCCTCTTGTGGAGGGTGCCCCGGTAAGACTTACGGCGGATGGCTACGATCATGTGGAATTTTATATTTCGACAAATCCAGGTGAACCGCTAAAACCACTTTCAAAGGTCGCTTCTGGCGGAGAGTTATCTCGAATTATTTTAGCTTTAAAAAGCATTTTTTCTAAGCATCAAGGTGTTGCATCTGTTATTTTTGATGAAGTGGATACTGGTGTAAGTGGTCGAGTTGCACAGGCTATTGCGGAAAAAATTTATCGAGTATCAGTAAACTCGCAAGTACTTTGTATTACGCACTTACCTCAAGTAGCTTCAATGGCAGATTCACATTTATTTATTCGAAAACAAGTAGCGAATGATCGGACAATTACATCAGTTACCGTTTTAACTATGGAGGATAAAGTAACAGAAATAGCTCGAATGATTTCTGGTGTGGAAATTACAGATTTAACGACAGAACATGCGAAAGAATTACTTACGCAAGCGCATCATTTTAAACAGACAGCAGAGGCTATCCAGTAATGGATAGCTTTTTTTCTCAAATAATGATTTCTTAATTCTTCCGGTTATAAATAAAGCACTGCAAGGAGAGATTAAAAAGTGAAGCCAAGAGGCTGAATGTGGGGTAGGAGCGAGGAGAGTGAACAAATTGAGATTAGAAAGATTTCGCAAAATAATAGGTCTTTGTCTCCTTGTTTCTTTAGTTTTTATTGGGTGTTTTAAACCGCTTCGGACGTTTATTTCATCCCCGAAGCAACTTGTTGTTTTTGAAGGGCAACAATCAGAAATAGCTTCATTACCAGTTTTTCAAGCTTCATCTACAGATCGTCATGTGTTTACAGTAAGTTCCAATGAACAAAAACAAGGACTTATGGTAAATCCTCATCAAAATGGTGAAGCAGATATGGTGTTTCAGCTTGCTGGTTTTCCAGTGAAAAAAGTAAATGTGAAAGTATTGAAAGATTTTAAAGTTATTCCAGGTGGACAATCAATTGGTGTGAAGTTAAATACAAAAGGGGTACTTGTTGTAGGCCATCATTTAATTCAAACTGAAAAAGGGAAAGTATCTCCTGGTGAAACGGCTGGTGTGCAAATTGGAGATATGATTACTGAAATTAATGGTAAAACAATTGAAAGAATGAGTGATGTAGCACCATTTATTCATAATAGTGGTGAAACAGGTGAACCGCTTAATCTTGTTTTGTTAAGAGATGGAAAACATATCCGCACTAAGTTAACACCACAAAAAGACAGTGGAGAATCGTCTTATCGTATTGGTTTATATATTCGTGATTCGGCAGCTGGAATCGGAACAATGACATTTGTTCATCCCGATTCTATGAAATATGGGGCACTTGGTCATGTCATTTCTGATAACGATACGAAAAAACCGATTCAAGTCGAAGATGGACAAATTATGCGTTCGACAGTTACATCAATTGAAAGAGGTAGTCATGGGAATCCAGGAGAGAAATTAGCGAGGTTCTCACCAGATCGTGAAGTGATTGGTAATATTACAATAAATAGTCCATTTGGTATATTCGGGAAATTAAATACAAATATACCAAATGGCGTAATGGATAAAGCGATGCCTATTGCACTATCTCATCAAGTGAAAGAGGGACCGGCAAAAATATTAACAGTTATTGATAAAGATAAAGTGGAAGCGTTTGATATTGAAGTTGTAAGTACAGTACCGCAAAAGTTTCCAGCTACAAAAGGCATGGTAATAAAAGTAACGGACAAACGTTTATTAGCGAAAACGGGTGGTATCGTACAAGGCATGAGCGGAAGTCCAATTGTACAAAACGGGAAAGTAATTGGTGCTGTTACACATGTATTTGTAAATGATCCAACATCAGGATATGGTGTTCATATTGAATGGATGTTACATGAGGCTGGAATTAACATTTATGAACAAGAAAGAAAAGCGAGCTAATTATTAATTAGCTCGCTTTTCTGTTGAAAAATTCGTTGAAATTTTGTAAAAGCTCCGCAAGAGGTGTTTTTTGTTGTAAAATAAAAGAAAAGGGTTGAACGTTTCGTTGTATTTCTATGATGGAATGTGTTGCGAAAGGGAATAAATGAGCGATAAACATATTTTTTTGTGATTTTATCGGAAAGTAACAAACTTTAAAAGGGAATTTTCACACAATTGTCGAACAATTCATGTAGCCTAGAAGGATACACATGTCGGAGAATCGATTCGGTAAGGGAGGAAAAGCTGTGGAGAAAATTAAAGTATGTCTTGTGGATGATAATAAAGAATTAGTATCAATGCTAGAGAGTTACGTAGCTGCTCAAGATGATATGGAAGTAATCGGTACTGCTTATAATGGTCAAGAGTGTTTAAATTTATTAAATGATATGCAGCCGGATGTACTTGTTTTAGACATTATTATGCCACATTTAGATGGTTTAGCTGTATTAGAGAAAATGCGACATATTGAAAGGCTGAGACAGCCTAGCGTAATTATGTTGACAGCATTTGGACAAGAAGATGTGACGAAAAAAGCAGTTGACTTAGGTGCTTCATATTTCATATTAAAACCATTTGATATGGAGAATTTAACGAGTCATATTCGTCAAGTGAGCGGTAAGGCGAACGCTACCATTAAACGTCCACTTCCATCTTTCCGTTCAGCAACGACAATAGATGGAAAGCCGAAAAACTTAGATGCAAGCATTACGAGTATCATTCATGAAATTGGTGTGCCTGCTCATATTAAAGGGTATATGTATTTAAGGGAAGCGATCTCTATGGTGTACAATGATATCGAATTACTTGGATCTATTACGAAAGTATTGTATCCAGATATCGCGAAGAAATATAATACAACAGCAAGCCGCGTCGAGCGTGCAATCCGTCACGCAATTGAAGTAGCATGGAGTCGTGGGAATATTGATTCTATTTCGTCCTTATTCGGTTATACAGTATCCATGTCAAAAGCAAAACCTACGAATTCCGAGTTCATCGCAATGGTTGCCGATAAGCTGAGACTTGAACATAAGGCTAGCTGAGAGTAAAGATAGTAAGGGATTTAAGTTTTAGTAAAGCTTAATCATTCTTTAAATTTATACTCGATATTAAATGTAAAACCAATGAACTTTTTATTTAATGACCAATGAATTTTAGAATTCGTTGGTCTTTTTATTTTATTGAGAACAAGAGATCATTTGATATCATGGAAGATAAATCCTGTTTTTAGTAATATTACATATAAGTGAGTTTTTTTATAAGATAATTAAATAGGTATTGATAGGGAGAAGGGAAATGAAAAATAAAATATTAACTTGGCTAGGAATAGTAGCAGCTATGGGAGTTCTTGCTGTTGCAGTTACATTTGGAATGTTAGAACTTGCCGATAATCCAGTAGATAAAGAAGTGAATGCTCAAATAGAAAAAAAGAAGATCCAACGATAGTAGGTAGAGAGGTAGATGGAGTCTTTGTTGATGTGTATGTTACTGAAAATTCTACTGAAAGCGAAGTCATTACAGTGATGCATCACATGACTCATCAAAAAGTAGTGGCAGAACGAAAATCAGAATCCATTCCAATGATTCAAAATAATGCTGAAAAATTAAAAAAATCATAAATAAGAGTGGCTTTGCGAAAAAAAATGAGCTTTTAGAGATTGCTGATAGATGGGCGAAAAAAGATTTTAGTCAAATTGTAGAAGATCACAATTATTTCTCGGATGCCCAAGAAGGTAGCACTTGTAAAGCCACTAGAGCGATGGATGCGGTAGAAGAGCAACATTATATTTTAACTACATTCGGGGAGGAAAAAGCGAAAGAACTATACGATTCAGGAGATGCGCCACATGTGCAATAAAATGAACCTTTAATTAGTAGGGGCTCCCATCCCGCACCTAACGCCTTCCTCAAATGGTGTGCCGGGATTCTTACTGCCTATAAATAGTGAGATAAACTATAGATTATGAAGAAGCTTCCTTTTAGGGAGTTTTTTTATTTCCTTCGATTTAAGGGTTTTGAGGGAATATATAAATTTATGTGGAAAAATGTAGTGAAAAGAAGGATATGTACAGGAAATACGTGGGTTTGACATCATAATCTCTATAACGTATCATTGATTGGGAAAAGTTAGAGATATAGGAGAATGGATGAATGACTTTTAAAAAAATAGTGAATCGAGCTTACCCAATCATTGTTATGACGGTGTTTTTATCTATATTTTCAATGATAGTAAGTAAATTTTTTATCCCAAAAACAATTTTGATGAGTGGTGAATTCCCTTATCCGACTGAGGAGTACACTCCAAAAAAAGTCGGTGCTGTTATAGCGGCGACGTTGCTTTTATTTGCGATCTTCTTTATGTATTATAAATTGGTTATTAATACAATGAAAAAAACGTACACAAATATTATGATTGCTTTAGGTATTATAATCATTTTGACGATGGAAATAGTTATTACTTCCATAGCATTTAACCCTGTTGTAGGAGATTATGCCATCCTTAAAGAAGGAATTGTCTCTGTGTTTAAGGGAGATAATCAATTTTTAGAAATGGGACAGCTTTTATTTTATCCATATAATACACATATTGTATTATTAGGAGGATATTTTGCTAAATTAGTAGGAAGCGTAGATGTGGCGATAAAAATATTACCAATAGTATGTATAACAGGTAGTATTATTTTAAATGTATTGATTGTAAAGAAAATTACAAACTTTAAAGTTGCCCACATATCGATTGTGTTATCTGTGCTAAACATTTTTATATATTGGCAGGCGCCAGTTTTCTATACGCATACATTAGTAATATTTTTTATTTCAGCAACGATGTATACATATTTGTGCTTGAAAACAGCGGAAACAAAAAGGCTGAAGATTATTTTATGGATTTTATTAGGAGTTTTTGCGGCTTGTACTTATATTATAAGACCGACAGCATTGGCGGTAGCGTTAGCGATTTTAATTGAAAATATTTTTAAATTTCGTAAGGAGTATTCTGTAAAGGTGTTAAGTAGTGTTTTATTTTGTTTAATCCTTATTGTAAGTTTTAAAGGTATAACGACAAAGTTAAATCTCAGCACCGATAATGAAATTGAAAAAATTCCATATACCCATTGGGTGCAAATGGGTTTGAATAAAGATACGTATGGTGTTTGGAATCAGGCAGATACAGATTATATTAATGATGAAAATATAAAAAATACAAAGGATTTGGATGAACATAATAAAAAAGTTATAGTCCAGCGTTTTAATGAACTTGGCGTAATGGGTTATGTACAGCATTTAAACGAAAAAATAACTAGAGAATGGGTATCGAGCCAGTTCTCCATGTACCGTATTGGACAATGGTTTGAGCAGAAGAACGACACTGTAACTAATTACGTATCGAACTATAGTACAACGAATTATAAAATCGTTACTGTATATTCGTATGTTATCAAATTATTCGTGTATGGAGCTGTTCTAGCGGCTATTATTCTTTATAAAAAGAAAGATGAAAATGAATCGGAAGTTATACGAATTGCGATGATTAGTACGTTAGGGGTGTTTACTTTCTTATTACTATGGGAAACAGCTCCTCATTATACTTATGAGGCATTTGCATTTATGAATATTCCAGCTTCTTTAGGATTGTATAAATTGTTTATGATTTTTAACAAAGAAAAGAAAACTGCATAATTTGAGTAACTGAAATGAGTAGTAAGAAACCCCTCTTTTATTAAAAGAGGGGTTTTAATTTATTGATTATAAATGTTTGAAGAAAAGATTAAATGGAATCATAGTATATCTGTTAAAGGATTTTAGTAGGGAAGTCATCCGTGATATAATAGAAAATAATAAAAAGCCCTGCAAAACAGGACTGTATTATTCTTCGTCTTTATTTTGTTTTTCTAATTCAACTAACTTTTGAATTAAAATGTGCTGCGGCATATGCATGAGTTGTTCAAGCGGAACACCTAATGCTTTTGATAGGCGGACTGCAGTGTCTGGAGAAATTTGTAATGGTCTCATAGAAGTACCTCCTTTTTCGTATAGTATAGCATAAGATTGGGGGAGTGAGGATGACTCTTATATTTGCACATCGTGGTGCAGCGGGAACGTACCCAGAAAATACAATGATTTCATTTGAAGCAGCTGAATCTTTTAGAGCAGATGGAATTGAGCTCGATGTTCAATTAACGAAAGATGGAAAAGTTGTCGTCATTCATGATGAAACAGTGGACCGGACAACAAATGGAAAAGGTGCGGTTCGTAATTATTTATATGAGGATTTATGTAAATTAGATGCGAGCTATAAATTCGGTGATAAAGTAGGTTTTTGTAAAATACCTCTTTTAGAAGAGGTGTTAGAATGGATTGAAAAAACAGAGTTGCTACTTAATATTGAACTTAAAAATAATAAAATTTCATACAGAGGTTTAGAGGAAGAAGTTATAACGCTTGTACGGAAATGTAATCTAGAAGATCGTGTTATATTTTCCTCATTTAATCACTACAGTATGAAAAGGTGTCATATGATGGCTCCTGATATTCAAACAGCGATTTTATATCGCGAAGGTTTGCATAGTCCGTGGGCATATGCGAAAAAAATGGGCGCCACAGCAGTGCATCCTAATTATCGTTATCTTCAAGATGCCGTTGCTGAATTAACGATGGAGAGTGGTGTAGAGGTTCGCCCTTATACAATTAATGAAGAAACGCTTATGCGTAAATATTTTGATATGAATATTTCGGCGATTATTACTGATTATCCTGAAACGGCAAGAATGTTATTGCCAATAAAAAAATGAGACCGCATGTAACGGTCTCATTTTTTATTTATAAATAGTGGGGCCTTCCTACCTTCTAAAGCGAGCTTGTACTTTATTTCGTTTACGGTCTCGGTGTAAGACGAAGCCTCCGAAGATATAAAACCCGAGCCCGAAGCAGAGAGCGCCGATTAAAAATTGTAACCATAGTATAGAGAGTGGAGGAAATAGAATCCCGAATACAGTATCTCTCATTAACTTAATGCCAAACACAGCTAATGAAATAGGGATGAGTGCTAATGATAGAGCAAGGTAACGCTGCATATAAACGCTCCTTTTCAGATTATTTTGTTTATTTTAATGATGTTATATGAAAAGGGGGTTTGTCAAGAGGGGGCTGAACGAGTAAGATAAGGGTGTGAAAAATTTTGCAGAGATACTTCGAGAGGAAGTGTAATATATGAAACAAAAAGTTTTAATTGTTGGCGCAGGTGAAGGTGGTAGTACACTGCTGAATCTGTTACAAAGTTCAAATATATTTCAAATTATAGGGATTATTGATATAAATCCGATAGCAAAGGGATTACAAATGGCTAAGGAATACGGGGTTACAATTGGAGAGAGTGTAACGCCGTTTCTTTCTATGCATATTGATGTAATGTTTGATATGACGGGTGACGATGATTTACATAAAGATTTAATAAAGAAAAAGCATAAAGATACTCTTCTTATACCAGGTGATATTGCGAAAATTGTTACGAGATTAGCACATGAGAAGGAAGGTTTAATTGGAAAGTTAGAAGAACAGACGCAGCAAGGGGATTTAATTTTAAATTCTACGCATGACGGTATGATTGTGATTGATCGAGAGGGACAAGTACGCCTATTTAATAAAAGTGCAGAGCGTATTATCGGATATAAAAAAGAAGATGCGGTAGGGAAATATATTTTAGAAGTTATTCCGACTAGTAAGTTGCTTCGTATTATACGTACGAAACAAATAGAAGTAAATTATGAACTGACATTAGAGAATGAAAAGAAAATTATTACAACCCGTATTCCAATATTAAAAGAGGGAGGAGAGGTGCAAGGGGCATTTGCGATTTTTAAAGATATAACAGAGGTTGTAGATCTTGCGGAAGAAGTTACAGATTTAAAGGAGATTCAAACGTTACTTGAGGCGATTATCAACTCGTCTGAGGAAGCAATTTCGGTCGTGGATGAAAAGGGAAGAGGATTAGTAATTAACCCTGCGTATACGAAATTAACAGGTTTAACAGAAGAGGACATTATTGGGAAACCGGCTACAACTGATATTGTAGAAGGTGAAAGTATGCATATGAAAGTACTTCGAACGCGTAGGGCGGTACGCGGAATACATATGAAGATTGGACAAAAGAAGCGTGATGTAATTGTAAACGTAGCGCCAGTTATAGTGGATGGGATATTGAAAGGAAGCGTTGGTGTAATTCGTGACGTATCAGAAATTCAAAAGTTAACAAATGAATTGAATAGGGCAAGGCAAATTATTCGAACGTTAGAAGCGAAATATTCATTTGATGACATTGTCGGAAATTCAGATGAAACAACGGCTGCTATTGAGCAGGCGAAACTTGGGGCGAATACACCAGCAACAGTATTACTACGCGGAGAATCTGGAACGGGTAAAGAATTGTTTGCACATGCAATTCATAATGGAAGTAATCGAAAATATAATAAATTCGTCCGGGTAAACTGTGCTGCTATTTCCGAGACTTTATTAGAAAGTGAACTATTTGGTTATGAGGAAGGTGCATTCTCAGGAGCAAAAAGAGGCGGAAAACGAGGTTTTTTTGAGGAAGCGAATAACGGTAGTATCTTTTTAGATGAAATAGGAGAATTGTCTGCAAATACGCAAGCGAAACTCCTTCGCGTGTTGCAAGAAAAAGAAATTGTAAAAGTTGGTGGAACGAAAGCGATACCTATAAATGTCCGGGTAATTGCAGCAACACATGTGAATTTAGAAAAGGGCATTCTAGAAGGAGAGTTTAGAGAGGATTTATATTATCGATTAAATAAAATTCCAATTCAAATTCCGTCTCTTCGTCAGCGAAAAGGAGATATACCAGCAATTGCAGACAGATTGATTCAAAAAATTAACCAAGATTATGGCCGGAATGTAGAGGGGCTCACTGATTCGGCTATTTCATATTTACAATCATATGAATGGCCAGGAAATGTGAGGGAGCTTGAAAACATTTTAGGACGAGCTATTATCTTTATGAATTATAACGAAATATATATTGATGTCCATCATTTACCACCTTTACATACGGAAGAGCAGACTGAGGTAAAACAAAATAAATTATTACCTGAATTAGAAGAAAAGCCACTTGAACATTTAGTGACAGAGTTTGAAGGGCGTATCATTCATGAATGTTTAGAGAGGTTTGATGGAAATAAAACAAAAACTGCAAGAGCATTAGGAATTTCGGTTCGAAATTTATATTACAAGCTAGAAAAGTATGAGTGTGCAAAAAATAGCATGCAATAAATTGCGTACCATGCAATTTATTGCATGGTATACAAAATGCGACAAAAAAAGACAGAATGTTTTGTTATTTTCCAAAGTATTGATTTTACTGCATTTTGAATGCGTTTTCATTATTGGTAAGACCACTTTTAAAAGTTGGCACGGTATTTGCTTTATAAATAGACGAGGGACGACGGAAAGGGTTGATTACAAAATATGAAGTTAGAACACTTAATTGATCAAGCAGCAGGACAGCCTAAAAAAACTGTGGCTGTAGCAGTAGCTGAAGATCATGAAGTAATTGAAGCTGTAGCGAAAGCAATTAAATTACAGCTAGCTCAATTTCGTCTATATGGAAATCAAGAAAAAATAATGGGGATGCTACAAGAACATGGTTTACAAACTTCAGAACACATTGAAGTGATTGCAGCAGCGTCAAGTGCTGAGGCTGCAGAACTTTCTGTTAAAGCTGTAAGAAATGGCGAAGCAGATGTGCTTATGAAGGGAAACATCCCGACAGCAAATATTTTGAAAGCTGTATTAAATAAAGAGTGGGGACTTCGTAAAGGTAGCGTACTTTCACACGTTGCAGCATTTGAAGTTCCAAATTACGATCGTCTTATCTTTGTTACAGATGCAGCGATGAACATTGCACCTGATGTAACACAAAAAGCTGCTATTATACAGAATACTGTAGAAGTTGCCCAGGCAATAGGAATAGATTTGCCAAAGGTAGCACCAATTGCAGCGGTAGAGGTTGTGAATCCTGCGATGCAAGCGACAATTGATGCAGCGATGTTAACTCAAATGAATCGCCGCGGACAAATTAAAAATTGTGTCGTTGATGGACCACTTGCTTTAGATAATGCAGTATCACAAATTGCAGCAGAACATAAAGGCATAGTAAGTGATGTAGCAGGTAAGGCAGACATTTTACTCGTCCCAACGATTGAAGCTGGAAATGTGCTATACAAATCACTCGTATACTTTGCGGATGCAAAAGTAGGAGCTATGATTGCTGGCGCAAAAGCACCGATTGTTTTAACATCTCGTGCTGATTCAGCAGAAACAAAAGTATATTCATTAGCATTGGCAGTTGCGACTGCTTCAAAATAAACCAAAAAGGGTAAAACACTAGGGGGAAACGACAATGACATTAGAAATCTTCGAATACTTAGAAAAATATGATTATGAGCAAGTAGTATTTTGTCAAGATAAAGAATCTGGTTTAAAAGCAATCATTGCAATTCATGATACAACACTTGGACCAGCTCTTGGTGGAACAAGAATGTGGACATATGATTCTGAAGAAGCGGCGATTGAAGATGCATTGCGTCTTGCAAAAGGGATGACATACAAAAACGCAGCAGCTGGCTTAAACTTAGGTGGTGCGAAAACAGTAATTATCGGTGATCCACGTAAAGATAAGAGCGAAGCGATGTTCCGTGCATTAGGACGATACATTCAAGGACTAAACGGACGTTACATTACAGCTGAAGATGTTGGTACAACAGTAGATGATATGGATATTATTCACGAAGAAACTGACTTTGTAACAGGTATTTCACCATCATTCGGTTCTTCTGGTAACCCATCTCCAGTAACTGCATACGGTGTTTATCGTGGTATGAAAGCAGCTGCTAAAGAGGCTTTCGGTACTGATAATTTAGAAGGAAAAGTAATTGCTGTTCAAGGTGTTGGTAACGTAGCATATCACCTATGCAAACATTTACACGCTGAAGGAGCAAAATTAATCGTTACAGATATTAATAAAGAAGCTGTACAACGCGCGGTAGAAGAATTCGGTGCATCAGCAGTTGAGCCAAATGAAATTTACGGTGTTGAATGTGATATTTACGCACCATGTGCATTAGGCGCAACAGTTAATGACGAAACTATTCCACAACTTAAAGCAAAAGTAATCGCAGGTTCTGCAAATAACCAATTAAAAGAAAATCGTCACGGCGACATGATTCATGAAATGGGTATTGTATACGCACCAGACTATGTTATTAATGCTGGTGGTGTAATTAACGTAGCAGACGAATTATATGGATACAATAGAGAACGTGCACTAAAACGTGTTGAGTCTATTTATGACACAATTGCAAAAGTAATCGAAATTTCAAAACGCGATGGCATTGCAACTTATGTAGCAGCAGATCGTTTAGCTGAAGAGCGCATTGCAAGCTTGAAAAACTCTCGTAGCACATACTTACGCAACGGTCACGACATTATTAGCCGTCGCTAATCATTCATATATTACTTTTACAAAAGGTGTGGTTACCTCTTATGAGGTTTCCACCTCCTTTTGAATTTATTAGTGGAGGTAGCAACAGTGTCTTTAAATCGAATTCTTGTTATTAATCCGGGTAGTACATCCACAAAAATTGGTGTTTTTGATAATGAAAGGCCCGTTTTAGAAGAAACTATTCGTCATGACGAAGAACAAATTGGAAAATATAAGCGAATTATCGATCAATATGAGTTTCGCAAAGAAACGATTTTAGAAGTTCTACATTCTCACGGTATTAACATTTCAAAGTTAAACGCAGTTTGTGGGCGTGGGGGATTACTTCGTCCAATTGAAGGCGGAACATACACAGTAAACGATTCGATGTTAGAAGATTTAAAAAATGGGTTTAGCGGTCATCATGCTTCAAACCTTGGAGGCATTTTAGCATATGAAATCGCTTCTGGATTAAATATTCCGGCATTCATAGTAGATCCTGTCGTTGTAGATGAAATGGAGCCGATTGCTCGTATAAGCGGTATTGCTGGTATGGAACGTAAAAGTATTTTCCATGCATTAAACCAAAAAGCGGTTGCTCGTAAAGTGGCTGAAGAATTAAATCACAAATACGAGGATTTAAATTTATTAGTTACACATATGGGTGGCGGTATTACAGTTGGTGCTCATAAAAAAGGAAAAGTTATTGATGTGAATAACGGCTTAAACGGAGAAGGCCCATTTAGTCCAGAGCGTGCGGGTACAGTACCGGTAGGGCAATTAGTGGAGATGTGTTTCTCTGGTGAGTATTACCGTGACGAAATGGTTAAAAAACTTGTTGGACAAGGTGGACTTGTAAGCCTAATCGGTACAAATGATGCAATCAAAGTAGAACAAATGGTTGAAAAAGGTGATCCGGAAGCAACTCTTATTTATAAAGCAATGGCATATCAAGTTGCAAAAGAGATTGGCGGAGCTAGCGCTGTACTTCAAGGGAAAATTGATGCAATCGTTTTAACTGGTGGACTTGCGTACAGTAAAATTCTTGTTGATGAAATAAAAGAACGTGTTGACTGGATTGCAGATGTTATCGTACATCCAGGGGAAGATGAATTACAAGCATTAGCAGAAGGAGCACTTCGTGTATTACGTGAAGAAGAAGCGCCGAAAGAGTATGTTGTACGAGAAAAACAAACAGTAGCTAGGGGTTGAGATAATGGCAAGAGAATATGATTTAGTCATCGTTGGCGGTGGTACTGGTGGATATGTTGCTGCTATTCGAGCATCACAACTAGGTTTAAAAACTGCACTTGTTGAAAAAGAAAATCTTGGTGGTACTTGTTTGCACAAAGGATGTATTCCTAGTAAAGCTCTTTTACGTAGTGCGGAAGTATACGCAACTGCTAAAAAAAGCGAAGAGTTCGGAGTTATTGCAAGTAATGTAGAACTAAACTTTGCGAAAGTGCAAGAGCGTAAAGAGAAGATTGTAACGCAACTTCATAAAGGTGTTCAACACTTAATGAAACAAGGTAAAATTGATGTGTTTGAAGGTATCGGCCGTATTCTTGGCCCATCTATTTTCTCTCCAATGCCAGGGACAATTTCAGTTGAACTTGCAAGTGGAGAAGAGAATGAAATGTTAATTCCAAAAAATGTACTTGTTGCAACAGGTTCTCGTCCGAATTCATTACCAGGTTTAGAATTAGACGGAGAGTATGTAATGTCTTCCGATCATGCTCTAAAAATGGAAACGCTTCCTAGCTCAATTATTATCGTTGGTGGCGGTGTAATCGGTATTGAGTGGGCATCTATGCTTGCTGACTTCGGTGTAGAAGTTACAGTATTAGAGTATGCGAAAACGATATTACCACTAGAAGATCAGGACGTTTCAAAAGAAATGCAACGTCTATTCAAGAAAAAAGGTATTAAAGTGGTAACTGGTGCAAAAGTATTACCAGAAACATTGGTAAAAGATAATGGAGTAACAATTCAAGCTGAACATAACGGTGAGAATAAAGAATTTAAAGCAGAAAAAATGCTTGTATCTGTAGGAAGACAAGCCAATACGCAAAATATTGGTTTAGAGAATACGGATATCGTTGTGGAAAAAGGATACATTCAAACAAATGAGTTTTATCAAACGAAAGAATCTCATATTTACGCAATTGGAGATGTAATCGGTGGCTTACAACTTGCTCACGTTGCTTCTCATGAAGGAATTGTTGCAGTAGAACATATTGCTGGTAAAGAAGTTACACCAATTGATTACTCTATGGTATCAAAATGCGTATATAGCAGTCCGGAAGTTGCTTCTGTCGGTTTAACAGAACAAGAAGCGAAAGAAAAAGGCTATAAGCTAAAAGTAGGTAAGTTCTCATTCCGTGCAATCGGAAAAGCACTTGTATACGGCGAATCAGATGGTTTCGTAAAACTTGTAGTTGATGAAGAAACAAATGACATTCTTGGTGTTCATATGATTGGACCACATGTAACAGATATGATTTCTGAAGCTGGTCTTGCAAGAGTACTTGATGCAACACCGTGGGAAGTAGCACATACAATTCATCCGCATCCATCATTATCTGAGGCGATTGGTGAAGCAGCATTAGCTGTAGATGGAAAAGCGTTACACGCATAAAAATGTGGATTTAGGAGGTTATGAAAAATGGCAGAAGTAAAAGAAAAGCGCCATGAAGAGCTTGGCTTAAGTGATGAGCAAGTATTAGAAATGTTCCGTACGATGTTACTTGCACGTAAAATCGACGAACGTATGTGGTTATTAAACCGTGCGGGTAAAATTCCATTCGTAATTTCTTGTCAAGGACAAGAGGCTGCACAAGTTGGAGCAGCATTCGCTCTTGATAGAGAGAAAGATTATGCATTACCATACTACCGTGATATGGGTGTTGTACTAGCGTTCGGTATGACAGCTAAAGAGCTTATGTTGTCTGCTTTCGCGAAAGCTGGAGATCCAAACTCTGGTGGTCGTCAAATGCCTGGTCACTTCGGGCAAAAGAAAAATCGTATTGTGACAGGATCATCTCCAGTAACAACGCAAGTACCACATGCAGTTGGTATTGCATTAGCTGGAAAAATGGAAAAGAAAGATTTAGTAACGTTTGTTACATTTGGAGAAGGTTCTTCAAACCAAGGTGACTTCCATGAAGGGGCAAACTTTGCTGGTGTACACAAACTACCTGTTATTTTCATGTGTGAAAATAATAAATACGCAATCTCTATTCCAGTTGAAAAACAATTAGCATGTAAAAACGTATCAGACCGTGCAATTGGTTACGGTATGCCTGGATATACAATAGACGGAAACGATCCGCTTGCAGTATATAAAGCTGTAAAAGAGGCGGCAGACCGCGGCCGTCGTGGTGAAGGCCCAACTTTAATTGAAACAGTATCATATCGTTTAACAGCACATTCTAGTGACGACGATGATCGTGTTTATCGTGATAAAGAAGAAGTAGAAGAAGCAAAGAAAAAAGATTCAATTATAACATTTGCAGCTTATTTAAAAGAAGCTGGCGTGTTAACTGAGGAATTTGAAAAACAAATGTTAGACGAAATTATGCATATCGTAAATGAAGCAACAGAATATGCAGAAAATGCTCCGTATGCAGCACCTGAAGATGCATTGAAGCACGTATACGCAGAATAGGGGGGAACGTTTCATGGCTGTAATGTCTTATATTGATGCTATTACATTAGCAATGCGCGAAGAAATGGAACGCGATGAGAAAGTATTTGTTTTAGGTGAAGATGTTGGTAAAAAAGGTGGCGTATTTAAAGCGACACACGGATTATATGATCAATTTGGTGAAGATCGTGCGCTTGATGCACCGCTTGCAGAATCTGCAATTGCTGGGGTAGCAATTGGTGCGGCAATGTATGGTATGCGTCCAATCGCTGAAATGCAGTTTGCCGATTTCATCATGCCAGCAGTAAACCAAATTGTTTCTGAGGCAGCAAAAATTCGTTATCGTTCTAATAACGATTGGACTTGTCCAGTTACAATTCGTGCGCCATTTGGCGGCGGTGTTCACGGTGCATTGTATCATTCGCAATCTGTGGAAGCGATGTTTGCGAACCAACCAGGTTTGAAAATTGTTATTCCTTCTACACCATATGATGCAAAAGGTTTATTAAAAGCAGCAATTCGTGATGAAGATCCAGTATTATTCTTTGAGCATAAGCGTGCATATCGCTTAATTAAAGGTGAAGTGCCAGAGGATGATTACGTATTACCAATCGGAAAAGCAGATGTAAAACGCGAAGGTGATGATATTACTGTTATCACGTACGGATTATGTGTTCACTTTGCTCTTCAAGCAGCTGAAAAGTTAGCGCAAGATGGCATCTCTGCACATGTTCTTGATTTACGTACTGTATATCCATTAGATAAAGAAGCAATCATTGAAGCAGCTTCTAAAACAGGTAAAGTTCTTCTTGTAACAGAAGACAATAAAGAAGGAAGTATTATAAGTGAAGTGGCAGCAATTATTGCTGAAAACTGTCTGTTTGATTTAGATGCGCCAATCGCACGTCTTGCAGGTCCAGACGTTCCAGCAATGCCATATGCACCAACAATGGAAAAATTCTTTATGGTAAATCCAGATAAAGTTGAAAAAGCAATGCGTGAACTTGCGGAATTTTAATCGGGGGGACTATACATGGCTGTAGAAAATATCACAATGCCTCAGCTCGGGGAGAGCGTTACAGAGGGTACAATTAGTAAATGGCTCGTTAATGTTGGCGATCACGTAAACAAGTATGATCCGCTTGCAGAAGTAATGACTGATAAAGTAAATGCTGAAGTACCATCTTCTTTCACTGGTATTGTGAAAGAATTAATCGCTGGTGAAGGTGAGACGTTAGCTGTAGGTGAAGTAGTTTGTGTTATTCAAGTAGAAGGCGCAGATGAAGTAGCAGCGACAGCTGTTGAGGAAAAAACAAAAGAAGAACCAAAGGCAGAAGTAGCTACGCCTGAAAAAGCACCGAAAGCAAAACAACCAACTGATGGAAAACCACGTTTTTCACCAGCTGTTTTAAAACTTGCAGGTGAGCATAATGTTGATTTAGATTTAGTAGAAGGTACGGGAGCAAATGGCCGTATCACTCGTAAAGATATTTTAAAGCTAGTGGAATCTGGAAATATTCCGCAAGCAGGTGCGAAGAAAGAGGAAGCGGTAGCAGCAGTAGTAGAAGCGCGTCCAGAAGCACCAAAAGCAGCGCCAGTAGCACAAAAAGTAGAAGCTGCAAAACCAGTTTCTGTACCAACAATGCCTGGCGATATCGAAATTCCAGTAACAGGTGTGCGTAAAGCAATTGCAGCGAACATGTTACGTAGTAAACACGAAGCACCACATGCTTGGATGATGATTGAAGTAGATGTGACAAACCTTGTGTCATACCGTAATTCAATTAAAGGTGATTTCAAAAAGCGCGAAGGCTTTAATTTAACGTTCTTTGCTTTCTTCGTAAAAGCAGTAGCGCAAGCGTTAAAAGAGTATCCTCAAATCAATTCAATGTGGGCTGGCGATAAGATCGTTCAGAAGAAAGATATTAATCTTTCTATCGCTGTTGCAACAGAGGACGAACTATTTGTACCAGTAATTAAACACGCGGATGAGAAGACGATTAAAGGTATCGCTCGTGAAATTACAGAGCTTGCAGGAAAAGTACGTACGAAATCGTTAAAAGCGGACGAAATGCAAGGTGGAACATTTACAATTAATAACACAGGATCATTTGGTTCTGTTCAATCTATGGGTATTATTAATTACCCACAAGCGGCTATTTTACAAGTTGAATCGATTGTAAAACGCCCAGTAATTATGGATAATGGTATGTTCGGTGCTCGCGACATGGTTAACTTATGTTTATCACTTGATCACCGTGTACTAGATGGCTTAATTTGTGGTAAGTTCTTAGGACGTGTAAAAGAAATTTTAGAAAATACGTCAGAAAATAATACATCTGTATATTAATAAAAAGCTCGCTTATGCGAGCTTTTTATCATCTTATTTCTTCATCTACATCCTACTATATGTATAATATCTTCCCCAGTAATCTTACAATGAACGATTATGTATTAGGAATTTATGAAAATACATTGCTGATATATGGTATATGGATATAAAATAAGAAAAGAATAATTTTTTTGGCAAATCTTACTGACGAAACTGTAGTATAATATATTGTATTGTATGAAAAAGAGAGTTATTCTATATAAGTGTTTTATAGATAATGTGTAATCAGTCGTCAAAACATGAAGAATGTTGACTCCTGGTTTTTTATTTTGCTGTAACAATGTTTCAGGAGGATGTCATGAAAAGAAGTACCGAGTTTCTAAAAAGTTTAGATGTAAAATTAATATTAATTTTGTTAGCATTATGTGTTACAAGTATAGCTGCTATATATAGCAGTCAGCAAACTGGCCAATATGGAGAGGCAAACTTTGCGATGAAACAGGGTTTGAACTACATAATTGGAGTTGTATTGTTATTGCTTGTTGCAAGCATCGACTTAGATCAATTACAAAAATTATCTTGGCCACTTTATATCGTTGGATTTGGTTCACTTATTCTTTTGAAAATACTACCGGTTTCCACTTTCACACCTGAAAAATTAGGTGCAAAAAGATGGTTTGTATTTCCGTTAGTTGGACAAATTCAACCATCTGAGTTTTTCAAAATTTCATTGCTTCTCGTAGTAGCAAGTATAGCAGTGAAACATAATGCACAGTATATGGCAAGGACATTCCAAACGGATTTACAATTAGTAGGTAAAATTGTGTTAGTATCCCTCCCGCCTATGGCTGTTGTATATAGCCAACCGGATACAGGGATGGTGTTCTTATATGCTGCTGCAATTGCATGTATTTTATTTATGTCAGGTATTCAGAAGAAATTGATAGCGTTATGTACAGTTATTCCAGTCACCATATTATCTACGTTAATATTTATTTACGTAAGGTATGAAGATTTCTTCTTTAATAAGTTAGTTACGTTACTAAAACCTCACCAACAATCACGTATTTTAGGTTGGTTAGATCCATTCGAACATACAGATCAAGGTTATCAAACACAGCAATCGATTTTAGCTGTAGGTAGTGGCGGTATGGAAGGGAAAGGATTTGGCGAAGGGAACGTCTATATCCCTGAGAAGCATACTGACTTTATTTTCGCTACAATTGCCGAAGAAGGTGGATTTATCGTAGCAGCGTTAGTTGTATTCTTGTTCCTATTATTACTATATCGAACAATTATTATCGGTTATTCTGCTGATAATTTATTCGGTACATTATTATGTGCTGGATCAATCGGAATATTAACGGTTCAAATATTCCAAAACATCGGTATGATCGTTGGATTAATGCCTGTAAAAGGGATTGCATTACCGTTCTTATCATATGGGGGGAGTTCCTTGTTCTCGAATATGATTATGATGGGTCTCATATTATCCGTACGAAAAACGTATAAAAAGTATATGTTTTCCGTCAAGTAAAAAAGCTGATTCGTTTAAAAACGAATCAGCTTTTTTACATATATGCTCTTAAACGTTGCAAACTAAAACAAAGTAGCAGTTTGAGACGGGTAAGGAGTGTAAAGTGATGCATATGCATATTTTTGAAGGGGCACGGCATCTTTCTAATAGTGAATGGGTTATTCGGGCTATTATAGCATACATATTTTTAATATTAGTTGCGAAAGCGATGGGGCAAAGGTCCATCGCACAACTTCGTTTTTTAGATGTCGTATTAGTGTTATTGCTTGGTGGGAATATTTCTAACGCATTATCTGATGAAAAAGTGGGATTACTCGGTTCGATGATTACAACGTTCATACTCGTTGTACTTCACATTATAAGCTCAGTTCTAATGTTGAAATGGGATAGATGGAGACGCTTTTTAGAGCCAGCACCTATTATTCTTATACACAATGGTTTCATTGATTTTAGCAATTTGAAAAAAGCGAGAATTACTGTGGAATATTTATTTTCGGAACTTCGTATGCGAAATGTGAGCGATATTCAGACGATTAAATTAGCACTATGGGAAGCGAGCGGTGTTGTTTCTATATTTCGGTATCCAGAATACGAAGCAGTCTCGCGGCTGGATCTGAAAGTAGCGGGAAAAAAATCTCCAGTTTCTTTTATATTAGTAAAGGATGGGAGGATTCAGCAAGATGTTCTAGCTTTATTAGGAAAAACAGAAGAGTGGGCGAAAGAGTTTTTAGAGAAGAGTGCGGAAATCGAATCCATTATGTTAGCTACAGTGGATGAAGCGCATAAAATAAATATTTTGTTAAAAAAATGAAAAATATACGCATTTTGTCTTTTCATACATATGATACAATAGTGTGGACAACGAAAAAGGAGGGATACGATGGGATATGTAGAAGAATTACGAAAAATAGTTGGTCATCGCCCTTTAATTTTAGTTGGTGCTGTTGTACTCGTTATAAATGAAAATGGATATGTATTACTACAGCAACGAACAGAGCCGTACGGAAAATGGGGGCTGCCTGGTGGGCTCATGGAACTTAGTGAATCACCAGAAGAAACAGCTTACCGGGAAGTATATGAAGAGACAGGAATAAAAGTGAAGAACTTACGATTAATTAATGTATTTTCTGGAGCGAACTATTTTACAAAATTAGCAAACGGTGATGAATTTCAATCTGTAACGACCGCTTATTATACAGATGAATACGAAGGGGATTTTGTTATGAATAAAGAAGAAGCGGTTCAGCTTAAATTTTTTCAAGTAACAGAACTACCTGACTATATTGTAGGATCTCATAAAAAAATGATTGTTGAATATATGAAGATTATGGAAAAAAAGATATAATAATAGTGAAAGAAATACAAAAACACAGCTCTGGTTGGTAGTCCAGACGCATGATTTTATGTCAGTAACCTTCCCCTCCGGGATGTCCAGTATTTCTAATTTTTTAAAGGAGGGGCTGTCAATGGATTTGACAGTATATCACGATGGTCAATTTTTCGTAGGAATTATTACATGTAAAGAAAAAGGGAAGTTGTATGGAGCAAGGTATATTTTTGGAACGGAACCTTCAGACGAAGAAGTGCTTATATTTGTGAACGGTTCAATGTTAGCGTATTTTCAGCACTTTGCAAAATGTGGTGTGGAAGTGAAAGAAAAACAGCGTCCAAAAACTATAAAGCGGATTATACGACAAGCAGCAAAAGAAGTAAATGTAAACCGTTTTACTAAGGCGCAAGAGGCAATTAGCTTATCTTATGAACTGCATAAACAAGAAAAGAAAGTGCAGTCTAAAGAGAAGCGAGAAGCTGAAAAACAAAGAAGACGCTTAATTAAAGTACAAAAAGCAAAGCAAAAGCATCGTGGCCATTAAAAAAGGTGTTAGAGCAAGAGCTCTAACACCTTTTCTATACCCAAATACAAGTAAACTTACTTGTATTTCATAAACATTAACTGGTAAGATACAAATAGGTAGTTTTAGAGGAGGGAAAAGATTGATTAATTTTAACTTTTTTATGAATGATGTTGTCCGCCAAGCGCGTGAAGAGATTGTCTCTGCTGGATATACAGAATTGACGACGCCGGAAGCAGTAGAAGAAGCGTTTAAAAGAAATGGAACAACACTTGTAATGGTAAACTCTGTATGTGGTTGTGCAGGTGGTATTGCTCGTCCTGCTGCTGCGCATTCCGTACATTATGATAAACGTCCTAACCATCTTGTAACGGTGTTTGCAGGTCAAGATAAAGAAGCGACAGCAACAGCTCGTGAATATTTCGAAGGATATCCACCTTCTTCTCCATCATTCGCTTTATTAAAAGATGGAAAAATTGTAACGATGGTAGAACGTCATGAAATTGAAGGTCATGAACCAATGCAAGTTATTGCAAAACTACAATCTTATTTCGAAGAGAATTGTGAAGAACTATAAATATAAGCGAAAAGGCGGTACGTCCACAATGAAGTGGATGTACCGCCTTTTTTTATTTAGTATTAAAATTTATGGGACATGCATAGTTTTGTTATTTTATGCAACATTTTATACATACCGAACGGTGTTTGTATTGATATTTTATTTATTTTTATTTTATATATTGCATAAAAATTAAAGTGCTGATACAATACAAACATCGAATAAATATTCTATTAAACTTTTAAATATACATTATTAGGGGGAAGAAAGATGAAGAAGTTATTATCAATATCGTTTGCACTTATTTTAATTGTAAGTATGTTCAGTGCTTGTAGTAATGGGGAAGAAAAGGCTAGTGGAAAAAATAAGAAAGTACTGGTTATGGGGACTTCAGCAGATTATAAACCATATGAATACGTAGAAGCTTCAAAAAGTGATGAAATTATCGGCTTTGATGTTGATGTTGCTAAATATATCGGAAAAGAACTTGGTTATGAAGTGAAAGTGAAAGATATGGATTTTGGTGGTTTATTAGCATCCCTTAGCTCAGGAAAAGTTGATTTCGTAATGGCAGGTATGACGCCAACGGCAGAGCGTAAAAATAATGTTGATTTCACAGATATATATTTTGTTGCGAAAAACATGGTCGTTTCTAAAAAGGATTCTAATATTCAATCTGTAGAGGATTTAAAAGGGAAAAAAGTAGGGGTACAAACAGGATCTATCCAAGAAGAGAAAGCAGCAGAATTTAAAAAACAAGTAGATTTCAAAGTTGAGGGACGTGACCGTATACCAGAAATCGTACAAGAAATTAAAGCTGGTCGTTTTGAAGCTGCAATTATAGAAGACACAGTTGCTAAAAATTATTTAGAAAAAATGAAAGAATTACAAGGAATTGAAATTAAAGAAGCACCAGAAGAAGTAGGAGCAGCAATTGCCCTTCCGAAAAACAGTGATAAAACAGCAGAATTTAATAAAGTAATTAAAAAAATGCAAGAAAATGGAGAAATGGATAAATTAGTGAAGAAATGGTTTGGCAGCGAAAAATAAGCTGCCTTTCACTTTTCTGTGAGGGGAATGAAAAGAATGAACTTAGATTTTTCGGCGATTACGCCTTCGATACCATATATTTTAAAAGGGCTAGAAGTTACTTTAAAAATTGTAGCAGTATCAGCGTTAGTTGGGTTTATTTTAGGAACGTTATTAGCGCTTTGCAAAATTGCTAGAATACGAGCATTAAATATAGCGGCAGATTTTTATACATCAATTTTCCGTGGTACACCACTTGTATTGCAATTAATGATTATTTATTTCGGTGTCCCGCAAATAATTGGTTATGAAATACCAGCATTCGTAGCAGCTGTATTAGCATTTAGCTTAAATTCAGGTGCATATATGTCAGAGGTAATTCGTGCCGGCATTCAAGCGGTTGATAAAGGACAAACAGAAGCAGCGATGGCTTTAGGAATTCCTTACGGGAAAATGATGCGAAATATCATTTTCCCTCAAGCATTAAAAAATATATTACCAGCGCTTGTGAACGAGTTTGCGACACTTACGAAAGAATCGGCTGTAGTAACAGTAATAGGAGCGACCGATTTAATGCGCCGTGCTTACATTGTAGGCGGTGAGACGTTTAAATATCTTGAACCATTACTTTTTGTTGGACTCATTTATTATATGCTAGTCATTATTCTTACATTAGTCGGGAAGGCAATTGAAGGGAGAATGAAGAAAAGTGATTAAAATTGAAAACCTTCATAAATCATTTGGAAAAAACGAAGTATTAAAAGGGATTACAACAACGATTGAAAAAGGGGAAGTAGTAGCAATTATTGGACCGTCTGGATCAGGGAAATCAACATTTTTACGTTGTATGAATGTGCTAGAAGCACCGACAAATGGTCACATTTGGATTGGAACGGAAGAAGTAACGAATCCGAAAACGAATATTATGCACGTTCGTGAAAATGTCGGAATGGTATTTCAGCATTTTCACCTATTTCCTCATATGACTGTATTAGAAAATATTACGTATGCTCCTATCAATGTAAAAGGAGTAACGAAACAAGAAGCTGACAAGAAAGCCGAGAAACTTTTAGAAAAGGTCGGTTTATTAGATAAAAAAGATACGTATCCCAATCGTCTTTCGGGAGGACAAAAGCAACGTGTAGCAATTGCGAGAGCGTTAGCGATGGAACCAGAAGTTATGTTATTTGATGAACCAACATCAGCACTAGATCCAGAGATGGTAAAAGAAGTGTTAGAAGTTATGAAATCATTAGTTACGACAGGAATGACAATGGTGATTGTTACACATGAAATGGGATTTGCAAAAGAAGTAGCAGATCGTGTTCTCTTTTTAGATGGTGGAAAGCTTGTAGAAGATAGTGCGCCAGCAGAATTTTTTGTAGCACCGAAAAGTGAACGTGCGCAACAATTTTTACAAAAAATATTGTAATATGTAAAGGTTGCGTGAATAATAAGTAGAAAAGGATGACATTGTGTCATCCTTTTTTATCCCTTCCGGCAAGAAGACTCCATCTGATTTGTGTTACGGGTGAAACCCAACAATTCAGGTGGAGATGAATTGTCGTCAGAAGGTAGACCAAACACTTTTGTTTCGTTCATAACAATTTTTTGAGGGCGAATATTCCCTCCTTATCTACGATATAATCTGTCGTAAATAAGGAGGGAATATATCGTAAGGCAACGAAATTGGATAATAATCATCATTCGGTCACTTGAACCAAAAGTAATTATGATGAAGACCATGTTCACATTTTGTTCCGTTTCGTTCCAAATATTGATTGGTCAAAAGTAATTAACAATTACAAAATTATTTCTCTAAGAAAGGTGGTGAAACCAATGACTAAAAAGAAAGCAGTGAAAGTATTACGAAAACAAAAGAAAAGAGAAACCCTGCAACGCTTCACGCAGAAACAAAATATCGGACGAGCTTGCCTTACGGCTAAAGAATTTCGTTTACTGCAACGCATGTCGCATAGTTCAAAAGCTTTGCGAAATGTTGGATTGTACATTATTAAACAAAGTTACTTGAACAATAACAAAATGGCTACTGTAAAAGAAGTGGACACTGCCATGCAAGCCGATATGAACTACTCGGGCATGCAATCAAACTCTGTTCAAGCGATTCGTAGAGCCTTATTTACAGAAGTGAAGAGCTTTTTTAAAGCATGGGAACAGTGGAAGAAAAAACCTGAAACCTTCACAGGTCGTCCTAAGTTTCCGAATTATTCTCGTTCAACGGACAAACGAATCATTGAAATCTATCAAGTTCCAAAAGTGGATGATAACGGGTATTGGATGATTCCGATGAATGTTGCATTCAGAAAAAAATTCGGTTCCATTAAAATACGTATGCCTAAAAACTTAAGAAATAAAAAAATCTCCTACATTGAGATTGTACCAAAGCAAAAAGGTCGGTTCTTTGAGGTGCATTACACATATGAAATGCACGTTTCTCAAATGAAGAAGCCATCCACGACTACTAGTAACGCTTTGAGTTGCGATTTAGGTGTAGACAGATTATTAAGTTGTGTAACAAATACGGGTGATACATTCTTAATTGATGGAAAAAAATTGAAATCCATTAACCAGTACTTCAATAAAATGATACGTAATCTACAACAGAAAAATATGGACAATGGAATTTCAAAACGTATTGTAACAAATCAAGTGGCTGCACTTTGGCATAAAAGAGAAAGACAAATAAATGGTTACATTTCACAAACTGTAGGCTTGTTGTTCAAAAAAGTGAAAGCATGTAACATAGATACGGTTGTCGTAGGGTATAACGCTGGTTGGAAACAAAAATCTGATATGGGGAAAAAGAATAATCAAAAATTTGTGCAAATCCCATTTCATAAACTGATTGTAGCGATTGAGAATAAATGTGTAAAAGAAGGTATACGATTTTTAAAACAAGAAGAAAGCTATACTTCAAAAGCTAGTTTTCTTGATAAAGATAGTGTTCCAGCTTGGTCTAAGGATGATAGGACGCATTATCGCTTTAGTGGCAAACGAATCAATCGTGGTCTGTACCAAAGTAGAGCAGGAATATGTATCCATGCTGATATTAATGGTGCATTGAATACATTGCAAAAATCAAAAGTGGTACAATTGGATGACAATCTCAAAGTGAAAACACCGATTCTATTAGAAGTGCAAAAACGTAAGGCTGTTGCTTCGCGCATAGCTTAGTGGGTGAGTCAACCATCCATGTGTACTCGACTTGTCGGGGCTTGTAGCACACGCCGGAGTCATCTGAGTGGTGGCTTCTTCCGCAAGGAAGAATTGCTCTTTTTCGAAAGGGTGGTGCAAGTGGGAAAACGATTGTTCGTTTCTAGTACCAACCAAAAACATACTTGAGGTGTTACTGTAAGGTGGCATGAATGCTAGAGCGTCAACTGTCTAGCGATAGATGAAAAGACCTAGCGTTCTAACTCAAGCCCCACTGAAGCGTTTCATCTCAGTGGGGTAGTTGACACTAACTGTAAATACACTTATACATATAGGAGTAATGATATGTTTAAAATTGGATATCGTACAGTAAAAACAGCAATAGGGACAGGTGCGGCAGTTTTTATTGCGCAGTTATTAGGATTAGAATTTTATAGTTCAGCGGGCATTTTAGTTATATTATGTGTACAAAATACGAAACGTAAATCACTTCAAGTATCGCTACATCGTTTTTTAGCTTGTGTATTATCAATGGTATTCGCGTTTTGTATTTTTGAAACAATTGGATATACACCACTTGCAATTAGTATATTATTACTTACATTTATTCCGACTGCAGTTATGCTCAAAATTCAAGAAGGTATTGTCACGAGTTCAGTTATTGTGATGCATCTATATTCATTGAAACAAATTACATGGCTTATTGTTGGGAATGAAATTGCGATATTAACGATAGGAATTAGCGTGGCTTTATTAGTGAATATGTATATGCCAAGTAGTGAAAATAAGCTAAAAGAGTATCAGGATACAATAGAAAGTAACTTTAAAACAATTTTGTTTGAAATGGTCGTGTATTTACGAAACAGAGAAAGTAGCTGGAGCGGGGCAGAACTTATTGAAACTGAAAATATGCTAAATGAAGCAAGGGATTTATCGTTTAAGAAACTTGAGAATGCATTTATGCGAGAAGATGGCTATTACTATCGTTATTTTAATATGCGCATGCAACAATTCGAAATTTTAGAACGGATGATACCATTAGCAGCTTCTTTATCATGGACATATGAACAAGCTGATATGATTGCGGATGTGGTTGAAAACATTGGAAATGCTATTAGCCCTGAGAGTACTGGGGTTATTTCCTTAAGACAGCTTCAAGAAATGAGAGAATTATTTAGAGACATGCCATTGCCCGTTACACGTGAAGAATTTGAGATACGTGCGAAGCTTGTTCAACTTGTGTATGAAATGGAACAATATTTACTCATTAAAAGCCGTTTTAAGGGAAAGGATAATATAAAAGAACTTATATAGAAGGTAGGAATTATTATGCCGTATCTTCTCTCTTTCATATTATGTCTTTCTTTATCGCCTATTTGGCCTCTTGGTGATAATCCACGTGCCGGAGATCCTTTTATTATTGTAAATAAAGCGACGAATAAACTAGCTTATATTGACGATGGAAAGATTCAAAAGGTTTTTCCAGTAGCGACAGGGAAAACAAATGAATTAACTCCAGAGGGAACTTTTGATGTTGTAATGAAAGCAAAGGATCCGTATTATATTGCGAAGGATATTCCAGGTGGGTCACCGAAAAATCCACTTGGGTCAAGGTGGATTGGATTTAATGCAAGAGGAACTGATGGAAGTAAATATGGAATACATGGAACAAACCAACCTAGTTCAATTGGAAAGTATATTTCACAAGGATGTATAAGAATGAAGAAAAACGATGTGGAGTATTTATTTGATCGCATTCCAATTGGAACGAAAGTATGGATTGTGAAGTCGAAAAAATCATTTCAGCAATTGGCAAAACAAAAAGGAGCCATTGCATATGAAAAAGCCAACGAAAAGGTTGGCTTTTTCTATTGTAATAAGTTGTCTTGACATGTGTACATAACCATGAGTTAATGAGAGTATAGAAAGATAAAGTGAAACTTTAATTAGTGGGAGGTTTTTTACCCGCGGATTATCAGCCCTCACCAATCGGGATAAAAAATTAGATAAAGGGGTTGCTCATATGTACTTGAATCCAAAAATTTCGTATATGCAATTTTTTATGGGATTTCTATTTGTTATTACATTCATATTGGCAACTTTTAATATATGTTCTTATCTTGTAGCAATTGTATGTATGGCATTACTCAATCTTACTTTTGTTATTGGAGCATTTCAGCAGAAACAATATACAAGTTTTATAACAGCACTTGTAATGTCATTTTCCTTTAGTATTGTAGCGATTGTGCTTTATATAAAATAAACCATCTCGATATCGAGATGGTTTATTTTATTATGTTATGTGTAAAAAGTAAAAAAAGGACGAACAGATCGTCCTTTTTACCAAAACATACTTGCGCCAGCAAGTAATGTTGTTACAAGCATAGAAATTAGCATTACATAAATCATAACTTTTTGAGCTTTTTTATGCATCGTTAAACCTCCTTGCAAATCAGTACAATATCATTGTAACGAGAAATGATATTGTGGACAAGGGGAGAGAAGTGACAAAATTCGAGAAGTGCGTGTAAAGTATAACAGGAAATTTGTATGTATGTAGAGAATATATAATAATGATAGAGTATAATTTTTTTGTTATGCAAGCTGAAGAATGGAGATACGATGATGAAAATATATGAAACAAATCGTTTACATTTAAGGGAAATTGATGAGTCGTATGCTGAAAAAGTTCTTCAATATTACGACAGAAATCGTGAATTTTTAAAAGCTTGGGAAGAGTATAGACCGGATGATTTTTTTACGTTAGATTATCAGAAGAAAAAGTTACAAAAGGATAGAAAAGAGTTTGCAGAAGGTAAAATCATCAGGCTTTGGATTTTTAAAAAGGGTGATGATACAAAAATTATCGGGTGTATCTCATTTAATCTAATCGTTCGCGGTATTTATCAATCTTGTGTGCTCGGCTATAAATTAGATAAGGCAGAGTTGAATAAAGGTTACACGACAGAAGCGCTTAGGAAAGCTATTCAAGTTACTTTCGAAGAATTTCAGTTACATCGTATAGAAGCACCAATTATGCCACGAAATTTAGCATCTATACAAGTAGTGACGAAGATAGGCTTTCAATATGAGGGCGTGTCTAGGAAGATGTTAATGGTAAATGGAGTATGGGAAGATCATATGCGCTGGGTATTGTTAAATGAGTAATAGAAAGCAGATGGTTATCTAGACATATAAACCGTCTGTTTTTTGTCTTGTATTTCGAAACTTTTGCGAAATTCTGTTATAATTAATAGTGTTACATACATAATGGTAGTGCAGGAGGCGCAGTCTTATGATTAATCAAGAACGTTTAGTAAATGAATTTATGGAATTAGTACAAGTAGATTCTGAAACGAAATTTGAAGCAGAAATTTGCAAAGTATTAACAAAGAAATTTACAGATTTAGGTGTAGAAGTATTTGAAGATGACACAATGGCTGTTACTGGGCATGGTGCAGGTAATTTAATTTGTACTTTACCAGCAACAAAAGATGGTGTTGATACAATTTACTTTACTTCTCATATGGATACAGTAGTTCCTGGTAATGGAATTAAGCCTTCTATTAAAGATGGATATATCGTATCAGATGGTACTACGATTTTAGGTGCGGATGATAAAGCTGGATTAGCATCAATGTTCGAAGCAATTCGTGTTTTAAAAGAGAAAAACATCCCTCATGGTAAAATTGAATTTATTATTACAGTTGGAGAAGAATCTGGTCTTGTTGGTGCAAAAGCATTAGATCGTGAGCGCATTACAGCGAAATACGGTTACGCATTAGATAGCGATGGAAAAGTTGGTGAAATCGTTGTTGCAGCTCCAACACAAGCGAAAGTGAATGCAATTATTCGTGGGAAAACAGCTCATGCTGGTGTAGCACCAGAAAAAGGTGTATCTGCAATTACTATCGCAGCGAAGGCAATTGCGAAGATGCCACTTGGTCGTATTGATTCTGAAACAACTGCAAATATTGGACGTTTTGAAGGTGGTACACAAACAAATATCGTTTGCGATCATGTACAAATCTTTGCAGAAGCGCGTTCTTTAATCAATGAGAAAATGGAAGTACAAGTTGCGAAAATGAAAGAGGCATTTGAAACAACTGCAAAAGAAATGGGCGGTCAAGCAGACGTTGAAGTAAACGTTATGTATCCAGGATTTAAATTTGCTGATGGCGATCACGTTGTAGAAGTTGCAAAACGTGCAGCTGAAAACATTGGTCGTACACCTTCTCTTCACCAAAGTGGTGGCGGAAGTGATGCAAACGTAATTGCAGGACACGGTATCCCAACAGTTAACTTAGCGGTTGGTTATGAAGAAATTCATACAACAAACGAAAAGATTCCTGTTGAAGAATTAGCGAAAACAGCAGAATTAGTTATAGCAATTATTGAAGAAGTAGCGAAGTAATGTAATAGAAAAAGCGTGTAAATCACAATTGATTTACACGCTTTTTATTTTGATTCAATTGCTTTTACAAGGCGGATCAGCCAATATAAGAAAATCCATGGCAATATATAAGTTGTTGCTATATGTACTAGGCGAGGGAAGAACCCAAACGTATTAATATTAAAAATAGGAAGCAGTAAATAATTAATGGCTATGAGTAATATAATCACAAGGAACGTATAGTTGAGTTTATTAGTTGATTTCATCATAATCACCCCTTTTTGTGATTTTATACATTTTATGTAAATTATATCAAATGTATAAAAGGAAAAGAATAAGCAATTATTATAACTATTATGCAAAATTTGATATAATGAAAGAACGAACGTTCTGATTAGGAGTGAGTATTATGCGAGAAATGTATCCGAAAAATGGTCGTGTTATTTTGCATGTAGATATGAATTGTTTTTTCGCATCTGTTGAAATTGCTCATGACCCATCATTACAAGGGAAGCCGTTAGCAGTTGCCGGGAATGAAAAAGAAAGAAAAGGAATTATCATAACATGTAGTTATGAGGCAAGAGACTATGGAATACGTACAACGATGCCTCTTTGGGAAGCAAAAAGGTTATGCCCGCAATTAGTTGTAATGCGTCCTAATTTTACATTATATCGTGAAGCTTCATTTCAAATGTTTCAAATTCTTTCCCGTTTTACGGAAAAAATACAACCAGTCTCTATAGATGAGGGGTATTTAGATATTACAGATTGCTACGCACTCGGTTCACCTCTTGAAATAGCAAAGATGATTCAGCAGGCGTTATTAACAGAGTTACAACTTCCATGTAGCATCGGAATTGCTCCAAATCTTTTCCTAGCAAAAACAGCTTCTGATATGAAAAAGCCTCTCGGTATTACGGTGCTTCGAAAACGAGATATTCCAGAAATGATTTGGCCACTTCCGGTTGGAGCGATGCATGGAATTGGAGAAAAAACAGCTGAAAAATTAAATGATATTCATATACAAACAATTGAGCAGTTAGCAAAAGGAAACGAACATATCATTCGCGCTAAAATTGGAAAGCATGGTGTTGATTTACAACAGCGGGCAAAAGGTATGGATGATAGGGAAGTTGATCCGAGTCAAATGGGACAACATAAAAGTGTCGGTAATTCGATGACTTTTTCAAAGGATATGGATGAAGAGAAAGAATTACTTGATATGTTAGAACGGCTATCAAAATCAGTGAGTAAAAGATTACAAAAGCGAACTCTTGTCAGCTATAATATTCAAATTATGATTAAATATCATGATAGGCGGACAGTAACGCGGAGTAAGCAACTGAAAAATGCCATTTGGGAAGAACGAGATATTTTTCAGGCAGCCTCTCGTTTATGGAAGCAACATTGGGACGGTGATTCCGTTCGTTTATTAGGTGTTACAGCTACTGAAATAGAGTGGAAGACAGAATCGGTGAAACAATTAGATTTGTTTTCATTTGAAGAAGATGCGAAAGAAGAGCCGCTACTTGCTGTCATCGATCAAATTAATGATAAGTATGGAATGCCGATTTTACAACGAGGTAGTCAATTATTACGTAAGCAAGAAAAGTCTTTTCAGCAAAAGTTAGAAAATAAGTTTATGTAGAAGGTGTCATGACGTAGTAAATATCATGACACCTTTTATTTTTACAATTAACTATGAAATTTTTTACTATAAAGTTTTTATAGAAAATAAATTGTTTCTTTTGCACTACAAGCAAAAGAATTATTTAATAAATAAAGTGAAAGGATAAATTTAGATGAATTTGATTGAAGTATGTATACAAATTTTTGGACGGAATATGCCGATTTGCTAAATAAGTATAAATAAAAAGCACTGTAACCAGTGCTTTTTATTATAGATTATGAGATTGTAGCATTTTCAAAAATAACAATTTCTGAACTGTTTGTTGTTGAAACGCGTTGTGCGTAATATGTTAAAGCTGAAGAAATATATGTTGGTAATGAATCATTTGTATGTGTTGTTGTATATTCATGGATTAATTCTTTCAAAGTCGTCCATTCTAATTGTGCTGGGTGATCAGACACGAAAGAACTTACCCAGCGATCAAATGAAGATGAAAAATCAGTTTGTAAACGAAATGCTTCTTTCATAATAAAACGCTCCCTTAAAATGTAGTATAATCATTTTAGCATAAAACACGAACAATTGCTAAGGTTTTCGAGTATAACGTTCGTGTTATATAGTTGTCTAGATGATTGGTTATGTAAATTCGATTTGCCATTTGAAATAACATTCCGTAAGATGAAAGGTAGATTATATAAAGAGCTGGAGGAAAGAAAGTGGAATTTGTATTTTTAGGAACTGGTGCAGGTGTTCCTTCGAAAGGAAGGAACGTTTCGGCAATTGCTTTGCAATTGTTAGAAGAACGAGGACAGACTTGGTTATTTGATTGTGGCGAGGCGACGCAACATCAAATATTACATACATCAGTACGCCCACGCCGCATTGAAAAAATATTTATTACGCATTTACATGGTGATCATATTTTTGGCTTGCCTGGTTTATTAGGAAGCCGTTCATTTCAAGGAGGGACTACACCTTTAACAGTGTATGGACCAAAAGGAATTAAACAATTTATTGAAGTGGCATTATCAGTCAGTACGACACATGTAAAATATCCACTTGAAATTGTGGAGATAACAGAAGAAGGTACTGTATTTGAAGATAATGAATTTCACGTGGAAACGAAAAGATTGTCACACGGTATTGAATGTTTTGGGTATCGTATTGTAGAGAAAGATATACAAGGTGCTCTTTTAGTCGATAAATTGCTGGAGATGGGTGTGAAACCGGGCCCGCTCTTTAAACGTTTAAAAGATGGAGAAGTAGTTGAATTAGAAAATGGTACGATATTAAATGGAAAAGACTTTATTGGCCCACCTCAAAAGGGAAGAATTATTACCATTTTAGGTGATACAAGATATTGTGAAGCGAGTAGAGAGCTGGCACAAGACGCTGACGTACTTGTTCATGAAGCAACTTTTGCAGCAGAAGATGAACAACAAGCGTATGATTATTTTCATTCCACATCTAAGCAAGCTGCGAGTATTGCACTTCAGGCAAATGCAAAACGATTAATATTGACTCATATTAGTTCTCGTTATCAAGGGGATACATATAAGGAATTATGGAAAGAGGCAAGAGAGCTATTTTCTAATACAGAAATAGCTACGGACTTAAAAATTTTTCCGGTAGAAAGATAATAATGGTGTGAAAAAATGGTGACGAAAGGTTGCCATTTTTTTATTTCTAAAAAAATTTTAAAATAAAACTGTTATCATTTTATGTTTATATTGGATGGAACAGAAAGTTTTAATGATGTGAAGAGATGGGATAAAAATGCATAGTACCGATTGTTTAGAAAAACTGTTATATAAGTCAGACGACATACGAGTGGTACAAATAGCAAAAACAGATCGTTATTCAGAACTTTTAAAATTCATTAAAAGTAAGCGTTTTATTAAAAGCGAGCTATAATGAGGGCAGATCAAAATTTATTGTAGGCTACATGCATTTTAGCCATTTGTCGTAATAAGTGAAGTTGACTAAATCGTGAGAGAGCAACATGGAATTTATAATAGGAAAGATATTACTATTATTTGTATGAAGTCTTTTTTTACTTTTTAGCCTTAAAGCACTAAAAGGTATGAAAGCAATGGGCGTTTCACTTGTTTATGCTATCCTTGTAAGGGGTTCTGTGTTAAACTTTGGATTGCTACCAGACTTTATTCTGGATTAGCTTATATTATTTTTAAATGAAGGTAATGCTAAGTTTCTTATTTATTATGATAATTGGTATTATTTCAGGATATATTGCTTCACTGTTATTCAAAAACTATCCAATTCGTATAGCGGAACAAATTCGTCGTACAACTGGAAAAGCAACCGATTCGGTAGCTTAATAGAATAGTAAAAAATTTTTGCATAGAGGTTTAGGGGGAGTTATGATGAAGTATCGCTCAGTATTTGATATTATTGGTCCAGTTATGATTGGTCCATCAAGTTCACATACAGCAGGCGCAGCAAGAATGGGGCAAGTTGCTCGCCAGCTGTTTCGTCATGAACCAGAAAGAGTAAGCATTTCATTATATGGATCATTTGCAAAGACGTATCGAGGGCATGGTACGGATGTAGCATTGATCGGTGGAATATTAGGGTTTGAAACAGATGACTTACGTATTCCAGAGGCGCTAGACATAGCAAAAGAGCGCAAAATCGAAGTAGAATTCATTGAAGAAGATGCAAATGCACCTCACCCAAATACAGCGAGAATTCGTTTGTATAAAGGTGAAGAAGAAATTGAAGTTGTTGCTTGCTCAATTGGTGGCGGTAAAATTGAAGTTGTAGAATTAAACGGATTCGATCTTCAATTAACAGGCACGAGTCCAGCACTACTTATTGTAAATAACGATCGCTTCGGTGCTATTGCAGCAGTAGCTTCAATCCTTGCGAAACATGAAATTAACATTAGTACAATGAGTGTTTCTCGTAAAGAAAAAGGAAGAAGAGCGCTTATGGTTATCGAAACAGATGAATTATTAGCAGATGAAGTGATTGAAGAAATAAACGCGCAACAAAATATTTGTCAAGTAACTATTATGGAATAATTGCAGGGGGGACACACCATGTTTCGGAACGCAGCGGAACTAGTGGCGCAAGCTAAAGAACAAAATGTAAAAATCGCAGAAATTATGATTCAATGTGAAATGAAAACAAGAAGTATTTCACGTGAAGAAGTAATTGCTGGTATGGAAAAGAACTTAGTCGTGATGGAGCAAGCAGTAGAACGTGGTATTCGCGGAGTGAAATCACCAACTGGTTTAACTGGCGGAGATGCTGTAAAAGTTCAGGCGTATATGAATAGCGGAAAAGGCTTATCTGGAGATACGATTTTGGACGCGGTGAGTAAAGCTGTTGCAACAAATGAAGTAAACGCAGCGATGGGAATTATTTGTGCAACACCAACAGCAGGGTCTGCTGGAACAGTGCCAGGTGTACTGTTTGCACTGCAAGAAAAATTACAGCCGACACGCGAAGAGATGATCGAATTTTTATTTACAGCAGGAGCTTTCGGTATGGTTGTTGCGAATAATGCTTGTATTTCCGGCGCGGCAGGAGGTTGCCAGGCTGAAGTAGGTTCAGCAAGTGGAATGGCAGCAGCAGCAGCAGTTGAGATGGCTGGTGGAACACAAGATCAAGCAGCTACAGCGATGGCGATTTCATTAAAGAATATGCTTGGTTTAGTATGTGATCCTGTTGCAGGGCTTGTAGAAGTACCTTGTGTAAAACGTAATGCAGCAGGAGCTGCGAATGCGATGATTTCAGCTGATTTAGCATTAGCTGGCGTAACGAGTACAATTCCATGTGATGAAGTGATTGAGGCGATGTTTAGAATCGGACAAACGATGCCAGTAGCACTTCGTGAAACAGCTGAAGGTGGACTTGCAGCAACACCAACTGGTCGCCGTCTGCAGGAAGAGATTTTTGGGAAGACTAATAACTAAACAATATATGTTAATAAAAAATGGAGCTCAAGTAAAATTGAGCTCCATTTTTTATTTTTCTTTTGTTAGTTGTTCTAATGTTTTCCCAAGATTATGTGATCGTTGTGTAGCCTGTGTAATACAAGAAATAAGTGCTTGTTGAAATTTATGTTCTTGTAATACTTCAATGCCTGCTTCGGTCGTTCCGCCAGGAGAAGTAATTTCCTTTCGCAAAACAGAAGGGTGTTTTTCACTTGCTTTTAGCATTTCAGCAGCACCAATCATCGTCTGAAGAATAAGTGACTTTGCAACATCTTCTTTTAAACCAATTGTTTTTGCGGCTTCTTCCATCGCTTCCACTACGTAATAAATATAAGCAGGCCCACTTCCAGATAATGCAGTGACAGCATGCATATCTTCTTCCTCTACAACAGAGACGAGACCGATCGTTTCAAATAAAGCTATGGCAGTCTGAATATGTTCCGCTGTTGCATGTTTTGAAGGCGAGATAGCAGTAGCTGATTTTAAAATAGCTGCAGATGTATTTGGCATCGCACGAATAATTGGAACATCTTTTTGAAGCAGGTTTCTAATCGAGTGAGTAGAAACACCTGCTAATAAGGAAATAATAAGCAGGTTATTATGTATATCTTCTTTAAAAGGAGTAAGTGCTTCTGCAACATCCTTTGGTTTCATTGCTAGAAAAAGAATAGTTGTATCAGTAAGTAGCTCTTTTTTATTATGCGTACCTTTGACGCCATATTTTTTATGTAGCTCCTGCAATCTTGTCTCGTTAGAACGATTACTTACGGTAATTTGTTCGCCTTTCACAACATTTGCATGTAACAAGCCACCAATAATAGCTTCGGCAATAGAGCCTGCACCGAGAAAGGAAATGTTTTGAATAGACATGATGTTCCTCCTTTAAGTTTGGTTAGAAATTCTTATAAATGTACATACATTCGTTTTTTTATAGGAAACACCTCTTTTTATCTGAAAATAATGACAAATATATATAGAAGTTGTAAACTGAAGAAGTATTCATTTTTGAACCGGAAAGAGACAGGGGGGCTAAGCATGACGGCGATTCACCGAATGGAGATTCCTGTGCCATTTGCAGTTGAAACTGTGAATGTGTTTTTAGTTGAGGGGGAGACATTAACATTAATTGATACAGGGACGAATACAGAAGAGGCAAGAAGTGCGTTAGAAAGGCAATTAGGTACATTAGGATATGCGATAGAAGATATTAAAACAGTAGTCATTACGCATCATCATGCGGATCATTGTGGGCTTTTAAATATATTTTCTGAGAAAACGAACATTATTGGACATCCTTGGAATGAGCCTTGGATCACGCAAAATCCAAAATTTTTAAAGTGGTATCATGAGTTTTTTAGAGAGACAGCTTTGCAATTTGGTGTTCCAGCGGCATTTTTGAAAGACGAGGCGTTATTGACGACGAAGACACTTAAATATTCTTGTAATAGATCGTTAACGCATACTGTGAGAGAGGGAGATCGTATTGATTCTTTACCTGGATTTACAGTAATCGAAACACCAGGTCATGCTTCCACTCATATTTCATTATATAGAGAATCTGATGGAATATTAATTGGCGGGGATGCTCTCATTAGTCATATTTCTTCGAATCCCATATTAGAACCACCATATGAAGGACAAACAGAAAGGGCGCGCCCGTTATTACAATATAATCAAACATTAAAGCGTTTAAGTGAAATGAATATTTCGCGCATTTTATCAGGACATGGAGAAGATGTTCTAAATGTGAAACAACTTATTGAAACGAGATTACAAAAGCAAGAAACACGTGCGTTTAAAGTGCTTGAGTTATTAAAGGAAAAACCAATGACAGCATTTGAAGTATGTGTAAAACTATTTCCGGTATTATATAAGGAGCAATTGCCGCTTACTATTTCAGAAACTGTTGGACAATTAGACTTTTTAGCATATAATCAACAAGTGATGATTGATGAATCTTCGCAACAATTGATTTATTATGCAAAGTAGGTGACAGCAATGACGGGACGTTTACAAAATAAAGTAATCGTCATTACAGGTGCTTCTAGTGGAATTGGAGAGCAAGTTGCAATGCAAGTTGCAGAGCAGGGGGCGACTCCAGTATTAATGGCTAGAACAGAAGAGAAATTAAAAGCGTTAGCAGAGAAAATTAAAGAAACTTATAATACGCCTTGCTATTATTATGTATTAGATGTAAGTGAAGAGACGGAAGTACAATCTGTTTTTTCAAAGGTATTACAAGAAGTGGGACGTATTGATATATTAGTAAACAATGCGGGATTTGGTATTTTTAAAACATTTGAAGATGCGTCAATGGATGAAGTGAAAGATATGTTCCAAGTAAATGTATTTGGATTAGTAGCTTGTACGAAAGCGGTACTACCCTATATGGTGAAAAGGAACGAAGGACATATTATTAATATTGCTTCACTTGCTGGGAAAATTGCAACTCCGAAATCGAGTGCGTATGCAGCGACGAAACATGCAGTACTAGGATTTACGAATAGTTTACGCATGGAGTTGTCTAGTACAAATATTTTCGTAACAGCGATTAATCCAGGTCCGATAGATACAAACTTTTTTGAAATAGCGGATCAATCCGGTACATATGTGAAAAATATGGGACGTTATATGTTAAAGCCGACGTATGTAGCAGAGCAAATTGTAAAATCGATGCAAACGAAAAAGCGTGAAGTAAACTTACCGAAATGGATGGGCATTGGTCCGAAATTGTATGCTCTATTCCCAGGTTTATTTGAGCGTGTTGCAGGTAAATCATTAAGTAAAAAATAGGAGATTTCCATATGGAAATCTCCTATTTTTTTATTTTCCAGTCACATAATCGTAAACGATATCTTCAACTGCCTCGTATACATCAATTTCAGTATTTGAATGAATTATCGTTTGAATATGTTTAATTAGCATTTCCTGATCCTCATTTGACATAGGATTACATTGATATTGTTGAAAACTTTTTATGATCATTTTCTCAATTAATTTCTCATTCATGTTTTTCCCCGCCTGTATGTATACATGTATTGTTTTATTGTACTTGAAGTGAAATGAAAAAACTACTATACACTGTTTCTGTATAAAAATTCGGTTGTGTATATTGTTTTTCTAGTAAAATTAAGTTTTTTAAGTTTGTAAAATTTATAAATATTTAATTGACTCTATAAATATACAATATTATAATCATACTTAATTTAAAGAATCGATATGAGGAGGAGCATATGAAAGTCGCAATTATTGGAGCAACTGGGTATGGAGGTATTGAGTTAATTCGGTTATTAGAGCAACATCCATATTTTTCGATAGCCTCTCTCCATTCTTTTTCGCAAGTTGGCGAGTGTATAACAAATGTATATCCGCATTTTCAAAATGTTCTTGTCTATACGTTACAAGAAATTGATGTTGAGGAGATAGAGAAGAAAGCAGAAATTGTATTTTTAGCAACCCCAGCAGGAGTGTCGGCAGAGTTAACTCCAAAATTATTAGCAGTAGGTTTAAAAGTAATTGACCTATCTGGAGACTTTCGTATGAAAGATCCTTCGACATATGAACAGTGGTATAAAAAGGGAGCTGCAAAAGAAAAAGTTCTTAAGGAAGCTGTATATGGGTTAAGTGAATGGAAAAGGTCCGAGATTCAAAATGCAAATTTAATTGCAAACCCAGGATGTTTTGCTACAGCCGCATTATTAGCGATATTGCCGTTAGTACGTAGCGGCATGATTGAAGAAGATTCCATTATTATTGATGCGAAATCAGGAGTATCTGGAGCGGGCAAAACGCCAACAACAATGACTCACTTTCCTGAGTTATACGATAACTTGCACATTTATAAAGTAAATGAGCATCAACACATTCCTGAGATTGAGCAAATGCTTGCAGAGTGGAATAGGGAAACGAAGCCAATCACGTTTAGTACACATTTAATACCGATATCACGAGGGATTATGGTTACACTTTATGCGAAAGTAAAACGAGAAATGGAAATAGAACAACTTCAAAAATTATATGAAGAAACATATGAACAATCGGCTTTTATTCGAATTCGCACGCAAGGAGAGTTTCCAAGTCCGAAAGAAGTGAGGGGATCAAATTATTGTGATATGGGGATAGCTTACGATGAAAGAACAGGAAGAGTGACAGTCGTTTCTGTTATAGACAATATGATGAAAGGTGCGGCTGGGCAAGCGATTCAAAATGCAAACATAGTAGCGGGACTAGAAGAAACAACAGGTTTACAACATATGCCGCTTTATCTATAAGGGGGACATGATGATTAAAGTAGAGTCTATAACAAAATTAGAAAATGGTTCAATTGTAACGCCAAAAGGCTTTTCGGCAATCGGTACTGCAAATGGTTTAAAAAAAGAAAAAAAGGATTTAGGTGTAATCATTTGTGAAGTGCCAGCATCATGTGCCGCCGTTTATACAACGAATCAAATACAAGCAGCCCCGCTGCAAGTAACGAAAGATAGTATAGTAGCTGAAGGGAAATTACAAGCGATTATCGTCAATAGTGGAAATGCAAATGCTTGTACAGGAATGAAAGGATTACAAGATGCGTACGAGATACGTGCATTAGGGGCCGAACATTTTGGAGTGAAAGAAAATTACGTTGCAGTAGCTTCAACAGGTGTAATTGGTGTTCCTTTACCGATGGATATAATCCGAAAGGGAGTTGCAAATCTTATCCCGACGAAGGAAGTAAGTAAAGCACGTTCTTTTGCTGAAGCGATTTTAACGACGGATCTTATAACGAAAGAAACGTGCTATGAGATGAAGATTGATGGGAAGAAAGTGGTGCTTGCTGGTGTTGCTAAAGGTTCAGGGATGATTCATCCGAATATGGCAACGATGCTGAGTTTTATTACGACAGACGCTCATATAGAGCATGATGTATTGCAAATAGCATTATCACAAATAACGAATCATACATTTAATCAAATTACGGTGGATGGAGATACTTCTACGAATGATATGGTCATCGTTATGGCAAGTGGATTATCAGAAACGAAACCAATCAATATGGAACATGCAGATTGGGAAACTTTCGTATTTGCTTTACAGAAGGTATGTGAAGATTTAGCAAAAAAAATTGCACAAGATGGTGAAGGTGCTACGAAGTTAATAGAAGTAAATGTGCTAGGGGCTCGAACGAATGAAGAGGCAAAGAAAATTGCAAAGCAAATAGTCGGTTCGAGTCTTGTGAAAACAGCAATACATGGTGAAGACCCAAATTGGGGGCGAATTATTAGTAGTATGGGACAAAGTGAAGTAGCGATTCATCCAAATACAATTGATATTACACTTCAATCTATCGCTGTGTTAAAAAATAGTGAACCTCAAATGTTTTCTGAAGAGGAAATGAAAAAGAAATTAAAAGAACATGAAATTATGATTGACGTGTATTTACATTTAGGAGAAGAAACCGGATCAGCTTGGGGCTGTGACTTAAGCTATGAATATGTGAAAATAAACGCTTGTTATCGTACATAAGGAGAGGGAAGATGAGCGATTATATTGTAGTGAAATGCGGCGGTAGTATGTTGGATCAATTAAATGATGTGTTTTTTGATTGTATAAAGAAATTGCAACAGAAGTATAAAGTAGTGATTGTCCATGGTGGCGGCCCAGAAATTGATGCGCAATTAAAAGATTGTAACATCAAAGTAGAAAAAAGAGATGGGTTACGAGTAACACCAAAAGAAGTTATGGATGTTGTTCAAATGGTGCTATGCGGAAGTACGAATAAAAAACTCGTAATGAAGTTGCAAAGGCATAATTTACTTGCAGTAGGTTGTTCAGGGTGTGACGGCAATTTACTTCAAGTTCAACCTGTCAGCGAAGAAATAGGATATGTGGGAGAAGTAAGTTATGTTGAAACAGCCTTACTAAAAGGGTTAATAAATTTGAATTATATTCCTGTCATTGCTCCGGTTGGGATAAATGATAATGAGATTTATAACATAAATGCGGATACCGCTGCAGCTGGAATTGCAGCCGCGTTATCCGCAAAAGAACTCATTTTTATTACGGATGTAGATGGGATATTACATGAAGGAAAGTTAGTAAAGAAAACGGATGAATTTGAAATTGTTACTTTTATAGAAAAAGGAGTTATTACAGGCGGGATGATCCCGAAAGTACAGGCGGCACTAGCATCATTAAAAATGGGAGTGCAAAAGATAAGTATTGTGAACGGTACAAAAGATTTTACTGAAGTTACGGGAGATTGTATCGGAACGACGGTAACGAAAGGAGTAAGTATCGTATGACAAGTCATCTTTTTCAAACGTATGGGAGAAGAAATATTGAGTTTGTAAAGGGGAGTGGAACGGAAGTCATTGATAAAAATGGTAAGCAATATTTAGATTTCACATCAGGAATTGGCGTATGTAATTTAGGTCATTGTCACCCTACTGTTATGAAAGCTGTACAAGAGCAACTTCATGATATATGGCATATATCTAACCTGTTTACAAATAGCTTACAAGAAGAAGTCGCGTCATTATTAACAGAAAATATAGCATTAGATTCTGTTTTTTTCTGTAATAGCGGGGCAGAGGCGAATGAGGCAGCTTTGAAGCTAGCCCGTAAGCATACTGGAAAATCTCTCGTTATAACATGTGAGCAGTCTTTTCACGGTAGAACATTCGGAACGATGAGTGCGACGGGACAAAATAAAGTGAAAGAAGGGTTTGGTCCGCTCCTTCCGTCTTTTTTACATATCCCTTTTAACGATATAAAGGCGTTAGAGGAAGTAATGAATGAAGAAGTCGCGGCAGTTATGATAGAAGTTGTTCAAGGAGAGGGAGGAGTCATACCTGCTAATCTATCTTTTTTGAAAGCAATTGAAACATTATGCAATAAATTCGGTTCCTTATTTATTATTGACGAAGTACAAACAGGGATTGGAAGAACAGGGACATTATTTGCTTATGAACAAATGGGAATACATCCTCATATCGTTACTACCGCTAAGGCGCTTGGCAATGGCATTCCCATTGGAGCGATGATTGGCCAGAAAGAACTTGGAACATCGTTTACTGCAGGATCACACGGTTCAACGTTTGGTGGAAATTATATTGCAATGGCTGCAGCGAAAGAAGTATTGCAAGTAAGTAAGAATCCATCATTTTTAAAAGAGGTAAAGGAAAAGGGTGAGTACGTATTAGAGAAGTTGCGAGAGGAATTACGACATGTTGAATATATTCAAAATATACGTGGTAAGGGGCTTATGATTGGGATTGAGTGTAAGCATGAAGTTGCAAGTTTTATAGAACAACTAGAGAAAGAAGGACTTCTCGTATTACAAGCAGGGCCTAATGTGATAAGACTATTACCGCCACTTATTGTAATGAATGAAGAGTTAGAACAGGCAGTATATATGATAAAAAAAGTAGTTTGTACAAAAAACGTATCAATCATATAAGGGGGAAGTTTCATGTCAACTGTACAAGTACCGAAATTAAATACGAAAGATCTTTTAACGCTAGAAGAACTGACGCAAGAAGAAATCATTTCTTTAATTGAGTTCGCTATATATTTAAAAAAGAATAAGCAGGAGCCTTTATTACGAGGCAAAATATTAGGGCTTATCTTTGATAAACATTCAACTCGTACTCGCGTATCTTTTGAAGCAGGAATGGTACAGCTCGGAGGACATGGCATGTTTTTAAGTGGGAAAGAGATGCAAATTGGAAGAGGAGAGAGCGTTTCAGATACTGCGAAAGTATTATCTCATTATATTGATGGGATCATGATACGTACATTCTCACATGCCGATGTAGAAGAGCTTGCAAAAGAATCGAGCATTCCTGTTATTAATGGATTAACGGACGATCACCATCCTTGTCAGGCGTTGGCAGATTTAATGACAATATATGAAGAAACAAATACATTTAAAGGAATAAAATTGGCTTATGTAGGTGATGGGAATAACGTATGTCATTCATTGTTGTTAGCGAGTGCAAAAGTTGGAATGAATATGACTGTTGCGACGCCTGTAGGATATGAACCGAATGAGGAAATTGTAAAAAAAGCGTTAGTGATCGCTGAAGAAACAGGAGCTGAAATTGAAATTTTGCATAACCCTGAATTAGCAGTGAGTGAAGCAGATTTCATTTATACTGACGTTTGGATGAGTATGGGGCAAGAGGGAGAAGAAGAGAAATATACTTTATTTCAACCTTACCAAATCAATAAAGAACTTGTTATGCATGCAAAGCAAACATATCGTTTCTTACACTGTTTACCTGCCCATCGTGAAGAAGAAGTAACAGGAGAAGTTATAGATGGAACACAGTCTATCGTATTTGAGCAAGCTGGTAATCGATTGCACGCGCAAAAAGCATTATTAGTAAGTTTATTTAAAAATATAGAAGAACTTTCCTGAATGATGTGCACCCCAATTGTTAGGTACGAATAACAATTGGAGGTGTGCTTTTTTATATTGAAATGTCGTATGTATATTTGGTTAATCATCTCTATATCATTTATAATAAAAAGAGTAAACTACATTTGTTTTTCATATCATGTAAGGACATACTAGATAGAAAAAATATAGTTAAAGAGATGATGAATTTGAAAACAACTAAGAAAACATATTCGTTTTTTCAGCGGATGTGGAGAATATTAAAGTTTCAATATTATAAGTTGCTTCGATCACCAGAAGGAGCAAAGAAAGTATCATTAGGTTTTGCGATTGGTTTTGGTTTAGAGATGTTGGTTATATATACGGCATCGCTCGTATATGTAATATTTTATCCGATCGTCCGATTAGCAAAGGGATCTTTTCCTGCTGCGGTTATTGGCAATATTATTGGGAAAATATCGTTTCTACCGATATTTTTATTTCCATTTGCTTATGCGTTAGGAAAAATGATATATCCATTTCATGTACAAAAAATACATCATGAACCATTTACGATATCTGACTTGTTTTCGAGTCATATTTTTACGATATTAAAGGGTTTAGTGCAGAGTGAAGTGTATGTATTAATTGGAATGACAATTTTAGGAGTTGTGTTTGGGGGAATTTCATATTTCGTTGTGCATTATTTATATGAAAAGAACCGTAAGCTACGCTTGAAGAATAGAAAGAAACGAGTGAGAGAACCACTCGTGCAAATATAAAGAGTGTCACATTCATTTTCTCCTTTGAATATGTTTAAGAAAAAGGGGGAGAGAATGAATGTATTATTATTACGTACCGCAAGTATACCCATATGTAAATTATTATCCTGTTTATGATATGAGTAGACAATACGAATTATATCGACAACAACAATTACAGCAATTACCACAAATACCACAACAACAGCCTACGCAAGAACAAAAACCATATTTAACGACATGGCCATATTCAAATGTGTACTATGGTAATTATTACGAATCATAAAGCTGCTTCTATGTAGAAGCAGCTTTATTCGTTTGTTTTCAAAATTAAATTTTGAATGGTTTGAAGAGAGTGAATGAGCTTTTCGCGCTCTTCCTCAGATAATGTTTGGAAATTTTCTTTTAATTTGTCTAAAATGAATTGTTGATACTGATTTACTAACAATTTCCCTTCAGCTGTTAGGGAAATTAAAATGACCCGTCGATCTTTTTCGCTATAATGACGCTCTATTAGTTCTTCTTGAATTAGTTTGTTTAATAGAGGTGTCATGTTAGGCCGTGAAATCGCTAGCCGCTTGCCGATTTCGGAAACTGCTAATGTGCCATTTTCATGCAGAAGTAGCAATACTTGTGTATGTGATGGCGGCATATGTCTTTGAGAAGAAAATTCTCCAGGAAGCATAAATTTGCGATAAAAAAGAGGCACTAGCGAAAGAAGATGATCAACAATACGTTCCCACTCGCGTGATTCCATATAAAGGCCCCCTTCCACACTATCATTGTAACAAAAAAGACATGGTATAAAAATAGAATTGTTTCATAGACGCTTTAATATTTGTAGGATAACACTTGCTTTGTAAACGTATTAGCAATAATCGTGTAGCCGTTATCATTTGGGTGTACTTGGTCAAAGAGTAAATCTTTTTTATCATTTGATATTAATTTACGAATTGGTAAAACGATAGATGGTTGATTTGCTTTTGAAATGGAATAAACGGATTCATTCCAGCCATCTAAAAACATATCTGCATAACTGGAGATGGAGTCATCGAGTTGTAACGGATTATAGAGTTCTGAGAGAATGAGTAAAGCGTTCGGATTTTGATCTCGAACTGTCTTTACAATATTTTTTATATCCGCTTCAAAATGAGCTTTTTCTTTATTTAACATTTTAATACCATCTATAACACCGACATCACGATTTAAACGGAATAAATTATTTCCTCCAATATTAATTGTAATGATATTTGCAGCTTTAATTTTTTGCTTTACATCTTCTGATTGCACTTTTTTAGCGAGACGATCTGTTGTAAGGCCGTTTACCCCAAGGTTTTCTACGGTAATTGGTTTATGAATTTGTGCTTCTATTTGTCTAGAAGCTAATTCAGCAAATCCCCCTTGTGTCGATCCATATCCTTTGGCGAGCGAATCACCTAGTACGAGATGATAAAAGGAATCGTTTGTTTGCTTATCAATCCAACTTGGAGTAGATGTTTTTTCTGTATTTTCTTCGGGTTCATTTTGTTTTGTCTCATCGTTCTTTTCAAAATAAGAATAAGAAATGATTAGAAGGAGGAGACAAACAATTGTTAAGATGACTTTTTTCATAAATTCATCCTCCTTGTAATTGGTAATTGTATCATATTCAGCAGTATTAACAATGTAAGGGCATATTATATGTTTATGAAAAGTTTACAACAACTTTACAGAAAATTTGTAGAAGTATGTCAAAAAATATTGACGATATGAAAGTACATTATATATGATAATGTCAGATAAGGTGAAATTTTAATGAGTAGGGCTTTATTTCTCGCTAATTAAAGTTTCACTAATCGGGCGTTTAAGGGGACTACTCATTAGCGCAGGATGAAATGAAAATCTTGTCTCTAATAGAAGAAAAAAGGTATGTGGTTAGAGGCAAATAGAGGTTTATTTCATTATTTTTGGTAATTGTATAAGGGGGATTTTTTGTGAAAAAGTCAAAAAAAATGCTAGCTGGAGCAACTCTTGCTATTGGTGTAATAGCACCACAAGTGTTGCCAACAACAGCTCATGCGGATGAGAACAACGGGGAGAGTACGGTTAACTTACGAATTCTAGAAACATCAGATATTCACGTTAACTTAATGAATTACGATTATTATCAAACGAAAACAGATAATAAAGTAGGTCTCGTGCAAACAGCAACACTTGTTAATAAAGCACGTGAAGAAGCGAAGAATTCTGTCCTATTTGATGATGGGGATGCATTACAAGGGACACCGCTTGGAGATTATGTAGCTAATAAAATAAATGATCCGAAGAAGCCTGTGGATCCTAGTTATACACATCCATTATATCGTGTAATGAATTTAATGAAGTATGACGTCATCTCTCTTGGGAATCATGAATTTAACTACGGTTTAGACTATTTAAACAAAGTAATTAGTAAAACAGAGTTCCCGGTTATTAACTCGAACGTCTATAAGGATGATAAAGATAATAATGAAGAGAACGACAAAAACTACTTTAAACCATATCATGTTTTTGAAAAAGAAGTAGAAGATGAATCAGGTCAAAAGCAAAAAGTGAAAATTGGCGTAATGGGATTTGTTCCACCTCAAGTTATGAACTGGGATAAAGCGAATTTAGAAGGAAAAGTGAAAGCAAAAGATATAGTTGAAACAGCGAAGAAAATGGTGCCAAAAATGAAAGCAGAAGGTGCAGATGTTATCGTTGCACTAGCGCATTCCGGTGTTGATAAGAGTGGATACAACGTTGGCATGGAAAACGCGTCGTATTATTTAACAGAGGTTCCTGGTGTAGATGCAGTATTAATGGGACATTCACATACTGAAATGAAGGATGTATTTAATGGTGTTCCAGTTGTAATGCCTGGTGTCTTTGGAAGTAACCTAGGTATTATTGATATGCAATTGAAAAAGGTAAACGGAAAATGGGAAATACAAAAAGAGCAATCGAAGCCGCAACTGCGTCCGATTGCTGATAGTAAAGGGAATTCATTAGTACAATCCAATCAAGAATTAGTTAATGAAATTAAAGATGATCACCAAGCGACAATTGATTATGTCAATACAGCTGTAGGAAAAACGACAGCGCCAATTAATAGTTATTTCTCATTAGTACAAGATGATCCTTCTGTACAACTTGTAACAAATGCACAAAAATGGTATGTAGAAAAGTTATTAGCTGAAAATGGACAGTATAGCAAATATAAAGGAATTCCAGTTTTATCTGCAGGCGCACCATTTAAAGCAGGTGGCCGAAACGGTGCTACATATTATACGGATATTCCAGCTGGAACGTTAGCGATTAAAAACGTTGCAGATTTATATGTATATCCAAATACGTTATATGCTGTAAAAGTAAATGGTGCACAAGTGAAAGAATGGCTTGAAATGTCTGCAGGTCAGTTTAATCAAATTGATCCAAAGAAAACAGAAGAACAGCCGTTAGTAAATATAGGCTATCCTACATATAACTTCGATATTTTAGATGGCTTAAAATACGAAATTGATGTAACACAACCAACGAAATACGATAAAGATGGAAAAGTTGTAAATGCAAATACGAATCGTATTATAAATATGACATATGAAGGTAAGCCAGTAGCTGACAATCAAGAGTTCATCGTCGCTACAAATAACTATCGCGGAAGTAGCCAAACGTTCCCAGGTGTAAGTAAAGGAGAAGTTGTATACCAATCACAAGATGAAACACGTCAAATCATTGTGAAGTATATGCAAGAAACACCAGTTATTGATCCAGCAGCAGATAAAAATTGGACGTTTAAACCGATTGTTGCAGATAAATTACATACAACATTCGATTCTTCACCAAATGCACAAAAGTATATAAAGAAAGATGGGAAAATATCATATGTTGGACCATCTGAAAATGAATTTGCTAAATATGCAATTGATATAACGAAGAAGAACGATGATGATAAGGAAACTGGTGGAGAGAATCCAACAACACCGCCAACAGGTGAAGGAAATAATGGAGGAAATCCAACGACACCACCAACAGGTGAAGGAAATAATGGAGGAAATCCAACGACACCACCAACAGGTGAAGGCAGTAATGGAGAAAATCCAACGACACCGCCAGGATCTGGACAAACTACAACGGATAATCAAAACTCAAAAGAAACAACAACAACTGTAAGTGAAAAGAAAGAAGAACGTGATTTACCGAAAACAGGTACAAGTGTTGCTTCTACAATTGGAGCAGGCTTGGCGTTTGTTGGAGCGGGATTACTTCTGTTATTTAGAAGAAAGAAAGCAAATAGATAGTCGAGAAATATAAAAAAGGATTACCGATTCAGGTAATCCTTTTTAGTATATTATGAAACTGTTACTGCTTTTTCTTTCTTCCATGAAAGGCCAAATCCAGTAAAGCCGACGATAATCGTTAAGACTGGGCAAGCTAAACAGAAAATTGCGTATGGAAGGTAATCGAATGTTGGAACGCTAAGGACGTTTGTTAAGAATACACCACTTACACCCCATGGTACGAGCGGGTTAATAACTGTACCTGCATCTTCTAATACGCGTGATAAATTACGACGCTCTAAACCGACTTCATCGTATTTATTAGCAAATGCTTGTCCTGTTAAAACGATGGATAAGTACTGCTCACCAAGTAAGAAGTTTACACCAATTGCAGTTGAAGCAGTAGAAATAATTAAGCGTGTACTATTTTTTACAAAGCTAGAGATGATATTCATTAGTTGCGTGATAATACCCATTCCTTGTAATAATCCTCCCATACAAAGAGCTAGGAAAATAAGGGCAATCGACATCATCATGCTTTGTAGACCACCGCGAGATAGTAAGCTATCAATGTCTTTAATACCAGTTTTAGAAACGTAGCCGTCTTGCATAATTTTCATTAAATCAGCTAAAGAAGTGCTAGGTTTAAAAATAAAGAGAATAATAATTCCTACCACAATTCCTGCAAGCAATGTTGGAACAGCTGGAACTTTTTTAAATGCGAATAGGAACAGTAATAAAATTGGAATAAGTGTAACGATAGAAATCGTTGCATTTTTCTCTAATGTGCTAATAAAGTTTGTGAAGTCAACGTCTCCACTCGTACCGCTTCCTAAAATGAAAAATGCGATAAAAGCAATAATGAAAGCTGGAACTGTTGTCCAAAGCATGTTACGAATATGCTCAAATAAATCTACACCCGTTACAGCAGGAGCTAAGTTTGTTGTGTCAGATAAAGGAGACATTTTATCTCCAAAGAATGCGCCAGAAATAATTGCACCAGCGATTAGAGCCGGATCGTATCCGAGAGCACTACCCATACCCATAAAGGCAAGTCCTACAGTTGCGGCAGTTGTAAAGGCGCTACCGATACTTGTTCCAACAATTGCACAAACTACAAAAACAGTTGGAACGAAAACTTTAGGAGATACAATCTGGAAGCCGTATACCATTAAAGTTGGAATTGTTCCAGCAGCGATCCAAACACTAATTAATACGCCTACCAGTAAGAAAATAAAAATAGATGGAATACCAGCTGAAATACTACTGATCATCCCTTTTTCCATAGTAGACCAAGAGATTTTTTTCATAAATCCAAATGCTAATAAAAGAACGATACCAAATAAAATTGGGATGTGTGGTGAAACTTCTAATTGGATAACACTAAAGCCAATACAGAAAAAGATAAATAATGTTAAAAGAACAGATTCAATTTTTGAAACCATTGTTTTTCCCTCCTAAGTAATCTAAAATAGCTCTTTTTTATATAAAATTCGCCAATATTGTGTATTTCCTTCTAAAATTTAGAATTTTGTGACAAATTACCGGTAATTGTTGGTCCTTCAATATGATACGGAAATGATTGGATAAAAAAACGTCCCTGCATATAATTATGCAGGGACGAAGAAATCGCGGTACCACCCTAGCTTGTGAAATGAATGTATCACAAAATAAAGGGTCGTATGATATGCGCCAATAAAATAAAAACGCCCCTGCAATATATGCAGGGACGAAAAATTCGCGGTACCACCCTAAATTGTGAAACAGTTTCGTTTCACCACTCTTTAGATATAACGGTCTATAACCGTCTTTCACTACTCCTTACGTTTCGCAAAAGAAGCTCCAGGGGTAATTCATAATTCGCTCTGTACTGGTTCGCACCGACCACCAGCTCTCTGAAATCAGAAATCGAAATACTACTAAATCCTATCAATGCCGATTCATATGATGTTAATTAAATTTTTATCACATTTTCATCTTATATGTCAATAAAAATGTTCAATATTTTTTTAGGGAAATAAAGGTTAAATGTTTTTAATGTTCTAAATTTGTACGTTATAATGAATTTGAAAGGGGAGGAAAGAGTGAAGAAAAAAATAATTCTTTTTACCACCTTACTAGTCATTGGCGGAAGCGCTGGAATTTACACAGCTTTTGCAGCTGAATCAGAGCAGGCGAAGCAAAAGCAAATACAGCAGTCAGAAGTGAAGAAAGTGAAAGAAACGGAAGAGAAGAAGTCGATGGAAAAAGCAGCTGAGAAACTAGGAGTTTCTACTGATGGGAAAACAAAAGAAGAAGTTACGAAAGAAGTAGATAAGGCTAGATTTGAGCAGCGTCATGATTTATTAATTGAGCACGCTAAGCAACTTGGAATTGATACAGAAGGAAAAAAAGATGAAGAGATTATTTTAGAAATCGGAAAGTTACAACACGGAAAGTAGAACAACTTATCGTATGATAAGTTGTTCTTTTTTAAGAACTATTTGATTTAAAAATAATTGACAGTCATTTAAATTTAATGTTAACTTTATTTATAAATTAGTTAACATTAGGGGTGACAATTGTGACTGTTAATAGTAATACGACTGAAAAATCGTCTTATACATATGAAGAATTATCGGAGAAAAATAAAGCTTATGTATGGCATCCGTTTACACAAATGAAAGATTATTTAGAAGAAGATCCTGTCATTATTGAACGTGGAGAGGGAAGAAAGCTATACGATGTAAATGGAAATGAATATTGGGATGGTGTTTCATCTATTTGGTTAAATGTTCACGGACATCAAGTACCAGAATTAGATGAAGCAATTCGTGAGCAATTAAATAAAATTGCCCATTCTACTATGCTAGGACTTGCTAACGTTCCATCTATTTTATTAGCAGAAAAAATAATTGAAGTTGTGCCAGAAGGTTTGAAGAAAGTATTTTATTCAGACTCCGGTTCTAGCGCCGTTGAAATTGCAATTAAGATGGCCTTTCAATATTGGCAGCATAAAGGAAAACCGAAGAAACAAAGATTTGTTACATTAAAAGAAGCATATCACGGTGATACAATTGGAGCTGTTTCAGTAGGAGCGATAGACTTGTTTCACCAAGTGTATAGTTCACTTTTATTTGAGGCAATTAAAATGCCGTATCCATATACATATCGTTCTCCTTATGGAAATAATAAGGAGGAAATTGTGAAAAAACATTTAGAAGAAATGGAAGAGCTGCTGAAAGAAAAGAATGAAGAAATTGCGGCGATTATTGTAGAGCCTTTAATGCAAGGTGCTGGCGGTATGATTACAATGCCAAAAGGATATTTAAAAGGGCTACGTAATTTATGTACAAAATATAACGTTTTATTTATTACAGATGAGGTAGCGACTGGATTTGGGCGTACCGGGAAAATGTTTGCATGTGAACATGAAAATGTAACGCCAGACATTTTAACAGCCGGAAAAGGTTTAACAGGTGGATATTTACCAGTTGCAATCACCGTAACGACAGATGAAATTTATAATGCCTTTTTAGGAGACTATGAAGAACAAAAAACGTTTTTCCACGGTCATAGTTATACAGGGAATCCGTTAGGGTGTGCGGTAGCCATTGCGAATCTAGAGCTATACGAGAAAACAAATTTAATAGAAGAAGTGGCACGTAAGACAGAATATGTAGCGACGCAATTAGAATCGCTCTTTGCGTATAAACATGTAGGGGATATTCGTCAGTGCGGGTTAATGGTTGGAATTGAACTTGTGAAGAATAAGGAAACGAAAGAAGCATTTGAATGGACAGAGAGAGTCGGTGTTCAAGTGTGTAAACGTTCAAGAGAGCTGGGCATGATTTTGCGACCACTCGGTAATACGATTGTATTTATGCCTCCTCTTGCTTCTACAATGGATGAGATTGACGATATGTTACATATTTTGTATAAAGCAATCTCGGATGTTACGGAGGGAGAATAATGAACGGTTTTTTTGTAACAGCAACGGATACTGAAGTGGGGAAAACTGTAGTTGCCGGTGCATTAGTAGGTGTATTTAGAGAATTGGGATATAACATCGGGGTATATAAACCGTTGCAAAGTGGACATGTTGCATCAAATCCAGAGGGAGATGCAGCAAGGTTAAAAGCATTATCAGGGGTACCGACAAAAGAAGATGAAATTTGCCCTTATTCTATTGAAGAGCCTCTTGCTCCGAGACTTGCCATGAAAAGAGCTGGAAGAGTAGTACATTTAAAAGACATTACTGATCATTATAATGAACTCTTGAAAGAGTTTAATAGCCTATTTGTAGAAGGAGCAGGTGGACTGGCTGTTCCATATACAGAAGACGCTTTAGTAATTGATTTCGCAAAGGAATTACAGCTTCCCCTTATTATAGTCGCACGCCCTACATTAGGAACAGTAAATCATACAGTTTTAACGATTGCTTATGCAAAGGCACAGGGCTTAACAGTAGCAGGTGTAATTTTATCCGGCTGCAAAGAATGTGAAATGGAAAGAGTACAAGAAAATAAAGAAATGATTGAAGAGCTAAGTGGGGTACCGGTTTTAGGTTTATTACCATTCTTTGAAGGTGCGTTTACAAAAGAAGAAGTCTTGGAATCTGCAAAAGAGTATATAATGATTTCAAAATTAGAGGAGTTCATCCGAAATGAATCAAACGTGGCGCACACATCTTCAATCTAAATTGCAACAATTAAATGAGCAAGGGCAGTATCGCAATTTGCACGTAACAGAACAAGCAGAAGAGACATGGCTTATTCGAGATGAAAAAAGGATGCTAAATTTAGCGTCAAATAATTATTTAGGGTTAGCTGGAGATGAGAGGTTAAAAGAAGCTGCTATTGCATGCACAAGAAAATATGGAACTGGGGCGACGGCATCAAGGCTCGTTGTAGGAAATTATTCGCTGTATGAAGAGGTTGAGAGAAGTATATGCGATTGGAAAGGCACTGAAAAAGCCTTAGTTGTAAATAGCGGATATACCGCAAATATTGGAGTGATTTCTTCATTAGCCTGTCGTCACGATATTGTGTTTAGTGACAAATTAAATCACGCAAGCATCGTTGATGGAATTATATTAAGTGGAGCAGAGCATAAAAGGTATCGTCATAATGATTTAGATCATTTAGAGAAGCTGTTGCAAGTAGCACCGCCAAAAAAGAAGAAATTAATCGTAACAGATACTGTTTTTAGTATGGACGGTGATACTGCATATTTAAGAGATTTAGTGCAAATGAAAGAGAAATATGGAGCAATGATTATAGTTGATGAAGCACATGCGAGTGGGATATATGGAATTGATGGAGCAGGATTGTCCCATATAGAAAAAAATATTGCTCAAAATATTGATATACATATGGGGACGTTTAGCAAGGCTTTAGGGTGTTATGGTGCGTATTTGACAGGTGATGCAATGTATATAGAGTATTTACAAAATATGATGAGAAGCTTTATTTTTACTACTGCTTTACCACCAGGAATGTTAGGGGCGGTACAAAAAGCAATTGAAATTGTGAGAGAAGATAATGAAAGAAGAGAGAGACTTATAGAGAATGGAGCATATTTTAGGACACATTTGCAAGAAGCTGGTTTTGATATTGGGGATAGCTCAACTCATATTGTACCGATTGTAGTCGGTTCAAATGAAACAGCTTTACGGTTTAGTAAAAGGTTGCAAGAGGTAGGTATTGCAGCAATTGCAATTCGTCCACCAACGGTTCCAGTTAATAGTTCACGGGTCCGTTTTGCGGTTACGTCTCAACATACAATAGCTGATTTGAAATGGGCTATTCAGCATATTATACGCATTGGTAAAGAAGAGGGGTTTTTCGTATGAAAGAGCTAAAGATTATTTTTATTCCTGGGTGGGGAATGGAAGAAGGTGTTTGGACTTTAGTTCTGCCGTATTTTAAAGGATATTCTGTTCAATGTATCAATTGGCGTAATGTGAAAGAACAAAGTGAATTTGCGGGGCGAATAATAGATGTAGCAAAAGATGAAAATGTAATTTTAGTTGGATGGTCACTAGGAGCGTTAGCAGCAGTTCAAGCTCATAAAAAGGTTAAGGCAAAAGGTATCGTACTAATTGGTGGTACTGCCAAATTTACAAATACGAGCGATTATACGAGTGGATGGAATGCTTTGCATGTAGAACGGCTGAAAAAGAATGTAGCGAGAAAGAAAGAAGATACGCTCAAGCGGTTTTATGAAAATATGTTTACAAAAGATGAGCTGAAAGAGAATACAAGGTTTGAAGATATGATAAGACGCTTTAAAGGTGATTCTATTCAGTCTTTGCAATTAGGTTTGGAGTATTTAATAGAAGCAGATATGAGAGAAGAACTGAAAGAAATTAAAGTCCCTATACTACTTATTCACGGAGAGCAGGATGTAATTTGTCCATTGTCTGCAGCACGTATTATGTCTGAGAATGAGACTGCCACGCTCAAGATAGTAAGTGAGGCTGGACATGCATTATGTGTAACAAATTTCGAATATTGTGGAAGTGAGATAATTCAATTTGTAGAGGGGATACGACATGATCAACAAAACGTTACTTCAAAAACGGTTTAACGTGGCAGCTGTATCCTACGATCAATATGCAAATGTACAAAAAAAGATGGCACATTCATTACTTTCTACATTGAATCGGCGATATAGTGCAAATTCAACGATACGTATTTTAGAACTTGGATGCGGGACAGGATATGTTACAGAGCAATTGTCAAACTTATTTCCGAAAGCGCATATTACAGCCATTGATTTTGCTGAAAGTATGATTGAGGTTGCGAAAACTAGACAAAATGTGAAAAATGTAACGTTTTACTGTGAGGATATCGAAAGATTACGATTAGAAGGAACGTATGATGTCATTATTTCGAATGCTACATTTCAATGGCTAAATGATTTAAAACAAGTGATAAGAAATTTATTTCATCATTTGTCTATAGATGGGATATTACTCTTTTCAACGTTTGGACATGAAACATTTCAAGAATTGCATGCTTCGTTCCAGCGGGCGAAAGAAGAAAAAAATATACAAAATGAAACATCGATTGGGCAACGTTTTTATTCGAAAAATCAGTTGCGCCATATGTGTGAAATAGAAACAGGGGATGTGCATGTTTCTGAAACATGTTACATAGAGAGATTTACAGAAGTTAGGGAGTTTCTACACTCTATTCGAAAAGTAGGAGCGACTAATAGTAATGAAGAATCATATTGTCAAAGTCCCTCACTCTTTCGTGCGATGCTTCGCATATACGAAAGAGACTTCACGGAAAATGAAGGGATAGTGGCGACGTATCATGCTTTATTTATGCATATAACAAAAGAGGGGAAGAGATGAAATGAAACAAGTACAAACAAAAAGGGATTGGAAAAAACTTGCACATGACGTAGTAGAAGAGAAAATGATTACGAAAGAGGATGCAATTGCGATATTAGAAGCTGATGATACAGAAGTGTTAGAAATTATGAATGCAGCTTACATCATTCGCCATCATCACTTTGGTAAGAAAGTAAAATTGAATATGATTATTAATACGAAATCTGGATTATGTCCTGAAGATTGCGGATATTGTTCACAGTCTATTATTTCAGAGGCGCCGATTGATAAATATGCATGGCTAACGCAGGAAAAGATTGTAGAAGGAGCACACGAAGCAATTCGCCGTAAAGCAGGTACATATTGTATTGTGGCATCTGGTCGTCGTCCGACGGATAAAGAGGTGAATCACGTAATTGGAGCAGTTAAGGAGATTCGTGAAACGACAGATTTAAAGATTTGTTGTTGTTTAGGTTTCTTAAACGAAGATCAAGCAGGACGTTTAGCAGACGCGGGTGTACATCGTTATAACCACAACTTAAATACACATGCAAATAATTACGAAAGCATTTGCTCCACTCATACGTATGACGATCGTGTTGATACAGTTCAAAAAGCAAAACAAGCGGGCATTTCACCATGCTCTGGGGCAATTTTTGGAATGGGGGAGACAATAGAAGAACGTGCTGAAATTGCATTTGAATTACAACGTATAGACGCAGATTCAATTCCATGTAATTTCCTTGTTGCTGTAAAGGGTACGCCGCTTGAAGGACAAAAAGAATTAACGCCGGTAGAATGTTTAAAAGTGCTGGCGATGATGCGTTTTGTAAACCCAACGAAAGAAATTCGCATTTCAGGGGGACGTGAAATCAATTTACGTTCTGTACAGCCAATCGGTTTATTTGCAGCAAACTCTATTTTTGTTGGAGATTACTTAACGACAGCTGGACAAGAACCGACTGCAGACTGGGGTATGATTGAAGATTTAGGGTTTGAGATTGAAGAATGTGCATTATAAGATAGATAAAAAGCAAACTTGTAAAAGAGTTTGCTTTTTTTGTAAATAAAATGTAATAAATAGTTGTGAAAGCTTGATACTATTGGTTTTTGAGCGAAAAAAAGAATTTTGGTGGACGAATTTTCCAAGCCCCAATTGTACATAGTAAATATGTAATTTATATTGGGTTGGAGGATTTTACATGCACAAATATATATTAGCGATTATGACTTGTCTAATTTTACTAAAAGCAATAAGTGCTGATCCAGTTAAGGCCGCCGAAAATCCTGAACAAAAAGAGATGCAACAACGAATTGAACAACATTTTCGAACGAAAGCTGAACATTTTGGATTGAAAACAGAAGGAAAAGACTTAAAGGAAGTGCGAAAAGAAATTACTATTATAGAAGAAGCGAAGAAAAGAGAGAATGTATGGAGAACAGCACAAACGCTTCGTATACAAACAGAAGGAAAAACAATGGATGAATTAATAAAAGATGTACGGAAAAAAGTAAAAAAATAAAAAAGAGGCCGCAGCCTCTTTTTTATTTTTTATGCCCATTGTTTTGATAAATGAGCCATTTCAATCGCAGCAACGGCGGATTCATAGCCTTTATTACCAGCTTTCGTGCCCGCGCGTTCAATCGCCTGCTCGATCGTTTCAGTCGTTAATACACCGAAAATAACTGGGATGTCTGTTTGTAGGGATAAAGATGCAACTCCTTTTGCTACTTCATTACAAACGTAATCGTAATGTGTTGTAGCACCACGAATTACAGTACCTAACGTAATAACAGCATCATACTTCCCGCTATTAGCCATCTTTTTAGCGATTAAAGGAATTTCAAATGCGCCAGGAACCCAAGCAACATCGATATCAGTTTCTTCTACACCGTGACGCTTTAATCCATCTAAAGCTCCGCCGAGTAACTTACTTGTAATAAATTCATTAAAACGTCCAACAACAACCCCAACTTTTAATCCTGTACCAACTAAATGACCTTCGAATACCATAATGAATCTCTCCTTTTATTATAAGTTTAGTAAATGTCCTAATTTGTTTACTTTCGTTTGTAAATACGTTTTATTCTCTTCTTTTGTTGGCATTTGCAATGGAACACGCTCGATTACTTCTAAATCGTAACCTTGTAAGCCAGCAATTTTTCGCGGGTTATTCGTTAATAATCGTAACTGTTGTAAACCTAAATCTTTTAAAATTTGAGCGCCAATACCGTAATCACGCAAATCAGCTGGGAATCCAAGTTTTTCGTTTGCTTCTACCGTATCGAATCCTTCTTCTTGTAACTTATAAGCGCGAAGCTTATTAAGAAGGCCGATGCCTCGTCCTTCTTGTCTCATATAAAGAAGAACGCCTTTTCCTTCACGTTCAATTTGAGCAAGTGCAGCATGGAGTTGTGGTCCACAATCACAGCGGCATGAGCCAAATACATCTCCTGTTAAGCACTCTGAATGAACGCGTACAAGTACAGGCTCTCCTGTTGAAATATCACCTTTTACGAGTGCGATATGCTCTTTCGTATCTAATGAATTAGAATAGCCAATTGCATGGAAAGTACCGAAATCTGTAGGTAATGTAATTTCCACTTCTCTCGTCACTAATGTTTCATGGTGGCGGCGATAAGCAATTAAATCTTCTATTGTAATCATTTTTATATCAAATTGTTTTGCGCACTGTAGTAAATCAGGTACGCGAGCCATCGTACCGTCCTCATTGATAATCTCACAAATGACTCCAGCTGGTTCTGCTCCGCAAAGCTGTGCTAAATCGACGGCAGCCTCTGTATGACCAGCACGGCGCAGTACACCGCCTTCTTTCGCGATTAATGGAAAGATATGTCCAGGACGATTGAAATCAGCACCTTTTGATGCAGGGTTTAACAATTCTTGTATCGTAGTCGCCCGTTCGTGAGCGCTAATCCCTGTTGTTGTAGAAACATGATCAATGCTCACTGTAAATGCAGTATGATGCGAATCTGTATTATGAGCTACCATTGGTTCTAATTGTAGACGCTCTGCGTACCCTTCCGTAATCGGTACACAAACGAGACCACGCCCATGTGTAATCATAAAGTTAATCGTTTCTGGCGTAATATACTCTGCTAAAGCGATAAAGTCGCCTTCATTTTCACGGTTTTCATCATCGCATACGATAACGACTTTTCCTTGTTTTAAATCTTCTAGAGCTTCTTCAATACGATGAAACATAATGCTTCCCCCTTATAGAAATCCGTTTTCTTGTAAAAAGCTTTCGCTCATTGAACCTGTTCGTTTTACAGGTTTGGAAATAAAGCGTTCGATATATTTACCGATCATGTCACACTCAATGTTTACTATGTCACCGGCATTCTTTTCTCCGATAACAGATTCACTTACTGTGTGCGGGATGAGTGAGATTGTGATGGAAGATTCGTCTATATCAAATATCGTTAAACTCGTTCCATCAACAGCAACGGATCCTTTATGCAAACAATAGCGCAGCAATTCATCAGCAATAGCTATTTTGTAATAGACGGCATTATAGTGTTGTTTTTTGTTTAATATCGTTCCGATGCCATCAATATGTCCTGAAACGAAATGTCCACCGAATCGTCCGTTTGCAGCCATCGCCCGCTCTAAATTTACTTTAGAGCGTGGTTTAAGCATGCGAAGTGATGTTGATTGCATCGTTTCAGGCATTGCGTCCACTGTGAATGAAGTTGTTGTGAAACTCGTTACAGTTAAGCAAATACCGTTAACCGCGATACTATCACCTAAGTGAACATCTGATAAAATTTTATTCGCATGGATCGTTAACTTCATCGCTTCTCCGCTTTGTTGCATGTTTGCAATCGTTCCTAATTCTTCTATAATTCCTGTAAACATTCCGTCACCTCACTTCGGGCATTCGCAACGATTTTTATATCATCACCAACTTGTTTCATCTCTTGAATTTCCAAGGAAAGTGCATCTTGCAATGCTGCGAAACCATTTCCACCAAATAAAGTAGGGGCATCTTTCCCGCCAATTAATTTGGGGCTTATATAAGTTACAATTTCATTGAGATGCTTTGTTTGTAAGAAGCTTGCATGAACTGTTTGACCACCTTCAACGAATAGAGAAAGAATTTGCTTCTCTCCAAGAAAGAAAAGGAGGTCCTTGATTTCTATATGTTTTGTTTTCATTTGGAATATAGCTATATTTTCAGATTCATAAGAAGCTATTTTCTCTTTATTTACATCCTTACCGACAAAAATCCATGTCGGTGCTAAACCATCTGTTATGACATGAGAAGATGGTGGTGTTCGTAAATGGGTATCTAAAATGACGCGTATAGGATGTTTACCCCCGTTAGGAATTCTTGTCGTTAAATGCGGATTATCAGCTATAACTGTATTTACTCCAACGAGAATCGCATCATGTGTATGGCGATATTGGTGAACATCAGCTCGTGCTTCTTCACCTGTAATCCACTTACTTTCACCAGTGACAGTTGCTGTTTTTCCATCTAAGCTCATCGCTGTTTTTATTGTTACAAATGGACGTTTCGTTCTCATGTAGTGAAAAAAGAAACGATTTAATAAGGTGGCTTCTGTTTCAATAACACCGGTAGTTACTTCGATGCCAGCTTCTTCTAATCTCCTTTTTCCAGTACCAGAAACGAGAGGATTGCAATCAAGAGTAGCAATTACAACCCGTTTGACTCCTTTTTTGATGAGCAATTCACAACAAGGTGGTGTTTTTCCAAAATGGCTACACGGTTCAAGTGTTACATAAACGGTAGCTCCTTTTGCTTTTTCACCAGCCATATGAAGAGCGTGAACTTCTGCGTGTTCTTCACCTGCACGTAAATGAGCGCCAATACCGACGATGTTTCCATCTTTTACAACAACAGCACCAACCATAGGATTTGGACTTGTTTGTCCGGATGTTCCTTCTGCTAACTGCAGGGCAATCCTCATATATTCTTGATCTGTCATTTTCTTCACCTCTCCTGAAAAAATCAAAAAACCCCAAGGATTTTATATCCTTGGGGTTTGGGAGACGTGATTTCTAGAAATATAGTTCGAATACGAAAGTATAGGAAAGAAACCTAACGATGATTGATATTTTGGCATAAGGAAAAAAACTAGCAAAATATCAAATTTTTCAAACGCTAGTCGTATCTTTTTATTCCAGTATAGAAACATAAGTATACAAAATAAAACATATATAAAGATTCAAAATGAAACTTTAAAAATATGCATACTGAAATAAAAGTGTATTCGCTATATAAAATTACTAGAAAACATATCCTTCTCCCATCCAGACTATACTGTCGGCCCTAGAGTTTCACTAGATCCACCGTTTTCGTGTTGAAAACGGGTCACGGACTTAGAAGTTTGCACTTCATCACCGCCGGTTGGGAATTTCACCCGACCCCGAAGGATGTTGTTTGCTCAAATTATAGCACAAAAAAGACAAAAGGCTAGTAAAAAATATTCGAATGTGAAGAATTGTGTGAAAATATATGTAAGTTGGAATGAGGACAAAAGTATGAGGAATGTTGTAAGGAAAAGGGGGGACGAGAGTTAATGAAAAGAAAAAACATGCACAAAAAAATGTGCATGTCACATGTGAAATTATTCTGCCTCTGGTGCTCTAACAACAGACTCGAATTTCCCTTTATGCGAAGCATCGCAATAAGGCATATTTTTTGATAAACCACAACGGCATAAAGAAAATGCCGGTTTTGCTGGGAATACATTCCCTTGTGAATCGACTAATTCCACGTCCCCTGTAACACGAAAAGAGCCATTATCATTTACTTTAATTTGTACTTTCGCCAACGCTATCCCTCCTTCCCAAACGCTTAATTTCATCATATAATTAAGAGAAGTACTTGACAATATAAAGTGAAACTTTAATTAGTGGGGAGGTATCCCCCACTAATTATTAGTTGAACCAATCGGGCTTTTAGGGGCAGTTAATCTCCCACCTAACTTCTTTGTTTTAGCTGAGTTTTGAGGTGGGAGTTTTACTGCCCGTTAATGCGGGGTAAAAAGAGCACTTTGTTTGAGAAAGAAGAGAGTGTTATAATAGTTTTCATAACTGACTAGAGTAAGGTGACGAGAGATGGATAAACAATTACATACATTACGAAACATTGCAAATGAGCGCACGTGGGCATCATTTTTGAATGATAATCATCCATATAGTTTGTTACATTGGTCCATTGCAGGTGTAGGGCAAGAGGCAAAGGATGTTTGGTTACTTCAAGATGAAGTAACATTTCAAACGACAGAATTTCCAACGTTAGACGATGCAATGCAATGGATTTCTGAAAACATGGAACAAGTTACAGACGTTTTAGCGCAATAAAAAAACAGGCTTATGCAAGCCTGTTTTTTGTTTCTTTTACATATGAGTTTAAAAATTGATCAACGGCTGCTTCATACTCTTCTTTATTTTCGTTATAAGAGCAAGCGTGTGCACCGCGTTCTGCAATATAAAGTTGTTTATTGTTTCCTTTTGCTTCATATAGTGCTTTCGTCATATCAGCTAAAATATAATCATCATCTTTACTATGAATAAAGAGGACGGGATTGTTAATATTTTTTATACAATCGATTGGTGAAACTTCGCGAATCGTATAACCGTCACGCACTTTTAAAAAAGCATTTGCTAAAGGCAATAAGGGCCATTTAGGTAAATGGAATTCAACCTTTAAACGGTGTTGTAATTGTCCGTAGAAATCAGAAAAAGGACAATCTGCAATATAGAAATCAGCACCATCTTCTACAAGTCCTGCGTATTGAAGAAGTGTTGCAGCTCCCATAGATTCACCATGAATACCGAGTGTTATATTTGTTCCAAAGCGACTTTTTAGCCAGTCAACTACAGATTTTAAATCATGTTTTTCATAGTATCCATAGCTTGTTGTTTTTCCGCCAGTTTTACCATGACGACGATGATCATAAATAACGACATTATACCCTCTGTTTAAAAATAACCTTGCATATTTTACAGAGTTCATTTTATTTACAGTTACGCCGTGACAAAAGATCATAAACTTATTGGAATGACCAGCAGGAATGTAATAGCCGTGAAGATCATATCCGAATTGCGAAGGAATATGAATTTCTTCTTTATGAAGAGCATCAAAATCCTCTATACGAAAATGTTTTTTCGTTTCTCTTTCGAGTACTTCTTCCTCTGTTTTTTTCTTTAAGTACATCACTTTATTTGTAAAGAAAATCCCAAGGGCAGTTATCGCACCTAGTATAGTAAACAATGCTGCAAAAAAACGTTTCATACTTTACCTCATCCTCCAAATACCGTTACATGTGATACACTTACATTGTATCACAATGATAGAAAAGGGGAGAAATAGGAAATGGTGTATATACAAAAAATTACGCCAGCGATGAAAGAAACAATCCGAATGTTCATGTGTGAGAACTGGGGGAGTTCATTGATGGTTTCACGTGGTAAGGGGCATCAGTTAGAAGAGTTGCCAGGATTTGTTGCGCTCTCGGATGACAGAATAATCGGAATTATAACGTATGAAGTGACCGGAAATATGTGTGAAATTGTATCGTTAGATAGCTTTGAAGAAAGAAAAGGAATAGGGACGAAACTTGTAGATTGTGTATTACAAGTTGCAGAAGAAAAACGGTGTGGGCGGGTTTGGCTCATAACAACAAATGATAATATGAATGCGTTACGTTTTTACCAAAAACGTAATTTTGTGATGACTAATTTATATGTGAATGCAGTGGAAGAGGCACGAAAAATAAAGAAAGAAATTCCGCGTATCGGATATGATAATATCCAAATTTTACATGAAATACAGTTGGAGTATCGTTTAATAAATTGATGTAACAATTTTCAGAAATATAAGTTAGTAACCTTGACGAATATTGTAATTTAGGTTACCGTAAAATTGTAATCTATTACCATATTAAGGGGTGACGATGTGGCAACTATACGTGATGTTGCAAAATTGGCAGGTGTTTCAGTCGCAACCGTTTCACGAGTTATTAATGAAAAAGGATACGTTCATGAGGACACAGTAAAACAAGTAAAGGAAGCAATTGAGGAATTACGTTATAGGCCAAATAGTGCAGCAAAGCCATTATTTAAAGAGAATTCAACGATAATTGCATTACTTGTAGATAATCTATATGAACCATCAAACATCACTTTGCTACATTGTATTGAGGAAATAGCATATAAAGAAGGATATCAAATCATTGTTTGTAATATAGAGAATAAAGATAGATACATACATATGTTGAAGGGAAATAACGTTGCAGGTGTTATTTTAACAAGATCCGTTTTTAAAAGTATAGGAGAAATTCCACTTCCGTTTGTTGTGATTGATGAAAAAAAATCCCATGCAAATTATTATGAAAGTGGACAAAGAACGGTTTCTTTATTAAAAGAAAAAGGCTGTCAATTTCTTGCTTATTTCGATGAGGGAGAAGATAGTGAAGAAATGGAAGAGCACATATCAGGATTTTTAGACGCTGTTTGGGATGAAGGGATCTCTTATCGAGAAGTATGTGTACAAGGGTATACGAATAAACAGTTTATTACATTCTTGCAAACTTACCCGTATATAGATGGAATTGTAACTTCAAGTGAAAAGGTTACTTTTGAGTTAATTCAAGCAGCGAAAAATTTAAATATCCGTATACCGGATAAGTTGAAAATTATCGGACCGAACGGGAGCATAGACAGTGAATGGATAGGCCCGTCACTCATGAAAATTGAAAGTTGCACCGAAAAAAATGGGAAAATAGCTTTACAACAATTAAAAGAAAAAATAAAAAAGTAAAAGGTGCGTATAAAACGCACCTTTTATAATGTAATTGCGGCAATAAAGCCGAATATAAGTAACGGTATATTATAATGCAGAAAAGTTGGTACACATGTATCCCATATATGATGGTGTTGACCATCAGCATTTAAACCGGATGTTGGCCCAAGTGTACTATCTGATGCTGGAGATCCCGCATCGCCTAGCGCTCCAGCTGTACCGATAATTGCAATTGTGGCCATTGGACTAAATCCAAGCTGCATGCAAAGAGGCACAAAAATTGTTGTTAAAATAGGGATGGTTGAAAAGGATGAACCAATTCCCATCGTAACGAGAAGTCCAATCACAAGCATAAGAAATGCAGCGAGTGGTTTGTTATTTCCAATTATATGTGCACTCGTTTGCACAAGAGATTCAACATGTCCTGTTTTTCGAAGAACAGCGCCAAATCCAGCGGCAGCGATCATAACAAAACCGATAAAGGACATCATGCGCATTCCGCTTGTTAATATCGCATCTGCTTCTTTAAGAGGTAGACTACCACTTACTGATAAGACGATAATCCCCGCTAAAGCACCGAAAATCATTGATTCTGTTGCTAATTGAACAGTTAATGTGGCTATGATAGATAACAATCCGAAAGTAATGCTACGTTTTGTATAGGGAACGATTTCATTTGCGGTAGTATGAACTTGTTCTGTTTCATACGTACGAGGTTTCCGGTACGTAATGAATACCGCTACACATAATCCAATAATCATACCGATTGCTGGAATAGTCATTGCTTTTGGAATAAGTGCGACATCAAATGTAAGACCACTTTGCGCAGCATTTGTTTGCAATACGTCATGAAAAATTTTTCCGAACCCTGCTGGAATCCACATATAAGGAGTAATCAATCCGAATGTAATAATACATGTAACAAGTCTGCGATCCACTTTCAGCTCATTTAATACTTTTAAAAGTGCTGGAATTAGGATGGGGATGAAAGCGATATGAACAGGAATCACATTTTGTGAGAAACAAGCCATCGTTAAAATGATGAATAAAATAAGTATTTTAGAATAAACTTGTTTTTTCGTGTCTTGTTCATTGCCAATCCATTTTAGTGCAGTTTGAATCATGGCATCTGGAAGTCCTGTTTTGGAAAGGGAAATAGCGAAACCGCCAAGCATTGCATAACTTAAAGCGATTGGAGCACTGTTTCCAAGGCCAGTTGTAAAAGTGTTAATAGTTTCTGAAATACCGAGTCCACCGATAATTCCGCCTGTTAAAGCTCCAACAATGATGGCGACAATGACCTGGACACGTAACAAACTAAGCAATAGCATAACTGCTACTGCGACGAGTACAGCATTCATAATAAATGTAATCTCCCTAAAATTTTATTGTGCTAAGGCAAGTAAATATGAAGCACTTTGCTATATTTATACATAGTTGCGACATATTATTATAAATTGTTTTCTATGAAATGTAAAAGAGCCTTTTGTTACTAATGCTGAAAAGCTAGCTCTTGTTTAATTGATTGTAAAGAATTGGCGAATAATTCTGGTTCTTCTAAATCAGGAGAATGTGCTGAATTTGGGAACCAAATCATTTTTTTTATGGGGGCTTCTATCACATCACAATATTCCTGAACGAGAGCATAAGGAGTTTGATAATCATAGCGACCAGAACAAAAATAAATCGGAATAGATAAGCTTGAAATAGAAGAAAAGAAATCGATTGTCAACATTTCTTCCCATAAAACGCCAGATTTTAAATTTCCTGCGAGAAACTTGAACCAATCTAATAGCGTATATTCAGGGGAAAAGAAGCCTTTTCGTATGAAAGAAAAGGAAGATCCGTTTTGGATTGCTCCGCCGAATGTGCCAAGCCACTTTCTTTGAATAATAAGGCGTCTCGTATCTAAAAATGGTGGTTTGCCTAATTTTAAAAGGGACGCTAATGCTTTTTTATGATTATGTTTTTTTGCAGAACGAATTAAATGCTGATATAGCAATTCTTCGTTTTGTTTCATATGTACAATCTGCCCAATACCGATGTAAGCCTCGATATACTGTGGATATTGATGTGCTATGTTAAGCCCAATAATGCTTCCCCAAGAATGACCAGCGAGAAATAGTTTCTGTTTATTGAACTTTTTAAGTACATATTGAATCACTTCTTTTGCATCGGAAACGAATTGTTCGATTGTAAAATTTGCTCCGAAATCTTTCATTGAAAAGGATTTACCTGCCCCGCGCTGATCCCAATTAATAACGATGAATTGTTTCTCCAATTCTTTTTGAAAATGACGAATAAATCCAATTTGTGCCATGCCAGGTCCGCCATGACAGCATAATAAAATTGGCTGCTCTATGTTTTGCCCGCGCATAAGGAGAGTTTGTTTTCGATTATGAATCATAACGCCTTCCATCGTAGCAATACTATTAGGAATGAGTTGTTTATTTTCATTATAAAACTGTGGGGTATAGCTACGAAAAAGCATATGGAAAACCTCCTTTTCTGAAATCGTATGAATCGCACAGGCTATTCGTTTTGCATATACTGTTAGAAAATCATTGTAACATACCATACTAGTGTCATTTCAACACGGGAGGAGGGAAATTGTGACGATTGGAGAAATTATAGATTGCTTAAATAGACGTGAATCCATCGCTATTATAGCAAAACGTCTTGAAATAAGCCCATATACATTATCAAAGAAATTAAGATTGATTGGATATGAATATGATGGAGAACAGAAGAAACGTATTTTTGTAGGAGATGGAGAAGAACCGCGTCACTTACAACTCCAAGAAGCGACAGCCCTTCAATATGCGACAACGGATTATCAATTATTAATTTATGAGCAATTACAAAGTATTTATGAGTTATTAAGAAAGAGAGAAGAAGTAATTGTGCCCACTATGAGTATAAGTACAGAAAAAAAGAAACGTACCTTTTCTATTAATAAAGAAATATTAGCAAAACTAGACGTTATATCAGAAGCGAAAGGAATTCGAAAATCTAAACTTGTAGAAGAGGCGTTACAACAATTTTTACAACAATATGATGTTAACAAAACATCACATTTTGATAACTAAAGAAAAGGATACTATGTTCATTGTAAGAACGAGTATCCTTTTTAGGTTTTACTAATATTGTGGATTAAGTATAAGTGCGTATCCTTTACAATAAAAATCTGGATCGCATATTAGGGAAATACTTAATTTACCTTTTGAATTCTTCCATCAATAACTGGCTGAATTGGTTCTTTTAATTGTTTTACATAATTGACTAGCGCTTCAAAGTCGTTTGGACCAGTTTCTGAATTCTTTCCATTTTTAAATGATACGAATCCGTCACCGCCAGAAGCTAAGAAAGCATTCGCAACTACGCTATACGTTTTAGATGGAGATAACTCTTCGCCATTTGTTAAGCGTATATTCGTAACCTTTTCACCGCTTGGTTTATTTGCATCCCACGTATATTGAATACCTGAAATTTGAAGCATTCTCGTTGTTCCTTTTTGCCATTGTTGATTTAAAATGTCGCGAATATCTTGACCTGTTAAATCTACTTTAATCAATTGGTTTCCAAAAGGCTGAACGCCATATAATTCGCCCCAAGTAATATCGCCAGCATCTAAGTCATTACGAATGCCACCAGGATTCATAAGTGCGATTTGAGCTTGCATCGTTTGACGCTGTGCGTCGGCAATTACATTCCCAAGAGTAGATTCACCAGCATCATTTTGTTTACGGTCGATAGGTGCTGTAGATTTTCCTACAACTTCATTTACAAGTGGTGCGATTGTTTCTTTATATTGATCTATTTTTTGTTTTACTTGTTTATCAGGTTCCACACCTTCATGATATGTTGTAATCACTTCAGCTTTTTTCTTTACAATATCTTTTGTTTTACGATCAATTGTTACATCTACGTCTGAGAAAGCTGTTCCATAAGAGTTCGCTTGGACGATTAGTTTATTATTTACAGTACCATTTACATACGTGTGACTATGTCCACCGAAAATAACATCAACTTCCGAGTCTGTTTCATTTGCAATTCGAGTAAGGTCTCCATTTGTCACGCCAGACTCATCAGTTGTTCCGCCGACATGGGCAAGGACGACGATGGATTTAACACCGAGACGCTTTAATTGTTGCGCTGATTTATTAATTGCTTCTACTTCGTCAGTGATCTGTACATTTTTAAGCATAGTAGGCATCACGACATTTGGAGTATCAGTTGTAACAACGCCAATGAATCCTACAGGAACACCATCTACCATTTTTACAGTAAATGGTGGTAAAAATAAGCGACCAGTTGATTTGTTATAGAAGTTAGCAGCGACATAAGGGAAGTTAGCACCTTTGAAATTACCTGTTTTCTCGTGATATCCACCGTAAATGAGGCGTTTCATTTCATCGATACCTTCATCAAATTCATGGTTTCCAATTGTACCAACATCGAATTTTAAGTCATTTAAAAATTCAATCGTTGGTTCATCTTGTAACAACGCTGAAACAGGTGGACTAGCTCCGACAATATCGCCAGCATGTACGAGAAGTGTATTAGGGTTTTGCTTTTTACGTTCTTTTAAATAAGTAGCTAAGTAATCAGCGCCACCAGCTTCTTTGTTATTAATTTTTTTAACAGTATCTAGTTGTCCATGGAAATCATTAATACCAAGCATTTGTACGTCTACGTAGCGGTTTTGTTCAGCTGGAATCTGGGATGGGGGAGCGGCAAATACGCTTGAAAAAGTTATGGTGCTTAAAACGGCAACAGCAGGAATGATTTTTTTCCACATAATTCATTTCTCCTTTTTTTTATAATCTGACATCATACGACATAATTTTAATAGATTCATAGGATTATATCTATATAAAAATTTAGTTTTTTCGAAAAATTAACATATTTACAAAAGGTGAATAATAGAGTAAAGAACCTTTTTTATTGTCGACTTCATTGTGTATCTACTATAATGGAGAAAAAAGTAAAAGGTGAGTAGCATGAAGAAAAAGAAACAAAGACAAATGCAAAGACAATCGCAAGTGAATAGACCAGAGAAAGAGTCGCTTACATTAGGCGATCAATTAAATGATTCACTCATGCAGCAATTAAAGAATAAGAAGAAAGAATTGCAAGTGAGAGAAGAGAAAAAAGAGGCAGCTGAACTGGAAAGAAAGCGCCAAGAACAAAAAGAACGTGAAAAGAATAAATCATTTGAAGAACTGTTAAGTGAAAGTAGCCTTACTTGGAAAGACTTTAAATAATATAAAAAAATGATCAGTGCATACCGCTGATCATTTTTTTGACGAGCTTGTAAGAAAAGGGGAGTGTAAAATGAGAAAAATTGTAGTCGTTCCGCATGAAAATCATTGGAACGAAAAATTTCAAATAGAGGCTGAACGATTAAAATCGGCGATGCCAGAAATGGTGAAAGTCCATCATATTGGAAGTACATCAGTGCCAGGACTGGCAGCTAAACCAATTATAGATATGATTATGGAAGTAGAGAGTATCGACAGAGTAGATCATTGGAATGAACGTTTTGAAGAGCTTGGTTACATCGTAAAAGGGGAAAATGGTATTTCAAGACGTCGTTATTTTATTCATGGAACGGAGGAAAAACGCTCGTATCACTTACACGTTTTTGAAAAAGGAAATCCTGAGATAGTAAGGCATTTAGCGTTTCGTGATTATATGATGGCTCATTGTGAAGAAGCAGAGGCATATGCAACCTTAAAGAAAGAATTAGCCGAAAAATATACATATGATGGCACGTTATATACGGAAGGAAAAAATGAGTTTGTACGTAGTGTTGATGAAAAAGCGAAAGAATGGAGAGAAGGAAATATGAATAATTGAGTTTGCGTTTTAGTGTATAAAATTATTATGTAAACTGTACATATGTTTTGACTTTTTGGTTGAATCTTGTTGAAATAAAGTGGTGGCTTATAAAAAATGTAAGAATGAAAGGGAGACGACTGTGCACATTCCAACAACTACACTTCATAATGGCGTAAAAATGCCGATGATTGGTCTAGGCGTTTATAAAGCGAAAGAAGGCGACGAAGTAAAACAAGCAGTAAAAACAGCGTTAGAGGTTGGATACCGTTCGATTGATACAGCAACTGTATATGAAAATGAAAGCGGTGTCGGAGAAGCGGTTCGTGAATCAGGAATTCCAAGAGAAGACATATTTATTACAACAAAAGTTTGGAACGACGATCAAGGATACGAGGAAACACTTGAGGCGTTTGAAAAAAGCTTAAAGAAATTACAAATGGACTATGTAGATTTATATTTAATACATTGGCCAATTAGAGGGAAGTATGTCGATACGTACCGAGCGCTAGAAAAACTGTATGAAGAAGGTAAAGTGCGCTCGATTGGTGTTTCAAATTTTCATAAACATCATTTAGAACTGTTATTACCAAATTGTAAAGTGAAGCCGATGGTTAACCAAGTGGAACTTCATCCGATGTTAGCGCAATTTGAATTGCGTAATTTCTGTCAAGGTGAGCAAATTCAAATGGAAGCATGGAGCCCATTAATGAGAGGCGGGGAAGTATTCGAGAACCCGATTATTCAGGCCATTGCTACGAAATATGAAAAAACACCTGCGCAAGTTATATTAAGATGGGATATTCAGAGCGGGGTAGTGACGATTCCTAAATCTGTTACACCATCTCGCATTAAGGAGAATTTTTCTATCTTTGATTTTTCACTAACAGAAGAAGAGATGACTCAAATTAATACGTTAAATCGTAATTTACATGTAGGAACGAATCCGGATAAATATGATACGCTATAAAAAGACGCTACCAGTATGGTAGCGTCTTTTTAACGATGTAAAGCGTAAGTATCACATTTAGCAATTTGCTGAAGTTGTATATATTGAGCTGTTGTTAACTGTGTTTGTTTACTAGCCTGGGCATTTTCTTTCAATTGTTGGATAGAGCTTGCACCAGGTATAACAGCTGCAACAGTTTCGTTATGTAAGCAATATTGAATAGCTGTTCCTGTTAAAGAGCTTTCTCCGATTATTTCTTTTACATTCGCGAGTGTCGCATATAATTCATCGTAAGAATAAGAAAGGTAATTCTTTTCTTTTACTCTTTCTATCTTTCTTGCATTATTGTCAGTTAAAATTCCTTTTGCAAGTGGCCCACGAGCAATAATGCTAATTTGATGTTCACTTAGAAGTGGGAACCATTCTTCAGGGCGACGATTTAAAAGGCTATATTCCATTAGCACACTAACGATATTTGAACGTTTAGCATATTCACGGATAACGTTTGGACGTATAGAAGAAATACCGTAATGGCGAATAATACCTTCTTTTTTTAATTCTTCAAAGGCTTCAATTGTTTCATCTATTGGATCTTCAATCGTCCCGCCGTGAAGTTGATAAAGATCAATATAATCAGTTTGAAGTCTACGTAAACTTTCTTTCACTTCAGCCTTTATGTAATTTTTAGAAGGATCCCAAGACCACCCGTTTTTTTCTTCTGTCCATCGATTTCCAACTTTTGTTGTAAGAACAATTTGGTCTCGTTTCCCTTTTAAGGCTTTTCCAACAAATTCTTCGTTTAATCCATAATCATATAAATCCGCTGTATCAAAAAAATTGATTCCTAAATCGATTGCTTCATCGATAATACGCATAGCTTCTGTTTCAGATGTACCGAGAGACATGCAGCCAAGGCCCATTTCTATAACAAACAAATCTGAGTTTCCTAATTGACGTTTTTTCATAGGTCAACCTCCTTACCTTTATTGTACGAAAGGAAAAAGAGGTTGACAAACGTTTACTTTTTATTTGCTGTAATCCACTCTTGTACAGTTGTATACTCTTTGCCATATTGTTTTAGTTTATGGCGGATTTGCCATGCTTTTCCGACTAAAGTGACGCGATTTGGTAAAATATAAACTTTCATTTCTATCACGCTCCTTTCAATGTGGTAAAATGTATGAGGAAAGAATAGGAAATAGAACAGGGAGATGAAGTAGTATGAGTAATCTTGCAGAGAGAACAGTAAAAACTGAGCCGATTTTTGATGGTAGAGTTATAAAAGTTCGTGTTGATGATGTAGTATTACCAAATGGAGCAATGAGTAAACGTGAAATTGTAAATCACCCTGGTGCAGTTGCTATTATTGCTATTACTGATGAGGGGAAAATTGTGCTTGTTGAGCAGTATCGTAAAGCGCTTGAAAAGGCGATTATAGAAATTCCGGCCGGCAAGTTAGAACCTGGTGAAAAACCTGAGGTGACAGCAGTTCGTGAATTAGAAGAGGAAACAGGATATGTATGTGAAAATATGGAGCTTATTACTTCTTTCTATACATCTCCAGGATTTGCAGATGAAATTTTATATGTATATAAAGCGACAGGTTTGACGAAAAAAGAAAATAAAGCCGAGTTAGATGAAGATGAATTCGTGGAATTGATGGAAGTATCGTTAGAAGAAGCGATTATTCTTATGAAAGATCTTCGTATTCATGATGCGAAGACGATGTTTGCAGTACAATACTTACAACTACAAAAATAAACACTCGCCAAAGGCGAGTGTTTTTTAATTGATTTTTGCGTATACGCGTGCATCACGTAAGCTACCATCTGGTGCTATGAAATCATTTTCCATTGTACCTTCTAGAATAAATTCTAAACGTTCTGCTAGGTTACATGCATTTGCATTTGTTGCATCAGTACGAATTTCAATTCTTCTAGCACTTAGCTTATCAAAGGCAAATTGAATGGCACCTTTAATGGCTTCAGTCATATAGCCTTGTTTTGTATAAGCGCTATGCAGCCAGAAGTGAAGTGAAAACTTTGGAATATCCCAGTTTTCAGGCTTGAGCGTTATAGCTCCGATGAATGTACCAGATACTTTATCGTATAAGTGAAAATCAAGTGTTTCACGAAGTAAAAACTGCCCGTGAGCGTTACGAACGATTTCTTCAGCACTTTCTTCTGTTTCAGCGTTAATTGACATCCACGGTACTAAGTCTTCTAGAGAAGCTTGGATTGCTTCATACACTTCTGCACCATCACCTGGAAATGGCTTACGAACTTGTAAGCGTTCAGTTTGAAATAATGTTGGAAAATCTAATAATAATGGTTTCAAGAGAAATCCCTCCTATTCTCTACTTTTTAGTTTAGCAAAGTAGAGCGGAATTTCAATGTTAATTCGTCATACTTTTTTCTTTCTTTCATACATTTTTAGTAAGAGTGTGAACGGAGGGAAGAAAAATGTGGAGAAAAACTTGGCAAGACCGTGTAATGTCTCACATACAGGAAAACTCTTCATTATATATATTTAACGCTGTTTTATTATTGATGGGAGTAATATTTGGGGCCATTCTTGTAAATAGTTTACAATTAAATCAAAAACAAGATTTATCATTTTATTTACAACGTTTTTTTGGACAAGTTTCTAAAGGAGAATTTGCTATTGCGAGCGAAATGTTTCGAGAAAGTTACTTTTCGCAATTAAAATACATTGGATTTATTTGGATTTTGGGGATTTCAATTATTGGATTGCCACTTATTTTTATTTTATTATTTGTAAAAGGAGTAGTTGTCGGATTTACAGTAGGTTTTTTAGTCAGTCAGCATGGATGGAATGGATTATTATTATCATTCGTTTCTGTATTGCCACAAAACCTCATTATTATTCCAGTATTTCTCGTTATGACAACAATTGCCGCAAGCTTTTCCTTACGCATGATTAGGCATCAATTTATCAGGAAAATAACCGAGCCATTATTACCATTATTAATTCGTTATACATGCTTCTTTCTTGTAATTGGAGCGGTGTTAGCTCTTGCTTCTAGTGTAGAAGCTTATGCATCACCAGTTTTAATGAAAGAAGTCGTTGAGGCTATTAATAAACAATAAATACTTTTTGAGAATAATTATCAATTTGTTTTTATTGTTTTTCTTTTGACAGAAGCCCTTCTTCTGATATAATGGTGTAAGAGTGGCGAGGAGGGAGTAGTACCGAATGGAAGAAAGAATTGAACGAATTAAGAAGCAATTACATGCAGCGAGCTACAAATTAACACCGCAACGTGAAGCAACAGTTCGTGTGCTGCTAGAAAATGAAGAAGATCATTTAAGCGCAGAAGATGTTTACCTCCTTGTAAAAGAAAAGTCGCCAGAGATCGGATTAGCAACCGTCTATCGAACTTTAGAACTATTATCTGAGTTAAAAGTTGTCGATAAGATTAACTTCGGAGACGGTGTTTCACGCTATGACTTACGCCAAGAAGGTGCGCAGCGTTTTCACCATCATTTGATTTGTACACAATGTGGTGCTGTACAAGAAATACAAGAAGATTTACTTGGTGAAGTGGAAAGGAAAGTAGAACGTGACTGGAGCTTTAAGGTGAAAGATCATCGTTTAACATTCCATGGGATTTGTAAAAATTGTCAAGAAAATGAAACGGATGAAAAATAACCTTTTCCTATTTATCTAGGAAGAGGTTTTTTATTTGAATAAGGTATAAATTGGTGAAAGCTTGGCATATGTTGTAATAACTTATATTTTGGAGGAATTTACAATGCGCCGAGCTTTAAAATTAACTTTTGATGGGATAAAAGTATTTTTATTATTTACAAGTTGTACGATTTTGTTTTATTTCGCTATACTATGGATAAATGAAGAATATGAAAGTTATCATCGTTATGAAAAACCAAAAGAAGAGACTGTAGAAAAAGTATCAGGGAATGAAGAGCCGGCAAAGGATGCTTTCGTAAATAGAATGATGTTTTTCTATGAAAATGGGGAGTAGTGTAGATTGGAAGATCAATTAAAAGATTTTATTCATTATATGGTTGTCGAAAAAGGGCTAGCGAAAAATACAGTAGTATCTTATGAACGTGATTTAAAAAGTTATGTAAAGTATTTGCAAAATGTAGAACAGGCGAAAAGCTTTCATGAAGTGACACGCTTGCACATTGTTAATTTTCTGCAGCACTTAAAAGAAAACGGAAAATCTTCGAAAACATTAGCACGTCATATTGCATCGATTCGTTCGTTTCACCAATTCTTACTTCGTGAACGAGCGGTAGAGCACGACCCATCCGTACATATTGAAACGCCGCAAGGAGAACGGAAATTACCGAAAGTACTATCAATCGATGAAGTAGAGGCGTTACTTCAGACGCCAAAAATGACGAGTGCTTTTGGGGTTCGTGACAAAGCGATGCTAGAGTTACTTTATGCAACAGGACTTCGTGTTTCGGAATTAATTGCCTTAAATTTAGAAGATGTACATTTAACGATGGGATTTGTTCGTTGCATAGGGAAAGGGAATAAAGAAAGAATTATTCCACTAGGAAGTTTAGCGACGGAAGCGATTCAAAAGTATATTGAAAAGGGAAGAAGAGAATTGATGGGTAAAAAAGTAGTAGATGCACTCTTTTTAAACCATCATGGGAATCGATTATCAAGACAAGGATTTTGGAAAATTTTAAAACGATTGGCGAAAGAAGCAAATATTGAAAAAGAGCTTACACCGCATACGTTGCGCCATTCTTTTGCTACGCATTTATTAGAAAATGGAGCAGACTTGCGTGCTGTGCAAGAAATGCTAGGACATGCAGATATTTCAACGACGCAAATTTATACGCATGTTTCAAAAGCTAGATTAAAAGATGTATATAAACAGTTTCATCCGAGAGCATAGTTACTATGCTCTTTTTTCATAGATTCAAAAGGCTATAGTACTTCACAAAAACTTCACAAACATTTCGTACATTGTTTTCAGCAGAAGACTAGAATATTACAATGTATTTCCTCTATACTAAATAAGATATGAAGGAGGAAATGATGATGAAAAAACTTATTATGACTTTATTTATCGCGATGCTAGCATTGGCTGGCTGTAATACAAACAAAGAAGAACCGAAAAAAGAACAGAAACTAGAAGCTGTAAAAGTAGCAGTTCAAACAAATCCGAAAGAAATTAAACCTGGTGAAAAAACAGAAGTACAAGCACTTGTTACACAAGGAAAAGAAAAAGTAACAGATGCTGATGATGTAAAGTTTGAAATTTGGAAAGATGGCGACGAAAATCACGAGATGTTAGATGGGAAGCATAAAGGAAAAGGTGTTTATGCAGTAGAGAAAACGTTCGAGACGGATGGAGTATACCATATTATCGCTCACACAAATGCACGTGAAATGCATGTTATGCCAGAAGTAAAAGTGGCTGTAGGAAATGCGAAAGTAGAAGATGCGAAAAAAGAAAATAGTGATCACGGTGCAGGGCATGGCGATCATAAAAGCGATACAATGATCCATCTTATGGCTGGTGATATAAAAGCAAATGCTGAATCAACTATGAAAGTTCATTTAAAACAAAAAGAAGAAGCGTTAACTGGTGCTGAAGTACAACTTGAGATTTGGAAAGATGGTGTTGAAAAACACGAATTTATTCCAGCGAAAGAAGGAAATAAAGGAGAGTATGAAACGAAACATACTTTCAAAGAAAACGGTTCTTACAAAGTGAAAGTTCATGTTAAAAAAGGCGAACTACATGAACATAAAGAAGAAACAGTAGAAGTAAAATAAAAAGTAGCTCTTTAGAGCTGCTTTTTATTTTTATTCTGTAAACATCCAATTGATGAGGGCTAATAATCAGTGGAGAAGAACTAAACTCCTGCTAATCAAAGTTTCACTTTATATGAAGAAATAAATCATAAAATAATTAGCACTTATTTGCATAATGGATTACAATAGAAGTGTGAAGAAAATGAGAAATTCTACGAAAATGTATTAAAAAGAAAGCGTAAACATGTTATGATATCAGTATCAGATGTCTGACATCTGACTTAGAAAAAACTAGAAATGTTTTTGAGTCGTTTCAAAGTAAACGAAATAGGTTAGAGAATCAATTAAAGAAGTACTGTTTGACAATGAGAACGAAAGAGAATTCTTATGGAGAACAGTTTCACTTTATAGCGTTTTGAACATACTACAAGAAGTAGAACTGAACTTATAGGAGGTCGCAGTTATGAATAAATATAAACGTATATTCCTAGTCGTAATGGACTCTGTAGGAATCGGCGAAGCACCGGATGCTGAGCAATTTGGTGATTTAGGTTCTGACACAATTGGTCACATTGCTGAACATATGAATGGATTACAAATGCCAAATATGGTGAAGTTAGGTCTTGGTAACATTCGTGAAATGAAAGGTATCTCTAAAGTAGAAAAACCGCTTGGATATTATACAAAAATGCAAGAGAAATCTACTGGTAAAGATACAATGACAGGACACTGGGAAATCATGGGTCTTTACATTGATACACCATTCCAAGTGTTCCCTGAAGGATTCCCAAAAGAATTACTTGATGAATTAGAAGAAAAAACAGGTCGTAAAATTATCGGTAATAAACCAGCTTCTGGAACTGAGATTCTTGATGAACTTGGTCAAGAACAAATGGAAACAGGATCTTTAATCGTTTACACTTCTGCTGATAGCGTATTACAAATCGCAGCACACGAAGAAGTAGTGCCACTTGAAGAGTTATATAAAATTTGTAAAATTGCACGTGAATTAACGTTAGATGAGAAGTACATGGTAGGTCGTGTTATCGCTCGTCCATTCGTTGGAGAACCAGGGAAATTCACTCGTACACCAAACCGTCATGATTATGCGTTAAAACCATTCGGCCGTACGGTAATGAATGAATTAAAAGATAGTGACTACGATGTTATTGCTATCGGTAAAATCTCTGACATATATGATGGTGAAGGTGTAACTGAATCACTTCGTACGAAGTCTAACATGGATGGAATGGATAAGCTTGTAGATACATTAAACATGGACTTTACAGGTCTTAGCTTCTTAAACTTAGTTGACTTTGATGCATTATTCGGTCACCGCCGTGATCCACAAGGATATGGAGAAGCACTGCAAGACTATGATGCACGTCTTCCAGAAGTATTCGAAAAACTAAAAGAAGATGATTTATTATTAATTACAGCAGACCACGGTAATGATCCAGTTCACCACGGTACTGATCATACACGTGAATATGTACCGTTATTAGCATATAGCCCAAGCATGAAAGATGGCGGACAAGAATTATCAATTCGTCAAACATTTGCTGATATTGGTGCAACGGTAGCAGAAAACTTCGGCGTGAAAATGCCAGAACACGGAACAAGCTTCTTAAACGAGCTAAAGAAATAGGGGGATAAACAAATGAATCGTGAACTTATTACAAAATCAGCTTCATACTTAAAAGAGAAATTTCAAGAAACGCCACAAGTAGGACTAATCCTTGGATCTGGACTAGGTGTATTAGCAGATGAAATCGAGAACGCAGTAACAGTACCTTACAGTGAAATCCCTGAATTCCCAGTATCAACTGTAGAAGGTCATGCAGGTCAACTAGTATTCGGTACACTTCAAGGTGTAACAGTAGTAGCAATGCAAGGACGTTTCCACTTCTATGAAGGATACGACATGCAAAAAGTAACATTCCCAGTTCGTGTTATGAAAGAACTAGGTGTAGAAACAGTTGTTGTAACAAATGCAGCTGGTGGTGTAAATACATCATTTGAGCCAGGCGATCTTATGTTAATTTCAGATCACATTAACTTCATGGGTACAAATCCATTAATCGGACCGAATGATTCTGAAATGGGTGTGCGTTTCCCTGATATGTCTACATCATATACACCAGAACTTCGTGAAATGGCGAAACAAGTTGCAGCGGACTTAAATATTAAAGTACAAGAAGGTGTATACGTTGGAATGACAGGTCCTGTATATGAAACACCTGCTGAAATTCGTATGCTTCGTACACTTGGCGGAGATGCAGTTGGTATGTCTACAGTACCAGAAGTAATTGTAGCGCGTCATGCTGGTATGAAAGTACTTGGTATTTCTTGTATTTCAAATATGGCAGCTGGTATTTTAGATCAGCCACTTCACCACGATGAAGTAATTGAAACGACAGAACGTGTTAAAGCTAACTTCTTAGCATTAGTAAAAGCAATCGTAAAACAAATGAAGGGGTGACCTCACAATGAGAATGGTGGACCTAATTGCAAAAAAACGTGACGGACATGCATTAACGACAGAAGAAATTAACTTTATTGTTGAAGGATATACGAATGGTGATATTCCTGATTATCAAGTAAGTTCACTTGCAATGGCAATTTTCTTCCAAGATATGAACGATCAAGAACGTGCTGATTTAACGATGGCAATGGTAAATAGCGGTGATACAATCGACTTATCAGCTATTGAAGGGGTAAAAGTAGATAAGCACTCAACAGGTGGTGTTGGTGATACAACAACACTTGTGTTAGGTCCATTAGTAGCCGCTTTAGGTGTACCGGTTGCAAAAATGTCTGGACGTGGGTTAGGACATACTGGTGGTACAATTGATAAATTAGAAGCAGTTCCAGGATTCCATGTTGAAATCGAAAATGATGAATTCATGCGACTTGTAAATGAAAACAAAATCGCAGTTATTGGTCAAAGTGGAAACTTAACACCTGCCGATAAAAAGTTATATGCACTTCGTGATGTAACGGCAACAGTAAACTCAATTCCGCTTATTGCAAGCTCGATTATGAGTAAAAAAATTGCTGCTGGTGCAGATGCAATTGTTCTTGATGTAAAAACTGGAGCAGGTGCATTTATGAAAACAGATGAAGATGCAAGACGTTTAGCAGAAGCAATGGTGCGCATTGGTAATAACGTTGGTCGTAATACGATGGCTGTTATTTCTGATATGAGTCAACCACTTGGTGAGGCGATTGGTAACGCACTTGAAGTACAAGAAGCAATTGATACATTACAAGGTAAGGGGCCGAAAGATTTAGAAGAGTTATGTTTAACACTTGGAAGTCAAATGGTATACCTTGCTGGACAAGCTTCATCTTTAGAAGATGCACGTGAGAAATTAATTGAAGTAATGAACAACGGTAAAGCGCTAGAATCATTTAAAACGTTCTTATCAGCGCAAGGCGGCGATGCTTCTGTTGTTGATGATCCTTCTAAATTACCACAAGCACAGTTTAAAATTGAAGTAGAAGCGAAGGAAGACGGTTATGTATCAGAAATCGTTGCAGATGAAATCGGAACAGCAGCAATGCTTTTAGGAGCAGGACGTGCGACGAAGGAATCTGAAATTGATTTAGCAGTTGGCTTAATGCTTCGCAAAAAAGTAGGGGACAGCGTGAAAAAAGGTGAATCCCTTGTTACAATTTACGCAAACCGTGAAAATGTGGAAGATGTAAAAGCAAAAATTTATGAGAACATGAAGATTGCTAACGAACATGTAGATGCACCAACATTAGTGCACGGCATCGTTACTGAATAATAAAAAAGGGCCAAGGAGTATTTCTCCTTGGCTTTTTTTGCTATTTTTTGTTTATAATAATAATGGGTGAAATTATGATTAGAATTTGTGCAATAACAAAAACAGATGAAGTATTATATGATGTTTCGCTAGAAGAAACAACGAAAGACCATATTGTATGGTATTGGCTAGATTTATATAAGCCAACGAAAGAAGAGTATACATACATTTTGCAAGATCATTTTAAGTTCCATCCCCTTGCAATTGAAGACTGTATAGAATATGTACAGAGGCCAAAAGTTGATTTTTATGATGGATATAACTTTTTAGTTCTTCATGCATTTGGTGAGGATGGATTAGAACCGCACGAGATCGATTTATTTATTAGTGATCGTTTTATTGTTTCTTTCCACTTTTCTCATAACAATGCAATCGAAAGAGTATGGAAAACACTTGGAGAAAAGAAGCGTATTAAAAATAGTCCTTTACACGTAGCTCATACAATTATCGACCAAATTGTAGATGACTATTTTGCGCCTGTATATTACATTGAGGATCATTTAAATGCAATTGATGATAATTTAACGGGTGAGACAGCAGGAAGTGTATTAGAAGAAGTATTTGATATACGTGCAGATTTATCGAAGCTAAGGCGCACAATCATTCCGATGCGTGATTTATTGTATCGTATTTTAAATTCGACTCGTTTTTACGGTATAAGTGATCATGAGATTTACTTTAAAGATATACATGACCATTTGCTTAAACTAACAGAAATGATTGAGGCAAGCCGCGAGTTAACGGCAGATATTCGGGATAGCTATTTTTCATTAAACTCACATCATATGAATAACATTATGAAAACATTAACTGTATTCTCGACTATTTTCATGCCATTAACATTTATTGCGGGAGTATACGGAATGAACTTTACGCATATGCCAGAGCTTGGTGGACAATATAGTTATTTTATTTGTCTACTTCTAATGGCGCTAATTGGCGGTGGGATGATGGCTTGGTTTTATAAAAAAGGGTGGTTTAAGTAAAAACACCGAGGAAAATTCCTCGGTGTTTTTACTTAACCAATAGCATGTAATACAAACATGGCTAAGAATAAGCATGTAACGATATACATAGACGGTGCGACTTCTTTACGCTTTCCAAGAGCAATTTTTAAGATAGGATAAGCAATAAATCCGAACGCAATGCCATCAGCGATACTATATGTGAGCGGGATCATGACGATAATTAAGAACGCTGGAAATCCTTCTGAAAAATCGTTCAGAGGAATTTGTTGAATGCTTGTAATCATCAGGCCGCCAATAATAATTAATATTGGTGCAATGGCACTATCAGGAATTAGTTTCACAAACGGAAGTACAAACAGTGATGCAAAGAATAACAACCCTGTAACGATAGACGTCAGACCTGTCTTTCCACCTGCAGTAATACCTGCGGCACTTTCTACTGTTGATACAGTAGGGCTTGTGCCAAATAGACCACATGTCATTGCTGAAATTGCATTGGCTTGGTAAGCACGTGGGAATTTACGGTCATCTTCTAATAAACCGTGCAGAAGTCCCATGTTCTCAAAAATAAGCACCATGCTTAAGGAGAATGTTGCAATCCAAAACGGTAAGGAAGAAAGTTTGCCAAATGACATAGCTCCAAACACATCGCCGTAATTAGCGAATGAGAATGAACTATTTCCGATTTGACTTGTATCAACAAGACCAAATAGCCATGCAATACCAGTTCCTATTGCAATCGTCCATAAAAAGTTTCCACGTACGTTACGAATAAATAGTACAAGTGCAACGATAAGAGTAAGTAGTGTCGCAAGAACGACAGGGTTACTTAATTTACCCATTGCAACAGCAGTATTTGGATTCGAAACGACTAAACCACCTTTTTGCAATCCGATAAATGCTAAAAATAATCCGATGCCGACAGTAATAGCTTCCTTTAATGACTTTGGAATCGATACTGAAAGCACGCGAGCGATTGGTGTAAACGCAGCAATTGCAAAAATAATACCAGAGATGAAGACAGCTGCTAATGCTTCCTGCCAAGCTAATCCGAGCGTATGCACAGCAGTGTACGTGAAGAATGCATTTACGCCCATACCAGGGACAAGAATAGCAGGTGCATTTGCCCAAAATGCCATGAGCAGACATCCGACAAATGAACTGAAAACAGTTGCTAAAATTCCAGCTTCAAGAGGAATGCCAGCATCCGATAAAATTGATGCATTTACAATCATAATATATACGATCGTGAAAAATGACGTAACTCCAGCTAAAACTTCTTGTTTTGGTGATGTTTCGTGTAAACCTAATTTAAATGTTCTTTCAAGTATTCCTTTCATGTTAAACCTTCTTTTTCATATCCCTCTCCCACCCGTGATATCTCTTTCGTAAGAGCTCACCGTCCTTTATTATATCAGAACATCATGTTTTTACAACAAGGAAAATGATAACGTTTACTTATAAAAGAAATTATTTATAAATACGTAAAAATCGCTCGTATTGTTGAAATGATTTCTAATTCTCCTGATTGAATGGGCGGAGCTGCTTGCGCATGTAAAGTAGCATAGGACGTCACTTCCCGTGGTAATTGGGCAGATTCTTCAACGAATGAGAGTGGAACAGGATTAATGTTTAAATTGTATGTACTCGCAATAGCACGAGCTTTTTCTACCGCTTGTTGCAGAGCTTGAATGAGAGCTTGCTCATAATATTTATTTGGATGAGATATTCGAAAACGTAACCCTTTTGCTAAGTTTGCTCCATTTGAAACGGCTATATCATATACTTCCCCTGCTTTTTGTACATTTAAAACGGTAATTTCATACAAATGTTCCACACGATATCCTTGTAATAATGCTTTATCATTTACATATTCGTACTGGGGCGTAATTGTATATGAAATGGTTTCTATATTTTTGTCGGCAATACCTAGTTGTTTTAGTGCATCCAATAATTGTTTTGATTGCACTGCATTCTCTTCTTGTGCCTGTTTTACATTTTTATGATCTGTACGAATACCAATCGTTAATATAACAACATTGGGTTTTGCTTTGACAACACCTTCACCTTGTACAGTAATAGTCGCTTCTTTACCAGTATTAGCTGTGCGTACGTTGTGTAAATAAGGATTCATTCCACCTTGCATCTTCCATCACCATCCTTATTTATATGTATATGTGTGAACAAAAAAGAAATTTATATGAAAAAAGTTACATAAATGAGAATGTTGAGGGAAGAAAGCATATACAACATAGGTATTTATAGATTATAATATGTGTAAATATGATAAAAAAGGGACGAGGCTAGTGAACGAAAAAAGAGAAACACTGATTTTAGAGTTATCCGGATCATTCCGAAAGATGATACGTTTATTACAAAATGATATTAATACACGTTTTGCAGAACATATGCCATACAATGAATTTTCTGTATTACGCGCGTTATTTTTAAACAGTCCACAGATGGCTTCGCAAATTGCGAGTGAAGTAAACGTAACCTCCAGTCATATTACAGCTGTTACTGATCGTCTCGTACGAAAAGGGTTTGTAGAAAGAAAGCGTTCAAATTCAGACCGTCGTATCGTGTACCTAGAAATTACAGAACACGGAAGAGAAGTAACTGAAAAACTTGAAGCTGTGCGTAAAGAATATTATAAAGAGAGATTTAAAGGTTGGAGCGACCAAGAAATCGAAATGGTTTTAGATTTATTTGGCCGCGTATTATAATAAATGAGGATAGGAAGCGAAAGCTTTCCTATCCTTTTTCTTTTGAATAAAAATATTTTGAAACTCCAATACTTTAATTAAAAAGAATCGGAGTGAAAAATTATGAAACGTATTTGTACGCTTTTCATTATGATTGGAAGTTTTTTCTGCTTTAATCAGTTCGCGGATGCGGCTACGCCTCTTCAAGTCGTTCAAAAAGAATTACAACATATTTCAAATAAGCAACCTGTTTTATATTCAAAGCTATGGATCCGTTCAATGCAGAATGCTATTTTATTTCATCATAGTGATAACATTCGGCATGAAGATACGATAAGCAATGTGACAAAGTCTTCTCTTATAAAAGTAAAACAGCTTCCACTTCAGAAAGCATCACAGTACATCCCTAGATTATCACAATATATTTCTAAGTTTGAGGCTGAGAATGTGCAAGTGTATTATGTTGCAGCACGTTATGAAGTGAAAAAGGAAAATCCATATCAGTTAAATGGCATGAATTATTTTATGCAAGTGTTTATTCAACAAGGGGGAGAATGGAGAATTGCTGAAAGCATAGTTGCTCCAACAGATCAAATCGTGGCAAATGGTGATGGATTTGGAACGAAGCAAGAAAAAGAGTATGGGAAAAGAAGAGAGAATGTGAAATAACCTCCTTTTGAAGGAGGTTATTTCGTGCGAAGTAAAAATTTTTTATTTATGGAATAGTTAAGTACTACATAGCTAAATACTCCTATTATTAGGAATCCAGCGTAATAACTTAATATTGGATCATTTTTTTCACCTGTTAACCAGCCTCCTAATAGTGCGAAACATATCGTGACACACGGTATAAATAGACGTTGTAGTTTAGTGAATAATAATAGTTTACCGTTATTTTCATTTTTTGTCCGATTATAGAAAAATACTCCTAATGGTAAAAGAAAAAGAATATATAGAATCGGAGTGATAAGTTTCCGGATGGGCTGGAATTGGTGTTGCACCGTAACGGATTCTTTTAGATTATTAATGTTTACTTCTTTTACTTTTGGATTAAATGTATAAGATATATAAGTATTATTAGTAGGTGCAAAAACTTCAATGTTCTCTACATATGATGTGTAATTCGCCTTCTTAAGGAAAAATTCAGTTGTAGATATATTTGTGTGAATCCAAGTGAAATGAAACAGCAACATACTTAGTCCAGATGGTAATATAATAAAAACTAAGCTTAATATACTATGTGAAATGACATTACCAGCAATTGTTCCTATAAAAATTGCTATTGTAAAAATCGCAATCCATGTAATGGTAACATAACATAATAATGTAAGTATTGGCCCGAAGGATTGATATTGGTTAAACAGATTAACCGTTAGGATAAAATACATTAAGATGATATTAAGGCTCATTATGAATATAATTACAATTGTCCCGAACAGCCATTTAGAAAGAAAAAGTTCTTTTCTCGTGAATGGCATTGCGAATAACAGATGATCTGTTTGATTTCGTTTTTCCCAACTTATTAATGAACAAGCGAGTAATATGAAAGTTGGAATGAAGGGGATGATAAGAGTATCCCCATTTAAACTATAGCTGAAATAGTTATCTTGGTTTGCTGAAAGACTTGTTAGTTGAATCTGTAAATCATTAAAATAGCTAATAGGTAAAAACCAAAAACTACTACAAGCAAAGAAGTAAAAGAATGTACTTACTTTGCTTGTAATGATGTAACCATAAAGCCTTATAAAACATGTTATTCCTCCAATGCCCAACATGTGATTATGTTGAATTTAGTTAATATTCCAAGTAAACTTCCATTTTAATATTTTTGGCAGGAAGAAATACATAATTAAACTAGTAACTAAAAATCCGATGTAAAAGCTAGGCAATGACTGCGCGCCACTTAACATTAAACCTCCAATGGTCCCACCAAAGAAAATTGCACAAGTCAATACTACTTTTTGCAGTTTTGGATATAATAAGTAGTTACCATTTCGCTCATTGACTGAACGGGCATATAAATATATACCGAGTGGTAATAAAATAATGATATGTGCGATAGGTGCAATCAATGTTTTTGCCGGCGGAATCTTTGTAAAGTTTGGTTCGTTATGACGTACTCCATTTTGATCGGTATAAGCGCTTTGTGGATCATAATTAAAGTTAATATTAAAATCTTCTGCTGGACCAGAAATACGTATGTTTTCCATAACATCATGTATACGGCCATTCTTCTCATGAAAGTCGACATTCGAGTGAACAGCGATGACTCCTGATATAAGTGGTGGAAGTAATAATGGGAAGATGAATATAACGGCAGTGAGAAATCCTTGCGAGATAATATTCCCAGTTATTGTTCCTACGCATAATGCGAGTGTATAAATAGCGATTAATACAATTAACATATATATAAAGTAACTATGAAACGGGGAAAATACTTGATATTTATTATGAAAAGTCAACCTTTTCATAATAGCAAATAGCCCCCAGTTTAAAATGACAACAGCGGCAATATTACAGATTCCAAACAACCACTTTGTTATATAAAGGTGTGAACGCTTAAAGGGCATAGACCATAACAAGTCGCTAGCGTTATTTTGTCTTTCCCATCCAATTAACGTACAAGCTAGAATGATCAGTACGCTACCTAACAGCATGACAGGATCTAGAAGTGTTAAATCAAAGTGATAATGATATACATAGTTCCATTTTTTATTGTCATTTAGAAAGTGTTGCTGTTGAATAGAAGTCATATAGTAGTAATATGACAAAGTATAGAAGCTGACGAGCCAAAATAACCATACAACATATTTACTTTGTTGATATGTTCTTAGCCATAGTGCTTTTTGAAACATAGGATCTCTCCTTTAAAAAACTTTATAATTTGTTAGGCGTGATAATACAACATAAGTAATGATTCCAGCGAGAAACAAACTGATATAGTAGTTAGGTAAGAAATAAAATTGATTGATTTTATAGCCACCTAGTAGTGAAAAGTAAATGGTTGTCCCCCATATCCATATTTTTAAATGTTTTTGGAAAATAAATATCTTTTGACTGTTTTCATTTGGTGATCGCATATATAAATATGTTCCAAGTAGTAAGTAAAAAATCGTATAGAGAATAGGGACAAACATCGATTTGGCTGAATAATATTTATGAGATACTGGATTTCTTAAAGTAGCTGGATCGTTTTCCTTCTCAAGGTGTTCTGGATGATAGTTATAATCAATAGAAAAGCGATAAATTGGTGCAACTATATTTGTTTTTTGATTGAATTCATAAAGTTGTTGATCTAATTTATTACTTTTAGTATTGGTAGCCTCTAAATGGTTTAGCGTAAAAGTGTACACTAGTGGAATAAATGTAAGCCCCATTAGTAGCCATGGAATGCAAAAAATGACCTGCGAAACAATGCTTCCAGTAAAAGTACCGATACATAGAGCAGCTGTATAGACTGCAACATAAGAAACAATTGCATAAAGAAAGTATCGATGAAACGGACTGAATGATTGGTAATCAAAATGAATGGTTGTTCTATAAATAACATACATAAGAATCCAATTTATAAGTAACGAGCTTACAATACAAAAGGAACCGAAAGCCCATTTAGATAAGAAAACATGTTTTCTTTTAATCGGCATCGTCATAAGTAGTGTATTAGATTGGTTGCTACGTTCCCATCCTATCAATAAGCAGGCTAAAGCAATGATAAGAACAGTTAACAAAAAACTATTACCTTCTCCTGAAGAAAAGGTATAAAAATAATAATACTGTTTCCCTTTTTCTTGTAATTCGTAATATTTATCGAGTTCCATCTGAGCGCTTCTATAGTATCCTAAAGATAAAAGGTAAAGCGAACTAAAGAAGAATAGCAACACAGCATATTTCCCGCGCTTCCAATTCCACGTCCACAACGCCTTATGAAACATACCCATCCTCCTCCAGTGTCGTAACGAAGACATCTTCAAGTGACATTGTTAATTCTTCAATGAGTATAGGTTGTTCTTTATAAAACTTCTCCAGTGTTGTAGCCACATTTCCCTCAATTAAGATTGTAAATACTTTACCTGTTTGATTTAATATTTTAATATTGCTTAAGTTTTCTAGTTTTTGAGGTAATGAACGTTCGTAAGCTACTTGTATTTTTGCAAATCGTGATTTGGCATCGTCTAGTGATGTAATAGAAGATATAGTATGGCCTTTTAATATAATAATTGTATCCGCAATTTGTTCCACTTCATCTAAATGGTGAGTTGAGATAAAAATGGTAATCTCTTTTTCTGCAACTTCTCCAACGAGAAATTGGAGAATCTGCCGTTTAACGATAGGATCAAGTCCATTTGTCGGTTCATCTAAAATGATATATTCTGCTTTTGTAGAAACGGCTAAAATGATGGCAAGCAATGCTTTCATTCCTTTTGAATAGCTACGAATTCGTTTGTTTGGTAAGTTAAAACGTTCTAACAGTTCATAGAAATACGCTTCATCAAATGCGGTATAAACTTGCTTGTAAAACTTTACAATTTCTTTTACCGTATATCCGTTTAGTATGTTAGTAGAATCAGGGACATATACAATTTTTTGCTTTATTTCAGGACACTGATGAATGTTTGTATCTTCATATGTAACAGTCCCGGCATCAGGGTCTAAAATCCCGACCATCGTTCGTAATAAAGTTGTTTTCCCCGCACCGTTTCTTCCGAGTAATCCGATGATACTTCCTCTTTGTAATGTGAAAGAAACATCATCTAAAATCGTTTGATTATCAATTGTTTTCTTCAAGCTTGTCACTTTCAGCATCCGTATTTCCTCCAATCTCTTTATAGTATGAATCTATCCAATCATGAATTTTATCTTTCGTAACACCAAGATAAGAGGCTTCTAATAGTAATTGATGAAATTGCTTTTCAACCATAGCGATTTTCCTTTCGTCTAATGTTGGGGTAATCGATTGGGATACAAATGTTCCTTTTCCTCTTAATGTTTCAATAATCCCTTGTCGCTCTAACTCTTGGTACGCTTTACTCACTGTGTTTGGGTTTATAACGAGTAAAGAAGCGAGTTCGCGTACAGAAGGTAGTTTGTCACTTGGAGCTAACATGTTCTTCAATACGAGTTCTTTTATATTTTGAACAATTTGTTCCCATATCGGAGTGTTGCTTCTTGGATCAAGTTGAATATGCAAGAGCAATGTCTCCTTTCTGACTTGTATTAAGTGTACTACTGTATGTAATACACTTAATACAATATAGGTGGTGAATGTATTTGTCAACTGAAAATATTAGAAAAATATGGTATTAAAAAATAAAAAATTGGAAAAAATAGGTCTGATATAGAATGGAGGGTTAGTCATGAAGCGAGTTTTTGGAATACTTGTTTGTTTCATGTTATTGCTTTCTGGTACTTCAGTTAGTTTCGCACAATCTGAGAAGACGAAGCAGGAGAAAACAGAAGAAACAGCGCCGAAGTTAGCGGAACAAGCGTCGTCAGCAATTGTAATTGAACAAGATACAGGTAAAGTTTTGTTTGATAAAAATCCAAATGAGAAATTACCACCTGCTAGTATGACGAAGATTATGACAATGCTATTAATTATGGAACAAGTTGAAAAAGGAAAACTAAAACTGACCGATAAAGTTAGAGCAAGTGAGCATGCGGCTTCAATGGGTGGATCACAAATCTTTTTAGAGCCTGGGGAAGAGATGACTGTAAATGAAATGCTAAAGGGTATTGCCATTGCATCTGGAAATGATGCGTCTGTTGCAGTAGCAGAGCATATCGCTGGTTCAGAAGAAGGTTTTGTAAATATGATGAACAAAAAAGCGAAAGACTTAGGACTGAAAAACACTCATTTTCAAAATCCAACAGGTCTTCCGGCTAAAGAGCATTATTCCACAGCAAATGATATGGCTATAATGGCAAAAGAATTGATGAAGTACCCACTTATTCGCAAATATACAGGTAAATACGAAGACTATTTACGTGAAGATACGGATAAGAAGTTTTGGCTCGTGAATACGAATAAGTTAGTACGTTTTTATCCTGGAGTAGATGGTGTGAAAACGGGCTTTACGACAGAAGCAAAATATTGTTTAACAGCATCGGCTGAAAAGAATGGGATGCGTGTTATTTCAGTTGTTATGGGAGCACCTACATCGAAAGAACGGAACAACCAAGTAACAAAGCTTCTTGACTACGCATTTGGACAATATATGACAAAAAAAATGTATACACGAGGCGAAAAAATTAAGACTGTACAAGTAGGAAAAGGGAAAAAAGAAAAAGTAGATTTAGTTGCGTCAGACAATGTGTCTCTTCTTATGAAGAAGGGCGAAAATATGGACAAAGTAAAGCAAGAAGTAATTGCTGAAAAGAAAGTGAAAGCGCCGATTAAAAAAGGTGACGCGCTCGGTACACTAGTTATTAAAAAAGATAAAGATGTTTTATTAAAACAAACAATTGTAGCAAAAGAAGATGTTGCTGCAGCGAGCTGGTGGGAGTTATTTAAAAGAAGTTTTGGGATGTTTTCAACATCAAAATAGCGGCAAATATTTTGCCGCTTTTCTATTCGTATGAAAGTAAATAATTGCTGAATCGTTTCACTTTATGGCGAAATAGTTCTTCTTTTGTCAGCAGGAAGGATTCTTATGTTGTATCACGAAAATCTTTATGTATGTAAATGAGTAAAGTTTGAGCATAAGGAGGAAATCGTGTGAGTCTTTCCATGCAATTAGAAGTAAAACGTGACGTCCTATGTGTGAGACTAGCGGGTGAATTAGATCATCATACTGCTGAAGAGTTGCGAACGAAAGTAACAGATATGATTGAGACACATGGTGTTCATCATATTGTTTTGAGCCTAGAGAACTTATCGTTTATGGATAGTTCTGGTTTAGGTGTTATATTAGGCCGATATAAGCATGTAAAGGGATTAGGTGGAGAAATGGTTGTTTGTGCAATTTCACCGCCTGTTAAACGTTTATTTGAAATGTCGGGCTTATTTAAAATTGTTCGTTTAGAAGAAAGTGAAGCGCATGCGCTCGCGACGTTGGGGGTGGCATAAATGAGAAATGAAATGAACCTTCAATTTTCAGCATTAAGTCAAAATGAATCGTTCGCTCGCGTTACAGTAGCTGCTTTCATTGCGCAACTAGACCCAACGATGGAAGAACTTACGGAGATTAAAACAGTTGTGTCAGAAGCAGTTACGAATGCAATTATTCATGGGTACGAAGGAAATGCAGAAGGTGTTGTTTATATTTCTGTAATTTTGGAAGAAGCAATGGTGAAACTCACGATTCGAGATGAAGGGATTGGCATCTTTGATTTAGATGAAGCAAGGCAACCCCTTTTTACAACTAAACCTGAATTAGAGCGTTCCGGAATGGGATTTACTATCATGGAAAATTTTATGGATGAAGTAGAAGTTATTTCAAACGAATCTTTCGGGACAACAATCCATTTGACAAAATACTTATCAAATAGTAACGCTCTATGCAATTAAGGAGAATAGCCTATGGACATAGAGGTCAAAAATGAGAAGAAGAAACCTCAGTTAAAGGACCACGAGCTAAAAGCGTTAATTCAACAAAGTCAAGATGGAGATCAACAAGCGAGAGATACAATCGTTCAAAGTAATATGCGTCTCGTATGGTCGGTTGTGCAGCGTTTTCTTAATCGAGGGTACGAACCAGACGATTTATTTCAAATTGGATGTATTGGGCTATTAAAATCGGTAGATAAATTTGATTTATCTTTCGACGTGAAATTTTCAACATATGCAGTTCCAATGATTATTGGAGAAATACAACGATTTTTACGTGATGATGGATCAGTGAAGGTAAGTAGATCTTTAAAAGAAACAGGAAATAAAATTCGAAAGATGAGAGACGAGCTTTCGAAAGAATTTGGAAGGGCCCCAACGATTAATGAAGTAGCCGAAGCGTTAGAACTAACGCCAGAGGAAGTTGTTCTGGCGCAAGAAGCGAGTCGAGCTCCTTCATCCATACATGAAACGGTGTATGAAAACGACGGGGATCCAATCACTATTTTAGATCAAATTGCAGATCAATCTGAAACGAAATGGTTTGATAAAATTGCTTTAAAAGAAGCAATTAGAGAATTAGATGATAGAGAACGTTTAATCGTGTATTTACGCTACTATAAAGATCAAACCCAATCAGAAGTAGCGGAACGAATAGGCATTTCGCAAGTACAAGTTTCAAGACTTGAAAAGAAAATATTAAAACAGATGAAAGATCGAATAGATGAATAGCTATCTATTCGATTTTTTTTATGACTTTAATTTAGTAGGGATTGTAAACTTTTGTAAAAATTAACAGAATTTATTGGTGATATAGTAAATTTAAAATATAATCCAAGTATGAACTTGTCACAAAGGGGGAAGAAAATATGGAAACGAGGCAACAATGGGGAACGAGGGCTGGATTTATTTTCGCAGCGGTCGGCTCTGCCGTTGGATTAGGAAACATATGGCGTTTTCCTTATACAGCGTATGAAAATGGGGGAGGCGCATTCTTTTTACCGTACTTATTCGCATTATTAACGACTGGTATTTCATTATTGGCGTTTGAATTTGCTCTTGGGCATCGTCACCGTGGTTCAGCGCCACTTACGTTCTTCCGTATTAGTCCGCGTGCTGAATTCATCGGATGGTGGCAAATGTGTGTAACATTTATCGTTTCAACATATTATACAGTAATTATAATTATCGCTTGGTCTATTTCATATACGTACTTTGCAATTACTGGAGCATGGGGGAAAGACACGCAATCATTTTTATTTAAAGAGTACTTACATGTTGCAGATAAGCCAGGGCAGTTTGGGGGGCTTGTGCCGGAAGTATTGATTCCATTAGCTCTCGTTTGGATTATTGTGCTTGGTGTTGCATTCAAAGGAGTTAAAAAAGGAATCGAAGTGGTTAACCGCATTTTCATTCCTTTACTAGTTGTTATGTTCCTTATTATCGTAGTTCGTGCAGTGACGATGGAAGGTGCGATGCAAGGATTAGATGCATTCTTCAAACCAGATTGGAGTCGTATTTTTGATGGGAAGGTATGGCTTGCTGCTTATGGTCAAATTTTCTTTAGCTTATCTTTAGCATTTGGAATTATGATTACGTATTCTAGTTATTTACCGAAAAACTCAGATACAACAAATAATGCCTTTATTACTGGCTTTGCAAACTCAGGATTTGAATTATTAGCAGGGATTGGGGTCTTTGCAGCTCTTGGATTTATGGCAAACAATATGGGAGTACCAGTTGATAAAGTAGCAAGTGCTGGTGTAGGACTTGCATTCGTAGTATTCCCGCAAATTATTAATGAATTACCGATGTCACCGTTATTTGGCGTATTGTTTTTCTTATCATTAACGGTTGCCGGAATTACATCCCTCATTTCGCTTGCGGAAGTATGTTTTGCGGCCGTATCTGAAAAGTTCAGCTTAAGCCGCCAAAAAACAATTGGAATTATGGGAACGCTTCTCGTACTAGTGTCTCTTGTTTTTGCAACACGTGGTGGGCTTATGTTCCTAGATGTTGTTGATTATTTCGCTAATAACTTCGGGTTAATTTCAATTGCATTAGTGGAAGTAGTTACGATAGGGCTCATTCTACGCCGTTTACCAGTTTATCAAAATCACGCAAACTTCGTATCTGATATTAAGTTAGGGACGTTTTGGAGAGTGAGTTTACTCGTTATTACCCCGCTTATGTTAGGATACATGTTAATTGATGGGACAATCCAAAATATTAAAAAGAACTACGGAGATTATCCAACGGAGTTTATCGTAACATATGGTTGGTCAATTGCAGCAGCGTTCCTTATCGTTGCACTAATCATTAGTATAAAGAAATGGAATGCACAAATACATTCAGATTCTGCTAAGCTTGAAAAAGAATGGAAAGATCGGGGTGTTTCATAATGAGCGGATCAGCGATTATGATGATGGTTATTGGTATGGTAGTCATTTGGGGAGGACTCGCATTAAGTATTGCAAATTTATTTAAGAAAAAGGCATAAACTAAAAAACATCTGTACCGAAACGGTACAGATGTTTTTTTATGAAAAAATTGTATTAGAAAAAAATTCAATAACCATACTACAACTACGAGGAAGAGTGAAGAGGTGAATGGAAATTGGAACAAACAATTTATATTAAAATGCGTAATCGATTAAAAGTTTCTCCTACGTATGAAGTGAAACTGGGTGATGTCGCTCAACTTGCCGGAGATGCTATGGTAGTTGAGTCATTACAGAATGAGGTAGTTTACAAAATAACAGCGCATGATAAGACGCATGTTGTAATTGATGTTATGAAAATTATTGAGATTATTCAACAAAAAGCGGCTCATATACAAATTAATTTACTCGGTTCTGGACAAACTCTTGTTGAAATTATATATGAAAAAAAGAAAGTACATCCGATTTTCTTCGGACTTGTATGGTTGTTACTTTTTATTGGAGCGGCTCTTGCGATCATTTATTTCCATGAAGATGTAAGTATGCAACAAGTACACCAGCGGTTATATTACATGATTACGGGAGAATTTAAGGCACAACCACTTCTATTTCAAATTCCTTATTCAGTAGGTCTTGGGTTAGGTATGGTTTTATTTTTTAATCATGTATTTCAAAAGCGAATTAATGAAGAGCCGAGTCCGTTAGAAGTGGAGATGTTCCAATACCAGCAGTCACTTGACCAATATGTAATTGTTCATGAAAACAAGGACAATATGAAACAACTTGCCGATGATTGAGTCTGGGCTTGTTATTTTAATTGGTTTAGCGGGAGGAATTGCAGTAGGTAGCGGATATGTCGCATTTTTAGCTGTACTTGGTATAATCCCCCGACTAGCTCAATTAACGAGACGTGGAAAGCACATTCAATATTTTGAGTGGGCAGTTATTGCAGGTACGTTAACAGGAGCTTGGTGTAGTTTGAAAAACATTACATTTCAAACATCGCAATATTGGCTTGTTATATTAGGACTGTTTTGTGGCACATTCATTGGAATGCTTGCAGCTGCATTAACAGAAGTGTTAAATGTTTTACCTATTTTAGCGAAACGAGTAGGGGTAGAAGGGAAAATCGTTGTTTTACTCGTTGCTCTTGTACTTGGCAAAGTAATAGGCTCATTGTTTCACTGGATTTATTTCGTAAAGTAGGAGGCAATATATAAATGACAGGGCGAAAACTAAAGGATGATTACATAAATAAAGTGAAGGAGTACCATCCAAAACCAAACTATTTCCTAAATTGTGTCAAGGCATTTCTTGTAGGTGGACTCATTTGTACTGTCGGAGAAGTATTAATGAAATTTTATATACATTATTTTCATTTCAGTGAACAAGAGGCAGGAAATCCGACAGTTGCAACGCTTGTATTATTATCGGCGATTTTAACAGGTTGTGGTGTATATGATAAAATCGGTCAATTTGCTGGAGCGGGATCGGCCGTACCTGTTACGGGATTTGCGAATTCTATGGCGAGCGCTGCGCTAGAACATAAGAGTGAAGGAATTGTGCTTGGAGTTGCTACAAATATGTTTAAGCTAGCGGGAAGTGTTATCGTTTTTGGGGTCGTTGGTGCATACGTTATTGGATTAATAAGATATACTTTTAACATTTTTATGTCTTAAAGGAGGGGCTAGTATGAGGTTGACTGGAAAACAAACGTGGGTATTTCAAAATGATATTTATGTGAATGCAACCGGTACTGCTGTTGGTCCAAAAGAAGCTGAAGGCCCTCTTGGGAAGGATTTTGATATTTCATATGATGATTTACATTGCGGAGAGGAAAACTGGGAACTTGCTGAACGAAGATTAATGTCAGATTCAATTCAACAAGTCTTGCAAAAAGGAAATGTAAAGACATCACAAATTGATTTCTTTTTAGCAGGTGATTTATTAAATCAAACAGTGACAGCAAATTATGTTGCGCGTAAGTGGGGGATTCCCTTTTTAGGGATGTTTAGCGCTTGTGCAACCTCGATGGAGACTTTAGCGGTTGGATCAGCCTTTATAGATGGTGGATTCGCAAATCGTGTTTTAGCGACGGTAAGTAGTCATAATGCAACGGCTGAAAGACAGTTCCGTTATCCAACAGAGTATGGGGGACAAAAACCAGGAACAGCAAATTCCACTGTTACAGGTGCGGGATCCATATTAATTAGTAAAGAAAAAAGTGCCATTAAAATTACGGCAGCTACGATTGGAAAAGTGCAAGATTTAGGGATTGCGAATCCTTTAGATATGGGGTCGGCGATGGCACCTGCTGCTGCTCATACAATTCAACAACATTTTGAAGATTTGAAGAGGAGTGCAGCAGATTATGATTTGATTGTTACCGGTGATTTATCAGCTATTGGGACACCAATCGCAAAACAACTGTTACTGGAAGAAGGTTATGATCTTGGGCATATATATAATGATTGCGGATTAATGATTTATGATTCCGGTCAAGAAGAAGTATTTGCCGGTGGTAGTGGTTGTGCTTGTTCAGCTGTTGTCACATATGGTCATTTATTAAGCGAGATGCAAAAAGGGAATTTACAACGAATTTTTGTCGTTGCTACTGGCGCGTTATTAAGTCCGATGATGATGCAGCAGAAAGAAACCATTCCAACAATTGCACATGGTGTCGTATTTGAGAGAGTGAAGGGAGAGTGAATTGTGGATTTTATATATGCATTTCTTGTAGGAGGTGCCATTTGTGTAATTGGACAGGTATTGTTAGATTTCGCAAAGTTAACACCAGCCCATTTAATGGCTACCTTTGTAGTTATAGGAGCAGTTTTAGATGGATTCGGATTGTACGATAAGCTTATAAAGTTTGCTGGTGCTGGTGCGACAGTTCCTATTACAAGTTTTGGACATTCACTATTACATGGGGCAATGCATGCGGCAGAAAAACACGGATATATTGGGATTGGTATGGGTATGTTTAGTTTAACGTCTGCAGGCATTTCTGCAGCGATTTTATTTTCATTTTTTGTAGCACTTATATGTAAACCGAAAGGATAAATCAAATGAGACGAAGGGTTGTTTTGGTCACAGATGGAGATGAATATGCAAAGCGGACAATTGAGCTTTTAACGAAGGAATTTGGGGGAAGGTGTATTTCAGCATCACAAAGTAATCCAACCAAATTGACAGGGAAGAAAGTTGTTGAGCTTATTATGCAAACGCCATATGACCCTGTATTTGTCATGTTTGATGACAGTGGATTTATTGGAGAAGGATCTGGTGAAAAGGCTTTAAAATATGTAGCCACACATAAACAAATTGATGTACTGGGGATTTTGGCAGTAGCGTCTAATACACATCATTGGGAATGGGCACGTGTAGATGTCAGTGTAGATCGGAACGGGAATTTAACCGAATACGGTGTTGATAAATTTGGACTTCCAGATGGTGAAATTGGCAGAATTAGCGGAGATACAATTTATTGTTTAGATGATCTGAATGTTCCTGTCATTGTGGGAGTTGGTGATATTGGTAAGATGTGTGGAAACGATGAATGGGAGAGAGGATCACCTATTACTAGAAAAGCGATTCAATTAATTTTGGAAAGGAGTGGTTTTTATGACGAAACCTAAAAAAGTGGAAATCCCTATTTCATCTTTCATAAGTGATAATGAAAATTACTTAAAGCAAACAGCTGGACTGGGTGTTACATACGACGTTGGCATTCGTAAATTTCAAATTTTGAATAAAGAAATTGGTGTGTTATTTGTAAATGGACTTTGTGATACAAATTATATTATCCCTATTTTAGAAGAAGCGGTGGATACAAATGAGATAAGGGATGTAGAAGAAGATACAGTGAAGCTTTTAGAGAATCGTTTAATCCATCAACAAGTAAGCAAAGTGAAAACGATGGATGAGGTAATGCTTCAAGTATTATCAGGACTCATCGTTATATTTGTGGAAGGTGAAACAGAAGCGTTTGCAATAGATGTTCGTAGTTATCCGGGCCGGACGCCGACAGAACCAGATACAGAAAAGGTAGTACGTGGTGCAAGGGATGGATTTGTTGAAAATATCGTTGTAAATACAGCGTTAATTCGTAGAAGGATACGTGACCCACGTCTTCGAAATGAAATGATTCGAGTAGGAGATAGATCACAAACGGATATTTGTATTACATATGTACAAGATGTTGCAAATCCGGATTTAGTTAAAATTATAAAACAAGAATTAAATAACATTGAAGTAGACGGGATTACGATGGCGGATAAAACGATAGAGGAATTTGTAGTTAAACAAGGCTATAATCCCTTCCCGCTTATTCGATATACAGAAAGACCAGATGTAGCAGCAAATCATCTATTAGAAGGACATGTGTTAGTACTCGTTGACACATCGCCAAGTGCTATGATTACACCGACAACATATTTTCATCATTTACAGCATGCAGAAGAGTTTAGGCAAAATCCAGCTGTAGGTACATTTTTACGTTGGGTACGTTTTTTAGGTGTTATATTTTCACTGTTCTTATTGCCATTTTGGTTAGTGTTTGTTTTTGATCCAACTCTTTTACCAGAAAGTCTTGCTTTCATTGGACCGAACAAGATGACGCATTTACCAATTTTATTACAAATTTTGATGGCCGAAATCGGACTCGAATTTTTAAGGATGGCTGCCATTCATACACCGACATCATTGTCGTCTGCAGCAGGATTAATTTCTGCCATATTAATTGGTCAAATTGCCATTGATGTAGGTTTGTTTGTACCAGAAGTAATTTTATACGTAGCAGTTTCTATGATCGGAGCATATGCAACACCGAGTTATGAATTAGGGCTTGGGAATAAAGTCGGAAAGCTATTTGTCATTATTTTGACAGGTATATTTCATGAAATGGGATTTGTGGTTGGAATGACGATATTGATTTTATTTTTAACGTCTATAAAAAGTTTACAAACACCGTATTTATGGCCGTTTTTACCATTTGATTGGGGAGCGTTAACAAAAATTCTACTCCGTCCAACGATGTCTAGTTTAAAAGTGCGCCCAAGTATTGTAAAACCTCAAAATGTAAGAAGGCAAAAATAAGCAGGATTAATCTCCTGCTTATTTTTTATCGAAAATTTATTGTTTTTTAACAAAAATCAAACATTTTTTGTGTACACTTAGAGTAGATATTGTGTATGGAAGGGGAAGAGGACATGATTAAATTATTTGTAAGTGATTTAGATGATACGCTCGTTTACAATGTGAATCATATGCAAAAAGAAGATGAACGTGCACTTTGTTGGTTAGCTGAAAAAGGGACAAATATTTGTTTTGCCTCTGGCCGCTTTACTCATCGAATTGATGAAGTCGTAAATAGGTTTGCATTCCCGTATTACACAACTAGTTTAAATGGAGCAACGATGTTACTGCCGGATGGAAAAATATTTCATGAATCAAGTTTTGAAGATGGGATTGCCCAGGAAATATATCGATATATCCATAAAAAGGGACTAGCAGATATTGTTTGTGCAAATGAGCAACGGTATACAAAAAGAAAGAATGAACATCATCATACTTTTGAAACGTATATGGGCGTGCATATTGCTGAAATAGAAGCATTAGAAGAGGAATTTGGTAAGACTGTACATCCTGCGAAATTGTTTGTTTTTGGGGAAGAAGAGACAATTGCAGCATTAGATCAAGAGTTACGAGATACATTTCAGAGCGAAGCGGAAGTTTTTATGTCGGGTAAACGCTATGTTGACATTATGCCAAGGGGAGTAAGTAAAGGGAGTGCTTTAAGGCGACTAATGGAACATTTACAAATTGAAGCAAATGAAGTTGCATGCATTGGAGATTCTTTCAATGATATTTCTATGTTTGAAGTAACTCCGCATTCATTTACTCTACATCATGCTCATCCATATGTGAAGGAGAAGGCAAATCATATTGTTCGTTCGGTCGAAGAAGCTGTTATGAAATTGCCATTACTTGTATAAAAAAAGAAGCTCGTCACTGACGAGCTTCTTTTTACTTGAATAACGATTTAACAAAATCAATGATACTTGAGAAGAAATCTTTAACTTTATCTAGGAAACCTTGCCCTTCTTCAGATCCTAAAAAGGCAGAAACGTGTTCTTTTGCTTTATTTAACTGACTGCCAACTTGATTCCAATCGATATTAAGATTTTTCATTTTATCAAATAGCGCAACTAAGTTATCTAACTGTTCATCCGTTAATGTAATGCCAAGTTGATCCGCAATTTTTTGAATTAATGAACGTAAATCTTCAGTCGTTTTTGGCTGTTCTTTGGCAATTTCTTCTTTAATTTTTGCAACAAGTTGAACTGCTTTTTCTTCACCAATTTTATCGCCGAGCTGGGCTGTTTGCACCATTTCTTCATTGGCTACTTTTTTTACTTCCTCAGGAATTGCTTTGTTCGATGTTGTTTCATAGGCTTTCATTAAACCGGTTAAAGCAGCAGTTCCTGAAACTTTAAATGGTGCAGTAATTTGAATTTCTGCATCTTTCACACCTGCTGTAATAAGTGCGTTTGTGTACATTGCATCTGTTATCGAATTAATGTTTTTTGAACGTACAATGAGACCAGACCCTGGTTTTGTGTATGTAATCATAGAAGAGGAAATTGCTCTCGTACCAATTTGCGCTTTTGGAACAATCCCTTCTAGAAATTTATGTTCTTCCGCATTAGACACAGTAATGATTGTAGCATCCTTTGGTGCTTTCATTTCTTTTAACAGATCTTGTTTTTGTTGTTCAGACAAGTTTTCTCCTAGTGTAACAATTGATTCTCCTTCGATGATGTCTGCAAACGAAGCTGTTGGCATCATAAATACCGTTACAGCCAATAGCAGAGCTAGTAATTTCGTTTTCACGAAAAATCGCTCCCTTTCTCTTTCTAAAATTTTCGGGCAACACAGTTATTATAGTATATATTTCTTATTTGTCACCTAGCTTTTTCCACATTTCGAAAAAGAAGTATCTAGATTGTCGGATTCTTTTTGTTTCTAGTCATGAATGTGGTAATATAGTGCTGAGATAGTTGAAAGGAGACATATACGTATGAAAACTTTAGGATACATATTAATGGAAAATGGTGAAAAAATCGATTTAGAATTTTTCCCAGAAGAGGCACCAAAAACAGTAGAAAACTTTAAAAAACTAGCAGAGCAAGGATTTTATGATGGTGTGACATTCCACCGCGTTATTCCTGGCTTCGTAAGCCAAGGTGGAGATCCAACAGGAACAGGTGCAGGTGGCCCAGGTTACTCTATCCCATGTGAAACTGATGGAAATCCTCATAGACATCTTGTAGGTTCACTTTCTATGGCTCATGCTGGCCGTAATACAGGCGGTAGCCAATTCTTTGTTGTTCATGAGCCACAACCGCACTTAGATGGTGTACATACTGTATTCGGTAAAGCAACAAGCGGTATTGAAACAGTATTAAACATGCGTCAAGGCGATGTAATGAAAGAAGTTAAAGTTTGGGAAGAATAAGTTAATGGGAAAAGAGAGCTATGGCTCTCTTTTTTGTTTTTTTAATAGGAATGGGTATTTCGTTTGCAGTACATGATACAAGTAGTACTGTATTGAAGAGAAAATATGGCGCCTATAAGAACAAAATTTTAACAAATTACATAGAATACATTAAATTACATGTTTCAAGAAATATTTTTATTACATTAATTTTGCTAGAATTCATTTGCTCTCAGGTGATGAATATTGAAGTGGTAATGAGCGGTGGATGTTTCTTTTTGCTTTCATATAACAGCGTTTCTTCTTTAATCTACTTAGAAAAAATAGTACTGAAACATATATTTGACTTTCTTCTTTTGGCTTTGTATGATTATCAAGTTGTTTTAGGCCCTTCTCACTCTGTTGAAAATATTGTAAAATGAATGTGATATGAAAAGAGTGGTTGAGGGGATTAATAGTTTGTAACTTTTGTAAGAAGGGATAAGGGTTATGTTAATTCGTTTTAAAAAAAGTTATGAAAAGATTGCAATGGGGCTTCTTTCATTTATGCCAACTGAAAAAGATGTAAAAACATTACAATTGACTATGAAAGATTATGAAGCAAAGGATGATTGGCAATTGTATTTGTGGAAACAAAACGAAGATTTTGTTGGGATAATGGGGATTGTAAAAAAAGAGAATCAAGTGTTGGAAATTCAGCATTTGAGTGTGAACCCGTCTCACCGTCATATGGGTATTGGGACGAAGATGGTTCAAGAGTTAAAGAGTAAATTTCTTGAGTTTACAATTTGCGGAAATGAGCAAACAGCAAGTTTTTGCAAAAAGTGTAAAGGGCTAGAACAAAATATACATTCGTGAAAGCAGAGATAAGTAGTTTATTATCTCTGCTTTCTTTTTTGTAATTGTTCGTTTCGTTCAGCGATGACCTCTGTTCGATCACGTAATGTGTGCTTATGTATTATATATTCATTAGAAGTAGCATTCACGTCTTTCCAAGGAAGGTTTTGTTTCTGACATAATTCCATGCAGTGCTTTTCTAATGCTGTATCCGATAATGGTAAAAATAACGGTGTAAAACTCTCTTCTTTCTGTATAGATTGCAATCTATCCTGGAGTAAGCATAGAAGTTGTGTCTGATTTATTCCCAAACGTAGTAAAGGTGCACTGTTTATTTCTAAAATCTTTATGGCGCTTTTCATCATTTTCTCTGCGCCATTCCAGTTAGAGCGTCTTTGATGGTATAAAGAAACTGCAATTTGAATAAGACCGACTAAATAATTATCACGATTTTCTCTCGGTTTTGTTTTCCAATATTCTTCCAGTATTTCGTGGCACTCAAAATAATCATAATCTCCGTGAAAATGAATTAAAAATTGGATGTATTCGGTAGGATACATTTTCTTCACCCCTGTTTAACGGTTATAAATACAAGTGTATCATAGAAATATAAACAATAAACGACTAGGGAATTGTCCCTAGTCGTTATTGTTCATATTAGCAGAAGCAAGCTGCCCCTACAATAATTAGTAAAATAAACAATACAACAAGTAATGCGAACCCACCGCTAAAACCGCAATCAACGTGACCCATAGTTTTTTGACCTCCTACATTGTTCTTACTACACTGTTATCATATGAAGCGGTGGGCATGATGATATAGGCATAGGTCCATTTTTAATTAAATTTCTTAAAAAGGTTGGATAGAACATGAGTATGCTCTATACTTATGTTGTTATAGAAAAAATGTGGTGGGATGCTTTGTGCAGTATAATTTTAAAGTAGAGGCTTTTGAAGGGCCTTTAGATTTATTGTTACATTTAATACATCGTTATGAAATTGACATATATAATATTCCTGTAGCGGAAATTACAGAGCAATATTTATCTTATGTTCATACGATGAAAGAACTACAATTAGATGTTGCAAGTGAGTATTTAGTAATGGCTGCGACTTTATTACAAATTAAAAGTAAAATGTTGTTGCCGAAACATGAAGAAGATGTACTTGATAACGGTGATGACTTTATAGATGATCCTCGTCAAGAATTGATGGAGAGGTTAATTGAATATAAGAAATATAAGCAAGTTGCTACTGAGCTAAAAGAAAGAGAACAAGAAAGAGCACAGCTATATACACGTCCGCCAATTGATTTTACATCGTTACAACAAGAAGAGGAGACAAACTTGCCTCTTGATGTTACGTTATATGATATGCTAGCGGCATTTCAAAAATTAATGCGCCGTAAAAAAGCAAAGAAACCTGTAACAACACGTATTACTCGTCAAGAAATACCAATTGAAAAGCGCATGATTGATATTTTAAAACAGTTAGAAATACAAGGTGGTCGTCAAAGTTTTTATGATTTGTTTGTTGATGATGAACGGGAAATAATGGTTGTAACATTTTTAGCGGTTCTTGAGCTTATGAAAAATCAACAAATCATAATTGAACAAGAACATAATTTTGATGAAATTTTCGTATCAAGCTCTACTAAATCTGCATAGATTTAGTATGGAAAATGGGATGGAAATAATATATCTCATGCTAGGTTTGAATGTATCGTTTGGAACAAGAGAAAAAATATTGAACCGAACGCATTAATTGTGATTCGGTTTTTTGATTTGTATTTTTATGGAGAAAATTGGAGGAAGGAGCTCGTAAAATGGATAGAAAAGAACAGAAATCAATCATTGAAGGGCTTTTATTTGTTTCTGGTGATGAAGGGATTTATCCAGAACAAATAGCGAAAGTGCTTGAAATTGAAGGAAATGAAGTAATCGATATTTTAGAAGAAATGCAAAAAGAATGTGAAGGTGCACACCGCGGTTTGCAAATTGTACAGTATGCAAAAGTATATCGTTTTGCTACAAAGAAAGAACATGCTTCGTACTATCAAAAATTAATAGATATCCCAACAGCTGCTTCACTTTCTCAGGCTGCTTTAGAAACGTTAGCGATTGTGGCATATCGTCAACCTATTACAAGGACTGAAATGGAAGAGATTAGAGGGGTGAAAACCGATAAGGCGTTACAAACGTTAGTTTCACACTTACTTATAAAAGAAATGGGAAGAGCAGAAGGTCCAGGGCGTCCTATTTTATATGGAACAACGAAAGAATTTTTGGATACATTTGGATTGAAAACATTAGATGATTTACCGGCACTTTCTGAAGAGAATGAACAAATGAATGAAGCAGATTTATTCTTTGGTTCTTTACAGGAGATATCGAAATAAAAGCTTAGCATTTTGCTAAGCTTTTTTTGTATATCAATTATATACCGTGCCATACTAATTGAAAAAAGGAGACGAGTTATGAGAAGTATGCGAAGTATTTTATTGTTAGTTTCTGTTTTGTTATGCTTTTCTTTAAATAGTGCATCGGCCAAAAGATATATGATGTCTATTCATACCGCGTCTCCTTTACATATGCAGCGGCAACATTTTGGTAAAATGAAAGTGAGTTTTTTTAAAGTTGGGCAAGGTGATGCGACACTTATTACATTGCCAAATGGACAAACGATGTTAATTGATGGGGGACCTTATGAAGCAGGTGAGGTTATCATTCAAAAACTAATCGAAAAAGGGATTAACCATTTAGATGCTATCGTCAGTACGCATCCTGATATGGATCACATTGGAGGACTCATTCCGATTGTAGAGCAAATGCCGGTAGCACTTATATTAGATAGTGGAAAAACATATAGTTCTTTTACGTATCACACATACCGGAATCATATTAAAAAAAGAGGAATTCCTTTCGTTTCAGTAAAAGAGGGACAATACATACCGCTAGATCCGCATGTTTCCATACAAGTATTAAACAATGGGAAATCAAAAGACGAAAATAATGAATCTTCAATTGTGTTAAAGGTACGATACGGAAAAGCGGATTTTTTACTAATGGGTGATGCTGATGTGCGGACGGAAACTGAAATATTAAAGCAATTTGATGTACATGCAGATGTGTTAAAGGTGGGACATCATGGCTCCTATACTTCAACAAGTGAAATGTTTATAAAGAAAGTAGAACCACAGTTTGCAATTCTTTCATATGGAAGCAGAAATCCGTATGGACATCCGCATCAAAGTGTAGTAAGACGCTTAAAACAGCATGGTATAATGATATATGGAACAAACAAACGTACAGTAGAAATGGAAACAGACGGCGAGCATATTACAATAGGCTCTAGTGGATTAATGCCATTACTTAAGTGAGAAATATGATAGGGGATATTCTCCCTTTTTGGAAAACTGAATAACATATATTATAATTGCAAGAGACGTACTAAGTTTCCTTTTTGTTAAACAAAGAGGAAATTTTATTCGAATGTCTAGACAACTACTCGTGCATATATTAAGATGGAATTAGGCGAATAAGGTAATAATAACAAGTAGGTATTTCATGGGAAAGGATCGATGAAAATGAAAACGCAAGTTGTCATCAATGCCAAAATTTATACAGGTCAAGAAGTAGTGGAAAACGGATTTATTCGTTACGCAGAAACAATTAAAGAAATTGGTTTGATGGCTCAATATGTATCACAAGAAAATGAAGCGGTTTTAGATGCGGCAGGGAAGATTGTGATTCCAGGTATGATTGATGTTCATATTCATGGTGGGTACGATATTGATGCGATGGATGCAAATAGCGATGGATTAGTAACTCTAGGTAAAGAAATGTTAAAAGAAGGAGTTACAACTTACTTTCCAACAACAATGACACAAGCTCCAGAAGCAATCGAAGCGGCACTACATGCGGCGAAGGAAGCGAAAGAAAAAGGAGCACATTTCGAATATATTCACTTAGAAGGACCGTATGTTTCTAAAAAACGTGCAGGTGCACAACCACTTGAACATATTGTTCCTGCGAATATTGAACAATTTAAACAATGGCAGGAAGCAAGCGGGAATCTAATTAAATTAGTAACATATGCACCTGAAGAAGAAGGTGCGTTAGAGTTTGAACAGTATCTTGCTGAAACTGGTGTTGTTGGCACAATGGGGCATACAGATGCAATTGATGCGCAACTAAAAAATAGAAACATTACACATGCAACGCATTTATACAATCAAATGCGTGGATTACATCACCGAGAACCAGGAGTTGTTGGTCATGTGTTATTAAATCCAGATGTAATGGTTGAAGTAATTACAGATGGTATTCATATTCACCCTGATATGGTGAAATTAGCATATAAATTAAAAGGACCGAAAAAAGTAAGTGTTATTACTGACGCAATGCGTGCAAAAGGTCTTGAAGATGGATTATATGAGCTTGGCGGACAGCCAGTACATGTAAAAGATGGTAGTGCTCGATTAGAAGATGGAACGTTAGCTGGTAGTATTCTAAAAATGGATCAAGCTTTCCGAAATGTAATTGAATTTACAGGTTGTTCAATCGAAGATGCAGTACTGATGACATCAATTAACCAAGCAGAAGAGTTTGGATTAAATCATAAAGGTGCATTAGCGGTAGGAAAAGATGCAGACTTTGTTGTGATGAATGAAGATTTACATGTATATGATACGGTTCGTTTAGGAATTCATATGAAGGAAGGGAAGTAATTAAATGAATATTCTTGTTGTAAAAACTCCAAAAGAACTAGCAGAAGCAGGTTATAAATTAATTGAAGAAGTTGTAAAAACAAAAGAAAATCCAACATTAGGAATGGCTACAGGAAGCTCTCCATTAGGTATTTATGCAGAAATGCGAAAAAATAAACTTGATACAAGCCGTGTAACCACTGTAAACTTAGATGAGTACGTAAATTTACCACATGAAGATAAAAACAGCTATCACTATTTCATGCAAGAACAGTTGTTTGATCATCTTCCATTTAAACAAACTTATGTACCAAACGGGATGGCAAGTGATTTAGAGGAAGAGTGCAAACGTTACGAGGGCATTCTAGCTGCTAACCCAGTTGACCTACAGATTCTTGGAATCGGTGAAAACGGTCACATCGGATTTAACGAACCAGGAACACTGTTTAATTCTCCAACAAACATTGTTGAATTAACAGAATCTACACGCCAAGCAAACCTTCGCTTCTTCGAAAAAGAAGAAGATGTGCCAACGCATGCGATTACAATGGGAATTGGAAGCATTATGAAAGCGAAACAAATTCTACTTGTTGCTATCGGTTCTAAAAAGGCAGAAGCTGTGAAAGAATTATTGCAAGGTGAATATAGCGAAGCGTGTCCTGCTACAGTTTTACAACGTCATCCGAATGTAACCGTAATCGCTGATCAAGAAGCTCTATCTTTATGCAGTGAGGCGATTGCTGATGAACATCGACAAGTATTCACCATTTCCGATCTATTATCAGATTCAAGAGTGGGTGAAACAGCTAATTGAGGACGGCGAATGGAAGCCGGGAGATAAAATCCCATCTGAGAATGAACTTTGCGATAAGTTCGAAGTGAGTCGTATGACAATCAGACAGGCGATTAATAATTTAGTGGAACAAGGTTATTTATATCGGAAACGTGGAATTGGTACGTTTGTCCAACTTCCGAAAGTGGAACAAAAATTGCAAGGAATGACGGGATTCACAGAAGATATGATTTCTCGTGGGATGAACCCAAGTAGTCAATTACTTAGTTTCCGCCTAGTTCCAGCTACTGCGAAAATAGCAGACCGGTTGAGAATACAGGAGGGAGAGTCGGTTTATGAAGTGAGGCGTATACGCTTAGCTGATGATGAACCGATTGCTTTTGAGACGACATATTTGTCGCCAGCTCTTGTAAAAGATATTAACGAAGAAATATTGCAACAATCTTTATATGAACATTTAGAGAAAAAACTGGGCTTTAAACTTGTTAGCGCTACTCAATCAATTGAAGCTTCAATTGCAACGGATAATGAAGCTGAACATCTGCATATTCCTAAAAAGGCGCCAGTGCTTGTAATGCGTCAATGGTCATATTCAGAAGGTGAAGTACCGTTAGAGTATGTGAAATGTATTTATCGTGGGGATCGTTATAAGTTTATTACAAACATCGCACGTAACAAATAATATATTTCAGTTTGTGAAGTACAGTTAATGTCAAATTGTTTAACATGTAAAGAAAAAATACGACTCATCCTTACAAGGAGTGAGTCGTATTTTTATTATGAGTAATTACGTGGTTAACAGCATCTTTAACTGTATTTACTACATAGTGAGCGTGTTCTTTTACTGCTTCATCTGCTTGAGACATAGCAAAACTGTGAGGAGTTAAAGAAAACATCGGGATATCATTATAAGAATCCCCTATGCAAGCAATTTCCTCTGGTTGTAGTTGAAACTCTTTTAATAAAACAGAGATAGCAGCCCCTTTACTAATATTAGGTGGCATTACATCTAAACATTGTTCTGCTGAAATGAATGTACTAACTTTTCCGTGGAATTTTTCATCAATTTTTTTCTGAAGGAGTTGTAAGCTTTCCTTTGTTCCACCGACAGAGATTTTATTTGGGAAAATTGTATCATCAATTTTCTGTAATAGATGCGGTTCTTCAACAGAAGTCATCGTTACTTGTTGTTCAAGCTCATGAATGAACGGTGTTTTCTCTTCAATGTAATAATTATGCTCATCACTTACATAACGAAAATAAGGATCTTCATTTGTCATTGCTAACAGATCAGGTAGAATACTCGAATCGAATGTTGCGGATAATAGTTGCTTGTTTTCATGTGTGTACACGAAAACACCATTTACACTAATACGATGGAAATTTGTATTTACAGCTTTCATTAAGTCTGCAATTTCATTATCCAATCGGCCAGAAGCGAAACAAAGAATAACATTTTGCTCAGCAAGACTACGAAGTGCTACAATATCCTGTTCGTCAATTAACCCTCCGTGTTGCATCATTGTACCATCGATATCACTTACAAACATTTTAATCATGTTGTTATCTCCTTTCTATGTACAGTTGCTCTTACATTATACGCATCATATATAAACATGTCTAAAAAACGAATTTTTATGAAATGGTAGATGTTTTACATTGACGACAAAGAAGAATGTTCTGTAACATAAAAGCAGGCTATTTAAGTACGAGGGTGGTGTTATATGAATAATTATCTAGAAATTAAAAAAGTTTTAAATAATAATGTCATCATTGCTAGCCATCCTGAACATGAGGAAGTAGTAGTGATCGGTAAAGGAATTGGATTTGGGAAAAAAGCGAAAGATGTATTGGAGCAAGAACAAATTGAAAAAATGTTTGTTTTAAAAAATGAACGTGATCGTGAACAATACAAACTGTTAGTGCCGCATGTGAGTGAAAAACTAATTGAATTAATGAATGATATTATGTTCTACATTCAAGAAAAAGCAAAATCACCATTGAATGAACATATTCATATCGCTTTAACAGATCATATTTCTTTTGCGATTAAGCGGTTAAAACAAGGACTTACAATTGATAATCCTTTTTTAGTTGAAACGAAAATGCTCTATCCAGAGGAATATGAAATTGCTGAAGGTGTTGTAGACCTTTTAAATTCTCGGTTACAAATTACATTGCCAGAAGGAGAAATTGGTTTTATTGCACTCCATATTTACAGTTCGCTTACAAATTCAGATTTATCTTCAGTTAATCAAAATTCCCGTCTCATTGCACAACTTGTATCTTTAATTGAGACAAACTTACTAATTACATTAGACCAAGAAAGTATTCACTATTTACGCCTTATCCGTCATTTACAATATGCAATTGAACGGGTAAAAAAAGGGGAAAAAGTAGAGGAATCACAAAGTTTTGCTGATTTATTAAAGGCAGAATATCCTGTCTGTTATAATTTAGCTTGGAAGCTAGTTAAGGTCATGCAAAAAGAATTGCAACTTCCTGTGTATGAAGCAGAGAGCATATATTTAACGATGCACCTGCAGCGCTTAGTAAAAGCAGAGCATGTGTAAAAAGACATATATTTTTGTCTAAAATGAAAACGTTAAAAAAAATCATTGAATCGCTTACAATAGTTATGTATAATAACTATTGCAAAGTTATACAAATTTCGACAAACACATTAAGGTAAGTAACGAAAACGTTTGCCTTAATTATAGTGAACTTATACGTAAACCTATTTTTGACACGTGTTACTGATCCGATCAGGCATGAGTGGAGAAAAGTAAGGAATGTAAGCTAGAGAAAGGGTTATACTACCCTTTGTATAGCTATCGTTCTATCTTTTTTTCCTCATGTCTTTTTGGCGTTTGTCGGAAGGTATCAATATAGATAAGAGAGGAAGGGTTTCCATGTTTAAGAAGATCTTTGGTGTTCTTCAAAAAGTCGGAAAAGCGTTAATGCTTCCAGTAGCGATTTTACCGGCAGCAGGTATTTTACTTGGATTTGGTAATGCATTTCAAAATCCACAGTTAACAGATGTTATTCCTGCTTTAAAAGCAGATTGGTTCGTAATGGTAGCAAAAATTATGGAACAATCTGGTGATATTATTTTCGCTAACCTTGCATTATTATTCGCAGTTGGGGTAGCAATTGGTTTAGCTGGTGGAGACGGAGTAGCTGGATTAGCAGCATTCGTCGGCTACTTAATTATGAACAAAACGATGAGTGTGTTCTTAGAAGTAGATAAGCTAGTGAAAGTAACAAGTTCTGGAGCAGATCCAGTAAAAATTGGATTTGCAGATCCAGCATATGCAAACGTATTAGGAATTCCAACGCTACAAACGGGAGTGTTTGGTGGTATTATCGTCGGTATAGTAGCGGCATATTGCTACAATAAATACTTCAACATTGAACCATCATATTTAGGTTTCTTCGCAGGTAAGCGTTTCGTACCGATTGCGACTGCAACATTCTCTTTAGTAGTAGGTATAATCATGTGTTTCATTTGGCCATACATTCAAGGTGGCTTAAATACGTTCTCACATCAAATGATTGATGCAAATAGAACATTAGCAGCATTCATATTCGGTTTAATTGAACGTTCATTAATTCCATTTGGATTACATCACATTTTCTATTCACCGTTCTGGTTCGAATTCGGTCAGTATACAAATGCAGCTGGCGAATTAATCCGTGGTGACCAAAAAATCTTTATGGCACAGTTAAAAGACGGTGTAGAATTAACAGCAGGTACATTTACAACTGGTAAGTATCCGTTCATGATGTTCGGTCTTCCAGCAGCAGCATTAGCAATGTACCATGAAGCACGTCCTGAAAATAAAAAATTAGCAGCTGGTATTTTAGGCTCTGCTGCATTAACATCTTTCTTAACAGGTATTACAGAACCACTTGAATTTTCATTCTTATTCGTAGCACCAGTACTGTTCGGAATTCACGCAGTATTCGCTGGTCTATCATTTATGACAATGCAAATTTTAGGTGTTAAAATTGGTATGACATTCTCTGGTGGTTTAATCGACTTTATGTTATTCGGTGTACTACCAGGCCGTACAGCATGGTGGTGGGTAATTATTGTTGGTCTTGTACTAGCAGTTATTTACTACTTCGGATTCCGCTTTGCAATCCGTAAATGGGATTTAAAAACACCTGGTCGTGAAGTAGCAAATGCGAATGACGGCGCAGGTAAAACAGAAGCAGGAGAACTTCCACGTGAAGTATTAGTAGCACTTGGTGGTAAAGAAAACATTGCTTCTTTAGACGCTTGTATTACTCGTTTACGTGTTCAAGTTAACGAACAAAAGAATGTAAACAAAGATCGCTTAAAAGAGCTTGGAGCAGCTGGTGTACTTGAAGTTGGAAATAACATTCAAGCTATTTTTGGACCGAAATCTGACACATTAAAATCACAAATTCATGATATTATGTCAGGTCGTACACCTCATGTTGAAAAAGAAGAGCCTGTAAAGGTAGAAGAAACTCCTAAACAAGTTGATGAAAACGAAACAATCGTATCACCAATTGAAGGGAAAATCTTATCGATTACAGAAGTACCTGATCAAGTATTCTCAGGAAAAATGATGGGAGACGGATTTGCAATCGAGCCAACAGAAGGAACAGTAGTTTCTCCAGTTAACGGTGAGATCGTCAACGTATTCCCTACAAAGCATGCAATTGGTATTCAATCTGAAGGCGGAAAAGAAATTTTAATCCACTTCGGTATTGATACTGTAAAATTAAATGGTGAAGGTTTTGAAGCACTTGTAGCACAAGGCGACAAAGTGAAACAAGGACAACCATTATTAAAAGTAGATCTTGCATTTGTAAAAGAAAATGCACCATCTATCATTACACCAATTGTCTTTACGAATTTACAACAAGGACAACAAGTCGAATTGAAAAAAGATGGAAATGTTAAGAAGGGCGAAAACGCTATTATTGACATTCAGTAGGAATTTGACGCAAAATGTTTATAATTATAATAGGCGATGTGGTTGACCGAACATCGCCTATTATATACAATAGATGATGTAGTACTCACGTCTATACAACTAAAAAAATACTGTAATTTAAAGGAGATAAATTATCATGGAAAAAATCTTTAAAGTAACTAGCGACTCAGGAATTCATGCTCGTCCAGCAACTCTACTTGTAAACACTGCAAGCAAATTTGGTTCTGACATTAACTTAGAGTATAACGGAAAAAACGTTAACTTAAAATCAATCATGGGTGTTATGTCTTTAGGCATTCAACAAAACGCAGAAATTAAAATCACTGCAAATGGTGATGATGCAGCTCAAGCACTAGCAGCTATCGAAGAAACTATGAAAAACGAAGGATTAGGAGAATAATGACTCTTAACATTCAAGGGATCGCTGCATCAAGTGGGATTGCTATTGCAAAGGCTTTCAGACTTGAGAATCCTGAATTTAACATCGAAAAGAAATCAATTACAAACGAAGCTGCTGAAATTGCACGCTTAGACGCTGCGCTTGAGAAAGCAAAAACTGAATTAGAAGCAATTAAGGACCATGCTTTTGCTGAGCTGGGTGCTGATAAAGCTGCGATCTTTGAAGCACATTTATTAGTGTTAAATGATCCAGAACTAGTAAACCCAGTAAAAGATAAAGTAAATAGTGAAAAAGTAAATGCTGAATTTGCAATGGATGAAGTTGCATCCATGTTTATTTCTATGTTTGAAAACATGGATAACGAATATATGAAAGAACGTGCTGCGGACATTCGTGACGTAACAAAACGCGTTCTTGCACATTTACTAGGAATTAACTTCTCAAACCCTGGTACAATTTCTGAAGAAGTAATCATCATTGCTGAAGATCTAACACCATCTGATACAGCTCAGTTAAACCGTAAGTATGCAAAAGGTTTTACAACTGATATCGGTGGACGTACATCTCACTCTGCAATTATGGCTCGTTCTATGGAAATTCCTGCAGTTGTTGGTACGAAAGTTGTTATGGAGAAAATCCAAAACGGCGATATCGTAATCATCGACGGTTTAGATGGAGAAGTAATTGTAAATCCATCAGAAGAAACTCTTCGTTCTTTTGAAGAAAAGAAAGCGAAATTTGAAGAGCAAAAAACTGAATGGGCAAAATTAAAAGACCAAGCTACTGTAACAAGTGATGGACATCACGTTGAGCTTGTTGCAAATATCGGAACACCAAATGATGTACAAGGTATTATCGATAATGGCGGAGAAGGCGTTGGTTTATACCGTACAGAATTCTTATACATGGGCCGTGACAATCTTCCAACAGAAGAAGAGCAGTTCGAAGCGTATAAAGCAGTTCTTGAAGGTGTAAAAGAAGGTCAACCTGTTGTTGTTCGTACACTTGACATCGGTGGAGATAAAGAGCTTCCATACTTACATTTACCAAAAGAAATGAACCCATTCTTAGGATACCGTGCAATTCGCTTATGCCTTGATGAGCAAGATGTGTTCCGTACACAACTTCGTGCATTACTTCGTGCTAGCGTATACGGTAACTTAAAAATTATGTTCCCAATGATTGCAACTCTTGATGAGTTCCGTCAAGCGAAAGCAATCTTATTAGAAGAGAAAGTGAAACTTGTAGAAGCGGGTACAACTGTTTCTGATTCTATTGAAGTGGGTATGATGGTTGAAATCCCAGCTTCAGCAGTATTAGCAGATCAATTCGCAAAAGAAGTTGATTTCTTCTCTATCGGAACAAATGACTTAATCCAATACACAATGGCAGCAGACCGTATGAACGAACAAGTAGCTTACTTATACCAACCATATAACCCATCTATTTTACGTCTTGTAAAAATGGTTATTGATGCGGCTCATAAAGAAGGCAAATGGGCTGGTATGTGTGGTGAGATGGCGGGAGATTCACTTGCTATCCCATTATTATTAGGATTAGGTTTAGATGAGTTCAGTATGAGTGCAACATCTATTCTTCCTGCAAGAACACAACTAAGCAAGTTGTCAAAAGCAGAAATGGAAACATTAGCAGAAAAAGCATTAATGATGTCAACTGCTGAAGAAGTTGTTGAACTAGTTAAAAGCATATAATTAATAAAAAAACCTGAGTCGATTTGAAATCGGTCTCAGGTTTTTTCTATGAGAAAAGTAAATCTTATTTTCTTACTATAGAGGATAAGACACAGAACTAGATAGCGATAGCAACGATATCAGTTGGGCATACACGTAAAATACCATTAAAAGTATTACGTTGACGGTTCTTATCATCTTTGTCGTTGTCTTTATCATCTTTATCATTATTGTTACGAGCTAAAGCGGAGAAAAGAGCAACGCCGTTAGCGAAACCTTCAAAAATTACATTGTTGAAAGATCCAATACCTTTAATGCTTAAAAGAGAAAGTTCTGTTCCAACTGAAATGCTAGCAAGTACGTTACATACAGCTGGTTGTTGTGGTTTTACCTCTCTCTCTTTCTCGCGATGGTCACGATGGTCGCACTCTCTTTCACGATGATGACAGTCTCTAAAGTTATCACAGCATCCAAATGATCCAAACATAATCCTCATCACCCCCTTCACACTTATAATCTATGTAAGTTCGGTAGTTAGTGACTGGACAGAGAGTGGAATTTTTTCTGGGGGATTTTCTCATTTTAAAAGACTAGCTGGGTGTTTAGTACGGAATGATGTTTAAAATAGGGGAAATATCACAAAAAAGTGTAAAGACCACCGAAATGAATGAAATAGGTAGGCTTTACACTTTTTTACTTTTATATAAAACGATGATATATACAGGGAGAGCTAAGAGTAGTGGTGCAATGGATCTTGCAGTATGTTTTTCTGCGTCTAATTGGAACGTTTCTTCTTTTGGGAATTGTAACACTGATATGTTTGTAGCATCGCCAATAAAATATAACAGTAGTACAGTTACTATGTAACTTAAAAGTGCGATAAAGCTTCCGTATGAACTCAATGAAAATCCCTCTCTTGTTATCTATTTGTTATCATTGTATCATAATTGTAACAAAAACACACGGTTATATTTCGATGCTTTAACAAAATTCGACACGAAACGCCATTTATGTGTATGGGAATAGCATGAAATTTACTATTTTTTTATGTATAGATGTCGAATAATACATTGTAATATTACGGGTGTGTGACAGAAGAAAAAGAAACGAAGGTAATGAAATTACCTTCGTTTCTTTTTTATCCCGTATTAACAGGCAGTAAGCCCCTCACATTGATTAAAGGTTCACTTTATTATTTTGCCCATTCACTCACTTGTTCTACGCTCATTCGTGGTGCAGGATGACCTTTTAAAGTTGATTCACCAATTGTAATAAGCATAATTGGTACGTAACGAGATGAAACATTGAATTCTTCTGTAAGTGCTTGTGGGTTGAAACCACCAATAGCACAAGTATCCCAGCCAGTTGCTTTAGCCGCAAGCATAAGTTGCATTGCTGCTAAAGATGCATTTGAAAAGGCTGCATCTCTTGGGAATTGCTCACGAGCATATGCAGACTCAATATTTTTAGCTAAGCGCTCTTTTGCTTCTTCTTTCATAAATCCTTGTTCTACAATTGGACCATAAACTGGTTCAACGTTTTTATAAGCTTCTAAATCACCTAAAATAGCGACTACAGCAGAAGCATCAAGTATTTGTTGCTGGTTATAAGCAATTGGATGCAATCGTTTCTGTACATCTTCACCTTGGAATACAAGGAATTTCCAGTGCTGCAAGTTCCAAGCAGAAGGTGCTTGAGCAGCTCCCTTTAAAATCTCGTGTAACTCTGTAGATGAAATTTCTTTCTCTGGGTTGAATGCACGTGTAGATGTGCGTTCGTATAGAACATTAAAAAAGTTGTCGTTTGTCATTATATATCCTCCAAGTAACATATCAAATTATAAAAAAATATATGTAATATATTCTACTTACATTTTGTAAGTTGTCGAATTTAAGAATATAATATCTTTATTTTAATTGTCAAGTTTTAAAGAGGAAGCTAGGGCATTCATACAAACGATACAATTCCTATCATCATACACTAAAAAAGGAATTTATAGAGAAAAAGCGAAGAGAGCATTCTCAATTAGCTTGTTAATATGTATCCCTCACTCATTAAAGTATTTAGAGAACAGTCTTTTTATAAAATGTTTGTGAGGAATGCAGTAGAACAAGATATATGAAGTGAGTGAAGACTAGTGATGAACATACTACATTTTTTATTAGAGAATACGGTTTTCCAAAATGTATTACAAGATCTTCAGTTAAATGTCCTTTATATAGAAAATGGATGCACACATCAACAAACGATAGAAAATATTCATCCAAAATGTATGTTTATAGCAAATAGTTTTGAAGAAGGAGAATTATTGTATCAGAGGACTAAACCACATATTGTAATTATGTATGTAACAGATTTTTCTCAAATAAAATATATAAAGAATATGTATAATCCACAGAGTACATTTATTGTCATTTGGGATCAACAGATAACAAGCGAGTTTGCAGAGGTGCTTACGTTAGGAATACGTAATATTGTGATAGCCCCTGTGACCCCACAAATGGTGTTAGAGGAAGTGAATAAGAGTTTGTATCAGCTTTCTTTAGTGCGGCAAGTAAGTTTGCAACAAGAACTACTTCAAACGATGTTTGATTTTCAAAATGATCTATTATTTATAGTAGAAGACGATGAGATTGTTGATTGTAATACAAATTTTTTAGAGTTTTTCGGATATGAAAATTTATTTGCCTATCGTGAGCAACATTTAGTATTTGCTGAACATTTTATTAGAGAAAACGGATACTATTCAACAACCCATGATATAACATGGTTAGATGATACATTATCATATGATAGAAGAATTAAGATGTCCAATTATGAAGGAGAAGTGTCAACTTTTTTATTGCGTGCGACACCACTGCCAGAAGATTTATCAAGATTTATTGTGAAGTGTACAGAGATTACAGAATTAGATGAAATCTATCAAGAACAAGAAAGGCTTGCTATGATAGATTCGTTAACAGAGATTTATAATCGTTTGAAGTTCCAACAAATACTAGAGGCAGAATGGGATAATGCAATGCGTAACGATGAAAAAATAGCACTTATTTTATTTGACATAGATAATTTTAAAACAGTAAATGACACGTATGGCCATGATTTTGGTGACTTAGCATTAATTCAGCTTGCAGAGCTTATGAAATCTAAAGTGGAGCAGCAACATGTATTTGCAAGGTGGGGAGGAGAAGAATTTATTATATTAGTAACGAATACAGTAGAAAAAGAAGCATTTCAGGTTGCGGAATCATTACGATTTTTCATTGAAACAAAGCATTTCTCCGGAATTTCGAAATTAACAGCGAGTTTTGGAGTCGCGTTATATGAACAAGGGATTACAAGAGAAGAATTAATGCAACGAGCGGATATTGCATTATATGAAGCGAAAAAAAATGGGAAAAATCAAGTGTGTGTATATAGAAAAGAAAAAAAGTGATTTTTCGCAACAAATTGTTGCGATTTTTTTTTATTGTTTGATAATAGAATGTGGGGGGGATTTTGGACGAAGGAATTATGGAGGAACAACATGATAAAAAAAATAATGACGATGGCTTCGCTGTCTGCTGTAGTTTGTGGTGGAGTATACTATTTTCTCTGTAATCCCAATATAAAGGAAAGCACTGTATTAACAACTAAGGTGAATCCTACTATTGAATCAGAAGTACAAGAGAATATAGAAGAAAAAGAAGAACAACAAATTGATTATGCTAGTATATCTCAAAAGTTAGATCAATATTTAATAGGAAAGCAATTTAATGGAACAGTTTTAGTAACAGATAAAGAGCATGTTATATTGAATAAAGGATATGGATATGCTGATGTTCAAAATAAGATAGAAAATACGCCTCAAACAAAATATCGTGTCGGTTCTATTACGAAAACAGTCGTGGCCACATCTATTTTACAGCTGCAGGAACAAGGGAAGTTAAATATTCAAGATAATGTAAATAAATATATTCCCTCTTTTCCGGTAGATAAAAATATCACCTTATATCATTTGTTAACACACACATCAGGTTTACCAGAAAGTGGAAAATGGAAAGTGAATGCAGCTTCTCGTATAAATTTAGTAAATTGGATTGGAAGTCAAAAATTAGAATTTCCACCAGGCACAGGTTGGAGATATACAGATTATAATTATATGGTGCTTGCCTATATTATAGAAAGCATATCAAAAAAACCTTTAGGAGATTACATAAAAGAAAATATATTTACTAAAGCAGAAATGCATGAATCTGGTATGGGAAATATGGCTCAGGGAGATCAGCATTTTACTAAAGGATATGTAAAGAAAGAGAATGTACTTGAACCTGCACAAAAATTGTTAATGGAGTGGTTATACGGATGCGGTGAGATGTATACGACAGTTGGCGATATGAAGAAGTTAGACGAAGCGATTATAAATGGGAAACTTCTTTCTGAACAAAGTAGACAAGCGATGTTTTCACCTTCAACAGAACGAAAATATGCATATAGTTTTTACATATATCCGGATTATTTTCATAATCATGGTGTACTATCTGGTTGGAACACTTTCAATAATTTTAATAAAGAAAAAGGCACTTTTGTTATATTATTTTCAAATGTGAAAAATAGTATAGATGATGATTTTAATAATGAGTTTCGAAAGATGGTAAGTGATTTATTAGAACAAAGGGGATGAGAAAATGGAACGTAAAAATGTATCAATAGGTTTCATCGGTATTGGTGTAATGGGAAAAAGTATGGTGCGTCATTTAATGCAAGACGGCTATCAAGTATATGTATATAATAGAACGAAAACGAAGACAGACTCTTTAGTGCAAGATGGTGCAAATTGGTGTGATACACCGAAAGAGTTAGTGAAGCAAGTTGATGTTGTAATGACTATGGTTGGATATCCACATGATGTAGAAGAAGTGTACTTTGGGATAGATGGAATTTTGGAGAATGCAAATGAAGGTACGATAGCAATTGATTTCACGACATCTACACCAACATTGGCAAAACGTATTAATGAAACCGGTAAAAGTAAGAATGTATATACGTTAGATGCGCCTGTATCTGGAGGAGACGTTGGTGCGAAAGAAGCAAGGCTCGCAATTATGGTCGGTGGTGAAAAAGAAATATATGAAAAATGTTTACCGTTATTTGAAAAACTAGGAACAAACATTCAGTTGCAAGGACCAGCTGGAAGTGGACAACATACGAAAATGTGCAATCAAATTGCGATTGCTTCTAACATGATTGGAGTATGTGAAGCTGTTGCTTATGCAAAAAAAGCTGGACTAGATCCGGATAAAGTATTAGAAAGTATTTCAACGGGAGCAGCAGGTAGTTGGTCATTGAGTAACTTAGCTCCTCGAATGTTAAAGGGAGATTTTGAACCAGGGTTTTATGTAAAGCACTTTATGAAAGATATGAAGATAGCTTTAGATGAGGCTGAAAAATTGCAATTACCAGTACCAGGTTTAAGTTTGGCGAAGCAATTGTATGAGGAGTTAATAAAAGATGGGGAAGAGAATAGCGGAACACAAGTGTTATACAAAAAATACATAAAGGGGTAAATGAGATGGATCTACAAAGATTTGATGAGATGATTGATAATGTACAACGAGCAACTTGTATACAAATTAGTGAAAAACAAAAAGAAGCTTTTAAACAAAAATATGATTTTGGGCCGGAATTCGAATATGGAAGAGATGAGAAGGGGCATTATGTTATTCGAACTTCAAAAAAGATGTTAGAAGAAATGGAGTTTTATTTGGCATTGAAATATGATCGAGATGGGGTTGATCTTTATATGCAAGCAGAGATTGACGGTATATGTCACGTATCTGTTAGCTATAGTGAAGACGCCTTGCACTTACAAGAATTGTTTCAATTTCTAGAAGAAAATAAATAAAAGTCCTCATTTGAGGACTTTTATTTATTTAGGTATATTTAATTTTTATAATTATAAGCTAGAAGCTCTGCGGCATCGTTCGATTGGAAATGGAATAACTTGCGCGATGTGATTAGGACCGAATTGTTTTGCACGAGCATGGCGTACTATATAAAATGCACACAGAATTGAAACAGGAATAGCACCGAATAAGCCAAAAAATAAAGCGCTTACACAAGATGCGACAAAACCTAAAACACCAACTTCCAACTCTTCCATAATAGCTCCTAGAATAACAGGAAGTGCTCCACACGTAACCCCTAGTATAAGTGCGATAAGTAAACTCATGATTATCCCCCTCTGTTTGCGATATTCTTTTCCTTTTTATTTAATTGTAGTATATCATACACAAAACAGAATTTTCAGAAAAAATTCAAAAAAAGTTCAATAAATGTTCAAAAAGTGTTGAAAAATTTGCTTAAAAAATAGAAGGGGAGATTGTTTTGGCATAGAAGGACTCATATGTTTGAGAAAATAAAAAATCAGGCTTATTTCACTTTTTGAAATAAGCCTGTTCCATAGGAGGATGTATATATGTAGAGTGAATAAAAGGTTGGAAAAGGGGATCCAAGTCCTTTTATTCAACTAACTACCTTAATAAATTGGAACCCAGCCTTCAGTTGTAACAAAAATACGAATAGCTACAACTTGACGATCATCTTGCAAGGTAAAATAATGTCTTGCATTTTCAGGAACAGATATGAGATCGCCTGGCTCAAGTTCAACGTCAAAGAATTTCCCATCTTTTCCTTCAATAGCAAAGATGCCATGACCACTAACAATAAAGCGAACTTCATCATCGGTATGATGGTGTTCTTTTTGGAAGTTAATTAATAATTCGTCAAGGTTAGGTGTGCTATTTGAAAGTGAAATTACATCATGTGCTTTATAGCCTCGGCGCGCTGAAACATCAGCGATTTCTTTTGAAAACACAGCTAATATTTCAGCCTTGTTTTCATCTGTTAACGAATAATTTTCATTTAAATGAGTAGGAAGCTTAGAAATATTCCATTTCTCATATAAAACGCCTTCCTCTTGTAGAAATTTAGATACTTCTACTTCATTTTCGATGCGAGTATTTACTTCATGAATACGAATTTGCGCCATTAGAAACGCCTCCTTGAATTGATAATAGTTTTATATGAAATTGGAATAAAAACTCATAAGCTTCTAATCTTTTCTTTGCATCAAAGCTATCTCGGCCCCATACGGTAATACCGTGGTTACGGATTAATACTGCTCCCGAATCTCCTTGTATATGTTTTCGGAAGTTTTCTCCAAGCGTTGGGATATGGGCATGGTTTTCGATAATAGGAATGTGAATTGTTGCACCTTCTTCCCAAATATCGAGAGCTTTAATAATTTCTTGATTTTGAAGGGTGACTGCATCACTATATAAATTTGTGATGACATTATTATCAGTTGTATGAACATGAAGTACGCACCCAGCATTCGTATTGTTATAAATATGTGTATGCAATATTGTTTCTGCTGAAGGGCGTAATTCAGTCTCTAATACGGGAAGCCCTAGATGATCTACTAATAGAAAATCATCTGGAGTAGTTTTTGTTTTATCTTTACCACTTGCTGTAATAAGAAAAGTAAGTGGCTCATGACTAACCTTTATAGAAATATTACCACTCGTTGCTGGAAACCAATTTCGTGTTGTTAATTCTTTTTTTATCTCGCTTAAGTCATACCATTGACGAAAAAGTTGTTTCATGATTTCACCTCCAACAAATGTTTTAATTGGGTTTGAACATCGTGAAATGTTTCAAACGGTGTATAAGCAATATAATTCTCTTCACACTTTGTAATAAGGAAGTCGCGAGCAAATACTTTATCTGCTTGTTTCGCAGCTTGTAAATCAGTAATTGAATCTCCAATCACAATATGGAAGTCATTCGTATCACTTAATTTACGGATTAAAGATGATTTGCATAATCCGCAATGATTTTGACAATGATGATCACAAGGATGAGGCCACTTAACTGTAATGAATTCATTTGAAAAGTCTGTTTCATTACAGTAAATTTGCTCTTTTGGAATGATTCCTTGTAAGAGTGGATAGACGAAGAAATCCATTCCACCTGATATAACGTAAAAAGAAATGTTATTTTCATTTACAAATTGTATAAATTCATGAAAACCACTACGGATTTCAGCAGTTTCTATTAAAAATTGAATCATATCATCGTGTAGACTAGTAGGTATTAATTGAAATAATTGAGAAACACCTTCTTGAATAGACAGCTCTTGTGATAAAATTCTATTCTTTACTTCTTCGGCTTCTGGTGGTGCAAATTTTTCCATAATGGACATAATGTTATCATTATTTGTAATCGTGCCATCGAAATCACAAAATACTTGAATACTCATAATTTCACCCCATGAGAGGGATTTCCCCATATTTGAAGTGCACTATGCAAATTTATGTCATCTACTTCATGGAGTGGTGTATTTTGCAAAGTAGCATTAATTGCAGTATGGAAAGCTTTACCGCCCCCTTGCGCTCCACTCGGATGTCCATGTATCCCGCCGCCAGCATTAATAACAACATCTTTACCGAAATCTCGTAGAATAAAGGGAACGAAACCAGGGTGAATACCAGCAGACGGAACAGAAAAACTCTTCTTGAAAAATGCATCGTCTTCAGTTAAATATTTTGAGATAGCAAGAGCCTCCTCTTTTTCTAGAGCAACACTTCCGTATGGAGATGGGAATAATGAAAAGTCAGCCCCAGCATAACGTAGTAGCTTTCCTAGTAATAATGGAGAGGAAACTCCATATAACTTGGATGCTGAATAAGCACCACTTACAGCAGGGTGTGCCATAATAGGAACTGGGATTTCATCATCTTCTGCAAGTGATTGTAGTACATCTAGTCCGTAAGCAAATACGTTAAATAATAGAATATCTGCCCCAGCTTGCACTGCGCGTTTCGCATTTTCTTTTAAATCAAAAGTTCGTCCTGTTAAATTTACGGCATATAACGTTTTATGTCCGTATGTTTCATATACGGATTGTAAAACTTCTTTTCCAGATACAATGCGTTTCGTAAGTGGTGTTAATGTATTCTCAAATAATATTTCATCATCTTTTACTATATCTACACGACCAATTGCTTGATCGCGTAATTGCGTTTTTAAATAACCAATATTTCGTCCAATCATTCCTTTAAAAATACTCATTAAAAGGGGACGCTCATGCACTTGTAAAAGATTTCGAATACCATCTATCCCGAATTTTGGACCAGGGAAATATTGTTTTAACTCGTCTGAAAATGTTAAGTCGATTAATTTCACTTCACCATCAAGTGATAGCTTTCCGAATGTAGTTGTTAAAATTGCTGGTAAGTCCGGACTGAAGTTTAATAACGGATATTCGATTTTAATAATCCCGCGTTTAACTTTTTTACGTAAATACGAATTGGTATGTTCTTGTTCAGCTAGTTCCTCAACATGAATGACGTTGCCTTTATGGTGTTTTAATTGTTCTTGCAATAAGTGTGGCAAATGAGTCCAAGAGCCAATTGTTAAACCGAGTGCAATTTGCTCGGCCTTTTTTTCTAAGTTATGTGAATCATCATGGATTAAATACGTTGCTATAATTCCGCTCATTGTTAAAACCTCCTAGTTAAATAAAAAAACCTCTCAGCTAAGGAGAGGTTTTTTTACAACCAGCTCCTTATCTGTCAGCATAATGCTGCGAGAATTAGCACCGTGTCTACAATTGTAGATCGGTTGCCGGGTTTCGTCGGGCTCGTCCCTCCACCTGCTCTTGATAAGAAGTATTTAGAAATGTTTAAATTTTTAAGATAACTGAATTTTGTCAGATATTTTTCATGTTGTCAATTATTTTTTGAAAAAATTTAATTTATCAATTCGATTAATGGCTTCTCGTAATCTATCTTCTGTATGCAAGAGACCAACACGGACATATCCTTCGCCATGTTCACCAAATCCAACACCAGGAGCAACTGCAACGTGTGCTTTTTCTAGTAAAATATCAGAAAATTGCTCAGATGTATATCCTTTCGGAACAGGAAGCCATGCAAAGAATGAGCCTGTTGGAATATCTACATTCCAACCAATTGAGTGACAAGCTGAAACAAGAGCGTTTCTTCGAGATTCGTAACTATTTACAAGGTCTATTACGCAAGACTGTGAACTTAATAGTGCTTCGCGGGCAGCATCTTGAACTGCACCAAAAATACTAACATACATATGATCTTGTAATAAGTTAATTGTCTCAATCACACTTTCATTCCCTACAGCAAAAGCGATGCGCCATCCAGCCATATTGAAAGTTTTCGATAGAGTGTAAATTTCAATACCTGTATCTTTACCACCGTCTGCTTGCAAGAAACTAACAGGTTTTTGACCATCGAATCCAATAGCACCGTAAGCAAAATCATGAATGACTAATATATTATGTTTATTAGCAAAATGAATGGTTTCATCAAAGAAATCTTTTGATGCAGTAGCACCGGTAGGATTATTTGGATAGTTTAAAAACATTAACTTTGCACGCTCAGCGGTAGTGGCATCAATTTTTGTATAATCTGGTAAAAAATTATTTTCTGCAATAAGCGGCATTGTTTCAAATTGTGCTTTTGCTAAAGCAACTCCTGATAAATAATCTGGATAGCCTGGATCTGGAACGAGAATAGTATCACCAGGGTTTGTAAAACAAAGTGGTAATTCTACTAATCCAGCTTTTCCACCAAACAAAATAGCAACTTCTGTTTTTGGATTTACTACTACATCATATTCGCGTTGATAGAATGTTGCCACGGCTTCTTTTAAACTTTCGTGTCCGCGAAATGGCGGATATTTATGATGAATGGTCTTTTCAGCAGCATCTTGTAAAGCTTTTACGATATGCTGCGGTGTTGGTTGATCTGGATTACCTTGACCAAGATTAATAACATCGTGACCAGCTGCTACGACTTTGTTAACTTTTGCAACAAGTGAAGCGAAAAATTGTGTTGGCAATGATGTTACTATCTCAGAAGGTTGAAATAATTTCATACTTTCCACCTCTTTTGAAAGTTGTTACAATTCTAGTGACAAATGATATAATCTTTCCAGTATTTTGTAAAGAAAAAATTATGAATGGGGCTGACAAAATGAAAGTCGCATGTATTCAAATGGACATTGTCTTTGGAGATGTAGAAAAAAATATTGAGAATGCTAAAAATAAAATAAGCGAAGCGATGAAGGAAAGACCAGACGTTATTGTCTTACCAGAACTATGGACAACGGGATATGATTTAACGAGGCTTACTGAAATTGCAGATAGGGATGGATTGCAAACGAAAGAAAAGCTGAAAGAATGGTCGAAGCAATATGGTGTACATATTGTCGGTGGGTCTATAGCGAAGCAAACAGAGCAAGGTGTTACAAATACAATGTATGTGGTAAACAAGGAAGGAGAACTAGTCAATGAATATAGTAAAGTACATTTATTTCAGCTTATGGATGAACATAAATATTTAATCGCTGGAAATAGTACAGGTGAATTTAAGCTAGATGATGTAGAGTGCGCCGGTACAATTTGTTATGACATTCGTTTTCCGGAGTGGATGCGTGTTCATACTGCTAAAGGTGCAAAAGTTTTATTTGTTGTAGCAGAATGGCCATTGGTTCGTTTAGCTCATTGGCGTTTGCTATTGCAAGCAAGAGCAGTTGAAAATCAGTGTTATGTTGTTGCATGTAATAGGGCAGGAAAGGATCCGAATAATGAGTTTGCCGGTCATTCTTTAATTGTCGATCCTTGGGGCGAAGTTGTTGTAGAAGCGAATGAAGAAGAATCAATTTTATTTGGAGAGCTTCATTTTGAGAAAATTAAAGAAGTACGCAAAGGAATTCCAGTTTTTGCAGATCGTCGTCCAGAATTATACAAATAAAATATTGACAAGTGATTTTTATTCTTGGTATAGTCTTCAACATAAAGTTAAAAATTCAAAAAATTATACAACTCTTATCAAGAGCAGGTGGAGGGATTTGGCCCGATGAAGCCCAGCAACCGACCGTAATACCATTGTGAAATGGGGCGTTTATTTACGCCAAAAGGCACGGTGCTAATTCCAGCAGAAAGTAAACCTTTCTGGCAGATAAGAGGGGAGAAGATAAACTTCAAACCTCTTTCTTTGTGGAAAGAGGTTTTTCTACGTCAGAAAAACCTCTGAATTTAAAAAAGGGGGAGAAGACGATGGGATATTATTCATTAACTGAAACAACAGCTATACAATATGCGAAAGAACACGGTTATTTTGAAAAGAAAGCAAATGTAGTTTGTCATGAAATTGGAGATGGAAATTTAAATTACGTGTTCAAATTAGATGATGGAGAGAAGTCTATTATAATAAAACAAGCACTGCCATATGCGAAAGTAGTTGGTGAGAGCTGGCCACTGTCTATAAAAAGAGCGACGATTGAAAGTAAAGCATTACAAATTTTTGCGAAGTATGTGCCGGAATATGTGCCGGTAGTGTACAGTCATGATGAAGAGTTAGCAGTAACGGTCATAGAAGACTTATCAAGGCTAACAATTACAAGAAAAGGATTAATAGATGGAGAGGAGTACCCACTTTTATCCCAACATATTGGTCGCTTTCTAGCACATGTTTTGTTTTATACTTCAGATTTCGGTTTACAATCAGAAGAGAAAAGAGTGTTAGATAGTGAATTTGTTAATCCAGATCTTAGTAAAATTACGGAAGATTTAGTGTTTACAGATCCGTTTAGTCATTATGATACGAATGATTATGAACCAGAGTTACAACTAGCGGTGGATGAACTGTGGAATGACAAAAATTTAAAATTAAAAGTCGCGCAATATAAATATAAGTTCTTAACAAGAAAAGAAGCGCTTATTCATGGTGATTTACATACTGGTAGTATTTTTTCATCACCTGCTGAAACGAAAGTAATTGATCCAGAATTTGCAACATACGGTCCATTTGGATTTGACCTTGGTCAATTTATTGCAAATTTATTATTAAATGCACTATCCCGTGAAGAGGAAAAAAGAAGTGTGCTATTTTTCCATATTGAGAAAACATGGAGTTATTTTGTAGAAGCTTTTACGAAATTATGGATTGGAGAAGGCGTAGAAGCATATACGAAAGAGAAACAATGGTTGCCAATTATTTTGCAAAATATTTTTACGGATGCCGTTGGATTTGCTGGATGTGAGCTTATACGTAGAACAATTGGTTTAGCACATGTAGCTGATTTAGATGAAATAGCAAATAAAGAAACGAGAATCCAAGCTAAAAAACAAGCGCTATCCTTAGGTAAAGAACTAATAAAATATGAATCTAAGAGCGCTGACATTCAACTGTTCCGAACGTTATTTCAACAGACAGTTTCTGGAGGGGTAAAAGCATGAGTACAATTGTTACTGTTCCGAGGTCTGTCAGTTGGAAAGGTGATGCCATTGCAGTATTAAATCAAACAAAGTTGCCGCATAGTACAGAATACAAAACATTAACGACGATTGAAGAGGTATGGAAAAGTATTGTCATGCTAGAAGTACGAGGAGCACCTGCAATTGGAATTGTAGCTGCATTTGGTTTGGCGCTTGCATCAAAAAAATATAATACTGTACATATGGAAGAATTTCAAAAGAAGTTTAATAGAGATTGTAATTATTTAGGAACGTCACGCCCGACAGCAGTCAATTTATTTTGGGCAATCGATCGTATGAGAGAATCCATTCGAGAAATTACTAAAATAAAAGAAGCACAAAAAATATTAGAAGAAGAAGCACTTCTCATTCAGCAAGAAGATGAAGCGGTATGCCGGAGTATTGGAGAACATGCATTAACATGCTTTAAAGACGGTGATAACATTTTAACAATTTGTAACGCTGGAAGTATTGCAACTGCTAGATATGGTACTGCATTAGCACCGTTTTATATTGGGAAAGAAAAAGGTGTACGTTTACATGCGTATGCGTGTGAAACGAGACCGGTTTTACAAGGCGGGCGTTTAACGACATGGGAATTAAAACAGGCAAATATTGATGTAACACTTATTACAGATAATACGGCAGCGCATGCTATTCAAACGAAAGAAATAAACGCAATTATTGTAGGAGCGGACCGAATTGTCGCAAATGGAGATACAGCAAATAAAATCGGAACAATGAATTTAGCTATATTAGCAAAGTATTTCGATATTCCATTTTACGTTGCAGCTCCGTTATCTACGTTTGATATTACGAAACAAATAGGTACAGAAATTGTTATTGAAGAAAGAGATGAAACCGAAGTTACGAAAATTTTTGAAAAACAAGTGGCGCCAATTGGAACTGATGTTTATAATCCTGCATTTGACGTAACACCGAATGAATTAATTACAGGTATTATTACTGAAAAAGGCATCATACATGGAGATTATAAACGGGAAATTGCATCATTATTTGAAAGACAAGCTAATACATAATAGCTTGTTTTTTTATGCCTAAATGTATTTCGTACTCTTATTTATATAATGAAAGGGGGAGAGAAAGATGGAAGAGTGGATCAGGATGATAGGTAATGTAGGGTTTCCGATTGTTGTAACATTATATTTACTCCATCGTATTGAAAGTAAATTAGATGGGGTAATTGTTGCAATCGAGAAACTCCCTAAACAATTACTAAAGTAGGAAGGTCCTCGCGATAGAAAGTAAAATAAAGTTTGCTCTTCGTGAGCAAACTTTATTTTTTACCTCGCATTAATGGGAAGTAAAAGCCTTCACTTTATTGAGCAGTATAACCACCATCGATAACAACGGCTTGTCCAGTTATACCTCTTGCTTTTTCACTCGCTAAAAACATAGCATAATCAGAGATTTCTTGTACTTGCAATAAGCGTTTTTGTGGTACAAGTGGATAAATAACATCTTCTAAAACATTTTCAAGTGGTACATTTCGTGTAGTAGCTAAATCTTGTAGTTGATTACGTACAAGTGGGGTATCGACATAACCAGGACAAAGCGCATTAACGGTAATTCCGTGAGTAGCGCCTTCTAAAGCTGCAACTTTTGTTAATCCGATTACGCCATGCTTCGCGCTATTGTAGGCGGATTTTCCTGCAAATCCAACGAGGCCATTAATGGAGGCTACATTAATAATTCGGCCATACTTTTGTTTTTTCATGATTGGGAAGGCATGCTTAATTGCGATAAAAGGAGCGATTTGCATAATTTTAATAAGTAGTTCGAACTTTTCAGTTGGAAAATCTTCAATTGGTGAAACGTGCTGCATTCCTGCGTTGTTAATTAATATATGTAATGAACCGAAATGCGTAACGGTTTGAGAAATTGCAGCGGTAATTTCTTCTTCAGATGTAACATCACATTTTAAACCGATAGCTTGATAGCCTTCTTTTTGTAATTGTTCAGCAGCTTCTTTTGCACGTTCTTCAAGACGATCGGTAATCACAACTTTTGCACCTTCTTTTGCAAAAGCGTTTCCCATTTCATAACCAATGCCACTTGCAGCGCCTGTTAAAAAAACAACTCGATTTGTGACCATGATGAAAAACATCCCTTCATAATAAAATTCTCATATTGCTCTATTTAGAGAGTGGTTTATAAAAATCCTGCAAAGATTTGGAAAAATATCGTTAGCTATCTTGTTTTGCAAAATAGTCTCTGCTATACTATTTTGTAAAGCAAGATACTTACACTTATCTATCTTGTAAAACAAGATAGTGGAAGGATTTGAATTATGTCGACAAGTCAAATGCTGAAAGGGATTTTAGAAGGATGCTTACTTGCTATTATTTCTGAAGGTGAAATATACGGTTATGAAATGAGTGAAAAGCTAGCGAAGTATGGCTTTACTATGGCGAGTGAGGGAAGTATTTATCCGTTATTAATACGAATGCAAAAGGAAGGATTAATAACAAGTGTAATGAAGGAATCTCCATCTGGTCCAAAGCGGAAATATTATACATTAACAGAAAAAGGTGAGGAAGCACTTAATGAATTTATGGATCGCTGGGAAGCGATGCAAAGTAGTGTAGAGCGTCTACTTGAAGGGAAGGGGAGAAAAAAATAATGTTATCAAGTGAAGCACGAAATTTTTTATTAGAAATGAGATTATTTTTAGCGGCAAAGAGTGTGAAAGAAAGCGATATTGAAAATTTTATAGAAGATGCGGAACTCTATTTAATTGAGGGTGAGAGTGATGGGAAAAGTGTAGAAGATATTTTCGGAAGCTCACCGAAAGAATATGCAAATGAACTTGTAAAAGTAATGGAAAGGGATAGACAGGAAACGTGGAAGCAAATTGGTTTTACAGTAATGAATATCGTATCGTTTTGGATTATTGCTTCTATTTTAATAGTGAATAACGGAATGTTACAGATTTCACTTATTCAGTGCGTTGGGTATAGTTTTACATTGATCGTAGCTGTAATGGGTCCCAATTTTTTACTTCGTAAAATGACATTCGTAACAAGTTTTACAAAAACGTGGTTTTCTATGTGGTTTTTAGTTATGATTGCGCCGATGTTTTTAATAGGGGTTGTTACGATATTAGATGTAATATATCCTACAAAAATGTTTACATTCACCCAAACGCAAAGTTATATATTAGCTGGAGCTATTTTTCTTATCACAGTAGCGATAAATATGTATTTTGAAGGATGGTTTAAAAACTTATATTTAATTATTCCGCTTTCGATTATGTTACTGTTTAAAACATTTACATCAGAGGATCTCGTGCCAATTTTATTTCAAATTATATGTTTATACGGAAGTTTGTTTATTTTAATTTTCCTTGAAATTATGATGAAGACGAATAGAAGAGTAACGGTTAAATGAGGGAGGGGTTATCATGCAGATTTCTAAAGAAGGAGAAAAGTTTTTAATCGATACGAAAGTGTATTTAATAACAAAAGGAATGAAAGAAGAAGATGTGGACGCCTTTCTAGAAGATGCAGAACTTCATTTAATAGAAGGCGAGAAAGAGGGAAAGACGGTAAGTGATATATTCGGTGATTCACCAAAAGAATATGCGGAAGAATTAGCGAAAGAAATGGATAAGGATAAAGGCGGGAGTATAAAGAGTATTCTTGCCATGATAATTGGTATTGGCGGGTATTGGATATTAACTCATATTTTATTTAATAATCCGAATCAGCAATTTACACTAACGAATATACAGTTAATTGGCTATCCTATCGTCTTAATCATTACGATTATTGGAACCATTGTTGCATTTAGAATGTCTTCTTTTAAAAATAAGTTTGTAGAGTTCGGAATTATTTACGTAATAGTAATGGTTCCCATCTTATTATTAGTATTATTGATGTTTATTGATAAATGGTACGGGACACCTATTTTGCAATTGTCGACAATACAAACATATATATTAGCAGCAAGTATCTTTTTATTACTTTTCGTTGGTGAAGTGTATGTCCTTGGTTGGATGGGTGTTTTGGTGCTAATTGTTCCTTTAACGATTATGTTTATATTTAAAGAATTAGAAGAAAAAAATGTATTTTGGGGAATTGCAAAGATATTACTTATGTATGGAAGTATATATGGATTAATGAGATGGTCTTTAAAAATTGAAGAGAGAAAAAGTGTAAACGAGTAGTTCAAAAAAAGTGGCTGCTCTGGATATACAAAAAATTATTTCCAAAGAAATACTATATTTTGATTTTTAGAGGGATGCCGTTTTGGTGTATAGTGTATCCTTTGCAGCCGGGCTTTCGTTTGTTGATTGGAATAGGTTGTTTTAAACAGTAACGTGACGGTTACTGTTTTTTTCTTTGCAATAAAGCACTTTGTAAAGAGAGTGCTTTTTGTTCGTTCGTTAATAGTGACTGAATATGGACATTTTCAGGGCGTGGGACTATCGGATACATAAGATTTGTTGGAGAGGGATGGTGCTCCGAGCCAGTTGGAGAATGAGGATCTGCGTGAGTAAGTTTTCCGTGAACACGTCTTGTAAATAAAATATGACCGATTTCGTGAGCGAGCGTATATATATTTTTCATGGGGGCAGCCGAATTTGTTAAAACGATATAACCAGTAAGTTGCTGTTGTTTTGCTAAAGAGTAAGCGCAGGCAATTACGGCTGTTTCTTTGAAATAATCACTGCCAATATAACAAATGTAAAGGTCGCATTCAGGTGCTTCATTTACACAAGTCTGGAAAAAGGATGCTAATTTTTCCTGACTTTGAATAGAATTTTTATAACTAATTTCACGGTCAGAAAAACGGAAAAGTTCATTTAAAATAATTACGTCTGTAATTTGAAATGTAATCGGGTGCCAAATTGACTCTGCAACTGCTAAATCTTTTGCGATACGGTCATCAGAAATATCGGCGCCTGGAGTAATGCAAATACATATATTGACGTATGGATCCATAAGGAACACCTCAACTGAAAAAATTCTTCTTATAATATATGTGGAAAAAAGCTCCTATGTATGGATAAACGCCTTGTTTATTACAAGTCGAAAAAATTTCATAGTTCTATAACATGGTGTGATCATCTTTTTGATATAGTAAAGAAAAGGGGGAGAATATATGTATACATTAAAAATCGTTTCAGACAGAGAAGCTCTTTATCAATTTGCAAGTTATGTAAGAGTTGTGCAAGGTGTGGAAGATGTATATGTAGAGGTGGGAGAACCTTTATATGAACATCCATTAATGAAGTTTTATGTACATATTAAGCTGGGGGAAACATATGAGCAACATAAAGCGTTACAAGAAATAGCAAGATTAGTAGAATTAGGGCGTTTTACATACGTGCATTATCGTAATGATGAAATTGAAGAAGCTTTTGAAGCTGTAAAATATGAAAGTTTTAAGAAATAAGAATGAAAAAAAGGAAGCGAAAGCTTCCTTTTTTTTCTTGGAAATTACATCAACAAAAGGAGAAAAATTTTGTTATGATAAGGGAGGGTGAGGAAAGGAGATTTTACATAATGGGGTATATTGAAGAGTTACGCAAAGTCGTTGGTACAAGACCACTTATTCTTGTTGGGTCAGCAATAATTATATTAAATGATAATCAAGAAGTATTGCTTCAATATCGTTCAGATACATATGATTGGGGTGTACCTGGCGGCGCGATGGAACTAGGAGAAACGACGGAAGAAACTGCTCGTCGAGAATTATTCGAGGAGACGGGGTTAACTGCAAAAATAATGCAATTTCTTGGTGTCCTTTCAGGAAAGGAAGTATATTTCCGTTATCCAAATGGAGATGAAATTTTTAATGTCATTCATCTGTATCAGGGGCATCATGTGAGTGGAGAATTAAGGCTCGATCATGAAGGGTTGAAGCTTCAATATTTTCCAGTAGATAAGTTACCGAAATTGAATGAAACGACAGAGAAAATTTTACAAAAATTTTTATACGCATTAACAGAATAGAAGGTTAATTCCTTCTATTTTTATTATATTAAATATTTTGATTTTTTAGTATGTTTATAGTATGATAGATGTAGACATACATCTTATGGAATTTCACCTAAAAACTGACTAGGGTACATAAGAGAGGGGCAAGTGCAAAATGCATAATGTTGTTATTACAGCTGCAGTTCGTTCGCCAATTGGAACTTTTGGAGGAGCGCTAAAAAATGTAACGCCAGTAGAATTAGCGGTTCCTGTACTTCAGGAAGCTGTAAAACGAGGCGGGGTAGAACCACACGAAGTTGATGAAGTAATTTTAGGTCATTGTATTCAAAGAACTGATGAAGCAAATACTGCAAGAACAGCTGCATTAGCGGCAGGATTTCCTGACACAGTTACGGGTTATACAATCCAACGCCAATGTTCTTCAGGTATGCAAGCAATTATGTCAGCTGCAATGCAAATTCAATTAGGTGTAAGTGATGTTGTTATTGCAGGTGGAGTAGAAGCAATGAGTTCAAGCCCTTATGCATTAAAACAGCACCGCTGGGGACAACGTCTACAGCACGGAGAAATTCGTGATACGGTGTGGGAAGTACTAGAAGATCCGATTCACCATATTATGATGGGTGAAACGGCTGAAAATTTAGTTGACCAATATGAAATTACAAGAGAGGAACAAGATGAAGTTGCGCTTCGTAGTCATACATTGGCACTGCAAGCAATCGAGTCTGGATATTTTGACGAGCAAATTGTTCCTATTACGATAAAAGAACGTAGAAAAGAAATAGTATTTTCGAAGGATGAACATCCACGTGCAGATATTACAGCGGAAAAATTAGCAGGATTAAAACCAGCTTTCCGTAAAGATGGATCTGTAACGGCAGGGAATGCATCTGGCCTTAATGATGGAAGTGCGGTTCTAGTATTAATGAGCGAAGAAAAAGCGAAAGAAAAAGGCTTACAACCGTTAGCTAGAATTGTTGGATATTCAGTAGCTGGAGTAGATCCGAAAATTATGGGTATTGGGCCAGCACCAGCAATTCGTAAAGGGTTAGAAAAAGTAGATTGGTCATTAGAAGATGCTGATTTACTGGAAATTAATGAAGCTTTCGCGGCTCAATACCTAGCTGTAGAGAAAGAATTAGGTTTAGACCGTGAAAAAGTGAATGTAAACGGAAGCGGTGTAGGACTTGGACATCCAATCGGTTGTACAGGAGCTCGTATTACTGTAAGTTTAATTCATGAATTGAAGAGACGCGGTTTAGAAAAAGGAATTGCCTCTCTATGCGTCGGTGGCGGTATTGGGGTAGCATTATTTATAGAAGCACTATAAAAAAGAAGCAGCAATCGCTGCTTCTTTTTTATTAAGAATCAAATAAATGATGAAATAATCGATCACGATTTTCAAAGAAAAGTTTTGTCGTTTGGTAATGCTCGGTTTCTTCTAATGTGGATTCATGAATCCCTTCTTGTGTTAAAGAATATATAGTGGATTCAGGATAAGCCATTAAAATAGGAGAGTGCGTCGCGATAACAAATTGTGAACCTTGTTCCGCTAGTTCATGCATTCGAATAAGCATGGAAAGTTGCCTCATTGGTGATAGAGCGGCCTCAGGCTCATCTAAAATGTATAAACCTTGTCCTGAAAAACGATTCATAAATAAGGAGAAAAATGATTCACCATGGGATTGCTCATGAAGTGAAACACCTCCATAAGATTTTATAGCATCTATTTCATCAATATAAGAAGCAACGTTATAAAATGATTCAGCACGAAGAAAGAAACCGTCGTTTGGTGTATTGAAACTTTTGGAAATTCGAAGGTATTCATGTAAAGATGAATGTGAATCGTTTGTACTAAAGCGGAAGTTTTTCGTTCCACCTTCTGCGTTAAAACCTAAAGCAATTGCAATTGCTTCGAGTAATGTTGATTTACCCGCTCCGTTTTCTCCAATAATGAATGTTACATTTGGGTGGAAAGGTAGTGATTGTAATGTTCGGATAGCGGGTAGACAGTAAGGATATGCGGAAAAACTAGGGATATTTTCTTTTTTTAATGTGACATTTTTTAAAAAGGGTACATCAATCAATATATAAACCTCAATTCATAACGGATTTTGATTGTAACAAAACAGTAAATACAAGTGTTAATGACACGTGAACCTCTCCTTATTTTCTGAATATTTTATGTGGATTATAACATGTAAACTATCATATTCCAATGTGAAAATAAATATTGCATCAAGATCAATTCTCTCGTTATGATAGATGGTATTCTATTGAAGATATGAAAAGGAGTTAAAACATGCCGTTTACATTTGCGCATCCAGCAGCAGTCCTTCCTTTTGTGAAAAAGCAGTCCAAATATATTTCAGTAACGGCTCTTATATTAGGGAGTATGGCGCCTGATTTTGAATATTTTTTACACTTTAGACCGTATGGTGTTATTGGGCATACATGGCTTGTATTCTTATATTTAAATTTACCGCTTGTATTTCTGTTAGCATATATGTATCATTACATTTTAAAAAAGCCGTTTATAACACATTTACCTAAACCGTTTGCTGGCTATTTTGCATATGCAGTAGATGAGAGGTGGGGGCTTCATACATGGAAGGATTTCTTTGTATTTTGCTATTCTGCTTTATTTGGTATGCTCACGCATGTTGTTTGGGATGCATTTACTCATAAGACAGGCTATTTTGTTACGAAGATACCATTGTTACAAAGAGGATTACATAGTATTCCAGTATATAAATATATGCAATATGGGAGTACATGTGTTGGTTTCTTATTACTATTATACGTACTATGGAAGTATAAAGATGAAACAGGGAAAGATATTATGATAGCTTCAGAAAAAAGGAAGTATTGGGTTTCGGTAATAATTGTGGCAGCTCTGATATTTATCGTTCATGCGTTCGTAGATCCCTATTTTCATATTTTCCAAATAGGAGGTATAATAGTATCTGGACTGACAAGTTCGTTTTGTGGGCTTCTCATTGTTTCTATAGTTTACAAAGCAAGGGACTAATTTACATTAATGAATGATAGTGTTAGGAGAAATTATATGATGAAAGCATGGAAAAGTATTTTTATTTTATGTAGTTTTCTTCTTATGTTAAGTGGTTGCTTCCATCAAGAAGAAAAGAAAGTTGAACCGAAGAAGAAAGAATCTATTCCTGAAACAAAAGAATATGGCGGGCGTGAGCTGAAAAAAGTAGGACAAAAAGTGAAAGAAACAGGTTGGGGTACTTTTAAGTTAGACCAGATTCATTCTGTGAATCAAACATTTGAAGTAGCACCAATGAAAATTCACGTACAAGATGTGAAAGTAATCTCTTTATCGCAGATGAGTAAAGATGCAAAAAATATATTAAAAGTATATACGGCATTAACTCCTGAAGAAGTAAAGCGTAGATTAGGAGATAAAGTAAGTCAAGAAGATGCGGAGTTATATGCATCGATCAGTGGCACAGAGATTAGTGATACGATTCGTTACGTTGAAATTACATATAAGGTGGAAAATAGCGGGAATAAAAATATGCAATTTTTCTCTATGAATGATGTTGTGATTAATGATAAGCAACACTTTAAAGTAGCAACTCAAAACTTTTTATATGATGAAGATACGCTCGTTGGTACAAAAAATGTATCAAGAGAAGACTATAAGCCTGGTGAAACAAGAAATGGTATTATCGGCTTAATACTTGATGATGGAAAAGAAAAGGTAAAGGATATTAAGTTTACAACAGATAATGTAGTTGCAGCAGATGCAGAAACGCAAGATGTTGTAAAAGAGGCACAAACTTTTAATATCTCACTTTCTGAGTAGGGAATTTTTAAAAACATATAAGAAAAAACAGTCAGCGTTAAAAATATTATGCTGACTGTTTTTTCTGTTCTTTTATGTATGAATCTACATTTTGAAAAGGTACCTTAATTTTAAACGCATCTTTTTGTTCATTAAATTGCTTTTCATTATAAGGACCAAAACGTTTATTATGCTTTACGTCAATAATCCAATAATGCTCACTTTTTTTATTTGCAATTGCTCCGTCAGGGTTATTCGGATCTGACTTTTCCTCAATTTGTTTTGCGATAATGTATTTATCATCCCAAGCTATGTCTGTAATTTTTGCAGGAATGTATTGTGTGGCATATACAGCATCTTGCGATGGGAAAAGTTCAAATGCATTTCCAGAAGTACGTATGAGTTCGTATTCATCGTTAATCGTATAAGTTATATGATTTGTATTTCCAGCACAACCGGCTAATAGGAATGCGACGAATAGGATTATCCATTTTTTCAATATGGGAACCTCCTTTACAATGCTGTTGTAACACATTGTACAAGAAAAGTAAGAGAAACGCTAGTTTACAATGTTTTTTAGAAGTGGTACGATGAGACGGGTAAAGAAGGATATGAAGGAGTCGACATAAAATGAAATTAAAGATGCATCGTCCAGCGCTTGTAATGAATCGCATAGGTGCTTCCCTAATTGACATGTTTTTAATCTCGGTTATGTATGGTGCAGTAGTAGCTATTATGACCGGAAATTATAGTGCTATTTTTAATCGCTTTAATATTAGTTTTGGTGATTATAGATATGATCTCGCAGTAGTTTTTATATTAATGGCGATCTATTTTATTTTGGTACCCTTTATTTGGAACGGTGTTACACTTGGTAAAAAGGTAACGAGAATAAAATTAATTTCATTGAAGAGTGAAAAGTTAACATTACAAACATTAATTATACGATTTTTTGTATTGTTATTACCGAACATATTGCTACTTGGAATTCCGATATTATGTAACGTATATATGATGTTATTCCGCAAAGATAATTGTGGTTTTCAAGATTTAATTACAAAAACAAAAGTGATAAGTCTTGTATAATAAAACAGAGACCTTTTTATACATAAAATAAGAAGGTCTTTTTTTTATTATATAAATATATTTTAAAGGATATATAATAAGAAAAAGTTAATCCATATCATTTTTGGTTTTAATAGATTGAAAATTAAGAAAATGTTATAATGATTAAAATAATATCTTATATATAATAAGGGGGAAATTGAAATGACTGGGGGTAGCGTAATATTTTGGGGGATTTTAATTTTCATCGGTTTAGTTTTCGATCAGCGTAATAGTAAGAAAAAAGAAGAAGCGAAAAAGTAATCGCTTACAAATTAATAAGCAACTTTTCTTGCTTGCAGACTAATCTCATAAAGGAGTATACTGAATGACGGTAAGACTTATAGAAGGGGTAATGAAAATGAAGCTTGCAGGAAAAGTTGCTATCGTAACTGGCGGTGGCATCGGTATTGGACGTAATACAGCTCTTTTGTTGGCTAAACAAGGCGCAAAAGTAATTGTGACGGACATTGATCAAGAAAGTGGACAAGCAACAGTCGAGGAAATTACGAATCTAGGCGGAGAAGCACTTTTTGTATCCTATGATATGGGAAAGCAAGGAGATTGGCAACGCGTTATCAGTATTACTTTGAATGCATTTAGTCGCATTGATATGCTTTTTCAAAATGCTGGTTTATATAAAATAGATTCTATTTTTTCTCGCCAACAAGAGAACGATTCCAATGTACTTTGTATTAATGACGTTTGGATAGAGATAAAACAATTAACGTCATCTTTTATGAAACAGCAAGAAGAAGTGGTGCTGAGTGACTTACCGATTTCCGGTATCATTGGCACGAAAGGACAATCATTTCATACAGTAGAAGCCCTCGTATAATAATGAAAACCGCCCTCAAAATATGTGGACGGTTTTTTTGTATGTTATATAGTAGAAAATTACTTTTTAACGAATACGTTGTTCAGTTTGGCTATCAAAGAAATGCGCTTTATTCATATCCAATGCTAATTTAATTTCGTCACCAGGTGAAAATGTATGTCTTGCATCAACACGTGCTGCAAAATCTTGATCTCCAAGTTTCATATATAAAATAGATTCAGCACCTAGTAACTCAGCAACTTCGATTTTTGTTGTGAAGGCAGTAGATTGTGAAGCTTCTAAAAATAAGAGTTCATCATGAATGTCTTCAGGGCGAATGCCTAAAACAATTTCCTTATTTACATAGCCTTGTTCACGTAACATCTTCATTTTTCCTTCAGTTACTTTAATTTTTATTGCATTGTCTATAACGAAATCGGTTTCAGTTAATTTACCACGGAAGAAATTCATCGCTGGAGAGCCAATAAATCCACCAACGAAAATGTTTTCAGGTGTTTCATATACTTCTTTTGGAGTTCCGATTTGTTGAATCTTTCCGTCTTTCATAACAACGAGACGTGAAGCCATTGTCATTGCTTCTGTTTGATCATGTGTTACGTAAATTGTTGTCGTTCCAAGACGGTGGTGTAATTTAGAAATTTCTGAGCGCATTGCAACACGTAATTTAGCGTCTAAGTTGGATAAAGGCTCATCCATTAAGAAAACTTTCGCGTCTCGAACAATTGCTCTACCTAACGCAACACGTTGACGTTGTCCACCAGATAACGCTTTCGGTTTTCTATCTAAATATTGTTCCAGTCCTAAAATTTTTGCTGCATTTTTCACACGACGATCGATTTCATCTTTTGGTATTTTTCTAAGTTTTAATCCAAATGCCATATTATCATACACACTCATATGTGGATATAAAGCATAGTTTTGGAAGACCATTGCGATATCGCGATCTTTTGGAGGGACATCATTCATTAGCTTACCATCAATTGAAAACTCTCCTTTTGAAATATCTTCAAGTCCAGCCACCATTCGTAATGTTGTAGATTTTCCGCATCCAGAAGGACCGACAAATACGATAAACTCTTTATCTTGAATGTGTAAATTAAAATCTGTTACAGCTGTTACGTTATTATCATATATTTTATAAATGTTTTCTAATTTCAATTCTGCCATGGTATTGCCCCCTAGAAAAATTATGCAAACGTTTTCTTTGAGTTCATTATAAACTAATAGATTCAAAAAATAAACAAAAAAATAAAACGTTTTCATTTATTAGAAGAATATTAGTAATTTTCGTATGTTTTCTTAGAAAAATAAGAATAAAAAGTTGTAAGCGCTATTTTAAATTAAGATAGAATCTGTTATCATTCATTAATGAAAACGTTTGCGCCTTAAAAAAGAGAAAATCGAATTATTAATGAAATGGGGTAGCATAATGGAAAAACAGTGGTGGAAAGAAAGTGTAGTATATCAAATTTATCCTCGTAGCTTTATGGATAGTAACGGTGATGGTATTGGGGATCTTCGTGGGATTATTTCAAAGCTAGATTACTTAAAAGAATTAGGGATTGATGTCATTTGGTTATCGCCGGTCTATGAATCTCCAAATGATGATAATGGTTATGATATAAGTGATTATTGTAAAATTATGAATGAGTTCGGAACAATGGAAGATTGGGATGAGCTATTACATGAAATGCATGAACGTAATATGAAACTTATGATGGACTTAGTTGTTAACCATACTTCTGATGAACATAATTGGTTTATTGAATCACGTAAATCAAAAGATAATAAATATAGAGATTACTATATATGGCGTCCTGGAAAAGAAGGGAAAGAGCCGAACAACTGGGGAGCAGCTTTTAGTGGATCCGCATGGAAGTATGATGAAATGACAGATGAATATTATTTACATCTGTTTTCTAAAAAACAGCCGGATTTAAATTGGGATAATGAAAAGGTAAGACAAGATGTTTATGAAATGATGAAGTTTTGGTTAGAAAAAGGAATTGATGGCTTCCGTATGGATGTTATTAATTTTATTTCTAAAGAAGAGGGATTACCAGCTGTTGAAACCGAAGAAGAGGGGTATGTTTCAGGTCATAAGCATTTTATGAACGGTCCAAACATTCATAAATATTTACATGAAATGAATGAAGAAGTATTGTCTCATTATGATATTATGACGGTTGGTGAAATGCCTGGTGTAACGACAGAAGAGGCGAAAATGTATACTGGGGAAGAACGAAAAGAACTGCAGATGGTATTCCAATTTGAACATATGGATTTAGATTCAGGAGAAGGCGGAAAATGGGATGTAAAACCATGCTCACTCCTTACTTTAAAAGAGAATTTAACGAAGTGGCAAAAAGCATTGGAGCATACAGGATGGAATAGCCTATATTGGAATAACCATGATCAGCCTCGCGTTGTATCTCGTTTTGGTAATGATGAAATGTATCGCATTGAATCTGCGAAAATGTTAGCGACGGTACTTCATATGATGAAAGGAACACCGTATATTTATCAAGGAGAAGAAATCGGAATGACGAACGTTCGATTTGAGTCGATTGATGAATATCGAGATATTGAAACATTAAATATGTATAAGGAAAAAGTGATAGAGCGCGGTGAAGATATAGATAAAGTGATGCAATCTATTTATATAAAAGGCCGAGATAATGCTAGAACACCGATGCAGTGGGATGATAAAGATCATGCTGGATTCACAACAGGTGAGCCTTGGATTACGGTAAACCCTAACTACAAAGAAATCAATGTGAAACAAGCGATCCAAAATAAAGATTCAATTTTTTATTACTATAAAAAATTAATTGATCTACGAAAAAACAATGAAATAGTTGTGTACGGATCATATGATTTAATATTAGATAATAATCCTTCTATTTTTGCATACGTAAGAACATATGGAGAAGAAAAACTTCTTGTTATTGCAAACTTTACGGTGGAAGAAAGTGTATTTGAATTGCCTGAGGACGTTATTTATAGTGAATCAGAGTTATTAATACACAATTACGACGTAGAGAGTGGATCGATAGATAACATGACATTACGTCCATATGAAGCGATGGTATTTAAATTAAAATAAAAAAATCCTTATGCCACACCTTGGCATAAGGATTTTTTATTACCATTTTAAGATTGAGAATCCATATGGAGGAAGTGTAACCTGTAATACACTTGCTTCCGCTGAAAATTCTTCGTTTGTATAAATGTTAATGATTTTCTTTCCAGTAACATGGAGAGGGAGTGAAGCTGTAACATCAATATTAGTCGGATTTAAAACGAAAAAGATAGTTTCATCTTCATATGTTTTCGTATAAGAAATATAATTATGTTCATCATTTGCTTCGATGAAATGGAAAGTACCATGTCCTCCAAATGCTTTATATTGCTTTCGTAATGAAATTAATGTTTGTATATGTGTAAATAATAGATGATCTTGTTCTTTCGTATCCCAAACCATACATTTGCGACAATCTGGGTCCATACCGCCGTCCATACCAATTTCGTCTCCATAATAAATACAAGGAGAGCCGATGAAGGAAAGATGGAATACATAAAGTAACTGTAACTTATTTTTATCTCCGTTACATGTTGTCAATATTCTTGGTGTATCATGACTGTCTAATAAATGAAACGCTGCTTCATTTACATTCATAGAGTAGGAATGTAGAGATTCTGTAATTTGTTTCATAAATTCATTTGCTTTAATGGAATCATTAGCAAAGTAAGACAGCAGAGCGTTTGTAACAGGATAGCTCATTACAGCATCAAATTGATCTCCTTGTAGCCATGGAAGTGCATCGTGCCAAATTTCCCCTAAAATATATACTTCAGGATTTAATGCTTTTATCTCGCTTCGGAATTCTCTCCAAAAGCTGTGGTCGACTTCATTTGCTACATCAAGGCGCCAACCGTCTATATTAAATTCTCTTACCCAATAACGCCCAACTTCAAGTAAGTATTCTTTTACATCTGGGTGTGCTGTATTTAATTTAGGCATATACGGTGTAAACGCGAAAGTATCATAATTCGGAAGTGGCTCAGTTATAATTGGAAATTCATGAATATGGAACCACTCTTTATAAGCAGACTTCTCGCCGTTTTCTAGTACGTCTTGGAATTTATCGAAAAAGTATCCACTATGATTAAACACGGCATCGAGCATTATTTTTATACCGTGTGTATGACATGCTTGAACGAGTTCTTTGAACGTTTCTTTCGTCCCGAATTGTGGGTCGATTTCCATGTAGTCAATTGCGTCATATTTATGGTTGGAATGTGCTTTGAAAATAGGTGTGAAGTATATTCCCGAAATTCCAAGCTTAACAAGGTAATCGAGGTTTTGAATAATACCAGCAAAATCTCCGCCGAAAAAATTAGTTGGAGTTGGCTCAGTGCTTCCCCAAGGAAGAGTGTTTTCTGGATTTAGTGCACGATCTCCATTAGCGAACCGTTCTGGGAAAATTTGATACCAAACGGTGTCTTTAATCCAAGAAGGTGCTTGAAATACATCATTTGCATGAATAAATGGCAAACAGAAAAAGTTACCAACGTCATCATTTGGAATATTGGAAAAAAATCCCCGCTCTGCATAAATAAGCGTTTCCGTATCATTTTTTAATTCGAATCCATAACGTAAGCGCTTAAATTTTGGCTCGATGGAAATGGACCAATAATCAAACAATGCAGTAGAACCAGTTTTTTTCATCGGTGTACTTGATGTAATCCATTTCCCGTCTTTCCATTCATAAGGATCACCGTAAATAAGAGTGGCGCTTTGAACATCTTCTCTTTTAGTACGTATTCGGATGTGAACCGTTTTTTCATCGTAAGCGTATGCGTAATTATCTTTTGGCCTATGATAAATGGCTTCTTTAAGCATATAGAAAATCCCCCTTTAATATCTCCATACATATTGTTCCCTTAAGTATAATAATAAAGTATATGTTGCAAACGATTGCTTTTTGCATAGCTTTAATATTGCTTATAAGAGTAGTATTCATTTTATATAAAGTCAATGTATAAGGAGTATAGTAATAATATTTTAAAATTAATATTTGCAAAATGAATAAAAGAATGTATAATGATAGACAAATAGCGCAAACGTTTTCATAGATTGAGATATTGTTTGCGCTTCTATTAAACCATTTAATGCAAACGTTTTCAACTATTAGGGTACATATACAATTTAGGGAGGTTTTTGGGATGAAGAAAGCATTATCATTATTAACGGTTTCGGCATTATCAATTGGTATGTTATCTGCATGTGGACCGAAAGATTCAGGGAAAAAAGAAGAAAGTAAAGCGAAGAAAGATTACGATCTTCTCGTTTGGGAAGATGATAAAAAAGGTGTTGGTTTAGAACCAGCAGTGAAAAGTTTTGAGGAAAAATATAAAGTAAAAGTAAAAGTCGTTGAAATGCAAATGACAGATCAAGTGAAGAAGTTACGCCTTGATGGACCAGCGGGGACTGGACCAGATGTTGTAACATTGCCACATGATCAAATTGGAAACGCAGTAACAGAAGGTTTACTTTCTGAAGTGAAAGCTGATGATGCTGTGAAGAGTAGATTTACTGAATCATCAATAGAAGCACAGACGTATAACGGAAAATTATATGGTTTACCAAAAGCAATTGAGACACCAGTCTTTATTTACAATAAAAAATTAATGCCAAAAGCACCAGAAACGATGGACGAGCTGTTTAACTTCTCAAAAGAATTTACGAAGGATGGCAAGTATGGATTTTTAACACTAGGAGATAATTTCTACTTTGCTAATGCATTCATGGCAGGTATGGGTGGTTATGTGTTTGGTGAAAAAGATGGAAAGCCAAATGCAAGTGATGTTGGATTAAATAATAGTGGGGCAGTACAAGGTGCTGAATATCTTCAAAAATGGTACAAAGAAAAGTTATTCCCGAAAGGTATTATCGGTGAATCTGGTGGACCTGCTGCTGATGGACTATTTAACGAAGGCAAAGCAGCATCTATCATGAATGGTCCATGGGCGTTCCAAGCAATGGAAAAGAACGGAATTGATTATGGCGTTGCTCCAATGCCGAAATTACCAAACGGTCAACCAATGAAAACATTTGTTGGGGTTAAAGGGTGGCATGTAACAAGCTTCTCTAAACAAAATGATTTAGCTACAAAGTTCACTGAATGGGTAACGAATGAAGAAAACGCAAAAATTCGATTTGAGAAAACAAAAGAAATTCCTCCAGTAAAAGCAGTAATGGAAGATCCAATTATTAAAGATAATGAAGCTGCAAAAGCAGTTGCAACACAATCTGAAAATGGAATTCCAATGCCGAACATTCCAGAAATGCAAGAAGTATGGAAACCAGCTGGAGATGCGCTTCAATTAGTTGTTACGGAAAAAGAGGCACCAAAAGCAGCACTTGACAATGCAGTGAAGCAAATTAAAGGTAATATTGAGGCAAATCATAGTAAGAAAAAATAAGGTGAAATTCGTGCCTCTCATATGAGGGGCACGAATTCTCTCCCAGAAAAAAGGGGGAAGGAACATGCAAACATCTATGGAACCAGCAAATGGTTTAAACGGTTCAAAGCATAGGAAAATGGCAACCATGTTATCTATCATTCCAGGCGTGGGCCAAATGTATAATAAGCAATTTGTAAAAGGTCTTATTTTTCTAGTATTAACAGGTTCATTTATTGTAGCCTTTGCTGATTTATTAAATATGGGATTATGGGGAATTGTAACGCTTGGTACAGAAGTTCCACGTGATCATTCTGTCTTTCTATTAGTAGAAGGAATCTTGGCACTCATCGTCATCGTTTTTGGACTCGGAATATATGCATTTAATTTATATGATGCATACCAAAACGGGAAGAAACGTGATATAGGAACACCATTAAACTCTGTAAAAGAGCAATACCGTAATTTACTAGATCAAGGTTTTCCATATTTAATGGTTTCACCAGGTTTTCTATTACTTATCTTTGTCGTTGTATTTCCAATCATCTTCGTAATTTTAATTGGATTTACGAATTATGATTTATACCACTCTCCTCCAGCTAAATTAGTAGATTGGGTGGGCTTCAAAAACTTTATTGATATCTTTACATTACCGATGTGGAGAGAGACGTTTTTAAGCGTATTTTCTTGGACTGTCATTTGGACATTCGTTGCAACGACATTACAAGTTGCGCTTGGTATTTTCTTAGCGATTATCGTAAATCAGCCTGGTATTAAAGGGAAGGCAATTATTCGAACAATCTTCATTTTACCGTGGGCGGTCCCAGCATTCGTATCTATTCTTGTTTTCTCTGGTATGTTTAATGAAACATTTGGAGCAATTAACAATCAAGTATTGGCGTTATTCGGAATCGAAAAGATTGCTTGGATGACAGATCCATTTTGGGCAAAAATCGCTTTAATTATGATTCAAACGTGGCTTGGATTCCCGTTCGTCTTTGCAATGACAACAGGTATACTGCAATCGATTCCAGGGGAGTTATATGAAGCTGCTACAGTAGATGGAGCTACAGCTTGGCAACAGTTTCGTAAAATTACATTGCCACTTGTTCTATATGCAACAGCACCAATATTAATTACGCAATATACGTTTAACTTTAATAACTTTAGTATCATCTATTTATTTAACGGCGGAGGTCCTGCTGTAGCTGGACAAGACGCAGGTGGAACGGATATTTTAATTTCATGGATTTATAAGTTAACGATGACTTCGGCGCAGTACGGGAAAGCAGCAGCTCTTACAATGATATTATCGTTAATCGTTATTACAGTTGCGTTATGGCAATTTAAGAGAACAAAATCATTCCAAGAAGAGGATATGATGTAAATGAATATTAAAAGACAAAAGATGTTACGTCTCTCATTAAGTTATTTTGTTATTTTCGTAATGTGTGCCATCATTTTCTATCCATTATTATGGATTATTGGCTCATCGTTTAATCCAGGTGATAGTTTATCTGGATCAAGTATTATTCCGCAAAATGCAACGTTAGATCATTATCGTAAGTTATTAGATTTAGAGAATAGTAATTATTTACTATGGTATAAAAACACGTTAAAAGTAAGTGTTATAACGATGATTTTCTCAGTGTTAGCAATTAGTTTTACTGCTTATGCATTTTCGAGATACCGTTTTGTTGGAAGGAAAAATGGTTTATTAACGTTTTTAATTCTGCAAATGATTCCGAACTTTGCGGCGCTAATCGCTCTATACGTATTAGCACAGTTAACAGGGTTAATCGATACGCACCTTGCATTAATTTTAATTTATGTAGGCGGGGCAATTCCAATGAATACATGGCTTATGAAAGGATATTTTGATACGATTCCGAAAGAATTGGATGAGTCAGCTCGTATGGATGGGGCAGGACATTTCCGTATTTTTTGGCAAATCATTATGCCACTTGCAAAGCCAATCGTAGCGGTTGTGGCATTATTCACTTTCATTGGCCCATTTACAGATTTCATTTTAGCGAGTGTTATTTTGCGCACACCAGAAAATTATACGTTAGCAGTTGGGTTATATGAAATGGTAGCGAAGAAATTTGGTAATGAATTTACAACGTTCGCAGCGGGTTCTGTATTGATTGCAATCCCAATTTCAATTTTATTCCTATCACTACAAAAATACTTTATCTCTGGTTTAACTGCTGGAGGTACGAAAGGATGAAAAATGGGACGTTACGTCCCATTTTTCTTTTCATCTCCCTATAAAAAATTTTATAGGGAGATGAAAAGAGATTTGACATCACATATGCAAAGAAGTGAAATAAATAGTATATTATAGTATAGGAAAAAAGAGCTATATCCCTTACAATACATGGAGAGGGAGAATATGATAGGTATTACAAGATAGAATCAATGAAAGTTTATGACTTCTCCTATTACTTGCAACGGGTGCAAGATTAAAATATATAACAAAATGGCAGAGAAGTGAGAGGAGGGGATTTTTATGACAGTTACAATTAAAGATGTGGCGAAGAAGGCAAATGTAGCACCATCTACCGTTTCTCGTGTAATTGCTGATAATCCAAGTATAAGTGAAAAAACAAAGCGTCGTGTTCGGAAAGTAATGAGTGAACTAGGGTATCATCCCAATTTAAACGCAAGAAATCTGGCTAACCAAACAACAAAAACACTTGGTCTTGTTATGCCAAGTTCTGCAAGTAAAGCTTTTCAAAATCCGTTTTTCCCAGAAGTTATAAGAGGGATTAGTTCATTTGCACATGTGGAAGGGTATGCGCTTTATATGTCGACAGGTGAAACGGAAGATGAAATTTTTAATGGTGTTGTAAAGATGGTACAGGGGCGCCAAATTGGTGGCATTATTCTTTTATATTCAAGAGAGAATGATCGGATTATTCAATATTTGCATAAACAAAATTTCCCGTTTGTTTTAATTGGGAAACCGTATGATCGAAAAGATGAAATTACATATGTAGATAATGATAATTATACAGCTGCAAGAGAAGTAGCAGAATATTTGATTTCATTAGGTCATAAACAAATCGCGTTCATCGGCGGCGGATCAGATTTACTTGTAACGAGAGATCGTTTGGCTGGTATGAGTGATGCTTTAAAATTAGCGGACATTGTATTACCAAAAGAGTATATTTTACATTTTGATTTTTCGAGGGAAAGTGGTCAACAAGCCGTTGAGGAGTTAATGGGACTACAGCAACCACCGACAGCAATTGTGGCAACGGATGATTTAATTGGACTTGGTGTGTTAAGTGCTCTTTCTAAAAAAGGATTCGTTGTACCAAAGGATGTTTCCATTATAAGCTTTAACAATGCTTTATTATCAGAAATTGCGAGTCCGCCACTTTCGACAGTTGATGTGAATATTTATCAACTAGGATATGAGGCAGCAAAAGCTTTAGTGGATAAAGTAGAGAATGCGGAGTCTACTGCAAAGTGTATTATTATTCCTCATAAATTACTAAAGCGCCAAACTTGCGATCATTATGCATAAAAAAAGCTAAGAGTTTAACTCTTAGCTTTTTGTTGTAGAAAGGCCTCTAATCGATCACAGCCTTCTTTTAAAGTTTCAATACTATACGCATAGGACAAGCGAAGATAGCCTTCACCATATTCAGAAAATGCAGTTCCAGGAACGACAGCTAGTCCAGCTTCTTTGACAAGGTCAAGTGCAAAATCAAATGATGAAGATGTTAAATGACCAACATATGGGAATAAGTAAAATGCACCTGTGGGCTTTTCAACTGTTAAGCCCATTTGAATGAGCCTATTATATACGTAATCACGACGTTTTTTGTATTGATGACGCATCATTTTTGGTGCATCTTTAGCAGCTGTTAATGCTTCAATTGCAGCATATTGAGCGATTGAAGTAGCACACGTTACGTTGTATTGATGAACTTTTAGTATATGTCCTGCTAAATAGCTTGGTGCGAATAATAGACCGATACGCCAGCCAGTCATAGAATGAGATTTTGATAAACCGTTAATGACGATAGTCTTTTCACGCATTTCTGGGAAATGAGCGATAGATGTATGCTTTTGTTCATATACAAGTTCGCTATATATTTCATCAGAAAGGACGAAAATATTTTTATCTTTTAAAACAGTTACAATATCCTGTAATTCTTCTTTTGATAAAGTTACACCAGTTGGATTAGAAGGATACGGCAGTACGACGCATCTTGTTTTTTCTGTAATGGCATTTTCTAGCGCTTTGGCTGTTAAACGGAAGCCAGTTTCACGAACATCGATAAAAATAGGTGTAGCACCGCATAATCGAATAATTGGTTCGTATCCTGGGTAAATAGGGGCAGGTAAAATAACTTCTGTTCCTGGCTCTAAAATCGTTCGGAATGCAATATCAATTGCTTCACTGGCACCGATTGTAACGATGGTTTCTTTTTCAGGTGAATACTGTAAATCGTAGTTATCTTTTACAAAGTTACAAGCTGCCTTGCGTAATTCTAGTAAACCGGCGTTATGTGTATAGCTTGTATAATTTTCTGTAATAGCCCGTTTTGCCGCTTCTTTTACGAGAGAAGGCGTAGGGAAATCGGGTTGTCCAATTGTTAAAGAGATAAGATTATCATAGTTTTGAATCATGTTAGAGAATTGACGGATTCCAGAAATTTGGATGTCCTTCACTCTAGGGTTAATGAATTGTTCCATTGTATCTCCCTTTCTTCCGTTTGAAAATTAAGTTCATTTTAACATATTTTCTATGATTTCGCTTGCGTATATGTTATGTAGAAAGAGAGGGATAATAGAAAAAAAGCCGCTGTAAGCGACTTTTTAATATCCGTACTCCCAATCTATTTCATCTTCATTCCAAAGTACAGAGGATACTTTGCCAAGGTGAACAACTGATTCATTCACAGCACATGTGCAATTTTCTTCTCCGGTTTTATGCTGTAACTCTTCATATACTGATTTTTCAACATTTTCTAGAACGACCAAATTTTCTTCTTTTAAAACAAGCGTAGTACCTGCCATATTTATCTTCCTCCTACTAAAATAATGATCACTTATTTGTAAACATAGATAGTATGGATTATATGCTGTATTTTGCTATAGTTGTCCGTCTCATGAAGTATTTTTTATTTTCTTTGTAATCCGTATTCATTGTATACTGTCCGACGGAAATTTGGTACAGGGTTTACATTCATTTCGAAAATCTGTAACAATTATTATGTGTTGTTAACAAAGAATTAACAAATATGTTAAGAAAAATCAAAATTTTAAAACAAATAAACCCGTAAAATGATATAATCATATCAAAATACATATAGGGGATGAGAGGCTATGGAGCTGATCCGTGATTTAATGATCCAAATTGCCATCATTATTTTGCCACTATTTTTATATGAAGCGATTCGTTTAAATCGTTATCAAGAAATGCCTCCGAAGCCGAACCGCTACTTTATTATGTTTTTATCCAGCATTACACTCGTTCTCTCCATGACATACTCTATTTGTTTTGGTGACATTTGTGGGTATAACTTTCACCCAATCCCGATTGTTAGTGGTTTTTTATATGGTGGGATTGTTGGTTTAATCCCGGCCGTTATTTTTGTTGCATATGAATGGGCGCTAAAGGGAATGAGCCTTCTTCCAGTCATAGAAGTAATATTTCTATTGATAGTTCCATTATTTTTATCAAAGAAATGGTCTCTATTTTCAAGGGATAAGAAGCTAATTTTAGCATTTATGATTTCATCACTATACGTACTTGTTTCTTTAGTGATTGGCATGATTAACGTTCTGTTAGAAACGGGGTTTACACCACATATTTCACACTTATATAGCGGATATATATTTGCTTCGCTTATTATGGTTATGACTATGGTATTTCAAGTGTACTTAACAGAATATTTAAATGAAAATGCAATATTACGTACAGAGATGCAAAAGTCAGAAAAGCTTAATATTGTAAGTGAGTTGGCAGCAAGTGTTGCACATGAGGTTCGAAATCCACTCACTGTTGTTCGTGGTTTTATTCAATTGTTAGAAAGTACGGAAGATGTGAAAAATAAGGATTATATGCGTCTCGTATTAGCCGAATTGGATCGGGCAGAACAAATTATTTCAGATTATTTGAATTTAGCAAGGCCACAAATTGAGAAAAAAGAACACATTTGCTTATCCGCTCAATTAATAGAAATGACAACTCTTATGTCATCATTTGCAGCGATGCAAGGTGTATATTTGCAAGTTGAGATTTCTGAAAGTCTTTATACGATCGGTGATAAGACGAAATTGAAGCAAGCTATTATGAATGTTGTTAAAAATGGTATTGAAGCAATCCAAGGAAATAAAGGATATTTAAAAGTAACGGCTATGCAAAAAGATGAAACGATAGTAATAAGAGTTAAAGATAGTGGTGTTGGAATGACGAAAGAACAGTTAGTAAGACTGGGACAACCGTATTATTCTTTAAAAGAAAAAGGGACAGGATTAGGGCTTATGGTAACATTTAGTATTTTACAAGCGCATAATGGTACGCTGGAATATAAAAGCGAAAGTGGGAAAGGAACTGAAGCGATTATTATATTGCCAGCTGTAAGAAATAAGGAATAAAAGTTACCGATGGAAGGTAACTTTTTATTTTATATTGTTTATTCATTTGTTTTTTCTTGTTTTGCTCGGCTAAATAAACTTTTAAATGATTGCAAGAATCCTTGCTCTTTTGAAGCAGCAACCATTCTTTTTGTTTCTTGAATTTCGCGAATCACTTGCATAAGTTGTGCATCACGGTTGCTATCTTTATTATAAATTTGATTTACGAGTTTATTCATTTTTTCTTCTTGCTTAGATTCTCGTTTATACATATGATTCATTAATAAGTCCATCTTTTCTTTTTGCAGGGCATCTGTTTGAGCGGCATGATCCACTAACTCTTGTAGCATTTTTTCTTGAGAGCCTTCTTTTACATAAACTTGTTGCATTAATTCATCTAGCTTTTCATCTTTTAAACGATTTTGGGTAATAAGGGTAGAATTTTGATGAATAATTGCTTCATTTAATTGGGCGAGCATTTCAAGTTTTAACATGAACTCCTCAAAGTTACGCCCATCTTCTTTTTCTTTCGGTTGTATTTCTTGCGTATCTTGTATAACTGGTACAGGCGGGGCCTCTTTTTCTTTTAAGATAATAGGTATCGTTTCTGAAATATCTTCTTGCAGTGTAGCAGCTCTTTCATGTATAGATTTCAATAGTTTTAAATCATCCAGTTTATAAATACGAGCATCAGCTGTTTTGGAAATGATATAACCATGATCCTCTAACAGTTGACTATATTTGCGAACTATATGTTTTGGGATGCCTGTTTTATTCGTGACATCTTTCGTTTTATAGGTAGCTTCCATAATATTTCCTCCCCAAAAAGTATCGTATATATCATTTCAATCTTTTATGAGGACTTCCTTTGAAAAAGAATGTCGGAAGGTTATTAGTTTTCTACAGCATTAGTGAAAAGATGAAGGAAAATGAGAGTTTTTTGGCGGAATGGCGAAGAAGAGCTAAAATAATGTCTGAAAACATATACAGGAGAAGTTTGTTATAATAACGGAGGAAAAGAAACTGGTAGAATTATGGAGGTATACATGAAGCAATTAAAAGGTATTATCATTTCAATTATTGCAATTCTTTCTATTGTAGTAGCGGTGTATGAAGTACTTGTTCCAGAAGAAACAAGTATCAAAAAAACAAATGCGTATGATCAAGTTCTAGAATTTCCGAAAGAGCGATATCCAGAGACAGGGAAACATATTACCGATGCTATAAAAGAAGGGCATTCAGAAGTTTGTACAATCGACCGTGGTGGCGCTGCGGATAGAAGAAAATTATCGTTAGCTCCATACCCATCAAAAAAAGGGTATGATCGTGATGAATGGCCAATGGCGATGTGTAAAGAAGGCGGAAAAGGAGCGCATATTGAATATATAAGTCCAGCCGATAATCGCGGGGCAGGGTCTTGGGTAGGAAATAAGTTAGATAAATACCCAGATGGTACACGTGTGAAATTTGACGTAAAGTAGTAGTTGCATATTTCATAATGAAGGAGAAGTGACCTATGGAGTTAACAATTTCGTATTCGCAATTAATGTTGATGAACTATGACGGTGATCAGCCTTACGTTGACTGGACGGATGAAGATTTTGAAAGAGGTTATGCGAAGGCGGATGGAACTGTTATTTTTGAAGCACTCTCTGATTATACTTGTGAAGTAAAAGTGACTTGCGGGAAGCATATTGAGAAAGAAGAAGTGATTAGAACGGTTACAGTTCCTTTTACAATTGAAAATGAATGTATCGTTGTAACAAGTATTCTTTCAAATAAATTTCAAATCCCTATTCCAAATGGTGAGTATACAGTTGTATTACAGGCAACTCCTCTTGAAGAACCAACGGATGATGAATTATATAAAATACAATACGAATTCTTTTTTGAAAGTAAAGAATAAAAAATGGGTTATCCTCAAAAAGGATAACCCATTTTCGTTATGCGTTTGTTTTTAGTAGGGAACGTGCATCTTTTGCTGCTTGCACCATGTGTTCTAAAGCCGGGATAACCTCTTCCGTTCTTCTCGTTTTTAAACCACAATCAGGATTAATCCAGAAATATTTAGGATCGCATACTTCTAAAGATTGTTCCACGATTTTATACATTTCATCTTTACTCGGTACACGTGGACTATGAATATCATATACACCTAGACCGATGCCTTTTTCATATGTTGTATGTTTTAATGTATCAATAAATTCTCCGTGACTTCTTGATGTTTCGATAGAAATCACATCTGCATCCAATGCGCGAATCGCGTCAACAATATCTTCGAAATTACTGTAACACATATGCGTATGAATTTGTGTTTCATTTGCTACAGAAGAAGTTGCTAAAAGGAAGGATTGTACTGCCCATGTAATATAAGCGTCCCAATCTTTTTCTTTTAGTGGCATTCCTTCACGAAGTGCTGGCTCATCGACTTGGATTACTCGAATTCCGGAAGATTCAAGTAGTTCAATTTCGTGACGAAGAGCTAATGCAATTTGATACGAAACTTCTTTTCTTGGAATGTCATTTCGAACGAAAGACCAATTTAAAATCGTAACAGGTCCAGTTAACATTCCTTTTACAACTTTCTCTGTTAAGCTTTGTGCATAAACCGTTTCCTTAATAGTCATTCCGTTAATAAAGGCAACATCACCATAAATAACAGGTGGTTTTACGCAGCGAGAACCGTATGATTGTACCCAACCGTTTTTAGTGAATGAGAAACCCGCAAGGCGCTCACCAAAATATTCGACCATGTCAGTTCTTTCGAATTCACCATGTACAAGGACATCAAGACCAATTTCTTCTTGGTAACGAATCCATTTTTCTGTCTCTTTTTCAATAAATTGTTCATATTGTTCATTTGAAATAACACCGTTACGCCATTCCTTTCGCGTTTGACGAACTTCAGTTGTTTGCGGGAAGCTACCAATAGTAGTTGTTGGTAATAACGGTAACTCTAGGGCAACTTGTTGTAATTCGTATCGTTTTTCAAATGGAAGAGGACGTGAAAAATCTTCTTCTTTTAGTGCTGTTCGTGCTGCTTTGACATCTTCACGGTTACGTACAGCAGATGAACGAATTGTATGATGTACATTTCGATATGTTTCCAGCTCATTACTAATACTTTCTGTACCTTTAGTGAGAGCAGAGTGAATGAGAACTAACTCTTCTAATTTTTGATTTGCAAATGCTAACGCATCGAATAGTTCAGTCGATAAGTGAGTTTCTTCTGTTTTATCGATTGGTGTATGCAATAAGCTACAAGAAGGCTGAACGATGAAATCTTTCGTTTGGACTTGTTTTTGTAACGTTGTAAATAACGTAATAACTTCATCAAGGTCAGCTCTCCAAATGTTACGGCCATCTATACAACCGACAGCTAAAGTTTTATCAGCTGGGAATCCATATTTTGAAATAGCATGTAGATTACCTTCTTTACCATGAACGAAATCTAATCCAATACCGGATACAGGGAATGTAATAATTTCTTCATAGTTTTCTTCTACACTATCAAAATATGTTTGTAAAAGAAGATTCGCATTTGGAACTTCTGTACGAATAGCTTCATAAATTTCTTTTGCTTGTTGAACTTCTTCTTTCGTTAAAGAAGCGAAAATCGGTTCATCAACTTGAATGACTTGTGCACCAGCTGCATGTAGTTCTGAAAGCAGTTGTACGTATGGTGCAACTAATTGTTTTAAAATCGTAGTAAATTGTTCTTGTGTATAACCTTTAGCTAATTTTAAGAAAGTATATGGTCCTAAAATAACAGGTTTTCCATCTACCCCTAATTCTTGTTTTGCCTCTTCGTATAAGCGAAGTGGACGATTATCTTTTAAAGAGATTTGTAATCCCTCTTCATATTCAGGAACGATATAATGATAGTTTGTGTTAAACCATTTTGTCATTTCAGAAGCTACGTGATCTTTAGAGCCACGCGCCATTGCGAAATATACATCAAGGTAAGATGTAAACTCAGAAAAACGTGATGGGATAAATCCTAGCATATAAGCAGTATCCAAAACGTGATCATAATATGTAAAGTCGCCAATTGGAATGAGCTCAATCCCTTTTTCTTGCTGTACTTTTACGTGTTGAAGGCGAATTTCTTTCATCTTTGTTAAAAATTGTTCTTCATCGATTTTATTGGACCAAAAAGCTTCCAATGTCTTTTTCCACTCTCGTTGTAGTCCGATACGTGGATAACCTAAGTTACTTGTTTGAATTGCCATTTTAAATTCCTCCCTAATTGAAAGTAAGCATTTCCGTTTACTAGGAAATACCTATAACAAAAAGCATAAAGGCATAGAAAATAAGCCTTCCTTTTTGTTTTAACACCTCATCATCATCCGTGAATCTATCAGTGTTGTTAAAACAGGCAGGTCTCCTGACTTATGCTTCATATAATCTCTTTTACCTTCCCGTTTTCACAGTGGCATAGAAAAGAAATCTCAGCATTTACAGTGGCGGGACCGTGTTGGAGTTTCACCAAGCTTCCCTTTTAAACACGAAACGAAATTTTCGTGTACCTATTTTCCTTTTGAAAGGAAGTTAACAAGCGATATGATATTGAAACAAATTCTAACACAATTTTTGGAATTTTGTCTACTGTTTTAAAATAAGAAAATTCTAAAGTTTTTAATTTTAATTATTATGATTTTTCTGAGTTTTTTTAAGACGAAGGGAATTGAAATGAAGAGCGATTAAACATACAAAGAAGTATACACTTGTATAGAGATAAGATACGAGTTATGTTATTTGAAAACTCTTCCGTATTCTGGGAGATTGAATGGTTCATTTTGAAATAGTAACTTATCACAAGAAAGAGTAAGGCTCCTGTATAAAGATAAATATACTAAGTTTATAGAAATGGGGAATTTCAATTGGAACAAAGTACACAAAATATTTATTCACCGCCAAAACATATAGTTTCAGCAGCGACAATTGTAATTAATGAACAAAAAGAAATCCTATTAATTAAGGGACCTAGAAGAGGATGGGAAATGCCAGGTGGACAAGTTGAAGAAGGAGAGTCTTTGAAAGATGCTGCAATAAGGGAGACTAAAGAGGAAACAGGTATTGATATTGAAGTATTAAAATTTTATGGAGTATTCCAAAATGTGAACCATTCAATCTGTAATACGTTGTTTTTAGCTAGACCAGTTGGAGGTAAATTAACGACTACACCAGAAAGTTTGGAAGTAGGATTCTATCCTATTGAGCAGGCGTTAGAGATGGTGAATTTTATGAATTTCAGACAAAGAATTGAATACAGTTTGGATGAAATTCATCAACCTTTTTATATAGAATTTTAAGAAATAATCTTCTATTATAGGATGCCGGTGATAAATAAATCTTTGTTATATTTTTGAGTGTAGTGAAATAAGTATCTTATAGCGAAAATAAAACAAGCAGCCCCGTCCTAAATTAGAACGGGGCTATGCTTATTTTAGGTTTTAAAATGAAATAACTTTATTGTCTTTTTTACAGTTTCTTCTTTATAAGTCTAACCTTCATCTATATCAATTTCTGAAAGCCTTCCTGCAACTGCATCTGTAAGGAGGGTGTTTAACCATTGCAATTCAACTGTAATATGTTCAATAACGCTTTGTAAAATATATAGTTGTGCACGTGGAATGTGTCCTTTGCTACAATCATAAATAGTTTGCATTTTATGTAAATATTGAACGGTATCATTTTTCTTTTTTTCTAAAATAGGAATTAACTCTTGATCATCACCAAAATGAGCGAAAGAGAGTGCTGAATAAATTGGTTTATATATTTGATTTTTTGCCTCGAATTGTTTTAATAGTAACGTGTGAAATAACCGTTTACCTTCTTCTGTTATATGAAAGATTGTTTTATCGGGTCTATTCGTATCTCGAACAATCGTGGTAATACGAATTGCACCCTGCTTTTCTAATTGCTCGAAGGCGTAGTAAAGTGATCCTTTTGCATATTTAATATAACAATCCATTTGTCGTTCTTTCATGATGTGCTGCACTTCATATGGATGTTTATCTCCTTCGAGTAGCAAGCCGAGAATGACTAATTTCATGCTCATGCTGTCTCAACTCCTATAAATAAAAACTTTATACATATTATAAACGGCATATCCGTTTTCATAAAGGGATATGCCGTTTCTTTTCTCTATATTAACTTACTTGCTTTTGTTTTTGTTTCGTTTTTGGACCTGTAAAGAGGCGTTCATTTCCCATAAGTAAAATACAAATAATACTTAGTACAGCCGGGATAAGTGCCCAGAAGAATGTACTGGCAATAGAGGTAGCGAGAGCATCTTTAATCCCAGTTAATATTTCAGCTGGAATCTTCTCGGTAGCACCTTGTGATAATAAGAAACTTGTGTCTCCGCCTTTTGGAGCTAATTTAGCTAGTTCAGGAGGGAACACAGTGTTTAATTTAGTAGTAAAAATATGGTTTTGAATTGTACCGAAAATCGTTACACCAAGAGTCATACCGAGTGAACGGAAGAATGAGTTTGTTGATGTAGCAGAACCACGGTCTCGCATTTCTAACTTGTGGATAGAAGACATACTTAAAACTGAGAATGAGAAACCAACTCCAAGTCCAGTGAGAACCATAAATAGCGTTACAAGTAGACGAGGTGTATCCATTGTTAAAGTGCTTAGTGAATAAATACCAATTACGAAGAAAACACCAGATACCATCATGATGTTACGATAACTTGTTCGAGAAGCTAACTGTCCACCTGTTTGACTTCCAATTACAGAGCCAACCATCATAGGTGTTAAAATTAATCCAGCATTGGAGGCTGAACCACCGAGAACACCTTGAACGAAGATTGGGATATAAACTGTACAGATAATAAAAGCGGCACCATAGAAAAAGGCAACTCCTTGGCTAGCTGCGAATAAAGGTTTTTTAAATAGATGGAAAGAAATGATAGGTTCAGTTGCTTTTCGTTCTACGAAGAAGAAAATAATAAGCATAATAACAACTGTTGTAAATAAACCGATAATTACAGTGGAATTCCATGCGTATTCTTTACCACCAAGTTCTAAGGCGAACATTAAGCAAACGATACTAATGACAAGTGTAATAGCGCCGGCCCAATCAATTTTTTGTTTTCTAAATTCTAGAGATTCACTGTAGTATTTAGTAATGAAGAAGAAGGAGATAAGTCCTAATGGAATATTAATATAGAAGACCCAATGCCAACTTATATAGTCTGTAATATAAGCACCTAATAAAGGGCCGAATACACTAGATGTCCCGAAAACCGCACCGAATAGCCCGGTCATTTTTCCACGCTTTTCTGGTGGGAATATATCGTACATAATCGTGAAGGCGATAGGCATAAGAGCACCGCCACCGATCCCTTGAATTGCTCTATAAATACTTAGTTGCTCAATACTAGATGCTGTCCCGCAAAGTGCAGAACCAAATAAGAAAAGAATGAGACCACCAATATAAAAGCGTTTCCGTCCGTACATATCAGAAAGTTTTCCGAAGATAGGCATCCCTGCCATTGTTGCTACCATATATGCAGACGTGACCCAAACGAACTTGTCAAATCCTCCTAGGTCTCCAACAATCGTTGCCATTGCTGTTGCAACGATTGTATTATCCATTGCCGCCATTAAAATACCAAGTAATAAACCTGCAACGACAAATTTTGTATTGTTGGAGTCTTTTTTTGATAATTGAGATTCCAAATATAACCCTCCTTTAATAATAAGTAAACTATATGAAGTTTTGAGTGCAGCGCATAAAAATTTGAAATATAGTTTTTTACATCAATTTACATAAGTGCACTGACAAAGCCATAAAGAATATTATAGTCAAATTTGACTAAAAGGCAAACTTTTTCTTCCGCCAAAATATTCTGTTGTATGGACAGAGAAAGAGTGAGCAATACTTAGTATTGTTGTAAAGTCAATGAAGGAAATTGTAAAAAAATATTTCAGTAAGAATACCTTCTGTTAACAGAGGAAAAATGGTTTTTTCTTTATATTGTCGAATAGGATAAAAGGAAGAGTAATAACTATATATAGTTTGTAACAAGCTTTATTAATATTGTGTGGAGAGGCAGAATAAGGTCGTATGGATATGATGCATCTGAAATGGGGTGAATATTATTATGAAAGTATGGAAACGAATTTCAGATCAAGGTAGGCGTTCAATACCGCTACAACCGGTGTTATGGATTGATGGCTCAAAAAAGGAAAACGAATGTCCTAATGTAGCAGTTACATTGCAAATCCGTAGTATGTATAAAGAAAAATTTTCATATGAACTGACCTATGATGTAAATGACATACTTATTATTCGAATTGAAGTAGAAAATAAAGGAATGGAAATGATTTCACGAGTTGTAGTAAGTCATATGATTCGAGATTATTTTGCATATATCCCAAATTCATTAAAGGCTGATAAGGGGATGAGCGAGTTTTTGTTCCAGCTTGTAAGGTGGCGAATTGATAATTTATTACCGAATGAGAAAGTAGAACTAATTTGTAAAATAAAAGCAAATAAAGATAAAGCAATCAAAAACGCATTATTTCAGGCTACATATACATTTCAATATAAAGGAGTATCATATGGCCCGCTGCAAACAAATGAAGTTGTTGTGCGGCAATGATAAAAAGGAACCTGTAAGAAAGGTTCCTTTTTTAATGAAGGTTGTGTTTTTTGAGTACTTTTTTTTGCTCGATTCCTTTTTTTCCTACATAATTATTTTTATAACCAAAATATAAAATGAAAAGAAAGGAAGCAACATTTACAATAGCATCAATTTGATCGTTTGTAATAAAGTTCACTCCGAAAGAATTAAACAGTAATTTTAATGATAATAGAAAACCTGCTAGTAAACGTATAATATCTGATAGATTCTCTTTTTGTAGCATATAAGTCACCTCTTTCTAAAACGATATATAGTATATATATGAAATAGAATAGAAATGGTAGACAAGCTTAAGCGGAAATGTACACTCAATATGTACATTTTTTATTTTGTAGAAAAACATAATTGTTATAGAAACATATATTGGTATAGAAAGGAGGAGAAGTATGAAACATAAAGGGAAAATTAGTGGGTTATTACTTGGGAATACAGTGGCAGTTACAGAATGGATTGCGCTTCAGGATGTAATTACAAAACTGGATTCGCGATCATTTTATACCGTCTTTATTATTTATATATTGCAAATGATACTCAGCTATTATTTTGGACATTGGTATGATAAAAGAGCGAGTGGGCGTATGGATACGGAAGTAGGGGGCATGGCAAGTAATGATTTTGTAGTTGATTTCTTTGAGAAAGTAGCTGCCTTATCAGAACGGGATTCTCATAATATTACAGTGTACATTCTTTCTGTGAAAGAATGGAAAGAACTAAAAGAAACAGTGCAAGAAAAAAAATTGGAGGTGTTAGTACAAAAATTGGAGAGTACGATTGTAAAGACAATTCGTAAAGGAGATGTCGTTACTAGGTGGGATGAAAATAAGTATGTTATTGTGGCGATTGATAACGGACATGAAAAGTCGACAATCACAAACCGATTAATGAAAAATATTGAAAGTGAAATAGAAAATGGTTTGTTAAGTATGACGCTATTATTTGGAGCTGCTAGTTATCCAATAGAAGGAAAAACTTTTGAAGAATTGTTAAGAAAGGCACAAAATCAATTGTACCAGCATAGGGATTTTTAAGAAAATGAGTGAAACTTTGATTTGAAGAAATATGATATGAAGAAGTTTTGAATGTAACATTTTTTTGACTTTTATTACAAAAAGAACTTTTATTGTAATAAAAGTCTTTAAAAATATATGGAATAAGCATATAATTATGATGGATGTGTCAATGCATTTTGCACAATGTGTTTCATTTTAAAAGTGTAGAGGAAAGCATGCTCTACACTTTTCCTTTTTAGGGAATGACAAGAATAATTGTAAGTTGTTGCAAGATAGCATTTATACTGTGTAAAATGAACAAATAGATTATTTGATAGAAAGCCGGAAAGGGAATGATAGAATGATAGACGTGAGAGAACAACGATCATCTTTTATCAGGTGAATTATTATTACTGTTGTTCTTCAAATTATTATGGCTGTGATGAATTCCGTTGTACTTTTATGTAATACATAGTATGAACAGGCTTTAAAAAGTGCTAAGTAAAAGATGGATATGAAACTGCTAATTGGTTCAAAAAAGTAAAATGTAATTTTAAGTAATACAATTTGTACAAGCATTATAAACAATATCAATGATTTTCGTAGAAAAGGTGCGAGTATGGAGTTTATAGAAGGATATATAATTTTCATAGCTTTTTACACGATGATCGTATATAAGTAGGAGGAAGAAGATGTTGAAATATAGTAAATTAGCAATTGTAACTGCATTATCAATGACTTTATTAGCCGGTTGTTTCGGACCGAAACCAGAAGAGGAATTATATGTTGCATTTGAAAATGCTGCAAAGAAAGAAAAAACAATGTTTGAAGATGCAAAGAAACTTGAAACTTTAGAAAAAGAGGGACAAGAATTATATAACCAGATTGTTCAAGAAGGAAAAGATAATAATCAAACTGTTAAGGAAAAATTGAACCAAGCAGTGAAAAATACAGATGAACGAGACAAAGTGCTTAAAAAAGAAAAAGAATCTTTAAGTAAGGCACAAGAAGAAGTAAAATCAGCAGATAAATATGTGAAGAAAATTGAAGATAAGAAATTGAAAGATCAAGCGGATAAAGTGAAAAGCACATATGAGAAACGACAAGATTCATTTAACAAGATGTATGATAGCTATAATAAATCGTTAAAACAAGAAAAAGAATTATATACAATGTTACAAGATAAAGGTACAAAATTAAAAGATATTAGTGAAAAAGTAAAAGTAGTAAATCAATCTTATAAGGATATTGAATCAGAAAAAGACAAGTTTAATGAATTTACAAAATCTTATAATACAGAAAAAATAGCTTTTTATAAACAAGCAAATATTAAAATTAAAGAAGAGAAAAAATAAAACAGTTTGGCCTACAATTGGCCAAACTGTTTTATTTTTTTGTATAAGTACGACTATACCATGGGACAGGTTCACTTAATTTTTTTTCTTGTTTCAGTGCTTCAGGACCAATATAATCTTGAAGTGTTTTTTTTGCTACTGTTAAAGATAAGGTTGTTTTCGGATTTCGATAGGAGGATTCAAGATGACCAAGATGTGGTAGGATTCGAAAATCTTCTTTGGTAGGAGGAATATGGAAAAAATAATCACCTAAACGTATAAGAACATCAGATTGTTGTTGGCTAAAACGTGGATTTCTAGAAAAATGTAATCCTTCTTTAATAGCTTTTTTTTCAGCAATTAAGCGTTCTAAAGCCGTCTTTTTTAACCAGTATAAATACTTCGGATTAGTTGCAGCCTTAGCATGACGATTCACAACGAAAATAGATTGAGCTAGTCGATTAATAGAATGTTGGTTTTGTAATTGAGATTGTGGTTGTGAAGGTTTCATATTGAATCTCCTTTCAATTTTTCATTATTATAACATAAATAAAAGAGGTTTTTATTATATGCAAAAAGTGATTGTATATATTTTCAATATTAAAGCAATATTGTTACAAAAAACAACTATTTTGTATAATAGTAATAGAATGTGTTTTAGAAATTTGATAATGAAAGAGTGAGAAGTTTGAAAGAAATATTAAAACAACAATATGCCATTATAGATATTGGATCTAATACAATGCGTTTAGTTATTTATGAAAAGCAAAACGGAGGTTTTTATAAAGAGATTGAAAATACGAAAGTGGTCGCTCGGTTAAGAAATTACTTAGTCGATGGTATGTTAATTGAAGAAGGAATAAAAGTATTGTTACAAACATTATTTCAATTTCAAGAAAGTACACGATTCCATCAGTTGCATCATGTACTTTGTGTTGCAACAGCGACAATTAGACAGGCTGAGAACCAAGATGCAATTAAAAAACTTGTTGAAGGACAAACAGACTTTACTCTTAGAGTATTATCAGAATATGAAGAAGCACGTTACGGCTATTTAGCAGTTATGAATTCAACTTCGTTCTCTGAAGGAATTACAGTAGATATTGGTGGAGGGAGTACGGAAGTTACATACTTTCGTAATAGAGAGATTTTAGAGTATCATAGCTTTCCTTTTGGGGCACTTTCTTTAAAGCAACAATTTATTAAAGAGGATATACCTACTGAAGAAGAGTTGGAAAAGATTCAAACGTACTTAGAACATCAATTTCGAACATTACCATGGTTAATTGATAAGAAATTGCCTCTTATTGCAATTGGTGGTAGTGCGAGGAACTTAGTAAAAATTCATCAAAATTTAATTTGTTATCCTATAGCAGGGGTACATTTATACAAGATGAAAGAAGAAGATATTAAAAATGTGAAAGAAGAATTGGAAGCATTGTCGTTCATAGAACTTCAAAAAATGGAAGGATTGGCAAAAGATCGAGCAGATACAATTATTCCAGCAGTCGAAGTATTTCATACGCTTGTTAATGTTATAGAGGCACCAGCATTTGTATTAAGTAGAAAAGGGTTACGAGAAGGTGTTTTCTATGAAGAGTTGACAAAAGATTTGGGGATTTCATATTATCCGAACGTAGTTGAAGAAAGTTTGTATTTATTATCACATGAATATGAAATGGATATGGAATTTGTAATGCAGCTTATAAAGCAGGGAAGATTGATTTGTCAACAGCTGGAAGAAACAGGACTGATTTCTATGTCAGTACAAGACTGGGAAGTATTCCATCAAGCAGCGAAAGTATTTAATATAGGTAAATATATAGACGAAGAAGCGAGCCGTTTACATACGTTTTATTTATTAGCGAATAAAACAATTGATGGTATGATGCATAAAGAGCGAGTTAGATTAGCGCTTATTGCGTCTTATAAATCAAAAATGTTATTCAAACAACACTTGTCCCCATTTGAAGGATGGTTTGATAAAAATGAACAAAAAAAAATACGTCTATTAGGGGCTGTTTTACAATTTTCAGCAGCTCTAAATATAAGACAAAGATCACTTGTGGAATCAATATCTATAACAGAAAGTAAAGAAGGATTAACATTTAAAATTGTATGTGAGCAATCAGCATTAGCGGAAAAAGTGCAAGCTGAAAAGCAAAAAAAGCAGCTAGAAAGAGTATTGAAAACGACTATTAACTTATCCTTCGAATCAAAACGTTAAGTTGTACGGATGTCTTTACAAAAAATTAACACTTTGGAATATTGTAATTTGCTAAAATGAAAGTAACTAAATTATAGTAAAAAAGTTTCAAGGGGAAGTGTGAAGGGGATGGAATTATTGAAGGGGAATACAGTAAATTTAAATGATACAGCTTATTACAATAATAGAGAATTAAGTTGGTTAGCATTTAATGAACGTGTACTACAAGAAGCACAAGATGAAACGAATCCGCTCTTAGAAAGGTTAAAGTTTATTAGCATTTTCAGCTCAAATTTAGATGAATTTTTTATGGTACGCGTGGCAGGATTGAAGGATCAAGTGAGTGCTGGTTTTAACCAACCAGAAAATAAGGCCGGCTTAACACCAAAAAAGCAATTAAATAAAATTGCGATAAAGACCCATGAATTAATGACTGTACAATATAATACGTTTAAAAATTATGTGTTGCCAGCGCTGGATCAAGAGGGGATTGAGCGTTTAACATTCCATGATTTAACGAAAGAACAGAGAGAATTTATAGAAGAGTATTTTGATGAACAAATTTTTCCAGTCTTAACACCTGTGGCTATCGATGCATATCGTCCATTTCCGATGTTATTAAATAAAAGTTTAAATTTAGCTACTCTTTTATATGATGAGAAACAAGTGGAAGAAGAAAACCGCACGAAGTTAGGAATTGTACAAGTTCCTTCACTACTTGAACGTTTCATATTTTTACCGAGTGAAGGGCAAAAGCATAAATTTATTTTATTAGAAGACGTAATTAGTAGTTTTACTCATAAATTATTTACAGGATATAAAGTATCATCTGTTACTCGATTCCGTATTACACGCAATGCGGATTTAACAATTCACGAAGAAGGTGCGAGAGATTTATTAAAGGTAATTGAAAAAGAATTAAAAAAGCGTAAGTGGGGAGCTGCTGTACGTTTAGAAGTTGGCAAAGAGCATATTGATGAAAGAGTATTAGCATTATTATATGAGGTGTTGGAAGTAAAGGATGAAGATGTGTATATAATGGATGGACCTTTAGATTTAACATGTCTATTTTCTTTATATAAAAAACTAGCTCCTTTATATGAACATCTAGTATATCCGGCTCTTATTCCGCAACGGCCTCAAGACTTAGGGGATGCAGAAGATGTATTTGAAAAAGCGATTGAACATGATATTTTATTACATCATCCTTTTGAATCGTTTCAGCCAGTAGTTGATTTTGTCCGTGATGCGGCAGACGATCCGAATGTACTTGCAATTAAACAAACATTATATCGAGTAAGTGGGGATTCGCCGATTATTCAGGCGCTAAAGGTAGCGGCTGAAAAAGGGAAGCAAGTGACAGTATTAGTTGAATTAAAGGCAAGATTTGATGAAGAAAATAATGTGCATTGGGCTAAAGAATTAGAACAGGCTGGATGTCATGTTATTTACGGTGTAAGTCATTTGAAAACACATAGTAAAATTACGCTAGTTGTAAGAAGAAAAAACGGAAAAATCGAAAGGTTTGTACATCTTGGGACCGGAAATTATAATGATGCAACCGCAAAGCTATATACTGATTTTGGCTATATTACATCACGAAAAGACTTTGGGGTTGATGCAACAAATTTCTTTAATTATTTGAGTGGTTATACAACAAAACCGCATTTTCATCATTTATCGGTTGCGCCATTTGATATAAGAGAGCAATTTATGGATTTAATAGATGAGGAAATCCGTTACCATAGACAATATGGAAATGGATATATTATCGCTAAGATGAACTCGTTAACTGATAAACCACTCATTAAAAAAATGTATGAGGCATCACAAGCTGGAGTAAAGGTGGAACTCATCGTTCGAGGAACATGTTGTTTAAGACCTGGTATTCCAAATGTAAGTGAAAACATTCGGGTAGTTAGTGTTGTCGGGAGATATTTAGAACATAGCCGAATTTATTATTTCCATCATAATGGGGAAGAGAAAATATACTTATCTTCAGCTGACTGGATGACGCGGAATATGGAGAAGCGCGTAGAAATATCTTTCCCGATATTAGATATTGAAATGAAGGCGCGAATTAAGGCGATTTTACAGCTTACTTTAGCTGATAATGTGAAAACGCGCGAACAAAATAAAGACGGTGATTATTATTATGTTATTAATAGTGGTGCAGAAGAGATTGATAGCCAAGTGAAGTTGTTTAAGATGGCGTATCAAAACACAGATGCTGAATAATGAGAACGAAGTAAAAACCTCTTTTTAAAAAGAGGTTTTTACTTTGTTCTCTACTTATTGTATGTTCTCAAAATAGAAGCATGAATAGAGAGAATAGTTTTTATTGTAAGCATGTTAATGGATTATGAATCGGTTAAGAGAGGGAATAACATTGTTAGAATTGTTGCGGTACATTAATAATAGTATGGTTGTTGACAAGGTCCACCATAACAAGGATAAGGTGCTGGCGGTGGGAAAGGTGGTGGATATGGTGGGTAATACGGTCTAGGACCGAAAGCTAATGCTCCGCCGAGCAGTCCACCAGCAATGCCAGCTAGAAATGGAACGCCAAAAAACGGAAAGAAGCGTGAGTCGCCTACTGGACCAATAGGTGCTGAACGGACTGGGATTGGTTGATAATATGGGTACATGAACAAACCTCCTTTATTGGACTCACTTTTATCATATGGTAAATGAAACGTGGATGAGCGCGTACAAGAAAGGATATGTAAGAAAATAGGCGAATTATTACGAATGTTGGAGCGTGAAAATCGTAATTTCAGGTTTTGACATAAATCGGAATGGGACACGTGTTCTTCCAAGGCCTCGATTGACATAGAGAGCTAAATCTTGAATCGTATAGAAACCTTCAACATAGTTTTTAGCAAGTGCTGGGGTAATAATAGCGCCTAAAAAAGGAATTTGTACTTGACCGCCATGGCTATGACCAGAAAGTTGTAAGTTAACTGGGTAGTTAGCAATTTGCGGTGCAATATCTGGCTCGTGAACAAGAACAATGTTATAAGTATTTTGCCTCGCGTGTTGTAGTGTCTCCTCTATTTTTGGTTTGCCTAGTAGTATATCATCAAGACCGAAAATTGAAATTTCACTATTATCCAGTAGACGAATTCTCTTTTCGCTATTTAGTAATAGTTCAAATCCAGATTCACGCATGATGTGTTCGTAGTATTCTGTTCCATATCCGCCGTGATCATGGTTACCATAAATATAAAATTTACCGAAGGGTGCTTGTATATTTTTTAAAATGGATGCAACAAAAGGAGTATCAGTATATGTTTGATAATTATCAATGAGATCACCAGTGAAAAGAACAATGTCGGGCTTTACAGCATTAATTTTAGAAACGATTTGAGATAAATGTTGGAGAGAGAAATAGTATCCGAGATGTAAATCGCTAAATTGAAGAATCTTCATACCATGAAAACTTTTGGGTATGAGTTGTGATTTAAGTGTATGCTCTGTAAAAGAGAGTAAGTGAGGCTCAATATATTTAGCGTAATAGTATCCGATGCTAGTGGTTATAAATGAATATAGACAAGTGCGCATACCAACTTTTAAAAAATCTCTTCTAGTAATTTTCTTCATAAAAATATGAGTATACCTATTTGACTTATATCACATGTGTTCGTTACATTTACAGGTTACTCAAATCTCCTTTCAGTTTATTTAAAATATATTTTAAATAATATAAAAGTAGTATAGATTACGAAAAAACGCATAAAAAGAAATCTCTTTAAGCTAAAATATCAGAAAAGTTTAAAAATATAAAGATTTCTATTAAATAAAATGATAAAATGAATGTGTATTCATTTTTGGGAGGGGATGTATGTGAAAGAAAAGGTAGTTATTATAACAGGTGGATCAAGCGGAATGGGAAAAGGAATGGCGATTCGTTTTGCAAAAGAAGGGGCACGAGTTGTTATTACAGGACGTACAAAGGAAAAACTAGAGGAAACAAAGTTGGAAATTGAACAATTTCCAGGGCAAATATTACCCGTACAAATGGATGTAAGAAATACTGATGATATTCAGAAAATGATTGAACAGATTGATGAGAAGTTTGGACGAATTGATATTTTAATAAATAATGCAGCTGGAAACTTTATTTGTCCAGCAGAAGATTTATCCGTGAATGGCTGGAATTCGGTCATAAATATTGTCTTAAATGGTACATTTTACTGTAGTCAGGCTGTCGGAAAATATTGGATTGAAAAAGGTATAAAAGGGAATATCATTAACATGGTAGCAACATATGCATGGGATGCAGGTCCGGGAGTTATTCATTCGGCTGCAGCGAAGGCTGGAGTGTTAGCGATGACGAAGACGCTTGCTGTTGAGTGGGGACGTAAATATGGAATACGAGTTAACGCTATCGCGCCAGGACCAATTGAACGTACGGGCGGTGCTGATAAGTTATGGATTTCAGAAGAAATGGCTAAGCGTACGATACAAAGTGTTCCGCTTGGAAGGCTGGGTACGCCAGAAGAAATCGCAGGTCTAGCTTATTATTTATGTTCAGATGAAGCTGCGTACATAAATGGAACTTGCATGACAATGGATGGAGGACAACATTTACATCAATATCCATTTTAAAAGGGACGAGAAAATGAATGTTTGATTCATATTCTTACGGTTAAATGTGACGGAATTGTGACGTGTGAAAGAAAAGTGTTTACAAGAGGTCATATATACGTTATATTTAAGACCTCTTTTTTCTTCATAGTAGAATTGCTAATTCCCCTTAGCATTTTACCCCTCTAATCCCTTCAGGAAAACTGAAGGGATTTTTTATTATTTTTCCGTAAATATCATGTTATAATTTTTGAAAAGTAAAGGGAGGGAAGCACGTTGATAGATGCATTAGATGTAATGAGTAACTTGGATAAAGTCCTTCCTTATTATCAAGCTATTTTTAGTGCTGATGAGCATACTGTAATTGGATATGAAGTAGTAGGACGTATTCAAACAGAAGAGGGCATACAAAGTTTAGCGTCTTTCTTTCATGATGATTCTATTCCGAGTGAGTTTCAACTGGAAGCGGATAACATTATAGTAGAAAAAGCTTTAAATCGTTATTTAGAAAGTGATCAAAAACTATTATTATTTATACATCGGAATGCTAACGTATTAATGAACGATGATGATGAAAGTTTACTTCAACTTTTATTGATGTATGAAGAGCAAGGTTTAAATTTGAAACACATTGTTTTAGAAATTACAGAACATGAATGTAAAGAAGACATAGAGCAATTTAATCATTTGCTTATGTATTATCGTACATATGGTATTCAAATTTCGATTAATAAAGTCGGAACGGGTACAAGTAATTTAGAACGTATTAGCGTGTTAGCACCGGATATTTTAAAAGTAGATTTAACAAACTTAAGGCAAACTGCACTTTTACAATCTTATCAAGATATTTTATATTCTTTATCATTACTTGCTAGAAGAATTGGTGCAACATTGTTATATGAAGAAATAGATGCTTTTTATCAACTACAATATGCTTGGAAAAACGGTGGTCGATATTATCAAGGGAATTATTTGAAAGAGTGCTTACCTGATTTTATTGAAACGAACGTTTTGAAAGAACGACTTGGTAATGAGTGTCATCAATTTATTCAACATGAGAAGAAGAAATTACAAAAAATTTATAATTTAACAGAACTGTTACGTGATCGAATTGGTGATGTTCTAGCCAAACAGAAAAAGAATGAAGATATAAATGATTGGTTATTACAATTTAGCCAAAGTGTATCACAGTGTAGTTTCCGCATATTTATTTGTAACGAAGATGGTTTTCAACAATCAGGAAACGTTATGAAAAAAGATGGGGAATGGATTGTAATGCCTGAGTATTATATGAAGAACTGGAGTTGGCGTCCGTATTTTCTAGAAAATATTATGAAAATGCGTTTTGAGAATAAGGCAAGACTTTCAGATTTATATGCTGATATTGAAACTGGTGAGATGGTACGAACATTTTCCTTCCCAATTGATGATGAAAACTTTTTATTTATAGATTTATCGTATGAATATTTATATGAAGAAGATGTTTTATTTTAATGCACGAAGAGATTCGTGCATTTTTTGTTTGTTTTTATCATAAATTGGTAATAGTGAAAATGGTGATGAAAATGCTGTCTATCGTTGTAAAGATTTTACGAACGAAACCACCCCTGTCTTTGCATAATCATTGTTACAATGAATACTACAAAGACAAGTTTTCTTAAAAGGAAGGTGAAAAAATGAGGAAATATGGAATATGGTTAGTTCTATTTGTATGCGTTGCCTTTCTAGTTGGTTATAGTGTCACAACTGTTTTAGGAAAAGAGGAAGTGAAAGTCGATCGGGAAGAAGTGTTTACAACGATACAAAAGGGCTATGAAACCCAATTTTCAATTCGTGGGAAGCATTTGCCGATGAATAAGATGATAGAAACGTTATCACCATATTTTACAGAGAATTTCCTTCAAGTATTTACAGATGAAAATAGTAGAAGTGATAAACAAAGTAGTGAATATTTACTTCCAGCAAAAGAAGCGCCGTTTTCTTTTCATTCAGAAACGAAAATGTCATATGATGAAGAGCATAAAATTTTATATGTATATGAGCGGACGAAAAGTGGACAATATCAAATTGTAACATTGCAAAGAGATCAAGGGAAATGGAAATTGGCCGGATATCATGAAAGCCAAGAACTTTTAACTGAAATAAAACGATTACAACAATTATAAAGTGAAACTTTAATTGGTGGGGGATGTTCATCTCTCATTGAGTAATAGCTCGCACCAATCGGGCTATTACTGCCCACAAATAGTGGGATAAAAATAAGAATAGGTCTTTACCTATTCTTATTCAATATTGAGTAGCTGTTGTAATTTTTCAATTTGAAAACCAGCAACAACTTCTCCATCAATTACAACTGTTGGAGTTGAATACGAATCATAGTCGTATAAAAGACGATTGCGTGCAGCAGCGTCTTTTTTTACGTCAAATTCTTCATATACAACGTTATTATGCTTTAAAAATTCTTTCACAATGACACATGGCGGACAATCAGGTTGTGTGTAAACCTCAATTTTTCTCATTGTAATTCCTCCTTTTTTCTGTTTTTTATTATATTCTTCCAGTATAAAAATCGCAATAAAGAAGGGAAAAGATGTTCTTTCTATTTTTTCCTTCGCATTTCGACAAATTTTTAGTTGAGTTTCTGGCCAATAACCTTTATCCTAGACTGTGGAACATTTTTTCTGTTATGACGGATAGAATGAGTATAGCTGTAAAACCTATTGGTAGGAAGATCAGAGAAAGGAGAGATTTCATGTCTCTACTCCAAGGAATTTTAACTCGACTTGTTAGTCTACAAGAACAAGCTGAAAGCGGTGAAGTAGCACAACGCTATTTTGAAGTGAACGGTGAGCGCAAATGTAGCGTGAAATTTTTCGATAAAAGTGAAATGTATGAGTTAGAAGTGTATCAACAAGGTGAAAAACCTCAAGTGTATCAATTCGATAATATCGACATGGTTGCAATTGAGATTTACGATATCATTTCTTGATACATATAAAAAAGGTGTTGCCATATGGCAACACCTTTTTTAGTTCTATTACTTTTTAGCATATAGGTATAGGGAGTTTTCATTTTTCCTACAATGGTAATAAAGTGAAATTGTAATCAGTGGGGCTTCTTCGTCCTATACTGAATATTAGTCATCACCAATTGGTTGTTTACAGATAGAAAAAGCAAGATAAAAATAACGAGGAGGTGTGCTGTATGGAACGTTTACCAGTTGTGATTTGTCCTAAATGTCACAATTCTGCTGAGATTATTCATGTATTAACGGCTCAATCGAATCAAAATGTAATTTATACGTGCCAAGTTTGCCATTATGTAATTCGAAATATTGAAACGAATAAAGGATAGGAAGTTATAATTTTTATTTTTGTCCCATACAATGAGAATACGAAAAGTCTGTCTAATTGAAAGGACGTGACTATGTGGCCGGTGAACATACATTTTATAATGTTTCAGAGAGACATTTAAATTTTGATATGGTCTTTAGCCGTATTTGTAGTTTCATTGAAAAGGATCCACGAAATTTATATCGCTTATCCATTGGGACAGACTCACAAGCACATCAAAAGGATACGAGGTTTATTACGGCAATTCATATTCATCGCGTTGGAAAAGGTGCCTGGGGGTGTTTACACCATAAATCAGTGAAAGATAAGCCAGCAACTTTACGTGAGAAAATATATTTAGAAACGCAGTTTAGCCAAGAAATCGCATGCCTATTTACTCCAAATCATATACAAACAATATGGGATTTATTGCATCCATATGCTCAAGATGGGGCTGGATTTATAATGGAAATTCACTTGGATATTGGAAATGATGGTTTAACAAAAGAATTTATTCTAGATATGACAGCGAAAATTCAAGCGATGGGATTAACTGCAAAAATTAAGCCAGATGCTTATGCGGCGTTTAGTTATGCAAATCGATATACGAAATAAAAAACAATTTTTATATATCTTTCACTAAAAACTGAATATTACATCTATTAAATAGGTTGGAAATTATATATAATAAGAGTAACGATGCGAGTATAAGGAGAGGGGTATATGAAAAGGGAATTTGTTTTAACAAAAGAAGAAGAGAGTTTATTACTAGATATTCTATTTCAGCAAAATTATGCGAGTGAAGTTTTAGCTGTGGAAATTACAGATATTGAGAATGGTTTAAAACAGACAGATGTGACACAATATAAAAAAATCACAAGGTTATTTTACAGATTAAAAAATAAGGGGTATTAAGCGCTACCGGAATGGTAGTCTTTTTTTTGTGTTGTATGCTAAAATAGCTGTGTAATTTTGTTTTTATTGAAATAAAGTAAGGACAAAATAATAATATGAAAACGCTGTCATAAAATATGAATAGATTCGGTGATTAAAAGTAGGAAAAAGGAAAATGGGGGATGTAATATGATTAGTATTCCGAAAGACGAGTTTCAACAAATTTTTGTGAAAGATTTAATGATTTCATCAGAAAAAGTAGCACATGTCCAAATGGGGAATGGTTTAGAGCATGCTTTACTCGTTCTTGTGAAATCTGGATATTCGGCGATACCTGTTTTGGACCCGATGTATAAATTGCATGGGTTAATTAGTACTGCTATGATTTTAGATGGTATGTTAGGGTTAGAACGTATTGAGTTTGAAAGACTTGACGAAATGAAAGTAGAACAGGTGATGAAGGAAGACATTCCGGTTCTTAAGTTAGAAGATTCGTTTGCAAAAGCTTTAGAAATGACAATTGATCATCCTTTTATTTGCGCTGTCAATGAAGATGGGTATTTTGAGGGGATTTTAACACGTCGGGCTATTTTAAAATTGTTGAATAAAAAAGTAAGGCAACATAATCGATAATGTGAGAAAAGTGACTTCATAGAAGCGGAGAAGTCACTTTTTTTTCGTGCATATCAGTTGTGTATGTATTATATTTAAAAAGATAAAAAATATAAGAGTATATAGTTAAATTAAGGATGAAAAGCTTATTGAGATAAGGTGTATGGAAGCTAAGGAAAGAGGGAGAAAGTTGCAAATTGATGATTTTCAAATGATGGTTGTGTTAGCTCAGGAATCAAATATGAGAAAAGCGGCGGAACGTTTATTTGTTTCACAACCTGCGCTTAGTCAACGATTACAATCTATGGAGAAACAATGGGGAATGAAGTTTTTTATTCGCTCACAAAAAGGATTGACAATTACACCTGAAGGGGAAAAAGTCGCAAATTATGCAAAAGAAATGCTGCAAAAGGAAGAGGATATTAAAAGTGAGCTAGCTGTTTTTAGAACAGAAACTCACGGAACGTTAAAAATAGCTGTTGCATCAGTTATTGGTCAATATTGGCTTCCTCCTGTTTTGAAGAAGTTTGTACATAAATACCCTTCTGTGAAAATATCGCTGTTTACTGGCTGGAGTAGTGAAGTACAAAAGCAATTTTATGAAGGGGACGTTCATGTTGCTATATTGAGAGGAACACAAGAATATAAAGGTCAGAAGCAACAATTATTTGAAGATGAACTTTATTTAGTGGATAAAGAAATAAAAGATATTACGATGTTAAAAGAAACAAATAGACCATTTATTCAATTTAAAAGTGATTCGACTTATTATGGACAAATACAAAATTGGTGGTATGGTTTATTTTCTAATCCACCTAAGAGAACAATTGTGGTTGATCAAATTGAGACTTGCAAACAACTCGTTTTAAATGGTATAGGTTATGCTCTTTTACCTTCTACTGTTTTAAAAGAAGTACGGGAAAATATGTATAAAACACCTGTTCAATTAACGAGAGAAACATGGTTATTGACGAGTGAATCGGCCAGACAATTGAAGCAAGTAAGGGCATTTTTAGAAATTATAGAAGAAATTCAAATGGAAAAATAGGATTATTATCTTGCTACTCGCTCTATCGTTTGGTAGAGTAACATTATAAATGGATTTAGGAGGCAACAAGAATGAAAATGATGGACGCTAACGAAATTATTTCGTTTATTCAAAAAAGTGAAAAGAAAACTCCTGTAAAGGTATACATAAAAGGGGATTTAAAAGAAGTAACATTCCCTGAAACGGTACAAGCATTTGTAAATAAAAAGTCTGGTGTATTATTTGGAGAATGGTCTGAAATTAAGACAATTCTTGATGAAAATAGCAAGCACATTGTTGATTACGTTGTTGAAAATGACCGTCGTAATTCTGCAATTCCAATGCTTGATTTAAAAGGTATTAAAGCTCGTATTGAGCCAGGCGCGATTATTCGTGATCACGTTGAAATCGGCGACAATGCTGTTATTATGATGAATGCAACAATTAATATCGGTGCTGTAATTGGTGAAGGTACTATGATTGACATGAACGCGGTACTTGGTGGACGTGCAACTGTTGGTAAGAACTGTCACGTAGGTGCAGGTGCAGTACTTGCAGGTGTTATTGAGCCGCCTTCAGCAAAACCAGTTATCGTTGAAGATGATGTTGTAATTGGTGCAAACGTAGTTGTGTTAGAGGGAGTTACAGTAGGTAAGGGTGCAGTTGTAGCAGCAGGAGCTGTTGTAACAGAAGATGTACCTCCATATACAGTTGTTGCCGGTACTCCAGCACGTGTAATTAAAGAGATTGATGAGAAGACAAAAGCAAAAACTGAAATTAAACAAGAGCTTCGTCAATTAAACCCAGAAAAATAAACACAAAAAAAGCGTAAGAGCATAACAGGCTCTTGCGCTTTTTATAGATAGAGGTGCAAAAATGGCAGTAAGCAAATTCGTTCAAATTCGTAGAGACTTACACAAAATACCGGAAATTGGATTTAAAGAGTGGAAAACACAACAGTATATTTTAGATTACATAGGAACGCTTTCGAATGAATATGTGGAAGTGAAAGTATGGAAAACGGGTGTCATTGTTAAAGTGAATGGAAAAAATCCAAAAAAAATTATTGGGTATCGCGCAGATATAGACGGTTTACCAATTACCGAAGAAACTGGATATGAGTTTGCTTCTATTCATGAAGGAATGATGCATGCATGTGGACACGATTTGCATACAACAATCGGTTTAGGCCTTCTAACAGCAGCTGTAACAGAAAGAATAGATGATGACCTTGTGTTTCTATTCCAACCAGCTGAAGAAGGGCCAGGAGGGGCTCTTCCTATGTTAGAGAGTGAAGAGTTAAAAGAATGGAAGCCGAATATAATTCTTGGTCTTCATATTGCACCTGAATACGCTGTAGGAACAATTGCCACAAAAGAGGGGCTATTATTTGCAAATACATCAGAGTTATATGTTGATTTGAAAGGGAAAGGTGGACATGCAGCCTACCCGCATACTGCAAATGATATGATTGTAGCAGCAAGTCACCTTGTTACACAACTTCAATCCGTTATTAGTCGTAATGTGAATCCTCTTGATAGTGCAGTGATTACAATCGGAAAAATAACAGGTGGTACAGTTCAAAATATCATAGCAGAAAAGTCTCGGTTAGAAGGAACGATCCGAACGTTATCAGTGGAATCAATGAGGCGTGTTAAAAGTAGGATTGAGGCAATTGTTGCAGGTATAGAAGCTTCCTTCCAATGTGAAGCTGTTATTGACTATGGAGCGATGTATCATCAAGTATATAACCATGAAGTATTAACGAGAGAGTTTATGCAGTTTGTAAGTGAACAAACCGATATGAAGGTAATTACATGTACTGAGGCAATGACAGGGGAAGATTTTGGTTATATGCTTCAAGAGATTCCTGGATTTATGTTTTGGCTTGGGGTAAATTCAGAATATGGTTTACACCATGCGAAATTAAAACCAGATGAAGAGGTTATTGAGAAAGCTATCGCATTTTTAGATCAATATGTAAAGTGGAAAGGAACTAGAAAGTAAACTCGCTCGCCAACTTTGCAAAAACTTACAGTGGGTACTTGTTAGTTCTAAGACGAAAACATCTTTTATATTTGTTTTGGATACACATTGGCATACAAATGGATAAAGTAATGAGCAGCGGTTTTGAGCCGCTGCTCATTATTCATTATCGCTTATTGAGAAGATGATTAGTTAACTAGCTTATATATGTTTACATTTCGTGTAGAAAGTGTGTAAAATCAAGGTGAAACATAGAAAAAAGGGTGGGGAATTACGTGCAAATTAGCAGTGCAATGTTGTGTTTCGTCTTATATGCGTATGTTATTATTGCGGCGGTGTATTTTGGGATAAGTTTTTATGCCTACCGTTTAGTAGATAATCACGAATATGAAGAAACATATAAATGGGTGAAAAGATATTTATCACCTGTATTAGAAATTATGAATGGGTTTGTTCTCTTTTTATTTATTGGATTAATTGCTTTCTCGACGAGTTTGGTAGGGAATAAAACGACATTATTTGTACTAGGTATCATTATTTTTATGTTGTTAGGGATACGGATTGGTAACACAGTGTTTTGGAATGAAAGAAAAGTAGATGGTTGGACTGGAATGTTAATCCCGTGTATGTTAGCGGCTATCGTGACAAACATAGAGCATGAGTATTATCAATTACATTTTTGGCTTATTATCGTTTTAACAATTCTTTCAGTTTTGTACATAAGTACGGTAGTACTCACATACATTGCACATGAAAAAGGTGATGTTAAAGGAACGCGCTTCTTTAGAGGGCGAGCATTATTTTGGAGTGTGCCAACGATGGCTGTTATAGGAATTATTGCGATATTAGTAAATGGATATCAATTTACTAATTGGCAACTGTTTTTAGAAAATTGGTGGATTTTCATTATTTCGTTTATCGCTTTTTTAGGTGCAACACATTATTTATTCCATCAACATCATTATATATTGGCATTGCTATTCGCATTTACACAACTATTATTTGCTTTCTTCGGACAAGAAACGTTATTATTCGTTTTTGAAACATTTAGTTCATTTGGAAATATATTTGTATTTGGTATGTTAATTTTCAGTATCGCATTTTATTTACAACAGTATTTTTATATGCAAAAACAAAAATAAGAATGATATACAGGTTTTTGTAGCAAATCTAAAGTATGTTACAATAAAAATACATAGTATTCGATGTTATTGGAGGAATTCCTGTGGGTGAAAAAGAGAAAGAATTTGCTGTCATTGGGCTTGGACGTTTTGGTGGAAGCATTTGCCGAGAACTCGCTCAATTAGGTATGGAAGTAATGGCAATTGATTCAGATGAGGATAAAATTAATGAGTTTGCAAATATAGCTTCACATGCTGTAATTGCAGATTCAACAGATGAGATGGTATTAAAAAGTCTTGGTATTCGTAATTTTGATCATGTAGTCGTTGCTATTGGAGACAATTTAAATTCAAGTATTTTAACAACATTAATTTTAAAAGAGTTAGGTGTAAAAAATATTACTGTAAAAGCTCAAAATGATTACCATGAAAAAGTGTTAAGTAAAATAGGGGCAGATCACATTGTGCACCCCGAGCGTGATATGGGAAAAAGGATTGCTAATAATATTGCATCAAGTAATGTATTAGACTATCTTGAGCTTTCAGATGAGCATAGTATTGTAGAGATTATTGCAAATAAAAAAATTGATGGTCATTCTTTAATCGAATTAGATATTCGTGCTAAGTTTGGATTGAATATTGTAGCGATTAAACGTGGTAAAGAAGTTATTGTATCTCCTCGAGCTACGGAAAATATTCAAGCGGGAGATATATTAATTGTAATTGGTCATGACGATGAAGTAGATCGTTTTAAACACTTTTTAAGATAAGAGAAAAGGACAATACCATGAAGGTATTGTCCTTTTTCTTATATTTCCATAATGATTGGTAAAATCATTGGGCGACGTTTCGTTTTCTCATATAGGAATGGTGCTAATGTGTCTGTAATTTCATTTTTAATTTCAGACCATTGTGTTGTTTTACGCTCCATTACTTTTTCTAAATGAGTTGTAATTAATGTTTGAGCATCATTAATTAAATCACTACTTTCGCGCATATACACGAAACCACGTGAGATAATATCAGGTCCTGCTGCAACTTTAAACTCTTTCATATCAATGCTTACAACTACAATAACAAGTCCTTCTTCAGAAAGAATACGACGATCGCGTAATACAATATTACCGATATCTCCAATACCATTTCCGTCAATATAGACAGATCCAGATGGTATTTTACCAGCTACGCTTGCTTCATCAGAACGAAGAGCAAGAACATCTCCATTATCCATGATGAAACAGTTTTCTTCTGGAATACCACAATCGTTTGCTAACTTCATATGCATACGTTGCATGCGGTATTCACCATGAATTGGCATGAAATACTTCGGTTTAATTAGACGAAGCATTAGTTTTTGTTCTTCTTGTCCACCGTGTCCACTCGTATGAATGTTTGACAGTTTTCCGTGGATTACATCAGCACCAGCACGATACAACATGTTAATTGTACGGCTTACACTAATTGTATTACCAGGGATTGGTGAAGAAGAGAAAACAACTGTGTCGCCAGGAATGATTTGAATTTGACGATGAGTACCATTAGCGATACGTGAAAGTGCTGCCATTGGCTCACCTTGACTACCTGTACATAAAATAACAACTTTATTAGCAGGTAGGCGGTTTAGTTGAGCTGTATCTATGAATGTATCCTTCGGACAGCGAATATAACCAAGGTTTTGTCCGATTTCAATCGCCGCTTCCATACTGCGACCGAACACAGCCACTTTACGATTGTTTTCAACAGCCGCTTCAACAACTTGTTGTAGACGATGGATATTTGATGCAAAGGTTGCAAAGATAATACGACCTTCTACTTTGCGGAAAATATCTTGAATACTATCACCAACACGGCGCTCAGACATTGTAAAGTTTGGAACTTCACTGTTTGTACTGTCAGATAAGAGACAAAGTACGCCGTCTTTTCCGATTTCAGCCATTTTTGTTAAGTCCGCTGGTTCACCGACTGGTGTGAAATCAAATTTGAAATCGCCAGTATGAACAACTTGTCCTTGAGGTGTTTTCACAACAACTCCGTATGAATCTGGGATACTGTGAGTTGTACGGAAGAAGGAAACAGATGTCTTTTTAAATTTAATAACATCATCTTCTTGAATTTCATAAAGTTTTGCTTTACGAAGTAATCCGTGCTCTTCTAATTTGTTTTTGATTAGTGCAATTGCTAATTTTCCGCCATAAATCGGGATGTTTACTTGACGTAATAAGTAAGGAATTCCACCGATATGATCTTCGTGACCATGTGTAATGAATAATCCTTTAATTTTATCTTCGTTTCGCACAAAATAAGTGTAATCTGGTATTACATAATCGATTCCGAGGAGTTCGTCTTCTGGAAATTTAATTCCAGCATCAATAATAATAATTTCATCTTGAAATTGAACAGCATATGTATTTTTACCGATTTCACCAAGTCCACCTAAAGCAAAAACGGCAGCTTGATCATTCTTTAGAAATTTCATATGACTATACGATTTCCGCTAATGTTAAATCAGCGTTTTCTTTTTCATATTCAAGATGAGCACCAGTAACAGACTGAACGAACTCGATATTATATGCGAACTTATTTAATTTCTTACGAACATCCTTTTCAGACGTAGCCTCTAAATATAAAACTTTTGTATTTTCACGTACTGGAACCTCAGTCAATTTTACTTGATAAAATACTTTAAAAATCATTTGGAAAACCTCTCCTTGTCTATGTTTTGCATTATCTGTTACTTATTATAAAGCAAACAGTCACGATTTTCATGTTTTTTCGAATGAGAATGAAGAAAAAGCCCGAAATGGGCACAATTTAAGCGATTGTCTTTTTACGGACTAGATCTTTTAAATAACGCTTGAGCTTTTTCTTCAGCTTCTTCAGCATGATTACTCCTTCCTTTCCTTATTTAAAACATGCATATTACTAGTGAAAACTCCGTCTCTGATATAAGAAAGAAGACAAAAGTGAATGTTGAATCTTGTCCATTCTCATACAGGGAAAGTTATTCTATAGTAACGATTAGTAGCCGTTAGTTATAGGTATAGTATGAGAAAGAATAGAAAAGAAAATTCATACGAACAAGTATCCACATTTTTTACTAATATATATATGCAGGTTTCATAAATAAGGTCAGAAAGTGAACGCTTTCTTCACAGATGTTTAATATGTTATACTTTTTTTTAGAATTTGAAAAGCGATAATCAAAATAGGAATATAGAGTAACAGAAAGGATTTTGACAAATGAATGATAAAATTGTCTTTTTTGATATTGACGGAACATTATTAGATCATGATAAGAAGATTCCACAATCTACACGAGATGCAGTAAGACATTTACAAGAGAAAGGTGTGCATGTAGCAATTGCGACAGGACGTGCGCCATTTATGTTTGAAGATATTCGTGAGGAACTCAATATACATAATTATGTTAGCTTTAATGGACAGTACGTTGTATTTGAGGATGAGGTAATATTTAATAACCCGTTACATCCAGCTACCTTACATAAGTTTACTCAGTTTGCAAAACAAGAAGGATATCCACTTGTATATCTTGATCATCAAGAAATGAGAGCATCAGTGGAATATCATGATTATGTGAAAGAAGGGTTTGGAAGCTTAAATTTTGAGCATCCGGCATATGAACCTGATTTTTATGAGAAACGTAATATTTATCAAACACTTCTTTTCTGTGAAGTGAATGAAGAAGAAAAGTTTATTAATCATTACCCAGACTTTCATTTTATTCGCTGGCATGCATATTCAATGGATATTATTCCGAATGGTGGTTCGAAGGCAAAAGGAATTGAGAAATTCATTGAAAAATTAGGGTTTAACCGTGAACAAGTGTATGCATTTGGAGATGGCTTAAATGATTTAGAAATGATCGAAGCAGTTGGGACAGGTATTGTGATGGGGAATGGTCATGAAGACTTGAAAAAACTTGCAAATCACGTGACAAAGGATGTTAGTGAAGACGGCATATATCATGGATTAAAATGGGCTGGATTGCTATAAGTGAATATGGAACCCATTTCATATAAAAAAGGCGGAAGATTAACTTCCGCCTTTTTTTATTATCGCTCTAAAGGTTTTGAATCGTCAGGAGCAGCAAATGGATTTTCTTTATTAATGTGGTCATAGAACATAACACCATTTAAATGGTCAATCTCATGTTGAAATACGATTGCTGGTAAACCTTTTAAACGTAATTTTACTTCTTCGCCGTTGATAGATGTTGCTTTCACTGTAATTCTTGTGTAACGAGGGACATAACCAGGTACTTCGCGGTCTACTGATAGACAGCCTTCCCCGCTTTGTAAATATGTACGTTCAACAGAATGACTAATGATTTTTGGGTTGAATAATGCATGACTATATAACGTACCGTCCGTATCAGTTACATGAACCGCAATCATTTTCTTCGAAATACCGATTTGTGGAGCCGCTAATCCGATTCCAGGGCGCAAACTATATTTTTCAGCCATTTCAGGATCTTGGCTATTTATTACAAATTCAATCATTTCTTTAAGGGCAGTTGTATCTTCTTCGCTCGCTGGCATTGATACCTCTTCTGCAACGTTTCGCAAAATAGAATCTCCTTCGCGAATTACATCTTTCATTGTAAGCATATGTAATCTCTCCTTTCTTCTTTAGTCTACCAAAGGAGGTGGAAAAAGTCATCGACAAGTAGGGAAGCACTTTGGAAAGTGTTTTACTATAGAATATTTATGTATGTAATAAAAAGAAAAGACGGCAAAGCCGTCTGTTTCTTTCCATAGTTGTTTCATTTTACATTAGCGAATGCAAGCAGCACCAACGATAATTAAAAGAATAAACAACACAACGATTAAGGCGAAGCCGCGTCCAGACCCACCACAAGAACCGCCATAACCGTAGGAAGGATTTGAACAAGTTGGATAGCAATATGAGTATCCGTACATGAGATGACCTCCTTTATCATTTCCCGCTAACACTGCGGTTACTATAATGTATGGAGGGAAGAGTAGAAATGTATGGGTAATTACCTATAAAAGGAAGAAGAGTTTGTATATTTTTGCTAAGAAGAGAGAAAAACTAAAGAGAATTAAATCGTTTACATATTATTCTAAGAGAAAAAATAAGTTGAAAAGGGAATAATATAACAGTAGGTTAATGCTTACTAATACAGATGTGAAAAATAAAAACACGTTTGTGTAGAAGAAACCTGCAGATTATTTATAAAAAAACGTAACCAAAGTAATTGACATCGTAATTAGAATAGTTGTAAACTAAAAAACGTGATCAAGATTGTATTAATATGTTTCTGAAAAAACATTAGTACAGATTGTTAGGTACACAAAATTATTCTCAACCGACAGATAAATTTGTTGGTTTACATTGTTGCGTTTTCAGTCTAGCTAATAGATAGTGAAAGCGTTTCAGAATATGGTTCAAGAGAGGAAGAGGTGAACGGAATGGGTACTAAAACAAAAAAGACCCTATTTAATGTTGATGAGCAAATGAAAGCTATCGCAGCTCAATTTGAGACATTACAAATTTTAAATGAAAAAGGCGAAGTTGTGAATGAAGCAGCTATGCCTGAATTATCTGATGATCAATTAAAAGAATTAATGCGCCGTATGGTGTATACTCGCGTACTAGATCAACGTTCTATTTCTTTAAACCGTCAAGGACGTTTAGGTTTCTACGCACCAACAGCTGGACAAGAGGCTTCTCAATTAGCAAGTCATTTCGCACTTGAAGCAGAAGATTTCATCTTACCAGGATATCGTGATGTGCCACAATTAGTATGGCACGGTTTACCATTATACCAAGCATTCTTATTCTCTCGTGGACATTTCATGGGTAACCAAATGCCTGAGAATGTAAATGCACTTGCTCCACAAATCATTATCGGTGCGCAAATCATCCAAACTGCTGGTGTTGCGTTAGGTATGAAACTACGTGGTAAAAAATCTGTTGCAATTACTTACACTGGTGACGGTGGTGCTTCACAAGGTGACTTCTACGAAGGTATGAACTTTGCGGGTGCATTCAAAGCTCCAGCAATCTTCGTTGTACAAAACAACCGTTATGCAATCTCTACTCCAGTAGAAAAGCAATCTGCAGCTAAAACTGTGGCACAAAAAGCAGTAGCAGCAGGTATTTACGGAATTCAAGTAGACGGTATGGATCCATTAGCTGTATACGCAGCAACTGCTTTCGCTCGTGAGCGTGCAGTAAACGGCGAAGGCCCTACTTTAATCGAGACTTTAACATTCCGTTACGGTCCACATACAATGGCTGGTGATGACCCAACTCGTTACCGTACAAAAGATATCGAGAACGAATGGGAACAAAAAGATCCAATCGTACGCTTCCGTGCATTCTTAGAAAACAAAGGCCTATGGTCTCAAGAAGTTGAAGAGAAAGTAATCGAAGAAGCAAAAGAAGATATCAAACAAGCAATTGCTAAGGCTGACCAAGCTCCAAAACAAAAAGTTACTGATTTAATGGAAATCATGTACGAAAAAATGCCTTACAACTTAGCTGAACAATATGAAATTTACAAAGAAAAGGAGTCGAAGTAAGCCATGGCTCAAATGACAATGATTCAAGCAATCACTGATGCTTTACGCGTTGAAATGAAAAATGACCCTAACGTACTTGTGTTTGGTGAAGACGTTGGTGTAAACGGCGGTGTATTCCGTGCTACTGAAGGTTTACAAGCTGAATTCGGTGAAGATCGTGTAATGGATACTCCACTTGCAGAGTCTGGTATTGGTGGACTTGCAGTTGGACTTGCATTAGAAGGCTTCCGTCCAGTTCCAGAAATCCAATTCTTCGGTTTCATTTATGAAGTAATGGATTCAGTTTCTGGTCAATTAGCTCGTATGCGTTACCGTTCTGGTGGACGTTGGACTGCTCCAGTAACAATTCGTTCTCCATTCGGTGGCGGTGTTCATACTCCTGAACTACATGCTGATAGCTTAGAAGGATTAGTGGCTCAACAACCTGGTCTAAAAGTTGTTATTCCATCTACTCCATACGATGCAAAAGGTCTTTTAATCTCTGCGATTCGTGACAACGATCCAGTTATCTACTTAGAGCATATGAAATTGTACCGTTCATTCCGTCAAGATGTACCAGAAGGCGATTACACAATTGATTTAGGTAAAGCTGATATCAAACGTGAAGGTACAGATGTATCTGTTATCGCTTACGGTGCTATGGTTCATGCTGCATTAAAAGCTGCTGAAGAACTTGAAAAAGAAGGTATCTCTTTAGAGGTAGTTGACTTACGTACAGTTCAACCATTAGATATCGAAACAATCATCGCTTCTGTTGAAAAAACAGGCCGCGTAGTTGTAGTTCAAGAAGCACAAAAACAAGCTGGTATTGCAGCTAACGTTGTAGCGGAAATTAACGACCGTGCAATCTTAAACTTAGAAGCTCCAGTTGTACGTGTTGCAGCTGCTGATACAGTATTCCCATTCTCTCAAGCTGAGAGCGTATGGTTACCAAACCATAAAGATATTGTTGAAGCTGTTAACAAAGTAATGAACTTCTAATTTTTAGCTTTTCATGTGCAAAAGAAATCAGCACATGCTGGTTTCTTTTGTACATATTCCATAATAATGAAATGAATCAGGGGGCTGAATTCCGTGGCATTTGAATTTAAACTACCAGATATCGGTGAAGGTATCCACGAAGGTGAAATCGTAAAATGGTTTATTAAACCAGGCGATGAAGTAAACGAAGACGATGTACTTCTTGAAGTACAAAATGATAAAGCAGTAGTAGAAATCCCTTCTCCTGTTAAAGGTAAAGTACTTGAAGTACTTGTAGAAGAAGGAACAGTTGCAATTGTAGGAGATACATTAATTAAATTTGATGCTCCTGGATACGAAAACCTTAAATTTAAAGGTGACGATCATGATGCAGCTCCAAAAGCTGAAGAAGCAGCAGTAGAAGCTCCAGCAGCGGAAGCTACTCCAGCAGCAACTGCAGAAGTAGTAAATGAGCGCGTAATCGCTATGCCATCTGTTCGTAAATATGCTCGTGAAAACGGCGTAGACATTCATAAAGTAGCTGGTTCTGGTAAGAACGGCCGTATCGTAAAAGCTGACATCGATGCATTTGCAAATGGTGGACAAGCAGTAGCAGCAACTGAGGCTCCAGCAGCAGTAGAAGCTACTCCAGCAGCAGCGAAAGAAGAAGCACCAAAAGCACAACCAATCCCAGCTGGTGAATATCCAGAAACTCGTGAGAAAATGAGTGGTATCCGTAAAGCGATTGCTAAAGCAATGGTTAACTCTAAGCATACAGCTCCTCACGTAACATTAATGGATGAAGTAGATGTAACAGAACTTGTTGCTCACCGTAAGAAGTTCAAAGCTGTTGCAGCTGACAAAGGTATTAAATTAACTTACCTTCCATACGTTGTTAAAGCTTTAACATCTGCATTACGTGAATACCCAATGTTAAACACTTCTTTAGATGATGCTTCTCAAGAAGTAGTTCATAAACATTACTTCAACATCGGTATCGCAGCTGATACAGACAAAGGTCTATTAGTACCAGTTGTTAAAGATACAGATCGCAAGTCTATCTTCACTATTTCTAACGAGATCAATGATCTTGCTGGTAAAGCACGTGATGGTCGTTTAGCTCCGGCTGAAATGAAAGGTGCTTCTTGCACAATTACAAACATTGGTTCTGCAGGTGGACAATGGTTCACTCCAGTTATCAATCACCCAGAAGTAGCAATTCTTGGTATCGGCCGTATCGCTGAGAAGCCAGTTGTGAAAAACGGTGAAATCGTTGCAGCTCCAGTATTAGCATTATCTCTAAGCTTTGACCATCGTTTAATTGACGGCGCAACTGCTCAAAAAGCATTAAACCAAATTAAACGTCTATTGAATGACCCACAATTATTAGTAATGGAGGCGTAATAACAATGGTAGTAGGAGATTTCCCAATTGAATTAGATACAGTCGTTGTTGGTGCAGGTCCTGGTGGATACGTTGCGGCAATTCGTGCAGCACAATTAGGTCAAAAGGTAGCAATTATCGAAAAAGCTAACCTTGGTGGCGTATGCTTAAACGTTGGATGTATTCCTTCAAAAGCGTTAATCAATGCAGGTCATCGTTATGAGAATGCAATGCATTCTGATGACATGGGTATCACTGCAGAGAACGTGAAAGTTGACTTTACAAAAGTTCAAGAATGGAAAAACGGCGTAGTTAAGAAATTAACTGGCGGTGTTGAAGGCCTTCTTAAAGGTAACAAAGTTGAAATCATTCGCGGTGAAGCTTACTTCGTAGATGCTAACACATTACGCGTAATGACTGAAGATGCAGCACAAACGTATACGTTTAAAAATGCTGTTCTTGCAACTGGTTCTACACCAATCGAAATTCCAGGATTCAAATACTCTAAACGTGTTATCAACTCTACAGGTGCTTTAAGCTTACCTGAAATTCCTAAAAAACTTGTTGTAATCGGCGGCGGTTACATCGGTATGGAATTAGGAACTGCATATGCTAACTTCGGTACAGAAGTTACTGTAGTAGAAGCTGGCGACGAAATCTTAGCTGGTTTCGAAAAAGCTATGAGCTCTGTTGTTAAACGTGCTCTTCAAAAGAAAGGTAACGTAAATATCCATACAAAAGCTATGGCTAAAGGCGTTGAAGAAACAGAAACTGGCGTAAAAGTTAGCTTTGAAGTTAAAGGTGAAATCCAAACTGTAGAAGCAGATTACGTATTAGTAACTGTAGGTCGTCGTCCAAACACTCAAGAAATCGGTCTTGAGCAAGTTGGAGTTAAAATGACTGACCGCGGCATCATCGAAATCGATGAGCAATGTCGTACAAACGTACCAAACATCTATGCAATCGGTGATATCGTTCCTGGACCACCATTAGCTCACAAAGCTTCTTACGAAGGTAAAGTAGCTGTTGAAGTAATTAGTGGCCATGCATCAGCAATCGATTACATCGGAATTCCTGCAGTATGCTTCACTGATCCAGAATTAGCATCTGTTGGTTACACTAAGAAACAAGCTGAAGAAGCAGGAATGACAGTAGCTGTATCTAAGTTCCCATTCGCTGCTAACGGTCGTGCATTATCATTAAACAGCACTGACGGTTTCCTACAACTTGTAACACGTAAAGAAGATGGTCTTCTTGTAGGTGCTCAAGTTGCAGGTGCAGGCGCTTCTGATATTATCTCTGAGATTGGTTTAGCTATCGAAGCTGGAATGACAGCAGAAGATATCGCTCAAACAATCCACGCTCACCCAACATTAGGTGAGATCACAATGGAAGCAGCTGAAGTTGCTCTTGGAATGCCAATTCACATTGTAAAATAATTATAAAAAAACGTCTTCTAAATTTAGAAGACGTTTTTTTCATGCGTTATATGCATAGAAAAAAAGAGGTGAATTTTTTTGATTCACCTCTTTTTTATTCTTTATTTTCAAATTGATACATTTCTTTATTTGTACTAGTGTCATTATAAAGGAATAACACGATATCAGCATTTAGTTTTTCGAGTTCTTGTTTTACATTTTTGCTTGCCGCAAATCGTGGATCAATAAATGTTGTTTGTTCGAACTCTTGTGCAAATAAAGGATAAGTTGCATCTGCATAAGAATCTTTAATAATGACAGCATGTAGTTTGGTTTTTGCATCTGGATTTAAAATATTTATCTGTGCATAGTCTGTTTGGTAAACGGAACTATAGTCTGGTGAAAGCTTATTTTTGTCTACTGCAAAGAATTCCTTCATCGGCATTTTCATCGATTCTTCTGATTTTGGACCGAGATATACAGTATAATTATCCCACATATTTGGGTTTTGCTTTAATTGTACATATGGGATTGTTTCAGGTGTTTCTATTAAATTATACAGTTGTTTATTCCAACTACCGATAAATTGTCCATTCGGTTTTTCTGTAGTTATTTTATAATCATCTCGATTAACAGCATTACCTTTAAATATTTTAGATTCATTAGCAATGTGCTTCATTGTTTGTTCGTATGCATAAAATGCACCTTTCATATTCCAATGGTGATCGGTTTTAAAGTATAGATCTTCTAATTGTTCATGAGTAAATTCCTTTTGAAGAGCAGGAAGAACATCAATAACAGGGAAATTTATTTTCTGTAACTCTTGTACAAAATAATCACGATGCTTTTGATCGTACCCACGATCTACATATGGCGGGTATTTATACGAAAATGCCGTTAGTTTACTTGGAGCTAACAAGAAATAAAATTCTGTTTTTTGAAATTGAGTTTGTAAGTTTTCTAATTCGTTAACAGACTGTTTAATTTGATTACGCATATCTATTTTGGTAGGTGCAGATAAAATAAAACCGTCATCTGCAACATAATTGTTATTTACGAAAGTTCGATTGAACTTCATTTGTAACTTTGTGTATGTTTCAATAAATCTGTCTCGTGCTGCAATGTGATCTGTAAAGTGTAATTCAGTATCTTTGAAATATTTTCCGGATTTTATAGTATCAATAGTTAGGACTGGATTCAAAGCTAATTCTCTATTTTCAAAATCAGAAAAACTTTTTTTGTCCCAATATATTATTTTTCCGGTCCATATACACATTCCAAAAATAATAGCGAGAAATCCTGTAATTAATATACGATTAGTGAAATTTTTCATAGTTAGCCCTCCTTTAGAAGCGGAAGTAAATAAATGGATTGTAAGTTGCATTCGTTAAATACATCATAGTTATGATTAAGACACTCAAGTAATAAAGTGGAGATAAAATGATTACCTTTTTATTTGCTAATTGATTCTTGATCCAAGAGAAAATTGGAGCTGATGTAATAATAGCAAGTATAAAGATTCCCCAATAATTCATCACATAGAAATAACTCGTAATGTCAGTCAACGATCCATTTAATCCGAACATTGCTTGTAAAAATTTAGAACAGTAGCTAAAATTATCAGCGCGGAAGAACACCCAACCAATAATCACTAAGAACATAACGTATACGTGTTGAATCGGCCACCATAATTTTTGTAATAATTTTTCGAAACCAGCCTTTTCTAAAGCAATTAAACATCCGTAATAAATACCCCAAATCATAAATGTCCAACTAGCTCCATGCCAAAATCCGGTTAACGCCCATACAATGAAGAGATTACGATAGATTTTCCAAGTAGATACGCGATTCCCACCTAATGGAATATAAACATAATCACGGAACCAAGAACCAAGTGAAATGTGCCAACGACGCCAAAATTCAGAGATGGATTTTGAAATATATGGATAATTGAAGTTTTCTAAGAAATCAAATCCGAACATTTTTCCTAATCCAATTGCCATATCACTGTAACCTGAAAAATCGAAATAAATTTGTAATGTGTAAGCGATCGCGCCAATCCAAGCGGTAGATACGCTCATTGTTGCTGGATCCATCGCAAATATTTCATCGGCAATAGCTCCTAATTGATTCGCAATTAAAACCTTCTTTCCTAATCCAATGATAAAACGACGAATTCCTTCTGAAAACTTATCAGCAGTAACTGTTCTAACATGTAATTGATAAGCGATTGTATTATATCGCACAATTGGCCCTGCTACTAATTGTGGGAAAATAGTAAAGTATAGTGCGAGATCAAATAGATTTCGCTGAGCTTCTACTTTTTTCTTATAAATGTCAATAATATAACTCATTGCATGGAAAGTGAAAAATGAAATCCCAATTGGTAAGGGGATTTTTTCTAGTACAATGTTTGTATGAAAAATGCCATTTATATTATCTACTAAGAAATTAGCGTATTTAAAATATCCGAGTATAGCAGTATTGACAACGATTGCTATAGTCAGAATAACTTTTCTATTTGCACTAGACAGTCGGTCTTTATTAAGCCATATTCCGAACCAATAGTTGATGAAAATAGAAAAAAGCATTAGGAAGACATATATTGGTTCTCCCCAAGCATAAAATAATAAACTAAATAATAGAAGAACTATGTTTTGTAATTCTTTCCGTACTGAGTAGTACACGAAAAGAATTGCAGGTAAAAAAAGGCATAAGAAAAACAAATTGCTAAATACCATGTATCATTAATTCCTTTCTGTCTTTTCTCTTTAAGGAGTATACCATGCGATAAATGAATAATCTATCTTATAGGAGATATGAGAGAATTTATTGTTAAAAACGAGGAATATTCGCATTTGAATAGTTGGAGAATTTGAAAAAGAAAAATACAACGATGAATTAGGTGGGATTTAGAAAAGTCTACCTTCAAAATGTTAAGAGGGAAGAGCTGAAGCATATAAATAGGAAGAAAAAGGAGGTAACGCTATGAAAATTACACTAGCTTCATTTTTTCATCTAGTTTTATGGAGTGGATTTTCAGCAGTGTTATTATTGTCAAGTCGTGATAAACTTCATTATAAAATTTTTCTTTTTCTTATATTTTTGTACTTAGCGTATGTAATAGCGTATGTCATACTAAGTGCAAGGAGAAAAGCGATGCTTCTTACTTGCACAAATAGTATGATCTTTCTAATCATTTATTTTTGTTTTTAAATTAACGTTTATAGAAATACATTGTTCTTCCATTAAATAATTGTAATTCTCCTTCTAATTTCTTCGCTAGAAAACGGCAAAATTCATTTGCTTTTCCTTTATCACCGAATGTTGCAGTAGGTGGTAAAGAAATCTGAATAAAAGATTGTTCCTTTTCTATACCAACACCAACATATATGGAGTCATATCGATCGTGAGTAGCTTGTAGTTTTAATGTTGTTGCTGATGTATCTAAAATTTCATAAGGAAAAGCGGTATTTGTATAAGCGTAATTAATTTGAACACCAGTTTTGGAAGTAACTGTTTTATAGTACTGAAAAAGTTGTTTTATATCATCTGTTGAAACAGTTTGTTGATTGGATTTAGGTACAAGCGTAATAAAGGCATGTTGCATATAAGCTCCTCCTAACTTAGTAGAATACTATCATTCTACATCCTACTGAATTTTTTGACAATTAAAAGGAGTATTCCTTTTTTTGTTTAATATACTAATGAAAGGTGATGTAGAAAGGTGGAAACCGATGTTTGAAAAATTGTATGATGAGCATGAAAGTGTGAAGGTACGATTTTTGGGGTTTATGACACATGATACTCGTTATGATTTTGGTGTTATTTATACAAATATGTTTTTTGGAAAGCCGCTCATTGTTTGCATGCAAACAGGAAGGTCTACTTTACTTGGAAGAGATGATGTAGAGAATGTGCAACATATACAGGAAGTTTTTAAATTGGGGTCAGAAGAGGAAGCAGCAGAGTTAGCTCAGTTTTTTAAATTTTTAGTCCCATCTACTTCTTTGCATGCGGAATATGAAGAATAATTAATGTAAAACAGTCGTACGTATAAATATGGCTGTTTTTTTGTTTGAATATCGCATACTAATTTAAATTAAAAATATTTAATGTGTTATACTAAAAACCTATTGACGTAAAAAGTATAACATATTAAAATAAAGACAGAAAGTTAAGCGGTTACAAAAGTTTTTGGGATTATAAACTTAGGGGGAAATGAAAAATGGGAACGATCGTATGTCAAGATTGTGAAGGTACAATTGCGCACTTCGAGGATGAGAAAGTAACGGTACTTTACGGGAAATGTGGATCTTGCGGATGTGATCACACAGAGCATACAAAAGCCCAATAATTGATAGGAAATGGACAGCTAAAAGTTTTTAGGACCATAAACTTAGGGGGAAATGAAAAATGGGAACAATCGTATGCCAAGTATGTGAAGGAACAATCGGTCATTTTGAAGATGAAAAAACGACAGTGCTTTACGGAAAATGTGGTACAAATTGTGACTGTGCTAATAGAGACCAGGCGAAAGCTTAATTATAAATAAGTAGATTATTATTAAAACTCAGGGGGAAATGAAAAATGGGAACAATCGTATGCCAAGTATGTGAAGGAACAATCGGACATTTTGAAGATGAAAAATCAACAGTACTATACGGAAAATGTGGATCTCATTGCGAATGTGACCATAAAGAACATACAAAAGCTTAAATAAGAAGAAGCGCCTACATATACATATGTAGGCGCTTTTTTAATAAATTGTAGTTGTATGGCCAATTGTTGCAACGATTGCATCATCTCTAATCGGAATAAAGCCTATCGATGTCTGTGGAGTGCTAGGAGAGGCGTAGTGGCTCATGAGACGGCTATCGATACGGGTAATAGTATCGGTCAAGAAAGCTGAAATAAAAGCGTAAGGGACTCGTCGTTCATTTAATGAGTATATAATTTCCTCTTTTGTTTTTACACCTACGCCATGTCCGTAAAAAAAGAAATTTCCTAGATAGATTGTATTTTCTCCTTGCCACTCGATCGTAGCTGGATTCACTTGTGGATTTTTAAAATAAACGAGATCACCTGGAACAAGATCGCCACCCGTTTTTGTTATGAGCTTTAAATCTTGATCGTAGTCCCACGTATAAAGTAAAAGGTTTGCAAAGAGACGGTTGAAAGTTTCTTCCTCATATAATGATAGTAAAGCTTTGTAAAAAATAATGATCATAGCGGTGGCGCATTCAGTTCCATATAGTTTTCCGTTTTTGAAAATATCTTGTATGGCAATGGAAGGGGGTATGTTTGGTAGTAGCTCGAATCCTCCAAGTGACGTTCTTTTCCAATACTGGGGGTTGCAAAAGGATTGTTGAAATGTGCGAAACTGAAATCCACTTTGAAAAAGTTCTAATGCAGAAGTAATAATATTCACTCGCAAATTTAGATCAAAGCTGAGTTCATCAGATGTTCGGAAGGAATAAATTTCTTGATTTCCTGCCATTATCGATAAAATTTGTTGTTTCTCAGTTGCAAATGGCTCATATTCATTTATGATATAAGGATGTACAATAGAACGGCCTATTACAATCATAATCGTATCCCCACCTATACGTTACATTACTTAATATCGTATGGGAAAAGAGAAAAAGGGTGAAAGAAAAGCCTATCAACTGATAGGCTTGTACTCTTTAATCACACGTAATGTTTGTAATGTCATATCTTCAGGACCTTGTACAGGTAAACCCGCTTCTAAGTTTTTACGAATATACTCTAAGTTATCTTGTGTAATAATTTCCCCCGGAGTAAAGATTGGAATCCCTGGCGGATAAACCATAACGAAATCAGCTATAATACGACCTGCTGCATTTTCAAACGGAATGACTTCTGTTTCCGAATAAAAAGCATCTCGAGGAGAAAGTGCTAGCACTGGTATTTCTGGAATTTCTACTTGTATTTGAACACCTTTATCGGCTTTATTTCTAAATGTTGCTGCTAAATCTTGTAATGCTGCAATAAGTGTATTTGTCTCACTTTCTGTATCCCCAAAAGTGACAAGACATAGTATGTTGTATAAATCCGAGAGTTCTACTTCAATGTTATATTGCTCTCTAAGCCATACTTCAGCCTGATGGCCTGTAATACCTAAATCTTTTACAGATACAATTATCTTTGTAGGATCGTAGTTAAAAGTAGCATCTGTACCTAGCATTTCTTTCCCAGGACAGTAAAGATCCTCAACAGCATTAATAGCATCACGAACTTGTTCCGCTAATTGTATTGTTTGTTCTATGAGTGCTGTTCCTTCTGTAGCAAGACGTTTTCTAGCAACATCTAGGGATGCTAACAAGATGTAAGAAGTTGATGTAGTCGTAAGCATGCTAATAATAGATTGAACATGTTTAACGTTCACAAGGCCTTCCTTCACGTTAAGAATAGAACTTTGCGTTAAAGATCCTCCTAATTTGTGAACACTTGTTGCTGCCATATCTGCACCGGCTTGCATCGCTGACATCGGCAATTCATCGTGAAAATGAATATGAACACCATGAGCCTCATCAACTAGTACAGGGATATCATAAGAATGCGCTAATTGGACAATCTGTTCTAAGTCCGCAGCAAAGCCAAAGTATGTTGGATTAATAACAAGTAAGCCTTTCGCATCTGAATGCTCTTCAAGTGCCTTTTTGACAGATTGAATTGTGATTCCGTGTGAAATACCAAGTTTTGGATCGATTTCAGGATGCATGAAAATCGGTTTTGCACCTGAGAAAATAATAGCTGACATTACTGATTTATGCACGTTTCGTGGCACTAGGATTTTGTCACCAGGACCGCACACGCTCATCACCATTGTCATTATTGCACCACTTGTACCTTGAATAGAAAAGAAAGTATGATCTGCACCAAATGCAGCGGCTGCTAAATCTTGTGCTTCTTTAATCATACCTTTTGGATGATGTAAATCATCGAGCGGCGCAATATTAATTAAATCAATTGCTAATGCATTATGCCCAATAAATTCGCGAAATGTAGGATCCATGCCCTGTCCTTTTTTGTGACCAGGAATATGGAATTGAATTGGATTTCGCTTACTGTGCTCAACTAAAGCGGTAAACAATGGTGTTTCGTATTGGGACAATCTATACACCCCTTCTTTTTCATAATATTTATTAGAGTTTGTTTTATATAATCTTGTTCTAAAAAAGTTAAGTGCTTTTTAGAATGAGACTTGTTTTTCTGCCAATCACAAAAGCATTTTTGAGATGGTAGGTTCACTTTATTTTCTATAAAACAAAAGCATTATATCACCAATAATTATAGATGTATAGAAAAAAATATTTTTACAGTGAGTATGTTAAATAGTTATTTCCAATTAACTTATAGAGGAAGACAATTCCATCACAATGAATAAATAGTGTATAATGCAAAGTGGCTATAGTGAAGAAGAAAAAAATCCCTTTAAGATAGCATATTGAGATAAGAAGAAATGATAAATGAGGTGCGAAATGGAATATCAATATCCGTTAGATTATGATTGGTCAAATGAGGAAATGGTTGTAATTGTGAAGTTTTATGAAGCAATTGAGAAAGCATACGAAAAAGGAATTATAAGAGAAGAATTAATGGGATTATATCGTCGTTTTAAAGAGATTGTTCCATCTAAAGCAGAAGAGAAGAAAATTGATAAAGAGTTTCAAGAAGTAAGTGGATATTCTATATACCGTGCGATTCAAAGGGCGAAAGAAACTGAAGAACAAAAGCTTGTGAAAATGTAAAAATATTTTGAAAAATGAAAACTGAAGTGATATAATGTGATAACAACTAAAAACGGACAATATAAATTGTCCGTTTTCTACTATCGATTACAAAGTGCATATAAAGGAAGGAGTGATTGCATCGTAGATTCAATCTTAGCAAGGAATTGTTCGTTGGTCATTGCTGAAAACTCCTCTGGTGATATATGAATACCAACTAATAATTCTGCTTTTTTCACAGTAGCTAGACGTTCAATCATCTTTTGTAAGTCTTCTGTTTCAAGTGTTTTATGTAATTTTACACTTGGTTTAGTATGGTCAATGGACCAAACGAAGTCATTTGGAATATTTGTTTTTAAATCATTTAAATGTTCTAAGAAGGCGTGAGCCGTCTCCACTTTTTGTGGACACTCATAGATTAAACCAAAGTATATGAAGGCATGAGTACCCCATAATCCAATTTGGAAATGTGGCAGCATTTTATAACCGCGTTTATTTGTTGAAAAAGCAACCCAAGTATCGTTTGGTGGATTGACTTTGCGGCGTGCATGTTTTGCTACATGATAAAAAAAGTTCTCATCAGTTTGTTTGGATAAATACGTTGCAAACTGTTCCCCTAAAGCTTCCAGCTTAGGATGAATGTTCGTTTTAATTGCACTCATTCGTTCTTCGAGACCATCAACTGTAAAGACCTCAAAATCAGTTGACTTGAATGTTTGTAGTGTCATGATTGTTCCTCCAACTCCTATTTTGCTTTTATTTTAGCATAGCTTGTACTATTCATAAAAAAAACAGCACAAAAAAAATTAAATAAAAAAATATAATTTTGTTGCATAGATGATTTATCCAACATAGTATAGTATAAAACAAAAAATCAGAAAATTGAATCAATTCCAGTCCGAGGGCAGACGAATATTGGGAGGAGGCAAATAATATGAGACAGGTGATTAATGCGTTAAAGAGAACAGATGCTGAAAAGAGAATACCGGTGCTACGTTTGGAGCTAGATTATGAATTAGCAACTTTATATGATGCGATGATGGAGAATGATAAACTGAAAAAAGAAGAGTGTGTACAAAAGTTAGAAGTGTTAAGACTTGAAATGATTCGTTTAGAAGCGTAATAATAGTATATGTATAAAAAATTAGTTGGTGCGAACCTTATAAAGGGTTCGTTTTTTCTGTGAACAGTATAGATCGGAGTGTTTAAACATGCAAGAAGTATGGAAAGACATCGATGCACACGCCAAACAGTGGATTCGAGATGCAGGAGAGTTTTTAATGGCATCAATGGAAAAAGCACTTATTATAGAAACGAAATCCAATGCAGCTGATTTAGTAACAAATATGGACCGAGAAATAGAACAGTTTTTAATTGGGAAAATTAAAGAAACATTCCCGAACCATAATATTTTAGGAGAAGAAGGTTATGGAGATGAGGTAACTTCTTCTGAAGGGGTTGTTTGGTTAATTGATCCAATTGATGGCACGATGAACTTTGTTCATCAAAAAAGAAATTTCGCAATTTCAATTGGAATTTATGAGAACGGTATCGGAAAGGTTGGACTCATTTATGATCCAGTTCATGATGAATTATACCATGCGGTAAAGGGAGCTGGAGCATTTTGTAATGAAGTACCAATACCTTTATTGGAAAAAGGAACTGTAGAGCAAGGTATTGTAGCTTTAAATGCGATATGGCTTACCGACAATCCAATGCTTAATAAGGAAAGTATGATGGCACTGGTTAAGAAAGCAAGAGGCACGAGATCATATGGCTGTGCAGCGTTAGAGATGGTATACGTTGCAACAGGAAGAATAGATGCATATGTAACGCCGAGATTATCACCATGGGATTTTGGTGGGGGACAGATAATTGTAGAGGAAGTTGGAGGCAAGGTGACAACTTTTTCTGGATCCCCGCTTTCTATCGTAGAGAAGAGCAGCGTATTAGTTGCAAAACCAGGAGTGTATGAAGAGTTGTTACGATTTATAGCGGAGTAACAAAAAAAGTAAGAGGCTGTATAAGCGCTTCTTACTTTTTGACGTTATTTCGATTTACGCATTTTTCTTTTTGTTACAAAACCGTATCCAACTGTAACAAATGTGCCGATAATGCAAATAATAATACCGATGGGACTATTTTCAGCAACCATAATGCCGATACCGATTAAGAAAATAACACCGATAATTGCAGTTAATAAAAAGCGATATTGAATGTGTTCCATTTCTTCACCCTCCAATCTCATTTTACTTTCACAAAAGTAAGAATACAACTATATTTTCATTCTTGATTTTATTTTGATTGCCATTGTATCCCCTTCGCTCTTATAATAGAGAAGGATTAAAAAGACATTAGGAGTTGGACATGTTGAAAAAACGACAAGATTTACGAAATATAGCAATTATTGCCCACGTTGACCATGGTAAAACAACACTTGTTGACCAGTTATTACGTCAAGCGGGGACGTTCCGTGCGAATGAACATATTGAAGAACGCGCAATGGACTCAAACGATCTAGAAAGAGAACGTGGTATTACAATTTTAGCGAAGAATACTGCGATTCACTATGAAGATAAAAGAATTAACATTTTAGATACACCTGGTCACGCTGACTTCGGTGGAGAAGTAGAACGTATCATGAAAATGGTTGATGGTGTTCTACTTGTTGTTGATGCATATGAAGGTTGTATGCCACAAACACGATTTGTTTTAAAGAAAGCTCTTGAGCAAAACTTAACTCCAATCGTTGTTGTAAACAAAATTGACCGTGACTTCGCTCGCCCTGATGAAGTAGTTGATGAAGTAGTTGACTTATTTATCGAACTTGGTGCAAACGAAGATCAATTAGAGTTCCCAGTTGTATTTGCATCAGCAATGAACGGAACAGCAAGCTTAGATTCAAATCCAGCAAATCAAGAAGAGAATATGAAATCATTGTTTGACACAATTATTGAACATATTCCAGCACCAGTTGATAACAGCGAGGAGCCACTTCAATTCCAAGTAGCACTTCTTGATTACAATGACTATGTTGGTCGTATCGGGGTTGGACGCGTATTCCGTGGTACAATGAAAGTAGGACAACAAGTTGCATTAATGAAAGTTGATGGAACTGTAAAACAATTCCGTGTAACGAAATTATTTGGTTACATTGGATTAAAACGTCAAGAAATTGAAGAAGCAAAAGCTGGAGATTTAGTAGCTGTTTCGGGTATGGAAGACATTAACGTAGGTGAAACGGTATGTCCGGTTGAGCATGAAGAGGCTTTACCATTATTACGTATCGATGAGCCAACACTACAAATGACATTCCTTGTAAATAACAGCCCATTTGCAGGTCGTGAAGGTAAATTCATTACATCTCGTAAAATTGAAGAGCGTCTTCGTTCACAATTAGAAACAGATGTAAGTTTACGTGTAGATAATACAGATTCTCCTGATGCGTGGATCGTATCTGGACGCGGGGAATTACATTTATCTATCCTAATTGAAAACATGCGTCGTGAAGGTTATGAACTACAAGTATCTAAGCCTGAAGTAATTATTAAAGAAGTTGATGGCGTAAGATGTGAGCCTGTAGAGCGCGTGCAAATCGATGTACCTGAAGAATACACTGGTTCTATTATGGAATCTATGGGTGCACGTAAAGGTGAAATGTTAGATATGGTGAATAACGGAAACGGTCAAGTTCGCCTTACTTTCATGGTTCCAGCACGTGGTTTAATTGGTTACACAACAGAATTCTTAACATTAACTCGTGGTTACGGTATTTTAAACCATACATTCGATTGCTACCAACCAGTACACGCTGGACAAGTTGGTGGACGTCGCCAAGGTGTTCTAGTTTCACTTGAAACAGGAAAAGCATCACAATACGGTATTATGCAAGTTGAAGACCGTGGTGTAATCTTCGTTGAACCAGGTACAGAAGTATATGCTGGTATGATTGTTGGAGAACATACTCGTGAGAATGACTTAACAGTTAACGTTGTAAAAATGAAACAACAAACTAATATTCGTTCTGCGACGAAAGATCAAACTTCAACAATGAAAAAACCACGCTTAATGACTTTAGAAGAGTCATTAGAGTACTTAAACGATGACGAGTTCTGTGAAGTAACTCCAGAATCAATTCGTCTACGTAAAAAAATTCTTGATAAGAGCGAGCGCGAAAGAGCTGCTAAGAAAAAGAAATCTGTAGAAGCGTAAAATAATAGAACAGCTACCTTTGAGGGGTAGCTGTTTTTTTATTGTATTTATTTTTGGAATATTTACTCTTTTTTGTGGACAGTATTTTTTTTGCAGGTTACTCTTGTATTAAGTACATAAATAAAATTTGTTTTTTGTGAGAAAGGGGGATGAATGATGTTAGAAAGAATGTCGTTTTTTGCGAAATTATGTAAAGTTGATGAAAATCCAGAACTAGGGATGTGGTTGCTATATGTCATCATTATTATATTAAGTGCACTTGTGTATAATTTAGGTTTTGCAAGAAAACTATCAATAATAAAAAATATAGTGATATATATATCGTTAGCGATTGGGTGTACAGTTTTAACTTTCTTTGCAGTTTTTTTACCTGTTGGAGAGGGCCTTGTTGTAGCGGCAATTGTACTTGGGATTTATAGGTTGCGTTTACGTCAAGCAAGACAACAAAATGCTGGGTGAGGGGGCGAATTTTTATGCGTTCAGTACAAGATGCGTTATATAATTGGTTAACGATTAAAACAGTTGCCGAAGCACGTCCATATGATTGTGCTGCAAAAGAAACGTATTTGTTATTTCAAAATATGATATATGAAGAACATAAATTAAAGAATGTGGAAGTTAAAAAGAACGAAGAAATGTATTTGATTACATATGAAATGAATGGAGAAAAAAAATCTGCCAGGTTTCCATTAGAAGCTATTGATTGCTTTTTGGATCAAATGAATCGTGAACCTGAAAAATATAAATAAGTCCTTATCTATATGATTAAGGACTTATTTACATTTTACCAATCGTCTTCGACTTTTTTATCACGATATAATCGGAAATTACCACTTGCATGACGTTCCATCGTACGTTCTGCAATTCGTTCCGAACATTCCATGCACATATATGTATGAATAGGGCGGTTACGCAGTTTTTTTGCCATAGGATTTTCATCATCTAACATATCTTTTTTATCACAAATCATACATTTGACTCTCATTTCGTCACCTCAATACGAATTCTATCAGTATAAGTATATCATGGAAGTGTAATATTTTTGAATAATAGCGGGAAAAAATAATATTTTCGCAATTCGAAAAATAAGTTATGATAAGGATATACTAATTATATTTGGAGGTGGAAATATGGCGAATGTAGTAGATCCTACATTAACAGATGATTTAGTACAAACGTTACGTAAAGAATGTATTGTTATGGTAGCAACAACAGACTTCGAAAAACAAGTTCCTAACGTAAGTGCTATTTCTTGGGTGTATGCAGTGAGTAAAACTAGTATTCGATTTGCAGTAGATCAACGTTCACGTATTGTGGAAAATATACGTCATAGTACTGGGCTAGTATTGACTATAATGGCGAATGAATCCGTATTTTCCATAAGTGGTGCAGGTGAAATTTTGACTGATAGAATGGAAGGCATTCCTCTAAAATTAACTGTAATAGAAGTAAATGTACAAGAAGTACGTGATGTTATGTTTTATGGAGCGAAGCTTGCAACTGAGCCAACCTATGAAAAAACATATGATATTCGCGCAGCGAAAAAGCTGGATAACCAAGTGTTAGTAGGAATAAAAGAATTATAAATGTGATAAATAAGAAAATAAGTTATTAACTTTTGTAATCAGTTATTGTGATTTTATGTTAATAATTATAATTAAAAGTAATATATTGAATAGAAATGAATAAAAAATAAATAAAAGGTTTAATGGCTATGAATTTCGATTCTACCTCGTTTATACGGTACATATAATTATAACAATGGTTCGTCCATGTTTTATGGATGAAACCCTTGTTCTACAAATTTAAAAGTGGAGTCAGGGGGTAACAGGTTGGATAAAATTTATGTGTTAGATACGAATGTACTTTTGCAGGATCCTTTATCTATTTTTTCATTTGAAACAAATGAGGTAGTGATTCCAGCAGTTGTATTAGAAGAGGTTGATTCGAAAAAACGTTATATGGATGAAGTAGGACGAAACGCTCGTTATGTATCTAAGTTAATAGACAAATTTCGTGAAATAGGAAAGCTGCATGAAAGTATTCCGTTAGAAAACGGCGGTACATTTCGTATTGAATTAAATCATCGTTCATTTGTTCAACTACAAGATATTTTTGTAGAAAAAACGAATGATAATCGAATTTTAGCTGTAGCAAAAAATCTATCTTTAGAAGAACAAGAAAAAGAGGACGGGAAGTCTGTTATTTTAGTAAGTAAAGACGTGCTCGTAAGGGTAAAAGCTGATGCAATTGGTTTGAAGGCGGAAGATTATTTAAGTGATCGTGTAATTGAAGTAGATAATATATATTCAGGATTTTTAGAAGGGTATATATCAAAAGAGCAATTAGATTATTTTTATGAAAAAGGTGAATTGCCTTTATCCGAAATTGCAAATCACCCTTTTTATCCAAATCAGTTTGTAGTAATGAAAGATGCATTAGGGGGATCTAGTTCAGCGCTTGGCATTGTGGATCATTTAGGTAAGAAGGTAAAGAAACTTATTTTTCATAATGAACAAGTATGGGGGATACGACCACGAAATGTGCAGCAAATTATGGGGTTAGAATTGTTGCTTCGTGAAGATATTCCGCTAGTAACGTTAACGGGGAAAGCTGGTACAGGAAAAACATTACTCGCGTTGGCTTCAGGACTCATGCAAACGGAAGATTTAGGACTATATAAAAAACTACTCGTCGCAAGGCCAATTGTTCCAGTCGGAAAAGATATCGGTTATTTACCAGGAGAAAAAGAAGAAAAGTTAAGACCGTGGATGCAACCGATTTTTGATAATCTAGAGTATTTATTTAATACGAAAAAGCCAGGAGAGTTAGATGCTATTTTAGCTGGAATGGGTTCGATTGAAGTAGAGGCCCTTACCTATATACGTGGGAGAAGTATTCCAGATCAGTTCATTATAATTGATGAAGCACAAAATTTAACGAAGCATGAAGTGAAAACGATATTAACAAGGGTAGGAGAAAAAAGTAAAATTGTATTAATGGGAGATCCTCAGCAAATTGATCACCCGTATTTGGATGAATATAATAATGGTTTAACATATGTTGTAGAAAAGTTTAAAGAGCAACGTATTAGTGGTCATGTAAAGTTTGTTAAAGGGGAGCGGTCTAATTTAGCTCAACTTGCAGCGGATTTATTATAAAAGGAGTGAGCTGAGGCTCACTCCTTTTTCTTCCAAGTATACACTTTAAATAATTGTAAATTTACGGATGTTACGGATTGGATTTTGTCTATTAGATCCATCATTGTAATATAGATGAACAGGTCCATCCTCTTTTAATGGCTTTCCTTTTTTTGAAAAACCAAGAATAGCATTTTCCACAGTTTCTAATGGAAGTATTATTGTTTGATCTACTGTTTCAATTTCGACTTGCGTAGCGTCCTCTGAAATTTCGGCGTTAGCAAGAAATGGATGAAATGGTATACCGAACGTTCCAGTAATTAGTTGTTCTTTTTTATATTTCTTTACACTTTGTTGTATCGGTGGAAACGCAGCACCATCACGGATTTCACGATCCCAATGCTCTGAAGTGTTTTTTAAATAAGCTTCTAGTTCTGAAGTGTTTTCTCTTGTTTCGTCAAAGTAAGTTGTCAAATCTACTTTTCGATCATCAAAGATCCAAACAGTTGGATCGATAGTGATTGGAAAACGAACTTTTCCATTAATAAATAAAATTTCGCTCATTGTTGTTCCCCCATTTGTGTTATACTCCCACTTTTCAGTATAATAGCATTAGACACGGTTGTCACAAAAAATGTTTCTATTGCAATTTACTAAAACTATCGCTAATATTAATAGATAGGAGAGAGTAGGACGGAAACGGAGGGAATCAATTTGGCGTCTGAGACAGTATCAAATCATCAGGAAAAGGCACTAGCCCTTCTACAAGCGGATGCGGAGAAGATTTTAAGACTTATTAAGGTGCAAATGGACAATCTTACAATGCCGCAATGTCCATTATATGAAGAAGTGTTAGACACACAAATGTTTGGACTATCCCGCGAGGTCGATTTTGCAGTTCGCCTTGGTCTTATTGCAGAAGAACAAGGGAAAGCAATGTTAGGAGAGCTTGAACGTGAGTTATCTGCACTTCATGAAGCATTTACGAACAAACAACAATAACGGGTTCAAATAGGGGGGCTCAAACTGAAATAGTTTGGGCTTTTTATTTGTATAATAAAGCAGGAAGAATCAATGTACATATGGAATACAACAATAATTAAATTGAAACAGAAAGAGGAAATGAAATGAAAAGAGTATGGAAATCAATGGATTATTCATTATTACTTCCTCTTGTTATCTTATGTGTGTTGGGAGTTATAATGGTATATAGTTCTAGTTCCATTGTCGCGATTTCGTCGAAATATAACTGGCCAGCAGATCACTTTTTTAAAAAACAATTAGTTGCTCTTGCTATTGGAACGGTAATACTAGTGATTGTCGCTGTAATTCCTTACAAATTTTGGAGGGAAAAAATAGTTCTTACAGCGATGGGGTTAGGGAGTCTGGGCTTACTAACAGCAGCTTTCCTTTTCGGTAAGGTAATCAATGGTGCAAAAGGATGGATACTAGGTATACAACCAGCTGAGTTTGTAAAAATAGCAGTTATTATTACGCTAGCAAGTTTTTTTGCTAAGAAACAAGAGAGGCAAACCCCTTTTTTTCAAGGGATAATACCTCCTATATTTGTTGTCGGTGGATCGATGGTATTAATTTTATTACAAAATGACTTAGGGACTGACATATTAATAGGTGGAACAGTGTTAATTATGTTCTTCTGTTCAGGAGTTAATGTTAACTTGTGGATTAAAAGATTTTTATTAACATCTGTCGTGTGGATTCCGGCGTTGTATTTTATCGGAAACTATAAATTAAGTCTATACCAAAAAGCTCGATTTTCAGTTTTTCTTGATCCATTTAGTGATCCGCAAAAAGATGGATTTCAATTAATAAATTCATTTATTGGAATTGCCTCAGGTGGGTTAAATGGTAGAGGACTAGGAAATAGTATACAAAAGTATGGCTACTTACCAGAGCCGCAAACGGATTTTATTATGGCGATTATATCTGAAGAACTAGGTTTTATAGGTGTAGCTATCATTTTAATCTGTTTACTACTTATTATCATTCGTTCGTTTAGAGTAGCACAGAAGTGTAAAGATCCATTTGGAAGTTTAATTGCAATCGGAATTGCAAGTTTAATTGGGATACAAACTTTTGTTAATGTTGGTGGTATGTCTGGATTAATACCACTTACAGGAGTACCTTTACCGTTTATTAGTTATGGTGGTAGTTCTTTATTGGCTAATCTAATTGCGATGGGTATATTATTAAATGTTGCTAGTCATGTAAAACGACAAGAGAAACAACAAAATGAGATAATGAAAGAAAGAGAGCAAGATGGACCGCGTCTTGTTGTAGTAAAATAAAAAACACATTGTGCTTTAGAGCGCGATGTGTTTTTTTATGTGCAAGAAACATTAAAAAGGATACATTAATTGGTATATACACCGAAAAAATATATCACATTAAATTAAATGTGATATACAATTAAGTTGTTAGAAAAGGAAGAGGTATGCTATACTATTTTTGTGAAACAAATTGATCAGAAAACTTATCATTTGTTAAAAAATAAGGTATGATGGATAAAAATAAAGTGAAGCTTTCTAAGTATAATATAATGTAGAAAGTGAAGAACTTCACGCTCTTTAGGGTGTGTATATATTTTATCTCTAGAGTGGTAGGAAAGTAGAGGGGGAAAATCATGACAAAGCTGCAACGTATTCAAAAAGTATTGGTAGCTAACCGTGGAGAGATTGCAATTCGTGTGTTTCGAGCTTGTTCGGAACTTGGATTAAAAACAGTTGCAATCTATTCTAAAGAGGATAGTGGTTCTTATCATCGTTATAAAGCCGATGAGTCCTATTTAGTTGGGGAAGGGAAAAAGCCAATTGATGCTTATCTAGATATTGAGGGCATTATTGAGATTGCGAAAAGTAATCATGTAGATGCAATCCACCCTGGATATGGTTTCTTGTCAGAAAATATTCAATTCGCAAAACGTTGTGAAGAAGAAGGGATTATCTTTATTGGTCCAAAGAGTAAGCATTTAGATATGTTTGGAGATAAAGTGAAAGCAAGAACACAAGCGCAGCTAGCACAAATTCCAGTTATTCCTGGTAGTGATGGGCCGGTAAATTCAGTAGAAGAAGTTGGAGAATTTGCTGAAAAGTATGATTACCCGATTATTATTAAAGCTTCCCTTGGCGGTGGCGGTCGTGGTATGCGTATTGTACGTACTAGTGAAGAATTAAGAGAATCGTATAATCGAGCGAAGTCAGAAGCGAAAGCAGCCTTTGGTAATGATGAAGTATACGTTGAAAAATTCGTTGAAAAACCTAAACATATAGAAGTTCAAATTTTAGCAGATGAAGAGGGCAATGTTGTTCATTTATACGAGCGTGACTGTTCTGTACAACGTCGTCACCAAAAAGTGGTAGAAATCGCACCTAGTGTGTCGCTTTCAGATGATTTGCGTCAGCGTATTTGTGATGCTGCTGTGAAATTAACAAAAAATGTAAATTATTTAAACGCAGGAACAGTAGAATTTCTTGTAAAAGGTGATGAGTTTTACTTTATTGAAGTAAATCCGCGTGTTCAAGTTGAACATACAATTACAGAAATGATCACAGGGGTAGATATCGTTCAATCGCAAATTTTAATAGCTGATGGACATGCATTACATAGTAAAATGGTAGGTGTTCCGAAGCAAGAGGAAGTAGTTGTTCATGGATTTGCGATCCAATCTCGTGTAACGACTGAGGACCCACTAAATAATTTTATGCCGGATACAGGGAAAATTATGGCATACCGATCAGGCGGTGGTTTCGGTGTTCGTCTTGATACAGGTAATAGTTTCCAAGGTGCTGTTATTACACCGTACTATGATTCTTTACTTGTAAAAGTTACAACATGGGCACTTACTTTTGAACAAGCTGCTGCGAAAATGGAACGTAACTTAAAAGAATTCCGTATTCGTGGTATTAAAACAAATATTCCATTCCTAGAGAATGTAGTAAAACATAAAAACTTCTTATCAGGAGAATATGACACTTCATTTATTGATGCGTCACCTGAACTATTCCTGTTCCCGAAACGTAAAGACCGCGGAACGAAAATGTTAAATTACATTGGGACAGTAACAGTAAATGGCTTCCCAGGAGTAGGGAAAAAAGAGAAACCCATTTTCCCGGATGCTCGTATACCGAATGTATTACACTCAGAGCCGATTCAAAATGGAACGAAACAAATTTTGGATGAGCGTGGAGCGGACGGATTAGTAAAATGGGTACAAGATCAAAAGCGTGTACTTTTGACGGATACAACATTCCGTGATGCACATCAGTCACTACTTGCCACGCGTATTCGTACAAAAGATTTACATCAAATTGCAGAGCCGACAGCGAGAATGTTACCGAACCTATTCTCAGCGGAAATGTGGGGCGGTGCAACGTTTGATGTTGCATATCGTTTCTTAAAAGAAGATCCATGGGAACGATTACTAGATCTTCGTGAAAAAATGCCAAACGTTTTATTCCAAATGTTACTTCGTTCTTCAAACGCAGTTGGTTACAAAAACTATCCAGATAATTTAATTCAAAAGTTTGTGGAATGTTCTGCTCAAGCTGGAATTGATGTGTTCCGTATTTTTGATAGTTTAAACTGGGTAGAAGGTATGAGAGTTGCGATTGATGCTGTACGGGATACTGGTAAAATTGCAGAAGCAACAATGTGCTACACAGGAGATATTCATGATCCGTTACGTAGTAAATATGATTTAAATTACTATAAAAACTTAGCAAAAGAGTTAGAAGCATCAGGAGCACATATATTAGGAATTAAAGATATGGCAGGCTTATTAAAACCTAATGCGGCATATGATTTAGTTTCTGCATTAAAAGAGACGGTATCGATTCCGATTCACTTGCATACACACGATACGAGTGGAAATGGTATATTAACGTATACAAAGGCAATTGAAGCAGGTGTTGATATTGTCGATGTGGCAGTAAGTTCTATGGCTGGTCAAACGTCACAACCAAGCGCAAACACGCTATACTATGCGTTAGGTGGAAACGAAAGACAGCCAGACGTTAACGTAGATTCATTAGAAAAACTATCTCATTACTGGGAAGATGTACGTAAATACTACGCGCCGTTTGAAAGTGGTATGAATGCTCCTCATACAGAGGTATATATGCACGAAATGCCAGGCGGACAGTATAGTAATTTACAACAACAAGCGAAGGCGGTTGGTTTAGGAGATCGCTTCGACGAAGTGAAAGTAATGTATCGTCGTGTAAATGACATGTTTGGCGATATTGTTAAAGTAACACCATCATCTAAAGTTGTCGGTGATATGGCATTATTTATGGTTCAAAATCACTTAACAGAACAAGATGTTTTAGAGCGTGGGCATTCTATGGACTTCCCAGGATCTGTTGTTGAAATGTTCTCAGGAGATTTAGGACAGCCATATGGTGGTTTCCCGAAAAAGTTGCAAGAAATTATTTTAAAAGGGAAAGAGCCATTAACAGTAAGACCGGGTGAATTATTAGAGCCAGTAGATTTCGACGCGTTAAAAGAAGAGCTATTCCATAAGCTTGGACGCGAAGTGACGATTTTTGATGTCGTTGCATATGCATTATATCCAAAAGTATTTATGGATTACGAAAAAGTTGCTGAGCTTTATGGAAGTGTATCTGTGCTTGATACACCGACATTCTTCTATGGTATGAGACTTGGTGAAGAAATCAATGTGGAAATCGAACAAGGTAAAACATTGATGGTTAAACTAGTATCAATCGGAGAGCCTCAGCCGGATGGAAATCGTATTCTTTACTTGGAGTTTAACGGTCAACCACGTGAGATTGTTGTGAAAGACGAAAGTGTGAAAGCAACAGTGGCACAACGTGTGAAAGGAAACCGTGAAAATCCAAACCACATTAGTGCAACAATGCCAGGAACGGTTATTAAAGTAGTTGTAAAAGAAGGCGATGAAGTGAAAAAAGGCGATTCTATGGCAATTACAGAAGCGATGAAAATGGAAACGACAGTTCAAGCGCCGTTCAATGGTAAAGTGAAAAAAGTATATGTTAACGATGGAGATGCAATTCAAACGGGTGACTTACTGATTGAATTAGATCACTAAAATAGAAAAAGAGCTGTGTAAATACAGCTCTTTTTTTATCGCAAAAAATACCTTGCCAATTCGGCAAGGTATTTTAATTTAAATTTATTTTGTTTGTTTAGAAGTTGATTCAGCTTCTTTTGCATTCACTTTACTTCTTGTACCTAACATAACTAAATAGCATAGTACAGCAAACAAGCAAGAAATGAATAGTGAATGTAATAATGCCATTACTAAATTAGCATTTGTAAATACGACTAAAATTCCCACGATCGCTTGAAGTGTAACAAGGATAAATGAAATGATCCATCCCCAGTATACGACAGGCTGTTGCTTGTAATGGCGAATAGCGAGAATCATTGCGTATAGTATCCAAGCGAAAATTAACATCGCTGCAACTCTATGTCCCATTTGAACCCATTCATGTAGTTGAGTTGGCATAGGTCTATTTTTGCTACATAAAGGAAAGTCTGGACAGGCTAAGCTAGCTCGTTCGTGACGTACTAAAGCACCTGTGTAGACGACAATATAACTGTAAATTGTTACACCATAAATATGAAATTTCATTTTTTTGTCCATAATAAGTGAACGTGCATCAAATTTCTGGTCAATTTCAAAGATAAGACACGTTAATAAAATGACAGAAGCAAATGAAATTAAGGAAATACCGAAATGGATAGCAAGTACAGCTGGCATTTGTCCCCAAACAACTGCTGCCGCTCCCATTAATGCTTGTGCAACTAAAAATACGAAGGATAAAATTGCTAACGTTTTTGTTTCGCGCACATGTTTATAATATTTCCAGGACAAAATACAAAGGAGAGTGACAAGAATTCCTGCTGATCCTGATGTAAGGCGGTGACTTAGTTCAATAATAGTTTCCATTGATAAATTAGATGGAACAAATTCACCGTTACAAAGTGGCCATGATTTACCGCACCCTTGGCCAGAACCTGTTTTTGTAACTAAGGCGCCTCCTAGTAAAACTATTAATAAATCAAGACTCGTAATGACTGCTAACCATTTAATAAAGCGTTGCAATCTATTTCACCATCTTTCTGCTATGAAGTTATTGCGAAATATTTTCATTCCATTATGTATAGAATAAAAAGCGCTAGTTCCTATGATATATAAAAAATAATAAAATAGCAAAGAAATGGCGGGGGCAGACAGGGGAGAGAAAATGGGTGTGGAAATAGGATATATAAGGGAATTTTTAGGTGAAAAACAGGCTATTTTGAAAAGATATGAGGAGAATACGTGTTAAATATGACAAAAAAGTTTATTATAGAAGGTAACATCATGTTATGATAAGGACAAGTAAGAATTAAGTTTTTTATATTCGACACAAAAAGTTCATGTTTTCTTCACAAAATGTTCGGGAAATATGATTTAATATATTGGAGTATGGGCGTAGATTAGTAGTAGAATGGGTTAACAATATTTCTACTGTAATAATATTGCTATATAGAAGCGAAATATTTCATTCGAAATAGGCGCAAAAAGAAAGATGAAAGTTTTAAGAGGGGGTTAAAGTGATGAACCATGCAACAAGTGAGCTGCATGATGAGTCAGCTGTTACAAGTGTACCGGAAACAACTCGGCTACAAGATTTATCAGCGCTCGTTAAAATGGGGATTGTAAACTCAAATACACTTACTGTATTTACAGGATTTTGGTTGGCATTACATTTTAATGGATTAAGTGTGATGGACAATCTGGATAAGTTATTCTTTACAATCGTTGGTTCTGGATTAATTATGGCAGGGGTATGTTGTTTAAATAACTACATTGATCGAGACATCGACCCGTTAATGGAAAGAACAAAAACCCGTCCAACAGTTACTGGGAAGTATAAACCGGGATTTGCACTTACATTTGGACTAGTTATATTACTTCTTGGATTTGTATTTTTATTATTAACAACACCAATGGCAGTATTAATGGGATTTATTGGTGCTTTCACATATGTTGTCTTATATACGTTATGGACAAAGAGAAAGTATACACTAAATACTGTTGTAGGTAGTATATCTGGAGCAGTTCCACCTTTAATTGGATGGGCAGCAATCGATCCATCTTTAGGCCATCCAATTGCTTGGATGTTATTTTTAATTATGTTTATTTGGCAAATCCCACATTTCCTCGCATTAGCGATGAAACGTGTTGATGAATATCGAAATGCAGGAATTCCAATGCTTCCTGTAGTTCATGGATTTGAAATTACGAAACGCCAAATTATGATTTGGACAGTATGTTTATTACCACTACCATTTTATATGAGTGGACTAGGGATAACATTTATGGTAATTGCAACATTGTTAAACATCGGATGGATCGTTTTAGGATTTTATGGCTTCCGTAAGCAAGATGACATCAAATGGTCCGTACAAATGTTTGTTTATTCCCTAAATTATTTAACAATCTTATTTGTATCAATGATTGTAGTTACATTCTTCTAAGACAACGACATAATTGGATTTCTTTACGTTGAGATTTACTTTACTTAACTATAAAGTACAATCTAATTCACAAGGAAAGTGGGGGTTGTTTGTATGAAGAAACAGTGGCGACTGCTTTCGTTCGTTTCACTGCTGGCTTTACTGTTAGGGGGATGCGGTAAAGCCTTTCAATCTACTTTAATTCCGCAAGGAGAAGTAGCAAAAATGCAATATGATTTGCTCTTACTAGCAACTGCGATCATGGTAGGAGTAGTACTAGTAGTTACTATTATTTTCTTATATGTAATTGTGCGTTTCCGACAAAAGAAAGGTCAGGAAGATTATATTCCGGAGCAAGTTGAAGGGAATCACAAGCTAGAAATTATATGGACAGTTATTCCGATTATTCTTTTGTTAATCTTAGCTGTTCCGACGGTTACATATACATTCAAACTTGCTGATGTAAGTGCGATGGAGAAAAAGAATATTGATAAAGATACTATCGTTGTTGATGTAACAGCGAATCTTTATTGGTGGGAATTTTCTTATAAATCAGAAAAAATAGTCACTTCTCAAGATTTAGTCATCCCCACAGGTAAGAAAGTGTATTTGAATTTGAAGGGTGCCGATATTAAACATTCGTTTTGGGTTCCATCTTTAGCTGGGAAAATGGATACAAATACAGATAATGTGAACAAAATGTGGTTAAAGGCAGATAAATCGGGCACTTATAATGGTTTTTGTACAGAATTTTGCGGCCCATCACATTCTTTAATGCAATTCAAAGTGAAAGCTTTAGATGAAAGCGAGTACAAAAAGTGGCTTGCTGATATGAAGAAGATTGATGGGAAGAAAGAAGTAGCTTCAACAAAGGCGCAAGAGGGCCAAGAAATATTTAATAAAAGCTGTATTGGTTGTCACGCAGTTGGATCTAATGATAGTAGACCACCTTCCGCTCGTATCGCACCAAACTTAGCAAACTTTGCGGATCGCGATATGGTTGCCGGTATTGCCGAAAACAATGAAGAAAACTTAAAAAAATGGCTGAAAGATCCTGAAAATATGAAACCAGGAAATAAAATGACTGGTAAATATGGCAACTTAACGGATGATCAAATTGATGCATTAAATGCATACTTACAAACGTTAAAAGTTGAAAAGTAAAGAGGGATTATTCGCGAAGGGGAGGTTGAAAACGTGAGTTCTGTAGCAAAAAAACAGGGGATGGGTGCTGTCATATGGGATTATTTAACGACAGTAGACCATAAAAAGATTGCCATTCTCTATTTAATTGCAGGTGGATTGTTTTTTATAATAGGCGGAATAGAAGCTCTATTTATTCGCCTTCAATTAGCGATTCCTAACAACGCTTTTCTTGTTGGGGATGCTTATAATCAAGTATTAACGATGCACGGTACAACAATGATTTTCCTCGCAGCTATGCCACTCGTGTTTGCATTTATGAACGCCGCTGTACCGCTTCAAATTGGTGCACGTGATGTAGCGTTCCCGTTTTTGAATTCACTTGGATTTTGGTTATTTTTCTTTGGTGGAGTATTTTTAAATTTAAGTTGGTTTTTAGGTGGAGCACCTGATGCAGGATGGACATCTTATGCATCTTTAGCTTTAGCCTCAAAAGGCCATGGTGTTGATTTTTATGTACTCGGCTTGCAAATCTCCGGTATTGGTACATTAATTGGAGGTATTAACTTCCTTGTAACCATTATTAATATGCGTGCGCCAGGAATGACGTATATGCGTATGCCGATGTTTACATGGACGACATTTGTAACATCTTCGCTAATATTATTCGCTTTTCCGCCGTTAACTGTAGGATTAGGACTTTTAATGTTAGATCGTTTATTTGGAACAAGTTTCTTTAATCCAGCATTGGGCGGGAATACAATTATATGGGAGCATTTATTCTGGATTTTCGGTCATCCAGAAGTATACATTCTTATACTCCCAGCTTTCGGAATATTCTCAGAAATCTTCGCGACATTTTCGAAAAAGCGATTATTTGGCTATTCATCGATGGTGTTTGCGACAGTATTAATTGGATTCTTAGGATTTATGGTATGGGCGCATCATATGTTTACTGTCGGGCTTGGTCCAGTTGCAAATGCTATTTTCTCAGTTGCAACAATGGCGATTGCGGTTCCGACCGGTATTAAAATATTCAACTGGCTCTTTACGATGTGGGGCGGAAGTATTCGTTTTACGACCCCGATGATGTGGGCAGTAGCTTTCATTCCATCATTCGTAATGGGAGGAGTTACAGGTGTTATGCTAGCATCTGCGCCTGCTGATTATCAATTTCATGACAACTATTTCGTAGTAGCGCACTTTCATTATGTAATCGTCGGCGGTGTTGTATTTGGTTTACTTGCAGGAGCTCATTATTATTGGCCACTGATGTTTAATAAAGTATTGAATGAAACGTTAGGAAAGATAACATTTTGGCTATTCTTTATCGGTTTCCATTTAACGTTCTTCATTCAGCATTTCCTTGGATTGATTGGTATGCCGCGTCGTTACTACACATATCTTGAAGGCCAAGGGTTGGAAATGGGGAATATGATTAGCTCTATTGGAGCGGTATTTATGGCTCTTGGAACGATTGTTCTTCTATTCAATGTAATCAAAACAACAGTATCAAAAGAAAAGGCTGGTCGTGATCCATGGGATGCACGTACATTAGAATGGACAATGCCAGCACCTACACCGGAATATAACTTTAAACAATTACCATTTGTTCGCGGATTAGATCCATTTTGGATTGAAAAACGTGAAGGGAATAAAGAGATGACAGCGGCGGAACCAGTTGGTGATATTCATATGCCAAATCCATCGTTTTCACCATTTATCATTTCTTTAGGATTGTTTATAGCGGCATTCGGTGCAATGTATATGCAGGGTGGAAAAGATAAGTTTTGGTTATTAGTAGCAATTATTGGTTTAATCATTACATTCGGTACAATGTTCCTACGTTCAGTAATCGATGATCATGGATATCATATTCATAAGGAAGATTTAGAAGATAAGGGGGGCAAGGCATAATGCATGTAGATGAAAAATTAACGAATGAAACATTTCCAGCAGAGCCTGAAAAAGCAACCCTTGAGGGAAAAAATAAGTTTGTCGGTTTTTGGTTATTTCTTGGAGGCGAAACAGTATTGTTCGCTTCCTTGTTTGGCACATATTTAGCGTTAAAGAATTCTACAAATGGTGGACCAACATCTCAAGAGATGTTCCAAATGCCACTCGTTTTCATTATGACGATGCTTTTATTAACGAGTAGCTTAACGAGCGTATATGCGATGTATCATATGAAAAACTTTAACTTTAAGAAAATGCAACTTTGGCTATTAGTAACAGTGTTGCTAGGTTTAGGGTTTTTAGCATTTGAGATATATGAGTTTTATCATTATACGCATGAATTTAAGCATACTATGAGAAGTAGTGCATTTGGTTCCGCGTTTTATGCTCTTGTTGGTACACATGGTCTCCACGTATTGTTTGGATTATGTTGGATTTTAACATTAATCTTTAGAAATGCGAAGAGAGGTCTAAATTTATACAATGCACCGAAGTTTTATGTTGCATCGATTTATTGGCACTTTATTGACGTAGTTTGGGTGTTTATTTTCACTGTAGTATATTTGATGGGAATGGTGGGATAAACAATGGCGATAAAGCAAATGAATAATCCTAAAGTTGATCTTGTTTATCGGAAGAGAAAAAGTGCGGAGGAAATGAAGCATCAAGTTATTACATTTGCATTAATGATTTTTTTAACATTAGTTGCATTTGCAGCAGTCGCATATCCGAAAACTTTTAGTCCGACTTTCTCAGTACCATTTATTTTACTATTAGCAGTGGTACAAGTAATTTTTCAATTGTATTATTTTATGCATATGAGTCATAAAGGACATGAAGCGGCAAGTTTCTTTCTTTATTCTGGTCTGTTGATCGGGTTAATTACAATTTTAGCTTTTATGACAATTGTGTGGATTTGAAAAGTGAAAAATAAGGGAGCTTGTGTCGTCACAGCTCCCTCTTCATGTTATGTGAAAGGATAACCTTAAGAAGGTAGGTGTGACAATGAGTAACTTGTGGATATTTGGTTTTCAAGCTCTATGGAGTCCAATCTTTTTACTATTTATGCTTTCGATCCTTATCGGGTACTTTTTAATTATTGGGCCATATAGAATGCGATTTGAACATGCGAAAAAGGTAAGTAAGAAGCAAGTTTTTTATTTTACGACCGGGATTGTTCTTTTGTATTTTGTAAAGGGAGGGCCTATTGATTTAATTGGTCATATTATATTTAGTGCACATATGTTTGAAATGGCAGTTATGTATATTGCAGTTCCACCGTTATTGTTGCTTGGTATACCAGTTTGGTTATATCGTTATATTACTTCTTTTAAGTTCGTTCAAATTATATTGAAGATATTTGCTAAGCCACTTATTGCATTGTTTGTATTTAATGGCCTGTTTTCTTTTTATCATTTACCAGTTGTTTTTGATACAGTAAAACAAAGTCAAATTGCTCATCCTATTTGTCTCGCTATATTGTTCTTTACGGCAATCATGATGTGGTGGCCGATGCTAAATCCATTACCAGAATATCAAACGTTAAGTGATATAAAGAAACTTGGTTATATGTTTGCTAACGGTATATTATTAACGCCAGCTTGCGCGTTAATCATTTTTGCGACGGCGCCATTATTTGCAACGTATACGGATCCGGCTGCTTGGATGAAGGCGATGGAACTTTGTGTACCGGCGGGAACTTTATCAGATTTAAATATAACGGGACCAGAATTTTTACACTGGATGCCAGTCGTACAAGACCAACAAACAGGTGGCATCATTATGAAAATTGTCCAGGAAATAGTGTATGGCACAATTATAGGCTATGTATTCTTTCGATGGGCGCGTCGAGAGCGTGAAAAGGATAAAGAGCAGTTGCAACAATTGCCGCCGTATTTACAAACGAAATAAAAGTGAGTGCATCAATATGATGCACTCACTTTTATTTTATTCAATGATTTGGAATTCTTTTAACTCTTTTTCGATATTTTGTAGGAGTTGTTCGCTTTTTTGAAGTACATTCGTTGGGAAAGTTTCACCATCACCATATTCAACGCCGTGAGGATAATAATGTTTTCCTAATAAGGGAGGAAGTAGCTTTATTTCAGCGTGTCTGCTACCAACATCACCTTCAACAGCCAAACCTTGTACGCGCAAATAATAAATATCATTTAATATTTCAAATTTATAATCGTATGTAACTCGTTCATAATCCCACTGTCCAGCAAGTACAAAATGGTTCTTTTCCATAATCTCTGTTAATAGTGTTAAATCAACGACTGCCCCATTAAATTTCGTATTTGTAAATTGCATATAATACCTCCTCTTTTCATGTTACAACATTATTTTTATAATAGTATGAATAATAAGAAAGTGCAATTCATATTGAGAGAAAAGGTAGAATCCAGACTTTTTTTGCGAAAATATGATATAGTGAAAAGAGTACGGTACACACAAAAAAGGAAAGAAAAGGATTTGTGTATATCTCAATTTTATGTTTTGTGCAGGAGGTATATCGATTGAAGAAATTATTGCGTATCGTAATGATTACATTTTTAATTTTAGCTGTTGATTTATACGGGAAATTACTCGTTTCACAATATATATTAACCCCATCTCAATCAAAGCAAGAAAATAAAATTGTGAAAAAGAAAAAACAAGTAAATGAAGACTCTTCCGATACTGTTTTAAATATGATTGGTGGGGACTCTGAAAATTTATTAGCAAAATGGGGCGAACCATCTCGAATAGAGCCATCTGCTTACGGATATGAATGGTGGGTATATAATCAAGATTTAACTCAGTATGTGCAATTTGGGGTTGCAGAAAGAAAAGTTGTAACGGCGTATGTTGCTGGTGAGCAAGTTAAGGTGCCGCCTTATTATATAAATGAAAAGTATGAAGAAGTGTATAAAAAGAATCCACTCTCGCATGAGATTTCGTTAAAAAGAGGGAAAAATAGTTATCAATTTGAGTTATCTGACACGGAAGTGATGGAACAACCATTAATACCTGTAGAAGATGGCTGGGCACAATTATATTTTGATCATTTTACACATGAGCTTGTTGGTGTTCGTTATATGGATGATGAAACGTTATTACGCCAAAGACCGTATCAGCTTGTTTATTCGGGTGAATTACTAGCTGAACAACCATTGACTCCAGATAAAATGAAACAAATAGAGAATGGGAATATGCAACAAATTTTTGATTTAACAAATATTATTCGAAGTCGCCATAAGTTACCGCTGTTAGCTTGGGATCAACAAACAGCAGATGTGGCTATAGGGCATAGTAAAGATATGAAGGATAATAATTACTTTTCACACGATTCACCTACATTAGGTACGTTAGGAGATCGTTTACAGCGCGGGAAAGTAGGGTTTCAACTTGCTGGTGAGAACATAGCGGCGCAACATAGTGATGGAATTGCGGCGGTGCAAGGTTGGTTAAATAGTGAAGGGCATAGAAAGAATGTATTAAATGAACAATTTACAGGATTAGGTGTTGGGGTATACGATAAGTTTTATACACAAAACTTTATTCGGAAATAAAGTGAAATTTTAAGTTGTGTAGGGGACACCTCACGTTTAAGTACTTCGTATTCACTGAATTGTAGGTCGGAATCTTACCGTATGCAAATAGCAGGATAAAAAGGTGCATGAATCGTCTAAAAATAGGCGAACCATGTGCCTTTTTTTTCTTACTATATAGTAGATATACATGAAGAGGTGAGGATTATGCCAACAACAAAAGGGCCGTTACATCCATCGGTTCAACAGTTTAAAGAGTTTGTAAACCATCACCCTAAAATGGTTCATGAGGTTAGAAGTGGTCACAAAACTTGGCAACAGTTTTATGAAGAATGGTACTTACTTGGTGAAGAAGATCCGATATGGGCAACTTTTAGGCCTGATGGAGCGCCAGCTTTTTCTTCGGTAAAAGAAAATAAACAAGAAAAAGAAAAAGAAAAAGATAATCGAACTGAAGAGGAAAAAACTGCTGATGTGATGGGACAAATGCTTTCTTTCTTTAAAAAGCTAGATGTGGAACAGATGCAACACCATTTAGCTAATGTGACGAGTGCTATTGGTAGTGTGCAACAAGTTTTTCAACAATTTCAAGGGAAGCCCGCGCGGCAAGAAGAAAGTACTTCCGAAAATAATCCATTTTTCTTTCAGAAGGATTAGGGGGAAAGCGGATGAGAGCAGAAATTATGGAGTTTATAAAGGCTGATGAGGATTTATCTCGCTATATTAGGGAGCAACCGTACTGGTATAGAAAACTAACGCGAAACCCTGAAGAAAAAGAGGCATTTGAGTTAGCGGCTATGCAGCATTTCAAAAAAACGATACCAGATAAAGTTGAGAAATTTCAAAACCAATTGGCAGTTGCCTCCATTATGATCGATATGTTTCAGTATATGAAGCAGCAAAATACAACATAATTGGAAGGGAAAACTATGTCCGTCATGCAGAACTTTTGATACAATAGAAGCGGATTATTTAAAAAGGAGTTGCAGCATGAGCATGACGGAAATTTGTTTAGTACGACATGGACAAACTGATTGGAATTTTCAAGAGATTATTCAGGGACGTGAAGATATTCCACTTAATGAAGTGGGAAAGAAGCAAGCAAGTCAAAGTGCAGTTGCTTTGCAAGCGGAAGCATGGGATGTAATTATAAGTAGCCCATTAATTAGAGCGCACGAAACAGCTAAGGAAATTGCAGGGGCTGCAGGATTGCAATCGATTTTATTAGATGAGCGATTTGTTGAACGTAATTTTGGTGAAGCTTCTGGGAAGCCGGTTGCGACTGTTAGGGAGCTAATTGCAGAAGGTAAAGTAGAAGGTATGGAGCAAGATGAAGAGATTGTAACTCGTTGCTTTGCTGCTATAAAAGATGTTGCAGAAACCCATTCTGGCAAACGTATTATCATTGTAGCTCATTCACATGCGATAAAAGCAATTTTACATGCAATTGCACCGGAAGATATTTCGTTTAAGACACCATTAAAAAATGCATGTATTAGTTATGTGAAAGAAAATAGTGGGAAATGGGATGTTCTGAAATATAATATTGCGGAACATATTAATGTATAAGTATGTGCTGGGATTATACGGAAAATAGTTAGAGTGATATCTTTCTGTTTAGTGAGACACTTCAATTAGTAGTTCTATTCTAAATGTGGTATGATGAATACTCGGAGGTGTCTCTCATGATTGTAGCGACGCTGGAAAGCGTATTGATATTAGATAAGGCAGAGCAGCTTGCAAAAGCGATTATCTGTTCAGATATAGCAGAAGACTATCGTAAGTGTTATAAAGAATTGCATGAAGATATGGAAGTTCAGACGTTAATTCAGCAATTTACAGCGATGAAAGAACGATATGAAGAAGTGCAACGTTTCGGTAAATACCATCCTGATTATACTTTCGTTTCGACGAAAATGAGGGAGTTAAAGCGTTCTGTAGACTTACATGATAAGGTTGCAGCTTTTAAACGAGTAGAAACAGCTTTGCAAAAGTTGTTAGATGAAGTTAGTGTAGCAATCGGTTCTGAGGTGTCTTCTTCCATCAAAGTTCCAACAGGAAATCCATTTTTTGATGCTGGTGGCTGTGGTGGCGGTTGTGGTACCGGCGGAGGTTGTGGCTGTAAAACGGGGTAAATTACCCCGTTTTTTAGAAGATAGAAGAAAACGTATACAGAGTTTGTCCTGTAATGTCATAAATTTCTGATTGGTTTTCATAAAATATAAAATATATGTTTTTAAAAGGAGAAGATGGAGAAGATTATGTTCGGGCAACGACAAAGTATGATTGTTTATTTACATTCATTGAAACATGCCAAGATTTTAAGGAAATATGGTAACATACATTACATATCAAAACGCTTAAAATACGCAGTAGTATATTGTGATATGGAACAAATTGAGCATATGATGCAAAAGTTGAACAAACTTCCTTTTGTGAAGAAGATAGAACAGTCGTACCGCCCGTATTTAAAAACGGAATTTGAAAATTCACGTCCTGATCGGGCAAAAGAATACGATTATAGTTAATAGAAAAAATCCCCTGCTAATTTTAGTAGGGGATTTTTTTACTTGAAGTAACACTTTATTTCATTGGAGGAATGAAATTATTCATTCGTAAAATACCAATTAAATGATTGAAAAACAGTTCTTTTTCTGGGAAAGTTGTGGATGGTTTTACCGTAAAGGTAGTCACTTTTCTTCCTAGTTGTTCTGCCGTTTCTTCAAATAAAATGACGCGTTTACTTTTTTTATTTTCAAGTACAGGAATGCCTTCACGACATATGTATAATGGTTGGAAATCACCAGTAGTAGTTGGTTTTAATATTACAACAAGTGAGCACACTTTTTTTTCATTTTTAATCGTTTCAAATTGTAACATATGTGTTATACGTTCTTGATTTGCTTTGGCAATTTCAAGTAATTCATATAAATCAGAGTAGCCTTCTCCGAGTTCTATAAAGCGTTGAATCATATTTTTTCCTCCTCTTTCTTTTACTTACTGTACCATCTCACTTTTTAAATGAAAAGTAGACAAAGAAAAAAAACCCTGCAAAGCAGGGCCCTTCTTATACTAGCATGTACTAGTAAGAAGGCAAAGGGAGAGGAGAAACCGGAGGAAGAACTTATGGGGAAACGTAAGTCTTCTCCGCGGTTGGCAACAACATCGAAGGTGATGTTGTTATAATTATTTATGTCCAATCTAAATGAAGATATACATCATGAAATTAAATTTTATGTTTGGCTTTTTATTTTTCTTTTTTTTATTTTATGATAGGATAAAAAAGATAAAGTGAAACGAATATACATAATGGGTTCGTGTTAGCGCATGGTGAGATGAATACATAAAAATGCAGAGCGGTTATTTTAAGCCAAAGTTCTCCTATTGTTCGTTGAGAGATGAATGTGAAATTTCATGGAATAGTATAGTTTGGTAGCGGTTACCGAATGGAGAAAGGTTTTCTATAATTGCTCGATAGATTGAAATAAAGGTAGTGACAACAGATGAGAGTAGTTTCAGGAAAATGTAAAGGGCATCCACTAAAAGCGGTGCCAGGCAATACAACACGTCCAACGACAGATAAAGTAAAAGAATCAATCTTTAATATGATAGGTCCTTATTTTGATGGTGGTATCGCTCTTGATTTATTTGGCGGTAGTGGTGGTCTTGGAATCGAGGCTATAAGTAGAGGGATTGATAAAGCAATTTTTGTTGATCGAGATAATAAAGCGATAAAAGTAATCCATCAAAATTTAGAAAGTTGTCGAATACAGGAACAAGCTGAAGTATATCGAAATGATGCAGAACGTGCGGTAAAGGCTCTTATAAAACGTGAAATATCATTCGATCTTATATTAATTGATCCTCCATATAAAGATCAAAAAATTGTATCTTTAATTAGTGTGATGGATCAACATGGATTGCTGCATAGAGATGGATTAATTATGTCAGAGCATGGTAATGATGTGGTTTTACCTGATTCTATAGGGAGTCTTGTAAAAGTAAGAGCTGAAAATTATGGGATTACAGCAATATCGATTTATAAGTATGAAGGTGAGGGGACGGAATGACTAGTATAGCTATTTCTTCGGGAAGTTTTGATCCAATTACCCTTGGGCATCTAGATATTATTAAAAGGGGAGCAAAAGTATTTGATGAGGTATACGTAGTAGTTTTAAACAACTCGTCAAAAAAACCGTTCTTTTCAGTTGAAGAGCGCTTAGATTTAATTCGAGAAGCAACTAAGGATATCCCGAATGTAAAAGTAGATTCACATAGTGGACTACTAGTGGAGTATGCGAAAATGCGTAATGCAAACGCGATTTTGCGTGGGTTACGAGCGGTTTCTGATTTTGAATATGAGATGCAAATTACTTCTATGAATCGAAAATTAGATGAAAATATTGAAACCTTTTTTATTATGACAAATAACCAATATTCATTTTTAAGCTCGAGCATTGTGAAAGAAGTTGCGAGATATGGAGGAAGCGTAGTAGATCTTGTACCTCCTGTTGTAGAACGTGCTTTAAAAGAAAAGTTTCAAACCCCGTTAAAGTGAACGGGGTTTTTCTTTGTTGCTACGAAAAAATAATAAGATAACATATACATATAAACAAAATAAAGTAAAGATCGGTCCATAGTGTACAAAAGATGTCCAAATTTCTTGCAGTATAGGAGAATGATTCGATAAAAATACGGGGATATCTTTTTGCATAGGTGAAAAAGAGCTTACTTTTTCATAAAATGGTTTCCAAAATATAAAAGTAAAAATAGGAGCCAGAATACTTTGGATAATTCGTGCGAAAAAATAGGGCTTAAATCGGATGTCTGTTTCAGCTAATATGCTAGCAACTTGTGCCTGAATAGAAAGGCCGCTAAACGCTAAAATAAAGCTTGTTACCATAGCTTGCTGCAGGAGGGGTGTTTCATTTATTTGACTAATCATTTGGCTACCGAGTGTCATTTCAAAAATGCCTGATAAGATTGGAATACTAAATTCTGTAGTTAGTTGGAAGAATGATAAAATATGTTGCATAATAAAAGAAAGTGCTGCTGTAATATGAAATACAGTAATCATTTTATTTAAAACAGAGAATAAAATAATAAATCCACCAATCATAAGTAACGTTTGAATAGAAGAAACGATAGCGTCCCCAAGTAATTTTCCTAATGGTCTTTTTTCTTGCATGCGCGTCTCGTGTAGGACTGAAAAAGGGTTTTGAAAAGGACGTTTTTTAGTAGGATGTTGATCCTTCGTGGAAATATTGTTATTGCCGTAAAAACGCATCAATAACCCGACGGCAAAGTTACTTAAATAATGTGCAGCAGCTAATACGATTCCTAATTTCGGATTATTGAAAAAACCGATAGAAACAGCTCCAAAAATAAAAAGTGGATTAGATGAGTTTGTAAAAGATACGAGGCGTTCTGCTTCGATTTGTGTTAGCTGATTACTTTTACGTAGTCTAGCGCTTAATTTGGCGCCAGCAGGGAATCCTGAAGCCATTCCCATTGCCCAAACAAATCCGCCTATCCCTGGAACGCGAAAAAGTGGTCGCATGAGTGGTTCTAATATAACACCTATAAATTTTACAACACCAATACTAATTAGAAGTTCCGCAATGATGAAAAACGGTAAAAGTGAAGGGAATACAACTTCCCACCATATATTTAACCCTCGAATGGAAGCTTGCAAAGCAGCTTGGGGGTGAAGTACAAGAGAAAAGGTTAAAAACAGTGTTGATATGGTAAGAAAAGCCGTTTTCCATTTTTCATACATGTAAGTAAATCCCCCTTTGTCCCAAAAAACGTTCATTTCAGTATACGTGGATACGTAGTGCATTTAGACCATAAGTATGAAAAAGGAATGAAAAAAATTAAAGGGTGAGAAAAATGAAAGAACCGAAAATTGGTTTAGCTCTTGGATCTGGGGGCGCAAAAGGGTTTGCGCATATTGGTGTTATAAAAGTTTTAAGAGAAAATGGTATACCGATTCATATGATTGCAGGAAGTAGTATGGGGGCTTTAGTAGGTACGTTTTATGCAGCTAGCTCAAACGTTGAAAGGTTGTATAAACTGGCAAATGTTTTTAAGAGGAAATATTATTTAGATTTTACAGTTCCGAAAATGGGATTTATTGCTGGAAAACGTGTCAAAGATATGATTAAAATGTTTACATATAATAAAAATTTAGAAGAGTTAGATATCCCGACGGCTGTTGTGGCTACTGACATCTTGAAGGGGGAAAAAGTAGTTTTTACAAGTGGTCCTGTTGCAGAGGCTGTGAGAGCTAGCATATCTGTACCTGGAGTGTTTGTACCAGAAAAAATAGATGGACGATTATTGGTGGATGGCGGAGTGATTGATCGCATTCCAGTATCGGTTGTGAAAGAGTTAGGTGCCGATATTGTTATTGCTGTTGATGTATCGCCGATTAAAGTGAATGGAGAGGTTACGTCTATTTATGATGTAATTATGCAGAGTATTGAAATTATGCAACATGAGCTGGTGATGAATCGACAAATTGCATCGGATTTAATGATGCGACCAGCTGTAGAACAATTTAGTTCACGTGCTTTTACAAACATTGAAGACATTATTCGAGTTGGAGAAGTAGAGGCGGAAAAACATGTTGCAAATATTTATTTATTAATTGAGCAGTGGAAGGAGAAACATAATGTTTAAGCGTTTTCGGTTTATATATGCAATTTTAATAGGGGTTATATTGGCGATGTTACTTGTTTACGTACGTTTACCGTATTATGTAACAAAACCAGGAATGGCGGCCAAATTAGAGCCTTACGTTCAAGTTGAGGGTGGAACGAAAGAATCCGGTGATTTTATGCTTGTTACGGTTTCAATGGGACCAGCAAATGTGGTGAATTTAATAGCGGCACAGTTTAATAAATATACACATATTTCGAAAGCGGAAGAAATATTGCAAAAAGGTGAGAGTGATGAAGAATATCAATTTCGCCAAAATTATGCGATGAAAGATTCGCAAAATGCAGCAATCTATAATGCGTATAAACGTGCAAACCGTACTGTTTCTTTTGAAAATAAAGGTGTATTGGTTGCAGGAGTAGCGAAAGGGATGCCGTCAGAAGGAAAGCTTAAGCTTGGAGATGTCATCATAGCTGTCGACGGAAAAACATTTGAAAAGACGGAGCAATTTATTGAATATATGACAGGAAAAAAAGAAGGGGAAGCAGTAAATATTGAGTACAAGAGGAATGGGAAACAGCTAAAAGAAAATTTAAATGTAAAGACCATTCCGAATGGTAATGGGCGTGTTGGTATAGGGGTTTCTATCGTTACTGAAAGAGAATTAGTGGTAGATCCGAAAGTGAAAATTGATTCTCATGAAATAGGCGGACCATCGGCAGGCCTAATGTTTACATTAGAAATATATAATCAACTTGTGGAAGATGATTTAACAAGAGGGCATGAAATAGCTGGAACAGGGACGATAAATGAAAAGGGAGAAATTGGCCCGATTGGTGGTATTCAGCAAAAAGTGGTCGCTGCAAGTGATGCTGGTGCTGAAGTGTTCTTTGCGCCAAATGAAAAAGGTGCGGAGAAATCGAATTATAAAGATGCGCTTGAGGCTGCGAAAGATATTAAAACAAAAATGAAAGTTGTACCAGTTGATACGCTGGATGATGCATTGCTGTATTTGGAAAAAATGGGCGAGAAAAAATAAACCTCTCTGAAAAAGAGAGGTTTTTTTATAGAAATTTTGCAGTTGTTTCATCATAACGAATTGGATGGTGTGTTGCATCTTGTTTTAGTAGTTGTGTTCGTAATGGTTCTTGCATGATGGAGAAATATACAGAATTGGCTTTTCGCTCTATATGTAAAGTAGGATGGTCAAATGTTTTTGTATGGGTAAGGATGGGAAGTTCTATTTTTTTCTTGTTTTTTGAAAGGTAAGTTTGTCCTTTTTGTGACATGCCTAGTAGACGAATGTACGGTGCATGCTGCTCTATATTTGCGCTATGTATTTCTTCTTTTGTTGTATTTGTTAAAATGTGTGTACAAGCTCTTTGTAATCTAGTCCATGTATAACGCTTCGTTTTTAATGCTTCCATGAATGAATGGAAGGAGGAACTGTTTTGTATTTTTGATAAAATACGATGCTCTAAACCTTCTTCTATTTCATATATATGTCGTAAGTCTTCTGGAGACATCGTCATGAGTTTGTATTTGAAAAATGAAAAGTATTGTTCCCAATTATGTAATATCCCGTAGTTTTGTTTGTAACTTGCTAAAAGAGAAGCAGTCGCTTTTGGGATAAAAGGCTCAATTTCTGTAAAAGAACTATTTTCGCTAAAAAGTTGTTTACGAATACTAGTTGCGCTTGCAATATGTTGGTCGCTAAATGTTTCATCATGATAATGAGATGCGAATCTTTTTATCGTTTGTGCTTGCATAGAACTATTTTGTAAGAAAATTGATTTCATGTATTGGAATCCTAATATGTTATTCGGTTGTGACATGTCTATGTTTTTTTCGGATGGTAAAATGTGTAGGAAGGCTTCAGATGTAGCTTTTGCGTAACTGTTACCTGCATTCATAAATTGCTTTACAAGACGATTAAAAGTATCTTCTTCATTTTTTTGCACAGAGATGGCGTTATGAAAATTTTCAATCTGCCCATCTTCACTACCGAAACAAATTTCAGAAACACGCAGGGCGTTTAAAATAGAAATAGCGCCATTTGCAAAGGTTTCAGCCTTTTGTGTTGAGAAGGCGTATGGAAGCTCTACAACAAGGTCTACACCGCATGATAAGGCCATTTTGGTACGATACCATTTGGATATGAGTGCTGGCTCACCACGCTGTAAAAAAGGGCCACTCATAACAGCGATTGTAATATCGGCGTGTGTTAACTTTTTTGTTTGTTGCACATGATAATCATGACCGTTATGAAAAGGGTTATATTCAACAACAATACCACTGGCTTTTATGGTAATCTCTCCTTTCGATGTAGCATCTTTTTCAAAAACGTGATACTCTATATATTATTTACTATGATGACTTCATTATAGTGTAAAGAAAAAACATTGACAAATATAAAATGGCTAGCTATAATTTTGTTTGTTGCCTTGAGGTGATATGATATGAAATGGTCCATCCATCAATTGAATAAATTGAGAAATAAAGGATTGACATTGGATGAGATGGTAGATGTAAGTGAGCTGCAAGAGGTCGAGAAAGATATTCGTGAAATTAATCCTGCTCATGTAACAGGAAGAGTTGATTTTGGCTCCGGTAAGTTTACGTTCCATCTACATATAACTGGAAGCATGGTTTTACCATGTTCTCGCTCTTTAGTAGATGTGACATTACCATTTGACATTAAAACAACTGAGGTGTTCCAAACTTCACAAGAAGAATTTGAAACTGAAGCTGAAATTCATTGTTTAGAAGGAGAAGTACTTGACTTACTGCCCGTAATCAAGGAAAATATACTTTTGGAGATTCCAATGCAAATTTTCAGTGATGATGTTTCTGGTGGAGCACCGATGCAAGGTCAAGACTGGCAAGTGATTTCGGAAGAAAACAAAGAAAAGACTGTTGATCCACGATTAGCAGGACTTGCAAAGTTTTTTGACAAATAATCGGAAGACTGGTTTAGGCCTTCATATGAAAATAACTATTTCTTTTAAGGAGGTGGGAAGAATGGCTGTACCTTTTAGAAGAACTTCTAAAACAGTAAAAAGAAAGCGTCGTACGCATTTCAAATTATCAGTACCTGGTATGGTAGAGTGCCCAAGCTGTGGTGAAGCGAAATTAGCTCACCGTGTATGTAAAGCATGCGGTACTTACAAAGGTAAAGAAGTAATCAGCAAGTAATTGCGGGAAAATAAACGTAGAAGATATCTTCTACGTTTATTTTTTTTTGTCTTATTCTTTATTTGTTGTATTCTATCTTTTCTAGTAACTGCATATGCTTAATAAAAAATGCATAGGGAGGACTAGAGAGATGGCGACAACAAGACAAGATGCTTGGACTGATGATGAAGATTTGCTTCTGGCAGAAGTAGTACTCCGGCATATTCGAGAAGGTGGAACGCAATTATCTGCCTTTAAAGAAGTGGGAAGACATTTATCTCGTACACCAGCAGCATGTGGCTTTAGATGGAATTCTTACGTTAGAAAGCAATACAAAGAACGTATTGAAGAAGCGAAGCAACTACGTAAAGTAGAAAATTATGAAGTAAAAGAGACAAAGGTAGTAGAGCCTACGTCAATTACATTGAATGATGTTATTGATTTCTTGCAAAATTATAAAGATGAAAACTCTTTAATGGTGTTGCAACAGCAAATTGAATCGTTACAAACAGAGAGAGAGAGTCTTTTGGAGCGATTATCAGTATATGAGGAAGAGTATAGAACATTGCTTGATTATATCGATCAAAAAAGAAGTGTAATGGTAGCGGAAAGAAATAGCGCTCGTTCAAATGGGAAATTAGAAAAGTTAAAGAAATAAAAAAACAGCTGCTATGTAGCTGTTTTTTTATTTCTTATGCAGACTCTTCGTTTGTAACCGCATTCAAATTTGTTTCTGGGTTCCAAACATAAAAATCACCATCAGGTACTGATATAGGCTGGAAATTTAATTTATCCCAAAAACCAGCTGAATGGATACGTGCGATCGTTTTAATTGGGAACTGTAGCCCCTTCGCATAATTTACAAGCATTTCTCCGAATCCTTGTTTTTGGAAAGTTGGTAACACTTCAAGTTTATAGAGTTCTAGGTAAGTACCTGTAATTTCGAATGGTTCCCCGCCGTTCCTTTTCATATATAGACTCATACGTGCAATTAGTGATCCGCCATAATAAATACCGTAAAATGGAGATTCACTATCGTTTTCAATAATGTTTGCCTGTAATTCTTCTAACATGGATAGTTCTTGAGCTCCGCAACCTTTAAATTTTTTAAATTCGTCTAATGTTTTATAATTGATGAGCAAGCGCTCAACTTTTGGGAATCCCATAACATCACATCCTTTTCTTGTCTCGTTGAATGCAGAAAAGTAAAAATATTTATAATAATATTATAACTCATTTTTTTATTTTTATGAAGAAGATAGTATATTTCTTTTATTATTTTTTTGAGGATTTGCTAAACTAAGAGTAGAAGCATATTAATAGGTAGTATATACATATTGAAAGAAGAGGTTGCATTTGGTTGTTAAAGAGCAATGAAATTGTAAAATGTGTTCATGGAATTGAGAAAGATAAAGTGAAACTGTAATCGGTGGGATTTGTTCACCTTTAGTTAATTATGATTCCGCACCAATCAGGCGTTTGCGGGATAAAAAGGGGGAGGGAAAAGGGACTTGTGTATCGTATTTATATGAGTTCCTTGTGTGAAAATGAAAATCGGAGTTGTGGGACCAGGAGCTATCGGTCTGTTATATGCATTTTATTTACAAAAAAGTAATCAAGATGTTACGTTGTTTACAAGGACAGCTAAACAGGCTGAGGAATTGAATAGAACGGGTGTAACTTGTATGAGGGAGGAAAAACGTGAAACCGTATTCCCACCTGTTTTGCCAATAGAAAGTATGCTAGACCAGAAGCTAGACTATATATTTATTGCTGTTAAGCAATATCATATAACTGACATACTGCCTTTTGTGCGAGGGGAATCCTCATTAATCTTTTTGCAAAACGGAATGTCGCATCTTCATGCTATGCAGAAAATAGGGAATGAAAATATTGCAGTTGGGATTGTAGAGCATGGTGCAAAAAAAGAAGAAAGACATATCGTTTATCATACGGGGATAGGTGTAACGAAGTTTGGAATCGTGCACGGCCAGTCTATACACTTCGAAAAAATATTTAAGTGCTTTCCATTTCCTCATTTTCCGATTCAAATAGAAGATGATTGGAAGGATGTCATGCACAAAAAATTAGTAGTTAATGTATGTATCAATCCATTGACAGCATTATTACAAGTCCAGAACGGAGAGTTGATTACGAACCCGTTTTTTATTCGATTGATGGAGCAAGTATTTCAGGAAGTCGTTTTTCTTGTTAAAGAAGAAAAAGAAATGGTATGGAAAATGGTACGTCACGTATGTGAAAGAACGTCTCATAATACATCATCTATGCTGGCAGATGTAAGGGCGAATAGACAAACGGAAATTGGTGCGATTGTTGGATATGTATTAGAGGAAGCTAAGAAACAGCAACGATCCGTTCCGACACTTCAATTTTTGTTCGATGCAATAAAAGGATTAGAAGTAAAAGAATAAGTGTAATTCTTTGCTTTTACGTGCAACATTGACTACAATGTGGATTGGTGAGAGAACAGGATACGAAAGGAAGAATTATATGGAGATAAAAGAAATCTCTGTTCCGCAACAAGGTGTTGTAGCGGACTATATGAACGGTAAAAAAGAGATACAGTCGTGTTTTGACTATATGTTAACAGAAGATGCTTTTAAACAGCGTGTACATGATTTGCGTGAGAGGGAGTTTTTCCGCCAAGATTTAGTAGCGCATTTATTAGAATATAATACAAATTTACAAGCGGGAGAAGCTACGATTCAAAATGTAAAAGCGCTTGGAGAAGAAAATACATATGTTGTTATAGCTGGACAACAAGCTGGGTTATTAACTGGACCACTTTATACAATTCATAAAATTATTTCAGTTTTACAGCTTGCGAGGGAGAAGGAAGAAAGTTTAGGTATTAAAGTTGTTCCTGTTTTCTGGATTGCTGGTGAAGACCATGATATGGATGAAATTAATCATACTTTTGTAACGAAGAATAAAAAAATAAAAAAGACTATTTTTCATGATCGTAATCCGAAAGTGGCGAGTGCTTCAGAGTCCGAGCTTTCTTTGGAAGACTGTAGAAAGTGGATTGAAGAAATTTTCAAAACATACCCTGAAACGAATTTTACAAAGGATGTACTGCAATTTATTGATGATTCTTTGGGGGAATCGAATACGTATGTAGATTTCTTTGCCCATCTTATTATGAAAATGTTCGTTAATTCTGGTTTAATTCTTGTTGATTCACATCATCCTGAATTAAGAAAATTAGAAGTGCCGTTTTTTAAGCAAATTATAGGTAAGTATAAAGAAGTGCAAGAGGGGCTTCATAACCAACAGGAAATAATTAAAGAGTTAGGATATAAACCGATTATTGAAACAAAGTATAATGCAGTACATATATTCATGGAAATTGATAATGAGCGAGTATTACTTGAAGACGATCAAGGGAAGTTTGTAGGGAAGGATGGAGCGTATTCCTTTTCATATGAGGAATTGATGGAAGAGATGGAAAGAAGTCCGGAACGCTTTAGTAATAATGTTGTAACGCGCCCTCTTATGCAAGAGTATCTATTTCCTACGCTCGCGTTTATTGGAGGACCAGGGGAATTAGCTTACTGGAGTGAATTGCAACAAGTTTTCCATACGATTGGTTTCCAAATGCCGCCTGTCGTTCCGCGTATTACAATCACTTATGTAGAGAGGGATATAGCGACAGATTTATACGATTTGCAATTGCAAGACAGTGATCCGTTTTTAAATAACGTAGATAAGTTGCGTGAAAACTGGTTATCTAATCAAATAGAGGAACCGATAGATGATCGATTTGTAGAGGCGAAAAAAGAAATAATTGATATCCATACGTCATTACAACAGTTTGTGAAGAAAATAGATCCTGGATTAAGTGCGTTTGCAGGGAAAAATGAATTCAAAATTAATGAACAAATTGAACTGTTGGAAAGAATGTTGAAAAGAAATGTTGAGAAAAAACATGAAGTACAGCTAAATAAATTCCGTCGCATACAATTTGCACTTCGTCCATTAGGGGCGCCGCAAGAGCGTGTGTGGAATGTATGTTACTATTTAAATCAGTTCGGTTTGGATTTCGTGGATCGTGTAATGGAAAAACCGTTTTCTTGGGACGGAAAACATCATGTTATAAAACTATAGAATCTTGCTCTTAGGAGCAGGATTTTATTTTTGTCCCGTTGAATTTACTGTGAAGTGGAATTTTTCTGAATTATTAATTTTAAAAAAGTGGATATCGTAATTATGCAGGATACTTAAATATATGACAAAATAGCACAAAATGTAAACGTATTATCATCTTTTTCGACAGTTTTTTATTTAAATTCCCGCAAAAGATGATAAAATTTAGTATATAATAAAAGAAAATAGCGATTTGTATAGTATGCTGCCTTTGTAGGCAAGTTAAATGAGTCGTTCTTTCATAGTATTTCGTTCTCTAATCGTGAAATATGCGTTTGGAGGAGGAGATGCATTCAACATAATTAATTGGAAAAAGAGTAGGTGCAACAATGTTTAAACACGTAACAGTGCTTTTGAAGGAAACAGTAGACGGCTTAGATATAAAGCCAGGTGGTACATATGTAGATTGTACACTGGGGGGAGGAGGACATAGTTCTTATTTATTATCCCAATTAACTGAAGGTGGAAGATTAATCGCGTTTGATCAAGATGAGATAGCGATTCAAAATGCGAAAGAAAGATTCTCTTCATACGGTGAGCAGTTCATAACAGTAAAGAGTAATTTCCGTTATTTATCTGAAAAACTACAGGAATTAGGTATAACAGAAGTAGATGGTATTTTATTTGATTTAGGTGTTTCATCCCCACAATTAGATACACCAGAGCGTGGCTTTAGTTATCATCATGATGCACCGTTAGATATGCGGATGGATCAAGATGCCCCATTAACAGCATATGATGTTGTAAATAGCTGGTCATATGAGCAACTTGTAAGGATTTTCTTCCAGTATGGTGAAGAGAAATTTTCAAAACAAATAGTAAGGAAAATTGAAGCGTATCGTGAGAATAAAGCTATTGAAACGACAGGAGAATTAGTAGAACTAATTAAAGAGGGTATTCCAGCTCCTGCTCGTAGAACGGGTGGACACCCTGCGAAGCGAGTGTTCCAAGCAATCCGTATTGCGGTAAATGATGAATTGAAAGTATTTGAAGAAGCGTTGGAATCTGCAATTGAGATGGTCAAGCCGGGCGGAAGAGTTAGTGTTATAACATTCCATTCTTTAGAAGACCGTATTTGTAAAACGACGTTTAAGCGAAATAGTACAACGCCACAATTGCCACCAGGATTACCAATTATTCCTGATGAATTTAAGCCGAAATTAAAACTTATTACAAGAAAACCGATTTTACCTTCTGATATAGAGTTAGAAGAAAATAATCGAGCGCGTTCTGCGAAATTGAGAATCGCTGAAAAACGATAAAAAGGGGAGAGAGGTATGAGTAACTTAGCTGTAAAGTACAAACAACAAGCGCAAGAAGAGATACAGATTCAAACGCCCCCACAGCAGATGGTTCAGCCAAAAGCTAAAGCGAAGATTACAAGAATCGAAAAACTGTTGTATGTAGCATTTATTGGCTTTTTATTGTATGCCTGTGTAGCGTTTATTGGAAATAAAGCAGGCCTTTATCAAGTTAATGTAGAAGCAGCGACGATAGAACAAAAAATTGTACAGCAGCAAAAAGAAAATCAAGAGTTACAGGCTGAAGTAGAGAAGTTAAGTCGCTATGAACGAATCGCTGAAGTTGCAAAAAAGCACGGGCTAGAAATTAATGCGAATAATGTGAAGGGCCTCAAATAAGGCAATAGGTGTGAAGGGAAAATGAAGAGAAATATGACTAAATTTCATACCAATAAGGGAGCAGGGTATTTTATGATTTTATTCCTCCTGCTCTTTTTGCTATTGTTAGCCCGATTTTTTTACATACAAGCAACAGGAACTGTTCATAATCAAGATTTGGATGCACTTGCTAAGCAAAAACATAGTAAAACAGGAGTTCTGGAAGCGAATCGCGGGACGATTTATGATCAAAATGGTCATGTATTAGCGCAAGATGCAAACTCTTATAAACTTGTAGCGGAATTAAAAGGTGCGAATCCAGTTAAGGATAAAGAGGATACTGCAAAGAAAATTGCGGGAGTACTCGGAAAAGATGAAGAGAAGATTTTAGATACGTTAAATAAAGAAGGTAGAAGTCAAGTGGAATTTGGGAAATTAGGTAAGGGCTTGACGAAAGAACAGAAGGAACAAATAGAAGCATTAAAATTGCCAGGTATATCTTTTATTACTGAAAATGCAAGAGTGTATCCAAACGGTGATTTCGCATCTTATGTCGTAGGTCATGCGAGACCTGATGATAAGGGGATTGCTATAGGGCAATTTGGTTTAGAAAAGAGTTTGGATAAGTATTTAGGAGCTTCTAACGGAAAAGTAGCTTATACAGGCGATCGTAAAGGCGTGTCTCTTGACGGCGGGAAAGTGAATGTAGAGGCACCTAAAAATGGAGATAATGTATATCTAACACTTGACCAGCGTATTCAAAGTTATTTAGAAGACGCAATGAAAGAAGCGAGTAAACATTATGAACCAGAAAGCTTAATAGCAATTGTTGCGGATCCAAAAACAGGGAAAATATTAGGGATGTCTAGTAAGCCTAGTTATGATCCGAACCAAGAGAATAATAAATATTTTTATAATGACGCAATTGCAAATGCATTTGAACCTGGATCAACAATGAAAATTTTCACGCTAGCGGCAGCTATTAATGAAGGTGTGTATAAAGGACAAGATTATTATCAGTCTGGTACATATCAAGTCGGAAACCGAAAAATAAAAGATCATAACGGCGGAGCAGGATGGGGATCTATCACATTTGATGAAGGGGTAGAGCGCTCTTCCAACGTAGCGTTTGCAATTTTAGGGGATCAAAAACTTGGCCCAGAACGTTTCCGAAAATATATTCATAGTTTTGGATTAGATGAAAAAACGAACATTGATTTACCTGGTGAAGGTTCAAATACAATTATATTCGATCAGCAAATACAGCAAGTAACAACAGCTTTTGGACAAGGTTCTACTGTAACGCCAATACAGCTTGTACAAGCTGCAACTGCTATTGCAAATGATGGAAAAATGATGAAACCTTATACAATTGATAAAATTGTAGATCCAATAACAGGCGAAGTAAAATTAGAACATAAGCCAGAAGAAGTGGGAAAACCTGTTACGAAAGAAACAGCAGCGCAAGTAAGACAGTTATTAGAACGCGTCGTTACATCGCCGAAAGGAACAGGAACTGCTTATAAAATCGATGGATATTCAGTTGGTGGTAAAACAGGGACAGCGCAAATTCCGGATGGAAAAGGTGGCTATATGACGGGAAGAGAGAATTATATATTCTCATTCTTAGGGATGGCACCTATGGACGATCCGCAACTTGTTGTGTATGTAGCTGTAAAACAGCCGAAATTGAAAGATGATGAGAATGGCGCACAGCCTTTAGCTGATATTTTTAAATATGTAACTAAAAATAGTTTAGAGTATTTAAAGATTAAGCCAAATGAAATAAAAGACCCGAAAAAATATGTAAAAGAACAACAAACTGTCGTTCCGGATGTAACAGGGAAAACGATGGAAGAAGCGAAAAAGGCAATTGATAAAGCAAAACTTCGTCCAATCGTATTAGGTGAAGGGAAAGTGCAGCAGCAAGTGCCAAAAGCAACTGAGCAAACATTAAAAGGTGACCGAGTCTTCTTAGTAGGAGATAAACCTACAATGCCAAATATACAAGGCTGGGCACTGCGTGATGTTATGAATTTAGCGAAAACATTAAAGCTTAACCTAAAACCTACTGGTACCGGATATGTAACTGAACAAAGTGTGGCAGAAGGAACATTGTTACAACCTGGTACAGAGTTAGGTGTAACACTTGTACCGCCACTTGAACCACAACAAGAAGCAGAAAAACAGTAATGGTAAAAGAGAAGAAGTTCTAATTAAATAAGTACAAGCATATATTGGAACAAGCTAGGCGTAAGGGAGGCTTGTTCCAATATGCGTGTATCAAATGTAACAGTTAGAAAACGACTTATTTTTATACTCATATCAGGTATACTTATTTTCACTATCATCGATATTCGTCTTGGATATGTGCAATTTTTTCTTGGGAATATGTTAACGGATCGTGCGAAAGATTCATGGAGTCGTAATATTACTTTTGAACCTGAACGTGGGAAGATTTTAGACCGGAATGGTGTGGAACTTGCTACGAATAAAAGTGCCCCAACTGTCTTTGTTGTACCGAGGCAAATTGAAAAACCAGCAGAGACTGCAGAGAAGTTAGCTGCAGTATTAGGTGTGGAAAAAGATGAGGTTTATAAGCGGATTACAAAAAAAGAATCGATTGTAAGGTTAGATAAAGGTGGAAGAAAAATATCACATGATAAAGCGAAAGAGGTACGAGGATTAAGTTTGAAAGGTGTTTATATCGCAGAGGACTCTATCCGGTACTATCCATTTGGCAACTTTTTATCACACGTATTAGGGTTTGCGGGTAGTGATAACCAAGGTCTTATGGGACTGGAAAAATATTATGATAAAGAGCTAAATGGTGATGAAGGTCATGTGCGTTTTTTTGCAGATGCAAAAGGACAAAGGATGCCTAATGTTGGCGATGATTTCAAAAAACCAGAAGCTGGTTTGAATTTAGGTTTAACAATTGATGCACGTATTAATAGAATTATGGAAAGAGAAATGAATATTGCAGAGTCGACATATAATCCAGATGGTATGATTGCGATTGCAATGAATCCGAAAAATGGTGAAATTTTAGGTATGTCGAGTCGGCCGAGTTTTGATCCAGCAGATTTTCAAAGTGTTTCTCCAGAAGTGTATAATAGAAATTTACCAGTATGGAGTACCTATGAGCCTGGTTCAACATTTAAGATCATTACGTTAGCAGCAGCCTTGAATGAAAATTTAGTAGACTTAGAGAAAGATACGTTTTATGATGATGGAGCAGCTGAAGTGGGTGGAGCTAGATTGAAATGCTGGAAAGCGGGAGGCCATGGTAGCCAAACGTTTTTAGAAGTAGTTCAAAACTCATGTAACCCAGGATTTATTGAACTTGGTGATCGTCTTGGTAAAGACCGATTGTTTAAATATATTCGTAATTTCGGCTTTGGACAGAAAACCGGAATTGATTTGCAAGGTGAAGGTAGTGGGATTTTATTTAATTTAGATAAAGTCGGTCCAGTCGAGCAAGCAACAACTTCATTCGGTCAAGGTGTTTCTGTTACGCCAATCCAACAAGTAGCGGCAGTAGCAGCGGCTGTAAATGGTGGAACATTGTATCAACCGTATATAGCTAAGGAATTTATTGATCCGAAGAACAATCAAGTTGTAAGTAAAAAGACACCTGTGGAAAAAAGAAAAGTTATTTCCAAGGAAACTTCAGAAAAAGTTCGGTATGCATTAGAGAATGTTGTAGCAAAGGGATCTGGTAAAGGTGCTTTCATTGATGGGTATCGTGTAGGTGGAAAAACAGGTACGGCTCAAAAGGTGAAAGATGGTAAATATTTAGAGAATAATTATATAGTATCTTTTATCGGTTTTGCTCCAGCGGATGATCCGGAAATTGTTGTCTATGTTGCTGTTGATAATCCGAAAGGTGTAACGCAATTTGGTGGAGTAGTAGCAGCTCCAATTGTTGGGAATATTCTTCGGGATGCACTTCCTGTTATGGGAGTGAAACCGAGAAAAGAACAAGTTGAGAGAGAATATAAATGGGGCGATACACCAACTGTGGAAGTTCCGAATTTAATTGGTATGAAAAAGAAAGACTTACAGACACAACTCGTCGATTTGAAGCTTGATATAAGTGGAGACGGAGAGAAAGTAATTAAACAATCCCCAGAAGCAGGAGCTAAAGTGAAAGAAGGCTCAAAAATTAGAATTTACTTCGGGAATTAAAGGTAACCTAGTACGTTTTATGGTACAATTGGTGGAAGTGAGTTCTTTATAGAAGAGTTACTTAATTTGAGGCTGTAAGAGCCCCAATTATAAATAAGTCTATTTATTAGACACAGTAGCACTTACCTCCTATTTTACATATTTAGGAGGTAACGTGTTGCTTATTAAAAAAGAGATAAATACACAATGTAGAGAGGGTTTAGTGAAATGAAGTTGCATACACTTTTATCATGTTTGCATGATTTTCCAGTTGTTCCAAAAGAAAATCCAGAAATCACATCTATAGAAGCTGATTCACGTAAAGTGAAAGAGGGAAGCTTATTTGTATGTATGAAAGGATATACGGTTGATAGCCATGATTTTGCTAAGCAAGCAGCGGCACAAGGAGCGGCTGCTATTGTTGCGGAAAGACCAATTGATGTTGACGTTCCAGTTGTACTTGTGAAAAACACTTTTCGTTCGTTAGCGGTTTTAGCTGATTATTTTTATGGTCAACCAACACACAAGTTACATTTAATCGGAATTACAGGTACAAATGGAAAGACAACAACATCGCATATTATGGATGAGATTATGCGCGCACATGGTCATAAAACGGGGCTAATTGGAACGATTAATATGAAAATCGGTGATGAAACATTTGAGGTGAAAAATACAACACCAGATGCACTAACACTTCAACAGACATTTTTAAAAATGGTTGAGAACGGTGTAGATAGTACAGTAATGGAAGTTTCGTCACATGCTTTAGATCTTGGTCGTGTACACGGATGTGATTACGATGTAGCAGTGTTTACAAATTTAACACAAGATCATTTAGACTATCATAAAACGATGGAAGAATATAAACATGCAAAAGGATTGCTATTTGCACAACTTGGCAATAGTTATAACCATGAGCGTGAAAAGTACGCGGTACTGAATAACGATGATGCTGTAACTGCGGAATATATGAGAAGTACTGCGGCAACTGTTGTAACGTATGGAATTGATACAACAAGTGATATTATGGCCAAAGATATCGTTATGACGAGTGGTGGAACTACATTTACGCTTGTAACACCGTATGAAAGTGTAAATGTTACGATGAAATTGATTGGGAAATTTAATGTATATAACGTACTAGCGGCAACAGCGGCAGGACTTGTTTCTGGTGTAAGTTTAGAAACGGTTATTGATGTAATAAAGCAACTAGCTGGAGTTCCAGGACGTTTTGAAGTAGTTGATGGTGGACAAAATTATACAGTTATTGTTGATTATGCACATACACCAGATAGCTTAGAGAATGTATTAAAAACAGCAAAACAGTTTGCAAAAGGCGATGTATATTGTATCGTCGGTTGTGGTGGAGATAGAGATCGAACAAAGAGACCAATCATGGCAAGTGTTGCAACAAAATATGCAACTCATGCAATTTACACTTCAGATAATCCAAGAAGTGAAGAGCCAGGAGCTATTTTAGATGATATGGTGCAAGGTGCAAATGGGAATAATTATGAAGTAATTATTGATAGAAAAGAAGCGATATACCATGCAATTGCTAACGCGAAAGCTGAAGATATCATCATTATTGCTGGTAAGGGTCATGAAACGTATCAAATTATTGGTAAAGACGTTCATCATTTTGACGATCGTGAAGTCGCTAAAGAAGCAATTACAGAGCGTTTAAACAACGAAGAGTAACAACGTGAGAGGAGGACTACATGTGCTTGAGCAAGGTTTATTAGTAACGGCTGGGGTAGCATTCTTAATTTCTGTTGCCCTTTCGCCATTGTTTATTCCATTTTTAAGGAAATTAAAGTTCGGACAGAGTATTCGTGATGAGGGACCAAAGTCACATCAAAAAAAATCAGGGACACCGACAATGGGTGGTATTGTCATATATGTATCTATGATGGTAACTTCACTTATTATGGCGATTAAGTTTAATCATTTAGGTGCAGAGGTTTCGTTATTATTATTAGTGACATTTGGCTACGGATTAATTGGATTTTTAGATGACTACATAAAGGTAGTTAAGAAGAGAAATCTTGGTTTAACATCAAAACAAAAATTAGTAGGTCAGCTTGTTATTGCTATTGCGTTCTTTTTAATTGGAAAAGGGCAAGCGTTCCACACATACATCATGATTCCGGGAACAGATGTTAAGTTTGAACTAGGTTGGGCGTATTTTGTACTTGTATTATTTATGCTTATTGGTGGATCAAATGCAGTTAACTTAACTGACGGTTTAGATGGTTTATTATCAGGAACAGCTGCTATTGCATTTGGAGCGTTTAGTATTATTGCAGTAGCGCAAGAGCAATTTGGAGTAGCGATATTCTGTATGGCAGTTGTAGGAGCTGTACTTGGATTTTTAGTATTCAATGCAAATCCAGCGAAAGTGTTTATGGGAGATACAGGTTCCTTAGCTTTAGGTGGAGCCATTGCAGCTGTAGCGATTTTATTAAAACAAGAATTACTACTTGTAATCATTGGTGGAGTATTCGTAATGGAAACTTTATCTGTTATTATTCAGGTCATTTCTTTTAAAACAACAGGAAAACGTGTCTTTAAAATGAGTCCATTACACCATCATTATGAATTATGTGGTTGGTCAGAGTGGCGCGTTGTTGTGACATTTTGGTCTGTAGGATTTTTATTAGCTGTGTTAGGAATTTATATCGGGGTGTGGATGTAATTGAAAACTGTAACTGAATTTCAAAATAAAAATATTCTTGTATTAGGCATTGCAAAAAGTGGTTATGCAGCAGCTACGCTGTTACAAAAATTAGGGGCAAATGTAATTGTAAATGACGGAAAGCCTTTAGCGGATAATGTACTTGCTGCAGAATTACAAGCGAAAGGAATGGACGTTGTATGCGGTGGTCATCCTTTAGAATTGTTAGAGAGAAATATTTCTCTTGTAGTAAAAAATCCAGGAATCCCGTATTCTAATCCAATATTAGTTGCTGCGAAAGAAAAGCAAATTCCAATTGTTACGGAAGTTGAATTAGCATATCGTATTTCAGAAGCGCCATTTGTTGGGATTACGGGGTCTAACGGTAAAACGACGACGACAATGCTTGCATTTGAAATGCTAAAAGAAGGACAAAAGCATCCTGTAATTGCAGGGAACATAGGAACTGTAGCGTGTGAAGTAGCACAGGATGCAAAAGAAAATGAAGTTGTAGTTACAGAACTTTCATCGTTCCAACTGATGGGAGTAGAATTGTTCCAACCTAAAATTGCTGCGTTTTTAAATTTATTTGAGGCCCACTTAGATTATCACGGGACGAAGAAGGAATATGGTTTAGCAAAAGCAAATATTTTTAAAAACCAAACAGAAAATGATTATAGTGTAATAAATGCAGATGATGCAGATGTGATGGCTTTATCTGCTTATAGTAAAGGGCAAAAAGTACTATTCTCGACAACGAAAGAAATTGAAGATGGTGCGTGTATAAAAGAGAATGCTCTTTGTTTTAAAGGTGAAAAAGTTGTTGAAGTAGGCGATATCGTTTTACCTGGTCAACATAATTTAGAAAATATTTTAGCAGCGATGAGTATCGCAAAATTATTAGGTGTTTCTAATGAAGCAATTACGGCGGTGTTAAAACGTTTTACAGGTGTAAAACATCGTTTAGAATATGTAACAACTATTAACAATCGTAAGGTTTATAATGATTCAAAAGCAACGAACATATTAGCGACTGAGAAAGCTTTATCTGCGTTTACACAACCGATTGTGTTATTAGCAGGTGGGCTTGATCGTGGAAATGAATTCGATGATTTAATTCCGTATTTCAAAAATGTAAAAGCAATTGTAACATTTGGACAAACAGCTCCAAAATTAGTAAGAGCTGCAGAAAAAGCGGGATTAGATACAGTTGAAAGTGTCGATACTTTAGATGAAGCGGTAGTGAAAGCTTATGCTCATTCTACAGATGGCGATGTAATTCTTCTTTCTCCAGCATGTGCAAGCTGGGATCAATTTAAAACATTTGAAGAAAGAGGAGACATTTTTATACAAGCTGTGCATAAACTTATATAAAGTAAATCAAAACATCAGTAGGCTAACACCTACTGATGTTTTGTTACATAGGGCAAAAGTTTCTGCCTAAAGAGGTGGTGTTTATGGGTAATGAAGAAAACGCCTGATTTTATTCTCATCATCGTTACACTTGCGTTGTTAACAATCGGAATGGTTATGGTGTATAGTGCGAGTGCGGTTTGGGCCTCTTATAAAATGGGGGACTCGTTCTTTTTTGCAAAAAGGCAATTGCTATTTGCAAGTATTGGTGTAGTGGCTATGTTTTTAATTATGAAAATTGATTATTGGGTGTGGCGTACGTATTCAAAAGTAATTTTGCTAGTTTGCTTCATTCTTCTTATTCTTGTTCTTGTTCCTGGGGTAGGACTTGTTCGAGGAGGAGCGCGAAGTTGGATTGGAATCGGGGCATTTTCCATTCAACCGTCAGAATTTATGAAGTTTGCGATGATTATTTTTTTAGCGAAATTTTTAGCGGAACGACAAAAATTAATTACCTCGTTTAAACGTGGTTTACTACCAGCTCTTAGTTTTGTATTTCTTGCTTTTGGGATGATTATGTTACAGCCAGATCTTGGAACAGGAACGGTAATGGTTGGGACATGTATTATTATGATATTTATCTCGGGAGCAAGGGTCTTTCACTTTGCAATGTTTGGTTTGCTTGGTGTAGCAGGATTTGTAGGGCTAATTGCATCAGCACCGTATCGAATGAAGCGTATTACATCATATTTAGATCCGTGGTCAGATCCGCTTGGAAGTGGATTTCAAATTATTCAATCGTTACTCGCAATTGGACCTGGTGGATTATTCGGGCTTGGACTTGGACAAAGTAGACAAAAGTTTCTTTATTTACCTGAACCGCAAACAGACTTTATATTTGCAATCTTATCCGAGGAATTAGGTTTTATTGGTGGTTCATTTGTGTTATTATTATTTAGTCTATTATTATGGCGTGGGATTCGTATAGCTTTAGGAGCGCCAGATTTATATGGTACGTTTTTAGCAGTAGGTATTGTGGCGATGATTGCGATTCAAGTAATGATTAATGTTGGTGTTGTAACAGGATTGATGCCTGTAACAGGTATTACTTTGCCGTTTTTAAGTTATGGTGGATCAAGTTTGACATTAATGTTAATGGCAGTAGGTGTATTATTAAATATAAGTCGCCATTCTCGCTACTAAACCCTGTTTTATAAGACAGGGTTTTTCGTATGTGCGCGAAGAAACATGATGTATATAGAAATAAATACGACTGAAATAAGAAAAGAGAAGCGGAGGAGTTAGTAGTGCGTGTATTAGTAAGTGGTGGGGGCACTGGAGGTCATATTTATCCGGCTCTTGCTCTAATAAGAGAAATAAAAAAATTAAATCCGGAAGCAAGGTTTTTATATATTGGTACGGAGAGTGGATTAGAGAGCACAATCGTTCCAAAAGCAGGCATACCGTTTCAATCTATTGTTATAAGTGGATTTAAGCGTAAAATATCGTTAGATAACGTGAAAACGGTGATGCGCTTCCTAAAGGGTGTACAAGATAGTAAACGATATATTCGTCGTTTCAATCCGGATATTGTGATTGGAACGGGTGGATATGTATGTGGACCAGTTGTATATGCTGCAGCAAAATTAGGTATTCCAACCATTGTACATGAACAAAATAGTGTACCTGGTGTAACGAATAAATTTTTAAGTCGCTATGTTGATAAAGTTGCGGTTTGTTTTGAAGCGGCTGCAGAACATTTTCCACAGTCAAAAGTGGTGATGACAGGAAATCCAAGAGCATCAGAAGTGATGGATCAGAATGGAATGAAAGGAAAACGTTCAGTAGGTTTATCTCTTCCTAAAAAATCGGTACTTATTTTTGGTGGAAGTCGTGGGGCTAGACCGATTAACGATGCTTTCGTAGAGGCAATTGAACAGTTTGGAAATAAAAGTTACGAAATATTGTATGTAACAGGTGAAGTTCATTATGACAAAGTGATGGAAGCAGTGAAGCAAAAAGGGAATCCGAATAATGTTATTATTAAACCTTTCATTCATAATATGCCAGAGGTACTTACAGGTGTAGATCTTGTTGTTTCAAGAGCGGGGGCAACAACACTTGCAGAATTAACCGCGTTAGGTAAGCCAAGTGTGTTAATACCGAGTCCTTACGTCACAAATAACCATCAGGAAAAGAATGCACGTTCCGTTGTCGATAAAGGAGCAGCAAAAATGTTGCTTGAAAAAGATTTAACAGCAGAAACACTTATTCGTGATATTGATGAGATTTTATTAGATGCACAAACATTACAAAATATGAAGCTGGCTGCGGGGCAATTAGGTATTCCAGATGCAGCAAATAAGCTGTATGAAGTAATGAATAAGCTTGTAAAAAAATAACGTTAGGTGAACGCCCTGCATACTACTGTAATAAGGATACTTAGTATGGGGGAGATTGTTTATGGAGCAATTAGTAAATGAGCTTATAGAAGCAAATGTTGGTCGCGTGTTAGTGAATGAAGCGTTAGCGCGTTATACCACTATGAAAATAGGTGGACCAGCTGATATTTTAATTGTGCCAAAGCATGTTGCCAGTATTGAAAAAACGTTGCAGTTAGTAAAAAAATATAAAACAAAGTGGACTGTAATTGGTCGAGGTTCGAACCTTCTTGTATCTGATCTAGGTATAGAAGGTGTCGTTATTCGTTTAGGAGAAGGATTAGACCACTTAGAAGTCGAAAAACATAGAGTAAGAGTTGGTGGTGGGTATCCCCTTATTAAATTATCAACTTTACTTAGTCGTCAAGGGTTATCCGGCCTGGAATTTGCCAGTGGTATTCCAGGAAGTATTGGTGGTGCAGTGTATATGAATGCAGGAGCACATAAATCGGATATATCAAACATATTATCAAAAGCTCTTATTTTGTTTGAAAACGGAACAATTGATTGGTTAACACATGAAGAAATGGAGTTTTCCTATCGTACTTCTGTATTGCAAACGAAACGTCCTGGTATTGTTTTGGAAGCTGAGTTTCAATTGCAGGTAGGAGAGCGTGAGGGAATCGTAAGCGTCATGCAAAAGAATAAAGACTACCGCCGTGAAACACAGCCGTGGAATCATCCTTGTGCAGGAAGCATATTTCGGAATCCAATCCCATACTTTGCAGGAGACTTAATAGAAAAGGCGGGGCTTCGTGGTTATCAAATAGGCGGAGCTCAAATTTCTGAAATGCATGGAAATTTTATTATTAATACTGGGGGAGCCAGTGCGCAAGATGTCGTATCTTTAATTGCATTAATAAAACAAACAATCAAGGATAAATTTGGCGTAGAAATGCATACAGAAGTAGAAATCATTGGAAGATAACGGTTATTCGTTCCGCTCATTATCATTTATGTTATAATAAGAAGATAAGAACGGCATGAGGAACATGCCGTTTTTTATGTTACGTAGGGGGATCGTACATGAAAAATAGTAAAGTGATTAAACTACAGGATCGTGTACCAAAGTTAAAAAATCAACAGAAGAAAAACAAGAAAAACGTTAATCATCGGTTGATTTTATACATATCAATTTTATTTTTATTAGTGCTCTTTTTAATTTATTTTCGGTCTCCGCTAAGCAATATCAAAAAGATAAGTGTGTTTGGAAATCATTATATGACAGATGAACAAGTGATGAAGGAATCAGGTGTGACGTATGATACAAGTTATTTCCGAGTGACAGCACATAAAGCAGAAGAAAACCTAACGAAACGAAAAGAAATTAAAGCAGTAAATGTAAAAAAACGTTTTCCAAATAAAATTGATGTTCATATTGAAGAATATTTAACGATTGGTTATATAAACAAAGATGGGAAATTACAACCGTTACTAGAGAACGGGAAAACACTTGATGTACTTCCGAACGGAAAACTTCCTGTTGCAGCACCAATTTTTGAACCTTTTAAAGAGGAAAAAATGAAGGAGTTAATTGCTGAGCTTGAAAAATTAACACCAACTATTTTAAGGTCTATTTCTGAAATTCGTTATTCACCGACGAATGCGAATGAAGATCACCTTACTTTATATATGAACGAAGGGTACGAAGTGAGCACTACGATTCAAAATTTCGCAAAGCGTATGGAAGCTTATCCGCTTATCTTAAAAACAATTGAGCCGGGTAAAAAGGTATTAATTGATTTAGAAGTAGGGGCATATACGAAAGAATTAGGAGCGGAAGAAAAAAAAGAATAGAACGATAGTTTTTACTACGTTCCTGTAGAAAAAACGAAACGAACGTTCTACTTGATGCATCTGAATTTACAAGAATGGTTCATTTGATGAAAAAGATGTAAAAATTCTTAGATTCATACTAGGATTGGTACAAGTTTCACTTTTCTATGAGTACATCTTAGTGTAGACTTATACTTGGCGGTAATCTTTACACTTGAAATAGAATTATTTCAAGATAAGCAGTTATTCACAGTTTACTGCGATATTCTTAAATGAATGTTAAATAAAAATAAGAAAAATATAGGGTTAAAAAAGGGAAACGTATAAAGACGTTGAATATTTTTCTTATAAATAGTAAAGTTGCGATTGTTGTTCCATATATTGAGTTGTATGGTATAAATAAAGAAGGAGGTGCCAAAGAATGAACAGCAATGAAATATATGTTAGTCTTGACATCGGTACATCCAATGTTAAAGTCATCATTGGTGAAATGGTTAATGACAGCTTAAACATTATTGGTGTTGGAAATGTAAAATCAAATGGTTTAAAGAAGGGATCGATAGTTGATATAGACGAGACTGTTCGATCAATTAAAAAAGCAATTGAACAAGCTGAGCGCATGGTGGGAATCCACATTGAGCAAGTTGTAGTAGGTGTCAATGCAAACCAGGTACAGCTACTTCCTTGTCACGGAGTAGTCGCTGTTTCAAATGAAGATCGTGAAATCGGGAATGAAGATGTCTTACGCGTTCTAGATGCAGCACAAGTTGTGTCAATTGCTCCAGAGCGTGAGTTTATTGATGTGGTACCTCGACAGTTCATCGTAGACGGTCTTGACGAGATTAACGATCCACGCGGGATGATCGGTGTAAGATTAGAAATGGAAGGTACACTTATAACAGGCTCGAGAACTTTACTACATAACCTACTTCGTTGTGTAGAAAAAGCAGGTCTTGAAATAGTTGATATTTGTCTTCAACCTTTAGCGGCTGCAACAGTTGCTATATCTTCAGATGAAAAACATAGAGGAGTAGCCCTTGTTGATATGGGGGGAGGATCTACAACTTTATCTATTTTTAAAGATGGAGAGTTACAAGCGACGAGCGTATTACCGTTAGGTGGAGACCATATAACGAAGGATATTGCGATTGGGTTGAAAACTTCAACAGACAATGCAGATCAAATAAAGTTGAAATATGGACATGCTTTTTATGATACAGCATCTGAAGAAGAGATGTTTACGGTTCCTATTATGGGAAGCGATCAAACAGAACAATATTCTCAGTTGGAATTATCGGATATAATAGAGGCTCGTGTAGAGGAAATTTTAATGTTTGTTCAAGATGAAGTGCGTAAGTTAGGAGTAAAGCAAGTAGCTTCTGGCTATGTACTAACTGGTGGAATTGCTTCTATGCCGGGTGTTCTTGATCTTGCATATGATATTTTACATGAAAATGTTCGTATAGCGACTCCTGATTATATTGGTGTGCGTGAGCCCCAATATACAAGTGGAGTAGGATTAATTAAACATTCTTATCAAAAAGCTAAATTACGTGGAAAAAATGTGCAGGAAAAGCAAGAACATTTTGAACCAGTACCAGCACCAGCACCAACGCCGGTACAACAGCAACCTGCGAAACAAAAAACTCGTAATCAAAACAATAATAATCAAAATGATGAACGTATGATGTCAAAAGTAAAACGTGTATTCCGTTATTTATGGGATTAAAATTGGACACGAAAAATGAGGTTCTAGGGGGATTTCGACATGTTAGAGTTTGATACTACTCAAGATCAATTAGCGAATATAAAAGTTATCGGTGTCGGCGGTGGCGGAAATAATGCTGTAAACCGTATGATTGAACACGGTGTACAAGGTGTAGACTTTATCGCTGTGAATACTGATGCACAAGCATTAAATCTATCAAAAGCTGAAACAAAAATGCAAATTGGTGGAAAATTAACACGTGGACTTGGTGCAGGTGCAAACCCTGAAGTAGGGAAAAAAGCTGCAGAAGAAAGTAAAGAACAGATCCAAGAAGCACTTCGTGGTGCAGATATGGTCTTCGTAACTGCTGGTATGGGCGGCGGAACTGGAACTGGTGCAGCTCCAGTTGTTGCTCAAGTTGCAAAAGAATTAGGTGCATTAACAGTTGGTGTTGTGACACGTCCATTTACATTTGAAGGACGTAAACGTGCAACGCAAGCAGCATCTGGTATTGCGGCATTTAAAGAAAATGTAGATACACTTATTGTAATTCCAAACGATCGCTTATTAGAGATTGTTGATAAAAATACGCCGATGTTAGAAGCATTCCGTGAAGCAGATAACGTATTACGTCAAGGTGTTCAAGGTATTTCTGATTTAATTGCAACACCAGGTTTAATTAACTTAGACTTCGCAGACGTAAAGACAATTATGTCTAATAGAGGTTCTGCTTTAATGGGTATTGGTTCTGGTAATGGAGAAAATCGTGCTGCTGAAGCTGCGAAAAAAGCGATTTCTAGTCCATTATTAGAAACATCTATTGATGGAGCTCAAGGTGTTATCATGAACATTACGGGTGGAGCTAACTTAAGCTTATATGAAGTACAAGAAGCGGCAGACATTGTAGCTTCAGCTTCAGATCCAGAAGTAAATATGATCTTCGGTTCTGTTATTAATGAAGGATTAAAAGATGATATCGTTGTAACTGTAATTGCAACTGGTTTTGATGATAGTGCTTCGACGCAGCCACCAAAACCAATTATCCGTCCGACTGCGAATCACACGCAACAACAGCAACAGCAAGTAGCTCAACCTTCAAAACAACGTGAAGTTAAGCGTGAAATGAAACGTGAAGAGCCGGTTGTGCATGAGCGTCATACAGATTCAGATGACATCGATATTCCAGCATTCTTACGTAACCGTCGTAGACGATAAAAGAAAAGGAGCTTTCATGCTCCTTTTTTGTTTTATACAGAGAAAAGATCTGCTAAGCAGGTCTTTTTTTATTTTATATATTTCGATTTATCCCGCTATTTGCTGGGCAGCCTGATTGGTGTGGGGTGATTAAAGTTTCACTTAATATATAAGTAAAAAGATATAGTATTCTATGAAACATATACTTTTATTTTTTACCGACAGATTTTGTCTAGAAAGCACAAAATAACAAAAAAACACCTCCGCAAATTGACACACTTTCCTATTGGATATGCATTATACTAGTCTCAACTTAAAAAAAGAGGTGAATTGTTTGGTTGTTTACGCCGACGTTGTTTGGTTGTTAAACGCCTGCATTGATTTTCTTTTACTTTTATTAACAGCAACCGTGTTAAAAAAGAAGATCAAAAGATGGAGGCTTGTGTTAGGGGCACTTATAGGTTCAACCATTGTTATTTTTGCCTTTACTCCTTTTGCTTCTATGATGACACATCCAATTATGAAACTACTGTACTCGTTACTTATTGTGTATACAGCATTTGGGTTTACAACGTTTAGAAACTATGCACAAACTGTTTTTACTTTTTACTTTGTAACCTTTATGGTTGGCGGAGGGTTAATTGGGACTCATTTCTTTTTGCAAACGAATGAAATGGTAAATGGATTGGTTCAATCTCAATCAATTTCTTACGGTGATCCAATTAGCTGGTTGTTTGTTGTTTTTGGTTTTCCAGTAATTTATTATTTTTCTAAAAAGCGTATTGAAAGCGTAGAGGTTACAAAAATACACTATGACCAAATTGTGAAATTGAAAATTCAATTAGCTGAAGAGGAACTAGAACTCGCAGGTTTAATTGATAGTGGGAACCAACTTTACGACCCGTTAACAAAAACACCCGTTATGATTATGCATATTTCATCATTAGAGCATTGCTTGCCAGCTTGGTTAACAGAACAAATTTATTCCAAAACAGAGATTCCTCAAATACCAGAAAATGATTCTGGCTGGGCGACAAAATTACGCTTAATTCCTTTCAGAGCAGTAGGAGTAGAGAATCAATTTTTATGGGCAATTAAGCCAGACAGTGTGCAAATTCATCATGAAGGTAGTTCTATTGTAGTCAGCAAAGTATTGATTGGATTAAATACACAACAGTTGTCAACCAATGGAGAGTATCAATGTATTGTGCATCCGAAAATGTTAATTTCGCAAAAAATGGTAATTGCTTAATAATGGGAGGCGGGATAATATGATGAAATTAAAATTTTATTTAGTATACCTTTGGTATAAAGTATTGTTGAAATTAGGAATTAAGACCGATGAAATTTATTACATCGGTGGAAGTGAAGCGTTGCCACCACCGTTAACGAAAGAAGAAGAGGAAGTTCTTTTGAATAAATTGCCAAAAGGAGATCAGGCAGCAAGATCGTTACTGATTGAACGCAACTTACGGTTAGTTGTATATATAGCAAGAAAGTTTGAAAATACAGGGATAAATATTGAAGATTTGATTAGTATAGGAACAATCGGCCTTATTAAAGCAGTGAATACATTTAATCCGGAAAAGAAAATAAAATTAGCGACATATGCCTCACGTTGTATAGAAAATGAAATTTTAATGCATTTGCGTCGGAATAATAAAAATCGTTCAGAAGTTTCTTTTGACGAACCGCTTAACATCGATTGGGATGGGAATGAACTTTTGTTATCAGATGTATTAGGTACAGATGATGATATTATTACAAAAGATTTAGAAGCTACTGTAGATCGTCATCTTCTAATGAAAGCATTGCATCAATTAAATGATCGTGAAAAACAAATTATGGAACTTCGGTTTGGGCTTGCTGGAGAAGAGGAAAAGACGCAAAAAGATGTGGCGGATATGCTTGGGATTTCACAGTCATACATTTCGCGTTTAGAAAAAAGAATCATAAAAAGATTACGAAAAGAATTTAATAAAATGGTGTAAAGAATAAGACCAGCCGTTATCTAGGCTGGTCTTATTCTCTTTCGTTGTATGAGAAGAGACAACGAAAATGAAAAATGAAGAGAAAACCGCATGCATAAAATCCCCTTCAAAGGAAATACTTTACACTGTACAGCAACTCCCGATAGGAGGGAACACTTTGACGAGAAACAAAGTAGAAATTTGCGGTGTTGATACAGCTAAACTTCCCGTACTAAAAAATGATGAAATGCGTAAATTATTTCGTGAAATGCAAAGTGGAGAGATAAGCGCAAGAGAGAAATTAGTGAATGGAAACTTACGTCTTGTACTGAGCGTCATCCAAAGATTTAATAACAGAGGAGAATATGTTGACGATTTATTTCAAGTTGGTTGCATCGGACTTATGAAATCCATTGATAACTTTGATTTAGGCCAAAATGTAAAATTTTCAACGTATGCTGTGCCGATGATTATTGGGGAAATACGCAGATATTTGCGTGATAATAATCCGATTCGCGTATCTCGATCATTACGAGATATTGCGTATAAAGCGTTACAAGTAAGAGAGAAATTGATTGCAGAAAATTCAAAAGAGCCAACAGCAATGGATATTGCAAAAGTGCTTGAAGTGACTCATGAAGAAATTGTTTTTGCATTAGATGCGATTCAAGATCCAGTTTCATTATTTGAACCGATTTATAACGATGGGGGAGATCCTATCTTTGTTATGGATCAGTTAAGTGATGAAAAACAAAAGGACGAGCAGTGGGTTGAAGAGTTAGCACTGAAAGAAGGGATGAAGCGTTTAAATGATCGTGAGAAAATGATTATTCGAAAACGTTTCTTTCAAGGAAAGACACAAATGGAAGTTGCAGAAGAAATTGGGATTTCTCAAGCACAAGTGTCACGTTTAGAGAAATCAGCTATTAAACAAATGAATAAGACGATTCAAGGATAAGGTTTCACCATTTATGGTGAAACCTTTTTATATGTAATATAGTTTGTCTTCGCTCATAGTAGGGAAGCTGTGTTCATATAATGAAAATAATATGGGATTAGTAGAGGGTGCTTCCTGTTAATTTGAGAAACAGTGTTTTTTCAATTCGTCATATATAAGGGAGAGGATGAAAATGATAAGAATTTCGGAGTTGCAGATGAAAGAGATAATAAATGTTTCAGATGGAAAAAGGCTTGGGAATATTGGAGATATTGAAATTGATATGAACACAGGGAAGATCGGGTCTATTATTATTTCCAAACAGGCACGTATGTTAGGGATCTTTGGGAAGGATGTAGAAATTGTAATTCCTTGGGAGGAAATTATGAAAATTGGGGAAGATGTCATACTTGTTAGAGTAAATCCTGTTAATTCTGTAACAGAATCAATACAAACACCGACAATTTCATAAAGAATATTACAAATTCCTCTTTTTTTTCTGTTGGTATTATGAAAAAATAAAAGTATGGTAAAATAGACAGGAAGTACCATGCTTTTTTATGTTATTTTAATTAAAAGGAGTCACTTTATGAGACAACCATTTAAATATGTGGACGGTATACTGTATTTACAAGCGTGGAAAGAACTTGGAAACATTACTGCTGGATTTACGACAAAAGATGGTGGGGTAAGTACGGGCTCCTTTCATGCGATGAATTTAGGATTACATGTGAATGATATCGTGGAGAACGTTCATGAAAACAGACGCATTTTAGCAAATAAGTTACAAAAACCATTAGAAAACTGGATTTGCTCTGAACAAGTTCATGATCATCATGTTGAAAAAGTAGGACAACAGGAAAAAGGAAGTGGCGTCTATTCATATGAAGACGGCATTTCAAAAACAGATGGCATTTATACGACTAATAATGATGTTCTTCTAACATCATGTTACGCGGATTGTGTTCCACTCTATTTTTATGCACCATCACATGGTATGATAGGACTTGCGCATGCTGGATGGAAAGGGACTGTAAAAGAGATTGCAAAGGAAATGATTCAAAAATGGAATGCAGAAGGGATTTCAAGTGATGAAATTCATGTTGCAATTGGACCAGCAATTGGATCTTGTTGTTACGTTGTTGATGATCGAGTATTAACAGCAGCAGAGCAAGTAGTAAACGGCTCTGTCCCTTATAAAAAAATTTCTGATGGGCAGTACGCAATTAATTTAAAAGAAATTAATCGTATATTATGTGTACAATCAGGCATAAAAGAAGAGAATATTGTAATGTCATCTCTTTGTACAAGCTGTGAAGAACAACTATTTTTCTCTCATCGTCGTGATCAAGGTAAGACAGGAAGAATGTTGAGTTTCATAGGTTTTAAGGAGGAAAAAAGCAAGTGACAGTACAAAAAAATTTAACAACTGTAAATGAAGCAATTAAACAATCTTGCGTACGAGCGGGACGTTCGTTGCAAGATATTAAACTCGTTGCGGTTACAAAAACGGTAGGAATTGAAAAAACAAACGAAGTAATTGAAGCTGGAATTATCGATTTAGGTGAAAATAGAAATGAAAGTTTCTTACAGAAGTACGAACATTTCGGTTCAAAAGTGAATTGGCATTTTATTGGATCATTACAAACGAGAAAAGTAAAAGAAATCATTAATGAAATTGATTATTTACATTCGTTAGATCGTCTTTCACTTGCAAAAGAAATTCAAAAACGTGCTGATAAGAAAGTGAAATGTTTTATTCAAGTAAAAACATCATCTGAAGAATCAAAGCAAGGATTGGCAATAGAAGAAACCGTTTCTTTTATTCAAAGTTTGCAAGAATTGGATAAGATTGAAGTGGTTGGACTAATGACAATGGCTCCGTTTACAGAAGAAGAGGAAGAAATCAGACGCTGTTTTAAGGAGTTATGTATGCTACAAACAGAGGTGCAGGAGCTAGAATTATTACATGCGCCATGTAAAGAATTATCAATGGGAATGTCTAACGATTACACGATTGCAATTGAAGAAGGTGCTACATATATTCGTTTGGGGACGATTTTAGTAGGAAAAGCGTAAAAGGAAGGAGAATCTTATTATGAGTTGGTCAAAAGTAAAATACTTCTTTTTTGATACACCGGAAGAAAAAGAAGCAGCTCAATATAGTTATGAAAAGGAGCAAACAGACATGAAGAAGCAGCAAGATCCGCCAGAACAACAAGATGTTGCGTTTCCAAAAGCGCAACCGAAACAAAATGTTGTGAGCATTGAAACGGCAAAGCAATCTTCAAAAGTTGTTTTATTAGAACCACGCACATATTCGGAAGCACAAGGGATTTCGGACCATTTAAAAGGTAGACGAGCTGTTGTGATTAATTTACAACGAATGTCTACTGATCAAGCTGTACGTATCGTTGACTTTTTAAGTGGTACTGTATACGCTATAGGCGGGGACATTCAAAAAATAGGACCGAAAACATTTATGTGTACCCCTGAAAATGTAGATATTGTTGGTGCAATTTCAGAGTTATTCGGTGAAGAAGAAGACACAAATATAAAGAGGTGGTAATACGCCATGGTAACAGTTTTAAACGTTTTAATTACTGCTATCGAGATCTACTCGTGGGCACTTATTATTTACATTCTTCTATCATGGTTCCCTGGTGCAAAGGAATCAACTTTTGGAGAAATTCTTGCACGTATTTGTGAACCGTATTTAGAACCATTTCGCAGATTTATTCCGCCGCTTGGTATGATTGATATCTCTCCACTCGTTGCGATTTTTGCGTTAAAGCTTGCTACGAATGGTTTAGTAAGTATATTCCGCTATTTCTTATAGTAAGAGGTTAAATACATGAGCATCTATGAACATTTCAGACCCGATGAAGAGGTCTTTGTGGATAAGGTGTTAGAGTGGAAGCGAGCAGCGGAGTACCATCAAGTGAAGTTAACAGACTTCCTTGATCCAAGACAACAACAAATTGTCACTATGGTAATAGGTCAAGGGGATGTTGCGGTACAGTTTGATGGTGCAACGCCTCATGCAGAGCGTAAAAGAGCACTCATTTATCCAGATTATCTAGAAGTGAATGAAGAGGAATTTCAAGTAGAAGTATTGGAAATTGACTATCCTTCCAAGTTTTATACGCTAGAACATAGGCAAATATTAGGTACATTTATGTCTCTTGGTTTAACGAGAGAAAAATGTGGTGATATTTTGCTTCAAGAAGATCGTGCCCAAATTGTAGTCGCGAAAGAAGTTGTATCTTATATTGAGATGAACTTACAATCTATAGGGAAAGTGAAAGTCTCCTTATCACCAGTGCAAGGAGAAAAAATTCTACAGATGCAAGAAACGTGGGGAGAGAAATCTGGAACGGTTTCTTCACTTCGTTTAGATGTTATGTTAGCTGAAATGTTACATATATCCAGACAAAAAGTACAACCTTTCATAAAAAATGGTTTAGTAAAAGTTAATTGGAAAACAGTGGAGCAAACTTCTTATGAATGTTATTCAGGAGATGTTTTTTCAGTGAGAGGATATGGACGAAGTAAATTGTTTTCTGTAGAAGGTAGAACAAAGCGCGACAAATGGAGAATTTTGTATGGTATACTAAAATGATTGGTTTTTTAGAAGGAAATCCTCCTATTTTGTCGAAGAAAAGATATAATTGAAAGAGGAAATTTAGATAACTACTTGGAGGTGGCGTTGTGCCGTTAACACCATTAGATATTCATAACAAAGAATTTGGTCGCGGATTCCGTGGCTATGATGAAGATCAAGTAAATGAGTTTCTTGATCAAATTATCAAAGATTATGAATTAGTCATTCGTGAGAAAAAAGCTTTAGAAGAAAAAGTTGCGCAATTAGAAGGGAAGTTAGATCATTTCTCTAATATTGAAGATACGTTAAACAAATCTATCATCGTTGCACAAGAAGCAGCGGAAGAAGTAAAACGTAATGCGCAAAAAGAAGCAAAATTAATCGTACGTGAAGCTGAAAAGAATGCAGACCGTATTATTAACGAAGCGTTAGTAAAATCAAGAAAAGTTGCTTTTGATATTGAAGAGCTAAAGAAACAAGCGAAAGTATTCCGCACTCGTTTCCGTATGTTATTAGAAACACAGCTTGAAATGTTAAACAACGATGATTGGGATAAACTAATTGAGTTAGAAGACGAAGTAGATGAACTGTTGAAAAAAGAAGAAACAGTGTAAGCTTGACGTTTTTCTCATTATTACATATAATTTTAAACAACATATTTATTAAGAAAAACGAAGATAGGGATAAGTACCTTTTTCATACCTTATATAGCGAACTGAGGATGGTGTAAGCTCAGGATAAGGAGATAATGGGAATATCACCCTGGAGTTCCGCGCTGAACAAATAGAGTAAGCGTAGGCGTATATTCGCGTTAAGAATATAAAGAGGATTGTATACATACGTATAGGATCTACTAGGGTGGTACCGCGGGAGACTTTCTCGTCCCTTTTTGGGATGAGAAGGTCTCTTTTTTATTCCGTTTTTTAAGTGTTTCTTTTATACATGTAAGGAGGAATTGAGCATGGAGTACAAAAATACATTACTAATGCCAAAAACAGAGTTCCCAATGCGTGGGAATTTACCAAAACGTGAGCCTGCAATGCAAGAACAGTGGGCTGAAATGAATATTTATGAAAAGGTACAAGAACATACGAAAGGTCGTCCTTTATTTGTACTGCATGATGGACCTCCATATGCGAATGGTGACATTCATATGGGACATGCATTAAATAAAGTGTTAAAAGACTTTATTGTTCGTTATAAATCAATGACTGGTTACTGCGCACCATATGTACCGGGTTGGGATACACACGGTTTACCAATTGAGCAAGCTTTAACAAATAAAGGTGTAAAGCGTAAAGAAATGACAGTTGCTGAGTTCCGTAAGTTATGTGCAGAGTATGCATATGAACAAGTAGAACGTCAACGTGAACAATTTAAGCGTTTAGGTGTACGTGCAGATTGGGATAACCCATATATTACTTTAGAGCCGGCTTATGAAGCGCAACAAATTAAAGTGTTCGGTGATATGGCGAAAAAAGGTTATATCTATAAAGGACAGAAACCAGTTTACTGGTCTCCAACGAGTGAATCAGCTTTAGCAGAAGCTGAAATTGAATACCAAGATAAAAAATCAGCATCTATTTACGTAGCATTTCCTGTAAAAGACGGAAAGAACGTATTAGAAGGTGATGAGAAATTCATTATCTGGACAACAACACCTTGGACGTTACCTGCAAACTTAGGTATTTCTGTTCACCCAGAACTTGAATACGCTATTGTAAAAGTAAATGATGAAAAATATATTATTGCTTCTGAACTATTTGAGACAGTTGCAAAAACGTTAGAGTGGGAAAATGCTGAAGTTGTGAAAACGGTAAAAGGTAGCGAACTTGAGTATACAGTTGCAAAACATCCATTCTACGATCGTGATTCATTAGTTATGCTAGGAGATCACGTAACAACAGATGCAGGTACAGGTTGTGTTCATACAGCACCAGGACACGGGGAAGATGACTTCGTTGTTGGTAAAAAGTATGGATTAGAAGTACTTTGCCCAGTTGATGATAAAGGTGTATTAACAAATGAAGCACCTGGATTTGAAGGCTTATTCTATGATAAAGCTAACAAGCCAATTACAGAAAAATTAGAAGAAGTAGGCGCGTTACTGAAACTAACATTCATTACGCATTCATACCCACATGATTGGAGAACGAAAAAACCAATTATTTTCCGTGCGACAGCACAGTGGTTTGCATCTATTGAAGCGTTCCGTAAAGAATTATTAGAAGCTGTTGCGGAAACAAAATGGGTACCAGCATGGGGAGAAACTCGTCTTCATAATATGGTTCGTGACCGTGGTGACTGGTGTATTTCTCGTCAGCGTGCATGGGGTGTGCCAATCCCTGTATTCTATGCAGAGAATGGTGATCCAATTATTACAGATGAAACAATTAACCATGTAGCAGATTTATTCCGTGAGCACGGTTCTAACGTATGGTTTGAGCGTGAAGCGAAAGATCTATTACCAGAAGGATTTACACATACAGGTAGCCCAAATGGTGAATTCCGTAAAGAAACAGACATCATGGATGTATGGTTCGATTCAGGTTCTTCTCACCAAGCAGTATTAGAAGAGCGCGAAGACTTACAACGTCCAGCTAATTTATATTTAGAAGGATCTGACCAGTATCGTGGTTGGTTTAACTCTTCATTATCAACAGCAGTTGCTGTAACAGGTAAAGCTCCATATAAAGGCGTACTAAGCCACGGTTTCGTATTAGATGGTGAAGGACGTAAAATGAGTAAGTCGATTGGAAATATCGTCGTACCGAAGAAAATTATGGATCAATTAGGTGGAGATATTTTACGCTTATGGGTATCTTCTGTTGACTATCAATCTGATGTACGTATTTCAGATGATATTTTAAAACAAGTAGCAGAAGTGTATCGTAAAATCCGTAACACATTCCGTTTCTTATTAGGAAACTTAGATGACTTTAAGCCAAGTGAAAATACAGTAGCTGTAGCTGAACTTCGTGAAGTAGATCGTTACATGTTAGTGAAATTAAATGACTTAATTACAAAAGTAAAAGAAGCATATGAAACATACGACTTCGCTGCTGTGTATCATGCAATTCATAACTTCTGTACAATTGATTTAAGTTCATTCTACTTAGACTTTGCAAAAGACATTTTATACATTGAAGGTGCAAACCATGAAGAGCGTCGTGCAATTCAAACTGTATTATATGATGTTCTTGTTGCATTGACGAAACTTGTAACACCAATCTTACCGCATACAGCTGATGAAGTATGGCCATATATTCCGGGTGTAACAGAAGAAAGTGTACAATTAACTAATATGCCAGAAGCTGTACAATTAGATGGTGCGGAAGCATTAAAAACAAAATGGGATGCATTTATGACGCTGCGTGATGACGTATTAAAAGCGTTAGAAGTAGCTCGTAATGAGAAAGTAATCGGTAAGTCATTAAATGCAAGTATTACGCTATATCCGACTGTAGAAATGAAAACTATGTTAGAGTCTATTAGCGAAGACTTAAAGCAATTATTCATCGTTTCTGAGTATAAACTTGGTGGTATGATGGAAGAAGCGCCAGCAGATGCGCCGAAGTATGAGCATACAGCGGTTGTTGTTGCTCAAGCAACTGGTGAAACATGTGAACGTTGTTGGGTAGTTTCAGAAACAATTGGTAAAGACGCTGAACATGAAACATTATGTGAGCGTTGTGCAACAGTTGTTAAAGAAAACTATGTAAAATAATAAAAAAACTGACTGTGCGTAAGTACAGTCAGTTTTTTTATTGATGATATATTAAAATAACTTCCACTCTCTTTCCTATGAAGGAAAAATGTGTGTGAGGTAAGCATAGAAATTTCGGACACACTAATCGTACATTGCAGCTGGGAGGAATGTACACGTGAATGAAATGTATATGGAAATCAAAGAAGAATTGCAATTGATGCGAAAAGAGTTACAAGAGAGGCTAGCTAAAGAGGTCATGCACAAATATGATACAGAGTTTAGCGAAGAGCTTGGATATGAAATTAAGGAAGAGATAAAGAAAAAACTCCTATTACATGATATAAAAGAGGACTTAAAAGATGTAGAACGTGCATTATTTAAAATGGAAATAGATATGTATGGTATTTGTGAAGAAACGGGGAGAGCAATTTCGGTAAAACAAATGAAGACGATGCCGACTGCCCGTACCATTCATGAATTTTTCTATGAAAAAGTAAATGTATGAATGCGCACAACGATATTATATTACCTTTTTTTAATTTATTTTATTCTTCTATAAAGGTTCATTGTGAAAAGGTTGCAGCTATGCTAAAATTTTGAGGTACACTGTCTTTGTGGGGGAAATGAAAATGATATATTATGTAATAGCGTTATTTGTCATTGCCATCGATCAAATATCGAAATGGCTAATTGTAAAGAACATGGAATTGGGTACGAGCATTCCGATTATCGATAATGTATTATACATAACATCACATCGAAATAGAGGAGCTGCCTGGGGGATTTTAGAAAATAAAATGTGGTTTTTCTACATTATTACAGTCGTTTTTGTAGTATTTATTGTAATTTATATGCAAAAATATGCGAAAACAGACAAACTTCTAGGGATTTCATTAGGTCTAATATTAGGCGGAGCAATTGGTAATTTCATTGATCGTGTATTTAGACAAGAAGTAGTGGATTTCATTCACGTGTATATTTTCTCGTACAACTATCCAGTATTCAATATAGCTGATTCAGCATTATGTATTGGTGTTGTATTAATTATTATTCAAACATTATTAGAAGGCAAGAAAACGAAGGAGTAATTGAATGAGTGAAGTAGTACAAGTAACAGTTGCAGAAGAACAAAAAAGTGAGCGAATTGATAAATTCGTTGCAGAAATAAACAGTGAATGGTCACGTTCACAAGTACAACAATGGATTAAAGATGATGTCGTTACAGTTAATGGAAAATCGGTAAAAGTGAATTATAAAGTTAAAGAAAACGATGAAATTACAGTAACGATTCCTGATCCAGAAGAGTTAGATATCCAAGCAGAAGATATGGGCTTAGAAATTTATTATGAAGATGCAGATGTACTCGTTGTAAATAAGCCACGTGGTATGGTTGTACATCCAGCTCCAGGGCATACAAGCGGTACGCTTGTAAACGGACTTATGCACCATTGTACAGACCTGTCAGGTATTAACGGTGTAATGCGTCCTGGTATTGTGCATCGTATTGATAAAGATACATCTGGACTATTAATGGTTGCTAAAAATGATGTGGCGCATGAGTCACTTGTAAATCAACTTGTAGCAAAAACAGTAACAAGACGTTACAAAGCGATTGTACACGGTGTGATTCCGCATGATAAAGGAACGATCGATGCGCCAATTGGTCGCGATAAGAAAGAACGTCAAAGCATGACAGTTGATGAAAATGGTAAGAATGCTGTTACGCACTTCCAGGTGTTAGAACGCTTTAAAGATTTTACACTTGTAGAATGTCGCTTAGAAACGGGACGTACGCACCAAATTCGTGTTCATATGAAATATATTGGCTATCCACTTGCAGGAGATCCGAAGTATGGTCCGAAGAAAACATTAGACATGAATGGACAAGCACTTCACGCAGGTATTTTAGGGTTTGACCATCCTCGTACTGGTGAATATATTCAGTTTGAGGCACCGATTCCAGAAGTGTTTGAAGACGCATTAAATATTTTACGGAAATAGTATTGACAAATCATAAGAAAACTGAGATACTGACAACAGTTAAATAATGATCCTTTAACACAGCCCCGTGAGGTTGAGAAGGTAACGGTTTGAAATACATAGGGTATGCTGTACCCTTTTTCAAAAGTCCTCTCGCACACGCTGAGAGGACTTTTTTTATACCATTACTCTCACGCAAGAAAAAAAGCTTGGAGGTGTAGAGCATGCAAGAGAAAGCTGTCGTTTTAGATGACCAAATGATTCGCCGCGCTTTAACACGAATTAGTCATGAAATCGTGGAACGAAATAAAGGTGTCGATAATTGTGTTCTTGTCGGAATTAAAACTCGTGGAATTTTTATTGCACAACGTTTGGCAGAACGAATTGGTCAAATTGAAGGAAAAGAAATGGAAGTTGGAGAGCTAGATATTACGTTATATCGTGATGATCTAACACTACAATCGAAAAATGAAGAACCACTTGTAAAAGGTTCTGATATCCCTGTAGATATTACGAAGAAAAAAGTTATCCTGGTGGATGATGTATTATATACAGGAAGAACAGTTCGAGCAGCAATGGATGCTCTTATGGATTTAGGTAGACCATCACAAATCCAATTGGCGGTTCTTGTTGATAGAGGTCATCGTGAACTACCAATTCGCGCTGATTATGTAGGAAAGAACATTCCAACATCAAGTGAAGAGCGTATCGAAGTTGATTTGCAAGAGACAGATCAACAAGATCGAGTAAGCATATACGATAAGTAAAGCCCTTTTAAATGTAGTCCTGTGAGGCTGCCAAAGGGTCTTGGCTTTCATATGTCAAATTTGGCATACGAAAGTGTAGGACTCTTTGTGCACAGGCACAAAGAGTTTTTTTATTGCAAAGATTTAAACTGAAGGAGGATGTAACAATGGAACAAAAGCCAGTGTTAGACGTTAATGAAGTACCGAAACCGGGAAAATGGTTATTTTTAAGTATACAACATTTGTTCGCGATGTTTGGATCAACAGTGCTTGTTCCGTTTTTAACAGGATTGAATCCGTCAGTAGCATTAATATCAAGTGGATTAGGAACGCTAGCGTTTCTTCTTATAACGAAAGGTCAAGTACCTGCCTATCTAGGATCATCATTCGCCTTTATCGCACCAATTATAACAGCGAAAACAGCAGGTGGACCTGGAGCAGCAATGCTCGGTGGTTTGTTTGCAGGACTTGTGTACATCTTAATCTCACTCGGAATTAAGAAGTCAGGATCAGAGTGGATTATGAAATTACTTCCGCCAATCGTAGTTGGTCCAGTCGTAATGGTAATCGGTCTAGCTTTAGCACATACAGCAGTTAACATGGCGATGAACGGTGCGGATGGCAAATATAGCTTTACACACTTTTCAGTAGCATTAGTAACATTAGCAATTACAATTATCTGCTCTATATTCGGAAGAGGGTTTTTCAGTATCATACCAGTGTTACTGGGCATTATCGGCGGATATATCTTCGCTTACTTCCAAGGGCTAGTAAACTTAAAGCCGGTAGCTGAGGCAAAATGGTTTGTTGTACCAGATTTCACAGTACCATTTGTAACATATACTCCGGAGTTTTCGTGGAAGATTGTACTCTTGATGGTACCAGTTGCACTAGTAACAATTTCAGAACATATCGGACATCAAATTGTACTTGGAAATGTTATTAAAAGAGATTTAATTGAAAAACCAGGTTTACATCGCTCAATCTTCGGTGATGGAATAGCAACATTGATTGCATCACTAATAGGTGGACCACCGAATACAACGTATGGTGAAAACATCGGTGTGCTAGCAATTACGAGAGCTTACAGCGTATACTTATTCATCGGATCAGCAGTATTCGCAATCATGTTTGGTTTTATCGGTAAGATTTCCGCGCTGATTCACTCCATACCAACACCGGTTATGGGCGGAGTATCAATCTTGCTATTCGGTGTAATCGCATCAAGCGGATTACGCATGATGGTAGATGATAAAACAGACCTAAGTGACAAACGAAACTTAATGATTGCATCAGTAATACTAGTAATCGGTATTGGTGGAGCGGTACTTCATATAGGAGAATCGTTCCAAGTAGAAGGAATGGCACTAGCAGCAATTGTAGGTGTACTATTAAATCTACTACTACCGGAAACGAAACAAATAAAACAATCTAAGCAGATTGCTTCATAATAACCTTTTAATTCAGTCCTGTGAGACCGGAAAGGGTGGCTTCTTCCTTGCACCCTAGTCTCAAGTGACTAGGGTATTTTTATACAAAAGTTGTTATAAAAATACAAAAGTGATAACATAAAAATCAGAAAGATGAGGGATGACGATGAGCCATTTGTTAACGATGAGTGAATTATCGGAAGTAGAAATTTCAGAAATCCTAAAAGACGCAGAAGATTTCGCGAATGGAAAAGAGAGCAAAACGACAGAGCAAACTTTTGTTGCGAACTTGTTCTTTGAGAATAGTACGAGAACGAGATTTAGCTTTGAAGTTGCTGAGAAGAGATTAGGGCTTGAAGTTTTAAACTTTTCAGCGGATGCATCTAGCGTACAAAAAGGAGAAACTTTATACGATACGATAAGAACACTAGAATCAATCGGAACAAAAGCGGTGATCGTCCGCCATGAGCAAGATCGCTACTTCGATGAATTAAAAGATCAGGTAAATATCCCAATCTTAAACGCTGGAGATGGATGTGGAAACCACCCAACGCAGTGCCTACTCGATCTTCTTACAATTAAACAAGAGTTTGGAAGATTTGAAGGATTAAAGATTGCGATAGTAGGAGATGTTCGTCATAGCCGAGTAGCACGTTCTAATGCAGAAGCATTAACGAAACTGGGTGCAACAATTTACTTTGCAAGTCCAGAAGAGTGGAAAGATGAAGACAGCACATTTGGAACATACAAACCATTAGATGAACTTGTTCCAGAAGTGGATGTAATGATGTTACTTCGTGTACAACATGAGCGTCATGATCATTATGAAACAGACATTATGAAAGAGTATCATGAGAAACACGGATTAACAGTGGAAAGAGAAAAGCGTATGAAAGAAGGAAGCATTATTATGCATCCAGCTCCTGTAAACCGTGATGTTGAAATTGCAAGTGAACTTGTTGAGTGTGAGCGTTCACGCATATTTAAACAAATGGAAAATGGAGTTTACGTAAGAATGGCTGTACTAAAACGCGCCTTACCAAATGTATTAGGAGGAATGAAACATGAATTACTTGTTTAAAAATGGTCGTTATATGAATGAAGAAGGAAAAATCGTAGCAACAGATCTTCTCGTACAAGACGGTAAAATCGCTAAGGTAGCAGAAAATATTACGGCAGATAATGCTGAAGTAATCGATGTGAACGGAAAGTTAATCGCACCTGGATTAGTAGATGTACACGTACATCTTCGTGAACCAGGTGGTGAACATAAAGAAACAATTGAAACAGGTACACTAGCAGCGGCAAAAGGTGGATTCACTACAATTTGTGCAATGCCAAATACACGCCCAGTACCAGATTGCAGAGAACATATGGAAGACTTGCAAAATCGTATTAAAGAAAAAGCGCATGTCAACGTACTACCATACGGAGCCATTACAGTACGCCAAGCTGGTTCTGAAATGACAGATTTCGAAACATTAAAAGAACTTGGAGCATTTGCTTTCACTGATGACGGTGTAGGCGTACAAGATGCTAGCATGATGTTAGCTGCTATGAAGCGTGCAGCGAAATTAAATATGGCAGTAGTTGCGCACTGTGAAGAGAATACTCTTATTAATAAAGGTTGTGTACATGAAGGGAAGTTTTCTGAGAAACACGGATTAAATGGTATCCCATCAGTATGTGAATCTGTACATATTGCAAGGGATATACTGCTTGCTGAAGCAGCAGATTGTCACTATCACGTATGTCACGTAAGTACGAAAGGTTCTGTACGCGTAATTCGAGATGCGAAACGCGCTGGAATTAAAGTAACAGCAGAAGTAACACCTCATCACTTAGTGTTATGTGAAGATGATATCCCATCAGCTGATCCTAACTTTAAAATGAACCCACCGCTTCGTGGAAAAGAAGATCACGCAGCACTAATTAAAGGTTTATTAGATGGAACAATTGATATGATCGCAACTGATCATGCACCGCATACAGCGGAAGAGAAAGCGCAAGGAATTGAAAGAGCACCATTCGGAATTACTGGTTTTGAAACAGCATTCCCACTTCTATACACAAACCTTGTGAAAAAAGGAATTATTACATTAGAGCAGTTAATTCAATTCTTAACAGAAAAACCAGCTGATACATTCGGCTTAGAAGCAGGTCGCCTGAAAGAAGGTAGAACAGCTGATATTACAATCATTGATTTAGAACAAGAAGAAGAGATTGACCCAACAACATTCTTATCAAAAGGAAAAAATACACCATTCGCAGGTTGGAAATGCCAAGGATGGCCGGTAATGACAATCGTTGGTGGTAAGATCGCATGGCAAAAGGAGAGTGCATTAGTATGAAAAGACAACTTATCTTAGAAGATGGAACAGTATTAATTGGAAAAGGTTTCGGAGGAGAAATCGAAAAGTCAGGTGAGGTTGTATTTACAACAGGAATGACTGGATATCAAGAAACATTATCTGATCCATCATATTGTGGTCAAATCGTAACATTCACGTACCCATTAATCGGAAACTACGGCATCAACCGTGACGATTTTGAATCGATTCACCCATCTGTAAATGGTTTAATCGTAAACGAAATTTGTGATCATCCATCAAACTTCCGTAATGAAATTTCGTTAAATGATTACTTAAAAGAAAGAAATATCCCAGGGTTAGCAGGAATTGATACGAGAAAATTAACGAGAAAAATTCGTCAATACGGTACATTACGTGGACGTCTATGTAACATGGATGCAGATGTAGAATACATCGTGAGCCAATTAAAAGCGACAGTATTTACAGATCACGTGAAACGCGTATCAACGAAAGATCCATACCCAAGCCCAGGCCGTGGACACCGAGTTGTACTTGTAGACTTCGGAATGAAACATGGTATTTTACGAGAATTAAATAAACGCGACTGTGATGTAATTGTAGTACCTTACAATACAACAGCAGAAGAAATTTTACGTCTTAGCCCAGATGGAATTATGTTAAGTAACGGACCTGGGGATCCAAAAGATGTACCAGAAGCAATTGAAATGTTAAAAGACATTATCGGTAAAGTTCCTTTATTCGGAATTTGCTTAGGACATCAATTGTTTGCGCTAGCATCTGGTGCGAATACAAGTAAGTTGAAATTCGGTCACCGCGGTTTAAACCATCCAGTAAAACATCTTGCAACTGGAAAAGTAGCAATTACATCTCAAAATCATGGTTACGCAGTAGAAGAAGAATCAGTTAAAAATACAGAACTTGAAATTACACATGTTGCTTTAAATGATGGAACAGTAGAAGGTCTTCGTCATACGAAGTTCCCAGCATTTACAGTGCAATACCATCCAGAAGCTTCTGCAGGACCAGAAGATGCAAACGATTTATTCGAAGATTTCTTAGCAATGATTGAAAACTTCAAGAAAGAAGGGGAAGAGTTATGCCAAAACGCCTAGACATTAACACAATTTTAGTAATCGGATCAGGACCAATTGTAATTGGGCAAGCAGCAGAGTTTGACTACTCTGGTACACAAGCTTGTCAATCTCTTAGAGAAGAAGGTTACAAAGTAATCCTTGTTAACTCTAACCCAGCAACAATTATGACAGATACTGCAACAGCAGATAAAGTATATATAGAACCATTAACACTAGAATTCGTAAGCCGTATCATTCGTAAAGAACGTCCAGATGCAATCTTACCAACATTAGGTGGTCAAACAGGCCTGAATATGGCTGTTGAACTTGCGAAATCAGGCATACTTGAAGAGTGTGGAGTTGAAATTTTAGGAACAAAATTATCAGCAATCGAGCAAGCGGAGGATCGTGATTTATTCCGTACCTTAATGCAGGAATTAAATGAACCAATTCCATCTAGTACCATTATTCATACGCTAGAGGAAGCACATGAATTTGTAAAAGAAATTGGATATCCAGTTATTGTTCGCCCAGCATTTACAATGGGGGGAACAGGTGGCGGAATCTGTAGTAATGAAGAAGAACTAATTGAAATCGTATCAGGTGGATTAAAACATAGTCCGGTAACACAATGTTTATTAGAGAAGAGCATTGCTGGTTGTAAGGAAATTGAATATGAAGTAATGCGTGATTCAAATGATAACGCGATTGTAGTATGTAACATGGAAAATATCGATCCAGTTGGGGTTCACACAGGTGATTCTATCGTTGTAGCACCGAGCCAAACATTAAGTGACCGTGAATATCAAATGTTACGAAACACTTCATTACGAATTATTCGTGCATTAGGAATTGAAGGTGGATGTAACGTTCAGCTTGCACTTGATCCATATAGCTTCCAATATTATGTAATCGAAGTAAACCCGCGTGTAAGTCGTTCATCTGCACTAGCATCTAAAGCAACTGGATATCCAATTGCGAAGCTAGCGGCAAAAATTGCAGTCGGTTTAACATTAGATGAAATTATAAATCCAGTAACACAAAAAACATATGCTTGTTTCGAACCAGCATTAGACTATGTTGTTTCAAAAATTCCACGCTGGCCATTTGATAAGTTTGAATCAGCAAACAGAACACTGGGTACACAAATGAAGGCAACTGGTGAAGTTATGTCAATCGGACGTAACTTAGAGCAATCATTATTAAAAGCGATTCGTTCTTTAGAACTTGGTGTTTATCACTTAGAGTTAGAGCATTTAAAAGAGCTTGATAAAGAGACAATGAAAAAACGCATTATAAAAGCTGATGATGAGCGACTGTTTATTGTAGCAGAAGCAATTCGTCAAGGTGTAACGAAAGAAGAAATCAATAATTGGTGTGAAATGGACTTCTTCTTCTTACAAAAAGTTGAAAATATCGTAAATATGGAACGCGAAGTAAAAGCAAATGTAGGAAATATGGAAGTATTACAATCAGCGAAAGAAATGGGCTTCAGTGACCATTACATCGCCAATACTTGGAACAAAACAGAGCGTGAAATTTACGATATGCGTAAAGAAAGCAATATAACTCCTGTTTATAAAATGGTAGATACTTGTGCGGCAGAGTTTGAATCTGCAACACCATACTACTACAGCACATATGGTGACGAGAATGAATCGGTTAGAACAGATCGTAAGAGTGTAGTAGTTCTAGGATCTGGTCCAATCCGTATCGGTCAAGGTGTTGAGTTTGACTATGCAACAGTTCACTCTGTATGGGCAATTAAAGAAGCGGGATATGAGGCAATCATTGTTAATAACAATCCAGAAACAGTTTCAACAGACTTCAGTATTTCTGACAAATTATACTTTGAACCATTAACAATCGAAGATGTAATGCACATTATCGATTTAGAAAAGCCAGAAGGTGTTATCGTCCAATTCGGTGGACAAACGGCAATTAACTTAGCTGCTAAATTAGAGGCTCACGGTGTGAAAATCTTAGGAACATCACTTGAAGATTTAGACCGTGCAGAAGATCGTGATAAGTTTGAAGCAGCTCTAACACAACTTGGTATCCCGCAACCAGTTGGTAAAACAGCAACGACTGTAGAGCAAGCGGTAGCAATCGCTGACAAAATTGGTTACCCAGTATTAGTAAGACCATCTTACGTACTAGGTGGACGCGCGATGGAAATCGTATATCGTCAAGAAGAACTGCTGCACTACATGAAAAATGCGGTTAAAGTTCACGCAGATCACCCAGTATTAATCGATCGTTACATGGTTGGTAAAGAAATTGAAGTAGATGCAATTTCAGATGGTGAGAATGTATTCATTCCAGGTATTATGGAACATATTGAACGCGCTGGAGTTCACTCTGGTGACTCAATCGGAGTATATCCACCGCAAAGCTTATCTGCAAAACTGAAAGAACAAATTATTGAACATACAATTGCACTTGGAAAAGGTTTAAACATTGTTGGATTACTAAACATTCAGTTTGTAGTATTCAAAGATGAAGTGTATGTAATTGAAGTAAATCCACGTGCGAGCCGTACAGTACCATTCTTAAGTAAAATTACAGGCGTACCGATGGCGAATGTTGCAACGAAAGTTATTTTAGGTAAAGATCTTGTAGAGCAAGGATATGGAACTGGTTATCACCCAGAAGAGAAAGAAGTGTATGTAAAAGCACCGGTATTCTCATTTGCGAAGCTACGTTCAGTTGATACAACATTAGGACCTGAAATGAAATCAACAGGGGAAGTAATGGGTAAAGACTTAACACTTGAAAAAGCATTATACAAAGGGTTAGTTGCTTCAGGAATTAACATCCCAACGCACGGATCAGTAATCATCACTGTAGCGGATAAAGATAAAGAAGAAGCAATGGAAATTGCAAAACGTTTCCACGAAATCGGCTATAACTTATTAGCAACAGCTGGAACAGCACAATCGTTAGCAGAGCAAAACATTCCAGTGCAAGTTGTAAATAAAATTGATTCTGAAGAATACAACTTACTTGATATTATCCGTCAAGGAAAAGCACAGTTTGTAATCAATACATTAACAAAAGGCAAACAACCAGCGCGTGATGGTTTCCGCATTCGCCGTGAATCAGTAGAAAATGGTGTGGCTTGCTTAACATCACTTGATACAACGAGAGCAATCTTACGAGTACTAGAATCTATGACATTCTCAGCTCATTCAATGAAAGAAATTACGCAAACGAAGCGTCACGAGGTGGTACATGCATGATGCAAAAGCAAAATATGATCGTCGTTAACCAAAAAGAAATCGCAAAAAACATTTACGAATTAGTGCTTCAAGGGGATCTAGTGCAGCAAATGAACGATCCAGGGCAGTTTGTACACATTAAGGTAGCAGAGGGCATTACGCCCCTTCTGCGCCGCCCAATTAGTATTTGTAATGTCAATCAAGACAAGAACGAATTTACAATGCTATATCGTGCGGAAGGACAAGGAACAAAAACATTAGCGAAAAGAAAACAAGGCGAACTTGTAGATGTGTTAGGCCCACTTGGACATGGTTTTCCTGTAGAAGAAGCGGAAGCTGGACAAACGGCTTTATTAGTTGGAGGGGGAATTGGTGTACCACCACTATATGAATTGTCACAGCGTCTTGTAGCAAAGGGAGTACGCGTTATTCACATCTTAGGTTTCCAAACGAAAGATGTTGTCTTCTATGAAGAGAAATTCGCAGAGCTTGGTGATACGTATGTTGCAACAGTTGATGGTACGCATGGTGCAGAAGGCTTTGTAACAGATGTAATTGATAGCTATGGAATCGACTTTGACATTCTATACTCATGTGGACCTTTAGCGATGCTTCGTGCATTAGAAGGACGCTATAAAGAGAGAAAAGCCTACATTTCATTAGAAGAGCGTATGGGCTGTGGCATTGGAGCATGTTTCGCATGTGTATGCCATTTACAAGCAGATCCGAGTGGACATTCTTACAAGAAGGTGTGTAGCGACGGACCAGTATTTCCAATCGGGGAGGTTGTACTATGAACAGATTGCAAATTGAATTACCAGGGTTATCATTAAAAAATCCAATCATCCCAGCATCTGGTTGCTTCGGATTTGGTCGTGAGTATGCACAGTTCTATGATTTAAGTGTACTTGGATCAATTATGATTAAAGCGACAACAGAACAGCCTCGTTACGGAAACCCAACGCCTCGTGTTGCGGAAACACCAGGCGGGATGCTAAATGCAATCGGGCTTCAAAATCCTGGATTAGAAAAGGTAATGAATTCTGAATTACCTTTTCTCGAGCAATTTGATCTTCCGATTATTGCAAATGTTGCTGGCTCACAAGCTGAGGATTATGTAGCAGTTGCGAAGGAAATTTCAAAGGCACCTAATGTTCATGCGCTAGAATTAAATATTTCTTGTCCAAACGTAAAAACGGGTGGTATCGCTTTTGGTACGAATCCTGAAATTGCTGCTGATTTAACGAAGCGAGTAAAAGAGGTTTCTGAAGTACCGGTATATGTGAAATTGTCACCGAACGTGGCAAACATTGTGGAGATTGCAAAAGCAATTGAAAATGCGGGTGCAGACGGTTTAACGATGATTAATACATTGCTTGGTATGCGTCTAGATTTAAAAACTGCAAAACCAATTTTAGCAAACCGTACGGGCGGACTATCAGGGCCTGCGATTAAGCCGGTAGCAATTCGTATGGTACATGAAGTAAGTCAAGCGGTTAACATTCCGATTATTGGAATGGGTGGTATTGAAACTGCGGAAGATGTAATTGAATTTTTCTATGCTGGTGCAAGTGCGGTTGCAGTTGGAACAGCGAACTTTATCGATCCGTTCGTTTGTCCGACAATTATTGAAGAGTTACCAGCAGTACTAGATGAATTAGGATTTGATCACATTTCGGAATGTCAAGGAAGGAGCTGGAAGCAAACATGTCACAGTCGTTAATTGTTGCACTAGATTTTCCAGGGAAACAAGATGTAGAACAATTCTTACACCACTTTGAAGGGGAAGAGTTATTTGTCAAAGTTGGTATGGAGTTATTTTACAAAGAAGGCCCTGCGATTATTACGTACTTAAAAGAAAAAGGGCATAAGATCTTCCTAGATTTAAAACTTCATGATATTCCGAATACAGTAAAAAGCGCTATGCGTAGCCTAGCTAGTCTAGATGTTGATATGGTAAATGTTCATGCTGCTGGGGGAAGCAGTATGATGAAAGCTGCGATTGAGGGATTAGAGGAAGGTAAGCAAGAAGGAAAAGAGAGACCGATTTGTATTGCAGTTACACAACTAACAAGCACTTCGGAAGCTATGATGAAAAAAGAGATTGGCATTGAGAAAACGTTAGAAGAAGCGGTTGCTCATTATGCAAAACTAACGAAAGAAAGTGGACTTGATGGCGTTGTTTGTTCAACACTTGAAGTTCCGAAATTACGTGAAGTATGCGGAAATGAATTTGTAACAGTAACACCGGGGATTCGTCTTGCAAGCGATGATGTAAATGACCAGGTGCGCGTAGCAACACCGAAACGCGCGAGGGAACTTGGCTCAAGCTACATCGTAGTTGGACGTAGTATTACAAAAGCAGAAAATCCGCTTGAAGCGTATAAAACAGTAAAACAACAGTGGGAAGGTGTAACAGTATGAAAAAAGAAATCGCATCGCATTTATTAGAAATTGGAGCAGTATTTTTACAACCGAATGATCCATTCACTTGGTCTTCAGGTATGAAATCACCAATTTATTGTGATAATCGTTTAACTTTATCTTATCCAAAAGTACGTCAAGCGATTGCAGCTGGATTAGAAGAGTTAATTAAAGAGCACTTCCCAACTGTAGAAGTTATTGCAGGAACAGCAACTGCTGGTATTGCGCACGCTGCATGGGTAAGCGATCGTATGGATTTACCAATGTGCTACGTACGTAGTAAAGCAAAAGGTCACGGTAAAGGGAACCAAATCGAAGGAAAAGCTGAAAAAGGTCAAAAAGTAGTAGTAGTAGAAGACTTAATTTCAACTGGCGGTAGTGCAATTACATGTGTAGAAGCACTTCGCGAAGCTGGATGTGAAGTGTTAGGAATCGTATCAATCTTCACATACGAGCTAGAATCAGGAAAAGAAAAACTAGAAGCAGCTAACGTAGCATCATACTCTTTAAGCGACTACAGTGCATTAACTGAAGTAGCAGCAGAAAAAGGTATGATCGGACAAGCTGAAACGAAAAAATTACAAGAGTGGCGTAAAAATCCAGCTAATGAAGCTTGGATTAAAGCGTAACACGAAAAAAGACGACCGCGGGGGAACGCGGTCGTTTTTTTATATCATTGTTATAATTTCATGTAAAGAACAGATAGTAGGAACATCACATTTGAGTTGCAAGTTATCACGATTTAACCATATCCCTTACATTCCAGCTGCTGTACTACTAATTGCATCTGTTTCTAATCGATCACCAATATAATAGCAATCTTTCATTTCAAGATTTGATTGTAATACAGTTCTTTGAAAAATTTCAGGGTCTGGTTTCGATATACCAATTTTACTAGAAGTAGATATGTATTTGAAATATTGTAGAATGTTTAAAGCAGTTAATTTTTCGATTTGTTGTTCATAGTCACCATTACTAATGACACCTAATGAGTGCCCTTCTTGCTTTAAGGTCTGTAATGTATAGTGTACATCTTCAAACGCGGCCCAGTTGTTCTTATATAGTTCTATATATTGATTGAATCTGTGCTGAGATTCCTCGGGTGATAAGTTTAATCCATATGTTTTAAATAAATGATATATTCGCATCCTTTGTTGTTCTTGAAAAGATAATTCCTTGGATAAAAATTTGTTGAAATATTCTTCGTATAATTCATGCCAGACTTTCGTGGCCTCTAATTCATTACCTGAAAAAATAGTACTATATACTTGAAAGAAATCTATAATACCATTTCTTTCAGCGGCCTCATAATCAAGTAAAGTTCCATCGACATCAAAGAAAATCATATTACAATCTCCTCGTTAATAACTATTTAGCGTTTTCAGTAACCTCATATCCTCTCACAAACAATAGCGTCATATAAGAAACAATAAATGAGAAGATGCTGTACATGCCAACCCAAAAGAAAAATTTTGGAGTAAAGGCGATAACACCTATTATTAAAAAACTAGCAAACGTTACAATTGGCATTACGTAATACGTTTTCGTTCGACGTGTTCCAATAACAGAAACGATAAAGATAAGTAACGGACAAAGTAATAAGACGAAAATCAATTCATTCATAGTTATGTCCCCTTTTCGAATGGAAGTAATCTGTTTCTCGTAAACGTTTTGAAATAAATACTCTCCTAATATAACTTCGCTAACATATACATAATCCCTTTTGAAAGTCCGTAATAAATGATTGATTTCACAATAAAAAAGTAAGCAAGAGAACACTTACTTACTTTATAGAATAAACATCGCAACGATGGTGGTGACGATTAAACCAATCACAACCGGTAAAAAGTTACGGCGTGCAAGTTCAAATGGATCTACTTTACAAATGGCAGCGGCAGGAATAAGCGCCCAAGGAATTAAAGTCCCGCCTCCGGTCCAGATTGCAGCAATTTGCCCGAGAGCTGTTAATGTAGCTGTACCATGCCCAAGTGCTGTTCCGAAAAGATTGGCAATTGAACCAGCAAGTGATATACCAGAAAAGCCAGATCCATCTAATCCTGTTATGCCACCAACGATAGTTAATGTTCCCGCCGATACGTATTGATTTAAAGGAACAGTTTGAGACAAAGCGATTCCTAAGTCGTTAATGATTCCGTGTGAACCTTTCGGTAAATAGTCTCCGATAATTTTTACAAAGCCGCTATCTCCTAAATAAAAGAGTGCAGCAATTGGGATAACTGGACCAAAGATTTTAAATCCAAATTGGAGCCCTTCTATAAAATAATCGGTCGTTTTATTTAGTCCATTACCTTTGTAGGCGATAAGGGAAATGATGATAATCATAATAACAGTCGTCCCACCGATAAGTGCAGTTGCATCGCTTCCTTGTAGTTTAAATTGAATCATGCAAAGGATATCGATGGCATATACGACCGGAATACAAATAGCGAGCCATTTTTTTGTTTGAGGAGATAATGAGGTGAGCGTTTTAGAAGACTCAGTTGATGGAATAGATTCTTGTATAGATAAGCCTGTATGAAATTCTTTTCGTAAGAAGAAAAATGCGACGGAAGTTGTCACAATACCCATAACGATAACGAGGGGAACACTGGCAGAAACAACGCTGGAAACAGGAAGACCAGCAGCGTCTGCTGTTAATTTCGGTGCACCTTGAATAACGAAGTCACCAGATAAGGCGATGCCGTGTCCGAACAAGTTCATAGCAATGGCAACTCCAATTGGCGGAAGGCCGACGCGTACAGCGACGGGTAATAAAATAGCTCCCATTAAAGCGACAGCTGGAGAAGGCCAAAAGAAGAAAGAAATTGTCATCATTAAAAGGCCGATAATCCAGTAGGCGAGTGCAGGTGTACGAATCATCTTTGTAAATGGTGAAATCATCGTATCATTTATGCCAGTATGAACGAGTAGATTGCTCATTGATACGATAATAGAGATGATTAATATAGTTGGTAATAGCTCAGTAATGGCATAAATGAAACTTTGAAAAATACCGCTAACGGCAAGAGGGATAGAACTTGTAGCGGTTAATGCTAATAAAAAGATAAAAACGATACAAATAATCGTCGTATCTTTCCGGAGAATAAAAAAAGTAATAATAGTGAGTAAACAAAGAATATAGAGAGCATGCAACAGCGTTAATTCAACTCCCATAACATTCACATCCTTTAGGCATTCGTGTAGTTTATTGTATGAAAGCAGTAAAAGTATGTGAGTATAGGAAAAAGAAAAAAAGTAAAATTTCATATACTATAATGGTAAGAAGTGGAAATGGATGTTGCAATACAATTAATCCTAAAAATGGAATTCGAGGAGGGCTTATGCACAAAAAAATTGGATTTTGGGGATTCGTTATATCTTGTAGTCTATTAATCATTTTAAACTTGTTTACAAACAATGAATGGATCAGTATCATACCTGTTTTCGGGTTTGTATTTATCCTTTTATATAACTGGGATGATATGAAACAATATAGTAAGAAAAGTATCGGAATTATGATAGGTATCATTGTTGTTTGCTCATTTTTCGTAGGGTTTATTTTAATAGAAGGGCAGAAGCAAATGGAGAAAATGTCTATTTTTCAAGAATGGATGTCTTCTGCAAAAGGTCTTTATCTTGTAATTGTCGTTGTTGTTTTTCTAAGAATTGTTATAAGCGTAGCAAGTTACATATTAAAGGAGAAGTAGAATGGGGGCGTACGAATGAGAGAGAAAATAGGTTATTATGGTGTGCTCGTTTGTTTACTATTATCAGTTATTTCAGGGCAATTTCTTAAAAGTGAATGGGTACCAATTATATTATGTATAGGAGTATTGATATTTGCTCCTATGTATCGCTGGGATGAATGGAAAGCGTATAGCCGAAAAAAGAAAATTGTTTTCAGCATCGAGTTTGTCATTATAATTAGCACGATTCCTTTTTTGTTATTGAAAGGAAATGAGATAATAGATGGAATTGTAATGTTTCAAGGCTGGTTATTTATTGCGAAATTGATATATTTAATATGCATTTTAATGTTGGTAGCGGTAGTCGCCAAAAAAGTAAATGAAAAGCTATTCGCTAATGAATAAAAGAAAGTGCCACCCTTATTCGGTGGCATTTTCTCATTTTACTGAATGAGATTTTTGCATCTTTTTAACTAAACGAATTTGTCCGCGATGATTGATTTCATCTTCAAATACGTGAAACCACTTAAAGTAGTTATTTGCTGGTTTGTCATACCAAAATTCTGTCGTTTTAAATAGCCATTCATCAGGTAACGATTGAAAAGTCTCGATCGTTTTGGAACGTACTTCTTGCAATGTATGTATGTAAAATTCTATAGAGTTGCCTTTGATTTTCTCGCGTCCAAGATCCCCTAATTCAATAGCAGGTAACCACCGTTCTAATTCAGCTTCCGTTGGTTCACGGTCTTCAAAAGTATGAATTTGGTAGTAAAATTCAATAGCAGCCATATGGTACAAAAGCATACCAATTGAGTTTGCTTCCTCATCATATAAATAATCAAGTTCTTCAATTGTTAAACCTTCCACTGCTTGCATTGTTGTATAGCGAGCGTAATTCATCATGGAAACAAGTTTGGAAAATTCAGGATGTAAACCATCTATCTTGTCGATTACAAAATTCAATTAAAATTCCCCCTCTTTAAACGATGACTCCAGAGAAAGAATTCTATGTGCAGAGAAAAACTCCTTTTAAAAAGGTCATGATTTTAACAAGGAATCACAATTAGTTCCCGATTTGATTTTGTAATAACTTCATATCCGTCTTTTGTGATGACAATATCATCTTCAATTCTACAACCGCCCCAGTTTGGTATGTAAATACCAGGTTCAACTGTAACAACCATACCTTCTTCTAAAGTAGCCTTACTTTCTTGGGATAGGCGAAGAGGTTCATGTATTTCTAACCCAAGACCATGACCAGTAGAGTGTCCAAAGTATTGACCGTATCCATGTTCTGTAATGTAATCTCTCGTTATATCATCGATACTTTTCGCAGTTTCTCCAGGCTTAATTGCTTCAGTTCCACGTTTTAACGCTTCTCGTACAACATTGTATATCTTTTTGAATTCTTCTGATGGTTCTCCGATTGCTACAGTACGTGTGATATCGGAACAATATCCATCGTAAAGTGCACCGAAATCTAATGTAACGACGTCGCCTCGTTCGATTATTTTATTTGATGCAACTCCATGAGGAAGTGAAGAACGAACACCAGAAGCTACAATGATTTGAAATGAAGAGGATGTAGCCCCTTTTTTTCGCATGAAAAATTCTAACTCATCTCGTACATCATTTTCACTTATTCCTGGTTTTAGAAACGTAAGGATGTGGTGAAATGCTTCGTCAGCAATATTAGCTGCGATTTTCATTGTTTCTATTTCCGGCATGTCTTTAATAATACGAATATTTTCGATGATTTCGCACACTTGAACCATTTCCACATGTACGCATTTTTGTAAGTTTTTATATTGTTGCAATGTCATGTTGTTCTCTTCAATTCCGAGTTTTTGAATGTTTAATTTTGATACTTGATTTGCAATTTCTTTTTCTAAATTTCCTTTATGCATAATAATTTCAGCATCTTTTATTTGTGATTTCGCTTGATCTACATAGCGAAAATCAGTTATAAAAACAGTTTTATCCGCAGAGATTAAGACGACGCCAGCACTACCTGTAAAGCCTGTTGCATATTGGCGATTTTCTTTTTTGGTAATGAGTAACCCGTCAATTTCATAGTTTTGTAGTTGATTTTGGATTTTATTAATTTTTAAAGTCATGTTAATTCCCCCTATTCACAGTATTGAATAAAGCAAATAGTGTGCCAAAATGTATATTTGAAGAAAGGATAGTAGGGAAAACATATATTTTAGGGGAGATAAGAAAATAGCCCGCCATTTGTGGGAGACGGTTTGTTTATAAAATCCAGATTGCTTCAATAAATAGCAGGGGGATGAAAAAATATTGATTGGAGTTACACTTGTACTTTATTTACATGCTGTAAAAAAATTTATACAAATGTGAAATGACACTGTCAATTTTTTTGACAATATTGAATGGATATAGCAACTAAATTGAAAATAAATAAAAAATGCGTTGCTTATAAGCAACGCATTTTTTTATTTACGCTTTTAATTTCATTACAGTATCAGCATCAGGTGTTACATATACGGTTTGCTGATTGTCGTACGTAACAAAACCAAGTTTTGCACCACTCGGTTTTTTGACATGGCGTATTTTGGTGAAATCTACAGGAACAGAACTAGAATCTTTTGCTTTACTGAAATAGGCAGCGATTTTAGCAGCTTCTAACACAGTTTCTTCGGTAGGTTCAAGAGAACGAATGACAACATGAGACCCAGGGATATCTTTCGTATGTAACCAAATTTCATCACGACGGGCAAACTTCGTTGTTAAATAATCATTTTGCTTGTTGTTTTTACCGACGAAAATTTCTGTTCCATCACTAGCTAAATATTTGTCCAATACCGGTTTAGTTGGTTTCTTCTTAGCATTTTTTGCTTTCCGATTGCGCATATAACCTTCTTCAGCTAATTCCTCACGAATTTCTTCAATATCTTTTGAAGAAGCAGCTTCCATTTGTTGAAGTAAGCTATCAAAATAAAGAATTTCTTCATTTGTTTTTTCGATTTGTTCTTCTACAACAACAACTGAATTTTTCGCTTTTTGGTACTTTTGGAAATAGCGTTGCGCATTGTCAGATGGTGTTTTTAAAGGATCTAATGTAATTTTTACAGTTCCGCCATTTTCGTCGTAATAGTTAACGACTTCAATATCTTTATCCCCTTTTTTCAAAGCGTACATATTGGCTGTAAGTAGTTCTCCAAAGAGTTGATATTTATCTGCTTTTCCGGCATCCTGTAATGTTTTTTCTAGTTTAATGAGTTTCTTCTCATTTTTATTTTTTTCGTTTTGCATAAAGCGCTCTAAATCATAAGCTTGTTGTTTTACACGGTCGCGCTCTGCTTTTCCGAAAAAGAAACGGTCTAGCAATTCACTAACAGATGAAAAAATCTTATCTTCTCCTTGCAAGTGTGCAAGAGGGAAAAGATAAAAGAATTCTTTCCCATTTGAAGTAGTCATTGTTGGTGAATATGTATGAGTTAGTAATGGTTTTTGTATGGAGAAAAATGCGTCCGCTAATGCTTTTTCATTTACCATACCTGCTTTTTTCACTACTTCTTTTGCGAATAACGGCGATATTCCCGTAAAGGTGCCGACAAGCTGTTTATCCATGTTTCCAGATAGAAAGTCTAGCGGTCTAATAAATTCATCATTTGTTTCAATCTGAAGTGGGTTAATTTTATGTTGTGCTGGTGGTGCAATATATTCCGCTCCAGCATATACAGTTCGATGTCGGTTTACTGCTAAAGAAACGTGTTTTAAGCTATCTAAAATATTGTTTGTTTTTGTGTCTACTAAAATGATGTTACTATGTCGTCCCATTATTTCAATTACTAATGTTTTTAGTGATTCGTCACCAATTTCATTTCTACTGCGAACTGTAATTTGAATAATACGCTCTAAATCAATTTGTTCAATTTTTTCAATGAATCCACCTTCTAAATGCTTACGAAGAAGCATACAAAACATTGGTGGAAGTGCAGGTGAATCGTAATTTTGATTTGTTAAGTGTAAACGTGCATATGTCGGATGAGCGGAAAGAATCAGTTTTTGATTTTTTCCGTTTGCTCGAATATGTAATAAAATCTCGTATTTTGAAGGTTGGTATATCTTAGAAATTCTTCCTGTGTAAAGAGAATTTGCAATTTCATGTGTAATTGCTCTTGTAAATAATCCATCGAATGCCATAAATGAACACTCCTTTCTAACTAAAAGTTAATTATAGCATTTTTTTGGACGAGGCTGAATAAGCTTTCAATAGAGTATGTCTGGAATCAGGAGGTCGATAGCGGGATGAACTGGTATGGAATGCGCGCACACGAAGTGGAAGAAAGAACGAATACGAATGTGAAGGTTGGACTTACAGAGAAGGAAGCAGAAGGGCGAATAAAAAAATTTGGTACAAATGAATTAGATGAAGCCAAAAGGCCTTCTGCACTGATGGTATTTTTGGCGCAGTTTAAAGATTTTATGGTACTTGTTTTATTTGGTGCAACAATAGTTTCGGCTTTTTTAGGTGAATACATTGATTCTATTGCGATTGTTGCGATTGTTATTATCAATGGTATTCTTGGCTTTTTTCAAGAAAGAAAGGCTGAAAAGTCACTGGAAGCTTTAAAAGAGCTAGCCGCCCCGCAAGTTACTGTAATGCGGAATGGAAAGTGGGTAAAAGCACCGTCTAAAGCACTTGTTTTAGGTGATATCATTAAATTTTCTAGTGGTGATCGTATTGGGGCGGATGTACGTCTTGTTGAGGCATCAAGTTTATATATCGAAGAATCAGCTTTGACAGGAGAGTCAGTACCGGTGCAGAAGAAGGTAGAAGCTCTGCAGGGGCAAGATGTTTCAATTGGTGATCAAAAAAATATGGCTTTTATGGGTACGATGATTACACGAGGAGCTGGAACAGGGGTCGTTGTAGCAACTGGTATGAATACAGCGATGGGCCAAATTGCAAATATGTTACAAAATGCAGAGCAAATGGAAACACCACTGCAAAGAAGATTAGAGCAACTCGGGAAAATATTAATTATTGTGGCTCTTATTTTAACAGCGCTTGTCGTATTAGCCGGTGTGTATCAAGGGAATGAAGTGTACCATATGTTTTTAGCAGGAGTGTCGCTAGCTGTTGCTGCTATTCCTGAAGGATTACCAGCAATCGTTACAGTAGCTTTATCGCTTGGTGTACAGCGTATGATTAAAAAGAGAGCAATTGTAAGGAAGTTACCAGCGGTAGAAACGTTAGGGTGCGCTTCTGTTATATGCTCTGATAAAACAGGAACAATGACGCAAAACAAAATGATGGTAACACATATGTGGTCAGGTGGAGAGTTATGGAAAGTGACGGGGCAAGGGTATGAACCTAATGGCTCTTTTTTGAAAGGTGAAAAAGAATGTGATCCAGCTAAAACAAAAGCATTGTATCAACTACTCACATTTGGTTCACTATGTAATAACGCAAATATTATTCAAAAGAAAAAGGCGTATGTATTAGATGGAGATCCAACTGAGGGAGCACTAGTAGCTGCAGCAATGAAGGCGGGGATAACGCGTGAGGCACTGAAAGGGAAATTTGAAATCATTCGTGAATTTCCATTCGATTCAACTCGAAAAATGATGAGTGTTATTGTGCGAGATAGAGAGGGGAAAAAGTTTCTTGTTACGAAGGGAGCACCAGATGTCCTCCTGCAAATGAGTCAAACGATTTTATGGGGGGATAAGCAACAACCGATAAGTGAGTTGTATAGAAAAGAAGTACAGGCGGCTATTCATAGTTTAGGTAGTCAAGCGCTTCGAACAATTGCAGTTGCATTTAAGCCATTAAAAGTAACAGATTCTATTGAACATGAAAGAGACGTTGAAAAAGATTTTATGTTGGTCGGGATACAGGGAATGATTGATCCGCCAAGACCAGAGGTAGAACAGGCTGTAAAAGAGTGCAGAGAAGCTGGTATTCGAACAGTGATGATAACAGGAGATCATAAAGTGACAGCAATGGCAATTGCGGAACAATTAGGGGTTTTACCACCTGGTGGACGTGTTGTTGAAGGAGTAGAACTCGCGAATATGGATGTAGAGGAACTAGAAAGTGTTGTAGAAGACACGTATGTATTTGCTCGAGTATCACCTGAACATAAATTGAAAATTGTTAAGGCGTTGCAAAATAAAGGGCATATAGTAGCGATGACAGGTGATGGAGTAAACGACGCTCCGGCTATAAAAACAGCGGATATTGGGATAGCGATGGGAATTACAGGGACAGATGTTGCGAAAGAAGCTTCTTCTCTTGTTTTGCTAGATGATAATTTTGCTACGATTAAATCAGCAATTAAAGAAGGTAGAAATATATACGAGAATATACGTAAGTTTATTCGTTATTTATTAGCATCGAACGTAGGAGAAATTTTAGTCATGTTATTTGCAATGTTACTTGCATTACCGCTGCCGATGGTTCCCATTCAAATTTTATGGGTGAACTTAGTGACTGACGGATTACCGGCGATGGCATTAGGATTGGATAAGGCGGAAGGAGACGTGATGAAGAGAACGCCGCGTCATCCGAAAGAAGGGGTATTTGCTAGAGGGCTTGCCTGGAAAATTATAAGTCGTGGCTTTCTAATTGGAGCAGTGACGTTAGTGGCGTTTATTATTGCATATAATCAACATCCAAATGAATTGAAATATGCACAAACTGTGGCGTTTGCGACGTTGGTACTTGCACAACTTATTCATGTATTTGACTGCCGAAGTGAACATTCTATCTTCCACCGTAATCCGTTTGGGAACGTGTATTTAGTAGGAGCGGTTATCATTTCTTTACTGTTAATGTTAGTGGTTATATATTACCCACCGCTACAACCGATCTTTAGTACAATGCCAATACAAGCAAGAGATTGGTTGTTAATTGGAGGTTTGTCATCAATTCCGACCTTTTTATTAGTAGGTTCTTTATTAACAGGGAAAAAGGGGAAGAAGGAAAAGCCAGTATTATATAAGAAGGGATTAAACTTGAAATAGTCAATGATATGAAAATGTGATATAATTTACAGAAGGTAGTAGAGCCTTGTCTCTATTACCTTTTTCATTGAGTTATTTCATGGCTTGGATGTGATAAAAATGATTTGTAGTATGACAGGATTTGGAAGGTCGAAAGTAGAAAATGATACTTTTCAAATTACAGTAGAAATGAAATCGGTGAACCACCGTTTTCTAGAGATGAGTATTCGACTTCCGAAGCAAATGATGGTATTTGAAGACAAAATTCGTAAAATAATTGCAGAACAAGTTCGGCGTGGACGCATTGAAGTGTCTATTAGTATAACGGGTGAAGGGCTTGTTGAAAGAAAATTAAGTGTGAATTGGTCGCTTCTTGAGCAGTACCAATCGATTATGGAAGATATAAAAGGAAAATTTCAATTACAAGATTCTATTACACTTCAGCAATTAATGGAAATGCCAGAAGTAACAGCGATTGAAGAAGTAGAAAATGTAAATGAACAATTTGAGAACGGTTTATATGAGGCTGTTCGCCAAGCTGCTCATATGTTAAAAACGATGAGAGATGGCGAAGGAGAACGATTACATAAAGATATAGCGTATCGTTTACAAGAGATTCACAATTGTGTAAACGCAATTATTCCGCATGTACCGATTGTTACACAAAAATATCGTGAACGATTAGAAAATCGCTTAAAAGAATTACATAATCAAGATCTAGATGAACAAAGATTGTTAACAGAAGTCGCAATCTTTGCAGAGCGTTGTGATATTCACGAAGAGTTAGTTCGTTTGCAAAGTCATTTAGAGCAATTTCGTGAAACACTGCAGATTGAAGAGCCTGTTGGAAGAAAAATGGATTTCATCGTGCAAGAGATGCATAGAGAAATTAATACGATTGGTTCTAAGGCAAATGACTTAACAATTTCAAAATATGTTGTAGAAATGAAAAATAACCTTGAAAAAATTCGTGAACAAGTACAAAATATTGAGTAGCTTTCAAAAAATATATAAAGTTATACGTGGTGGAGAAATCGGATAGACTTACTAGGAGGCGCAAACTATGGCCATGCGGTTTTTAAATATTGGATACGGAAATATTGTATCTGCTCATCGAATTATTGCTATTGTAAGTCCGGAGTCAGCTCCTATTAAACGAACAGTACAGGAAGCACGCGAACATAATGCTTTGCTTGATGCTACGTATGGGAGAAAAACAAGGGCGGTTATTGTTATGGATGATGGGCATGTGGTATTAAGTCCAATTCAGCCAGAGACGATTGCACATCGTTTGAATAATAAAGAAGATTTAAGTGAGGAAGGGTAGGTTTTACATATTTATGAGAAGTAGAAGAGGATTGCTCATCGTTCTTTCAGGACCTTCTGGGGTTGGTAAAGGAACGGTTCGAAAAGAGCTGTTTAGTCATGAGGATACACGTTTTCAGTACTCCATTTCAGTAACGACACGTAAGCCACGTGAAGGTGAAGTAGATGGTGTGGATTATTTCTTTAAAGAGAGAGAAGAATTTGAGGAAATGATTCGTAATGAAAAATTACTTGAGTGGGCTGAGTTCGTAGGTAATTATTACGGAACACCGATTGACTATGTTGAAAAAACATTACAAGAAGGAAAAGATGTATTCTTAGAAATTGAAGTGCAAGGAGCAATTCAAGTTAAGAAAGCTTTCCCAGAAGGTGTATTCATTTTCTTAGCACCTCCAAGTTTATCTGAACTAAAGAACCGCATTGTCGGCCGTGGTACAGAAACTGAAGATGTTATTGAAAATCGTTTAACGGTAGCGAAAGAAGAAATCGAAATGATGGACGCTTACGACTATGTTGTAGAAAACGATCAAGTTGAATTAGCTTGTGAAAGAATTAAAGCAATTGTGGTTGGTGAACATTGCCGCCGTGAAAGAGTAGCAAAATATTATAAAGAAATGACGGAGGGTCTATAATTATGTTAAATCCATCAATTGATTCATTATTAACAAAAATCGATTCTAAATATACACTTGTAACAGTAGCTGCAAAACGTGCACGTGAAATGCAACTTGCGGATAACTGTGTTATCGAGCAACCTGTTTCTCATAAATGTGTAGGTAAATCATTAGAAGAAATCGATGCAGAAGTATTAAAATATGTACCAAGCGAAGACAAAATCATCGATTAAGACATTCTTTTCGACAAATTAAAACATAGACTTTATAATTTTCTATGTAACGGTAACAACCTATTTACAAGTAGGTTGTTATTTTTTTACGATAGGGAAGAAATATTGGTACTGATGAGCTGGGAATTCTGTTTCAGTATTATAAGTTTGAAAAAGAAAGAGGACGAGCCATATGCTAAAAGGGAAAAAGATACTTCTATGTGTAACAGGAGGCATTGCGGTCTTTAAAGCGGCTGCGTTAACTAGTAAATTGACACAAGCTGGTGCTATTGTAAAAGTAATGATGAGTGAGTCGGCAATGAAGTTTGTTACGCCTCTTACATTTCAAGCACTTTCTCGCCATGACGTATATACAGATACATTCGATGAGAAAGACTCAGCTGTTATTGCACATATCGATTTAGCAGATTGGGCAGATGTAGTACTTGTTGCACCTGCTACTGCCAATTGTATTGGGAAGTTAGCTGGTGGTATTGCAGACGATATGATTACAACTACTTTGTTAGCTACTACAGCCCCAGTTTGGATTGCACCTGCTATGAATGTGCATATGTATGAAAACAAAATTGTACAAAAAAATATGATGACGTTAAAAACGTTAGGATATACATTTATTGAGCCTGGAGAAGGTTTTTTAGCGTGTGGTTATGTTGCGAAGGGAAGACTAGAAGAACCGGAAGCAATTATTGCACGGTTAGAAGAGGGTTTTTCCGAACAAAAACCATTGCAAGGAAAAAAAATATTAATAACTGCTGGCCCAACTCGTGAAAAGATTGATCCAGTACGTTTTATGACCAATTTTTCTTCTGGGAAAATGGGATATGCAATTGCGGAAGTGGCAGCGAACTTAGGTGCTGATGTCATACTTGTTTCGGGACCGACAGCATTAAACCCACCATTACATGTAAATACGGTACAAGTGGAATCTGCACAAGATATGTTAGAAGTAGTTCTGCAACAGTATCAAAACGTAGATGTTGTCATTAAAACAGCAGCAGTTGCAGATTATCGCCCGAAATATGTTCATGATAATAAAATGAAAAAGAAAAATGGTGATGCTGTAATCGAACTCGAGAGAACAGTAGATATTTTAAAAACGTTAGGTGAGATGAAGGATAAACAGTTACTTATCGGTTTTGCGGCTGAAACGACAAAGGTAGAGGAATACGCAACAAAAAAATTACGTGAGAAAAATGCGAATATGATTGTTGCGAACGATGTAAAGGCACAAGGAGCTGGATTTGGTACAGATACAAACATTGTAACAATGTATAGAAAAGATGGAGAAGTTATCGAGTTACCACTTTTAACGAAGAAAGAGGTTGCTCGTGAAATATTAAAGCAAATTGAAATGATGTTAGAAGATGATCGTCTATGAAATTTGCAAGTGTAATTGTTGATGTACCTGCACGTCAGACTGATCGACCATTTGATTATATTATCCCTAAAAAGTGGGAAGATATTGTCCAGACAGGCATGCGTGTAGTAGTTCCATTTGGTCCAAGGAAATTGCAAGGCTTTATTATTGGGATCAAAGATTCGGCTGAAGTAGAAAGTAAGAAGTTAAAGACAATCCATGAAATATTAGATGTAACACCAGTTTTAAACGAGGAATTATTAAAGCTTGGATATTGGCTTACAAGCGAAACGTTATGTTATATGATTTCAGCCTTTCAAGTCATGCTTCCAACGGCGATAAAAGCAACGTATAAAAAGCGTCTACAACTTCGTAAACAAGAAGAAGTAGCACCTGAACTACTGTTTTTATTTCAGGACAAAGAAGCGATAGATTGGGAAGCGATTGAGACGCAGCCGCATCTATACCGCACGATTCAACAAGAAATTAAAAATGGCACGATTGAAGTTGTTTATCAGGTAAAAGATAAAGTGCAAAAGAAGAAACAAAGAGTCGTTCAACCGGAGTTGTCAGAAGATAAATTGGAATTAGCAGCATTTGAACTGAAAAGTAAAAAACAACAAGATGTACTCTATTATTTTGTGGAAAATTATAAAAGTGTGCCGTTGAAAGTGATAACAGAAGAGTTGCAAATAACAGACGCTCCGATTAAAGCACTTGTTAAAAAGGGGCTAATTTCAGAAAAGTATGTGGAAGTGTACCGAAATCCGTATGACGATGATGATTTTGAACAAACGAAACCATTCCCACTTACGGAGGAACAAAAGCAAGTTATTGCACCGATTTTATCATCAATTACAAATGAAACTTACAATCCATTTTTACTATATGGTGTTACAGGAAGCGGAAAAACAGAAGTATATTTACAATCTATAGCAGCGGTGCTCGCGAAAGGGAAAGAAGCTATTGTGCTTGTTCCTGAAATTGCACTAACGCCTCAAATGGTAGATCGTTTTAAAGGCAGATTTGGCTCGCAAGTTGCGGTTCTTCATAGTGCGCTGTCTGTTGGAGAAAAATATGATGAATGGCGTAAGATTTTAAGAAAAGAAGTGAAAGTTGTAGTTGGTGCACGTTCAGCTGTATTTGCTCCTTTTGAAAATTTAGGAATTATTATTATTGATGAGGAGCATGAATCGAGCTATAAGCAAGAAGATAATCCGAGGTATCATGCAAGGGATGTAGCTGTGTGGAGGGGGCAATATCATAAATGTCCTATCGTTCTTGGTAGTGCAACACCGACACTTGAATCGTTTGCAAGAGCGAAAAAAGGTGTGTATGAATTACTAACGATGGAAAAACGTATGAATAAACAAGCTTTACCAACAGTAGAGATTGTTGATATGCGTGAGGAACTTCGTGACGGGAATCGTTCCATGTTTTCGAAGGCATTGCATGAAAAAATAGCAGATCGATTAGAAAAGAAAGAACAGATGGTGCTCTTTTTAAATAGAAGAGGTCATTCTACATTTGTTATGTGCCGTGATTGTGGGTATGTTGTACAATGTCCGCATTGTGATATCTCGCTGACATATCATAAAATGAACCATCGTTTAAAATGTCATTACTGCAGTCACGAAGAGAATATGCCGATTGAGTGTCCTGCTTGTCAAAGTACATATATTCGTTTCTTTGGTACAGGTACACAAAAGGTAGAAGAAGAAATTACAAAACTATTTCCAGAGGCACGAGTTATTCGAATGGATGTAGATACGACAAGTCGCAAAGGAATGCATGAAAAATTATTAAAGGCGTTCGGGGAAGAAAAAGCAGATATACTACTTGGAACACAAATGATTGCGAAAGGATTGGATTTTCCTAAAGTAACGCTTGTCGGGGTTTTAACTGCAGATACGATGCTTCACTTACCTGATTTTCGAGCGAGTGAAAAGACGTATCAGTTATTGACGCAAGTAAGTGGACGAGCAGGCAGACATGAATTGCCAGGGGAAGTTATAATTCAAACGTATACGCCAGAACATTACAGTATAGAGTTAGCAAAGAACCAACAATATGATGTGTTTTTTGACCAAGAAATGCAAATGAGACGAACAAGACAATATCCACCTTATTACTATGTTGTACTTGTAACAGTATCTCATCCAGAATTATTAAAGGCAGTGCAAGTGACGGAAAAAATTGTCGGTCATTTACGGGCACACTGCACGCAGCAAACAATGGTGTTAGGACCGGTTGCTTCAGCAATTCCAAGGATAAAAGATAGATATCGTTATCAATGCATGATAAAATACAAACGGGAACCAAACTTAAAGAACGTGCTCAAAATGGTAAATGAACATTATCAAGCAGAAATGCAAAAAGAGCTACAAATCTCAATTGATTTTAATCCAACAATGTTAATGTAGCGGAGGGAAATATGGCAGTTTTAGAAATAGTAAAGCATCCAAATGAAGTATTAGAAACACCATGCGAAAGAGTAATTAACTTTGATAAAAAGTTAGTGAAATTGTTGAAAGATATGCATGAAACAATGTTAATTGCGGACGGAGTCGGTTTAGCTGCGCCTCAAGTAGGTGTAAGCTTGCAAGTTGCGGTAGTTGATATCGGTGATGATACGGGAAAAATCGAGTTAATCAATCCATCGATACTAGAAAAACGTGGTGAACAAGTAGGTCCCGAAGGCTGTCTAAGCTTCCCGGGACTTTATGGTGAAGTGGAACGTGCGGATTATATTAAAGTACGTGCGCAAAATCGCCGAGGTAAAGTATTTTTACTAGAAGCAGAAGGATTTTTAGCACGTGCAATTCAACATGAAATCGATCATTTACACGGTGTGTTATTTACATCGAAAGTGACAAGATATTATGAGGAAAACGAATTAGAATAGGTATTAAAAGGAGCGGTTTTTAAATGATAAAAGTAGTATTTATGGGAACACCGGACTTTTCAGTGCCGGTGCTTCGTCGTCTTATCGAAGATGGCTATGATGTAATAGGTGTTGTGACGCAGCCCGATCGTCCGGTAGGTAGAAAAAAAGTATTAACACCTACACCTGTTAAAGTTGAAGCAGAAAAACATGGTATTCCGGTGTTACAACCGTTAAGAATTCGTGAAAAAGACGAATATGAACAAGTCTTGGCATTAGAGCCAGATTTAATTGTAACAGCTGCTTTCGGTCAGATTGTACCAAATGAAATTTTAGAAGCACCGAAGTATGGATGTATTAACGTCCACGCGTCTTTACTACCTGAACTTCGTGGTGGTGCACCAATCCATTATGCAATTATGGAAGGTAAAGAAAAAACGGGTATTACAATTATGTATATGGTAGAGAAATTGGATGCTGGTGATATCTTAACGCAAGTAGAAGTCGAGATTGAAGAGCGTGAAACGACAGGCTCTTTATTCGATAAGTTAAGTGAAGCAGGGGCACACCTTCTATCTAAAACAGTACCTTTATTAATTCAAGGTAAGTTAGAACCAATTAAACAAAATGAAGAAGAAGTAACGTTTGCATATAATATAAAACGTGAGCAAGAGAAAATTGATTGGACAAAAACAGGTGAAGAAGTATACAATCACATTCGCGGATTGAATCCATGGCCAGTCGCTTATACGACTTTGGCAGGACAAGTTATTAAAGTATGGTGGGGAGAGAAGGTCTCTATTACAGAGAAAGCTGAACCAGGTACAATAGTAGCTCTTGAAGAAGATGGATTTGTTGTTGCAACAGGGAATGAGACAGGTGTTAAAATCACTGAATTGCAACCTTCTGGTAAAAAACGTATGAGTTGTTCGCAATTTTTACGTGGCACAAAACCTGAAATTGGAACAAAGTTAGGAGAAAATGCATGAGACAAAATGTTCGTGAGTTAGCTCTTGATGGCTTAATTCAAGTAGAAAAAAGTGGTGCATACAGTAACTTACTTTTAAATAATCTAATTGAAAAAAATGCAATTGATAGAAAAGATATTGGTTTGTTAACTGAAATTGTATATGGAACGATTCAACGTCGTGACACATTAGATTATTATTTACAGCCTTTTTTAAAAAAGAAGGTTGAGGCGTGGGTAAGAGTATTACTTCGCTTATCTTTATATCAAATGATTTATTTAGACCGAGTGCCAGAAAGAGCGGCTATTCATGAAGCAGTTGAAATTGCAAAGCGTCGCGGGCATAAAGGGATTGCTGGTATGGTAAACGGGGTATTACGTTCGATTCAGAGAGAAGGGGTACCTTCTGTAGATGAAATCAAGGATCCAATAGAACGTTTGGCAATTGCAACAAGTCATCCAATGTGGCTTGTGCAAGACTGGGCTTCTGAATATGGTTTAGAGACAGCAGAGAAAATGTGTGAAGTGAACATGTTACCCCCGGTACCAACAGCGCGTGTAAATGTTGATAAAATAACAGTAGAAGAAGCAATTGAGTTGTTGGCTGGTGAAGGTATAGAAGCGAAGCGCGGCGATTTATCAGAGGATGCAATTCAAATTGAAAGAGGGAATGTAGCGCATACAGATGCGTTCAAAAAAGGTTTTCTTTCTATTCAAGATGAAAGTTCTATGCTTGTAGCACGCGCTTTAGAACCGAATGAGGGAGATGAAGTTCTTGATAGTTGTGCTGCTCCGGGCGGAAAGACAACGCACATTGCAGAGCGATTAAAAGGAACAGGTCAAGTTATGTCTCTTGATTTACATGCACACAAAGTACGTTTAATTAAACAACAAGCAGAGAGACTTGGTCTAGAAAATGTCGAAACAAAAGCATTAGATGCTAGAAAAGTGCAAGAACATTTTGCGAATGAAACATTTGATAAAATATTAGTAGATGCACCATGTTCTGGATTTGGTGTGATTAGACGTAAACCTGATATTAAGTTAGGTAAAAATAAAGGCGATAGTGAAAGATTATCGACGATTCAACTTGCAATACTAGAAAAAATAGCACCGTTATTAAAACAAGGTGGTCGCCTTGTTTATAGTACGTGCACAATAGAAAAAATAGAAAATGAACAAGTAATAAAGCAATTTTTACAAGAGCATCCTGAATTTGAATGGGATACTACGATAAAAGATCGCATGCCAGAAAAGTTAAATCCGTATATTGATGAAGGTCAAGTGCGAATTTTACCGCATTATTTTGCAACAGATGGCTTTTATATTGCTTGTTTAAGGAAGAAGGTGTAGCATCGTGGAAACGACTGTGAGAAAACAAAAGAAAAATTTAGAAACGAAAAAACCATCAATTTATTCTTTACAACTTCATGAAATGCAAGATTGGTTAAAGGAACAAGGAGAACCTAAATTCCGTGCAGGACAAATCTTTGATTGGCTATATAAAAAACGTGTAAAAAATTATGACGACATGTCGAATCTTTCTAAAGGATTACGCGATAAATTGTCGAATTCCTTTGATATTACTACTTTAAATACATTGGTAAAACAAACATCTTCTGATGGAACAATTAAATTCTTATTCCAATTATATGATGGTTATTCTATTGAAACAGTGTTAATGCGACATGAATATGGAAATTCTATTTGTGTAACAACACAGGTCGGATGCCGTATCGGTTGTACGTTCTGTGCATCTACACTTGGTGGGTTAAAACGAAACTTAGAGGCTGGAGAGATTGTAGCGCAAGTAGTAGAAGTGCAACGTGCACTTGATGAAACAGAAGAACGTGTAAGTTCGCTTGTTGTTATGGGAATTGGAGAGCCGTTTGATAATTATGATAACTTAATGTCATTCTTACGCATTGTAAACCATGAAAAAGGAATTCATATTGGCGCAAGACATATGACAGTTTCAACAAGTGGAATTGTTCCAAAAATTTATAAGTTCGCTGAAGAAGATATGCAAATTAATTTTGCGATTTCATTGCATTCTGCAAATACAGAGTTACGTTCAAAATTAATGCCGATTAACCGTGCTTATAAGCTACCAGACTTAATGGAAGCTGTTAAATACTATGTAAATAGAACAGGGCGTCGTATTACGTTTGAATATGGCTTATTTGGAGGAGAAAATGACCAAGTTGAGCAAGCTGAAGAACTTGCTGCGCTTTTAAAAGGTGTAAAATGTCATGTAAACTTAATTCCGGTAAACTACGTACCTGAACGTGATTATGTACGTACCCCACGTGAACAAATTTTCTTATTTGAAAAAACGTTAAAAGATCGTGGAGTGAATGTAACAATTCGCCGTGAACAAGGTCATGATATTGATGCAGCCTGCGGTCAGTTACGTGCGAAGGAGCGTAAAGAAGAGACGAGGTGACGAGATGAAAGCCGTGTTTCTATCAGATAAAGGAAAAGTTCGTCAACATAATGAGGATAGTGCGGGAGTTTTTCACAATTTAGATGGAAATATTTTAGCGGTAGTAGCAGATGGAATGGGAGGTCATCGAGCTGGTGATGTAGCTAGCTCGATGACCATTCAATTATTCCATGATTATTGGAAGCAAACGCATAATATGAATGAACCAAAAAAAGTAGAAGAGTGGTTACATACGAGTGTTGGGATTATTAATGAGCGTATATATGAGTACTCTAAGCAACATGTAGAATGTAATGGTATGGGAACAACACTTATAATAGCGATTTGTACGCCAAACTTTGTGACAATAGGCCATATAGGAGATAGTCGTTGTTATATGGTATCAGAGGGAGAAATCTCGCTTGTAACGGAAGATCACTCACTTGTAAATGAACTTGTAAGACATGGTGAAATTTCAAAAGAAGACGCAGAATATCACCCGAAAAAGAATGTTTTGTTAAGGGCATTAGGAACAGAAGAAAAAGTCGGATTAGATGTTAAAACATTGGTGCTTGAGGAAGATGATCAGTTACTTCTTTGCTCTGATGGGTTATCTAACAAAGTTTCTATTGCTGATATGCAACAAATTTTACAGGTAAATGAACAGCTTGAAACTAAGGGACAACGTCTCATTCAATTGGCGAATGATCGTGGCGGGGAAGATAATATCACCCTTGTTCTTATTGATTATGCGGGTTCGACAAACGAAAGTAGGTGAAGTGCAACGTGCTGATTGGAAAACGCTTAAATGACCGTTATAAGCTGCTGAAAATGATTGGTGGTGGTGGAATGGCCAATGTGTATTTAGCTCATGATGATATACTTGGCCGAGATGTAGCGGTAAAAATATTAAGACTCGACTATTCAAATAATGAAGAGTTTATTAAACGTTTCCATCGAGAAGCGCAGTCTGTTACAACGTTGTCGCATCCAAATATTGTGAATATGTATGATGTCGGAGAAGAAGATGGTATATATTATCTTGTAATGGAGTATGTACCAGGACAAACATTGAAGCAATACATAATTGAGCAAGGGATGTTACCTATAGGAGAAGCTCTTGATATTATGGAGCAGTTAACATCCGCCATGGCACACGCCCATCATTTTGAAATTGTGCACCGTGATATTAAACCGCACAATATTTTAATTCGAGCTGATGGAGTAATAAAAGTAACAGATTTTGGAATTGCGACAGCTACAAGTGCAACAACAATTACACATACAAATTCGGTACTCGGTTCGGTGCATTACTTATCACCAGAACAAGCACGCGGCGGGATAGCAAATAAACAATCAGATATTTATTCCCTAGGGATCGTTATGTTTGAGTTGTTAACAGGAAGACAACCGTTTTCTGGCGAATCTGCTGTTGCTATAGCTTTAAAACATTTACAAAGTGAAATTCCGTCTCCAAAGAGATGGAATGAAAATATTCCGCAAAGTGTCGAAAATATTATATTAAAGGCAACTGCGAAAGATCCGTTTCACCGATATCAATCTGCCAATGCGATGAAACGAGATATTGAAACTGCGCTATATCCAGAGAGGATAAATGAGCAGCCATTTTACATACCGGAAGATATGGAAGCGACAAAAGCGATTCCGATTATTCAACAAGAACAATTATTCGAAAATGTAACTGATGAAACAATTGTTTTAAAAGGAAGTAAAGTGGATGAACAGAAAAGAAAAGAAGAAACGGAATTAAATAAGAAGAAAAAACGAAGTAATAAATGGATCAAAGTTTTAATTACGACATTTTTACTTTTAGCAATTGGAATAACGTTAGCGCTTACTGTTATTCCAGGATTCTTTATTCCAAAAGATGTAAAAGTCCCTGATGTGGCTGGTATGAAGTATACGACAGCAGTAAATAAATTAGTTGAAAAGGGTTTTGAGGTTACGGAACCTAATATTGTATATACAGATGATGTTGAAACCGGTGATGTGATAAAAACAGACCCTGTGGCAGGTAGAGTCGTGAAAGAAAACTCTAAAATTACTATCTATCAATCAGGTGGAAAAAAGAAAAGTAAGATGAGTGATCTCACAGGAAAAGATTTTGAGAGTATAAGGAATGAATTAGAAGAAAAATATAAGCAAGTTACAATAAATTATATTGAAAATGATAGGCCAAAAGGTGAAATCGTAGAGCAAATTCCGACGCCTGATCAAATGGTAGTAGAGGCGGAACAAGAACTGAAAATTTGGGTAAGTAAAGGTCCTTATCAAATTAGACCAGGTGATTTTTCAGGATGGACTGAAAATAGCGTAAATGGTTATTTGAATGAGAGAAAACTAACTCCAGATATAAAACGAGAGTATTCCGATACTGTTGATAAAGGACTTGTAATTTCGCAATTTCCAAAACCAGGAACGCCGTTAAAAGAAGGAGATAAAGTGACGATTATCATCTCAGAGGGGCCTAAGCCGAAAGTAACGAAAACAGTGAAAGTGGATAATATTTCTATTCCGTATGAGTCTTCTATAATTGGTGAGAAAAAACCGCAAACAATAGAAATTTATAAAGAGGATATGCAACAAAAAATGGATAGACCAATTGAAACTAGAACAATTTCAGAGTCGGCAACTATTTCTTTAGAATTTGTAATTCAAGAAGGTACAAAAGGACATTATAAAATTGTACGAGATGGTGTAACGATTATCGACAAAGAAGTACCATACCCAACTCAATAATAATGACTTCCATTTTCTTTCTAGAGGGGATGGAATGTATTACTCTTGCCTGTTATGCTGTCTACATATAGTGGACTGTATAACAGGCAAAAATATATGATTCAAAAAGCTATAAAAGTGATACTGTTATAAATAATATTTTAAATTTGATGGTAGATTAAATATATTAACTTGTATATATGACGGGTTTTGAAATAAGTATTTAAAGAATTTTAAACCATTTAATATTAATGACAGCTTCACTTTATACAAAATAAAGGAGAATTATATGCCAGAAGGAAAAATTGTAAAAGCTCTAAGTGGATTTTATTATGTGCAGCATGAAGAAGGGATTACACAATGCCGTGGGCGTGGTGTGTTCAGAAAAAATAAAATTACGCCACTGGTAGGAGACCAAGTTGTCTTTCAAGCAGATAATCCAACTGAAGGATATGTGCTTGAAGTATTTGATCGAAAAAATGAACTTGTTAGGCCTCCTATTGCTAATGTTGATCAAGCAATTCTCGTTTTCTCTGCAGTAGAACCAGATTTTAATCCGGGACTATTAGATCGATTTTTAGTGCTGATTGAATATCATAACATTAAGCCGATTATTTGCATTAGTAAGATGGATTTAGTGGATGAAAAAATGAGAGAGACTGTTGAATCTTATGCAAATGACTATCGTGAGATGGGATATGATGTATTATTTACTTCTATAAATACATCGGAAAGTATTGATATTTTAAAACCATTCTTAGAAGGTTGTATTTCTGTCGTTGCAGGGCAATCTGGTGTTGGAAAATCTTCTATGCTTAACGTTTTACGTCCAGAGTTAGAACTGAAAACGAATGATATTTCCTCGCATTTAGGACGCGGGAAACATACGACAAGACACGTGGAATTAATTGCGGTTGGAAGCGGACTAGTTGCAGATACACCTGGTTTTAGTTCACTTGATTTCATAGATATAGAGGTAGAAGATCTTACATATTGTTTTCCAGAGTTGAAAGAAGCGAGCCAATACTGTAAATTTAGAGGGTGTACACATCTTTCGGAACCGAAATGTGCTGTGAAGACAGCAGTTGAAGAAGGGAAGATTACAGAATATCGTTATAAAAATTACAAACAATTCGTAGAAGAAATTAGAGAGAGAAAGCCGAGGTATTAGTTATGATTAAAATTGCACCATCGATCTTATCAGCAGATTTTTCAAAATTAGGGGAAGAGATTAAAGATGTAGAAAAAGGCGGAGCGGATTACATTCACGTCGATGTAATGGATGGACATTTCGTACCAAATATTACGATTGGACCATTAATTGTAGAAGCTATCCGTCCAATTACATCTTTACCATTAGATGTACATTTAATGATTGAAAATCCTGATAACTATATCCCGACTTTCGCAAAAGCGGGAGCGGATATTATTACTGTTCATGTAGAGGCGTGCCCTCATTTGCATCGTACAATTCAGCTAATTAAGTCTCATGGCATTAAAGCGGGAGTTGTATTAAATCCGCATACGCCAGTTTCGACGATTGAGCATGTATTAGAAGATATCGATATGGTATTACTTATGACAGTAAACCCTGGATTTGGTGGACAGAAATTCATCCATTCTGTATTACCGAAAATTAAACAAGTGGCAGAAATGGTTAAAGAGCGCAATCTAGAAGTAGAAATTGAAGTTGATGGTGGTGTAAACACTGAAACAGCACGACTTTGTGTTGAAGCAGGAGCAAATGTACTTGTAGCTGGATCAGCAGTATACAATCAAAAAGACCGTGGTGAAGCAATTCGTTTCATTCGTGGATAATGAATGAACGAGTCTTTATCCTAGTGAAACTGCTAGTGTAGTAAGTTTTCACTATTTATAAAGGATAGAGAAAAAATATGTAAAAAGGCAATCTACCGAATGGCAGATTGCCTTTTTACAATAGAAGGGGAAGGAAACATGATTATTCATATTTTAGCGGGTGGACCTGCGGAATATTGTGCAGATTTTTCTCGATATGAAAATGAGAAAGTAGTGTGGGCGGCAGTTGATAGAGGAGTATATCGTCTATTAAAAGGAGGGATTACTCCAGCTGTTGCATTTGGAGATTACGATTCAGTTACTGAAGAGGAATTAGTATGGATGGGCCAGCAAACAAATGACTTACATATTGTTCCTCGTGAAAAAGATCAAACAGATTTAGAAATTGCGATTAACTGGGCGTTAGAAGAAAATCCGACATTGATTCGTATTTTTGGTGCCACCGGTGGAAGGCTGGATCACGGTTTAGCAAATATACAGATGCTTTTAAGAGGGTTAGAAGTAGGGATAGAAATGTGTATTGTAGACAATAAAAATGAAATAAGCGTGAAAAAAGTGGGTACACATATAATTGAAGAAAATAAAAATTTCCCTTATGTATCTTTTGTGCCGGTTACTGAAATAGTAGAAGGGATTACATTACTTGGTTTTAAGTATCCTCTAACTAATAAAACAATAGAATGGGGATCAACACTTTGTATTAGTAATGAACTCGTTGAGGAAAAAGGTACTTTTTCATTTACTTCTGGCATATTAATGGTGATAAGAAGCACTGATTAAAGAAACAATTTTGCTCCTTACATCATATAGTGAACAAGTGGAGTAATGGGGATTAGGAGGGAAACCATGAGATTTTATACAATTAAGTTACCTAAATTTCTTGGTGGAATTGTTCGTGCCATGTTAAATACCTTCAAAAAAGATTAAAAAAGCACCTATTACCGGTGCTTTTTCCATTTTCATAGTAAAAAAAGAGCCTATCGGCTCTTTTTTTTATTATTAAACACGTTCGATTTTGCCAGATTTTAATGCTCTAGCAGAAACGTAAACACGTTGAACTTTTCCGTCGATGCGTACGCGAACTTTTTGAAGGTTAGCGCCCCATTTACGTTTTGTAGCGTTCATTGCGTGAGAACGAGAGTTACCAGAACGAGCTTTTCTTCCAGTGATAGCACAAACACGAGCCATTTATATTTCCCTCCCTTGATACCTTACCATACGTAATTTTTCAATGTTAGTCTTTTTTGCGATGCTAAAAACACTACTATAATTTAACACAACTAAAAAGAGAATGCAACACCGTAGAAAAAAGAAATCAAGAAAAATTACTTGACACCATATGTCGATGATGAAAAGTTGAAATCAAGAAAAATTACTTGACATATTATAGTGGTACATGTTGTATAATAACAATGGACTATTTTGCTCATCATAAAAAATGTGATTTAAAACATAAAATATGAGAGTGAAAAGAAAGAACGATGGAATTTTCTTTAAAAAGATTATATGATAGTAACTAAAGTAGTCTAGCTCACTTTCACCATTTATGAAGGGGGAAACGAGATGTCAATTGAAATTAAAACGAAGTATGGTCAAATTGATATTAGTACAGATGTAATTGCAACAATTGCTGGAGGTGCCGCAGTAGATTGCTACGGTATCGTAGGTATGGCATCAAAAAATCAGTTAAAAGATGGTTTAACAGACATTTTACGAAAAGAAAACTTCACTAGAGGTGTTATTGTTCGTAAAGATGAAGATGAAGTACATATTGATATGTATATTATTGTGAGCTATGGTACGAAAATTTCAGAAGTAGCACATAACGTGCAGACGAAAGTGAAATATACATTAGATCAAACTGTAGGACTAGCAGTAGATTCTGTAAACATCTACGTACAAGGAGTTAAAGTAATAAACTTGTAATGTGCATTAAGGAGGAAAATCTGTGTCAATTCAAAAAATTGATGGGAAACGTTTATCACAAATGATCATGCAAGGAGCGAATAATTTAACAAATAATGTTCAGCTTGTTGATGCATTAAACGTATTTCCAGTTCCAGATGGCGATACCGGTACGAACATGAACTTATCAATGACTTCAGGCGCGCGTGAAGTGAAAGCAAATCCTTCACAGCATGCTGGTAAAGTCGGCGTAAGTTTAGCCAAAGGATTATTAATGGGAGCACGTGGTAACTCTGGAGTTATTTTATCTCAGTTGTTCCGTGGTTTCTCTAAATCCATTGAGCAAAAAGAAGAATTAACAACAGTTGATTTTGCTGCAGCTTTAGATGCTGGGGTAGAAGCGGCTTACAAAGCGGTTATGAAACCGATTGAAGGAACGATTTTAACGGTTGCAAGAGAAACGGGTAAATATGCAGTGACAGTTGCGAAAAAACAGCGCGACTTTGTTTTGTTTATGGAAGACGTTGTGAAAGAAGCGAATGCATCGTTAAATCGTACGCCGGATTTATTACCTGTATTAAAACAAGTTGGCGTTGTAGATAGCGGTGGTAAAGGTCTTGTTGTTGTATACGAAGGATTTTTAGCTGACTTAAAAGGAGAAACGATTTCTTCTAATGTGTCTGCCCAACCATCTATGAATGACATGGTACGCGCAGAACATCACCGTAGTGTACAAAGCCAATTGAGTACAGAAGATATTAAGTATGGATATTGTACGGAATTCATGGTGAAATTAGAGCCTGAAAAAATGAAAGAACATAATTTCTCTGAACAAAAGTTCCGTGAAGATATTAGTGTGTACGGAGATTCACTACTTGTTGTATCAGATGATGAGGTTGTTAAGGTTCATATTCATGCGGAACATCCTGGAGATCCTATGAATTATGGACAACGCTATGGTAGTTTAATTAAGATTAAAGTAGAAAATATGCGTGAACAGCATACTGCTTTATTAGATGAGCCTACTATGATGGCTGAGCCAACTAGCCAGTCTAAAGAGAAACAACCGTACGGTATCGTAACTGTTGCTATGGGATCTGGTATTAAAACTTTATTTGAGAGCATTGGCGCGACGAAAGTTATCGAAGGTGGCCAAACGATGAATCCAAGTACGGAGGATATTGTGAAGGCGATTGAAGAAGCGAATGCTGAAAAAATCATTATTTTACCGAACAACGGAAATATCGTGATGGCAGCAGAACAAGCAGCGTCAGTTGTGGATCAAGAAGTGATTGTAATTCGTTCAAAAACAGTTCCTCAAGGTATGGCTGCAATGTTAGCATTTAATCCAGTTGGAACGTTAGAAGAGAACGAAGAAAACATGAAAGAAGCTTTATCTCATGTGAAAACCGGTCAAATTACGTATGCTGTACGTGATACGGAAATTGATGGTGTAGAGATTCAAAAAGATGATTTCATGTGTATTGCAGATGGAAAAATCGTATCAACAAATGCTGCAAAAGTAGGAGCTGCAAAGCAATTACTAGAAGCACTTATTGATGAAGATTCTGAAATTGTAACGATTCTACAAGGTGAAGATGCAACTGACGAAGAAGTAGCTGAGTTAGTTGCATTTGTAGAAGAGAATTTTGAAGATGCAGAAGTAGAAGTACATGCTGGAAACCAACCGGTGTATTCGTTCATCTTCTCTGTAGAATAAGAAAAAATTCGTTTTGAAAATAAATGGATTACTTACTTGCTAATGGATAAGAAGTAGTAATATGAAGTTTATTACTAGTTTTTATTCAAAAGGCTAGCATATTGAAGATAAAAAAGAGCCTTGCTGCTAATAGTGAGGCTCTTTTCTTTCGTATTGTTTATGAGGGATTTGAGTAGTTTCTCTAAGAATGCCTATGATAGAATATATAGGGTGAAAGAGAGCGATTAGAGATGTCAATAGTATGAATGAATCAAAGAAAATAATGTGACGGAGCGTGAGAATCTTGAATGAAGTTGTACAAGTTCCTGTTACGGATGTAAAGGGAATCGGAGGAGAAACATCTGAATTACTACACGAGATGGGGATTTATACAGTTTCTCATCTATTAGAACATTTTCCGTACCGTTATGAAGATTATGCGATGAAAGATCTTGCTGAAGTAAAGCATGATGAACGTGTAACAGTTGAGGGAAAGGTTCATAGTGCTCCTTTACTGCAATATTATGGGAAGAAGAAGTCGCGTCTTACGGTTCGTGTCCTCGTCGGTCGTTATTTAATTACAGCTGTATGCTTTAATAGGCCGTACTATAAGCAGAAGTTAAATTTAAATGAAACAGTAACGATTACTGGTAAATGGGATCAGCACCGTCAAACGATTGCGGTATCAGAGCTTCATTTTGGACCAGTTGTACGTCAACAAGAAGTAGAGCCTGTATACTCAGTGAAAGGGAAACTTACAGTAAAACAGATGCGCCGTTTTATTGCCCAAGCGTTCAAGGAGTATGGAGAATCTATAGTTGAAGTGTTACCTGATGGATTGCTAAGTCGATATAAATTATTGCCGCGTTATGAAGCACTTCGGGCGTTGCATTTTCCAGCAGGACAGGAAGATTTAAAACAAGCACGTCGCCGTTTTGTATATGAGGAGTTTTTCTTATTTCAGCTAAAAATGCAAACATTACGGAAAATGGAGAGGGAAAATTCGAAAGGGACGAAAAAAGAAATTCCTTCAGCAGAATTGCAAGAGTTTATTGATGCACTTCCGTTTCCATTAACTGGTGCACAGCGTCGGGTAGTAGATGAAATTATGAAAGATATGACATCTCCTTATCGGATGAATCGTCTGTTGCAAGGTGATGTAGGTTCTGGGAAAACAGTCGTTGCAGCGATTGGCCTTTATGCAGCGAAGTTAGCACATTATCAAGGTGCTTTAATGGTTCCTACAGAAATTTTAGCAGAGCAACATTATCAATCGCTTGCAGAGACGTTCTCACACTTTGGTATGAATGTTGAATTGTTAACCAGTTCTGTTAAAGGTGTAAGGCGTCGAGAGATTTTGGCAAAATTAGAACAAGGAGAAATAGATATCCTTGTTGGAACACATGCTTTAATTCAAGATGAAGTTATCTTTCATAGGTTAGGTCTCGTTATTACTGATGAACAACATCGATTTGGTGTAGCGCAGCGACGAGTTTTAAGGGAGAAAGGTGAAAGTCCGGATGTTTTATTTATGACGGCGACGCCAATTCCGCGTACGTTAGCAATTACTGCATTTGGAGAGATGGATGTTTCTATAATCGATGAGATGCCAGCTGGTAGAAAGGTAATTGAAACATACTGGGCAAAACATGATATGTTAGATCGAGTTCTCGGTTTTGTGGAGAAGGAGATAAAAAAAGGAAGACAAGCATATGTTATTTGTCCCCTTATTGAAGAATCTGAGAAACTTGATGTACAAAATGCGATTGACTTACATAGTATGCTGACTCATCATTATCAAGGGAAATGTCAAGTCGGATTAATGCATGGCAGACTCTCATCTCAAGAAAAAGAAGAGATAATGGGACAATTTAGTGAAAATAAAGTGCAAATTCTTGTGTCGACAACAGTTGTTGAAGTAGGTGTGAACGTACCGAATGCGACTGTAATGGTTATTTATGATGCAGAGCGTTTCGGTTTATCGCAGCTCCATCAGCTCAGGGGACGTGTTGGGCGTGGTAGTGAACAATCATATTGTTTATTAATCGCGGATCCAAAATCGGAAACGGGAAAAGAGCGAATGCGTATTATGACCGAAACGAATGATGGATTTGTATTGTCAGAAAAAGATTTAGAGTTAAGAGGTCCTGGAGATTTCTTTGGAAGTAAGCAAAGTGGTTTACCAGAATTCAAGGTTGCTGATATGGTACATGATTATCGAGCTTTAGAAACAGCTAGACAAGATGCGGCGTTACTAGTAGAATCAGAAGCGTTTTGGCATAATGATCAGTATGCTTCGCTGCGTACTTATCTTGACGGGACAGGTGTGTTCCAAGGAGAGAAGCTCGATTAAAGGGAGGCAACGAAAGTTTTTGTTGCATTCTACTTTTAATGATTATATACTACTGTTAGTACCTAGTCATAAAAATGGATGGTGCGGTATGAAAAAAAGAAGAAGTAAAAAAGAAAGACAAGAATTATTACAACAAACAATAGAAACGAATCCTTTTATTACGGATGAAGATTTAGCAGAAAAATTTCAAGTGAGTATACAAACCGTACGTCTTGACCGTATGGAATTATCTATTCCTGAATTAAGAGAAAGAATTAAACATGTAGCTACAAAGCAACATGAAGAAGATGTGAAATCTTTACCGTTAGAAGAGGTTGTCGGAGAAATTATCGATATAGAATTAGATAGACATGCGATTTCTATCTTTGAAGTGAAGGTAGAACACGTATTTAAAAGAAATCAGATTGCCCGTGGGCATCATTTGTTTGCACAAGCAAACTCACTAGCTGTTGCAGTTATTGATGAAGAATTAGCTTTAACTGCAAAGTCTACCATTCGATACATTCGTCCTGTAAAATTAGGAGAGCGTGTTGTTGCAAAAGTGCGCGTTGAAGATGTAGAGAATGATAAAGGACGGACCGTTGTCAAAGTGCGTAGCTTTGTTGGAGAAGAACTTGTTTTTACAGGCACTTTTGAAATGTATCGATCTAGTAATTATAGTGAGGAAGGTAACAACTTATGAAAATCGCAATAGATGCAATGGGCGGCGATCATGCTCCAAAGGCTGTCGTATTAGGAGCAATGAAAGCTATTAAGGAATATTCTGATTTACATATTACGTTAGTAGGGAAAGAAGAGGAAATTCGTCAATACTTAACGAGTGAAGAACGAATTACTATACTTCATACAGATGAAAAAATCGAATCGACAGATGAACCAGTAAGAGCGGTTCGTCGAAAAAAACAAGCCTCAATGGTACTAGCAGCGCAGCAAGTGAAAGACGGCGTAGCGGATGCTTGTATATCAGCTGGTAGTACAGGAGCTTTAATGGCGGCTGGATTGTTTGTTGTAGGTCGTATGGAAGGAATTGAGCGACCAGCTTTATCCCCTACAATGCCAACGGTTGATGGAGAAGGTTTTGTTATGTTAGATGTTGGAGCGAACGTTGATGCAAAACCAATTCATTTATATCAATATGCAGTAATGGGATCTGTATACGCTGAGAAAGTAAGAGGAATTAAAAATCCTCGCGTTGGACTTTTGAACGTTGGAACAGAGGATGGCAAAGGGAACGAGCTTTCAAAACAAGTCTTTGCAATGCTTAAGGATGCCCCAATTAATTTCGTTGGGAACGTTGAATCAAGAGATTTATTGCAAGGTGTAGCAGATGTTGTTGTATGTGATGGTTTTACAGGGAATGTAGCGTTAAAATCATTAGAAGGAACAGCACTTGCGTTATTTTCTATGTTAAAAGAGCAGTTAATGAGTTCGTTTACGAGCAAATTAGCAGCAGCGGTATTAAAGCCAAAACTTATGGTATTAAAAGATAAAATGGATTATTCGGAGTATGGAGGAGCTGCATTGTTTGGATTGAAAGCTCCTGTCATTAAGGCTCACGGTTCTTCCAATGACCAATCAATATTTAGTGCGATTCGTCAAACTAGAGAAATGGTAGCGAAAGAAGTTATTCCTACTATTTCAAGCGTAATGGAGAAAGAGCCACTCCAATAAGAGGAGGATTTGAAATGGGAAAACTAGCATTTCTTTTTCCGGGCCAAGGTTCACAGGCAGTTGGAATGGGTAAACAGTTAGCGGAGAATAATAAAGAGGTTGCAAATGTGTTCGCCAAAGCAGATGAGGTGTTGCAAGATTCACTTTCAGAAGTGATTTTTGAAGGGCCGCAGGAAAAGCTTACGTTAACGACAAATGCGCAGCCTGCCTTATTAACAACGAGTTTTGCTATTTTGACAGCTTTGAAAGAGTATGATATTACACCAGACTTTGTTGCAGGGCATAGTTTAGGTGAATATAGCGCTCTTGTAGCAGCGGGTGCAATAACTTTTGAAGACGCTGTATATGCTGTAAGAAAACGTGGGGAATATATGGAAGAAGCTGTTCCTGGCGGAGAAGGTGCAATGGCGGCTATTTTAGGTGCTGATCCACATATGCTGAAACAAGTTACAGAAGAAGTAACAAGTGAAGGATATGCAGTGCAAATCGCTAATATGAATAGTACGAAACAAATTGTGATTTCGGGAACAAAGCAAGGGGTCGAGATTGCTTCTCAAAGAGCGAAAGAAAATGGTGCAAAGAGAGCAATTCCGCTTAAGGTAAGTGGACCGTTCCACTCTTCGCTTATGAAGCCAGCAGCAGAGAAGTTCCAAAGTGTCTTAAATGAAATTACAATTCAAGATACGAATATTCCTGTTATCGCAAATGTAACAGCAGACGTTATTACAAGTGGTGCACATATTCAAGAGAAGCTAATTGAACAGCTCTATTCGCCTGTCTTATGGTACCCGTCCATTGAAAACATGGTGAATCAAGGGGTAGATACATTTATTGAGATTGGACCTGGGAAAGTACTTGCTGGACTTATGAAGTCAATTGATTCATCAGTGAAAGCATATGCGATATATGATGAAGAGACGTTAAAAGATACCATTTCAAATTTGAGAGGAGAAAACTGATGTTAAAAGGGAAAGTAGCATTAGTAACTGGCGCTTCACGTGGAATTGGTCGTGCGATTGCGATTGATTTAGCGAAACAAGGGGCAAATGTTGTAGTAAATTATGCTGGTAATGAGCAAAAGGCAAATGAAGTAGTTGATGAAATAAAGAAATTAGGTTCGGATGCAATTGCAGTAAGAGCAGATGTTGCAAATGCTGAAGACGTTACGAATATGGTGAAACAAACTGTAGATACATTTGGACAAGTTGATATTCTTGTAAATAATGCAGGTGTAACGAAAGATAATTTATTAATGCGTATGAAAGAAGAAGAATGGGATACAGTTATTAATACAAACCTAAAAGGTGTATTCTTATGTACGAAGGCAGTATCTCGATATATGATGCGTCAACGTCATGGACGTATTATTAATATCGCTTCTGTTGTTGGAGTAACAGGTAATCCAGGACAAGCAAACTATGTTGCTGCTAAAGCGGGTGTAATTGGATTAACCAAAACATCAGCAAAAGAGTTAGCGAGCCGTAATATTACTGTAAATGCAATTGCTCCTGGGTTTATTGCGACTGATATGACGGATGTATTAGATGAAAATATAAAAGCCGAAATGTTAAAGTTAATTCCTGCAGCTCAGTTTGGTGAAGCGCAAGATATCGCAAATACTGTAACGTTTTTTGCTTCTGATCAAAGCAAATATATTACAGGGCAAACGTTAAATGTTGATGGCGGAATGGTAATGTAATAAAAGAATTGATTTCAACTAGTTTTTTTGTCCAATATTTAATATAATATTTGAGGGGAGGTGAATGGAATGGCAGATGTTTTAGAGCGTGTAACAAAAATCATCGTTGATCGTTTAGGTGTAGAAGAAACTGAAGTAGTACCAGCTGCGAGCTTTAAAGAAGATTTAGGCGCAGACTCCCTAGATGTAGTAGAACTTGTAATGCAATTGGAAGATGAATTCGAAATGGAAATTTCTGATGAAGATGCTGAAAAGATTGCTACTGTTGGCGATGCTGTGACTTACATAGAGAGTCATCTATAATGCTTAAGTGAAGTCCCGTTTTTTAGCGGGGCTTCTCGGCTTATATCTGGAGGGACTTATGCCGTACCGAAAACATAGAGAAAAAAAATACGAAACAAAATATCGTGAAGCGTTTAAAGTATTTCAAGAAGAGATAGGTATTACGTTTTCAGATGAAAAATTATTGATTCAAGCATTTACGCATTCATCGTATGTGAATGAGCATCGAAAAAAACCGCATGAAGACAATGAGCGTCTCGAATTCCTTGGAGATGCAGTATTGGAACTTACTGTGTCGCAGTATCTGTTTCAAAAATATCCGACAATGAGCGAAGGAGAGTTAACAAAACTACGTGCAGCTATTGTATGTGAACCATCTCTTGTTCGTTTTGCAAACGAGTTGTCATTTGGTAGCCTTGTTTTATTAGGGAAAGGTGAAGAAATGACAGGTGGACGTGAACGACCAGCTTTATTAGCGGATGTCTTTGAAGCGTTTATTGGTGCCCTTTATCTTGATCAAGGGTTAGAAACAGTATGGGGATTCTTAAAAGAAATTGTATACCCTAAAATTAATGAAGGTGCTTTTTCTCATGTGATGGATTATAAGAGTCAATTACAAGAGTTGATTCAGCGTGATGGTAGTGGCAATATTGAGTATCAAATTTTGCAGGAAAAAGGACCGGCCCACAATCGAGAATTTGTGTCACGTGTTACGTTAAATAACGTGGCTTTAGGTCTTGGTAGTGGCAAGTCGAAAAAAGAAGCAGAGCAACAAGCTGCTGCAGAAGCATTGAAAAAATTAAAAGAACAACTATAAGGAATCCCCCTTTGAATGAGGGGGATTCCTTATGCATAGAATGAAACTTTCTTTTTGTTTGTGAATAAAGGGAAGGGAAACCCGTATAATAGCTTGTTTTTGTATAGACAACAGTTATAACAACGGAGAATAGGAGGAAGGCCTTTCGTGTTTTTAAAAAGATTAGAAATAGCAGGGTTTAAGTCTTTTGCTGAGCGTGTATCTGTTGATTTTGTCCCAGGTGTAACTTCCGTAGTAGGACCTAATGGAAGTGGGAAAAGTAATATTACTGATGCGATTCGCTGGGTACTTGGTGAACAATCTGCAAAATCATTACGTGGTGCAAAGATGGAGGATATTATTTTTGCAGGCAGTGATACGAGAAGAGCAGTTAATGTTGCTGAAGTAACAATAACTTTAAATAATGAAGATCAACGTTTACCGATTGAATATAATGAGGTGTGTGTAACGCGTCGTGTATCTCGTTCTGGTGATAGTGATTTTTATATTAATAAACAATCATGTAGATTGAAAGATATTATCGATTTATTTATGGACTCTGGTATGGGAAGAGAAGCTTTTTCGATTATTAGCCAGGGGAAAGTTGAAGAGATTTTAAGTAGTAAATCAGAAGAACGTCGTGGTGTATTTGAAGAAGCTGCGGGAGTGCTGAAATACAAACTTCGTAAAAAGAAAGCTGAAGTGAAATTAGCAGACACACAAGAAAACTTAAATCGTGTACAAGATATCATTCACGAATTAAGTAGTCAAGTAGAACCTTTAGAAAGACAAGCTTCTATTGCGAAAGATTATCTCGAGAAAAAAGAAGAATTAGAGAAAGTAGAAGCGGCGCTTATTGTACATGAAATTGAAGAATTACATGAGAAATGGGAAGCGCTTCGAAATCAGTTTGGGCATAATAAAAACGAAGAAGCTAAAATGTCAACGCATTTACAAAAAGGTGAAGAAGAGCTTGAGGAATTACGAGGACAATTACAAGCAGTAGATGAGTCTGTAGATTCCTTACAAGAAGTACTGCTTCTTTCTAGTAAAGAGCTAGAAAAATTAGAAGGACAGCGTGAGTTATTAAAAGAGAGAAAACAAAATGCAACGACGCATTGTGCACAACTCGAACAGTTAATTGTTGAATTAACAGAGAAAGCTACAAGTTATGATGGTGAAATTGAATCCAGTACAGAAGTGTTGATGCAATTTGTAAATCAAGTAAAAGAGTTGGAGACAAAATTGCATGATAATGAGCTACTGCTTGCAACTTTTGCTGACAATTTAGAGGAACAAATTGAGAATTTAAAAGGTGACTATATTGAACTTTTAAATCAACAAGCTAGTCATCGTAATGAGTTATCTATGATTGAAGAACAATCTAAACAACAAAACTCAAAAAATGAACGCCTCGATGAAGAAAATGCGAAATATGTAGAAATACGCATGGAAATTACAGCGAAAAAGACGAAACTTGTGGAAAGTTATGAACAAGTGAAAGAAAAAGTCGCTGGTATTCTTTCGAATATACAAAAGACAGAAGCAGCACTTGGGAAATGCAAGACGCAGTATAGTGAAAATGAAACAAAACTGTATCAAGCGTATCAATTTGTACAACAGGCACGTTCTCGAAAAGAAATGCTAGAAGAGATGCAAGAGGATTACTCTGGTTTCTATCAAGGGGTACGTGAAGTATTAAAAGCTAGAGAAGATAGGTTGCAAGGTATCGAGGGTGCTGTTGCAGAACTGCTAACGGTACCGAAAGAATATGAAATTGCAATGGAAATTGCTCTAGGTGCAGCGATGCAGCATATTGTCGTACAAAAAGAAGAACATGCTCGTAATGCAATTACGTTTTTAAAACAAAATAAACATGGACGAGCAACGTTTTTACCGCAAGCTGTTATTAAAAGTAGATCGTTATCATTTGAACAATTACGTATTGTAAATCAACACCCATCGTTTGTAGGTGTGGCGGCAGAACTTGTGCAATATAACAATAAATATGAAAATGTAGTTTCAAATTTATTAGGTACTGTTATTGTTGCGAAAGATTTACGTGGGGCGAATGAGTTGGCGAAACAACTGCAATACCGTTATCGCATTGTAACAATCGAAGGTGATGTAGTGAACCCCGGTGGTTCTATGACTGGTGGAGCGGTAAAACAGGCGAAATCTTCTTTATTAGGACGTCAACGTGAGCTAGAAGAGTGGACGAACAAGTTAACTGATATGGAAGAAAAAACGACAAAGTTAGAAAACTTTGTTAAAGCAGTAAAGCAAGAGATTCAAGAAAAAGAAGTGAAAATACGGGAACTAAGGCAAAGTGTAGAAGCAGAGCGTGTAGATGAACAGAAATTAAGAGAAGAAATTAGTCGCTTAGAATTAGAAGAACATCGTATTAATGATCGTTTATCTATTTACGATTTAGAGATTGAAGGATTCTTACAAGATCAAGTGAAAATACAGGGACGTAAAGAAGAGCTAGAAAAGATTTTAGCAACGCTTCAAGCGGAGATTACGGAATTAGATAGCAAAATTGTCGCTTTAACAAAACAAAAAAGTGAGCAGCATTCTTCGAAAGAAAAAGTGCAAAAAGAAATGACTGAGTTAAAAGTGTTAGCGGCTGAAAAGCAACAACGCTTATCTAATCAAAAAGAAAAAGTTGAACGATTGACGAAGGAAAAAGAAGAAACGGATGCAACGCTTGTCAAAACGAAAGAGGATTTAGCATTCTTAAAACAAGAAATGACATCTAATTCAAGTGGTGAAGAACAGATTACGAATATGATTGAGAAGAAAGCATATGATCGTAATCAAACTTCAGAGTTAATTCGCTCTCGTCGTGAACAACGCGTATCGTTACAAGAGAGAGTAGAACATTTAGAACGTAATCTGAAAGAAACAACAGGTAAACATAAATACATTCTTGAGATGCTGAAAAATCAAGAAGTAAAAATAAACCGACTTGATGTAGAGTTAGAAAATAGATTACAACATTTACGTGAAACATATACGATTTCATTTGAAGCAGCAAAACTGAAGTATACAATGATGATGCCTGCAGAGGATGCACGTAAAAAGGTGAAACTAATTAAATTATCCATCGAAGAGCTAGGCACAGTGAACTTAGGGGCAATTGAAGAGTATGAGCGTGTAGCAGAGCGTCATACATTCTTACTAGAGCAAAAAGATGACCTAGAAGAAGCGAAAGCGACATTGCACCAACTTATTACTGAAATGGATGAAGAAATGAAAAAACGTTTTTCTACTACGTTTGAAGGAATTCGAATGGAGTTTCAATCGGTATTCTCTGAATTATTTGGAGGCGGTAGAGCGGATTTAGTCATGACGAATCCAGAGGACTTATTAAATACTGGTATTGATATTGTAGCGCAACCGCCAGGGAAGAAACTGCAAAACTTAGGTTTACTTTCTGGTGGGGAGCGTGCTTTAACAGCAATTGCGCTGTTATTCGGTATTTTAAAAGTGCGCCCAGTCCCATTCTGTGTATTAGATGAGGTAGAGGCGGCTCTTGATGAGGCGAATGTTGCCCGTTTTGCGCAGTATTTAAAGAGATTTAGTGATGAGACACAGTTTATTGTCATTACACATAGAAAAGGTACAATGGAAGAGTCTGACGTATTGTACGGTGTAACAATGCAAGAGTCAGGGGTATCTAAACTTGTTTCGGTTCGTTTAGATGATGGAGAAGAACTAGTTGCAAGTAATTAGGAAGGATGGGACAGTATGAGTTTTTTTAAAAAATTAAAAGAAAAAATTTCAAAACAAACAGATACGGTAACAGAGAAATTTAAACATGGATTAGAAAAAACGAGAAATTCGTTTGCAGATAAAGTAAATGATTTAGTTTATCGTTATCGTAAAGTAGATGAAGATTTCTTTGAGGAATTAGAAGAAATTTTAATTGGTGCAGATGTCGGAGTTTCGACGGTAATGGAATTAATTGATCAATTGAAAGAAGAAGTGCAACGTCGTAACATCCAAGATCCAAAAGAAGTACAAGCTGTTATTTCAGAAAAGTTAGTAGGAATTTACAAAGGCGACAGTGAGTTTAGTAACGAAATTAATATGCAAGAGGATCAATTAACAGTTGTTTTATTTGTCGGTGTTAACGGCGTAGGGAAAACGACGACGATTGGTAAACTGGCACATAAATTCAAATCAGAAGGTAAGTCTGTCCTATTGGCGGCAGGAGATACATTCCGCGCAGGAGCGATTGAACAATTAGAAGTATGGGGCGATCGCGTTGGTGTAGAAGTGATTAAACAAGGGTCAGGATCTGATCCAGCGGCGGTTATGTATGACGCTGTACAAGCCGCGAAAGCACGTAAAGTAGACGTATTACTATGTGACACAGCAGGACGCTTACAAAATAAAGTAAACTTAATGAAAGAGTTAGAGAAAGTGAAGCGTGTAATTGAGCGTGAAGTACCGGGGGCTCCTCACGAAGTATTACTTGTTATTGATGCAACAACAGGACAAAACGGTTTAAGTCAAGCGAAGACATTCCGTGAAGCAACGAATGTTACTGGTATTGTTTTAACGAAGTTAGATGGAACTGCTAAGGGTGGTATTGTATTAGCGATTCGTAACGAAATGGATGTACCGGTGAAATTCGTTGGATTAGGAGAGCAAATGGATGACTTACAGCAGTTTGATCCAGAACAATATGTGTATGGTTTATTTGCGAACTTAGTAGAAACAGAAGAAGTGTAAGTGAAAGAAGCGGTATTTTCCGCTTCTTTTTCTATAAAAATATGTGATGTTAAGAAAAAAACTTGACACTCTTTTGTACTCCATGTAAACTAATTCATGTAAAGGGAAATCACTTAACAAAGGATGATCCAACATGCTCGAGAAAACAACGAGAATGAACTATTTATTTGATTTTTATCAATCGTTGTTAACGCAAAAACAAAGAAGTTATATGTCGCTTTATTATCTAGATGATTTATCTCTTGGTGAAATTGCGGAAGAATTTGATGTAAGTCGCCAAGCCGTGTATGATAACATTAAACGGACTGAAGCGATGCTTGAAGAATATGAAGATAAATTAGTATTACTTCAAAAGTTTCAAGAGCGACAGCGACTTGTTGCAAAGCTAAAACAGCTAATCAGCGAAGAAGAGCATGTGAATGAAGAAATGAAACAAGTTGTTGAAGCTATCGAAAAATTAGATTAGGAGGGCGGCAATATGGCATTTGAAGGATTAGCCGACCGACTTCAACAGACAATGCAAAAAATCCGCGGCAAAGGAAAAGTTTCTGAAGCCGATGTGAAAGAAATGATGAGAGAAGTTCGTCTAGCTCTTTTAGAAGCGGACGTTAACTTTAAAGTAGTAAAAGATTTTGTAAAGCGTGTGTCTGAACGTGCTGTCGGACAAGATGTAATGACAAGTTTGACACCTGGACAACAAGTAATTAAAGTCGTACAGGAAGAACTTACAGAACTTATGGGCGGAGAGCAAAGCAAAATTGCTGTTGCTAATAGGCCACCGACTGTTATAATGATGGTTGGTCTGCAAGGTGCGGGTAAAACAACGACGACAGGTAAGCTTGCGAACTTGCTTCGTAAAAAGCATAATCGTAAACCAATGCTTGTTGCAGCGGATATTTACCGTCCAGCAGCGATTAAACAGCTTGAAACATTAGGGAAGCAATTGGACATGCCTGTATTCTCTTTAGGAGATCAAGTAAGTCCTGTTGAAATTGCGAAACAAGCGATTGCAAAAGCAAAAGAAGATCATCACGATTATGTTTTAATTGATACAGCAGGTCGCCTGCATATTGATGAAGAACTAATGGATGAATTAGCGAAAGTGAAAGAAGTTGCGAAACCGGATGAAATTTTCCTTGTTGTCGATGCGATGACGGGACAAGACGCGGTAAATGTTGCACAAAGTTTCCATGAACAGTTAGGTTTAACAGGTGTTGTATTAACGAAATTAGATGGTGATACGCGCGGTGGTGCGGCATTATCTATTAAGGCGGTAACAAATACACCGATTAAATTTGCTGGTATGGGTGAAAAACTAGATGCGATTGAAGCGTTCCATCCAGAGCGTATGGCATCCCGTATTTTAGGGATGGGAGACGTCTTAACATTAATTGAAAAAGCGCAAGCTACAGTTGATGAAGAGAAAGCAAAAGAACTTGAGCAAAAAATGCGTACGCTTTCGTTTACGCTTGACGATTTCCTAGAACAACTTGGACAAGTGCGTCAACTTGGACCGCTTGATGAATTGTTAGGAATGCTTCCTGGTGCAAATAAAATTAAAGGGCTGAAAAATGCGCAAGTTGATGAAAAACAAATTGGGCATATTGAGGCAATTATTCGTTCTATGACTAAATTAGAGCGAGAACAACCGGAAATAATCAATGCTAGTCGCAAAAAGCGCATTGCCAAAGGTAGCGGTACAACGGTACAAGAAATCAATCGTTTAATCAAGCAATTTGATGATATGAAAAAGATGATGAAAACGATGACGGGAATGCAAAAAGGTAAGAAAAAAGGACTAGGTGGATTGAAGTTTCCATTCATGTAAGGAAAAAAGATGGCTCTGTTAAGAAAAAATACTTTACAAAGCAATAGTCTTTTTGCTAATATAATTATCTGTGTGAAATAAATTCGGAGGTGCTTTATAAATGGCAGTTAAAATTCGTTTAAAACGTATGGGAGCTAAAAAAACTCCTTTCTATCGTGTAGTTGTTGCAGATTCTCGTTCTCCTCGTGACGGACGTTTCATTGAGGAAATCGGTACTTACAATCCGGTTGCTCAACCAGCTGAAGTTAAGATCAACGAAGAAGCAGCATTAAAATGGTTAGGAAATGGTGCTAAACCATCTGATACAGTTCGTAACTTATTCTCTAACCAAGGTATCATGGAGAAATTCCACTTATCTAAACAAGGTAAGTAATTGAGGCAATGACTATGAAGAAGTTAGTCGAGACGATTGTCAAGCCTCTTGTCGATCATCCTGAAGATGTAAAAGTTACACAGGAACTTTACAACGGAGAGATAAAGTATCGATTAACTGTACATCCTGAGGATGTTGGAAAAGTCATTGGAAAGCAAGGGAAAGTTGCGAAAGCAATTCGAATGCTCTTGTATTCAGTGGGACATCATAATGATGAAAAAGTAACACTGGAAATTCAATAAACGTAAAAAGGGCGAGGAGTTATTTCCTCTCCCTTTTTTAACATTTAAAGAGAAGTTGCATGTTCCATATGTGAAATGGAGATGCTTAATTTATATAGAAACCAGGGGTGACATACTATTTATGACAAAATGGTTTAACGTAGGGAAAATTGTAAATACTCATGGCGTAAGAGGAGAAATTCGTGTTATTTCTCGTACTGATTTTCCAGAAGAGCGATATAAAGTAGGAAACACGTTATACATAAGTAATGAGAAAAGTACAGACTACCTTCCAGTGAAAGTAACTTCTCATCGTCAACATAAGACATTTGATCTATTAACATTTGAAGGATACAACAATGTAGATGAAGCAGAGAAGTTTAAAGGTTCTTTAATAAAAGTACCAGAAGAGCAGTTAGGTGAACTAGCTGAAGGTGAATACTACTACCATGAAATTATTGGTTGCAGTGTTGTAACGGAAGAAGGAGAAGCGTTAGGAACAATAAAAGAAATTTTATCTCCTGGTGCAAATGATGTTTGGGTAATTAAACGTCCAAAAGGTCAAGATCTATTAATTCCTTATATTGATGATGTTGTACTTCAAGTTAACATTGAGAATAAATTAGTAACCATTCATGTAATGGAAGGGCTATTATAATGAAAATTGACATTTTAACATTGTTTCCAGATATGTTTACGGGTGTGTTTGGATCTTCAATTTTAAAGAAAGCACAAGAAAAAGAAGCGGTAGAGCTTCGTGTTGTCAATTTCCGCGATTATACAACGAGTAAGCATAATAGCGTAGATGATTATCCGTATGGTGGTGGCGCTGGGATGGTATTAACCCCCCAGCCTATCTTTGATGCAGTGGAAGAGTTAACGAAGGGAACAGACCGTAAACCGAGAGTTGTCCTAATGTGTCCACAAGGAGAGCGTTTTACGCAGAAGAAGGCAGAAGAACTTGCTAAAGAAGAGCATGTTATTTTTGTGTGTGGTCATTATGAAGGGTACGATGAACGAATTCGTGAGCATCTCGTAACGGATGAGATTTCTATCGGTGACTACGTATTAACTGGCGGAGAGTTAGCTTCTATGGTTATTACGGATAGTGTCGTGCGTCTCCTCCCGGGAGTGCTAGGAAATCATGCTTCACAAGTCGAGGATTCGTTTAGTACAGGTTTATTAGAACATCCTCATTATACACGTCCAGCTGATTTTCGTGGTATGAAGGTACCGAATGTACTAATGTCAGGAAATCATAAAAATATTGATGAATGGCGACACAAAGAATCACTACGTCGTACGTACACGCGTAGACCGGATTTACTGGAAGAACGAGAATTATCTAAGCAAGAAGCGAAATGGCTAGAACAGATTAAAGAAGACAAGTAAGGGCTTGATATATTTTCTATTGCAACAGTCCTAGCAATATGCTATTATAACACTTGTGCTACTGAAATCAGTGGCCGTATTAACGATGTTCCGCTGTAATTTATTAAGACTTTATAAGAGCATCTGTTTAAAGGAGAGAATTTAATATGCAACAATTAATCGCAGAAATTACTCAAGGCCAATTAAAAACTGACCTTCCTTCATTCCGTCCTGGAGACACTTTACGTGTACACGTAAAAGTAGTTGAGGGAACTCGTGAAAGAATTCAGCTTTTCGAAGGTGTTGTAATTAAACGTCGTGGTGGCGGAATCAGTGAAACATTCACAGTTCGTAAGATTTCTTACGGTGTAGGTGTTGAGCGTACATTCCCAGTTCACACGCCAAGAATCGCGAAACTTGAAGTACTTCGCCGTGGTAAAGTACGTCGTGCTAAGTTATACTACTTACGTAACCTTCGCGGTAAAAAAGCACGTATTAAAGAAATTCGATAAGACATGTATGGGAGCTTGTAAATACACAAGCTCCCTTTTTCCAATCTATATAAAATTTTGATATAATACGAGCAGCTTACATAATCGTGGAGGGGAAATGCATGAAGAAAGAAAAGAGTTCACTTTGGGAATGGATCAAAGCAATTTTGATTGCTGTTGTATTAGCGGGTGTTATTAGACAGTTTTTCTTTGCTCCAATTCTCGTAGATGGAGTATCGATGGCGTCTACTTTACATGATCGCGATCGAATGATTGTCAATAAAATTGGTTATCACATAGGAGATCCGAAACGATTTGATATTATCGTATTCCGAGCGACGGAAGATAAAGATTATATTAAGCGCATTATCGGCCTGCCAGGCGATGAAATAGAGTATCGTAATGATAAACTATATGTTAACGGAAAGGCTTATGAGGAGCCGTATTTAGACAAGCAAAAAAAACAAATTGCTGACGGACCGCTTACATATGATTTTACTCTTGAAGAAATGACAGGGAAGAAAACTGTTCCAGAAGGTCAATTATTTGTTTTAGGCGATAATCGTCGTTTTAGTAAAGATAGCCGTTCGATTGGTACAATTTCAATGGACCAAGTGATTGGAAAAGCAAATATACTATATTGGCCGTTAAAAGATGCTCGTATTGTGAAATAAAAGAAAAAGAAGGTGGCAACATGGTAATTCAATGGTTCCCGGGACATATGGCAAAGGCTAGACGCCAAGTAACAGAAAAATTAAAGTTAATTGATGTTGTAATTGAGCTTGTAGATGCTCGATTACCTTTATCTTCTCGAAATCCAATGATCGATGAGATTATTACACATAAGCCGAGGCTTGTTGTTTTAAATAAAGCGGATATGGCAGATGATCGTTTAACAAAGCAATGGATCGCATATTTTAAAGAAAAAGGCCAGATGGCAATTTCAATTAACGCACAAGCTGGACAAGGTATGAAAGAAATTGCAGCGGCTTGTAAAGTGTTGGTGAAAGAAAAATTTGATAAAATGGTTGCAAAAGGTATTAGACCGAGAGCGATTCGTGCATTAATTGTAGGTATACCGAATGTTGGTAAATCTACGTTAATTAATAAGTTGGCGAAGAAAAATATTGCTAAAACAGGAGATCGTCCTGGTGTGACAACAGCTCAACAATGGATTAAAGTTGGGAAGGAAATGGAACTGTTAGATACACCCGGTATTTTATGGCCTAAATTTGAAGATCAATTAGTGGGTCTTCGTTTAGCGACAACGGGCGCAATTAAAGATTCAATTTTAAATTTACAAGATGTTGCTGTTTACGCTTTACGTTTTATGGAAAAACATTATCCAGAACGTTTGAAAGATCGATATAATTTAAATGAAATTCCAGAAGATATTGTGGAGTTATTCGATGCAATTGGAAAAAATAGAGGCTGTTTAATGGGCGGCGGAATGATTGATTATGATAAAACATCTGAGCTTATACTTCGTGAGCTTCGTGGTGGAAAACTTGGGAAAATGACGTTTGAAACACCAGAAGAGTTTGCGGAGCAGACAGAAGATGCAGAAAAAGTAGAAGAAGTATAAGACGTGCGTTTGTACGTCTTTTCTTTTTTGTATATAAAGGGAGTGGCATGAATGCAAAAAGTGACTATTCAAGAAGCGGAACGTTTACTGCATGAAATAATGAGTGAAGAAGATGACCGCTTCCAAATATTAATGAAAGACGAGCGAAAAGGAATACAAAAGCTCATTTTGAAGTGGCATAAACAAAAAGAGTTAACGCAGAAAGAAAAAGAAAAGTTTTTCGAAATGTCCAAGTACGAGATTGCATTACGTGAAAAAGGGCTCACACTTATCGCGGGTATAGATGAAGTAGGGCGTGGGCCGCTAGCTGGGCCTGTCGTGACGGCAGCTGTTGTCCTTCCGGAAGATTTTTATATTCCAGGATTAAATGACTCGAAAAAGCTGAGTGAGGCGAAGCGAGAGCGTTTTTATGATGAAATTAAAGCGCAAGCAATTGCAATTGGAGTTGGAATTGTATCACCACAAATGATTGATGAGATAAATATTTATCAAGCGACGAAACAAGCGATGTTAGATGCTGTCGCGAATTTATCTTGTGCACCAGAACATTTATTAATTGATGCGATGAAACTTCCTACACCAATTCCGCAAACATCCATTATTAAAGGTGATGCGAAAAGTATTTCTATTTCTGCTGCATCCATTATTGCGAAAGTAACGAGAGATCGTATGATGAAAGAGCTTGGAGAAAAGTATCCTGCATATGGATTTGAACAACATATGGGATATGGCACAAAACAACATTTAGAAGCGATTGAAGCGCATGGAGTATTAGAAGAACATCGCAAATCGTTTGCACCAATTAAAGATACGATTCAAAAGTAAGCTGCGAATATGCAGCTTATTTTTTTATTTTGGTATATGAACATTATTATTTTCAAAAAAGAATAAAGCGATTTCAGTTTTCTGACACTTTATTGTAGACAGCGTGCCAATCATCTTATACAATGGCAATGTAATGTTTTTTAAACATTAAAAAACTTTTCGAGTAAAACAGGAAAACAGGGGAGGATGGGACCATGAATATCCATGAGTACCAAGGTAAGGCAGTCCTTAAAAGCTATGGGGTTAGCGTTCCGAACGGGAAGGTTGCATTTACAGTAGAAGAAGCTGTAGAAGCAGCGAAAGAATTAGGAACGGATGTATGTGTAGTAAAAGCACAAATTCACGCTGGTGGACGCGGCAAAGCTGGCGGAGTAAAAGTTGCAAAAAATTTAGATGAAGTTCGTACATATGCAGAGAGCATTTTAGGAACTACACTTGTGACACATCAAACAGGTCCTGAAGGTAAGGAAGTAAAACGCTTACTTATCGAAGAAGGTTGCGATATTAAAAAAGAATATTATGTTGGTCTAGTTTTAGATCGTGCAACTTCTCAAGTTGTTTTAATGGCATCTGAAGAAGGTGGAACAGAAATTGAAGAAGTAGCAGAGCAAACACCTGAAAAGATCTTTAAAGAATATATTGATCCAGCAGTAGGCTTACAAGGCTTCCAAGCGCGCCGAATCGCGTTTAACATCAATATTCCAAAAGAGCTTGTAGGACAAGCTGTGAAGTTTATGATGGGCTTATACCGTGCGTTTATCGAAAAAGATTGCTCTATCGCGGAAATCAATCCACTTGTTACAACAGGTGATGGTAAAGTTATGGCATTAGATGCGAAATTAAACTTTGATTCTAATGCTTTATATCGCAATAAAGACATTTTAGAACTTCGTGATCTTGATGAAGAAGATTCAAAAGAAATTGAAGCTTCTAAATATGACTTAAACTACATTCCTTTAGATGGAAATATTGGTTGTATGGTTAATGGTGCAGGTTTAGCGATGGCTACAATGGATATCATTAAACATTACCATGGCGATCCAGCTAACTTCTTAGATGTTGGTGGCGGTGCAACAGCTGAAAAAGTTACAGAAGCATTCAAAATTATCCTTTCTGACAAAAATGTAAAAGGTATCTTCGTTAACATTTTTGGTGGCATTATGAAGTGTGATGTTATTGCAGAAGGTGTTATTGAAGCGACGAAACAAGTAGGTCTTGAATTGCCTTTAGTTGTACGTCTTGAAGGTACAAACGTAGAGTTAGGTAAGAAAATTTTAAATGAGTCTGGCTTAAATATTGTTGCAGCAGAATCTATGGCAGACGGTGCACAAAAAATTGTTTCACTAGTGGGCTAATAGAAAGCGGGGGAGAAAAATGAGCGTATTAGTTAATAAAGATACAAAAGTTATTGTTCAAGGTATTACAGGTTCTCAAGGTTTATTCCACACAAAACAAATGATTGAATACGGTACGAAAATTGTCGGTGGTGTAACGCCAGGTAAAGGTGGCACTGATATTGAAGGTGTACCAGTATTTGATACTGTAGAAGATGCAGTGAAAGCAACAGGCGCAAATGCTTCAGTTGTATACGTTCCACCCGCTTTTGCGGCTGATGCAATTATGGAAGCAGTTGATGCAGAAATCGATTTAGTAGTATGTATTACTGAAGGAATTCCTGTATTAGATATGGTAAATGTAAAGAGATATATGGCGGGTAAACATACACGTTTACTTGGACCAAACTGTCCTGGTGTTATTACGCCTGATGAATGCAAAATTGGTATTATGCCAGGGTACATTCATAAAAAAGGTCATGTAGGTATCGTATCTCGCTCTGGTACATTAACGTATGAGGCTGTACATCAGTTAACACAAGAAGGTATTGGCCAATCTACTGCTGTAGGTATCGGTGGGGACCCAGTTAACGGTACGGACTTTATTGATGCGTTAAAAGCATTTAATGAAGATGAAGAAACGCATGCTGTAATTATGATTGGTGAAATCGGTGGTACAGCAGAAGAAGAGGCAGCTGAATGGGTGAAAGCTAATATGACAAAACCTGTTGTAGGCTTCATTGGTGGCCAAACAGCGCCTGCTGGCAAACGTATGGGCCATGCTGGTGCAATCATTTCTGGTGGTAAAGGAACTGCTGCAGAAAAGATTAAAACGATGGAAGCTTGTGGTATTAAAGTAGCGGAAACTCCAGCGGTTATGGGCGAAACGCTAATCTCTGTCTTAAAAGAAAAAGGTCTATTTGAGACTTGTAAAAACTACTAATCTGTTGAAAGACACCTTCTTGCTTGAAGGTGTCTTTTTACGCAATTCTTGTTTACATAATAAAAATTATGGGTAAGGAGAATTAAGATGAAAAGAGAACGATTATTACATCTTCATTATTTTTTAGCGGATCATTGGAAGGCGATGGAAAGACTACTATATGTCGATCCTGAATTGAAGGGAATATACACGTTTAATACAAAACAAATGGAATACTACACTGGAATATCCTCGAAAAAATCTTCAGAATTAGTAAATTTTCTTCAAAGTTCAAATCTCCCGCAATATATATCTTATTTAGAAAAAAATCGAATCTTTTATATGACTATATGGGATGAAGATTATCCACAATTATTACGTGAAATACAAGATCCCCCCTTTGTGTTATATGGAAAAGGAGAGAAGAGTTTTCTCAATAAAGCGAATAAATTAGCGGTTATTGGAACGAGAGAACCGACTTTATATGGACATGAGAGTTTAAAATTTATTTTACACCCATTATTAGAAAGGGAATGGCTTATTGTCAGTGGGTTTGCAAGAGGGATAGATACAATGTCTCATGAAATTACAGTAAGACGGCATTGCCCGACTATTGCAATACTAGGACATGGATTATCGTATATGTATCCAAAAGAGAATAGACATTTATATGAAACGTGGAATGAATATATATTGTTATTAACAGAGTATCCGCCGCACTATGCACCGAAAAAATGGTATTTTCCAAAAAGGAACCGGATTATTAGTGGTATAAGTAAGGGTGTTTTAGTTGTAGAAGCGAAATCAAGAAGTGGAACACTTATTACTGCGGACCTTGCTTTAGAGCAAAATAGAGAGGTATTTGCACTTCCTGGACCTATATTTATAGATAGTGCATCAGGAACGAATCATTTGATTCAACAAGGAGCAAAACTAGTAAGAAATGCAGAAGATATCTTGGAAGAGGTTTGAAATTAACCTTATATTTTTATGTTTTTATTAAACAATTATTGACAAATGGTAGATAGGCGCTGTATGGTATATTCATTCTTGATTGACAAAAACAAGAGAAATCAATAAGATTGATGAAGACTTGAATCCACCTCTTAAGGAGGCACTAGCATGTCAGATTACCTCGTAATCGTGGAGTCGCCTTCTAAGGCGAAGACCATTGAGAAATATTTAGGGAAAAAATACAAAGTTGTCGCGTCTATGGGACACGTTCGCGATTTACCTAAAAGCCAAATGGGGATAGAAGTAAAGAACAACTTCACCCCGAAGTATATTACCATTCGTGGTAAAGGTCCCGTCTTAAAAGATTTAAAATCAGCGGCCAAAAAAGCAAAGAAAGTCTATCTCGCGGCCGATCCAGACCGCGAAGGGGAAGCAATTGCTTGGCATTTAGCCAATACGTTAAATGTGGACGTTGAATCAGATTGTCGAGTTGTGTTTAATGAGATTACAAAAGATGCAATAAAAGAATCATTTAAACACCCTCGTGCGATTAATATGGATTTAGTAGATGCACAACAAGCAAGGCGTATACTAGATCGTCTGGTTGGTTACAATATTAGTCCTTTATTATGGAAGAAAGTAAAAAAAGGATTAAGTGCAGGACGCGTACAATCTGTAGCAGTTCGTTTAATTATCGAACGTGAAAAAGAAATTCAAATCTTTGAGCCTGAAGAATTCTGGACAATTAAGACAGAATTTGTGAAGGGGAAAGACACATTTGAAGCAAGCTTTTACGGTGTAGATGGTGAAAAAGTTCAATTAACGAATGAAACGCAAGTGAATGAAATAATTGAACAGATGAAAGATAATGCGTTTTCAGTTGAAAATGTAACGCGAAAAGAGCGAAAACGTAATCCTGCATTACCGTTTACAACATCTTCCTTGCAACAAGAGGCAGCGCGTAAGTTAAACATGCGAGCAAAGAAAACAATGATGCTCGCGCAGCAATTGTATGAAGGTATAGATCTTGGAAAGCAAGGGACTGTAGGTCTTATTACGTATATGAGAACTGACTCAACACGTATCTCAGAAACAGCTCAAACAGAGGCGCGTACTTACATTACTGAGGCGTTTGGTGCGGAATACATAGGGACAGAAAAGAAGAAAGAAACGAAAAAGTCGAACGCGCAAGATGCGCATGAGGCAATTCGTCCTACTTCGGTAATGAGAAGGCCAGAGGAACTAAAGAGTTTCTTAAGTCGTGATCAACTTCGGTTGTATAAACTGATTTGGGAGCGATTTGTTGCAAGTCAAATGGCGTCTGCTATAATGGATACTGTGACAGCTAGACTCATTAATAACAATGTTCAGTTCCGTGCAAGTGGATCGGTTGTAAAGTTTCCAGGATTTATGAAAGTGTATGTAGAGTCGAAAGATGACGGGGCTGAAGAAAAGGATAAAATGTTGCCACCTTTAGAAGTAGGGGAAACGGTATTTTCGAAGGATTTAGAACCGAAGCAACATTTTACACAACCTCCGCCGCGCTATACAGAGGCTCGTCTAGTAAGAACACTTGAAGAGCTTGGAATTGGAAGACCGTCGACTTACGTGCCGACACTTGAAACGATTCAAAAACGTGGATACGTAGGTTTGGATAATAAACGCTTCGTTCCAACTGAACTTGGTGAAATAGTAATTGAACTTATTTTAGAGTTTTTCCCAGAAATTATTAACATTGAATTTACTGCTAACATGGAGCAAAGTCTTGATGAAGTAGAAGAAGGAAATGCGAATTGGGTAAAAATTGTTGATGATTTCTACGTAGGCTTTGAACCGCGTTTAGAAAAAGCGGAAAAAGAAATGCGTGAAGTGGAAATTAAAGATGAACCAGCTGGGGAAGACTGTGAATTGTGTGATCACCCAATGGTCTTTAAAATGGGTAAATACGGGAAATTTATGGCTTGTTCGAATTTCCCAGATTGTCGTAATACAAAACCGATTGTGAAAGAAATCGGTGTTACTTGTCCGAAGTGTGATAAAGGTCAAATTATTGAACGCCGTAGTAATAAAAAGAAACGTCTTTTCTATGGATGCGGTACGTATCCAGAGTGTGACTTTGTATCTTGGGATAAACCAATTGGTCGTAAATGTCCGAAGTGCGAAGGTATGCTTGTAGAGAAGAAGTTGAAAAAAGGCGTGCAAGTACAATGTATTTCGTGTGATTATGAAGAAGAACAACAAATGTGAGCGTAACTGCTCACATTTTTTTCGGGAAGAAAAGGAAAGGTGATAAATATGACAACACAAGTAGTAAACGTCATTGGCGCAGGTCTTGCAGGAAGTGAAGCAGCTTACCAAATTGCAAAACGTGGTGTCCAAGTAAAATTATATGAAATGAGACCAGTAAGGCAAACGCCAGCTCATCACACAGATAAATTTGCAGAGTTAGTATGCAGTAACTCGCTTCGCGCAAACACATTAACAAACGCTGTTGGTGTTATTAAAGAAGAAATGCGTTTAATGGACTCTGTTATTATTCGTGCAGCTGATGAGTGCTCTGTACCAGCAGGAGGGGCTTTAGCTGTAGATCGTCATGAATTTGCGGCAAAGGTAACGGAGTATGTGAAAAACCATCCGAACGTAACTGTAATGAATGAAGAAATTACTGAAATTCCAGAAGGACCTACTGTTATCGCGACAGGTCCACTTACGTCTCCTGATCTTGCTGCACAATTAAAAGAATTAACAGGTGAAGATTATTTTTATTTCTATGATGCTGCAGCACCGATTGTTGAGAAAGACAGCATTGATATGAATAAAGTATATTTAAAGTCTCGTTACGATAAAGGTGAAGCTGCATATTTAAACTGCCCAATGACGGAAGAGGAATTTGACCGTTTTTACGAGGCTTTAATTGCTGCTGAAACAGTACCTTTAAAAGAATTTGAAAAAGAAATTTTCTTTGAAGGTTGTATGCCGGTAGAAGTTATGGCAAGTAGAGGAAGACAGACGCTAGTATTTGGACCGATGAAACCTGTTGGATTAGAAGATCCGAAAACAGGAAAAACGCCATATGCTGTTGTTCAGTTACGTCAAGATGATGCAGCAGGAACGTTATACAATATCGTAGGTTTCCAAACGCATTTAAAGTGGGGACCACAAAAAGAAGTGTTACAGTTGATTCCAGGACTGGAAAACGCAGAGATTGTACGTTATGGTGTAATGCATCGTAATACGTTTATTAATTCACCTAACTTGCTTCGTCCAACATATCAATATAAACAACGTGATGATTTATTCTTCGCTGGTCAAATGACTGGAGTAGAGGGATATGTTGAATCAGCGGCGTCAGGATTACTAGCGGGTATTAACGCTGCTCGACTTGTGAAAGGTGAAGAACCGGTTGTGTTACCGCCTGTAACTGCAATGGGAAGTATGGCGAATTATATTACTGCGACAAACGCGAAAAACTTCCAGCCAATGAATGCAAACTTCGGTTTGTTTGCACCGTTAGAGAAGAAAGTTAAGAGGAAAGCAGAACGAAATGAAGCATATGCAACACGCGCTTTAGAAACAATTCAAAATTTTGTAAATATTTAGTTAAATTTCTTGCAAAGGCTACTAAGTTGTGATACGATTTAGTAGCCTTTATTGAGGTGAATTGTGTGAATGTGAAGAAATTGTTACAATTATTCGTTGGATATTTACAAATTGAAAGAAATTATTCAAAATATACAATTGCAAGTTATCAAAATGATTTAGAACATTTTGTGCAATTTATGGAGCGAGAAGGCATATCCTCTTTTTTAGATGTTACATACACGGATGTTCGTTTGTACTTAACGACGTTGCACGATGAAAAGTTAGCCCGTAAATCTGTCGCAAGAAAAGTATCAAGCTTACGAAGTTTATATCGTTTTTTGATGCGTGAAGGTTATCGGAAAGATAATCCGTTTGCACTTGCGTCACTCCCCAAAAAAGAATTGTCAATCCCAAAGTTTTTATATGCTGAAGAATTAGAGGAATTATTTGAAGTTGCTGATACGGAAACGCCGCTAGGTCAAAGGAATCAAGCTTTATTAGAGTTGATGTATGCGACTGGAATCCGTGTGAGTGAATGTGTCAATTTACAACTTACCGATATTGACTTCGCGGTGGGAACAATTTTAGTAATGGGAAAAGGAAAAAAACAAAGGTATATTCCGTTCGGAAGCTATGCGCAAGATGCTTTAATTACTTATATAGAGAACGGGAGAAAACAGTTAGCTCACAAAACTGAAGAACACTCTCATATGGTATTTTTAAATGCGAAAGGCACGCCGCTAACAAGTCGAGGGGTACGTTATGTATTAAACGAACTCATTAAGAAGGCTTCACTGACAATGCGGATAAGTCCCCATATGTTAAGGCATACATTTGCTACACACATGTTAGATGAAGGGGCAGATTTACGTACTGTACAGGAGCTACTTGGTCATGAGAATTTGTCGACAACACAAATTTATACGCATGTCTCTAAAGAAAGATTGCGTTCGGTCTACATGAAGCATCACCCGCGGGCATAAATTGCTTTTAAAGCTATAAAAACATATAAAGGAGTTTTTTCTATGGGAAATTTCCACGCTACAACGATATTTGCAGTTCATCATAATGGAGAATGTGCAATGGCTGGAGATGGTCAGGTGACAATGGGAAATGCAGTTGTAATGAAACATACAGCTCGTAAAGTCCGTAAACTTTTCCAAGGGAAAGTTTTAGCTGGCTTTGCAGGTTCCGTTGCTGACGCATTTACTCTTTTTGAAATGTTTGAAGGGAAATTAGAAGAGTACAATGGGAACTTGCAGCGTGCTGCAGTTGAGATGGCAAAACAATGGCGTGGCGACAAAATGTTACGTCAGCTAGAAGCGATGCTCATTGTCATGGATAAAACAACTATGCTTCTTGTTTCAGGTACAGGAGAAGTGATTGAACCGGATGATGGTATTTTAGCGATTGGATCTGGTGGGAATTATGCGCTTTCTGCAGGTCGTGCTTTAAAGCAATATGCAAGTGAACATTTAACAGCGAAGCAAATTGCGAAAGCGAGTTTAGATATTGCTGGCGATATTTGTGTTTATACAAACCACAATATAATTGTGGAAGAATTGTAGAATCGTAAGGGAGGCATTTTATATGCATTTACATTTTACTCCGCGTCAAATTGTGGAAAAATTAGATCAATACATTATCGGTCAAAAAGATGCGAAGAAAGCGGTTGCTGTAGCTTTAAGAAATCGATATCGTCGAAGTAAATTAGCTGAAAATCTACGTGATGAAATTGCACCTAAAAATATTTTAATGATTGGACCGACAGGTGTTGGTAAAACAGAGGTAGCACGACGAATGGCGAAACTCGTTGGAGCACCTTTTATTAAGGTTGAAGCTACCAAATTTACAGAAGTTGGATATGTAGGTAGAGATGTAGAATCGATGGTACGTGACCTTGTGGAAACGTCAGTTCGTATCGTGAAAGAAGAAATGGTAATTAAAGTACAAGACAAAGCAGAAGAACAAGCGAACCAACGTCTTGTTGAAATTTTAGTACCGAGTCCGGAGAAACAATCTGGATTTAAAAACCCATTAGAAATGCTATTTGGCGGTGCTCAAAATTCAAATCAAACATCGGATGCACAGGAAGATGTTGAAATCGAAAAGAAACGTCAAGATGTGGAAAGAAAGCTTGCTGCAGGACTTCTTGAAGATGAAATTGTATCGATTGAAGTGACTGAGCAACAGTCTTCCATGTTCGATATGTTACAAGGAACTGGCATGGAACAAATGGGAATGAATTTCCAAGATGCATTAGGAAGTTTTATGCCGAAAAAAACAAAAAAACGTAAACTTTCTGTGAAAGAAGCAAGAAAACTCTTGACAAATGAGGAAGCACAGCGCTTAATTGATATGGATGAAGTTACACAAGAGGCTGTTTATCGTGCTGAACAGCTCGGGATTATTTTTATCGATGAAATTGACAAAATTGCTGGTAAGCAGTCGAATAGCGTAGATGTATCACGTGAAGGTGTGCAACGTGACATTTTACCAATTGTAGAAGGATCGAATGTTGCGACAAAATACGGATCAGTAAAAACGGATTATATTTTATTCGTTGCAGCTGGAGCGTTTCATATGTCTAAACCGTCGGATTTAATTCCGGAACTGCAAGGGAGATTTCCGATTCGAGTAGAATTAACAAAATTATCGACAGATGATTTTGTTAAAATATTAATCGAGCCTGACAATGCGTTAATTAAACAATATATGGCTTTATTAGCGACTGAAGGTATAGAAATTGAATTTTCAGACGAAGCTATTCGTAAGATTGCTGAGATTGCTTATCAAGTTAATCAGGATACAGATAATATTGGAGCAAGAAGACTTCATACGATTATGGAGAAACTCCTTGAAGATTTATCGTTTGAAGCATCTGAAATTACGTTAGAGAAAATAACGATAACACCTCAATACGTTGAGGAGAAATTAGCAACGATTGCTAAAAATAAAGATGTGAGCCAGTTTATTTTGTAATAGTGTCATCAGGTGACTCGCCCTAGTTTCCAAGTGATGAAAAAATATGTAAGTAACATGTAGGAGGAACTTTTGAAATGGAATTATTAGCAAAAACAAGAAAATTAAATGCGTTATTACAGAGCGCAGCAGGAAAGCCTGTAAACTTTAGAGAAATGTCTGACACAATGTGTGAAGTAATCGAAGCGAACGTATTCGTAGTAAGCCGTCGTGGTAAATTACTAGGTTATGCAATTCACCAACAAATTGAGAATGAGCGTATGAAACAAATGCTTGCAGAGCGTCAATTCCCGGAAGAATACACGCAAAGCTTATTCAACATTACAGAAACATCTTCAAACTTAGATGTAAACAGTGCTTACACAGCATTCCCAGTAGAAAATAGAGAATTATTCGGTCAAGGTTTAACTACAATCGTACCAATCGTTGGTGGCGGTGAGCGTCTAGGCACATTAGTGTTAGCTCGTCTTGGTCAAGAGTTCTTAGACGATGATTTAATCCTTGCTGAATACAGTTCAACTGTAGTAGGTATGGAAATCTTACGTGAAAAAGCAGAAGAAATCGAAGAGGAAGCACGTAGTAAAGCTGTTGTTCAAATGGCAATTAGCTCATTATCTTACAGTGAGTTAGAAGCAATCGAGCATATCTTCGAAGAATTAAATGGAACAGAAGGTTTACTTGTTGCAAGTAAAATTGCTGATCGCGTAGGAATTACTCGTTCTGTAATCGTAAATGCACTTCGTAAATTAGAGAGTGCTGGTGTTATTGAGTCTCGCTCTTTAGGCATGAAAGGAACATACATTAAAGTGCTAAATGACAAGTTTCTACAGGAACTTGCTAAATTAAAAACAAACTAATTTATAAAACTCTCCTCATTTTTTGAGGAGAGTTTTTTTGTATAAAAGATTGATGTTGTTTGTAAATAGCGTCATAATCGTATTTTTCGGAAAAGCTATGAATTGAATTTTATTTTTTTGCTTAAAGGAAATACAGGTTGGTAATACTAGAATTCGAGTGTGAACAAAGAAAGTTTTACATTGTTCGCATTTTCGACTTGATTGTAATATTTCAGTATGATATAGTAAGCAGTGGTGTCAGTACAAAGTACACACGTTTACTGATTTAAGTGTTGGTGCTACGTTTGTAGTTTCGCTTAGAGATGAAGTAAACGGAGGATATCAAAAACCATTTAGGAGGAACTATATTATGTCAGTAATTTCTATGAAGCAATTGCTTGAAGCTGGTGTTCATTTCGGACATCAAACTCGTCGTTGGAACCCAAAAATGAAGCGTTACATTTTCACAGAGCGTAACGGTATCTACATCATCGACTTACAAAAAACTGTGAAAAAAGTTGAGGAAGCTTACAGAACGATGCGTGACATCGCTGCTGAAGGCGGAGACATCTTATTCGTAGGTACTAAAAAACAAGCACAAGAAGCTATTAAAGAAGAAGCAACTCGTGCTGGTATGTACTTCGTTAACCAACGTTGGTTAGGTGGAACTTTAACAAACTTCCAAACAATCCAAAAGCGTATCAAGCGTCTTAAAGACATTGAAAAAATGCAAGAAGATGGTACTTTCGAAGTACTTCCTAAGAAAGAAGTTGTTCAACTTAAAAAAGAGTTAGAGCGTCTTGAGAAATTCTTAGGCGGTATTAAAGATATGAAAGGTCTTCCAAGTGCATTATTCGTAGTAGACCCTCGTAAAGAGCGTATTGCAGTTGCTGAAGCACGCAAATTACACATTCCAATCATCGGTATCGTTGATACAAACTGTGATCCAGACGAAATCGATCACGTTATCCCAGCAAACGATGATGCAATTCGTGCTGTAAAACTTCTTACATCTAAAATGGCAGACGCGATCCTTGAAGCAAAACAAGGTGAAGAAACTGTTACTGCGTAACAAATTTGGAAAGGTGATAAGGGGTTCGGCCTTTTATCACCTTTTTTAAGGTATAAACACCTTTATAAAAGGTATAAATACATATTTTAGGAGGATGAAAAATATGGCAATCACTGCACAAATGGTAAAAGAACTTCGTGAAAAAACAGGCGCAGGTATGATGGACTGCAAAAAAGCTTTAACTGAGACTAATGGCGACATGGAGAAAGCAATTGACTTCTTACGTGAAAAAGGTATTGCAAAAGCTGCTAAAAAAGCAGACCGCATCGCTGCTGAAGGTTTAACTTTCATCGAAACAAACGGTAACGAAGGTTTAATCTTAGAATTAAACTCTGAAACTGATTTCGTTGCGAAAAACGAAGGTTTCCAAGCATTAATTAAAGAATTAGCTGCTCACTTATTAGCTAACAAACCAGCTAACATTGAAGAAGCTATGGCTCAAACAATTGAAGGCGGCAAAACAGTAGAAGAGCACATCAACGAAGCAATCGCTAAAATTGGTGAAAAACTTACACTTCGTCGTTTCGAAATCGTAACAAAAACTGATGCTGATGCATTCGGCGCTTACCTACACATGGGTGGACGTATTGGTGTATTAACAGTTCTTGAAGGTTCTACTGACGAAGCTGCTGCTAAAGATGTAGCAATGCACATCGCAGCAGTTAACCCTAAATACATCGACCGCGATGCTGTAACAGCTGAAGAAGTTGAGCATGAGCGTCAAGTATTAACACAACAAGCTTTAAACGAAGGCAAGCCTGAAAAAATCGTTGCAAAAATGGTTGAAGGCCGTCTTGGCAAATTCTTCGAAGAAATTTGCTTACTTGACCAAGCATTCGTTAAAAACCCTGATATGAAAGTTCGTCAGTTCGTTGAGTCAAAAGGCGGAACATTAAAAGGATTCGTTCGCTACGCTGTTGGTGAAGGTATCGAAAAACGCGAAGACAACTTTGCTGAAGAAGTAATGAACCAAGTAAAAGGTAGTAACTAATACAGATTAGGGAACACATTGTGTTCCCTTTTTTAAAATAAAGATGTAAGCAATTGGAGGTTCATTATGAGTAAACCGAAATATAATCGTGTCGTATTAAAGCTAAGCGGAGAAGCGTTAGCTGGCGAACAAGGATTTGGAATTAACCCATCTGTTATTAAATCAGTTGCGGAACAAGTGAAAGAAATTGCAGAACTTGATGTAGAAGTTGCTGTTGTTGTTGGTGGCGGAAACATTTGGCGTGGAAAAATCGGAAGTGAAATGGGAATGGATCGTGCTGGAGCGGATTACATGGGTATGTTAGCAACAGTTATGAACTCATTAGCTCTTCAAGATAGCCTGGAGAACATTGGAATTCAAACTCGTGTTCAAACTTCAATCGAAATGCGTCAAGTAGCAGAGCCTTACATTCGTCGTAAAGCAGTTCGTCATCTAGAGAAAAAACGTGTTGTGATCTTTGCAGCAGGTACAGGTAACCCATATTTCTCTACAGATACAACAGCAGCACTACGTGCAGCGGAAATCGAAGCAGACGTTATCTTAATGGCGAAAAACAATGTAGATGGCGTATATAATGCAGATCCATCTCTTGACCCAACAGCTACGAAATACGAAACACTTACTTACTTAGATGTATTAAAAGAAGGTTTAGGTGTAATGGATTCAACAGCTTCTTCTTTATGTATGGACAATGATATTCCATTAATTGTATTCTCAGTTATGGAAAAAGGTAACATTAAACGTGCCGTTTTAGGCGAAAATATCGGAACAGTTGTAAGGGGGAAATAAATATGGGACAACAAGTATTGAAGTCTTCAAATGAAAAAATGGAAAAAGCAGTTGCTGCTTACTCTCGTGAATTGGCAACAGTTCGCGCAGGTCGTGCAAGCTCGTCTGTATTAGATAAGGTACAAGTTGATTACTATGGTGCACCAACACCTGTTGTGCAATTAGCGAACATTACAGTTCCAGAAGCACGTTTACTTGTAATTCAACCTTATGATAAAACTTCTATCGGTGATATTGAAAAAGCAATCTTAAAAGCAGATTTAGGCTTAAATCCTTCTAATGATGGAACTGTAATTCGTATTGCATTCCCTGCATTAACAGAAGAGCGTCGTCGCGATCTTGTAAAAGTTGTGAAAAAATATGCTGAAGAAGCAAAAGTTGCTGTTCGTAACGTACGTCGTGACAGTAACGATGATCTTAAGAAGCTTGAAAAAGCTGGCGATATTACAGAAGATGATTTAAGAGGATATACTGAAGATATCCAAAAAGAAACAGATAAATATATTGCAAAAGTTGACGAAATCGCAAAAAACAAAGAAAAAGAAATCATGGAAGTGTAATAGCGATACCTTCGCAAATATGACCCTCTTCTTAAGGGGGTCTTTTTACACTTTTAGGCATACGTCTGCTTGCTGGAGGGTATGAATGATGTTTAAAAACTTTCCTTTTTTTAAAAGTAAAAAGGTCGCATCGTTTGATCATCTCGTTGAAAAAGTGAAAAAAGGATACATCCCAGAACATATTGCCATCATTATGGATGGTAATGGAAGATGGGCAAAGAGGAGAGCGATGCCTCGTATTGCGGGACATCATGAAGGCATGCAAGTTGTAAAGAAAATCACAAAATTTGCAAGCAAACTTAATGTGAAAGTATTAACTCTTTATGCTTTTTCAACTGAGAACTGGAAAAGACCGAAAAAGGAAGTTGACTATTTAATGAGGCTTCCAGAAGAATTTCTAGGTACATTTTTACCAGAATTGATTGAAGAGAACGTACAAGTCCGAGTAATAGGACAACAAGATCGTCTTCCTACGCATACACGCAGAGCGATGGAAAAGGCCATGGAAGATACGAAAGAGAATACGGGATTAATTCTTAATTTCGCGTTAAACTATGGAAGTCGAGATGAAATCGTTTCTGCTGTGCAACATATGGTGAAAGATAGTGAGGAAGGAAAAATTCGTGTTGAAGATGTAAGTGAAGAAATGCTTTCTTCTTATTTAATGACGAGTTCTTTACCTGACCCAGAGTTGTTAATCCGTACGAGCGGAGAGCTACGTATTAGTAATTTCATGTTATGGCAAATTGCATATTCGGAATTTTGGTTTACAGATGTGTATTGGCCAGATTTTACCGAGGAACATTTGCTAAATGCGATTACAGACTTTCAGCATAGAGGGCGCAGATTCGGAGGCGTGTAGAAAGAGAGGGTTTGGTAGTGAAACAGAGAATTATTACTGGAGTGGTTGCTGCCGCGCTATTCATTCCCATCGTAATTTACGGTGGCGTGCCTTTTACGGTTTTAGTGTATGCACTTGCTTCTATAGGTTTATATGAATTAATTCGTATGAATAAGCTTACGCTTATTTCAATACCAACAGTTTTAGCTGCAGTATTATTATGGATTATTTTAATTCCAAGTAGTGCATCAGAACTGTTTACGCAGATTGGATTAGGTAAATTAGAAATCACATTTGTGATTGTTTTATTACTTTTATCATATACAGTCCTTTCTAAGAATACATTTACTTTTGACAATGCTTCATTTTTACTAATGGCAACAACATATGTTGGAATGGGATTCCTATATTTGAATGAAACGAGAATATTAGGAATTAAATATGTGTTTTGTGCATTATTTGTTATATGGGCTACTGATTCAGGCGCATATTTCGTAGGAAAGGCATTAGGAAAGAGGAAGTTGTGGCCAGAAATTAGTCCAAATAAAACGATTGAAGGTTCGTTAGGTGGCATCGTTTGTGGAATTATTGTGGCACTTGTTTACAATATGTTCTTCCCAGTTGAGGCTAATGTAGGGATTTTAATTGTGTTGACAATTATCATTTCTATTTTTGGACAAATTGGTGATTTAGTACAATCTGCATTTAAACGTCATTATGGCGTAAAGGATTCAGGTACAATTTTACCTGGACATGGTGGTATATTAGATCGAACAGATAGTTGGTTATTCGTTTTACCAATTCTCTACTTCTTATTACAATACAATTAATAAATGAACGAGGGGTTGGAGTCATGAAAAACATTAGTTTATTAGGTGCAAGCGGATCAATTGGTACACAAACTTTAGATGTATTACGCTCGCACCCAGACCAATTCCGTCTCGTTGCTTTTTCTGTAGGGAAAAATATTGACTACGCAGTAAAGGTAATTCAAGAATTTTCTCCGCAAATCGTCTCTGTGCAAAGAGAGGAAGATGTTTTAAAATTACAAGCTGTCTCTGGTAATACAAAAGTTGTATATGGTAGTGAAGGGCTTTTAGAAGTAGCATTACATCCAGATGCGGAGATTGTAGTAAATGCTGTTGTAGGTAGCGTAGGGTTGTTACCAACACTTCGTGCAATTGAGGCGAAAAAAACAATTGGAATTGCAAACAAAGAAACGTTAGTAACTGCAGGGCATCTTGTAATGGAAGCGGCACGAAAACATAATGTTTCGTTACTTCCAGTAGATAGTGAACATTCAGCTATTTTTCAATGTTTGAATGGTGAAAATGAAAAAAGAATTTCTCGACTAATTATAACGGCTTCCGGTGGAAGTTTCCGTGATAAAACGAGAGATGAATTGCATCATGTGACCGTAGAAGATGCGCTTCGACATCCAAACTGGTCAATGGGTTCGAAAATTACAATTGATTCTGCTACAATGATGAATAAGGGGCTAGAAGTAATTGAAGCACATTGGCTTTTTGGTATCCCTTATGAGCAAATCGATGTTGTTTTACATAAAGAAAGTATTATCCATTCTATGGTTGAATTTGAAGATCGTAGTGTAATGGCACAGCTTGGCTCACCTGATATGCGAGTACCAATTCAATACGCACTTACATATCCTGATCGATTGCCTCTATCAGACACAAAACAGTTAAACTTATGGGAAATAGGGACGTTGCATTTTGAGAAAATGAACCAAGAACGATTCCGTTGCCTACGTTTTGCGTATGAAGCTGGAAAAACAGGTGGAAGTATGCCAGCTGTAATGAACGCAGCGAATGAAGTAGCTGTTGAAGCTTTTTTACAAAAGAGAATTGGTTTCTTAACAGTGGAAGACCTCATTGAAAAAGCAATGAACCATCACAATGTCATTGCACGTCCGAGCTTAGAGGAAATTCTGGAAATTGATGCAGCCACAAGACGGTTTGTGATGGAACAAATTTAGCAAAGGTGGTTATGGAATTGAATACAGCGATTGCCTTTATATTAATTTTCGGTGCACTCGTATTTTTCCATGAGCTAGGGCATCTATATTTCGCAAAAAGAGCAGGTATTTTATGCCGTGAGTTTGCGATTGGTTTTGGTCCGAAAATATTCTCATTTGAAAAGAATGAAACGGTGTATACGATTCGATTACTGCCTCTTGGTGGCTATGTAAGAATGGCTGGCGAAGATGCAGACACAGTTGAGTTAAAGCCTGGAAAAAAGGTTGGCCTTGTATTAAATGAAAAAGACGAGGTTGCGAAATTAGTTTTTGATGGATATGAAAAGTATCCAAATGTTCGTGTCATTGAAGTCGAACAAGCTGATTTAGAGCATAATTTAACAATTTCGGGCTATGAAGAGTACGAGGAAGAGCTTCAAACATTCCGAGTGAATGAAAAGGCTCGTATTATTACTGCTGGTGAAGAAATACAAATTGCTCCGTATAATAGGCAGTTCGGCTCCAAGAAATTGGGTCAACGTGCCTTAACAATCTTTGCAGGTCCTGCAATGAACTTCATTTTAGCATTTGTTATTTTTGTGATTCTTGGATTTGTACAAGGTGTTCCTGTTGACAAGCCAATGGTCGGAAAAATAATGGAAAATAGTGCAGCCGAGCAAGCTGGATTAAAAGAAAATGATACAATTCAAGCAATCGATGGGAAAAACACAAGTACATGGAAAGATGTTGTTACCATTGTACGTGAAAACCCAAATAAAGAAATTACGTTACAAGTAAAGCGTGATAGTGAACAGTTTAATGTAAAAGTAACGCCAACGCTCGATAAAGAAGGAAAAGACGAAGTAGGTAGAATTGGTGTTTACTCTCCAGTAGAGAAAACAGTAATGGGTTCTATTAAATCAGGATTTGAACAAACATACCAATGGACAAAACTAATTTTTGATTCACTTGTGAAATTAGTAACTGGTCAATTCTCTATTAATGAGTTGTCAGGTCCAGTGGGAATTTATAATCTAACAGATCAAGTTGTAGATTATGGATTTACGCGTGTATTAAGTTTAGCAGCAGTTTTAAGTATTAACCTTGGTTTATTTAATTTACTACCAGTCCCTGCTTTAGACGGTGGACGTTTGTTCTTCTTCTTAATTGAAGCGTTACGAGGGAAACCAATTGACCGCCAAAAAGAAGGAATGGTTCACTTTATTGGTTTTGCATTATTAATGTTACTTATGTTAGTTGTAACTTGGAATGACATTCGTAAGTTTTTCTTGTAAAATAAAGTGAAACTTATAATGAAATAGAGCTCGTAGAATAAAATCCCTCACCTAACTCGAGGTGAGGGGTTTTACTGCGTGTAAGAGTAAAATGAAGAGGTGCGAATAAATGAAACAAAGTATGGTATTCAGTCCTACATTACGTGAAGTTCCAGCTGATGCGGAGATTAAGAGTCATCAGTTATTACTTCGTGCAGGTTTTATGCGTCAAAATGCTTCTGGTATTTATAGTTTTCTACCATTTGGATTAAAAGTACTACACAAAGTAGAACGTATCGTTCGAGAAGAAATGGAGCGCGCAGGAGCTGTAGAATTATTAATGCCAGCGATGCAAGCTGCAGAATTATGGCAAGAATCAGGCCGTTGGTATTCTTACGGATCTGAATTAATGCGTATGAAAGATCGTAACGCTCGTGAATTCGCATTAGGAGCGACACATGAAGAAGTAATTACGGATCTTGTACGTGATGAAGTGAAATCATATAAAAAATTACCGTTAACATTGTACCAAATTCAAACAAAATTCCGTGATGAACAAAGACCGCGTTTTGGTTTATTACGTGGAAGAGAGTTTCTAATGAAAGATGCATACTCTTTCCATGCTACACAAGAGAGCTTAGATGAAGTATACGATCGCTTATACAAAGCATACTCTAACATTTTTGCTCGTTGTGGCTTGAATTTCCGTGCAGTTATTGCTGACTCTGGAGCAATGGGCGGAAAAGATACGCATGAATTTATGGTATTATCTGAAGTTGGTGAAGATACAATTGCATACTCTGATACATCTAATTATGCAGCAAACATCGAAATGGCTCCTGTGGTAGCTACGTATACGAAGAGTGATGAAGCAGAAAAGGCACTTAAAAAAGTAGCAACACCAGATCAAAAAGCAATTGAAGAAGTATCTGCATTCTTAAACATTGAAGCTGACAAGTGCATTAAGTCTATGGTATTTAAAGTAGATGAAAAATTAGTAGTTGTACTTGTTCGTGGTGATCATGAAGTAAACGATGTAAAAGTGAAAAACGTATACGGCGCTTCAGTTGTTGAGCTTGCTTCTCATGAAGAAGTGAAAGAATTATTAAACTGTGAAGTTGGTTCTTTAGGACCGATTGGTGTAACAGGTGATATCGAAATTATCGCTGACCATGCTGTAGCATCAATTGTTAACGGATGTTCAGGAGCAAACGAAGAAGGATTCCATTATGTAAATGTAAATCCAGAACGCGACTTTAAAGTAAGTCAATATACAGATTTACGCTTCATTCAAGAAGGAGACCGATCTCCAGACGGAAATGGAACAATTCTTTTCGCACGCGGAATTGAAGTTGGTCATGTATTCAAATTAGGAACACGTTATAGTGAAGCAATGAACGCAACATTCCTAGATGAAAACGGAAAAACACAACCACTTATTATGGGTTGTTACGGTATCGGTGTATCTCGTACAGTGGCAGCAATCGCAGAGCAGTTTAATGATGAGAACGGTTTAGTTTGGCCAAAAGCTGTAGCACCATTCCATGTGCATGTAATTCCAGTAAATATGAAATCTGATGCGCAACGTGAAATGGGTGAAAACATCTACAACTCATTACAAGAGCAAGGGTACGAAGTATTACTAGATGATCGTGCAGAACGTGCAGGTGTTAAATTTGCAGATGCAGATTTATTCGGCCTTCCAGTTCGCGTGACAGTTGGTAAAAAAGCAGACGAAGGTATTGTAGAAGTGAAAGTACGTGCTACAGGCGAGTCTGAAGAAGTGAAAGTAGAAGAACTTCAAACATACATTGCAAATATTTTAAAATAAGAAGAGGTACCTCGTAATGAGGTACCTTCTCTTTCTTTGTAAACGTATTTTGTAAAAGAAGTAGGGAGAAATCTTTCTTTGTAGTACGTTTCAATTTATAATAGCAAATGGAAGGAGAGTGCTTATGTCTTTAACAAATGAACAACAAGAGCGATTTCAAATTTTGCTCCAGCAGTTGCAAATACCAGACGACCTTATAAATCAATATTTACAAGGTGGTGGTATTGAAAGGCTCGTTATTGATAAATCGAATAAAAGTTGGCATTTTGATTTACAAGTGCCACGTATTTTGCCTACAGAATTATATGAATTGCTAGAAACAAAGCTTAAGCAATCATTTTCTCATATTGCAAGAACAACATTTGCATTAGAAACAGAGAATAAACAATTTACAGAAGAAGAAGTGAGGGCGTATTGGCCGCTTTGTACGGAACGAATTACATTTTCACCTATGTTTGCTTACTTAAAGAAGCAGCTTCCGCAGGTGAATGGAGTGAAGTTGCTAATAAATGTGAATAATGAGCTGGAATCTACTGCTTTAAAGAAAAACGTTGCGAAACCAGTAGGGGATCAATACGAAACTTTTGGATTCCCGCGTTTTCAGTTAGACACACATATACAGCAAAATACAGAAGAAATGCAAAAGTTTCGTGAGCAAACGCAGCAAGAAGATCGTGAACGTGTTATACAAGCTATGGAAGAAATGGCGAAGAAGCAAGCTGAAGAAAGTAGCGTTGTGCATGAAGGACCGGTTGTACTCGGATATCTTATTAAGCCGGATGAAGAGATTACACCGATGCGAGAAATTCAAGATGAAGAAAGAAGAAAAACAGTTCAAGGGTACGTCTTCCATGTAGAAACGAAAGAGCTGCGTAGTGGCCGTACGTTATTAACTTTAAAAATAACAGACTATACGGATTCAATTATGATCAAAATGTTCTCGCGTGACAAAGAAGATATTCCAATGCTGCAATCCTTGAAAAAAGGAATGTGGGTGAAAGCGCGTGGTTCTGTTCAAAATGATACATTCGTTCGAGATTTAGTAATGATTGCAAATGATATAAATGAAATAACAGGACCGTCTCGTAAAGATAAAGCGCCAGAAGGTGAAAAACGTGTAGAGCTGCATCTTCACACACCGATGAGCCAAATGGACGCTGTTACTCCTATTTCTAGACTTGTTGCCCAAGCAGGTAAATGGGGACATGAGGCAATCGCTGTTACAGACCATGCTGTTGCGCAGTCTTTCCCAGAGGCATATTCTGCGGGTAAAAAGGCTGGGGTTAAAGTTATATATGGTGTAGAAGCGAATCTAGTTAATGATGGTGTACCGATTGCATATAACGAAGCGCATCGTTTACTTGCTGAGGAAACGTATGTTGTTTTCGACGTTGAGACGACAGGTTTATCAGCTGTATATGATACTGTTATCGAGTTAGCGGCTGTAAAAGTAAAAGGTGGCGAAATTATTGACCGCTTTGAATCTTTCGCAAATCCACATCAACCATTATCTGCGACGATTATTGAATTAACAGGTATTACAGATGATATGTTAACGGATGCACCAGAAGTGGACGAAGTGTTTAAAAAGTTTGAAGAATGGATGGGCGACCATACACTTGTTGCTCATAACGCAAGTTTTGATATGGGCTTTATTAACGTAGGTTTTAAAAAGGCTGGACTAGAAAAAACGAATAATCCTGTTATTGATACGTTAGAACTTGCAAGATTCTTATTCCCGGAAATGAAAAACCATCGATTAAATACGATGTGTAAAAAGCTTGATATTGAATTAACGCAACATCACCGTGCGATTTATGATACAGAAGCAACGGGATACTTACTTGTGAAAATGTTAAAAGATGTGATTGAAAAGGGATTTGAATATCACGATCAATTAAATGATAGCATGGGGCAAGGGGATGCGTATAAGCGTGGACGTCCAAGTCATATGACGTTACTTGCCACATCAGATGTAGGGTTGAAAAATTTATATAAACTTGTTTCCTATTCTCACCTAAATTATTTTTATCGTGTACCACGAGTACCAAGGTCACTATTAAAAAAATATCGTGAAGGAATTTTAGTAGGAACGGCTTGTGATAAAGGTGAAGTATTTGAGGCGATGATGCAAAAAGCTCCTGAAGAGGTAGAAGAAATTGCGCAGTTCTATGATTATATTGAAGTAATGCCTCCAGAGGTGTTACGTCATTTAGTAGAACGTGAACTTGTTCGAGATGAGGGACAATTAAAAACAATTATTTCTAACTTAGTAAAACTAGGTGAGACGTTAGATAAACCAGTTGTTGCTACAGGAAACGTGCATTATATAGATCCAGAGGATGCGATGTATCGCAAAATTTTAGTCAGTTCGCAGGGCGGAGCCAATCCGTTAAACCGACATTCTTTACCACCTGTACATTTCCGTACAACGGATGAAATGTTAGAGTGTTTTTCATTCTTAGGTGAAGACGTAGCGAAAGAAATTGTTGTAACGAATACACAGAAGATTGCATCATTAATTGGTGATGTTCATCCAGTGAAAGATGATCTATATACACCGAAAATTGAAGGTGCAGATGATGAGACGCGTGACATGAGTTATAAAATGGCGCGTAGCATTTATGGTGAAGAGTTACCTGAAATTGTAGAAGCGCGTTTAGAAAAAGAATTAAAAAGTATTATTGGGCATGGATTCGCCGTAATTTATTTAATTTCACATAAGCTCGTAAAAAAATCATTAGTAGACGGATATTTAGTAGGTTCGCGTGGATCGGTAGGTTCATCATTCGTTGCAACGATGATGGAAATTACAGAAGTAAACCCATTACCACCACACTATGTATGTCCGAAGTGTAAGCAATCAGAATTCTTTAATGATGGTTCTGTAGGTTCTGGTTTTGACTTGCCGGATAAAGAATGTCCTGCATGTAATGTTCCATACGTGAAAGATGGACATGATATTCCGTTCGAAACGTTCCTTGGATTTAAAGGAGATAAGGTACCCGATATCGATCTGAACTTCTCCGGGGAATACCAACCACGTGCCCATAACTATACGAAAGTACTGTTCGGTGAAGATTATGTATACCGTGCGGGTACAATAGGTACAGTTGCGGAAAAAACGGCTTATGGATATGTAAAAGGTTATGCAAATGATCATAATTTAACGATTCGAAATGCAGAGATTGACCGCTTAGTAGCAGGATGTACGGGCGTAAAACGTACAACCGGACAGCATCCAGGTGGTATTATCGTTGTGCCAGATTACATGGATATCTTTGATTTCTCACCAATTCAGTTTCCGGCGGATTCAATAGGGGCTGAGTGGAGAACGACACACTTTGATTTCCACTCCATTCATGATAATTTATTGAAACTTGATATACTAGGACACGATGATCCGACTGTTATTCGTATGTTACAAGATTTAAGTGGTATTGATCCGAAAACAATCCCAACAGACGATCCGGAAGTAATGAAAATTTTCTCAGGCCCGGAATCGTTAGGGGTAACGGAAGAACAAATTAACTGTAAAACAGGTACGCTTGGTATACCAGAGTTTGGTACGAAATTCGTAAGGCAGATGTTAGAAGAGACGAAACCTACGACATTCTCTGAGTTAGTCCAAATTTCTGGACTATCACATGGTACAGACGTATGGCTTGGTAATGCAAACGAGTTAATTTATAACGGTACATGTACGCTGAGTGAAGTTATCGGTTGTCGTGATGACATCATGGTATATTTAATCTATCAAGGTTTAGACCCATCATTAGCCTTCAAAATCATGGAGTCAGTTCGTAAAGGTAAAGGTGTACCGGAAGAATGGGAAGATGACATGAAAAGTAATAATGTACCAGGTTGGTATATTGATTCATGTAAGAAAATAAAGTACATGTTCCCTAAAGCCCATGCGGCTGCTTACGTACTTATGGCTGTACGTATTGCATACTTTAAAGTACATTTCGCGCTTCTATTCTATGCGGCATACTTTACAGTTCGTGCAGATGACTTTGATATAGAGGCGATGGCGAAAGGTTCAGCATCTATACGTGTAAGAATTGATGAAATTGCGCAAAAAGGTTTGGATGCAGCGCCGAAAGAGAAAAGTTTATTAACAGTACTAGAAATGACACTTGAAATGTGTGAGCGTGGATACTCATTCCAAAAGGTTGATTTATACCGTTCGCATGCAACAGAATTTATTATTGATGGGGATACTTTAATTCCTCCATTTAATGCAGTGCCTGGACTTGGTACAAATGCAGCTTTAAGTATTGTAGAAGCACGCAAAAATGGAGATTTCTTATCAAAAGAAGATTTACAGCAGCGCAGTAAGGTTTCGAAAACAATTATTGAGTATTTAGATAGTCAAGGTTGCTTAGGCGATCTACCTGATCAAAACCAGTTATCACTGTTCTAATAGGTAGGAAAAGTCTTTGCAAATCAACATTTGCTATGGTATACTATTAACCGAGATAACCATGTCATGTATATTGTGTAAAAAAAAGAGTGGGGAAACCCACTCTTTCGTGTTACTATCTACGTTTTATTGATGTGGAGAGGTAAGAAATTTCTGTCGTATATACATATTTTGTTACAAGTTTTACTTCTTAAATTTGGTAATACTAAGACAGATATTCCCTGCTTAACGGCAGGGGCTTTTGTTAGCTAACGAGAAAGAATAAGATGGACCGTTTTTATGGACGGGGTCTTTTCTTGTAAATGGTACATGGCGGCAGGAAGGAGGCTGTTTATGGATAAGAAAGTCACAGAAGTTGTAGAAGCATTTGCGCAGCCAATCGTTGAAGAGTTAAATCTTGAACTTGTAGATGTAGAGTATGTGCAAGAAGGACAAGACTGGTTCTTACGCGTATTCATCGATTCTGAAAAGGGAGTCGACATTGAAGAATGCGGTGCGGTAAGTGAACGTTTAAGCGAAGCTTTAGATAAAGAGGATCCAATTCCTCATCTTTACTTTTTGGATGTATCATCTCCTGGAGCGGAACGCCCATTAAAGAAAGAGAAAGACTTCCAGCAAGCGGTAGGAAAACAAGTGGCAATTAAAACATATGAGCCGATTGATGGTGAAAAAATGTTTGAAGGAAAGCTACTTTCCTACGATGGTACTACAATTACATTATTATTAACAATTAAAACACGTAAAAAAGAAATCCAAATTCCAATGGATAAAGTTGCAAATGCGCGACTTGCTGTTACGTTTTAGTTAGAAGGGGGATCTTCATGAGCACTGAGTTGTTAGATGCCTTGCTCGTATTAGAGTCAGAAAAAGGAATCAGCAAAGATATTATTATTGATGCGATTGAAGCAGCGTTAATCTCTGCTTATAAACGCAATTTTAATCAAGCACAAAACGTTCGTGTGAGCTTTAACCCAGAAGTGGGAACAATTCAAGTTTTAGCACGTAAAGACGTTGTAGATAATGTGTTTGATCCACGTCTTGAAATTTCTGTTGAAGAAGCAAGACAAATTAATCCAAACTATCAAGATGGTGACGTACTAGAGATTGAAGTAACACCAAAAGATTTCGGTCGTATTGCAGCACAAACTGCAAAACAGGTTGTAACACAACGAGTGCGCGAAGCAGAGCGTGGTGTTATTTACTCTGAGTTTAGTGACCGTGAAGAAGATATCATGGTGGGTATCGTACAACGTCAAGATGCTCGTTTTATCTATGTAAGCTTAGGGAAAGTAGAAGCTTTATTACCTGTAAGTGAGCAAATGCCAAACGAACAGTACAAACCACATGATCGTATTCGCGTATTCATTACGAAAGTAGAAAAAACAACAAAAGGACCACAAATTTACGTATCACGTACACATCCTGGTCTTTTAAAACGTTTATTCGAAATGGAAGTTCCTGAAATTTATGATGGAACTGTTGAAATTCGTTCTGTAGCACGTGAAGCTGGCGATCGTTCTAAAATTTCTGTACATGCAGAGAACATTGATGTTGATCCAGTAGGTTCTTGTGTAGGACCGAAAGGACAACGTGTACAACGCATTGTAGACGAATTAAAAGGCGAAAAGATTGACATCGTTCGCTGGTCAAATGATCCAGTAGAATATGTTGCAAATGCTTTAAGCCCATCACAAGTTGTTAAAGTTCTTGTAGATGAAGAAGAAAAAGCAACAACTGTTGTTGTTCCAGACCACCAACTGTCATTAGCTATTGGTAAGCGTGGACAAAATGCACGTCTTGCAGCTAAATTAACAGGTTGGAAAATTGATATTAAGAGTGAGTCTGATGCGAAACAACTTGGTATTGTAACAGAAGAAGATAGCGTAATCGCATTCGGATTCGATTCAGTTGAAGACGAAATCGAATAGAGGTGATGAGTATGAGCAATCGAAAAGTTCCGTTACGAAAATGTGTTGCAACGCAAGAAATGAAATCAAAACGAGAGCTCGTTCGCATTGTTCGTTCCAAAGAGGGAGAAGTGTCCATTGATTTAACTGGAAAGAAATCAGGACGAGGTGCTTATTTATCAAAAGATAAAGAAAGTATTCTTCAAGCCCAAAAGAAAAATGTTTTGGAACATCATCTAAAAGCGAAAATCGACGGTTCTCTATACGAAGAGCTTCTTGAGCTTGTTGAGAAGGAGTCGAAATAAGTGTCCGATTGGAAATCGTTTTTAGGACTAGCAAACCGGGCTCGGAAAATTATTTCGGGTGAAGAACTTGTTTTAAAAGAAGTACGAAGTGGCAAAGCAAAACTTGTATTGCTATCTGAAGATGCGTCAGCAAATACTACAAAACGCATCACGGATAAAGCGACGTATTACAACGTACCAATGAGAAAGGTCGAAAATCGACAACAATTAGGGCATGCGATTGGGAGAGACGAGCGAGTCGTTGTAGCTGTGTTAGATGAGGGCTTTGCGAAAAAGCTGCGTAGCATGCTCGATACAAATTACCGGGGGTGAAGGTATGAGTAAAATTCGAGTGCATGAATATGCAAAACAACATAATATCTCAAGTAAAGATCTTATGACAAAACTAAAAGAAATGAATATCGAGGTTTCGAATCATATGACAATGTTAGAAGATGAAGTAGTAAATAAATTAGATAATGCGTATCAAACTGAAAAACCTTCTGTTGCAGATGAGTTTGAAGTAGAAGAAAAAGTTGTTCGTAGTAAAAAGAACAGCAATAAGAAAAAGAAAAAAGGCAAGGGAAATGAAGACAAACGTCAAGATAACTTTGCTGGAAGACAACAAACACAAACTGTAGAAACACCAGATAAAGTTACTTTCTCTGGAAGCCTTACAGTAGGTGAGCTTGCTAAAAAATTAAGCAAAGAGCCATCTGAAATTATTAAGAAGCTCTTTATGCTTGGAATTATGGCAACAATTAACCAAGACTTAGATAAAGATACAATTGAGTTAATTGCTACTGATTATGGTATTGAAGTAGAAGAAGAAGTAGTTGTAAGTGAAACTGAATTTGAAACATTCATCGATGAGCAAGATGATGAAGAGAACTTAAAAGAGCGTCCAGCTGTAGTTACAATTATGGGGCACGTTGACCATGGTAAAACAACTCTACTTGACTCTATCCGTAATTCAAAAGTAACTGCAGGCGAAGCAGGTGGAATTACTCAGCATATTGGTGCATACCAAGTTGAAGTAAATGACAAGAAGATTACATTCTTAGATACGCCTGGTCACGCGGCATTTACAACGATGCGTGCTCGTGGTGCGCAAGTAACGGATATTACAATCCTTGTTGTTGCAGCTGATGATGGTGTTATGCCACAAACAGTTGAAGCGATTAGCCATGCGAAAGCAGCTGGAGTACCAATTATTGTAGCTGTGAATAAAATGGATAAACCAGCGGCAAATCCTGATCGTGTAATGCAAGAATTAACAGAATATGAATTAGTTCCAGAAGCTTGGGGCGGAGATACAATTTTCGTACCAATTTCTGCAATTCAAGGTGAAGGAATTGACAACTTATTAGAAATGATTCTTCTTGTAAGTGAAGTAGAAGAATATAAAGCAAATCCAAACCGCTATGCAACTGGTACTGTAATCGAAGCACAGCTTGATAAAGGTAAAGGAACTATCGCGACATTACTTGTTCAAAACGGTACACTTCGAGTTGGAGATCCAATCGTTGTTGGTACTTCATTCGGACGTGTTCGTGCAATGGTAAGTGATATTGGTCGTCGTGTAAAAGTTGCTGGTCCATCAACTCCTGTTGAAATTACAGGTTTAAACGAAGTACCACAAGCAGGAGATCGTTTCATGGCATTCGCTGATGAGAAGAAAGCTCGTCAAATCGGTGAATCACGTGCACAAGAAGCGTTACTTGCTCAGCGTGGTGAAAAATCTAAATTAAGCCTTGAAGATTTATTCCAACAAATCCAAGAAGGCGATGTAAAAGAAATTAACTTAATTGTGAAAGCAGACGTACAAGGTTCTGTAGAAGCAATGGCAGCGTCACTTCGTAAAATTGATGTTGAAGGTGTTAAAGTTAAAATTATCCATACAGGCGTAGGTGCGATTACAGAATCTGATGTTATTTTAGCTTCTGCATCTAATGCAATTGTAATTGGATTTAACGTACGCCCTGATGTGAATGCGAAGCGTACAGCTGAATTAGAGAATGTTGATGTTCGTTTACACCGTATTATCTATAAAGTAATCGAAGAAATCGAATCAGCAATGCAAGGTATGCTGGATCCAGAATTCGAAGAAAAAGTAATCGGTCAAGCGGAAGTACGCCAAACATTCAAAGTAACAAAAGTTGGAACAATCGCAGGTTGTTACGTAATTGACGGTAAAATTACACGTGATAGTGGCGTGCGTATTATCCGTGATGGCGTAGTAATTTTCGAAGGACAACTTGATACGTTAAAACGTTTCAAAGATGACGTAAAAGAAGTTGCACAAAACTATGAGTGTGGTATTACAATTGAGAGATATAATGATCTTAAAGAAGGGGACATCATTGAAGCGTACATTATGGAAGAAGTGAAGCGATGATTATCGCTTCACTCTCATTCGAGTGTATGATTTACGATGTGCATTCTTTAAAAGAGAAACGAGCAATTTTGCAACGGGTGCTAACTCGTGTGAAGCAGCGTTATAACGTAGCTGTTTCAGAAGTAGGGCATCAAGATGTATGGCAACGTACAGAAATTGCAATTGTTTCTGTATCCTCTAATCGTGTTATTTGTGAAAAAGAAATGAATCGTGTACTCGAGTACATCGATTCATTTCCTGAAATTGAACGTACAATAACACAATTGGAATGGTATTGAATGAGGTGAAGAGTTATGAAATTACGTGCAAACCGTGTAGGCGAGCAAATGAAAAAAGAATTAGGCGACATCATCAGTCGTAAAATTAAAGATCCACGTGTTGGATTTGTTACAGTAACAGATGTACAAGTGAGTGGGGATTTACAAATTGCTACAGTATATATTTCTGTTTTAGGTGATGAGGAACAGAAAGAAAGTACATTAAAAGGTTTAGCGAAGGCAAAAGGCTTCATTCGTTCAGAAATTGGTCAGCGTATTCGTCTTCGTAAAACACCGGAAATTTCCTTTGAGTTTGATGAGTCTATCGGATATGGTCATCGAATTGATACACTTTTACATCAAATTAATAAAGACGGTAAACGTGAAGAATAATGGATAGACATTTGTCTATCCATTTTTTCAATGCAAAATAAATTTTGGATAATTACTATGAAAGAATTATGATGAGGTGAACATATATGGAAGGTGTAGTATTATTACATAAGCCAAAAGGCATGACATCACATGATTGTGTATTTAAATTAAGAAAGATATTGCGTGAGAAACGAATTGGTCATACAGGAACATTAGACCCAGATGTAACAGGAGTATTACCTATTTGTGTGGGGCGAGCAACGAAGATTGCACAATTTTTAACGAGTGAGACGAAAACATATGAAGGTGAAGTAACACTTGGATTTTCAACGACAACTGAAGATGCTTCTGGTGAAGTTGTTGAAACGAAAAATGTAGATCGTGTTATTACTCGTAAGGAAGTAGAAGGGGCTCTTGCTGCATTAACAGGTACGATTGAACAAATGCCTCCGATGTTTTCAGCTGTAAAAGTTAACGGGAAAAAATTATATGAATATGCAAGAGCAGGACAAGAAGTTGAACGTCCGGTTCGTACAATTACAATTCATGAATTTGTATTACTAGATGACCGTGAAGTGTTTGAGGGGGAAAATATTTCATTCCGTTTCCGTGTAACGTGTAGTAAAGGAACATATGTAAGAACGTTAGCAGTAATGATTGGTGAAAAACTTGGTTTTCCATCACATATGTCTCACCTTGTAAGAACAGCTTCTGGTGAATTTTTATTAGAAGATTGCATATCATTTGAAGAAATTGAAGAAAACGTGCAAAATGGAACAGTAGAGTCTATCTTCATTTCAATTGATGAAGCGTTAAGTAAGTTCCCGAAAATGGTTGTAGATGAAAAGCAAGCAGAGAAAATAAAGAATGGTATGTTCTTAAAAAATGAATTGCAAATAACAGCGCCATTTATAACAGTGTTTGATAAAAATGATCGCTGCCTTGCAATTTTTGAGCACCATCCAAAACACCCTGGTATGCTAAAGCCGATGAAAGTACTTGTGAATAATCAAGAACTAAAGCTATAATGAATTATTGGAAGGATTATTACAGAAAAAGGTGAATTCAAGCGTGAAACTTATTCATTTAACTCATCCACATGAACAAAATAAATTAGAATTACCACCTACTGTAATGGCATTAGGATTTTTTGATGGCATTCATTTAGGGCATCAATGTGTAATTCGAACTGCGAAACAAATAGCGGATGAACGGGGATATAAAAGTGCAGTTATGACATTTTATCCGCATCCATCTGTTGTTTTAGGCAAAAAGGAAGCGCATGCGGAGTATATTACACCAATGTGTGATAAAGAAAAAATAGTCGAAAACTTAGGGATCGATATATTATATGTTATTAAATTTGATGAATCGTTTGCAGGCTTATTGCCACAACAATTTGTAGATGATTATATTATTGGTTTAAATGTAAAGCATGTAGTAGCAGGGTTTGATTATTCATATGGACGTTTAGGAAAAGGAAAGATGGAGACTTTACCATTTCATGCAAGAGGGGAGTTTACACAGACTGTGATTGAAAAAGTTGAATTTCAAGAAGAGAAAGTAAGTTCTACAGCATTACGAAAGTTAATTCGAAATGGCGAAATGGAACAAATTCCATCTATTTTAGGCAGAGCATATACAGTAGGGGGAACGGTTGTACACGGTGATAAGCGTGGACGCCAAATTGGTTTTCCCACAGCTAATGTAGGTTTAAGTGATGAGTATCTATTACCACCTGTAGGTGTTTATGCAGTGAGATTAAAAGTTCACGATGAATGGTACGATGGTGTATGTAATATTGGATATAAACCAACTTTTAAAGAAGATGAGCGTCAATTATCTATTGAAGTGCACTTATTTGAATTTAACAAAGACATATATGATCAAAATGTTACAGTAGAGTGGCATATGCGTATAAGAGAAGAGAAGAAATTCAATGGCATCGATGAATTAGTTGAACAAATTGCAAAAGATAAGAAAACAGCACAAGAATATTTTGCGAACGAAAAGAATATACTTGCTTTTTCAAATGAAAAGTAGTATTCTATGTTATGTACTTTATGACAACCATTGCTTGGCATTGCGACTCACCGACGCTTGCTAGGTAATTGGGGGTTTAATTAATAGGAGGTGAAATAGGATGGCTTTAACACAAGAGCGTAAAAATGAAATCATTGCACAATTTAGAACTCATGAGACTGATACTGGTTCTCCAGAGGTTCAAATTGCTGTCCTAACGGAGCAAATTAACACTCTAAACGAGCACTTACGTACTCACAAGAAAGATCATCATTCACGTCGTGGTCTATTAAAGATGGTTGGTAAACGTCGTAACTTACTAACTTACCTTCGTAATAGCGATATCACACGTTACCGTGAATTAATCACAAAGCTTGGCTTACGTCGATAGTCAAAGAAGCGGGAATATTCCCGCTTTTTTGTTAGGTAAAAATATATCTTCTACCCTTTATAGCTTACTTCATTTTCGGTAATACTAGAGGTAGAATATTGTGATATACTATCCATTTACATAGAAGAATTGAATACTTTAAATTGAGAGGGGTACTTAAATGAGTCAAGAAAAGCAAGTCTTCTCGATAGATTTAGCTGGTCGCCAGCTAACAGTTGAAACAAGTCAGCTTGCGAAGCAAGCGAACGGAGCAGTATTAGTAAGATATGGCGATACAGCGGTTCTATCTACAGCAACTGCATCAAAAGAACCAAAAAATGTAGATTTCTTCCCACTTACAGTAAACTATGAAGAGCGTTTATATGCAGTCGGAAAAATCCCTGGCGGTTTCATTAAACGTGAAGGTCGTCCGAGTGAAAAAGCAATTTTGGCAAGTCGTTTAATCGACCGTCCAATTCGTCCACTTTTCGCAGATGGTTTCCGTAACGAAGTACAAGTTGTCAGCATTGTAATGAGTGTTGATCAAGATTGTTCTTCTGAAATGGCAGCTATGCTTGGTTCTTCATTAGCGTTATCGATTTCAGATATTCCATTTGAAGGCCCAATCGCGGGTGCAACAGTTGGTCGTATTAACGGCGAATTCGTTATTAATCCAACAGTAGAACAGCAAGAACAAAGTGATATTCACCTTGTTGTGGCTGGTACGAAAGATGCAATTAACATGGTTGAAGCAGGAGCAGATCAAGTGCCTGAAGAAACAATGTTAGAAGCAATTATGTTTGGACATGACGAAATTAAACGTCTAATTGCATTCCAAGAAGAGATTGTACAAGCTGTAGGTAAAGAGAAAACAGAAGTGAAACTTTATGAAGTTGACGCTGATCTTAATCAAGCTGTACGTGAAATGTCTGAGAAGGATATGCATTCTGCAATTCAAGTACATGAGAAACATGCACGTGAAGATGCAATTAACGAAGTGAAAAAGCGTGTAATTGAGCATTACGAAGCGCAGGAAGCTGACGCTGATACATTAGGACAAGTAAGTGAGATTTTATATAAAATTGTAAAAGAAGAAGTACGTCGTCTTATTACAGTTGAAAAAATCCGCCCAGATGGCCGTAAAGGTGACGAAATCCGTCCATTAGCATCAGAGGTTGGTATTTTATCTCGTACACACGGTTCTGGTTTATTCACACGTGGACAAACACAAGCATTAAGTATTTGTACATTAGGTGCATTAGGCGATGTGCAAATTTTAGATGGTCTTGGTGTAGAAGAATCAAAACGCTTTATGCACCATTACAATTTCCCATCATTTAGTGTTGGTGAAACAAGACCGATGCGTGGACCAGGTCGTCGTGAAATTGGTCACGGTGCACTAGGAGAACGTGCTCTTGAGCCTGTAATTCCATCTGAAAAAGATTTCCCATATACAGTACGTCTTGTATCTGAAGTTTTAGAATCAAATGGTTCTACTTCACAAGCAAGTATTTGTGGTAGTACTTTAGCAATGATGGATGCTGGTGTTCCGCTTAAAGCTCCAGTTGCAGGTATTGCAATGGGTCTAGTTAAAACTGGTGAGCATTACACAATTTTATCTGATATTCAAGGTATGGAAGATCATTTAGGTGATATGGACTTTAAAGTAGCAGGTACAGCAAAAGGTGTAACTGCACTGCAAATGGACATTAAAATCGATGGTCTATCTCGTGAAATTTTAGAAGAGGCATTACAACAGGCGAAAGTTGGTCGTGTGCACATTCTAAATCATATGTTATCTGTTATTGCAGAGCCACGTACTGAATTATCAGCTTATGCTCCAAAGATCATTACAATGACAATTAACCCAGATAAAATCCGTGACGTTATTGGGCCGAGCGGTAAACAAATCAATAAAATTATTGAAGAAACTGGCGTTAAAATTGACATCGAGCAAGATGGTACAGTATTCATTTCTTCAATAAATCAAGAAATGAATGACAAAGCTAAGAAAATTATCGAAGATATCGTTCGCGAAGTACAAGTAGGTGAAATCTACGAAGGAAAAGTGAAACGTGTTGAGAAATTCGGTGCTTTCGTTGAATTATTCAGCGGTAAAGACGGATTAGTGCACATTTCTGAACTTGCACTTGAGCGTGTAGGTAAAGTAGAAGACGTTGTGAAAATCGGTGATGTAATTACAGTTAAAGTTATCGAGATTGACAAGCAAGGTCGCGTGAATCTATCTAGAAAAGTATTGCTAAAAGAAGAGCAAGAAAAAGAAGCTGCTAAAGAAGAAAACAAACAAGAGCAGCAATAAGTAAAAGCCAGTTAAACTGGCTTTTTTTGTTATGTAAAAAATATGGTTTATATATATTTTTATGTCAGTATAGGTATAGTTTTCATTATAACGCTCAAATTAACAAAGATAAGAAGAAAAAAGGTTTTTATATAGTTAATGGGAGGGTTTATATGAAAGCTCGTATATTGGCATACATATGTATATTCTTTTTATATGTCAGTGTAGGCTCTTATTCCGTTTTTGCACAGGATAATTTGTATGAAGAAATTCAAAAACATGCAAAACAATATGAGATTGCACCTCAAAATGCGATGATTGATAAAATATGGAAATCAACACCAGGATATAATGGAAGAAAAGTTGATATTGAAGCATCCTATAATAATATGAAGAAGCTAAAGAAATTTGATCAAAAATATCTGGAATTTAGGGAAGTATCACCGGGTGTCCACTTAGAAGATTTATCACCAGCCCCAATTTATAGGGGACATCCAAATAAAAATATGGTGGGATTAACAATAAATGTGGCGTGGGGAAACGAGTATTTGCCTCGTATATTAGAAATATTGAAAAAACATGATGTGAAAGCGACTTTCTTTTTAGAAGGACGTTGGGTGAAAGAAAATTTACGATTTGCAAAAATGATTGTCGATGCAAATCAAGAAGTTGGAAATCATTCTTACACACATCCTAATATGAAAACGCTATCTTCTGATGAAATACGAGATCAGTTACAAAAAACAAATCGAATGATCGAAGCAGCTACGAATCAAAAGGTAAGATGGTTTGCTCCGCCGAGTGGAAGTTTTCGGGATGAAGTCGTGAAAATTGCAGATGATTTCCAAATGGGAACGATTATGTGGACTGTAGATACAATTGATTGGAAGCGACCGGATCCAGATGTATTACTGCAGAGAGTGATGAGAAAAATACATCCAGGTGCTATCGTATTAATGCATCCAACTTCATCTACAGCAGAAGCATTAGATACAATGATTACAAAATTGAAGGAACAAGGATATAAAGTAGGGAATATAACAGAATTACTGGATGAAAAACGTGTGGATTAAATACATTTGCATGACATTCATCCTTAAACTTGTTATCATTAAATAATAGCACTCATTTAGAGAAACTGGCAGTAGGAGGAAAGTTTTTGATTAAAAAATATACTTGTAAAAATGGTGTAAGAATCGTTATGGAGAATATACCAACCGTAAGATCGGTTGCGATTGGTATTTGGATCCATGCGGGATCAAGAAATGAAAATGAAAAAAATAATGGGGTTTCCCACTTTTTAGAGCATATGTTCTTTAAAGGGACAGAAACACGTAGTGCACGCGAAATTGCAGAATCATTTGATAGCATTGGTGGGCAAGTGAATGCTTTTACTTCAAAAGAATACACTTGTTACTATGCAAAAGTGCTAGATGAGCATGCTAAATATGCTTTAGATGTATTAGCAGATATGTTCTTTAATTCAACATTTGATGAGGAAGAACTGAAAAAAGAGAAGAATGTCGTATGTGAAGAAATCAAAATGTATGAAGATGCTCCAGATGATATTGTGCATGATATGTTAACGAAAGCAACATATGAAACGCATCCGCTTGGATATCCTATTTTAGGAACTGAAGAAACGCTTGATACGTTTACAGGTGATACGCTACGCCAATATATAAAAGATCATTACACACCTGAAAATGTCGTTGTTTCAGTTGCAGGAAATATTGATGAAGCCTTCTTACAAACGGTAGAGCAATATTTCGGTAGTTATGAAGGAACAACAAACCGTGAACAAGTACATAGCCCAATTTTCCATTTTAATAAGGTAGCACGTAAAAAGGAAACAGAACAAGCTCATTTATGTTTAGGATATAAAGGCTTACAAATGGGACACGAAGATATTTATAACTTAATTGTATTAAATAACGTTTTAGGCGGTAGTATGAGTAGCCGTTTATTCCAAGAAGTACGTGAGCAACGCGGGTTAGCCTACTCAGTATTTTCTTACCATTCTTCTTATGAAGATACAGGTATGTTAACGCTGTATGGTGGAACAGGTAGCCAACAATTAGATACACTGTATGAAACAATGCAAGAAACATTAGACACATTGAAAAATACAGGTATTACAGAAAAAGAGCTTATTAATAGTAAAGAGCAATTAAAAGGAAACTTAATGTTAAGTTTAGAAAGTACGAATAGCCGTATGAGCCGTAATGGTAAAAATGAGTTGCTACTTCGTAAGCATCGTTCACTTGATGAGATTATTGAAAGTGTAAACACTGTAACAAAAGAAAATGTTGATGAGTTAATTCGTAACATGTTTACAGATGAATTCTCTGCAGCATTAATTAGTCCAGATGGAAAACTTCCAAAAGGAATAAAACTATAATTGCTTTATATGAAGTATGTAAAAATAACCGTATCTCTTTTAAAAGAGATACGGTTATTTTTTTTTGATATACAGAATAGGTACTAATTATGGATAACTTAAATTCATAATTCGGTAGGGGGAGAGTGTATGCGATTAAGTGAATTAAGTGGCAAAGAGATTGTAAATTTAGAAAGAGCCGAAAAAATGGGAGTTTTAGGTTATGTGGATTTAGAGATTGATGAGAAGGATGGCCAAATACAGGCTCTTATCATACCGGCTGGGAAATGGGGAGGTTTTAAAAAGGAACCACAAGAAGTAAGAGTCACGTGGAGCCAAATTAAGAAAGTAGGGCACGATATGATCCTTTGTGATATTACGGATCATTCAAATTCGAAGTGAAAGGTGGCCATTTTGGTCATCTTTTTTTTGTTCATTCTCTTCTGAGTAAAAGCTCACATGAATCGAGCGTTTACCGGAAATCAATTTCCCGTATAATGTCCTCTCATATGTCGAATGTTGAGATGGAGGCCTAACTGCATACAAATAGCGGGATAAATCATACGTGCTTTTGTTTTTCAATCACCTAAAACTCGTACATTACATATGATGTGGAGGAAAAAGAAAAAGTAGGCACTTTTCTTATAAATGACAGAAAAAGAAGGTGAATTAGGGAATGTTGACTGAGATGCATATTGCTGTCATAGGAGGAGATGCAAGACAGCTAGAAGTAATTCGCAAGCTAGTTGAATTGGATGCGAAACTTTCATTGATAGGGTTTGATCAGTTAGATCATGGCTTCACAGGGGCAGCAAAAGAAAGTATACAAAATTTAGATTTCACTTCTGTAGATGCAATTATTTTGCCAGTTGCAGGTACAAATGCCAAGGGAGAAGTAGATACTATTTTTTCAAACGAAAAAGTTTCTATAACGAAAGAACAAATTGAAAATACACCAGAACATTTTACTATATATTCAGGTATTGGTACGCCTTACTTGGAAAATCTCGTATCTACTACAAACCGCAAACTTGTTAAATTATTTGATCGTGATGATGTGGCAATCTACAATTCTATTCCAACTGTAGAAGGTACATTAATGATGGTAATTCAACATACCGACTATACAATTCATGGTTCCAATGTAATGGTTTTAGGATTTGGTAGAACAGGGATGAGTGTTGCCAGAGCATTTCAATCATTAGGAGCCCATGTCAAAGTTGGAGCAAGACGATCGGAACATATTGCACGTATTACAGAAATGATGTTTTCTCCTTTTCATATGCAAAATATTGAGAAAGAAGTAGGAAATATCGATATTGTCATTAATACAATTCCGCATCTCGTCGTGACAGCGAATGTTATTTCGAAAATGCCGGCTCATACGTTAGTAATTGATTTAGCTTCTAAACCAGGCGGTACCGACTTTAGATATGCGGAAAAAAGAGGAGTCAAAGCGCTGTTAGCACCTGGATTACCAGGTATTGTTGCTCCAAAAACAGCAGGACAAATTTTAGCGAACGTTCTTTCTCAGTTACTAGCAGAAGACGTAATAGCAAGAAAGGAGAATGGGGAATGAATTTAAAAGGGAAAAGAATAGGGTTTGGTTTTACTGGTTCACATTGTACGTACGAAGAAGTAATGCCTCATTTAGAAAAATTAATTGCTGAGGGAGCAGAAGTACGCCCCGTTGTTTCTTATACTGTTCAATCAACAAATACGAGATTTGGAGAAGGAGCAGAGTGGATTAAAAAGATTGAAGAAGTAACAGGATTTAAAGCAATTAATTCAATCGTTGGCGCAGAACCACTAGGACCTAAAATTCCACTAGATTGTATGGTAATTGCACCACTAACAGGAAATTCTATGAGTAAATTTGCAAATGCAATGACAGACTCTCCAGTACTAATGGCAGCGAAAGCGACGTTAAGAAATGGCAAGCCTGTCGTATTGGCTGTTTCAACGAATGATGCTTTAGGGCTGAATGGAGTAAATCTAATTACACCAACAAGGTGACAACAAAGCGCGAACGCTTATATGTCGCCATCTTGAGGGAGCTTAGGGTAAAGCACAAGTTCGAAATCATCGAGCCTTTGCCACTTTTCCTTTTTATAAACAGCCTTTTCTAAAACCGACTTTAGGAGGCTGTTTTTCTTTTTGGGATCATCTGTTTTAAAGTACAGATCAAGAACATGCTCCACTTGAGGTATTGTATCTTTCTTGACTTTTTCCTTTTTAATTTCTGTTTTAATTTCTTTCTTTAAGTTTTCCATAGTGGAAGTAATTTCAGTTATACGGTCAGAAACTACATTCGAGCGTTCTAAAAACATATCGACTGTGTAAACGCCACGTTCTAATAAATCATGTAAATTATTTTTTTGTTTTTGGACATCCACTAATTCTTTTTCAATCTTGCGTAATGCAGCTTCATTCATTTGAATGACTTGTGTTTCTTTTAATTTGTCATCTTGCTTATGTTTTTCAAAATCAGCTTTATAATTGATGTACCATTCTTTTAATGCCTCGAGTAAACGCTTCTCAATTAATTCAGTATAACTTGATTTGTTTTCACAGCCACGGTGTTTACAATCCATCGTTTCTTTTCGATTCTTTGGATAACGTTGGACCATGCTATAACCACATTTACTACATTTAATAATGCCAGCTAGAGGATTTTTAATTCCGTTCGTATTGTAAGGAACGTGATATCTTGAGTTTAATTTTTCTTGTACTTGTTCAAATAAGCTCTCGGGTATGATAGGCTCATGTTTGCCATCAGCAATAATCCAATCTGATTTATCTTGTCTTGCACAACTACGTTTCACAGCGTCAGGACGTTTTACTTCTTTTCTCTTTTGCCAAGTCACCTTTCCGATATAAACATTATTTTTTAATATATCTAAGATGCTGTAGGGGTTCCATTCATTACCTAGCTTACTTTTGTAGCCAAGATCATTTAACTTGCTTCTAATTGCATTTGCTCCCATATCCTCATGTGCATACCAATCAAATATCATTCTTACAACTGAAGCTTCTTCTGGATTAATCGTTAAAGTACGTTCTCGCTTATTTAAGCGATGGATATCATATCCGAATGGTGCATGTGTGCCAAGATAATTCCCAGCCTCTACACTGGCAACACGACCTCGTTGCATACGTCGTGTAATAATCTTTAACTCCTTACGGGCCATAAACGCTTCAAATTCGCTGTATTCTTCATCCCACTCATCATTAAGGTCATAAGTCTTCCTAGGTGTCATAATCTTTGTATTCGAGCGTTTAAACGTCTCTAAAATGATTCCTTGTTCTTTCATACCACCACGACCTAAACGGTCCATATCCATACAAAGAACAACGTCATATTTGTTATCTTCAATTTCTTCGAGCAGTGCTAACATCTCAGGACGTTTCACTAAGCTCTCACCAGAAACGATTTCCTCACGAACAGCTAAAACATTTAAGTTCATTTCCTTGGCAATTTTCAGCAGGGTAGCGCGGTGTTTTGCTAAAGTTTCGCCTTCACCACGTGCTTCGGCTTCTAGATCGGCACGGGATTTTCTTAGGTAGAGTGCGGTTTTCATTGTGGAAACCTCCTTGTTATGGTTTATTATACGATAGGTATATAGGCATAAGAAGTAAAGATAGTTAATAACAAAAGAAAAGCCCCATTCTGGAGCTATTTCTAAAATTTATTTTGGGGGTTCTTTCGTATTACGTCAGGTTTATATATGTTTTGTTTCTGGTACTTTAAATAAACTTCGGAGGAATAGTCACACATATAAAATGTATCTTCTATAGATGTATTTCTTTCATATAATACAATTTTATCATTATCCAGCATGTGACTTTGAATTAAGTTTAATTTATCAAGTTCTTTTTTTTCTATTGTGCTTACCAGATACGTGTTAACTGCTTTGTTATTATAAAAGTTTAGTATGGAAGAATAAACAAGGCTTAAAATAATAGGCCATAATATAATGCTAAGTATGAATTCTTCACTTTGTTTTTCAAAAAATATAGTGGTAAGCATAGAACTATACAAAATACTACTAGAGATTATACTTATAAAAGTAATTATTAGGTTTCTTTTTTTATGTTTAAGTTTTTTACGAATATTAGAAAAGAAAAAGATATAGGCGTAAATTGCTATGGAAATGATAAATATAATTAGCAATAAAAATAAAAATGAAAGTAAAATATTTTTGGAAAGCTGGGAAATATCTTCGGTTCTTTCTGTAACATACATACTAATTCCTGTAGCAGGTGCTACATACATACCAATAACAAATAAAAAATAATTAAAAAGAGAATCCATAAAATTAATTTTTTGAACTTCATCTTTTTTTAAAAAGATTTTATCATAATCTTTAATAACTTTTACTTTAAAATACATATTATAAAAGAAACCAATTACAGTACATAGAAACACAAGAAGTGGAGCTATAATTTTTAATAAATCATAAATTTTTTCTACAGACATAAAAATACTCCTTTAAATATTGAAAGAGAAAAGTCCATAAATAGCATGGACTTAAAAATCATTGAACAATAACAAACTTTGTAAAGAACGCTTTACGTTTTGCTTTATTATATACGTATGGATCATTAAATTTCTTGACCCAAGATTTATCTTCAACTTTTAAATCCTCAATTTTAAATTCTAAGTGCGAATTTAATGATCTTCTATCTAAGTTGATATTGTATGTTTTTCCTTCAAATGGAAGAGTCATTTTTACAGCATTCAAATCTGGAAATTGTCTTAGTAATCTCGCAGGTTCACTTACAAACATTTTTTCAATAGCATCCCCTGTTGAAAAATATTGTTTATATTGTTCTTCAGTAACGTTGCTATCTGGTTTTGCTGATTTATAAGATGCAAATGAATCATGGAATGTAATTTCAGCATCTTTATTATCAAGTTTCATATCCTTAATAAAATTTCCACCTCTAATGTTTTGGGCATAGGAAGTAAATTCTTTTTGTTTTTCTTCAGATTTTTTTTGTTCCTCAGCTAATTTCTTCTCTTCAGCTTTTTGTTTCTCCTCAGCCTCTTTTTGTTCTTTAGCTTTTTGTTTCTCTTCGGCTTTTAGCTTTTCTTCAGCATCTTTTTGCTCTTTAGCTTTTTGTTTCTCTTCGGCTTTTAGCTTTTCTTCAGCATCTTTTTGCTCTTTAGCTTTTTGTTTCTCTTCGGTTTTTAGCTTTTCTTCAGCATCTTTTTGCTCTTTAGCTTTTTGTTTCTCTTCGATTTTTAGCTTTTCTTCAGCATCTTTTTGCTCTTTAGCTTTTTGTTTCTCTTCGGCTTTTAGCTTTTCTTCAGCATCTTTTTGCTCTTTATCCTTTTGCTTTTCTTCGGCTTTTAGCTTTTCTTCAGCTTTTTGTTTAGCGAGAATTTCTTGTTTTTCTTGTGGTGTCATGTTCATGTTAACTACAATTAATGAAATAATAGATAAAATAAAAGCTATACCTGTAAACTTAAAATATTTCTTAGTGTTTTGTTTCTTTTTTAAACGAAATACCACTGATGTAATTAATAAAATAATCGTGGCTAGCATTGCTATTGCAAATAGAAATGAGAAAAATATTTTCATTTATGTAGCTCCTAACTTATAAAGTTGTATTTTAAATTCATATTAATAACTTTTTAAACGAGCAAAACTTTCTGGAATTCCATAGATCTCAGCTATTTCTTGAATTGATAGATTTGTATCTTGATATTCAGAAATCATTTCATCAGGTAATAAGAGTTCGACTGCAAATGTATTTGCTTCGATCTCTAATCGATCTACAGAAAAAAAGGTTTTATTTCGTAAAAATGGAGTATTAGCTTTGGGGTGCAATAGAGCATGTCCTAGTTCGTGAGCACAGACAAAGCGTTGTGTGGTTTCGTCAATCCTATTATTAACATGAATGAATTTAAAGCGTTTATAAGTGTTGTAAAAACCAAGAGTATTCCCTAGGTCTTCAAACAACACTATAATATCTTTTCGTTTAGCAATTTCAAAGGGGTTTGTTGTGCCGTGTTTTTTTACGATTTTCAGTACGTAGTCTTTAATCTTCATTTCTCGCTCCGTTCAATCTTTTTTGTACTTGTTTGGAGTGAATTTTTGTTTGGCTAATTGTTTTGCCATGCGCATAGAGTTTTCTAGAGAAATGCGAATCATTTCTTTTGTGTGTTCGTCTATTGGTTCTCCGTCAAACATTAAAGCATCTTCGCTATTTTCTAAGTCTTTTAAAGTCTTTTCTAAGTCACGAGCGATATCACGAGTATCTTTTTTGTTTAAATCAGGAAGTGCATTAGACATCCTTGAATCATCTTCTCTTCCTAATAAATAATCTGTTGTTACTCCTAAAACATTTGCTAAATCTTTTAGCATTTCGTTTGAGGGAGTGCTATGACCATTCTCATAGTTACTAATGGTGCCTTTAGTGGTATTTACTTTATCGGCTAATCCTTGCTGAGTGAGCTTACGCTTTTTACGCATCTCTTTTAATCTTTGTCTCAACATTTTTAGCACCTCCCGTTAATAAAAAGTACAAAGATATTGTACCTTATAAAGATGGATTGTAAAACTTTGTACAAGATAATTGTACAAATGTATTGACGTACAAGAATCTTATACATATAATAAAAGTACAAAATACTTATACAAGGAGCGAGACAGTGAACAAAAATATCAAATTAATTAGAGCTAGGAAAAAAAGCAAGTTAACGCAACAAGATCTTGCAAAAAGAATGAAAGTTACAAAATCTACAATAAGTAATTGGGAAAATGGTTATAGTAATCCAAATCTTGAAAAGGCTATTAGGTTAGCCACTATTCTTGGTAGTGATGTAAAGGACTTAATTTGATGTACAAGAGTACAAGAATCTTATACTTAATGGATGGAAAGCGGGTGAGAAAATGCCATCAACTAACATGGCAGTACCAACAGAACCGTCGCATAAACATATAAAAAGCACTTCAAGAGGTGACACCATGAGCCAACAAGAAGAATATGCGGCGACTTATGAATTTGGAAAAACGAAAGTCCATGTTGTGGCTCCTGAGCCAAAATCACAAAAGGATATTGATAAAATCCGTCAAGCATATTACAAGGCTGGTTGGGCCATCATCAAAGAAATACAAGTGAAAGAAAACATTGAGGAATAGTTCCTCTCTTTTTACATGAAAAATAGACAAGTTACATATGTACTAAATACATTGTAACCATTTGAAAACTAAATATGGAGGCGAACAGATATGGGAACAAGCATATACTGCAATTCAGCAATAGGAGAATTATTACAGAATGCTAGAGAGTGTTGTGATAATGTTCAGCTGAAAACGAAGAAAGGGCTATCTAAGTACCTTGGCATTACACATGAACGCTTAACTCGAATTGAATCAGGGCTTTCTAAACCAGAATTTGAACTTGCAATGGATTGGTGCCATGCAACAGGAGCAAAGTTGAATCAACAAGCAATCAAACATATTTATGGTGTTGGGTTACCACCTACAGATCCACGTTTAACTCAAGATGTAAATCTACAATTAATGAACTACATTAAACAGGCTGAAGAGGGGATTGCGGCAGCGAAGGAAATCATGAACTTACAAGTTACAACAAGATCTTGGAAGCATGATGAAAAAAAGAAACATGAATACGCAGTTCATGCAAAAGAAATCTTCGATACAATCCAAGCTACTCAATGTGTAGTTCAAGCTCTTGAGCAAGTTCATTTTGGCATTATGGAACAAATACAAAGAAGTTGGTTGCAAAAGGCTATGGCAGAAAACGTTATTATTCAATCGGTGGATAGCTTAATGAATTTAACAAAGGTGCTGTAAAGGGGGAAGGAAAATGACAGTAGATTATAAGAAACCTAGTTTAAGAAAATATAAGGAATTAATTCGGTATGATGCAAAACTAACTGGTGAAATTAAAATTGCAGAATTACTTAATGAGGATTCAAAAACAGTTGAATTAAAGCAAGAGAAAAAATTATTGGGGATTCGAATCAAGATTATCGAAGCGTCATTCATTTTGAAACATAAATGGGCAAATAAAAAAGCTACCGCCTAGACAACAGTAGCTCTGAAAAATATCGTAAAGCAATTATAACATTATATAAATCATTTGGACAAGCCACTGTGCTTGTCGTTATGACCAGAAAGGGATTGTTCCTCCCATACCTCTACAATGTTCCTTTCTGGTTGTAACGATGCGTACAGCATCAAATTAATTAGAAAGGAGATGTAATTCATGAACGATAAAAACAATCGTCTTCATGATCTAGTTCTTCCTGGAGATTTTTCATTTGCGAATAAACTTTGTAACTGTATGAGTGAATGTATTTATAACATGTTTAATGCAGAATCAACCGAAGAATCAAATCACTGGGAAGAAGAGCTGGAGCGATGTATGAGGGAATTTAAAATGCTTCGTGATACAAAAGAAGAACATGAGGCATCAATGAGTTATCGTGTAGTGATTAAAGATTTAAGAGCAAGAGGAGTTAACGCTTCGTTAGTAACACGTAGAAAATAAAAAGATCTATCACTTGGCAGAGTGATAGACAAACGGTCTTGCAAAAGATCTTAGGATTAATTATATCAAATTAGCATTCGTATAACAACGGAGTGTGCTACATGCTTTTAGACAAATCGTTACATAGAGTGTTGCTGAACCCTAAAGTGTTTCAACAAGTAACATCAGAGCAACACCTAATTTACTTAGTAAAACAATATCTCAAAATAGGATACAAGAATTATCGCTTATTACGTGTAGAGGACGGATTCGCGATATGTAAACGGGAGGATGAATAATATGGCAGTTTATAGACCAGTACATGTTTCATTTTGGCAGGATTCATTTGTTTTAGATCTTACACCGGAGGAGAAGTATTTCTACTTATATTTGATGACAAACAGTAAGACGTCTCAATCAGGAATTTATGAGCTTCCACTTCGTATCATTGAAACTGATACAGGATATAACCGTGAAACTGTTATGAAGCTATTAGAACGTTTTGCTGAGTACGGAAAAATTAATTATAACCAAAAAACAAAAGAGTTGTTCTTAATTAACTGGTTGAAATTCAATCCGATTAAAAATGTAAACATTGAAAAGTGTGTTTTAAAAGAGATTCAATCTGTAAAGGACCAGGATTTCTTAGTTGATTTCTATGAAACATGTTTGCAATTAGAACGTGAACAAGATTTCAAAATCCCTCGTATTAAGGAGTATTTATCAGTCCGTTTGGAGGGGCTTATAAGGGGCTTCCAGGACCCTAGCAAGGAAGAAGAAAAAGAAAAAGAAGAAGAAAAAGAACAACAACAAGAAGAACGCGCAAGCGCGGAAGAAGTTGTTGAGGTTAATCCAATTTCTTTTTACGAGCAAAACTTCGGATTCATTACACCTTTTATTGCAGATGGTATTCATGCATGGGTAGATGATTTAAATGCAGAGCTTGTTGTAAAAGCTATGGAAATCGCTTTAGAGAAAAATACAAGAAACATGAATTACGTAAATACGATTTTAAGAGATTGGCATCTTAAGGGATTGAAAACAATAACGGACGTTGAAGCAGCTGATAAGGCATTTCGTACTCAGCGATTAACAAAAGCGCAGCAACAGACACAAGCACCTTATCAACAAAAAGGCTTATCGGAATCTACTAAAAACGTAATACAGCAGCAACAAGCATGGGAGCAGAACATTCCAACAGAAGAAGAACTTGCAGTACTTAACCAACGGAATGCGTGGTTGGCCCAATGAGTAACGATATAATTCGTAACGTAGAAGCTGAACAAAGTGTTTTAGGTAGCATTATCCAAGAAGGCGATTTAATTAAAGATTGTCAGCTAAAGGTAAAACAGTTTTGTTTACCAACGCACCAAATGATTTTTAAGGCGATGAGAGAGCTAGAGGATGCTGAGGTTCCGATAGATCTTGTTGCTCTCATTGGAAAATTCGATGAAAGCTTTATGCATCAAATTGGTGGAATTGAATTCTTTGTAAACCTAACAGAAGTTGTTACGACTACTAAAAATTTCTCGTATCACGAAGGCTTAGTTATCGAAGCTTGGAAGATGCGACATGCTCAGGAGGTTGCTGGTAACTTATATAACCGCCTTCAGCAAGATAGGGATATGAGTGCTATTAGTACATCAATTGATGAATTAAGCGCCATTGAAGAAACAGGTTACTCAGACGAATTTAACTTGAAAGATACGCTTGTTGATTTGTATAAGAACATGCAAATTGATGTAGGAGATTTAACCGGTATTCCAACTGGCTATGACGACTTGAATAGAATGACAACCGGGTTACAAGAAGGTGATTTAATTATTGTTGGGGCCCGACCTTCAATGGGGAAAACAGCATTTGTATTAAACGTTGCTTTTCATGCGGCAAGTGCTCATACAGCAACAGGAATCTTCTCACTCGAGATGGGGGAGGAACAGCTACTTAAGAGGATGATTTCAAGTACTGGAAATATTGATGCTACGAAATTAAAGAATCCTAAAAAGCTATGTAATTTAAAGGATTGGGAAAAAATTAGTCAAGCGATGGGATTAATTAATGATTTGCCATTAGAAATTTACGATAAAGCAAATGTAACAATCCAAGAGATTTATGCAAAGGCTAGGAAATTAAAGCGTAAGTACCCTGATAAAAAGGTTTTAATTGCAATTGATTATTTGCAGCTTATTGTAGGGGATCCAAAGCATAGAGGGAACCGCATGCAAGAAATCGGTGAGATTAGTCGTAAGTTAAAACTGATGGCAAGAGAATTAAATGTATGTGTAGTTGCATTATCACAGTTAAGTCGTGCTGTAGAAAGTAGGCAAGATAAGAGACCATTGCTATCAGATTTACGTGAGAATGGTCAAATTGAGCAAGATGCGGATTTAATAGCATTCTTATACCGTGAAGATTACTATGACCGCGAGACAGAAAATAAAAACATAACGGAAATTATTTTAGCGAAACAGAGGAACGGTCCAGTTGGTGTTGTTGAACTAGCATTTATTAAAGAATTTAGTAAGTTTGTAAATTTAGAGAGAAAGTTCATCCATCAACAGGAGGCCTAATTATGTTGTTACGTCAGGAAATAGAACGTAGAAAACTAATAATCATTCGTAAATTATTGGGATTAGGATTAGCTGAACTTAACGGACAAACATTAGATCGACTAAGATTAACGCAGCTAGAAGGAATTTCAATTGCAAGTTTGCAAGTATTGGAGGGAAGCAATAATGCCCAAGCAACTAACAATCTTTGATGTGGAACCAGTCGTATCATTTGATTCTAAGAAAGCTCATATCCATCGTTTAAATTCAAAACTAAGGTATGCAGATATGGTTGTACAAATACCACGCCAAGCAAAAGCGATTGATGAATTAAAACCGACGACAGCACCTGATGAACGTTATGAGCTATTTGAAGATTACACAATTGGAATTTGGCGTTACAAACGAGCGGAGGATAAACAATTTGTATGGGAAGAGGCAGAAAAAATGTGTAAGCAAGCAAGGGATGAAAAAAAGCCGATTCCAATACGGCTCCATTTGTCACTTGAACAAGCATTTGTTCCAGAAAATGTTGTGCAATATCTATAGACAAATAAAAAAAGCTGAGATCACTCTCAACTTACTTCGACAAAGTAATTATAACATATGGGAGTGATTTTGGTGGGAATTAGAAAAGAAAATCTTGTTGAAATGACAGCTGAAATAGATTTGAAAATAAACGGAATATATATCGTTAAAAATGGTCAGGTTCAGCTAATAGAACCACCTCAAAGTGGATTTGGTGAACAATCATTTGTATATCAAAGTGGAAAAGTAATTCGGATGGAAGAGCGGAAAACACAGTTACTTTAATAAAATTTGAATTTTGTATAAAAACGAGGTGATGGTATGGGGAAACGGATTTATTTATCTAATGAAGATGCTGAAAGACTGTATCATCTGGTACGTAATAGTTTAGACAGTGATGACCTGTCAGAAGAGGATTGCGTGAGGTATCAAAACATATTATTGAAACTATCAAAGTGATTTATAACAAAAGCGTTATTTTAATCGAAAAGGGGAATGGAAATGACTGAACTAGATTTATATAAATTTTGTGAAGGTAAGGAAATAGATTGGAGAGGCGATGAACTTTATGTTTGGGTTTACTTTCATGATCTAGGTGATTTTACAAAAATGGTAGGATGCAACTGGTTTAGTGAGGGAGGAATGGAAATTCGATTGTTTGATAATTATGTAGCAATTGAGTTGGTGGATCTCTGCGAAAACTATGAAATTGATCCTGAAAATATTCTTAAAAAAGGAGAATGACAGATGGACAAGAAAAAGCGAATTGAAATTGTAAATTCACTTATAAACTATTTAGCAGATCATGAGAAATCCTTCTTTAAATCCAAACATAAGATAGGCGAGTTTAAACATGATGGTAAAAACCTATGGTTCGTTGATGGATTTACAAATGTAGCAATGCGTATGACACGTAGCCCATACAAAAACAAGAAACAAAGCCACTACTTCTCAAAAGGCGGAACTATGTGGGGATTGGTTAGGGATTTTACTGACTTTATATTTGATAATGATGATTCAGATGGAGCAAATGGTTATGGTGGATTGTACTGTTCTCATTGGGGTTGGCCAAAGGAAGAAATGAAGAAGATGCGTGAATATGCAAGGGAAATCGGGTATCTGAGAGGGGAATAAAAATGAAGCCTACATTCGAAATGATAAAGAATGAACATGGTGGGGTGGAGATGACTTATACAACGGGTGGTGGCAAGCAATCTTCTACTTACTTCCCTGGCCCTCCAGAAGATATAGATCATGTTTGTTTGGACTACATGAAAGGTCGCTTTGCAAACGTTAGAACGTTGAAGCAAGTGGATTTTATAAAACGCAAATATAAAGAAGCTTATCAAACAGTATTCGGTGCTATGGATGAATTAAAAGTAGGTGACAAGGTAGTGATGCACACTTGCTTAGAAGCGAAGCGTTATGAGGGAAAAGTTTGGACTTGTAGAACAGATCAATTTAAAGCAAGTAGTGGTTCACAAGTGGTGTTTTTAAAAGGATTTAGTGGTTACTTCTCAGTTAAGTATTTGCAGCGTATAAGTTTGTTAGAAAACTAAACAAAATAGTTATTTGAATTAAAAAGAGCGCCGTTGAGTGCGGTGCTCTTAGACCAAGAACTATAACAGGGGTTAATGAAAGAATGCTGCATACCAAAGTGATAGTAATGCAAGCCATCCAATTATAAGGGCTATGTATTTTAAAACTTTCATAATTTCTCCTTTTAGGTATAGAGTGCACCAGGATGGAGAATTTAATTAATTTTTTAACAAAATCCTTATTTTAGAACTGGTCATTATAAACGAAAAAGAGCCTGATATGGCTCTCAGACTCTTCCCTCAATAGCAAAGAGTAAGTCTTTTAATTACTCTTCTGCTATATAATACACGAAACTTGTCTGTTTGTGTAGAAAAATGTCGAAATATAAAGTGTTGCATATCGAATTGTAAAAGGTAAAGAAGTGAAAATAATGATTGGACAAAAACGCTATTTTAGTAGAAAACGAGGTGGATTGAGTGAAAGTTGATAAAATCTTATCAGAATTGTGGCACCTTAGAGGTAATACAGATGGGCCAATAACTCATGAAGAGTTCAAAAAAGAAGCTAAGGATACAGCGTATATGGCTATAAGCACCATACAAAAGTTACTAAGAAGAATAAGTGAACTTGAATTAGAAAACGATCAATTGAAAGGCGAAAATAAGTTTTCTTAATAAAAATTTCATTTGGTAGAAAAGAGAATGCTTATAAAAAACTTAGTATATATTTTTGAGAATACATACTAAGTTTTTAGATGGTAAGTGAAAATCAATTTATTTTGAAGTCATAATTCTGTATGTATCAATGTAAGAATTATTCTCATATGAAACAGCTAGATTTCTACCATCTAGAAGTGTGTCACTATGTTTGTCATTATATAGTCGTCTGTTTAGACAATAAATATAATATTTTTGATTCTGGTGTGTAGAAGCACGATTTTCTTCGATTTTTTGAATATCATTGTATGTGAATGTATATTGTTCTTTTGTTTCTAGGTTTTCTAAATTCAGTTCTAATAGGTAACCTGAAACAGTTTCTTTTAAGTTATAAGAAACTAACTTATGATTTACAGTTTCTTCTTTACCAGGGATATTTGGAATTAAACTCAATTGCAATGTATTGCAGTTACTCAATGATGATTCGAAAAAACTATCAATTTTTCTCAAAATATTCACTCCTAATATTAGAATGTAATAAATATAACACTGATAGTTATAAATTTTAATATATTTATATTAAAATGCATAAATACATAAAATTTGAGCTTCTTATATTTTAATAAAATAAACCTTTTAATCTACTATTAGAATGAGAGATGGACAAGCATACCCCCATTCTAATAGTAGAACGGGGGTAAAAATATATTTGTTTAATCTCAAAGTAAGGTACTTCACTACAATAAAAATATGGCCAATAAAGTTGTTTGAAAATCTAAGCTTTATTTAACAAGAGCACCCTTTATTAAAATAATTCAATTCCTCTTTTCTAAAATCACTTCTTACTATCACTTAGTTACAAGCAATGCCGTCTCCATTTCTATCCAAACGATGGTCTCCGAATCCAGCTGCTTTTGATTTTCTCATGAATTCAGTTGCTTCAGTTGCATTACTAAAATCGGAACAATCTTTATCTACTTTGAAATTGTAGTTTGGAGTAGAGGAGTCTTTCGCTTTTTCACTGCTCTTAGATTTGTCCTCTTCCACTTTTCTTTTTGTAGATTCTTCCTTCGCTTCATCTTGAGCTTGCTTCAAATTTTCTTCCGTTTCTTTCATTTCTTTTATGTACTTGCTACTTTGAATTTCTCTTTGTTTTTCTTCCAACTCCGTTTTCTCCATTTGAGCTAGGTGTCGTTGGTAAACACAGGGGCCAATAGACCAAATTGCTAATAAGATTAGTATTATTAGTATAAGAATTCCTTTGGCATATGTTTTTTCTTTTTTCTTTCTATAATAGCACCAAAATATTACGAGAATAATTGCAAGAAGTAATAAGAAATTCCAAATTGAACTCACAATGCATTCTAATATAAGTATAAGTGCATAAATACAGCCCAATATAAGCAATAATTTTAGTACTTTTATAAAATCCTTAAATTCCTTTTCTTTCATTTTGTTCCCCCATTAATAATTTAATCAATTAGTACTAATCAATTTTATTTGTAAGCATTCGATAAGTAAATCAGAAAAATATCCCATAAAAAGTAATATTATGGAATTTCAATGTGGTTTGCAAGTTAGTAAATAAACTACTTTAAAAAGTTAAAAATAAATAAGAAAATGATATAATAATAGCAATTAAACATTTTGTCCTACTGGAAGAACCAGCGGACACTGAACTACAAAGAGCATTAGTAATATTGCTCTGTAGTTTGGTGTCCGCTTTTTGTATTTTATTAAGAAAATAGACAAGGAGCGTATATATGAGTCAATTAACTTTCTTATCTAAAATTGATCGCGCAGCAACACAGGAGAAATTAGAGAGTCTTCTAGAAGAGGTGCGCATTTACAAACAGTTCGGAATGGTTCGAGAAGAAATGAAAGTCACTCCTTCGTATGAAGTGAGATATCACGGCCCTACAAATACAGTGGAAAATCCATTAGAAGATGTAGCTTTAGAAAATATAAAGCGTAGTGAACGTGAACAATATCTTAAAAATATGTCATTCCGCATTGATCAGTTTTTAAGTCGTTTAGGAAACGGGCGTGCGGGAAAGATTCAGAGGGATATCATTAATAAGCGTTATTTAGAAGAAGAAGACATGTGTGATTATATGATTTATAACGAAATTGGAATGGCTGAACGTACTTATCGCCGTTGGAAGTCTAGAGCGTTTTATAATTTAGCTTTTGCTCTTAGATTAGAAGTTTATGAGGCAGAAGAAACTGGAGGTAATGAATAATGAATTTTGTTCAGCCAATACGTGATTCAGAGCAAATACAGCAGCTAAAAGAGTATTTTAAGGAAAAGAGCTTACGTAATTACATTCTCTTCATCATGGGTATTAATACAGGTCTCAGAATCTCAGATATTTTGAAATTGAAAGTAGAGGATGTTAAAGGCAGTCATATATCTATGCGGGAAAAGAAAACAGGGAAACAGAAACGAATACAAATTACTGCAGCACTGAAAAGAGAACTTAAATGGTTTATTGTAGAAAGAGAAGACAATGAGTATTTATTACAAAGCAGACAAGGTAAGAATTGTCCAATTGGTCGTAGCATGGCATATAAGATATTAAGCGGAGCAGCGGCAGAGTTCGGGTTAGATGAAATAGGAACACATACGTTAAGAAAAACATATGGGTATCACATGTACATGCAAACGAAAAATATAGCATTACTCATGGAGATATTCAATCACTCGTCAGAGAAGGTCACGTTACGTTATATAGGTGTTAACCAAGATGCAATGGATAAAGCAATGACTAGGTTTAAAATCTAATCATTGCTTATTTCTTTTTAAATCTAGGGGTATCGCCAGCATTTTTGAAAACCCCCACGCTAAGAGCATGCAAGATTTTATACAGTTTTTTTAACTAATCTTATAACAAACAAGAATCTTAAAACCGTGCAAGGATAGGAATGTATAAAAAATGCATAGATCCATAAAACAAAAAAAGGATTCACTTGTGAAAGTAGGGTTTCCTCGTGTCCTTACTACCGATAATTATGCGTTATGCAAACCTTGCATGTATCTAGTATTCATACCTATTAATTATGTTGGACAAGCATACAAGCTATTTCTGTATTTCTTCATAATATATATTGAATATATTATGAGAAAGTAGGGAATAGAATGGAAGAAAATAAAAAGAATAACAAAGAGCATGAACATAAACACAAACACAAACACAAACATGATAATGATAAAAGCAGTATCCATAATTCAGAGAATCCTATTATTAATGTGAAAGTAAACTGTTGTTCTGATCATAACAAAGATAAGAAAGACGACCATAAGAAACATGATGACTCTTGTTGCAAGCATAAAGAAGTAGAAAGACAAGTTAATAACCCAACTAACGATATAATTAATTTTCCACGCATAACTCAAAGCGAGACAAGTCTAGCCCATTTTAACGACTTTATACTCTATGGATTTAATGATACTAATAACACTACACCACCCCCAGAGGTACCGGGAACTCATAGCTTTTCAGGATTTGCTTTTTCTAATGATTTAGGTGATACCTGGACTGATGGTGGTCCTGTACCTGTAAATCCAGGAGGATTCAATGATGGTGATCCTGTAATAGCAAAAGATAGAAATGGTGTTTTCTATTATGGTCAAGTTGGGAGAGAGGTTGTAGCAGGGACTTTGCAAGGTGTAATTAGTGTTTCAACTGGAACTGTTAATCCTAATGGAACTATCACAATGAATCTGCCTCAAGTTGTTGGCCGAGGACAAAATCCAAATCCTAATACAGCCACTCAAGATAAAGAATGGATTGCAGTAGGACCTGATGCTGATAATCCAGGGAATGAAGCACTGTATATTACGTGGACTGATTTTACCGTTGATCCAAGAAGTATTCGCTTTTCAAAATACACAACCGGTGTCAACTTAAATCCTATCATTACAGATCAAGTAATTGTTCCTCCGAGTGCAAATAATTTTATTAGCGGGTCTTTTGTGGTCGTAGATAATCGAGGAGTCATCTATGTCTTTTATGAAGAAATATCGGATCCTAACCCTGCAGATATGATACCGCCTCGAAATTATTTGAATGATTCTAATAGGACCATTCGCATGCTTAAATCAACTGACGGTGGTAATACTTTTCCAATCAACGTGCCAGTTTCAATACCTTTTTTTGCAGCAGCAAATGAAATATCAAATTGTGCTGGAAATATTCGTCCAACAATACGCATTGATACTACCAGACTGATTCGTACAAATGAATTTCCTCATGCAGCTATTGGACCAGATGGCACTTTATACGTGGTATGGAATGCTGGTAGAGTTATTGGGAATACGCGTTTTATTGATATCTTTTTAGCATATAGTACTGATGAAGGGAATACCTGGAATGAAGTGAATATCTCTACTCATCAAAATTTAGCCTTTTCGTTTTTTCCATCAGTGGCAGCCAATTGCGAAGGAGCCCATATTCAGTATAATCGTTTTAATGACCGTCGTGGTAGAGTTGGTGGTGTGGGTGATGGGACATTTGCAATATTCATGAAAAGCTTTTCTCCTTTTGATGGTTTAAGTAAAGAGAGAATGGTAAGTACTGAATTTTCTCCAGTACCGATTACGATTGCTAATCCTGATCCAATACCTGCTGGATGTTATATGGGTGATTACAATCAAATCATTGCAGGTCCCGGAAGTTGTTTACTCCACTCCTGGGGTGATAATCGGAATGTCCTGAATGGCCAGATTAATCCTGATGTCTTCTTCAGACTAACAGCACCAAAGAAGAAACATGACTGTTGTTGTGATTACGAAAGACATGTTTAAAACGAGATAACCCCTTCATCTCTTTATCCTCTGAAATCCATTAAAAGTAATTTTCTCTCAAATATTTGTACTCTCCATAAAAAATCTATTTTTATAAACAGACGAACTACCACTAAGCAAAAAAACACGCTAAGCTGTCCATATGGGAAGCTTAGCGTGTTTTTTTTCAAAAATGCTGGCGGTACGCCTATACAGTTACTCATATATTTCGTACTGTGTAACTCAAAAGAGAAAGTTAAATGAAATCAATGATACCAAAGGATTCATTGATAGACTCAGTTACACACAATATAAGATATGGGTAACTAAATGCTGTTAAAAGATTGATGCTATTTGTTAGAATTAAAATCGTAAGGAGTTGAGAAGATGAGGACCTATAGTGTGAAAAAGCTATTTATAGAAGGGCTAGAAGAGGAAGTCAATTATAATCAAGTTTATTTTAAGATACATGGCGACAAGGATTGTAAATGGACAATGGACATTGAATATTCAGGTCCAAAAGATTTTTTTATAATGGCAGCATACTATTGTAGAGAAGTGGAGTTTACATTCTCTACAATTTATGCAACTGACATTAAAGGCATTGCTGAAGTTAAAAAAGTACAGGTTAATAGTAACTATGTTCAATTAAGTGGAATCGGACTATTATAAGTAAAGATAACGGGAATAAAATAAGTGGCAGAGTCGTGGCCGTTTTTTGACAGTAAATATGCCGGTTGTCTTGGAATTAACGTGATATATTTGTATTATGAGAAGTGGCGGAAAACACAACTCACTATGTTGTTTCTAAAATTCTAAACGGCTTCATTATGACGGCACATAAAATCCGAAACCAACAGATGGTACTGATTGAATGATAACGTTATTAAGGAGAGCTTTTGCTCTTCTTTCAATCGCTGACTCAGAGATAAGTAGAAGTAACTACGGGAGAGTGATGTATTGTCAGCGATTGAAAGAGGTGTAAAATCTCATAACCAAACAAAATAAAAAATATGAAGCACACAAACAAGATTTGTGTATCTGAAACACCGCTATCTTTTATGGTAGTGGTGTTTTGCATTAGTAATGGGTAAAACTTCATTTACCGTATTTAAAGTAATAACATAAGAAATTGATGAAAGGGCAACTGATGCATGGTTGCTCTTTTATTATGTACAAAGCCCTTCACTTAAGAAGGGCTTAGGATATACTTATAGTATTAAATTTAATCAACGTTTGTGTTTTGTTTTATCTACTTGGACCCACTGATTACCTGGTTTCGAAGTTGGTGGTAAAGGCTTACCTTCGATACCAGTAACTTCATTATTTGTAACCTTTCCACCTCTTGGACCTCTTTCTTGAAATTGGCCTGAGTGTTCGGGTTTTTGACCTGGTTTATATGTCATATTAATCACCTCCTTTACTTTGGTATATTTCGATTTTATAAAAGGGAACTCCTTCTTTTTTGTCGAATAATAAGATGGGTAGGAGGTGGAAAGAATGAAACTTACAAAATCAGAAAGATTGGTATTAATCAATCAATATACAATTCTTGAAAAATTATATCCAGAAGATAAAACATACTCATACAATAAAAAAGTAATAGTTAATGGATATACATCTGAATACGATGAGTTATTTAATGAGTTGCACGAGGATATACCTGAAGAAATTTGTAAAGACGTATGGGATATTCTTCAAATGCATAGGTCATTAAAATTTTCTTTTGATAATCTTGAAGATAAAGGTGATTTAAAAGAAAATGATATAAAGTTTCAAGGGTTTGATGGAAATGATGAAACAGATTATATGGTATATGCAAAATTTATTATCCATGACATGGATAGATACAAAGAATTAGAAAATGAGCATCGTGATTATAATACCCATTTCCCAACGCTAAGTAAGTACCAAAGAATGGTATGTAATTGGAAAAATATTTCTGATAGATACAACAATAAATTATCCTTAGAACAAATTAAATCAATTATTAATTCATAACCATTAAGAAGTCACATCAGTACGATGTGGCTTCTTTTGTATGTAAAAATTATATCGGTGGTGTAAGTAATGGACGCAATGTTGGCAAACATCAAACTGAAAAAGAAACTCGAATATTTATTTAATTTAGCTAAAGAAAATCACGAATTGAGAGAATTGGTAAAAGCATTAGCAACAACTGTTGAGGACTTAAAAGATAAGGTCGATCTGTTAAGTGTAAATAATAGTGCGGATAATATTTTAAGCACTCTTGAGAACGCACTTACAAGAATAAGAGAATATGAAATAATGGAGGATGAATCATGGAACTAACTAAACTTGAGATAGCAATTGTTCTTGGCGCATTCGTACAGGGATTAGGTGAGGAAGCGCTTAATAATGGTAATGATTCATTAAAAGAATTAGAGAAAGAGTTAGATAAGATAGTTAGTAATTCAACAATAAATCAAATGAAGGAAGCTGGTGAAAGCGTAATAGGTAAACTCATTCATAAGTTATTGGAAGATGAAGAACAGTGAATCAATACAAGACCAAACAACAGAAGCGCAAGTTCTATGACAGTGGTGAGTGGAAGAGTATACGTGAACAAGTAAAGAAGCGTGACAACCATGAGTGCCAGGAGTGTAAACGAAACGGTCGTGTTCAAACAGATACCAATGAATATAGTGAGAGTGCAAAGCGTAAGAAGATACAACTCGTTGTCCATCATATAAAAGAACTCGAGCATCATCCAGAACTTGCACTTGATATAGATAACCTTGAAACAGTATGTGTTAATTGCCATAACAAAGAACATGGGAGAGTTTACGAAAAGAAACAGAATAAATGGGAAAACGATGAAAAGTGGTAAAAATGATTCGATAATAATACCCCCCTTTAAAAAGTTCCATCAAAAATTGCTCTAAGGGGCACCGGAGGAGGGGGTCGTTTTTCCAGATTTTTGAGACCATATCGCATAGGACCCCTACCCAGTATGAAAATATGATTGAATCGAGGTGATATTATGGCGGACATTGATGAGCGTGAGGTGCTAGTTAACAAAGAAAAAAACCGTTTAAAAAGACTATTTAAAGACATCCCACCTAGTAAGTTGAAAGTCGTTGAAGGGTTAATTATTCAGGCAGCAAGATTACGAGTTTTATTAAATGAGATGTGGATGGATATATCTGAGAATGGTGACTATGAAATGTTCTCACAATCTGATAAAACAGAGCCGTATGAAAGAGAACGACCTGTTGCCCGGTTATATAATACCCGTGATCAATCATATCAAAGGGTTATTAAACAACTAACGGATTTGTTACCAGAAGGAAATAATAAAAAAGAAATTAAGAAGTATTCGGCAAGTGATTTAATATGATTGTTCATAAGTATGTAAGTGAATATATAGAACTATATGAAACAGGAACAGTAGTATTAAATAAAGAACGTATCATGCTTATTAATTATTTAAAGCAAGATATATTAACCCGTAATGATTTACATTTCGATATGGATTTAATTCATAAATGTGTAACTTTCATAGAAAAGTGGCATTTTAAACTAAATTACTTTCAGAAATTTTTAATAGCATTTGTGTTTCTGTTTGATGAATATGAGGATGTTTATTTTGACCAGCATTTCTGGATGATGGCAAGGGGTGCTGGTAAAAACGGATTGATTAGTGCATTGACACACTTCTTTATTAGCGAATTGCATGGTATTGAACATTACAACGTATCAGTAGTTGCTAATACAGAAAGACAGGCTAAAACTTCTTTTATAGATGTTTATGAAAAGAATAAAAAACATGAAATATTAGATGAGCTATTTGTATCAACAAAACAATTGATAACAAATAAAGCTACTCGTTCAACTTTTGAATTTCATACATCTAATGCAGGAAGTAAAGACTCGTTAAGAGACGGGTGTGTTATTTATGATGAGATACATAGATATGAAAATAGCGATGTTGTAGAAGTATTCTCTAGTGGTTTAGGTAAAGTTCCTAACTCTAGGGAATTTTTTATTACCACAGATGGATTTGTCCGTGAAGGTTATCTTGACAAAATGAAAGAGCGAGCTATGAATATCCTGAAAGGGAAAGAAAAAGAAGATAGGTTGTTTCCTTTTATTTGTAAGCTTGATAACGCTGAAGAAGTAGACAATTCCGATATGTGGGAAAAAGCAAATCCGATGTTTAGTAAGCCAATGAGTCAATACGCTAGAGGATTGTTTAAGAAAGTTATGCGTCAGTATAAAAATCTAGAAAACGATCCGTCTAACAGAGAAAATTTCATGACTAAGAGGATGAATATACCGGAAGTAGATTTAACAAAATCTGTGGCTTCATGGGAAGAAATAATGCGTACTGGTTTTGAAGAAGATGGAGAAACGCTCAGAGTAGTTCCAGATTTAAAACACAAAGTAGCTGTGGGCGGCCTCGATTTCGCCAGCATCAAAGATTTTGCGGCGGTCGGTTTACTATTTAAACATGGTGAGGACTATATTTGGAAAGGTCATTCATTTGTACGTAAAGGATTCTTGGATAAGGTGAAATTAAAAGCACCTATTTATGAATGGGCTGAAAATGGCTTACTAACTATTGTGGACGAGCCAGTTATTAATATCTCACATATTGTTGATTGGTTTGTAAAAATGCGTGAGTTATATGGGGTGAATACGATTGTAGCTGATACATTCCGTCTTGATCTTGTAAAAACAGCACTTGAAGCTGAAGGTTTCAAATTGTTGTATATTCGTAATCCAAAAGCGATTCATTCTCTTTTAGCTCCACGAGTTGAGACGTTATTTGCAAATAACCGTATTATTTTTGGTGATAATCCATTAATGCGTTGGTACACCAACAACGTATACGTTCACATTAAAAAAGACGGCAACAAAGAGTACCTGAAAAAAGATGAATTCAAAAGGAAAACAGATGGATTCCAAGCTTTCATACATGCACTATGGCAAGCGGATAACATTCTTGTGGATGAATTCGACTTTATGCTAGATAGTATTAAGTTTTAATAAAAGGGGGTGATAATCATTGGATGGCTGGATGCAGTATTTAAAAGAAATAGTGAAGTAGGATTTATGTTTGATGTGGAAATGTTTATTGAAAAGGCAAATAGGGTTCACATGAAGCGACTAGCGATGGATACATGTATATCCTTTTTAGGGAGAACAATTAGTCAGTCAGAATTTAGAGTGAAAAACGGTGAAGAATTTGAAAAGGATGAGCTTTATTATCGATTAAACGTTAGGCCCAATAAGAATATGACAGCAAGCACCTTTTGGGAAATGTTCATTTACAAACTTATTTATGATAATGAAGCTTTAATTATACAAGCGGATGATGGTGACCTACTTATCGCTGATGACTTTGAACATAATGAATATGCTGTGTTTGAAGATACTTTTACTAATGTAACCGTAAAAGATTATCAGTTTAAGAGTAGCTTTAAACAAAGTGAGGTCATTCATTTAAGATATCGGAATGATAAGTTATCACCACTTATCGATGGTTTGTTTACTGATTATGGTGATTTATTCGGTAGGATATTAAGTTCTCAAAAACGTAAGAATCAAATTCGTGGAACAGTTGATATGGACATGCTTGCTGCAAAGAGCAAAGAACATCAATCAAAACTGCAAGAGTTCATTAATAATATGTATAAAGCGATTGGAGAAAATGATGTTGCTATCATTCCGCAACAACCAGGTTTTAAGTATGATGAAACCTCAGCTGGGGGGAATTCTGGTCAGAGTGTGGAGGAAATCAATAAAGTAACGAATGGTTTCTTAAATCAAGTAGCAATGGCTTTTGGTATTCCGACTGCTTTGTTATATGGGGAAATGGCTGATGTAGAGAAGCAAACGAAAAATTATATGCTTTTTACAGTGAAACCATTATTAAAAAAGATTTCAGATGAAGCAAACGTCAAATTTTTTGAAAAAGAAGAGTACCTTTCAGGCCAAAAGATTGAAATTAAAGCTGTTTCTTATCAAAGTATATTTGATCTTGCGACAAGCATCGATAAACTCATTTCTTCAAGTGCATTTACAGGAAATGAAATTCGATTAGAAGTAGGATATGAAGTCTCTGATGATCCTAACTTAAATACACATCATATTACGAAAAACTATACAAGATTAACTCAATCTGAAGGAGGTGAGAATGCAAATGACGGTGAAAATTGACGTTAAAGGGCCAATTATTTCAAATGATGAAGCTTGGATCTATGATTGGTTTGAAATGGAGGCTACAAGCCCAGGTAAGATTACAAAACAACTTGATAACGCAAATAGTGAGGATTTAATTGTATCAATCAATAGTCCTGGTGGTTATGTAGATGAGGGTTCGGAAATTTACACAGCATTAAAAAATTATTCTGGTCATGTGGAAGTTCAAATTGTTGGTTTAGCAGCAAGTGCAGCTTCTGTAATTGCTATGGCTGGTGATAAAGTTCGAATTTCTCCAACAGCAAAAATCATGATTCACAACGCTGCTAAGTGGCATGGTGGAGATCATCGTGACATGGAAAAGGCGGCTGAGATGTTAAAAATAACAGATCGAGCAATTGTAAATGCCTATGTCATTAAAAGTGGTAAGTCTGAGGAAGAACTACTTAACATGATGGCTGAAGAAACTTGGATGGGTCCGCAGCAAGCATTAGAAAACAATTTTGTGGATGAAATCATGTTTATGGAGAATCCAGTTAAAACGACAGCTTCAACTGCTACCGCTGCCATGCTTCCGCAGAAAGTTATCGATGGTTTTAGAAATGGGACAATGAACAAAGGACAGGGGATTACAAAAGAAGATTTAAACGCTGCATTATCCGGATTGAAAAATGAAATCTTGAATGATTTACAAAACAATATAGAAGAACAACCAAAGGAGCCAAATCCTAAAGCTGTAAAAAACAGTGGGATTAAAGGGCTCCTTTTAAAATTATAAAAAACGGGGGAAACACATAATGACGATTAAATTTAATAAATCTGAAGCATTTAATAAGGCAAAAGCAAAATTGACGGACACTTTAACCAACGCAGAAAGTACAGAACAAGAACAAACATCAGCTTTTGAAGGTTTCTTTGATGCACTACAAACAGATGTAGCAAATACAGTTCGTGAACAAGTAAATAACGATATGCTTGATCGTTCGATTTTACAGCAACGTGGTCAAAATGTTTTAACTTCAGCAGAAACAAAATTCTTCAATGCAGTTGTTAAAGAAGGTGGATTTACAGATGGTTCAATCCTTCCTGTAACGACTCAAGAGCGTGTGTTTGAAGATTTAGTTACAGAACATCCTTTATTAGCTGAAATTGGTTTGCAAGATTTAGGAGCAGTTACGAAGTTTATTTACTCTGATGCAACGAAGGCGTATGTATGGGGTGAATTATTCGGTGAAATCCGTGGGCAAATTGATGCCATCTTCAAGCAAGAAAAAATTGGCCAACTCAAATTAACTGCGTTTGCAGCAATTCCGAATGATATGAAGGAACTTGGACCGGAATGGATTGAACGTTATGTTCGAACGGTTTTAGTCGAAACATATTCCGTCGGCCTAGAATTTGGTTTTATTAATGGTGGCGGATCTGTAGCACACCAACCAGTTGGTTTAATGAAAGATGTTAATCCAGAAACAGGTGCTGTTACTGATAAAAAATCTTCTGGTAAATTAACATTTGCTCCGTCTGATAAAGGGGTAATTGTAGCAGGTGAACTTTACGAAGTAGTAAAAGCTTTATCTGTTGATGCAAAAGGGAAATCTAGAAAAGTATTAAATAAAATTGTAATGGTAGTTAACCCGATTGATGCGATTGGCGTACAAGCACGTAATACAATCCAGACATCAACAGGTCAATGGGTAATGGCATTGCCTTATAACATTAAACCTGTTGAGTGTGAGGAAGTTCCTGTTGGTAAAGCATTATTCTTTGTAAAGGGACAATATATTGCTGCAATTGCAGGAGGATATAAATTAAAAGAATTTGATCAAACGTTAGCTTTCGAAGATGCTACGCTTTATACAATCAAACAGTTTGCTAATGGTAAACCAAAAGATAATAAAGCGGCTCTTGTATATGACTTGGATATTTCTTTCGCACCACCTACAACTCCAGAAACTAAATAAGGAATGATGTGAATGGATAAGGTAATTTTGAATGGAATATTGCAGGAATTTAAAGAAAGGATGCACTTGGGTGATGATGAAGATGATAACCTCAAGCGCATCCTTTCTACATCTAATAAGGCATTACTTAGGATTTGTGGGAATTATGATTTAAATAATGACGAGGAGTTCAAGGAATTAGTCTTTGAACGCTCTCGTTATGTTTATAATGATGCATTAGAGTATTTTGACAAGAATTTTTTAAGTCAAATTAATAGTTTAGGCATCGATAAAGCATTAGAAGAAATTAAGTTGGACGGTGATTAATATGCGTCCTTTTCAGTACAAGAAACCATTAAATACAGGTGATTGTAGGAATCGAATTATCATTGAGCAACCTGAAGTAATAAAAGATGAATTGAATCAAGAAGTTGAAACAGGTGATTGGCAAGAAGTTAAAAAAGCATGGGCAATGATAAAAACAGTAAAAGGTTCAGAGTACATTGAAGCTTCGGCTTCACAGTCTACACGAATTTATCGGTTTGTAATGCCTTATACAACAGGTATTACAGAATTAATGCGAATTAAAATGAAGAGTCGTATCTTTGATATTATCGAACCGCCAATGAATGATGATGAAATGTATCAAACATTGACTATTATCGCAAAGGAGCATGTTTAATATGAATGATTTTGCGAGCGAACTTGCTAGAGAATTACAAAGATATGCAAATGTTGTGGAAGAAGAATTGTTAGCCGCACAAGAAGAAGTGGCTGATGTTGCTGTAAGTAAATTAAGACAAAGTGGCCCTAAAAAAACAGGTGCTTATCGTAAAAGGTGGCGTAAGAAAAAAGAAGGTAATAGCGTTATCGTCCATAATACAAAAGGACAATTAACGCATCTTTTGGAAAACGGCCATGCAAAGGCTGGTGGCGGGCGTGTTCCGGCTCAAGTGCATATTCGTCCAGTTGAAGAGTATGTAATTAACGAGTTACCAAGACGGATTGAAAGGGCACTTGAATAATGACATTAGGTGAATTAACAAAAATCCTTGAAGCTACAGGTTATCCTGTGGCTTATTCGCATTTTACAGCAACGCCAGGTAAGCCAGTGCCAGCACCACCTTATATTTGTTTCCTTGTGGATGGATCAGCAAATTTAATGGCTGATAATAAGGTCTATCACAAAATAAATGATTTAAACATCGAGCTTTATACAACTAAAAAAGATTTAGTTGCAGAAGAAAAACTTGAAAAAGTACTGGACGATCATGAAATTCCTTATGATTCGTACGGGACTTTTATTGAATCTGAAAAAATGTATCAAAAAATATATGAAACGAGGTTGATATAAATGGCAGAGAATAAAGTTATTTTCGGTCTAAAGAAAGTACATTACAGTGTTATTTCTGAAGATGAAACAGGGAAGATCACATATGGGAAACCGACTCCATTACCTGGTGCAGTTGAAATGAAAATGGATCCAAAAGGTGAACAATCAGATTTCTACGCAGACGATATGAACTATTATGCAGAATCAAGTAATCAGGGTTATGAAGGTACTTTAAATCTTGCTAAGCTCACAGAAGCTTTCCGAACTGATGTATTAGGTGAAGTTTTAGACGAAACTGACAAGGTTATTTCAGAAGTCTCAAATGCAAAAATTAAAAGAATCGCTCTAATGTTTGAATTTGATGGAGATGTGAAAGCGACACGTCATGTGATGTATAACGTATCTGTATCTCGTCCAGGCTTTGGTTCTTCCACAAAAAGTGATAAAACAGAGCCGACTACAACAGAATTAAAGTTCGTAGCATCACAGCATCCAGAAACTTTAAAAGTGAAAGATTCAACAACAGTTGGTACGCCAGCAGCTATTTATGACGCTTGGTATACAAAAGTTTACGAAAAAGTTGTGGGGGCGTAATTAGATGGAAAAAAGAATTGTAATTGATGAAAAATCAGTCCTTTTGAAAAGTACCGCTGGCACGGCTATTCGCTATAAATCACAATTTAGACGCGATATGTTTGCGGATATCCTTAGCTTAGGGGTACTTTCTTCATATATTTCAACGGATGGCGACCAAAATAATATCGACCTTTCACAGGTCGATTTAAGTAAATTAGATTTTGAAGTTATTTATAACTTAGTATGGGCATTCGCTAAAACAGCAAATAAAGAGGTTCAAGACCCATTAACTTGGCTTGATACATTTGGGGAGTTTCCGATTGCTGAAATTATCACTGAAATTCAGGACTTAATTAAAAGTACTGTTCAGTCAAAAAAAAAATAACAGAAGATGATCAAGGGCAAGGGCGTAACAATGGGAAAGGTAGTTTTTCTGTTGATACATTCCTTGCTCTTTGTTATTCATGCAAACTTTCAAAAGAAGATTTAGAAGATATGACAATAGGTGATTGCCTAGATTATATCGATGAATATGTAGAGTTACGAAACCCGAAAAAAGAACAAGAAAATACAAGAACAGCTACACAAGATGACTTTAACAATTTCTAAGCAAGTGAGGTGATAACATGGCAGGAAGAATTAAAGGAATAACGATAGAAATTGGTGGAGAAACCACAGGTCTTCAAAACGCATTAAAAGATGTTAATAAAAAAAGTAGCGAACTATCTAGAGAATTAAATGATATACAACGACTCTTAAAATTCGATCCAGGTAATGTGGAAGCACTAGCGCAAAAACAACAATTACTTACGCAACAAATTGAGAATACAACGAAAAAATTAGATAGCTTAAAGTCAGCTCAACAGCAAGTGCAAGCACAGTTTGAAAGCGGCGCAATTAATGAAGAACAATATCGGGCGTTTAGGCGTGAAATTGAATTTACAGAAGGGCAACTTAATGGATTCAAAAACAGTCTTGCAGGATTAAAGGCTGAGCAAGAAAAAGCAGCAAGTTCAACAAGACAATTAGAAACATTATTTAGTGCCACAGGGAAAAGTGTTGATGATTTTGCGGATGCATTAGGGAATCGTCTTGTGAATGCAATTAAAAACGGTACGGCATCGAGTAGGCAGTTAGATCAAGCGATTGAGATAATTGGAAGAGAAGCGCTAGGAGCCGAAGCAGATATTGGAAAGTTGCAACAAGCGCTACGTTCTATTGATAATGGTAATTCCATTCAAAACATCAGAAACGACTTAAATCAACTTTCCCAAGAAGCAGAGGAAGCGGGCGAAAGTGTTAAAGGATTAGGCGTTGAGTTAGAAAAAGTAGTAGCTGGAATAGGTGCAGGTCTAGGACTCAAAGAAGTCATCGAACAATCTCTTGATATGTCAGAGTTAAAAACAAAAATTGACATTACTTTTGACGTTCCAGAATCATCAAAGAGATCTGTGGAGGATGCAGTCAGAACTGTTATTTCATATGGCGGTGATGCAGAGGAAGCATTGGAGGGTGTACGTAGACAATGGGCATTAAATAAAGATGCTTCTGATGCAGCAAATACAGAAATCATCAAAGGAGCAGCTAACATCGCTAGTTCCTATTCACAGATTGATTTTACAGAATTAATACAAGAAACCAATGAAATCGGTAGCGAATTAAATATTTCCAATAAAGAAGCGCTTGGATTAGTTAATTCGCTTTTGAAGATAGGTTTTCCACCTGAACAACTCGATATTATCGCTGAATATGGTCAGCAGCTAAAAAGAGTTGGTTATACAGCACAAGAAGTACAAAGTATTATGACAAGTGCAGCTCAACAAAAATCTTGGAATATCGACAACTTATTGGATGGTTTAAAAGAAGGACGTGTCCGTTCTGTTGCAATGGCACAGGGATTAAGCAACAGTATGAAAGATTCTATTCGAGATGTTGTGGATGATACTGAAAAAATGTCTGATGAACAAATTTCAGCGATGCAAAAAGGATTCGCAAAGCAAGAATCTGAACTTGCAAAATCCTATAGCAATCAAGAGAAAGCACTTTCTAAAAGCCATAGTCAAAGACAGAACGCATTAGCTAAAAGTCTTGATGCTGAATACAATGCAGTTTCCAAAAGTTATGAAAATCAGCAAAAGAATTTAGAGGGAAAACTTAGCGCTGAATATGATGCAGCATCAAAAAATTACGATAGACAACAAAAAGCGCTTGAAAAGTCACTTGAAGCGGAAGTTAGAGCCTTTGAAAAGTCTTCTGAACAAAAAATAAAACTCATCGATAAAGAATATATGGAACGCATGAAGTTAATTGATGAGGAAAAATATAATCGTCTTAAAGCGATTGACGATCAAATTGGTTATTTAGATTCCAAAACAGCAGCGGAAGATAAATATATTAAAGAACGTGAAAACGCTGAGAAACGTGCTGATTTAAAGATTAAAATAAGCAAAGCTAAAAACGAGGAAGAACGTCAGGCAGCAATAAAAGCATTGCGAGATCTCGAAGAGAAAATGCAGCTTGATAAAATACGTGAAGAACGTAAAAGTCAGATTGATAGATTAAAGGAAGAAAAAGACAGTATAAAAGAAGCATCTGACGCAAAGAAAGAAGCCCTTAAATCAGAGATTGATAGCCGAAAAGAACAAGTTAAAGAGCAAATAAACAATGAAAAAGAAGCTCTGAAAGAACGACAACAGGAACAAAAAGAAGCTTTCCAGCAAAGTAAGCAAGAGAATTTAAAGGCGATTAGTGAATCGAATAAAGCACAACTCGATTCATTACGTGAAGTGAGCCAAGCTAATTTATCAAATTTAAAAGAAAGTCATAATAACCGTAAACAAGCACTAAGTGAACGTTTAAGTGATGAAATGGAAGCTGTTCGTGAATCCCATAGAGCGGAGTTAGAATCTTTTAAAGAAATGAATGCAGAAAAACTAGAGCTTGCAAAAAATCCGCCTGATAGTGCAGCTGTAAAAGAAATTTTCTCTCAACTAGAAGGTTGGGGTAAAGCTATTGCTAAGGGTGGAGAGGAAGGTAAGCAGGCGTTTGTAGATATGGTTAAATGGTTAAACAATATCGATGATGCTGCTTTACGTGAAGCAATTGGTGTACAACTTTTCGGAACAATGTTTGAAGACCAAGGACAAAACATTATTAATACAATTTTACAAACTGAAGAAAAGCAAGCTGACTTAAAAAAAGGAATAGATGATTTACAAGAATCAGCAAATAAAATGGATGCATCGCCAATGGTTAAATGGAAAGATGCGATGAAAGAGTTAAAAGAAGCTCTTGAGCCAGTATTACTTACAGTAGCTGATATTGTATCTGCATTTGCCGGGTTTATTTCAGCTCATCCAGTGTTAGCGGCGGCAATTACAGCTATAACAGTTGCAATAGGGATACTTGTTGGTATTTGCGCAGCTCTCGCCCCAGTAATTTTCTTGGCCACATCAGGTGCTATAACCTTTGCGGGTGTTATGGCTGTTTTAACAAGCCCAATTGCTTTAGTGGTTGCAGCTATCGCTGGATTAATTGCTATTTGGGTTTTATTCGGTGATAAAATAATGGCCATATACAACGAATATTTTAAGCCTACAATAGATCAAATAGTATCTATCATTGTCGGGACTTTACAACCGGTATTTGAACAAGGATTTGCGATAATAAAAGACATTGTTCAAGACGCATTTGCAATTATACAACGCTATTGGAATGAAATATTAGCACCTGTATTTTCGCTTATTGGTTCTGTTATTAAGACAGTTCTTTTACCAGCATTTAAATTTGTATTTTCTGCTATTGGTAGTGTTGTATCAGATGCGTTTAGCGGAATAAAAGATATGTGGAATAATGTTTTGAAACCAATTCTTAATGGAATTATAGATTTCATCTCCGGTATTTTCTCAGGGAACTGGGAAAAAGCATGGGGAGGAATAGTAAAAATTTTTAGTGGTGTTTTCGAGGGAATTAAAACAGCTGCAAAAGCGCCGATAAATGCTGTAGTATCAATGCTTAATGGATTAATTGAGGGTATTAATAGTATAGAAATGCCTGATTGGGTCCCGTTTGTCGGTGGTGGGAAAACTCATATCCCAACAATTCCTATGTTAGCAACAGGTGGACATGTTCTTGGAGACGGTTCATTTATTGCTGGTGAAGCTGGACCAGAGTTATTTACTAAAAGAGGTAATCGTGTATCTGTTACGCCTTTATCTTCAAATGAAAAGTCACTTGGTATCACAGGGACTATGAGCCGATTAATTGGCGATATGAGTTATTCAATGGCTAGTTCTATGAAAGAGTTAGCTGGTTTAAAAAGTGTCATGAGCAATGTATATGGCAGTATGGCTAGTAGTACACAAGCAATGAGTAGAAATGCTAGTCAAAGCGCTGTGGATGGCAATTCTTCTTCAAATGCAAATAAATCTGATTCATATAACTTTGCTGATATGTTTAGAGGTTCAACATTTGTCATTAGAGAAGAAGCGGATGTACAAAAATTAGCAGTCGAGTTAGGAAAACATATTAAGACGTCAGGAAGAAGGGTGGGGCAACTATGAGTTTAACGATAGATGGAAAACCTTTAAAACAATTAGGCTTAGCTCTTTTACCAGGATTCCAACATCCAGCAGCCCCACCAATTCGTGACTATACAGTTTCTATCCCTGGTCGCCCTGGTGCATATTACTTTGGTTCAGATATAGACCCTTTAGAGTTTAATTTACCATTAATTATTAAACCTCAAGAAGATAGATATAGATTATCGGCAGCTATCAGAAAAATGGTGGCTGCCTTTATTGATCCTTATGGCAAGCCAAAAGAAGTGAAACTAATTTATGATTACGAGCCTGATAAATATTATCTAGCTCGATACAGCGGTTCACTTCCAATCGATCGTTATTTTAGAATGGGTAAGTTTGAATTGCCCTTAATCGCATACGATCCACATGCTTACTCAATTGTGGAAAGTTCGAAGGGGATAAAATGGGGTGACCGTATCCCCTGGATGTCTCAAATACCTATTGGTCTTGGAAGAACATCTTATACAATTAGTAGTCCTCAAACTTTATCAATTAATAATTATGGATCACTTGTTGTAAGACCGGTTATAGAAATATCAGGTAGTGCAACTTCACTAATCCTCACTATAAAAGGTGAGAGTTTTTCTATTGGAACTTTTACAAATTCAACAATATTAATAGACGCGAAACGATATGCAGCAATTAAAAACGGTAAGAATTTCTTATTCCAATTACAGGGTAATTTAGAAAAGTTAGAGTTTATGACAGGCGCTAATGCAATACAAATAGGCGGTTCCAATCTAAACATCAACATTGCATTCAAATACCGCGCTAAATATATATAAGGTGGTGGAAAATATGGCTGATGCGCCTAAATTAAACGGAAATGAATTTCTTGATGAAAGTTATTATAAAATAAATTTAGCTATAGATAATGCAAATGAAGCGAAAAAGAAAGCTGATAATGCAAAAGTAGAATTAGAAGATATACGAGTAGGATCTGACGGTACAGTTTACCGAACGGCTGGACATGCGATTAGAGAATTCGAAAAAAACTCATTGAATAACGAAAATAACTTAGCTAATGCGATTGGTAAAATTGCAGATAGTGTACCAACGTCCAATACGAGTACCACAGGTCATGATCTTGCAAGTTTGACAGCAACAATCGCTAACGCAAAATACTGGAATAATGGATTTGTTTCAGATGGATCGATCTATTTAACAGGTATTAAAGTTAATACGACAGCGACAGTTGTTTCGGTCAAAATTTATAAAAAGGAAAATGGCGTATTTACATTTGTTAAAGATTTAGGTGATCTTAATGTAATAGGTGGACTTGTTTCAGTAAATTATTTACTACTTAAACCTAACTATTCTGTTTTCGTTAAATTTAAAAACGGCTCATACTACTATAATACACCTTCTGGCTTTTCTAGTTATGAATTATTAGATGGTGTATTCAGTCAGTCGACAGTTTTAGTAAGCTTCAATTTAATTTTTTCTAAAGTAGGCATTAACTTTTTTGATATGAGTGCTTTAAATGGGAAAACCGAACCATTAAGCTTGTTGCTCGACAATTTATCAGAATTCACTCCAAGCAATGATACTTTTATAAATAAGGAGGTAGATTTAAATAGCACCACGTTAACAGTTACAAACACAAGATACTATTCGAATGGTGCAATGCAACAGAGTGGATTTCTAAAGGGAATTTATTTAAAAACAAATGCCAAAGTTTTAAGTGTAATTGCAGGTAGGGTCAAAAATAAGACTTTGACATTAACCTATAAATATGGTGATTTTCCAATAGAAAATTTAGGACAGAATGGTTATTTATCTGTAAATGACGATAAGCATTATCTTAATACGGATGAGTATATTTTTGTTAAGCAAACTGGTGGTAGTTATTATTATAAAAACTCTGCTGACAATGATGGGATTCAGATGGAAAGTGATTACTCTGGGATGAAATCCCCAACAGGAGTTATCATTGGGTATTATGCCGTTTTTGCCTATGGTGTTCGAGATAGTACTTTATCTTTGAATGATGTAAGAAGTATCGAGGACAGCGTGGTGACAATGCAGCAAGATATAACTGACCTCCAAACTACAATAACAAAAGATGTTATGACCAAAAATTACATGCCTGTTTTTGAAAATGATTTTTCCAAGGAAAATGAAGCATTAACCGTTTTAAACGATACAACTAGCGGTTCAGCATGGGCATTTGATTATACAAATAAAAATACTTATCCAACAGCGAAAGGCGGCTACTACAATGATGGTACAACCAACATGGCCCTACAAAATATATTGAAATTAAACAAGCGGTATGAATGTGATCTGAAAGTTTTGAAATTTGATGTCGTTTTATATTCCGATACTGTGTTAAATATTCATATGTTTAGAAATCAACATACAGGGGAAATACCTAACGAATCGTTATATGTCGTGGATATCCCAAATAAAAAAATCAGAATGACAAAACTTACCGGGAGAACTTTAGAGATCGGGTCGTATATATCCGAAAAAACTATTGGATTTAATTTTGTAAATGGTAATAAATATCAAATTGAAATTGAAAAAAGAGATTATGAGTTTTATTTTCGTATAAAGGATTATGTTACAGGGGCAATAACAGAGCTAAAATTTGTTGGATGGGGAGCAGGTAGTCAATTAAGCTATTACGGTTTCTCATGGGGAGCAGGTATTACAGCTCCAAAGATTTCGAAGATAAGCGTTCATATGCCGGAAAATCCGATTGTTGCATTTGTTGGTGACAGCATTACAGAAGGATATGGAATGAATGCCTTAACAGGAGATAGTTCATTCACAAATAGATTCGCAGAGCTTGCACGAACTGCAATTGGAGATTGCGTGATTTCTGCTGCATCATCCGGGGTTATAGACGATGTAATAGAAAAATTTGATAGTGAGTTTTCTATCTATAAACCTAAATTTATATTCGTAACAATTGGAACTAATGGCAGCGTGGCGATGAACTCAATAGCAAAGTACACACAAATAAAGAACTTGTGTGAGAGTAATAGAATAAAATTAATACTAAACCATATACCAGCAGGTGGGCCTAATACTAATATTTATTACAAAGAAAAAAATGCCAACATTGATGCTGTATCTGAGGATGGTGTTAAATTTGATATTGCGACAGCAGTAAATAATGATATTAATAACGGTGGTGACAGCGCATTGTTTACTGATGGAATACATCCGAACTATAACGGTTCTTTAAAAATGTTCAATCGGATTAAAGTTGATAAACCAGAACTATTTTATTGATGTGCACTCACCTCGATTTTCTATAAAAATAGTGTAGAATAACAAAAAGCATTGGTTATTATGGCCATGGATCTATTTCATCATAATCTTCATCTTCATCAAGACGTTTGCACCAATCGACATATCTGTGCATAAATGGTTTTAGTATGAGGAAAATCGGTAAGCTAATAATTGCACAAATAATACAAATGTTCATATGTACACCCCTTTATTTTTATATTCTATTATTAATAAATGAGGATGTAAATTATTTTTAGAATGAGGTGATACATTGCTAAAACTCTACAATAAACAACTGCAGCTCAAGGCTTACCTCGAGAATGCATATAATATAAAGTACAGCCCGCCGCTAAATGAACTTTGGACGGCGGGTTTTTCATTACCATTTACTGATCCGAAACGAGAAGAAATTGAAACGTTTGATTATGTGGAGATATTTGATAACGGTAAGCGTATTGGCATGTTCCGTATTATGGACAGTGAAGAAGAAAGAGAAGTGCATGGAAAAATAATTACCTATGACTGTGAGCACGTTTTATCCACACTGATGGATAGCGTGCTTTTTGGCTATCACGAGAGAATTAATTTAACCACAAGGGAGAATATCGAGTATCTCCTTAGCAAACAGAGAATAAAGCATTGGAAACTTGGTCAATGTGATTTCGTAAAGTATTTTCAATATAGTTGGGAAAATGAAGATACTATATTAGGCCCGATATATAGCATTCCAAAGCCATTTGATGAGAAATTCCAATGGACTTGGGACGATACGTCCTATCCTTGGACTTTAAACCTTGTGCGATATAACGATGAAATAACTGGAGAACTACGATACCGGAAAAATATGAAAGGTATTAAGCGCAAAGTAGAAGCTAAAGATGTTATGACAAGAATTTACCCTCTTGGTTACGGTGAGGGAGTTAACCAACTCACCATAAAAAGCGTAAATAATGGTATTCCTTATATAGACGCTCCTGATTTCGTCAGAGAGTTACATGATGGTTTTGATTATATTTGGGTTGATAGAAAATTTGAGGACCCAAAAACCCTTTACGCTTCAGCAAAAGCAATGTTACTAAAAGCGTGTATGCCAAAAGTTACGTATGAGATTGTTGCGATTGATTATGAATTGATTGATCCATACAAAATAGAAAAGTATGAAACCGGGAAGCTAGTACGTTTATATGATGAGGATTTTAATATATGGGTTGATTTACGAGTAATAAACCGCCCAAAAGATGATGTCACTGGTAATCCACTTGATGTAAAGCTTGTATTAGAAAATAAAGTGACTGATATAGGGACAATACAAGCAGATATTGAGAAGCGCCAGAAAGTCAATGAAGTGTATTCTCAAGGGACAACTAATATAGACAGCCAACCATTCCAAGATAACTGCGACCCTGATCATCCAGCTATTATAAGATTTCAAATACCAAATGATGTAAAGAATGTGAATCAGCTAATACTTACATTTGAAACATTACGGTTTAGAGCGTATGAACGAGCTATTAAAGGCGGAGGAGCTGTTGTTGCTTCAACATCAGCTGGCGGAGCAACAGTTGGTTCGACAAGCTCTGGAGGAGCAACAGTTGGTTCAACAAGTTCTGGAGGAGCAACGGTAAGCTCAACAAGTGCTGGTGGCGGTACGGTAAGGGCATCAAGCGGTGGAGGAGATCATGTTCATAAGATGTTTCATGGGGCAGGAATCGTTCCTGCTGAACCTGACTATATAGGACTGTATACAGCTTTTTCTGATCCCGGAAGATTTACAGCGGCTTCATTTTATGCAAAAGGAACAGGAGCTAGTTTATATACCCATGGTTCTAGTGGTAGTCATACACATGATATATCAATACCTAACCATACACATAGTATTAATATACCAAATCATAGCCATAGCATTAGTATTCCTAACCATACGCACGACATCAACATACCGAATCATACGCACAATATAACGTTACCAGATCATACTCACGAAATTGAGTTTGGTATTTTTGAATTATATGAAACGCCATCAAAAGTGACGATTGAAGTTGATGGGAATAAGTTGCCGTTTGATTCGATACGCGGACAAGATATAAATTTAATTCCTTATTTAGCGAAGGATGATGAGGGGAAACTTCAGCGTGGCCGTTATGTTGAAATTAAGATTACACCAAATAGTTTAGCAAGAATTAACGCTACTGTTACAGGGCGGCTGTTTATTCAATCAAGAAGCGGCGGCACGTATTAAAATAAATGATTAAAAATAGAGAAGGAGATTGATAACATATGCAAACAATTGAAATTCATACACAAGGTGGATTAAAGCATAAAGTACAAACTGAAGTATATAATGCAGAAGCACTGAATACGAAACTAAACGACAACGATTTAATCACAGTATTAATTGGTGATTTCATTATCCAACGTATTGATGTTAAACGTATTATTCCATTAAACACCATTGATGTAGAAGGCGCTAAAAGGGTAGCAGTTCATACAAATGCTGGGAAAGTGATTGAGATTACAACAAACGATTATGATCCAATTTATCTAAACGAGCAATTAAACAATAATAATACAATTACAGTCGTAATTGGTGATTATATCTTCTCTCGAATTGATGTAAAACAGGTTGTTCCTGTCCCAGTTAAAGAAGAATCGAAAGAATCAGAAAAACCACCAGGAGAAACTGGTGAAGGCAGCACAACAGTTAGTCAAACGGAACCTGCAGAGTAGTTATAAGCTAGTCTTTTTTATTTTGAACAAAATACGGCTTTTATAGGCACTCGAAGGGATGCTTTTCTTTTATCTAGTGTATTTTATATCTAATCTAGTAGATTCTTTATGGGAAATGGTAATTAAAGGAGGGAAATATAGTGATTTATAACAAGTAGATGACAGGATTTCTTTTTTTGTTAAACGCTTTAAAATTATTTAATCACAATATAAAGTAATAATGATATAATTGTTAGCGTTATGTATCCAATTTAATATCACATTTAGGAGGTATATTATGAAAAAGAAGTTTATGTTAATGATGCTTCTGTTTGCATTGATGGTAGGATTACATCCTAATTCAATGACAAAAGCAGAAACCACAAGCACACAAGGTGAACAATTCGAACAAGGAAAGTATAATCTGCAAGCTGAATTTCCATTTGGACAGAACTGGAACAAGAACTCACCTTATGCTGGAACAGAAACAAGTAAAGTGAAATGGGAATACAGGCTTTATGAAGAAAATGGTGGTATTCAATTGTTTAGTGCTCCACCAGCAATTGGAAGTGATGGGACGATTTATATTGGAAACTACAATGGGAAATTGCATGCGTTAAATAAAGATGGTTCCATTAAATGGATTAAAGATGATGTAACATATTTAAATAGTACACCGGTTATAGCAGAAGATGGAACTATTTATGTTGTAAAAGGAAAACTAACAGCTTTAAATCCCGATGGTTCCATTAAGTGGCAAGTTAAAGATGTAAATACTTATAATACTCCTATTATAGATAGTGAAGGTACAGTTTATGTATATAATTCAAAATCAATAACTGCTTATAACTCGAATGGATCAAAGAAATGGGAATCAAGTCCGATGTTTAAAGAAGCTACTAGTGGTAAAAATTCTACACTTATGTCAAAAGATGGAACTATTTACACTTTACTTTCAAGTGGCGAAAACTATTTTCTCTATGCCCATGATAAAAATGGTAAAGAATTATGGAATAAAAAGGCTAAGGGGAATGGGGGGAATCCAGGTTTTTCTTTAGGATTAAATAATGAATTATATATAAATGGTGGATCTGTTATCCATGTTTTTGATAAAGATGGAAATCTAATCAAGCAGTGGAAGCGAAGTGAGATAGGTGCGAGACCTGCTCCTACAATCTCTTCGACGGATGGGACAATTTATATAGCTGGAGGTAGCGGGGTAACTGCGTATAATCAAGACTACACATTAAAGTGGCAATATTCAGCGGGTGGAGGAGTTGGGAACTCACCAATAATAGATAAAAATGGTGTAGTTTATGTCCATTCAAAGCAAGCATTATTCGCAGTAAATCCAGATGGAACACTAAAATGGAAGATGCCATTTTCAACATTTCATCCTGGTTCTTCAAATGATTCTATAAGCATTGATAAAGATGGAACTTTATATATGATTGGATATGTGCCAAAACCAAATAACAACGGTCCTAAAGAAACGTATTATTCATTAGTCGCTATTGGCGACTCTTATACAGACACTGTATGTACTAAAGATAGTACATACATGCAAGTACTTAAATCACTTGAAGCGAAAAGTAAGAATGCTAAATTAACAGATGAAGAGAAGAAAGAAGCACGTGATATTTTAAAGAAATTATCAGATGATCTTGATAAAATAGATAAGTAAACTCAATTGTGTTAATAGAATTGAATGGTTTTTGAGAAAAGAGAGACAAGCGTCTCTCTTTTTTTATTCTAAATAAGGAGATGAAAAGATGGATCGTATGGACGTATTATTGAAAGCATTTGTAGCTACGTTTGGTGGCTTCTGTGGGTATTTCTTGGGAGGATGGGATGCAACATTGAAAATCTTAGTAACGATGGCGGTTATTGATTATTTAACTGGTATGATTGCAGCAGGATATAACGGAGAATTAAAAAGTAAAGTTGGTTTCAAAGGCATCGCCAAAAAGGTGGTGCTTTTTCTTTTGGTCGGAGCATCCGCTCAACTAGATCAAGTACTTGGAAGTAACAGTGCAATTCGTGAAGCGACTATTTTCTTCTTCATGGGTAATGAGTTACTTTCACTTTTAGAAAACGCTGGTCGAATGGGTATTCCACTCCCGCAAGCTTTAACAAACGCAGTTGAGATTTTAGGTGGTAAACAAAGACAAGAAGAGAGAAAAGGAGATGTTAAGTAATGGGACATATTATTGATATTTCAAAATGGAATGGTGACATTAACTGGCCTGTAGCAAAGCAACACGTAAATTTTATCATCGCCCGTGTACAAGATGGTTCAAATTATGTAGATCCATTGTATAAAGGATATGTACAAGCAATAAAGCAGCATAACATTCCTTTCGGTAACTATGCATTTTGTCGATTTGTTTCCATTACTGATGCAAAGAAAGAAGCGCAAGACTTCTGGAGTCGCGGTGATAAAAATGCTACGGTTTGGGTTGCGGATGTAGAAGTGAAAACAATGGATGACATGAGAGTAGGGACACAAGCGTTTATCGATGAGTTATACCGATTAGGAGCTAAAAAAGTTGGTTTATACGTTGGCCATCATATGTACGCTCCATTTGGAATGGCTAATGTGAATTGTGACTTTGTATGGATTCCACGTTATGGCGGTAATAAGCCAGCATATCCTTGTGATATTTGGCAGTACACTGAAACAGGGAATGTGCCTGGTATTGGTAAATGTGATCTAAATTCACTTATAGGGAATAAATCACTGTCTTGGTTTACCGAAGCAGCACAAGAGCAAGCGCAAGTTCCTAAACAAAACATCATCCAATCAGGAGCTTTTTCACCATATGAAGTGCAGGATGCTATGCAGGCCTTAACATCTGTGAAAATGACTGCGAATTTCTTTTTAAAACCAGATGGCTTAACGTATTTTGTTACCGAACCAACTAGTGATGCACAATTAAATGGTATGAAGGGCTGGCTTGAACGTAAAGATTGGTGGTATGAAATTAAATAAAACAAAAGAATAGTTTGATGAAAAAGTATCAGGTTCTATATGTAGATACTTATTTTGTTGACTATTATATTTGTATATGTTAGTGTAAATATACACCGTCTCTTATTTTTATATTTATATTCAATGTCTGTAGAATAAATAGAATAAGTGAAAAATCCCCTTGTGCACTCATATGCAGAAGGGGATTTTAATTTTTTTGAGAATTAAAATTTACTTTTAGATAATGCTTTTAATATAGGTTTCATGATTTTACTCAACAAACGAAATGCGTTGAAGATTGAACGAATGACTTTCATAAAGGTAGAATTTCTTTTTATTTTAAACACCTACTTTTTATGTAGTAGTTATATTTTTACTGTAGAATTTAGTATCTGTTCATTTTAGGGTTAATTTTTTTCGCAAGCAAATCCATCTTTATCACGATCTAACTTAGCGCTGTATGCCGGATGAGAAGATGGTACTCCATTCGGATATTTTTTACGTAATTCTGTACAATTTGAGAAACTTTCATTAGCACCGCTGTTACTAATGGTAGATTTACTAGTTGATTCCTGTTGTTTTTGAACCTCTTGTTGTTTACGTTGCTCCTCTTGTTTTTGAGCTTCTTCAAGTTTACGCTGTTCCTCTTGCTTTTGAGCTTCTTCAAGTTTACGCTGTTCCTCTTGTTTTTGAGCTTCCTCAAGTTTACGCTGTTCCTCTTGCTTTTGAGCTTCCTCGAGTTTACGCTGTTCCTCTTGTTTTTGAGCTTCTTCAAGTTTACGTTTTTCTTCAGCAGCCTTTTTCTCTTCTTTAGCTTTCATTTCCTGTTCTTCTTTTTCCTTCGCTTTTTTCTCTTGCTCTTGTTTTTCTTTTAATACTTTTTCTTCAGTTCTTTTTTTATCAATTGCAGCTCTTTCTTCTGGATTTATTGACTTATTAGCAAATACACCTGTTAAAATAAACGAAATGAATAATATCGGTAAGAAAATTAATATAACTAGACCTCTTGTTTTTTTGTTGCCAAAACGAACTACTTTCCCTGGTTTAATTAGACCTATAATCAATGCAATTATTGCTAGCACTGAGAATAGTAAAAATAAAAATGTTAATGCACTAAACAAATAAAAAACCTCCTAGATGAAATAATAATGATATTATTATATCAAACTTTAGAGATATTAGGGTTGTTTATGAAATAATAAAATATATACTTTAGAATTTTTGCTTCCATATAAAGTTATAACAATTTAACTAATCATGATTTATATATATAATTGAAGAAATAAAAAACTCCTTCTTTTGTTATCACCCTGTTGGAGTCAACCTCATGCGCCTAATGGCTACAAAAAACATCTACTTCGTCCCATTCGGTCAAGATGCACCAGAGAAAAAACCGAACTCGATGGTAGCTCGTATGGAGCTGCTTGAAGATACAGTATTAGAAGCGCTGCAAGGGAAGCAATTGCAACCGGTTGTCGTAGAAAAATTCAGATATATGAATTAAAAAACGAAAAAAAACGGACAATTTTTGATGAAACCATCATTCTTACTGTAGAATATGATAAAATTAACGTTATTAAGATTAGAAGGGGTATTGTATACTCCTTCTGATTCTAAGTTATAGAAGGATTGGTATCTAGAAAGGGGCATAGTGATGGAAAAGCAAAAAACTTTTCATGTCGCTGTAGTTGGAGCAACCGGCGCAGTTGGTGAACAAATGTTAAATACTTTAGAGAAACGAGAATTTCCAATCGGGAAGTTAACGTTACTTTCATCTAAACGATCTGCAGGTAAGAAACTTGTATTTAAAGGCGAAGAATTTACAGTTCAAGAGGCAACTCCTGAAAGTTTTGAAGGAGTAGATATCGCACTATTTAGTGCTGGTGGATCTGTATCAAAACAATTAGCGCCAGAAGCAGCAAAACGCGGTGCGATTGTTGTTGATAATACAAGTGCATTCCGTATGACAGAAAACGTGCCACTTGTTGTACCTGAAGTAAATGAAAACGACTTAAAAGAACATAATGGTATTATTGCAAATCCAAACTGTTCTACAATTCAAATGGTAGTAGCTCTTGAGCCAGTTCGTCAGCAATATGGTTTAAAACGAGTAATCGTTTCCACATATCAAGCTGTATCAGGTGCTGGTGCGGCAGCGATTGAAGAACTTCATGAACAATCACAAGCAATTTTAAATGGTGAAGAAGTAAAGGCGAATGTTTTACCTGTATCAGGTGATAAGAAACATTTCCAAATTGCTTTCAACGCGATTCCACAGATTGATAAATTCCAAGATAATGGATTTACGTTTGAAGAAATGAAAATGATTAATGAAACGAAAAAAATTATGCATATGCCTGAATTAGAAGTAGCGGCAACATGTGTACGTTTACCGGTTGTATCAGGTCACTCTGAGTCTGTTTACATCGAAGTGGAAAAAGAAGGCGTAACAGTAGAAGAATTAAAGAGCTTACTTGCAAATGCGGAAGGTATCGTTCTGCAAGATAACCCAGAAGAGCAGTTATATCCAATGCCAGCTACTGCAGTAGGTAAAAACGAAGTATTCGTTGGAAGAATCCGTAAAGATTTAAATAACGATAAAGGATTCCATCTTTGGGTCGTATCTGATAACTTATTAAAAGGCGCTGCATGGAATTCTGTTCAAATTGCAGAGCGCTTAGTAAAATTACAATTAGTGTAAACGGCTAAGAGAAGGTGCAAAATATGAAAATTATTGTTCAAAAATTTGGTGGCACATCCGTACGTGATGAAAATGGACGTAAGCATGCGCTTCATCATATAAAAAAATCGCTAGATGCGGGTTATAAAGTAGTTACTGTCGTATCTGCTATGGGCCGTAAAGGTGAACCATATGCAACTGATACTTTGTTAAGTCTTGTAAATCAAGAGGAATCTCGCATTTCTAATCGTGAGCAAGATTTATTATTATCATGCGGAGAATTAATCTCAGCAATCGTCTTCTCTAACATGTTAAATGAGAACGGTATAAAAGCAGCAGCATTAAATGGTGCACAAGCTGGTTTTGTAACAAATGATGATTTTACAAATGCTAAGATTATTGAAATGAACTGCGATCGTATACATGAAGAGCTAGAAAATCTAGATGTAATCGTCGTTACAGGATTCCAAGGACAAACGAAAAAAGGTGATACGACAACACTTGGACGCGGAGGTAGCGATACTTCAGCTTCTGCATTAGGTGTTGCGCTTCATGCTGAATTTATTGATATCTTTACAGATGTAGAAGGTGTTATGACTGCGGATCCTCGCATTGTAAAAGATGCACGTCATCTTCAAACGGTAACATACAATGAAATTTGTAACATGGCATATCAAGGTGCAAAAGTCGTGCATCCACGTGCAGTTGAAATTGCGATGCATGCAAAAGTACCACTTCGTGTACGTTCTACGTATTCTGATAGTGAAGGTACGCTTATTTCAGCATCGGACGGTGCGACAAAAGGCCGTGATGTAGAAGAACGTCCTGTTACAGGTATCGCTCATGTATCAAATGTGACGCAAATTAAAGTGCTGGCAAAAGAAACAGCATATGATTTACAACAGCATGTGTTTAAAGAAATGGCGAATGAAGGAATCAGTGTCGATTTAATTAACATTTCACCTACTGGGGTAGCTTATACGGTGAGTGATAGTGTATCAAGTCGTGCAGTTGAATTATTAAAAAACCTTGGATATGAGCCAATTGTGACAGAGCATTGTGCAAAAGTATCTATTGTAGGAGCTGGAATGGCAGGATACCCAGGGGTTACTGCGAAAATCGTTACAGCTTTAGCGGAAAAAGGTATTCAAATTCTGCAATCGGCAGATAGCCATACGACAATTTGGGTTCTTGTAAAAGAAACTGATTTAGTGGAGGCTGTAAATGCATTACATAGTGCGTTTGAGCTTTCAAAAGAAAAGCAACTGGAACAATAAGGAGTGAGACCATGATAGATTTTGGGACAATTGCAACCGCGATGGTAACTCCGTTTGATAAAAACGGAAATATCGATTTTGCGAAGACAACGAAATTGGTAAATTATTTAATAGATAACGGTACAACAGCAATCGTGGTAGGAGGAACGACAGGAGAATCTCCTACATTAACTTCAGAAGAAAAAGTAGCGTTATATCGCCATGTCGTATCTGTTGTCGATAAAAGGGTGCCCGTAATCGCTGGAACAGGTAGTAATAATACGCATGCTTCTATTGACTTAACTAAAAAGGCAACAGAGGTTGGTGTTGATGCAGTAATGCTAGTAGCACCGTATTATAACAAACCGAGTCAAGAAGGAATGTATCAGCACTTTAAAGCAATTGCTGAAAGCACGCCGCTTCCGGTTATGCTATATAACGTTCCAGGACGATCTATTGTACAAATCTCCGTTGATACAGTTGTTCGTTTATCAGAAATAGAAAACATTGTTGCGATTAAAGATGCAGGCGGCGATGTGCTAACAATGACAGAAATCATTGAAAAAACAGCGGACGACTTTGCAGTATACAGCGGTGATGATGGTTTAACGTTACCAGCTATGGCAGTTGGAGCGAAAGGTATCGTTTCTGTAGCATCTCATGTGATTGGAAATGAAATGCAAGAAATGATTGCAGCATTCCAAGCAGGAGAATTTAAAAAGGCGCAAAAATTACATCAATTACTTGTAAGAGTAACGGATTCATTATTTATGGCGCCAAGCCCAACGCCAGTAAAAACAGCGTTACAAATGGTTGGATTAGATGTAGGTTCTGTACGTTTACCACTTCTTCCATTAACAGAAGAAGAAAGAGTAACGTTACAATCTGTTATGCAATCTATCCCTCGTTAATAAAAAATGACCTAGTGTAGAACTAGGTTATTTTTTTATGTTATAAAAATCTTTGCCTCTCGTTTCTCACCTACATGTGTTCTTATAAGATCATATTATGCCACTTGTTTAACCGCTTCTTCATTATGTGTTGCAACATGTATAAGAAAATAATCGTACACCTTTAAATGAATCAAAAAATCATAGTTATTATAGGATAAACATTTGTATAAACGTAATAAACTATCGATTCTGTTTTGTAGAGGGATTGTCTCAAATGTGACGTGATTCATAAAAAAGCTTCATTTTATAAGTGTTTTTGTTCGATTCTAGAAAAATAAGTCTTGAAAATCCATATTATGAAATTAATTTAGCGTATGTATGGCTATTTCTTCAAAATAATATGGAGTATAAAATCGGAGTAAATATAAAGGAAATACGTTCGATATTTTTGTTGTAATTCCGTTCTTTTACTTCTTCTTTCGCACGATTTAACTTGTGTTCTATTTCTTGTATCAGGTATAATATGGCTAAGTAGCTTAGTACGGGTATGCTTAGCAAAATTGGTAAAAATTATAATTTGATTACATTTTCATATCATATCGAATAAGATATTTGATTTATATAATGAAAGAGAGGTGAAACCTGGTTTAAAAAATAAACAAGGACATGATATCGCATAACGGTAAGGACATTCGTCTTGGACGGTGAATATATGGTGGTTGTAGAGTTTCCCCTGGTGTCTCTGCAATTTTAGTGAAATCAGTGTTTGAAAGATTTTTAAACCAGGCAACAACATGAAGAGAAAAGAGAATGAGTCTGTTAAAGTATTTGCTCTTGGTGGAGTAGGTGAAATCGGGAAAAACATGTACTGTGTTGAAATTGATTCTGAAATCTTTATTGTAGATGCAGGGTTAATGTTCCCGGGAGATGAAATGTTTGGAATTGATATCGTTATTCCGGATATTACATATTTAGTGGAAAACCAAGAGCGAGTAAAAGGTTTATTTATTACTCACGGTCATGAAGATCATATTGGTGGAATTGTTTACGTACTTCGTAAATTATCAATTCCTGTGTATGCAACGAAATTAACAGTAGGACTTATACAAGAAAAACTTGGCGAAGCGGGTATGTTAGGCCGTGTAGACTTAAAAACAATCGATTCAAATTCAACAGTAGAGTTTAATACTACAACGGTGTCATTCTTTGGAACGACACATAGTATTCCAGATTCTGTTGGTGTTTGTTTCCATACATCAAAAGGTGCTATCGTATATACGGGAGACTTTAAATTCGATCAAACTCCAATTGGAAATAGTGGAGCAGACCTTGGAAAAATGGCACAAATCGGAAATGAAGGCGTACTGTGCTTATTATCTGATAGTACAAATGCTGAGCGTCCAGGCTATACAGGTTCTGAAAAAGAAGTTGGTGTAGAAATTTCTAAAGTGTTCTACGGCGCAGAAGGACGTATTATCGTTGCTTCATTTGCATCGAATGTACATCGTATTCAACAAGTATTTGATGCAGCTGCTGAAACAGGACGAAAAGTGGCGGTTGTAGGACGTAGTATGGTGAAAGTAGTAGATATCGCAAGACGTCTTGGTTATTTAGATGTTCCAGAAGGTATGGTTATTTCACTACAAGAAGTAGACAATTTCCCAGAGAAAAAGGTAGCTATTTTAACGACAGGTAGCCAAGGTGAACCGATGGCAGCCCTTTCTAGAATGGCGAAGCAAGCTCATAAACAAATTTCAATTCGTAAAGGTGATACGGTTATTATTGCGGCTTCTCCAATTCCAGGTAATGAAATATCTGTATCGAAAATTATTGACTTGTTATTTAGAGCTGGAGCTGATGTTATTTATTACGGTGAAAGAAAAGTTCACGTTTCAGGTCACGGTAGCCAAGAAGAATTAAAGTTAATGTTAAATTTAATGAAACCGAAATATTTTGTACCCGTACATGGTGAGTTCCGTATGCAAAAAGCACATGCATATTTAGCTGAAGATGTAGGTATTGCAAGAGAGAATATCTTTATCGTAGAAAAAGGTGATGTGATTGCTTTTGGTGACGATGACGCAAACTTAGTTGGCAAAGTACAAGCTGGTAATGTGTTAATTGATGGATTAGGTGTAGGTGACGTTGGTAATATCGTTCTTCGAGATAGAAAAATGTTATCTCAAGATGGAATATTAGTAGTTGTTGTAACACTTGGTAAAGATGAAAAGAAAATTATCTCTGGTCCAGAAATCATTTCACGTGGTTTTGTGTATGTTCGTGAATCAGAAGCGTTAATTGACCGCTCTACAGAGATTGTACGTATGATTGTTGAGCAATCGATTAAAGAGTATTCAATTGAATGGTCTATGTTAAAACAAAATATTCGTGAATTATTAGGGCAGTTCTTGTACGAAGAGACAAAGAGAAAACCTATGATTTTACCGATTATTATGGAAGTATAAAAAAGATCACCTTTACGGGTGATCTTTTTTTCTTTTTAAACTCTATCGAATGAAATTTATAACTTAAGAAATAATAGTTATATACGAGTGAAAGGGGATGCGATATGACAGAACGTGATCGTTATACAAATGAAGGGAAAGAGGCTGAGCCGAAAGAAACTGGGAAAGAAGCCTCGATAGTGGAAAAAATTCAACAGCTAGGGCAAACGAATGTACCACAAATGAATGAATCGAGTATTCATTGTTTAACAATCATTGGGCAGGTGGAAGGTCATGTTCAGTTGCCGCCGCAAAATAAAACAACAAAATATGAGCATATTATTCCGCAAATTGTTGCGATAGAACAAAATCCGAAAATTGAAGGTTTGCTTTTAATATTAAACACGGTCGGAGGTGACGTTGAAGCAGGATTAGCAATTTCTGAGATGGTAGCTTCGCTTTCAAAGCCAACGGTATCACTTGTTCTGGGCGGAGGGCATTCTATCGGTGTACCAATCGCCGTCTCTACGGATTATTCATTTATTGCGGAAACTGCGACGATGACAATTCATCCCATTCGTCTAACAGGTCTTGTTATAGGTGTGCCGCAAACATTTGAGTATTTAGATAAAATGCAAGAAAGAGTCATTCGATTTGTGACGAAGCATTCGAAAGTAACCGAAGATCGTTTTAAAGAACTTATGTTTGCGAAAGGGAATTTGACGCGAGATATTGGGACGAATGTAATTGGTGGCGATGCAGTAAAATATGGTCTCATAGATGATGTCGGTGGTATTGGGAATGCGATTCGAAAGCTGAATGAATTAATAGATGCTCGCATGGATGATAGTGCAGAAGGGAAAATGTTACAATGATTTTATACACAATTATGCCAGAGCAACTTGTATATCCAACTGATTATTCGCAATGTGAAAGCCAAAAAGTTGTAAATATAAACGGTGTTGAATTAATGGTTTCTGAAGAAGAACATGGGTGTTATTCTATTGTACGTGTGTTAAGTACGGATCCGCTACACTACTTAGAGTTTGAGCCCGGCCAGAAAATAACCTTTTAGCAAAAAGAAGGATTTTGTTTAGAAGCTATGGTATAATATAAAAAACAAGACGGTTGAGCAGCCATGAGAGGGCTGCTTTCTTCTGTTTATTTAACAATTTACAAGAAGTGTAAAAATAGAAGATATAAGACCTGAAAAATAGAGAAAACAGACATATAAGTAGAGCTTTTTTAAGGAAGCCCTACTTACATGTAGAACACGAGGTGAAGAAATGGCAAAACAAAAGCAAAGAGGGACGAAGGCAAAAGCAAGACGCACGATAAAGCCAACTTTGTATTATGAAATCGTCGGTTTAACTCTTTTTGCACTTTCAATCATTACGATTTTACAGCTAGGCGTTGTAGGGAAATCGTTTGTGTTATTTTTTCGCTTCTTCTTTGGTGAGTGGTACATAATTGGTGTGTTAGGTGTAATAGCTTTATCGGTTTCGTTTGTTATCAAACGCGGATGGCCAAACCTATTAAATAAACGGTTAATTGGTTTTTATTTAATAGTATTGGCGATATTAATGTTTAGTCATATTACATTATTTAACCTTCTTACGAAAGATGGAGCAGTGCAAAATACTTCTGTTATCGTGAGTACGAAAGATAACTTCTTTCTTGAAATGAAAAAGGGTCCAGATAGCGTTCATTTAGGTGGTGGCATGTTTGGTGCGCTTATGTTCGCGACGTGTTACTTCTTATTTGACGAAGTAGGAGCTTATATCATTGGTATTATTTTAGTTATTCTCGGCATACTTTGTATAACAAATAAGCATATTGGGGAAGTGCTTGCCCCTGTAGGAAGAATCCTTAGAAGTCAATTTGAAGTAATGCAAGGGGATTATAAAGATTGGAGATCCAAAAGGACAGCTGAACAAACAGAAAAGAAAAAAACAACAAGAAGTACGAGGCGCGAACGTGTTGTGGAACAAGAAGAAATTGTTGAGCCGATGGAAGAAATTTCAATTGATCCTCCCATTATTTCGAATTTCACTGAGAATTATCCAGTAAATGAACAAGAGGATAAACGAATTGGCGAAGAACAGGAAGCAGAGTTAATAACTTCACCGTCTATTGAAGAGGCTCCGCCTGTTGAAGAATCTAAGAAAAAGCGTGGAGAAAAGATTGTAGAATCTTTAGAGGCGGAAACAAGTGCCCCGCCAATGCAATTTTCAAATGTAGAAAATAAAGATTATAAGCTTCCTGCAATTGATATATTGAAATTTCCTAAGAATAAGCAAGTTACAAATGAAAATGCAGAAATTTATGAGAATGCTCGTAAATTAGAACGTACATTTCAAAGTTTTGGAGTGAAAGCGAAAGTAACAAAAGTACATAGAGGTCCTGCAGTTACAAAATATGAAGTATATCCTGATATGGGAGTAAAGGTAAGCAAAATCGTTAGTTTAAGTGATGATTTAGCACTTGCTTTAGCTGCGAAAGACATTCGTATTGAAGCACCTATTCCCGGGAAATCAGCTGTAGGGATTGAAGTTCCGAACTCAGAAGTTTCTATGGTAACGCTTAGAGAAGTTCTTGATTCTAAGGCTAATAATCATCCGGAAGAGAAGTTGTTAATTGGTCTTGGACGAGATATTACAGGTGAAGCTGTATTAGCGCGTTTAAATAAAATGCCCCATTTACTAGTAGCTGGTGCGACAGGTAGCGGGAAAAGTGTATGTATTAATGGTATTATTGTTAGTATTTTAATGCGTGCAAAACCACATGAAGTAAAATTAATGATGATTGATCCGAAAATGGTAGAGTTAAATGTATATAACGGTGTTCCGCATTTATTAACACCAGTTGTAACTGATCCGAAAAAAGCATCACAAGCTTTGAAAAAAGTCGTGAGTGAAATGGAACGACGTTATGAGTTATTTGCTCATAGTGGCACGCGTAACATTGAAGGATATAATGATCATATTAAAGAACATAATAGTCAATCAGAAGCGAAACAACCGGAATTACCTTATATTGTAGTAATAGTGGACGAGTTAGCTGATTTAATGATGGTTGCTTCATCAGATGTAGAGGATGCGATTATGCGTTTAGCACAAATGGCTCGTGCGGCTGGTATTCATTTAATTATTGCGACGCAGCGTCCATCGGTTGATGTTATTACGGGAGTTATTAAAGCGAATATTCCATCACGTATTGCATTCGCTGTATCTTCTCAAACGGACTCTCGTACAATTCTTGACGGTGGTGGTGCAGAGAAACTGCTAGGTCGTGGAGATATGCTGTTTATACCAATTGGTGCATCGAAGCCAGTACGTGTACAAGGTGCATTTTTATCCGATGATGAAGTTGAGAGAGTTGTAGAGTATGTTATTGGTCAGCAAAAAGCGCAATATCAAGAAGATATGATTCCACAAGATGTTCCTGATACGAAGCAGGAAGTAGAAGATGAATTATATGATGAAGCAGTTCAGCTCGTAGTGGAAATGCAAACAGCATCTGTTTCTATGTTGCAACGTAGGTTTAGAGTAGGTTATACGCGAGCTGCCCGTTTAATTGATGCAATGGAAATGAATGGTGTAGTAGGTCCGTATGAAGGTAGTAAACCACGAGAAGTACTCATTAATGATGTACAAGAAAAAAGTTCATAAAAAAAGCCTAATTGTTTTTTACAATTAGGCTTTTTTATATGCTAGTTTTGTTATATACTATATTCAACAATAAAGAAAGGGCTTACATCTAAAGCGATTCTTTAGAATACGAATACTTTGATTATGTTTTTAATAAATGTTCGATATTTAATGTAGAAAAATGTTAAATTTTGTTGACACGTATGGGAGCAAGTGGTAAGATTACTTCGAAAAGAATCACTGCCTCATATAATCTTGGAGATAAGGTCCATAAGTTTCTACCCGGCAACCATGAATTGCTGGACTATGAGGGGAAAAGTGTGTAACAAAGGATGTAAGAGATCTTTGTGCCGAACTTTTTCTCGAAATGAGGAATGTTTATGGTGCAAAGTTTTTTTTATGCAGTAAAGAGTGAAAATTTCATCTTAAAAAATTATTAATATTTATTCGACAATTATGCTTATTTTTAGTATTTAGTGATTTTATTATGTTGTAAGTTGAAAAAAGAGAAAAGAAGTCTTACATCAGAGGTCGAATAATTGAAATGCGGGGGAGTCTTATGTCAGTAAAATCCGATAGTCGTCACCTATATTTACGGGTGATTGATCACATCAAAGAAAAAATTAAAGATGGAGCTTACAAAGAAAGACAGAAGCTACCATCAGAGTTTGATTTAGCGAAAGAACTTGGCGTAAGTAGAGCGACTTTAAGGGAAGCGCTGCGTATTTTAGAAGAAGAAAATGTTGTCATTCGTAGACATGGTGTAGGAACATTTGTAAATGCCAAGCCGTTATTTTCTTCAGGGATTGAACAACTTTCTAGTATTACAGATATGATTTCTAGTGTGGGGAAAACACCAGGAACTATCTTTTTATCATCATCTACAACAAGTTTAACAGAAGAAGAAAAAGAGAAGTTTAATAGTGAAGATGGTTTTAATGCAGTGATGATTGAGCGTGTACGTACAGCAGATGGGGAACCTGTTGTATATTGTATCGATAAACTTGCAAAAGAAATATTGCCGGATTTATCGGGATACAATGAAGAATCGTTACTAACGGTGATACATAATAACACGCATAAGCGCATAACATATGCGGTTGCTCATATCGAGCCAATTGGCTATCATCCGAAAATCTCACCGATTTTAGAATGTGAGCCAGAAACAGCACTGCTAGTATTGAAACAAATGCACTATGATCAAAATGATGAGCCGATCTTATATTCTATCAATTACTTTAGAGCTGATAAGTTTAGCTTCCACGTACTAAGAAAACGTATGTAGGTAAGTTCCTTTTTAGGGAGGTGACAGCAAGAAGTTAGGGACAGCAGCGTATAAAAAAATAGACAAATCATTTCAGGAGGGGTTTCTAGTATGAAGAAAAAAACAGGTCTTTTATTATCATTAACATTAGCAGCAAGTGCGGTTTTAGGTGCATGTGGTAACTCGGATAAAGCGAGTAGTGACAAAAAAGGGGATAAAGAGTTTAAGGTTGGTATGGTTACGGATGTTGGGGGCGTTGATGACAAATCATTCAACCAATCTTCTTGGGAAGGATTAAAAAAGTTTGGTAAAGATAATGGATTAAAAGAAAAGACAAATTATCGTTACCTACAGTCTGAAAAAGAAGCAGATTATATTCCAAACTTAAAGAAATTTTCAAAAGATAAGTATGATTTATCTTTCGGAATTGGTTATAAATTAGAAGGTGCAATTAAAGAAGTAGCAAAAGAATCTCCAAAACAGCAATTCGCAATTGTTGATACGGTTGTAGATGCACCGAACGTAACAAGCATTACATTTAAAGATCATGAAGGATCATTCCTTGTAGGTGCGGTAGCAGCTATGTCAACAAAATCGAATAAAGTAGGATTTGTTGGTGGAATGAAGAGTGATTTAATTAGTAAATTTGAAAATGGATTTAAAGCTGGTGCAAAGGCAGTAAATCCAAACATTGAAATCGTATCTGAATATGCAGAAGCATTTGATAAACCTGAAAAAGGTACAGTTCTTGCTTCAGCAATGTACGGTCAAGGTGTAGATGTAATTTATCATGCTGCTGGTGGTACAGGTAACGGTGTGTTCACTGAAGCGAAAAATCGTAAGAAAAAAGGTGAAAATGTTTGGGTAATCGGTGTTGACCGTGACCAACATCAAGAAGGTATGCCTGAAAATGTAACATTAACTTCAATGATAAAACGCGTTGATGTAGCTGTAGAAAAAGTAGCTAAAGAAGCAAAAGATGGAAAGTTAAAAGGTGGAAAAATTGAAGCGTTTGGCTTAAAAGATGACGGTATTGGTATTTCAAAAACAACTGATAACGTGAAAAAAGTTAACCCTGAAATTTTAACAAAAGTAGAAGAATTTGAAAAGAAAATTACAGACGGTGAAATTAAAGTACCGGCTACAGATAAAGAGTATAAAGAATATGAAGCTTCTCTAAAAAAATAAATAGAGAAATAGCAAAGGTTAGTTCATAGAACTAACCTTTGTATGTATAAAACTTCCGAATTGCTTAATAAGTTAATAGTGTAATAGGGGAATGTTCCCTGTTAAAAGGAGGAACACAATGGAATACGTAATTGAAATGAATAATATTACGAAAGTATTCCCAGGCATTGTAGCGAATGATGATATTACGCTGCAAGTAAAGCAGGGTGAGATACATGCTTTACTTGGAGAAAATGGTGCAGGGAAATCCACATTGATGAATGTACTATTTGGTTTGTACCAACCAGAACAAGGTGAAATTAAAATTAAAGGAAAGTCTGTAAACATTACCAATCCGAATGTGGCAAATGACCTTGGTATTGGAATGGTTCATCAGCACTTTATGCTTGTTCATAATTTTACAGTTACAGAGAATATTATTCTCGGAAATGAACCGAAGAAAAAAGGGAAAATTGCTGTTGAGGAAGCTGCGAAAGAAATTCAAAAACTGTCTGAACAATACGGCTTAGCTGTAGATCCATATGCGAAAATACAGGATATTTCAGTTGGTATGCAACAGCGTGTTGAGATTTTGAAAACTCTTTACCGCGGTGCAGAAATTTTAATATTTGATGAACCGACAGCTGTGTTAACACCACAAGAAATTCATGAGCTAATTCAAATTATGAAAAAGCTTGTGCAAGAAGGAAAATCTATTGTTCTTATTACACATAAGTTGAAAGAAATTATGGAAGTTTGCGATCGTTGTACGATTATTCGTAAAGGAAAAGGGATTGGAACGGTTGACGTTGCAAATACGGATGAAAATAAACTTGCAGAATTAATGGTCGGACGTCAAGTGAATTTTAAAACAGAAAAAATAGACGCGAAGCCAAAAGAAGAGGTACTTTCAATTGCAAACCTTGTTGTTCACGATGCACGTCAACTACCTGCTGTAAAAGGCCTTGACTTAACTGTTCGTGCGGGGGAAATTGTTGGGATTGCAGGAATTGATGGAAACGGACAAAGTGAATTAATAGAAGCAATTACTGGTTTACGAAAAGTTGAGTCAGGTTCTATTGCAATTAGAGGAAAAGAAATAACAAATTGGCCTGTTAGAAGAATAACAGAAGAGGGAATTGGTCATATTCCAGAAGATCGTCATAAACACGGACTCGTTCTTGATTTTTCTGTTAGAGATAATATAGTTCTGCAAACGTACTATAAAAATCCGTTTTCAAAGAAAGGGATTTTAAATTTCAGCAAAATTACAGAAAAAGCAAAGGCTCTTATTGAACAGTTTGATGTACGTACACCTAGTGAGCAAACGTTAGCACGCGCTCTATCTGGGGGGAATCAGCAAAAAGCAATTATTGCACGTGAAGTAGACCGTGATCCAGATTTATTAATCGCGGCACAGCCAACACGTGGTTTAGATGTAGGAGCAATTGAATTTATTCATAAGAGATTAATAGAGCAAAGGGATAAAGGAAAAGGTGTATTACTTTTATCACTAGAGTTAGATGAAATCTTAAATGTTAGCGATCGAGTTGCTGTTATTTATGAAGGGAAAATTGTAGCAATAGTTGATGCGAAAGAAACGAATGAACAACAGCTTGGATTGTTAATGGCTGGAGGAACAAAGAAGGAGCAGGTGGGTACAAATGGCTAAAAAACTTTTAACAGAGCGAACGATAAATATTTTAGTCCCAGTACTATCCGTTATTTTCGGCTTACTTGTAGGAGCAATTGTAATGCTAGTTAGTGGCTATGACCCAATTGTTGGTTATAGTGCACTTTGGACAGGTATGTTCGGTAGCGCAAGTGCGATTGGTGAAACGCTTCGTACAATGATACCGCTTATTCTTGCTGGTTTATCGGTGGCGTTTGCATTTCGTACAGGTTTATTTAATATCGGGGTAGAGGGTCAATTGTTAGTTGGTTGGCTTGCGGCGGTTTGGTTCGGTTATGCAGTCTCACTACCGGATTTCCTTCATATTCCATTATCTATTTTATTTGCAGCATTGGTAGGCGGAATTTGGGGCTTCATTCCGGGATATTTAAAAGGGAAGTTTCAAGTGAATGAAGTTATTGTAACCATTATGATGAACTATATTGCGTTGTATGTAACATATGACATTATTAAGCGTTTCTTACATGCGGGTAATGACAAAACGTATGATATTAAAGAGAGTGCGTCACTATCTTCAGACTGGCTTGCTTCTATTACTGATGGTTCACGTCTACACTGGGGAATTATTGTAGCAATTTTAATCGCTATTTTAATGTGGTTCTTATTAGATAGAACAACTTTAGGTTACGAATTAAAGTCGGTAGGATTTAATCAGCATGCTTCTCAATATGCAGGTATGAAAGTTTCTCGTAATGTAGTATTCTCCATGACAATTGCTGGTGCATTTGCGGGGATTGGTGGAGCGATGGAAGGATTAGGAACATTCCAGAGTATGACAGCGATGTCTTCGTTTACAGGAGTAGGATTTGACGGGATTGCTGTAGCATTACTTGGAGGGAATAATCCGTTTGGTATAATCCTTTCAGCTTTATTATTTGGTGGTTTGAAAAGTGCTTCCCCTCAAATGAACTTTGAGGCAGATGTACCATCAGAGCTTATTAATGTAATTATTGCATGTATCATCTTCTTTGTTGCATGTAGTTATGTGTTAAGATGGGCGCTTACACGCATGAGCAAGGAGGGGAAATAAATGAGCTTTTTAGATATATTAGCCATTCTTGTGACGGGTACGTTATATACATCAGCACCTATAATTTTCACAGCATTAGGTGGTGTATTTAGTGAACGATCGGGTGTTGTAAATATCGGATTAGAAGGACTAATGCTATTTGGTGCATTTATTGGAGTAGTTACAAATTTATTAATGGGTGATACTTGGGGAACGATGACTCCATGGATTGCGTTATTATTTGCGGCAATTGGTAGTGGATTATTTGCATTACTTCATGCGGTAGCCTCTATTACATTCCGAGCGGATCAAGTTGTGAGTGGTGTAGCAATTAACTTTTTATCTCTTGGTTTAACAGTATTTGCAATTAAGAAGATTTTTGATAAAGGACAGACTGACTTTATTCAGTATCGTATTGAAAAGATTGATATTCCAGGCCTTTCGGATATTCCGGTTTTAGGGAAAATATTTTTCTCGAACGTACCGATAACGTCGTATATTGCCATTATTTTAGCATTCGTTGTTTGGTATGTTATTTATAAAACACCGTTTGGTCTTCGTCTACGTGCTGTTGGTGAACACCCAATGGCAGCGGATACGATGGGGATTAACGTATATAAAATGCGCTATATTGGAGTCTGTATATCAGGAGTGTTTGCTGGAATTGGTGGAGCGATTTTTGCAATGTCAATTTCTAATAACTTCTCAGGGGCAACGATTACAGGACAAGGTTTCTTAGCTTTAGCTGCTATGATTTTTGGAAAGTGGAATCCACTAGGCGCACTAGGTGCAGCTCTATTCTTTGGTTTTGCGCAATCTCTTAGTGTAACAGGTGGAACAATTCCTGTATTAGATCAAATCCCAAGTGTTTTATTAACGATATTACCATATGTATTCACAATATTAGCACTTGTTGGTTTTGTAGGTCGTTCTGAAGCTCCGAAAGCGTTAGGAACGCCGTATGAAAAAGGAAAACGATAAGTATAAAAAAGCTCGCACATTAGTGCGGGCTTTTTTACATAGAATATATGTAATACGGAATTTTACTATGTTCCTTACATATAAAAGTTTTTAGAAAGAGCCTGATGTAAGTATAGTGAGGAAGAAAAGTTGATTTTTCATTTCTAAAAACTGTATATTGAAGAGGAATATTCCTATATACGTAAAGGAGGGCTATAAATGAAACTAATGGAACAACAGTTACATGAGTTAGGTGGTTTACGAGTACATATTATTCCGACTGATAAATATAAAACAAATACTTTTGTATTTCGTTTTAAAGCACCTTTAAATGAGGAGACGGTGACAGAGCGCGCCCTATTGCCATACGTATTGCAAAGTGCGACAGAAAAGCTTCCTTCTGTAATTCGTCTTCGTCAATATTTAGAAGAATTATACGGATCTTCTTTGGCAGTAGATGTAAGTAAAAAAGGAGAAGACCATATCATCTCTATTTATGTAGACATTGCAAATGAAGTATATTTACATGATGCACCACCGTTATTTGAAAAAGCACTTTCTATGTTATCGGATATAGTTTTACATCCAGCAACAGAGGGAAATAGTTTTCTACCTTCTATTGTAGAAAGTGAAAAGAGAGCGCTCTTGCAACGAATTGAAGCTACGTATGATGATAAAATGCGCTATGCAAACGAGCGTTTAATTGAAGAAATGTGCAAAGTAGAACCGTATCGATTAAGTGCAAATGGAAAAAAAGAGAGTGTTGCATCTATTACAAATGAAAGTTTGTATCAATATTATCAAAAAGTGTTAGCGGAAGATGAAATGGATCTATACATTATTGGTGATATTTCAGAAAACGCAGTTGATCTTGTAAGTAAGTATTTTTCTATTTCAGCACGTCCTGTGAGAGAGAGAAATGTACTTCTTCATAAGAGAAATAATGAAGAAAAAGAAGTTGTTGAAAAACAAGAATTAAAACAAAGTAAATTACACATCGGTTATCGTACGTTTATTACGTATAAGGACGAAGATTATTTTGCGCTGCAATTGTTCAATGGACTTTTTGGAGGATTTTCTCATTCAAAGTTATTCGTTAATGTTCGTGAAAAAAATAGTTTAGCGTACTATGCAGCATCCCGCTTTGAAAGTCATAAAGGTTTATTGTTTGTCATGTCAGGAATCGAAGCGAAAAATTATGAAAAAGCTGTTGAGATTATTAAAGAACAAATGTTGGCGATGCAAAATGGTGATTTTTCAGAAGAAGAGATGCATCAAACGAAAAGTGTTATTCAAAATCAAATATTAGAGGCGATTGATACACCGCGCGGATTTGTGGAAATGCTGTATCATGGTATTATTTCAGACCGTACGCGTCCGGTTGAAGAATGGCTTTCAGGTATTGAAAGTGTGACGAAAGAAGAGATTGTGAAAGTTGCTAAAAATATTGAACTAGATACAATTTACTTTTTACATGGAACGGAGGGAGAATAAATGGAGAAAATTGTTTATGAGCAATTAAAAGAGACACTCTATTATGAAAAACTTCCTAATGGATTAGATGTATATATTTTACCGAAGCAAGGATTTAATAAAACATTTGCAACGTTTACGACAAAATATGGTTCTGTGGATAATACATTCGTGCCACTAGGTAAAGAAGAAATGGTTCGTGTACCTGATGGAATTGCTCATTTTCTTGAGCATAAATTATTTGAAAAAGAAGATCACGATGCTTTCCAATTGTTTAGTAAACAAGGAGCATCAGCAAATGCCTTCACATCTTTCACAAGAACAGCTTACCTGTTTTCATGTACATCAAATGTAGAACAAAATTTAAATACATTGTTAAACTTCGTACAAGAGCCTTACTTCTCTGAAAAAACAGTTGAAAAAGAGAAGGGGATTATTGGGCAAGAAATTCAAATGTATCAAGATAATCCAGATTGGCGCTTATACTTTGGATTAATTGATAGCTTGTTTGTAAAGCACCCAATTAAAATTGATATTGCAGGGACAATCGAGTCTATTAGTAAAATTACGAAAGACTTATTATATGAATGTTATGAAACATTTTATCATCCGAGCAATATGTTATTGTTCGTTGTGGGGGCAATTGATCCAGAGAAAACAATGGATTTAGTACGTGAAAATCAAGCGAAAAAAGATTATAAAAACCAGCCAGAAATTGTACGTTCATTTGAGGAAGAACCAGATGAGGTAAATGAAAAGAAGAAAATTATTTCCATGCCTGTACAAACACCGAAATGTTTAGTTGGTATTAAAGCGACAAATTTAAAAGAAAAAGGGAAAGCTCTTTTAAAACAAGAAATTGCGCTTACGTTACTTTTAGATTATTTATTTGGGAAAAGCTCCGTCCATTACGAATCTTTATATAATGAAGGTCTTATTGATGATTCGTTCTCGTATGATTATACGGAAGAGAATAACTTCGGTTTTGCAATGGTTGGCGGCGATACGAAGCAACCTGATGAGTTGGAAGAGCGTTTGAAAAGCATTTTACTAAATACAAATTATGATCAATTAGATGAGGTGGCATTAGAACGAGTGAAGAAAAAGAAAATAGGTGGCTTTTTACGATCGTTGAATTCGCCGGAATATATTGCAAATCAATTTACACGATATGCGTTTAATGAATCTAGTCTGTTTGAGGCATTGACTGTGTTAGAAAGTCTAACTGTTCAAGATTTACAAGAAGTAGCCAAATTATTATTATCAGAAGAAAGAATGAGTGTTTGTCAAGTTTTACCGAAAAAATAAAAGGTTTCATAATAATACCCTCATCTTATCATTGATAAATTGTAAGATGAGGGTATTATTTACCCCGCATTAACGGGCAGTAAGACCCCCACTTAAAAATTCAGTGAAAGCACAGAAGTAGGTGGGGGGATCAACTGCCCGTAAAAGCCCGATTGGTTCAACTAATAATCAGTGGGGGATGTTCATCCACCCACTGATTAAAGTTTCACTTTATTTGTAGGAAAAAGATTTTGTTGAGATAAGAGAGGAATTATATGAAAAAGTATGCATTAGTAACTGGAGGAAGCGGAGGGATTGGCTCTGCTATTTCAAAACAATTAATTCAAGACGGATATACAGTATATGTTCATTATAATAACGGTGAAGGGCAAGTGAATGAGCTACAGAAAGAGTGGGGGGAAGTGATTCCTGTTCAAGCGGATTTAGCTTCTAGTGATGGAGCAGAGCAATTGTGGAAACAAATTGAACATCCTCTTGATGTTATCGTATATGCAGCTGGGAAGAGTATCTTTGGGCTCGTAACAGATGTAACGAACGATGAATTAAATTATATGGTAGAACTTCAAGTGAAGAGCATCTATAAACTATTATCAATGGCACTGCCATCAATGATTCAGCGGAGAAGCGGTAATATTGTACTTGTTTCGTCTATATGGGGACAAATTGGTGCATCATGTGAAGTGCTTTACTCGATGGTAAAAGGTGCACAAAATTCATATGTGAAAGCATTAGCAAAAGAAGTTTCATTAAGTGGAGTAAGAGTGAACGCGGTAGCACCAGGTGCAATTGAAACGGAAATGTTAAACGTATTTTCAGAAGAGGATAAGAATGAAATTGCTGAAGAGATTCCGTTAGGACGATTAGGATTACCAGAAGAAGTAGCAAAAACAGTGTCATTTCTCGTGTCACCAGGTGCATCTTACATAACGGGACAAATTATCGGAGTGAATGGCGGTTGGCATTGCTAAAAAATTCTTACATAAAAAATAAAAAACTCTTACATAAAAAATAAAAAACTGTACAAATTAAGCATGATTCTATTACTAAGTAGTGAGGTGCTTAAATATGTCAGTTTTAGATAATTTTGATCAATGGAAGAGCTTTTTAGGAGAACGTTTAGAACAGGCATCAGGAAAAGGTCTTGATGGTGGTGCTGTATCAGATATGGCATTTCGTGTTGGAGATTATTTAGCAAATGAAGTAGAAGCGCGCAACGACCAAGAGAAATTATTGTCTGAGCTTTGGAAAGTCGCTGATGAACAAGAGCAACATACAATCGCAAACTTAATGGTGAAGTTTGTACAGCATAAGTAAAAAATAGAGAGGAGAATCTCCTCTCTATTTTTTTTGTATAATAATAACGCGGGATAGATTATACATTTAGCTTCCCTATTAAGGTGAAATCATATAATATAGTACGTAGGTGTAAAGTAAGCAAGGGGAGTGATCTTGGATGATTGAATGGTATTTTGAATATGAAATACATAAAAACCGACCTGGCTTGCTTGGTGACGTTTCTTCGTTAATCGGTATGCTCGGCATTAATATTGTCACAATTAATGGTGTAGATAATGCACGCCGTGGATTACTCCTTATGTGTGATAATCAAGAGCAAATCTCTAGACTTGAATCAATTTTAAATACGATGGATAACATAACGGTAACGAAATATCGTCCGCCAAAGCTAAGAGATAAGCTAGCGGTTAGACATGGTAGGTACATACAACGAGATGCAGATGATAAGAAGACATTTCGATTTGTACGTGATGAATTAGGGTTACTTGTAGACTTTATGGCTGAAATAATGAAAAAAGAAGGTCATAAACTAATCGGGATACGAGGAATGCCTCGTGTCGGAAAAACAGAATCCATAGTTGCCGCAAGTGTTTGTGCAAATAAAAGATGGTTATTTGTATCATCTACTCTTATTAAGCAAACTGTTCGTAGTCAATTGATTGAAGATGAGTATAGCGACGACAATATTTTTATCTTAGATGGAATCGTGTCAACAAAGCGTGCTAACGAAAGACATTGGCAGCTTGTTCGTGAAATTATGAGATTACCTGCAACGAAAGTTGTGGAACATCCTGACGTATTTGTGAGTCAGTCAGAATACACATTGGATGATTTTGTGATTATATTATCGAGTTGCGTAACGATTATGATGAAGAAATTCAATATAATTTAGTAGATGAAATTGAGCAAGGTACGCAAAATAATTTCTCTATGTTTGACTTTTAAAGAAATATTGAGGTGTTAGTAGTGACAGAATTAGGACAAAAGCTGAAAGAAGCAAGAGGAATGAAGGGCTTGTCTATGGATCAGCTGCATGAGATTACAAAAATTCAAAAACGCCATTTAGTAGCGATTGAGGAAGGCAATTATGATGTATTGCCAGGAGCTTTTTATGCGCGTGCATTCATTAAACAATACGCAGATGCGGTTGGGTTAAATGGAGAGGAACTGCTTGTAGAATATCAGAGTACGATACCACAATCTGAAAAACGCGACGTTCCACAAGTATCAACAGGACAAAAAACACAAGAAACAATGCAAAAATCTTCATCATGGCCAATTGCAGATCATATGCCGAAAGTTTTAGTTGCGCTATTAGTAATTGCATTTGGAGTGGTGATTTGGTTTGTTTTCCAAGCGTTAACTGGAAAAGGTGATGAGAAAGTTCCGAATGCTCAAAGTGAGAAAATTGAAGTTAAAAAAGCGGAAAACTCTCCGTTAGATACGAAGAAAGATGAAGTGAAAGCGGAAGAGCCGAAAAAAGAGGAACCAAAGAAAGAAGAGCCAAAGAAAGAGGAACAACCAGCACAACCAACTGGAAAAGAAGAAGTGAAAGTAGTTGGAACAGCTGGTAAAGTATCTACTTTGGAAATTCATAATAATAAAACATTAGAACTGGAAATATCGGGTAAAGGTGCGAGTTATGTAGATGTTAAAGATGATACTGGTAAAGTAATTTTAAACACTACAGTACAAGAGGGCCAAATAGAAAAACATGATGTATCAACAGTAAAAGAAGTGCGACTTAATATTGGAAATGCAACGAATGTTGAAGTTAAACTGAATGGCCAAGTGGTCGCTTTCCCATTGGATCCAGAAAAAGAACTTCACCAAAGATTGGTGATAAAAAACCAAGGGATAGAGCAACCTGCACAATAACAGTCATCGCTTCGATGACTTTTTTCAATGAACAAATGTTTTTGATACGATGGAGGAATAGCTGTGAATTTACCAAATAAAATTACAATATCTAGAATCTTCTTAATTCCAATTTTTATGGTAATTATGTTAGCGCCCTTTGATTGGGGTTCATACACAATTGGTGATGTTGATTTGCCAATTCAACATTTAGTAGGAGCACTTATCTTTATTGTTGCTTCGGCTACAGATTGGATTGATGGACATTACGCAAGAAAGTATAATCTTGTAACGAATTTAGGGAAGTTTCTTGACCCGTTAGCTGATAAATTACTTGTTTCAGCAGCACTTATTACATTAGTTGAGATGCAATACGTACCTGCTTGGATCGTTATTGTGATTATCAGCCGTGAGTTTGCAGTAACTGGTTTACGCCTTGTACTTGCTGGAACAGGAGAAGTAGTGGCAGCAAATCAGTTAGGGAAAATTAAGACGTGGACACAAATTATTGCAATTGCGGCGTATTTATTACACGATGTACCTTTAAATTTAATCCATATCCCAGTTGCTGATATTTTCATATGGATTGCATTAATCTTTACTGTTATTTCAGGGTGGGATTATTTCTGGAAAAATAGAGCTGCTTTTGTAAACTCAAAATAGAAGTTTATGGGGGAATTAGGATGAATGCTGAAATTATTGCGGTTGGAACTGAATTATTACTTGGACAAATTGCAAATACAAATGCCCAGTTTTTATCTGAAAAGTTAGCTTCAATCGGAATTAATGTGTACTACCATACTGTAGTTGGAGATAATAACAAGCGATTACAGCAGGCGATTGAAGTTGCAGAAGAACGTGCTGATATACTTATTTTCACAGGTGGATTAGGCCCGACAAAAGATGATTTGACGAAAGAAACGATATCTTCTAGTTTGGGTGAAGAGCTTGTGTATGATGAAAAGGCATTAGCATCGATAAGCGAGTACTTTAAGCGTACAGGTCGCGAGTTCACAGAGAATAATAAAAAGCAAGCGCTCGTTTTGAATGGAGCAACTGTATTTGCGAATGATCACGGCATGGCACCTGGTATGGGGCTAAATAAGAACGAGAAAGTTTATATTTTATTACCAGGACCACCGAAAGAGATGAAGCCGATGTATATAAGTTATGTAGAGCCTTTTTTACGTAACTTTACAACAGGAGAAAACATTTATTCTCGTGTGCTTCGCTTTTTCGGGATTGGGGAATCACAATTAGAAGTGAAAGTTCAAGATTTAATTGATGGACAAATGAACCCGACAATCGCCCCCCTTGCGAATGATGGAGAAGTGACACTACGTTTAACTGCCAAACATCAAAATGCTGATGAAGCGGCGAAACTCATTCAGCATATGGAAGATTTGATTTTAGAAAGAGTAGGAGAATTTTTCTACGGGTATGATCAAGAGTTTCTGCATGATAAGGCGATAGAGTTATTGAAGAAAAAAGGATTAACTTTAGCGTGTGCAGAAAGTTTAACCGGTGGTCTCTTCGGCAATCAAGTAACAGAAAGTGCTGGTGTGTCTTCAGTATTTAAAGGCGGTGTCATTTGTTATCATAATGATGTGAAGCAACATGTTTTACATGTAACTGCGGAAGTGTTGTCTACTGATGGTGCAGTTAGTAAAGAATGTGCTCGTTATCTTGCTGAAAATGTTAAGGGCTTATTAAAAGCGGATATCGGAATTAGTTTCACTGGGGTAGCAGGACCGGATGCTTCAGAACATAAAGAGCCGGGAACAGTATTCGTTGGATTGGCGATGAAGGATGAACCAACTGTAGTCTTTCCTCTTAATTTAAGTGGAAGTCGTCAACAAATTAGGGAACGTTCGGTGAAATGTGGATTTTATCATTTATATAAAAAGCTAGAAGAGATATAAGTTTCTTCTAGCTTTTTTTATGGTTAAACTCAGTTTTATTTAATGGAAAATAAAAAAATCGAATAAATGTTCGATTTTTGTTGGCAAATTGAATTGAAAATAGGTATAATAAGATTAGCAATTCAGTTAAGGAGGAATTTTGAATGAGTGATCGTCAAGCGGCGTTAGATATGGCGTTAAAACAAATAGAGAAGCAATTCGGTAAAGGTTCAATTATGAAATTAGGAGAACAAGCGGAGCGTAGAATTTCTACAATTTCAAGTGGTTCTTTAGCACTTGATGTAGCACTAGGGGTAGGCGGATACCCACGTGGCCGTATTATCGAAATTTATGGACCAGAAAGTTCAGGTAAAACAACAGTTTCATTACACGCAATCGCTGAAGTACAGCGTCAAGGTGGACAAGCAGCGTTTATTGATGCGGAGCATGCAATGGATCCTGTATATGCACAAAAATTAGGCGTTAACATAGATGAATTACTATTATCACAACCTGATACAGGGGAGCAAGGACTAGAAATCGCAGAAGCACTTGTACGAAGTGGCGCGGTTGATATTATCGTAATTGACTCTGTAGCAGCTCTTGTACCGAAAGCTGAGATTGAAGGAGACATGGGTGACTCACACGTAGGTCTACAAGCTCGTTTAATGTCTCAAGCACTTCGTAAGCTGTCAGGTGCAATCAATAAATCAAAAACAATCGCAATCTTTATTAACCAAATTCGTGAAAAAGTTGGGGTTATGTTCGGAAATCAACCACAAGTTGCTTAATCAGAGCGTAGTACTTGAATCTTTATTTGTCTTCTTCATTTAAGTCTTTATAAGGGATTTCTTATAAGGAGAGATTAAGGTGGCAGTGACAATTGGAAATAGAACTTATCGAAACATAGAACAATGGCAAGTGGATTTTATCGCGACACATGCGGAGAGAAAATTAAAAGATATAGGTAAAGAAATTAATCTTGATGAAAGGCGAGTAGGTGAAATACTAAAGTTACTCGGAATTAAAAGAACCAGACATAGGAAGATTTATTTACCTAAAACCGCAGAAGTTGAACAAGAGTTAAAAAATCCATATTTATCACATGTTGAAATTGCCGTTAAGTATGGCGTATCCGATACATGTGTTGCTAAAAGGAGAAAAGAGCTTAATGTAAAGGTCAGAAAGAAAAATTATGATACTTTACTGGAACAACAGGTTGAACAGATATTATTAAGCTTAGATCTGGCGTTCATTAAGCAAAAAAGAATCGATAAGTGGTCTATTGATTTCTACTTAGGTAGAAAATATTGTTTAGATGTCCATGGGAAATGGGCACACTCACTCAAAAAAATAAAAGAACGAGATAAAAGAAAACTTTTATTTATGGAAGAGAGCTGCTATAAATATCTTGTTATACATGAAGAAGAGTTAGTAAATAAAGAAAAAGTCGCACAAAAGATTAAGGAGTTTACCATGGGTTTCCCTTGCTAGTGATAGCATGTTAAAAAACCTTGTGAACCTTATTGCCTAAGGGTGTAACTATTTATATAGTTGCTAACGGTGAAGCCCACCATTATTTAGGGTAATACCGTGCCAAGCTTCATATTTATATGGGGAAGGTGTAGAGACTACCGAAAAGGACTTTTAGTTAACTGAGTAGGGTACGGCAGATGATAGGCTACTGCTGGAAGTGCAAGGCTCTCTGTAAAGAGATGAAGAGATAGTCCGGACTATAGAGATGGAAAATCTATAGATAGTGCCAGAAACAACTCCAGGTGGTCGTGCGTTGAAATTCTATTCAACAGTTCGTCTTGAAGTGCGTCGTGCGGAGCAATTAAAGCAAGGTAACGACATCGTTGGTAATAAAACAAAAGTAAAAGTAGTTAAAAATAAAGTGGCACCACCATTCCGTGTTGCTGAAGTTGATATTATGTACGGAGAAGGTATTTCAAGAGAAGGTGAAATCTTAGATATGGCTTCTGAACTTGATATCGTTCAAAAGAGTGGTGCTTGGTACTCTTATAATGAAGAGCGTTTAGGTCAAGGTCGTGAAAATTCGAAGCAATTCTTAAAAGAGAATACGGATTTAAGAGAGGAAATTGCCTTCTTTGTTCGTGACCATCACGGAATTGGTGAAGACTCTGGTGCTGAAGACACGGAAGATTCAAATCTTCAAGATTAAAAAATAAAAGACACGGTTCCGTGTCTTTTATTTTTTAATCATTATGAAAGCGTTGTATATCGTTGGAGATAAAATATTTAATCTGCCTAAAAGGCTATGTATAAAGAGGGATATATGCATGTTTTGTATGCATAAACTGGAATTTACTAAGGTTTTCCAGGATAATATGCTGTCTTCTTTTTAAATTCATATATGAATTAGAGCTGAAGGTAAAGAAAGTAAAAGTAGACAACGCTTGACAATGAAAATTGCGATAGATACAATGAGAATGTATATTTTTTCTTATATACGAAACACTCTTCTCAAGAAGAGAAGTAATATTCGGAGTAAGACTTAAATCTTGCCGAAATAATAATATGACATTTTAATTGTGAAATGAAGAAAGTCCCTTAAAAAAGCGGGACGACGGTCTTTGCTGTATGTTGGTATTCAATGTACATGCCGACAGTCTTTTTTCATTCATAGCAAGGGGAGGTGAAATCATGAGTAGTACAGTTTGGATACTCATCTCCATTTTGCTTGCAACAGTCGGTGCAGTTGTTGGCTTTTTTGTTCGAAAGTCTATTGCTGAAGCGAAGATTAATGGTGCAGCTAACGAAGCGAAACGTATTCTAGACGAAGCGAATCGTGAGGCTGAAGCACTTAAGAAAGAAGCGCTTTTAGAAGCAAAGGATGAAATTCATACACTTCGTACAGAAGCTGAATTAGAAATTCGTGACCGTAGAAGCGAATTACAAAAACAAGAAAATCGTTTAATGCAAAAAGAAGAGAACCTTGATCGTAAAGACGAAACGCTCGATAAACGCGAGCAACAGTTAGAAAAGAAAGAGGATTCTCTTGTAGCGAGACAACAACAGATTGAAGAGTTGGAAAGCAAAGTGGGAGAGTTAGTTCAAAAGCAACAAACAGAATTAGAGCGCATTTCCAATCTGACACGCGAACAAGCGAAAGCAATTATTCTTGGTAAAGTAGAAAGTGAAGTTTCTCATGAAATTGCCGTAATGGTAAAAGAAAGTGAAGTTCGTGCGAAAGAAGAAGCGGATAAGAAAGCGAAAGAGATTTTATCTCTTGCAATGCAAAGATGTGCAGCTGATCATGTTGCTGAAACAACCGTTTCGGTTGTAAATCTTCCAAATGACGAAATGAAGGGACGTATTATCGGACGTGAAGGTCGAAATATTCGTACGTTAGAAACGTTAACAGGTATTGACCTAATTATCGATGATACACCAGAAGCGGTTATCCTTTCTGGATTCGACCCAATTCGTCGTGAAACAGCTCGTATCGCTCTTGATAAACTAGTACAGGACGGACGTATTCACCCAGCGCGTATTGAAGAGATGGTCGAAAAATCAAGACGTGAAGTGGACGAGTATATTCGCGAAGTCGGAGAGCAAACAACGTTTGAAGTGGGTGTTCACGGATTACATCCAGATTTAATTAAGATTTTAGGTCGTTTAAAATACCGTACAAGTTACGGACAAAACGTCTTAAAACACTCTATGGAAGTTGCATATTTAACTGGACTTATGGCAGCGGAGCTTGGTGAGGATGAAAAACTAGCAAGACGTGCTGGTCTATTACATGATATCGGTAAAGCAATTGATCATGAAGTAGAAGGTAGCCACGTTGAAATTGGTGTCGAACTCGCAACGAAGTATAAAGAGCATCCTGTAGTTATAAACAGTATTGCATCTCACCATGGGGACACAGAACCAACTTCTATCATTGCAGTTTTAGTTGCAGCAGCAGATGCATTATCAGCTGCAAGACCTGGAGCTCGTAGTGAAACACTTGAGAACTATATTCGTCGTCTTGAAAAGTTGGAAGAGATTTCAGAGTCTTATGAAGGCGTAGAAAAATCTTTCGCAATTCAAGCAGGACGAGAAGTTCGTATTCTGGTAAAACCAGATACAATTGATGATTTAGAAGCTCATCGTTTAGCTCGTGATATTCGAAAACGTATTGAGAATGAACTGGATTACCCAGGACATATTAAAGTAACTGTTATTCGTGAAACACGTGCAGTGGAATACGCAAAATAAAGTGGTGAAACACCACTTTATTTTTTTGTGTTGGAATTGGTTAAAATAAAGGGAATTAGTATACAAGTGAAACAAACTTATAATAAATATATTGTAAGGAAATCACTTGAAGCTATAGTAATAAAAAATGTAGTACATAGGAAGGGTAAGACATATGAGAATATTATTTGTTGGAGATGTAGTAGGATCTCCTGGTAGAGGTATGATTCAACAATACGTACCGGCATTAAAGAAGAAATATACACCTACAGTAACCATTATTAATGGAGAAAATGCAGCAGGTGGACGTGGAATTACGGAAAAAATATATCGAAACTTTTTAGAATGCGGGGCACAAGCGGTTACACTTGGAAACCACGCTTGGGATAACCGTGAAGTATTTGAATTTATTGATGACGCAAAATATCTTGCAAGACCAGCTAACTTCCCAGAAGGAACTCCAGGAAAAGGACTTATCTTTGTGAACTGCAATGGAACAGAAGTTGCAGTTATTAACTTACAAGGACGTACATTCCTTCCTCCAATTGATTGTCCATTCCGTAAAGTGGATGAATTAATTAACATTGCAAAAAAACGTACGAATATTATCTTTATTGATTTTCATGCGGAAACTACAAGTGAAAAACAAGCGTTAGGTTGGTATGTAGATGGTCGTGCTACAGCAGTAGTGGGTACACATACACATGTTCCTACAGCAGATAATCGTATTTTACCAAGCGGAACCGCATATATCACAGATGTTGGTATGACAGGGCCTTACGATGGGATTTTAGGTATGGATCGAGAAGCAGTATTGAAGAAGTTTTTAACGAACTTACCAGTACGATTTGAAGTGACAAGTGGTAGAACACAATTAAGTGCAGTGCTAGTTGATGTGGATCCTAATACAGGAAAAGCTAAGAAAATCCAGCGTATCTTAATTAATGATGATCAGCCATTTTTTGAGTAATTTCTGGATAAGATTTAGAAAAGTTATTATTTTTTAATTTTTTAGAAAAATTACAGAAATTTAGCAGGAATACGCGTCATTCCTCGTGAATATAAGTTAAAGTGAAATAATTGCTAATACTTTTTATAGAAACGAGGAGGAAACGCGGAATGGAAATATTAAAAGTTAAAGCAACGTCGGTCCCTAATTCTGTAGCTGGTGCACTTGCAGGTGTTATTCGCGAACGCGGAACAGCAGAAATTCAAGCCATTGGTGCAGGTGCATTGAACCAAGCGGTAAAGGCAGTAGCAATTGCAAGAGGATTTGTAGCGCCTAGTGGTTTGGACCTGATTTGTATCCCAGCTTTCACAGATATTATGATTGATGGGGAAGAGCGTACAGCAATAAAATTAATTGTAGAACCTCGTTAAGTTTAAACAACCTGTTTGCAGTATGCAAACAGGTTGTTTTTATAATGGAGGAATGGAAATGAAAATTTTTGATGCTCATTGTGATGTACTCTTTCAGTTATGGAGTGCACAGGGGAAAAAGGATTTTAAAAACGATCCGCAATTACATATTACATTTGAACAGTTAAAGAAAAGAAAAGGAAGTATACAATGTTTTGCTATATATGTGCCAGAAACGGTGCTATATGAAAAACGATTTGAAGTGGCATTACAAATGGTAGATATTTTTTATAATGAAATTTTATCATTACCGGGTGTAAAGTTTATTCAGACAAAAGATGATATTAACATGTTAAAACAGGACGAGATTGGAGCGATATTAACACTAGAAGGATGCGAAGCAATTGGAAAAGATGCAATGAAATTACGGTTGTTTTATCGTCTAGGAGTACGTTCTTTTGGACTAACATGGAATTATGCCAATTTATTAGCTGATGGTGCGCTAGAGACGCGTGGGGCGGGTTTAACGACCTTTGGTAAACATGTTGTACAAGAACTTAATACGTTACATGTATGGACTGATGTGTCGCATCTGAATGAAAGAAGCTTTTGGGATGTGATAGAAATTGCAAAAAATCCTATTGCCTCCCATTCAAATTGTACGAAACTTTGTCAGCACCCACGTAATTTAAACGATGAACAACTTAGAGCTCTTATAAAGCGAAATAGCATGATCGGTGTTACTTTCGTACCACAGTTTCTAATAAGTGAAAAACAAGCAAATATAGCAGATATAGTAAAACATATCGAATATATTTGTTCATTAGGTGGAGAGAACAATATAGGATTTGGTTCGGATTTTGATGGGATATTAGAAACAGTTGTAAATGTATCAGCGTATGGAGAATATGAAAATGTAATTAATGAGCTTTGTAAACACTATGCTGCATCTACTGTAGAGCGATTTTTATATGATAATTTTGTTGAACATATAAGCTTTTAAGATTTTTGTTTTAAAAATCCAGAAAAATTAGAATTAATTCATTTGATATTATTGCTTTTTTTAAGACCTAATACTAGAATGAAAAACAAAATAGCTTTATACTAAAGATTCAGGGAAATCAGAAGAGGCATAATTTGCGTCCGTTGTAGTTTATTTGTATAAAAAATGCTAAACTATTACTGTAAAAAAATACACTACAATGAATGCAGCCAAAAGGGGTGTAGGAGATGATTAGTCAACTTTCATGGAAAGTTGGAGGCCAACAAGGTGAAGGAATTGAAAGTACAGGAGAAATCTTCTGTATTGCATTAAACCGATTAGGATATTACCTATACGGTTACCGCCACTTCTCATCACGTATTAAAGGCGGCCATACAAATAATAAAATTCGCGTAAGTACAACAGAAGTACGCGCGATCTCAGATGATTTAGATATTCTAATTGCTTTTGATCAAGAAACAATTGATTTTAACTTCCACGAACTACGTCCAGGTGGAATTGTAGTTGCGGATGCGAAGTTTAATCCAACAATACCTGATAATACAGATGTAAATCTATATGTGATACCGTTTACAGATATTGCTTCAGAATTAGGCACATCATTAATGAAAAACATGGTTGCTGTTGGGGCATCAAGTGCGGTATTAGGATTAGATGAAACAGCTTATTTAGATGTTGTTGAAGAAATCTTTGGTCGTAAAGGAGAGCAAGTTGTTCAAAAGAATATGGACGCAATTAAGCGCGGCTCTCAATATATGAAAGAATTGCTAGGTGAGAAAGTAAACATGATGCAGCTTGAAAAAGCTGATGGTAAGAAACGCATGTTTATGATTGGAAACGATGCAATCGCATTTGGTGCGGTAGCTGGTGGTGCTCGCTTTATGTCTGCATATCCAATTACACCTGCATCTGAAATTATGGAATACTTAATTAAAAAATTGCCAAAAGTTGGCGGGACAGTAATCCAAACTGAGGATGAAATCGCAGCTTGTACAATGGCAATCGGTGCAAATTATGCTGGTGTTCGTACATTAACTGCATCTGCTGGTCCGGGTCTATCTTTAATGATGGAAGCGATTGGTTTAGCAGGTATTACAGAAACACCATTAGTAATTGTTGATACACAACGTGGTGGTCCAAGTACAGGATTACCAACGAAACAAGAGCAGTCTGATTTAATGGCGATGATTTACGGTACGCACGGTGAGATTCCAAAAATCGTAATGGCGCCAAGTACAGTTGAAGAAGCTTTCTATGATATTGTAGAAGCATTTAACCTAGCTGAAGAATATCAAGTTCCTGTTATTTTCTTAACAGATTTACAGCTTTCTTTAGGAAAACAAACGGTAGAACCGCTTACGTTAGATAAAGTGGAAATCCGTCGCGGTAAGCTTGATTTAGAAGCGGAATTACCAGAACGTGAAAATAAAGCATACTTCAAGCGTTATGAAGTAACAGAAGATGGCGTTTCACCACGTGTTTTACCTGGTATGAAAAATGGTGTTCACCATGTTACAGGTGTAGAACATGATGAAACTGGTAAACCATCTGAATCAGCAATAAACCGTAAAAATCAAATGGACAAACGTTTCCGTAAAATGGAGAACTTGAAGTTTAATACCCCTGTCTATAAAAATGTTAAGCATGAAGAAGCGGACGTATTGCTTGTTGGGTTTAACTCAACTCGTGGTGCAATCGAAGAGGCAATGGAGCGCTTAGAACAAGAGGGTATGAAAGTAAACCATGCTCATGTACGTTTAATTCACCCGTTCCCAACAGCTGAAATCGATCCACTTGTGAAAAATGCGAAGCGTGTTGTAGTGGTAGAAAACAACGCAACAGGTCAGCTTGCTAACATTATGAAAATGAATCTTGGTAACGGTGAGAAAATTTCTAGTCTTTTAAAATATGATGGGAACCCATTCTTGCCGAAAGAGATTTACAACGAATGCAAAAAAGGGGTTGTATTAAATGGCAACATTTAAGGACTTTCGTAACAGCGTAAAACCAAACTGGTGCCCAGGTTGCGGAGACTTCTCGGTGCAAGCTGCAATTCAACGTGCGGCAGCTAACGTTGGTTTAAATCCAGATGAACTTGCTGTTATCTCCGGTATCGGCTGTTCAGGTCGTATTTCAGGTTATATTAATTCATATGGTGTGCATAGTATTCATGGTCGTGCCCTTCCAATTGCACAAGGTGTGAAAATGGCAAATCGTGATTTAACAGTTATCGCATCAGGTGGTGACGGTGATGGATTTGCGATTGGTATGGGACATACAATCCATTCTATTCGTCGTAACATCGACATTACGTATATCGTAATGGATAACCAAATTTACGGATTAACAAAAGGGCAAACTTCACCGCGCAGTGAAGCTGGATTTAAAACGAAAAGCACACCACAAGGTTCAATTGAACCGTCACTAAATGTTATGGAAATGGCTTTAACAGCTGGTGCGACATTTGTGGCGCAAAGCTTTTCAAGTGATTTAAAAGAATTAACACAAATTATTGAAGCTGGTATTAACCATAAAGGATTTTCATTAATTAACGTATACAGTCCATGTGTTACTTACAATAAAGTAAATACTTACGATTGGTTTAAAGAGAATTTAACAAAACTAAGTACAGTAGAGGGATATGATCCGTCTAATCGCATGATGGCTATGCAAACGTTAATGGAAAATAACGGATTAGTAACAGGTTTAATATATCAAAATACAGCGCAACCTTCATATCAAGAACTTGTAAAAGGCTATAGTGAGAAGCCTTTAGTGCAAGCTGATTTAAATATGGATCAGAAAATGTTTGATGAACTTGTTGCTGAATTTATGTAATATAAGAAGAGAAGGTTGCCATTTGGTAACCTTTTTTTATGAGTAAAAAATATAGGGTAGTCTTATTTACTTAGAAAATTCAGAATGGTAAAATAATATATAAATCGTTGTATGAAAATGGCGAGTTCATTGCTGATGAAATGTAAGATCAGACAGAGCCTCTTTCTTGTTAAAATTGGCGCAACGCTTCATACTATGGTAATGTTTATAGGGATAAAGCAATATGCTTTTGGATAGGACAAAAAGAAGTATGAAAAGGGAATGTCTATTTGTGTGGGGAAGACTTCATTCTTATGAATGATTAGATTGATTACTCAAGTTTCAAAGGACAAGTTATCTCTCAAGCTATCTAACCATTTTTGAGGTGAGTCAAAGCGCATTAAAATGGACTATAGAGTGTGTATAGTTAAGGGTGAAAGGAGATTACCGATGAACGAACAACAACGATTAGCAAGTCAACAAACAAATTCCTCTACGAAAAAAAAAGAGAAAGATTATAGTAAATACTTTGAAAGTGTATACCAACCACCTTCCTTAAAAGACGCGAAAAAACGAGGGAAAGAAGAAGTTAAAATTGAACGGGATTTTGGCTTACCTGAAGAATTTCGCAATTTTGGTACTGGAAGAAAGTTCTATATTCGTACATATGGTTGTCAAATGAATGAGCATGATACGGAAGTAATGGCGGGTATTTTCACCGCACTTGGATATGAGCCAACCTTTTCAACTGAAGATGCAGATGTAGTTTTATTAAATACTTGTGCAATTCGTGAAAATGCTGAAAATAAAGTGTTCGGTGAACTAGGTCATTTAAAGTCATTAAAAAGAAGAAATCCGGACCTTTTAATTGGTGTATGTGGTTGTATGTCTCAAGAAGAATCTGTTGTAAATAAAATTATGCAAAAAAATCAGCATGTAGATATGGTGTTTGGAACGCATAATATTCATAGATTGCCGTATATTCTAAAAGATGCAATGTTCTCGAAGGAGACGGTAGTTGAAGTTTGGTCAAAAGAAGGGGATGTAATTGAAAACCTTCCGAAAGTACGCCGTGGTGATATTAAAGCTTGGGTAAATATTATGTATGGCTGTGATAAGTTCTGTACATATTGTATCGTGCCGTATACACGTGGAAAAGAGCGAAGCAGACGTCCAGAAGACATTATCCAAGAAATTCGTCATTTAGCTGCGAATGGTTATAAAGAAATTACATTACTTGGCCAGAACGTAAATGCATATGGTAAAGACTTTGAAGATTTTGAATACGGACTTGGCGATTTAATGGACGAACTCCGTAAAGTTGATATTGCCCGTATTCGTTTTACAACGAGCCATCCACGTGATTTCGATGATCACTTAATTGAAGTGCTTGGAAAAGCTGGAAACTTAGTAGAACATATTCATTTACCGGTTCAATCTGGAAGCACAGAGATGTTAAAAATTATGGCGCGTAAATATTCACGTGAGCATTATTTAGAACTTGTAAGAAAAATTAAAGAAGCAATTCCAAATGCAGTATTCACAACTGATATTATCGTTGGTTTCCCAAATGAAACAGATGAGCAATTTGAAGAAACGATGTCGTTATATCGTGAAGTAGGATTTGATACTGCCTTTACCTTTATTTATTCTCCGCGCGAAGGTACACCAGCTGCAAAAATGAAAGATAATGTACCGATGGAAGTGAAAAAAGAACGTCTTCAACGCTTAAATACACTAGTAAATACGTTGGCAATTGAAAAGAATAATCGTTACAAAGGTCAAATTGTAGAAGTGTTAGTTGATGGGGAAAGTAAAAATAATCCAGAAGTACTCGCAGGTTATACTCGCACGAATAAACTTGTAAACTTCGTCGCTTCAAAATCTTTAATTGGTCAGCTTGTGAAAGTAAAAGTAACGGAAGCAAAAACTTGGTCTCTTAACGGGGAATTAGTTGAAGAGCCGATTGAGGTGGAATAATAGATGAAAGCATATTCGAAAGATGAAATTGTTGAACAAGCGAAAGAATTAGCAAAAATGATTTCTGGAACAGAAGAAGTTGATTTCTTTAAGAAAGCAGAGGCGCAAATTCATAAAAATGAAAATGTAAAGCGCGCAATTGATGAAATTAAAGCACTGCAAAAACAAGCAGTAAACTTGCAGCATTATGGGAAATGGGAAGCTTTGAAAAAAGTAGAAGCTGACATTGATGCATTGCAAGATAAGTTGGATAGTATCCCAGTTGTGCAAGAATTTAAATCTTCACAAACATATGTAAATGACTTACTACAGCTAGTTGCAAGTACGATTTCTAACAACGTAACAGATGAAATATTAATTTCAACTAATGGCGATGTATTGAAGGGTGAAACGGGCGCAGCGGTAGAAAGTAAAAAAGGAAATTGTGGTTGTTAAAGAGATGTCGAATTGACATCTCTTTTTTTAGTGGGTTAAACGTAAGTTCTTCTCGAAAAAAGAATGACACATTCCGCTATTGTCACGCATATGATTAAGTGAATAGTGATTGAGGAGGGTTACGAATGTCCGAATTTAGAGAGATTATTACAAAAGCAGTGGTTGGAAAAGGACGTAAGTATACAAAGTCAACGCATACATGTGAATCGAATAATGAGCCGACAAGTATTTTAGGGTGCTGGGTAATTAACCACTCGTACGAAGCAAGAAAGAATGGAAAGCATGTGGAAATTGAAGGTTTCTATGATGTGAACACTTGGTATTCATTTGATGGTAATACAAAGACAGAAGTTGTAACAGAACGTGTGAACTACACTGATGAAGTGAGCATTGGGTATCGTGATAAAAACTTTTCTGGTGATGATTTAGAAATTATTGCTCGTGTCATTCAGCCACCAAATTGTTTAGAAGCTCTTGTATCACCAAATGGTAATAAAATTGTTGTAACTGTAGAACGTGAATTTGTAACAGAAGTAGTTGGGGAAACGAAAATTTGTGTAAGTGTAAATCCTGAAGGTTGCGTAGAATCAGACGAGGATTTCCAAGTCGATGATGATGAGTTTGAAGAATTAGATCCGAACTTTATCGTCGATGCAGAAGAAGAGTAATAGAAAGCTAGGGAGAAGTTCTTCCTAGCTTTTTACTTTACATAAGTGATGCTTGAATGAACATGATTCCTTATGAAATGTGCTATAATGAGGAAAGACTCCTGAAATAGGAGATATGGATGTCCGTGAAGTGTGACATATATGAAAATTGATTACTATGTAAGAATTATGGAGGAAAAGTATGACGCAATATACCCCTATGATACAGCAATATTTAAAGGTTAAGGCAGACTATCAAGATGCCTTTTTATTTTTCCGATTAGGTGATTTTTATGAAATGTTCTTTGAAGATGCGGTTAAAGCAGCTCATGAACTTGAAATTACATTAACGAGCCGAGATGGTGGCAGTAGTGATCGTATACCGATGTGCGGTGTACCGCATCATGCAGCTAAAAATTATATTGAACAACTTGTTGAAAAAGGATATAAAGTAGCTGTTTGTGAGCAAGTGGAAGATCCAAAAACAGCTAAAGGTGTAGTGCGCCGTGAAGTCGTACAACTAATTACGCCAGGAACGATGATGGAAGGGCGTACTATTGATGAGAAAGAAAATAACTTCTTAGCAGCATTAACACATTTTGAAGATGGATCGTATGCTTTAGCTTGTAATGATTTAACGACTGGACAAAATACAGTAACGTTGTTAACAGGTTCAGTAGAAGATATTTTATTAGAAGTGTATGCAACTGGTTCAAAAGAAATTGTTGTAGATTCTACATTTTCAAAAGATGAATTAAATAAATTAACTGCAACATTAAAAATGACGATTTCGTATGAAGATGCAACAACGATTCCGGAAGGGTTAGAACATCTTGTGAAAAACGTTTCGCAAGCAAAGTTAATTAAAGCAGTTGGACGCTTATTTAACTATGTGATAAGAACGCAAAAACGTTCGTTAGACCATTTGCAACCAGTGGAAATTTATTATACGAATCAATTTATGAAAATTGATGTGCATTCAAAGCGAAATTTAGAGCTGACAGAAACACTTCGAACGAAAGAAAAAACAGGATCATTATTATGGCTATTAGATAAAACGAAAACAGCTATGGGTGGTCGTATGTTAAAACAGTGGATGGAACGTCCACTGATCCAAAAAGAAAAAGTAGAAGAGCGTTTAGAAATGGTTGAAACATTTGTAAATGATTACTTCTTACGTGAAGATTTAAAAGAAAAATTAAAAGAAGTATATGATTTAGAACGTTTAGCTGGGAAAGTTGCATTTGGTAATGTGAATGCACGGGACTTATTACAGTTAAGACGATCCTTACTTCAAGTACCGGCTATTTTAGAAGCGATTAGTCTGTTAGATAATGCTTATGCAGCAAGGTTAATTCAAGGTGCGGATCCATGTGAGAGCTTAACTGAATTGCTAGGAAGAAGTATTCAAGAAAACCCACCGCTTTCTATTAAAGATGGAGATATTATTAAAGACGGTTATAATGACAAGCTTGATCAATATCGTTACGTTAGTAAAAACGGGAAAACGTGGATCGCTGAGCTTGAAAAACGAGAGCGTGATATTACAGGAGTTAAATCGTTAAAAATCGGGTACAACCGTATTTTCGGCTACTACATTGAAGTGACGAAGGCGAATCTTGCATCACTTCCAGAAGGCCGCTATGAGCGTAAACAAACGCTTGCTAATGCTGAACGTTTCATAACAGATGAATTAAAAGAAAAAGAAACATTAATCTTAGAAGCAGAAGAGAAAATTGTACAATTAGAATACGATTTATTTACAGCGCTTCGCGAAGAAGTCAAAGTATTCATTCCGAAATTACAGCATTTAGCGAAAGTAATTAGTGAACTAGACGTACTGCAAAGTTTTGCGACAGTTAGTGAAGAAGAACAGTTTGTAAAACCTGTTTTAACAACTAAGCGCGAAATCTTTATTAAAGATGGTCGTCATCCTGTCGTTGAAAAAGTATTGAACGGGAAATTGTATGTACCGAATGATTGTATTATGCCGGAGAAGATGGATGTCTTTTTAATTACAGGACCGAACATGTCTGGTAAAAGTACGTATATGAGACAATTAGCACTTGTAACTGTTATGTCACAGATTGGTTGTTTCGTACCAGCAACAGAAGCGGTATTACCTGTATTCGATCAAATCTTTACGAGAATTGGTGCAGCGGACGATTTAATTTCGGGTCAAAGTACATTTATGGTCGAAATGTTAGAAGCGAAAAATGCAATTGCAAATGCATCAGAAAGAAGTTTAATTTTATTCGATGAAATTGGACGCGGTACATCTACGTATGATGGTATGGCACTTGCACAAGCAATCATTGAACATATTCATGACCAAATTGGTGCGAAAACGTTATTCTCTACGCATTATCATGAATTGACGGTGCTAGAAGAAAGTTTAGGACAATTGAAGAATGTACACGTTTCAGCTATTGAAGAGAACGGAAAAGTAGTATTCCTTCATAAAATTCAAGATGGAGCAGCTGATAAAAGTTACGGAATTCACGTTGCGCAACTTGCGGAGCTTCCAGATAGCTTAATCGCTCGTGCGAAAGAAGTGTTAGCGCAACTAGAAGGACAAGAAGAAATTATTATTCCAAAGCGTACAGAAGTGAAAGTACAAGAAGTGGCTCCAGAACCAGCTGTTGTAAAAGAAGAACCAGCAGAAATACAAGAGACGAAAGTAGAGACTGAGGAAGAATCGCAATTATCATTCTTTGGTGGAGAACAGTCTTCAAAAAAACAAGAGAAGTCAGTTCTAGATGCAAAAGAAACGGCAGTACTTGCGCAAATTAAAAAGATTGATTTACTTGATATGACACCTTTAGAGGCGATGAACGAACTGTATCGCTTGCAGAAAAAGTTAAAGAAAGGATGAGTAAGTAGATGGGGAAAATTCGCAAACTCGATGATCAACTCTCTAACTTAATTGCGGCAGGGGAAGTAGTAGAGCGCCCTGCCTCAGTCGTAAAAGAACTTGTGGAAAATTCTATCGATGCGAATAGTACATCTATTGAAATCCACTTAGAAGAAGCTGGTTTATCAAAAATTCGCATCATTGATAATGGGGATGGCATTGCAGAAGAAGATTGTATCGTCGCTTTTGAACGACATGCGACGAGCAAAATTAAAGATGAAAACGATCTGTTTCGCATCAGAACACTCGGTTTTCGCGGTGAGGCATTGCCGAGTATTGCCTCAGTTAGTGAATTAGAATTAATCACTAGCACAGGTGATGCGCCTGGTACACACCTTATGATTAAAGGTGGAGACATTATAAAGCAGGAGAAAACAGCGAGCAGAAAAGGAACAGATATTACAGTACAAAACTTATTCTTTAATACACCAGCGCGACTTAAATATATGAAAACCATTCATACAGAGCTTGGGAATATTACAGATATCGTGTATCGTATCGCAATGTCACACCCAGAAGTATCGTTAAAGCTGTTTCATAATGAAAAGAAATTGCTTCACACATCAGGAAATGGTGATGTAAGACAAGTACTTGCATCAATTTACAGTATTCAAGTTGCGAAGAAGCTTATTCCAATTGAAGCTGAATCTTTAGATTTCACAATTAAAGGTTATGTAACATTACCAGAAGTAACGAGAGCATCTCGAAATTATATGTCAACGATCGTAAATGGCCGTTACGTTCGAAATTTCGTATTAATGAAAGCCATTCAGCAAGGATACCATACATTATTGCCAGTCGGACGATATCCAATCGGCTTCTTATCTATTGAAATGGATCCAATGCTTGTTGACGTTAACGTACATCCAGCGAAATTAGAAGTTCGTTTTAGTAAAGAACAAGAATTACTAAAGCTTATCGAAGAAACATTGCAATCGGCATTCAAAAAAATACAGCTCATTCCAGATGCAGGTGTAACAACGAAGAAAAAAGAAAAAGATGAAAGTGTGCAAGAACAATTCCAGTTTGAGCATGCGAAGCCGAAAGAACCATCTATGCCGGACATCGTTTTACCGACAGGCATGAATGAAAAACGAGAAGAACCACTGGCTGTGAAACAGCCAGCACAACTGTGGCAACCGCCAAAGCAAGAATGGCAACCACCACAGTCGCTAGTAAGAGAAGAACAAAGTTGGCAGCCATCTACTAAACCGATAATGGAAGAACCAGTTCGAGAAGAGAAATCGTGGAACAGTAACGATGAAGACTTTGAATTAGAAGAATTGGAAGAAGAAGTTCAGGGAATTGAAGAGATTGAAATGAACGGTAATGACTTACCACCACTTTATCCAATTGGACAAATGCATGGAACATATATTTTCGCTCAAAATGATAAAGGCTTATATATGATTGACCAACATGCCGCGCAGGAACGTATTAATTATGAATACTTCCGGGATAAAGTAGGAAGAGTAGCGCAAGAAGTACAAGAATTACTTGTACCATACCGTATCGATTTATCTCTTACTGAATTTTTACGTGTCGAAGAGCAACTAGAAGAACTGAAAAAAGTTGGACTGTTCTTAGAGCAATTCGGTCATCAATCCTTTATCGTCCGCTCGCATCCAACTTGGTTCCCAAAAGGACAAGAAACAGAAATTATCGATGAAATGATGGAACAAGTCGTTAAACTAAAAAAAGTTGATATTAAAAAACTGCGTGAGGAAGCAGCCATCATGATGAGCTGTAAAGCGTCCATTAAAGCAAATCAATATTTAACGAACGATCAAATATTTGCTTTACTGGAAGAACTACGTACAACAACAAACCCGTATACATGCCCGCATGGAAGACCGATTCTTGTGCATCATTCTACTTATGAGTTGGAGAAGATGTTTAAGAGGGTTATGTAGGGATACTGTCATTTTGGATATGGTTTAATAAAAAAGAAGCGATGAAATAAATCGCTTCTTTTTTTGTTTGCATTTAGTTTAAGAGCTTTAAAAAAATTCTTAATCCTAGCCAAGTATAGAAAAATTATGTGAATACATAGTTTCATACATATAGCATTTGAAAAACATTTCCTATCTCTCTATGTTTTTTCATTTTCCTTATAGAATCCTTATAATTGTCGTTTACTCTAGAATTACAATATACGAGGAGGAAGTTTAGGATGACTGAGATGATGTTAGAAACAAAAAATCTTTGCAAAACATTTAGAAAGCAAAGTGTAGTACAAAATATTTCGCTTTCTGTACCGAAATATGCAATTTATGGATTGTTAGGTCCTAATGGGGCAGGAAAATCGACAACTTTAAAAATGATAACAGGTATGCTTATACCTACTTCTGGTGAGATTTATTTTGATGGTCATAAATGGACGCGGCAAGATTTACATTCTATTGGTGCTTTAATTGAGTCTCCGCCACTTTATGAAAATTTAACAGCAAGAGAAAATCTGTTGGTTCGTACGACTGTTTTAGGATTACCTAAATCAAGGATTGATGAAGTATTGCATGTTGTGGAGCTAGAGAATACAGATAGGAAAAAAGCGAGGGAATTCTCTATGGGGATGAAGCAACGATTGGGAATTGCGATTGCATTGCTGAATCATCCGAAGTTTTTAATATTAGATGAACCGATGAATGGACTAGATCCTTTTGGGATTCAGGAATTAAGAAAATTAATCCTTTCCTTTCCCACAAAAGGAATTACTGTCATTTTATCCAGTCATATTTTAAGCGAAGTAAGTCAAATTGCAGATCATGTTGGGATTATCTCAGGCGGTGTATTGGGGTATCAGGGGAAACTGAATAAGGATGATGACCTGGAAGATTTATTTGTACAAGTGGCTGGAAAGTATAGAAGGGAGGCATAAGAAATGAATTTATATATTGCATCTGAAAAAATTAAAATTAAACATACTTTTTTGAACAAACTTATATGGCTAGTTCCATTTGCCACAATACTAATTGCTTTTTTATTATCGGCGGATTATTTTCAATTATCTAGTTACAATTGGTGGTACATTACGATGCTTCCAGGAATGATTTCTTTAAGTTGTGTACTTCTTGCGGAGAAAGATAAGAAAATGAATAATCGTTCTATCTTATCGTTACCAGTTTCATTAAAACGAGTATGGATTTCTAAAGTATTACTAATTTTAGGGATTTTGAGCTTTTCATGCATACTTTTTTTCTGTGGAATCCAGTTATCTAGTTTACTATTAAATAAGGAGAACTTCCGAATCATTCCTACAGTAAATGCGCTATTAGGAAGCGTTCTTTTAATCGTTACTTTTATGTGGCAAATTCCACTCTGCTTGTTTTTAGGTAACAAAATAGGTCTATTTCCGACGCTTCTGTTGAATGTAGGGGCAAATGGAATTTTTGGAGTTGTATTGGCAACAAAAAATATTTGGATGATTAGTCCATACACATATCCAAGTAGACTTATGATTCCTATTTTGAAAATACTACCAAATGGTCTATATGCAGAAACCGGAAGTGTAACGTTCAAACCAGAACTCCTTTCCTACGATGTAATTTTGCCAGGCGTGGCAATTTCTGTCGTGTTGTTCTTTTTGTTTACTTATATGACGGCAAAATGGTTTGAAAAGCAGGAGGCAAAATAATATGGCGGTTTTGTCGAGGATAGTAAGAGCTGATTTTATAAAAATGAAACATACGATTTTTTTCTGGATACATATAGCGATGCCAATCATCGGTATTGCTCTTTTTTTAAGTTATTATTCCATTTCAAAAGTTGATTCTATAAATAAGGTTTCAGGATATATTCAAGTATTATCGATATCTTTTCCGTTGCTAATTAGCATTGTATGTTCTTCTGTTGTGGAACAGGAGGCTGTGGCAGGGAATTTTAAAGAACTTTTATCAACGGAATACGGAAGGCGTAAAGCATTTATTAGTAAAGTATGTTTACTTTTAATATGTGGGTTTTGTTCAACTATGTTGGCAGTCGTTGGGTTTGCGGCAGGATTTCATTCTCTGTTAGGACAAAATAACTTTCCATTTGCTTTGTATGTTGAAATTTCCTTCATTCTTTTTGGTTGTCAAATCTTTATGTATATATGGCATCTGTTCTTAAATTTTCGCTTTAGTAAAGGTGCGTCCATTGGGATTGGAATTATAGAAAGCTTGCTGGTAGCTTTAATGCTTACAGGGATGGGAGATGTGATTTGGAAATACACGCCATGTGCGTGGAGTGTGAGATTATGCAATTATTTTTTGGAGCACAAATTGAGTCCCGCTTCTATTCATGTCTTACAAGTAGAGGGGAAAATTGGAGCAGTGATTTGCGTTTGTTTCACAATCATTGCATTTGTTATTTCCCTTGTATGGTTTTCCTTTTATGAAGGCCGTAAAGAAATGTAAGTGCATTTGTATTATAATGGAAGTGAGAGGAGGGATTCTATATGGCAAGAATATTAGCAATTGATGATGAAGAAGGCATCCTTTATATTATAAAAAGTGCTTTAGAGAAAGAAGGCCATGAGGTAACTGCCGTTAGTAATCCTCTTACTATACCAAAGGAGAAATTTTGTCATTATGATTTAATTCTATTAGATGTCATGATGCCAGAAATAGATGGTTTTACACTTTGTAAGGAAATACGGAATTTGGTTGATAGTCCAATTGTATTTCTAACAGCCAAAACAATGGAGAAGGATCTGATCACAGGGCTTAGTCTCGGTGGAGATGACTATATTACAAAACCTTTTGGAATTGGAGAACTGCGTGCGAGGGTATCCGCACATGTAAGGCGTGAGCATAGAGAAAAGCAAAATGCATTTTTCCTGTCAGGTCTTACATTTCATCTGTCATGTAAAGAAATATGGCATGACGATACATCTATCGCATTTACGAAAAGTGAGTATGGAATTTGCGAATATTTAGCTTTGAATCATGGACAAGTATTTTCAAGAGAAAAGATTTACGAAAATGTTTTTGGTTATGAGGGAGAAAGTGATAACCAAGTAATTGTGGAACATATTAAAAATATCCGTCAAAAATTATGTAAGCATAACATGAATCCAATAGAAACAGTATGGGGAATTGGTTATAAATGGAGAAAGTGAAAAAGCAAGTCAATCTTAGTAAGATTTTAATACAGTATATTTTTGCATTTTCAATAGGGACGATTGCATTAGTTACTTTTTTTATGATTCTATTCCAAGTTGGAGTTAACGCAGAGGTAATCTTGCCAGCAAATTATTATGAAAAGCAGATTGAGTCGCAAAGAGATGCTATAGTTAAAGCGGAGCAGGACGATGATCAAATTTTAAAGCAATATAAATATGTTGTGTATGATTTTTCTGGAAACGTTATTCAAGGGAGTATTAATAAAGATTATGCGGGACAAATATGGAATAACATACATAAGGATGAAAAAGGTGATAGTAAGTACTACTATGCAGTTATAGAACGTGATAAAGATATTTGTGTCATTCTATATACGTTACATGCTACTTTTAAAAATCCTTTTTTGAAGAAGTATTTACCAAGTCCGGAAGTTTGTGAAATTGTTCTTTTTATTCTATTATTTGTTGCCGAAGTGATATTTCTATCTCGCTCTTTTGGTAAAACATTTTCAAAGGAAATGCTGATTTTGAGAAATGTAACAGATAAAATTCAAAAGGAAGATTTAGATTTTCAAGTGGAACAATCTAAAATAAAAGAAGTGAATGAAGTATTAACTTCTTTAGTAAAAATGAAAGATGAATTAAATCATTCGTTACGTACACAGTGGAATATGGAAACAAATAGAAGAGAGCAGATTGCTGCTTTGGCACATGACATTAAAACGCCATTAACGATATTGAGAGGGAATGCAGAGCTATTAAATGAATCAATGCTAGATTCAAATCAGAAGAAATGTAATGAGCATATTTTGAAAAGTATTGATGAGATGGAAATATATATGAAATCTTTGCTCGATATTACGAAATGTGAGGAAGGCGCTTCACTTCAATTCAAGCAAACAGATCTCCGCGACTTTATTCGTAATATTATAGAAGAAAGTGCAATTTGTGTTTTAGGCAAACAGTTAAATCTAATTGAAAATGTTCAGGACATACCAAATTTTATTCCTATTGACGAGACCGCTTTGAAAAGAGCAATTATGAATATAATGATGAATGCAATTGAATATTCTCCAACAAAGGGTGACTTGATGTTCTCAGTGGAAATGATTAGTGAAAAACTGCAATTTATTGTAGAGGACTCGGGAAGAGGGTTTACAGAAGAGGAAATGCATTCAGCTACAGAGCAGTTTTATAGAGGAGATAAAAGTAGAAACTCCAAAGATCATCATGGAATGGGGTTATACATTGCTAAAAGCTTTGCAAAGCAACACGGTGGAAACCTTTACTTAAGTAATTCGGAAAAGCTGCACGGTGCAAAAGTTGTTTTGGAAATATCAGCGTAGTAGAGAGGGTACAGATTATAACAAGTCGCTCCTTTTTAATATAATTCTTTTGCAACTACATTTTAAAAATTCATTTATAAACTAGAGATAACCTCAACCTATTTGTACTTTATATGTGCCTTCTCAATTTTTTTGTAAGGAAAGAGGTTTTCAATTTACAGATTTATCAGAATTATGTAAAGTGTAGATAAAACCATAAAACGGGGTGTTCTTTATGTGTACTAGTTTGACATTACAGACAAAAAACGGTCAGCATCTTTTTGCAAGAACGATGGACTTCACATTAGATTTGAATCAAGAAGTAATAGTGATTCCTCGACATTATCAGTGGAATAATATAACTGGTGAAATTATTAATACGAAACATGCTACGGTCGGAATGGGGATTAATCATCACGGAAGGGTCATTATGGCGGACGGAGTAAATGAAGCAGGTATGACATGTGCAACACTCTATTTTCCAGGATTCGCTTCTTATAGTCAAAACATAGATGACAACAAAACGAATTTGGCTCCGTTTAATTTTGTGACTTGGAGTCTGACACAATTCAATTCTGTCAAAGAGTTAAAGAAATCTGTGGATAGCCTTACCTTTTTGGATATACCATTGCCGGATTTAGGACTTACGCCACCATTACATTGGATTTTAGCGGATAAATGGGGAGATTGTATTGTACTGGAGCCGACAAATGAAGGATTAAAAATGTATGACAACCCACTAGGAGTGATGACGAATAGTCCGGAGTTTAATTGGCATTTGCAAAATTTAAGACAATATATAGGCCTTAAATCGCAGCCATTCGTGCCAACTGAGTGGAGTAACTTGCCATTAAGTGCTTTTGGTCAGGGCTCAGGTTCAATGGGACTTCCAGGGGATTTCACCCCGCCATCAAGGTTTGTGCGGGCGGCATATGGCAAACAAAACATTCAAGGTATAGATAGTGAAGAAGAGGGAGTATCGGCCCTATTTCATATTTTATCAAATTGCGAGGTTCCTAAAGGCGGAGTAATAACAGAAGAAGGTGCATTAGATAATACCATTTATACAAGCGTAATGTGTATGGAGTCCGTAACATATTATTATCATACCTACGATTGTAGACAAATTATAGCTATTCATTTATTTCATGAAAATTTAGATACAGATGAGATTAAAGCCTATTCGTTCCAGCGGAAACAAAAAATATTTTATGAAAACTAAGTTGCTTTGAAACTGCGTTTGGTAAATTTTAAAATATATATAATAGAGCAATAATGTCTATAAAAATTAGGGATCGGAAGGGATATAATTGATAATCTAATAAGTAACCTGAATAAATATCCCTTAAGAGAAAATAGACGTAAAATATTCAAGGTATTATATAAATTCAAGCCAATGACTCCAACCAGTAAAATTCTGCTGGTAGGAGCATTAGCTAAGAAACTTATTTTTTATTAAACTAGCTTTTATTTCTTCTAGAAGGTCCATTAAAGTGCTATTAGGTAAAGTAAACATGGAAGTACTTTATTTATAAATAGTAAAGAACAAAAAAGGTATGGAAAATATCCATACCTTTTTTGTTCTTCCATTATCTATGTATAAAAAAGCGCCGTATATCAGCACTTTTTAAAAATACGTGGGTTGTATAAGAAAGATTTATATAATAACTATGCAAGGTCTAATATAGATTCTTATTTGATTAATTGTTATAAGAGTCTATAAGGTTATTTATTTTTATTATTATTAATTTTTTCCGTATATAACACCTGTTCTTTATAGTGTTTTTTAATTGGGAAAGTATGTGTACCAGAGCCGTTTTTGAAAGTTTTATTGATGGGATTTTTTAGCGGGATTGTTGTAGTTTCAGTAAATTCATATGGGTAGTTTATTTTAGATTTATCTTCAAACATGAAAATGCCTCCTTTTAGGATTTCCTGAATTCTTTACTATAACATGATATGCATATAGATTTTTTTTGGACTAGTTATTTATATAGGTTAATGGAATTAAATTACGTAACTACTGAAATATTTCAAAGGAAAACAATGTGAGAAATATATGATAATGCTTCTTTTATTTATTAGGGAAGGAAATATTGCATATATATTCGTTATAAATTGTTTTTATAATATGGTTTATATAGACTTTTCCTGATAATATAATGCGGGAGATTATAGTGTTATTAGGTTATTAGGAACATTTAATGCTGTTTCACAACTGAAAGGAAAATGAAAAAAAACTGAAACTTTTCTCATAAAAATTCAATCTAACTTGAAAAATGAAAGGAAAATGAAATTTTCCAAAAGATATTCTTTGTTAAGATAAAAAGCATACATACAAAAAGTATTGACATATCTTAAAAATGTATTTTCAAGATATAGTGGGGGAAAAGATGAGAGTAGAAAAACAATTAATAAAAAAGATGTATTATGAAACATTCCTAATGGAGAATGAAACAAAACCACCTATTGATGTACTTGGAGAAGTTTATGTAAACGAAGAAAGAAATGAGATTTCTGATGGATCTTACATTCGTTTTGCACAAGGTGAATTTTATTATCACCATCAAGATTTTGAAGCAGCTATTTTTAAATGGGAGAAAGTTAGTAATGAATTAGCACCATGGGCACAAAAAAATATTGCCGATGCTTATTTCGAGCTTAATCAATTACCAGTTGCTGAAAATGTTTATACTTCCATTACTACTGATAATATAATATTGATGACGGAGATTAGATTACAATTACTTTCTCTTTACATAGAGCAAAATAATTTTGACTCTGCTTTCGCTGTTATTAAAGAAGCAGTTTCTTTAAATCCGGATTATCCAAATGTCACAAAAATTGCCCGTTCCTTTTATGAGGAGCAGCAAGATTTTGATAGTGCAGTAGAGCTTGCTGTGAATGAGTTAATTCGAACAGAATCTTATCCGTGGTTTGAGGTTTTAAAAGGATATATCGATAAAAGATTTACTAAACATATTTCACCAGATTATTTTTATGAAGTATTAGTTACGTTAAATAATGTAGATCAAGTACAATTTACGCAAATGGTTTCATCACTTTGGAATAGTTATAAAAACGAACAAAATTACTTATCATGGCTTAACACAATAAATGAATTTTTCTTACATATTGAAATACATTCGTCCGATATATGGGACAAAATTTCTTCTCTTTACGAAGGAACGTACTTTGAATTAATTCAAGGTCAATATATCCTTAAACAATTGCACGATATCATTCCAAACTTGTTAACAAATTGGTTAAAGGTTGTCAATCCATCTTATGCTGTATTTCCATCTGCAGCTGTATTGGCATGGGATGAGATTTTCCCTTCCGAAATAGATTCAGCAAAGATAAAACATGCTGAAAACCTGTTGTTATATTCTATTAATCATGTGAACGGCTTAGAGTATAGTTTGCATCTTTTTGAATCTATTACAGAGTGGGCACAAAAGCATAATATAGAAATGGGTCACCGATTTAGATGGTTAGTTGGCGAGCTCGCAGATTTAAGCACAAATCGCATTTTAGTAACGGGAACTTCAGGAAACGGAAAAACTACATTTATTAACTCTATAATAGGAGAAAATATATTAGAAAAAACAATTTCAAATGTAGTAGTTTTAAAAAATGATGCGCATACAGAAATTAACGCCATAACAGACTTAGCAATTACAACAACTGAAGATGTCTCGGATTACCATAATATGATGTCTCAGCACCATCAAACATATAGAGATAGAGCATGTGTTGAATTTAAATTACCATGCAGATTTTTAAGTGAAAATAAACTTACATTTGTAGTTACACCTGGATTTAATAGGAATAACGATACTAGAGATGAAGTATTCGAATATTTGAATTCTGTAGACGAATTACTATTCGTATTGAATGCGGATTCACCTTTTACTGACAAAGAACGTGATATTCTATTAAGCATTCAAGAACATACACCAAATTTACAAATTCATTTCTTATTAAATAAAATCGATAACATTTACAGTGATGCAGAAGTGAAAAGAGTATTACATGATACGCAAGCGAGAATAAACACATATTTCCCGCATGCGAGAATTTTCCCTTACTCTTCGTTATATACAAGTAGTCAACAATTAAATGATTTAACTGAGTTTATTCATTTTAACTTTAATCATAAAAATGTCGATGCAGAACGTACGGAAAAGCTATTGTTTTTCATTCGAAAAACAATTAAATATCTATTGGATAAACGCGTTGAGAAAGAAAACAAATTAGTGGATTCTATTCATTGGAATGAAGATATGCTAGTGAAACTAAATGGTAGCATTAATAATCTTACTACTTTTGAGAAGGAAAAAATTCATTTCATTACAAAATCATATCGCACAATGAAAATGGAAATTACGAATGAACTTACTGAAAATATTCCGAAGATATTACAGAGTTGTTCGGATTTAATTAGTGAAGAAAGCGATTTCGGGCACATTGATACGGAACTAAATAAAGCGATGAATGAAAGAGTACATAAATATTTAGAACAAACTGTATTACCTAATTTTGCTCTTTCTATGCAAAATTGGATTGCGATTTCTAATAATGAGCTCCTTCAAAGTCAATCGTACCTAGAAGAACTTAGTGAAGGACTTAATTCTTTATTTGGAGAAAATCGAATACAGTTAGAATGTGATTTTAAAGTGCTTGATGACTGGCGCAGAGATACTGACAGAATGACGACTAGAATACAAATGGATGAAGTAAATATTTTACGTCGCTTTACGCCAGCACAATTTTTACTGAAAAGTGCCGGTAAATTATTTGGAGTTCTTCCTAAAAACAAAGGTATGCTATATAACAAATACAAACAGTATGTAGAAAATGAAGATTATACCGAGGTAACGGCTTCTATTATGAAGAAATTTTTCTTGCAATTTGAGCTGTTTGAAAACACGCAAGAGCGAGATATTAACATATTCTTTAGGAATCCATTTAACTCCTTGAAACAAGCTGTAGAAAACACTCATTTAGAAATACAAGAAAAACAAGAGATGTTACATAAGATGAAATCACAACCTGAAGTTTATCATGATTCTATCATGCTCTTTGAATTGAGATTACGTCAATGTGAAGTGATTTTAAATATAGGTGATGATCATACCTATACAGATGAAACTTTAGAAACAAGCGTAGAATAAAAGTAACATATACGAGGTTTATGACATTGCATCATATGTTATACGATAGTAAAAGGGAGCAACTTATTACAGTTGCTCCCTTTTACTATTTAGATTATTTTTCAGTCTCTTTAATTTTAGTTTGTACTTCGCCAGTTTTAATTTTATTACTTTCTGAGAAACGTAATAAATCGCCTTCAATAATTTTGTCAGACATTCGTAATTCATTTTGTGCACGATTAATGAGTGCTTGTGCTTCTTTTTTTGGTAAATCTACAATTTTACCTGTTATGCGGTCATAGAAAGTGTTGTTTGTGTATGCATACTTCTCTGTAATAAAGCTACCATCACGTAAAACAACAAAACCGGTATATTCATCTGAAAACATATCATGACCAAAACGGATATCTTTCGTAGTATCAATCCCAAGTAAGTTTAGAATAGTAGGTTTCATATCGATTTGTCCCGTAGGCTTTGAAATCGTTTGACCTTCTGTTTGTCCAGGCATATGAATATATAAAGGTGTACGTTGTAAATTTAAAGTATCAAATTCTGTTATTTGATCTTTTTCTAAAAACTGTGCCATTGCGCGATTATGTTTTTCAGAAATGCCATAATGATCACCGTACAACACAATAATAGAATCATCATACATTCCCTCGGCCTTTAAACGCTCAATAAATTTTTTAATTGATTCGTCTAAGTAACGTGCTGTTACGATATAACGATCAAATACGCCATTACCAGAGTTGTATGGTTCAATGAATTTTGTATCTTCATCATACGTAAATGGATAATGGTTCGTTAAAGTAAGGAAACGAGCATAAAAGGGTTGGTCAACAGTTTTTAATATATCTACTGATTGATCAAAGTATTCGATATCTTTTAATCCCCAATTTAAATTTGTTTCGGGCGTAATTTTGTAATCAAGTTCATTATAGTAACGATCATAACCGAGAGCAGAGTACATAATGTTACGATTCCAAAATGTTGCGTTATTCGCATGGAATACAGAAGTGAAATAACCTTGCTGACGTAAAATTTCTGGAGTCGCAGTATAATCATTGTTACCGTGCGTGAAAAATACAGCTCCTCGATTTAATGGATACAGCGACGTATCGATTAGAAATTCAGAATCGGATGTTTTTCCTTGCCCAGTTTGGTGGAAAAAGTTATCGAAGTAATAGCTTTCATTTATGAATTCATTCAAGAATGGTGTAATTTCTTGACCGTTAACTGATGCGCCTATTAAAAAGGTTTGTAGGGATTCAAGAGTGACAACAATTACGTTTTTTCCTTTTGCTGCACCAAACATGTTAGGGTTTGGCTCACTTTGGTTTGCCTTTACGTAGTTTTCAGTTTCTTGTAATTTACTACTATCAGCAAGTGCTTTTTGTGATCCTGCTTTTACTTGTAGTGTTAAATCATATACTTGATGAGTGTATAGTCCTAAATTTTTAACAAGCATGACTCGGTCGAATGATCTGGTTAATAGTTCAGGTCGTTCTTTTTCTGCAAGGTGTAGATTCGCAAAAAATACACCAATTGTTAAGAGAAAATATAACAAGCGTGCCGGATGAGTTACACGTCCTGTTTGGAAGACGAGTGCCTTCTTCTTTAACAAAATAAAGAAGAAAATAATGTCTACGAAAGCGAGTATAATTTTATAGTTCAATATTTCTATAATACTGCCGCCTAATTGGCCAAAGTTTGATGTTTGTCCAAGTACTGGTAACGTAACGAAATCACTATAAAAATCATAGAACATTACATTCCCAACAAGTACGATTGTTAGTAAGAGATTAATACATAGCGCTATATAATTTCGTTTTTCCCCAGTTGCAAATAATGCTAATCCGACAAAAGCTAATGATGCAGCGAGAGGGCTAATAAACAAAATAAGCTCTTGTGTAGAAGACTCAATTTTTAAATCGAAACTGAATCTTGTAATAAGATATGTTTTTAACCATACTGCTAAAGCAATTATTAAAACAAAGCTTATATTTTGCATTTGTAAATTAATTTTATTTTTCATTTTTACACCTTCTTTATATAATTTATTTAACTTGTGTTATATATTATATTTTCATAACTATTAGAGTGTAATGAACCATTTAATGGTTTCTAAAGGTAATAATATAAAGTATTCATATACGTACAATGGGGAATTTTAAAGCGCAAATCTATTTTTTGAAATAGAACAGAAAAAGTCATAGTTGTAGTAAAAAATACTTATAGACATCCTAACATATTAAACACTATGATGATGTTACAAAATATCGAACAAATGAAAGGGGAAATGAATAGAGGCTTTTAAAACTGTTGACATTCAATTTGTTAGAATTGAATGTCGATAGTTTTACCATACATAGTTATGTTAAATATGTATCTCGTGAAATCCCGATTCTTGGTGGGATAATCATTAGCGTTGGAAAGATAAGGTACATAAATAAAGCGTTATGGAAGTTAAAATATTTGATTGCTATCTTAATGAAAGAAATTAAATATGAGATAAATATTTTCCAACATACAACCCACTTGCAGCAGCTTGAGATAATGAATGAGTGACGCCTGAACAATCTCCAACTAAAAATAGTCCATGTACACTTGTTTCAAAATGGTTATTGATTTTTATCGTAGGAGCATAAAACTTTCCGTCAATTCCATATAATAAAGTATCTTTATCGATCGGTTCTTGGATAAATTGTTCTAAGCGTAATAAAAATTCTTTAAGTCCTTCAATATATAATGGAGGAATTTCTGTATTCAAATCTCCATAACTTCCTTGTAGTGTAGGCTGTATACGGTTATGTTTCATGTCGTTCGCTGTTGTAGGCTGTTTATTTAGTAAGTCCTCTAAGCGCTGTATAACAATCCGATCTCGTCCTTGGTTAATGCTTTTAATAATTGAACTTGCGTATATATTTGCTTCTTTGAGAGTTGAAAAATAGCGCGGGATAAATAAAGTGAAATTTAAGTTAGGTGTGCCAGTTCCTTTCTCTCGAAAATTTTGACCGTCAGGCATAACTAAACCTTCTTCGTACTTTCTAATGATGCGTCCTTTTGGATTCATACAGTACGTAGTTGCTGTGAAGTGTTCATGCTCATAAGAAAGTTTTGTCTCAAATGTATCTTTTAATATAGAACGTAATTGGTGTTCTTTCATCTCTACTCTAATCCCTAAATCTACACGAGTTTGTTCCTGAGAAATATTTAGAGAAGTGCACATTTCTTTTAACCAATCCGCTCCGGAACGCCCAGTTGCAAATACTAGTTGCTTAGATTGAGCTATTCCTTCATTTGTCTCTATTGTAAAATAATCTTTCTGTTTCATAATATGTTGTACATCTATATGAAATTGGATATTTATTTTCGTAAGTAAAAATTCATAGAGCTGCTGAAAAATTTCACTTGAAAGGGTAGTGCCAAGATGCCTTACTTCTGTTGTTAGCATTTGTAAACCACACGCTTCAGCTCTCGTATTGAGAGTTGGATTTTCTGTAGAGTATTTTGAAACAGAACTCCCTCCGAACTGACATAGAATTTCATCTACTTCAGCCATGAGTTGTATAAAGCCTTCTTTACCGACTTTTTTCTCAAGTTCTCCGCCGAATCCGTTTGTATAATTAAATTTCCCTTCAGATTTTCCTAAACCACCAAACCCGAAATATTTATCACATGTAGTACAAGTACACACTTTTCCTTCGTCTAAAGGACAATGGCGATCATTTAGCGCTTTACCTTTATCAAGAATTAAAACCTTTTTGTTACTTTTAGCTAGTGAATAAGCCATAAAAATGCTACTTACTCCAGCGCCGATAATTGTAACATCATACATATTCTTTCACCTGCTAACGAATAGTTTGTTTTTATGTTTCTAGTGTATAACAATTTTATGAAGTTAAGAAATAGCTTTTATTAATAAAGAGGGAGTTTTTGAACTTGATGCTTTTTTAATTTCTCCGAGTGGTGGGGTAAATACAAATGTTTTTATTTGAAAGAAGAAATAGTTTTAAATGAACACTATGTCATATGATTAATAAAATCTAACATATAAAAAAACAGACCTTTCAAGTGAAGAGGTCTGTTAATGATTTCAAATCTTATTTAGCAAACACATGGTTACCAATTACTGCTACTGTTTGACGTGTCGTAATCCATTTGTCTGTTGATGTTTTTGGATTATAGAAATAAAGCCAATCAGAATGTATGCCATTTGTGGAGATAGCTTCTTCTACTGCCATTTTTGCTTCTGGGCTTGCAGGCTGATTAATTCTTCCATCTGTAACAGGAGTAAAGGCATATCCGTATTTAATAGGTTCATAAATAACGCCTGTTATTGTATTTGGAAAACCTTTTGCGTTTACACGATTTAGTATAACTTTTGCTACAGCTACTTTACCTTTATAGGATTCGCCACCTGCTTCAGCGGTAACTAAGCGTGCCATTAAGTCTTTTTCTTTTTCTGTAATGCTTGAGTTAATTTTTAAATGTTGTCCTGTATAAAGCTTGTTTCCGGCTATATTGTTAATTTGTTTTATAGATTGAACGGTAACATTGTAACGCTTTGCTATCGTTTCTAATGAATCTCCCTGTTGTACTTGATAAATAATTTGTCTAGAAATGTTCGCAGGTTTGGGTTTGGCATTTTGACGAACGATGATTTCATTTGAGTTCGTGGACCCTGGAATATTTAACTGTTCACCAATAAAGGTTTGATCGTTTCCTTTATTATTAGCCTGTTTAATGGATTGTATTGAAACCCCGTATTGTTTACTAATGCCCCAAAGTGTATCATTCTTTTTTACTGTATGAATGGTAGATGCTTCAGCTGTACTTTGATGACATACGAATGTAATTGCAGCTGCAGATATAGGGATTATATGTTTTATTTTTAATAATTTCATTGTAAATCCTCCTAGCAAAAATAAGGTGAAACTGTTAAGTAATGTAGTTCAGAATGTCTATACATAATATTTCAATATAAGTATATTAGCACGTATAAAATAAATAATCATCATAAGTTTCTTATTTATGCAGTGTAGAGTCCGAATATGAAATATTGCATATGAAAATACATTGAAGTTCATATTGCTGATTACTATAATCTATTTAGTAGAAAGGGAATATGTTATATAAAAATCATTATAGACTAATATAAGGATTAAATATTATTAATAATAGGAGTGATGTAATGAATATATTTAAAAGAATATCTGTTTCAGCTGTAATTATTTCAATATTTTTAGGAATAGGGGACACGGTCAATATTGTAAATGCTGATTCTATAGAACAGCAGAGTAAATTAGGGATAGAACAAGAAACAGATAAGCAAATCATTGTAAAATTCAATGCGGATTTGAAATTACCATATGAAGACGGTATTGAAAGAAAGATACAAGCTCAAGCAAGTGATAAAGTACTAGAAGATCTTTTGGTAGAATATCCACATGTAACATTCACTCGTTTATTCACATCTGTAAGTCCAGAAGAAATACAAGACCTTGAAGTGAAAGCACCCAATAATGTATCTACAAGTTTATTAAACTACTATATTCTTCAAACTCAAAATGGTGAGCAGAAAGAAGAACTAGTAGATAAGTTAAAGGCATCTTCTTTAATAGAAGATGTGTATATGAAGAAGCAAGAAAAAATAACGCCACCGGAAGTGCAAATACCAAGTGTAGTTCTTAGTCCTAATAACAATCCTAGATTTAAACAACAAGGTTATCTTGAAGCAGCACCATACGGTATAAATGCGCCTTTCGCCTGGGGAGTTCAAGGCGGTAATGGAAATGGTATAACTTTTGTTGATATGGAATATGGATGGCTATTAAATCATGAGGATTTAGTACATCAAAATATTGAATTAATGTCTGGAATAAATATAGATCAGCATGTTGGACATGGGACGTCTGTACTAGGAATTGTATCCTCCGAAGATAATGAAGTGGGTAATATTGGGATTGCGCCAAAAGCGAAAGCGAAAGTGATTTCTCAAATAAGAGATAACGGACAGTATAATACAGCTGATGCAATATTAAGTGCTGTAAATCATTTAGAAGCTGGGGATGTTTTATTATTAGAGGCACAAGCTTCCTTTGATGGATATGGTGATAAATATTTACCTGTTGAAGTACAACCAGATATCTTTGATGCAATTCGTGCTGGTACAGATAAAGGTGTTGTAATTATAGAGGCTGGAGCAAATGGGTGGAATGATTTAGATCAATTTAAAGATAGAAATGGTAAACAAGTCTTAAATCGTAGTAGTAAAGATTTTAAAGATTCAGGTGCAATTATGGTAGGAGCGGGCTCTTCATCTTTCCCTCATGAGCGTATGTGGTTTTCAAATTATGGAAGTCGGATTGATGTGTACGGGTGGGGAGAAAATGTAGATACAACTACAGCCGAGCAAAGTAGAAGTGCTGTAAATCTTTATACTACAAGCTTTAGTGGAACATCTAGTGCTTCGCCAATTATTGCTGGGGCAGCGACTTTAGTACAAAGCATTGCTAAAAACAAATTAGGACAACCGTATAGACCAAGTGAATTAAGAACAATATTAAGTAACCATAACACTGGAACGAAATCTAAAAATCCATATGCAGATAAGATTGGTGTTTTACCAGATTTGAAGTCTATACTAGTAAACTTAGGGTATGAACAAAGAGAACCGAACGGTGGGAATGAGTTACAAGTAACAGAAAATGAACCAAATAATGAACGTAGACAGGCAAATAAAGTTAACTTTCATACACCAATGAAAGGAACACTACATAATCGTGATAAGGTAGATGTATTTACTTTCCAAATTGACTCACCAGAAAATATTAATATTTCTCTACTAAATGAACAAAACATTGGAATGACATGGGTACTTCATCTTGAATCAGATTTAAACAACTATGTAGCATATGGTGAAAATGAAGGAAATGTAGTTAAAGGAACTTATAATGCAAAGCCAGGTAAATATTATTTATATGTTTATAAGTATGAGAATAAAGATGGTTCATATATATTGAATATAAAATAAACGAAAGGAACTTCAGATGAAGTTCCTTTAAATTTTTCTAATTCAGTATATGTGAATGATTTTTTAACTTTACTTCTATGCAATATTTCATATTGATGAAATGTTATTTATTTTTTACTCACCAGATTATATTATATTCAATAAGTTTGATATAAAATAGAAAAAGGAGGAATAATAATGAGCAATAAGAAGTTTATTTTGAAATTATTCATATGTAGTATGATATTTATCACATCTGTATTTACTTTACATGATAAGCAAGTCGTTGCAGCTAGCTCTGTTATTGAACTTGAAAATTGGTCAAAATGGATGCAACCTATACCTGATAACATCCCGTTAGCACGAATTTCAATTCCAGGAACACATGATAGTGGTACGTTCAAATTACAAAATCCAATAAAGCAAGTATGGGGAATGACGCAAGAGTATGATTTTCGTTATCAAATGGATCATGGAGCTCGCATTTTTGATATAAGAGGCCGTTTAACAGATGATAATACGATAGTTCTTCATCATGGGCCATTATATCTTTATGTAACACTGCACGAATTCATAAACGAAGCGAAACAATTTTTAAAAGATAACCCAAGTGAAACAATTATTATGTCTTTAAAAAAAGAGTATGAGGATATGAAAGGGGCAGAAGGTTCATTTAGTAATACGTTTGAAAAAAATTATTTTGTTGATCCTATCTTTTTAAAAACAGAAGGAAATATAAAACTTGGAGATGCTCGAGGGAAAATTGTACTACTAAAAAGATATAGTGGTAGTAATGAATCTGGAGGATATAATAATTTTTATTGGCCAGATAATGAGACGTTTACTACAACTGTAAATCAAAATATAAATGTAACAGTACAAGATAAATATAAAGTGAGTTATGATGTGAAAGTAAAATCGATTAAAGATACGATCAATGAAACGATGAACAATAGTGAGGATTTAAATCATCTATATGTTAATTTTACAAGCTTGTCTTCTGGTGGTACAGCATGGAATAGCCCATATTATTATGCCTCTTATATAAATCCTGAAATTGCGGCATATATTAAACAAGAGAATCCAAAAAGAGTTGGTTGGGTGATCCAAGATTATGTTAGTGATAAGTGGTCACCGATTCTCTATCAAGAAGTTATAAGAACTAATAAGTCACTTTAATTTTCACCATAATTTCATAGAAACAATGTAACGCTATTAAAAGTCTTGTGGAATTCCCATAAGACTTTTTAGTATTTAATATTATGAGAGTCAAAGTTCTTTGAATAGGTTTATATAGTTAATATAATAATTTAATGCGGTTATAAAATCGACACGAAAAAATGTCGATAAATGTCGATTATTATTGTAATATAAAACATATAAGTATAATATACAGATGAGGTGGATTTATTGTCTTTTATTAAAAATAGTAAAATTGGAACGAAATTAAATGTGTTAGTCATTATATCGAGTTTGGCTTGTATCATGTTATCTTCTCTGGGGTTTTTAGGGCTTCAAAAAGGTGAAAATACATCGTCTAGTATGTATGACGAAAGGCTATTACCAATTGAATGGATAGGAACTGTAGAATCAAATTTTTACCATGTTAATATGAATTTTATGGAGATTATGATATCGAAAGATGAAAAAAGAATGAAAGAACTAATAACAGAAATGGATAAGACTAGGAAAGAAAATGATGAGTTATTAAAACAATTTGAAACTAGAATTAGTTCTCATAAAGAAAAGGGTTTGTATAATGCATTTCAAAGTCAATTCAAAGATTTAAGAATACAAATGAAGAAAGCACAGGACTTGGGACTGACTAATAATGAAGAAGCGTATAGCTATTATTTAAAAGAAATTGAGCCTAGTATGGGAAAAACAATTCAGTCTATTCGTGAACTTATTTTATATAATAATACCGCGGCTGAACAACTACAAAAAGAGAATATCAATAGTGTGAAAAATACAATAATAACATTTGTAATTATTTCATTTTTTGGAATCATAATAATTATTTTTATTGGTTTTATAATAAAAAATGTTATAAAAAAACCAATTTTATTATTACAAAAAGATATGGAACGAGTATCTGCTGGAGATTTAACAATTCGAACTTCTTATAAATCTGAGAACGAATTAGGCCATATTGTACAATCCTTTAATAGTATGTTAGATAACTTGCAACAATTAGTCGGTCAGGTGAAGGTTACAGCAAAAGAAGTGATTATTTCAACTGAAAATATGTTACAAGAGACAAAAACGGCAGCACATATATCAAACGAGGTTGTTCGAACTACTTCTGAAATAAATAAAGAAATAGATGGACAAGTGACTAGTATTCAAGAAAGTTCAACTGCGATGGAAGAAATTGCAACTGGAGTTCAAACAGTAGCTGAATCTTCAGCGATGGTTGCTGAAGTTGCTGTTGCAACAATAGACCAAGCAAATTCTGGTAGTGAAGTTATAAAACAATCTATTCGTCAAATGAATAGTGTGAATGAAGTTGTCGAAGAAACTTCTAAGGTCATTGATAGACTTGTTACACGTACACAACAAATTGAAGAAGCGCTAGATATTATTACTAATATTGCAGAACAAACGAATTTACTGGCCTTAAATGCTGCAATTGAGGCAGCACGCGCCGGAGAAAATGGAAAAGGATTTGCAGTAGTTGCAGCTGAAGTAAGAGGTCTGGCTGAGAAATCTAAAACGTCTGTAAATGATATAAATAATTTATTACGTTTTATACATGAAGATACACAGGATACAGTTCATGTAATGAAAAAAGGTCAACAACAGGCTAGTGGTGGTAAAGAAGCAGCATATAAGGCAGAACTCGCATTTTCATCTATTATGCAAGATATTAATAGAATAACGTCCCAAATTCAAGAAGTGTCTGCTGCCACAGAAGAAATGTCTGCTGGGACAGAAGAAGTGAATGCCTCTTTATCAATAGTTTCTGAAACTGCAACACAAGTCGCACAAGAAACGAATCGAACGGTACAATCAATTCAAGCACAAGCCACATTGATTCAAGAAATAACGACGAAATCTAATGAAATGAAAAAGAAAGTCGAAAATTTAGAAATGTTAATTTCACAATTCATTATTGAAGAATAAGTTTGTTAACATTTATCAGTAGTATAAACTTTAAGATACTCAATATAGTGCTGCGTTGCAAAATTTGAAAAGGACCTTCATAGGTTCTTTTTTTGTATATGGTGTGAATGCTTTGTTTAATTATAGTGAAAAACAGAAACATATTATATAATGATCATTTAAATTTGTACCTATAAATTTTATATGTAATAATGAATTTAATTTATTCTAATGAAATTGAGGTATATACTATGAAGTTTCCACATGATTTTTTATTCGGAGCTGCTTCAGCTTCTTATCAAGTAGAAGGTGCATGGGATGAGGATGGAAAAGGTGTTACGAATTGGGATGAGTTTTCAAAAATTCCTGGAAAAACATACAATGGAACAAATGGTGATGTAGCGGTTGATCATTATCATCGATATAAGGAAGATGTTCGTTTAATGGCTGAGATGGGATTGGAATCGTATCGTTTTTCGATTTCTTGGGCGAGAATATTGCCGACTGGAGATGGAGAGGTAAATGAAAAAGGCATTAAATTTTATAACAATTTAATTGATGAATGTTTAAAGTACGGAATTGTACCGTTTGTCACTTTATATCATTGGGATCTACCATTACCGTTAGAAAAGGATGGTGGGTGGACGAATAAACGAACAGCAGATGCTTTTGTAAAGTATGCCGAAATTTGCTTTAAGGCATTTGGTGATAGAGTGAAACATTGGATTACTTTTAATGAAACAGTAATGTTTTGTGGATTAGGCTACTTAAAAGGTGCACATCCACCAGGAATACAAAATGATGTTCCAAAGTATTTTCAAGCGACTCATTATGTATTTTATGCGCATGCGAAAACAGTTGCGGTGTACAAGCAGCTGAAACAATATGGGGAGATTGGGATTACACATGTTTTCTTACCTGCTTATAGTGTGGATGATGAAAAAGAAAATATACTAGCAGCAAATCATGCGAATGAATATGAAACGTATTGGTATTATGATCCAGTTTTAAAAGGTGAGTATCCACCTTATGTTGTTCAACAATTAAAGGGAAAAGGGTGGACTCCTAATTGGACGGTTGAAGAATTAGAAATCATTAAACAAAATGCCGAAAAGAATGATTTTATTGGCTTGAATTATTATCAACCAATACGAGTAGAAAGATACGATATGGATATAAAGAGCGATGAGCATTCTCGAGAAAACTCAACACTTGCTCCAGGTAATGCTTCTTTTGATGGTTTTTATCAAACAGTAAAAATGGATGATAAAACATATACAAAATGGGGATGGGAAATATCTCCCGAAGGTTTCTTAGATGGATTGCATATGTTGAAAGAGCGTTACGGTGACATAAAGATGTATGTAACGGAAAATGGACTTGGTGATGAAGATCCAATCATTGAAGGAGAAGTTGTAGATGTTCCGAGAATTAAATTTATTGAAGAGCATTTAAAAGTAATAAAGCGTGCAATTGAAGAGGGAATCAATTTAAAAGGTTATTATGCATGGTCAGTGATTGATTTATTAAGTTGGTTAAATGGATATAAAAAGCAATACGGCTTTATTTTTGTCGATCATAATGATAACTTAAAACGTAAGAAAAAACTTTCGTTTCATTGGTATAAACATGTGATCGAAACGAGAGGAGAAGAGTTATAACAGATAAAAGAGTATTTTAGGAGAAAGTGTATGAGTGCAAAGTATAAACAAATTGCAGATGTGTTAGAGCAAAACATTCGAGATGGGCTTTTTAATGAAACGAAAAAACTACCTACAGAAGAAGCGTTGATGAATCGATTTGAAGTAAGCCGTAATACGATACGTAAAGTAATTAGTCAGCTTGTAAATAGAGGTTATATTTTTCAAGTGCAAGGTAGTGGTATGTTTTTACGCGAAACTTCTGTAACAGATTACATTAATTTAGGAAGTTTACGTGGATTAACGAAAAATCTCGTTTCGCAAAATATTGAAACGAAAGTGTTAGAGCTTGAAGTAATAGATGCGGACGAAGATATAGCAAAGCGGATGCAATGCGAAGCTGGAACTAGGATATATTTTTTGAAGCGTTTAAGAATTGTAGATGGTAAACCGTTCTCTATTGAAGTAAGTTATTTCAAAAAGGATATTATTCCATATTTAAATAAAGAAATAGCATTAAGCTCTGTATACAGTTATTTCATTGAAGATTTACGATTAAATATTGGCTTTGCCGATAAAGTTATTAGTTGTGAAAAAGTAAATAAAGAAAACGCGCAGCTGTTAGAATTAAAGGAAGGTGATCCGGCGCTTCTTATTGAAAATACAGTATGTCTTGTAAACGGGACAGCTTTCGAGTTATCTCAATCGATGTTTCATTATGAAAAGACTAAACTTTTAAATCGAATTAATTTCAAATAAAAAAAGAAAATAATTTATCGTGTGAAAAGCAACTGAGTCCAAAGTGATCAGTTGCTTTTTATTTTTAAAGTGGATGAGCAAAAAAACACAAAAGTGGTTGGTCCGTTTTTTGTAAACATCTATTATGATAAGAGAAGAAAGGTAGTATGTTATTAAAGTTTTAAAGAGGAAGTTCTTTATTAAAATAGATTGTCTTTAGAGAGGTGAAAATACAATGATTTTTGCAATTTCACTAGTGGTTATTATTGTAATTGGATCCCTGTTTGGGACCGTGTTAGTTGCACGAAATGTGGAGGAGAATTACGGCAAGTCTACAAAGAGAAATGTGAAAAACTTATCAACTATTTATATTCTTCTTCTTTTCGTACTACTTGTTGGGGTAACGTGGTATGCGGTAGTGATTTAATAGTTTTGAAAGAAAAAAGTTAATATTGTATATGATGGAGGAGTATGATTTTGATAAAAAATGAACGCCACGTTTTAATTGTTTTTCCGCATCCAGATGATGAGTCATATTGCGTGGCAGGTACAATTTTAGCTTATGCGCAGCGAAATGTTCCTCTTACTTATGTTTGCTTAACGTTAGGTGAAATGGGGAGAACGATGGGAAATCCTCCTTTTGCAACACGTGAATCATTAAATGTTATAAGAGAGAAGGAACTAAAGAGGGCTACAAATATTTTAGGGATTAAAGATGTACGTATGATGGGATATCGTGATAAAACCCTTGAATTTGAAACTCCCGGAGAGTTAAGACGTGTAATACAAAAATGTGTAGAAGAAGTGAATCCTTCATTGGTCATTTCTTTTTATCCAGGATATGCAGTACACCCAGATCACGATGCAACAGGAGAAGCGGTGGCCGAGGCGTTGGCTAATATTCCGGAATATAAAAGGCCAACATTTTATGCGGTAGCTTTTTCGAAGAATCATGAAGTGGAAATAGGTCCTCCACATTTTAAAAATGAAGTGAAAGAATATGTTCCCAAAAAGTTAGAGGCATTGCAAGCACATGCATCACAATTTGCGACGAAAGTAACGGAACTAAAAAGAGAGTATGAAGAAGGTGTCCCGGAAACAGTAGAGTGGTTAGAAAAGGAACCATTTTGGATATATTCATTCAAAGATAAGAGTAAGTGACGTTATAGCTGAAGGTGATGAATATGTATTTTAAATATAAGAATCGGAAAATTTCTTACAATATAGAAGGGTCGGGCCCTGTTATATTGTTATTACACGGTCTTGGTGGGAACGCAAACAATTGGCTATATCAAAGGCAATATTTCAAAGAGAATTGGACGGTGATTTCTCTTGATTTACCGGGGCATGGGAAATCTGAAGGGCTGGAAATTCCTTTTAAAGAATATGCAAATGTTTTGTATGAGTTATGCAGTTATTTAAAGCTACAAAAAGTAGTTATGTGTGGTCTTTCAAAAGGAGCTAGAGTCGGTATCGATTTTGCTATTCAATATCCAGGCTTTGCTTCTAGCTTAATTGTTGTAAATGCATTTCCCTATTTGGAGCCTGAAGATCGAAAAGAACGAATTGAAGTATATGATTTACTTAGCTTGCACGATAACGGAAAAACATGGGCGGATACATTATTGAAGGCGATGGGAGTAGCAGATAATGAAGTAATTGTCAGGGGATTTTATCAATCTTTACAGTCTATTAATTCGGTGCATATTCAAAGGTTATTTGCTGAATTAGTGGACTATGATCAAAGACCGTTTCTATCAAATATTTCATGTCCTACTTTAATTATAAGAGGGGAAAATGATGATTTTGTCCCTGAGAAATATGTAAGAGAGTTTGAACGACATTTGAAAAATACAACTTTCATTGAGTTGAAAAGTAGTGGGCATTTACCTTATTTAGAACAGCCGACTAGCTTTAATATGACTGTAAAAATGTTTTTAAATCATGCACTTAATTAATACTGTTATTACAGCCAATACTGTTATTAGGAAATCAAGTATATTTCGTTTTGAGAGGGGCAACAAGGTGGAATGGAAACCAAATCGTGCAGATAAGACGCCTGTATATAAACAAATAGCGGATTATATTGAAAGGGGTATTTCTTCAGGTGAGTTTCCTTCTGACAGCAAGTTACCTTCTGAGCGTACGTTAGCGAAAGAATTACAGGTGAACCGAAGTACGATAGTAGCTGCATATGAAGAATTAAAATCACTTGGAGTAGTAGAACGTCAAAAAGGAAGCGGGACACGGGTAAATACAGACATATGGGGTGTTTCACATAAACGAATACCGAACTGGGGTAGGTACGTTGAGGATGGATCGTTCTTACCTAATGTACCACTCGTTCAACAAATTAGAACGGAAACACAAAAAGACGACTTAATTAATTTAGCGAGTGGTGAATTGTCACCAGAATTAATTCCGAGTGATAGATTCCGAACGATTTTGTCGGAGAAAACATTTATGGAAAACCTCGGTTATGACCATCCACTTGGAAATGAAATGTTGAGAAAAACAATTGCAGCACATGTTCAGCAATATAAACAAATTGAAGCGGATTCGAATTCTATCCTTATTACATCGGGCGCACAACAGGCACTTAATCTTATCGTTCAATGCTTATTAAAACCTGGCGATGCGATTGCAATTGAGGACCCTTCGTATTGTTTCTCATTGCCGATGTTTAAATCCGCTGGCTTAAAAATATTCCATTTACCTGTTGATCAGCATGGAATGAATCCAGATGATTTAATTGATTTGCATAAAAAGCATCGTATTCGTATGGTATTTTTGAATCCAGATTATCAAAATCCAACTGGAACTGTGCTTTCATTGGCGAGACGTAAAAAGATTTTAGAACTGTCTTCTGAATTTGGAATACCGATTGTAGAAGATGATCCGTATAGTTTAACTTCATTTAATGGAGAAGTGAATCCAACATTAAAATCAATGGATCAAAACGGGAATGTTCTTTATATAAGTTCATTATCAAAAATTGTTGCATCAGGATTACGTATTGGCTGGGTAATTGGCCCTACGCGTGTAATAGAACGTTTAGCAGATGCGAAGCAGCAAGTTGATTTTGGCCATAGTGTATTTACGCAGTGGGTGGCAAATCAATTTTTAGAATCAGAAGATTTTCATGCACATATTACAATGCTTCGTGAGCAATTGAAAGACAGAAGAGATGTGTTAATTAGAAAGCTTAAAGAAATATTAGGGGACCAGGTTGAATTTTTTGTTCCAGAGGGTGGAATACATTTATGGTGCAAAGTGCAAGGAACGTTTGATGAATATCATTTACTAGGTGAATCTATACGAAATGGTGTAGCGTTTGTCCCAGGAAGTGTTTTAGGTACTAAAAGTGAATATATTCGTTTTACTTTTGGGAGAGTAGATGTCGAACAAATTCAACTGGGAATCACGAGGTTTGCGGAAACCTTAAACGAGATTTCATAATAGTGATGCATATTGAAATGAGGGAAAGAAATGAAGTACGTGACGCTTTTACTTCAAGTAGGCGTGCTATATGTATTTAGCTTAGTTGGTACGTGGATTCAGGAAGTATTCCATTTATCAATGCCAGGAAGTTTAATAGGGATGTTAATGCTGTTTTTACTCCTTGCTACTCGTATTTTACCATTAAAGTGGTTTGAGGAAGGTGCGGAAAAGTTAATCATATTTTTACCGTTATTTCTAATTCCTTCGACAACAGGGCTGATGGAATATGGGTCTTTTCTTTTCAGTAAGGGGAGTGTTATATTCCTTTTAGTAGTTGCAAGCACAATAGTAACATTGATTGTTTCAGGGTATATAAGTCAATTATTAGTAGCATCAAAAAAATAAAATCGACAAGGTGCAAGATGCAAATGGTCTTAATTATTATTACTGTAGTAATGTATGTATTGGCGACAAAGTTATATAAAAAAATTCCGTTTCCACTTACGTTACCGGTGTTAACAGTTACAGCAAGTATGATTTGCTTATTTCTGATTTTGGGTATTTCTCATCATGAGTATAGAGCAAATGGGGGAGACATTCTTTCCGGCTTATTGAGTCCTGCAATTGTAGCGTTAGCGATACCTTTATTTAAAGAGCGAAATATACTTATGAAAAACTTTTTGTCGATACTTATCGGCGTAGCGGTAGGTATAGTGGCTTTAACGAGTATGAATGTAGTGATAGGCGGAATGTTAAATATAGATAAGGAACTCATATTAACAACACTGCCGCAATTAGCGACGATGCCTATCGCCATTTCATTAGCGGATCAAATTGGTGGTATTCCATCTATGACTTCTAGTTTTGTAGTTGTTGCAGGAATAACAGGTGCTATTATCGGACCAACAGTACTTAAGTTTTTCCGTATAACAAGTACGATTGGAAAAGGAGTGGGGATGGGCTGCGCATCACATATTATTGGTGTGAGCCGTCTCGTGAAGGAAGGCGAGAAAGAGGCGACGATCGGTTCAGTGACGATGATTGTAACCGGAATACTCATTAGTATATTTATACCTTATGGAACGAAATTTATATTTTAAAATGTAATGGAGATGATGAAAATGACAACATGGTTTATAGTTACATTATTTATTTTTGGCGCTCTTAAAGTACTAGTTTCTAGTATGCCAACTTCTGTTGTAGAATCAATTATTAGTAGATTTGAATTGCATCAAAAACTTGAAGAAGAGAATACCTCTATATCGATAGATGGAAAAAATATAGAGGGAGAAATGAAACTACAAGTTATTCATGAATTTAATGAGGCTTTATTTTTAGATAAACATTATTTCCCACCGCACGGGGAAGGAACACCAATCGTTATTAATACGAAGAAAGGGAATAAAGAGATTAGATTTTCTCTGTATAGCCATGAGGAACATGTTGATGTAATCAAGCAATATAAGAAGAAAATCGTTGCCTATCGTTTACGTTCAAAAAGTCTTCAAACTCTGGCACCATTAGTAGTAACTGAAGAGTATGCTTAAGGAGAGACCGTTTTTACAACGGTCTCTTTATTATAGGTAGGATGTATATAATTATTTAACTGTTTATTCGTATCTTAGCCCGTTTGAAAGTTCTTCAATAGCTTTCCAATCGTCAACAACAATCTGTTTATTATTTTTATGAATTATATTGTTAGCTATTAATTTTTCGATAACTCGATTAAGATGACGGGTAGTTGTCCCGATTAATGAGGCAATTTCATGATGATCTTTCGTATGGATTTCTCGTCCAAATAAATTAGATGGGTTTCGAGCTGCACATAAATAACTAGCAAAGCGTGTCTCCACAGAAGCTAGTAAATTGATACGTGAAGCCGTTGTGCAGGTTTGTAGTTTATAAGTGACGTGATGAATTAGTTCTTGAAGAAAGACTACATCATGTAATAAGTAACTTGTTACATAATTTTTATCAATAAAAAGAAAATCAGTCTGCTGTTCGGAGGTTACATGAGATTGTATGTCTACTGATTGAATTAATTCAATATCTCCCATGATAGAAACTGCAGAACAAAATCGTAGTAATAATGCTTTACCTGTAATTACACTTGAAGTTATTTTTGTACGACCTGACATTTGAATGTATAGGCCGTCAATAGCCTCGCCTTCTTGTAATACAGTTTCTTTTGCTGCATATCTGTGAATCTCAAATGGATGATTGAATTGTTGGAACAGTTTTTTTATGTATTCATTGTTTAGGTAATTTAGTAATAAAGTATTATCCGCAATCTTTTGCATAATGTTTATCCTTTTGGGACATCTGTCCTGTCTATTATAAAATAATTCATTTACATTAAAAAGAAAGGAGTGATGTATATGAAATTTATTTTTGATATCGATGGTACTATTTGTTTTAAAGGGAACGCAGTAACTAGACAGATCATTCAAGCGCTAGACGTTTGTTATAGTAAAGGACATGAGATTATATTTGCATCTGCTAGACCGATTAGAGATTTATTACCTGTTCTACCAACTCATATGCATCATTATTCAATGATTGGTGGGAATGGTGCCTTTGTCGCAAAGGATGGAGAAATTGTTGAAGTTATACGTTTTGACATTGAAGCAGTAAGTGCTATGCGTTCAATTATAGAAAAGTATAGTCTTTCATATTTGATAGATAGTCAGTGGAATTATGCTTATACAGGAAGCGAGAATCACCCTATCTACAAAAACATAGACCCTAATCAATTGGCTATTAATATGAATATTGATGAAATTGATGAAGTAGTAAAGGTGGTTTTATTTCCTGATAATATAAAAAAAGAATTAATCATAAATGCGTTGGAAGAACTTCCTATAAGAATATATGAGCACGCAAAAGAGGGGATTATTGATATAAGTCCGCCACATATTGATAAATGGGAAGGTTTAAAACGATTAGGTATAAAAGAGGGAGAATTTGTAGTATTTGGTAATGATTCAAACGATTTATCAATGTTTATACATGCTAAGGAAAGTATATGTGTTGGGAGTCATGAAGTATTAATGAATCATGCTTCCACATGTTTAAAGATTAATGAACAAACTATTAGTAATAAAATTATGGAGTTAGCAGAGTCATATGCATAATAATGTGTATGTGAAAAAAAGGGTACTAAAAGGATTGTTAGCCTTTTAGCGCCCTTTTTTATTAATAATTGACTGATAGAACTTCCATATGAAAAATAAAAATAACATATATCCAAACAAAGAGTAACTATGACGCCAATTCGCACTATGTACAAACAACCTTAATCTTTCAGCAATCTGTTCAAAAATACTAGCACAAATACCTATTGAAACAATAAATAAAATTCTAGAAACTGCAGATAATGTTTTTGAAATTTGTATGAAAAGCGTTGTTAAAAGCGGTAGTACAAACAAGGTAAAGCCAATGTTAACTGAAAATATGGATGAGAATGGTCTAACGGGAAAGGAATAGATTTGTTTTGCAACAAAGAAAGCATCTAAGCAAGTGCCGATAATAGAAGAGAGTAAGATTGTAACTGCTAATGCTAGAAAATCATTCTTCTTCTCGAAGGAGGACGTTTTTCTTTGCAAGAATTGCCAACTCAATTTTTTCGAGTGTTTTACAGTAGTCTTCTGTAATTTGTCCATTTATATTTTCCTCCTTATCTACTAAGTAATTTATAACTTGCCAGTCCGTAAACCAATCTTCACTGTCAACTTCTTCATGCTTCATATCTCGCCATGCATAGATGAGTGCAGGACTGTATATACGATAAGCGCCAGTACGCAACTGGCATTTCTTTATTCGACGTTTATAAAACTCACGGGAAAAAGATTCATTTACACTTGAGAATAAATGAGGCCAGTAATCTTTCCTTGATCCTGTATGCGGATGGTGCTGGGCCCAGCTTATTATTTGAGATAAAACATGTGTGTCTCGAAATAATAATGAATACAACCTTTTTCCAATTAAGATTCGTTCGTGTAAGGAAGTAAAATGTTTCATTGTATCACCAAATAGTAATACTTTGTGTTTCTTATCATTTTCGTAGAATGGGAAAAGGATATGATTAAACTGAAAGAAATCAAAGAGTTTAAATCCAATACTATTAAGTACAGTCTTTTTAAATTGTATATTTTGAATCACTCTTTTTTCTAAGTAGTTTTGTTCATTAATAATAGTTGCAATGGCTAATGTTTTTTTGTTACCTGTTTTCCAAAAATCGTTCCACATCGTTTCCATAAATGTAGAAACATTTAGGTGAGGGAGAAGGTGAAATAGCCTTTGTGCTCTTTTTACACTTTGTTCATAAAGCAGAAATTGAGGATATACATCTTGGAAAATAAGCCAATTCCCTCTTTCTAAAAAAGAAAAAAATGTGATTTGCTCTTTCTCTGATAAAATTTTCGTATATAAATCGCCCTTTAAATCAGTCATATTCCAACCGCCGTTACGTGATACCATATGCCCAAGTAGTGCCCAATGTATTTCTGGATATTGAATGTAAAATTGGTAGTATGCGCGTGTTCTTGTCACATTATTTTTATTTAGCTGTTCTGTTTGTATTTTTATGTTGTTGATGATGAGTTGCTCTTCTTTCGTTAATTTATACATCGTGCCAGAATGAACGAGCTTGCTTTTTTGTTTCAATTCATTTTTCACATCGAATAGGGAGAGAGGCAATGCTTTGGAAAGTCTGTTATCTGTATGATTTGAATTGCTTTGGTACATTCCATTCCCTCCCTTTTTCATAAATTTATACATGATTATTGGCTAAGAATCATTCTATTTATTTTATTACGAGTATAAGAAATAAATGAGCGGTGTTTTTTACAAGGAATTTATTTCTTATGCAAACAGTATAAAAAATCTTACTGTTGTGAGGTGAAATGAAAAACAGAAACTATTTTTAATAGTTTCTGTTTTTTTATTTTGTCAATTAAATGTAACAAACGACGATTATGATTTAAATCAATTGAAAATAATTCAATAAATTTTATAAATACTATATTAATTGAAATGTTTGGTAGGAGGAAAAGAGATGCTGAATAAAATAATTTTAATTACTGGTGGTACAGGTTCGTGGGGACATGAACTTATAAAACAACTATTAGAAAAATCACCGAAAGAAATTAGGGTTTTTTCAAGAAATGAAACGGTTCAGTTTGAAATGCAGCAACAGTTTATAAATGATGATAGGTTAAAATTTATTATTGGAGATATTCGTGATAAAGATCAAATAGCCTATGCATGCCAAGGTGTCCATTATGTATTCCATCTTGCAGCTTTAAAACATGTTCCAGTATGTGAGTATTATCCTTATGAAGCTATAAAAACAAATATACATGGTACACAAAATGTAATTGAAGCATCTATACAGATGCAAGTTGAGAAAGTTATATATGTTTCAACGGATAAAGCAGCCGATCCATCAAATACGTATGGGATGACAAAAGCAATTGGTGAGAAGTTAATGGTGCATGCGAATATGCAAACGGAGAAAACAAAATTCATTTGTGTTCGTGGTGGAAATGTTTTGGGGACGAGCGGAAGTGTGGTACCACTTTTTAAAAAACAAATTAAAAAATCTTCACAAGTAGGGATTACCGATGCAAATATGACTAGATTTTTCTTAACGATTGAAGATGCTGTTGGATTGTTATTTAAAGCCGTATATCAAGGTAGAGGTGGGGAAATCTTTGTTATGAAAATGCCGGCATGTAAAATAACAGATTTAGCGGAAGTGTTAATTGAAGATTCGAAAAAGGAAAACGTGAAGGTAAAAGAAGTAGGGATAAGACCGGGTGAAAAATTAAGTGAAATGCTTTTATCTGAGGTAGAGAGTAAAACAAGTATAAGTTTTGATCAAAATTATTTTGTGGTACTACCGACTATTCCTATAGAAGGACTGCAAGAATATTATGCTAGCTATCCGCTTGTGGATGTGAAGAGTTTTAGTTCTCAACAAGACTTACTTGCAAAACACGAGGTGAAACAAATGTTATTAAAAGGAGGGTTTTTACGATGAAAAAAAATGCGAGTATTTTAATAACTGGTGCAAATGGTTTCACAGGACGCCATGCTTGCCAATATTTTTTAGAACAGGGCTTTCATGTAATTCCTATGTTTCAAAATCGTGCACATAGAGAAATAATTGGGAATGGTATTATTTGTGATTTAACTAATAAGAGCGAAGTAATGAAGGTAATGAAACAAATAAAGCCAGATTATGTATTGCATTTAGCAGGAAGGAATTCGGTCATAGAGTCTTGGACAGCTGCTCTTGAATATGTAGAGGTTAATGTAATAGGGACATTATATTTATTAGAAGCAATTAAGGAAGAAGTACCTCACTGTAGAACATTGGTTATAGGATCTGCTTTGCAAGCAGATAGTATGAACAACATAAAAATTTCAAATCCATATAGTTTAAGTAAAACGATGCAAGTCAATATTGCAGAGGCGTGGAGTGAATTAATGAATTCAAATATTATCATTGCAAAGCCCTCAAATTTAATTGGTCCAGGAGTATCGAATGGTATTTGTTCTATTCTTGCAAAAAAAATGATAACTATAGAGTCGAATAAAAGTGAAGCAATTATTGAAGTAAACAGTTTGAAAGATAGTAGGGATTTTTTAGATGTACGTGATGCGGTTAAAGCGTATCATGTGTTATTACGCGATGGAATAAATGGAAAACAATATAATATTGGATCAGGGATAAAACGGTCTTTATTAGATGTACTAGAACAATACAAAGAATTAACACAGCTGAATTTTTCCATAAAAGAAGCAGAGCATAGTGGGAGCGAATCAAATGAGAGTTTAGTAATAGAGGATATAAAAAGGTTAGGTTGGGTCCCAAAAATTCAATTCCATCAATCATTAAAAGATGTACTCGAGTATGCGAAGTGTAATGAAATCTGCATTCAATGAAAAATAAAAAGGGTGTAAGAAATATATGAATGGCTATAAAACAATAGATAATCAAAATACGCTATTTCTTTTAATTGTTGATACGTTGGATTGGAAAGATGAGGAAGAGCATGTTTTGTGTATCTATAAGGCGATAAATAAATGTCGAGCCTATGTGGAAGGTAAAAAGGATGATAGGAAAAATCCAGTAATAGGTACAGGAACTAGGCCTGTAATTCAAGTCTTTGCTCAGTATGAATGTAGTGAATATGGAAATGATTTTTATGATCTTATTAAAGATTTTTTGCAAGTTATAGGATTTGAGTTAAATGTTTATATAAATAATAGATAAGTATAAAACAAGATTTTTAATGATAAAGGTGGATATAAATTATGAATAAAAAGATTCTCTTTACTGGGGGCGGTACAGCCGGACACGTAATGATTAATATGGTATTAATTCCTAAATTTATGAAAAAAGGATGGGGAGTTGAGTATATTGGATCTCAAAATGGAATTGAAAAACTATTAGTTCAAAATGTGAAATACAATAGTATTTCAACGGGAAAGCTTAGGAGATATTGGGATTGGGAAAACTTTAAAGATCCTTTTAAAATAATAAAAGGTTGCATACAAAGTTATAAATTGATGAAACGAATAAAACCAGATGTTATTTTTTCGGCAGGAGGATTTGTGTCCGTTCCTGTAGTAATAGGAGCGTGGATGAATAAAGTACCCGTAATAATACGTGAACCAGATAGTACGTTAGGATTAGCAAATAAAATAGCATTACCTTTTACTACAAAACTATGCACAACATTTCCTCAGACAGGAGAAAATGTAAGTAATGAGAAGAAGGTTTATGTAGGACCAATTGTAAGGGAGGAAATTGAGAAGGGCAACGTATTGCGGGGAAGAAGCTATTGTAAATTTCAGCAAGATAAACCAGTATTGTTAATTATGGGTGGGAGTCAAGGTGCTAAGTGGATAAATGATATGGTAAGGAAAAGTTTGGAAACATTACTGCTGAATTTTAATATTGTTCATATGTGCGGTAAAGGGAAGGTAGATTCATCTATTGGTATGGAAGGTTATATGCAATTTGAGTATATAGGGGACGAGTTGCCGCATATACTAAATATGGCGAGTGTTGTAGTTTCTAGAGCGGGTTCTACTGCTATTTCTGAATTGCTATTTTTGAAGAAACCGATGTTGCTTATCCCGTTAACTAACAGTTCCAGTAGGGGAGATCAAGTTTTAAATGCTGAATATTTTTCTCGGCAAGGATATGCGGAAGTTTTACTCCAAGACAGAATAAGTACGAATGTATTCATACATGCAGTAAATAAGTTGCATACAAATAAGGAGAGATATATTCAAAACATGAATGGATATAAGAAAACAAATGATGAGGGGATTCATCAATTAATAGATATAATAAATGAAGTGGTGAAGTAATAGAAATTTAAATAAAAAAACAAAAGGAAAGAAGGTATCTTCTTTCCTTTTTACTATAGTTGTTCAAATTCATTATTACTTATCCATATTAGCTATGTATTATGGTTGGATCCCACTTTCTAATAGCTCAGTAAATGCATGAGTATGGATAGGTTTACTATAATAGTAACCTTGAATAAACTGACATTTATTTTTTTGAAGGAAATTCACATGTTCTTTCGTTTCTACACCTTCAGCAATGACAGACATTTCTAATGTATGTGCTAATGTGATAATCGTTTTAATAATTTCCATTCCATCTTCACACGTTTCAGACATTGTAATAAATTCTCTTGGGATTTTTAACGTATCTATTGGATATAAAGGTAAATACGCTAGTGAAGAATAACCTGTACCAAAGTCGTCGATTGAAATGTGAACTCCTAAACCCTTTAGTGTGCGGAGCTTTATCAATGTTTCTCGCTCATCCATCATTGCAATGCGCTCTGTTAATTCAAGGTCGAGAGAACTTGCTGGTAAGCCTGTAGTTGCTAATGTAGAAGAAATAGACTTTACGAAATCTTCTTGTTCAAATTCTTTAGCAGATAAGTTTACACCAATTTTTAAATGAGAATATCCGAGTGTATGCCAACGTTTCATTTGCTCACAAGCTTGCTGTAACGTCCATTTTCCTATTGGAATAATTTGTAGTGTTTCTTCTGCAATCGGAATAAACTCGTATGGAGAAATAACGCCTAATTCAGGATGATTCCACCTGATTAGAGCTTCTGCACCGATAATTTTATTAGATTCACTATCAACTTGAGGTTGATACAAAAGGAACAATTCTTCATTTTGTATTGCGTTTGGTAAATCTTTTTCTAATCGTAATCGTCTTTCAATTTTTTTAGCGATTACATCGTCATAAATAGAGACAGAGTTAAGTTTTTTTGCTTTCGCATCATACATGGCAACATTAGCGTTTTTCAAAAGTGTAGCGGTATCGATTCCGGAATGTGGATAAATAGCGATGCCGATACTAAGTGATAAAGTTAATGTATGCTCATGTATGACAAACGGTTTTTCCATGCATTCAAATAACTGGTTGCATAAATCGAATAAGGAATCTTCGTCAGTATAGTTTTCAATTAAGATTGTAAATTCATCGCCACCGATTCTTGACAGATGAGTATGTGAGGGAAGACATGATTGGAATCGCTTCGCTACTTCTTCTAATATGTGATCTCCTGCTGAATGTCCAAGTGTATCGTTGATTGCTTTAAAGCGATCTAAATCTAAATATAATAATGCAAACTCGCTTTCTGTCGTTTTAGCATGTTTTATAACTTTTTTTAGTTTCTTATGGAAAAAGGCGCGGTTCCCAATTTTCGTTACAGTATCATGGAATGCTAAATATTTTATTTCTTCTTGTTGCTTTTTTAGTGCGGTAATATCTTTTACCATAATGTAGCTTCCTGAAATTTGTCCGTCTATTATAATAGGGACGATGGTAACGTATAAAAAATAAGTAAAGCCATCTTTATATTTAGAACTTAGTTGTAAGTATGCCGATTCTTGTTGTTTCACTTTTTCTAATGCAGATGTTAGTTTATGTTTGTCTTCATCTAAAATAATCGAAAAACAAGTTTCACCGAGTAACTCATCTGTTGGTGCTCCAAGTAGTATACTTCCGGCTTGATTTACATTTAAGAATACGCCATGTAAATCAATTGTAAAAATAGGATCAGGGTGATATTCATATAACGATTTAAACTTTTGTTGTTTTTGAGATAGAGCCTCTGATTTATGAACTAAATCAGAAGTCCGTAAAGTCACTTTTTCTTCTAGTTGCGCATTAAATGCCTGTAAACGTTTTGTTAGGGAATTGTTTTGCATACGTACAATAGAATGACGAATGAGTACGAAAATGAAAGTAATACAATTTCCTGTAATGAGAGTTGAAGATGCTGTTTGTTCTTTTAATGTAAACCCGATTAGTATTGCAACAGCAAGATAGGGAAATACAACTAAAGCCTTTTTTCCTATTATAGGGTTAACAATGAAATAGTTTTTATGGCTATTACGATCTGCTGAAATAGATCCAGCTATTGCAATAAACAATATAGGTATTCTATATAAAAGACGTAATAATGTTATCGTTTCGGTTGATAAATGGTTATTTAAGTAAAAATAAATATAGTTAAAAGTTGCAGAACTTATTAATACAAAAATAAAGATATAAATCTTCCGTTTAGAATTAAAAATTGTCGGACGGAAAAAGAGACTAACGCCTAGTAGGAGAAATAATAAATCTGCAATTGGATATAGAAATGAAAGGAAAACATCTCCTAGTGAAAGAGAGAATATATTTAAATTTGGTTGATTAAATAAATACCACTCTAATGTGAATATGGAAGTAAGTACTATACATATATCACAAATAAAGAACGCTTTTTCCCATTTATCGCATTCTTTTAAAATTTTATAACTGAAAGCGATAAGACAAAAGAGTAGAAAAAACATGTAAAATACATCAGAAATAGTAAAACGATGTATTGGAATTTCGAAGAAGCTATCTTGATATGTATATACTATTTTTCCTAATAAAAAACTCCCAATTGCTATTGTGATACATACCCAAAATGGATTTGAACTGACTTTTTTAGAATATATAGAATAAATTAGTGATACAAATGTAATGGCTTCAACGATAAGTGAAGCGAAGCGTACATCCGAATTTGAAAAATGAGTAGGGAACAGATAAAAAAATATAAAATAAATTGAATAGCATATTAATGTTCCGATTAATATACATAGTTGTAAATTTTTATTTAATTTCAATAAAATCACCTTCTTTAATTATGCACTATATTCGTAATATCTATACATAATAATATTATTTAAGAATTGTATCAGATTTCCTTGTAAAAATCTTGTTTATAAGGAAAGTATTGAAGAGTTTAATAATTCTTAAAATTGAAAAATATTGAATTTGATAATATGTACTTCATCAAGATTTTAAATGGAAATTGTATATTTAGTCATCCTTTGAATTGTAAAGGTTTTTTAGTAATTTGTAAGTGGAGATGCACAATTGCATATAAAATGATGAGAATCCTCTTTTGAGCTGATCTTTTGATTGTTATAGGCTATTTTAAGTAAGGTTTTTATTTTTAATCTGAAAATTAATATTTGTAAAAATGTTACAAAAGGATATAAAATAAGAACATGTATTCTTACAGAGTGGATAGTATTTTCACTAAATAGGGAGGACTTTTTATGTTATTTCGAATGAAAGGTGCAGAAGTATACTATGAAATTGTTGGAGAGGGGAAACCTGTCCTTATCATACATGGCTGTGCGCCGGATCATAGGTTAATGATGAAATGTATGGAATCAGTATTTCAAAAATATGAAGGTTATCAACGAATATATATTGATTTACCTGGAATGGGAAAGTCGAACGCTCCAGATTGGATAAATAGTTCAGATCATATATTAGAAGTGTTAACTATATTTATTGAAGAAATCATTCCAAAGAAAGATTTTTTACTAGTAGGAGAGTCTTTCGGCGGATATTTAGCTAGAGGGATACTTTCAAAAATGTTTGAGAGAGTCAATGGATTATTATTAATATGTCCTGTGGTTGTTGCGCTGCAAAAAGAAAGACGTTTACCGGATAAACAGATAATTGTACAAGATAAGGAGTTTTTAAATACGTTAACTTCTACCGAAAGAAAAGAATTTAGCGAGTTAGCAGTGGTAGCAAATGAATATACATATAAGCGATTTAAAGAAGAAATTAAGCCCGGGTTAGATGTTGCTAATTATGAATTTATTAAAAGGTTGCAAAAAAATTATTCTCTTACTATGGAGTTTCACCGAAAAAAATATGAGAAACCCGTTCTTTTATTAGCAGGAAGACAAGATATATCGGTAGGTTATCGAGATATTATAGAAATTATTGAAGATTATCCAAGAGCAACATTAGCGGTGCTTGATATGGCGGGACATAATTTGCAAATTGAACAGCCTGAACTATTCGAGAGTTTAGTAGGAGAATGGATTACACGAACAAAACAACAAAATTTATAAAAAACGAATGAATATTTTCAAGGAGGAAGTATGAATACATATATTTATATGGTTAGGCACGGTGAATCATCAAAATTAGAAGGGAGTGAAAGAACACGTGGTTTAACTGAAAAGGGAAGTTTAGACGCTCATAGAGTAACAGACATATTAAAAACAGAGGGAATCGATACTTTCATTTCAAGTCCATATACGAGGGCTGTGTTAACGATAGAAAAAACAGCCAATTTCTATGAAAAAGAAATATTAATATATGAAAACCTTAAAGAGTGTATATTTTCCAGTGGGGATCAAGTTATATCAGATAAAGAGGTGTATCCGCTTGTAAAGAAGATGTTCTCTAATCCTGACTTTGCACTCATGGAAGGAGAGTCATATAAGGATTGTCAGAGACGGGTAGTGAAAGTGTTAAAGGAAATATTAATGGATTTTCAAGGACAAAAAATTGTAATTGGCACACATGGGCTTGTAATGACACTCATGATGAATTATTTTGATAAGCAATACGGGTTTGAATTTCTAATACATACATCAAAGCCTGACATATATAAGCTGGAATTTAATGATGAACAATTATTGAATGTAGAAAAATTATGGATAGGAGAATGAAACTGAATATATGGAGTGTGTTTTAATTCGTAATTATAAAATATACTTTTTTTATAGAAAGCATTTTTATCAACTATTTTTAGAATCTTAAATCAATAAGTAATTATTCAATTTCTGAATAATATAATTGGAAGTTGGTTTAAGGAAACAATTTTAAATGTGACAAAACTCCAAACGTTGGATTTATATTCAATTGGAGAAGAAGATGTAGAATTTTGTCTTACGGTCCCCGTTTACTTTTCATTTCATTACATATAGGCTTTGTGGTGTAAGGGGGGGGAAATCACCTTTACACAAAATTTATAAGGAGGACATTGTAATGAAAAAGATTAAAAAGTTTGCGGGAGTAGCTTTAGCAGGTACGATTGGATTAAGTGGACTACTGTTTTTAGAACCAAGTGTAAGCGCTGCGGAAACCCAGCAGGTGAAAGAAGGAAATTTCAATGCAATTGATGTAACGATGAATCAAAGTGAATTTTATGTATTGAGTGGTAGAAGTATTGATATTCTTTCTGGAGATAAAGAAGCAATCCAGTTAAATAAATACACAATTAGTTTTAGTAAACCAGGGAAGTATGTTATTAGAGTAAATGGTTGTATTTATGATGATATATATACATTTATTGTAAATAAATAGTATGTATTCTTAAATTGTGAGATAAAAAAAGAAACACCCTATTTGCGGTGAGAATCGTAAATAGGGTGAATACTTTGTATTAAGTTGTATTTTAAATATGTTCACTAACTTTCTCTTTGTTATGTAAAGTATGTAAGAGGGTTTGAAACATCTTAAATGATTGCTGAAAGATTGGACTTTGAATAAAGGTGTAAAGAAAAGTTACGATGAAAACAGGACCTCCTAGCATAAATCCAATAACTAGTACAACACATTCTACTATGATTCTAGCACGGCTAATAGATAGCCCTGTTTTGTCGGAAATAGTAAGCATGAATCCATCTCGAGGGCCAGCACCAATCCCAGCCGCAACATACATCCCTCCCCCAATACCTGTAATTGCAATACCAGCAAATAAAATGAGTAAGTTTATCCATAAATAATCACTAGCGTTTGGAAGAATGTTTGATTGTAAGAAAAAGTCCATAACGGGACCGATAAGTAGTGCATTTAAAAATGTGCCCACATTTATATATTTTCGATCTATTAATAAAGAAATGAGAACGAGACATAATCCACATATGACACTCCACGTACCAATGGTCCATCCAAATCTTTGGTAGAGAGCCATATTTAAAACTTCCCAAGGGTGTAAACCGAGAAATTTAACTTTGACTGCAAGGGCGTTTCCAAGGCCGAAAAAAATTAATCCCAAGAAAAAAAGAAAATAGCGAAAGAGAGTTAGCCTCATCTTTAAAACCTCCTATATTGTATAATTATGTATATTACATGTAAGAGTTTTGATGTACAAATATTACGACTTTTTAGCTGCTATTTAAAATTGCTAAAATACAAATGAAATATATATTCGCGGTCAAAAAAGTTAAAATATTTCGTTTTAAGGATTATAATAGAACGAGAAACATAAAAGGGAGTGAATGGGTTTGAAACAAGAACTTATTGAAAGATTTACGAGATATGTAAAGATTGATACACAATCAAATGAAGAAAGTCATACAGTACCAACAACACCTGGACAAATTGAGTTTGGTAAGTTATTAGTGGAAGAGTTAAAAGAGATTGGCTTAACAGAAGTAACAATGGATGATAATGGGTATGTAATGGCAACACTTCCTGCTAATACGGATAAGGACGTGCCGGTAATCGGCTTTTTAGCACATTTAGATACGGCAACAGACTTTACAGGTAAAAACGTAAAACCACAAATTCATGAAAATTTTGATGGCAATGCGATTACGTTAAATGAAGAGCTAAATGTTGTGTTAACGCCAGAACAGTTTCCAGAATTACCATCATATAAAGGACATACGATTATTACAACGGATGGTACGACACTTCTAGGAGCAGATGATAAAGCTGGTCTGACTGAAATTATGGTTGCAATGAACTATTTAATACATAATCCGCAAATTAAACATGGGAAAATAAGAGTAGCATTTACGCCGGATGAAGAAATTGGTCGTGGGCCAGCGCATTTTGATGTAGAAGCGTTTGGTGCATCATGTGCTTATACGATGGATGGAGGTCCATTAGGTGGTTTAGAGTATGAAAGCTTTAATGCTGCAGGTGCTAAGTTAACGTTTAACGGAACGAATACACATCCTGGAACAGCGAAAAATAAAATGTGTAACGCAACTAAACTTGCTATGGAGTTTAATGGGCACTTACCAGTAGAAGAGGCACCAGAATATACAGAAGGCTATGAAGGATTCTATCATTTACTTTCATTAAATGGTGATGTTGAGCAAAGTAAAGCGTATTATATTATTCGAGATTTTGATCGTGAAAATTTTGAGGCGCGTAAACATAACGTTGAAAATATTGTGAAGCAAATGCAAGAGAAGTATGGACAAAATGCAGTCGTTTTAGAAATGAATGATCAATACTATAACATGCTTGAAAAAATCGAACCAGTAAGAGAAATTGTTGATATTGCATATGAAGCGATGAAAAGTTTAAATATCGAACCAAACATTCATCCGATTCGTGGTGGAACAGATGGATCACAATTATCGTATATGGGATTACCAACGCCGAATATTTTCACAGGTGGTGAAAACTATCACGGTAAATTTGAATATGTTTCGGTGGATACGATGGAAAAAGCTGTTCAAGTTATTGTGGAAATCGCAAGACGATTCGAGGAACAAGCTTAAAAAAGAACCAAGTAGTGCGGATGCGCTACTTGTTTTTTTAGTATAATACTCGCCACAAATAAAAAGTTGCGTAAGACTCCCAGTTGGTCCAATTTGCCGCAAAATCTTTTATTTCCTGTTTAGTCGGTTTACTTTCAGAACCCGTTATATATTTAATTGCATTGTGCAAGCCAACATCGTCAATTGGAAAAGCGGAAGGAAATCGTAAACAACGCATTAAAACATAGTTGGCAGTCCACGGTCCTATACCGTGTATAGCAGTTAATTGTTTTTCAGCTTGTTGCACATCTTGTATTTGCAATAAAGATTTTTTTGATAATTTTCCTTCTGTAATAAGCTTTGCGATACCGATTAAATATTCGCATTTTCTAGTCGTCATTTTTAAGTTTTTGAGATCCTCTACATGTAAATTGGCAATCGTTTCAGGAGAAGGGAATATCCAATGTTTTCTATCGTTCCATTCTACATAATTTCCAAAGTGTTCGACTAATCTTCTTTTTAGTGTATAAGCATATGTGAGATTAATTTGCTGACCGATAATTCCCCAGGAAAGTGCTTCAAATAAGTCTGGAATACCTAAAGTACGAAGCCCATAGTATTGTTCAATCGGTCCTTGAAGGAGTACATCATGTTTAGCTAATGTATAAAAGGGAGCTAAATCAGTAGTTAAATCAAACCACTCTTTTACATAGTGAGCTACAGCTTCGCATATCGATTCTTCAGATGTATATGATTCTTCTAAAAAACGTATTTGAATATTATCATCCGAGTTCATACTAATTTCAACTAAAGGATGTACATCTTGAACAGGGATAACTTTATAAATTTTGTTATCTTCAATGCGGAACATACATTCATTGTTAGAACGTGATAGATAGCGTAAATTTTCTTGGAAACTAAATTCTGTTGGAACTGCTAAAGTTAATGCGCTAGTATATTTTGCTGTCATATGCATTCTACCTGAGACTTTTCTAATGTAAGCAACACTTTCTTCATTTCTAATCCACCCCTAAAACCGGTTAGTTTACCATTCTTTCCAATAACACGATGGCAAGGAATTGTAATAAGAAGAGGGTTGGCAGCAATGGCAGAAGCAACAGCACGCACAGCTGTAGGTTTTTGTATTCTGCCGGCAATTTCTGAATAGGAATATGTCTTCCCGTAAGGAATTTCACGTACCGTATTCCAAACAGATAATTGAAATTCAGTTCCGTAAGCATCGATAGGGAATGTAAAAGTTCCTCGCTTATTTTCTAAATACTCGATAATTTCTTTGGCATATGTTTGCAGATAATCTGGATTACAGGTCAATATATGTTGTGGCAATTTTTTTCTAGCCCATATATTTAGTTCTTCAAAGTTTTCGTCTTGGGATCCAATGAAACATAATCCATTTTCAGTTGCACCAATATGAAACTGCCAATTTTCATGTGTAAGTAGCGTCCAATATATAAAATTATTTTTATAGGAATTCATTATTGTATCCCTCTTTCGTTTCGTTCTTTTTTCGATATTCAGTAGGAGTAAATCCGGTTTTCTTTTTAAATAAAGTTGCGAAATACTCTGGATTTTCTATCCCGACAGCAGTACTAATTTCTTTAATGGATTGATTTGTTTGTAATAGGTGTTCTGCCGCTTTAACAATCCTGAACTGCTGTATATATTCTATTGGACTTATTCCTGTCATGTTTTTGAAAGTGCGTTGTAAATGAAATGGGCTACCATGGCACATTTCCGCAAGTATGTCGAGAGTTAATAATTCGTCAAAGTGTTTTTCGATATAATCTTTAATTTGTTCGATCCACTCTTCATTAGGTAAAGTTATCCCATTTGGTTTACAACGTTTGCATGGGCGAAAGTTTTCACTTAATGCTTGCTCTGCGTGATGAAAAATTCGTACATTGTTTCTATTCGGTATTCTTGATTTGCATGACGGCCTGCAAAAGATTCCGGTTGATTTCACAGCATAAAAGAATTTGCTATCATAGGAAGAATCATTATGAATAATTGCTCGCCAATGCTCATTTGTTAACGTAACCCCTTCATTGTGCAAAGAACATCACCTCTGAAATTAGTATAACCTGAATAAAGTGCGTATGTATGTACTCACAAATGTAAGAGCAAGATTACAAAGGTGAAAATATGATTGTTTTTCTATTTTGTGATAGCATGAAATTTGGAAATAAACATCAAGAGGAGGGCTATAAGTGAAGTTAATTTCATGGAATGTAAATGGCTTGCGAGCTGTTATCGCAAAAGGTGGATTTTTAGAATATCTCGAAGAATCCAATGCAGATATATTTTGTCTACAAGAGATTAAATTACAAGATGGACAAATTGATTTAAATCCAGAGGGATATTATACATACTGGAATTATGCTGTGAAAAAAGGTTATTCAGGTACGGCTATTTTTTCGAAAAAAGAACCGCTTTCTGTTACATATGGTTTAGGCATTGAAGAGCATGATCAAGAAGGACGAGTTATTACTTTAGAGTTCGAAGATTTTTACATAATTACGTTATATACACCAAATTCAAAACGAGGATTAGAGCGTTTAGATTACAGAATGAAATGGGAAGATGATTTCAGGGCGTATATCAAACGATTAGATGAAAAAAAACCCGTTGTTTTTTGCGGGGACTTAAACGTTGCTCATAAAGAAATCGATTTAAAAAATCCAAAAAGTAACCGCAAAAATCCTGGATTCTCTGATGAGGAACGAGAGAAATTCACACGTATCTTAGAAGAAGGATTTATTGATACGTATCGTTATCTGTATCCTGATCAGGAAGGTGCATATTCGTGGTGGTCGTATCGTATGGGGGCGAGAGCCAAAAATATTGGATGGCGTTTAGATTATTTTGTTGTTTCCGAAAGAATGAAAAACCAAATAACAGAGGCGGAAATTAATAGTGAAGTAATGGGATCAGACCATTGCCCAGTTGAATTACATATAAATTTCTAAAAAAAGAAGTATCTCCCTGATAATAGGAGGTACTTCTTTTTTGATTCAGTTTGTTAAAATTTTTCAAATCATTCTTGAAATTATTTCATATTAAATATATACTTAGTAACGATAATCATTATCAGTGAAAAGGGTTATCAATGGATGAGGTGTAAAAGAATCATAGTTTAGGGGAAGTGAACGAGAATGAGTTCTGGATAAAATTATTAATCTAATGAAATATATATGTAAGACAAGTTTCATATAGTTAAATTTTATTGAAAATTCGAGAGGAGTTATATAAAGATGAACAAGAAGTTATTTACTTTAGGGATGGTTACAGTTTTAAGTGTAGGACTAGCAGCATGCAATAGTACGGATAAAACTTCAGGAGAACAAAAGCAACAGACAAAAGCTACGGAAACGAAAAAAGACGAAAAAAGAAAAATTACATATTTAGGTAAAGAATATACAGTACCAGCAAAAGTAGATAAAATTGCGACAGCTAGTTTAGAGTCAATGGAAGATGCAGCGGTACTTGGTATTAAGCCGGTAGGTGCCATTACTGTTGGTGGTAAATTACCGAAGTATCTTGAGAAAGATTTAGAGGGTGCGAAATCTGTTGGTGAGAAAATGCAACCAAATTTTGAAACATTACTACAATTAAAGCCAGACGTTATTACATCAAGTACGAAATTCCCAGCAGAAACAGCTGAAAAGTTTACGAAAGTAGCTCCGACATTCCCGGTATCACATGTTTCAACAGATTGGGAAGATAACTTAAAGTTAATGGGAGAATTAACTGGTAAAAAAGATAAAGCAGAAAAAATTATTAAAGATTACAATGCAGATGCTGAAAAAGCAAAAGCAAAACTAGGAGATAAGTTAAAAGACAAAAAAGTACTTGTCATTAGACTAAGAGCAAACGAATTATTCCTATATCCAGAAGGAGTATACTTCAACCCTGTCATTTATAAAGATCTTGGGCTAACTGCTCCAGAACAACTTAAAGCTGTAAAAGCACAAGAGAAAATTTCATTTGAAAAACTTGCTGAACTTAACCCAGATTATATTTTCTTACAATATGAGGCAAGTGAAAATAAAAATCCGAAAGTGCTAGAAGAAATTGAAAGCAATCCAATTTGGCAAAGTATGAATGCTGCGAAGGAAAAGAAAGTATTTGTAAACGTTGTAGACCCAATGGCACAAGGTGGTACAGCTTGGAGTAAAACAGTATTCTTAAAAGAAGCAGTAAAAAATTTATCTAAATAATACAATAAGTAAGGTGCGTTGAATGATATGCAGAAAACAAATGCAGTACCAGTAACCATATTATGTATAGCACCCATACTGATCTTATTTACAGTTATACTTTCTATTTTGTATGGGGCGAAAAGTATTGATGCTGAAACAGTGTGGAACGCATTATTTCATTTTGATTCAAGCGATGTAAATCATAATATTATTATTACTTCACGTTTACCAAGGGTAGTTGCAGCTCTTTTAGTCGGAGCATTTCTAGCCATATCAGGAGCACTTATGCAGGGGATGACAAGAAACTATCTTGCATCCCCTTCTATTATGGGTGTGACGGATGGGGCAGCCTTTGTTATTACACTTTGCATGATTTTTCTTCCAGGAATGTCATCAATTGGTATGGTTTTATGTTCAATGATTGGTTCTGCACTAGGAGCCGGTATCGTTTTTGGTTTTGGTTCGCTCCTTCAAAATGGCTTATCACCAGTTAGGTTAGCAATTATCGGAACAGTTATTGGAACATTTTTAAGTAGTGTATCTGCTGCAATGGCTTCATATTTCCAAATTTCTCAAAATGTTAGTTTTTGGTTTAATGCAAAGTTAGACCAAGTGGACCCTAATATCATTAAAATCACGATACCGTTTGGGATAATTGGAATAGTTTTAGCGCTGTTAATATCAAAATCTATTACTATTCTTTCTTTAGGAGAAGAAGTTTCTATTAATCTAGGACAGCGTACAAAACTAGTTAAAGCGATGGCTATTTTATCGGTTATTTTCTTAACAGGAACGGCAGTTGCTTTAGTGGGGAAAGTTGGTTTTGTAGGTTTAATTATTCCGCACATTACTCGCTTTATAATTGGGGTAGATTATAAGTGGATTTTGCCATGTGCAGGCGTTATTGGTGGAGTTTTCTTAGCGTTATGTGATGTTTTAAGTAGATTTGTAAACTATCCATTTGAAACACCAATTGGAGTCGTTACCTCCTTAATTGGAATTCCTTTCTTCCTTTATTTAATCCGTACAAGAGGAGGAGAGAGACATGCTTAAAAGTTCGAGTCAGCGCTTTGGAATGACAATGGGGATTATTATATTTTTAATACTATGTGCAATTTATATTAGTTTAACGAATGGTACGTTTGATATTACGATTACAGATGTATTTAAAACACTCTTTAGAATAGATCCAGTACCAGATCATGATTTAGTTATTTTTGAGTTTCGTCTTCCGCGCATTGTAATTGCTGGATTAGTGGGATTAGGCCTAGGCGTTGCAGGTGCAGTTATTCAAGGGATTACGAGAAATGGATTGGCAGACCCAGGTATTTTAGGAGTAAATGCCGGAGCAGGAACAGCAATCGTCATCTTTATGTTTTTCTTTCAAGGACAATTAAAGAGCACAGACTGGGTTTCTATTATGATGATGCCAATGTTTGGTTTAGTCGGCGGATTAGGTGCAGCTATCATCATTTATCTGTTTTCTTGGAAAAACGGTAAGTTAGATTCGCAGCGTCTTTTATTAACAGGGATTGCAATTGGATCAGGATTTGGAGCATTTTCTATGTATTTATCACTCAAAATGAAGTCAACTGATTTCGAGATGGCTGCAGTTTGGGTGTCAGGAAGTATATATAATGCAAACTGGAAGTATATTATTGCTATGTTGCCGTGGCTTATCATATTAATTCCGCTTATACAAAAGAAAGCTTATTTATTAGATTTATTTCAATTGGAAGAAACGAGTATTACAAGTTTAGGTGTTTCGGTAGAAAGAGAGAAATCTATTTTACTACTAAGTAGTATCGGACTTGTCAGTGCATGTGTTGCAGTTTCAGGAAGTATTGGTTTCATTGGTTTAATGGCACCTCATATAGCAAAAAGACTTGTCGGTATTCAACATAAGCATATCATTCCTACGTGTGGAGTAATCGGAATGTTCCTTGTAATAGCTTCAGACTTTATTGCAAAAACAGTTTTCACCCCTGTAGAGTTACCTGTTGGGATCGTTATTTCTATTGTCGGTGTACCGTATTTCTTATATTTACTTTATAAGGCGAAAGCGTAAGAGGAGGAATAAAAGTGAGTATTTTAAGTGCAAAAAATTTAGAAACGAGTTATGAAAAGCTTACAGTGTTTCGCGATTTAAATGTGGAAATACAAGAAGGAAAAGTAACGACAATTATAGGGCCAAACGGGTGCGGTAAATCAACACTGTTAAAAACAATGGGAAGAATTTTAAAGCAAAAGAGCGGTAAAGTATATTTGCAAGGACAGGATTTAAATACGATTCCAACGAAAGAAATTGCGAAGCAGTTAGCTTTACTCCCGCAAACTCCAATTGCACCAGGAGAACTTAAAGTGGAAGAATTAATTTCCTATGGACGCTATCCACATCGAAATAATGTAAATAAGTTAACTTCAAAAGATAAAGAGATGATTGATTGGGCATTAGATATAACGAAAACTTCTGAATTTCGAACGAGACAAATTGCAAATTTATCAGGCGGTCAAAGACAAAAGGTATGGCTAGCGATGGCTTTAGCACAAGAGACAGAAGTGTTACTACTAGATGAACCAACTACATATCTCGATATGTCTCATCAATTAGATGTATTACAAATTGTGGAGAAGTTAAATAAAGAACATAATTGTACGGTCGTTATGGTATTACATGATATTAACCATGCAGCAAGGTTTTCAGATGAAATTATTGCGATGAAGGAAGGGGAAATCGTTACAACTGGTAGCCCAGAAGAAATCATTACAAATGAAGTGTTAAAAGAAGTATTTCATATTGATGCGCGTGTCATGATTGATCCGTATAATGGGTCTCCGGTTTGTTTCGGTTACGATAGCGTTGTATCTCAAGAAGAGAAAGTAGAAATATATGTAACGAGTTAAGAAGGGGGGATGTAAGATGAATACTACTATTGAAAAACAGCAGATTATTACATCTAATACAGAACAGTGGAAACTGTATTCAAAATTAGACGGTAAAGAATATCAAATTCATATTTCAAAGCCGAGGCAGCCAGCACCAGAGTCAGGATATCCTGTTATATACGTATTAGATGGCAATGCCTTTTTTCAAACATTCCACGAAGCGGTTAAAATACAATCAGTTAGAGCGGAAAAAACAGGTGTTTCACCAGCCATTATAGTAGGTATTGGTTATCCAATTGAAGGGGCATTTTCAGGTGAGGAAAGATGCTATGATTTTACGCCTAGTGTAATTTCAAAAGATGCACCTTTAAAACCAGACGGTAAACCGTGGCCTAAAACAGGAGGAGCGCATAACTTCTTTACTTTTATCGAAGAAGAACTGAAACCTCAAATTGAAAATAATTATGAGATTGATAAAGGAAAGCAAACGTTATTTGGGCATTCGTTAGGTGGCTTATTTGCTTTACATATACTATTTACCAACTTAAATACCTTTCAAAATTATTTTATAAGTAGCCCATCTATTTGGTGGAATAACCAATCCGTACTTGAAAAAGAAGAGAACCTTATAAGTGAATTAAACAATGCTAAGTTTGAAACAGGAGTGTTCCTTACAGTCGGATCACTAGAACGAGAGCATATGGTTATAGGTGCAAATGAATTATCAGAGCGCCTTCACCTAGTAAAACACGATCAGTTACGATTTACGTTTTATGAAGCTGAAGGGGAGAATCATGCATCTGTCGTGCCGACTTCTTTAAGTAAAGGATTAAGATTTATTAGTCACGTATAAATTGAAATGAATATCTAATAAAATACAAACAAAAGGCTATGGGAAATTCTCCATAGCCTTTTGTTTGTGCAAGTAGAATTGTCCTTTTTGAACGTTTTGTTTCAACTTTTCGTCTAAAGAGACAAAAAGTTGTCACAATTCGGTCACAATTAGCATAAACATAAAATAGACGAAATGAACTTATTTCCAAAAAGGCTTGATTCATTCCATTCATGATTAGTAGAGCTGAAAAAGCATGGATTAAAAGTTCACTATATTCTCAAGGAGGTAGATTGTATGAAAACTATTCTTGCTATCGCTGGGCTTATTTGGGTTTTATCACATGGCATTCCAATTTATGAAGGAGAACAAATTCGCAGTGCTCTGAATAAAAATTTTAATGAATATCATATCATTGATCGGCAAGATAATGTCGTGACAGTTCGTGTAAATGACTGTTTTCATACGGTAACCGTTGAAGGAACTTCAGTAGTGAATGAAACAAAAGTATGTGATCAGCAATAATTATATATAGGAAGAAAAAAGTCTCAACTTACACGTGTGAAAATTGAGACTTTTATATTTTTGGATGAATAATAAGCGGGGATGGATAATCCCTGCTTATTATTGTTTTTTGAAAAAAAGGCAAGGGTATCATAATAATTGAGTCTGAGAAGCTAATAAGTTGTTAAGAATAAGCATAGAGCAGAAATATACTCATATGGGGTATCATACGTAGATATTTAATGCTATAATTGGTATACTCGTAAAAGCAATTGTTTTATTGGATGAAGAGAAACTTTAAGAAGGTGATAATATGGATCATAAAGATCATGAAGCGGTAACACATAGATCAGAAAAAGAAAAAGAACAAATTATAAATAGATTAAAGAGAATTGAAGGACAGGTCCGCGGTATTCAAAATATGATTGAAAATGATCGTTATTGCGTGGATATTTTAGTGCAAATTTCAGCGATTAATGCAGCGATGAAAAAAGTAGGAATGGGTGTATTAAAAAACCATACAAGTCATTGTGTTTCAGGTGCTATTAAAGATGGCAATGGTGACGAAGCAATTGAAGAATTAATGACAGTATTTGAACGTTTTTCAAAAGCGTAAAAACAAGCTAGTATGTCACTGGCTTGTTTTTTTGTTTATTTTTATATAGGATTTCGAGGTATTGGTGTGAAAAAGTGTGTGTAAAATAAACTTTTAGAAAATAATTGAAAAATCATGATATAAAACCATTGATTACCTTAGGGGGGTATGGTAAAATGTAATTGTGGTTAACAAACAATGAAGAAACAAGAGGAGGATTTTAAATGGAACAGTTAACATTACAAGTTGAAGGTATGTCTTGTGGACATTGTGTAAATTCTATTGAAAGTAGTGTGAAAGAACTAAACGGTGTTGAGCAAGTGAAAGTTCAATTAGCAGAAGGTACTGTTGAAGTTACGATCGACTCATCAGTTGTAACGTTAAAAGAAATCGTTGCTGTAATTGAAGATCAAGGGTACGATGTTCAATAATTATTTTTAGATATGGAAATAAATCGTACTTTATAGGAAGTACGATTTATTTTGTTAATAATTATACCTTATGAGGGTATATAGAGGTGAGAGACATGAATGAACAGAAAGAGGCCAATCTTCAAATATCAGGAATGACATGTGCGGCATGTGCAAATAGAATTGAAAAAGGCTTGAAAAAAGTAGAAGGTGTTCATGATGCAAATGTAAATTTTGCACTTGAAAAAACAAAAATAATGTATGATCCCCAAAAAACAAATCCGCAACAATTTAAGCAAAAAGTTGAATCGCTAGGGTATGGAATTGTAAGTGATAAAGCTGAGTTTACTGTTTCAGGGATGACATGCGCGGCATGTGCGAATAGAGTAGAAAAGCGCTTAAATAAATTAGAAGGTGTGAACGGAGCGACAGTAAATTTCGCTTTGGAATCGGCTACAGTATATTTTAATCCTGATGAAATTCATGTAAATGAAATGAAGAGTGCAATTACGAAATTAGGCTATAAATTGGAAGTGAAATCAGATGAGCAAAATGGATCAATTGATCATCGCTTACAAGAAATTGAGCGACAAAAGAAGAAATTTATTATTTCGTTTATTTTATCATTCCCGTTACTGTGGGCAATGGTAAGTCATTTCTCATTTACATCGTTTATTTATTTACCTGATATGCTTATGAACCCTTGGGTGCAGCTAGCTCTTGCAACTCCGGTTCAGTTTATCATTGGTGGGCAGTTTTATGTTGGAGCTTATAAAGCGTTACGAAATAAAAGTGCCAATATGGATGTTCTCGTTGCACTTGGAACGTCTGCAGCGTATTTTTACAGTGTGTATTTAAGTATTAGGTCGATTGGTTCTTCGGAACATATGACAGACTTGTATTTTGAAACGAGTGCAGTACTTATTACATTAATTATTTTAGGTAAATTATTTGAGGCGAAAGCAAAGGGACGCTCGTCAGAAGCAATTAAAAAATTAATGGGATTACAGGCGAAAACCGCTACTGTTGTACGAGATGGAACAGAAATAAAAATTTTAATCGAAGAAGTGGTAGCTGGTGATATCATTTATGTAAAACCTGGTGAAAAAATCCCGGTAGATGGGGAAATTGTAGAAGGAAAGTCAGCAATAGATGAATCGATGTTAACAGGTGAGAGTATTCCAGTTGATAAAACAATTGGGGATGTAGTAATCGGTTCTACAATAAATAAAAACGGATTTTTAAAAGTGAAAGCAACTAAGGTAGGAAGAGATACTGCATTAGCTCAAATTATTAAAGTAGTAGAAGAGGCGCAAGGTTCAAAAGCTCCTATTCAAAGGGTAGCTGATCAAATTTCAGGTATTTTCGTACCCGTTGTAGTTGTGATTGCTATTATCACATTTGCAGTGTGGATGCTATTTGTTACACCTGGTGATTTTGGCGGAGCACTTGAGAAAATGATAGCCGTACTTGTTATCGCTTGTCCATGTGCATTAGGTCTTGCGACACCTACATCTATTATGGCGGGATCAGGAAGATCAGCTGAGTATGGTATTTTATTTAAAGGTGGAGAGCATTTAGAAGCAACGCACCGATTAGATACAGTTATTCTAGATAAAACAGGTACTGTGACAAACGGGAAGCCTGTTTTAACAGATGTAATTGTAGCAGATGGATTTCATAAAGAAGAAATACTACGTTTAGTAGGTGCGGCAGAAAAAAATTCTGAACATCCACTTGCAGAAGCGATTGTAGAAGGAATTAAAGAAAAGAAAATTGATATCCCAAGTTCAGAAACGTTTGAAGCGATTCCAGGATTCGGTATCGAATCAGTCGTAGAAGGAAAACAATTATTAATTGGTACACGTCGATTAATGAAGAAATTCGATATTGATATTGAAGAAGTTTCTAAATCGATGGAAGAGCTAGAACGAGAAGGAAAAACAGCAATGCTTATTGCGATCAATAAAGAATATGCTGGTATAGTGGCTGTTGCAGATACTGTAAAAGATACTTCAAAAGCAGCTATCGCAAGACTTAAGAAAATGGGTCTAGACGTTGTTATGATTACAGGAGATAATACACAAACTGCTCAGGCAATCGCTAAGCAAGTTGGTATTGATCACGTAATTGCAGAAGTATTACCAGAAGGAAAAGCAGAAGAAGTGAAAAAACTGCAAGCGCAAGGTAAGAAGGTAGCAATGGTTGGAGATGGAATAAATGATGCTCCTGCACTGGCTACGGCGGATATCGGTATGGCAATTGGAACAGGAACGGATGTAGCGATGGAAGCGGCAGATATTACGTTAATCCGTGGTGATTTAAATAGTATTGCTGATGCAATCTTTATGAGTAAGATGACGATAAGAAATATTAAGCAAAATTTATTCTGGGCACTAGCTTATAACGGCTTAGGAATCCCGATTGCGGCGTTCGGTTTCTTAGCACCTTGGGTTGCTGGAGCCGCGATGGCATTTAGTTCTGTATCCGTTGTATTAAATGCATTACGACTGCAAAGAGTGAAATTAAAAAATAAAAATCTATAGAGAATTGCATATGCTTTTAAACAAAAAAACAATACTTTGAAATAAGTATTGTTTTTTGTTTATATAGAAAGAAAAAAGATATAATAAAGCAGAAATGTTGAATACTAGATGGTAGAAAAGTTAAATGATAGTTTAGTAAGGAGGTTCATATATGTTAAAAGATATGATCATTAGAACATTCCATCAAGAGGATTTAGAACAAGTATTACAGTTATTCTATGAAACAGTTCATACAATTAATGCAAAAGATTATAACGTGTTACAGCTACAGGCATGGGCACCAGATCGACTAGAGAGAGAAAGCTGGTTACAGTCTTTAGAGAAGAATATTAGTTATGTAGCGGATTATAACGGTGTGATAGTGGGATTTGGGGATTATAATGATGAGCATTACATAGATCGTTTATTTACACATAAAGATTATCAAGGAAAAAGGATAGCTTCCTACATACTACAGAAGTTAGAAAAAGAAGCAGTAAACTTGGGGCATGGGGAGATATATACAGAGGCGAGTATTACAGCAAAACCTTTCTTTGAAAGTAAAGGTTTTATTTGCATAAAGGAACAAAAGAAACAGCATAATGGTCAGATTTTTATTAATTATGTAATGAAAAAAATAGCCATCTCGTAAACGAGGTGGCTATTTTTTCATTATTTTACAGCTTCTTTAAGTTCTTTACCAGCTTTGAAAGCAGGTACTTTAGAAGCTGCGATTTGCATTTCTTCACCAGTTTGTGGGTTACGGCCTGTACGAGCAGCTCTTTCGCGAACTTCGAATGTACCGAATCCGATAAGTTGTACTTTCTCACCAGCAGCTAAAGTGTTAGTGATTGATTCTACTACAGTTTGTACAACTACAGTAGCTTCTTTTTGAGAAATCTCAGCATTTTGTGCTACGTTTTTAATTAATTCTGTTTTGTTCATGTTTTTCACCTCATATGTAAATAATGCTATTTAAGTTGTTATTATAACGTATAAAACATTCGAGAACAAGTGTACGCACATATATTCGTAAAAAAAATGAAATTTGTAATATTTTTTAGAGCCACTGTACAGACATTCAATTTAAGCGGATACAGATTTTTTCTTTAATTCGGTTTGCTCTTTATTGGAAGGCAGTTTCTTATTATAAGATATGAAATAAGGTAGTGCTACAAATAACATACCTCCTACTAAGTTTCCGAAGAAAACAAAAATGAAGTTTGGAAAGTATTCACTCCAAGTTAACCGACTGGCAAAAATTGCAGCTGGGATAACAAACATATTGGCTACAACGTGTTGAAATCCAATCGCAACAAAAGTCATAACTGGGAACCAAATGCCGATAATCTTTCCGATAAATTCTTTACTTCCCATACTGAGCCAAACAGCTAAACAAACGAGCCAATTACATCCGATTGCAGAAATGAAAGCTTGTAGTGGTGTATCTTGTAGTTTAGCTTGCGCAATAGAAACAGTTTTCGCTAAAAAAGCACCCTCTGTTAATCCGACGATATGACCGAAAAAATAAGCAACGAATATAGCACCTATGAAGTTGCTAAACGTAACAATAACTAAATTTCGAATGAAGTGAAATAAGTCGATTTTTTTGTGAAGCCACGCCATTGAAACGGTCATCATATTGCCAGTTACTAACTCACCGCCTGCAAGAATAACGAGTATAAGACCGATAGGGAATACAGCGGCACCTAGAAAACTAGTAAATGATCCCCAAGACTTTGGCATTGTTCCAATAACATGAATATCGAGTAAATACCCTAATGCTATGAAAGCACCACCAAAAAAACCGAGAATTAACATAGGGAGTAATGATAAATGAGCTTTTTTTCTTCCGGAATTCGTAGCAAGTTCCGGAATTTCTTCTGGTGTAAATACAGACATGAATAATCTCTCCTTAATAAGATGATGAAATGAATAGATGTAACATTTTTAAGAATCTATGTATTATAAAAATATGGTATGACTTCTGTATAAATTTGTCAAAGTGAATGTAGATAGAATAGGATATAACTAACATTGTTCGTGTTGTCACATTAATGTAACAATAAGGCTTTAAAGTACTTCTAGAGGTGAGAACATGCATACGCATCATGTGAAAAAAGAACAAAAAAAATCAATCGTCAAGATATTTATAATTAGTTTCATAAGCATAGTAATGATTTCAATAAGTTTCTATTTCTATGCGACAGAAATAGAACGGAAACTAGTAACAGTTACGTGGAATGAAATAGAAGCTTCTACAATTCCTAAAGAGTTTAATAATAAGAAAATATTACAATTCTCGGATGTACATTTAGGGCCAGAATTTACACTGAAACAACTAGAAAATTTGGTGGAGAAGATGAATGCGTTACATCCAGATGTAGTAGTTTTTACAGGGGATTTAATAGATAAGTTTGGATCGTATAAAGCCGAAAGAGAAGAAGCGAAAAGTATTTTACAGAAAATACATGCGCCTTTAGGGAAATATGCTGTGTTTGGGAATCATGATAGGGGCGGGGGAGGTAGTTTATTTTATAAAAAGTATATGGAGGAATCTGGTTTCTCTGTGTTAGTAAATGAAGTGCAGAAAATAAAAGCGGAAAACGGTAAGTATATTACAATAGCAGGTTTGGATGATTTTTTATTAGGTAAGCCGCAAATAGACTCGACTTTAAAACATATAAAGCAACAAGATTTCAATATGCTATTAGTACATGAGCCAGATGTTGTAGATAGAGTAGCTCGTTACCCAGTTGATTTTCAAATGTCAGGCCATAGTCACGGAGGACAAGTTCAAATTCCTTTTATAGGTCCATTAATTACTACAAAGTTAGCTGAGAGTCATGTTGAAGGTATGTATGAATTAGAAGGGAAGAATAAGCCGTTACATTTATACGTAAATCGTGGTATTGGGACAACACGAATGCCTGTTAGATTTTGGAGTGTACCTGAACTTTCAGTATTTGTATTGAAGCAAAATAGTAACTAGACTATTTTAGAGTAGTAACAGGACTTTCAGAGAAAGTTCTCTTTTTTTATTAGATAAATACAGAATGTTATGTGATTTTTATTTAAAGTGTTAAAAAAGAAAGAGGAATTTCTATGGTAGAAACATGGCATAAAGAATTGGAAAGTTTATATAACGAAATGGTTTCGTGGCAAATTCCTTTTAAGTATTGTAAATAGTTATGTAGAGATGGAAAAGAATCTTTTCATCATGTAGAAGTGAAAAAGTAATTTACATAAATAAAAAACAACAATAGGTTATTTAACCTATTGTTGTTTTTTATTATTTTTGCAAGGGAATCGCATCAAAATATGTTCTATAGTTATTAGAGAATTCAAAGTTGTTTTTTGCATCCCAATTAATAGACCAAGACATTAGGCCGCGGAATGCAGGGTAGCCACTCTGATTTGAAAGTTTATACTTTCCTCCGAAAGGAATTCCTTTAATGATATAATCTAAAGCTTTTTTCATTTCAGTTGGAGAAATATATCCGCCACTTGGAGCGGCCGCTGGTGCTGAAGGAAGTCCAATCATGACTTGATCCGAACGAAGAGCTGGGAAAATGTTATTTGTATTACCACCTACAGGAAAACCATGTAAGAGCATATCTGCCATGGCGACTTCGTAGTCTGCAGTACCTTGATTGTAGTTATTGCCGTCCATTCCAATGCCGCTGCCAGCATTGTAGTGTTGAACATGAATGTATGTTAGTTTGTCTTTCACTCCGTAAATAATTGGTAAATATGCACCCCATATGCTTCCATATGCGCTATAACCGCCTTGAACATAAGCTGTTTCAGGAGCCATGCTTAATAGAAAATTTGGACCGTAATGATCTGAGATTGTCCGAATAGCTGAAATAAGATTTACGATTTGAGGAGTCGTTGGATTTTTGAAATTAGTGTCATTACCGTTTAAGTAAATTCCTGATTCAAGGTCAATATCTATTCCATCAAAACCGTATTTATCAATTAGAGATTGTATGGAATTAATAAAACGTTGCTTAGCGGCATTATCAGGAAGTAAAACGACCCCATTTTGTCCACCTATTGAAAGAACTATTTTCTTACCTTTACTTTTTAAATAAGAAATATCTGATTTAAACTCTGCATCTGTACCATACACAGGAGAAAATTCAACAGTGGAACGATCACCACCAGTTTCACCGAAAGATACATTGATTACATCCCATTTTGGTGAAACGTCTCTTAATTTAATAATGCCAGTACCGTTATCGAAGTTATGCCAGTATCCAACGAGTAATTTTGATCCTAAATTGTTTGCAGCTTGTGCTTGGAAGGGAGCTAGCGGTAGCAGTAAGAAAATTACTAAAGTACAACAAATAAATTTGAACTTGTTTAACATATCAACACTCCTATACAAAAAGTTGTCTAGATGTATAATCTTGTTTATTTCATAATATCTGAAAATTCAATCTTTTGTAAGGTGACTATAATTTTCTCAACAATTGTTTATGGGAAATTATTAAACCTAATGAAATAATTTTTTGAGGAGGTCGAATTACGATTGTTTAATTCAGAATATTTTGATATATTTTAAAGTATAGGACAAGATTTTTCGCATAATACTCTTACATAAATTTCAAAATTAAGTTTGGAAGGGGATGTACAAGAGTTGGATAAAAATCTCAAGAAAGACCTCAAAATACGCCACATTACAATGATTTCCATTGGTGGCGTAATAGGAGCTGGTTTGTTTGTTGGAAGTGGTGCGGTTGTGCATTCAGCCGGACCAGGTTCTATCGTTTCATATGCATTAGCAGGACTTCTAGTTATTTTTGTTATGAGAATGCTAGGAGAAATGGCAGCTATTAATCCGACAAGTGGTTCATTTGCAACATATGCAAGAGAGGCAATTGGTCCATGGGCAGGTTATACAATTGGGTGGCTATATTGGTTTTTCTGGGTAATTGTTATTGCAATAGAAGCTACAGCAGGTGCTGGTATTATTCAATACTGGATTCCAGAAATCCCACTCTGGTTATTAAGCTTAATATTAACGATTTTATTAACGTTGACGAATGTTTTCTCGGTGAAATCATTTGGAGAATTTGAATATTGGTTTTCATTTATTAAAGTAATAAGTATTGTTTTGTTCCTTTGTCTTGGACTAGCTGTTATTTTAGGATTTGTACCAGGAACGGAAGCACCTGGCACTTCGAATTTAGTAGGGCAAGGAGGATTTATGCCAAATGGTATAAGTTCGGTGCTACTTGGAATTACCGTCGTTATATTTTCATTTATGGGATCAGAGATTGTTGCAGTAGCCGCTGGAGAGTCTGCCGAACCTGTAAAGGCAGTCAAAACTGCAACAAATAGTGTAATTTGGCGTATTCTCGTATTTTTCATTGGATCGATCGCTGTAGTTGTTACACTCCTTCCGTGGAATTCAGCGAACATACTAAAAAGCCCGTTTGTGGCGGTACTGGAACATATAGGGATACCAGCGGCAGCGCAAATTATGAATTTTATCGTTTTAACAGCTGTACTTTCTTGTTTAAATTCGGGTTTATATACGAACTCAAGAATGCTTTTTTCAATGGCAGAAAGAGGAGATGCGCCAAAGGCATTTTTGAAATTGAATAGTAGTGGTGTTCCAGTTCGGGCGGTTTTATTTGGAACTTTCTTTGCTTACATTGGAGTTGTTTTTAGTTACATATCTCCAGATAAAGTATTTTTATTTTTAGTGAATGCATCTGGCGGGATTGCGTTACTCGTATATCTCGTTATAGCAGTTTCACATTTCAAGATACGTAAAAAAATGGGGAAAGCGGAACAACAAAATTTGAAAGTGAAAATGTGGCTTTTTCCATATGTAACATATGTTACAATTGCTGCGATTATAGCAGTTTTAGTTGCCATGCTCGCAATTGAATCTTTACGTTCACAAGCGCTTTTAACAATGCTTGTTACTGTTCTTATAATAATTTCTTATTTTATTTTTAATAGAAATAAAAATAGTACATTGTTGAATCCTAAAAGTAAGAATGAGGAATCTGTTCGATTCTAATTTCTTGTTTTAGAAGAGAGTTACACCCAATCATTGCTATAAAAGAATCATATATAATCATAGAAACAAGTAATTACTATTGTCATAGTGAATATAAGCTTTTTTCTTGACTTTTTATACGAAGGCGAGCAAAATGGTAAAAAAGGAAGGGGGGATGACGATGGAAGAGTACGTATTAGAGCTGTATAACTTGTTATATACGACAGAATGGCAAGATATTGTTTCGTTTCTAGGAATAATGTTTTGTATGAAAATTGTAATTGTATATATGGAAGAGCAGGGTATGTTCTATTCCTTCGCATCTCCGTTCGATGTGCAACGCGAGCCGTTGCCAAACTATGCCAAGGTAAATTACGAACAATTTCCTTTTGTGATTTTCTTTATGATTCGATTTATAACAGCAATTGTAAAGAAAAAGGAAAGTGACGATGAAGAGTGCCACTCAACTTGTAATATAGCGACTGCTTTTTAAGCTAAATACAAGGAGGAGATTTATATGTGGTTTCGATTTCTTATGATTGGTTTCTTTTCATTAACAGCAATTTCTTTAATGGGATATCAAGTATCTGAAATTTATCAAGCATATAGCAATACGTTTTTTAACAAAAACTAATTACATTGCTATTTAAATAATAAAGCGATAAAATCCTTCTTAAGAAGTTTTATTAAGAAGGATTTTTTTCTTTGCTTTGTCTTACTGTGTCAAACTATTGTCACATTTACACTGTGAATAATATGTTAAAATAGTGAGGTTACGTATACATATTTGAAGGAAGAGGAGTGACCATTTTGGTGGATCAATCAACTAATCAGAAAAGCTATGCTCCTATTGTGATAACGCTTTCTGTAATTGTAAATGCGATTATTTTATTTTTGTTCTTTGGACCTGTTGGCTATGAAGGAGAAGTACATTTTGATGTAACAATTTTACCAATGTTAAATGCAATTTTTAATAGCTTTACGTTCGTATTCTTATTAGCAGCTTTATACTCTATTATTAAGAAGAATGTGAAAATGCACCGTGGTTTCATCCTCGCAGCATTTACAACGACGTTGCTATTTTGTGTTTCTTATTTATCGTATCATTACTTGGCGCCGGCAACACATTTTGGTGGGGAAGGATTCATTAAATATGTGTACTTCATTATTTTAATTACACATATTATCCTGGCAGCTATTATTGTACCACTTGCATTGTTTGCACTTGTATTTGGTTTTACAAATCAATTAACACGTCATCGTAAAATTGTACGTTGGACGATGCCAATTTGGTTATATGTAAGTTTATCTGGTGTTATTGTTTACTTAATGATCTCACCTTATTACCAATAAAAAAATCTCAGCCTGTAGGCTGGGATTTTTTTATTAGGCAAATATTTTTGTGAAATGAAAAAAATATGGTATACAAAAGTATAGTTGCTTTTCATATAGAAGGGATGGTAAAGAAATATGCAAAATTTTGTATTTCGTAATCCAACGAAACTTATTTTCGGTAAAGGTCAATTAGAACAGTTGAAAACTGAAATTCCACAGTTCGGTAAAAAGGTTCTTCTCGTATACGGGGGAGGCAGTATTAAAAGAAATGGTATTTATGATGATGTAATTTCTATTTTAAAAGATATAAATGCAGAAATATTTGAATTGACAGGTGTTGAACCGAATCCGCGTGTATCAACTGTAAAGAAAGGGATTCAAATCTGTAAAGATAATGGCGTCGAATTCATATTGGCGGTTGGCGGAGGAAGTGTAATCGACTGTACGAAGGCGATTGCTGCTGGTAGCAAATATGATGGAGATGTATGGGATATTGTAACGAAAAAAGCATTTGCTAGTGAGGCGTTACCATTTGGTACGGTACTTACGCTTGCGGCAACAGGATCTGAAATGAATGCTGGTTCTGTCATTACAAACTGGGAAACGAATGAAAAATATGGCTGGGGTAGCCCAGTTACTTTCCCGCAGTTTTCGATTTTAGATCCAGTTCATACTGTGTCTGTGCCGAGGGATCAAACAATTTACGGTATGGTAGATATTATGTCGCACGTATTAGAGCAATACTTCCATCATGGAACAAATACAGAATTACAAGATCGTTATTGTGAATCTGTTTTAAAAACAGTAATTGAAACTGCTCCTAAGCTTTTAAGTGATTTAGAAAATTATGAGCATAGAGAAACTATTTTATATTGCGGTACTATGGCGTTAAACGGTATTTTAGCGATGGGAGTAAAAGGAGATTGGGCGACTCATAATATTGAACATGCAGTTTCTGCGGTTCATGATATACCACACGGGGGTGGCCTTGCGATTTTATTCCCGAACTGGATGAAGCGTGTTGTAGATGAAAATGTAAGTCGTTTTAAACAGTTCGCTATTCGCGTATTCGATGTAGAAACAGATGAAAAGACTGATCGAGAAATTGCGTTAGAAGGAATTGAGGCGTTACGTCAATTTTGGACTTCAATTGAGGCACCAGTAACGTTAGCGGATTACGGTATTGGGGAAAATGAAATTGATTTAATGGCTGATAAAGCGATGGCTTATGGTGAATTTGGTAACTTTAAAAAATTAAATAAAGACGATGTTTTAAGTATATATAAAGCTTCTTTATAAGTGAATCGAAAAAAGAAACCCATTTGATATAACAATCAAATGGGTTTCTTTTTTATTGTTTATAACTGTTTGTGACTGATTTTGGTTATTTGTGAATGTTTATGGTTGATTTTTGTGATCGTTTTCATTATACTGTAATCAAAGAAGAGGTGAATAAAATGTTAACTCCTGAACGTCATCAAATGATATTGCAACTTGTAAAAGAGCAGAAGGTTGTTAAATTACAGCAATTAGTGGAAAGAACAGAAAGCTCTGAATCAACAATTCGTCGTGATTTAGCGCAATTGGAAAAGCAAAGGTTATTAAAAAGAGTGCATGGTGGTGCTGCTGTTTTAACAGGAAAAGGGCAAGAGCCAACGATGGTTGAAAAATCATCCAAAAACATTCAAATAAAACAACAAATTGCTAACTATGCGGCTAGCATTGTTGAACAAGGTGATTGCATTTATTTAGATGCAGGAAGTACAACATTTGAAATGATTCCATTTTTAATAAATAAAGATGTTACTGTCGTTACGAATGGACTTATGCATATTGAAGCTTTAGTTGAAAATAATATTCGTGCGTATTTACTAGGCGGAATGATGAAAAGTAGGACGAAAGCTTTAATTGGTGCTATGGCACAGGAAAGTATGCAGAAGTACCGTTTTGATAAATGTTTCTTAGGAGCGAATGGTGTACATGAACAGCTTGGTTTTACAACTCCAGATCCAGAAGAGGCACTTTTAAAACAAATGGCATTAACATTTGCGAACGAAGGATATTTCTTAATTGATGAAAGTAAGTTTTCAGAAGTTGCGTTTGCGAAAATTGCCAATGTTGAAGAAGCGAATATTATTACAAACCATTTAGAAATTGATTTAGAAAAATATAAAAGACAAACCAATGTAATTGAGGCTGATAAACAATGATCTATACAGTTACTTTAAACCCATCTATTGATTATGTAGTACAAGTTAATTCCTTCGATTTAGGCGCAGTAAATCGAGCAGAGAAAGATATGAAATTTCCTGGAGGGAAAGGTATTAACGTTTCTCGTGTTCTTCATCGTTTAGGTGTTGAAAATGTAGCGCTTGGATTTACTGGTGGATTTACCGGTCGATTTATTAAAGATGTATTACAGGCGGAAGGTGTAACAACAAACTTCGTCCAAGTAGACGGTGATTCCCGAATTAATGTGAAAATAAAAGGGCAAGAAGAGACAGAATTAAATGGGCAAGGTCCTAATGTGACAAATGAACAATTTGAACAATTAATGAAACAAATCGAAAGTATGAGGCAGGGAGATTGTGTTGTACTAGCTGGAAGTGTACCGGCGTCTATCTCAACTACTTTTTATGAATCAATCGCAACGCTCGGAGCTGAGAAAGGTATTCGCGTAGTAGTCGATGCAAGTGGAAGTGCGCTGCAGCATGTAATTAAAAATAAACCATTTTTAATAAAGCCTAATCATCATGAACTTGGTGAGTTATTCGGAGTAGAGATTTCAACAGTAGAAGATGTTTTACCGTTTGGAAGAAAATTAGTTGAACAAGGTGTAGAGCATGTTATCGTATCAATGGCTGGAGATGGGGCGTTATTATTTACGGCAGAAGGTATATATGAAGCAACTGTTCCAAAAGGTGTTGTAATTAATTCGGTTGGGGCCGGAGATTCTCTCGTTGCAGGATTTGTAGGTAAATATGAACAGACAAAAGATATTGAAAAGGCATTTCAATATGGCGTTGCAACAGGGAGTGCAACAGCATTTTCAGCTGATTTATGTGAAAAAGAAAAAGTAGAAGAATTATTGTCGCAAGTAATTGTAACTAAGCGATAGGGGGAAGTAACATATGAAAATTACAGAACTATTAAAAAGGGATACAGTTATTATGAACTTGACAGCTTCAAATAAAGAAGCTGTCATAGATGAATTAGTTGAGAAATTAGACGGAGCAAATCGTTTAAATAGTAAAGCTGAATTTAAAGAAGCTATTTTAAAGCGGGAATCACAAAGTACGACAGGAATAGGAGAAGGGATTGCAATACCTCATGCGAAAACAAAAGCTGTTAAGCAACCAGCGATTTGTTTTGGTAGAAGTGTAAGCGGTATCAACTATGAATCGCTTGACGGACAGCCAGCGCATTTATTCTTTATGATTGCTGCGAGCGAAGGGGCGAATAATACTCATTTAGAAACGTTATCGCGCCTATCTACATTATTAATGGATGAAGGATTTCGTAAGCAATTGTTAGAAGCAAAGGATGAAGAGGAACTTCTTCGTTTATTTGATGAAAAAGAGAATGAAAAAGAAGAAGAAGACATTGAAGTTGCAAAACCAGAAGGAAATGAACCATACGTACTAGCAGTTACGGCTTGCCCAACTGGAATCGCTCACACCTATATGGCAGCGGATAGCTTGAAAGCAAAAGCAGCAGAGCTAGGTATAGCAATTAAAGTTGAGACGAACGGATCAACAGGTGTAAAAAACGGTTTAACGAAAGAGGACATTGAACGCGCAACGGCTATAATTGTTGCGGCAGATAAACAAGTAGAAATGAACCGTTTTGCTGGGAAACATGTCATTCAAGTGCCAGTCGCTGATGGGATTAGAAAAACGGAAGCGCTTCTTAATCGAGCTGTAAAGCAAGATACGCCAATCTTTAAAGGAATAAAGGAAGATGGGAAGACAGAAAGTACAGAGAAAGAAAAAGGATTAGGAATTTATAAGCACTTAATGAGTGGCGTAAGTAATATGCTTCCATTCGTTGTTGGTGGAGGAATTTTAATTGCACTAGCATTTTGGATTGGTGGCATAAAAGCAGAAGGACCATTGGCTGAATTGTTAATGTCTATTGGTGGAGGCAAAACAGGTGCGTTTTTATTCCTCGTACCAATTTTAGCTGGATTTATTGCGAGTTCTATTGCTGATCGTCCAGGATTTATGCCTGGTGTTGTCGGTGGATTTTTAGCAGCACATGCGAATGCTGGATTTTTAGGGGGATTAATTGCTGGTTTCTTAGCTGGGTATGTTGTTTTAGGATTGAAAAGATTGTTTTCAGGATTACCAGCACAGTTAGAAGGAATTAAACCTGTATTGTTATATCCGGTCTTTGGATTGTTGATTACAGGAGTTGTTATGCAAAAAGTAGTAATTCCGCCTGTAGTAGCATTGAATGAAATGTTAACAGGATGGTTAAATGGTTTGAACGGTACAAATGCTATATTACTAGGTCTTATATTAGGTGGTATGATGGCAATTGATATGGGTGGTCCAATTAATAAAGCTGCTTTTACATTTGGCATTGCTGCAATAGAAGCGCAGAACTTTGGCGTACACTCTGCTGTTATGGCCGGTGGTATGGTACCACCATTAGCGATTGCATTCGCAACTACTTTCTTTAAATCAAAATTTACTGAAGCAGAGCGTAAATCTGGTTTAACAAATTATATTATGGGAGCATCGTTTATTACAGAAGGTGCGATTCCATTTGCAGCTGCAGATCCGATTCGAGTAATAGTAAGTTGTGTTGTTGGTTCAAGTATTGCGGGTGCATTATCTATGTTATTCCAAATTACATTACCAGCACCGCATGGTGGATTGTTTGTTATCGCATTAGTAAATAAACCGGTGCTATATATTTTCTCGATATTCATAGGTACAGTTATTTCAGCTCTTATGATGGGGATTTGGAAAAAGAAAGTTAAATAACACATGAAAAAGGAGTAGCTTTTATTAGCTGCTCTTTTTTATTGCAAAAAAGGAGATTAATAATTGGAGAATGATGAATTTTGGTAAAAGATGTAATGAAATATGGTTTTTTTGTAACAAAAAAGTAATACTGTAATTTTTTTTGGAAAAAAATTCTGGGCTAGTATGTGGAAAATATATGAAAACTACTGGGAATTCTATTAGAAATGGAATTCATTAATATGGAAATTTATGTTACAACTCATTAATCGTGTATTACGAATGGTTTGTAATTGTGTGATTTCTAAAAATCCTAAAAATCTGTTGCTATAATGAAAATACGAAAACAAAGCAAATGGAGGCTATTCATGAAAAAATTATTAGGTATAGCAACGGCGGCAGTTTTTGGTCTTGGGATTTTTGCAGGTTCTGCGAAAGCAGAAACGATTGTAACAACAGACGTATTAAATGTTAGAGAAAACCCAACTGTAGAGTCAAAGCTTGTAGGTAAAATGTTAAGTGGAAATAAATTAGATGTTATAAATACAGAAAACGGATGGGCAAAAATTAAATTAAATGGTAAAGAAGCGTTTGTAAGTGCTGAATTTACAAAAAGTACATATTATGTAACGGCGGGCGCGTTAAATGTTCGTGCTGGAGCGAATACTGAATCTGAAATTCTTGGTAAACTGAATAAAGATGATGTAATTGAAACGACAAATCAAGTTCAAAATGAATGGTTACAATTTGACTATAATGGAAAAACGGGATATGTTCACATGCCATTTTTAACAGGGACGGCACCTGTAATTGAAAAGAAAGAAGTTGTAACGCAAGAAGAGGCGCCAGTAAGAGTAAATACGCCGGTTAAAAATAATAAAGTAGTTAAGAGCAAAGAGTCTGTTAAAAATGTAGAATCAAGTAAACCTGTGGCAAAACAGCAGTCAACTACGAAACAAGTTACGAAATCTACTGAAACAAGTGCACCTGCTGGTGGACGTGAAATAACAGTAGAAGCGACAGCGTATACAGCGCATCCAAGTGAGAATGGTACGTATGGTGGTCGTGTATTAACTGCAATGGGGCATGATTTAACAGCAAATCCGAATATGAAAGTAATTGCTGTTGATCCTAAAGTAATTCCGCTTGGATCAAAAGTATGGGTAGAAGGATATGGAGAAGCGATTGCTGGAGATACTGGTGGTGCGATTAAAGGAAATCGTATTGATGTATTAGTCGGTTCAGATGGTAGTGCCAATAGCTGGGGGCGCAAATCTGTAAAAGTGAAAGTGATCAAATAGTGTATATGTATTAATATAAAAGGCGGTTGCTTGAAAGTATGTAAGCAACCGCCTTTTATGGGTTATTGAAAAGGATAAATAGTTTTACCTGTAATAATTTTATAGGCACTGCAAAATTGATTTTGTATATACTCTGTATTTTTATTTTCTGGATGTAATGTTGTTTCTTGGAGAGTAGAATGAAAAGAACGTAGCAAACAATTTAAGGCGAAATATAATTCTTCTTGTGAACAATTTTGTTCTTTTGTAGCAGTAGCTAAAATAAGGTCTTTTGTTAAAGATGAAAAATTAATGGTGGATTGTTTCATAGTCAACTCATCCTCTCGAAGGTATTTTTAATCATGTATATGCGGAATTGGACAAACTATGTTCTTTTTTATTTATAATTTCATGTACCGAAATGAAAGAACTTGCAATCATGCCGTTAAAATTGGTAAGATTGGATATAATCAATAGATGGAGTACATTACATAAAGAGAGTTGAATGATATGGGAGAAGTGCAACGTGAAAAAGTTGCTGTCATCATTGGACCAACTGCTGTTGGAAAGACGAAGTTAAGTATTGATCTTGCCAAAGCGTTGAATGGTGAAATTATAAGTGGAGATTCCATGCAGATTTATCGTACGATGGATATTGGAACTGCAAAGGTGACAAAAGAAGAGATGGATGGAATTCCGCATTATATGGTCGATATAAAAAATCCGGAAGAATCATTTTCTGTTGCCGAATTTCAAGAACGTGTTCGTAAGCATATTCGAGAGATTACAGAGCGTGGTAAATTGCCAATTATCGTTGGTGGAACTGGTCTGTATATTCAATCTGTTTTATTCGATTATCAGTTTACGGATGATGCTGGCGATACTATATACCGAGAACAAATGGAAAAGTTAGCATTAGAACGTGGTGTGGAATATGTACATAAGAAATTACAAGAAGTAGACTCAGAAAGTGCTGAGCGTATTCATGCAAATAATGTACGTCGTGTCATTAGAGCGTTAGAAATTTTCCACACGACGGGTGAAAAAATGAGTGATCAACTTGAAAAACAAGAAAACGAGTTATTATACGATGTTTCCTTAATTGGCTTGACAATGGATCGAGAAATGCTATACGATCGCATTAACTTACGAGTTGATATAATGATGGACCAAGGGTTATTAGAAGAAGTAGAAGGATTGTATAATAGAGGGATACGAGATTGTCAATCTATTCAAGCGATTGGGTATAAAGAGATATATGATTATTTTGAGGATCGTGTCTCTTTAGAAGAAGCGGTATCACAATTAAAGACGAATTCACGTCGTTATGCAAAGCGTCAATTAACGTGGTTCCGTAATAAGATGGATGTCACGTGGTTTGATGTTACCGGCGGTGAAAAAACGTCAGAAATTTTACGATACATAGAAGGAAAGTTACAACTAAAGTCGAATAATAGTAAGTAGAGAAAAAGAGGAGGATTCGACATGAAGCAATCAATCAATATTCAAGATCAGTTTTTAAATCAACTCCGTAAAGAAAATACGTTTGTTACGCTGTACTTATTAAATGGTTTCCAGCTTCGTGGATTAATTAAAGGATTTGATAATTTTACAGTCCTACTGGAAACAGAAGGTAAGCAACAGCTTATTTATAAACATGCAATTTCTACATTTGTACCACAAAAAAATGTTTCAATTGAATTAGAGTAGTAATGAATTATTGTACATAACAAAAAAAGAGCGAGTTTCTCGCTCTTTTTTTATTTGTCATAAACAATAAATAGTGAAATTTAAGCAATTCTAAATACAGTAAGTCGAATGTTAGTGTTACCTGTTGCAGGGATCGTAATCTCGTTAAGAGTAGATTGGACAGAAATGTTTGCGCCAGCTCTTAACGTTTCGATTGTAGTAAATGAAAGTGAGTCGCCTATTAAATTTGAAGAGAAGTTATCAGTTGCGACTGCTCCATTAATTGAAATGCCTACTCCAAGAGGAGCGCATCCTGGCGCAGTTGTAGAAATAGATACGCTAATTACATAAATACCACCGTTGATAACTGTAACTGTATCTGTGCCATTAAAGATAATATTGTTTACGTTAATTGCAGTACTGAAAATAAAGTTATTAAATTGTAGTACTGTTTGTTGAATGTTGTTTGTTACAACAATTGTTGCTACAGGGAAGCTAGGTCCAGTAGGCCCGGTAGGTCCAGTAGCTCCTATACCAGTGGCGCCGGTAGCGCCTGTGTTCCCTTGAGCACCTTGAGGTCCAGTGGCACCAGTAGCGCCTGTGTTCCCTTGAGCACCTTGAGGTCCAGTGGCACCAGTAGCGCCTGTGTTCCCTTGAACGCCTTGAGGTCCAGTAGCGCCTGTGTTCCCTTGAACGCCTTGAGGTCCAGTAGCACCCGTGTTACCTTGAGCGCCTTGAGGTCCAGTAGCACCAGTAGCACCTGTGTTCCCTTGAGCACCTTGAGGTCCAGTAGCACCTGTGTTACCTTGAGCACCCTGAGGTCCAGTAGCGCCAGTAGCACCTGTGTTACCTTGAACACCTTGAGGTCCAGTAGGTCCAGGAGGCCCACCAGAAGGTCCGGTAGGTCCGGTAACTCCTATGCCAGTGGCACCGGTAGCGCCTGTGTTCCCTTGAGCACCTTGAGGTCCAGTGGCACCAGTAGCGCCTGTGTTCCCTTGAGCACCTTGAGGTCCAGTGGCACCAGTAGCGCCTGTGTTCCCTTGAGCACCTTGAGGTCCAGTGGCACCAGTAGCGCCTGTGTTCCCTTGAGCACCTTGAGGTCCAGTAGCGCCTGTGTTCCCTTGAACACCCTGAGGTCCAGTAGCACCAGTAGCGCCCGTGTTCCCTTGAACACCTTGAGGTCCAGTGGTACCGGTAGCACCCGTGTTCCCTTGAACGCCCTGAGGTCCGGTAGCGCCTGTGTTCCCTTGAGCACCTTGAGATCCAGTAGCGCCTGTGTTCCCTTGAACACCCTGAGGTCCAGTGGCACCAGTAGCGCCTGTGTTCCCTTGAACACCCTGAGGTCCAGTGGCACCAGTAGCGCCTGTGTTCCCTTGAGCGCCTTGAGGTCCAGTAGCGCCTGTGTTCCCTTGAACACCCTGAGGTCCAGTAGCGCCCGTGTTCCCTTGAACGCCCTGAGGTCCAGTGGCACCAGTAGCACCCGTGTTCCCTTGAACACCTTGAGGTCCAGTGGCACCAGTAGCGCCTGTGTTCCCTTGAACACCCTGAGGTCCAGTAGCGCCCGTGTTCCCTTGAACACCCTGAGGTCCAGTAGCACCAGTAGCGCCCGTGTTCCCTTGAACACCTTGAGGTCCAGTGGTACCGGTAGCACCCGTGTTCCCTTGAACGCCCTGAGGTCCGGTAGCGCCTGTGTTCCCTTGAACACCCTGAGGTCCAGTGGCACCAGTAGCGCCTGTGTTCCCTTGAACACCCTGAGGTCCAGTGGCACCAGTAGCGCCTGTGTTCCCTTGAGCGCCTTGAGGTCCAGTAGCGCCTGTGTTCCCTTGAACACCCTGAGGTCCAGTAGCGCCCGTGTTCCCTTGAACGCCCTGAGGTCCAGTGGCACCAGTAGCACCCGTGTTCCCTTGAACACCTTGAGGTCCAGTGGCACCAGTAGCGCCTGTGTTCCCTTGAACACCCTGAGGTCCGGTAGCGCCTGTGTTCCCTTGAACGCCCTGAGGTCCAGTGGCACCAGTAGCACCCGTGTTCCCTTGAACACCTTGAGGTCCAGTGGCACCAGTAGCACCCGTGTTCCCTTGAACGCCCTGAGGTCCAGTAGCGCCTGTGTTCCCTTGAACACCTTGAGGTCCAGTAGCACCCGTGTTCCCTTGAACGCCCTGAGGTCCAGTAGCGCCTGTGTTCCCTTGAACACCCTGAGGTCCAGTGGCACCAGTAGCACCTGTATTACCTTGAGGTCCGGTAGCGCCTGTGTTCCCTTGAACACCCTGAGGTCCAGTAGCGCCCGTGTTCCCTTGAACGCCCTGAGGTCCAGTAGCGCCTGTGTTCCCTTGAACACCCTGAGGTCCGGTAGCGCCTGTGTTACCCTGAGGTCCAGTGGCACCAGTAGCACCTGTATTACCTTGAGGTCCGGTAGCGCCCGTGTTCCCTTGAACGCCCTGAGGTCCGGTAGCGCCTGTGTTCCCTTGAACGCCCTGAGGTCCGGTAGCGCCCGTGTTCCCTTGAACGCCCTGAGGTCCAGTAGCGCCTGTGTTCCCTTGAACACCCTGAGGTCCGGTAGCGCCTGTGTTACCCTGAGGTCCAGTGGCACCAGTAGCACCTGTATTACCTTGAGGTCCGGTAGCGCCCGTGTTCCCTTGAACGCCCTGAGGTCCGGTAGCGCCTGTGTTCCCTTGAACGCCCTGAGGTCCGGTAGCGCCTGTGTTCCCTTGAACGCCCTGAGGTCCGGTAGCGCCTGTGTTCCCTTGAACGCCCTGAGGTCCAGTAGCGCCCGTGTTCCCTTGAACACCCTGAGGTCCAGTGGCACCAGTAGCACCAGTATTACCTTGAGGCCCAGTAGCACCGGTAGCGCCTGTGTTACCCTGAGGTCCAGTGGCACCAGTAGCACCAGTATTACCTTGAGGCCCAGTAGCACCGGTAGCGCCTGTGTTACCCTGAGGTCCAGTGGCACCAGTAGCACCAGTATTACCTTGAGGCCCAGTAGCACCGGTAGCGCCTGTGTTACCCTGAGGTCCAGTGGCACCAGTAGAGCCTGTGTTACCTTGAGGCCCAGTAGCACCGGTAGCGCCTGTGTTCCCTCGAGGTCCAGTAGGCCCAGTAGGCCCGGTAGGACCTCTGCCGAACGAAGCTGAATTAACTAGAGTAGTTTGTAACTCTGCAATTAATTTAAGGAGTTCTTGGAGTGTACAATGATCGATTCGGAATAACTTTGTGATGTAAAGTAAATAATTAATTAAAATTTGGAGTTCAACAAATACAGCACTTGCTACGAAAGTTGGATTTTTTAATATAGTTATTAAGTTTTTAATAATAGCTAATCCTTGCGCTTTCAGGGAGGAAGTAGCTTCTAGTGAACAAATAAATTTACTTAGTAGGTTCAATGTATCAATTAGATCTTCAATATTTTTGGGAGATGGATTTGCAAAAAGTTTTGGGATTATTTTTGTTAAATCGATAATGATTGCGCGAAATGTTCTAAGTTGTGCTTTAGTAATTGGGATCGATGGGGTATTTGGGATTCGTCCAGCGCTACTTGGAAAGCATGGTTTGGAGAATTTGTTTTGACTGTCGTCATAACGAGACATTAAATCTCTCCTTTCTAATGAGAATGTGAATGAAACTCATCATAGTAGATGCAAAAATTAGTTAAATGGTCATAGTAAAATCGTTTGTTTAAAGAAAAAATAGAAAAAACGCCTTATCATAAGGCGTTTTTTCTATTTTCTGCGTATTGATAATATCGTTTTAGTGAAACTTTTGATTTGAATCCAGCTAGTTTTATAATTTCTGACTCTGGAGTTTCTTTTTTTATTAAGTTTAAAATATAGGTGTTACGAAAGTGTTGTCCTGAGATTCCTTTGCGTAAATTAGCTCTAGATACTTCAAGGCGAATCATTTTTTGGATAGCGATTTCTGTTAATCCCTTCGGTGCATCATTTTCGTATACCCATCTGTATGTTCCGCGATTAAAATCAAATGCGATAAATAATGGGTCATGACTATGGTATTTTGGACGAACGGGTTCAGGGATGCTTTTGTAATAAGTATATAGTTGTTTTTTGTCTTCGTTAGTTAATGTAATTGTTCTTTCTACCCCTGCGGTTGCTGGGATAGAAAATGTGTTAGTTTCAAAGTGAACGTGATGCATAGTTAACGCTGTAAGTTCCTGTAAGGATAATCCATAGTCGATTAATAAGTTTAAAATAGCAACATTACGATCCATTAATAAAGGGCGCACAGGACGTTGTTTTTCTGAAAGTCCTTCTAATGAAGTGATTATATGTTTTAATCTTTTTTCTTCATCAGATGAAATGAAATCTTCGTTACGAAGTGTGCGGTCTGGTTGAATAGAAATTTCCATGTTCTTTAATGGGTTAGGGATATTTAGAAAATGATGCATTCTATTTAATACAATAAATACACGGTGCATCGTTTTCTCTGAGTAATGTCGATTCTTTTTTAGGTCGGAAAAGTAATCTTCGTAGTCTTTTGTACAAAGTGTAGCCCATATATTACTGGAAGGGAGCTTTTTGTTTTTTTCTAACCAATGTCCGAAATCTTCAATGTCATAAACATAACGTTTAATGGTTGAAGCTTTTCGGCCTTTATTCAATAAAAAAATAGAAAAGGCTTGTATTGTATCATGGAATTCCGATGTCTCCATAGTCCCACCACCTTCATTATTTCTTATATTATAGCAAACTTTTCTGAAAATAGTCATTTGCAAGGGAGACAGGAATAATAATATTTGGTGAGTGGATAAAATGAGGTGATTGTATGGAACAATCGATGCGAAAGAAAAATAATAATCAAATTAACATTGTGTTAAATCATCGAAAGAAAATTTCTTTACCAGCCGCAGAAAATAAAACAGTAATTTCAAATGAAACTACTACGAAACATGAGATGCTGCAAAGAATTGAAGAAGAGATGGGGAAGCTTGTTGGGATGGATGATATAAAAAAGATAATAAAAGAAATATATGCTTGGATTTATGTGAATAAAAAAAGACAAGAAATAGGGTTGAAATCTGAGAAGCAAGTACTCCATATGTTGTTTAAAGGGAATCCAGGTACAGGGAAGACAACTGTTGCTAGAATGATAGGGAAATTGTTGTTTGAGATGAATATTTTATCAAAAGGGCACTTAGTTGAAGCTGAACGTGCAGATCTTGTAGGAGAGTACATCGGACATACAGCTCAAAAAACAAGAGATTTAATAAAAAAAGCAATGGGAGGTATTTTGTTTATAGATGAGGCGTATTCATTGGCTCGAGGGGGAGAAAAAGATTTTGGGAAAGAAGCAATTGATACGCTTGTAAAACATATGGAAGATAAACAACACGGTTTTGTATTGATTTTAGCTGGATATTCAAGAGAGATGAATCATTTTCTTTCATTAAATCCAGGACTACAATCACGTTTTCCATTTATAATTGAATTTTCTGATTACTCAGTAAATCAACTGTTGGAAATTGGGAAGAGGATGTATGAAGAGCGTGAATACCAGTTATCGAAAGAGGCTGAATGGAAATTTAGAGATCATTTACATGCTGTAAAGTACTCGTCGCAAATTACATCGTTTAGTAATGGACGATATGTACGGAATATTGTTGAAAAATCGATTCGTACACAGGCTATGCGGTTGTTGCAAGAGGATACGTATGATAAATATGATTTAATTGGGATATCAAGTTGTGATTTGATGCTTGAAGAGGAGACGCACAGTACGTAAACTGTGCGTCTGTTTTTTGTATAAGTGCTTTTACTCTTTTTTTGCTTTTCCTTGATAAGATTTATGGAAGTGTTCCATTTTAGCGCTTTTTTCGTGTGCAGAATTAGGATCGTGTCCAATTTGACCTACTGAGCTTTTTTGAGCGCCTTTATTAACATGGTTTGTCATTTGTATTCACCTCGCTTTGAGGATTAGTATAAACATTATGTAAAGAAAAACTCATTAGAAAAGAAAAACCTCTTTACGATATGTAAAGAGGTTAGATTGCTATTTATGCATTGAACGTTCTTTTGTATCGATACGTCTATGCGGTAAATGCCATTTGTAATGAATAGAAACCATGCGGAAGCAAACAATTAAAATGAATAAGGTATATAGAGCCCAATCGCTAACAATAATTTGAGCGCCGATTAAGAAACCTGCTAGAATCGTCCAAAAGGCATATACTTCAGCTCGAAGGACGAGAGGTTTTCTGCGGGCTAAAAGATCGCGGATGATACCACCGCCAATACCAGTTAAAACAGCTGCTACGATTGTAGCGCTAATTGGTAAATTTAATTTTTGAGCATATAATGCTCCTTGTACGGCGAATGCTGATAAGCCGATAGCATCAGTGATATTTTCCCACTTTTTCCAATGTCTAATTAATTTATTAGGAAAAAGAAAAATAATCGTCATTGATAGTAGTGCGATTTGGAATAACATGTCTTGTTGCCAAAACGCGACAATCGGATAACCGATTAATAAATTACGAAGGGCACCTCCCCCAAATGCGGTTGCCATTCCTAAAATATACACCCCGAAAATATCATAATCCTCTTCCATTGCAACAATGGCTCCGCTTAGTGCGAAAGCGATTGTGCCTATGATGCTAAAAATCTCCCATGCCATGAATTTTCTCCCCCGCTAACTAGATGAAATGTGCTTCCTCTGCTATTATATTAGAAGGTTTAAATTTCGAAAAGGATGAGTGAACATATTTGATGGAAGAAAAAGAAAAAGTCATATTAGTAGGCTGTCAATTGCCACAAGATGATGATGAAAAGTTTATGCATTCCATGAAAGAGCTTGCATCGCTAGCGAAGACTGCACGAGCAGAATTGTTAGTGTCTACAACGCAAAAACGACCGAAGTTTCATCCGGCGACTTATATAGGTAAAGGTAAATTAGAAGAGCTTACAATGTTAACGGAAGAATTAGAACCGGATGTTATCGTATTTAATAACGAATTAACGCCGAGTCAAATTCGGAATTTATCCTCGGTATTAGATGCGAGGGTAATTGATCGAACGCAACTAATATTAGATATTTTTGCGCAACGTGCGAAGTCGAGGGAAGGTAAGCTTCAAGTAGAATTAGCTCAGTTGCAATATACAATGCCACGTCTTATGGGGCAAGGATTGTCTTTATCACGTCTTGGTGGTGGTATTGGAACGAGAGGGCCGGGTGAGACGAAACTTGAGACGGATCGTCGTCATATTCGATCACGCGTTGATGAAATAAAGAAACAACTTGCAGTTGTTGTGGAGCATCGAAAAAGATATCGTGAGAGAAGAAAAGATAATAAAGTATTTCAAGTTTCATTAATAGGGTATACGAATGCGGGAAAATCTACACTGTTTAATAGATTGACGGAAGCAGATACGTTTGAAGAAAACTTGTTGTTTGCAACGCTAGACCCGACGACAAGGAAGATGCCGTTACCTTCAGGTTATACAGTATTACTGACTGATACGGTGGGCTTTATACAAGATTTACCTACGTCATTAATTGCTGCTTTTCGTTCGACATTAGAAGAAGCTGGTGAAGCGGATGTTATTTTACATGTAGTTGATTCAGCGGATCCTAATTATGTAGGGCATGAGAAAACAGTAAAACAATTATTGTCAGAACTTGAAATTAATCATATTCCTATTATTACGTTATATAATAAAAAAGATGAATTACATCAAAATTTTATTCCGTTTCCGAAAAGTGACTTCTTAATGACTAGTGCCTTTGAACAAAGTGATTTATTGCATATAAAAGAAGCGATAGAAACGAAAATGAAGGAAGAAATGAATCGTTATCAAGTGGAAATTCCACCGAGTGAAGGTAAGTTGTTAATGCTATTAAAGACGGAGACGCTATTAACAAAGATGGAGTTTCTGGAAGATAAATTTGTATATGATTGCGTGGGGTATATTTTTGCTCATTCATCGCTTAATGTGCAATTAAAGAGATTTTTAGTGGAAGAAGGAGAAAATAAAAATGTTTGATCGTTTGAAAAATGGAGAAAAAATTGCTCCAATCGTAAAAGAAGTAGAGAGCCAGATTACAGAAGTACATAAACGCGCGGATGAAGTAATTGAAAGCAATCAGTTTCGAGTGTTAGAAAGTTTCCGTAAACATAAAATTAGTGATTCGCATTTTATTCCGACGACAGGTTACGGTTATGATGATATTGGCCGTGATACGTTAGAAAAAGTGTATGCGGATGTATTTGGAGCGGAAGCTGGTCTTGTTCGTCCGCAAATTATTTCAGGTACTCATGCTATTTCTACAGCGTTATTCGGTGTTTTACGTCCGGGAGATGAGTTATTGTACATCACTGGCAAACCGTATGATACGTTAGAAGAAATCGTTGGTGTACGCGGAAAAGGTGTAGGTTCATTTAAAGAATATAATATTGGTTATAATGCAGTTCCGCTTACTGAAGAGGGGCTTGTTGATTTTGGAGCTGTTGCGACTGCAATTCATAGTAATACGAAGATGATTGGGATTCAGCGCTCAAAAGGTTATGCTACTCGTCCATCGTTTACTATTTCTCAAATTAAAGAGATGATAGCATTCGTTAAAGAAATTAAACCTGATGTTGTTGTGTTTGTAGATAACTGTTATGGTGAGTTTATTGAAGAGCAAGAGCCATGTCATGTTGGTGCAGATTTAATGGCAGGTTCGCTTATTAAAAATCCTGGTGGTGGAATTGTTAAAACTGGTGGTTACATTGTTGGTAAAGAACAGTATGTTGAAGCGTGTGCATATCGTTTAACATCTCCGGGAATCGGTGCGGAAGCAGGGGCATCTTTATACAGTCTGCAAGAAATGTATCAAGGTTTCTTCTTAGCGCCGCATGTAGCGGGACAAGCACTAAAAGGTGCGATTTTTACAGCTGCATTTTTAGAGAAGTTAGGAATGAATACATCACCAGCATGGAATGCACCAAGAACAGATTTAATTCAGTCTGTTCAATTTGATGATAAAGATCGTATGATTGCATTCTGCCAAGCGATTCAATATGCATCTCCAATTAATTCTCACTTCACTCCATATGCCAACTATATGCCGGGTTATGAAGATGATGTAATTATGGCTGCGGGAACGTTTATTCAAGGTGCAAGTATTGAATTGTCAGCTGATGGTCCAATTCGTCCGCCTTATGTTGCTTACGTGCAAGGTGGGTTAACTTATTCACATGTGAAGATTGCGATTTGTTCTGCAATTGATGCGTTAATTGAAAAAGAATTATTAACAATTTCTTAAGGGGAAGCTGTCGATTTCGACAGCTTTTTTCTAATGAAAGTAATGATTAATTTCATTAGAAAAAAGAATGAAAAAATTTATAAAAAAATCATGTAAGAAAAGCTAACATCTATTGACACTAAACGTAACATGGTATAAAATGAGAAGCAGTTAAGGCGAAGGAGGAACTGAAACAATGAAAGAAGATAGACGTTCTGCCCCGCTGTTTCCTATTGGTATTGTTATGGATTTAACACAATTATCTGCACGTCAAATTCGCTACTATGAAGAGCATAATCTTGTTTCTCCAACCCGTACAAAGGGGAATCGTAGATTATTTTCATTTAACGATGTAGATAAGTTGTTAGAGATTAAAGATTTATTAGATCAAGGCTTGAATATGGCTGGTATTAAACAAGTGTTACTAATGAAAGTAAATCAAACAGAAACAGTGAAAGTAAAAGAAGAAACGAAAGAAATTTCAAAAACTGAGCTTCGCAAAATACTTCGAGATGAACTACAACATACAGGTAGATTTAATCGGACTTCATTGCGACAAGGTGACATTTCAAGGTTTTTTCACTAAAGATAACTGATTCTGAAGGTGTTTAGAGGGACTAAGGAGGAATTTATAATGGCTAGGTACACAAGAGAAGATATTTTCCGTTTGGCGAAAGAAGAGAATGTAAAGTATATCCGCTTACAATTTACGGACCTTTTAGGAGTAATTAAAAACGTAGAAATTCCAGTGAGCCAATTAACAAAAGCTCTTGATAACAAAATGATGTTTGATGGATCTTCTATTGAAGGTTTCGTACGTATTGAAGAATCGGATATGTATTTATATCCGGATTTGGATACTTGGGTAATTTTCCCTTGGACAGCTGAAAAAGGGAAAGTAGCTCGATTAATCTGTGATATTTACAATGCAGATGGCACTCCATTTGATGGTGATCCACGTAACAACTTAAAGCGTGTATTAAAAGAAATGGAAGCATTAGGATTCTCAGATTTCAATCTTGGACCAGAGCCGGAATTCTTCCTATTTAAAGTAGATGAAAAAGGAAATCCAACATTAGAATTAAACGATAACGGTGGGTACTTCGACCTTGCGCCGATGGATCTAGGGGAAAACTGTCGTCGTGATATCGTTCTTGAACTTGAAGAAATGGGCTTTGAAATTGAAGCGTCTCACCATGAGGTTGCTCCAGGGCAACACGAAATTGACTTTAAATATGCAAATGCAATTCGCTCATGTGATGACATTCAAACATTCAAACTTGTTGTAAAAACAATTGCTCGTAAACACGGTTTACACGCAACATTTATGCCAAAACCATTATACGGTGTGAACGGTTCAGGTATGCACTGTAACTTATCACTATTCAAAAATGGTGAGAACGTATTCTTCGATCAAAACGGTGAATTACAATTAAGTGATGATGCTCGTCACTTCATCGCAGGTATTTTAAAACACGCACCAGCATTTACAGCGGTAGCAAATCCAACTGTAAACTCTTACAAGCGTTTAGTACCTGGATACGAAGCTCCTTGTTACGTAGCATGGTCTGCACAAAACCGTAGCCCATTAGTACGTATCCCTGCATCTCGTGGTATTAGTACACGCGTAGAAGTACGTAGTGTTGACCCAGCTGCAAACCCATATTTAGTAATGGCTACATTATTAGCAGCAGGTCTTGATGGAATTAAAAACAAATTAACTCCACCAGCTGCAGTAGACCGTAACATCTATGTAATGACGAAAGAAGAGCGCGAAGAAGCTGGCATCGTTGACTTACCAGCAACATTAGCGCAAGCATTAGTTACATTACAATCTAATGAAGTAGTATGCGGTGCACTAGGAGAGCATTTACTTGAGCACTTCATCGAAGCGAAAGAGATTGAGTGGGACATCTTCCGCACGCAAGTTCACCAATGGGAACGCGATCAATATATGTCTCTATACTAAGAGAGAAAAAAGCCTTGATACTACGGTATCAGGGCTTTTTTTATTTGTGGGCAAATATAAAGGCTTGTGAAATGAATTAGATGGGTGCCCGCAAAATGCCCGAAAAAAGTCATGTGGATTATTTAAAATGCGTGCTAGCTATGAATGAAAATGTGGAAGTTGAAATATGGTGTGGATGTATTTAATTCGAAAATTAAGTATTGAAAAATATAGTACCTTGCAATGAATAATACTAAGTGTTATATTATGGATATAATAGGTACCGTGTATTGAATAGTACTGAAATGAGAAAGGGGGATTGACCTTGAACGTTCAGTTTAAAAAAGGCGTGTTAGAACTTTGTGTTTTAGCACTTGTGAAACGTAAAGATTGTTACGGCTATGAACTTGTTCAGCAAATCTCAAATAAATTTTTAATATCGGAAGGGTCAGTGTATCCTTTATTACGTCGTTTAACGAAAGAAGGATATTTTCAAACGTATTTAAAAGAATCTACAGAGGGGCCACCTCGTAAATATTATCAACTAACGGAGCAAGGGGAGACGCAACTGAATTTGTTAGTAACGGAGTGGCGTGATTTTGCAAAAGGCGTACAAGAAATTATTGAAGGGGTGGAATGGGATGAGTAAAGAACAGTTCCTTAAAGAATTATCAAGTCATCTTAGAAAGTTACCGGAAGAAGAGGGGAAAGATATTTTATTTGATTATGAAGAGCATTTTCAGTTTGGGAAAGAAGAGGGGAAAACTGAATCGGAAATAATAAAAGGCCTTGGTTCTCCGAAAGTAATTGCGAAAGACTTACTTGCTTTGTATCGCTTTGATGAAATGAAAAAGGACCCATCTACTTCGAATATAACAAGGGCTGTCATGGCTGCGATTGGACTTAGTTTGTTTAATTTCATTATTGTGTTAGGCCCGTTAGTTGCAATTATCGCTTTTATATTTTCTTTTTGGGTCGGTGGGATTGCTAGTGTAGTGACACCATTTTTTGTTATTGCAAAAGTATTTATGGGTACTTTTATATGGTTGGATGTATTCGTTAGTATAACGTTTGTTGGAGTAGGTTTGTTGTTATGTATTATCGCTTATTATAGTACGAAGTGGTTTAAAAAGTTATGCGTACGTTATGTAATATGGAACTTCAAAATGATAAAAGGGGAGTAGATGATGAAGAAAATATTGTTAGTAGCTATCGCTTGTATCATTATTGGAGTAATAGGGATTTCACAAACATATGAAAAAGCAGTGCAAACTGCAGAAAAAGGAAACAAAGAAGACGTTATTAAAAACGAAACATTAAAAAATATACAAGTTAAGTTAGACGCTGGGGATATTGTTGTCCAAAAATCTCCCGACTCTTCTTTTTATGTAAAGCACACAGGAGATGCACGTAAACAAGAGATTCGTATTGCCGAAGATGGTGATACATTAAAAATTATTGGGGAAAGAGAAAAAGGTGCTTCATTTGATTTTTCCTTTTACAATTTCAAGTTTCAAACGTCTACATTGACTATATTTGTACCAGAACGTTCTTACCAAGAGATAAAAATAAATTCATCAACTGGACAAATAGAAGTAAGTGATGTGAAAAGTGATCGTGTAAGTGTTGGGACACTCGCTGGAGAAGTAGATTTGAAACATGTCACAGCTAAGAGTGTGGAGGGTTCTACAAAAGCTGGTGAGGTGAATTTAAAAAAGGTAATAGGGAAAGTAACAGCGAAAACGGCTAGCGGGGATGTATATGTTGTGGATCATGATCCGAAGTATGATGTAGAGGCAAGTTCAACTGCTGGGGATGTAGATATTACTTTATTAGAAAAACCACAAGATGCAGTTATAACTGGGCAAAGCGCTGCTGGCGACGTGATGATTTTTAATGAAGAAAATAAAAATATAACAATTGGCAATGGTAGTAAAAAGATTAGCGGTAAAACAGCTGCTGGCGATGTGACGATTGAAACTCGTTCATAAGAAATAAAATGTATGAAAATCTATCAAAATACAAAAAAAGAAGATAATTACCGTATATAGATAAGGTAATTATCTTCTTTTATTATTCTTAATGTAAATCACGATATACGCCAATTACTTTTCCAATAACTGACACTTGTTTTAAAATGATAGGTTCTAATGAAGAGTTTTCCGGTTGTAGACGGAAATGGTCTTTTTCTTTATAGAAACGTTTAACAGTTGCTTCGTTATCTTCTGTTAAAGCGACTACAATTTCACCGTTGTATGCAGACTGTTGTTGGCGAACAACAACTAAATCCCCATCGAAAATACCAGCTTCAATCATACTATCTCCGGAAATACGTAACATAAATACTTGGTCTGCTCCAGCAACAATGCTAGCTGGAAGTGGGAAGTGATCTTCTACACTTTCAACTGCTGTAATCGGTAATCCAGCAGTAACTTTTCCGACAATTGGAACTTGAATAACAGATTGTGTTTCTGTATCCATTCGGTTGTCACCTAAAATTTCAATTGCTCGTGGTTTTGTTGGATCGCGTCGAATATATCCTTTTTCTTCTAGTCGTGATAAATGTCCGTGCACTGTAGAACTAGAAGCGAGGCCGACTGCTTGACCGATTTCACGTACGGAAGGTGGATATCCTTTTTCTTGTACTTTTAGCTTAATAAAGTCGAGAATGTCTTGCTGGCGTTTCGTTAACTTTTCCATGTTTTCTAACACCTCGTTTTCTTTCATTTTTCTTATTAATAAGTATAACATGCGAAAAAACATTCTACAAACATAAGTTCGAACGAAAGACGAATTTATGATACACTAATAAGGAAAATATAGTGAGAAAGAAGGGTTCAAAATGAATGCAATTATTTATGCACGTGTGAGCACAACAAAAGAAGAACAGGAAACATCATTATTGCGTCAAAAAGATGAATTATTGCATTTAGCTGAGCGCTATCAAATGAATGTTGTAAAGGTGATTGAGGAGCAGGCTAGTGGTTATACAATTGAACGTGATGGCATATTAGAAGTGCTAGATACAATTCGCGATGAACAAGTTGATGTACTTCTCATACAAGATGAAACGCGCCTTGGTAGAGGGAATGCAAAGATTGCATTAATGCACTGTTTACATAAAGAGGGAATAAAAGTATATACGCATAGGCATAATGGAGAATTAGAACTCTCTGACTCTGATTCGATGGTGCTAGATATAATTGGGATTGTTGAAGAGTATCAAAGAAAGATCCACAATTTAAAAATTAAACGTGGCATGCAAAGAGCGGTAGAGAAAGGATTTCGTCCAGAGAATAATTTGAAAAATCGTCATTTAAGTATAGGACGTGAGAAAAAAGAAGTGCCAATTGAGGAAATTGTACGTTTACGCCGGAATGAATTAACTTTTGAAGAAATTGCAGCAACACTTCGTGGTTTTGGTCATGATGTTTCAAAAGCAACTGTACATCGAAGATATGTAGAATATACAAAGCAATTGCTTGATAAAGAGGACTAACTATTGTATGATAATAATCAGTTTTGAGTAAAAGGGGGATTCGAGATGCAAAGTCACGAACTCATTGAACGCATTAACTTCTTAGCGAAAAAAGCAAAAGCTGAAGGTTTAACTGAAGAAGAACAACGTGAGCGCCAATCGCTACGTGAACAATATTTAAAAGGATTTCGTCAAAATATGTTAAACGAACTTAAAGGAATTAAAGTTGTTAACGAAGAAGGTACTGATGTTACACCGGCGAAATTAAAAGCTTTAAAAAAGCAAGATAATGCAAAATTAAACTAAAAGATGGGCGAAGCCCATCTTTTTTATTTATTATATCCGTTATTTAATAACTTTCCAGTTGTTATTGACTGTTGCTTCTATCTTTTTGTGCTTCAATATATAGTTAGCGATAAGTTCAGACATATCTGTTGGTATGTCTTTTATTACGGGCTTATTTTGAAACATAAAGAAGTTCCCTCCGCCGCTTGCGCGATAATTATTCATAACGACGTCATATTCTTCGTTCATATGAAGTGGAGCGCCTTTATACTGTAAGGATTCTGCTCTCTCGCCAATTGGTTTGGAAATGTTTAATACGTACGAAATTCCTTCCCACATATCGTAATTATAGTGTTGCGGCTTTGGTTCTATGTAGGCAGGGTTTACGATGATAGTTCCATCTGCTTTTAATATGAAATAAGAAGCAGAGAGTTCAAGGGCATCTTTTATATCCGCTCCAGTTATTCTAATTACTTTTAATGTATTTGGATAAATATAATTAGAAACGATGTCACGCATTGTTACGCGATTAGGGAAACCTGGAGATGTATTATGGAATAAGCTTGTACAAGAAATGGAAACATTAGCTATATCCATTTGTATTTTATTTATGAATTCAATAAAAGGATGATCTTGCAAACGAGTTTGCATAGCATCTGAAATTTGCATGTCCCCATAGATTATTCCAATTGGTTGATCGAGCCAATTTTGTGTATTCTCTTCATAATCAGATGCTAAGGAAAGAACATCTGAATCTGCCTCAATTCCTTGCACCGTCAACAACTCTGAATAACTTTCTTTTTTAAGCCACTTCTGTTCCATTCTTTCGAAGGTTACGGTTATTTTTCCAACTGATTGCCCATTACATCCAGTCTGTAAAATTGTTACACCATTCATTACGGTGTGAGCGATTTCCCGGTGTTGGTGGCCTGTTAGTAAAATGTCTATGCCTTCAATTTCATGGCACATTGCATATCCTTGGTTTTCACCTGTTAAAACTTCAGTCGGTAACCCAGTTTGTAAATCGCGTTCAAATCCCCCATGGTAGGCTACGACTAATAAATCGGGTTTCTCGTGTTCGCGAATGTAAGAAACCCATCTTTTTGTTGTTTCTAATGCATCTTCAAATTGTAAATCTTGAATGTGATGGGGTTGTTCCCAATTGGGAATGTAATGCGTTGTCATCCCTAAAATAGCAATTTTTATATTTGATTCAATATGTTTTATTATATATGGTTTCCCGAAATAAGGTTCTTTTCTGTTTTTATCTAAAATATTTGCTGATAGATAGGGAAAGTTTGCAGTAGAAATAGCATTATTTAATATGTCCATTCCATAATTAAATTCATGATTCCCAATAACTGCAGCATCATAACGTAAATAGTTCGCTAATAAAGACATTGGATTTTTCTTATCTTCTTCATATGTAGCGTAATGATAAGTAAAGGGTGTTCCTTGTATGAAGTCACCGTTATCAATTAAAAGAACGTTTCTATTTTGGGAACGTTCTTTTTTTATAAGAGTAGAAATTTTGGCTAAACCAATTTCAGCTTGAGAGTTATCTTGGTAGTGAATTGGATAAACAGTGCCATGTATATCACTTGTTAATAAAATGTTTAAAGTTACAATTTGATTTGGATTCAATATCATTCACCTTTTCTATTGTTATCTACTAATTAAGCATATCAAATATATGAAGAGAATTTTAATGAGAATGTATAGAATGTGTAAAGATTCTGTAAATAAGCAATTATACGTGAAAATGTGTGATATATTTCTTCATGTTTACGGAAGGCGATTTTATAACAACAAAAATGGAGGCATTAATATGTTGAAAAAAGTTTTTGCAATGAGTACGACAGTTGTACTAGCGGCGGGATTATTAAGTGGTTGTGGAACGAAAGAATCAAGTGCAAGTAAAACTGAAGATACGAAAAAAGGTTATGTACCGAAGACCTTAAATGTTCAATTTGTTCCTTCTCAAAATGCAGATACGTTAGAGGCGAAGGCAAAACCATTGGAAAAGCTATTAAGTGATAAGTTAAATATTCCAGTAAAAGTTAGTATTTCAACGAATTACAATACAATTGTAGAAGCGATGGCATCTAAGCAAGTAGATGTAGGATTTTTACCCCCAACAGCGTATGTGCTAGCGCATGAGAAAAAGGCTGCAAACGTAATTTTACAAGCACAACGTTTTGGAGTAGATGATGAAACGGGAGCTCCTACAAAGGATTTAGTAGACTTTTATAAATCTGAGTTTGTAGTTAAGAAAGATTCAAATATTAATAGTGTAAAAGATTTAAAAGGTAAAAAAATTGGTTATCAAGATGTAACGTCATCAGCGGGATATGTGTGGCCTGCGGCTGTACTATTAAAAGAGGGCGTTGATCCGTTAAAAGATGTGAAACCTGTTACATTAAAAGGTCACGATCAGTCGCTTATTGCGCTTTTAAATGGTGATGTAGATGCAGCTGTTGTATTCCAAGATGCTCGTAATATTGTGAAAAAAGATTATCCGAATATATTCGATCAAACGAAAATAGTGAAATTTACGGAAAACATTCCAAACGATACGATTTCGGTACGTTCTGATTTAGATGCAGAGTGGAGTAAGAAATTACAGGACGCTTTCATTGAAATAGGAAAGAATGAGGAAGGTCACAAAATCATTAAAGAAGTATATTCACATGAAGGATATGTTAAATCTGATGATAGTAAATTTGATATCGTTCGTGAATATGGAAAGAAAGTAAAAACGCAATAATACATATGGAAATGGCAGCTAACTGGAAGGTGTATGTTTCCAGTTAGTTTGCCATTTTGAATACATAGAAGGTAGGTAAGATGTGTGATAGAATTTCGAAATGTTTCCAAAATGTATTCGAATGGTACAAAAGGATTGAATAATATAAACTTGAACATTCAAAAAGGTGAGTTTGTTGTAATGGTAGGGCTGTCGGGGGCTGGAAAGTCTACACTTCTTAGATCGGTAAATCGCCTTCATGAGATTACAGAAGGAGAAATCTTGATTGAAGGTGAGTCTATTACTGCTGCGAAAGGAAAAGAATTACGACGCATGCGCCGGGATATTGGTATGATTTTTCAAAGTTTTAACCTTGTAAAACGATCAACGGTTTTGAAGAATGTATTAGCTGGGCGTGTTGGATACCATTCGACTTTTCGTACAACGTTAGGTCTATTTCCAAAAGAAGATTTGGAGCTTGCCTTTCAATCGTTAAAAAGGGTGAATATTTTAGAAAAAGCATATGCGCGAGCTGATGAATTATCAGGAGGACAACAGCAACGTGTATCGATTGCTAGAGCGTTGGCGCAAGAAGCAAAAATCATATTGGCAGATGAACCTGTTGCGTCGTTAGATCCGCTAACAACAAAGCAAGTATTAGATGATTTGAAAAAAATTAATGAAGATTTTGGGATTACAACAATTGTAAACTTACATTCTATTGATTTAGCTAGGCAATATGCGACACGCATTATTGGATTACATGCAGGCGAAATTGTTTTTGATGGTTCAGTAGAAGAGGCAACGGATGAAAAATTTGCTGAAATTTATGGAGACGTAGCGCAGAAAAGTGAATTATTAGAGGTGGCAGTTAAATGAATGACGCGACGATATATTCGAAATCGATACCGAAGCCGCCGAGTAAGTTGAAACATATGTTAACGGCTATTCTAGTCATTTTACTGTTGTGGGGAAGTAGTGTACAGGTCGACGCATCATTTTCAAAGCTAGTAGTTGGTTTTCCTAATATAATTGATTTGTTAAAAGAGATGGTGCCGCCTGATTGGAGTTATTTTCAAGTTATTACAACAGCGATGTTAGATACAATACGTATGGCGATTATGGGGACGACTTTAGGAGCGATTTTAGCTATTCCACTGGCACTATTTGCGGCAAGTAATGTGTTTACTAGTACATTTTTGTACGGTCCAGCTCGATTGGTTTTAAATTTTATCCGAACGATACCAGATTTATTATTAGCGGCAATTTTCGTAGCTATTTTTGGAATAGGACCACTTCCAGGTATTTTAGCTCTTACTTTTTTCTCAATTGGGCTCGTGGCGAAATTGTTGTATGAGTCAATGGAATCGATTGATCCAGGTCCATTAGAGGCGATGACAGCAGTAGGAGCAAATAAAGTGCAATGGATTGTGTATGGGGTAATTCCGCAAGTGAAAGCACATTTTGTCTCCTATGTTCTTTATACATTTGAGGTGAACGTACGTGCAGCAGCTGTTTTAGGTTTAGTAGGAGCGGGTGGTATTGGGTTGTACTATGACCGTACACTTGGATTTTTACAATATCAACAAACTGCATCTATTATTATTTATACTCTTGTTGTTGTATTGTTAATTGATTATGTAAGTACATTGTTGCGGGAGAAATTATAATGAGTAAAACGACGATAATTGTACCAAAACCGAAGAAACCGAGTGTGTATCGCTGGTTTATTTTTATAGCACTTGCATTTGTTTATGTATGGGCTTTTTCAGGAGTCCCGCTAGAGGGAATAAAGGATACGGCAGGAGAAATTACAAAAGCAATTATGACAGGTGTATTGAATCCAGATTGGTCGTATGTATCTTTGCCAGATGGTGAAGATTTATTACATGGCTTAATTGATACGTTGGCAATTGCGATATTAGGTACATTTATTTCTGCCTTTTTATCTGTTCCATTCGCTTTTTGGGCGGCAACGAATATGAGCAGTGGAAAATTAACGTCAGGAACTGGGAAATTTGTACTTAGTTTTGTTCGTACATTTCCTGAATTAGTTATGGCTCTTTTATTTATAAAAGCTGTTGGACCAGGCTCCTTTGCCGGAGTTCTAGCTTTAGGATTACACTCTATCGGAATGTTAGGGAAATTATATTCAGAAGGAATTGAAAATATAGATAAAGGACCGACGGAAGCGTTAATAGCTACAGGTGCGAATCGCTTTCAAATACTTTGGTATGCAGTATTGCCACAAGTATTACCGGATTTTCTATCGTATACGTTATACAGGTTCGAAATTAATGTACGATCCGCTGCTATTTTAGGTGTTATTGGAGCAGGTGGGATTGGTACGCCTCTAATTTTTGCACTGAGTTCACGCAATTGGTCTCGTGTGGGTATTATTTTATTGGGTATTATTTTAATGGTAATTATCATTGATTTTATTTCAAGTTCGATACGGAAGAAAATTGTATAATTTATTTTAAGCACCTATAAAAGGTGCTTTTTTATATAATAAGAATAATAAATGTGAGCAATAGGGGGGATAATTTGGCTTTACAGCACGAGTTTGTATTTGTTTCGAATGAAAAAAAAGGGTTGGATTTTATAGGTATAGATTGGATTGAACTTTGTTTTCTATATAAAGAAGAGGCAAAGATAGATGAGTGTGTTGTATTAAGTGATGAGCTAATCGTATATCTATTAGATTTTACCCATTGGATTCCGAACTATTATCCAGCGAAAAGAGCAGAAGGATTTGGAATTCACTATTATGGTATTACGAAAATAGAACAGCAAGGGGCAGTGATAGCAGAACAGTTATTTTGTTCGCTAGTTAACATGTTTTCTCTAGCGCCAGAAACAATCGAACTGACAGGGCAGTTTCAATGGGAAAATGATAATAATACTGATGGAGAATATGAAAGATACGTATTTGATCGAGATAAATTATGCCAAGATTTAAATTCTTTTATTCGTTTGCTTTGCAGAGTGAAAAATGGGGAAGGATATATTTTGCATTATGGAATTTGAAAATGATGAATAAATATACAGATAATTCCCTTTCTTTTTAAAATAAAAATAATGAAAAAGTATGTCATATTGAATGCCCATACATTCCCTAAATCATTGATTTTTTTATGAAAATCCAAAAAAATATCAACATATTTGTCGATACATGTTGTATAATCTTGCGTGGGAAGCTATCATATAAATGTATAAAACGTTTACTAATATAAGCGAAGGGAAGAATAGCATGTCACATTCAATCGAACAACTTTCTATCAACACGATTCGCACATTATCCATCGATGCGATTGAAAAAGCAAACTCTGGTCACCCAGGAATGCCAATGGGTGCAGCACCAATGGCTTATACATTATGGACTCAATTTATGAAACACAATCCAAATAACCCAACGTGGTTTAACCGTGATCGTTTCGTATTATCTGCAGGTCATGGTTCAATGTTATTATACAGCCTACTTCACCTATCTGGTTATGATGTAACAATGGATGACTTAAAGAACTTCCGTCAATGGGGAAGCAAAACTCCAGGACATCCTGAGTACGGTCATACAGCAGGTGTAGACGCAACTACTGGTCCACTTGGACAAGGTATTGCAACTGCTGTAGGTATGGCAATGGCTGAAAGACATTTAGCGGCTAAATATAACCGTGATGCGTATAATGTAGTAGATCATCATACATACGCTATTTGTGGTGATGGAGATTTAATGGAAGGCGTTTCTGCTGAAGCATCTTCATTAGCTGCTCATTTACAATTAGGTCGTCTAGTTGTGCTTTATGATTCAAACGATATTTCATTAGATGGCGATTTAAATCGTTCATTCTCTGAAAGTGTAGAAGATCGTTACAAAGCATACGGATGGCAAGTAATCCGTGTTGAGGATGGAAACGATATTGAAGCTATCGCGAAAGCAATCGAAGAAGCGAAAGCTGACGAAAAACGCCCAACGCTAATTGAAGTAAGAACGACAATTGGTTTCGGTTCTCCAAACAAATCAGGAAAATCAGCTTCACATGGTTCTCCACTTGGTGTAGACGAAACAAAATTAACGAAAGAAGCATATGCTTGGACTGCTGAGCAAGACTTCCATGTAGCAGAAGAAGTATATGACAACTTCCGTAAAACAGTACAAGATGTTGGTGAAACTGCGCAAGCAGCGTGGAACACGATGCTAGGTGAATATGCACAAGCATACCCAGAATTAGCAAATGAATTGCAAGCGGCAATGAATGGTCTTCTTCCAGAAGGTTGGGAGCAAAACTTACCAACTTATGAATTAGGATCAAAAGCAGCAACTCGTAATTCTTCAGGTGCTGTAATTAATGCAATTGCAGAGTCTGTACCATCATTCTTCGGTGGATCTGCTGACCTTGCTGGTTCTAACAAAACATACATGAATAACGAAAAAGACTTTACAAGAGATGATTACAGCGGTAAAAACATTTGGTACGGTGTACGTGAGTTTGCAATGGGTGCAGCAATGAACGGTATTGCACTACATGGCGGTTTAAAAACTTACGGTGGTACGTTCTTCGTATTCTCTGATTACTTACGTCCAGCAATTCGTCTTGCAGCATTAATGCAATTGCCAGTAACGTATGTATTCACACACGACAGTATCGCTGTTGGTGAAGACGGTCCAACACATGAACCAGTCGAGCAATTAGCAGCGCTTCGTGCAATGCCAAATGTATCTGTTATTCGTCCAGCTGATGGTAACGAATCTGTTGCAGCTTGGAGACTAGCTCTAGAATCTACAAACAAACCAACTGCTTTAGTATTAACTCGTCAAGACCTTCCAACATTAGAAGGTGCAAAAGACGATACGTATGAAAAAGTAGCAAAAGGTGCATATGTAGTTTCTGCAAGCAAGAAAGAAACGGCTGATGTAATCTTACTTGCAACTGGATCTGAAGTAAGTCTAGCTATTGAAGCACAAAAAGTTCTAGCAGTAGACGGCGTTGACGCAGCTGTTGTCAGCATGCCATCTATGGATCGCTTTGAAGCTCAAACTGCTGAGTACAAAGAATCTGTATTACCAAAAGCAGTAACAAAACGTTTCGCAATCGAAATGGGTGCTACATTCGGATGGCACCGTTACGTAGGTCTTGACGGAGATGTGTTAGGTATCGATACATTCGGTGCTTCTGCTCCTGGTGAGAAGATTATGGAAGAGTATGGATTTACTGTAGAGAACGTTGTTCGTAAAGTAAAAGAAATGCTTTAATGATTTTAGAAAAATCTCTCCAGCATGGAGAGGTTTTTCTATGTAAATGAGTTTTTTCGACAGAAAAAGTTTTTTATCTCTCCGCAGTCAGACAATCATTGCAAAATTTCTTCTATATAATGAAGGGAAAAGGTTGTCCAGATTGGGAGGCAAAAGATGAAAACGTATGAATTGTATTTAATTCAAGAGGATATTGCGAAAGCTTACTTTGGTCGTGAATATTTGTTTTTTGATTTATTTTCTCGATTTTCAGAATCTGTTTCCCTTTCGGAGAAAAAAGTGTTATATAAACAAATGATGTATATAACGAGGCCATTACAAGTAATGAAAATTCATCATAAATTAGAACAAGCTTTGCGGGTTCTTGGTAAATATGATCGAACACACCATACACATACACTTTATACAGGAGCGGAATACGGCGAAATAATGGTGAAACCACACTATATTCGCATGAATACCTCTGGAAATGTCTCTATGGAAACGACTTTCTTTGAGGTGTTAAGAAAGTGTGAATTAACATTTTTAGCTATGGATTATGAAAATACAAAGTATGGATGGCTGAATCCTCTAAAACAAGTACGAACATATGTGTAAAAAATGTCGAATTGTATCTTGTCTTATTGAAAAGGTTTTAGTACACTGTAAGGTAGACAACATGAAGGAGGAAAATATATGCCAATTTGGTTAGGTATTCTAGTGGGCGTAGTAGCACTAGTAGCAGGCGTGGCGTTAGGATTTTTCATTGCCCGCAAATACATGATGAACTACTTAGAAAAAAATCCACCAATTAATGAACAAATGTTAAAAATGATGATGATGCAAATGGGACAAAAACCTTCCCAAAAGAAAATCAATCAAATGATGAGCGCGATGAGCAAGCAACAAACAAAATAAGCGCTAAAGGGCACTCGATAAGAGTGCCCTTTCCTATTGGATTTTTCGAAGTGTTTAAAACTTTTAAAAATTCAGTATTTTTGGTAAACTGAAAACATCGCTCATTTTAAGAGAGGAGGATAAAAATGAAAGTATTTATTAATTTAGCGTGGTTTTTTAAACAAGAAAAACGAGCGTACATAATCGGAATTATTATGTTATTTGGTGTCGCGCTTCTTGAACTTGTAGCTCCGAAAGTACTAGGTATTGTAGTAGATGAAATTAATAATGGAACATTAACATCTGAAAAATTGTTGAAGTGGGTTATTCTGTTAGTAGTTGTAGGGATTACTATGTACATATTACGTTATTTATGGCGTATTATGATTTTTGGATCTTCGTTAAAACTAGCCCGTCAATTACGAAAGAATTTATATGAACATTTTACAAAGATGAGCCCATCTTTCTATCAATCACGTCGTACGGGTGATTTGATGGCGCATGCGACTAATGATATTCAGGCGATTCAACAAACTGCTGGATCGGGCGTTTTAACACTTGTTGACTCATTAGCGGTTGGGGGATGTGTACTCGTAGCGATGGGTTTTACAATTAGTTGGAAGTTAACATTGTTAAGCTTAATTCCAATGCCGATTGTAGCGATTTCGACAAATTATTATGGAACGTTATTACATAAAAGGTTTCATAAAGCGCAGCAATCGTTTTCAGAAATCAATGATAAAGTGCAAGAGAGTATGAGTGGGATGAAGGTAATTCGATCACTTGGACAAGAGAAAGAAGATTTACAAGCATTTCGAAAAAAATCAGAAGATGTTGTACATAAAAATATGTTAGTCGCACGTATTGATTCGTTGTTTGATCCAACAATCTCTCTTATCGTTGGATTTTCTTTTTTAATTGCAGTGTGTTACGGGTCAGTATTAGTTGTGAGGGGTGAATTAACTGTAGGTGATCTCGTTACATTTACAACGTATTTAGGTACCCTCGTTTGGCCAATGTTAGCCTTTGGATGGTTGTTCAACATTATGGAACGTGGGCGTGCTTCGTATGACCGTGTAGAAAAAATTCTCTCGCAAAAATCAGATGTAGTAAATAGAGAAGATGCTGTACATAAAGTAGCAAGCGGTGATGTTACATTTGCGGTCGATTCATTTTCATATAAGAAAAATGAACTGTTACAGCTAATAGATGTTCACTTTGATTTGAAGAAGGGTGAAACACTAGGCGTTGTCGGACGTACAGGAGCAGGGAAAACGACTTTATTAAAATGTTTAATCCGTGAGTATGATCATTTTAGTGGTGAATTAAAAGTTGGGGAGCGGGATATTCGCGATGTAACACTTTACGGTGTCCGTTCTGCCATTTCATACGTGCCGCAAGATCATTTTTTATTTTCAGCGAGTATTGGGGAGAATATTGCCTTCGGAAAGGCGGATGCTACATATAATGAAATAACCCGCGCTGCAGAGATTGCTTGTATTCATAATGACATCCTCCAATTTTCAGAAGGATATGAAACGGTAGTAGGAGAAAGAGGCGTTTCGTTATCTGGAGGCCAAAAACAGAGAATCTCTATTGCACGTGCTTTATTAACGAATGCGGAAATTTTAATTTTAGATGATTGTTTATCAGCGGTAGATGCAAAAACAGAAGAAACGATTTTAAATGCATTAAAGAGGGAAAGAGAAGGAAAAACAACGATTATTACTGCTCATCGTTTAAGTGCAATTCAACATGCCAATCTTATACTTGTTGTGGATGAAGGCAGAATTGTGCAACGAGGTACACATGAACAATTAATGAAAGAAAACGGTTGGTATAAAGAAATGTACGAGAGCCAGCAGTTAGAAGCATTAGTCGAGAAAGGAGGCGTATGATGACCGGGAAGAAGCGGAGTGATTTAAGTAGATTACTTTCTTATATGAAGCCATATAAAAGGTTGCTATCTTTAGCATTTATCTTTTTAGTTGGTGCAACTGTAACTGAAATGATGGGTCCTTTTTTAATTAAACAATTTCTTGATGAACATTTAGTACCACGTAACTTTGATCAATCAGCACTTGTTACTCTATTTGTAGTGTATCTTATTGCTCACTTATTAAAAGTATTATTTACTTATTTAGACTTATTGTATTTTCAAAATATCGCTTTTAAAATTGTTCAAGATATGCGTGTTGAAGTATATGATCATGTTCAAAAGTTGTCATTAAGTTTCTTTGATCGTACGCCGATTGGTACGCTTGTATCGCGCATAACGAATGATACGGAAGCAATTAAAGATTTTTATGTCAGTGTATTATCCACATTTGTCAAAAATGTAGTCTTTTTAATAGGTATTTTAGTAGCAATGTTTTTATTAAATGTAAAACTAGCCCTATTTTCTCTCATATTAATTCCGATAATGTTTGCGATTATGGTGCTATATCGCCGGAAAAGTGCAGCCTTTTATTTAGAAGTACGTAATCAATTAAGCGTGTTAAATGCAAAGTTAAATGAGTCCATTCAAGGAATGAATATTGTTCAAGTGTTCAGACAAGAAAAGCGTATGAGAAAAGAGTTTGAAGAAGTGAATAATAAACATTATAGTGCAGGGCGGCGGACGTTAAAGTTAGACGCGTTACTTTTACGTCCAGCAACTGATTTAGTTCATATTGTGGCTATTGCGTTAGTACTTGGTTTATTTGGAATTGATGCATTGAAGAGTCCTGTTGAAGTAGGTGTCTTATATGCGTTTGTTAATTATATACATCGTTTCTTCCAGCCTGTAAATGAGATGATGATGAAATTATCATTCTTCCAACAGGCACTTGTTTCATCATCACGTGTATTTCATTTAATGGATGAGAAAGATTTAGCTCCAGTTCAAAAAGGGGATGGAAATCCTCAAGTTGTTAATGGAGAAATTGAATTTAAAAATGTTACTTTTTCGTATGATGGAAAACGTGATGTTTTAAAAAATGTATCTTTTCACGTGAAACAAGGGCAAACGGTTGCTTTCGTTGGGCACACTGGTAGCGGAAAAAGTACTATTATGAATTTGTTAATGCGATTTTATAATATTAAGTCTGGAAATATTGTAATAGATGGTGTAGATTTAGAGAAATTTGAAGAACGAGAAATTAGAAAGAAAATAGGACTCGTATTGCAAGATGCATTTTTATTTGCGGGAAATGTAAAACAAAATATTCGTATGTACAATGAAGAAATTACGGATGAAGAAGTAAAAGAAGCGGCACAGTTTGTGCAAGCGAATACGTTTATTGAAAAATTACCAGAGCAGTATGAAACAGAAGTAGTAGAAAGAGGAGCTGCATTTTCTAGTGGTCAACGCCAATTAATTGCTTTTGCTAGAACGATAGCAACGAATCCGAAAGTATTAGTATTAGATGAAGCAACAGCTAATATTGATACAGAAACAGAAGATGCGATCCAAACAGCATTACAGCAAATGCGAAAAGGGAGAACGACTATAGCAATTGCACACAGATTATCTACAATTCAAGATGCAGATCAAATTTTTGTTATGCATGATGGAGAAATAGTAGAAAGAGGAACACATCAAGAATTACTGAGTGAGCAAGGGTTGTATTATAATATGTATTTACTACAAAATAAAGGGATCTTACAAAAGGCCTTGTAATTACAAGGCCTTTTTACTTTGTTTATAAAATATGTTTGCTCTCAATGTCTATAGTATAAACGTCGTGACCCTTTATTAAAGTTGTACATATTGTATGTATACGAAATGAAAAAAATTGATAGGAGCTTTTATATGCAAGATAGATCTAGTTCAAATATTACGTTTATCGATGTGTCTCATTGGGAAGGGAACATTGATTGGAATGCAATGAAGGGATCGGATCGGGTATTTCAGCGGCGTATGCAAAAGCGACAGAAGGTGTGAATAATCTTGATCCGACTTTGGTTCAAAATGTACAAGCAGCGCGAAATGCGAATGTATTAATCGGTGCATACCATTTTGCACATCCAGAACTAAATGATGCAATTTCAGAAGCGAAACATTTTGTGAACATATTACAAAGCAATCAGACAGACTTAATGCCAGTTTTAGATTTAGAATCACCGATAAATCCGAGTAATAGTAATTTAACTGGTACTGCTATATCTAATTGGGCAAGAAGTTTCATAAATTATGTGAAACAGGCTACTGGAAAAGACGTCATGTTATATACAGGAGTTTGGTATATTAATGAGTTTGGAATTAACGGATTAAGTGATATTCCACTTTGGATTTCTAAATACTCTAGTACGCCGCCTGCTGATGCTGGTGGATGGACAGAGTGGACAGCATGGCAATACACAGATTCTGGTCGAATTTCAGGTGTAGTAGGAAATTGTGACGTATCAGCAGCGGTTTCATTAGAAGCTTTGCAAGGAAATGGAACCAATGGTGGTGGAAATGTTTCTCCACCTAGTACTGCTACTGCAGTCTACGGCGTTGCTGTAATTAAAGGCGATAATGTAAATTTACGGAGTGGACCATCTTTACAATCTAGTGTAATTCGCCAGCTAAATAGAGGAGAATCGTATGAAGTTTTGAGTGAACAAGATGGTTGGCTTGCTTTAGGTGGAAACGAATGGATATACTATGATCCAAGTTACATTCAGTATAAACATTATGTGGCGACTATTACTGGTGATAATGTGAATCTGCGGGATGCTCCATCATTAAATGGAAATGTTATAAGACAGTTACATCGCGGTGAGGCTTATAGAGTATGGTGTACAATAAAATGCACGTAAAAGGTATCTCGCCTGAGATGCCTTTTATTCTGCTATTTGCAGGCAACCTGAAACAATCAGTGGGGAATGGGGAAAATCGCTTATTAAAGTCTCTCTTCATTAAAAATATGTAATTTTTACAAAGTGTATATTGAAAGCATAGTATAATATAATGGATGTTTATAAAAATAAATGAAAATGAAATAAAGGAGTAAAAATATGGATTATTTGCTAATAGGTGTGATTTTATTATTATTAGCTGTAGCATTCGTGCTGTTCTATAAAAATAAGCAGCTAGAATCAGAGAGTCAGCAAGTAGAATTTGAAAAGAAACAAGCAATTGAAACGTATGAAAATGAAATTGCAGCTACAGTTACAGAGCATAAAGAACAACAAAATACATTAAAAAATATGGAACAGAAGAAATACAATGATTTACAAATAAGTGCAGCTAGAGAACTTGAAAATATGCGTATGTTGAAAAATCAATTAGCTGTGCAACATAGTAAAGAACGCAGTGAAGTGCAAGAAAAGCATAGTAACGAAATACATATGTTTCAACAATTAATTGCAAATTTGCGAGAGTATACGAAAAATGGAGCTGAAGTGAATACACACGAAACATTACATTATATGAAGCGAGGCTTCGTAGATCAAGGCATAATAAAAGATAATGAATTTCATATTATGCCGAATGTTTTTATTAGAAATCAGCACGGTGGAAATGATTTTCGAATTCATCATCTTGTTTTAAGTAAAACGGGTATGTATGTACTTGAGACGAAAGAATGGACAGGGAAATTAATTCATGGCTTAACGAAAGACAATGCTAGTATATATTCATTTATGATTGATGAAATTGGCAAGTATCAACAAGAGGAAGAGAAAGAAGAGACGTTTGCATACATTACAGGTGAAGATTCATTAACGATACAAGTGAAAAATGAAGGGAATCCAGTATATAGAGCGAAGAAACTATCGCATATTCTATACAATTGTTTGAAAGAAGTACAAGTAGATATTGTAAAGGAAAATGTAAAACCGATTGTATATTTTTATAATGAGAGCGGGAAAGAAGTGCTAGATCTTTCTGAAGAAAAAACGCCGAGATTAAAAGATAGAGAGCAAATTGTAACGTTCTTCAGAAATGAGATCTTAACAGGGAAAATAATATATACTGAGCAAGAGTTAGAAAAACTTCGAGAAACCATTAACCGAATAAATTATATAATGAATTAAAAAGAGGTGGGCTTTCTGAGTACTATATTAAGGGGTATTTTGTATGTTTATATTTGTTTGTATATACTAATGTATCTTGCTTTTATGTTTATTATTGGTATGGCTCATACGTCATTAAGTGTAACGAGCGTTTTTGTAATAGTCGTGCCATTTGTTTTATTAGTTATGATTCAAAAGTCGATCTTATATGTTGCTAAAAATCGTAATGAAGAAAAGAAGCAAATGTCGGGAGTGTTAATAGTAGCACTTATTCCGTTAATAGTATGTACTGCACAATTAAGTATGAATACATACACTTCAAAGTTTAATCAAGATCGATGGTTACATGCTGAAGATAAACGGGTACATATGGTAGATGATCTAATACAAAAATATAAATTAACAGGAAAATCAAATGAAGAAATTACACAATTATTAGGAACGCCTACTGAAACGAGAAATGGAGAAAACGGGGTTATCACTTCGTACTATCTTGGAACTGAACGTGGCTTTATCCCTATAGATAGTGAACATCTTGTTTTACAATTTGACAAAGATGGTAGAGTTTTGAAATATAAGGTGCAGAGAGATTAAATAAATTTAGAAGCTATATGTTATAGCTTCTTTTTTATTTTTCAATACGTTACGGAAGGGAGAGAAGGGTTTTGAAGGGAATAAGGAATGAAAGCGGAGGTGATGCATATATATAGATGCATTGGGTTATTTTTATCGTGCATAAACGGGCAGCCTAATTAAAGTTTCACTGTATCATATTGTATAAATGAAAAGGAGGTAAGACGGTGAAAGCAATCCCGACTGATGTCCTGAGTAAAGAATTAATGGAAAGAGAAGGAGTTATATCTATTACAGTAAAGGAATTTGAAAAGATAGAAGTAGCTGGAGTAGTAGTCGCTGGTCCTGCAGTTATTTTGATTAATCAAGATTAAGTACATATTATTGAAATAAAAAGCATCCATCTAGGATGCTTTTTATTTGTATACAAGGAAGAATATAATGGATAATTGCTTTACTGGAGGGAAAGTTTGTGGCAATTATTATAACGATGTTAGTAATGGGAGTTTTATTAGGATTTGTTGGAGCAGGGGGAGCTGGTTTTATTATCGCAATACTCACTTTAGTATTCCGCATTCCTATTCATGTTGCGCTTGCAACGTCTTTAACTGCTATGGCATTTACGACATTATCTGGGGTTATAAGTCATTATCGTGAAGGAAATGTTGTGGTTACTATAGGCGGGATTGTTGGTGGATGTGGAGCACTTGGTTCTTATATTGGTGCAAAGCTTGGTTCACTTATACCACCGCATCTTCTTCATTGGTTTACAGCTGGGATGTTATTTTTATCTGCAATTTTTATGTTTGTTAAATTAATTAAGTTTCAAAATAGGGAAGAACTACTTTTAGCAGAAATTAAAGATTTTTCGAAAGAAAATATAATGAAATGTATATGTCTTGGATTAGTCACTGGAATGATGGCTGGTTCATTCGGGATTGGTTCTGCACCATTTATTCAACTTGGATTAATGGTTCTATTAGGTTTAACAATCCAGCAATCTGTAGGAACAACAATGCTTGTTATATTGCCGATTGCGATTGGAGGTGGGATAGGATATAGTTCAGAAGGGTATCTAGATTATATATTGTTATTGCAAGTATTAATTGGGACGATGTTAGGAGCGTATATCGGAGCGAAGTTTACAAATTATGCACCACGTATGCTTTTGAAGTTTTCAATGATTATGACACCAGTTGTAGCTGGATGTATGTTATTGATGGAATAAAAATAATATAGCAAACTAATATGTTTTACGAATGAATTATGTAAGTAATTCATATTTCCCATATAAAAGGATTTGCTTTAATATAATGAGTGTAAAGTTCGAGTATTTGAAGTAATACTTGAATTATATCCCTATCCCTTTTCTAAAAATGCGAACAAGTTTTGCCCTATTCTATTCAATAATTAATTGCATAGAAATATATTGTTCGATGACCATTATGGAACGTACATAATGGGGAAATCCCGATCCTTAAAGAGGATGCCCCTAATCTTCATGTGAAAATATGATCGGATAAGAAAGCTGACCAATTTATGGTCGGCTTTCTTTTTGTTCAATAGTTATTTCTTCTTTAATTTCTGTTTGCAATAATAAAGCTTTTCCGAAACGACGTTTACATTCCGCACGCACTTTTTCAATGGCTAGTAGCTGAGTAGTGGCGGGAACTGTTACGATAGCTTGGCGTGGTTTTCGATTTTCTTCACAAAAGACACATTCCACAACATATTTAGAAATCATATTTTCATCCTTCCATTTTTAATTTCTAAGAAGGGATTGTCTATGAAGTTGATGTAAGTTTTCGTCATCGTTTTCCTTTTTTCCTCTTTTTTCAAGGGGAAAATAAAGAAGAAGACGAATAGTAGTAGGGGAGGGATGTATATGGAAAGATGGATAGGTTGTGCAGCAGTATGTATAAATGAAAAAAATGAAGTTTTAATGGTGTTGCAAGGGCAAAAGGGTGAAGAAAAAAGGTGGTCTGTTCCAAGTGGAGGGCTTGAAAAGGGAGAGACACTAGAAGAATGTTGTATTCGAGAAGTTTGGGAAGAAACAGGTTACAATGTGGAAGTTGTAAATAAAATATACGAAAAAGAGGGTATTACATACGGGGTTCCTGTATACGTTCATTATTATGTCGTTAAAAAAATAGGCGGTAGTATGAAAATCCAAGATCCTGATGAGTTAATACATGAAATTACTTGGAAAAGGATAGATGAAGTGAAGGAATTAACGCTATCTTTCCCGGAGGATTATGAGATTTTAAATAAATATATAATAAAAAAAGCAAGTGTTTAAACACTCGCTTTTTTAATGTATCCATGATAAGAAAAGCGGAACGATAACTAAACTAGCTCCTGCTGTTAAAAGCATAGATAAACTTGCAATGGTTCCTTCTACAGGGCCGATTTCGAATGCTTTTGATGTACCGGTTCCATTTGCGCTCGTGCCTAACATAATGCCTTTTGCGAGCGCTGTTTTAATACGGCATATACGTATGAGAGAAGGTCCGAGCAATGCTCCTGTTAACGCAGTTAAAACAACAAATACAGCTGTTAATTGTGACATACCACCGATCATTTCTGAAATGGCCATTGCAATTGGTGTCGTTACAATATGAGGTGCTAAACTATGTTCTAACGATGAATCAATTTGAAAATAATTTGCTAGTAGTGCTGAAGTAATAACTGATAAAAACGAGCCGACAATGACATTAAGTAAGATAGCTATTCCATGTTTCTTGAGTAAATCAAAGTATTTATAGATTGGCCATGCAAAAGCGACTGTTGCAGGCTTTAATAATTCTGTTAACCATTGCCCACCTGTTTCATATGTTTCATAAGGTGTGTCTAGTCCGAGTAATAAAGCAATTAAAATAATAGGGCAGACGAGAAGAGGAGAAAGTAAGCTCCAATTCCAGCGTTGATACATTTTCTTCGATATCCAATATGTGAATAGTGTTAATAGTAAACAAAGAAAGCCGATCATTGTGTGGATCCTTTCCGCTTTAGTAGCAATTCTGTTAGGAGTCCTGTAGCGAGAGTGACACAAAGTGTACTAATCATAATAATTAAAATGAGATCGATTCCATATTGTGATAGTGTATCTTTGTAGCGTATGACAGCGACTGCAGAAGGAATGAAAAATAAAATAAGTTCTTTTAATAAAAAGTCTGCTCCGTCCTGTATCCATTCTTTTTTCACTAGGTTAAATTTTAATGAAATTAACAATAAAAAAATACCGATTATACTTCCTGGAACTGGGAGGTGTGCCTGTTTTGCAATCCATTCACCTGTCCAAGCGAAACAAAATAATAATAAAATTTGTCCGCTTAATTTCCACCATTTCATACAGTACCCACCTCTTTCTTTTTTTACATAAAAATTGTAAAAAAGAATTAACAATTTCTACTATACGTTCATTCGAAAAATTTGTCTAATATATAAATTATATGTTATTAATATATTAGATGTATTAATTGAAAGTGAAAAGGGTGTCCAAAATGGAATTACGGCATTTGCAATATTTTGTTGTAGTGGCAGAGGAGTTACACTTTGGACGAGCAGCTGCTCGTTTACAAATGACACAACCACCGCTTAGTCAACAAATTCAGCAATTAGAAAAAGAAATGGGAGTTATGTTATTTTCAAGAACGAAGAGAAAAGTTGAATTAACAGAAGCTGGAGAAATGTTTTTAAAAGAAGTAAAAAAAGCGTTCGAACAAATTGATAAAGCAGTAGAAGTTGCACAAAGTGCCCAAAGGGGAGAAGTGGGCTCACTTTCAATTGGTTTTGTAGGTGCGGCGATATATGATATTTTACCATCTATCGTAAGGGAGTATAGAAAGAAATTTCCGAGAGTGTCTGTTGCATTACATGAACTGTCAACACCGGATCAGGTGCATGCACTTCATGATAACCGTATTGATATTGGCTTTTTGCGTCCGCCAATTCCAACGCAATTACTAGAGTTAGAACCAATTCAAAAACTTTCTTGTACGTTATGTTTACCGAAGGCACATCCACTTGCTGAAAAGGAAGAAATACATATTGAAGATTTAAGAGACGAACCGTTCGTATTTATTACGAGACCGGTATGGCCAGCGTTATACGATACAATTTTATCACTTTGCCGCGACGTAGGATTTAGTCCACACATTGTACAAGAAGCAACGGAATATCAAACAGTTATGGGACTTGTAGCGGCAGGAATCGGAATTACGGTAATACCTGTATCGGCGAATAAATTGTATAAAACCGAAGTCGTATATAAAGAGTTATGTGATTCGAATTTTGTTGCAGAAATGTCAGTAGCGTACAAAAAAATGAATACTAATCCAGAACTTTTAGAGTTTTTGAAAATTGCAAGAGAGAAGAAAAGAATAGAAGTTGAGGATGAGATTAATTAATTTGTTAAAAAGTACACCTCATTAAACACTAAAGCGGAAATGCAATATAATTGCATTTCCGCTTTAGTGTTCTTTTTTTAGTTCTATACTAAAGAGATAAACATGTTCGTTTTCTTGTAATAGTTGGTCAATAGCAGTTTTTTCCTCAAGCATTGGAATTCTTACGGTTTCTTTATTCGTTTTTATTATAGCCGCTAAAGTCGTCTTTTGATTGTATGTTAAGTTTATTGCAGATTGAAGAGTAGTAGAGGTAGAGCTATTTACGATTGGAGGTGCTTCTTCAGGAGCGAGCATGGAACTACCTTCAATATTAACATACCAATGTTTTTGCACTTGTACATCTTTATCGAGTTGGGATTGAGGTGGTAAAAAAGAAAGCTTTACTTTCTTTTTTTGAAAATGGGAGGTAGCTATATTCGCAATTATGTTTGTTTTTTTACCATTTTGATAATAATCAATTGTAGCATGTATTTCATCTTTTTCATTTTTTAGGGTAACGTTATAAAACATGCTGTCTCCTTCTTGAAAAGGAGTCATTTGTAAAATAGAAGTTTGTTCTTTTGTTAATTTATATGGCTCAACAATGGCATCTGCATTGTTTTTAAGTGGGCTACAACTTGTGAGAAATAATAAAGAAAAGATTAATAGCAATTTTATGCGCATGCAACCCCCTCCTTTTTACAATTATATTATGAATATGATTTTTTTACCATTTTGTTTTCTAGGACTAAAGACTTAGAAAAAATTCAGATTGTAGTGCGATGTTTAAAATGTCATATTTTTATACACTAGTAGTATAGAATGAGTATGGTATGAAGTAAGGTAGGGGAAGAATATATGTCTTTATGTCAGTTAGTGAGAAAAAATATAAGAACATTTGCTGCCAAAAGGATGAAGCAATTCATGTGGGTTGCTATGAGTACTATGATTTTATTTTTTATGATATCGCTCCAATTTAATGAAGGAGCTATTGGGAAATTAGAGACTACACTTTTATTTCAAATGAGCTTTTACATGCTGTTTATTGTATTCATTTTTATTTGTATTTTTACTACATATAAAATAACGTTTTCTCTTCTGCAAGTGAGGAAAGAGGAAATTAAATCTTATGTAGCAGAGAATAGGAAGAGAAATGACGTACTATGTTTATTATGTCAGGAGCAATTATTTATTTATGGAGCAGCGTTTGTTTTTGGATTAGTGAATGGGATGTTATTTTTGAAATTATTTACGATTATCTTTATGAAAATAGCAGGAATACAAGGGATAAATAGTGCACCGATTACAATATATGCAATAGTAGTTGTTAGTATAATTATGATCGTTATCGTCCTATTATCGATGATGCAATGTTTTCGATTTGTTCAAAGTTTACAAGATGAAAATTCATTTTAATTCAAGGGAAAGGCATGAGAAATCATGCCTTTTCCTATTTTACACATAAAAATAATCATGTTACAGTGTAAAGACCTGACAAAGAATGGGAAGGAAAGGTTGTATAGTATGACAAATGAACAATCAATTGTAAAGGTTGAGCGGTTAACGAAGCGAATCGGTTCAAAGACACTTGTAGAAAATATTAGTTTCGAAGTTAAAAAGGGTGAAGTAGTTGGTTTGCTCGGACCAAATGGTGCTGGAAAAACGACTTTAATGAGAATGATGGTCGGCATGATTCGTATGACAGAGGGAGAAGTTTGGATTGACGGCCAATCTGTAAAACAGCAATTTGAAAGTACGGCTTCGAAAATTGGAGCAGTAATTGAGACACCGGAATTTTATCCATTTTTGAGCGGCTATGAAAATTTAACATATTTTGGACGGATGAATGGCAATGTGACAGAAGAACGTATCGATGAAGTAGTGAAATTGTTAGGAATGGGACAAGTAATTGACCGTAAAGTAAAAGCATATTCACTCGGCATGAGACAACGTTTAGGAATTGCTCAAGCGCTTATTCACGATCCAGATGTATTGATATTAGATGAACCAACGAATGGATTAGACCCTAGTGGAATACATGAAATGAGAATGTACATAAAGAAAATTGCACATGAACAAGGAAAAGCGGTACTTGTATCTAGTCACTTACTTTCAGAAGTTGAATTAATGTGTGACAGAGTTATCATTATTCAGCACGGAGAATATGTGGCGACGCAAAATATTCAGCATAATCAAAGCGAAGAGATGGAGACAATCCGTATACGTGTAGATGATGCGAATAAAGCAGCAGAAATGTTAGACCAAGATGTTTTAATAAAAGGTAATGATCTACTTATTACTGTAAAAGATGAAGAAATCCCAAATGTTATTCGTACATTGCTTGAGAAAAATATTCAAGTGTATCGTGTATATGAAGAAAGAAAAACGTTAGAAGAGCAATTTTTAGAATTAACAGGGGGAAAAGATATTGTTTAATTTAGTGTATAACGAACTGTATAAAATATTTAAGCGAAAGCGAACGATTATTCCCTTTGCAGTTATTGCAGTATTAATAATTGGATTAGGATGGGTTACGGTAAAGTATTTAGAACCGGAAACAAAAGGATGGAAAGCCGATTATACAGAACGAACTGTAGAAATTGAGAAAAAGCTAGGCATGAAAAAAGAAGCTATTTTAGCGGAACGATCTGGGGACGAGCTTGTAAAGGAATATCAGCTTAAGATGAAGCATTTAGATACAGATACAGCACCGGCAAGCAGTTCTCCGCTTTCTTTCATGAGAGATACAGGTTTTATCGTATTTCCAATATTGCTCCCATTTATCCTCGTGTATGCAAGTACAATTTTTGCGAATGAATATAGCTGGGGAACATATAAATTTTTAACGATACGACCAGCGAGTCGATTTAAAATTTTGACAGCTAAATTTTTAGCAATTGTGATATTTGCAGCGTTATTGTTTATATTTAATATGATTTTCTCCACTTTATGTGGACTTGTTATTTATAAATTCCAACAGCCTGCATGGAGCGAGCTTATTTTCCAAGATGGAAATATTATAAAACAAAATATTTTTGTGGAAGCTAGTAAGTATTATATTTTATCGTGGTTGCCGACCATTGTGTACGCAGCGTTTGCATTTATGATTTCTGTATTAACAAGATCTAGTGGAGGCGCGATTGGTATTTCACTATTTCTTGCTTTATCAGGAAATATTGCATTATTAGCAGCAACTAGATATGATTGGGCGAAATATTTATTGCCAGCAAACACAGATTTATACAGTATTTCAAAGAATGGAAGTTTTATTGATGGAGTAACATTCCCATTTGCTTCATGTATGTTATTACTATATTTATTTGTATTTTTAAGCATTTCCTATACAGTATTTTTAAAACGCGATTTAACTTAAAAAAAGGAGCCGTTAAGTATTTCTTAACGGCTCTTTTTTATGCAAATTGTTTAAGTGCTTTTTCAGCTAACAAAGCGAAGTATTCTGCACTTATAGGTAATGCTTGCTCATCTACTGTAAAAGCTGGATGATGCCATTCATGTGTACCACTCGTTCCCATAAAAACGAATGAACCAGGTATTTCTTGTTGATAAAAAGAAAAATCTTCTCCGGCCATCGACGGGGTAGGAGAGATGATATTTAAATTCATTTTTTCAGCAACTTGAGAGGATAAGTTTGTTAAAGATGTATCGTTCTGAACAGCAGGAGGACCTGCATAAAAACGAAATTCTGTTTTTACACCTAATGCATCAGAAACCCCTTGAATAATACGTTTCATGAGAGCTGGAATCTTTTCACGTGTTTCAGTTTGGAATGTACGTACAGTTCCTTCCAGCGTTGCTTTTTCAGGAATTACGTTCCACGTATTTCCTGAATGGATGTTTGTGACACTGACGACGACATTATGTGAAGAGCTTATATTTCGGCTTACAATTGTTTGGAGTGCCATCACGATTTGAGAGGACGCGACAATAGGGTCTACCCCAGCATCTGGTACAGCTGCATGTGTACCAACTCCGTGAATTTCAATTTCAAATCGATCGACCCCGGCCATCAGTGGACCATCTTTAATACCGATTGTACCTACTGGTAAATCAGGTTTATTATGCATACCGAAAATAGCTTGCACGCCATGTAAATGCCCGGCTTCAATTACTTTGCAAGCACCATTGCTACTTTCTTCAGCTGGTTGGAATATAAAGCGTACAGTTCCGCTAAGAGAAGATTCTTTTTCTTTTAATAAATAAGCGGCACCTATAATAGCAGCTGTATGAAAATCATGCCCACAAGCATGCATTTTACCGGGAATTTTTGAAGCGTACGGTAAATTTGTTTCTTCTTGAATAGGAAGGGCATCAATATCAGCACGGATTGCTATAATTGGTCCGCTATTATTCCCTGAAATTTCAGCAATAACGCCTGTTTCTAAACTAGAATTTATAATCGTAATGTTTTTCTCTTCTAACCAATTTTTTATAGTCTTCGTCGTTTCAAATTCTTCGTATGATAATTCTGGATGCTCATGTAAATTTCGACGAATAGAAATTAGCATCTCAGTTAATTGCTCTAGATTTGCTGCCACGTATAATGCCTTCTTTCTTAAATAAAGTATTTACATTAAGTATACAATAAGAAAAGAGAGGATTCTCAAATGAAAATCCTCTCTCGTTTTATGCTGCCAATTTTTTGTGTGTATGATGTTTACGATAACGTCCACGCATTGCATAGGCAATTTGCGGGATTGCAATACCGATTAAAATAAGTGATACACCGATCCATTGTGAAGATAGCACCGCTTCTTTTAAAACGAATACAGACATAATTGTTGTAACTGGTAGTTCTGCTGCACCAAGAATAGTCGCTAAGCCAGAACCGATCTTTGGAATACCGATTGTAAAGGCGATAGAAGGAATAACGATACTAAATGTTCCTAATCCTAAACCGTATTTCCAAAGTCCTTCAGAAATTGCACCGCTAAAAATAAATGTTGGCGGGAATACGATCATTACTAAAGTTAAAGCGCCAGTCATTAAGAGAACACCGCGCGGTAATGAAGGTACTTCAACAGCAACTTTTCCGCTCACGAAAATGTATGTTGCGAATGTAACAGCAGATAATAAACCTAGTATGATTCCAGTCATATCGAAATCACCTGCTGATTTCTCTAGTAAACCACTTGATAAAAATGTACCTGCAAGTAAGAAAATAACGGAAATAACCTTTTCTCTTGAAGGTAATGTTTTTGTTACGACTGCTTCAATAATAATTCCGACCCAAACGAATTGGAATAAAAGTATAATTGCAATAGATGCTGGTACAGTTTTTAATGAAGCATAATAAAAAATTCCAGTAAAACTTGCAGATGTACCTGCAACGAATAAAATTAACGCTTGTTTTAATGGAACACGATGTCTAGAAAATAGAAGAGTAATAGCAAGCAAAATAATCCAACCGAACAAATATTGGCTGCCAATTACCTCTCCAAGTGAAAATCCGTCTGCATAGGCAAGTTTAACGAAAATAGCTAAAATCCCATAACTACACGCTCCTAATAAAACTAAAAGAGAATAACGAAGCATGAAAAATTCCTCCCATCTATATGAAATTGTTCCTAACGGACATATATAACTAGAGGGAAGTATACAAAATTAAAAATGAAGGGTCAAATAAAAGAAAAGTATGACATTTTATAGAATAATAATAAAAGTATGATATTTATGCATAATCTTGAAATTAGTAATAATAAAAGTATTGTAAAATCAGCTTCGTATTGTATAAAGACAGCATTTGAAAAAAAATATTTTTTAGGGAGATAGAAGGGTAGTCCATTATAGTGTGCTAATCATTTGAGAAACTATGTTACCTTTGTTATGTTAATAACAATTAGAGAAGTTTCGTAGTCCAATTGAGATTGTTCTATATAATAGAAGGAAATGAAAACGTTTTATTAGAAACTGTTTGTAAGGGTAGTTTTTCTTATTATCACTTGGTTAAAGTGAGTTCACGAATTGTTCATAGTATTTTTATGTGTTTTTGCTACAATATGTAAGGAGAGGAGTGGAATCATGCAAGATATTAGTATTTTTTTAGCGTTTGGCGCTGGATTTTTATCATTTATTTCCCCATGTTGCTTACCGCTTTATCCGGCATTTTTATCGTACATAACAGGTATGTCGGTTTCTGAGTTGAAAGAAGAAAATGCAATGCTTCGTAAAAGAAGTATGATACATACAGCGTTTTTCTTACTTGGATTTTCAATTATATTTATTGCAATTGGGTTTGGTACAAGTTTTATTGGAGGCATCTTTACAAATTATAAAGATTTAATTAGACAGTTAGGTGGTATATTTATCATCGTGTTCGGTCTTATTATTGTCGGTGTGTTTAAGCCGAAGTTTTTAATGCAAGACCGTAAATTTACGTTTAAAAATCGTCCGAGTGGCTATTTTGGATCCGTTCTAATTGGATTGGCCTTTGCTGCAGGGTGGACGCCTTGTACTGGACCTATTTTAGTGTCTGTCATTGGATTAGCAGCAACAAATCCAGAATCAGCAATGATTTATATGATAGCATACATACTTGGGTTTGCTATCCCATTTTTCGTGCTATCATTCTTTATTACGAAAATGTCTTGGATTAAAAGAAATAGTATGAAATTCATGAAAATCGGGGGATACGTTATGATTGTCATGGGTATCTTCCTATATTTTAACTGGATGACGAAAATTATCGTATATTTCTCAAGTTTATTTGGTGGTTTTACCGGTTTTTAGTATTATTCTGTGAAAATGTTGGAAATACTAACGGAAAAGCATATAATGAAAGTATATTTTGCATATAGCCACAAAAAAGGATGAGAAAATATGAACATAGTTGTTTTATCCAGTATCGTTGCTGTTTGTATGGCTGTTGGTGCGATGTTTATTCGTTTAAAAGCAGCTAAGAAACCGGCAACATTGAAAAAAATTATACTTCCACCATTTTTTATGAGCACGGGAGCGTTGATGTTTGTTTTTCCTGAATTTCGATTAACTCCAGCAGAAATGTTAGAAGCAATTGGCGTCGGTTTGTTTTTCTCTATTTTTCTTATTAAAACATCTAAATTTGAAATTAGAGGACAAGAGATTTATTTGAAGCGTTCAAAAGCATTTGTTTTTATATTAATTGGATTACTTGTCGTGCGGATTGTATTTAAAACATACTTAAGTCAATCTCTTGATTTAGGACAACTTAGTGGCATGTTCTTCTTACTTGCATTCGCGATGATTGTGTCATGGAGAATTGCCATGTACCGTTCCTTTACGAAATTACAGAAGGAAATGGAAAAAGAAGATGGTTTTTATAATGAAAAAGATATGAAATTAACTTGAAAACGTTATATGTATAAAATAAAAAGGACAGCGTCAAAGGCGCTGTCCTTTTTATTGAAAATAATGTGAAGTTACTTTGCGAGTAAAGATTTATAGTTAGAATAATCAATCTCTTTTTCTTGTAGTTTTTTTACTAAAAATTTATGATCACGTTTCGGTGTAGCAATAATATATCCTTTAATAATTAAATCTTGTGTAATTTGAGAGGCTTTTTCTTGTAATGCCAGTTCTCCGATTTTGCCAGCAATTTTTGATTTAGCAACATCGCGAAATAGTTCTGGAACAGGACTTACGAGCTCTTCTAACAATTGTTTTTGTTCTTCATCCCATAAATGTCTAGTTTTATTAATATAGTGCTCTTCCCAATCTAAAATGGACATACCATCTTCTTTAGGTAATCGTTTTAGGAATTTTCTGAACATAAAGTATCCACCGATAGACATAAGTCCTAATAAAATAACAGTCCATAGCACTATGAACCAACTGAACCATCCTTCGAGCAAGCTTATCCCCCCTTAATGATTGCGGTTTTCTTTTATTCATATTATAAACAGTGATATTCATAGAAAGCAAGAACGCTTGGTCATTTTGACCAAGCGTTATCATTTAAACAAAGTATAGTTGTTCAACACATAAATTATTATTATCATCTTCTACATATTCAATGATTAATGTGCCAACTTTACGATCTTTATCTTCAGTTGTGAAAATAGAGTAAGAAGTAAAACGTGCTGTTGATAGGCCGCTTATATGTGTAGGTAAAGAAATGTAGTCGTTATCGCGGAAGAATTCCATCAGTTCAATATCTTCAAATTCTTTTCGATCAACTTGTTTGTTTGTATAGCGGCGTTGAAGTTGTTTTAAAGACTCATTCCAAGAAATTGCTTTTGTATCGTATACCATTGTTCTATCTCCTTACTGTATGTAATCATTAAGAACATACGTTCTAAACTAGTATACTCTTTTTATTAGAAAAGGGAAAGCAAAAAATAATGTAAGCTTGGATTTCCAAGCTTACATTATTGATGTGTCCGTCATAATCTCTATTTTTATTATAAGTTAGATAAGAATAAGAAACAAGATGATATATATTCCGTTGATAGTTTTTAAAATTCTGTATATTATAGATATAATAAAATGCAAGGGAATGAGAGGAATGGCATATGTAATTTCACTCCAAGGACCGATGGCAGGTGGAAAAACAACATTGGCTAAAAGGTTAGAGAGATGTGGGCTTTCAGTTATATATGAAAATCCATATCCAATTGTAGAAAAGCGAAAACAATTAAATTTGGATATGAATTCAAAAGAAGGATTTATAATAAATCAAAAAATGTTTATGGAAGTAAAAATAAAGGAGTTTCAAAATGTGAAAGATTCAGTCGTGATTTTTGATCGCGGACCAGAAGATATTGAATTTTATACACTCTTTTATCCGAAAGTGATAGGGAAAGAGTGGGATATAGAAACAGAATTAAAAGATGAATTGTATAAATTAAGAGAATGCTGTTCGGATGCAATTTTTTATTTAGATGTTTCGAAAGAAAATTTATATGATAGAAAAAATAATGACGGGGCAAGAAATCGAAGTACATTCGAAGAACAATTTAAATTAGTAGAAACTGAAAAAGAATGGTATAAACAATTTCCTGTAACTTATGTGGACACGAATACATTAACAGTGGATGAGTTAGAAGCATATTTTATGGGCTGGTTAAAGGAGAAAGGACTATGAAAAAAATATTATTATTCGTATACCCAACATTTGCGGAGTTTGAAATAACAGTAGCAACAGCATTGCTGAAAAAGAAATATGAAATCATTACTGCGGGCTTAACAAAAGAGTTGATTATAAGTGAAACAGGCTTGCAAGTACAACCGCATATAGAATTAAGTGAAGTGCGTGTAGATGAATATGAGGGGATTATCATTCCAGGGGGAGACGCAGTACATATGAAAGACGCAGATATTCTCTTTTCAGTCATTCGCCAATTTTCTGAAAAAGAAAAATTAGTAGCTGCGATTTGTGCTGGACCGTATGCGTTAGCAAGAGCAGGTTTATTTAAAGGGATTTCTTATACAGCGACTATAGATTATCAAAAGTTAGATTGTTTTCCAGTAGAAAATTTTGTGTATGAAGAAGTTGTGCGACACTCAAATATTATTACAGCACAGGGGCATGCATTTGTACCATTCGGAATAGCAGTTGCCTCTTATTTTGGAGTAGCGAACGAACATAATATAAATTTTTACGGTGGTAAGGGCAATATGATGATGGAGAAACTTTTACATGAGAATGTGTAAAAGCTAGCATTTGCTAGCTTTTTTCTTTTTGACATCGATAAATGGCTAACGTTTTCGGGTCGCGCCATATACCGTTATGAAGTGACAATTCATTTTCTACTTCTTTTTTTAGCCATTCCTTCATTTCGGCGTGAAGATATGTATTATCAGGTATATTTAGCGATGGAAACATGCTAGAAATATAGTTTACAATCGGAGTAGCATGATGAAAAACGAGAGCATTATGAATAACTGCTTCTTCAACAGTTGGAAAAACAGATTGTAATATTTCTTTACCATTTTCTAAACAAAATGGAGTGACTGAAGATGTTGTTTTCGGTAAATCAAATGCGTCTAACATGCGGTTACACATTTCAACTATACGAGGTAATGTAACGTCAGAATTTGTTGTAGCTAAAAGTGAGCCTCCGGGACGAATTACTTTATGGAATCCTTGAACTGTTTTTTCGACATCTTTCATGTGATATAACATATGTCTTGCGATGACCCAGTCATAGCGATTAGCTTCAAAAGGAAGTTTACCAGCATCACCTAGTCTCCATTCAATTATGCTATTCTTTATTGCAGCTTCAGAAAGCATCGTTTTCGATTGATCAAAACCGGTTAGTTGGCCTTTATGACCGTTAGTTTGTAAAAGGGAAAGAAAATTTCCATTAGCACACCCAACCTCTAATATTTTTTCTTCTCCTTGAAGTTGTAAATGTTCCATGACGAGTTCATCTAAATTTACTTGTTTTTCTTCGTAATGTTTATGCGTATCGATACGTGTCTGTAAATGGTTGCTTACGTTATATTGGCGTTTTACATCATTCATTTTTTCACATTCCACCTTCGTGCAAAATTGCTGAATCGCGTGTGTTAATACGTCGGTTTTCTTTAAACCTTCGTAATGGAGTGCAGATTCAAACCTTTCAAGTAATTTTTCTTCAATTCGAAAATGAATATCTTTTCGCTTCGTCATTGAAATATCGCCCCTTTGTATCTGTTAGTGAGACTATAGCACGCCTGAAAAATTCGTGTAAATAATTTGTGTACACAAATGGAGGGGATGAAAAAATTGTTCGAATGTGAGTTTAAACTATTGACGATTTAACCGTTTTCATATATTCTTAAATTAAGAAATATTCAAATAATTAAAAGAAATGAGAGAGTCACATGCTTCTTCAAGGAACACATCGAATTGGTCGTATGGCCATGTTGTTGGCACTTGCGGATGAGAATGAAAGCCCTGTATTATCTATTCCAAAAGGTTGGAAGTATTGTACGGGGAAAGTGGGTTCGATGAATTCGCAAAAAGTTGTAGCAGCAATGGAAACAGCGGCTAAGAGCACCCAAGTTATTGAAACAGATGTTTACAGAGAAACACATGCACTTTATCATGCAATTATGGAAGCTTTGTACGGAGTGACGAGAGGTCAAATTCAGTTAGCAGACGTTCTTCGTACAGTAGGACTTCGCTTTGCGATTGTGCGCGGTAGACCATACGACGGAAAAAAAGAAGGCGAATGGGTTGCTGTTGCATTATATGGAACGATTGGTGCACCTGTAAAAGGATCTGAGCATGAGGCGATTGGTTTAGGAATTAATCACATATGATTTGCCCATAGTCTATTAGTTAGAAGGGGGCCTTACTTTTTTAGGACAGAAGTCTGTCTTAAAAAGATAAGGTCCCCTTTTGCCTTTTTAAGGAGGAAAAAGAATGATTACGTTAACAGGACACACATTGACAATTGAAGAAATGAAGAGGTTGTTACTTGAAGGGGAAGGTGTAACAGCTTGTCCAAATAGTATGCAAAAGGTGGCGGAGTGCCGCGAAGTTGTTGAGAAAATTGTAGAGGACGGAAAAGTCGTTTACGGTATTACAACTGGATTTGGAAAGTTCAGTGATGTGCTTATTCAAAAAGATGATGTAAAGGCACTTCAACACAATTTAATTCAGTCACATGCATGCGGTATAGGTGATCCATTCCCTGAAGAAGTATCACGAGGTATGTTAATTTTACGAGCGAACACGATGCTAAAAGGAGTATCTGGTGTTAGACCACTTGTTGTAAATATGCTTCTTGAGTTTGTAAATCGTAAAATTCACCCAGTCGTTCCGCAACAAGGGTCACTTGGTGCGAGTGGCGATTTAGCACCTTTATCTCATCTTGCGCTTGTATTATTAGGCGAAGGTGAAGTGTTCTATAAGGGGAAACGCGTTCATGCGATGGTTGCTCTTACAGAAGAAGGTCTTGAACCGATTGAACTTGAAGCGAAAGAAGGGCTTGCATTAATTAATGGTACGCAGGCGATGACAGCGCAAGGAGTTCTTTCTTATATAGAAGCAGAAGCAATGGCGTATCAAGCTGAATTCATTGCTTCGATGACAATTGAAGGATTACAAGGCATTATTGATGCATTTGATGAAAATGTTCATAAAGCGCGTGGTTATAAAGAGCAAGTGGAAGTAGCGAGCAGAATTCGTAACATCCTTCATGATAGTAAATTAACAACAAAACAAGGAGAACTACGAGTACAGGATGCATATTCACTTCGTTGTATCCCGCAAGTACACGGTGCTTCTTGGCAAGTTTTAAATTATGTGAAAGAAAAATTAGAAATTGAAATGAATGCAGCAACGGACAATCCACTAATCTTTGATGGTGGGGAAAAAGTAATTTCGGGTGGTAATTTCCATGGTCAACCGATTGCGTTTGCGATGGACTTCTTAAAAGTAGGAATGGCGGAACTTGCAAATATTTCAGAGCGTCGTATTGAGCGTTTAGTAAATCCGCAATTAAATGATTTACCTCCATTTTTAAGTCCAGAACCAGGACTTCAGTCTGGTGCAATGATTATGCAATACGCTGCAGCGTCACTTGTTTCTGAAAATAAAACGTTAGCACATCCAGCGAGTGTTGATTCAATCCCGTCATCAGCTAACCAAGAAGATCACGTAAGTATGGGAACAATCGCTTCACGCCATGCACATCAAATTATTCAAAATGTAAGACGTGTTCTTTCAATTGAGATGATTTGTGCGATGCAAGCAGCAGAATATCGCGGTATTGAAAACATGAGTACAGTGACGAAGAGCTTCTACCATCAAGGCCGTCAACAAGTACCTTCTATTACAAATGATCGCATATTCTCAACGGATATTGAAAATATTACGCACTGGTTAAAAACGAATTATTCGATAAAAGAAAGATTAGATGTAAACGCAGCACTATAAAATGAGAAAAGGGAGAGATTGAAATGGAAAAAGTTAAACAAACAATTCGCGCGCCAAGAGGTACTGAATTACAAACGAAAGGGTGGATTCAAGAAGCTGCACTTCGTATGTTAATGAACAATTTAGATCCTGAAGTTGCTGAAAAACCAGAAGAATTAGTTGTATATGGCGGAATTGGCCGTGCAGCTCGTAACTGGGAAAGCTACCATGCGATTGTAGATTCATTAAAAACGTTAGAAAGCGATGAAACATTACTTGTTCAATCAGGAAAACCAGTTGCAATCTTTAAATCGCATGAAGATGCACCTCGCGTTCTTTTAGCGAACTCAAACTTAGTACCAAAATGGGCGAACTGGGATCACTTCCGTGAACTAGAGAAAAAAGGTCTTATGATGTACGGACAAATGACAGCAGGTAGCTGGATTTACATTGGAACACAAGGTATTTTACAAGGAACATATGAAACGTTTGGCGAAGCGGCACGTCAACATTTCGATGGTTCATTAAAAGGTACATTAACACTTACTGCTGGCTTAGGTGGTATGGGTGGTGCACAACCTCTTGCTGTAACGATGAACGGCGGTGTTGTCATTGCTATTGATGTTGATAAGCGCAGCATCGATCGTCGTATTGAAAAGAGATACTGTGATATGTATACAGAATCATTAGAAGAAGCATTAACGGTTGCGAACGAGTATAAAGAGAAGAAAGAACCAATTTCAATTGGTTTATTAGGAAATGCGGCAGAGATTTTACCAGAACTAGTGAAGCGCAATATTACGCCAGATTTAGTTACGGATCAAACATCTGCTCATGATCCATTAAACGGTTATATTCCAGTAGGTTACACATTAGAAGAAGCAGCGAAACTTCGTGAAGAAGATCCAGAACGTTACGTACAATTATCAAAAGAAAGTATGACAAAACATGTAGAAGCAATGCTTGCTATGCAAGAAAAAGGCGCAATTACATTTGATTACGGAAATAACATTCGCCAAGTTGCTTTCGATGAAGGTTTGAAAAATGCATTCGATTTCCCAGGATTCGTTCCAGCATTTATCCGTCCATTATTCTGCGAAGGTAAAGGACCATTCCGCTGGGTAGCACTTTCTGGTGATCCAGAAGATATTTATAAAACAGACGAAGTAATATTACGTGAGTTTGCGGATAATGAGCATTTATGTAACTGGATTCGTATGGCTCGTCAGCAAGTTGAGTTCCAAGGTCTTCCATCTCGTATTTGTTGGTTAGGTTACGGTGAGCGCGCGAAATTTGGTCGCATTATTAATGAAATGGTGGCAAATGGTGAATTATCAGCGCCAATCGTTATCGGTCGTGATCATTTAGATTGCGGATCAGTAGCATCTCCAAACCGTGAAACAGAAGCGATGAAAGACGGTAGTGATGCAGTAGCCGATTGGCCAATTTTAAATGCATTAATTAACAGTGTAAACGGTGCGAGCTGGGTGTCTGTTCACCACGGCGGTGGCGTTGGTATGGGTTATTCACTTCATGCTGGAATGGTTATCGTTGCAGATGGAACAGAAGCAGCAGCAAAACGTATTGAGCGCGTATTAACTTCTGATCCTGGTATGGGTGTTGTTCGTCACGTTGATGCAGGATATGACTTAGCTGTGGAAACTGCGAAAGAAAAAGGCGTTAACATTCCGATGATGAAATAAGGAGGAGAAAACATGCTGGACACTTTACTAATAAATATCGGTCAATTACTAACAATGGATCAAGAAGATGGCTTGTTAAGACGGGAAGCGATGAACACGCTTCCTGTTATCGAAAACGGTGCGGTTGGAATTGAAAATGGCGTAATTACTTTCGTTGGAACAGCGGAAGAAGCGAAAGGATTACAAGCGAAAGAAGTTATTGATTGCGGAGGGAAAATGGTTTCTCCTGGTCTTGTTGATCCGCATACTCACCTTGTATTTGGTGGATCTCGTGAAAATGAAATCGCACTAAAATTACAAGGAGTTCCGTACTTAGAAATTTTAGAACAAGGCGGAGGTATTCTTTCAACTGTAAATGCAACGAAACAGGCGTCGAGAGAAGAACTTGTTCAAAAAGCGAAATTCCATTTAGACCGTATGTTATCTTTCGGAGTTACAACTGTAGAAGCGAAGAGTGGTTATGGATTAGATGATGAGACGGAATGGAAACAATTAGAGGCAACTGCACAATTACAAAAAGAGCATCCAATCGATTTAGTTTCCACATTTTTAGGTGCTCATGCAGTTCCGAAAGAGTATAAAGGTAGATCGAAAGAATTTTTACAATGGATGTTAGACCTACTACCAGAAATGAAAGAGAAGCAATTAGCTGAATTCGTTGATATTTTCTGCGAAACAGGTGTGTTCTCTGTCGAAGAATCAAAAGAGTTTTTATTAAAAGCGAAAGAGCTTGGCTTTGATGTGAAAATTCATGCAGATGAAATTGACCCTCTTGGTGGTGCAGAAGCAGCGGCTGAAATTGGTGCAGCATCAGCGGACCATGTAGTGGGCGCTTCTGATAAAGGAATTGAAATGCTTGCAAACTCTAATACAGTAGCTACTTTATTACCAGGAACAACTTTCTATTTAAATAAAGAAAGCTTTGCTCGTGGACGTAAAATGATCGATGAAGGTGTTGCAGTTGCTTTGGCTACAGACTTTAACCCAGGTAGTTGTCCAACTGAGAACATTCAGCTTATTATGAGCATTGCAATGCTCAAGCTGAAAATGACACCAGAAGAAGTTTGGAATGCCGTAACAGTTAATTCTTCTTACGCAATTAATCGAGGTGATGTAGCTGGAAAGATTAGAGTTGGTCGTAAGGCAGATTTAGTTTTATGGGATGCTTACAATTATGCTTACGTACCGTATCATTACGGCGTGAGTCATGTAAATACAGTATGGAAGAATGGTAATATCGCATATACAAGAGGTGAACAATCGTGGAGCACGGCCACTATTTAAAGAAAAATGCAAAGTTTATCGATCGTGAAGTGACGAAATGGAGTGAGATGATTAAAGATTGGGAGGAAGGCTTGGAAATATTCGGTGCTGCCTTAATTGGAGCACCCCTTTCTAAACCATCTATTAGTCATTCAGGAGCAAGTTTTGCGCCAAAAACAATTCGTGCAATGTTAGATGCATATAGCACGTACGCAATTACAGAAGAACATGATATGAAAGAAAGTGTCTTATATGATTGCGGCGATATTACGATGCATGTGACTGATATAAAAGAAAGTCATAAGCGCATTGCGAAAACAGTTGGTCATGTAACGAAAGTAAATCCGAACATGATACCAATCGTTCTTGGTGGTGACCATTCGATTAGTTTTCCAAGTATAACAGGGTTTGCAAATAGTAAAGGGAAGGTCGGTGTTATTCAATTTGATGCCCATCATGATTTACGTAATTTAGATGATGGTGGCCCATCAAATGGTACACCGTTCCGTAGTTTGCTAGAAAATGATGTCATTAAAGGAAAACAACTCGTTCAAATCGGAATTCGTAATTTTTCAAATGCACGAGCGTACCATGAATATGCAAAAAAACATGGCGTGACAGTGTATACAATGAAAGATGTACGAGAGCGACAAATCAAAGATATCATCACAGAAAGTATTGAAGTATTAAGAAATCAAGGCGTGACTTCTATTTACATTTCTCTTGATATGGATGTACTAGATCAAGCATTTGCACCAGGTTGTCCAGCAATTGGTCCTGGCGGTATGGATAGTACGACTTTACTTGATGCGATTGAATTTCTTGGTAAAGAACCGCACGTTCAAGGGATGGATATAGTAGAAATTGATCCAACCCTTGATTTCAGAGATATGACGAGTCGAGTAGCTGCGCAAGTGATTATGAGTTTTCTTTTAGCGAGAGAGACAGTCCGTAAGCAGGTTAGTATATAGGCGTGAAATTAATAGGGAATGTTTAACGATTCAGTATGAAAAACACATTACTACTTATATGTAGTAATGTGTTTTTATGTAAAAAGAGAAGGTGAAATTAGAATGTATATATGTGTGGAAAAGTTAATAAGATTGCGGGTTTTTAATGATATTTTACGAAATTATTTTCTTAGTTCGAAAGGATTGACATTAAAAATAATTTTATGATAAAATAAAAATTTTGCTAAAAAATTGATTGTGTGTTAAGATTGAGAAGGTTACCATATATGGAGGTGGATTATTTGTTTCAAATTGGCGATAACATTGTTTATCCAATGCAGGGAGCAGGTATAATTAAAGCCATAGAAGAGAAGGAAATCACAGGAGAAAAACAACAATATTATGTTATAAAAATGTCGGGTAGTAATATGGAAGTAATGATTCCGGCAGGGAGAATATTGAGCTCAAATATACGACCAGTCACGGATATAACGGCAATAGCACACATATTGGATATTTTTCAACATGGAGAATCTGATAGATTACTTACGTGGAAACAAAGGTATAAATTGAACACTGATAAAATAAAGACGGGTAAAATACAAGAAGGTGCTGAAGTTGTACGTGATTTATTACGTATGCAGAAAGAAAAAGCACTTAATGCAAGCGAAAAGAAAATGTTAGATAACGCACACGAATTTTTGATTAGTGAACTGGGATTAATTGAAGGTATCACGGAAAGTCAAATAAAAAGCTTTTGTTAAGATTCATTACAAATAATGTATTAGATCCCAAAAAAGGTTTTGAATTTTTTGGGAACATAATTATAGAGAATTAATCATTTCAAAGACATTCAATTCTTTCAAACCACTTTTAGAGCATTAACCTCTTTTGTTATTACTACAATCAAATCCATTTTTATTTTTTAAATTCTTTACGAATATTCGAAGTTTAATTAAACACTTCGATAGAATAGTTACTTGATTTTTGCAATCCTGATTCACACTGGCACGGACGAGGAGCCGTAAGGATGAAAGAGAGGTAGGGCTTTCATTGTTTTAGGTTTATAAGTTATTATTTTTAGAAGAATACTGAACCACTCTCACTTCTACTGCTAAGGAATTTTTTATATGTGAAGAGATAATAATTGTTTATATTCTTTATATTAAAGAGATAAATGAATTGTTAGCCATATACGGTCAACTAAAAAGGAGTGTCATATAGTCGAATTATCGACTATATGACAGCTCCTTTTTTCATGGGGATTAGGAACGGATAAATAGAAAAAATACTTTCAACTATGTAGGAGTCTTTTATTCGTTCCTAAAATTTTTGTTTGTATAATAAAAAACAAATGAATGATTGAAACCTCGTAACTGTAAGTTTGAATATAGTACAGTGGAAATCGTTTTTTTTAGTAAATAGTTTGAAAAACAATTACCAATATATTCTATAGTAATAAAACTAGAAGAAAAGAAAACATCCACTTAACAAGTATTTTTCTCATCCACTTACTGAATATAAAAATAGACAGTAAGAGTCTTGAATACCAGAACCCTTAAAGTTAAAAAACAGTTAGTTTTATTATACGAATATTTCTACATAAGAGCGTATAAATTGACGTTACTATCTAAAAGTAAGTATGATGCGATTATAGTAAGAATTTTTTAGGGGGAAGAAAAATGACAAGTTCAAATAATAAAGCAGCAAGTATTTATGAAGGAACAAATATAAACGCTTGGGGATCTTTTGAAAATATTGAAGAAACGAAGTTATTTGACCCGATTCAAATTGGATCTTGGTCTCTTCGTAATCGCATAGCAATGGCACCGATGACAAGATGTTTCGCGAATCATGAAACGGGAGTCGTTGGTACTGATGTAGTCGAGTACTATAGAAAGCGTGCAGCTGATGAAGTTGGATTAATTATTACAGAGGGAATCGTCATTAGCCCAAGAGCAAAAGGGAATCCGGGAGTGCCAGGAATTTATACGCAAGAACAAATCAATTCGTGGAAGCCTGTTACAGAGGCAGTACATAAAGAAGGCGGAACGATTATTGCTCAAATATGGCATGTTGGCCGTATGAGTCATCACGAGATAATTGGTGGGCAAATGCCACAAGCACCGTCTGCTATCGCTGCAGAGGGAAATGTTCCGCGTTTTCGTAAACCGTTCGACATGCCAGAAGCAATGACGTTAGAAGAAATACAAGAGGTGATTGGTCAATACGCACAAGCTGCGAAAAACGCGATCGAAGCTGGATTTGATGGAGTAGAAATTCATGGGGCACACGGATATTTAATCGATCAATTTACTTATGAGTTCGCAAATAAGCGTACTGATAAATACGGCGGAGATTTAAAGCAAAGGCTAACGTTTATGAAAGAAGTAACGGAGGCTGTAATAGAAGCTGTTGGGGCTGATAAAACACTTCTTCGTTTCTCTGCTTTCAAAGGTGATAATCCAACTTATATGTGGGAAAACCCTGAACTTGCAATTGAAATGTTTGTAAATATGTTCAACGAAGTTGGATTAACGATGATTCACCCTTCAACGATGAATTATACGGCAGTTATTGCTGACGGAAAGAATTTTCATCAATTAGTAAGAAAATATTGGGAGGGTACGATTGTAGGAGTAGGGAATTTAAATCCGAAAGAGGCTGAAGAAGCGTTGCAAGAAGGAACAATTGATGTAGTGGCATTCGGAAGACCTTTAATAGCTAATCCAGATTTTGTTCATCGAATTAAAAATGCTGAAAGTTTAGTTGAATATGATGCGAAAGAGCATCTTGCTACATTAATTTGAATAAAGATAAAAGGAGAACACATCAGGTGTTCTCCTTTTATTATGGATTTTCATAGGAGGAAGCGGGATGAGTGAAACGCTACTCGTTATTATTAGTATATTGCTCTTATTGATGTTACTATTAATCATTTTTTTTATTATTACATTTTTTATTAAAAAACGGACGCATCATTCTATATTAAAGTTACATCCATACTTAGGAAGGATGCGTTATTTACTTGAAAAGATAGGACCGGAATTTAGGCAATATTGGTTTGATCATGATACGGATGGAAAGCCCTTTTCACGTTATGATTTTCAAAGTGTAATGTTTCTAGCAAAATACCGTTCAGAAATACTCGGTTTTGGATCAAAACGAGATTTTGATGCATCTGGATATTATATCGCTAATACATTATTTCCGAAATTAACAGATGAATTAAGTGTGAATGTAACGCAAGAACGTGAAGGGAAAAAGTATGTGATTCATAAAGAAGGGTTATTTTCACGAAGAGAAAAATTGACAGCGGATACAACGAATCTTTGGTTATATGAAGAAGACGATGCAATTATCGTCGGTGAAAACCGCAAATATCCGTGGAAGCTACATGGCATGTTTGGGGCATCTGCGACTTCTTACGGTGCGATTGGGGAAAATTATATTTTAGCGAGCGGGTTTGGTGCGAAGATGGCTGGCGGATCGTGGATTAATACTGGCGAAGGTGGCGTTATTCCAGAACATTTACATACAGGTGCGAATATCGTTGCGCAAATTGGTCCAGGATTATTTGGATATCGTGATGAGGATGGTAATTTTTCAATGGAGAAATTTATGGAGAAAGCAAAAGAAAGTAATATTAAAGCATTCGAATTGAAATTTGGGCAAGGTGCGAAAATACGTGGTGGCCATCTAGAAGGACAAAAAGTAAATGAGAAAATTGCTTCTGTTCGGAATGTGCGAGAAGGAGAAACGATTAATTCACCGAATCGATTTCCATTTTTAAAGAATGCAGTAGATACACTTTATTTTATTCAACGTTTGCAAGAAAACGGCGGTAAACCAGTTGGGATGAAGATTGTAATTGGACAGCAGGAACCGTTGGAAGATTTATTCAAAACGATGAAAGAGTTAAATATTTATCCAGATTTCATTACAATTGATGGTTCAGAAGGTGGATCAGGTGCTACGTATAAATCAATGGCAGATAGTATGGGAATACCGCTTATTCCAGCATTACTGACATGTATTGATACAGCGAATCATTACGGTGTTCGGGACAAATTCAAAGTGTTTGCCTCAGGGAAATTAATTACACCAGATAAAGTGGCAATTGCTTTAGCTATTGGTGCAGATGCTGTAAATTCAGCACGTGGATTTATGATGGCAAGTGGCTGTATAATGGCACTTCAATGTAATTCCGGACAATGTCCATCTGGAGTTGCCACGACGAATCCGCACTATCAAAAAGCGCTAGATCCGTATGAGAAGAAATGGCGAGTAATGAATTATGTTGTTAGTATGAGATATAGTTTGTTCTCACTTGCGGCAGCAGCGGGAGTAAAGAGCCCGCGTCATTTAACGAGAGAGCATATTGTGTTTAAAGATGAGGTGGGGCGGGTAGTTCCTCTTTCAGAATTGTTTCCTAGTAGTAAATAGAAGATAAGCTACGTTTAGTAGATTAAAAGTCATACGAAATAATTAGCGAAGAGAGTAAATGCTAACTAGCATTTACTCTCTTTTGATTTAAAATGAAAATAAGTGCTTATTGACAACTAAAAGTAAGTAACTTATAATAAATATTGAATTCAAGATAATTTATTTCCGAATAAAGATTTCAGATGGAGTAAATATTTTTTGGAATTTATCTCGAATTCGAGATAAATTTAGTGATATAGAAGATAATGCGTAATTTCACAACTTATATCTCGAATTGAAGATAAAATCATAACGATGGATTTTACTTTGCAGCATGGACAAAATGAATAATGAATTTTAATGTATAAAATTTTTTAAAATGAAATAAAAAGGGGCGGAGAAAATGGAAAAGAAAACAATGGGAATTCATCACATTACAGCAATCGTAGGACACCCACAAGAAAATGTAGATTTTTATGCTGGTGTGTTAGGTTTACGTTTAGTGAAACAAACAGTGAATTTTGATGATCCAGGCACGTACCATCTTTATTTTGGTAACGAAGGAGGAAAGCCTGGAACAATTATTACGTTTTTCCCATGGGCAGGTGCTCGTGAAGGAATTATTGGTGACGGTCAAGTAAGCATTACGTCTTATGTCGTACCAAAGGGCGCAATGGAGTTTTGGGAAAATAGATTAGAAAAATTCGATATTTCGTATACAAAAATGACTCGATTTGGAGAGCAGTATTTAGAATTTGATGATCCACATGGTTTGCATATAGAATTAGTAGAAAGAGAAGAAGGCGAATTAAATAATTGGACTTTTGGAGAAGTTACGCCAGAAGTAGCAATTAAAGGATTTGGCGGTGCTGTTCTTTTATCTGCACAACCTCAAAAAACAGCTGAATTGTTAGAGCATGTTATGGGTCTTGAGAAAATTGGAGAAGAAGGTGAATTCGTTCGATTCCGTTCTTCTGCTGATATTGGGAATATTATCGACTTGAGGCTATCGACAATCGGGCGTGGCCAAATGGGTGTTGGTACAGTCCACCATATTGCTTGGAGAGCGACTAACGATGATGATCAACTCGACTGGAAAGAACATGTGTCTCGTTTTGGATACCACGTAACTCCTGTACAAGATCGCAATTATTTTAACGCAATTTATTTTAGAGAACACGGGGAAATTTTATTTGAAATTGCAACAGACCCTCCTGGTTTCGCTCATGACGAATCGTTAGAGACGATGGGTGAGGAATTAAAGTTACCAGAGCAATATGAACCACATAGAAAACAAATTGAACAAACACTTTTACCATTTGAAGTGAGAAATTTAGATTAAAGTGATTGAAAGGGGAAAAGGATTATGATGAAACATGTTTTTCAAAAAGGAAAAGATACGTCAAAACCAGTGTTGTTATTACTTCATGGTACAGGAGGCAATGAATTAGATTTATTACCACTTGCAGAAATAATTGATCCAGAAGCATCTGTATTAAGTGTTAGGGGAAATGTATTAGAACAAGGCATGCCACGTTTCTTCCGCCGATTAGCAGAAGGCATTTTTGATGAAGAGGATTTGATTTTCCGTACGAAGGAATTAAATGAGTTTTTAGATGAAGCTGCAAAAACATATGAATTTGATAGAAATAATATTTTAGCTATCGGTTATTCAAATGGAGCAAACATTGCTGCAAGCTTATTATTCCATTACGAAAATGCATTAAAAGGTGCTGTCCTTCATCACCCAATGGTACCTAGAAGAGGAACACAATTGCCTAATTTAGCGGGGAAATCCGTATTTATCGCTGCTGGGACAAATGACCCGATTTGTTCATCAGCGGAGTCAGAGGAATTGAAGGTACTATTAGAGAATGCAAACGCTACTGTTACAATGCATTGGGAAAATAGAGGACATCAATTAACGATGGATGAAGTAGAAAAAGCAAAAGAATGGTATGTCAATACAGTATTATAAAAGTAAAAAAAGAAGCATCTGCTAACAATTAGCAGATGCTTCTTTTTTTACGACTGAATTGCAAGATGAGATGAAGAAAGCGGAAGTTGAATATCAACGATCGTACCTTTATCTAACTCGCTTGAAATGTGTAATTTACCATGATGTTCTTCAATTATTTTGTAACACATCATTAATCCTAGTCCTGTTCCCTTTTCTTTTAAACTATAAAATGGTTCGCCTAAACGAGAGATACGTTCTTCTGGGATACCACAACCTTCATCGATAATCCGTATTAAAATAAAGGTATCATCTAATGGTTTTGTTTGGATGTAAATATTTCCGCCATTTGGCATTGCTTCTATCGCATTTTTTAATATATTTATAAAAACTTGTTTTAATTGGTTACCATCACATTGAATATCATGTTTGTAATCAAAATGATCCATAATGATATGAACACTATGCATAATAGCTGTTGGTAAAATAAATGTAACTACCTCTTCAATTAAAGCTTGTATGTTACAAGTTTGGATAGATAATACTTGTGGTTTAGACATCGCCATAAATTGACTCGTGATAGATTCCATTTGTGAAATCTCACTTAACATAACATCGATATACCATTTCTGCTCCTCATTTATTTCAGGGAGTAGCAATGTTAGAAAACCTTTTAGAGAAGTGAGTGGATTTCGAATTTCATGGGCAATTCCAGCTGTCAGTTGTCCGACTACTGCGAGCTTTTCTGATTTTCGTAATAACTTTTCCGTTTCTTTTAGCTCGGTAACATCTCTTCCCATTACGATAAGACCTTTACGGGAGCCGTCAGGATGATAAAGTGGAACTTTCGATATACTTAAGATTAGATCGAAATCATCTCTATGAATAATAAATTCCTCGCCATGAAGAATTTGTCTTTGTTGCCATGCTAGTTCGTCGACTTCTTCACAATGTAAAAAAGCCTCTCGGTACGCTTCGTTATATTGAATGAGTTCACTATCTTTTTTCCCATGGTAAGGTACATGATGGAAATTGAAACAAGAAAGTGCGTAATCATTTGCCTCAAGCCAGCGCCCCTCATGATCTTTAAATATAACAAACGCAGGCATGGAGTTCACTAATGTACGTAACCTCTTCTCACTTTCTTTTAGCATATTCTCAATTCTTTCTGATTTTTCAAGAGGCTTCATAATAGTATATACGCCAGTTAGACGATTTTGGACAAAAATAGGAACTAGTTTTGTCACGACGTCTAATAAGAATCCACTTTTATGATAAATAGATAAGATATACTCTTGTTGATTATCTGCTTCAGTATTCTTTATATTTTGTAATACTTGCTCAGAAATATGAGCTTCTAAAATAGAGGTAATATTTTTCTGTTCTAATTCTAAAGAATTGTAACCTAATATTCTTTCGGCAGAAGGATTTATATGTAGTATAACTCCCTCTAAATTTAATGAAATAATACTATCAGGATTGTGTTCGAACAGAGATGCGTACATTTCTGTTAATGAACGATCTTGTATATGGTTTCGCAAACGTCTAGAAATGTTCGGATGACGTTTTCTTTGAGTTGATGAATATTTTTTACGACTCATAATAGTTCCTCCGTACAAATAGCATCTAAAAAGATTTGTCTATCCATAACTATAATATAGATGTAATGTGTATTTCTATAAAAAATGGAAGTTATATAATAAATTTTGTTTTCTTTATTTTGGAAAAGTGAGTGTAAGGTCGTAATAAGGGGAGCTTATATTGTTTTATAAATCTTTTGTAAGTTACAGGAGTAGGTTTTCTTTATAACATTAGGGTAGAAGAGGGGGAGAGAAAATGAGAAATTATATTCAAGGTATCGATCATGTGCAAGTAGCTGCGCCTGTAGGGTGTGAAGAAGAAGCACGAGAGTTTTACGGTAATAAAATTGGTATGGAGGAAATAACGAAGCCAGAGGAATTAAAGAAGCGTGGTGGGTGCTGGTTTAAGTGTGGAAATCAAGAGATTCATATCGGAGTTGAGAAAAACTTCAATCCAGCTAAAAAGGCGCATCCAGCTTTTTATGTTTTAAAAATTGATGAATTTAAACAGGAGTTAATAAAGCAAGGCATTGAAGTAATAGATGATCATGCACGGCCAGATGTAATTAGATTTTATGTGTCAGATCCGTTCGGAAATCGAATTGAATTTATGGAAAATAAAAACTAGGTGGAAATCCACCTAGTTTTTTAACCTTTTCTAAACAATCCTAATACTTCAACCGTTTCGGTAATGTTAACGAATGCATGAGGGTCAATTTCGGAAATTGTTAATTTCATACTTGCTAATTCTTCACGAGAAATGACGGTCATAAGTACACGTTTTTTTTCGCTGGAATAAGCACCTTCACCATCAAGTAATGTAATTCCACGTACAACAGTTGAAAGAAGTTGTTTTTTCATTTTTTCTGCTTCATTTGTTACAATCATAAGTGTAACCTTTCGATGTTTCGTATGAATAGCATCGATGACTTTACCAGTTACATAAATTGATAGTAAGCTTGTAAGAGCAACATCCCAAGTGAAGAAGAATCCTGCAATTATTACAACGACTGCATTTAAAATAATAAGGAATCCACCAAGTTTAATGTCTCTTTTTCGAGACAATAGCATACCGATAATATCAAATCCACCAGTTGATCCATTACAGTTAAAAACAAGGCCGATACCAGCTCCAGCAATGACACCACCAAAGATAGATGATAAAAGTGGGTCTGTTGCTACGACTTTTACTGGAACGTAGTATAATGCAACAGATAATACAATAACAGAGATAACAGTGTTAAAAATCACTTTTTTTCCAAGGCCTATGTATCCTAAAATAAGGATAGGTAAGTTTAATACAAAGTTAATAATACCTGTGTTTACAGGCGTTACAATCCCTAAAATAATAGCAATTCCGCCAATTCCACTACTTAAAATTTTGTGGGGGATAAGGAAAAGATTAAATGCAATCGCAATAATAATAGAACCGATAATAACACCAAGAAATCTGACCATCTCTTTCCCGTCCTTCACTAAAAAATTCATATTATTTCAAGATTATATATGATATTGAAAGTTTTGCGTAAAAACAGTTTATTTCGGGAAATTAGATTAATCAAAAGAATTCGAGTATTTTATCATTTGAAAGGGGATACAGATATGAAGGTAAAAACGTATCAACAGAAAAGCCCGTTGAAGCAAGAATGTGAGGATTCTTATTTTTGTAATGAAGAAAAAAAGATGTATGGTGTATGTGATGGTGCAACACCGCTCGTCCCGTTTCGTGATGAAAAGGGACATAATGGAGCATACATCGCTTCGCATTTATTTGCAAGTTATTTTACTTCATTACGTGAAAATCATAGTTTGCAAGTTGCCGTTGCAAAAGCAAATGAAGCATTGCAAAGCAAAATGTTAGAGTATGAAGTAGATACGAGAAAGAAAGAGCATTTGTGGTGTACATGTATTGCGGCAGTTCAAATAGATGGTGAGAAAATTGAATACGCACAGTTAGGGGACTGTATGATTGTTGCAATACTTCAAAATGGAACGATGCAAGTATTAACGCAAGACACGGTTGAAGGAATTAGTAAACGAGCAAAAAAGAAGAGAGAAGAGGATCGTAAAAAAGGGTTATCTGTACCAGAAGAACATGTTTTTCAAGATGTGCGAGAACAGTTAAAATATAATCGTTATCTTGCAAATATGCAGGGCGGGTATTCTGTTGCGAATGGAATGAAAGAAGCGATACATTATTTACAACATGGTGAACTACATATAGATGAAGTGAGCGGGATTTTTATTTGTTCAGACGGATTATTCCATCCAGATTGGCCACTTGAACAAACTGTTGCATATATAAGAAGGAATAGTATAAATGAATATGTAGCAATTATTGAAGAGCTAGAAGAGGAAAAGAGAATAAGACCAGATGATAAAACAATTATGATGATTGATTTTTAAGGGAGGACGTTCAAATGGAAATCAAATGTGTTAATTTAACATTTCAAGATGAATTAGTTCCTTTAGAGAAAGTTAATAAACTGATTATCCACCATACATCCGAAGATGGATGGGATGTGTATAAAACACATGAATTTCATCAAAAAGTAAGAGGATGGAGCGGGATTGGTTACAATTATTTTATTGAAGAAGATGGAACTGTAGTCGAAGGGCGAGGTTTACATATTGGAGCACATGCGAAAGATAATAATAGAGATACAATTGGAATATGTATGACGGGTAATTTTGATAAATATGATCCAACTACCGCACAAATGAATGCATTGTATTCTTTATGTAAAATGTTTATGAAGCAGTTTGTTATAAAGAAAGAAAATATACTCGGTCATAGGGAGCTAGAAGGAGTTACAAAAAGTTGTCCTGGCAATCGCTTTTCTATGGTAGAGTTAAGAAACGTACTATCTTAAATATAGAGGAGTAAGAAATGATGATGAATATAAAAATACCAAATGATAAAAAAGAAGAGCTAGTAGCACAAATTCAGCAATTTTTCGTTGAAGAAGATTTAGATGAAATTGGGCGTTTCCAAGCAGAGCGTTTAATAGAAGAAATGATTAAATTAGTAGGGCCATTTGCATACAATCAAGCGATTGGAGATGCTAGAAAGCTTGTAACAGAGAAACTATCTAATATTGAAGAAGATTTGTATGTGTTAGAGAAGAGTGAAGGGAAGTAAAAAGAGCCATTTTGGCCGTATTCCGTCAATTATAAAATAAGTATTATGCCACGGCTTTTTCCGATGTTCTGTTTGGAAAAGGCCGTGAAGTTGTTTTTTGGCATATAAAATAAAGTTTCTCTTTTTTTTGTCAAAAAGAACCCTAGAACTAAAAACGTTATTCTTTCTTAACAAGCTAGATGAGAAAGAATAACGTTTTTTTAGATTGAGATTAAAAATATATTATCTTAATTTTATCTTTTTTTAATAATTTATTTATGGGCAATTTATAGTTGCTATTTATAATTCCTATATATAACAGCTATGGATACTACGAAAAAGAACTTTGGAGGTGTAACCAATTAGCTGTAATCAAAATGTAAAACATGAATTGCTCACATAGAATCTTCTTTTGGAAGATAAGTGGTGTAATTCTTTGTTAAATGAAGGAAGGGATTGGGAAGTTATGAATAAAACAATTTTAAAAACATGTATCATATCAGCAGTTTTAGGTGGAAGTCTATTAAGTGAAAAAAATGGAGAGGTGAAAGCAGAAGAGGTTACACCACAAACGAATCATACTGGTGTATTCAAAGATGTTCCAAAGGGGCACTGGGCATATGAGGCGATTCATCAATTAACAGGTGAGAAAATCATTTTCGGCTATGATGATGGGAGATTTGGTTTTGGCGATAACGTAACACGCGAACAAGTTGCAGCTTTAATGTATCGTTATTTTAATATGGCAGAAAACAAAAATTATGAGAACCCATATGGGGACGTAAGCGAAGATTCGACAAGCTATATAAAGGAAATTTTATCTTTAACAGAAATGGGCGTTTTTACGGGTGACGAGCATGGGGACTTTAGACCGAAGGCATCCTTAACACGTGCAGAGATGGCACAAGTTCTTACAAATGCTTTTCATTTAAAGGCAAAGAGTGATCATACTTTTAATGACGTTTCAACGAACTCATGGGCAAGAAATGCAATTAGTGCTGTTCAAACAAATAATATTGCAAAAGGAGTAGGAGGAGGGAAATTTGCTCCAAGTATGGATGTGACGCGTGAACAGTACGCACAATTTTTATACAATGTAATACAAGAAACTAAACAAACCGAGCAAACGAAAGGGCAACTACTAGCTAGCATACTTGGTGAAACAAATTGGAAAGGGACAAAAGTCTATGACAAAGATCATAATGATGTAACGAAAGAAAATCAAAATTTCATCGGGCTTGCAAAGTATGATGCTAAAACTGCAAGGTATGAATTTTTTAATGCAAGTACAGGAGAAAGTCGTAATGATAGCGGTACCTTTTTTATAACGAATGATGGAAAGAAAAGAGTGTTAATTTCTGAAACGCAAAATTATCAGGCAGTTGTTGAATTAACGCAATTAGACAAGGAGAAATTTACATATAAAAGAATGGGGAAAGATGCAAAAGGGAACGATGTAGAAGTGTTTGTTGAACATGTTCCTTACCATGAAAAAGAACTTTCTTTCACGCGACCGGATAAAAATTTAGAAATCTCGACAGGGAAAATAGTTACAGACGTTGATGGAGATGAAATTTTATCTAGTACACTATGGAACGGAACGGTGGTATTAGACGAACAGGGTAACAATGTAACAAAATACAACTCAAACTTAATCAGTCTAGCAAAATATGATAAAAATACAAATAAATATGAGTTTTTTAATGTGAACACAGGGGTAAGTCGTGGGGATTATGGTTTCTTCGATGTTGTACATGGGAATAAAATAAGAGCTCACGCTTCGTTAGGAAATAATAAATATGGTGCGGTCCTTGAACTTACAGAGTTAAATAAAGAGAAATTTACGTATACAAGAATCGGGAAAGATGCGAATGGAAAAGATATAAAAATCTTTGTTGAGCACGAACCGTATACAGGCGACCTAAAACCAAATTTCACAAAGTAATCTTTTACTCTAGCAAAGGTATTATGTTGGGGAATGTTGGTAAGGAGAAGCCTCAGTGATTAGGAAGTTATATAGTAGAAGAAAAATAGCTGTTTATAGACAAATAGATGCCTGAAGGCATCTATTTGTCGTTTTAAAATGATTTTACAGGTAAATATAAAATACAAATTCTTTTTTCTCGGATCTAGTAACTCCCTACTTGCACCACCATACATCTTTGTTCTTTTTTATTTATTCTCTTTATGCTCTTTATATTCATGTACTTTCTCTTTTACATTACCAACCGTATCTTTAGCAGTGCCTTTCACTTTATCCCATTTTCCTTCGGCTTGTAATTTTTTGTTGTCAGTTACTTTCCCGACAACTTCTTTTACTTCACCCTTTACCTTATCAATAGCACCTTCTACTTTTTCTTTTAAACCATGATTATGTTTAGTCATACATTTCTCCTCCTTGTAGTTTGATTAGAATTCTCTTTTCATATTGCAAGTTGAATGATGTATCTAGTAATAGCGTAACAAATATAGTTTGAATATTCAAATGATTAATAGGATAGAAAAGGAATTGTCATGAAATGTATAAAATTGTAATGAGAAGAGAAAGAATGTAAATTACATGTCTTTTGCAGTCCATATTGATTTTGTATAAGCAATTTTCATATGGGCACGTTCCATATTATTTTGACTGCCGCTACCGAACCTTGCTTGTCCGACTATTAAATGACAGTTTTTCGCTAGGGCTTTTTCTATTCGTTTTTGAATTAAGGCAGTATGACAGCCTTTACGCTGAAATTCTGGCAAAGTAGCAGAAGCAGCTAATGAAGCAATCCCATTATTTATATACAGGACACCAATGCCTGCAGGAGTATTTTGAACTTCGGCTATGAAAAAATGCCAGCCAGGTTTATTGTAGAGAATTTCGTTATTTTGCCGTACGCCATCTTTTGTAAAGGGTGGCATGTTAAATCCACGTACATATATGTCTGCAAAAATATGAAATTCATTTTCTTTTAGTTGGCGTACTGAAATGTTAGAAGGAAGAAGGGATGGATCTTCTCTCGGTATACTATATAAAGCGGTATGGAAGCTGGATTGGTAAAATCCTTTTTGAGATAAATATTGAAATAATTCAGCTGTACCTTGAGCGGGTGTAATTTCAAAACGACAAGGGATTTGTAGCGATTGATAATAAGAGATGGTTTCATCTATCTCATCTGTATTTGTAAAGGTAACGCCTTTTACTGTGTTAAAAGCAGGACCAGCAATTATTTTTGATGAAAAGGCAGTGGCACTCCCGAACTTTTTCATTTGTACTTGCATTGGATTTTCAGCTAACGCTTGTAGTGCTTTTAGTCTAGAAGAGAGCATATGTATTTCTGCGTTTTCAATTTCTTGAGCTGCATTGAGTGTCATAACTGTACTCATACTATTCCTCCGTCAATAAATATATTTCATAGTATATATACGATGTTTGTTCTGAGATTCCTGTTGAAATGTAAGAGAATAAGAAGTTTTTTGGAAGGGAAATGGAAGTGAACTGTCGAAGGGAGTGGAAACAGATTAAAGGTGGTGCTCTCATGAAACAGAAAGACGTGCAGACATGCTCTAATTGTGGTTCTCATAACATAGGAGAAGGAGAGTTTGTCGGTTATGCACAAATACGGAAAAAGGAGACGATGTTCACATCTTCACCAGTAGATGCTTATATTTGTACAGATTGCGGGAATATCCTTTTATTAAAAGTAAGACATTATGAAAAGTTTAAGCAGAAGCCGTTATGATTATTGAGAAGTGTTTTTATTAGGGGAGTTATTAGGAGTAATATTTTACATATATATGAGTATGCCTTATATAAGGAGATGACAACATATACTGTCGCTATATGACATACAAAAATGTATAGAAGAAATTGTGAATCAATATGAGGAAGAAAAATTAGTCCCTATTGGAATATTTCATATCGAAAACTCCTTTAAATGAATAAGGGAGTTTTTATTTTTTATAACAATAATTACCTTTAATTGTTATAATTAGTTATTAGGGGAGGGTGGTTTATTAACGCCACAATCTTAGGAGAAAAATAGCTAAATCGTATATAAAACCGCTATATAACACAATCGCAACCATAAGTTGACAAAGTGCAACCGCAGGAAGATAGAGATAAGGGCTATGTTTACATACAATTTAGTTAAGAAAACAAAGGGGGACACACATATGGGATTTGGTGAGAAGCTTTTTAAATTAAGAAAAGAAAAGGGGCTTTCTCAAGAAGCATTAGCTGAGAAATTAAACACAACAAGGCAAGCGGTTAGTAAATGGGAAAACGGTCAAGGTTTTCCTGAAACTGAAAAGTTAATAATGATTGGAAATGTATTTGAAGTATCACTCGATTATTTATTAAAAGAAACTGCTGAGCAAAGTAATGAAAATGTGGATGGTTATTATGTAAGTAAGGAAATGGCAGAAGGGTATATAGTATATGGACAAAAAATTTCTAAATATATTGCGTTAGGATTTAGTTTGCTTATTTTATCTACAATACCGTATTTATTATTTAAGGAAGATGCAACACTGTCGACATTCCTTGTCATTATTATTGCTGTTCTTGGAATTGGAGCAATGATGGTATCTGCAACGATAGAAGAGAGTCGATACAATGTATTGAAAAAGGAAGAACTATTATTTGATCAAAACTTTCTAAAAGAATTGACAAAAAGATATGCAATTATTAAGAAAAAGTATGCGGCAGTAATGATCATTGGATTTTGTTTTATAGCCGCAGGCGCAATCCCGTTTTTGCTTGAGAAAAAGCATATCACTTCAGGAGAATTAGTACAGTATCACCCTTATTGTATTGTACTTATTGCTATCGGAGTTTATCTTTTTGTTCGTGTGTTAGGAGTATTAGAGGCGTATCGAATTTTAGTAGAAAATAAAGAATATAGTAATCGTCTTATTTTTAAACTGAAAAAGAAAGTGAGAGAAAAAGTGGATAATTTTTAATAGGAGAAAACATATTTTTATTAAAAGTTAAGATAGGAGTGTAATGATGTCAAATCTTCTAGAAATTGTAAATTTAAGTAAAGCATTTGGAAATAAAGTTGTTTTAAGAGATGTTTCCTTCAATGTGCGGTCTGGATCAATTGTTGGATTCATTGGTAACAATGGAGCTGGGAAATCAACAACCTTTAAAACAGTATTACAATTAATTTCTAAAGATAATGGTACAGTAAAAATATTTGGTAAAGAAAATATAAATAAAGATGCCAAGATTAAGGAAAAGATAGGAGTCGTATTTGATGCTATGAATCTACCGGCTCATCTTACGATAAAGCAACTAAACAAAGTTTTTGAAAAGATGTTTGAATCTTGGGATCAAGATAATTTTTATCGATTAGTTCATTCTTTCTCTTTACCTACTAATGAGAAAGTAGGTAAATTCTCGCGTGGAATGTCAATGAAACTAACTATAGCTGTTGCGCTGTCACATAATGCAAAATTATTAATCCTAGATGAAGCGACGGGAGGTCTCGATCCTTCATCTAGAGAGGAGGTGTTGGAGGAATTAAAAAGTTTTGTGAGTAAAAATAATGGTGGTATACTACTTTCTTCTCATATTATGAGTGATGTAGAAAAAATAGCTAGCCATCTTATCATTATAAAAGATGGAGAAATTTTATTGAATGAAGAAAAGGATAAGGTTTTGGACAATTATGCCATTGTAGATGTTGATGAGGAACAACTAACTTTAATTAACAAAGATATAGTTGTGGTGAAAAGGAATAATGGTTCTTATTTCAATGTACTTGTATCAGATGTGCATAAACTACCAAATGGGATTGCTCATAGAACCATTTCGATAGAAGAAATGAGTGTCTTATTAACGAGGAGTGAAAAATAAATGAGAGGTTTATTATTGACAAACTATTATCTAGTGTATCGAACTTTCTTTATGTTCATGGGAATAGCGATATTAGGAGCAGGATTCGTTTTTTATTTTGGTGATGCTTCAATGTACCGTTTAATTGCTACGTTTATTATCTTTTTTGCTGCGATTCCTGCACTTGAAGTTATTAAATATGAGAGTAAGTCAGGTTATGAAAAGTATGTACTTACTTTACCGGTTACTAGAAATAACATTGTACAAAGTCACTACCTTTTCTATTTTTTAGTTGTAATCATTGGTACTGTATTATCATATGGCATATTTTATGTACATGGTTTCATTTCAGATACACCAATTGATGATGGTATATTTAATAGTGTTTCTTTAGGGACCTTCATCATTCTTAATGCTGGAGCGATAGCCTATCCACTCCTGTATGTTTTTGGAGCAGAAAAATCTGATGCTATTACAATTGGAGGCGCATGTGGGGGACTTGTTACTTATTTTGGATTACAAAGTGTAATTGGATATCTAATAGAACAATTTCCAATATCAAATTTAAATTCATCTGTATACGTTTCAATTCTATATACAATATTTGGCGTTATCATATATATCTTTTCTTATTTCATTTCGGTATTTATATATCGTAAGAAGGAATTTTAATATATTTTCTCTTAGTATTTTCTGAATTATTTCCAAAGAAATAATTCAGAAAATACAGAAAAATGTCGTGATTATTCGTAAAAGTCTGTTATAATAAACGAAAAATGAAAACGCTTTAAAGGGGGATGTAACCAATATGATGATGAATGTACCGCTAACAATTAGTTCTATGATGGAAAGAGCAGAGAAACTGTTTTCGAAGAAAGAAATTGTTTCACGGACACATGATACAGTTACGACGTTAACGTATAAGCAGTTAGGTGAAAGGACGAGAAGACTTTCAAGTGCGCTAAAAAAATTAGGAATTAAAGAAGGCGAGCGTATAGGAACGTTAGCGTGGAATCATCATCGACATGTGGAAGCGTATTTTGCTATTCCTGGTATTGCTTCCGTTTTACACACAATTAATATTCGTTTATCTCCTCAACATATTTCATACATTATTCAGCACGCAGAAGATCGCATTCTACTTATAGATGAAGATCTCGTACCACTCGTTGAAAATATTCAATCGCAATTATCAACTGTACAAGCCTACATTATTATGACTGATAAAGATGAACTTCCCAATACTACGCTAGAACCTGTATATCATTATGAAAAGCTATTAGAAGAAGGCGATCCAACTTTCCAATTTGTAAAAGATATTGATGAAAATACACCTGCTGGTATGTGTTATACGTCAGCGACTACAGGAAACCCAAAAGGTGTTGTATATACGCATCGTAGTACTGTACTACATTGTATGGCACTCGGTTTAGCGGATACAGCTGCTTTATCGGAAAGTGATGCGGCGATGGCAATTGTACCGATGTTCCATGTGAACGCTTGGGGGCTTCCTTTTGCAGCTACTTGGTTTGGAACTAAACAAGTTCTGCCAGGACCAATGTTTACTCCAAAAATTTTATTAGAGATGATTCAAGCTGAAAAAGTAACGATAGCAGCAGGTGTGCCGACAATTTGGCTCGGTGTATTACAAGAATTAGAAAATAATAGTTACGATTTATCTAGTATAACGAGAATATTATGCGGTGGTGCTGCTGCACCGAAAAGCGTTATTAAAGCATTTGAACAAAAATATAATGTTCCTTTCGTACATGCATATGGTATGACTGAAACAAGCCCACTCGTAACACTTGCACGTTTAAAAAGTTATGAAACAGAATTATCATATGAAGAGCAATTAGAAATCCGCTCAAAACAAGGATATCTTGTCCCTGGTGTAGAGATGAAAGTAGTCGGTACAAACGGTGAAGTGAAGTGGGATGGTACTGAGATGGGAGAGTTATGTTTACGAGCACCTTGGATCGCTGAAAGCTATTATAACGATGATCGTACTGTCGAAGGATTCCGAGACGGTTGGTTATATACTGGTGATGTTGTTACAGTTGATGAGGAAGGCTGCGTGAAAATTGTTGATCGTACGAAAGATGTTATTAAAAGCGGAGGTGAGTGGATTTCTTCAGTTGACCTTGAAAATGCATTAATGGCACATGATGCTATATTTGAAGCAGCTGTCGTTGCCGTTCCTCATCCGCAGTGGCAAGAGCGACCAATTGCCTGCGTCGTTCAAAAGAAAAATAGTACAGTAACAAAAGAAGAAATATATGAGTTTTTAAAACCACAGTTTGCGAAGTGGTGGTTACCAGACGATATTGTATTTATGGAAGAAATACCGAAAACATCTGTTGGGAAGTTTTTAAAACAGGCGCTTCGGAAAGAACTTGAGCATTTGTATAAAGAGAAATAATTGAAAAATTGTAAACCTATATTTGAAATGAGTTGACAAAGACTAAATAGAAAGATATTATAACTCCTATAATATGTTATCTAAAAATCGTTTTAAGTTTACAATAGGAGAAGCAAATATGAATACAAAAAACTTAGTTTTCGTCGCTTTATTTAGTTCTATTATGGGAGTGTTAGGGTTAATACCTCCAATTGCTCTTGCTATTACACCAGTTCCGATTACATTACAATCACTCGGTGTTATGCTTGCTGGTGGATTATTAGGATCACGTCTTGGTGCGTTAAGTCAGCTTATTTTCTTACTTATAGTTGGAGTTGGAGCACCATTACTTGCTGGTGGACGCGGTGGTCCAGGCGTATTTGTTGGGCCAAGTGCAGGATATTTACTTGGTTATATCGTTGGAGCGTTTGTCATTGGTTATTTAATTGAGCGTTTACGTGAAGTTTCTATAATAAAGGTATTATGTATTAATATAATTGGTGGTATTTTCGTAGTTTATGTATTTGGTATTATTGTACAAGCCTTCTTTATGGATGTTTCTATATGGCAGACGATGAAAGTAAGTGCCGTATTTTTACCAGGTGATTGCATAAAAGCGATTATAGCAGCAATTCTTGTAACGAAATTACATCGTTCATTGAAACATATTATTACGCCTGCTCTCAAGAGTGGGAAATATACAAATGCGGGATAAGAAAGAGAAGAAACACGTTTATTGCGTGTTTCTTTTTATTATTTTGTAAAGAAAGGACGTCTCAAATGGGGATTACAAAAGAATATAAAAAGTATGCCTCTTTACAAACAAATAAAATAGCAATAAAGGAAAATGATCGAGTATTAACATATAAAGAGTGGTTTGAGTCAGTATGTAAAGTAGAAAACTGGTTGAATGAAAAAGAATCGCAGAATAAAACGATAGCAATTGTATTAGAAAATAGTATGGAGTTTTTACAACTATTTGCTGGTGCTGCTATGGCCGGATGGGTTTGTGTGCCGTTAGATATAAAGTGGAAAGAGGATGAGCTCAAAGAAAGAATTGCGATCAGTAACCCGGCTATGATTGTGACAGAGCGATATAAGGTAAATGATCTACCGGATGAAGAAGGAAGAGTAATTGAAATTGATGAGTGGAAAAGAATGATAGAGAACTATCTTCCTACATATAATCCTGTAGAAAGTGTACAAAATGCTCCGTTTTATATGGGATTTACATCAGGATCGACTGGAAAGGCAAAAGCATTTTTACGTGCACAAAAATCGTGGGTTCATAGTTTTGATTGCAATATACATGACTTCCATATGAAAAAAGAAGATTCTATTTTAATAGCTGGGACGCTCGTTCATTCTCTTTTTTTATACGGTGCAATAAGTGCATTATATGTAGGGCAAACGGTGCATATTATGAAAAAGTTTATTCCAGATCAAGTGCTGGATAAGTTAGAAACGGAACACGTTTCGGTCATGTATACAGTTCCGACAATGCTAGAATCTTTATATAAAGAAAATAGAGTAATAGAAAATGGAATGAAAATTATTTCGTCAGGAACGAAATGGGAAGCTGAAGCGAAAGAAAAAATAAAGATTATATTTCCTTATGCGCAAAAATATGAATTTTACGGTGCATCGGAACTAAGTTTTGTAACAGCACTAGTTGATGAAGAGAGTGATAGAAGGCCAAATTCAGTAGGAAAACCTTGTCACAATGTGCAAGTTCGAATATGTAACGAAGCAGGAGAAGAAGTACAGAAAGGCGAGATAGGAACTGTTTATGTGAAAAGTGATCAGTTTTTTATGGGCTACATATTGGATAAGGTTTTAGTTCCAGAGTTGACTGCGGATGGCTGGATGACAGTGCGAGATGTAGGTTATGAAGATGAAGAAGGCTTTATATATATAGTAGGTAGAGAGAAGAATATGATTTTATTTGGAGGAATTAATATTTTCCCAGAAGAAATAGAAAGTGTATTACATGAACATACAGCTGTTGATGAAATAGTTGTAGTTGGCGTGAAAGATAGTTATTGGGGTGAAAAACCTGTCGCCATCGTAAAAGGAAGTGCTACGAAGCAACAATTAAAAAGTTTTTGCTTACAACGATTATCCTCGTTTAAAATACCGAAAGAATGGCATTTTGTAGATGAAATACCGTATACAAATAGCGGGAAAATCGCTCGTATTGCAGCAAAAAATATGATTGAAAACCTGGAGAAAATATATGAATAGAGCGGTTATTGTAGAAGCAAAAAGGACACCTATTGGTAAGAAGAATGGGATGTTGAAAGATTATGAAGTTCAGCAATTAGTAACGCCGCTTCTTACGTTTTTAAGTAAAGGAATTGAGAGAGAAATAGACGATGTCATATTAGGGAATATTGTGGGGCCGGGAGGGAATGTTGCGAGATTATCTGCTTTAGAAGCAGGACTTGGCTATCATATTCCTGGTGTAACGATTGACCGGCAATGTGGTGCCGGATTGGAAGCGATTCGTACTGCATGTCATTTCATTCAAGGCGGCGCAGGTAATTGTTATATTGCAGGAGGAGTAGAGAGTACAAGTACATCACCTTTTCAAAATAGAGCGCGATTTTCACCAGAAACAATTGGTGATCCTAATATGGGAGTGGCAGCTGAATATGTTGCAGAGCGTTATAATATAACGCGAGAAATGCAAGACGAGTATGCTTGCCTTAGTTATAAACGGACACTGCAAGCAGTAGAAAATGGATATTTACAAGATGAAATACTTTCTTTTAATGGATCTTTAGATGAGTCTATAAAACGAGAAATGAAGTATGAAAGAATGATTAAAAGAACTAAGCCCGCATTTTTACAAAATGGTACAGTAACGGCAGGTAATTCGTGCGGTGTAAATGATGGGGCATGTGCCGTTCTTGTAATGGAAGAGGGGCAAGCCCGAAAATTAGGATATAAGCCTGTACTTCGTTTCGTTCGTAGTGTTGTAGTTGGAGTGGATCCAAATCTTCCGGGGACTGGTCCGATATTTGCGGTGAACAAATTATTAAATGAAATGAATATGAAAGTAGAGGACATCGATTATTTTGAAATAAATGAAGCATTTGCTTCAAAGGTTGTTGCTTGTGCAAAGGAGTTACAAATTCCTTTCGAAAAATTAAATGTAAATGGTGGTGCAATTGCGCTAGGTCATCCGTACGGTGCATCTGGAGCTATGCTTGTGACACATTTGTTTTATCAAGCGAAAAGAGAGCATATGAAATATGGAATTGCGACGTTAGGAATTGGTGGTGGAATAGGGCTTGCGCTATTATTTGAGAAAGTGGAAAACTAGAAAGGGACTAGTTTTCTACTTTTTGAGGAACATAAGCATTGCTACCAGGTTTTGCTTTTATTTCATTCCAAGCAGCGATAGCATCAGCTTTTGATTTCCCTTTGTTATTTGGATCTTCGAAAAAGTCGCGAGTGAAACGATTGTATTCAAACTGCGCGCTAATAGTTGTTTTGTATGTAGGATCTTTTTTTCGTTCGTTTTCTTCATACCAAAACGTTAGCGCGTCTTCATATGTTTTTCCGACATTCTCTTTAAAAAACTTTTGAAGAGCTACTGTAAATCGGAAGTTTGCTCCGATTTTTTCTTTGAAAAAAGCACGAACATCTTCGCTGCAGCGGTGATTGTTAGTAATAATCGTTTGAAGAGAAAGTTCTTTATAAGAGAGGGAAGCTTTACTCACCTTTTGACTAGAGCTGTTTTTTAATATTTTACCAGTATGTAAATAATGTGAGATACGCTCGGTTATTTCAATCTTAGAGCCACTAGCTGGCAAACCATGCTCACGACAAAATGTTTGGAGTTCTGCTTTTAACCAATAAAAGTTTTGGAAATCTTCAAGTGATATAGACTTTGTTAAAGGTGGACGCATAGATGTAACAACTTCTTTCTTCCATAATTTTCTTTAATTATAAAACGTATGTTCTTTTTGTGGAAGGGTTAATTTGTAAATATAACGGGAAGAGGAGATTACATATGGAAAGTGTAATGCAAGTTCGTGTTACGGGAATTTTAATTGAAGATGAAAAAGTATTGCTAGTAAAGCAAAAAGTTGCTAATCGCAATTGGTCTTTACCTGGGGGAAGGGTAGAGAATGGTGAAACGTTAGAAGAAGCGATGATTCGAGAAATGAGAGAAGAAACAGGATTAGAAGTTAAAATTAAGAATCTACTCTATGTTTGTGATAAACCAGATGCTAGTCCATCTTTATTACATATTACGTTTCTGCTTGAAAGGATTGAAGGTGAAATTACGCTACCTTCTAATGAGTTTGATTATAATCCAATTCAAGATGTGCAAATGGTACCGATTAAAGATTTAAGTCAATATGGTTTTTCGGAAACTTTTATAACTCTTATAAGTGAAGGTTTTGCAAGTGCATGGAGTTATCAAGGCTTGAAACAAAATATAGGTTTGTAAATATAGTTGAAGGATAGCAGTTAGCTATCCTTCATAAACATGTTTTACACTTCTGACTGTAAAGAAGAAACAAGTTGATTTAAAAATTCGTCCCCGGTCATAACCGCTTTTCCGCCACCGCGAGCACTCTTTTTATTTCCGCCACCTTTTCCTTCAATTGTAGGAAGTGCCTCTTTTAAAAGAGCATTCATATCGAGCGTGACTGTTTTTCCACAAGCGAGGATGCATTGTAGTTTGTCCTCATTTTCAATAACGAAATATGTAATGGCATGCTCTTGTTGTTCTGTAATAATGGCAGAAAGCTTTGCGATTTCTTGCATAGAACGATTATTAAATACTTTAGAAATAAGTATGCCGGTATGTTTTTCTGAAGGCTGTTGAAGTAGTTCGTTTGCCTCTGCAAATAATAATTTTTCATTCATTGTTTGTATTGTTTTTTCATTTTCTTTTTGAGAAGTAAGAAGTTGTGCTACTTTTGCTGGGATATCACTCTCGCTACTGTTTAATTGTTTAGAAACATCTTTCATAATTTGTTGTTGTTGGCCCATTAAATTTAGTGTGCGCCAACCAGCGATAAACGTTAATCGTATGCCACCTTTATTGCGCTCCCACCCTAGTACTTGAATAGGACCTACTTCACCTGTACGTTTCGGATGCGTTCCGCCACAGCCGTTGTAGTCGAAGTTTTCAATTATAACAACACGTATATTTTCTGTTATAGTCGGTTCTTTACGAAGGGGGAATGTTTTCGCTTTTTCTAAGTTCATCCACTCGATGCGGATGGGATGGTTTTCAAAAACAATTTTGTTTGCAATTTGTACTGCTTTTTCAACCGTTTCTGTATGAAGATTTTCTGTTTCTAAATCAATTGTTACCGTTTCTTTTCCAAGGTGGAATCCAATCGTAGGTATGTTAAAATGGTCCCAAAAAGCAGCAGATAAAATGTGCTGAGCCGCATGTTGCTGCATATGATCAAAACGGCGCTCCCAATTAATTTTACCTTCTACTTCTTCAGTATGTAATTGTTCTACAATGAAGTGATGAATTTCTCCATTTATCTCTTCTACATTGATTACATCGATATCATTTAATGTACCAGTATCATATGGTTGTCCGCCCCCTGTTGGATAAAATGCCGTTTCGTTTAAAATAACGTATAAGTTACCGTCTTTATCATAATCTTGTTTTATAACTTTTGTAGTAAAGTCTTGCTTATAAGCGTCAGTGTAATATAATTTTTGCTCCAATTTTCTTTCCCCTTTCGTTTTCACTAGTTTCATTGTAAAGCAATTGAAATTAGTTTCCTAATATTTCAGAAGAAAGAAACTATTTTTAGAATTTTCTTGCTATAATAAGAAGAAAATGCGGGGGTGGAATGAATATGTTATATGAAAACGGCGTAGATAAACTGCTTAGTTTAAGTAAAAATATTTCTGAATTGTATCGAGAATTAAATGAAATGACCCGGATTTTAACGGACTGTAATCGAGAAAGTGTGAAGTTTGATCGGTTATATGTAAAAGAGGTACTGTGGAAGAGAGAAGATGTAATAGAGAAATATGACCAGCTACTTGTGCAACTTTGTATAAATGAATGCTTTGATCTAAAAAGTGTCATTACAGGGGAATATAAGTATACATATGAAGAAGTAGAAAATATCGTTTTACAATTTAATGAGAAGTATAATGTCACAATTTTAATTAAAGATGTTTGTAAAGAATTACAGTTTACATATGGCATAGATATGGATATAACGAGAACAGCTCGAGTATCAACAGCTCAAGTATAAAAAGGGAAAAGAAAGCAGATCCTTTGCTTTCTTTTTTTATGTAAGAACGGGGAGAGTAGGTTTAGTGATGAAGGGGAAGTTACAAAATATTCATCCGTTAGGAATGACAATTATAATAGGGACTTTATTTTCGAGGTTTGCCACGTCAATGAGTATTCCTTTTTTAGCAATTTATTTAACGACTGTTAAAGGTGTATCAGCTGGAATGACGGGTGCTATTATCGGAACGAGTGCACTTGTTGGAGTGTTTGCTAGTTTTATTGGAGGGAATTTATCGGATCGATTCGGTCGAAACATGATTATAATATGGTCCATGATTGTTTGGGTGTTTGTATTTATAGGCTTTTCGTTTGCAAATCATGTTTTAAGTTTCTTTTTATTAAATGCTTTAAATGGATTATGTCGGTCTTTTTTTGAACCGACTTCAAGAGCATTATTATCAGATTTAACGAAACCAGAGTATCGTTTACTCGTATATAATTTGCGTTACGGTGCAATCAATGTTGGAGTGGCGATTGGCCCTCTTGTCGGATTACAGATTGGAAGCGCAAAATCAACAATTCCTTTTTTAGTAGCAGCTGGAGTATATATTCTATATACAGCTATATTAGCGTTCCAATTTAAGAAGTATCCAATTGAAAAAAAGAAAGTAAATACAGAAAAGCCTGTCACAATGTTGAATGCAGTTCGTATATTGCGAAAGGATGTCGTATTTTTAGTTGCATTAGTCGGTATTATTTTGAGTAATTGTGGTTTTTCTCACTTAACGACAACAGTATCTCAATATTTTGCAAATGCACATATATTTCAGGATGGAGTGACATTGTTTTCGTATATGTTAGCTTTAAATGCGATTGTTGTAGTCGTAATTCAATACCCTGTTATTCAAATATGTAAAAAGTATACACCGTTAGTATCTATTATGGTGGGAACCTTATTTGTGAGCGGAGGATTGTTTGGGTTTGGAATAGTAGAATCTACGCTAAGTGCTGCCGTCTGCACAATTATTTTTACAATTGGAGAAGTTCTCATGTTTTCAATGACGGATGTGTTTATAGATGATATAGCTGTTTCACATTTGAAAGGAACATATTTTGGAGCGATGGGATTTTCAGGAATTGGAGCAGTAATTGGTCCATGGCTTGGGGGCGTACTTCTCGATTATTACGGATATCAAAATGGGTTTGTAGTATTTTCAGTATTAGCTATATTTTCAACTGTAGCATTTCCTGTACTGTTAGTTACAAAAGGTTTATTGAAAAAAAGGCATGATAGAAATTGTAATTTAGAATTACATGTGAAATAAAATAAGCCCCCAGCAGATGACTGGGGCTTATTTTTGTATTTATCCCGCATTAACGGGCAGTAAGAACCCCCACCTAAAAATTCAGCGAAAGCAAAGAAGTTAGGTGGGGGATCAACTGCCCGTAAAAGCCCGATTGGTTCAACTAATATCAGTGGGGGATGAAGCCCCACTGATGAAATTTTCACTTTATCCCGCTATTTGCGGACAGTAAAACTCCTATTGATTACAGTTTTACTTTATTTTACTTCTCACTTTGAAAAAGAACTTTTTCTTCATGTTTATTAGCAACTTCATTTTTGGAAATATGAATGGCTAAATATCCATTCTCTAAGCAGGCTAGCATCTTCTTGTAAATAATAGTAGCGGGTAAAGGAATGATCCGCTGCAAAGAAATGTTTTCATGAAGTATGCAAATGTTTAGGCCTGTCTCCATCTTTTTAATGACTACATTTTGTTCGGATACATTTGGTACATCTGTTTCCAAAATGTACTCTTGTTCAGTTTCGCAAAGGTCAATATGAATTTGATTTGGGAAACTAAAGTTACTACAAGAATCAGAACAAAATTGATCCATCCATTCTTCGAAACCATCAACATGAAAAAGACAATCCTTCTTTTTCTTGCCCATGTAAGACACCCTCCGTAAAATCTCAATTCATACTATGTTATGCATGAATGAAGTGGGGGTGAAGAATAAATGGAAAAATATAAACATTGTATGTGACAAAGGTAGCTAGTGTGAACCTTTTGTTTTACATATCATGATGTGCATGATTTTTTTGGCGTGAATGGTTACGGTTTTTTACTTTATGCGATCCGCTTAATGGTTCAGGTTGTCCCTTTTTTTCTTTCGCTTCACGATTGTTTTTTCCCATTGTATGTGACACCTCCTCTTTCTCTTTAGAATGAGAGAAGTTTGCAAATTTATACGAGAATGTTTTTAGAAAAAAAGGTAAAGATAAATGGGACTAACTATTATGGAAAGGGGATTATATAATGCCATATCATAAAGATAAACAACAAGCTTTTCAAGCAGCGCAGCAAGGAGTTACACAAGCAGAACATGCATTTAACAACATTGTAAAAAATGATCCAAACTACGGTCATGATCTAAAAGAATTACGCCAAGAGGTTCAGGAAGCGTATGAACAGATTCAAAATGCGTTAGAAGTAGCTTCAGAAACACAACGTCCACAACTTGAGCAATACGAAAATAATCTCCAAAACATTATGCGAAATGTAGATCAGTTAGAAAAGTAAATGAGGTTGTTGTGTATTCGACACCCTCCTACTTTAATGAACATTATGCTAAAACAGAAAATTTTTTTAGTGGTTTTTTCTTTATTATGCGCAGTACATATATTTCAAGTGGAAAAAGTGGAAGCGAAAATGTTGCTCAGAAAAGAGCTAGAACCAACTGGCTATGTAACATGGGAAGTACCTAATAATGAAAAGATTATTGCCATTACATTTGATGATGGACCAGATCCGACTTATACAACACAAATTTTACATTTATTACGTCAATATAAAGCAGAAGCGACTTTTTTTATGATTGGATTTCGAGTTCAGCGTAATCCATATTTAGTGAAACAAGTGTTAAAAGAGGGACATGAAATTGGAAATCATACGATGAACCATTTGTATGCGAGTAATTCATCAGATGAAAAATTAGAAAATGATATTTTAGATGGAAAGAAATTTTTTAAAAAATGGGTGAAAGAACCTTTACTATTCCGTCCTCCTGGCGGATATATTAACGATGCTGTATTTAAAACAGCGAAAGAAGCAGGTTATCAAACTGTTCTATGGTCGTGGCATCAAGATCCACGTGATTGGGCGAATCCAGGGGTTGAATCCATTGTAAATCATGTAGTGAAAAATGCTAAAAGTGGAGATATCGTATTATTACATGATGGAGGAAATGATCGTAGTCAAACAGTAGCAGCGCTAGCAAAAATTTTACCTGAGCTGAAAAAACAAGGATATCGATTTGTAACGGTTTCGGAATTACTACGTTATAAACATTAGAAAAAATCCCAAAAGGAAAATATGCCTTTTGGGATTTTTCGTTACTGGTTCTTTTTACGTTTTTTATTATTTTGTCGCTCTGCTGGAGTTAAAGGTTCGTTTGCAAATTCTTCATTGTAACCAGTTCCTTGTCCTTGTGCAGATGCAGCATTCATTCCTGAAATAGTATGATTTGCTTTTCTTTTACCCATTTTATTTCACCTCTATAATATTTTTTGTATGTTGAATGATGAGCAGTTCATAGTATGTATGAACTGTAAGTAAAGCACTAATAGAGCACTTTACTTTATGGTAATAGTATTCATAAGGAGCGTGAACACTATTCAAATTTAGAAACATAAAGAAAACTTATGATAATCTATAAGTTTCTTATTATTTACTTATTTAGAAAGTTGTAATAAGATATTATCGTAAGGTATTGAAAAGTTTGTCTACATTTTATATTCAGACAACTTAGCCACGTTTAACAGGGGGGAAACATAATGGTCAAACATAATCCATTTCAATCACGTGCAACTTTTGAAGTAGATGGAAAAACGTATCATTATTATGATTTGAAAGCGCTTGAAAATACAGGGGTTGGCAACGTATCTCAATTACCATATTCCGTGAAAGTTTTACTTGAATCAGTACTTCGTCAAGTAGACGGACGTGTAATTACAGAAGAACATGTTACAAATTTAGCGAAATGGGGAACGAAAGATGTGCAAGATATCGATGTTCCATTTAAACCATCTCGTGTAATTTTACAAGATTTCACTGGTGTTCCAGCTGTTGTAGATTTGGCTTCGCTTCGTAAAGCAATGGCAGATATGGGCGGGGATCCTGATAAAATTAATCCGGAAATTACTGTAGACCTTGTAATTGATCACTCTGTACAGGTTGATAGAGCGGGTACGGCAGACGCGCTTGCATTCAACATGGACTTAGAGTTTAAACGTAATGAAGAACGTTATAAATTTTTAAGCTGGGCACAAAAATCATTTGATAACTATCGCGCAGTGCCACCAGCTACAGGTATTGTACACCAAGTAAACCTTGAATATTTAGCACCAGTTGTTCATGCTGTGAAAAATGCTGAAGGTGACTTAGTTGCATACCCAGATTCATTAGTTGGAACAGACTCACATACAACAATGATTAACGGTATCGGCGTTCTTGGATGGGGCGTTGGTGGTATTGAAGCAGAAGCGGGAATGCTTGGACAGCCTTCATACTTCCCAGTACCTGAAGTAATCGGTGTGAAATTAACTGGTACACTTCCAAGTGGTACTACAGCAACTGACGTTGCATTAAAAGTAACACAAGTATTACGTCAAAAAGGTGTAGTTGGTAAATTCGTTGAGTTCTTCGGTAATGGACTAAAAAGCATGCCTTTAGCTGACCGTGCAACAATTTCAAACATGGCACCAGAATACGGTGCAACTTGTGGATTCTTCCCAATTGACGATATTTCATTAGAATACTTACGTTTAACAGGTAGAGATGAAGAGCAAATTCGCATTGTTGAAGAATACTGTAAAGCAAATGGTTTATTCTATACAGCAGACAGCAAAGATCCAATTTACACTGATCTTGTTGAAATTGATTTAAATACAATCGAATCTAACCTTTCTGGACCGAAACGCCCACAAGATTTAATTCCACTTTCAGATATGAAAGATGCGTTCCATAAAGCTGTTGTAGCACCAGTTGGAACACAAGGACTTGGATTTAATGAGCAAGAGTTCGATAAAGAAGTGAAGGTTACATTAGAAGATAAAGAAGTAACGATGAAAACAGGTGCAATTGCAATCGCTGCAATTACAAGCTGTACAAATACATCAAACCCATACGTATTAATTGGGGCAGGTCTAGTTGCGAAGAAAGCAATTGAAAAAGGGCTTGTAGTACCTGAGTACGTAAAAACATCATTAGCACCAGGATCTAAAGTTGTTACTGAATACTTAGATAAATCAGGTTTAACAACATATTTAGATCAATTAGGTTTCCAAACAGTTGGTTACGGCTGTACGACTTGTATCGGTAACTCTGGTCCGTTAGCAGAGGAATTAGAAGAAGCAATCGCAGCAAACGATTTATTAGTAACATCTGTTTTATCTGGTAACCGTAACTTCGAAGGTCGTATTCATCCACTTGTAAAAGCAAACTACTTAGCATCACCACCACTTGTTGTGGCATATGCACTTGCAGGTACTGTTGATATTGACTTGAAAAATGATGCAATCGGTAAAGATGCAAATGGCAATGCTGTTTACTTCAACGACATTTGGCCATCAGCTAAAGAAATTGAAGATGTAGTTCAAAACGTTGTTACATCTGAACTGTTCAAGAAAGAATATGCACAAGTATTTAACAGCAATGAGCGCTGGAATGAAATCCAAACTTCAAATGAAGCTTTATATACTTGGGATAATGATTCAACATATATTCAAAACCCACCGTTCTTTGAAGGATTATCTAAAGAGCCAGGTGAAGTTGAAACGTTATCAGATTTACGCATAGTTGGTAAATTTGGAGACTCTGTAACGACAGACCATATTTCACCAGCAGGTTCAATCGGTAAGCATACACCAGCAGGACGCTACTTATTAGAAAACGGCGTACAACCTGTTGACTTTAACTCTTACGGTTCTCGTCGTGGTAACCACGAAGTTATGATGCGTGGTACATTCGCGAACATCCGTATTAAAAACCAAATCGCACCAGGAACAGAAGGCGGATACACAACATATTGGCCAACTGGTGAAGTAACATCAATCTATGATGCTGCTATGAAATATAAAGAAGATGGCACAGGTCTTCTAGTTGTTGCTGGTAAAGATTACGGTATGGGAAGTTCTCGTGACTGGGCTGCGAAAGGTACAAACTTATTAGGTATTAAAGCAGTAATCGCAGAAAGCTTCGAGCGTATTCACCGTAGTAACTTAGTATTAATGGGTGTATTACCACTTCAATTTAAAGATGGCGAAAGCGCTGAAACGTTAGGCCTTGTTGGTAATGAGTCATTTGAAATTCAAATTGACAAAACAGTTAGACCACGCAATCTTGTAAAAGTAGTTGCAACTGATGCAGATGGCAACGAAAAACAATTTGAAGTAGTAGCTCGTTTCGATAGTGAAGTAGAAATTGACTACTACCGTCACGGTGGTATCTTACAAATGGTTCTTCGTGAGAAAATTGAAGAGTCAAAAGTTTCGAACTAAATAATTGAAATGAACGATAAGGAAGCTAACAACTGTTAGCTTCCTTATTTTATGGAAAGGGATGAAACCATTTGGTTTCATCCCTTTCTTTTTACTATAAAAATGGAGGGAACATCATGAAAGAATATTGTTACCGTTACAGAAAGAAAAATTATTAGTAATAGCAGCTGTATGTAGTGGATGCTTTGCTGCTATTTTAAATTTATCTCGTCCACTATTCATGGGATTAATTGTAGATAACCTTATTCAACGAGAGTTAAAGGAGGCGTATCTTTACATTACTTTGTTTGCAGCTAGCCGCTTGTTGATGTGGGTGAACAATCTTTCATTTGATTATGTAAGTTCAAAAGCGAGTCAGCGAATATTACGAGAGAAGCGTATAGATGTATTGCGTCATTTCTTCTCATTACCGTTTGAAGAGAGTGAGAAAATTAAACAAGGAGAGTTAGAGACGTTAGTTGTGTCTGATATTCCAAACTGGATCAGATTATATGGGTCCATATTAATAGAATATATACACGCCATTGCACAATTTATAGGTGCGTTCATAGCACTACAACATATAGATATACAGTTCATATTGTGGGTAACTCCGTTTTTATTTTTTAGTGCAACGGTTCCGATGGTGATGGGGAAAAAGGTAAGAAATATTGCAAGCATTGCTCAAAACAATCAATCAAGTGTTGTAGAGATGGTGTCACAGTTTGTAAAAGGAGCACAAGATTTACGGAGTTTGCAAAAAGAAAAATGGGCCATTCGCTTATTTAAGGGAGTAACGGCACAGTCTTATAAATCGGAAGTAAAGAAGACGATGATGCAACACTGCATTGGAGTAGTTGGAACAGTGATTGAAACAGGAGCATATATCGTTGTTCTCATTATAGGCGCGCAGAAAATAATGAAAGGGGAAATGGAAGTTGGCTCGATTGTTGCAGTATTAGCCACAATTGAAATGCTCTTTTTTCCAGTCCGCTACGTGGGCGATTTATTAATGATGACACAAGTTGCAGTTGCTTCGGCAAATAGAGTTTTTTCCTTTTTAGATAAACGAGTGGCAAATAGTAATCTAGAAAGAGCGATGGGGATGACAGTAACAAATGTTTCATTTCAGGAGAATGATGAAGAGAAATGCAGAATTCATAATATTGATTTGCAAATTAATCCAGGTGAACTCGTTATTATTGTAGGAGAAAGTGGAGCAGGAAAAACAACGCTTTTAAAATTAATGACAGGGTTGTATAAACCATCTAATGGTCACATTGTTTATTATGGTGATGAGGCTCGTATGACTACAGTGTGGCAAGAACCTCGTTTCTTTCGGACGACAGTAAAAGAGAATATGTATTTCGGTGAAGAGTATATAGAACACCAGTTAGAAAAAAATATTGAACTTGTAAATGTGAAGCCGATAATTAGAGATTTATCGGAAGGGATTCAAACTGTACTACATAAAAGTGGTGAAGAATTTTCGGGAGGAGAAAGAAAACGTTTTGCATTATTGCGAGCAATTGGTTCAAATCCGAATCTTATTATTTTAGATGAACCAACTGCAGGATTAGATCCGAGCAATCAAGAAACTGTTTGGAATATGATAGAAGGATTAGGAAGAGATGTAACGCGAATTGTGGCAACACATGATGTAGAGAAAGCGATACTAGCAGATCTTGTTGTTATAATGAGAGAAGGCAGTATTGTGGCATGTGGAAGTCCTGAAAAATTAATAAATAGTCATTCGTTTTTACAGAGATATGAATAAAGATAAGAGCACTGTTCTTATCTTTATTCAGCGTCATTTATTTGATACTCGATCGATTCGGAGTGATTCAGATCAACGTTAAAAGTAGCAGTCATAAGGAAAGTTGCAATTCCGAGAATTAAGAAAAGGACGAATGAGACTAGAGAGACGTAGAGACAAATACGCCCTACTTTCTTTTTTTCAAGGTCTTTACTAAAGAGTGAAATGATCCATGTAATAATGCCGATTGGGTATAAAAGAAAACTAAGAATATATAATGTTATTTTTTCGAATGAATTCATAAACAATCCCCCTTTTGTTGAAGGTTATATAAGAAAGTAAAAAGGTGAATGGGTCCATAAGGAGATAAGAAACACGTCATCTGTTTTTCTAATTATATGATAAAAAGGAAAAAATTCCATTTTAAATAAGAATATTCTAATTATTTTGACTGTGAATATTTCCAAGCTTGTCCGTATAAGCTAAAATAAGGTATATAGTATTTGGGTAATTAGGTTAATAAGAAGATAAATACGTTAGGGTGATATAAAATGTGGCGGAAGCTTACGATTATTGTAGTGTTACTTTGTTTAGCGGGATATGCAGCTTATGAACAGTTTGGTAAAAAAGATCAGGCGGTACAAGGGGAGCAAGAAAAAAGTGAAGCTGCTATGAAAGAGATGATTGCAAGTAATGGTATCGAAATAGGGAAGAGTGCGCCAAACTTTGAATTAACGAAGTTAGATGGAACGAATGTAAAGTTATCAGATTTGAAAGGAAAGAAAGTGATTTTAAACTTTTGGGCAACGTGGTGTGGACCTTGCCAGCAAGAAATGCCGGATATGGAGGCTTTCTATAAAGAACATAAAGAAAATGTAGAAATTTTAGCAATAAATTATACGCCTTCAGAAAAGGGTGGGGGAGTAGAAAAGGTAAGCAATTTTGCGAAAGAAAAAGGAATTACTTTTCCTATTTTATTGGACAAGAACATTGATGTGACAACAGCGTATAAAGTAATTACGATTCCAACTTCGTATTTTATAGATACGAAAGGTGTCATTCAAGATAAGTTTATTGGACCGATGACGCAAAAAGAGATGGAGAAACGGATTGCTAAATTAAAATAACGGTGAAAAGGTAGAGGTGGAAAGTTACCATTTCTGCCTTTTCTTTTTCACGTAGTGATAGCAGCATGTTATGATAAAAGAAATATAAACGTTTAGAGGTAAAGGAGTGTTTGGAGTGGGGAATATATCCTTACCGTTAGATTATGTTGTAATTGATTTTGAAACAACAGGATTTAACCCTTATAATGATAAAATTATTCAAGTAGCAGCAGTGAAATATCGTAATCATGAACTAGTAGATCAATTTGTTTCCTATGTGAATCCAGAGCGTTCAATTCCGGACCGAATAACGAGTTTAACAGGTATTACAAATTATCGTGTTTCAGATGCACCGACGATTGAAGAAGTATTACCTTTATTTTTAGCATTTTTACATACAAATGTTATTGTCGCTCATAATGCATCTTTTGATATGCGTTTTTTAAAAAGTAATGTAAATATGCTTGGGCTGCCTGAACCTCAAAATAAAGTGATTGATACTGTGTTTTTAGCGAAGAAATATATGAAGTACGCACCTAATCATAAACTTGAAACGTTAAAGCGAATGCTTGGCATTCGTTTAAGTTCTCATAATGCATTTGATGATTGTATTACTTGTGCAGCTGTTTATCAAAAATGTGCATCTATTGAAGAAGAAACAAACAGGAAATCGAATACAGAAGTACTTGATGAAACAGCAGTATATGAAGCAGTAAAAAAGATACTTGTACGAAATAAACGTGATATCGAATGGATTCGTTGTATGAATGTAGGAAGCTATTTAGATATAAAAGCTTTTTATCCAGTTATGAGAGTAAAAGTAAAAGGGCGAAAGAAATACGTATTAACAGAGATATTAGAAGATGATGTGAAAGAAATATGTACGAGTTTAAATTGTGAACCGGCGTTAAAAAATGAAGTTGGTAATACGAGAATTATGCTTAATAGCTTAGAGGATGTCCTGAAATTAGAAAGTTATATTTTAGGACAGTATGATTTCGTACTGCAAGCGCTAAGTGAGTATAAACAAAGTGAAATGAATGCAGATGAAAAGTTAAAAGAATATTTAAATATAATGGTATAAAAAACTCCGTGTACAAGAAGTTGTACACGGAGTTTTTTTAGGAGTACTAAAACATAAAATTTTCTTGCAAATCTGATTAAAGAGTTTTTCATTTGCTCATACTATGTATAGTAAGAATGTGAAGGAGAGAGGGTGAACAGCATGAGAAGAAGTCGCCGTAAATCATTTGACGAACTTGTGAAAGAAAATAAACAACAATTATTAAGTGATCGTGATGCAATCGATCGCATTGAAGAGCGTATTGAAAAACGTTATGAAATGCAACTTTTTAAGCAAGCTGAATAATTCTTAACACTAGTACGATACTAGTGTTAAGGAGGCGATAGTAATGGGTAATCCGAAAAAGAATTCAAAAGACTTTGCACCGAATCATATTGGAACACAATCAAAAAAAGCTGGTGGCAATAAAGGAAAGCAAATGCAAGACCAAACAGGCAAACAACCGATTGTTGATAACGGTTAAAAAGGGAGAATGTTGTCATTCTTCTTTTTGTGACGGATTTTTAATAGTCAAAAAGGGCTGACTTATGTCAGCCCTTTTTCGTAATCGTAAAATTTTCAACGAGTAAACGCCAATTTTGCGGGAATGGTAAGCCAATCTTCCAGTAACTAATACCGCCTATACCTTGTTCTTTCATTAAATTGAATTTGCTTTGAACAGACCGTGAATCTTCAAACCAAACTTCGTGTTGTACGCCGTTTTCGTCAAAGTAATTAAAATGAGGAGCTTGAGCTGTGAAATCATAGCGGATAGGAACATTGTATTTACGAGCTAGTGCAACAGCTGCGACAGAGCTAATTGCTTTTGCAGGCGGGTTACCTTGTTTGAACGGAAGTTTCCAATCGAATCCGTATAAGTTTTGCCCCATCATAATTTTTTGTGGAGGCATTTGAGATTTTGCGTATTGAAGTACTTCTTTTACAGGACCGATAGGAGAAATAGCCATCGGTGGACCACCTTGCCAACCCCAGTCGTATGTCATAATGACGACGAAATCAACAATTTGTCCTTGTGCCTTATAATCGTGAGCTTCGAAAAATTTGCCCTTTTGATTTGAACTTGTTTTCGGTACAAGCGTTGTACTCAATGTGTACCCGCTAGGTAAGCGTGTTTTTACAGTTCGTAAAAAACGATTATACGCTTCACGATCTTCAGGTGCCACACTCTCGAAATCAAAATGAATGTCTCGCATGCCATATTTTTCAGCTGTTTGCAAAATGTTAGTAATAAATTTGTTTTGAATCGTTGCATCGCGTAAAATAACCGATGTCAGATCGGCACTGAAATTTCCATTTTCAATATTTGTAATAACGAGCATAGGGATGGTATTACCTTGCGTTGCAATATTAGCGATTTTAGCTGTTTCAGTTGGTTCTTTTAACGTACCATCTCTTTTTGCCTCGAAACTGAAGTAGGCCAAATATGTTAAAAATGGATTAATGGCACGCGTAGCATTAACCAAACTTTCTTTTATTGGTATTGTTGAAGGTTGTAAATAAGCGATGGATTCTACTGCGCGTTTTGTCCCTTTTGGTATATATAATTGCTGTCCAACATGGAGAATGGATTTTAAAGATAAGTTATTAACCTTAGCTAAACTAGCGAGAGGTACGTTATATGTTTGAGAGATTCGATATAGGCTATCGCCAGGCTGTACATAATAATTATTCCCTTTCGTATTAACGATCAGTGCCTGACCTACAACGAGTGTTTCAGCTGGATTTAGTCCATTGTCCTTTACTATTTCGTCAGGTGTTGATCCATACTTTGATGCCAAGCTATATACGCTATCACCGCTACGAACAGTTACAATTTGAATCATATGCTTGCTCCTTTCAGTAAAAGATTCACTGTTTTTATTTTATTTTTGATGTCACTGTATTATGATTAAATGTATGCAAGGCAGCAGAAGTGAAAGAAGGCGAATACATATGTTTGTAGCAGAACATGAAGTTGAAATCCGTTATGCGGAAACAGATCAAATGGGTGTTGTTTACCATTCAAACTATTTGGTGTGGCTTGAACTAGGTCGCACGAAACTTATACAAGATTTAGGATTTTCATATGTTGAAATGGAGAAAGAGGGAATTATTTCTCCTGTGTTAGACTTGCAAATTTCATATCGTAAAGCGATGCGTTACGGAGAAAAAGCAATTGTGAAAACGTGGATTGATACTGTTAGTCCGCTTCGCGTTGTATATGGTTATGAAATATATAACGGTGAAGGTGAACTTTGTATTACTGCAAGTACGACGAATATTTGCGCGAAAAAAGAAGGATTTAGGCCCGTATCATTTAAAAAGTTATATCCAGAGTGGTATGCGAAATATGAGGAAATTAAGAAAAAATAAAAAAGCGTGGCAGAAGCCACGCTTTTTTATTTTTCATAATTAAATTGCGGGAAATCATCACCGTCGTTAAATGTAACAGCTAAATTATGTCCATCGAAGAACCACTCATCGTCGCCTTCAATAAAGAAGTTAATACCTTCTTCTTGAGTTTGAACAGCAGGATGTGCAGGATCATCTTTACGAATACCTAAAGAAAGTCCTTTTTGCACAGTACTGCAACCGCCGTATTGTACGAAAAGGCGTAGTGTTTCACCCGATTGTAAGTTTAATTCGTTTTTATACCATTGTGCTGCTTCTTTTGTTACGGAAAGATTCATGTATAGTTCCTCCAAATTATGTTGCTTTTTCTTTAGTATAAAAAATAACGCAAAAAGACGCTATTAATATGCTTCACGTTTTCTTTTTGCGTTATGTGGGTTACGATCTTATTTTTGCTTTTTTGAAAAGTTTGCTTTCGGTTCAGTTTTATTTATAATTCGTCCGATATTTGCACGGTGTTTATAAATAACCATACCTGCTAATAAACACATCGCAATAATGAAGATTTTATCCCCGCTAACAATGGATGCAATAACAGCAACGACGGCTGTTACCATAGAAGAAAGTGATACGTATCTTGTTGTAAATAAAAGGCTAAAAAAGACAACAGCTAATATTGCAAAAACAACTGGAGAGTAGCATAATAGCACGCCAGCAGAAGTTGCAACAGCTTTACCACCACGGAATTTCGCGAAAATCGGATACACATGTCCAAGAACAGCTGCTAACCCGAACCATAATGGGTGAACATCTAATCCGAAAATAATCGGTAGACTTGTTGCTAATGTACCTTTTAAAATGTCAGCAATTGTAACGATAAAACCTGCTTTTTTCCCTAGTGTGCGGAATGTATTTGTTCCGCCTAGATTACCGCTTCCGTGCTCACGAATATCGATTCCGTAGCCGATTTTTCCAACGACTAGTGCGAATGGAATCGAGCCAAGTAAGTAGGCAACGATAAATAAAAGATATGTAGTAACCATAAGTTCAGTCTCCTTTATTCAAATGTGTTGATAAAGGGTAAAAAGAGTTTTTCCCGTATATTGTACCATACATTTGTAAAGAGCACATTTCTTTTTTGTAAATGAAAAATTCATTATTTCGTGAAAAAAATTTCACAGGAATGTTACATTTCTCACAGAAACACCAAGACTATATGTAGTAACATTTTAATCAAAAGACAACAACATATTGGTGGAGGGTTATAAATGTTACAACGAAATGTACGTGGAGAAGAATTAATGAGAGTATTTGAGACGATTGTCCACGGTAGTGAGCAAGATTTAATGCAAGAAAATGCAAATGTAGATGGTCGCTCTCCGATGGGAGTAATGGGAACGTTCGCATCAGAGAGTGCGAAATATTATGCAGTTGAAAATTTATTGTCAGATCAAGTGAAAAAAGCGATAAATCAAAATATATTATATCCACATGACTTAGATTTTTATGCGACAGGAACGACGACTTGTTCGCAAATTCCGTTAGCGCAAATGCTTGCGAACGGTTTTCATACCGGACATGGGCATATGAGACAACCGCAGGATATTAAAAGTGCATTGGCTCTTGCGTCTATTATTTTTCAGGCGAATCAAAATATGCAGCACGGTGGTCAATCATTTGCACTCTTTGATATTGATTTAGCTCCATATGTGAGAAAAACAGTAGCGAGACATAAGAAACGATTACAGTCATATCCGCTTACGAAAGAACAAATAGAAGAATTTGCATGGAAAGAAACAGAAAATGATACGTATCAGGCGTGTGAAGCTTTCGTTCATAATTCAAATAGTATGCATAGTAGGGGCGGGGGACAAGTACCGTTTATTTCTATTAATTATGGAACAGACACATCAAAAGAGGGACGGTTATTAGTTAGACAGCTTTTAAAAGCGACACAAGCTGGTCTTGGTAAGGGGGAAACACCAATTTTTCCAATTCAAATTTTAAAAATGAAAAAAGGTGTGAACTTTGAAGAATGTGATCCGAACTATGATTTATTTGAATTAGCGTTAGAGACAACGGCTGAACGATTATTCCCTAACTTTTCATTTTTAGATGCGCCATTTAATGCAGTACATTATGACGGACGACCGGAAAGTGAAGTATGTTATATGGGATGTCGTACCCGTGTTATGTCTAACATACATGGAGAAGAAACAGCGATTGGAAGAGGCAATTTATCATTTACGTCTATCAACTTAGTGAAATTAGCGTTAATTAGTGGTTCAAAAGAAGCATTTTTTGAAGCGTTAAATTATTACTTAGATTTAGGAATTAAGCAATTATTAGAGAGATTTGAGTATCAATGTACGAAGCGAGCAAGAGATTTTCGATTTTTATATTCACAAGGTGTATGGCGCGGTGGAGAGAAATTACAGCCTGAAGATTCTGTAGCATCCATTTTAAAGCAAGGGACGTTAAGTCTTGGTTTTATCGGTCTTGCGGAGTGCTTAGTAGCTTTAACAGGAAAGCATCATGGAGAAGATGAAGAATCATGGAAACTCGGGTATGAAATCATTTCCTTTATGAGAGATAGAATGGATAAAGCAACGGAAGAACATGAACTGAATTTCTCAGTAATTGCAACTCCTGCGGAAGGGTTATCAGGGAAGTTTGTGAAAAAAGATAGGGAAGAATTTGGTGTGATTAGCGGTATAACGAACCATAATTATTATACGAATTCATTCCATATTCCAGTTTATTATAACATGCAAGCGATAAATAAAATTCGTTTAGAAGGACCTTTCCATGCCCTATGTAACGGGGGACATATTACGTACATTGAACTAGACGGAGCAGCTATGCATAACAAACAGGCGTTAAAACAAATTGTACGAGCGATGGCAGAACATGGCGTTGGGTACGGTTCAATTAATCATCCTGTTGATCGTTGTAAATGCTGCAGTTATCACGGAGTTATTGGTAATGAATGTCCAAGTTGCGGAAATGGAGACGAGGCTAATATAGAAAGAATTCGCCGTATAACAGGTTATCTTGTAGGAGATATGTCGAAGTGGAATAGTGCGAAACGTAGTGAAGAGATGGATCGGGTGAAGCATAAATGAAAGTGATGAACATCATTCATGATAGTGTAGTAGATGGGGAAGGGTTGCGGACAGTCGTGTTTTTTGCGGGCTGTCCGCATCGTTGTTTCGGTTGCCATAATCCGAAATCGTGGAATATTTGTAATGGAACTGAAATGACAGTAGAAGAAATTGTGAACGAGATTGCAAGTAATTCATTAACTGATGTAACATTTTCAGGTGGAGATCCATTTTTTCAAGCTGCTGAAGTGAAAAAAGTAGCAAAAGCTGTGAAAGACTTGAAAAAAAATCTTTGGATGTATACAGGTTATACGTTAGAAGAGATACAGAGTTCTCAAAATAATGATATGATAGAGTTGTTACATTATGGGGATGTTTTAGTCGATGGAAGATTTGAAATCGAGAAAAAAGATTTAACACTTCCATTTCGCGGAAGCTCCAATCAACGTATTATTCGATTGAAAGAGTAAAAAGGCGGGATAGATTATATGAATAAAACAGTATTACTTGTTGAAGATGAAAGAAGATTACGTGAAATCGTTAGTGATTATTTTCGTAATGAAGGCTTTGAAGTAATCGAAGCAGAAGACGGAAAAATAGCGTTAGAATTATTTGCAGAGCATGAAATTGATTTAATTATGTTAGATATAATGTTACCAGAAATAGATGGATGGTCTGTTTGTAGACGAATTAGAAAAGAATCAGCAGTACCAATCATTATGTTGACAGCACGTTCGGATGAGGATGATACATTACTAGGATTCGAATTAGGTGCGGATGAGTATGTAACGAAACCTTTCAGCCCGAAAGTGTTAGTAGCTCGTGCAAAGACGTTATTGAAACGTGCGGATGGTGTGGTAGGAGTAGCGGAAGAAAATGCCATGTCTTTAGCTGGAATAGAAGTGAATCGTCTATCTAGAACCGTTTTAGTAGATGGAGAAGAAATTATATTGACACATAAGGAATTTGAACTTCTTGTTTATTTAATGGAGAACAAAGGAATTGTGTTGTCACGTCAACATTTATTAGATCAGTTATGGGGATATGATTACTACGGTGATGACCGAACGGTTGATACTCATATTAAAAAACTACGAAATAAGCTAGGAGATAAAGCGAAGCATATCGGTACTGTTATTCGAGTGGGTTACAAATTTGAAGAATAACCGTTAAATTACTATGCGCTTTGGCTTTGGGATATAGCAAATTTATACTCTCTTTTGTAGGTGGAATGTACAAAAAATACTTTTCTTGTCTACAATGATAGATAAGAGTATTTTTTTAATTGGATTTCACGATGAGTTCACAAGAAGGACACAAACTGTGACTATACTGAAAGTACGAATTCACCAGAGAGGGGAAATAAAACATGGGATATTACGACGGACCGAATTTGAATGAAGAGCATAGTGAAACGAGAGAAATGAAAAAAACAGGTAGTAAAAAAGGATATTTTTTCACAGGTTTAGTTGGAGCAGTAGTCGGGGCTGTCACAATTAGTTTTGCGGCACCATATATGCCATGGGCTCAAAATAATGGAGCGGTTGTATCATCATTCAGTTCGGATTCAAAAGTTGAAGGTACTGTAGTTCCTGTGGTCAATAAAGCAAAAAATGAAACTGATTTACCTGGTATGATTGAAGGCGCGAAAGATGTAGTTGTAGGTGTTATTAATATGCAACAAAGTGTTGATCCATTTGCAATGCAACCGACAGGCCAAGAACAACAAGCTGGCTCAGGATCAGGTGTTATTTATAAAAAAGCAGGAAATAAAGCGTATATTGTAACGAACAACCATGTAGTAGATGGAGCAAATAAACTTGCTGTAAAACTAAGTGATGGTAAAAAGGTAGATGCAAAACTTGTAGGGAAAGACCCTTGGTTAGATTTAGCGGTTGTAGAAATTGATGGATCTAATGTAAATAAAGTTGCCACTTTAGGTGATTCAAGTAAACTTCGTGCGGGTGAAAAAGCGATTGCAATTGGTAACCCACTAGGGTTTGATGGAAGTGTAACGGAAGGTATTATTAGTAGCAAAGAACGTGAAATTCCAGTAGATATCGATGGCGATAAGCGTGCAGATTGGAATGCTCAAGTTATTCAAACAGATGCAGCAATTAACCCAGGTAATAGTGGTGGTGCGTTGTTTAACCAAAATGGTGAAATAATTGGGATTAATTCAAGTAAAATTGCACAACAAGAAGTTGAAGGAATTGGATTTGCTATTCCAATTAATATTGCAAAGCCAGTTATTGAATCACTTGAAAAAGACGGAGTGGTGAAACGTCCAGCTCTTGGAGTAGGTGTCGTTTCATTAGAAGATGTGCAAGCTTATGCAGTAAATCAATTGAAAGTACCGAAAGAAGTAACAAACGGCGTTGTATTAGGTAAAATTTACCCAATATCACCTGCAGAAAAAGCTGGTTTAGAGCAATATGATATTGTAGTATCATTAGATGATCAAAAAGTAGAAAATTCACTTCAATTCCGTAAATATTTATATGAAAAGAAAAAAGTAGGCGAGAAAGTAGAAGTTACATTCTATCGTAACGGTCAAAAAATGACGAAAACAGCTACTTTAGCAGATAATTCAGCTACAAAGAATCAATAATTGAAATAAAAGAAAGTCTCTTTCATATTGAAAGAGACTTTCTTTATCGGCTATACTAAAGGAATAGGAGGGATAGATTATGACAATTGAAAACCCAACTCGTACGGAAATTGGTGAAGTATTAAAGAAAAGCAAAACGATTGCAGTTGTTGGATTATCGGATAAGCCAGAACGTACATCGTATATGGTTTCAAAAGCAATGCAAGATGCTGGGTATCGCATTATTCCAGTAAACCCAACAGTAAATGAGGTGCTTGGAGAAAAAGCAGTTTCTTCACTAAAGGATATTAAGGAACATGTGGACATTGTAAATGTATTCCGCCGTTCAGAATTTTTAATGGATGTTGCGAAAGAGTTTGTAGAGATTGATGCAGATGTTTTTTGGGCACAATTAGGAGTACAAGATGAAGATACATATAAACTTTTGCAAGAAACAGGCTATACTGTAATAATGGATCGTTGCATTAAAGTAGAACATGCGATGACAAAATAGTATAGGTTTTAAAGAGAGAAAGATTGATTCAGCCCTCGTTATAAATAAGTAGGGCCGATGAACGAGGTGTTCATCATGAGATTTTTTAAAGGCTGTTTTTGGGGATTGTTACTTGTTATCCCATTTTGGATATTGATCATTTGGATCATGATAAAGGTTTGGAATGTATAATCTTGGCATACATATCCATTTCTCGTTGACAAACGATTATTTTTCTGAAATAGTAGCCTAGAGGAATCCTTGTGAAAAAACAAGGATTTTTCTATTGAAAATGGTATATAAAAGAGATAAGATAACTTGCCAAAACTATAGTCGAGGCGTTATTCTATAATAGAAACATATGTTCTGATTTGATTAGGAAAGGGGCAAGGAGTTTGGCGAAGCATCAGTTCCAATATAATGAAGATGCAATTCAAGTGCTAGAAGGACTTGAAGCCGTTCGAAAACGCCCGGGTATGTATATCGGGAGTACGGATAGCCGTGGATTGCATCATTTAGTATATGAAATAGTAGATAACTCCGTTGATGAAGCGTTAGCGGGATTTGGCGACGAAATTTCTGTCGTAATACATAAAGATAATAGTATTAGCGTTATAGATAAAGGGCGAGGGATGCCTACGGGAATGCATAAACTTGGGAAACCTACACCTGAAGTCATTTTAACTGTACTTCATGCCGGTGGTAAATTTGGTCAAGGTGGTTACAAAACGAGTGGTGGTTTACACGGTGTTGGGGCATCAGTTGTAAATGCCTTGTCAGAATGGTTAGTAGTAACGATTAAACGTGACGGAAATATTTATGAACAACGCTTTGAAAATGGTGGTATTCCTGCAACGACACTGGAGAAGATCGGGAAGACGAAAGAGTCTGGTACGACAATACATTTTAAACCAGATACAACGATTTTCAGTACAACAAATTACAATTATGAAACATTATGTGAGAGATTACGTGAATCTGCATTCTTATTAAAAGGAATGAAAATCTCGATAAAAGATGAACGTAATGATTTAGAGGATGTCTTTCATTATGAAACAGGAATTGAAGCTTTCGTTTCATACTTAAACGAAGAGAAAGATTCGATTCATCCGGTTGTATACTTCACTGGTGAACAAAACGGAATTGAAGCAGAGTTAGCATTCCAGTTTAACGATGGCTATTCAGAAAACATTCTTTCGTTTGTAAATAACGTACGTACAAAAGATGGGGGAACACACGAAGCTGGATTTAAAACAGCAATGACGCGTGTGTTCAATGAGTATGCTCGTAAAGTATCGTTATTAAAAGAAAAAGATAAAAACTTAGAAGGTACAGATATTCGTGAAGGTGTAGCGGCTATCGTTTCTGTACGTGTACCAGAAGAAGTACTTCAGTTTGAAGGGCAAACGAAAGGGAAACTTGGTACAAGTGAAGCTCGTTCTTCAATTGATGCAATTGTATCTGAGCATTTAGCTTACTTTTTAGAAGAAAACCCGGATGTTGCTACACTTCTTGTGAGAAAGGCAGTTAAAGCAGCGCAAGCACGTGAAGCTGCTCGTAAAGCGAGAGAAGAAGCGCGTACTGGTAAAAAGAAAAAGAAATCAGAAGGTACATTAAGTGGTAAGTTAACACCAGCACAATCACGTAACCCGCAAAAAAATGAACTGTACCTAGTAGAGGGTGACTCTGCCGGCGGTTCCGCGAAACAAGGTCGAGATCGACGTTTCCAAGCGGTATTACCGTTACGTGGTAAAGTAATCAATACAGAAAAAGCAAAACTTGCTGATATCTTTAAAAATGAAGAGATTAATACAATCATTTACGCTATTGGCGGTGGTGTAGGGAATGAATTCGCTGTTGAAGATATTAACTACGATAAAGTTGTAATTATGACCGATGCTGATACAGATGGTGCGCACATTCAAGTATTGTTACTAACGTTCTTCTACAGATATATGAAACCACTTATCGAAGCTGGCAAAGTATTTATTGCACTTCCTCCTTTATACAAAGTAAGTAAAGGAAAAGGTAAGAGTGAAGTGATTGAGTATGCATGGTCTGATGAAGAATTAGATGGTGTAACAAAAAAAGTCGGTAAAGGCTACATGCTGCAGCGCTATAAAGGACTTGGCGAAATGAATGCCGATCAATTATGGGAAACAACTATGAATCCTGAAACACGTACATTGATTCGTGTGAAAATTGACGATGCATCAAGAGCGGAGCGCCGAGTTACGACATTGATGGGTGATAAAGTAGAACCTCGCCGTAAATGGATCGAACGAAATGTACAATTTGGTATGCAAGAAGAAGGAAATATTTTAGAAAATGAAATGATTATGGAGACGGAGGTGGAATAACATGCAGGCAGAGAAGTTTCATGACCTCCCGCTTGAAGACGTGTTAGGTGACCGCTTTGCACGTTATAGTAAATATATTATTCAAGATCGCGCGCTTCCAGATGCGCGTGACGGTTTAAAACCGGTACAAAGACGTATTTTATATTCCATGTATGTAGAAGGAAATGTACATGATAAAGCGTTTCGTAAATCAGCTAAAACAGTCGGTAACGTTATTGGTAATTACCATCCGCACGGTGATTCCTCTGTATATGAGGCGATGGTACGTTTAAGTCAAACTTGGAAAGTACGTAACGTTTTAGTTGAAATGCATGGTAATAATGGTAGTGTTGATGGCGATCCAGCAGCGGCAATGCGTTATACGGAAGCTCGATTATCACCAATTGCATCTGAGTTATTACGTGATCTTGATAAAGAAACAGTGGAATTTGTGTCAAACTTCGATGATACGAGTGAAGAACCTGTTGTATTACCAGCAATGTTCCCGAACTTATTAGTGAACGGATCTACAGGGATTTCAGCTGGTTATGCAACAGAAATTCCTCCGCATCACCTTGGGGAAGTAATTGATGCGACGATGATGCGTATTGATAAGCCGAATAGTACTGTTGATGATTTATTAACAGTTATGAAAGGGCCAGATTTCCCGACCGGTGGTATTATTCAAGGGATTGATGGTATTAAAAAAGCGTATGAAACAGGAAAAGGTAAAATTATTATTCGCGGAAAAGCGGAAGTTGAAACGATTCGTGGTGGTAAGCAACAAATCGTTATTACAGAAATTCCGTATGAAGTAAATAAAGCGAACCTTGTTAAAAAAATGGATGAATTACGTCTAGATAAAAAACTAGATGGAATTGCTGAAGTACGTGATGAGACAGATCGTACAGGTCTTCGTATCGTTGTAGAGTTAAAAAAAGAAGTAAATGCTGAAGGTATTTTAAATTATTTATATAAGAATACAGATTTACAAATTCCATATAACTTTAATATGGTTGCGATAAATAATCGTCGTCCTACACTTATGACGTTACCAAAAATTTTGGATGCATATATTGGACACCAAAAAGAAGTTGTAACAAAGCGTTCTCAGTATGAATTACGAAAAGCGGAAAATCGTCAACATATTGTTGAAGGTTTAATGAAAGCATTATCAATTTTAGATCAAGTAATCGAAACGATTAGATCTTCTAAAGATAAGCGTAATGCGAAAGATAACTTAAGTGCTAAATTCGGCTTTACAGAAGCACAATCAGAAGCAATCGTTTCGTTGCAATTATATCGTTTAACAAATACAGATATTACAGCACTAGAAAAAGAAGCGGATGAATTAAGTACAAAAATTGCAGAATTACAGGCAATTTTACAAAGTGAAAAAAGACTTTTTCAAGTTATTAAAACAGATTTGAAGAGAGTAAAGAAAACATATAGTGATGATCGCCGTGCTATTATTGAAGAACAAATTGAGGAAATTAAAATCGATGTGGAAGTTATGATTCCGCAGGAAGATGTCATCGTTACTGTAACGAAAGAAGGATATGTGAAACGAACAGGTTGGCGTTCACATAATGCATCGAACGGGAAAGACTTCGGTATGAAAGAGGGTGACATCTTACTGGAGCGATTCGATACGAATACGACAGAGACAGTCCTCTTATTTACGAATAAAGGAAACTATATATATCTGCCAGTATATGAAATGCCAGAAATTCGTTGGAAAGATTTAGGTCAACACGTTGCGAATCTCGTTTCGCTCGAGCGGGATGAAATGATTATTTGGGCGACCGTCGTACCGAACTTTGAAGAAGAAAAACGATTTATTGTATTTGTTACACGAAATGGTATGATTAAGAAAACAGAATTAAACCAATATAAAGTTCAGCGTTATTCAAGAGCGTTCGTCGCTGTGAATTTGAAAAAAGATGATTATGTTGTAGATATATTTGCAACAGATGGAACGAGTGATATTGTTCTTGCAACCTATGGTGCATATGCACTTATTTTCCATGAAGATGAAGTAAGTCCAGTCGGTGTAAGGGCCGCTGGTGTGAAAGCAATTAACTTAAAAGAAGATGATTATGTCGCTTCTGGTAAACCGTTAAATGGTGACAAAGATCAACTTATTCTCGTAACGCAGCGCGGTGCTGTAAAACGTCTAAAAGCATCAGAAATTGAGAAATCAACGAGGGCGAAGCGAGGTCTTGTTATTTTCAAGGAGTTAAAACGTAATCCATACCGTATTGTCGGTATTGAAATTGTTAGAGACGATGAACTAGTTTACATGAAGACAGAGAAACACATTGTAGAAGAAATTGATCCGAAAGCGTATCGAAATAAAGACCGGTATAGTAACGGTAGTTTAGTGCTAGATGTTAACGATACAGGTGAAGTTATTGAAACGTGGACGAAAAAACGACCGGAGTAAAAAAGGCATCTTGCTATGAATAATGGCAAGATGCTTTTTTCTAGGCAAATTATTATGTAAATAATAATAATCTTGTTATAATAACTGAATGAAATCGTTCTCATAAAGTGAAACTTTAATCAATCGGACTTTTACGAGCAGTTGATTCCTCAACTAACTTCTTTACTTTCGCTGAATTTTGAGGTAGGGGTCTTACTGTCCGTTAAAGCGGGATAAATGGAGGGGCAACATGAAAAAAATAGGTGTAGGAATTGTAGGATTTGGATTTTCTAGTACAACATTTCACATTCCATTATTACAAACGATAGAAGAATATGATATTCGTGCTATTTTATCATCAAAAGAAGAACTCGTGAAACAAGCATTACCAAATGCTGAAGTTGTTGGCACAATTGAGGAATTAGTAAATCGTGCTGATATTGACTTAGTGGTCATTACTTCACCGAATACAACTCATTTTCCATATGTAAAAGAAGCAATTTTACATGGTAAGCATGTAGTTGTGGAGAAGCCATTCGTTGTTTCAATTGAAGAAGGCGAAGAACTAATTTCATTAGCAAAACAGCATAATGTGGTGTTAAGCGTATATCATAATCGCCGTTTTGATAATGATTTCTTAACGATAAAGAAATTGTTAGAAGAAAACAGAATAGGGAATCTATACGCATATGAAGCGCATTTCGATCGTTTTCGCCCGAATGTACGAGATCGCTGGAGAGAAAAGAATTTACCAGGATCAGGGATATTATATGATTTAGGGTCGCATTTAATTGACCAAGCAATATCATTATTTGGGAAACCAGATGCGATAAGTGCAGATGTAATCAAACAACGACCAGGTGCAGAGATTGATGATTACTTCCGTGTTATACTTCACTACGGTGTGAAACGTGTCACTTTACATAGTAGCAGTTACGTAAAGCAAGCAGGTCCACACTTTACACTGCATGGAGATAAAGGTTCTATCGTGAAATACGGTATGGATTCACAGGAAGAACAATTAAAAAATGGAATGAAGCCAGGCGATAACGGTTATGGAGTAGATGCTGAAGAGAATTTCGCTACTTTAGACACGGAAGAAAAGCTAGAGCGTATTTCGACAGAAGTTGGCTGTTATGATATGTATTATAAAGGTGTAAGAGATAGTATTATAAATGGTGAGAAACCACCTGTAACAGCACAAGAAGGCATAGAAGTTATTCGACTTATTCAATTAGCGATTAAAAGTAGTGAAACGGGTAGAGTTATCACTGTAAAATAAAAAAGACACGAATTTCGTGTCTTTTTTTATTGAGAATATGTGAATAGGGCTAATTATTTAGCCTAATCGTTTGTCATACATTAACTGGATTTGTATGCCGTATGGATCTTCAATAATACCATATGCTTCACTAAAGATATTTTTTTCTAGTGGAGAGATTACCTTCACGTTCTTATCGGAAACTAAATTATTATAAAATCTTTGTATTTCTTCTAAATTAGCACTTTGAATGCAAAGTGACATGTTATTTCCAACGTTATAACGTTCCTTAGGATTCATTGTATCTTCTGCTATCATTAGCTTTGTATTCCCAATTTTTAAAACAGAGTGAGCAATATGATCCTTATTTTCACTTGTAATTTTAAAAGAACGATCTCTTTTCGCCAGTTCTTCATACGTAACAATCATTAACTGCTTAGCTTCTAAATTGCGTGTATAAAAATTAATTGCCTCCTTTGCATGCCCATTCATTGAAAGAAAAATAGCTATTTCTAATGTCATAAATATATAACTCCTTTATTAGTTAATAATTATAATATAGACTAAAAAGGTTTCAATACATGACACCTTTCGGGAGGGAAATATGAAAAAAACGGAACGAATTAATGATATGCTTATTTTCTTAAATAATAAAAGGCATTTTAATTTAAAGGATTTAATGGTTAGATATGCTATTTCTAAAAGTACAGCTTTACGAGATATTCAATCATTGGAAGAAATAGGTGTACCAATATATTCTGAACTAGGTAGAAATGGAAGTTATAAAATTATAGAAAATAGCGTGTTATCGCCAATTTATTTTAGTGTGGATGAAATGTATGCGTTATACTTTTCGATTCTTACATTAAATGGATACAAGACGAAACCATTTAATATAGAAAGTATTGCACTTGAAAATAAATTTAAACATGTATTACCTGATAATGTGAGTAAAAATATTTCAATTATGGAACGAACGCTTTCTTTTGAAGTAACAAATCATAGTAATTTTAGTCCGTTCTTAAAAGAAATTTTACAGGGAATTTTTGCTGAGCGAGTTTATCATTTAACATATTTAAAAAAAGATGAGGAGAAAGTATTGGTCGCCCAATTTATTCGAATAGAATCTAAATTTGGCCAGTGGTATGCTAAAATCTTTAATTTTGAGACAAATCATGTTCAAATAATTAGATGTGATAAAATTCTTTCTATTGTGGAAACAAGCAATACGAATCCAAAAAATCTTGAAGAATTATTAAGTTATCTTACTACTTTTCACAGAAAGCCGGATGCAATTGATTTTCGTGTCATTGTTAATCAAAAAGGAAAAGACATTTTTGATAAAGAGAATTATCCTTCCATGAAGATACAAAAAGGAAATGAAAATTATAGTATAACAGGCTATTTTAACAAGCAAGAAGTTGAATTTATTTCAAGTTATTTTCTGAATTTCGGTGAAACGATTATCTCAATTCAGCCAGTTATGCTAAAAGAGTTAATCTATAATAAGGTATTATCTATAAAGCAGCATTTAACTGCTTTAAGATAAAGTTAGTTTTAATCATTTTATTGACATGAAAAAGCCCTTGAGATTTAAATATCCAAAGGGCTTTTTTGTGATTTTATTTATTCTTTAGAAAAAATTATTTTTCTGGGACGGACAGTCCATAAAAGAACATCGTAACGATATCTTGTATATGTTTTTCGCGATCTCCTTCAAGAAGCTGAGCCCCGAAATCATCACCTAGTTTAGTGAACATTTGAATGTATAGTAACATCATTTCTTTAGTAAGGTGAGGGTTAATTTCATTTTTTTGCTGTGCTTGTTCTAATATTTCTAAATACCAAGGTAGGATTTTTTCGTTTTGATAACTATAAATAAATTCTCGGAGCTCTTCATCTCTTTGCATCATTTGTAGTAACATATCTGGCTGAAATAACCCACCAGTATTCATTTTTCTTACAATCATTTTTTGCATCATATCATGAAAAGGTAATTTTTCCGCTGCAAGATCTTTATAATATTGAAATTCAGATATGATATATTCTTGTATAAGCTCTCTAAATAATGCTTCTTTACTTCCGAAATGATTATAAATGGTAACTTGAGAAACGTTTGCTTCTTTTGCAATGTGCTCTATTTTCACTTCATTAAATCCACGTTCTGAAAATAATACGAAAGCAGCTTCTTTAATAGCACGTTTTTTCTTTTCTTTCACTTTTTCAAAGCCGTTCAATGCAATCACCTCAATTAAAATATACAAGAAAAAATAATGGAAAACAATATTTTTGAAATATGGACATATAAATATTTCAAAAAGTTGTTGCGAATATGAAAGATGAGGAGTACAATAATTTTGAAATATCACATATTAAATATTTCAAAAAATGAGGTGGAATTATGATTTCAGTTCAAAATGTCACAAAACAGTTTTCAAATGGAAAAGGTTTGTTTCATATTACATTTGATGTAAAAGAAGGGGAAGTATTTGGTTACTTAGGACCAAATGGTGCTGGGAAATCCACAACAATTCGTACTTTAATGGGATTTATAAAACCGACAGCTGGAAAATCTTTAATTTTCGGATTAGATTGTTGGAATGATGCCGCAAAGATTCAAAGGGAAGTTGGTTATTTACCAGGAGAAATTTCTTTTATTGAAGGAATGAACGGATTAGAGTTTTTAAAGTTAATGCAAGGAATGCGCGGCTTAAAGGATACGAAAAGACGAGATGAATTAATAGAACGTCTACAATTTGATGTGAAAACACCGATTCGAAAAATGTCTAAAGGAATGAAGCAAAAAGTAGGAATTGTTGCTGCTTTTATGCATGATCCGGAAGTGTTAATTTTAGATGAACCGACTTCAGGACTCGATCCACTTATGCAGCAAGTGTTTATAGATTTAATATTAGAAGAAAAGCAAAGAGGGAAAACAATCCTTATGTCATCGCACATTTTTACTGAGATTGAGAGAACTTGTGACAGAGTGGCTATAATTAAAGATGGTCGCCTTGTAACGGTTGAAAATATTCATGATTTACAAAGCTTGAGACGACAGGTAATAGATGTAACCGTATCATCGCAAGAAGAGATTGAATCTCTTACACAATGTAATTTGCAATTTGAAGCGGTGAAAGGTAGAGAAGCATCGATTATTGTGCAAGGAAACTATCAAACTGTTTTACAAACACTTTCAAACTATAATGTAACGGCGCTTCAAACGAGAGCAATGGATTTAGAACATTTATTTATGCATTATTATGATAAGAAAGAAGGGATAAAGCATGAATAAGCAATTGTTTTTAGCTAGTTTGAAAGAAACACAAAAAAGTATTTTGAGTTATGCAACTGGTGCAGCTCTATATTTATGGTTGTTAATTTGGATCTTCCCTTCAATGGTATCAGCGAAAGGGTTAAATGAATTAATAAGTGCTATGCCTGATAGTGTGAAAAAAATTGTTGGAATGGAAAGTCCGATTCAAAACGTAATGGATTTTTTAGCTGGCGAATATTATAGTCTATTGTTTATTATCATATTAACAATTTTTTGTGTAACAGTTGCAACGCATTTAATTGCTCGTCATGTTGATAAAGGAGCGATGGCATACTTGCTAGCAACACCTGTATCTAGAGTGCAAATTGCAATCACGCAAGCGGCTATTCTCGTATTAGGGCTACTAATCATAGTAACTGTTACGTATGTAGCGGGTATAGTAGGTGCAGAGTGGTTTCTACAAGATAATAACTTAAATAAAGAATTATTCCTGAAGATAAATATAGTCGGTGGGTTAATATTTTTAGTCGTTAGTGCGTATTCATTTTTCTTTTCTTGTATATGTAATGACGAAAGAAAGGCACTTAGCTACTCAGCAAGTTTAACTATTTTATTTTTCGTAACGGATATGGTAGGTAAATTAAGCGATAAGTTAGAGTGGATGAGAAATATATCATTATTTACGCTATTTCGTCCGAAAGAAATTGCTGAGGGAACGTATAATATATGGCCAGTGAGTATAGGTTTAACTGCTGGAGCACTTTGTATTTTCATAGTAGCAATTGTAGTGTTTAGGAAAAGGGATTTACCGTTGTAAAGTAGAAAGTCCACTGAGAAAGTGGGCTTTTTTTGATGAGGAGGAAACGAATGAATCATTTGTTCCGGGTTAAGCTATATGTAAATGATATTGAGAAGTCATTATTGTTTTATGAAGAAGTAATTGGTTTACAGTTGTATAAAAGAAGTATGCATGCAGCACGCTTTAATCACGATCACTTTTCTCTGTTACTAGCTACTGATTCAACATTGAGTGAAAATCACTATTTTTACAATCGGAAAGACATGAAGGGGAATGGCTTTGAACTAATTATTGTTGTCAATCGGATTGAAGAAGTATATGAACGTTGTAAAGAGAAGCGATGCACAATACAAGAAGAAATTCAAACTTATCCGTGGGAGATGCGGGGATTTAAAGTTGTCGATCCAGATGGATATTTCCTTAGAATTACATCTGAGTAAAGGTAAACATGAAGAATGTTTACCTTTTTTTATGGAAATATTCAAAAAATGAACCTTTTTCTAGGCTCATCCGTCTAATACATGTAAAGTTAAATTTGAAGTGAGGATGAAACAGGAGGAGCAATTGTGAAAGTAATCCCTTTATATAAAATGATTGTAAAAGAAGAAACCGATGTTTCCTTAGCGAAAAAAGGTGATCATGAAGCTTTTATGGCGCTTATACATACAGAAAAAATGAAGATGTATCGTATTGCAAAGGCTATGTTACGTGATGAGACAAATATAGAGGATGCGATACAGGCAACAATTTTAAAAGCCTATGAAAATATAAAAAAATTAAAAAAAGAAGAGTTTTTTCAAACTTGGTTAATTCGAATTTTAATGAATGAGTGTAACAATATTATTAGAGCGTATAAAAAGGTAATTGTGACAGAAGAGAATGATTACAATATGAGTGCGTGTGATCAGTATGAAGATATAGATTTGTGTAATGCGATTCAATCGTTACATGAAGAATTAAGAGCTGTTACGGTTCTTTATTATTATGAAGATATGAATCAAGAGAGTATAGCAAAGCTTTTAGAAATACCAAAAGGAACAGTGAAATCGAGATTGTCACGTGCGAGGGAACAACTGCAAAAACGATTAAAGATGGAATAGGAGGTGTAAAGAGTGGATAATAAAAAATTATTTGATGAGAAATTAAAAAAGAGAATAAAAGACGAGAATGTTATAGTACCGCCAGAGTTAAATGAAAAGATTAATCGTACACTACATAATCTCCCTGTAAAAAAGAAAGGTTACAGAGTTTATATGATGGTTATAAGTGCAGCGGTTCTAACACTTTCAATTGTGTCTATGTCGGAGTTTTCTGATCAAATTTTTGCTCAAAATGGTGGAGTATTTGAATACGTAAAGAAAAAGGCGTTTTCTGATTATGAAAATGAAGAAGAAATAAAATCGAACGTAAATTATCCAGATAAAGAAAAAATTCATGAAAAGATGTTGGATTCCATTGATCATTTTAAAAATATTTCAGGACAATTTGAGGAATATTCTAGTTCGTCAAGAATTGCTACAACATACAAATATGCGATTGATACGGAGCAACAAAGTGGTATCTCTTCGAAAGAAGATAAACTAGCGAAAAAACGAACAATTATATATAACGAGGGCAAGAAAAAAGAATTTGATGATGAGAAGTATACATATAAAGAGACAAAATGGAGCCCGAAGGAAAAAAACTATGAACTATTAAAATTAAATCCCACAGAAAGGTTATTGAGAAAATCAGGCGAGAAAAAAAGATACGATGATGAATATGTGGGATTCGCGAAGTATAGTATGCAATCAGAATTTGCGGATCTATTAATTCGATATAAAGATTGGAATTATAAAGAAACGAAGTATCTTGGACTGGATTGCTACAAAATAGAAGGGACAATAAACATAGAAATGCCTGTAAGTACATCTGAAGATTTAAGAGGGAAATTTGAAATGATTGTAGAGAAAAATACAGGGATTATGCTAAAATTCCTTAGTTTCCACGAAGGTATGATTCAATATTCGATTACGACTGAATGGATACAAATAAACAAAGGATTGAAAGAGAATGTATTTCAAAAGGATAGCGCTAATTATGAAAAATTGAAAAACATATTAGGTGAATAGAAAACGGAGGGAAATATATGGAGAATACCTCTTCTTCAAGAGAAAAGAAAAATAAAAGAAAATATAAGAAGACAACGGTAATAAGTGTCTTGTTAGTAGTATTACTATTTGGCGGAGTTGGATACAGTGCTTATGTGTATATGAAAACTTCTAATCTCGTACAAAAGTCTAGTTTGAATTTAGCGCGTGGTGAAAAATCAAACTTACGTGAGAACGCCGTAAAACCAATTACAAATAATGTTTCACTTTTAATTATGGGAATTGATGAAAATCAAGAACGACAAAAGGAGTATAATGGTGCTTTTCATACAGATGCACTACTGTTAGCTACTTTTAATAAAGATGATAAGACAGTGAAATTAACGAGCATACCACGTGATACATATACATATGTTCCAGTTGAAAAGAAAAAAGATAAAATAACACATGCATATGGAAGTGGTTTCGTTAAAAATGGTAAAGATGGAGGACCGCAAGCTTCAGTGGAAGCGGTAGAAAAATTGTTACAAGTGCCTGTTGATTATTTTGTGAAGTTTAATTTTAATGCATTTACTAAAATTGTTGATGGATTAGATGGGATTGAAGTAAATGTCCCAGTTGAATTTACGGAGCAAAATAGTAAAGATGAACCTGACGCAATCCATTTGAAAAAAGGACTACAAAAATTAACAGGGGAAGAAGCACTTGCACTGGCAAGAACGCGTCATATTGATAGTGATGCAATGAGAGGTCAGCGCCAACAACTTGTTATTGAAGCGATGTTAAGTAAATTAAAAAGTGTAGGCTCGATTACGAAGCTAGAAAAAGTAGTTGAGGCGATTGAAGGCGATTTTAAAACAAATTTAGTAATGGATGATATTTTATCTTTTTATAAATACGGTTTAAATGGTTCAGTTGAAAAGATTCAATTAGGCGGAGATGATTTATATTTACCTAACGGTCCGAATGGGCAACGTGTATATTATTATAACCCTAATAAAAAAGATCTACAGAGTTTGAGTAATACGCTTAGAACACATCTAGGATTAAGTGAAAAGCAGATTGAGGAGAATTGAAGCAGGCGTAATGTCTGCTTTTTATTTTTGTAGAAAAGAGGTTTGTTACGATATACATTATTTATTAACAATAATTTACAAGTGTTTTATAGTGTAGGGAGATAAAGACTATTAAATCAATACATAGAATTCAATGAGATATAGTGTTTCGAAAGAGTATGGAATTTTTATGAATATTACTGTAAAAAAATAATTTTTTAAAAATTTTCAATAATAACACTTTACAAAACTCGAAAAATTAGTAGAATAATAGTTAATAAGAATCTTCTGATAAATATATAAAGAAAAACAGAATTATCAGAAAATTCTTAAATGAGAGCGTTAAGAATTAGGGAGGGTACAGAAAGTGAAAAAGAAAAAAATGAAAAAACTAACAGCAGTTGTAGCACCAGTTTTAGCAATGAGTATGGCATTGACAGCATGTTCTACATCAGGCGGAGATAAGAAAACAAGCACAAATTCTAGCTCTGGTGGAGATAGCAAATCAGAAGAAAAATTAGCAGCGAAACAAGTGCTAAATCGTACAGAAACAAATGAGATTCCAACAATGGATACTTCTAAAAATACTGATACATTAGGTTCTCAAATTTTAGGGAACACAATGGAAGGTTTATATCGATTAGATAAAGATAACAAACCAATCCCAGCTGCTGCAGAGTCAAGCACGAAGAGTGAGGATGGTAAAAAATATACATTTAAATTACGTAAAGATGCAAAATGGTCAAATGGTGATCCTGTAACAGCGAAAGATTTCGTATACGCATGGCAACGCCTATTAGATCCAAAAACAGCTGCTGAGTATGCATTTATCGCATTCCCAATTAAAAATGCAGAAGCGGTTAATAAAGGTGAAAAACCTGTAACTGAACTAGGAGTAAAGGCAGTAGACGACCTTACTTTAGAAGTTGAATTAGAACAAGCAGTGCCATACTTCTTAAACTTAGTAGCATTCCCATCGTACTATCCATTAAATGAGAAGTTCGTAAAAGAAAAAGGGGATAAATACGGTTTAGAGTCTGATACAACAGTATATAACGGACCGTTCGTTCTTACTGATTGGAAGCATGAGCAAGGCTGGAAACTAAAGAAAAACGATCAATATTGGGATAAAAAGACTGTAAAACTAGATGAAATCAATTATAGTGTAGTAAAAGAAGTAGCTACAAGAGTAAACTTATATGATACAAATGCAATTGATTTCGCGCTATTAACAGGTGAATTCGTTGATAAGTATAGAAACAATAAAGAAGAGTTTGGCTCATACTCACAAGTAAGTACTTACTTCTTACGTATGAATCAAAAACGTGGTGGACAAGATACACCGTTAAAGAGCCAAAAATTACGTGAAGCAATCGCACTTTCAATCGATAAAAAGAATTTATCAAACGTTATTTTAAATGATGGATCTAAGCCTGCGGACTTCTTAGTACCGAAAGGATTAGCAACTGGACCAGACGGTAAAGACTTCCAAGAAACATTTAAAAATGGTATTAAACCAGATGCGAAAAAAGCAGCAGCTGCATGGAATGAAGCGAAAAAAGAGCTTGGGAAAGACCAAGTTACAATTGAGCTATTAAACTATGACACTGGTAATGCGAAAAAAGTTGGGGAATATGTAAAAGATCAAATTGAGAAAAACTTAAAAGGTGTAACTGTTAATATTAAACTTCAGCCATTCAAACAAAAGCTGAAATTAGAAACAGAGCAAGACTATGATATATCATTTGCTGGTTGGGGACCTGACTACGCTGACCCAATGACATTCTTAGATATGTTCCAGTCTAATCATTCTCATAACCAAATGAGCTTCGCTGATTCAAAATATGATGATATGATCAAAAAAGCTGGCGGAGAATTAATGGGTGACGCGAAGAAACGTTGGGAAGAGCTAGGAAAAGCTGAGAAATTACTTCTTGAGCAAGATGTAGCACTTGTACCTTTATACCAACGTGGTGATGCATACGTTCAAAAACCAAATGCAAAAGGCATCGTTCATCATAACATTAGCCCAGAGTATAGCTTCAAGTGGGCATACATGACTGAAAAAGATGGAAAATAATTTTAAACAGTAATACTATCTTTAAGTGGATATATACACGTTTCTTAGCTTATTTTGTAGTGAGAATCTCATCGTCCACAATAGTAAGATAAAATGATAGAGCATTTCAAAAGTAGACTATTTACTTTTGGAATGCTCTTTTATTATGAGATTAAATGTAAATAAATCAATAGATATAAGGAAGGATTTGTATAGTGATAATAGTAAAAAAAACAATTGTTACTATAATAAAAGAATAATTTTTAGAATATTTTAAAAATAGCTTTACAAAACCCGAAAAATTAGTAGAATATTAATTAATAAGAATTTTCTGATAACTAGTTATTAGAAAATCTATCAAAATTAGTTTCGTACATATAATTGGGGAGGGTACAAAAATGAAGAAAAAGATGAAAAAGTTCACGGCGGTTGTAGCGCCAGTTTTAGCGATGAGTATGGCGTTGACAGCGTGTTCTGGATCTGGTGGGGAGAAGAAATCAACTACGACGTCTAGTGGTGGTGGGGAAGAGAAAAAATCTGAAATTAAATACGCAGCGAAACAAGTGTTAAATCGTACAGAACAACAGGAAATTCCAACGATGGATACTTCTAAATCTACTGATACGCTAGGGGCACAAATTTTAGGAAACACGATGGAAGGATTATATCGTCTTGATAAAGATAATAAGCCAATCCCAGCAGCTGCAGAATCTAGTACGAAAAGCGAGGATGGCAAAAAATATACATTCAAATTACGTAAAGATGCAAAATGGTCGAATGGTGATCCTGTAACAGCGAAAGATTTCGTATACGGATGGCAACGCTTACTCGATAAAAATACTGCTGCAGAATATGCGTTTATTGCTTTCTATATTAAAAATGCAGAAGCAATTAATAAAGGTGAAAAACCTCTAACAGATTTAGGAGCAAAAGCGGTAGATGATTATACGCTAGAAGTAGAATTAGAAAAGCCAGTACCATATTTCTTAAATTTACTAGCATTCCCGTCATACTATCCTTTAAATGAGAAATTCGTAAAAGAAAAAGGAGATAAGTTCGGTTTAGAAGCAGATACAACGTTGTATAATGGACCGTTTGTGATGGCTTCATGGAAACATGAACAAGGATGGCAGCTAAAGAAAAATGATAAGTACTGGGATAATAAGACTGTAAAATTAGAAGAAATTAACTACAGTGTAGTAAAAGAAGTTGCGACGAAAGTAAATTTATATGATACAGGATCAATTGATTTCACATTATTATCAGGAGAATTCGTTGATAAGTATAAATCGAACAAAGAGGAGTACGGTGAGTATTCAGAAGCGAGTACATTCTTCTTACGTTTAAATCAAAAACGTAACGGACAAGATACACCGTTAAAGAGCAAAAAACTTCGTGAAGCAATCGCATTATCAATTGATAAAAAAGGTTTAGCAAACGTTATTTTAAATAACGGTTCAAAAGCAACAGATCAATTAGTACCAAAAGGACTTGCGACAGGACCAGACGGTAAAGATTATCAAGATACATTTAAAAATGGTCTGAAATATGATCCGAAAAAAGGTGCAGCAGCTTGGGAAGCAGCGAAAAAAGAACTTGGAAAAGATCAAGTGACAATTGAATTACTAAGCTATGATGATGGTACTGCGAAAAAAATTGCTGACTACTTTAAAGATCAAATTGAGAAAAACTTAAAAGGTGTAACGGTTAACACGAAAATTCAGCCGTTCAAACAAAAACTAAAATTAGAGTCAGCACAAGATTATGAAGTTTCGTTTGCAGGTTGGAGCCCAGATTATTCGGATCCAATGACATTTATTGATATGTTTGAATCGAAGAGCCCGTATAACCAAATGAGTTATTCGAATCCAAAATACGATGAAATGGTAGCAAAAGCAGGGAATGAATTATTATCTGATCCGAAGAAGCGTTGGGAAACGTTAGGAAAAGCAGAGAAATTATTCCTTGAAGAAGATGCAGGATTAGTTCCTTTATATCAAACAGGTAGAGCGTATGTAATGAAACCGAATGTAAAAGGAATTGTGAAACATAACATCAGTCCAGAATATAGTTTTAAGTGGGCTTATGTAACGGAAGGGAAATAATAAAAAAGAGCGTGTTCAAAGTAGAAACATTACTATTAACACGCTCTTTTTCTATTCAATTAAATAGAGAAGAATAAGAAAAGTAGTACTGACATATAGTAGATGGGGGAGAATTCGTATAGTAGTAATAGTAAAATACATAGTTACTATGAAAATAAAATAATGGAAACTTCAAAAATGAGGATAATTACCAAGATATTAATTGGTGAAAAAGTATTACTAACTAAGTTCATAGAAAATCTCTCAAAGTTAGTTTCGTACATATAATTGGGGAGGGTACAAGAATGAAGAAAAAAATGAAAAAACTAACGGCAGTTGTAGTGCCAGTTTTAGCAATGAGTATGGCGTTAACAGCATGTTCTGGATCTTCTGGTGGGGAGAAGAAACCGACTACAACGTCTAATAATGGCGGGGAAGAGAAAAAATCTGATATAAAATATGCAGCGAAGCAAGTGCTAAATCGTACAGAAACGAATGAAATTCCGACGATGGATACTTCAAAAAGTACAGATACACTTGGCGCACAAATTTTAGGGAATACGATGGAAGGGTTATATCGCCTTGATAAAGATAATAAGCCAATTCCTGCTGTGGCAGAATCTAGCACAAAAAGCGAGGATGGTAAAAAATATACATTTAAATTACGTAAAGATGCAAAATGGTCAAATGGTGATCCAGTAACGGCGAAAGATTTCGTATTTGCATGGCAACGTCTAGTAGATCCAAAAACAGCTGCTGAATATGCATTTATTGCTTACTATATTAAAAATGCAGAAACAATTAATCAAGGAAAAGCAGAAGTTGCTACATTAGGTGTAAAAGCGGTAGATGACTATACGCTTGAAGTAGAACTAGAAAGACCAGTACCATATTTCTTGAATTTAATGGCATTTGCGTCATACTATCCATTAAATGAAAAGTTCGTAAAAGAAAAAGGAAATAAATTCGGTTTAGAATCTGATACAACAGTATATAACGGACCGTTCGTTCTTACTGATTGGAAGCATGAGCAAGGCTGGAAATTAAAGAAAAATGATCAGTATTGGGATAAAAAGACTGTAAAACTAGATGAAATCAACTTTAGTGTAGTAAAAGAACCAGCTACTAGAGTGAATTTATATGATACAGGTGCGATCGATTTTGCACTTTTATCAGGTGAATTTGTTGATAAGTATAGAAATAATAAAGAGGAGTTTGGCGCATATTCGGAAACAAGTACGTTTTACTTACGTCTAAACCAAAAACGTGGTGGGCAAGATACACCGTTAAAGAGCAAAAAACTACGTGAAGCAATCGCATTATCAATTGATAAAAAAGCTTTAACGAATGTCATTTTAAATGATGGTTCAAAACCAGTGGATTACTTAGTACCAAAAGGTTTAGCGAGTGGACCAGACGGTAAAGATTTCGCAGAAACGTTCAAAAATGGTTTAAAACAAGACTCCAAAAAGGCAGCAGCAGCTTGGGAAGAAGCGAAAAAAGAACTTGGAAAAGATCAAGTCACAATTGAACTTTTAAATTATGATACTGGTAATGCGAAAAAAGTTGGGGAGTATGTAAAAGATCAAGTTGAAAAAAACCTAAAAGGCGTGACAGTAAATATTAAACTGCAACCATTTAAGCAAAAGCTTAAATTAGAATCAGACCAAGATTATGATTTTTCATATGGTGGCTGGAATCCAGATTATGCGGATCCAATGACGTACCTTGATATGTTTGAAACGACAAATTCTCAGAACCAGATGAGCTACTCAGATTCAAAATATGATGACATTATTACTAAAAGTAAGACAGAATGGATGGCTGATGCAAAAAAACGTTGGACAGAGTTAGGAAAGGCTGAGAAAATTTTACTTGAAGATGATGTAGCGCTTGTACCTTTATATCAAAATGCTCGATCCTATGTAATGAAACCAAATATAAAGGGAATTGTGAAACATAATATTAGTCCGGAATATAGTTTCAAATGGGCGTATGTAGAAGAGAAATAATAAAGTGAAACCTTAATCAGGCTGCCTGGTGAATAGTGGGATAAAAAGAAAAATCATTTTCAAGTTGCGGTATTAGAGCACTTGAAAATGATTTTTCTATGCACTTTTATTCCTTCCTTGAATATATAAAATAAAAAAGGGAGAATCCCATGGAACGAAATGCATACATCGATTTCCTAGCTTATTACGGAATAGGGAGTGCTCATCCTGGTGGTTTTACGTTAACAAAACAATTGTTAGCACAATTGCCTTTTAGATATGGAGCAAATGTCCTTGAAATCGGCTGCGGTACGGGGAAAACAGCGGCATATATGACAAAAGAATATGGTTATAAAGTAACGGCGGTTGAAAAGAATGAGATTATGATTCAAAAGGCGAAGGATAGATGGTCGTTTGAAGGAATAGACATTCAATTAATTGAAGGAAATGTAGAGCAATTGCCTTGTTTGCATGAATCATTTGAGTTCGTACTTGGAGAATCGATACTCGCTTTTACAGAGAAAGAAAGGGTTATTTCGGAGTGCTATCGTGTACTACAGAAAGACGGTAAGCTTGTTGTCATTGAAATGATTATTGATAGGCACATTGATAAGGGTGAGGAAGAAAAAATTTCCCAACTATACGGGATGAAAGAACTATTAACTGAGAATGAATGGGTACAATTATTTCAGAAAGCAAATTTTAAAAGAATTACAATTGCTGGCGGTGGTACAATTGCAGAAACGATCTCTGGCTATATAGAAGAGCCAGAATGGAATGTATCACAATTTATCCCAAATGAGTTATATGAGGCATGGGTACAGCATGAAAATGTACGACTTATGTACCAACATATTTTAGGGCATCGTATTTTTATATGTGAAAAATAAAGAAAGAGAGTTGACTAAAGGTAGTCAACTCTTTACTATGTTAAATGAAAAATAATGCAGCTAATGTAATTCCGAAGATGAAACCAAATCCGAGTTCAACGCCCCAGCCGCCGCCTCCCCAGCCGCCACAACTACCGCAACCACGACCGCCACATCCACAGCCGCTGAATCCACCACCACAACCAAATCCGCAACTATCACATCTGCTAAGGCCCCCACAAAGGTCACAGCCACCGTTTGCATATGCGTCATAGTATCCAAATCCTGTATCAAAAGATGAGCGCTGTTGCACTGGTTCAATCCATACAGAGCTTTTTGTCACATCAATTATTTTGCCTAAATGAATGCGACCATCACGATCTTCAATGCGAACGACTTTACCGAAATAACGTTGGCACGTATCGTAACATTTTTGTCTATGCATATTCTTTCCTCCTTCCCCATTACAGTAATACGATATGTAAAGGGGACAAGTGCGGCTTGTATGAATGCCCTATCTATCATAATTGTTATAGGAAAGGGGAAATATAGTAAGAGGATATATAAGGAGGAAAAGGCATGAAATCTACAGATCAGTTTCAGATATACGAAGTACCGTGGGAAGAGTTTATTGAAGCTTTGCGAAAGGAAATGAAGAAGCAAGTTGGGGCAGATATTATTGATACAGTAGTTTGCAATTTAGAAGATGGTTTTGAAGTGTATACATATGTGCAGGGGGATTTGGATTTTGAATATAAGGAAGCGCTGGAAAGGAAATACGGGAGCGATGCAAAAACTCCTAATGTGTTAACGATTATGTTATTAGCTAGCATTTATAGTACAAGTGAAGAGAATTTACGCTTACATGCGGATAATAAAGATAATCCGATTGTTGAAGTGTATGTGAAGCAATAAAACACGCTGTGAAAGGCGTGTTTTTTATTTGTGTGATAAAATGTTAGAAAATTAAGAAAGATGGTGATGGTTTGAAAATTAAACATCTTAATTTAACAGTTTCAGATGTAGTAGCTGCTAGAGAGTTTTTAGAAAAATATTTTGGTTTAACTTGTAGCGGGGCAAGGGGAAATGGCTTTGCGGTTATGCGTGATAACGATGGGTTTATATTAACGTTAATGAAAGGGAATGACGTACACTATCCAAAAACATTTCATGTAGGATTTCCACAAGAAAATAATGAACAAGTAGATAAGATAAATCAAAGATTGAAGGAAGATGGATTTTTGGTTGAGGCTCCTAAACGTGCACATGCGTATACGTTTTATGTGGAAGCACCTGGTGGATTTACAATTGAAGTGATGTGTTAGTTCAAAATCAAACTTTTTAATATGTGTTTTCAATATGAAAAGTAGGAAAAGTCTGTTTTAAGTGTAGAGCTTAAACAGGCTTTTTTACTTATAGTATCGGATGGAAAACGCTAGAAGGAATCATATTCAGCTTATATAACTATTTACATAATAAAGTTATGGTGTGTTAGTTGTCCTAAAATACAAGTCATATATCTTGTTTCCTCTCATAAATTTAAACATAGGAATTTGTCTACAAAGGTGGCGAAGCCTCATCATGAAAATTCGAATTTGTGCCACATTCATGTTGTTTCTATTTATATGGTTACATCCTTTTTGGACTTTTGCAAAAGGAGAGGAGGCAAAGGAAAGGGTCGTTTCACTTGTATATGATGATTCGGGCAGCATGAGAAATAACGATCGCTGGAAATATGCCAATTATGCTTTGCAAAGTTTAGTTGCGCTATTAGATGAAAAAGATAAATTCTCTTATGTTCCAATGAGCAAGCCGAATGATCCATTAAACATTTCGTTAACGAAGGATAAGAGACAAACAGAAATTGAGGGGATTGGAGCATGGAAAACGTATTTAAATACTCCGTTTAGCGCAGTAGAAACGGCGATGCAATCTATAAAAAAGGAAGCAGATATAGATGGAAAACGTGAATTTTGGCTTATTGTCTTAACTGACGGGGCATTTAATGATTTAGAGAAAGATAAGGTTGGCGGAAAAGAACAAATTACACAGAAGTTAGCACAGTTTAAGAAGGATATGGATGCAAAAAAGATATCGTTACATCCAATTTTAATTACGATGGAAGAGGATTTAGGACAGCAAGAAAAGGCACAACTAAATACGTTTAAAGAAATATGGAAGAAAGAGATAAACGGAGTTACGATGCCATCTAGTGGAGAGGATGGTATTGTAAAAAGCGTCAATCAAGTGGCAGCATTAGTTGCAAATCGTGATCCGTTCTCTTCTGTTGAATCGATTGTAAAAACGAAAGTAGTAGGGAAGAAAGTAAAGATTACAACACCATTTCCATTAAAGCGTATGACGCTTGTACGACAATCACCTTCTTTGTCTAATTATCAGGTCACACAAATTTCTAAACCGTTACAATTACAATCTTCCTATTCCATACATGCACCAGGAGAAGCGAAATTATTCGGAAATATAGTTCATATAAGTACGGAAAATCAGGAAGTTATTAAACCAGGAACTTATACGATAGAGGTGGATCGAGATATTGAGAAAGAAGGACTACAAGTACTAGTTGAACCGGCGCTTAACTATACTGTTTCTACTTATGACAAAGACGATAGTAGTCAAAAAAATGTGGGAAAAATGTACGAAGGTGTTACTGCTGTTATTGAAGCGAAGCCTACGGAATTACCAATTCAGTCTTCATATTTTCAGGCAGAAGTAGAAATAGACGGAAAACAGTACCCGATGATGTGGGACGATAAAAAACATGTATTTTACTACGAAATGAAGATTGATAAAGGATTAGTGCGCGGGAAAGTTCATATGAACATAAAGGGATTTTACAGACAGACGAAAGAATTTAAAATCGAAGTAACGGAAAAACCAAAATTATCACTGCAAACGATAACGAAAGATTATGAAGAAAAAGTAACGAATTTAGAGAATAGTAAACCGTTTATTATACAACCACAGTTAGATGGTAAGCCGATGACAGAAGAAGCTGTAAAGAAACTATTAAAATCTACTGGTGTCACATCTAAACAATCAATCAACTATGAAATAAAACAACAGGATAATCAAATTTATATTTATCCTCGCCCTCATTACTCCGACATATTCAATTTTACAGATACTGGCACCGTAGAAGCTACCATCACTATACAAGATTCAAAATTACAAGAAGTAAAGAAAAATATATCACTTCATATTCAAAATGCACCGTTCTATGAAAAATATGCGCTTATTTTTAAGTTTGTTATTCCTATCACTTTATTATTGTTAGTAGTAGGAATAATCGTTTTAGGGTGGATTGTTCGTCCAAGATTTCACCGAAAAGCACTATTGTATTACGAATGGGATCAAGAGGTAGCGAAAGATTGGTTATATCAATCTGAGCCAGAATTACTTAAAAATAAATGGTGGAAGCACTATTTTGGTATTCCATACCGAGCAGAAAGAAAGACTGTGCAATCCGTTACGTTTATAGCAAAGAAAGGTTCGAAATCAATATTTGTAGCGAAAGAGTCACAAGTAGTAGGAATGATTATTGATGGGATGTTTATAACAGAAGATGAGATTGGAATGGAGCATAAGACGCTATATCCAAATGAACTTTTAGTAATTGATAGAGGGTATGGTAAAGAAATTTACAAATATGAGTGTGAATAGTAGGTAGGGAAAAGGAGGGAGTCTCATCTTTCTCCCCTTCTTTTCAAACAAGCAAGAATAGGAAGGTGGTTCACATGACGTTACAAGTTCCAACGATATTAATTGGTTTAGGTGGAATCGGTAGTACTGTGACACATCAAATATATGAAAGGCTACCTGAGGAGCGCCGAAAAAAGGTAGCAATGCACGTATTTGATACAGATGTGAATACATTGAGTAAATTTGATCACATTCGAAAGTTTAAGACGCAAACGAGTTCTAGTAAAACGCCAAGAGAGTATATTGCGGGAGATCCAACGATTCCAGAGTGGTTTCCAATGGACCCGACTATACTTGATAAACCACTGACAGAAGGGGCAGGACAGTTACGCGTCATTTCCCGTTTAGCGTTACTTGCTGCGATGAAAGAAGATAAATTGACATCCTTTTGGCAAGAAATCGAGAAGATTTTTCCGGTTACAAGCGATCAAACGGAATATGGAGTGCGTGTCATTATCGTAACATCACTAGCGGGCGGAACAGGTTCAGGGATGTTTCTACAAATTGCATTATATTTACGTGAAATGCTTCGTAAAAAACTGCAGCATCACAACATTTTAATACGTGGTGCGTTTCTAATGCCTGACGTTTTAGTTAAGACGAGAACGGTTAGTGCGAAAGAGTTTGAAACGGTGCAAGCAAACGGCTATGCCTCGTTAAAAGAATTACATGCCATTACACTCGGTTCCACTGGAGAATTATCAAAACGTGGTGGTGTGACGATTGAATTAGAATATCGACCTGATCAAGTAGATGAAGACGGAAGAACGAATCATACGATTAAACAACATCATTTACCGTACAATTATTGTTTCCTATACGATTACGAAAATCTACATGGACACCATCTGCACAATTTATCAGATTATATGGAGCAAATGGCAAATACGATTTATTTACAGTTATTTAGTCCGATGTCTGCAAATCATTTTGCACAGGAAGATAATCAAATTCAGCAATTAGCAGAATCAAGCGGGAAAGGACGATATTGCGGGGCAGGAACGGCAAAGATTATTTATCCGTATGAGCACGTGTTAAAATATTGTGCTTTAAAATGGGCTGTGCAAGGTTTGGATGAATCGTGGCTTCATTTAGATCAATTGTTTCAAGAGAAGAAGCAAAGATATGATCAAGATGTAAAACGTGGGATGCAGCGTGAAAAGCCAGAGCGTGGGAAAAGTTATTTAGAAGACTTAGAACATCTTGCTACTCGTCCAGAACAGGCCCATATTTTCTATAGACAAATGTACAATGAAACGCGTGAAGGAGCAGAGGGCGGTAAAGTGGGTGTGGCGAAATCTAAACTGTTTTTAGAGGCTGTAGAAAGCTATGTACAGCGAACGGTGCAAAAAGATGAGGAATTAAACCGTCTGCAGCACGAGTGTAAAATTTCGGCTGCGAAACTGAAAATGATGGAGCAAATGAAAGGTGAAGTAGCAAGGGTGGATCATGCGGTTCGTTTATATGCGTATGCGATTCCGAGCCGCGTACATGAGCATGTAACGACACTATTGTATGACATGATTGAATCAGACCGTTTTTCACCAAGTGGTTCTGAAGGGCAGTCCTATCAATTAAATACATGGTTTTTAAAGAAAACAGATCCTGTTCATCCAGTATCAGCTCGTTTTATGTTGTATGAAATTCGAAAGCAGTTAGTCGAGAAAATGAATCGACTACATGAAAATAATGAACAAAAGCGTAATTTAATTCAAAACTACGATAAGAAATTTAATGTGAGTAATATTGATGGAACGGTAACAGCTGTTCGCCGAGTAGAAATCGCACAGCAACAAGGCTGGTTTGGAAAAATGATGAATAATCAGCAGCGTTTGTTTAAAAAAGAATTTGAAGATATTGTAACGCAGTACGTACACAAATTAAACGAGTATCGTAAAGAAATGCTATTAGAACTCGTTTATCAATCGCTTTATCAAGCTGTTAATAAAATGATTCAATATTGGGAAAGATTTTTTGATAATTTACACGAAACACGTGAAAATTTATTGTTCGAAATCCAAAAACGCAGCAAGGAATTTGAAGGGAAAACAAATCCAACGAATGTATACGTATTAGCTGAAGAGAAGTTGCAAGAAAAGATATGGCAAGATATGCAGCAACATTTAAATTTAGGTGTATTACCGAAAGATATATCTGCGGAAATTTATATGAGTTTATACGGAGAATACTGCCGGGATGCGAAAACAGAAGAGATTCAATCGAAAAAGGTAGAAGACTTTTATCGTGAGCACATACTAAGTTATTGCTACGATGAATTACAAATACGCTATCGCGATAAATTAGAACTGAATATCGTTGAGGCGTTACGAAAAGAAGCGGATTATAAGAAGCGTGATCGTGATGAATACGTCCGTGAAAAAATTGAAGACTTGTTCCATTTAGCTAGTCCATTTGTGCCGAAAGTTTCCCATCATAGGGAATTACAATATTGGGGTATACATCCATCTTTAAAGAAAGAACTACAAGAGGAATTAATTCAAGAAATGTTTAAAGAAAAAGATACAGTACATGAAGCTTTTTCTCCATTTGAAGTCATTTGTTATCGTGCGCATTACGGTTTATCGTTGCAAGACTTCCCTAAGCTTTCGTCTGGACACATTGCAAATGGATTTATGAATGATAAAGGTGATTATTTTCAGTCTTACTATCGCCGTGTGAACAAGTTGAATAGTAAAAAATCTAGTTTAACGCCGCATTTAGATAAATATTGGCACTTACCAGCATTCATGCCAGACTTAAATGCAACGCAAACGAAGTTAGATTACGATAAATGTAATCGCGCTCTTCTATATGCGTATATGTATCGTTGGATTAGTTTAGTAGCTGTTGATGGCCAATTCGTGTATCAATATAACGGCGTTGGACGTAGCTTCTTAATTCAGTCGATGGGGAAAAATATTTCAAGCGAAAGTTACAAATTGCACAGGGCATTGCTTCATAATCCATTTATTTATGAAAACATCTTGTCCAGATTTGAAGAAGAACAAGAAAAGGCGATGATACAAGGCGGACATTTATATACACATCCGTTTGTATTAGGCGCTCAAGATATTAGATGGCTGCGTAAAGAGCATGTCCATAATATTTTAGATATGATTTTAATGTACGACCGTGAGGCGAAATATGATCCAACGTTAGAAGAAACTTCTGACGAATTATTAAGATTGTTCCTTGATGAAATTGAGTTATATTTCCAAAACTATTACGGTACAGGTGCCGATATGGTTGCAAAGAAAGAGAAAGAAATGTTTATTAAACAATTGTGGGATCGTTCGTACGCGAAAGGTTATGTTGATCCAAATAGTGCTCCTTATAAAAAGTGGCAAAATTTATTAAGCGTTCATGATGAAGAAGAAACGCCAAAAACGAATGTATAATGAATGAAAAGGGAATCCTTAAAAGTGGCAATACAACTTTAGAAAAGAGGGATTCCGATGCCGTTTTTAGGAAGTGTATATCAAATATTTGGATTGTATCCAGAAATTTATTATGGAATGATTTCAGCTGAGCTACAAGAAAAGGCTCAGAAGGAACATCTTGAAAATAATAGTGCAGAAGCTGAAGTAGAAGAATAAAAAAAGTGCAGATGAAAATCTGCACTTTTTATTTGCTTTAAAATGGTTCCATATCCTTAATTGAATTGTTATTTGAAGATAACAGTTCAGTTAAGGGTACGATGATGTTTCTTAAATTTCATATAATGAAAAATGTATAAAAATCAATATAAAAAAATGAATATAAATATAAAGATGAGAAGGAACAATGTTTTCAAGAAAATAATTATGTTTAAAAATAACGTTTGATACATAATTAACCGTTATTGTTTAATTAATTTTATTGTTGACAATATAATTAATTATATGATAAATTCAATCAGCATTCTTAGTGATGTGTTGCTGAATTAATTGTTTTACAATTTACTACAGTTTAAAAAGATTGATTTTTCAGTCTTTTATTAAATTATTAAGTTTATGGAGAGTGAATTATGTATATTTTTATTTTTTAAACAGAACAGTAATAAAGATTGCAATAAGTAAGAGATAAACTTGAAAAAGAGGTTTCAATGAATGAGTCTTTTAATAAAGAAAACAATGGATGAAGAAAAGAAAAAAGTATTGAATCAAACTTTAGGTGCAATTGACTTAACTCTTTTAGGGATTGGAGCAATTATTGGTACAGGGATTTTCGTATTAACAGGTATTGTAGCAGCGAAACATGCTGGCCCAGCGATTGTATTATCGTTTATATTAGCGGCGATTGTATGTGCGTGTGTAGCTTTCTGTTATGCTGAATTTGCTTCTACAGTTCCAGTTTCGGGAAGTGTATATTCATATACATATATGACACTAGGTGAGATTTTTGCATTTATAGTCGGTTGGTGCGTTATGTTGGAGTACTTATTAGCGACTTCTGCGGTAGCTGCAGGATGGTCAGCGTATTTTCAGTCATTGTTACTAGGATTTAATATTCATATCCCTACAATATTTGCTTCGGCACCTGGTATGGGAAAGGGTGGAATTATTGATTTACCAGCAGTTCTTATTATTTTAGTTGTTACATTTTTATTAAGTCGTGGTGCAAAAGAAAGTGCACGAATAAATAATATAATGGTTATTATTAAACTGGCTGTTATTGTAGGGTTTATTGTTGTAGGGACACAATATGTAAAACCAGAGAACTGGCAACCATTTCTACCTTTTGGTTTTCATGGTGTAGTAGGAGGTGCTGCTACTGTATTTTTTGCTTTTTTAGGATTTGATGCAGTTGCAACAGCTGCAGAGGAAGTGAAGCGTCCACAACGTAATGTGCCAATTGGGCTACTTGTTTCATTGTTCATTTGTACCATTCTATACGTAGGTGTTTCATTCGTATTAACTGGAATGGTTCCGTTTACGGAGTTGAATGTCGCTGATCCAGTTGCATATGCATTACGTATTGTGGGAGAAGATAGAATTGCTGGATTGTTATCGGTGGGGGCGATAGCGGGGCTAACGACAGTTCTGTTAGTAGCTATGTTTGCATTTGTTCGTGTATCTTATTCGATGAGTCGAGATGGGTTGTTACCAAAAAGACTTTCAAGTGTACATAAACGTTTACAAACCCCATTTTTTAATACGTGGGTTACAGGTATTATTGCAGCTTTATTAGCAGGATTAGTGGATTTGAATTTATTAGCTAATTTAGTGAATATGGGAACGATAACAGCATTTGTTTTTGTATCTATAGCCGTTATTGTATTAAGAAAGACACATCCTAATATGAAAAGGCCATTCCGTGCGCCGCTAGTACCTTTTTTACCAATCGTTTCAATAGTAAGTTGTATATATTTAGCTTTGAACCTCTCTCAGCTTACGTTAATTAGTTTTGTAGCATGGGTAATAATAGGTGTATTTATATATTTTGTATATGCTAAAAAACACAGTAATGTTAGAAATGGAAATAGAGTATAGTCCATTGAAATAATAATTGTAATGTAAATGAAAACACGCTACTTATAAGAACAGGTAGCGTGTTTTTATTATTTAATAATCCCGTTCTCTAAAATTTTAATAGTAGGTGCTACTTTCACATTAGCCTTTGAAAAGGCACTCGGCCAATCGTCTTCAACCGTTTTCCATTCTTTATATTGAAATGCTCTCGCATAATCACCAAACCCGAATGGATCAAGTTGCTGTTTTTGAATTTTGTGGATTAAATTGTTTAAATCTTTGTTTAGTTGTTTTGTAATAAGTGAAGTTAATTTCTTTCTACCTTTGTCTATATCCATGTTGAATGTAAGTTCAGATACGGAAACTTTAAAATTCATTGCAATATTAAATTTGAAATGGTTATCGTTATAGCCTGTGTGAATGTCACGATTCATGCTAAGAACATTTATTGTTACGAAATCGTCGCCGTCTGTATCTTTTAGATGACTATTACTTTCAACTGAATTAGACGGGATTTTCAGTGTAAGTGAAACGGGGATATTCGCTTTCTTTTGTAATAGAAGAAGAAGGGCACTTTCATATCGATTTAAAGACATTTTATAGATTCCGCGAGAAGTTAATAATGCAGAGCCGGTAACGAGAATATCTTTTTTACCTTTTTTTATTTCTGAGATAGCAGGTGTTATACCTTTATTAAAAGTTTGCCTATGGAATTCATGGAATGTCGTAAACGCGGTTCGATTGTATAGTTTGTTCGTATTAATTAAATCTGTTAAATATTCAGGAAGTGCAGGCTTATCTTTAAAATTATTATATATAACTGAGGAGATTGGACCGTCTACTGCAACCATGCGCATATTTCCAGTATTTTTAGGGTCGCGATACCAAACATCAAGGTAAGGCATAGCTCCTTCTTGTTTTAAAAATTTCGTGCTAAATAAAATGAGTTGTAACTTTTCTGTAGATACTAAACCGCTACTTGAACTATTAAATGTTGCTTTTGCTTCTCGAGGGGTATGTACTGTCGCTTCATGAGTTTCGTATTTTTTCTCCACATCTTCATTAAAAATAGGGTTTACGTGGTATACAATTAATTTTCCTTTTGCTTTTGCGTCAAACCCGTAAATTAATGAAATGGATTGTTTTTCTAGGTCGAGCCGATCTCCTCCACATCCTGTTAAAAAGGTTATGAGAAAGCAAAATATAGTGAAAATAAAGCGTCTCATTTAAATTTTTCTCCTTTTCCAATGCTGATAAAGTGTCATGTATAAGAGAAATACGACTGGGAATAGAAAAACGATAAAATAACTTGCAGTTCCCCAAAATTCCCGCAATGCACTTATTTGATACGAGGATGGGATATAAAAAAATAAAACGAAAACACACCCGAATAATAAAAACCAAACAGGTAATGAACTCCCTTTTTTGTTAAGTAACTGATTGATTCCATCTGAAGCAGTGAAAATATAAGGAATGCAAGAATCAAAAATAATGAAGAGATAAAATGACAAAAAGATAATTTCAAACCGTTCCAGAAATGAAAAGTGAAATGGTGTAACGAGAGAAAGAGTGGGCCATAAAAACTTAGTTATACCATCTGGGCTAAAATAAACGAAAGAAACGAACGTAACTTGCAGGTAAACGAATAAAGTAATCATATTTGCAATAACGATTCCTTTTTTTGCAGATGATTTATTACTGAGATAAGGATAAAGGACAAATGCAAACTCAAATCCGAGAAAGGCAATAATAGTTGATTTTACTGTGTTGAAAACTGGTAGCCATCCCTCTTTAAGGAGAGGAAGAAGATAAACCCAATGCCCGTCTTTAAGTGGGATAAATAATAGCAATGGCATCCAGAGTGTAAATAAGACAGTAAAAACAGCATAGCGGCTAATAATAAGAACACCTTTACATGCGAGCATAACCATTGGGATAGATAATAACATCATGATTAAAAACATTGGAGATCTAGGTAAAATCCAAATGTGAATAACGTATAAGAGGGAAAAAATTAAGGATACAGCTGCAAGAACAGCATATAAAATCCAAAAAATCATTCCTACTCTTCCTAGCCACTTCCCAAGATAACGAGTTAGCACATCAAGTAAAGTATACCCGGGATGTTTTTCCATAATTTTTACAATACATAGACTGACTAAAGTAGTGATAGCGCATCCTATTATAATAGACATCCAGCCATCTGTATTCGCCCCTTGCGCAACTTCACGTGGCAGTGTAAGGACACCGAACCCTACTTGAACACCACTAATTGTTAAAATGTATTGAAATAAACTAATCTCCCTCTTTGCACGCTTTGTCACTTATCTTCCTCCGTTTCTTCTATATCGCGTTGTCGATTCTCTTGTTTTAAGTTAAGGGATAGTGGTCGTTTCTTCATTAGTTTCCATGGTAACCGTACAAGAATGTCTTTTAAATCCGAAGCAAATGACGGAGAAAAAGGACCACCATAAGGAACACCAAGTGATTCCATAGAAAGAATATGGATGATGATAACTGCCATCCCGACCATAATTCCAATGACCCCAAACAAAGAAGCGGTTATCATCATTGGAAAGCGAAGAAGCCGAATTCCTGCTGACATTTCCATGTTAGGGATGATAAAAGAAGCGACTGCAGTAATAGATACGACGATAACCATAACATTACTTACTATTCCTGCTTGAACAGCAGCTTGTCCAATGACAATCCCTCCTACGACTCCAATCGTTTGTCCAACGGGACCAGGAAGCCGAACCGCAGCTTCGCGGAGCATTTCAAGTACTAATTCCATCAAAAGTGCTTCTAATATAGGGGGGAAAGGAATTTTAGCTCGAGATTCTCCAATTGTTAACAATAATTTAAGTGGAATCACTTCATAATGAAAGGAAATCATAGCAATATAAAGAGCTGGAGCAAATATTGCAATAAATAGTCCGGTAAAACGAAGTAGTCGTATGAAAGATGGAATCATTGGCCGGAAGCTGTAATCATCTATCGTCTGAAAAAAAGATGAAAAGGTCATAGGTCCAATTAATACGCCGGGTGAGCGGTCTACAACAACAGCAATTCGTCCATCCAAAATGTGATGGGCCGTTGTATCAGGGCGTTCGGTTATTGATAATTGCGGAAAGAGAGTATAGGAATTATCTTCAACAAACCCTTCTAATTCTCCGGTAGTAATAATGGCATCCACTTTGATTGATTCGATGCGGCATGCCATTTCTTGTACAACGCCTTCGTTTGCAACGTCTGCTAAGTACAGCAAAAAAACCTTTGAAGTAGCTCGTTCACCAACAGTGAATTCCTTCACTTTCAATTCGCGATTTGGAATATATCGACGAATAAGTGCAAGACTGTCGCTCGCTACTTCATTAAATCCTTCGTGTGAGCTTTTTATGGCAGTTTCTGTTGTAGGTTCTTCAATACTTCTTTTTGGCGCCGATTGCGTATCTAGTTCTAATGCTGTAAGTTGTTCGTTTATAAATAAAATGCTTTTACCATGTAAAAGGGACTGTTCAATATCTGACCATTGCTGAACTTTTTTTACATTTCCGATTGTAACTGAAGATTCCCAAAAATTGTCCTCATTCCACTCTTTAAAGAGGAGGGGGCGAAGAATATCGATGTTAATAACAGTTTTATCTACAAGTCCTTCCATATATATGAGAGCGGCTTCTTTTCCGTTTTTTAACGGGAAAGTCCGTGTAATTAATTCTGGAATACCGCTAAAAAGTTTTGACAAGTGCTTTAGATTAAGGGAAAGAGAAGAAGAGATAGATTTATTTAATATGTGATCAGCTTGCTCTTGTGCAGAAAAATATTTTTCACCACGTATCCATTTATTAAAAGGCCCCATTTGTTCGCTTACTCCTTGTTATGTTTATATGGGTTATTATGGATAGTTCCATGCGGACATATGCGTAGTTTAAATTTTATATTGTATATTTTTAGCTTTAACGCTATAATTATAGTGTTAAAGATGGAATCGTGATATGACCTGTTATGAATCTATCGTTTTATTTATGAATAAATGGATTGGTATTTTAGCAAGATGTGCTAATAAACTACTCCACCATGATAATAACGTGCCGAAATGTGGTGCGTATATTTTCGTGGTGGAGTTTTTTTATTCTCAAAAAGGGGGAAAGACCATGAATAACAACATGGTTCATATTACAATTGACGGAAAAAAGTATACAGCGGAGCCTGGTTCAACGATATTGGGTGTTATTAATGAGAACGGGATTGAACATCCGCAAATTTGTTACGTGCCAGAAGTAGATCCTATTCAAACATGTGACACTTGTATTGTAGAGGTTGACGGAAAGTTAGTGCGCTCTTGTTCGGCAGTAGTGACAGAAGGTATGAACATTGAACGTAATTCTGCTCATGCCAAAGAAGCACAAACAGAGGCAATGGATCGGTTACTAGAAAATCATTTATTATACTGTACAGTATGTGACAACAACAATGGGAACTGTAAACTGCATAATACAGCAGAATTAATGGAGATTGAACATCAAAAATATCCTTATGAACCAAAAGTAGATGCAAGTGAAGTTGATATGACGCATCCGTTTTATCGCTACGATCCTAATCAATGTATTGCATGCGGTCAATGTGTTGAGGTATGTCAAAACTTACAAGTAAATGAAACGTTATCAATAGACTGGGAAGCGGAACGCCCACGAGTTATTTGGGATGAAGGAGTAAATATTAATGATTCTTCATGCGTGAGCTGTGGTCAATGTGTAACCATTTGCCCTTGTAATGCTTTAATGGAGAAAACGATGCTCGGTGAAGCTGGATTTATGACGGGATTAAAACCAGATATTCTTGAACCGATGGTAGATTTAATTAAAGAAGTTGAGCCTGGATATAGCGGAATTTTTGCGGTATCAGAAGTGGAAGCGGCCATGCGTGATACTCGTACGAAGAAAACGAAAACAGTATGTACATTTTGTGGTGTAGGTTGTTCATTTGAAGTGTGGACGAAAGGGCGTAAAATTCTTAAAGTACAGCCTTCTTCTGATGCGCCAGTTAACGCAATTTCTACTTGTGTAAAAGGAAAATTCGGTTGGGATTTCGTAAATTCTAAGGAACGGATTACGAAACCTTTAATTCGTAAAAATGGAGCGTTTGTTGAATCTACATGGGAAGAAGCACTAAATGTAGTTGCAAGTAAATTAGGATTTATTAAAGAAGAATACGGTAAAGATGCTATCGGTTTTATTTCTTCATCTAAAATTACGAATGAAGACAATTATGTTATTCAAAAATTAGCTCGACAAGTATTTGAAACGAATAATATTGATAACTGCTCACGTTATTGTCAATCACCAGCGACGGACGGATTATTCCGTACAATTGGTATGGGTGGAGATGCTGGAACGATTAAAGATATCGCAAAATCCGGTCTTGTTATTATTGTAGGTTGTAATCCGACAGAAGGTCATCCTGTTTTAGCTACACGTATTAAACGTGCGCATAAATTACACGGACAAAAATTAATTGTGGCTGATCTTCGTAAAACAGAAATGGCAGAGCGTTCAGACATCTTTATTAGTCCAAAACAAGGAACAGATCAAGTATGGTTAATGGCTGTTACGAAATATATGATTGACCAAGACTGGCACGATCAACGATTTATTGATGAGAATGTAAACTTCTTTGAAGATTTCAAAGAGAGTCTGAAAGAATATACACTTGAATATGCAGAAGAAATGACTGGTATTTCAAAAGAAGCACTTATTCAAATGGCTGAAATGATTCGTGATGCAGATGGTACATGTATCCTTTGGGGTATGGGAGTAACGCAAAATACAGGTGGATCGGATACTTCCGCTGCGATTTCAAACTTACTGCTTGCAACAGGTAATTATCGTCGTCCAGGTGCTGGTGCATATCCACTTCGAGGCCATAATAACGTACAAGGTGCTTGTGATATGGGTACTTTACCAGGATGGCTTCCTGGATATCAGCACGTTACTAACGATATGGAACGTGCGAAATTTGAAATGGCTTACGGAGTGAAAATTAATAGTGAACCAGGTCTTAATAATATTGAAATGCTTCACGCAATTGATGAAGGGAAAATGAAAGCTATGTATCTTGTCGGAGAGGATATGGCTCTTGTAGACTCTAATGCGAACCACGTACATGAAGTGTTATCAAGCCTTGATTTCTTCGTTGTGCAAGACGTTTTCTTATCTAAAACTGCTCAATATGCAGATGTTGTATTACCGGCAGCACCGTCTCTTGAGAAAGAAGGTACTTTCACAAATACAGAGCGTCGTGTACAAAGATTGTATCAAGTTCTTCCTACGCTTGGAGATGCGAAGCCAGATTGGTGGATTGTGCAGGAGATTGCGAATAAATTAGGTGCAAACTGGAATTATAGCCATCCAAGTGAAATTTTTGCTGAAATGGCAAGTTTATCACCACTATTCTCACAAGCAAATTATGAAGTACTTGAAGGATGGAATAGTTTCCATTGGGGAAGTTTTGATGGAACGAATACACCACTTCTGTTCCAAGATGGATTTAACTTCCCAGATAAAAAAGCTCGTTTTGCAATTGCTGACTGGGTACGTCCAGCTGAATTCCCAGCGGAGTTCGATCTTCACATTAATAACGGTCGTATGCTTGAACATTTCCATGAAGGGAATATGACAAATAAATCAACAGGTATTCAAACGAAAGTACCTGGTGTGTTTGTTGAAGTTTCTCCAGCACTTGCAAAAGAACGTGGAGTGAAAACAGGTTCATTAGTTCGCCTTGTCTCTCCTTTTGGAGCACTAAAATTACGTGCACTTGTAACAGACCGTGTAAAAGCGAATGAGTTATATTTACCGATGAACTCTACAGATAATGAAACAGCAATTAATTTCTTAACAGGTCCTGCTGTGGACGTACGTACCAACACACCTGCTTATAAACAAACGAAAGTGCGTATGGAAGTGCTAGAAGTTGATGGCGCAAATCCGATGCCAAAAGCGAACCCGCGTAACAAAAAACGTCATCCTCAAGCTGGTATTGAGGTAAATCGTAAGTGGGCACGTCCAGGGTATGTGCATTTAACGGATAAGTAGGAGGAGAAAAATATGGCTGCACCTATAAAAATGATTCAAAAACAAGAATTAACTGAGGAAGAAATAAAACAGCAAAAATTAGATGATTTAAAAGAGCTCCTAGCTAATAATGAAGAAGCTTTAAATCAAATGTTTAATATTGTTGGGGAATTAAATGACATCGGAATGCTAGAAGCTGCAAATTCTATGTTAAAGGCGAAAGAACCAATCGCAAAGATTGTTCTTGGCCAAGTGACTCGTGAGCCTGTTACAAATTTAATTAATAATATGATGGGTGCTGCGGGTGCTTTAACAGAACTTGATCCGGGGCTTACGAAAAAGCTTATAGGTAGCTTATTAGTAGGATTAGAAGAAGGTAATGAACATCTAGAGAGTAACAAAAAAGTAGGGGTATTCGATCTTATGAAAGTATTGAAAGACCCAGACATTAACCGTGCTATCGGGTTTGGACTTCATTTCTTAAAAGGTATGGGGAAAGGGTTAAAAGACGAATAAACTTCATGAAGTGAACCTTTTCGCCCAAATGTTTGTACGAAATAGTTTGGGCGGAAGGATCATTTTGGTAAAATATATAATAAAATAAAATGAGGCTTTTGGGAGGTATAATTGTATGTCAAAAAAAGTACATGAATTTAATGATATGATACGAAAACTTCGAAAAGAACTTTTCGGAAAAGGGCCAGAAAGAATTCATACTGTATTTGCTGAAAATATGGCGATTGCAACCCTTTATGGAAACTTAACACCTACTGAAAAATTCATTTCAAGTACGATGGACGGTGCGGAAATGGTTCATATGGCTAGAACGAAAATGATTCAAGAAGTGTATGCTGCGAATTCCCGTGAACATTTGGAGGAACTTGTTGGAGCGAAATTAGTGAATTTATTTTCAGATATGAAAGTAGAAGAGGATATTGCAGTTTCGGTATTTGTTTTTGATAAAAATATAACGTGAGAGAAGGATACTGATCGTGAAACCGATACAGGTAGAAAGAGAAATCTTCCGTTATGAACAAGGGGCGTTTAAGCATATAGAGGACAGCATTGTAACAGAGTTTCCAGTCACGATCAAAATGAACGGACAGGAGTTTGTTACAATGGTTAGTACTCCAGAATATATAGAAGACATGGTAATCGGGTTCTTGGCATCTGAAGGAATCATTCGGAAGTATGAAGATATTGATGACATATGGGTACAGGAAAAAGAAGGATTTGTACATGTAACAACGACAAAAGTAAATCCGTATTATGAACAAATGCAAAATAAACGATATATTACTTCCTGTTGTGGTATGAGTAGACAAGGGTTTGTTTTTGCAAATGATGCACTAAGCGCTAAAAAAATGAATGGTATCCATGTAAAGGTTGATGTAGAGGACTGTTTTCGGTTAATGAAAGAAATGCAGCAATCTGCGGAGACATTTCGTCATACAGGCGGCGTTCATAATGCATCTTTGTGCGATGTGAATGGTATTATTTTAAGCCGAATGGATATCGGTAGACATAATGCGTTAGATAAAATTTACGGTTATTGTTTAAAAAATAATATTTCTATAAAAGATAAAATTATTGTTTTTAGTGGTCGTATTTCTTCGGAAATATTATTGAAAGTTGCAAAGATCGGTTGTGAAATTATATTGTCAAAATCAGCTCCAACCGAGTTGGCTTTGCAGCTAGCAGAAGAATTAGGTATTACTACGATAGGGTTTATTCGGAATCAATCCTTAAATGTATATACGCATCCAGAGCGTGTTATAAATATAAAATAAGTAAAAGCGAGGCAATAAAGATGAAATCTGTCACATTAGACAAACTACAACGCCCTTTAAAGGATTTACGTATTTCTGTTACTGATCGCTGTAATTTTCGCTGTCGCTATTGTATGCCAGAAGAAATATTTGGTCCGGATTATTCGTTTTTGTCTAATGATAAAATTTTATCTTTTGATGAGATTGAAAGGATAACACGTATTTTTGTTTCTTTAGGTGTAAGAAAGTTACGAATTACGGGCGGAGAACCGTTACTTCGAAGAGGTCTTCCGCAGCTTATTGAGCGTCTTAATAAAATAGATGGTGTGGAGGATATCGGTTTAACAACCAATGGATCACTACTGAAAAAGTTTGCTCCTGATTTATATAAGGCGGGTTTATCACGTGTGACAGTTAGTTTAGATTCCTTAGAAGAAGATCGGTTTTTCTATTTGAATGGTAATAGAAGCAAAGTGCAAAGGGTCCTGGAAGGAATACAAGCTGCAGCTGAAGTTGGTATGAAAATTAAAATTAACATGGTCGTTCAAAAAGGGAAAAATGAACAAGATATTTTGCAGATGGCGCAATACTTTAAGGAAAATAAGCATATTCTTCGTTTTATTGAGTATATGGACGTTGGGAATTATAACGGTTGGGAATTAAGAGAGGTCGTCTCGAAACAAGAGATAGTAGATGCCATTCATCAAGTTATGCCATTAGAACGGATAGAAGCAAATTATGCAGGTGAAGTTGCGACTCGCTATCGTTATATTGGAAGTGATGAAGAGATAGGTATTATTTCATCAGTAACAGATTCCTTCTGTTCATCATGTACGAGAGCACGTATTTCTGCAGAAGGAAAATTATATACTTGTTTGTTCGCTTCTAAAGGAAATGACTTGAGAGAACTACTTCGATCTGGATACAGTGACGAGGAAATAACATATATCGTACGTGATATATGGAACAACCGAGAAGATCGTTATTCAGATGAACGCTTAAGTCATACAAGTAAAAAAAGATCGCCTAAAATTGAAATGTCACATATTGGTGGTTGATATATAAGAGTGACGCTTTGAGGAAGTATATACAAAATGGAAAGTATGCAACGTTTGTAGATTTTCTATTTTATAGTAAAAGTGATGATTGATATCTCTGTAAAAGATGTGCAGAGAAATTAAGCAGCATTCAAAAACCTTTATTTTGAGGAGGTTTTTTGAAGCTGCTTTTTTATTTGGAGAAAATGGAGGAATTGGTAATGGCATTTCATAAACCGGAACAAATTGCTGAGCTTGTAATTGAGGCCGGTGTTCAAAAAGTAAGTCAGACGTTGCCAGCAATGCTTATTCTCGGTTTTTTAGGAGGAGCGTTTATTTCGCTCGGTTTTTTACTTAACATTCGCGTTTTAGGTAATTTACCTGAGCGCTGGGGTAGTTTAGTCAATATTTTAGGAGGAGCGGTTTTTCCTGTTGGATTAATGCTCGTCGTATTAGCAGGAGGAGAATTAATTACCGGAAATATGATGTCACTTTCTATGGCGCTTTATGCAAAGAAAATTACATTGGTAAGTGTACTAAATAATTGGGTTTGGATTACTTTCATGAATTTCGTGGGAGCTATTTTTGTTGCGTATTGTTTCGGTCATCTTGGCGGATTAACAGAGGGAGATTATTTAAATAAAACGGTAGCGATAGCGGAAGGGAAATTACATGAATCATTTGGGAGAACTTTAATATTAGCAATTGGTTGTAATTGGCTCGTTTGTCTTGCGCTTTGGCTCGCTTATGGAACGAGTGATTTTGTCGGGAAAATAATCGGAATCTGGATTCCAATTATGGCATTTGTAGTGATTGGATTTCAGCAAGTAGTAGCAAATATGTTTGTCATCTCGGCAGTTATTTTTGCAGGTCATCTGACGTGGATGGATCTTGCTAAAAATTTTGTTCCTGTTTTTATCGGAAATGTAATTGGAGGAGCTGGATTTGTTGGATTTGCTTACTTTGCTTGTTATCAAAAACAACATTCTAATATGAAATAGAGTTCTTGAGAGGAAGGGTATGTAATGGCTGAGCGGTATTCACGACAACAGTTGTTCAAACCGATTGGGAGTAGAGGGCAAGAAAAAATTCGAAATAAACATGTGTTAATTGTAGGAGCAGGCGCATTAGGAAGTGCAAGTGCCGAAAGTTTCGTACGTGCAGGTATTGGCAAGTTGACGATTATTGATCGTGACTACGTTGAATGGAGTAATTTACAAAGGCAACAATTGTACTCTGAACAAGATGTGAGAGAGAAAATACCGAAAGCAATCGCTGCTAAAAATCGGCTAGAACAAATTAATTCGGAAGTACAAATACATGCTTTCGTAATGGATGCAGTTGCAGAAAATATGGAAGACCTATTAAAAAATGTAGATGTAATAATTGATGCAACAGATAATTTTGATATTCGATTTGTAATAAATGACTTATCACAAAAACATAATATTCCTTGGGTATATGGTTCTTGCGTTGGATCGTACGGTATGAGTTATACGGTTATTCCGCAAGAGACACCATGTTTACATTGTGTGCTGAAGAACGTTCCTGTTACAGGTGTGACATGTGATACAGCTGGAATTATTAGCCCGACTGTTCAAGTTGTCGCAGCATATCAAGTGGCGGAAGCATTCAAAATTTTAGTAGGAGATTTCTCAGCAATTAGAAAAACATTTTTCATGTTTGATATATGGAGTAATCAAAACCATTTTATAAAACTAGGGAAAAGCAAAACAGACGATTGCCCTTCGTGCGGTTCGAATCGAACTTATCCTTATTTATCATACGAAAACCAAACGAAGGTAGCTGCTTTATGCGGAAGAAATACAGTGCAAATTAGGCCAGTAGAAAATAGAAAGTACGATTTTGACGATATAGAAAAAGTATTAAACAAACTAGGGAAAGTAGAGCGGAATCTGTATTTACTATCTTGCCAACTAGATGATTACCGCGTCGTTATTTTTCGGGATGGTCGTGTTTTCATTCATGGTACAAATGATATTTCGAAAGCGAAACAATTATATTATCGCGTATTCGGTTAATAGAAAGGGTTGTCAATCATGGAAAGAAGAGTGCCAATTACGGTTGAAGAAGCTGTTCGTAAAGTAATGGGATTTACTAATGAGGGATTAAAGGAACTACTACCTATTGAATTAGCTTACGGACGTATATTAGCGGAGGATTTAGTAGCTGACCATGATGTACCTTCATTCAATCGTTCACCGTATGATGGGTTTGCTATTAGAGCAGAAGATACGAATTTAGCGGGTTATGAAACGCCAATTGTATTTAAAGTAGTTGGTGAAATTGGCGCAGGATCGCTATTCGATGAGAAAGTAGGTCCGTTTCAAGCGGTTCGAATTATGACGGGAGCACAAATTCCGAATGGGTGTGATGCGGTTGTTATGTTAGAGCTGACTCGTCAATATGAGGAAGCTGGCAACAATTATATGGAAGTGAAGCGATCATTCAAAATGGGCGACAATATTTCTTTTCAAGGTGAAGATGCTCGTAAAGGAACGGTTCTTGCAAAAAAAGGATCATACATTCATCCAGGGATTTCAGCTCTTCTTGCTACGTTCGGATATAGTGAGGTACCAGTGGCGAGAAAGCCTGTAATTGGATTGTTAGCGACTGGTAGTGAATTACTGGATGTAAATGATTCATTACAGCCAGGGAAAATCCGAAATAGTAATACGTATATGATATTGTCTCAAATTCGAAGAGCGGGCGGAAGAGTAAAATATTTTGGGAAGTTTAGCGATGATTTTCATACATGTTTCACAGCTGTAAAAGAAGCGTTAAGCCAAGTGGATATGCTCATTACAACAGGCGGTGTATCAGTAGGGGATTACGATTATTTACCAGCTATTTACGAAAAGTTAGGTGCATCGGTTCTTTTCAATAAAGTTGCAATGCGGCCAGGAAGTGTTACGACTGTAGCGCAATTAAATGGCAAGTTATTATTTGGTTTATCAGGAAATCCATCTGCTTGTTACGTAGGATTTGAATTATTTGTAAGGCCGTGTATTCGGACGTATATGTTTAGTGAAAAAGCACATGTAAAAAGAGAAAAAGCGTTATTAGGAGAAGATTTTTTAAAACCAAATCCATTTACAAGATTTGTGCGAGCAAAACTGACATATAACGAAGGGCAATTAATTGCTTATCCGTCAGGGTTTGATAAATCTAGCTCGGTTTCTTCTCTAGCAGAGACAAATATATTTATTGTACTTCCAGGTGGTACGAGAGGTTATAAAAAAGATATGTTCGTAGATGTTCTCTTGCTGGAAGATAACGAAGGTAGTGAATGGCCTTGGGCATTTTATAAAGTGAGAGGTGTTTCTAATGGGACAAGCGCTATTTGAGATTGTAGATATACCGATTGTAGTTGAAGAAGTAACGAATAAAGTCGCAAGAAGAGAAGCAGGTGCAATTACAACTTTTATTGGTACGGTGAGAGAGTTAACAAAAGGAAAACGAACATTACATTTAGAGTATGAAGCATATAAACCGATGGCAGTAAAACAACTTACGAAAATTGGTGAAGAAATTAATGGAAAATGGCCGGACGCAAAAGTAGCAATTACGCACCGAGTAGGGCGGTTAGAAATCATGGACATTGCGGTCGTTATTGCAGTTTCATCACCGCATCGTAAAGTAGCGTATGAAGCGAATGAATACGCGATTGAACGTATAAAACGAATCGTCCCAATTTGGAAAAAAGAATTTTGGGAAGATGGAACGATGTGGATTGGAGATCAAATTGAAAATACGGCATATCCGGATGGAAAACCGAAGAAGGAAGAATGAGAAGATGATTACAATTTTATTGTTCGCAAATTTACGTGAGGAAGTCGGATCGGATCGACTAGTAATTTTAGAAAAGCAAGAAATGACAGTTCAGCAATTAAAAGAATGGCTCAAAGCAAGCTGCTGCTTACAATCGCTTGATAGAGTGATGGTGGCTGTTAATGAAGAGTTTGTAACGGATGAAGAGATGATAAAAGCTGGAGATATAGTCGCATTAATCCCGCCCGTTAGTGGGGGATAATAAGCTTTTTCGCCAAGAAGATGTTGTATATAAATTCGAATACGAGAAGGGATGAGTTCTATGATTACTCAAGAACAAATAATGAACGCATTAAAACATGTAGAGGATCCGGAGTTACACAAAAGTATTGTAGAATTAAATATGGTTAGAAATATACAAATGAATGGAACAGAGGTTAAACTTGAAGTAGTGCTAACGATTCAAGGTTGTCCATTAAAGGCAAAAATTCAACAAGATGTGGAAGAGTCTCTTCAGGCAATTGGTGCATCTAAAGTAGATTTGACATTTGGTTCTATGACACAAGAAGAACGAGCTGCGCTAACAGAGAAGTTAAAGAAAAATAGTAGAACAGAAACTGGAATGCCGAGCATGCTTCGCCTTGATTCAGGGATACGATTTATTACTGTAACGAGCGGTAAAGGTGGAGTTGGAAAATCAACGGTGACAATTAACCTTGCCACTGCTTTAGCTCGTATGGGCAAAAAAGTGGGGATATTAGATGCAGATATATATGGTTTTAGCATTCCAGCTATGATGGAAACGAATCAAAAACCGACGATGATTGATCAAACAGCAATTCCAGTTGTTAGTCACGGTGTTAAAATTATGTCGATGGGATTTTTTACGGAAGGAAATAACCCAGTTATGTGGCGCGGACCGATGTTAAATAAATGGATTCAAAATTTCCTTGCGAATACGCACTGGGGGGAATTAGATTATTTACTTCTTGATTTACCACCTGGCACAGGAGATGTAGCTATTGATGTTGCAGCAATGATCCCGCAGGCGCAAGAAATTATCGTTACAACACCACACAACGTAGCTTCATTCGTAGCATCTAGAGTAGGTGTTATGGCAAAACATACGAAACACGAGATTTTAGGGATTGTAGAAAATATGGCTTATTATGAAGAACAAGATGGATCGAAAAATTATCTCTTCGGAAAAGGTGGCGGCGAAATGCTTGCAGAACAATTGCAAACAGAAGTGATTGCACAAATACCTTTTGCAAAACGAGAAGAAAATAACGGTTCATCTGTATATGATGAAGAGTCTCTTGTAGGAGAAGTGTTTACATCGTTAGCGGAGGATATTATTTATAGAGGATAGAGGGGGAAGTTTAGTATGGCGTGTAATATCGATCATTCTATGGAAGATGTAATGAATAAGCTTGAAAGTCAAAAGAGTTTTTTGCCTAAAGAGATTTTTACAGGATTGAAGGGATTTTTGCAAGGTAATCATTCACAGGAAATATTAAATGATATCTTTCATCTTTTAAAAAAGTATGACTTAGTTAGTGAAGAAGAACGAGAGATGAGAAATACTCAATTATTGCTGATTATAAAATAAATACGCTTTGGCTTTTGTTTTTTTGCAGAAGGGGTGAATGTAATGGATATGAAAAAGATGATTGAAACGATAGAAGCAACTAAAGTGACTGACGAAGAATTATCGATTTCTACTTTACATCAAAAGCTTGTGAAGTTGTATAGTCAAAAAGATAGTGCGGAGTATACGGAGATATTAAAATATATTTTATCATTATCCGTGCAGCTGAACCTACATTTCGTATTGAAATGTTTTGGTGTGCGCCCGGTTGTTGCTGCAGATGAACGTATGCAATTTCAAGAGATATTTAAATGTTTAGCTAAGAAAGATGATAATGGGGAATGGTTTCTAAATTTCGTTTCTTTATATGTAGGACTAATTGTAGTTCTGCATTTTGATGAAAAAGAGATTGAGAGAAGTTTTTTCGATGATATGGTAGTGGATGAAGGGAAGGCAATATAAGATTCTGCTCATAATATCTTTCTATTTAATTGCTTTAACTGCAATTTTAGTTGGTTATTTAAATATAAAGGTAACTAATTAATAAAAGAGTTCTTCAGTTGTTTCCATCGTTTTTTCATGTTACCATTAAGCGAATTTTTCATAGGGAGAGAAAGCGATGAAATGGATTTATTTTATTATTATTAACGTTATAGCTTTTAGCCTTATGGGGCTTGATAAACGAAAAGCGAAGAAGAAACAGTGGAGAACGCCAGAAAGTACGTTGTTTTTATCAGCGGTAGCTGGAGGCGCAGTTGGTGCTTGGATTGGTATGTATATGTTTCACCATAAAACACATAAAAAGAAATTTGTTTTCGGTATACCGTTACTTGTCGTTATAACAGTATGTTTACTTTTTGCTGTATGAGAAATGTCGAAAGAATTGCAGATTGATTATTGGTAAAGTGAGCATGCGGGACCGTATAATGGAGAAAAATGAGAAGAGGAGAAAAGGGAAGATGGGGAGTCAATCAGCACAGCAAAAAAAAGGGATTATATATGCGGCTGGTGCTTATACGATGTGGGGAATCCTACCAATCTATTGGAAATGGGTTGAGGAAGTTCCAGCAGATGAAATATTAGCACACCGCATCGTTTGGGCGTTCGTTTTTATGTTACTTGTGTTAGGTGTTACGAAAAGGTTTCGTCAGTTTATTGGGGAGTTCGTGAATCTTTTTAAACGACCTAAATTATTAATGTCATTAACAATAGCTTCAGTCTTGATTAGCGGAAACTGGTTTGTCTACATATGGGCCGTTAATCATAATCATGTCATTGAAGCAAGTCTTGGATATTATATTAATCCGCTTATTAGTATTTTACTTGGTACAGTCGTTTTAAAGGAAAAGTTAAACTTTTGGCAATATGTTGCAGTTGGTTTAGCTGGAATAGGGGTTATCATTTTAACAGTCCGTTTCGGATCTATTCCGTGGGTTTCTTTATCACTTGCCTTTTCATTTGGATTATACGGATTAACAAAAAAATTGTTAAACTATGATGCGACAATTGGTCTTACGATGGAAACAATGTTAGTGACGCCGTTTGCGATTATCTATCTCGTTATGACAGGAGCGCATGGATTCGGTTCATTTGGATCTATTTCCATGTCATCGACGTTACTATTAATAGGAGCAGGCATTGTTACAGCTTTACCACTTTTTTATTTTGCAAAAGGAGCACAACTTATTCCGCTTTATATGGTAGGATTTTTACAATATATTGCACCAACGATTAGTTTAATTTTAGGTGTATTCGTATTTGGTGAACATTTCACATCTACTCATATGATGGCATTTTTCTGTATATGGGTTGCATTATTTGTGTTTTCAATAGCGAAAACAAAGTTTTTAGTGCAGAAACAACCGAAATTTATAAAAAATAAATCAGCAAAAGTATCATAATGCGTAGTATTTTCTACGCATTTTTCTTTATACTGATACTATATAGATTTCCATTATAGTCAGTAGGGAGCTGAGAACGTGGAAACAATTTTACATAATGATCCGCTTATGGCCGCTGTAATTTCATGGTTTCTAGCACAATTAACGAAAGTAGTCTTTAAATTATTCAAAACGGGTGAATTTGATTTTGCAAAGTTTTTCGCTTCAGGTGGGATGCCGAGTTCTCATGCTTCAACTGTTACAGCACTTGCGACAGGTGTTGGCGTTGTGGAAGGTGTGGAAAGTACCTTATTTGCTATTGCTGCTATCTTTGCAATAATTGTTATGTATGATGCTTCAGGAGTAAGACTTGCAGTTAGTAAACAAGCGAAAATATTGAATGAGTTCTTTCACGGTAGACAAACAGAATATAAGAAGTTAAATGAACTTGTCGGGCATACACCGTATGAAGTAGTAGTCGGTGCTTTAGTAGGGATTATTGTCGGAGTGGGATATTGCTTATGAGCAGAACATTTTATATGTTCTGTTTTTCTTTGTTTTCATACATATTTAGCTACCTTTTTGAATATCGTTATACGGATTTCGAAAGGGTGGGTGAGTAACTTGTTATTATATGAAAAAGTGCATGAAGAAATAGCGAGAAGAACAACTGCACTTCAAACGATGCAACGGCAAGATGGTACGTGGCAGTTTTGTTTTGAAGGAGCACCATTAACAGATTGCCATATGATTTTTTTATTAAAATTATTAGGTAGAGATAAAGAGATAGAACCGTTTGTAAAAAGATTAGCATCACTTCAAACAAATGAAGGAACATGGAAATTGTATGAAGACGAAGTGGGTGGCAATTTATCTGCTACAATTCAATCTTATACTGCCTTACTAGCTTCAAAAAAATATACAAAAGAAGATGCGAATATGAGGCGAGCCGAAATGTTTATTAAGGAACGTGGAGGCGTGGCGCGTGCTCATTTTATGACGAAGTTTTTATTAGCAATTCATGGAGAATATGAATACCCTTCGCTTTTTCATTTGCCAACACCGATTATGTTTCTGCAAAATGATTCAGCCCTCAGTATATTTGAATTGAGTAGCTCAGCACGTATCCATTTAATTCCGATGATGGTTTGTTTAAATAAAAGATTTCGAGTAGGAAAAAAGTTACTGCCAAATTTAAATCATATCGCAGGCGGGGGCGGGGAATGGTTTCGGGAGGAGCGGTCTCCGTTGTTTCAAACGTTATTAAGTGATGTAAAACAAATTATATCGTATCCACTTTCTTTACACCATAAAGGATATGAGGAAGTCGAACGTTTTATGAAAGAGCGTATTGATGAAAATGGAACGTTATATAGTTACGCAACTGCCTCATTTTATATGATTTATGCTTTACTCGCGTTAGGACATTCTCTTCAATCATCGATGATTCAAAAAGCTATAGCAGGGATAACATCTTATATATGGAAGATGGAAAGAGGGAATCATTTGCAAAACTCTCCTTCAACTGTATGGGATACGGCTTTACTCAGCTATACGTTACAAGAGGCCCACGCTTCGAAAGATAATAAGATGATTCAACATGCAACAGCGTATGTATTAAAAAAACAGCATACAAAAAAAGCTGATTGGAGCGTACATGCTCCGGCGCTGACTCCAGGCGGTTGGGGTTTTTCGGATGTGAATACGACAATTCCAGATGTCGATGATACAACAGCTGTGCTAAGAGCGTTGGCAAGAAGTAGAGGGAACGAAAATGTAGATAATGCTTGGAAGAAAGGGGTTAATTGGGTTAAAGGATTACAAAATAATGATGGTGGTTGGGGAGCGTTTGAAAAAGGTGTGACGAGTAATTTATTAGCAAATTTACCAATCGAAAATGCAAGCGATATGATTACAGATCCCTCTACACCAGATATTACAGGAAGAGTGTTAGAGCTTTTCGGGACATACGCGCAAAATGAATTGCCTGAGAAACAAAAACAAAGTGCGATAAATTGGTTAATGAATGTGCAAGAGGAAAATGGATCATGGTATGGGAAATGGGGAATTTGTTATATATATGGTACGTGGGCTGTTATGACTGGTTTACGGTCACTCGGAATTCCATCTAGCAATCCATCAATGAAAAGAGCAGCTTTATGGTTAGAACATATACACCATGAAGATGGTGGGTGGGGGGAATCGTGCCACAGTAGCGTGGAAAAAAGGTTCGTTACTTTACCATTTAGTACACCATCCCAAACAGCTTGGGCGTTAGATGCTCTCATTTCTTACCATGATGAAGAAACACCAGCTATTCGAAAAGGTATTTCATATTTGCTTGCGAATCCTTATGTGAATGAAAAATATCCTACCGGAACAGGTTTGCCAGGTGGGTTTTATATTCGTTATCATAGCTATGCCTATATATATCCGCTACTTACTTTGGCACATTATATAAAAAAATATAGAAAATAAACCGAGAGGATATCTCTCGGTTTATTTTGTTGGGTAGTAGGTCCCTGTTGAAAAGAATAAGGTTGTGCGTTCCTTATTTTTCTGTTGACTGGCGTTTTTGACGTGCAGCAGCGGCATTTGCACGTGCGTTTGCTTCTAAGTCATTGTGGTCAGCGAGTTCGCGAGAGAACTCAACATCAATGCCATCAGCAGCTTTGTTTTGCTTGAAATTTTTTTTGTTCATTCGACACAATCTCCTTGTGTTTTATGCGACGTTGCAAAGTTAGTTTGACACAAATAGACTTTTTTATACAAAGAGGAATTGGGAAGCAAAGAGCCGAAATATACAGTATAAGTAATAGAAATGAGGGATAGGGATGGAGTTTTTAAATGGGAAAACAGCTGTAGTAACAGGAGCTGCACAGGGAATTGGAAAAGAGATTGCAAGGGTTTATGCAAAACTAGGGGCGAAAGTATTAATTAGCGATGTAAATGAAGAGAAGCTACAAAAAACGACACGTGAATTATCAGATGAAGGATATGAAGTGAAGCAGTATCGTTGTGATGTGAGTAATCAAAATGATGCGAAGTCCTTAATTGAATACGCTGTCCAAACATTTGGTACACTGCACATTTTAGTAAATAATGCAGGAATTACGCGAGATGCAATGTTACATAAAATGGAGAAACCTGCATGGGAACAAGTACTGCAAGTAAATTTAACAGGTGTTTTTTATTGTATGCAACCAGCGCTTCTTTACATGAGACAACAAGGGTATGGACGCATTATTAATATATCTTCAATTAGTAGAGAAGGAAACATAGGTCAAGCGAATTATGCTGCTACAAAGGCAGGAGTTGTAGGTTTAACGAAAACAGCGGCGAAAGAAGTTGGAAGCTTCGGCATTACGTGCAATGCGATTTGTCCAGGGTTTATGGATACAGATATGACAAAAACGATACCAGATAAAGTGAAAGAAAAGATGGTTGGCGCAATTCCAGTTGGTAGAATTGGAACGCCAGAAGATATTGCGAACGCAGCAGCCTTTTTAGCATCAGAATACGCATCCTATATTACAGGAGAAGTATTGAATGTGAGCGGAGGACTACAAGTTTAAAGGAATACATAATGAAAAGAACCTGACCGGATAGGCCAGGTTCTTTTTTCGTTAATTTAAGTTGAGCCAAACGCTCTTCACTTCTGTATAGTTATTTAATGCGTAAGATCCCATTTCACGGCCAAGACCGGATTGTTTAAATCCTCCAAATGGAGATGCTGCATCAAAGACGTTATAACAGTTTACCCATACAGTACCAGCACGTACTTTACTTGCAACATAGTGTGCTGTTTTAACATTTTCTGTCCACACACCAGCCGCTAAACCGAATTGTGATTTATTTGCACGTTCAATTACTTCATTAATATCGTTAAAAGGTATTGCAGAAATAACTGGACCGAAAATTTCTTCTTTTGCGATCGTCATTTCGTCATTTACGTCAGCGAATACTGTAGGAGAAACGAAGTAGCCTTGATCGAATGGATTACTTCCTCCGCAAAGTACTTCAGCACCTTCTTCAATTCCTTTTTCAATGTAGCCCATTACACGTTTTTGTTGTTCTTCAGAAACGAGAGGACCGATTGTAGTTTCTGGACTTAAGCCAGCACCTTGATTTAATTTTTTAGAGTAAAGGACAAGGTCAGCCATGACATTATCATACATTTTCTTCGGAACAAATAAGCGTGATCCAGCAGAGCATACTTGTCCTTGGTTAAACATAACACCAGAAAGTGCACCAGGAATCGCGCGAGATAAATCAGCATCTGGCAAGATGATATTTGGTGATTTACCGCCTAACTCAAGTGTAACGCGTTTTAATGATTCAGATGCTTGTCGCATAATTTGTTTACCAACTGGAGTAGAACCAGTAAATGCAATTTTATCAACGAGTGGATGATTAACAAGAGCCTGTCCAGCTGATTCACCGAATCCAGGAACGATATTAATAACACCTTTCGGGAACCCAGCTTCTTCAATTAATTCAGCTAAGTATAGAGCGGATAGTGGAGTTTGCTCTGCAGGTTTTAAAACGATTGTACATCCTGTAGCAAGCGCCGCTCCCATTTTCCACATTGCCATAAGAAGTGGGAAGTTCCAAGGAATAATTTGACCAACGACACCAACAGCTTCATGGCGTGTATAGTTAAAATAATCACCGGAAACAGGAATTGTTTGACCAACGATTTTCGTAGCCCAGCCAGCATAATAGCGCATATGCTCAATTGCAAGTGGTATGTCTGCTGCCATTGTTTCACGGATTGGCTTTCCGTTATCTAACGTTTCGAGCTGTGCAAGCTCTTCTTTATGTTCTTCCATTAAATCAGCTAACTTGTACATAAGACGGCTTCGCTCAGCAGTGCTCATGCGAGACCAAGGACCTTCGTCGAAAGCCATGCGAGCTGCAACGACAGCTTTATGAATATCTTCGCGACCAGCTTCAGAAACAACGGCAAGTGTTTCGCCGGTTGCTGGGTTAGGTGTTTTAAATGTTTTTCCGGAAGCGCTTTCAATGAAAGATCCATTCACATATAATTTTTTTGTACCTTGAAGAAACTTTTCTACCTTTTCATGAAGATTTACAGCTAGTTGACTCATTGTATAACCCCCTTGAAAGTATAATGTAAACGCAGTACGAGACGGCGTTTATTCCGAAATCAAGGATGTGGGAACTAGATGGAAAGCCTCTAATTTAAATCATAATTAACAAATGCTGAAAATTCAAATTTCATTTGTGTTACAATTGTAAAAAATATGTAATGTAAGAGGGTCTTCTATATGATTATAAAAAATCCTGCTTGTTTTTGCTTTCTAGTAGGAAAAACTAGAAGAACAATGGTACAATAATACATCGTGAGAGGAGGGAGAAAAATGAAGGATTATCATGATGATCCACGCTTTCGAATTGCCCATAGAGAAGCGTTAATTGGTCTTGGACTTGCTATTATTAATTTTATTATATGGTACGGATTTGCTTATGGGCTTGGTAGTAAGAATCCAAGTGAATATACATATGTATTCGGTTTTCCAGCATGGTTTTTTTATAGCTGTATCGTTGGATTTGTCGTTATGGTTATTTTACTTAGTTTAGTTGTTCGTTTTGTATTTCAAGATATTTCACTCGATGAGGAAGAAAAAAGTGAGGAATAATAGATGAATTGGTATGTAATCATTCCAATGATAATTTCATTTATCGTTGTGTTTTTAATTGGTGTATATGCTTCAAGACGCGTACAAGCGACTGCTAATAATAAATTTTTACAAGAATATTTTCTTGGTGGGCGTGAACTTGGCGGTTTATTATTAGCGATGACAATGATTGCTACGTACGGTAGTGCTAGTAGCTTTATTGGTGGTCCAGGTATTGCGTACAATATGGGCCTCGGATGGGTATTATTATCTGCGATTCAAGTTGTAACAGGGTATATCGTTTTAACGGTTATCGGTAAAAAGTTTGCAATTATCGCTAGGAAGATGGAAGCCATTACTCTTATCGATTATTTAAAGGGAAGATACAATAATAAAGCAGTTGTTATACTTTCTGCGTTATGTATAATTATCTTCTTATTTTCAGCAACAGTAGCTCAGTGGGTCGGCGGTGGACGATTAATTGAATCGCTAACGGGTCTATCTTATACAACAGCACTATTTTTATTTACTTTTTCTGTACTTGTGTACGTATTAATTGGTGGGTTTCGTGCAGTTGCTTTATCAGATACGTTATTAGGAATCATTATGTTAGTTGGAACGACAATCATTTTAATTGCTACTGTCATTGCTGGTGGTGGAATTGAAAAGATTATGCAGGAGCTTATTCAAATCAATCCAAATTTAATTACACCATTCGGAGCGGATGGTAGTTTAACGAAATCATATGTGACATCATTTTGGATTTTAATTGGAATTGGTGTTGTTGGTTTACCGCAAATTAGCGTGCGTGCCATGTCTTATAAAAATTCAAAAGCTATGCATCAAGCGTTAATAATTGGAACGGTTGTTGTAGGTACAATTATGATTGGTATGCATTTAACAGGTGTATTTGCACGAGTCGTACTTCCGGGTATAACGGTACCAGATAAAGTAATGCCGCTACTCGCGATGGAAGTGTTGCCACCTTGGTTAGCCGGAGTTTTTTTAGCCGCGCCAATGGCAGCAATTATGTCTACAGTAAACTCGTTATTGTTACTTGTAAGTTCATCAATTATTAAAGACATATACGTAAATTACATAAATAAAGATGCAGCAGACAGTACGATCAGAAAAGGAAGTTTGTGGATTACTGGTATCGTAGGGCTGCTCGTTTATGCAGCAGCAATTAAACCACCAGATTTTTTAATATGGTTAAATTTATTTTCTTTCGGTGGATTAGAAGCAGCATTCATTTGGCCAATTGTATTAGGGTTATATTGGAGAAAAGGAAATGCAACAGGAGCGCTTGCCTCTATTTTAGTTGGGGTAGGCTCATATATGTGTATTCATCTTTTCTATCCAAATCCATTCGGTATACATACAGTTGTCTTCCCAATTTGTTTTGCGTTTATCGCTTATATCATTGGAAGTATGAGTGCTGTGAAGAAAAACAGTATAGGTTAGAGGAAGAACGTAGTCCTTATAGAGGACTACGTTTTTTTGTGTGAATTTATTCTTTTTTATTCTGTATATGTAAGGTTATTCATAAATTAATAACAATTGAGGGGATGGAGTTGAGGTCGATGAAAAAAGTGTTATTTTTGGGAGACCCAGGAATTGATGACTCTTTAGCCATCATGTATGGAATTATGCATCCTGATATTGATATTGTTGGTGTTGTAACCGGATATGGAAATGTAACACAAGAAAAGGCGACAAGTAATGCAGCATATTTGCTGCAAATGGCAGGGCGGGAGGATATACCTGTTATTAATGGTGCGAAAATTCCTTTATCCGGAGATGTTACAACGTATTATCCAGAAATTCATGGGGCAGACGGTTTAGGGCCAATTAAACCTCCAAAAGCTTTTTCGCCAAATATAAAACCTTTTTGTGCTTTTTTTGATATTCTTGAAAAGTATAAAGGAGAATTAATCATTGTTGATGCTGGTAGGTCAACGACACTAGCGACAGCATTTATTTTAGAAAAGCCGATGATGAAGTATGTGAAAGAATATTATATAATGGGTGGTGCTTTTTTAATGCCCGGCAATGTGACACCAGTCGCAGAGGCGAATTTTCATGGTGATCCGATTGCGTCACAATTAGTTATGCAAAATGCCAAGAATTTGACATTAGTGCCACTTAACGTTACATCTGAAGCAATTATTACGCCAGAAATGGTGAAATATATTACGAAACACTCTAAAACGAATTTTAATAAATTAATTGAACCGATATTTACGTATTATTATAAAGCGTATAAAAAGTTAAATCCGAAAATAACAGGTAGCCCAGTACATGACGTTGTTACAATGATGGTTGCGGCGAATCCGTCTATTTTGGATTATGTGTACCGTCGTGTCGATGTGGATACAGTAGGGATTGCAAAGGGAGAAAGTATTGCTGATTTCCGTCCACAACCTGATGCAAAATCTTTAAAGAATTGGGTGCGAATTGGTTGGTCATTACATTATAAAAAATTTCTCGAAGACTTCGTGAAAATTATGACGTAGACATAATAGGAGAATACAAGTTAAAATAATGGAGATGATTACTAAAATAATCATCTCCATTATTTTGTTTGTAAGAGATAGATAGAGAAGAGTTATACAATAGGAGAGGAATTTTACTTGAAAAAAACTATAGTATGCGCAGTGATTGTGGGTATTTTCGTTTTGCTAATATCGGGTAATTTTTTAGTGAAAAAAGTGTGGAGTTCAAATAATGATGATGCACAGTATATCGCATCCTTTATTGAAGAACATAAAGATGAAAAAAATAGTGCGCTTCTCGTGAAGAGAAATGATAAAGTTGTTTATTCTGTAAATCCAAATGTTGTATTGCCAGTTGCTAGTACGATGAAGTTAATTGTGGCGCTTGAATATACGAAACAAGTTACGGAAGGAAAAATTGATCCGTCTAGTTTCGTTTCCATTAATGATATAAATCGTTATTATGTGCCGAATACAGATGGCGGTGCACAAGATAGATGGCAAAGGTATTTGCAAAAGACAGACAAGATAACAGAAGAGGCAGTTTCTTTAGAAGAAGTGGCAAAAGGAATGGTTAAGTTTAGTTCGAATGCGAATGCTGAATATTTAATGGAAGTGTTAGGGTTAGATAATATTAATCGAAATTTACAAAGTTTATCCCTTCCAGCACATCAGCCGCTATTTCCGATTGTTTCATCTTTATACATCCCTGGATATTTGCATAAAGAACTACATGTTCCGAAATATAAAATAGAGAAAAAGTTAAAAGAAATGTCTCAAGAGCAATATCGTGAATATGCCATGATTATTCATGAACGCTTAAAAAAGAAGGGGCCATTATTACAGAAGGAAATACCTCTTTATTTAGAGGAACGTTACGATAAAATTTGGTCAGATCGATTACCAGCAGCTTCTGCAAACGATTATATGGTACTGCTTCAAAAGGCAAATCATAAAGGTGGCCTAACAGAGGCCGAAGAAAAAGTGTGGGCTAATATCGTTGAAACGGATATGAGTGCTAAAAAATACCGTAAAACATTTAGACATGCAGGGCAAAAGAATGGTTATACGCCATGGACAGTTACAAAAGCAGTTTATGCGATGGATAAACGCGGGAACTGTACAGAAATAGTGTTTTTAGCCAATAATTTAAATGAGGACGACAGTGCAGAAATACGGAAACATTTAGCAAACTTACATTTCCAAGTGTTGCAAAGTGATAAGTATGATGCGACTTTTATTAAGTAAACTCGGTGCAGAGAGCACCGAGTTTATTTTTATGTACAAGCACTTTTTTACTCTCTGTGGGTATGATGGGTATTAATACTTAAGTGAGAGGGGAAAAGGTGATGAAACAAAGTAAAGAAGAGTTTATAAAGAGTGAAGGCGCTGATTTCCCTGGGAAAACATATGTGGATTGTGTATTACAACATGTATTTCATTTTCAACGAAATTACTTATTAAAAGATATGTTTCAAGTGCATAAAGCACATATTACAATGCTGACTGAAGAAAATTTAATGAAAAAGGAAGAAGCTAAAGTTATATTACACGCACTAAAAAAGATAGAGGGAATTCCAAAAGATCAATTGCTATATACAGAGCAGCATGAAGATCTCTTTTTTCTAGTCGAACATTTAATTTCTCAAGAAGCGAAATGCGATTTTGTAAGTAATATGCATATTGGTAGAAGTAGAAATGATATGGGTGTAACGATGTATCGTATGAGTTTAAGGCGATATGTACTACGACTAATGGAGCATCATTTGTTATTGCAAGAAAGTATACTACAACTTGCTGCTGATCATAAGGAAACGATTATGCCAGCTTATACACATACACAACCAGCGCAGCCCACAACATTTGGTCATTATACGTTAGCTATTTATGATACGATGCAGAGAGATTTAGAACGAATGAAACGAACGTACAAACTTATAAATCAGTCTCCAATGGGAGCTGCCGCTCTTTCCACAACAAGTTTCCCAATTAAACGAGAGCGAGTTGCCAATTTACTTGGGTTTACAAATGTAATTGAGAACTCATATGATGCTGTTGCTGGAGCGGATTATTTATTAGAAGTTAGCTCGTTACTTATGGTAATTATGACGAATACGAGTAGATGGATTCATGACTTTTTATTATTAGCGACGAAAGAATATGATGGTATTACTGTTGCAAAGCCATATGTACAAATAAGTAGCATTATGCCGCAAAAGCGAAATCCAGTTTCCATTGAACATGCCCGTGCGATTACGAGTAGCGCTTTAGGAGAAGCATTTACAGTATTTCAAATGATTCATAATACACCATTTGGTGATATTGTCGATACAGAAGATGATTTGCAGCCGTATTTATATAAAGGAATTGAAAAGACCATTCGTGTTTTTTGTATTATGAGTGCAGTGATTCGAACGATGAAAGTAGAAGAAGAAACGTTGAAAAGTCGTTCTTATAAACATGCAATTACGATAACTGATTTCGCAGATGTTTTAACAAAAAACTATAGCATTCCATTTCGGCATGCGCATCATGCAGCGAGTGTTATTGCGAATATGTCATTGGAGCAGCAAAAGGAGCTGCATGAATTACATTTAAAAGATGTAAATATATACTTACAAGAAAAATTCAAAATACATTTATTAGAAAAAGATTGGAATGAAATTATATCGCCAGAAGCATTTATTCAAAAAAGAAATGTATACGGTGGACCGAGTAAAAAAGAAATGGAGCGTATGATTAAAAATCGAAAAGAGTCATTTCAAAAAGAAGAAGAGGTATTTGAAAAAGAAAAACAGAGAATTTTACAAGCTGAAACTGATTTGAATATGTTAACTTCGCATAATATTGAATCGTAAAAGAGGGATTTAATGAATTAATCGCCAATACTTAATGAAACTATAAATAGAGGGAAGAGATTGTCGATGATTCAATTACATGTATACGAAGAGATTCTTAATTTTAAAGAAGAGGTTACACCATTTTTAGAAAAGAATGAGCAGGAAAATAATCTCATATTAGGTGTATTACAAATGGTCCAACAACCGATATTTATGGGGGTAGCCAAACAAGAGGAAGAAATTGTAGTTGTATTTCTTCAAACAGAAGAAAAGAAACAAATCATTGTTGCTACGTCTGAAATTGCGGAAGAGGATATCGTGGAACTTGCAAAAAAATTAACGAAAGTATATTCAAATGTTCCTGGATTGATTGGTAATAAGAAAATTGTACAGAAATTAGCGGAAGAGATTGCCGTGTTAGAAAATAAGAAAACGAATGTTGTAATGGAGCAAGGTGTGTATGCATTACAACAAGTTAAGAAGAAGTGGACCGAGGATGGGTATTTTCGAGAAATAGGTAGTGATGAGCTACCATTAATAGAACAGTGGATTTATCAATTTTGCGAAGATGTAAGGCTTCCTACTACGAAAGAAGAAGCGAAACAAACCGCTCATACATTAATTACGAACCGTCGTCTATTTGGTTTAGAAGTAGATGGGAAGCTTGTTTCTGTAGCTGCAAAAACGAGACCAACTACAAACAATATAACAGTTAATTTCGTATATACACCGAAAGAAGCGCGGAAAAAAGGGTACGCATCTAGTTGTGTCGCTGCACTTAGTCAACGTATGTTAGATGAAGGATATAAGACGACTACGTTATATACTGATCTAGCAAACCCTACGTCTAATAAAATTTATCAAGAAATTGGTTATGAAAAAATTGCGGAGTCTGTACTTATATTTTTAGAGAAATAAAATGAAAAGGCACGCTATTAGAGCGTGCCTTTTTGTTATTCATCAATTCGAATGACTTCACCTTGCGGGAAATTCTCAGTTTCTAGTAAGCTACGAATTGCTTTCGCAACGTATTCAGGTGACAGTAGTTTTCCTTCTTCTTTTAGTGCGATGAAGCGGTCTAAATTTATGAAGTCTTCTTTATTTGTTTCACGAATTTGTGCTTGCATACTTGTATCAACAACACCAGGTGCAAAAGCGACGATTTTTACTGGATATTCTTTTTCTGCTTCTTCGGTTGCTACGCACTGTGTAAACATATTTACACCAGCTTTCGTTGTACAATAAGCGCCCCATCCAAAATAAGGATTTTTTCCTGCACCAGATGAAATGTTTATAACACGTTTATCTACTTTCCAGTCTTTCGTATATCTCATGAAAGTAGAGGTAAGAATCATCGGTGCAAGTAAATTAATTTGAACGTTTGTAATGAAAAGCTCGCTTTCTGCCTTTTCAATTGGCTTCATTGGTGCAACCGTGCCTGCATTATTAATTAAATGAATAGATGATATATTGTCTTCCTTCATAGATGAAAGGATCTCGTTAAAGTTAGTTTCTAATTTATGTACATCTTGAAGATCTAAGGAATGAAAAATGCAATGACTGTTATTTTGCTCTGCGAGTTTAGTAAGCTCTTTATTTTCTCTTCTAGAAATAGAGATGACGGTTGTATTTTCTTCTAATAATTGTGTGGCGATTGCCTCACCTAAACCTTGTGAAGTTCCTGTTATGATAACGTAGCGCATAGTGTAGTAAACTCCTCTCCATATATGTGGAATTTTGTTGGACAACGTACATTGTATAGTTTGTCTACATTTTATAGTATAGAGCACTTTTTACTATAATTGAAATGAGATGATTGTGTGCCTTTTATGAATCGCTTTACAACAACAGTAACTGGTGCCGTCACGTTCACTGGGAACACGTTAGGACTAAGTCCTACATCGCCTGCACCAAATAATAACTTCGGTACGATTGATGTATTTACAACGGTAAATACATCGCTCCAAGTACCTGGATTCCCAGCAGGAACGACGAATGACTGGCCATTAAATTCTTCAAGTGCAATTTTGAATCTTCCGGCAGGGAGTAGTATTTTATACGCAGAACTAGTATGGGCCGGCACATACCGGACCGATACAGAGGATGTTTCAGCTTTTTTAAATGATAACATTACATTTACAACACCGGCAGGAACGTTTTCTGTTACACCAGATCCTGCAACTGCGCAGCAAGGTTCAGTAGGGAACCAGTTTTATTACGTACGTTCAGCTAACGTAACGAATCTTGTTAATACAGGGGGAGCGGGAACATATACAACGGGTGCTGTACCGGCTACAAGAACTTCTGCTGATCCAACGGTCAGTCGTTCAGCTGGTTGGACGCTTGAGGTAGTTTATCAAAATACAAGTTTACCACTTCGGAATTTGTCAGTGTATGCAGGCCAAGAAATTATTGATGCTTCATCACCACCAGTTGATGCTACTATTTCAGGTTTCGCAACTCCATCTACAGGTTCTGTTACAGGAAGAGTACTTGTAACTGCTCAAGAAGGTGATTCTAACATTGTTGGAGATCAACTTCGCTTTGGACCGAATGCGAATGCTACAGTTGCTTTATTCGGACCGAGAAATCCCGCAAATAATTTCTTTCAGTCACAAATTTGTAATGATAGTGGGAATTTAGATACAACTGGCACCTTTGGAAATTTGAATCAGCCGTTAGGGATAGCTTTAGCCGTCCGAAGACAAGGATGGGATATTACGAATGTAGATGCCTCGTCATCATTAGTAAATAATCAAACGTCAGCGACTGTTCGCTTCGTTACAAATGGAGATGGATATGCTGCAGCTGGTTTTGGTGTTCAAATTGATGCGACAGGGCCAATTATAAATCCTGTTAAATCTGTTGATAAAACCGTTGCAGCAGTAGGTGATATTCTCACCTATACGATTACTGTTCCGAATACAGGGACAGGAAGTGCAGAAAACGTTGTATTACAAGACAATATTCCGAATGGAACTACGTTTATAGCAGGCAGTGTTACAGTAGGTGGAGTAACTCAGCCGAGCGCCAATCCAGCTAGTGGAATTAATTTAGGAACGATACCGAATAATGCTCAAAGAGTTGTCACGTTTCAAGTGAGAGTTACGTCATTCCCGAATCCGAATCCAATTTCAAATCGTGCGATGGTGTCATACCAATTCCGTCCTTTTGTTGGAAGTCCTCCTATCACAAGTACAGCTTCTTCAAATACAGTACAGACGACGGTAAATCGCGCAAATGTAAGTTTACAAAAATCTGTAGATCTACAGACGGCAACAATTAATGATGTATTAACGTACACAGTGAATGTGACCAACGATGGGAATGTCGCTGCAAATAATGTTATTTTTGTTGATAGTATACCTGCTGGAACAACGTTTATAACAAATAGTGTTACGGTAAATGGAGTAGCGCGTCCAGGAGCAAATCCGGCAAGTAGTATTAATCTTGGAAGTATTAATGCTTCGCAAACGACTGTAGTGCGCTTTCAAGTTCGAGTAACATCTAATCCTCTTGTAAATCCAATTCCAAACCGTGCGAGTGTAACATTTAACTTTATTCCAGTGCCTGGTCAGCAACCAATTTCAGGCCAAGCGACAAGTAATACTGTATTTACTACAATTAATATAGCTGATATAAGAACGAGAAAAACAGTAGATAGAGCTTTTGCGACAGTTAATGACGTTCTTACGTACACCGTTACAATTGAGAATACCGGGAATGTACTTGCGACGAATGTTATTTTTCAAGATCCAATCCCAATTGGAACGACTTTTATCCTAAATAGTGTGACTGTAGATGGGGTTTCACAACCTGGGGCAAATCCTGCGACTGGGTTTACCGTAGCGAATATATCTCCTGGCGGAAGTAGGACAGTGACTTTTCAAGTACGAGTGACATCTACACCATCAGGAGGTACGATTGCAAATCGTGGAAATGTGTCTGCTAATTTCGTCGTTATTCCGAATCAGCCACCGATAACGATTAATAGACAAACGAATACAGTTGTGACACAAGTTAATACAGGCGGTTTAAATGTAATAAAAGAAGTGAATACAATGCAAGCGGCGGTAGGGGATACTTTAACATACACAATTGCCGTCCAAAATACAGGAAACGTACTGTTAACAAATGTATTTTTCCAAGACCCTATTCCTTCCGCTGTTTCATTCGTTGCAAATTCTGTAACAATTAATGGAGTACCACAAAGTGGATTGAATCCAAATACAGGATTTTCTCTTCCAAATATTCCTGCGGCTCAAACAGTTGTAGTCACATTTGACGTATTAATTGTACAGGATCCAGAAAATGAAGATATTTTAAATCAAGCAAATGTAACAGCGAGTTTTCAAGTGAATCCGAGTGAACCACCAGTAACAATCAATGTTCCGAGTAATGTTGTGAATACAACATTACAATCAGGGAACTTTGAAGTTGTGAAGGCAGTGAATACGGATGTTGCAACGGTAGGGGATGTTTTAGTATATACAATCGAAATAATTAATGCAGGTAGTGTAACAGCTACAAATGTGTTTTTCCAAGATTCAATTCCGCAAGGGACTTTATTTATTGAAAATAGTGTATTGGTTAATGGTGTTTTACAAGAAGGGGCAGATCCAGAACTTGGATTCCCATTAAATAATTTGCCTACTGGCACGAGTGTAATTGTTACGTTTGAAGTATTAATTGATGAAATTCCCCAAGGAAATAATGTCGTCAATAATGCGAATGTCACTGGAGATTTCCTTGTAAATCCAACAGAGCCACCAATTACTGTAACAGTGCCAAGTAATACTGTTATGACAGTGGTGAATTCTTCAGGGTTAAATGTAATGAAGAGCGTAAGTGCTAGTGAAGCAGGTGTAGGGGATACGTTAACGTATACAGTTCGTATACAAAATAGTGGAACAGTAGCAGCAACAAATGTATCATTCCTTGATCCAATTCCATCTGGAACAACGTTTGTAGCAAATAGTGTAACAATAAACGGAACGTCTCAACCAGTTTTAAACCCAACAACTGGATTTCCGCTTGCTAATATTCCAGTAGGAGGAACGGTAACAGTTGCTTTTCAAGTGACGATCACGAGTGTACCACCAAATAGAGTTCTTCCGAATAATGCGAATGTAACAGCTGATTTTCAAGTAAGTCCTTTGCAGCCGCCAATTACAATTGTAACAATTAGTAATATTGTTGTGACACGAGTGAATGTAGGATCAATTAATGTAATAAAGAGTGTAACTACACCACAAGCAGGTGTAGGAGATACGTTAACGTATACGATTCGTATTCAAAATACAGGAACTGTTCCTGCAACGAATATTATTTTTCAAGATCCAATTCCGTCTGGTACTGCGTTTGTAGTAAATAGTGTGACGATAAATGGAGTCGTTCAGCAAGGCGCGGATCCTATGGCAGGTTTCCCAGTACCAAATATTCCTGTCGGGCAAACGGCTACGATTACGTTTCAAGTTACAGTGACGAGCGTTCCGAGTGGTGGAAATATAAGAAACCAATCGAACGTTACTGCAAGTTTTCTTATAAATCCAGCCAATCCTCCAATAACAACTGTTACGAATAGCAATTTCGTCGTGACGCAAGTAAACACAGCGCAGTTAAATATACAAAAATCTTCATCTGTACAACAAGCGGCACTTGGAGAAATTTACACGTATTCTGTTGTCATTAGAAATAATGGAACGGTAACAGCGACGAATGTCTCTTTCATTGATCCAATTGCTTCAGAAACAACATTTGTAGCAAATAGTGTAACGATAAATGGAACTCCTCAACCTGGATTTGATCCAAATATAGGTTTTACGCTTCCTAATATAGCTGCTGGCACATCATTGACTGTAACGTTCCAAGTAACAGTAGTTGCACCATCCACGCGTGGAGCCGTACTAAACACCGCATCTGCAACAGCTACTTTCTTATTAAATCCTTTACAGCCCCCTGTAACAACAACAAATTTAAGTAATACGACAGTAGTTACGATACCGTTACCTCCTCCTGGTGAAGTAACAGCAACAAAAACAGTTGACGTTGCAACTGGAGCGGTTGGGGATGTATTAACGTATACCGTGCTAATTTCAAACGTAGGAATTATACCTGTTACAGATGTGTTCTTCCAAGATGTCATACCAGAAGGAACGACATTTGTAGAAGATAGTGTAACGATAGGTGGGGTGCAGCAACTTGGTGTAAATCCAGAAATAGGATTTACAGTTACTCCATTATTAATTAATGGTGGAAGTATTGAGGTAACGTTCCGAGTGACGATTACAGAAATTCCAGATAATGAAGTCATATTAAATGATGCAGACGTTACATTTACTTCACAACCAAATCCGCAGGAACCACCGATTACGGAAACGATATTAACAAATTTAGTCGTTACGACAATTAATATAGCGTTTATTTTTCCGTTAAAACTAGTAGATAAAGAAGTAGCGATTGTAGGAGAAATTTTAACGTATGATGTATTGATTTTTAATTTTGGAACAGTGGCAGCGACGAATGTTCAATTTATAGATACTACTTCCGCGGGTGTAGCATTTGTACCGGGAAGTGTGAGCATAAACGGGGTACCAGCACCGGGATTAGATCCGTTCATCGGCTTTACAGTTCCAGATATACCTGTAGATGATTTTGTGCTTGTCACATATCAAGAGATGGTAACGAGCATACCAGAAGGTGGTACAGTTGTTAACTTTGTAGACGTTACCGCTACATTTGCTGTAAGTGAAACAGAACCGCCTATTACTGAGACGACGACAAGTAACACGACATTAACCGAAATAAATGAATCTGGTTTGAATGTTTTAAAATCAGTAAGTGAGCCGATTGTTGCAGTAGGCGATACAATCACATATACGACAGTAGTTCAAAATACGGGAACAGTGACGGCGACGAATGTTCAATATAGTGATGTATTACCTTCCTCTATAGCATTCGTGCCGAATAGTGTAACGATAGGTGGTGTGATACAACCTGGGTTCAATCCTAATAATGGATTCCCGCTGCCAGATATAAATCCAGGGGGAAGTGTAGAAGTCACATTCCAAGTAACCGTTGTTAGTGTTCCATCAAACGGAACAATTGCCAATACGGCAAATGTTACTGGAAGCTTTATATTAGTACCAGGAGAACCACCAGTTATAGTAAATCAGCCAAGTAACACAACGCTCACAACTGTAAATAGAGGACGATTTAATGTTATTAAACAAGTAAATAGAACAGCTACTCTCGTTGGAGATGTATTAACGTATACGGTTCAAATAACGAATACAGGAACAGTAACAGCAAATGATGTTCAGTTTATTGATACAATTTCAGCAGGAGCGTCATTTGTATCGAGTAGTGTAACGGTAAATGGAGTTTCGCAACCAAACTTAAATCCGATTACTGGATTTGGAGTTGGAGATATACTCGTTGGTGAAACCGTTATAGTGACGTTTCAAGCGATAGTTACAACCATCCCGTCATCAGGAACAATTACGAACGTTGCAAATATAACAGGAAACTTTACTTTAGTGCCAGGAGAGCCACCTGTTATAGTAACTGAACCGAGTAATACGACGATAACAAGGGTAAATAGAGGGCGCTTTAATGTTATAAAAACCGTGAATAAGCAAGCAACGCGATTAGGAGATACGTTAACGTATAGTGTGCAAGTTACAAATACGGGAACGGTAACTGCGATAAATGTTCAGTTTATTGATGTCCCATCGCCTAGTTTAGAATTCGTTGCAGGAAGTGTGCAAATAAATGGGATTCCACAAGTAGGTTTAGATCCTTTTGTAGGCTTTTCATTACCGGATCTTGCAGTAGGGGATAGCTTATTAATCACATTTGAAGTAAACGTAATCGCAATTCCGCCTTCTAGTAGCATTATGAATACAGCGAGAGTAACTGGTGATTTCGAATTGATTCCAGGAGAACCACCGTTTACAATTACGAATTCAAGTAATACGACAGTCACACCAGTAAATAGAGGCAGTTTAGATATGCTGAAAGAAGTAGATCATTCAATTGTTGGAGTAGGAGAAACGGTAACGTACCGTGTTCGCATATTAAATACTGGTACGGCTGATGCAATGAATGTTAAATTTATTGATGTACTATCTCCGGAAGCTGTTTTTGTACCAAATAGTGTAACGATAAATGGAGTAGCGCGTCCGGGAGTAAATCCGCAGGTTGGATTTACGATTTTAGACATTCCAGTCGGTGAGACGGCGATTGTAACATATGAAGCTACGATTACGAGTTTTCCAGATGGTGGTACAGTAGTGAACGTTGCTGGGGCATCAGCAGAATATATTTTAGTACCAGGAGAGCCGCCAGTTACAGTGATGGACACGAGTAATACAGTTATTGTAACGGTAAATACTGCAATCTTATTTGTTGCAAAAGGAGCAAACTTTGAAGTAGCAATGGTAGGAGATGTTGTCACTTACGGAATTGCTGTTATAAATGATAGTACAGTTCCTGTGACGAATATTGTTTTAACGGATATCATTGATCCGAATACGCTATTTATAAATGGCACGGTAACGGTAAATGATGTACCTTTTCCATTTGCCAACCCGAATACGGGTATTCCGTTAGGTGATTTTCAGCCAAATGATGCAGCTATTATTAATTTTCAAGTTGTAATAACAGGAGGGCAAATAAATAACTTAGTTACAAATACAGCGACAGCGAGTGGGTTTGCAACTGTGAATCCAAATGAACCGCCTGTAGTAGTTGAAGGCGATAGCAATACAGTTGTTATCCCGTTTATTCCTCAAAATGTCTCAACGACAGTCGTAAAAACAGCGGATCATCAAACAGCAACAATTGGAGATGTTATTACGTTTACGACAGTTATTACAAATATGGGAGATACAGCGATACAAAATATTCGTTTTCAAGATATGTTAGATAGTAGTGTTCAATTTGTCCTTGGAAGTGTAACGGTTGATAATACGCCAGTGCCAAATGTAAATCCAGTATCAGGATTTCTGATAGGAAGTTTAAATCCAGGTGAAGCACGCACAGTCTCGTTCCAAGTAGTAGTTCAGAGTGCGCCAAGTGGTTCAGGAAATTATATAAATCAAGCGAGTATTCGCTTCGAACATCAAGTAGGTACAGTGTTACCACCTGTTACACAAATAATAGAAAGTAATATTGTGGTCATACCGTTCGTCCCAACAATCGAACAAATTTGTGAAACAAACTTTAATTGCTTAGATAAAATTCCATTTCAATGTTCTCCGTGTAATCAGTTGCACGAACATAAAAAATAAAACAAAAAAGAGCATCCTATTCTTTCAGGATGCTCTTTTTGTATTAATCACATAGATTCATTTTCGGGCGAGGTAAAAAACTCGTTGATTTTGTTGGAAAGTAGAAATGGAATGGCTCCTTTTATTACAGAAATATCCCAATCCCACCATGCAAGATTCTCTAGTTTGTCAATCGTTTCTTGGGGGAAACGATATCGAATAAATTTTGCAGGATTACCAGCTACAATTGCATATGGAGGTACGTCTTTTGTGACAACACTCTTTGCCCCAATAATGGCTCCGTTACCAATTGTAACACCAGATAAAATGCAGGATTGATAACCAATCCATACATCGTTGCCGACTACGATGTCACCTTTTGAAGAAGGATGACCAGTAATATGTGCTCCTTCATTAAAAAATGCATTAAATGGGTAAGTTGTTATCCAGTCTGCGCGATGTTCACCGCCAAGTATGAAAACGACTTCTTCTCCTAATGAACAAAACTTACCTATTTTTAATTTCGTTTCATCATTCCAAGAAAAAATGGTTGGACCTACTTTACTATAAGTATAATCACCAATATCATATTTATTATATTCAGGTTTTTGATTTAAAAATAACATAACAAATTTAGCATCCTCTCTAAAGCAAGTAATGGATATGGAACATTATATGCAACTTGGAATAAGTCGAACTGTGTTGTATGAATTGGTAATACACAATTAGTAGGTGCAACGAATAAAAAGGGAGTGGAATGAATGATATACAAAATGGGATTATATAATAAACCTTTTCAGTCAATTAAATCAGGAAAAAAAGTATATGAAGTACGTTTATACGATGCAAAACGTCAACTTATAAAACAAGGCGATCATATTGTATTTACGAACCTTACGACAGCAGCAACGATGACTGTCAAAGTGACGGAAATAAAACGATACGAAAGCTTTAAAGCAATGTACGAACAAATTGATAAAAAATTATTGGATTGTGAAAATGATAGTTTAGAGGAAATGCTAGAAAGTACATACAAAATATATACGAAAGAACAAGAAAAAAAGTGGGGAACAGTTGCGATTCGTATTGAGGTAATAAAATGATAAGAAATCGCGGCGGGGCTATCATTGTGCAGGAAGGGAAAATTGCTCTTATAAAACGTATTCGAGAAGGGGAAACATATTATGTTTTTCCAGGCGGAGGAATTGAAGAAGGAGAAACAGCTGAAGAAGCAACGAAGCGAGAAATTTATGAAGAATTAGGGGTACATATAAAAGTGGAGCATCTGATTGCAAAGGTGGAGTATAAAGGTACGGAGCATTATTTTAATGCCCATATTATAGATGGAGTTTTCAGAAGTGGTAAAGCTGAAGAATTCAAGCTGAAAGATAGAGGGAGTTATATTCCGTTGTGGTTGCCGATACACGAGTTGGAAAAAGTGAATATAAAACCGTATGAAGTGGTCGGAAGTATATTCAATCATTATAAAAAGTAAGGTCTGACAACATACAAAAAAAACCATTGACATAGTCTTCTGATTTAAGTATTGTATTCGAGTATGTTTATAATCAGGAGGTTTATATGAGCAATCAATCTACTACACATCATGTGAAAATGACAACAGCAGATCCATCTGGAATTGGTCTATTTGGATTAGCGATGGTAACACTTGTAGCATCATCTCAAAAGTTAGGCTTAACAGATGGCGTTTCACTTGTATTACCGTGGGCAATCTTTTTAGGAGGATTTGCACAAATCTTTGCGTGCATTCACGATGCAAAGCATAACAATACGTTCGGTACAACAGCATTCGGTGCATACGGCCTATTTTGGTTAGGTGTTGGAATGACTTGGTTAATTCAACTTGGAGTATTTGGCGAAAAATTAGCACAAGCTGCAGATTCAAAACAGCTGGGTGTAGCCTTTATTGGATATTTGATTTTCACAATCTTTATGACAATTGGTGCAATGGAAACACATAAAGTATTATTTATGATTTTCGTCCTTATTGATTTCTTATTTATTGGTCTTTCATTAAGTACTTTAGGTGTTATGCCGCATGCAATGCATAATTTAGCAGCGTATTCTGAACTATGTATTTCATTATTATCTTTCTATGGTTCAGCAGCAGCAGTGTTAAATACACACTTCGGTAAAGTTGTATTACCAGTTGGAAAGCCGTTTGGTATTTTTAAAAAGTAATAAAAAAGCACAGATGATTGTATAGTCATCTGTGCTTTTTTGTATGGAATAAATAAAAATGAAAAAATATAATTGAAATTGATTCTCATTATTAATATAATGAGAATGAGAATCATTTATTGTAAGAGGGGGATGCCGAAGTGGCAAAAATTTTAATAGCTTATGCAAGTATGTCAGGAAATACAGAGAGTATTGCTGATTTAATAAAAGTTAGTTTAGATGCTTTTGATCATGAAGTAGTATTGCAAGAAATGGAAGGCATGGATGCTGAAGAATTATTGGCCTATGATGGAATCATTTTAGGATCTTATACGTGGGGCGATGGTGAATTACCGTTTGAGGCGGAAGATTTCCATGAGGACTTAGAAAATATAGATTTATCAGGGAAGAAAGTAGCGGTATTCGGATCAGGTGATACGGCGTATGAACTATTTTGTGAAGCGGTAACGATATTTGAAGAAAGACTTGTAGAACGCGGTGCAGAGCTTGTGCAAGAAGGATTGAAAATCGAACTAGCTCCAGAAGATGAAGAGGATGTTGAAAAATGCAGTAATTTTGCAATTGCATTTGCTGAGAAGTTCTAAGAATGGGAGTGTCAACGTGGAGACAATGTTAAGTGCGACCGCTATTACAAAGTTAAGAGATGGAAAACTTATGTTAGCTACTACATATAATGGCTTATTTATTGAACGAGACGGAGAATGGAAACAAATATTAAATGGTTTTCAAAAACGAATTAGGGATTTACATAGCGAAGATAATGTAGTGTATGGTGTAGGTGACGAAGGGATTTTTATTCGTAGTATGAATGGTGGAGAGAACTGGACGGTTCAGCGTTTTCCAACAAAAGCAACGAGTTGGAATGTTTGTAGTAATGTACAAGGAACAGTCATTGCTCATGGAGATAAAACGTTGTATCATTCTAATGATTTTGGTTCGACATGGGAAACCATTCATCCATTTCTTGAGTATGGTGGCGGGGCACCATCTATTCGATCGTTATTTTTATATAAACATTACTTATTTATCGGTACGAAAATACATGCTAAATATGGTGGTGTTTGGCTCTTTAATTTGGAGACACGTAAATTAAAGAGGATTAAAATCGTGATGAATCAGATGATCTCAGCGTTGACTGTACACAATTCTTATATAGTAGCAGCGAGTGGATCATGCAAGGGTATTAGCGGGAATATTTCTTTTTGTAAAATAGATGAAAGTATTGAGAGTGAAAAAACATATTGGCATACATGTCAAAGTGAGCAGAAAGCAAGTAGCTATTTAGCCTTGAGTGTAGATCAACATGTGCTATATACAACGTCAACGCAAAATAAGGCGGGGATTAGTACGGTTTGTCGTGTACTTCTAGAAGAAGAACTTGTTACAGTATGTGACTCAGTTAAAGGGCATGGCTGGCGCATCGTTAACCAAAAAGAGGGTTATGTTGTAGCTGGATCAGGTGAATCAAAAGCGATGCAATGGAAAAAAAAATTATATAGCAAAAAAAACTTTACTTTTATTATATTGATATGATATAGTTACTTTAAACCATTTTACTTTTAATAATATAGAGATTTAAATGAGCTGTAACTTCCGAGGAGGATAGCAATGTTAAATCTCCTCTGGGGTTGCAGTTTTTTAATGTTTGAAGTATTATTGTAAAGTGGTTGAAAATGAATATGTACATATAGGTACATTGTAGGAGGATTTTTTAAATGCAAAACGGTAAAGTAAAATGGTTTAACGCAGAAAAAGGTTTCGGTTTCATCGAAGTTGAAGGCGGAGAAGACGTATTCGTTCATTTCTCAGCTATCCAAGGCGACGGCTTCAAATCTTTAGAAGAAGGTCAAGAAGTTACTTTCGAAGTAGAACAAGGTAACCGTGGACCTCAAGCTACAAACGTAAACAAGAAGTAATTACGGAAAAAAGAAGGGCTTGCCCTTCTTTTTTTTGCATTTTTATTGAATAACCTCCTATGTACATATAATAATGAGATTAAATTTTTGTTTATTAGACGAAGTATTTCATGCATAAAGTGCATGAATGAATAAATAAATACTGAAAATAGAGTATGTGTGTGAAAAGGAATTTAGAAAGAGGTAAATAAATTGGAAAACGCTACACATTTTATTGTGTTCGATATAGAGAGAAATTTCAGGCCGTATAAATCAGAAGATCCGTCAGAGATAGTTGATATCGGAGCTGTAAAAATAGAAGCAAGTACAATGAAGGTAATTGGAGAATTTTCGGAGTTAGTAAAGCCGAGTGCACGACTCACTCGTCATACGACAAAATTAACGGGAATTACAAAGAAAGATTTAATTGGTGTGGAGAAATTCCCACAAATTATAGAGAAATTTATTCAATTTATCGGAGAAGACTCTGTATTTGTTTCATGGGGTAGAGAAGATTATCGTTTTCTATCTCATGATTGTACGTTATACGGTGTAGAATGCCCATGTATGGAAAAAGAGAGCAAATTTGATTTGCAGAAGTTTGTTTTCCAAGCGTATGAAGAGTTATTTGAGCATACACCAAGTTTACAATTTGCAGTAGAACAGCTCGGTTTAACGTGGGAAGGGAAGCAGCACCGAGCTTTAGCGGATGCTGAGAATACAGCGAATATACTTCTTAAAGTATATAGCGAGAGAGACATTCATAAACGGTACAAAAGACATGGTGAGCTTGAACTTGTAGAGAACGGAAAACTAACAGAAAAAGCGAAAAAAAAGATGCGAAAATGGGTATTTAAAGAAATGAGAAAAAATACAGAGCGTCCTTTCGTTTGGAGTGCATTTGAAAGTAGTGACACGTGGGAAAGTATAACGGAAAGATATTATATAAGTGAAGCTACAATAGAACTTCTGAAAAAGCATTTTCGTACGGCGGTTAGAAAAGCGGAAAGGCAGATTAGGTATTTGACTGAGATGGAGGAGAATGTAGAGGTTAAATGACATTCTCCTCTATTTCTAGCTACATAAATTTAACGTCATTGTACTGATGGATGAATAAAGTATTCATATTAAATAGGAATTGATTTGTTGTGATTAGGCCATTATAATTGCTTTGAAAATTAAGGTTTGGTAAGAATTTTTAAATACATTCATAAAATTAGAGCCCATAGAAATGAAAGAGGGTAGAGTTAAATGGAAGCAATCTTTAACATTGTAACAGTTTTAGTTTTTGGGATAATATTTACCACGCTATTAGCAGTAATTACACTTCCTTTCATAGCAAAGAAGAAGAATTGGAAAAAGCTTAATATATCTTTAAAGCGTGGTGTATTAAAGATTAAAATCGAAGAGTAAATATGAGTTTTATACAAGGGAGGTGTGATAGTGATAGACTTGGATATTAAAGATGTCACCGTACAGATGGAATTAAACGGAGTCTTTTGGAATGAGGATGGGCTTGCTGAAATGACGGTGACTACAAAAGCTGAGCATTCTCTTATTCTTCGTCTAGTAGTTGACTTAGAAAGTAAAACTATTAGGGCGACGAGTGCCGAAATAGTGAATGGATTCTGCCCTCTGTGCAAACAGAAAAGGGACGAATGTAGTGAACTTAATGATTTGCAAAACAAAATGGATATTTTAGAAGAAGCCTATGATTGGGTGAGAGAGCATCCAGAATATCGTTTTCAATTATCTTTTTACGAGTACAATAAATTTGAGGTAGTGAAGTGAAATGAAATTTTCACTTGAACAACATACATAGTGGCTAAAAGAAAACCACCAAAAACTTATAAAAGGACTCGGTCAACTAGAAATATTGCAGCAGTTACTTTTAATTGAAATACGTTTGTACAACAAGGAAGCAATATACTTAATCCTGCAACAAATGTCCTCTTGGATCAAAAATAAACATATTTTGTTATAAAGCAGAAAAACCGATTCTTAGTAGGATCGGTTTTTTATATAACTGTCAACTATGTTCCAAATAAAAGAGCGCTTATTAACAGCGCTCAGTAAAAATAGATATATGGAAGGATTTATCCCGCATTAACGGGCAGTAAGACCCCCCACCTTAAAATTCAGCTGAAGCAACGAAGTTAGATGGGGGATCAACTGCCCGTAAAAGCCCGATTGGTTCAACTAATAATCAGTGGGGATGAACAAAACCCCCACTGATTAAAGTTTCACTTTATTCAATCCCGTTCGGATCATAAGAATACTGCTGCTTATTCTCAATCCGCTTAATCACATCTTGCAATTCATCTGGCTTCAGAAACTCAATTGGAGAGAAGCCTTTCTCAAACGTAAGTGTATCAGCCTCAATCATTAATACGTATCGATCATTTACCTTTGCGATATGTATTTGATCCCCGAAATCAGCAAGCAGGGCCTTCACAGAGATATGATCTGCTTTTAGCTTTAATTCCACTTCAGGAGCATGCTCGACGATTTGAGCGGTAGCTTCCATTACTTCTTCGGTTGAAAATTGTTCCATAATTTCGCGTTTCGGACTGGCAGCCCATACTTCCATTGCTTGGTCGAATTGTTCGCGTTCTTCCGTACCTTCTTCAAATACATCTTCAATTTGGTCGTATACCATGTCCATTACTTGTGTTTTCATAATTTCAGGCATAGAGCGTTCGTACTCGACGAATTTTAAGAAGTCTTCAAAGTAGCGGGCGTGTGATGCTTGGTGAATTTTTAGCTCACCCACTTCGACCATACCTTCTTCAGGCATGTACGGATATTGGATAGATTTCATGTTTTTTGTTGTGATGGCCATTTCAACGTTACGAATCAGCGTGGATTCATCTGAAATAGAAGCGACTTTCGGTTCGAAGTCACATTTCATAACGAAAACGAATGGATCATCAAAGTATTTGCGTAGTTTTGCTTGCGCAATTAAAAATACACCACCGCGTACAGCGCTTGTGTCCAGATATGTATAAACGAGAGGTTCACTCATATCTTTGAAGTTTTCTTTTGTTTCCGCAAAGCGAATGCGATTAAAGAGGTTGTAATGAGGGTTTGAATCAAGTTCGTGCCCTTCTTCTACAATGAAGCGACCGATCTTTGTCGGAGCTTGTTCTGTTTTCGCATGACGTTCTACTTTTCGCTTTGAAATTTTTAATAATTCACCATTCAAAAATTCTTTTAAGGAGCTATCTTCATACTCTTCAGCGTCTAACGTTTGAAAATGTTTGTAGCGTTTATCAACAGCTTCACCTTTTCCTTCTACTTGTACAACATAAAAGGAAAGATAATTTATTTCAAAATCCATATTTATCACCTTGTTTCATTTCATTAACTCTTATCAGTATAGAGATGGAAAAAACTTTCGTCAATTTATATAAGGAAGGGGGAGCCCCTTCCTTTATATATTTTTACTTTCGAAATTAAAATCCGTCTTCTAATGCTGAAAATGGAATGTTTAGTCTGTTTTCTATTGTACGTAAACGTTGGTTTAATCGGTTTAATCTACGTGTATGACGCTCAACCGTGTTTTCTAATTGACGTACTCTTTGTTCAAGTTCATTTACTCGTCTTTCTAGTTGACGGTTTCCAGTACCAGGAAAAGAGATTGGAAGTTGGAATTGTCGATTTTGATCATATGGATTAACTTGTTCTGCTGGATCTATATATTGTTGGTATTGTGCTTGTAAATCATATTGAGGCTGATAACCATTTTGGTTATATGGATCGTATGGATTGTAGGGGTACATAAAAACATCCTCCATTTCTTTAAAATAGGTTAATTCACCATAATGTATGTGTAAAAGCGGAGTGTGGCACGGCAAATACCTATTTATGTTCACAGGATGTTCCTTTATAAATAAGAATATGGAGTTTTACATTTGTATTTCTTTTGATTTATGGTATATACTGGATAAAAAGGTGGGGTTACATAAAGGTTACAATTCTATCGAACTCAAACTTTTATGTAAATATGTATAGACATTTGGAAAAGAAAAGAGTAATTTATATAGAGTAAAAAATAACTTGTAACATTTTATAAATATATTGTAAAATGATTGTAACAAAACATACATAAAAATGAAATAATACATAAAAGTAATATTGGGAAAAAGGGGAGAGTATATTGTTCCGTAAAGTAAAGGGTATATTAGTTGGGGTGTTATGTGTAGCTATAGTGAGTGGTTGTGGTGCAAAAGTAAGTGATGTTGCATTAGTAAGTGATATTGGTGGCCACACGGTAGAGGCTAAAGCAGAGGTACAGGATTCTATTAGTTTAGTAGATGGTCGTACTGGTACGGAAGTGAAAAAGCTAGATTTATCGAGTCTAGGTTATTTTGAAGACGAAGCAAAATTTAAAAAATCGGTAACGAAGGTTGCTAGCGAGGTTGGAAAAAGCGTGGACAAAAAGATGGTCCCTTCACGTGTAGCACCTGATGGAAGTTGGCAAGAAGGAAAACCTTCTTATGAATTAATGGAAAAAGAATTAGTAGATAAATTATTAAACGTTGGCATGTGGGATTCTTCATATCAATTACCTATTGTTGAGAAAAAGCCTATCGCAACATTAAGTGATGCGCAAGGAAGTGGTACGGTAATTGGTAGATATGAAACGAATTTAGGTGGCTCAGCAGGTGGCCGTATTGAGAATATCCGTTTGTCAGCAGCGAGCATAAATGGAGTTGTATTAGCAAAAGGAGACAGTTTCTCTTTCAATGCATTAATTGGTGATACAACGCCAGATAAAGGGTATCAATTAGGAAAAGAAATTGTAGATGGTAAATTAGTAGATGGATATGGCGGTGGTGTTTGTCAAACATCATCAACATTATACAATGCAGCAGATCAAGCTGGTTTGAAAATGGTAGAGAGAACGACACATTCTAAAACGGTAGGTTATGTTCCACAAGGAAGAGATGCTACAATTGCATATCCATACTTAGACTTAGTGTTTGAAAACACGAATGATGCACCTGTGAAACTTTATATGGGCATTCAGGGTGGAAAGTTAGTTGCTGAAGTACATAAAATGAAATAATAGTTATAAAGTCACCTTTTCTGAAAGTTAGAAGAGGTGACTTTTTTATTATGAAAATAAAAAATGAGTGTAAATTCTGACTTTTCTTATTTACATAGGATGATTTTAGTTGTATCCTTCATAGTAACGGTTATATGAAATAGGAAAATATCAGGATAAGGAGATGGAGTTATTCATGGTACAAATTCATCCGAAAACACGTATTGGTCATGTTGAATTTAAAGTGCAAAATTTAGAGCGCCAAATTGCATTTTATGAGAATGTAGTAGGCTTAGAAGTAATTAAGCAAGAGGCGAATAAAGCATATTTATCAGGAAAAGGTGGAAAGAACACGTTACTTGTTCTTGAAAAGTTAGAGGACGGGGTACTGCAAGAGCCGCGTACGACTGGTATATATCATGTAGCCTTTTTAGTTCCGACTCGTGAGGCGTTTGCTTCGGCATTATTTGGTGTGATTCGTAATAAGCACGTAATTGATAGCCCGGCTGAGCAAGAAGGGCGTTATACATATTCAAATGAAATTTTACCAATTTCAAGGTTTAATAGTGCAAGTGATCATACGTATAGCGAAGCTTTTTATTTACAAGACTTAGAGGGAAATGGTATTGAAATTTATGCAGACCGTCCGCGCGATCAATGGGGAGAAGGACCAGGAGGCAGTACGCCGCTTGATTTAAAAGAACTGGCAACACTCGTTGATTATGAGGTTGATGGGTTGCCTGCTAATACTGTCGTTGGGCACGTACATTTACGAATAGCGGATGTAGAGAAGTCACACGAGTTTTATGTAGAGACAGTAGGATTTGAAGTGCAACAGCGTGAAGATGACTGCTTATTCATTTCTGCAGGAGGATATCATCACCATATCGGTGCAAATACGTGGAACGGAGTAAATAATCCTCATCCACCAGCGTATGCAACTGGACTTAAGGTATATACAATTGTATTACCGCATAAAGAAGCGTTAGATGGAGTGAAAGAAAGATTAATAGAAAAACAACATAAAGTAAACGAAAGTACAAACGGATTTACAGTAGTAGATCCTAGTGGTATTACAGTGCAGTTTGAAATAGAGACAGCATAAAAGAAGTCGGAAGGTGTATAATCACTTTCCGACTTCTTTTTGATACGTAATCCAAGTAGCACAAGGATTGAAAGGAAAAGATTTTAATATCTCCATTGCATATATACTCGTTGAATCGAATTCACCTTGAATGAAAGAATAACCATGTTTACTTGCATACATAGCTTGTTTGAAAACGAGAAGTTTCAGTAAGGATAAATTTTCTGTAGTGTGAGTCCCACACCATCCTAGTTCTACCGTATTATCTTTTTCTGATGTATGGAGGAAAGAGTACGCAATAATTTTATTCTCTTCATCTATCATTACAAAGCTCCCATCTAGTAACACATCATCAGTTAACATCTGTTCTTTCCAAGTTTCGAGCGGGTATGAGGCAACGGGATTTGCTAAGTGAGTATCCTCATAATTCGTTTTTACTAAGTGAGCTAGCTTTTCAAAGAAGCTATTATTAGACAAGATGTTTGATAAGGTTTGTACATCATAATTTGAATGAAGCATTGTATCGATAGCTATGATTTTTCGTACGTCTAATATCGGCATATATGTTCTTCGGATTTCCGTAAAATTATGTTCTTCATAATAGGCTTTTAAATGAGCCGATGTTTCCCATATAGAGGTTTTTAATGGTAATTTGAAGTTTTCTCGTTTTAGAATCTCGGTTAATAAAATTTGTTCTATGTGTAGCACTGAATAGAAAGGGTTCGTATATATTCGAAAGTATGTGCAGTATGGATGGAAGTTATTATTCCAGGTGAGAAAGATGCCTACTACATCTTTTTTATAGTAGGCAACATATGCACATTTTGTTTTATTATCTCGTAATAAGTTAAATAGATAAGAGTCCTCATTGTATAAATCAATAAGTTGTTTTACTTTTAGCTCATTACTTCTACTATATTTCTCTATAACAAGATTATTTTTATCGGATGACTTTTTCATAGCTCAATCCAAAATCTTCTTACTACATTTCCATCTTCCTCGATGAAATCATCATCACGAAGCCCGCCGTTATGTAAAATTGTTTTTTCTGATCCTGTATTCACTTCGTCACAAACGACAAGTACTTTCTCGATGTTTAATTCCTTCGTTTTTTCTAGCGATAACTCTAATAACTTCGTAGCATAACCTTTTTTTCTTTCGGAAGGGCGAATGCCATAACCGATATGACCGCCAGCGTTAAATAAATGTTCGGTTAAACTATGACGTATATTAACAGCTCCTACAATTTTATTTTCATCTGTAACGAGCCAATACGTAGAGTCTGGTACCCAAGATTCAGGGAGGTTTATTCCGTTATGTGCATCGTGAAGTTCTTGAATCATTGCCGTGAAATTAGAGGGATCTTTTGAGATAACCCACGGAATCATCGTTTCACCGCTATCTTTCCATTCGTTATAAAAATCTAAGTATTCTTCTTGTAAATCGATAGTAGGTGTAAGTAAAGAGACGCTCATTGTTAGTAAGCTCCTTTATTTATGTAGTATGTATAAAAAAATACGGCGCAAAATGTAAGCGTTTTCTAAACTTTCTCAACCTCATTTTATGCAATCCATATCCCGTTTTTAAATGGAAAGTAAAGTTTATGGTTTTTCGTATAAAAAGTGGGCTGAATTCTATTTATGTTAATATTGAAAATATTAACATAAATCACCTAGGATATTAAGTATATTTTAATGAAATGTTATTATATCGATAAATGGATGTGTGTGATAATTTTTGTTTTATCTATCTATAATGAATGAAAGGGGGAAGGGCTCGTGAGTGTAAATTTTGATTTGATTATACGAATCGGTGTTGCGGGTTTGTTAGGAGCAATAATCGGTATTGAAAGGGAAATTCGATCAAAAGAAGCGGGATTAAAAACACATTTCCTAGTAGCGGTAGGAAGTGCATTAATAATGGTCGTTTCGAAATATGCTTTTTCAGATATTATGAATGAAGAACATATGGCTCTTGATCCGAGCCGTATTGCAGCGCAAGTTGTTAGTGGAGTAGGTTTTTTAGGTGCAGGTACAATTATTATTCAAAAACAGGCAGTGAAAGGATTAACGACAGCGGCTGGTTTATGGGCTACAGCAGGAATTGGATTAGCAATAGGGGCTGACATGTATGTAGTAGGCATTGGAGCGACGATTCTCGTTTTAATTGGTTTAGAGATTGTGAGTCGTATTTTTAAGGTGCAATTTTTATTTCCGCAAAATATAACAGTGCAAATGTGTATAAATAAACATGAGGCGGTACAGCAAATATTAGAAATGCTTCAAGTGAAAGGCATTCCAATACTGTCATATGAAGTGGAAGCTTTACAGCGAGGTACGGAAATAGTTTATAAGGTAGGGATGCAGCTAAAAAATATATCGTCAGAAGAAAAGAATGAATTTATTCAGCATATGCAAACATTACCGGAAGTTACGTTTATAAAGTTAAAATCATAGCGTTGAAAACGAGGATAGATATAGCAGGAATTTCGCTATTATCTATCTTTTTTTGATATAAAATTCACATAAAGTCAAGTGTTAATTTTGCGCGGTATGGATACATGTGTGAACGTTCCCTTATTTTTTCTCAATACAGAATAAAAAGTAAGAATAGTAAAATAATGGTGCGGGACACTAAAAAATGTAAGGTAGGGGAGAGCATGAAAGGCTATTCAAAAAAAGTGTTAGTAGGGGTAAGTTTTGCTAGTTTAATGTTAGGAAGTTTTCAAGGGAGCACATTGGCAGAAAGTACAAAGGGAGAGCAAGTTTCTTATCGGAATGTGCTCAAAATGGAGCCAGTTGGTGTACAACTACCAGTGCAAGAATTAGCTCATTCATCAAAAGTGCTTGAAAGCAAGTCTTTTGAGAAAAGGCTACAATTTGCTGATTTGTCGCAAAGACCACCTGAAGTGAAAAAGGAAAGTAAGCAATTAGCTGCAGCGAAAACTTATACAATTGCTGAATTAAATCAATTAAGCAATCAGCAGTTAGTAGATTTACTTGTAACAATCAATTGGGAGCAAATTACGGGTCTATTTCAGTTTAATAAGGATAGTCTTGCATTCTATCAAAATGATAGTAGGATGCAGGCAATTATTGATAAATTGAAGCAGCAAGGACAAGCTTATACGAAAGATGATTCCAAAGGGATTGAGACTTTAGTAGAGGTATTACGTTCAGGGTTTTATTTAGGATTTTATCATACAGAATTAAGTAAACTAAATGAGCGGAGCTATCATGATAAATGCTTACCTGCATTAAAAACGATTGCGAATAACCCGAATTTTAAACTTGGTACGTTAGAACAAAATAGAGTTGTATCATCATACGGAAAATTAATAGGAAATGCTTCGAGTGATGTGGAAACGATAACATCAGCTGCAAAGATTTTCAAACAATATAACGATAATTTTTCTACATTGGTAGACAATCTATCAGCTGGAAATGCGATTTACGATATTATGCAAGGTGTTGATTACGACATTCAATCGTATTTGTACGATACGAGAAAAGCACCGAAAGATACAGTATGGTACCAAAAAATTGATAGCTATATTAATGAATTAAGTCGTTTTGCTTTAATTGGAACGGTGACAGAGAAGAATGGTTGGTTAATTAATAATGGTATTTATTATACAGGTAGAGTTGGTACGTTCCATAGTACAGGAACGAAAGGATTGCAAGTTGTAACAGACGCGATGAAAATGTATCCGTATTTAGGAGAGCAATATTTCGTAGCGGCTGAGCAAATCGCGACGAATTATGGCGGGAAAGATGCAAATGGAAATGTTGTTAATTTAGATCAAATACGAGAAGATGGGAAGAAAAAGTATTTGCCGAAAACGTATACGTTTGATGATGGTGCAATTGTTTTAAAAGCTGGAGATAAAGTGACAGAAGAAAAGGTAAAACGTCTATATTGGGCGGCAAAAGAAGTGAAGGCACAATTCCATCGTACGGTTGAAAGTGATCAACCTTTAGAAAAAGGAAATCCTGATGATGTATTAACGATGGTTATTTATAATAGTCCAGCTGAGTATCAATTTAACCGTCAATTGTACGGGTATGAAACGAATAACGGAGGTCTTTATATAGAAGGAACAGGTACGTTCTTTACTTATGAACGTACGCCAGAAGAAAGTATTTATAGTTTAGAAGAATTGTTCCGACACGAGTTCACGCATTACTTGCAAGGTAGATATGAAGTACCAGGGCTTTGGGGACAAGGTAAGATGTATGAGAACGAGAGATTATCCTGGTTTGAAGAAGGGAATGCGGAGTTTTTTGCAGGGGCAACGAGAACAGATAATGTTGTACCGAGAAAGAGTATTATAGGAGGGATATCTTCAAATCCAGCAGAACGTTATACGGCAGAGCGAACGTTAAATGCAAAGTATGGAACGTGGGATTTCTATAATTATTCCTTCGCTTTACAATCGTATATGTACAATAAGAGATATGATATGTTTGACAAAGTTCATGATCTTATTAGAAAAAATGATGTAACAGCATATGATGCATACCGCTCTGCATTAAGTAAAGATACGAATTTAAATAAAGAGTATCAAGACTATATGCAAATGTTAGTCGATAACCGAGAGAAATATAATGTTCCATTAGTATCAGATGATTATTTAGCAACTCACGCACCAAAACCAGTTTCAGATATTGCGGCAGAAATTACAGCAGAAGCAAAATTAAGTAATGTGTCAGTTAAGAAAAATAAATCACAGTTCTTTAATACATTTACACTGCAAGGAACGTATACAGGTACTACTGCAAAAGGGGAATATGAAGACTGGAAAACAATTACACAAAACGTAAATGATACGTTAAAACGTTTAAGTGCAAAAGAATGGACAGGTTATAAAACAGTAACAGCTTATTTTGTGAATTATCGTGTGAATGCATCAGGACAATTTGAATATGATGTTGTATTCCATGGTATGAATACAGAAGAAGGTGCTGTGAATAAAGCACCAGTTGCGGTTATAAATGGTCCATATAACGGAAATGTAAATGAAGCAATTTCGTTTAAAAGCGATGGATCAAGAGATGAAGATGGGAAAATTGTTGCTTATAAATGGGAGTTTGGTGATGGTACTGTAAGTAATGAACAAAATCCGACCCATGTATACACAAAAGAAGGAACATATACGGCAAAATTAACAGTAACAGATGACAAAGGATTAACGAATACGGTTACAACGAATGTAACGGTTCAAAAGAAAGAAGATAACAGTGTCGAAAAAGAGCCAAATAACTCATTCCAGACAGCGAATAAACTGCAATTAAATCAAGTTTTACGTGCTAGTTTAGGAAATGGTGATACGAGTGATTACTTTGAAATAAATGTGGAAACTGCGAAAAACCTACAAATTAATGTAACGAAGGAAAATAATATCGGAGTAAACTGGGTTCTTTATTCAGAAGCGGATTTAAATAATTATGTTACGTATGCCCAGCAAGACGGGAATAAGTTAGTAGGAAGTTACTACACATATCCAGGAAAATATTATTTACATGTGTATCAGTATGGCGGAGGAACAGGGGGTTATACGGTAGAAGTGAAATAGCAAAAGAGAAATTGTCTTTCAATGAATGGAAATCAATTTAAGTCTATATCAAGTAATACAGGTTACAATATCAGTTATGAAGATATTGTATCTTTACGAATGTTAAAAATTTAATATTTAAAATAAAAAATAACTATAGGTAATGTATCTAATGATATTAAGAAATCAAGTATTAAGAGACCTTATCTTGAAGTTAAGTAGACCTAATCAGTAAATGAGATACAATCGATGAATTATGATTTCATAGAGATGTGAGCAAAATAATAAAATTTAAGTATGTTTGATTTAATTAAAGGACTAGAGTTTATCCGTAAAAACAGATATACTCTGGTCCTTATTACGTTTAACTTATTACGTCATATTAGCAGGGGATACTAATGGAAAATCGTGTACCTTGACCTAATTTACTCTCTATTTCTATATCACCGTTTAATTCTTTAATAATACTATAGGCAATCATAGTACCAAGCCCAGTTCCTTTTTCTGTTGTTGAATAGAATGGTAAAGCAATCCGCTTTATTTGTTGAGAGGACATTCCAACCCCTGAATCAATAATATCGATTATAATATTACCTTTAATTTTCTGTATATTTATTTGTAATACTCCACCATTTATCATGGCCTCAATTCCGTTTTGTATGATGTTGTTTAGACAGATCCTGAATTTTTCGGGGTCTCCATTTATATAAAAGGAATTTGTACTATTTTGTATTATTTCAACTTTGTATGATAGAGCGAGTGGTGAAATAGTGTCTTTCACTTGATTTAAAATATGATTAATATCTATTTTCTCTTTTAGGGTGTTCTGTGGTTTTGTTAAAGATAAATAGTTATTAATAGTAGATTGTATATGTTGCATTTCAATTAACATGATTTCTAAGTACTGATCCTGAGGTAGCTTAGAGGCATGTTTTTCATTTAACAATTGAGTGAATCCGTGTACTGTGGTTAGTGGATTGTGGATTTCGTGTGCAATGGACGCGGCTAGTTCGCTAGCTATATAAAATTTTTCAGCCCGTTGCAGCTTTTCTTTCATTTTATATTTCTCGATCATTCCCTCAATTAAATACACTGATAATAATACTGTAAATATATTAATGATTATATAATTTAATAAAAATTCTATGAGAGTAGAGTCAATTTTACCACCTGTATTTATTTGAGTTACAATACCGCAGATAGAAAGTGAAGTTGTACATACTAAAATAAGAAGCAAGCTTAATAATATCTTTTTTTCTTTAACATACATTGGTAATAAGTAACGAAAGAGCATTGTTATAACAGAAATAATAGTAAAGATAATAAATGATGGAAGAACTCCATTTCCGCCTAAGAAAAATCGATAAGAAAGATATAAAATTCCTATAAAAACAATGTTTTTTGTATTTCCATATAGAAAAACTAATATGATAGGAATAAAACGTAAATCATAAATAAATCCAGCATGTAGATGAAAAGGAAAAGTCATGCAAAAAATAATAGCAATGGAGGAAAGGATAGAAATCAATATATTATTACATGTTATTTTTTCTTTAAATTCTAGCCAAAATACGTGGTAGCTAAGGATACAAATTATTATTATAAAGGTATTTAATAAAAGAGTAGATATTCCCATAGTTTTGCATCTCCGATAGTTTGTATATTGGGTTATGTATGAGTTAAACTTAGATGTTTAGTATCAGTAGACTTTTTATCTAAAAAAGGAAGGGCACTTGAAAAGTACTATTATATTAATCGTATTAGAATTGATAAGGAAGTTAGGAAAAATAATAGATAAAAAACCTACTTAGATATTTATACATATGAAACTAGTAATTGACTTTTGTATAGGTAAAACTGGGATTGAGTTACTAATAAAATAATGGGTTTTTAAGTATGGATATTCTGTGAAAAAATATATCTTGTGAATCATATTTTGTAGCCTACGTTATATTAACATGGAATATATCAAATTATAAAGTGGAAATTTCAAAATTTTTCATTAGTATATTTTATCTAAAATGGAAATGCTATTTATTTGAGTGCTTTGGTACTTAGTTGTATGAATTTTTGTTAAAAAGGACTTTGAAATTTGCATGTTCTTTTTTAGTATCATAATACTGTAGCTTTATCAATGTGAGTTTTTCAATAACTATTAAGGTATAAAGTTAAAATATATAGGTTTAAAGATATGAATTATTACATAAAAACGCACTTGAAAAAAAAGGTATGATGGTAATAGATTACAAACATCAAGGGGGAACTTAAAATGAAGTTAAATAAACTAGTGCTTAGTTGTGGAGTAATTTCAGCATTAACACTTGGTGTGTTAGGAAATAATACTTATGCTGAAGAAATACACAAAACGAATGATACAATTCATATAGTCGAACATGTTCCTGTAGACTTATTATTAACTCAAACAATGGATTATAGTGGAGAGGCTGTAACTTCTTTTGTATATAATGGGAGTGAAAATTTAAGCTTCTTTATGAAAAATAATGGCCAAAATACAATGGGATATAGTGTGAAAGGTCCAAATATGGAGCTAATTGTTGGTGGTTATATAAAACCTGGAGAACAAAAAATTAATGTTACAAATGTACGGAATGCTTTATCTCCATTACCAATTGGAACGTATAAAATTTACGTTTCAAATGATGATGGTTCTAAGGGACAATTCCAAGTTGCAGTAAAATCTATAAATTAAATTTAAAAAGCCTTGTTTATAAGTTAATTTAGTTTTTACTTACTAGAAAGTAACTATATTAAATCGAGAATTACACATGAAAATAAAAACGAGCACCTTATGTAATTACGAGAAGGTGCTCGCTTTTTACTATTAAACAGAAGGGAATTGTTTTCAACAATTTATAAATACATTTTGATATTTTTATAGCTAATTTACTAGTTTGTGTAAAAAAAGAGGATGTCGGTTGTGAGTAATCTTAAAATAAAAATAACTCAGTATTCAGCTGAATTACATAGGAAGCTAGAAAAATCCCCTTATATAAGTGGTTTTTTCTAGTTTTAGGCTATACATTTAAAATTAGGCTAAGTTAAAGTAATAAGCATTTTATTTGTTTTGATTATTTGGTTCTGGATAATGATTGTAGTACGAAATTCTAATAAATTCTTGGTATACATTTGTTAATTTAGCAGCTCTAAGGACATCATTGAATTTTTGCATACGGACACTACCTTGAGCATAGCCTCCACCAGGAACATAAGGATTTCTAGCTTCAAAGTCATCCATAAAGGCTTTTAATTTTTTATAGTCCTGAGATTGATAAAAAGCAGCTGCTTCTTCGGGAGTGACATCAAAGTAAGAAGATGATGTTGAGTTATAAGAAGCTGCTTGAGCAGTAGGTGTTTCTAGCATAGTTGCAGCCCCACCCAACATAGTAAGCGCCATAGAAGATACAATAATTTTTTTAAACATAATAAAACCTCCACGTAGAGTATTTGGATTAATAGCATTACTGTAATAAGTATAGTTACAACGAAAATAGTTATCAAATGCAATGATGCATAATTTATTATTTGAACGAGAAGTCTCCCTTATCTCTACATGAAGGAGCGTAATAGGGGATTAATAGATTAAAAGAGGTTTACATATCATTGGGGTTAACAAGATAATGAAATAAAAAGGATATTTTAATTGAGGAAAGTTAAAAAGCCCTGTAATTAAAGAAAAGGGTCTTTTAAAAAGGAATGACAGCTACCATCTGGAGGTACCATTATAGGGGATTTAGCTACGTTTATTGGTGTTGAGAAATACATAATATATGCTGTATAAGATGAAATGAAGAAACATTTCATCTTAATTTTACAATGTGAGAAAGAAAAATCAGAATTTAAATTTGTACTTAAACTAGGGAGAAAAGTATTACTTTTTATGTAACAAAGAATGTTAAGTCTCATTTAAAATCATATAATAGACTATAAAATAATCCTTTTAAAACAAAATATAGTTTGGCTAAAAATTAGAGGGCATCAATTCATTGGAACAGTAAAAGCTGTTTATTGGATTGGTGTCTTTTTTTGTTTAAGAACGAGAATACATTTTCTCAACAGGACAAATGGTAAATATCTATAAGTACTACTTATAAGGATAATTGGAAAATAGAAATTAATAATAAAGGGGAATGCGAAATGACAACATTAATATCTAATAGAGATCTAGCTAAAATCCGAGAGGAAGATGTATATGTATTAAAGGTAATGGCACATCCCGTTCGATTAAAAATTGTAAATGAATTAATGCACCATAAACTGTGTAATGTTACACAGTTGACAGAAATATTAGGAATCCCACAATCCACTGTTTCACAGCATCTATCAAAATTAAGGGGAACTGTGCTCCGTGTACAAAGACGAGGATTAGAGATGCATTATTATATTGATAATGTTAAGGCTCGCCAGATTGTAGGAATTCTAGGTTTGTAGCTTCATAATTCTTAAAAAGAGCACTTTTCAAAAGTGCCCTTTTTAAGAGGGACATTAGGAATTGAAAGAGGCATCAATGATAATTTAGAAGGAGTGTGCTTAAATCAATCTGTTCTTAAAATAAAAGATAATTATTTACATTATTTAATAATTACTTGATATATTATTAATTTGGTTACCTTACAAAAATGTAAGGTTGTTTTAATTGACACTCATATATATAAGTAACTATACTAGTTACACAATGTTGGTGAATAAATGTAATAGTCTCAATCTATAAGTGTATGTCGAAGGATTCTTTTCGGAATGATAATTCTATACTAGATTCTTTATCTTATAATATAGTGATGACGCCAACTTAATCTATACTTTATTCGAATTCATATTATTTAAAGATTAACTATAGTACACATAATTTACCAACTTGTAATAATTTTTTAGAGGTGCTAAATTTTGAAGAACAAATTAATTGCTACAGGAATTCTTGCTGGAAGTTTACTATCTTATTCTACTAGTATTTTTGCAGATACTCACAAATTCCCAGATGTTCCTGCATGGGCTGACAAATCCGTTAATTATTTAGTTGATAAACAAGTATTGAGTGGTTATCCAGATGGAACTTTTGGTTCAAGTGATACACTAGATAGAGCTTCTGCAGCAACCATTATGACAAGGGCTCTTGGTATACACATTGATTTAAATGCAAAACCATCTTTTAAAGATTCACAAAACCACTGGGGAACCCCTTATATCGCCGCAGCTGAAAAGGCAGGAATAATTAAAGGTGAAGGAAATGGAATATTTAATCCTTCTGGAAAAGTTACTCGTGCTGCTATGGCTACTATGCTAGTGAATGCATATAAACTACAAAATAAAAACACTAGCAATGGACAAAGTAAATTTGAAGATTTAAAGGGACATTGGGGTGAAAAGTTCGCAAATACTTTAATTGATTTAAAAATTTCAGTTGGTACAGATAATGGTTGGCAACCAAATAGGTTCATAACACGCGCTGAAGCTGCACAACTAACCGCAAAAACAGATATGCTTCAATATAGTCAAAGTAATCCTTTAGAAAATAAGACAATAATTATTGATCCCGGACATGGTGGCGCAGATCCTGGAAAAGACACAAAGGGATTACCTGAAAGTAAGATTGTACTTGACACTTCTTTACGTCTACAACAATTGCTTGAAAAACATACACCATTTACAGTTTTACTAACTCGTGAATCTGATAATAGACCTGGACATGATCAAAAAAGCTCTTTACAGGAACGTGTTAAATTTGCTAAACAAAATCAGGGGGATATCTTTATAAGTGTTCATGCAAATGCTTATAATGGTAATGCAAAAGGGACAGAAACATACTACTATAAATCTTCTAAATCTGAAAAAACAAATCCTCATGTGGAAGAAAGTCGTGTTTTAGCTGAAAAAATTCAAACTCGATTAGTAGACGCTCTTCAAACACGTGATAGAGGCGTTAAACATGGAGATCTTCATGTTATAAGAGAAAATGAAATGCCAGCTGTGTTAACGGAACTTGCTTTTATAGATAATGGTATCGATTATAGTAAGTTATCTACAGAAAACGGAAGGCAGGTCGCAGCAGAAGCCATTTATGAGGGGATTTTAGATTATTATGAATGGAAAGGGAATAATGTATCTGAATATAGGTTGCAATAAGTAAATGAAAATATAGTAATTCTCGAAATAAAGAATTCTATAATTTTTTTACACTTTTTTAAACAACAATTTTAAATACATATTTAAAATTGTTGTTTAAATCGTTATTATGTGTTTTAATAATATTGATAATAGTTATCAGTAAAAAAGAGATGGAAATTAGAAAAACAAGTGTTGATAGTTATTGTCATAAAGATTAATAAATTTCTACATTGTAAAGTTATGAACCTATCTCTAGTATTGAGAGCTAAAAATAATATGTTTATACCTTTTAAATGTTTAAGAAGGAGTGGATGTCTGTATGAAAAAAGCAAAGGGAATAGTTAAAAGTGTTGCGGTAGCGTCCGTTATTATGTCTGGATCACTTGGTGTACAAGCAACATCTGCATTTGCAGATTCTAAAGGAACTGTAGAAAATCTTCAAAATGGTGGAAAAGTCTATAATAGTTTTAAAACTACTTATGACATGAAGCAGAATATCAAAAATTCAATAAAGGTTTCTTTTATTGAGGATCCTTATGCAGATAAAAAAATCGCAATTGTTACAACAGATGGTAGTAATATAGATGCTAAATATACAATTAATGGCGGATACTATAACGCAGGTTTAAAATGGCCATCAGCGTATCATACTGAAGCAGAAATAACAAGTGTTGATAGCGCTCAATTTCATAAAGCTGCCCCAGTTAATACAATGACTTCAGCAAAGGTTACTTCTGAAGTAGGGTATACACTTGGTGGAAGTGTTAAAGTTGGGGTAAATGATAAAGGGCCAAATGCCGATGCAAGTATTACAGGTAGCTTCGCTTGGAAAGAAAGTGTATCTTATGATCAAGTAGACTATAAAACGGTATTAGAGACTCACACAGATAAAAAATTAAATTGGAAAGTAGGATTCCAATCGTTTAATTTTCCAGAGTGGGGAATTTATAATCGTGATACATTTAATACTTTCTATGGTAATCAACTATTTATGAAATCACGTAGTTATAATGAAGGAACGAATAATTTTGTTTCAAAAGATACAGTACCAGCTTTAACAGGATACGGTTTTTCTCCTAATGTAGTAGCAGTTATTACTGCTGATAAAACAGAATCTACATCCGATTTAAAAATAACAAATCGTAGAATTTCAGATCAGTACAATATCGAATGGGTAAGTTCAAAATGGTGGGGAACAAATAATAAAGATACATATAATGAGTTCTTTACAAACAACTATAAATTAGACTGGAAAAACCATCAAGTTACTCTTGATAACCATAAAGCCCTTGAAGAACAAATGAGTAGTATCAACAATGTGAATAACCAACTTAACAAAGGAAAAGGGAAATTATCTTTTTCAATGAATGGAAACCAACTCAAAGCGACATCTAGCAATGCTGGTTATGGTATCAGTTACGAAGATAGAAATTGGGGTATCTTTGTAAATGGTGAAAAGGTCTACACGTTTAATGAAAAAACAACTGTAGGTAATATCTCAAATGACATTAACAAATTAAACATCAAAGGACCTTATATTGAGATTAAACAAATCTAATCAGTAAATGAGGTACAATTGATGGAGAATTATTTCATCAAGATATGAGTATAAAGGTTTTTGAAAATTTGTATAATGTAATGAAAGGATCCAAGTTTATCTGTAAAAATAGATAAACTCGGGTCCTTATTATTTTTTTGTTCATTTTTATACTCAATTAGAAAAGAGCATGAAGTATTTGAAAGCTATTTATGCTACACAGGGGGATATTGTTTTTAAGTATGGTGTTTATTTTTATTTCATTTTTAAAAGAATTCTTTGTATGGTGACATAGGGTAGGAGAGATTCAGGAGATGTTTCTTTTTGAGGTGTACGTTGTGTGGCGAATTGTTTAAAGTAATCAAGACTTCATCGGTTGTTAAGTTACTACTTTAAATATATAATTAAATTTCATTAAAAAGATACTCTATTCAAAGTCCTTATTGGATTTTTGAAGTGAAATATATATTATTTGAGGTGTGTGAAATGGGGAAATCTCGAGAGCAGACGATGGAAAATATTTTGAAGGCTGCTAAGAAAAAATTTGGAGAGCGTGGTTACGAAGGTACAAGCATACAAGAAATTGCAAAAGAAGCGAAAGTAAATGTTGCTATGGCTTCATACTATTTTAATGGGAAAGAAAACCTGTATTATGAAGTGTTTAAGAAATATGGCCTTGCTAATGAGTTACCTAATTTTCTTGAGAAGAATCAATTTAATCCTATCAATGCTCTTAAAGAATATTTAACAGTCTTTGCTACACATATAAAAGAAAATCCTGAAATTGGAGCATTGGCATATGAGGAGATTATTAAGGAAAGTGCAAGATTAGAAAAGATTAAACCATATTTCATAGGTAATTTTGAACAGTTAAAAGAAATATTACAGGAGGGCGAAAAACAAGGAGTTTTTCATTTCTTCTCTATAAATCATACGATACATTGGATCACTTCAATTGTTTTATTTCCAAAGTTCAAAAAGTTCATTGATTCTTTAGGACCAAATGAAACGAATGATACGAATCATGAATGGATGCCAGAAGACTTAGTGAACAGGATTATTTCTGCTTTAACAGATAAGCCTAATATATAAATTACGCATTGTTTATGAATCCTAATTTTCCTATTAAAAAGCCTAATTTCTCAATGTATTGTAGAGAAATTAGGCTTTTTTCGACACTTCATTCAAATACTTTATAGATTAATGGCTTGATTTATTAATTATTCGAGTGAAGTTACATAGATATAGTTTTCGTTGCGATGGTTTGTTGAAACGCCTTATCATGCTCAACAATAATCATTGTGGGATTAAATTGTTGAATCAGCTCTTCGATCTGCATACGTGAATAAATATCTATAAAGTTTAATGGTTCATCCCATATATACATATGGGCTTTTTTACATAAACTTTTAGCGATAAGCAGTTTTTTCTTTTGTCCACCAGAATAATGAGATATATCTTTCTCAAATTGAATTCGGTCAAAATCCATCTTTCGTAGGATGGATTTAAATAACGTCTCATCAATCTTGTGCTCTTCAATAAAGTCTGATAGCGATCCCTTCAAATGAGAAGTATCTTGTTGGACATAGGAAATGGTGAGTCCTGTACCTAAAGTAACTAAACCTGAATGCTGTATCGGATGCCCTAGAATTAGTTTTAAGATACTGCTTTTCCCGCTCCCATTCTTGCCATCAAGCACAATTCGGTCACCTTGTTCAACTACGAAGTTAATTGGCTCATTCACGACTTGGTCATCGTACTTAACAGACACGTCAGCCAAAGTAACTAATTCATTTGACTTAAACTTCAATGCTTCTAATTTTAATGACTCAGTTTTCTCCACATTTTTTAGTAATTTTGACTTTTCTTCAATAGCTTTTTGTTGCCTTGATTCTAGGTTTTTTGCTCTTTTCATCATCTTGGCTGCTTTATGTCCTACAAATCCCTTATCCAACTTAGAACCTGAATTCCTTGTTCCATTTTTTGAAGCTTCTACATCATGAGACCAACTTGCTGAACGCTTGAAAGATTGTTTTAATCTTCCTATGTCTTTTTGTAGACGCTCATTTGTAGCCTCTTCGTGCTCTTGCTGTCTTTCAAAATTTAATTTCCAAGAAGAATAGTTCCCACTTTGAACTTCAATATTCGCTCTATTTATAGATAAGATATGGTCAACGCATCCATCTAAAAAGATTCTGTCGTGTGAAATTAAAACAAAGCCTTTTTTCTTCCTTAGATAATCAGAGACTACTTTTCGTGCATCAGTGTCTAGGTGATTTGTTGGTTCATCAATTAATAGAAATTGACCTTCATTTAAAAACAGTGCAGCGAGCAACACCTTTGTTTGTTCTCCATTTGATAAAGTTTTAAACGGTCTGTACATGACCTCGGCATCAACATTTAAATAGGATATTTCACGTAGAAATTCCCAATCTTCTGCTTGGGGGCAAATTTTTTCAAGAATTTCATGAGTAAATTTGTTCTTATCTGCAACAGGGTAGGGGAAGTAATTGAATTCTACCGAAGCAAGGATCTTTCCACTATACTCATAATTCCCTAATAATAAATTAAAGAATGTCGTTTTACCTCGTCCGTTTCTACCGATAAATCCTAGTTTCCAATCCGTATCTATTTGAAAGTTTACATCTTCAAAAATATTATCAAAGCTACCTGGGTATGAAAAAGTTAAGTTTTGAACTTTTATCATTGACATAATAATTCCTCCTTTATATATCGAAACGTTTCATATAAAGTCGGAACATCCATCCATTTTTTTAATTCCTCTATATAAGTTTGATGGATATTAACGACTTATATAGAGCATTACATGTGTAACAATAGTGTCTGAATTATCCATTTTTCTCGCTCCTTTATTTGTTAGGTAAATTTAGCGATTAATAAATTTCAACTTACATAAAAGGGAATAAAAAAATCCCCCAATTTTTAATCGGAAGGATTAGTCTCTCGCTTATACTAATAAGTACTTATTAATCATTTGAATCATGACAAATAAAGTATGAAGTGAATTATAAAAATGGATAGACTAACCCTATATTTTGTAGTTTGAAGTTATAAAATTCAACTTAAAATATAAATTAGTTAATCATTATTCATCCATCATTCCTTTCATCATTCTATTTTTAGAGTAACATTCTTTTGGTGGAGATGCAATATCATCTTCACTTAATGCTAGATCATTTATATTTCTTTGGTTAGGTCGATATAACATTACATCTTTTTTATAAACATCGTATTTTTGTTCCAGATGTCACGTCTTTTGTCCATTAAAAGGGGAGGTATTTGAAATTGACATCACCTCTAGTTGTAACTATAATGGTTACAGTTAGTTTGGTAATTTAATTCGAATTTCTAAGTTAATGATAGTATATTTTCCTTCTTTCTAAGTGTGACAATAAGCGACTAACTATGTTGCAATGGAAGGTTAGATGCTATCTCATATTTAAAGAACAGTTAAGTTGTATCATTCAAATTTACGATGAGTAAATAAGACTGCGGTATGTAGAAAGAAATCTTTTAAAAAAGGTCATAATATGGAATGATAGGTAACACTCATTTTAATGAATACGAGCTGTGCCTTATCAAGTCATTTTTAATAAAAATCTAGAAAAAATCAAGAAGGTGGTCCATTGCGCAAATATTCACATGTACAATTTTATGTATTGATATTAGCTCTAATAGCTTATTTAAGCTTTTGCTTTATATTTTTATTTGTTTTTCCGAATCACTATTTTGTATCAGATTTTAATATACGACTATCATCCTTAGTTGTTGAAATTACAGTATTTATCTCATTACTTTACTCTATAGCGTCAAGAAAAATTAAACTAGGAGTCTTTTGGGTTTGTATTACAATTGCAATAGGGTGTTTCTTGATAGGGAATTTTATATCTGCTTTTCGAGTACTTAATGTAGAATTACCAATAGAAAATTTTAATATCTCTGATGTATTTTTGTTGTTTTTCTTATTCTTCTTTCTCCTTGCGTTCTTTTATAAAATCATTATGGAATGTAACAAGTGGGAAAAAGCGTATTTAATTTGTGATTTATGTATTGTTGTTACTGCTATTTTTACCTTAGAGTGGTACCTATTTAATAAACCTTCTGCAAATATCTTATTCTTATCAATTGGAGATGTTTTTCTTTCATTTATTTTCCAAATTATAGATCTATTGCTTCTTTTACTAGGAGTTAGCCTTATCTTCCGACCAGCAATTTTTAATGCGAAAAGTAAATTATTTATTTTTATTTTAGTATTAACAGGATTGTCCATTACAGACTACTTATATTTCTATTTACAAGATGGTTTATCATATCGTTCACTCATATTATTAAGGTGTTTGTATAGAGTTTTTCTATTATTTATTGCCATTGCAGCTACTATCCCAAGGAGTGCAACTTCTAGAAGAAATTATTTTATTATTAATCCGACATTTGGAAAGAAACTTCTTGTCATATTCCCTTATCTTGCAGTTGCAATCTTAATTGGTTTTACTTTGAAAGAGCAAACTTCTTCATCTACACTGATTACGGGAAATTGTATTGCCTTTGTATTTGTACTGATTCGTCATACAATTGTACGCATGCAAAACAAAGATTTAACCGAAACATTAAAAGTGTTTAATAATCAATTAGAGCAAAAAGTATCTCAAAGAACAGCAGATTTAATAAAAAAATCTAATGATTTGGTAAAAAATCAAGAGAGGTTTAAATCCTTATATGAGTATCATCCAGATCCTATATTAACAATTGATCCAAATGGTATCGTATTAAATATAAACAAGTCTGGAAGTATATTATTAGGAAAAGATAGTGGTGCATTAATAGGAAAAGAGTGCTTCTCTATTTTTTTAGATGAAGATAAACTTGAATTGGAAGCAGCTCTAAAGAAGGGGAAACGATGTAGTTCGTCTTCATTACAGTTACGTGTGAAAAATAATAATGAGAAGGATATACATTTTTGGTATGTCACCATTGTTCCTATTATGATAGAAGGACAAACTTTTGGGAGTTATGTAATGGTAAAAGACATAACAAGGATGAAGCAACAACAGGATGAGATAAACTATCTAGCATTTCATGATACGGTGACGGAGATTAGGAATCGAATATTCTTCCAACAAGAATTAGACAGATCCATTGAGCGTGTACAAAAAACACAGGATAAGTTTGGACTCCTGTATATAGATTTAAACCGCTTTAAGACCATTAATGATACACTGGGTCATGCAATTGGTGACAGTGTTTTAAAAGAAGTTGCCAAACGTTTTAGGACATGTCTGTCACCAACTATTCCTTTAGCAAGAATAGGGGGAGATGAGTTTGCAATCATTGTCCATAACAAAACAGAGCAACAGCTATTGGATTTGAGCGGAATACTATTTCGTATAACTGAAAAACCATTTGTAGTAAATCAACATAGCTTTTACTTATCTCTTAGTATAGGAATAGCGTTGTATCCATTTGGAGGAACAAATGCCAAAACACTTTTACAACATGCTGATATCGCCATGTATAGTGCAAAGGAAAAAGGTAGCAATGCTGTTTGTATGTACGACGAGACATTATCTCAAAAAATAACAAGACGATTACGATTAGAGCAGGATTTACCAAATGCAATTGAGAATAATGAATTGTTTTTATTGTATCAACCTCAAATTGATAGTAGGGCAGGTAAGGTTATTGGCGCAGAGGCATTAATACGTTGGCAACATCCAGAGCTGGGGCTAATTTCACCTTTTGAGTTTATACCTATCGCGGAAGAAACATCGCAAATTATTTCAATTGGAAAATGGACGCTACAGCAAGCGTGTCTACAGCTGAAAGAATGGCATTCTGCAGGTTATACAAATCTAAAAATGGGGATAAATTTATCAGCTATAGAGTTTGAACAGAAAGATTTTGTTCAAACGATTATATCTACCATAGAAGAAATAGGAGTACCAGCTAATTTGATTGATTTGGAATTAACAGAGCGAATTGCCATGGTAGATGAAAAAGAAACTTTATCGAAGTTAAAAGCATTAAAATCATATGGTGTACATTTATCAATTGATGACTTTGGTACAGGATATTCTTCATTAGCGTATCTACCTTTATATCCAATTGATACTTTGAAAATTCCAAGAGAATTTGTGAATAGGATTGGAACTTCAAATGATGGAGATGAAATTATACAAACTATTATTTCGCTAGCCCATACTTTAAATATGAAAGTGATTGCGGAAGGAGTAGAAACGAAGAAACAATTAACAGTGTTACAACAAAATGCATGCTATTTAATTCAAGGCTATTATTACAGTAAACCTGTAAATGAAGATGAGTTTCTCAAGTTTTTAAGCAAGGAATAAGTGAGAACTATGTACATGTGAAGTAAAGGGAAAAGAAGTTCTACCTATATTAAGTAGAACTTCTTTTTGAGTTAACTAGCAGTTAGGTTTCCAAAATATTTTGCATCAAGATGTATCATTATTCAAGCTGTTATCTTGTTCTTCAGTGATTCCTTTTTTATGACTTGTCTTCTCGTCTAGAAATTTGAAGGAATAGTATTACAGTTGCAGGTCATACTATCTAAAGTTATTTTATTATTTATCGTTTATTACATTTGAAATGACTTTTAATGTGTATCAGCACGTGATAAGTAAATTAAATAAACAAAGGCCCTGTAAAAAATCCAGGGCCGGATACAGGGTTAAGGGAACGCATAGTTTCTTAGTAACATATTAGCATAAACTTTTCATTTAACTACATAAGAGTTTTGACAACTTTAAGAACAAGATAGAGGGTTTTTAAGAATAAATACAGTACTGAAAATCAGAGTTGTGATTTAAATTAGTGTGGTTATAACGTTAAAAAATAGATGAGTATTTTAATTATAATAACTTTTAGGAATGTATATGTAAGAAATGTTTTTTGATTAGATTAAAAGAGAAATCTGATAATTTATTATATGTTATACCCGAATAATTTTAAATCTTCTCCTGAGTCCGAAATTATCTTTTCGAACTGCAATCCTACTTTTTCTAAAAGCTTTCCTGAATTGATGTTATCAATAGTAGTAATCGCTACAATTCGTTTCATACCTAGGTTCTGTACACCGTAGTCTATTACAGCAGAAGCGGATTCAAAGCCATACCCCTTTGAACGGAATTTCTCTAAAAAGGCAAAGCCGATATCGACATCTTCTAATGAATCTCTTTTAATAAGACCGCACATACCAAGTGGAGTGAAATCTTCTTTTCGCTCTACTAAGTAAAGACCAAATCCCATTTTATTATACATATCAACGGGTCCGTTTAAGATGTATTTTTTTGCATCTTCTAAATTTTTAATCCTTTTATCACCAATAAACTGAATCCATGCAGGATCGTTTACTAATTCTAGAATAAATGGAGCGTCTTTTATATCAAACCAGCGAAGAACGAGGCGTTCAGTTTCAAGAACTATCAATCCATTGCACCACCTTTAATAGTTATAACAATTAGTATGGGTTGCGAAATACAAAAGTGCAACATATTTTAATTATGCTCTACTTGTTCACATAAAGTTCGTTTGTTTTGTATAAAGGGATATTTTATAATTAGGATTGATTGTAAAGAGTGAGATACTTATACAATGACTCCTAGGTAACTAGGAGTTTTTACTATATAACTATCATTATTACTAAATATGACACACTATACATTCTACTCAAGGAGGTACATAATGAAAAAATTATATAATGCATCTTTTACGTATTTGATTATCGGCTTATTATCAGGGATTTTCGCTAGGGAGTATGGAAAGTATAAGGGGATTGTAGGATCTACTTTGTTAAATCTTTTGCATACACATACACTTGTACTCGGCTTTTTCTTCTTTTTAATTGCTTTAGGATTAGCAAAAGTATTCGCGTTTCATGAAGCGAAAAGTTTTAATAAGTGGTTTGTTTTACATAACATTGCATTAACTTTAATGTTAGGTTCATTAGCAGCGAGAGGGCTACTTCAGCTAAATGGAGCGGACTTTAAGGGGTTAACTTATATTGTAGGATTTTCCCATTCGTTAATGGCAGTTACTTTAGTTTGGTTTATGTTGTTAATAAAGAAGTCATTTAAAATATAGTTTTATAGAAAAGAACTTGCAATATTTATTGCAAGTTCTTTTTGTTTATTCGACAGTAGGAAACGAATTTCATATGTATAAAACTTGAATTATTTAATTTTTCGGATTATTATGTATGAAATAGTTAACATATTTTGTAATTCAAATTTATAGAAAGTAGGCGAGTGTACGATGGAAATAACGGTAGAGCGTTTAGTAAATGAATTAAAGAGTGTACTTCCCGAAGATCGAGTAGTTGTGAATACGACAGTAAGAGAGTTACATAGTAAAGATGAATCTTATCATACTAGTAGTTTACCTGATGTAGTTGTTTTTCCGAAAACGACTGAAGAGGTTAGTAGGATAATGAAAGTAGCGAGTGAGCATGGAAAACCTGTCGTTCCTTTTGGGGTAGGTTCTAGTTTAGAGGGACATGTTATTCCATATGAAAAAGGAATTACAATGGACTTTTCGCTTATGAATAAAATACTCGAAATAAGAGAGAAAGATTTCCTTGTAAGAGTACAGCCAGGAGTGACTCGCTCTCAGCTTAATAAAGAATTGAAAAAGTATGGATTGTTTTTTAGTGTAGACCCAGGTGCAGATGCAACGTTAGGTGGAATGGCTGCCACAAATGCGAGCGGAACGACAGCAGTTAAGTATGGGGTAATGCGTGATCAAGTTCGTGATTTAGAAGTCGTTCTTGCTGATGGGGAAGTAATACATACTGGAAATTTAGCAGCAAAGTCATCATCAGGTTACCATTTAAATGGTGTTTTCGTAGGATCAGAAGGTACGCTCGGATGCTTTACAGAGTTAACATTAAAAGTATACGGCATACCAGAACATGTTATGGCTGCGAGAGCATCGTTTCCAACTATAAATAATGCAGTAGAAGCTGTTATTAACATACTACAAGCGGGTATTCCAATTGCAAGAATTGAACTTGTAGATGAATTATCTATGAAACAAGTAAATCATTATAATGAAACAAGTTACAGGGAAGAGCCTACACTGTTTTTAGAGTTTCACGGTAATGAAGCAGGGCTAAAGCAAGATATTGAATTCACGAAGGAAATTGTTTTTGATCATACATGTAAAGAAGTTGCTTTTGAAACGGAAACTGCGGCGAGAAATAAATTATGGGATGCACGGCATAATTTAGCGTACTCTTACGTTCATAGTTATCCTGGTAAAAAGCTTATGAGTACAGACGTATGTGTACCAATTTCAGAATTAGCTGGTGCAATCCAACATGCGAAAGAGACATTAGATAAAGTAGGTCTTGTCGGTGGTATTCTTGGGCATGTAGGAGACGGGAATTTCCACGTGCTTTTAATGGTTGATCCGAACGATAAAGAAGAAGTGGAAAAAGCGGACGAAATAAACGAAAGTATCGTTTTATATGCTCTTAAACGAGGTGGAACGTGTACGGGAGAACATGGTGTTGGAATTGGAAAACGGAAGTACCAAGAAGAAGAACATGGGGCGGCATTACTCGTAATGGAAAAAATAAAGAAAGCTCTTGACCCACAAAACATTTTGAATCCGAATAAAGTTTTTCAGTTGAAGGATAGGGGATGATTGGGTGAAAGTACTAGAAGCGATAAGTAATATAGCTGGAAAGTATTTTGCATTTTGGGTTATTTGTATGGCAGCTATTGCATATTTCATTCCTGGACCATTTCTCGGGTTAACTAGTTACATAACAATTTTACTCGGGGTTGTAATGTTTGGGATGGGATTAACATTAAAGGCTGTTGATTTTAAAATCATTGCTACAAAACCATTGCCAGTTATTATCGGTGTATGTGCTCAGTTTATCATTATGCCACTTGTCGCATACGTACTAGCCTACGTTATGAAGTTACCAGCCGAATTAGCAGCTGGATTAGTGTTGCTCGGTTCAGTACCGGGTGGCACTGCATCAAATGTTATGGTTTATTTAGCAAAAGGGAACTTAGCGTTGTCTATTGCAATGACGTCATTATCAACGTTACTAGCACCAATTGCTACACCTCTTATTTTATTATTACTTGCGGGACAATGGATGCCAGTAAATGCTATGTCTATGTTTCTTTCTATCGTACAAGTCATTATCCTACCTATTATTTTAGGATTAGTAGTGAAGAAGTTTTTCCCTAAAACTGTTACGAAAGGAATGACTGTTATTCCTTTAATATCAGTTGTAGCAATTATTATTATTGTTTCTGCAGTTGTTTCAGCGAATGTAAGTAGCATTACTTCTTCAGGCCTGCTTATCTTTATTGCAGTGATGCTTCATAATGCATTTGGTTTTTTACTCGGATATATAACAGCATTCGTACTTGGACTAGACGAAGGAACAAGAAGGGCTATTTCAATAGAAGTAGGAATGCAAAATTCAGGCTTAGGTGTTGCGCTGGCAACGGCGCATTTTGGACCAGCAGCTGCACTTCCAAGTGTATTAGCAGCAGTATGGCATAATATTGCAGGGCCGATATTAGCAACCATCTGGTCAAAAAATGCAAAGAATACTTTCAGTGATGAAAATTTATCGGTAAATATAGAAAAATAGGAATGATAAAGAATGCAAAAACGTATTGTACATTTTGAAGGGCTGGTTGTTTTCGTAGCCACAATTTATGCGTATTCAATATATGAATTTAGTTGGATTATATTTTTGGTTTTCCTTTTAGCCCCGGATATATCCATGTTAGCATATGGTATAAATAATCGTGTTGGTGCTAAAGTTTATAATATATGTCACACATATACTATATCTATATTAATAGCTATCATAGGTGTCTATTTTAAGATAGATACCGTTATAATGATTGGCTTAATATGGACAGCACATATTGGGATGGATCGAATGTTTGGATATGGATTGAAATATGAGACGGATTTTAAAGATACTCATATTCAAAGGTTATAAATTGTTTTGGGGAGATAGATACATTGAAACAGAGAATAACTATCGAAGAATATAATATCCTATGGGAAAGTGAATTTTATAAACTACAATCGCTCATTAATAATGTAATAAAAGAACTTGTTTTGTCCATTGAACATGTTGGGAGCACATCTGTTACAGGACTTGCAACAAAACCAATATTAGATATTGATATAGTAATAGCAGAGTACAAAATTTTTCCTGAAGTAGTAAAAAGGCTTGAAGCGATAGGATACTACCATCAGGCAGAATGGAGCTTCAAAGGAAGAGAGACGTTTGGCAGAAAGGATGCTTTCGTTCCGTGGCACGTGGAAAGTACAGTTTGGATGGAACATCATTTATATGTTTGTGATAAAAATAGCGAAGAGTTAAGAAAACATTTAGCGTTTCGGGATTATCTTCGTGAACATGAAGATGTTGCTGGTGAATATGGGCGTTTAAAGGAAGAATTAGCAAGAGAGTCGAAAAATAGAGCGAGCTATAGCGAAGGTAAGACGGCATTTATTACAAATATATTAGAAAAAATAAACTAAGGCGGCATGGAATACATGCTGCCTATTCTTTTGAAATAGAACGCTGCCATTATAAAACAAATACAAACTGGCCCTGTTGAATGCTACGAGACTTAAATATAATGAGAAATAAAAGACCGGAAAAGAGGGAGCTTATGTACATACCAAAATATTTCGCAATACAAGATGAAGAAATGAAGTACGAAATAATTGAACAAAATAGCTTTGCGACATTATTTTCTCAACATAACGGGGAACCATATGCAACGCATTTGCCGTTGTTATTAAATAGGGAGACTCTAACTTTACATGGCCATTTCGCACGTCCGAATGAACAGTGGAAAGATAGTGGGAATCAACAAGTACTAGCTATATTCCAAGGGCCACACAGTTACATATCGCCTTCATGGTATGAAACAAACGATGCAGTACCAACATGGAATTATGTTACAGTGCATGTATATGGAGAGTTGGAAATTGTTGAGGATGAACAGGAATTAATAGATTCTCTTCAAGATTTAGTACATAAATATGAAAATCCACAGAGTACCTACTCGCTAAATGAGGTAGATTCGAATTATAGGGCAGGATTAAGTAAAGGTATAGTGGGCTTTAAAATAAAGATAAATAAAATAGAAGGAAAAGCGAAGTTAAGTCAAAATCATTCTGTAGAGAGACGGAATTTAGTTGTGGAGGAACTTGAGAAAGTTGGTAGTGAGGGGAGTAGGGGGATTGCGGAGTTGATGAGAAAATAAAGTTTACTTGAAAGGGAAACATTCTAAATAAGCATATTTAAAAAAGACCTTCTAAATTGAAGGTCTTTCGTTTTTTAAAGTGCTTTTACAGCTGCTGTTGAGTTGTAGTCTTTACTTACGTCAACGGATTGAACAAAGTCAGGTCTTTGTGGTGCAGGGAAATCTGCATGACTTGCTTGGTATGTAAACGAGCTATTTACCCCAATAGACACAATTCCAATAACAGATAATCCTAGTAAGATAGAACTGATTTTTTTATCATTTTAATGCCCCTTTCTCAAAAGTTTTTTCTTTTGCTTGTAACGCTTTATGAAAATACTCACTTGCCTTTATGTGATTATTTTCATTGTAAAGTTTAATCGCTAATTTTTCTGAGTATTCTTGAGTGTAGTTATATAAAAATTCTTTGTCGAAATACGCAATTCCTTCAAGAATAATATTTTCTAAGTCTTCAGTTGACTCATTATTGTTAAGAGACTCTAAAATTTTAAAGTGAAGCATATATTCTTCATTGTTTAGTTCTGTACAAATTTTTAATCCTTTTTTTATGAATTGATCAGCAATATTTATTTCATCAAGTTTAGAATGTTCCCTGGCTTGTAAGAAAATTGCTTTGAAATGGGTAGGCATTTTTGTCGTTACTTCAGATAGATGACGAATAGCTAGTGTCGATAAGTTTTGATTGGCATATAACCATCCTAAATTATTACGTACTCTTAAAAGTAAAGATTCTTCATTTTGTTTTTGTAAAATATTGATTGCAGAGTTGTAGTGTTCTTCAGCTTGCTCGTACTGTCTTAATTGTACACAGGCTGCTCCTATAACACTTTCGCATGAAGCGACATTTTTTTCGTAATCTCTATGCATGAAAAAGATTTCTCGTGCTTTATTAGCATATTGAATTGCTTCAATAGGTTTATAAAAATGTTGATTAAAGATAGCGAACCGGTAATTAAATTCTGCTTCCTCTAGTTTATCTGAAACATTTCCTAGTAGTTTTTCAGCATTTTCGTAATGTTCGCTAGCTAAGTTATAGTTTGTTGTTATGGTAGCATGAATAGCTTTAAATAAATGATAGTAGTAAGAAAGTGAATGGTTAGATGAGATGGCATAAGAATCTATCTTATCAAAACTATGTTTTGAAATGCTTAAACCATCTACTAAAACTTTATATCGAAAATCTAGTAAGGAATGATATAATGCTAAGTTTTCATCTTCCTCAAAGTTTAGTTCCTTTTCCTCAATTTCATGCTTTAAGTTTGTCGCCTGAGACACATCTTGTTTAAGCATAGCTAAATACCAATCATTAAATAATTTCGTAATTTGTTCATTACCTTGTAGTTGAACGTTCATGAAATCCCCTTGCTTTTTGAATATTCTTATAAAATATAGTATCAAAAATAACAATATTTAGAAATGATGTTTTATATTTCTCAACATTTGTATAGTAGAGTTATTATTAAGCTCATTGGAATAGAGTGGATTTTATTTTGGGTTAAAGAAAGAGCAGAGGAAAGAGTATAAAAAAGATGTGTTTATACAATTTGTATGAACACATCTTTATATATATTAAACAATCAAGTCCCACAAAAAGTACGATAAGGACGATTCGTCGGTACAGGTGGAACGCAGTATTCTTCTTGATCTGTAGCATACGCATAAGGATTGGATAGCGCTTCAAGAAGTTTTTCCATTACGCTATAGTCGCCATTTGTGACAGCTGCTTCTAGTGCTTCTTCTACGCGGTGGTTCCTTGGGATGATGGATGGGTTATTATTTTTCATCATTTCGTAGGCGTTTTCCTTCGATTCTTCTTGTCTTTCTAATCGAGATTGCCACAGTTTGTACCATTCTTTAAATTCAGGACTTTCAAATAGGGCTGTATTTTCGATCGTATCAAGAGTTAATGAACGGAATGTATTTGTGTAATCTGCTTTATGTTTCTCCATCATTTTTAAAAGTTGCTCAATAAGTGATTGATCTTGGTCCTCATTGCTAAATAGTCCTAATTTCTTTTTCATTCCAAGGAACCATTGGTTTTCATACTGTACGCTAAATTTTGAAATTTCGTCTTGAGCAATCTTTAATGCTTCTTCTTCATCTTCATGTAGGATCGGTATTAAAGATTCTGCTAATCGCGCAAGGTCCCATGCGGCCATATATGGTTGATTTCCATATGCGTAGCGACCTTGTGTATCAATAGAGCTAAATACAGTTCCTTGGTCGTAATTGTCCATAAATGCACAAGGGCCGTAATCAATCGTTTCTCCACTAATCGTTATATTGTCAGTATTCATTACGCCATGTATAAATCCAACAAGTTGCCATTTAGCGATGAGACTCGCTTGTTTCTTTATGACTTCTTGTAGTAATGCAGTATATCGGTTTTCATGAGCCTCAATTTCTGGATAATGCCTTGTTATCGTATAGTCAGCTAGTGATTGAAGATCCTCGATAGAACCGCGAGCTGCAGCATATTGAAATGTGCCGACGCGTATATGACTGCTAGCGACTCTAGTTAAAATTGCTCCAGGTAACTTTGTTTCACGATATGTTGGTTCGCCAGTTGTGACAACTGCTAAACTGCGGGTAGTTGGAATATCGAGTGCATACATTGCTTCACTAATAATATACTCGCGTAGCATCGGGCCGAGTGCCGCACGACCATCGCCGCGGCGTGAATACGGAGTAGGACCAGAACCTTTCAGTTGAATGTCAAAACGTTTACCTGACGGAGTAATTTGTTCACCTATTAAAAGCGCGCGACCGTCGCCTAACATATTAAAATGTCCAAATTGATGACCTGCATACGCTTGTGCTAATGGATGAGCTCCTTCTGGGAGTGCATTACCAGCGAAAATAGCAATTTCAACTTCTTTTTTCAATTCTTCAGGATTAAATCCAAGAGATATAGCTAGTGAATGATTTAGTTTAACTAACTCTGGTGAACTTACGGGAGTAGGGGGGATTTCTGTATAAAATGATTGTGGTAAAGTCGTATAACTATTATCTAAATTCCAACCAGCTTCATTATTTTTAGTCATTTTATCTCCTCCTTGTTTATTTTTTTATTATGTATTTGTACGTATGTATTCTTTGTAAAATTAGCTAAAAGTATAATATGATATTTCCCCTTGCAATCTATTGTAAGGACTTCACTGTACTATGTCTATTTAACAGTAATAATATAAACTCCATTTTAAGAAAATGGAGTTTATATTATTACTTTATTTTTACAATTATTTTTCCTTTTGCTCTTCCAGCCTCTGAATATTCCATTGCTTTTTGAGCATCTTCAAAAGGGAAAACTCGATCGATTACTGGTTTGATTTTTCCTGCCTCAATATAATTTGCGATAGTGCGTAATTGATCCCCGCTTGGCTTCATAAATAAAAATGAATATTGCGCATTATGATTCTTTTCAAGTGCAGTAAGTTTTCTACTTGCTAATGAAAATAAGAATGTTTTAAAAAATCCGGAACCAAATTCTTTACCGAAACGAGCATTTGGCATTCCTGAAACGGAAACGATGTTGCCGCCGCTTTTTATAATATTGAATGATTTTTCGAGTGTTGTCCCGCCGATTGTATCAAATACTGCATCATAATCTTTTAGTATTTCTTCAAATTTTTCTGTTTTATAATTAATAATCTCATCTGCGCCAAGAGACTTTACTAAATTCGCACCAGCTTCACTTGCAGTCGTTGTAACGGTAGCGCCCATTATTTTTGCTAACTGAATTGCGAAAGTACCAACACCACCAGATCCAGCGTGAATTAAAATCTTTTGTCCTTTTTGTAAGTGCATGATGTCATGTAGTGCTTGATAGGATGTTAAGCCAACGAGAGGGATCGATGCTGCTTCTTCAAAACTTAAATTTTTAGGTTTTAAAGCTATATCATCCTCATGAATGGCTATATATTCCGCGAAAGTACCGATTTTATTTTTTCTTGGGCGTGCATATATTTCATCACCGACTTTAAAGTGAGTTACTTTTGATCCAACCTGCACGATGACACCGGAAAAGTCATTCCCAAGGATTAGGGGCATTTCATATTTAAGTAACATCTTCACTTTTCCATCGCGTATTTTAAAATCAATCGGGTTAATACTAGCTGCATGAATTTCTGCGAGCACTTCATACTCATTTATTTCAGGAGTAGGTACCTCTGCCATAAGCATTGGAAATTTCCCATATTTATCAATTATCATTGCTTTCATTTCTTATGCCTCCAAATTTCAATAAAAGTTGTGCAATAGCTTTTCAATATCCAGTACAAGATTTTTTAATACACCTAATTTTGTACGTATATCAATATAATAAAAGTTTTTTGTACCTTCTTTTCGCATTAAAATAATACCGGCTTCTCGTAAAATCCTTAGGTGATGTGATACCGCTGGTCGAGAAAGGTGTGTTTTTTTCGTAATTTCTCCTACACGTAATCCGGTTTGACATTCCGTTTCCATGAGAACGAACAAAATAGCTTGACGTGTTTCATCGCCAATTGCTAATAATACTTTTTGAGAATCAATAAAATCTTTTTTTATAATATTTAATTGTTCTTGTTTATTCATTTCAATCACTTTACCTCCTGGTAATTAGTCGAAAGGTTTAAGATGATGAACCATTACATCGATACGGTAATGCTACATGATTGGTGCATGAGCTGCAATATTGGGAAAGAAAATCGAGACGAATGAAATTTGATGTGTTGAAAATGGTAGGGGATAGAAAAGGATAGCATATTAAAATGGATGAAGTTTAAAAATAAAAAATGATTTAATAATACGTTGTTTATAAATGATAGAGGGTAAGGATTTTTAAAAAATACGCGGTCGTAACCCCTTATAACTTTACAGGGTTACGACCGCGTATAATGTTTTTATTATTTTGGTGTCTATAAAGTGAGTTCTTTTGTTTTACTCTTTCATACATGCATAATTCAAGCAGATTATAGATGTATGAAAAAGTAAAAGTAATTTGGGGTGTAATCTATCTATATGATAATTTAAAATGAAATATAAGTCTATATCTTTGTTGTTTTTTTGATTATATTTATGTCACTGAGCTCAGAACAATGATGTGGAGGGTAAATTTATGAAATCGAATTACGTACCAGTTTTAATTGTTGGAGGAGGAGTATCAGGATTAGCATCTGCGCTATTCCTTGCAAAACATAACGTTGATTATTTACTGGTTGAAAGGCACCCGTCTACTGCAATTCATCCGAAAGCAGGTGGAATCACTTTTCGTACGATGGAGTTATTTCGAGAATTAGGTTTAGAACAAAGAATTAGATCGGCGGGTAAAGCGTTAGAAAATTGCCGAGGAAGAATAGCAGTTCATACAATAGTTGAGGCGAATAAGGAAGAATTGGCACAAATGAGGGCCAATCAGTATGGAAACGATGAAAAGTTACTTCAAAAAATAGAAGAGATTAGTCCATCAAAACAAACGGCTTGTTATCAAATTATTTTAGAAGAGATGATGTTACAAAAAGCGAGAACATTAGGCGGAGAATTATCTTTTTATCATGAATTAGTTTCTTATGAACAAAATGAGCACGGAGTAATAGCAACGATTCGGAATCGTGAAACGGAAGAAGAAAGTATTATTCATTGTGACTATGTAATTGCAGCGGATGGAGCGAAAAGTAAAATACGTGAGCAGCTAGGGATAAGTACCGAGGGACGAGGTACAATCGGTGGCTATTATATGAATATTTATTTTGAAGCGGATTTAAATGAGTTTATACAAGGAGATGCATTTGGTTTTTCTATGGTACTTCATCCGGAAGTTCTTGGTGCGCTTATTCCAGTTGATAACGAAAGAAAATGGATTTTCCATGTATCCTACGATCCATTAAAAGGAGAGGAGCCAGAGGATTTCACTATAGAACGTTGTAAACAAATTATTCAAACAGCAATTGGAAGTACAAAAATCGAGTCAGAAATAGTAAGTGTTTTACCGTGGGAAGCGACTGAAAGTACAGCCGTGAAATTTCAAGATAATCGAATCTTTTTAGTTGGTGATTCAGCACATATTATGCCGCCAACAGGAGGATTTGGTTCAAATACAGGCATACAAGATGCACATAATTTAGCTTGGAAATTAGCGGCTGTTATAAAAGGGAAAGCAAATCCAAAATTGTTAGAAACATATTATGAAGAGAGATATCCTGTTGCAAAATTAACGACGGAGTATGCGAGTAGTTTATTGTTCCGTGCTGCGAATAGAGAGGAAGGCAGTTTGAATAATATGGATGGATTAGCTGTAACTGTTGGGTATCACTATTGTTCAGAGGCGATAGTAGATGACTCAGCTACTCCACATAGAATGGATATCGTAGAGTTGAACGGAAGACCTGGAACGCGAGCACCACACTTTTGTGGAACGTATGATGGAAAAGAAATTTCTATACTTGATTTATTAGGAAATGATTTTGTGTTACTTATTGGAGCAGAAAATCACGCTTGGGCCGAGTGTGCACAAGATGTTTCATCTGAATTAGGAATAAATATAAAAGTGTATCGAGTAGGTTTAACCGGAGACTTTATTGCTCAAGAAAATGTTTTTCGTGAATTATATGGGATAGAGAATGAAGGAGTTGTACTAATTAGACCAGATGGATTTATTGGATGGCGTTCCAAAAAAGCGGTGGTAGATTCAGCTGTAATGCTGGAGGAGGTAATGAGTAATTTATTATGTGATTTTTAAGTAACTATGGGCGCATTGTCTTATATGCTCCACTGCACTGAAAAAATAATATTCACAAATTTTAATAGGTTTGGTATGATTAATTTCGACAAGTTAATCGAGGCCGGAGATATTTGAGATAAGCCATAGATTTATTTAGGGATACAGAAGTGTCCTCTAAATAAATTATGGCTTTTTTTTATTGGTGAACTGTAATCAATAGGAAGTTCCATGTGAATAGGAGGGATATAGAAAATAAATAGTATAGTAATAACATAGGGGAATTGTATTTGTAAGATTGGAATTTTCATATAAGCTTATAAAAATAATGAAAGTATATCTTCTATTTCGTGTAAATCTCATTAACTTGTTGAAATTTGCAACGTAGGAAGGGTTAGAAGGATGAGAAAAATTATTAGCGTGTTAGTTATTTTCTTTATGACGGGAAGTATCTTTGCTGGGGGAGCTGTTCATGCAAAAGCAGAAGGGAAGCATGAATGGAATACGAATAAGTTTTTAAATATTGCACATCGCGGAGCAAGTGGACATGCACCTGAGCATACTTTTGCTTCTTATGATCTTGTGAAAAAAATGAAAGCGGATTATTTGGAGTTAGATATTCAGTTAACTAAGGATGGCCAGTTGATTGCAATGCATGATACAGCAGTTGATCGTACTACAAATGGTACAGGTGAAGTACGAGATAAAACATTAAGTGAAATAAAGAGCTTAGATGCAGGATCTTGGTTCAATAAAGCTTATCCAGAAAAGGCTAAGCAAGAGTATGTTGGGCAGAAAGTTCCGACTCTTGAAGAAATCTTCCAAAAGTACGGAAGAAGCATGAAGTATTACATTGAAACAAAATCACCAGATGTGTATCCAGGAATGGAAGAAAAATTGTTAGCGTTGTTAAATAAATATAATTTAGTAGGTCAAAACATGTCTTCTAGCCGTGTTATGATTCAATCATTTAGTAAAGACAGTTTAACAAAGATTCATAGTATGAATAAAAATATTCCGTTAGTTCAATTGCTTTGGTATTATCCAAATGAAAACAATGAGATTGTTGAATGGTCTGGAATTACACATGAACCGAAAAGTGTAACGAATGATGATTTTCAAGAAATTAAAAAGTATGCAGTTGGTATTGGTCCAAACTTACGTAATGATGACGGAGAACTAATTATTGATGAGTCATATATGAAAATGGCTAGGAAAAATGGACTGTTAATTCACCCTTATACAATAAATGAGAAACCAGATATGAGATTGTTAATTAAATGGGGTGCTACAGGAATGTTTACAAATTATCCTGATCGATTACATAGTGTACTAAAAGAAAAATAAGTGAGATAGGATAAAAGGTATACCGACGTTTTGGTATACCTTTTTCTATTATGCTAGATTATAGTAGTAGGATACATATTCTTCTAAGCCTTGAACTTCTTTTTCAGGTGGCACAATACCGCCTTTTCTACCGTAGCAAATATTTCTCAAGTATTCTCCAAAAATCATAGAGCGACTCTTCTCATTATCCATCCAATTATATCTATTAATGATAAACTCATCATCGAAACTTGTATCAAATGTATATGGAATACAAGTAACAGTGTTAGGTAGATGTTTTTTTAATACTCGATATTGTCGACCAGCTCCTAAACTTTTACATACAAAGAGTAACCGATTAATTTTTGTGAAATCAAAAATCTTTTTCGCTTCCATTACATTAGCGATAGAATGAAGGGAGTTTGTCTCGAAGATGATAGCGTCTTTTGGTATGCCATGTTCAATTAATTTATGTACAATTACTTCTGCTTCTGACAAATCCCCGTAATTCCAGCTCGGATGTTTCATGCCATGTAAACTAGTACCACCTGTAACGATAATTTGATTTCCTAAACCTTGTTGATAAGCTTCTAGAGGAGCTTGCCAATTGCCGGGATGAGAACCGCCGAAAACGAAAATAGCATCACATTTGTGTGGTGTTATTTCTTTTAGAAAAGCGATTTCTGTAATTTGATCGATTTGTTTTTTCGTAAGAGTAGGGACATCAGGATATTTAGGTATTAACATGTAAAAACCTCCTATATAGTAAAATGATAGATTCATTATATAGCGATTTTGTTAAGTGGAAAAAGGGAAGCTTTTCATTTGAAAGTACCCCTTTTAAGATAACTCTCCAATAAACCAAATCTCTTTTTTATCGATTGCATCTTCATCATAAATGACTTCTTGAAAGTGCAACATTTGGGCAGTAGGACAAATTGAAATTCCCCATGTCTTCCAAAAATCAGATTCATTTGCAAGAGGAATCCATTTTTGAAATTCACTATTTCTATTAAAGAAATTATGAAAGTACCCCTCATTTTTAAATATAATGATTTGCGAATCCCACAACCTTTCTATAGAAATCAAAACAACAACTCTATATGTATGTGTATCGCTCGGTTTTATTTTTATTAAATGATTTGCTTGATTTAATAGAGTTTGTATACATAATCGTTTTACTTTTCTAGGCGTTTTACACGAATTGATAAAAGCTTGGGAAACTGGTAATGGCATATACCAATATTCATCGTCATAGAAAGCAGAAGGGAACGTTTTTGTATGTTCTTCAATTCGCTGTATCATAGTGTTTGTTTTACGCTTCATCCCACGCATTTTCTTTTCACGCACTGTTAAATCATCTCCATAAATTTTTGTAATGCAGCTGAGTGATATATGTCTTTTCTAGTAACAAAAGTAGTAGGAACATTTTTGAATCTATTAGGTAAAGGATTAAATGATAAGTTATGTGCATGACCATTTAATATAGATTTCATCATAATTGCTACGCCCATATTTGATTTTACACAGGCGAGTATCGCTTCAATTGTTCCAAACTCTAATACTCGTTTAGGCGAGATGCCTTCTTCTTGAAGCCAATCTTCTAATAAACTTCTATAATAGCAACCGTGACTAAAAGCGAGTAAATTCATATCTTCTATATTTTTAAGAGAGGATAAAGTTTTTTTACTAATGAGAACTAATTCTTCTTCACGAAATACATTTGTATGAAGTTCAGTATGCTGAGTAGATCCTGCTATAAACGCTCCGTCTAGTTTTCGTTCTAACACAAGCCTAATTAGTTGTTCGGTCGTATTTGTTTCTAAAATCAATTCGACTTCTCTGTATTTCTCATAATAGGCCGTTAATATAGATGGCAGTCTTACCGCGGTTGTAGATTCTGTACATCCGATTTTCAAAGTACCTTTAGGATCAGTTCCATTACTTTGAACTGCTTTTATAGATTGATCCATTAAGTGGATAATTTGTTTGGCGTATGTTAATAAAATCTCACCGTTAGAAGTTAAAGTTACCCCTTTCCCGTTACGGTAAAATAAAGGCACACCTAATTCATTTTCTAGATGTTTCATACGCATTGTTACGCCTGATTGTACATAGTTCAAATTTTTCGCAGCGTGAGAAATATTACTCTCCTTAGCAACTTCGTAAAATACAGTTAAATCTTTTATGTCCACGTATTTTCCCTCCGAAAAGGTATCAATTTTTTTGATGGATTATATGATGAACCTTTATTTTATATGATATCAGAACTTTCATACAATGAAAGGGGATGGAGGGATTATTGTGTTAATTGAAGAAAGGATGAAAAGTAATCATAAGTGGGTTATGTTAATGTTTGCGACGATTGCTCAAACGACAGCGACACTTATAACATATGGTGTCGGAGCTTTCTCTTTATTTTGGAAAGAAGAATATGGGCTTACAAATATGGAGAGTGGATTGTTAGTAAGTGTTGTAAATGTGGGACCGTTATTTTGTATGCTTTTTGTTGGGCGGTTAATCGATCAATATAATGAAAAGTTGTTGATTTCTATCAGTTCATTTTTGCTAGGAGGTTCGTTTTTACTAACTAATATAGTAAATGGATTTAATGGTCTGTTATTTGTACTTTTATTAGTAGGAATGTTTTATAGTGTTTCCCAGCCAGGAGGAAGTAAAGTGATTTTAAAATGGTTCCCAAAAGAAAATCGCGGATTAGCGATGGGAATAAGGCAAGCTGGTATACCGATTGGTGGTGCGTTAGCGGGAGTGCTAATCCCGTTTTTTACAATACAATATAATGTGACTTACGCAATAAATAGTATGGCATGCATTTGTATAATTGGAGGATTATTATTTTTTATGTTATATAAAGAGCCATATGTTCAAGAGGATGATAGGAAAGAACATATTAAAATTTCTTTTTGGATGCAGCTAAAAGTAGTGATACGTAAAAAAGAGTTGTATCCAATATATATAACGGGTATTTGCATGATTTCATTACAAATGGTGTTAGTTGGACACTTCATGAAATTTTTAGTAAGAGAACAATCTATTACATCTATTGTAGCTGGAACAGTATTTTCAGTGATGTTCTTTTCTGGAATGATTGGCCGTGTTGTATTAGCAGCTAGTAGTGATTTGTTTTATAAGGGGAATCGGTATAGGCCTTTATTTATAGCTGTTTGTGCTTCTATCGGTTTGATTCTATTGTTAGTAATGGGCATACATACAGTAACGAGTGGAGTATTGTTTGGTGTAAGTGCATTGTTAGGCTTTTTTTCAATTGGATGGTTTAGTCTTTTTATCGTCGAAGTTGCTGAATTGGCAAGTGAAGAATCTGTGGGAATAACAGTTAGTTTGGCACTTACATTCAATCAAATTGCGATTATTGTTACACCTGTTTTATTTGGTTATATTGTCGATGAGAAAGGATATACGTATGCGTGGTTGTGTATAGTGATATTATTAAGTATCTCGGCAGTGAGTTTATATCGTAAAAACAAAAAATAAAAGAAAGTTGGCAATGTAAATTTTTTATGAAGAAAGTCTAAAGAAATGCCGAATGAGCGACATTTCTTTTTTTATATGTTGTATAATCAAAATATAAATGAGATTCGTTTTCAATAACGTTCATTGCCTCTTTTGAAATTGCCTGTAACTTTAGCCATAATGAGTTGTTTTTCTGTATCGTTATGTGCATGATTTATTTTGTTTAAAAATTTGTCAGCATCATTTCCTTTTAATATCATAATTCGTTTTCCGTAATATTCAATTAAAACTATGTTGTTTTTTGTTACCCTGTAATGAAACATCATATCATCTAAACGATTGCGTCTATCAGTATTTTTCATGTTTACAACTCCGTTCTTTATGATATGTAACAAATGTTACATAAGGTGTTGAAATTATAGTAGGGTGTATACGATTGTAAGGTGGAAATTTTGCAAGAAAGAAATACAATAAAGAGTAGCCAAAAACTGAATATGAGAAAAAGGAATCTAGTTGACTTGGGTGAATAACAGATAGATAATATTATAAAATATTTGAAAATTAAAAGATATAGAATAGAATGGATGCATGTTAAGTGAAACTAGATAAAAGAGGGTTCCAATTATGTTAAAGAAATGGTTAATTGTTTTCTTTATTTTTGCTATTTTTTGTGGGAGTGTCGTTGCACTAATACATGCAAATAAAGATAAGAAATATGATATAAAGGCATTTTCTAATTTAAATAGTAAGAAAAAGGGCGATATGCAGGAAGTCGATGCAAATGAGAAAAAGCGCTATGAAGTTGCAGCTGGAAAACTAGATCAATATTTAAAAGATAAAGGATTTAATGGAAGTGTTCTTGTAGCTAGTAAAGACCATGTGATTTTACGAAAAGGTTATGGGTATGCGAATGTGAAAGATAAAGTAGTAACAACACCAAGAACGAAATATCGCATTGGTTCTATTACGAAAACAGTCGTTGCAATATCTATTATGCAGCTAAAAGAAAAAGGGAAATTAAATATTGAAGACAATGTAAATAAGTATATTCCATCATTTCCGGCAGATAAAAACATTACGTTACGAAATTTGTTAACACATACGTCTGGGTTGCCAGATCAGGGACAAGGTAGGGTTGATGCGGCGTCACGATTAAAGTTAGTAACGTGGATTGGTGCACAAAAATTGCAATTTCCTGCAGGGACTGGGTGGAAATATACAGATTATAATTATATGGTGCTTGCGTATATTGTAGAAAAGATATCGAATAAACCGCTCGCTGAATATGTGAAAGAAAATATTTTTACTCCTGTTGAAATGCATGAATCTGGAATGGGTGCAACTCTCCCTGAAGATATTTTTTTAGCAGAAGGTTATACGAGAAAAGATAATGAGTTAATAGCTGCACCCCGCTTAAAAATGAACTGGTTGTATGGGTGCGGTGAAATGTATACGACTGTTGAAGATATGAAAAGATTAGATGAGGCTATTATGGATGGAAAACTGCTATCTAAACAAAGTGTATCAGATATGTTTACTGCATCATCTGTAAGAAAATATGGATTTAGTTTCTATACTAATCCAGATTATTATCATAATCATGGTGTATTAGCTGGTTGGAATACATTTAATAATTTTAATCGGGATAAACGAACGTTTGTAATATTATTCTCTAACGTACAAAATGGTATGAATGATACGTTTAATCAGGAGTTTAGGAAAATGGCGAATGATTTAATAGAAGGAAAGGGAGCATGAAAGAGAAAGAGCCTCTAGCGAGAGGCTCTTCTTTTTTATAATGCTGAAAATTCTTCAACAAGTGAGCTGAAACGATTTAGTGCACTTTCAATTGGTTCTGGTGTAGTTAAATCAACACCAGCTTTTTTCAGTAAATTTAATGGATAGTCCGAACTTCCACCTTTAAGGAATTCAATATAATGTTTTTGAGCATTTGGATCGCCGCTCAATAACTTATCAGCAATTTGGATTGCAGAAGCGAATCCAGTTGCATATTTGTACACGTAAAATGGACGATAGAAATGCGGTATTCTAGCCCAGCCGTATTTTACTTCTTCGTCAAATACGAGAGAGTCGCCATTATACTCTCTAAACAAGTTTTCATAAACTTCGCTAAAGACTTGGGCATTTAATGGTTTACCTTGCTCAGCCATTGAATGTGTGATTTTTTCAAACTCAGCAAACATGATTTGTGTAAAGAAAGTGCCTTTAAATTTATCGATGAAATGGTTTACTAAATGATTACGTACATCAGCATCTTTGGCTTCTTTTAATAAATGATGAATTAATAGCACTTCATTTACTGTAGAAGCGACTTCTGCGACAAAAATAGTATAGTGTGCAGAAATTCTTGGTTGGTATCCGTGTGAGTAATGTGTATGCATGCCGTGTCCACATTCATGAGTAAGAGTGAAAAGGCTATTTAAATCATCGTGATGATTTAAAAGAATGAAAGGATGAACACCGTATACACCAAAGTTATAAGCGCCGGAACGTTTTCCTGGTGTTTCTCTTACGTCGATAAAGCGTTTATCTTTAAAGCTTTTTAATGTTTCAATATATTCTTCACCTAATGGAGCTAGTGATTCGATCATCATGTCAAAAGCTTTGTTATATGGAATGTCTTGTTTTACACCCGCTACTAAATCAACGCCCAAGTCGTATTGACGTAGTTCATCTACATTTAATTTTTCTTTTCGAAGTTCATTATAAGTATGTAGTGATTGAATATTTTTTTTCGTCGTCTCAATTAAATTTTCATATACTTCTTTCGGAACCATGTCGCCAAATAATGACTTTTCTAAAGCTGATGGATATTTTCTTAGCTTTGAAACAGTAACATTATTTTTAATTGCAGCAGATAAAGTAGAAGCGATAGAATTCTTTAATTGAACGTATGGTTTGTAATAAGCTTTATAGGCTTCTTTACGTTTCTCGCGATTTTCATCTTCTATTAACTTTGCATACATTCCACGCGTTAGAGTAACTTTTTCTCCTTCATCAGTCGTCACTTCACCAAATAGTATATCTGCATTATTTAACATGCCGTATGTATGTTGTGGGGAGGAAAGTGCTTCGCCCATTTGTGATAAAATCTCTTCTTGGTCCTTATTTAATACGTGTTTTTTATAACGGTACAATTCAAATAAGTCTTCTTTATAGTATTGTAAACCTTCTGCTTCTTCTATGTAAGAATGTAATGTGTCTTCATCTACGCTAAGTAAGAATGGAGAAAAGAAAGATTTAGCTGCACTTACTTTCACGTGTAATTGTGACACTTTATCGACAAGCGATTGGGCGTCAGTATCGCGCGTATCAAGATCAGATTGTAATCGTGCATAAGCAAACATTAAAGATATTATGCTAGATATTTCTTCGCTCTTTGTTAAATAAGCTAATAAGCTATTACCGTCGTGAATATTGCCATTAAATTCGTGTAATTCTTTCGTTAACACTTCAATTTTATGAAAATCGTTTTCCCAATCTTCAATTGTATGGTAGATATCCGTTAAATCCCATTTCTCTTTCTCATCTACTTGTAGTCGATCTTTAAGTTCAGTCATAATCATTTCCTTTCTAAATATGTAGTTATATTCCTATATAACTATGAAATACAACAAATTGCAAAAAATCCCTGCTGAAAATTGAAAAGCCTTGCTAAAATGGCAAGGCTTGAAAAATTATAATGTAATTCCGAATTTTGAATGTAAAAGATTTTTATATTGCCCATTTGTAACGTTTTCTTTCGTTTTTTTACCGTTTTTCGCTATTGTCAGACTATCCTTTGTTAAAGATGCATGCCCATCTTCAGTTAGTTTTACAATAAGAGGTACTTTGTTAAATGGTGAGCCTTCATGTTCAACGATAATTTTTTGTGCTGCATTTGCTTTTTCTTCAGTGACTTCTTCTAAATAAAATGCATAGCCTAACGTCCAATCATCAGCAGAAGATTGATCCAAAAACTCATTATTTTTACGCATCTCTAACATGTAGTTTCCCTTTTCGGTCATTTCTTTACGAATACGATAATCTCCTGTAACGGAGTGAATGACTTCACCTGAGAAAGGGACAGGTGCAAGTGGTAAGTATGATCCGAATCCTACTTCAATTAAATAAAGTTCATTATGATGTGTTAAAACGGTTGCGATATGTCCAGAATCAACAGCCCATGTAGAATTTGCTGCATTGTACACTGTTCCTGAAACGAGATGAACATCAAATCCAGCGTCTTTAAGGAAGTAGTACATAGTAGGATTAAGTTCATAACAAAGACCGCCACGGTTGTTTACTAAAATTTTTTCTTTTAGATTTTCTTTTGATATTTCTGTAAAGTTGTTTTCGAGTATATTTAAGTTTTCAAAAGGGACAGTTTGTGCCATCGCGTACATAATGTTAGGTAAATCTTCAAATGAAACATTGTGTTTTTCTTCTATATGTAATCTTGAAAAAAATTGTTTTTGAAAGTCGGTCATAGAAATCCCTCCATCATGCTTTTATAGATAAATTGTAAACAATCTTGAATAAGATGTGAAATGAAAATTACTTTGAAGTATTTGTTGAATATGTGAAGTTAGGCTAAAAAATAATGTGGGAGAGTGAGAGATTGCTACTTTACTAATTGTAGAACGAATATTATAATAATTTCGATAAACTATGCAAACGTTTTCTTGAAAGGGGATGTTGTAAATATGTTAAAAAAAATAACAGTAGTCGGCTTGTCGGTTGTTTTGTTTTTACCTAGTATATATGAGAGGAGTAAAGCGTATGCAGATACGGTTAACAATGGAACGTTAATGCAGTATTTTGAGTGGTATGCTCCGAATGATGGGAATCTTTGGAACCGCTTGCATTCGGATGCTGGAAATTTAGCTCAGAAAGGAATTACATCTGTCTGGATACCGCCTGCATATAAAGGAACTACGCAAAATGACGTAGGATATGGAGCATATGATTTATATGACTTAGGGGAATTCAATCAAAAAGAAACGGTACGAACAAAATATGGGACGAAAGCACAATTGAAATCTGCAATTGAAGCTTTACATAAGCAAAACATCGATGTATACGGCGATGTAGTTATGAATCATAAAGGTGGAGCAGATTATACTGAAACTGTAACAGCTGTTGAGGTAGACCGTAACAATCGAAATATTGAGGTATCAGGTGATTATGAAATTAATGCATGGACAGGATTTAACTTTCCTGGGCGCGGAGATACTTATTCTAATTTTAAATGGAAATGGTATCATTTTGACGGAACGGATTGGGATGAAGGGAGGAAATTAAATCGAATTTATAAATTTAGAGGTATAGGTAAAGCATGGGACTGGGAAGTGTCTAGCGAGAATGGAAATTATGATTATTTGATGTATGCAGATCTTGATTTTGATCATCCAGATGTTGCGAATGAGATGAAAAATTGGGGGACGTGGTATGCGAATGAATTAAATTTAGATGGATTTCGTTTAGATGCTGTTAAACATATTGATCATGAATATTTACGCGATTGGGTAAATCATGTCAGACAACAAACGGGGAAAGAAATGTTTACAGTGGCTGAATATTGGCAAAATGATATCCAGACTTTAAATAATTATTTAGCGAAAGTCAATTATAATCAATCTGTATTTGATGCACCACTGCATTACAATTTTCATTATGCTTCAAAAGGAAATGGGAATTATGATATGAGAAATATTTTAAATGGAACAGTAATGCAAAATCACCCTGCACTTGCAGTCACTCTCGTTGAGAATCATGATTCTCAGCCTGGGCAGTCATTGGAATCTGTAGTAAGTCCGTGGTTTAAACCGTTGGCATATGCATTTATTTTAACTCGTGCAGAGGGCTATCCTTCAGTTTTCTATGGTGATTACTATGGGACAAACGGAAATAGTAGTTATGAAATTCCAGCGTTGAAAGATAAAATTGATCCGATTTTGACGGCACGAAAAAACTTTGCATATGGTACGCAGCGTGATTATTTAGACCATCCAGATGTAATTGGCTGGACAAGAGAAGGTGATGGTGTACATGCGGATGCTGGTCTAGCGACATTAATCTCAGATGGGCCAGGAGGATCAAAGTGGATGGAAGTTGGAAAGGATAACGCAGGGGAAGTATGGTACGATATGACGGGTAATCAAAAAAATACTGTAACAATTAATAAGGACGGATGGGGGCAGTTCCATGTAAGTGGAGGATCAGTTTCCATATATGTTCAGCAGTGAATTGGTGATAAAAAGAAGAGGAAGACTGAAATATAAGTCTTCCTCTTTTTTTTATATTGTTATCATTCCTAAATTTTTATTTTCATAAATGAACTAGTCGACTTTTAAAACAACGAGAGATGCGTTGGAATAAATAATGTCACCCGTGGCTTCTCTTATTCGTACTCGAAGAACATCCCCTTGGTTTAAAGGTAATAAATCAGTTCTGGCGGATGTAGCTCTTACCCCAGAACCACCACCAACTCGTGTTTCAATTGCGAATTGAATAGAATCGTTTATTGTAAGATTTAATATATTAGATGAGATAGCTTGTATCGCAAATACGATTGAAAAGGATACAGCGTATACACCAGTGGTATTAATTGTAATGGAGTTGTCTACTGGGTTTAGAGTAGTTCCACTAACAGGTCCTGGAACGGTAAAATTAACATTTGTATTAACTACTGCTGAAAAACCGATACCTATTTCAGAAGTTATTGTTCCAAATACGGGAAGAATCCCTAAACCAGTTGCACCAGTAGGACCAGTTATTCCAATTCCGGTAGGTCCTGTAATTCCAGTGGGACCAGTTATTCCAATTCCAGTGGGTCCTGTAACCCCAGTAGGACTAGTTGTTCCAATTCCGGTAGGTCCTGTAACTCCAGTAGGACCAGTTATTCCAATTCCAGTAAAACCTGTCGCACCGGTAGGTCCTGTAATTCCAGTAGGTCCGGTCGGGAATGTAAATGGTGGAATTGGTGGTAGTGTGGGGCCAATTAAATTTGGTTCAAGAGCAGGCCCATGTAAAATGATGTATTGTTCGCTCATATAGTAACCTCCTATGATTGCTTGTCATAATTATTAAATGTATTAGGGAAAGTAAATGACATTCGCAATAGCGGAGGCGCTAATTTAATTTTTTTTGCAGCGAAATTAAAGTTATTACTTTAAAGTTCGATACAATAAAAAACAGTATTGTGATTGCTATAGAACTAAATATTAGTATGTTTTTAACGTGATTTTAATAGTTTTTATATTTGTTTTACGATAAAATAAATTTAGTGTAAAATTACACTATAAGTGTAAAGTGATAATAAAAGGGTGTTTTTACACTTGTGGTTATGAGAAGAAGTTCTTTATATAAATCGTAATTTAAAATCCATAAGGACATTTCTGTATAGGCAGTAGTAGCAAAAGGAGAGGCAATATGAAAAGAACAATAATGAAATATAGCATAATGCTTAGTTTATTACTATTAACATCATGTGATATATCGGATGAAGAAATTGAACGAAAAGCACAAAGTTATACAAAATCGGAGCATGGTATTACTGTAAAACTAGATCGAATTGAAATACCCGAACAAGGTAAGGATTTTTTAGGACCAGATATACGAATAGCTTATGTACAGCAAGTAGATGAACCATATTTACAATTTCAAATGTATTTCGATGGACGAACCTCTCCAAAGGTAAATAATGATAACTATAAAATAAAAAAAGAAGCGAATGATTTACGAGAAAGATTCAATACATATTATGAAGAAAAAGGAAATGATATTATACTTACTTTCGAGCAAATGCAAACAGGGGATACCGTTTTCGGTAAGAATGAAGAGAAAAAAATAGCGAAGAAACATCCGAAGCATTATGTTACGGCAGTTTTCAAAAGTAATATCTTTTTGGACGTAAACAACCGTGCACATATGGAAACGTTAGCGGAGCTTGCGAGAAGTATTCAGGAATTTAATAAAACGATTGAAAATAGTAAGAGTAGTGTGGATGATATTACAATTCAGTTGCCAAATGCTAATAAGGAAATATTACAACATATTGCAGTAGATTATATAGTAACGGTTGAAGATGCGAAAAAGACCCTTGAGAAAAAGGTTGATTATATGAAAGCTTTACAATCTGCAAGGGAATAGTTTGACACCTTTACTTCTCACAAAACATATAGTATGATGATTTCAATAAATTAGATTTCAATGACTATAATATAAATTAATGAGAGGTGCTTTTTGTGAGTGCGGTAGGTACTAAATAGGAAAAATTTAATGAAATAAATCGGATAAGACCAGGGGATTTTTATGTACATCATACCCCTAATTTTGTCATGGATTTATTTCGAAACCTATGAAGATACCTACAATACTTTATAAAGCGTGTAATAAGGGGATTGCCATCTGTTTTTTATGGCTTATTTCCTCATATATTATTACACTTGCCTTGTAAATGTAAAAGCTGCGGTATCCCCGCAGCTTTTTTGTATACGTTTTTAGTGTATAAAAATGGTAATTGAATAATGTAGAACTCATTGGAATCTAATGAGTAGGTATCTTCATTTATGATATAAATCAATCATAGTGAGGAGAAACAAAATGAATACGATGACTTTTGAAAAGTTACAATATAACGAATTAAAAGAAATAGTGAAATCATATTGTGTAAGTGGATTAGGTAAGGAATTATTAAATAAATTAGAGCCGAGTACGAGTATAAAAGTAGTGAGAAATCGCTTAAATGAAACGACAGAAGCACGAGCTATAGTAGATGCAGAAGGGCATGTTCCTTTCTTCGGCATTTCGAATATTGCTAGTACAATTCAAAAATTAGAAAAAGGGATGATTTTAGATCCTGAAGAGTTAGTAAGTGTTTCAGACTTTTTACGTGGCTGTAGAAAGATTAAAAAGTTTATGTTAGATAAAGAATTTTTTGCGCCAGTATTAGCTTCTTATGCGAATTCAATGACTGAATATAAAAGTATTGAAGAGGAAATCAACTTTTCCATTAAAGGTAATAGTATTGATGCAGCTGCGAGTAAGGAATTAAAACGAATTCGCAATAACATTGATTCGGTAGACGGAAAAATAAAAGAGCGCTTAACGAAGTTTTTAAATAGTAGTGCAAATAAGAAGTATATTCAAGAGTTCTTTATTAGTAAGAAGGATGATAGGTATACGATTCCAATTAAATCTTCTTATAAAAATCAAGTTGCGGGAAGTATAGTTGAAGCGTCCGCTAAAGGCTCTACTGTATTTATAGAACCACACACGGTTACAAAGTTAAATGCGGAACTCGCTAGTTTGAAAGCAGAAGAAGCGATGGAAGAGTATCAAATTTTAGCGACTTTATCAGGAATGGTAGTAGAAAGTATTTATCATATAAAAATTAATATGGAATTGATTAGCCAATATGATATGGTGTTTGCGAAAGCGAAATTTAGTAAATCAATCGATGGAATAGAGCCGAAGTTAAATGATCATGGCTACATTCATTTAGTAAATTGTAAGCATCCGCTTTTAAGTGGAAAAGTAGTACCGTTACACTTTGAAATTGGTCAAAACTACCGTAGTTTAATTATTACAGGACCAAATGCGGGCGGGAAAACAATTGTATTAAAAACAATCGGATTGTTAACTTTAGCGACAATGTCAGGTCTGCACATCGCTGGAGATAAAGAAACAGAAATTGCTATTTTTGAAAATGTATTTGTAGATATTGGTGATAATCAAAGTATCGAAAACGCACTAAGTACATTTTCATCTCATATGAAAAATCTATCTGAAATTATGAGGATGTCAAATAATAATACGCTACTATTATTTGATGAGATAGGAAGCGGGACTGAACCGAATGAAGGGGCAGCACTTGCAATTTCTATTTTAGAGGAGTTTTATCTTGCAGGATGTATTACAGTTGCGAGTACGCATTACGGTGAAATTAAGCGCTTGTCAGAAATGCACGATGATTTTATGAATGCAGCAATGCAATTCAATAGTGAAACACTAGAGCCACTTTATAAATTAGTAATTGGAAAATCAGGTGAAAGTAATGCACTTTGGATTGCGAATAAAATGAACGTAAGAGAACATGTACTGAAAAGAGCGAAAGAGTACATGGAAAATAAAGAATATTGTTTTGAAAAACTGAATGAAAGCAAAATTAGAAAACCGAAATTTGTGCAAGAAAAAAGAGGAAATCATTACGAGTACAAAATCGGCGATCGTGTAAATTTATTAGATTATGATGATTTTGGTATCATCTATAAGGAAATAGATAATTTCTATAACGTCGTTGTATATTATAACGGTGAATTTGTTGAAGTGAATGTAAAACGTATTACGTTAGAGGTAGCGGCGAAGGAATTATACCCAGAGGGATATGATTTAAATACACTATTTGTCGATTATAAAGAAAGAAAAATACAGCATGATATAGAGCGCGGATCGAAAAAAGCGCTTCGTAAAATTCAAAAAGAAATAAGAAAGAATAGAGGATAATATAGAATGGTAACGATTAGACAAGAACAAAAAAACGATTATAGAAAAACAGAAGAAGTTGTACAACAAGCATTTTTACATGAAGAATTTAGTGATAAAAAAGAGCATGAACTTGTAAAACGTATTAGAGAATGTGACGCATTTATTCCAGAGTTATCAATCGTTGCAGTAGATGAGGAAATCGTTGGTCACATTCTGTTATCCAAAATTACGATAGAACAGGATGGAACTTCTGTAGAATCATTAGCGCTTGCACCTGTATCAGTTGCTAGGGGCCATCAGAAAAAAGGAATTGGTGGAAAACTTATTGGAGCTGCGTTAGAAAAAGCGAAAGAACTTGGATACGGGTCAGTTGTAGTATTAGGACATCCAGAGTACTATCCGAAATTTGGTTTTAAGAAAGCGAGTAAGTGGAATATAAAAGCACCATTTGAAGTGCCAGATGAAGTGTTTATGGTGATTGAGTTAAGTGAGAACACTCTGCAAGGTGTAGAAGGAATTGTACAATATTCGAGTGCTTTTGCTGAGTAGGAGTATCAGTTAAGAAATGTAATTATAAAAGATGCTATCTTTTTGTAGAGATATACAGAAAGATAGCTTTTTTTATTTAGCAAATTCACTTACGTATATTTTGCTCAATGAATAATTAAGGTGGTAAAATTGATATAGAAATGTAAAGGGAGAGAATAGAATGAAGAATCGAGAAACAGATAGCAATGAGAATGTAGTTACGTTATATGTTACAAGACACGGAAAAACAATATTAAATACGAATCATCGCGCGCAAGGTTGGGCAGACTCCCCGTTAGTAGAAAAAGGTGTTGAAGTTGCCTCTAATTTAGGAACAGGATTAAAAGATGTTCATTTTACGAATGCGTATAGTAGTGATAGCGGCCGAGCGATTGAAACTGCTAATTTAGTATTAAAATATAGTGAGCAATCAAAGTTAAAACTTGAGAAAAGAAAAAAATTACGAGAATTAAATTTTGGTATTTTTGAAGGTGAAAAACTTGAAAATATGTGGGATGTGGTTGGAAAAGCTGCAGGCGTTGCATCACCAGAAGAACTTATGAAGTTTTCTATTCAAGAAGTGATTAATCTTATTAGAGCAGCAGACCCTACGAAACAGGCGGAAGATTGGGAATTATTTTCTACTCGTATAAAAGCAGAAATTGATAAAATTAGTGAAGAATCTGCTAAAAGTGGTGGCGGTAACGTTTTAGTTGTCGTTCATGGGCTTTTAATTACTACCTTAATAGAAATGTTAGACAGTAGCAAAACAAAACTTGGAGTAGAAAATGCTAGTGTGACCAAGGTTGTATATAAAGACGGAACATACACAGTCGAGTCTGTTGGAGATATGAGTTACGTTGCAAAAGGGAAAGAAAGTGTGGAAATATAAAAATAAGAAAAGGAAGGTAGAGAAATCTAGCTTCCTTTTTATTTTGTGAATTACGGGATTAATAAAATCTTCCCAGTACTTTTTCTGCTCTCTAATAATTCATGTGCAAGAGCACCATCTTGTAAAGCGAATGTAGTTGGACTCGCGATATTTAATTCTCCTGCAGTGATCCAATCAAATAATTGAGTAGAGCGCTGCTTACGTTCTTCAAAAGTAGTAAGCACATTCCAAAGATCTCCGCCAGTTAAAGTTTTTGAAGTATCCATAAGCATACGCGGATCAACGGGCGTGGGATTACCACCGGCCATTCCGTAAAATACGACAGTACCACCAGTTTTAGTAGCGCTAAAACTTTCCTCTAATGTAGAACCTACTGATTCATATACAACATTTACTCCATCACCATTTGTTATTTCAACTACTTTTGTATGCCATGCTTCCGTATATAAAAAAACGTGCTCAGCACCAGCTAATGTAGCCATCTTTGCTTTTTCTTTTGATGACGTGAGGCCGATTACTTTTCCGCCTAGTAGTTTAATGATTTGAATAAGAAGTTGCCCAACACCGCCAGCTGCTGCGTGTACTAAAGCTATATCACCTTGTTTTATTTCATAGCTATCTTTCGTTAAATAATGTGCTGTTAATCCTTGTAATAAGACAGAAGCGGCTGTTTCAAAAGAGATAGAATCTGGAAGCTTAATTGCTTTCTCAGACGGAACAGCAACTAGCTCAGCATTTGCAAATGGAACGTCAGCAAATGCAATACGATCTCCAGGATTAATATTCGTAACGTCAGCTCCTACTTTTTCAACAACGCCAGCCCCTTCATAACCTAATATATACGGCGGGTTGCCAGCGAGATGATAATCACCGCGGCGTCTATAAATGTCGGCGAAATTTAAACCGATTGCTTTCGTGCGGACAAGAATTTCATTTGGATTTATGATTGGATTATTTAGTTCTTTATATTGTAGTACATCCGGATTTCCGAACTGTTCGAAACAAAGTGCTTTCATATGGAATACCTCCATTTTATTGTTTGTCGATGCTCTTTATCATACAATACAAATATCGATAGACAAAGAAGATTATTTCGATGAAATCAATCGGAAATATCGATTGAAAAGAGGGACGATAAATGGAGATAAAACAATTAATTACACTTAAAATAGCCGCGGACACTTTGAATTTTACGCAAACTGCGAAGAAATTAAACTTTGCTCAATCGAGCGTAACAGCACAAATTAAAACGTTAGAAGCTGAGCTAGGTACGCCGTTATTTGAAAGATTAGGAAAACGCCTTTTCTTAACTGAAGCGGGCAGAAAGTTTCAATTATATGCCGACAAGATGATTGCACTCAGTAACGAAGCGAAAATGGCTGTGAAAGATGATGAAGAAATAGCAGGTACGTTAATAATCGGTGCGCAAGAAAGCCAATGTACATATAGACTTCCTTCTATATTAAAGAGGTTTAAAGCACAATTTCCTCAAATAAAGCTTATATTTAAACCAGCACATTCCAATAAAGATGCGAAGGAACAATTGATGGAGGGAAAAGTCGATCTTGCCTTTATTTTGGACGAATGTAAAACAGAAGATGTTTTACATGTGGAGCCGCTTATGAAAGAAGAATTAAAAGTAGTAGCTGCTCCAGGGCATCATTTACTCGAGCAAACTTCTGTTTCTACAAAAGATTTAGAAAGTGAGACGCTGTTGCTAACAGAGCTAGGGTGCTCGTACCGAACTTTATTTGAAGAGCTATTTCGTACAGAAGATGTGTATCCAGCAAATAAAATTGAGTTTGTTAGTGTAGAGGCAATTAAACAATGTGTTATTGCAGATTTAGGTATAGCCGTGTTACCAGCAATAGTAGTAGAAAAAGATATACGAGAGGGGACGATAAAAGAGTTACATCTAGAAAATACTATCAATCCAATTTTTACGCAAATTGCTTGGCATAAAGATAAGTGGATGACAGCACCGTTACAGCAATTTATTGATGTGACGAGGGAGTTTTTTACAACAGATTAAGTGGAGAAATATTTATTTATATAAAAGAAAAAATGGCACTTTTGTATAAAGAATGATATAAAATGTGTATTTCTCAACTTTTTTTCTCACAAGGATAAGTAAAATTCTTCGTATATTCCAATAATCATAAGGAAATTTACAACGTTTATCCGTTTCTGTAAGATGCCTCTAGGAAGCATGAAAGGAGGGCTTACATAGCGGTATAGCTTGTTTTTATGATACGTACTTATTTTTGGGGGGGAGATTTACAATGTTTAAAAAGTTAATGAAAGTATGTGTGTTAAGTGTAGCGAGTGTAGGTGTATTATTTAGTTTTCAAGGAAGTACATTTGCAGCTACTGATTTAAGTAGTTACTATGACGGAAAAAATCCGGCTACAACGAAAGTATACGGAGGCAGTACAACGTGCGATGCAGATGGATTTAATGCAAAGTCTACAGCGGTGTACGAAGGTAGTAAAAAAGTAGGGACAGTGTATTTACGTTACAGTAATAAATGTCATGCAGCATGGTCTAAGCTTGTTTTAGATCAACCAGCACCAGCTGTTTCTGGAGGAGTGTATGCGTACGCTGTTGTGAATAAATACAAAAATGGTGTATTCCAAAAATCAGTCACTTCTAATCAGGGAAACGGCACAATAAAAACAGGTCAAACGAGCACTTATACAGGAATGGTATTTGATTTAACTGCTGATTTCGGATACACAGCAGATGCTGAAGCGGTTACGTTTAATAACGGTTATGGAAAAACAGGACGCTATTAAAAAGGAGTGGAATACTTTGAAACTTTTAAAAAAGCTAAGCGCATGTTTTTGTCTATCATTGCTCGTTTTAACTAGTGTGTTTAGTACGACGAATAGCGATAAAGCATATGCAGAAGATCATTCGTATGATGGGAAAAGTCCTTACTATAATAGCTGTGATCAATCCGCTGTAACGAAAGAAAAGAAATGGATTGATTCAAATTCTTATGTAGAATTAAAGTTTAGCACGACGTGTAAGACAGCATGGGCGAAAGTTACAGTAACTCGTGCAGCAGTATATAATAACGAAGCTGATGCAAGAATCGTAAGAAAAACAGATGGAAAGGCATATACTTGCGGGAGTGCTGGAGGAAATGGTGTTGTGAATAAAGGGCAAACATCATGCTATACGCCAATGGTATATGATTTAGATCCAAGAAAGGCACAGGCGCAAGGGAAACATGCTATTCCGAATAGTGATGCATATAATTATGCGGAGACAATTTGGTATTAATATAATACATGAGTTAAGAGTTGTTATTTGATATAAAAATGAAAGAGCCTTACTGCATTTTAGTGTGGTAAGGTTCTTTCAAGTTGTTAATAGTTTAAGAACAGTTCTTTACAATGACATATCTTTATAATCACTTTTAAGTATCGCCATAATAATTTCATCCGAGTACGTATCGTTATAAAATAAAGATTGACGTAAGGTGCCTTCTTTTACAAAACCAACCTTTTCATAAGCTTTAATTCCGCGTAAATTATGGCTAAAAACTTCTAACTGTAACCGATTTAATGATAGTTGTTCAAAAACAAATTTTAAAACAATTGTAATAGCTTCAGTTCCATAGCCTTGTCCTGTTAATGCTATGGAAAGCATTGATATTCTGAATCCTGCTCTTTTGTTCTCCTCATCGATATCTAAAACCGACAACTCTCCAATCATTTCGTCAGTGCTTTTTAAACAAATAGCGAAATCATAGCGACTTGAATCATTATTTATATGATCTATATGTGCTTTAATTTGCTCCAATGAAAAAGTAGACTTGGTTCCAGTCATATATCTTATTTCATCATCCATTGTACTTTCTAATATAATAGGCGTATCTAGCTGACAAAGAGGTCTTAAATAAATTCTTTCACTCTCTAATCTCATTATAAATTTCTCCTTAAGGTTGGTGATAGAGTATATAAATATTTTTGATCTACATGGAAGAAGAGTTTTATTTTTTGTATTGTTTGAAAAGTATGGGCCTTACTTTTATGTTACATGAATTTTATAATGGTATGGTATACCTAAAACAAATAATAAATGTTTTATACACTACAAAATACATCATTAAACTTTTTACTAATATCATTATTATTGTTTTTCATTCCGCTTTTAAATGAACACGAGTTTTTTCTAGATAGTTTAAGTCCAAAATAAGTATGTACCACTAATCTGCATCGTAGTTCAACAAGAACTAAATAATTTTATCGGCACTTTAAAAGAGCGTGTTTTGATCATTTTTCAAAACAAGCCTTTTCTTTTTGTTTATTCCCCATTAACAGATAGTAAGACACCACATTCGAGTCGCGAATGAAGCAAAGTAGGTAGGGGGAAGTTTGTCCGTTCATAAAAGTTGGATTGAGTATGGATGTTTCTTTAGGGTTTTGGGATAATTTAACATAAGGTGTTTTCTTTCATCCAAATTTATGCTGTAATTAAAACAAAGGAGGCAAGTAAATGGGGAAAGAGATTAAACGATATGTAATGTGCACTTTAATATTTACATGGATACTATGGGGGTTACTAATTAACTTAATAAAATTTAACATTACGACATTTGGCACACCGCTAGCGATGATAGTATTTATTTTTGGGGGAATCATGCCGGCAATCGTTGCAATTAGCTTAAAGAAAAAATATGGATCAAAAGAAGAGTTCAGAGTGTTTATAAAAAATATTGTTAATCCCAAGTATCATTTTTTATGGTATATTCTAATCGTTGTTTTGGCTTTTATTAGTTGTTATCTGCCAATAATATTTGGTGGAGCAACGATGCAAAAACCATTATACGTGGCATTGCTTAGTTTTCCAATAATGATCGTTGGTGGTGGTCTTGAAGAAATTGGATGGAGAGGATTCTTACAGCCTGCCCTTCAGAAAAGGTTTTCGGAATTATTAAGTACGATTATTGTGAGCTTTATATGGGCTATTTGGCACTGGCCGTTATGGTTTATTCCGGGCACGAATCAAACTCAAAGGGATTTTATAGCCTTTATAATTACGACAATTGCCATATCGTTCTTATTAACTACAATTTTTAACGCAACTAAAAGTATTTTTATGTGTCTAATTTTCCATGCGCTTCTTAATTCTTTTTGGAGTGTATACGTGCCAAATGATAAAGTGTTACCAGCACTTCCAACTTTTATTTTCGGAATTTTCGTATTTATTTTGTATAAAGTCGTAATGAAAAGAAAGAACTTTTTATTGATTAGGTAATTGAAATAATAAATGGAAACATATTAATATGTTTTTTATGGAAATGAAACTAATTAATAAGAACACGACACAAACATAATTAAAATATAATACAAGTTTGTGCCGCAAAAAATTTGTAAAACTATAAACAACATTAAAAAGAATGAAGAGACTTTCCGTATACATAAACAATGTTAACGACAGTTCTAGTAGTTCATTTGTTAGAATAGTCGAATTAACTAAGGTCTGTATCAGGAGGAGTGTACCCAAGGTGACGAGCCATAGATACAATTTGTCCTTTATGATGAAACTCATGTGTCTCTGTATGAGTTAAAAGCCATATCGGTGTTGTACTCCAAGGTTCTTTTTGCCATTTCACTTCATTTGCTATATTTTCGAGCCAACGGTCATTGTATTCATCTAAAAAGTGTTGTACAGTCTCATCTACTAACTTAAATCTAGCACGGACTTTTGCGATATCTGCATGTTCAATTTCGTAATCGCTAGCAAATGAAAAATCTGCCCGTTTTTGCTTGAATGCGAACGATCCAAGCCAGTATCGATAGCAATCGGCTACATGAATATGTGTCTTTATGAGGCTACCGCTCCCGAAATTTGGAACAGTGCTATGTAATTTTTCTAGTGGGATTTCTTCCAAAAACGAAAATAGAGTTTCTCTTGTAGAACTAATAAGATTATATTGTTGTTTTAAAATATATAACATGCAAGAACACTCCTCTTTTATTTACTAAACTATTTGTGTAGTGAGTAATTCTATATGTACGAGGGGCGAACCTTTTTATTATTTTTACTGAGCATATTAGATGTATTTCTTCATTGTTTCTGATAGATTAAACAAGGTGAAACTTTAATAAGTTGAACATTCTTAGTTCATAATAAATGGTACATGAAGAAGGGGAACGATCAAATGAATAGAATAATTGGTTTAAAACAATTTGAAATAACGCGTGGGGCATTACTTAAATTTATGGAAACGTTAGATGATAAAACTGCAGATACACAGCCGGAGGGTTTTAATAATACAATTCGCTGGCATATTGGTCATGTGTTAACAGCAGCAGAAGTTTTCATGTTTGGAAAAGAATTCAAAAAATTACCAACTGAATATCCAGGTATGTTTGGGTATGGATCAAAACCGTCTAAATGGAAAACAGAAGGACCATCATTAGAAGTGTTAACGGCTCAATTAAAAGAACAAGCTAAACGTATTAACGAAATTCCAGCAGAAGCATTTGAAAATAAACTACCAGAGCCATTTCTAGGATTGGAAACAGTAGGAGAGCTATACGGTATGATGCTTTATCATGAAGCTGATCATATTGGGCAAATGAAGGCGATGGAACGTATTATTAAGGCTCTTTAGTTTTAATTGCATATGAAAAACGAAATCACAGATGTTTTGTGAAAATTGAGGTGTAAGTAGTTACAATCTTATTTTTCACAATACAGGTGTAATGTTAAATAATATAAAGACAAAAAAAGATAGATAATTTATTATCTATCTTTTTTTGTTGTTGAACTTCTTGAAGGATTATGAACGATTATCATCGTGATACTGATGAAGTAGGAATAGTTATTATTTTTTGTTTTACATAATAGAAAAATATTGAAGATAATACAAAAATAAGGTTGCAAAATCTGTATGAAATATAAGTATAATAATAGAGAAGAACTAGAAATAGGAGTGAATACTATGATTACATTAGAACAAAAGCTGGAGCAATATATACATACATATTCACAGTTAAAGGGAGAACTAAAATGGAAAACGAGTGATTCTCGAACAGGAATGATGATTGCTGCTATGTATACAAGTAGTGATAAATTGTTTGATCTCGGACGTTTTTTAGAAATTAGTAGTTATATTAAGAATCAGGTAGGGATGTTTTCATACTTAAAGTCTTATCATCGCTTTGTAGTGGCCGCAACTTTAGATATTCACTTTACAGATTACAAGGAAGCTTTTCGGAAGTTTTTAGATTTATATGAACAATTGGTCGTTGGTGGTTTTAGCCGAAGTATATTTACTTATCTCGCAGCAGCTGTGCTTTTAACAGAAGAAAATGAACAGCTGGGCACACACATTCAGCGTTCGATGCAAGTATTTAAACGGATGAAAGAGGATCATCTTTTTCTTACAGGTACAAATGATTATCCGCTCGCGGTTTTACTAGCAGGACAATCAGAGAATGTAGAAGTACTTATGGACCGAGTGGAACGTCTTTATCAGAAACTAGCGATAGCTGGCTTGCGTAAAGGGAACGATCTTCAATTTTTAAGTCATATACTTTCATTAAAGAAGGATGTCAGTGAAGAAATGTTAGTTGCAACATGTACAAACATATGGAATTTGTTAAAACAAGAAAAGGTAAAAGTGAAACAGATGCATTATCCAGCTATCGGGCTACTAGCGTTACTTGAGGATGGAGAAAAAGAGATTCATTCTATTAAAGCGTTGATTGAAAAATTGCAGGGGGAGAAATTACTCCGTTGGCATACAGATACGAATATTCTTATTGCTATTCAGCTGTTCGTAAGTCAGAAGGGTGAGGAAAGTAAAGCTACTAACACAGGTTTACAAACTATGATAGAAGTCCTCATACAGGCACAACAGGCAGCTATGATGGCAACAATTGCCGCTTCATCTGCAGCAACTTCTTCTGCTAGTACTAGTTCATAATGTGCGATTGTGTATGCTTTTGTAAATTGTGAGGAATCTATAACGAACAGTTTAAAAAATATTATTAAAGGGGCCCATCACTTTCTAATGAGTGATGGGCTAACTGTTTTTACATAATCAGCATTATCTTTTCGACGCCTTCAAATGTTTGAGTTGTGTAACAATCATAATGCTAATAACAACGAGTAAGAACCAGGAGCTAATTTTGCTTAAGTGAACGAGATTCCACGCTTCCCGTTGATTTGGATATTGCCATGCTCCGAAAAATGTTGCGATGTTCTCTGCGATCCAAATAAAGAACCCAATAAGGAAAAAGGAGAGAACGAGTGGCATTTTATATGTAACGCCTCGTAATGAAAATTCTACAAATGTCCGAAAGAAAACGATGAATAAAAGTACAGTTAATACCCATCTAAAGTCATATAGAAAATGATGTGTAAAAAAATTAAAGTAAATCATTGCTCCTAACGGCACGGCAAAAATAGCTTTCGGCCAATGATGCATTTGTAAATGCAATCTTCTCCACGCTTGGCATATGTAACTTGCAACACTTGCGTACATAAAACCGCTGTAAAGTGGAACTCCAAAAACTTTTGAATACGCCTCTTCCGGATAACTCCATGAACCGAAATGGACTTTATATATTTCTAGTAAAAGCCCGATAAGGTGAAAAACAGTAATTACTTTTAATTCGTCTTTCGTCTCAAGTCCAGTCTTGTACATAAGCCACTGCATAAGAAGGCATACGATGAGTATGAAATCGTAGCGGTATAACCCTGGGATAGAAACTATTTTTGAAAGGGCTAGTGTTAAGAAAATAACGACTGGGAATAAGCAAGATAATGCTTGCTCGTAAGTGAAGTGTAGTAGTTGTTTTATATAGAACATTGTGTCACCTTCGATATTTTTGTTAGAAAACTCGAAATAATGACTAAGTATACTACAATTTTAAAAATAAGCCAGTAGTCTATTTTGCATGTATTTGTAAGTTTTAGAAAGGAATTGTAATAAGTATTTTAATATTTAACAAAGTGAAAAAATAGTTTGCTATTTAAAAAAAGTGAGGATATAATATCTAAATGAAAATGATAATTATTATCAATAATAATTATAAATAAAAAATAATTATAAAAAACAACGGAATATAAAGGATGAAATGAAACATGTTACATAAGCCTGCTGTATATGCTGGCAATAATCGCTGGCTACATATTAAGTTCATATGTTTCATGAGCTTAACAATTTTATCTTTAATAGGCTCTATATTTTTAGCTATTGCATTCGGTGCAAAGGATATCCATTTGCAAACCGTATGGACAGCGGTTTTTGATTATAATCCGAAATTAACGCAGCACCAAATTATTTATGAATTAAGACTCCCGAGGGTAATTGGCGCGGCAGTTGTAGGAGCCGCATTTGCAGTGGCTGGGGCTGTAATGCAAGGGGTAACAAGAAATCCTTTAGCGGATGCAGGTGTGCTTGGCATAAATGCAGGTGCGATGTTTGTAGTAGCACTTAGTTTTGCCTTTTTTCCGCATATTCCATATTCCTATTTGATGATTATTTCCTTTATTGGAGCTGTCTTAAGTACAGTACTCATTTTTATTATCGGATCGGCAACATCAGGCGGATTAACACCGATGAGGTTAACGATTGCTGGAGCAGTTATGGCTGCGCTATTGCATTCGTTAAGTTCAGGTGTCGCGATTTATTATGATTTAAGTCAAGATTTAGCGTTTTGGTACGCTGGTGGTGTTGCAGGTGTTAAGTGGGAACACTTGAAATTTTTAGTTCCTATTATTCTTATAACGATTGTTTTTGCGACGGTGTTAGGACGATCGATTTCACTCATATCAATCGGGGATGATGTTGCTACAAATTTAGGAGTAAAAACGAACCGAACGAGAATACTAGGGATGATTATAGTAGTCATTCTTGCAGGTGTATCTGTTTCAACTGTTGGTTCTATTGGATTTGTAGGACTTGTTATTCCGCATATTGCTAGAAATTTAGTTGGTGTTAATTATCGACTCATTATTCCTATGTCAGCATTATTAGGAGCTATGTTATTAGTTTTAGCTGACTTAGGAGCAAGAACAGTAAATCCTCCTAAAGAACTTGCGATAGGAATTATGGTAGCTCTTGTTGGAGTTCCGTTCTTCCTCTATATAGCACGTAAAGTTGGGAGGGAGTTGTAAGTGAAGAAGATTTTAAACACGGATAAAAAGAGAGCTATTACTGTAACTACAATTTTCGGTTGTATTAGTATCGCTGTAATTTTAATTAGTTTAAATACAGGGACATTGAGCATAGCGCCGCTCAAAGTAATTCAAACGCTTTTCGGTTATGGTGATTTTGAGAGCGCAACAGTGCTATACGATTATCGTATGCCAAGAATTATAATCACAATGTTAGCAGGTATTGGTCTTGGGATTTCTGGTGCGATTTTGCAAGGGTTATCTCGCAATGCGCTGGCCGATCCTGGTATCCTCGGATTACATTCAGGTGCATCTTTCGGGCTAATTATATTTGTTACTTTCTTTCATTCTATTAATGAGAATGCATCGATTTTAATACCGTTATTTACATTTGGCGGGGGAGTGCTAGCTGCATTTTTAATTATTATACTTGCGAGTGATCGGTCAAAAGGTTTACTTCCTATTCGACTTATTCTTGTTGGTATTGCAGTTTCAGCTGGATTTAGTGCGATTTCGTTATTTTTCTCTCTTAAGTTAAATGATGAAACGTATACATTCGCTTCTAGATGGTTAGTTGGTAATGTGTGGGGAAGGGATTGGATTCATGTCCTTGCATTATTACCTTGGATTTTCATACTAACTCCATATGCATGGCTAAAATCTAAAACGTTAAATGCATTGTCACTAGGTGATAGTGTGGCAGCAGGACTTGGAGTTTCTGTTCAAAAAGAACGGTTACTACTTTTAGCTACAGCGGTTGGATTGTCTTGTGCGAGTGTATCGATGGCTGGAGGGATTGGTTTTATCGGTTTAGTTGCTCCGCATATCGCCAGAAAGTTAGTAGGTACTACATATCAACACTTTCTTCTTTTAGCTGGTATTATCGGAATGATTATTTTAGTGCTAGCAGATACGATAGGTCGTTCTATATTTGAGCCAAACTCTATTCCAGCTGGTGTAGTAGTGGCCGCTTTAGGAGCACCGTATTTTCTTTATTTACTTACAAAAACAAAATAAATACTTCAAAGAGGAGAACATATGAAAAAGAAACTTACTATTTTATTTAGCATGATGTGTATTTTAGTATTAGCAGCATGTGGTCAAACGAAAGCTAATGAAGAGGCAACGAAAAAAACGGAAAAAAGTAATGACCCAAAAATTGCTTCAATGTCTATTCACTTAACAAATGATTTACTTGCATTAGGAATTACACCAGTAGGTTCTGTAATTGGTGGAGATTTAAAAGATTTCTTACCGCATGCAAAAGAACAACTGAAAGATACGAAGAAACTTGGTGTTGTAACTGATCCAAATATGGAAGCATTACTTCAATTAAAGCCATCTGAAATTTATGTTGATGAAAAATACGCTGGCAAAGATGTAGCGAAATACGAAAAAATTGCAAAAACGCATACTTTCAATTTAGATGAAGGTACGTGGAGAGATCATTTAAAACAAGTTGGTAAACTTGTAAACCGTGAGAAAGAAGCGGATACATATATTCAAGATTACGAAGAGCAATCAAAACGAGTAAAAAATTTAATAGATAAAGAGCTAGGTAATAACGAAAAAGTAATGGCAATTCGTGTTACTGCAAAAGAATTACGTGTATTTAGTACGAAAAGACCGATGGGGCCAATTTTATTCCAAGACTTAGGATTGCAACCTGCAAACGGTGTAGAGAAAATTGATGGAAACCGTCCTTTCGAAGTCATTTCACAAGAAGTATTACCTGACTTTGATGCAGATGCTATTTTCGTTGTTGTAAATAGAGACGATAAGGCAAAAGCTGCATTTAAACAACTTCAAGAAACACCAATTTGGAAAGACTTAAAAGCTGTTAAAGGCAAGCATGTATACATTATTAATGACCAACCATGGCTTGACTATTCTGCTTTAGGTAACAAAATGGCAATGGATGAAGCGGAGAAAATGTTTACGAAATAATATCGATTCGTTGTTAGGAAGATCCTCTAAATTTGGGGGTCTTTTTTATTGTTAGAATAAATGAAAAATTATACAATGAATGTAATTTAATGTAGAGGAGATGTGCCAATGTCAGCGCTTATTGTAAGTATCTCGTGTATAAAGCAGTTTATAGAACGAGGGGATAAATAGGCTGAAATAAGTATCCCCGTTATTTAATAAAGGGGGAGTTTGAAATGACAATGAATCTTTTTCAAAATAAAACGATTAAATTATCAGCTATGAGAGAAGCGGATGCTGAAGTAATGGCTATGTGGCAAGAAGATAGTGAGTATTTAAGAAATGTAGATACAGATGTAGCATTCCCGCAATCGATACAAGAAATAGCAAGTAATGGGCTATTAAAAGGACGAAGATCGAATAGTGTTTCTTTCACGGTAAGGACAGTTCAAGATGATCGCTTAATTGGTTTTGTGGCGATTCATGGCATAGAGTGGAATAACAGAATGGGTTTATTAGCCATTGGTATAGGAGAGGGAAATGATAGAGGGAAGGGATATGGAAGAGAAGCAATCAATCTTATATTAAATTATGCATTTTATGAATTGAATTTACACCGCGTCGGTCTTGATGTTATTTCTTATAACAAAGCTGCTATTAAGTTATATAAAAAGATGGGTTTTCAGATGGAAGGCTGTATGAGAGAAGCGGTGCAAAGAGATGGGAAATGTTTTGATCGTATCATTATGGGGATATTGCGGGAGGAATGGATAGAGCTGCAAGATTAAAAATACATTCCATATTATATATGTAGTATGCAGGAGATATACCAGTAATTGGCGAAATTTTACAGTGCACTGATTGATTTTATAAGGAGTTATGCAAAATGAATTTAGAAAAAGCAAAACCAGTAAATGAAGAAGTCGCTGAATTAAAGGAATTAATTAAAGAATTACACGGAAGTGTACATCAACTTCAAAGTGAAGTGCAGCAACTAAGGCACGAAAGACCAGTTGTTGAAGTGAGAAAAGGTGTTCAATTATCGCCAGCAATCGTTGGACAAATTGGCGGTATGATTTTAGGTGGATTAGCAATTATCGGTATATTTTGGTGAACGAAAAAAAGGTATGCAATTTAGCTGCATACCTTTTTCATTTTCGTTATTTGTCGGTAAGTCGATATTCTCTGTCGAATCGTCGATATAATTTCACGCACTACAACTATTACATTAAATAACGTAAATATATATAAACATGTGATAGTAATAATGCAATAATAGTTAACGGTAAACCAATTTTTAAGAAGTCCATATAAGAGAAAGCATGTCCTTCACGTTTTGCAATACCAGCAACGACTACGTTTGCGGATGCTCCGATTAATGTTCCGTTTCCTCCTAAGCAAGCCCCAAGTGATAACGCCCACCATAGTACTTCGATTTGCGGAGAATCAACAGATAATCCGAGTCCTGTAGCTAAGTCTTGAATAAGTGGGATCATCGTTGCGACAAAGGGGATATTGTCAATTGTTGCAGATGCAATGCCTGATACCCATAAGATAAGTATCGCAGCGAAACCGATATCACCGTTCGTTACGTCGAGCACTTCTTTTGCGAGTGAAGAAATGAGCCCGATATCAATTAACCCGCCAACGAGAACGAATAGTCCAGCGAAGAAGAAAATGGTTACCCATTCAACATGGGCAAATACATCTTCAATATCATGTTCTTTTACGCCAATTAGCATAAGAAGTGTAGCGCCTGTCATCGCGATAACCGCAGCGTCTACATGAATAATCGAATGAAGTACAAAGCCTAAAATAGTTAGTCCTAAAATTGAAATGGATTTTAAAAGGAGGCTTTGATCTTTAATATAATCTTTTTCGTTCAATGCCATTAATATTTTAATTTGCTCAGTTGTTGTTTTTAGTTTGTTGCGATACATAAAGTAAATAATACCAAGTGTAACGATAGAGATAATGATTACGATTGGAGCTAAGTTTAGTAAAAAGGCATTAAAGTCTAAATGCTTGTTTGCTGATCCAATCATAATGTTCGGTGGGTCACCGATTAATGTTGCTGTTCCGCCTATATTTGAAAATAGTACTTCTGAAATCAAATATGGAACAGGGTTTACTTTTAAAATACGTGTAATGGATAGTGTAACAGGTACGATTAATAAGACGGTTGTTACGTTGTCCAAAAATGCAGAACCAACTGCGGTTAATAAGGATAGTAATAATAAAATGCGGATTGGTTTTCCACCAGCTGCCTTCGCTGCTTTAATGGCCACAAATTCAAATACGCCCGATTGACTCGTAATATGTACGAGAATCATCATTCCAATTAAAAGGGTAATCGTTTCCCATTGAATATGTGATGTGAAAGCGGTATGTAAATCTACAACGCCAAAAATAATCATAATAGCAGCGCCGAATAGTGCGATTACAGCACGATTCAATTTCTCAGAAATAATAAATCCGTACGTGATTAAAAATACGGCAATTGCAAAATAATATTGCCAATTTGCTACTTCATGTGCTGATTGTTCCAATCATGTCACCTTCTTTAAAGTATGTATTCAATTGTCGAAATGTATCTCGCTATATTAATACGGGATAAAATATATTGTAGCAAATTCAAAAAAGAAAGAAAACTATTTAACAAAGTGAAGGAAAAAATATGATTTTTACATATCATATAAAAAATATAAAAAACACAGTGCAAATTATTAGGAAAAGTGAGCGTTGTCCTCTAATATAGAGATAGCAATTTACATTATTTTTGCGTAAAATGGTTTAAAGAGGTGAATTCCGATGGAAATAGTAAAAGATAGTTCTCTTATTCAAAATGAAATTGAACGCTTTGTAAATAAAGATGTATATATTCATTTAGAAACAACGAACGGAGCGTATGCGTCACACTTTAACGAAAAGATGATGACAGTTGGGGCATTCATTCGAAATGCAATTATTCGCTTTGAACGCGGGAAGATTACTGGAACGAATCCATACCGAGTTGGTTTAAAAATGGATCATGGCTGGGTATATGCAGAAGGTATTACGCACTGGGAAGTAGACGATAAAGAGCGTTTATTACTTGCAGGGCACGATAACCAAGGCCGCTTAGCAGTTGCGCTTGAGTTAAGCTTAACGCCGTTTAAGTAAGAAGGAGGGAAACTTATGGAGAGACATGTACTTGTTGTATTTCCGCATCCAGATGACGAAGCATTTGCGGCGGGAGGAACAATTCGCTTATTAACAGATCAAGGAGTACCTGTAACGTATGCATGTGGTACTTTAGGACAAATGGGACGTAACATGGGGAAAAATGTATTCGCTAACCGTGAAACGATTCCAAATATCCGTGAAAAAGAATTAAAAGATGCATGTGAAGCGATGGGAATTCAAGATTTAAGAATGCTTGGTTTCCATGATAAAACGTTAGAATTTGAAGATGTTGATTTCGTTGCAGATAAAATTGAAGCAATCATTCAAGAAGTAAATCCATCTCGAATTATTACATTTTATCCAGAGCACGGCGTACATCCAGATCATGATGCATTTGGCCGCGCAGTCGTTCGTGCTGTATCACGTATGCAAAAAGAAGAACGTCCAGTCATTCATGCAGTTGCGATTACGAGAAATCGCGAAGCTGTATTAGGTGAGCCGGATGTTGTAAATAATATTAGTGAAGTATTCGAGCATAAATTAGCTGCACTAGGAGCGCATCGTTCACAAACAGAAGCGATGTTAGAAGAAACACATGCAAAAATAAAAAACAAAGATGCAGCAACATTAAAATGGCTGCAACTTGAACAATTTTGGACTTATAAATGGGAGTAGGCTAGAAGGGAAACTTCTAGTAGCCCTTACATAGAAAAAGCACCGTCATTTGTGACGGTGCTTTTTTAGTGAATAATCTTTATTCTCCGCTATTTGAGAGTAACCTTCACTTTATCTCATATCCCATTCTTTTGTGAATTCATCATGATATGCTTCGCTCCAATGGTATGGCTGCAACTCTTTTAACGGTTTGAAAATAATATCTTGTTTCGAATTTGTAATGGCGCATAGTACTTCTGGTCCCCAATAAAATAAACGTTCTTGGCATACACCACAAGGTGATAATACTTTTAATTCAGAATGCTCATTTTCTCTTGCAAGACAAATCGAATGTGTAACTTTCTTATGAAATTTATGTGCTTCTAAAATTGCACCTGTTTCCATACAAAGTTCTGTTGAAGCATTTATTACGTCAGGGGCCACACTTGTATAAATGGATCCATCTTCTACACGAATTGCTGCAGCTCCGCCCCAATTATGTGGATATCTTTGGTCAATTAAACTTTTCACTTCATCATATAATTGTTGTTCAATGCTCAATTGTATTTCCTCATTTCTGCTTCATTTTCGATTCAATGACTGTTATTTTTTTAGTAATACCGTTAAAAAAGAATAGACACTCAAATTCAAACTATAAATGCAAGAATTACTTTTCATTTGCATACTTTTCCTCTAAGGCAATTAATAGAGGAATTGATATAGTTACAAGAATGATTAAAGTGGTTATAAAAGATTTAGAAAGAGAAAAAGAACCTTCGATTAAAGGTGATAAAAACTTGAATGAAAGTATACTTGTTATTAAGGAAACTACTAAAAAGCTAAAAAGAGACACATTTTTATTTTTGATAGATGTTTCTATAAAATCTTTAAGACAGCTTATGACGACAAATATAGTTAATATAATAAGAGAAATAAAATAATGTGTTACATTTGTCATACTAATAGTAGGATCGTCTATTATGTAAGCAAGTAACTTAGATACTAACATACCTCCAAATAATAAAATAATAAAAGCAAGTAATCCTTCCGATATATAAGTGCTGAAATTATCTTTCTTGTTAAAGAGTTTATAGTTTAGAGTAGATTGGATTATTTGAATTAGGAATAGGGTAATAATCCACACATAATATACAATTGGTAATTCTCCTGAGAATAGAGAAATTAGGAAGTTTACTATGGTCCTTAAAATTTCAATCATTACAAAAGTCCTCCTGTTTTTAAGCTTTGCGACATTAAAAAATGCTAGTCTATCGTTTAATAATTCAATCTATCAATTCAAACTATTCCTAATTATTCCATAAAATAGTGATGGTATCAAGTTATCCTTCTAACAAATCCTCCAAAGCTCAATACTAGAAAAAGAAACGCAATATGTAATATAATTGAAAAAGTATATTTTAAAATCAATGTTAATATTACCCTCCTATAAGTATTAACATGCGTAATTGAGGTGTTTTCTTTGTTGTTTTATGATCGAATTTCTATAATGGCCCCTCCTGTTCCATAGCTAAGGAAAGTCTATTCATTTCTGAGATTTTCAAAGTTATAGGAGGGTATGAAAAATGAAAAAAGTCTCAGTACCATCACTTTGGTTAATGATCATTCTTGTCGCATTTCCACAAATTAGTGAAACAATTTACACACCGTCTTTACCGGATATTTCAAAGGCGTTGCACGTAAGTAATAATGAGGTACAGTTAACGCTTAGTGTTTATTTTGCTGGATTTGCTTTAGGTGTATTTTTTATTGGATGGTTATCGGATATAATTGGTCGTCGCCCGGCAATGTTATTTGGAATTGTCGTATATGGCGCTGGAAGTTTCTTATGCTATATTGCAAATTCTATTGAATTTTTATTGTTTAGTCGTTTTATTCAAGCATTTGGAGCAAGTGCTGGTTCAGTTGTGACACAAACGATTCTTCGTGAAAGTGTAGAGGGGCATAAACGTCATGTTATGTTTGCTCAAATTTCGGCAGTCATTGCTTTTACACCAGCGATAGGTCCACTAATTGGGGGCTTTCTTGATCAAATGTTTGGATTTAAAATCGTATTTTTAAGTTTAGTTGTTATGAGTGTCGGGATTTTGCTGTATACTTTTGTTTCGCTTCCGGAAACAAAAACGGACGCAATAACGGGTAAAATAAATGTATTTTCTGTATTAAAACGGTTGATTACAAATCCGAAAGTAGTAACATATGGGTTATTAATTGGGGGAGCGAATGGTGTTTTATTTAGCTACTATGCAGAAGCGCCGTTTATCTTTATTGAATACTTTCAGTTATCGCCTAGTATGTACGGATTTCTAGGAATTGTTGTCGCTTCCGCTTCTATTATTGGGGCGAAAGTTTCAAAGCGGTTACTTGCTACTTATAAACCAGAGAAAATTATATATATCGGTTGTCTTGTAATGACAGGGGGAGCTATCTTCTTAACTGTTATTAATTCATTTGGATCAAATCCAAACATAATATATATGATTGGATTTTTAGTAGCGATGTTTATATTGCTATTAGGAATTGGGGTAGCATTGCCTAACTGTTTAAGTTTAGCATTAGTAGATTTTCAAGATGTCATTGGTACAGCTGGAGCATTGTTTAGCTTAGGCTACTATGTAATTGTAACGATGACAATTTGGGGAATGAGTCAGCTTCATACCGGTTCGTTACTGGTGATGCCACTTTATTTTCTGGCTATTGTAGCTATCATGTTGGTGTTTACTAAAGTGTTTATTTTAGGTAAAAAAACTTCAAAATGATTTGAATATGAAATGGTAAAAGAGTCTCATTTTTTAATGAGACTCTTTTATGTTTTATGAAAATGATTAGTGGATATACGAAAAAAATTAAAGGTATTGTTGAGGAAAAGATAAAAGCTGAGGAGAAAAGTTTTCCTCTTTCTGGTGTATTGTTGATTGATTTAAGTGTAGTTATATTTTTCTTAAAGTAGGGAATGGGATAGAGAATTTTTAGCTGTGAGAACGGGATAAATAAGAGATATAGAAGCTAGTGACTTTGTAGTTCTACTAATATATTAAATTTTTGCGTGATGTGTTAATACATGTGTAAGTAATTATAGTACAAACTATAATTACTTAAGTATATGCGGTATGAAACCGAGGAAGATAAAATCTCCTCGGTTATTTATATTGTAATAATATTCATACCGGAATCATATTGAATAGATGTATTTTATTGTTAATTTAGTTAAAAATTAATCAGACTTACGTATAATGATTTATCGAAAAAATAATTGAACTTTTCAGATAAATGAATTAATATAAGGTAAGTAATTTTAAGATTTATAGAATATTGGAAGATGAAAGGTTTTGAGAATTTTGTAAGAGGCAAAAAACGATTTTAGGATAGCTTTAAAGCTAGTGTAAAATGACGTTTGCTTCATCATTTTCAGGGCCGAAAGGAATTAGGGGAAAGCATCTTGTTTTAAAATGCGGCTATGAATCATCTAAGAGGGGGAAGTGAAGTGGCAAACAAAGAATTGAAAAGAGGCTTAGAAGCACGTCATATTCAAATGATCGCTTTAGGCGGAACGATTGGTGTTGGCTTGTTTATGGGGTCAGCCAGCACAATTAAATGGACAGGTCCGTCAGTAATGCTTGCGTATGCAATTGCAGGTATTTTTATTTTCTTTATTATGCGTGCGATGGGTGAAATGTTGTATATGGAACCAAGTACAGGTTCATTTGCGACGTTCGGTCATAAGTATATTCATCCGCTAGCTGGCTATATGACAGCGTGGAGTAACTGGTTCCAGTGGGTTATTGTTGGGATGTCAGAGATTATTGCAGTTGGAGCGTATATGAAATATTGGTTCCCGGAATTACCAGCTTGGATACCAGGTGTAATCGCAATGGTTATTCTTGGCGCAGCTAACTTAATTTCTGTTAAGTCATTTGGTGAATTTGAATTTTGGTTTGCGATGATTAAAATCGTTACGATTCTATTAATGATTATTGCGGGATTTGGACTTATTTTCTTTGGAATTGGTAACGGTGGAGAAGCGATTGGCATATCTAATCTTTGGTCAAATGGCGGTTTCTTTACAGGTGGTTTTTCAGGATTCTTCTTTGCATTATCACTTGTAGTTGGTGCATACCAAGGTGTGGAATTAATTGGTATTACTGCTGGTGAAGCGAAAAATCCGAAGAAGACACTTACAAGAGCGATTCAAAGTACAATTTGGCGTATTTTAATTTTCTATATTGGTGCTATTTTCGTTATTGTAACTGTGTATCCATGGGATCAATTAAGTACAATTGGTAGTCCGTTCGTAGCAACTTTTGCGAAGGTTGGTATTACAGCAGCAGCTGGACTTATTAACTTCGTTGTTATTACAGCGGCAATGTCGGGTTGTAATAGCGGTATTTATAGTGCGGGCCGTATGCTTTATACGTTAGGTGTAAATGGACAAGCGCCGAAATATTTCACGAAACTTTCTGGAAATGGTGTACCTTTATTCGGTACAGTTGGCGTAATTATCGGTTTAGCGGTTGGTGTTGTTTTAAGTTATATCGCACCGAAAAACTTATTCGTATATGTATATAGTGCGAGTGTACTTCCTGGTATGGTACCATGGTTCGTCATTTTAATTAGTCAAATTAATTTTAGAAAAGCAAAAGGAGCAGAGATGAAAGATCATCCGTTCAAAATGCCATTTGCTCCTGTTACAAACTATTTAACAATTGCCTTTTTAATTATGGTATTAATCGGAATGTGGTTTAACGATGATACGCGCATTTCACTAGTTGTAGGTATTGTTTTCTTAGCTATCGTAACAATTAGTTTCTATGCTTTCGGAATAGGGAAACGACCTCCGTTAGATGTTCAAAATGATCAAGAGATTTCAAGTAAATAAAGATAGTAAAAAGTCCGATTTCTCATTTGGAAATCGGACTTTTTGTTATTAAAATTTCTCTAAAACGATTTTCCCAATTGTACTTCCGCCTTCAAGCAGGGCATGTGCTTTCTTTATATTTTCAGCGTTAATTGGTGCGAATGTTTCATTTAATGTAGTCTTTAAAATGCCTTCATCTAATAGTTCGCTTACTTTATTTAATAGTTCGTGCTGCGTAATCATATCGCCAGTTTCATACATCGCTTTTGTGAACATAAACTCCCAAACGAGTGTAGCACTTTTACTTTTTAAAATACCCATTTCAAGAGGGTGTTCATTTTCTACGATAGAGCAAATTTTTCCTTGTGGTTTAATGAGGTCACATATTGCTTGCCAATGTTGATCTGTATTGTTTAAGCAGAAAATATAATCTACATCTTTTATCCCGAATTCTAATATTTGATCTTGTAAAGGTTGATGATGGTTAATGATATAATCGGCACCGAATTTTTCAACCCAGTGTATCGTTTCATTGCGGGATGCAGTTGTGATTACATTTAATCCAGCCCATTTCGCAAGTTGAATTGCAATCGAGCCAACACCACCAGCACCGCCAATGATTAAAATGTTTTTGAATGTATTCTCATCTCTTTTATTATAATCAATACTTAAACGTTCAAATAAACCTTCCCATGCTGTAATAGCTGTTAAAGGAAGTGCGGCAGATTCAGCGTCACTTAACGTTTTTGGTTTCTTACCAACAATTCTTTCATCAACTAAATGGTATTCACTATATGTACCTTGTCTCGTAATGCTTCCAGCGTAAAACACTTCGTCGCCTTCTTTAAATAACGTACAACCTTCACCAGTTTGTACGACTACACCACTAGCATCCCAGCCAAGTATTTTCGCTACATCTTCTTTTTTATCTTTCGGAGAGCGAACTTTAGTATCAACTGGGTTAACGGAAATAGCGTTAATTTTAACAAGTATGTCTCTTCCTGTAGCAACAGGTCTTTCAACTTCAATATCAATTAAACTGTTTTCTTCTTCAATAGGTAAGTATTCATGTAAACCAATTGCTTTCATTTCTATTCCCTCCATTAAAGTAAGAGTCATTTACTCTTTTATTATAGATGGTGAAATGCCATTATGTAAAAAAGTACACTCTTTTTTATTTATGCTGGTATGAAAGTGTGGAAGGAGTTTATTTCTAAAAAGCAGAATTATTTACTGTGTTACTTTATCTTAAATTAAATGTAAAGGTGGATACATAATGTCAGTAAAAAAGCTTTATTTCATCCCAGCAGGTCGTTGTATGTTAGATCATTCTTCTGTTAATAGTACGCTCACACCGGGAAATTTATTGAACTTACCTGTATGGTGTTATCTTTTGGAGACAGAAGAGGGGCCTATTTTAGTAGATACAGGTATGCCAGAAAGTGCAGTTAATAATGAAGGTCTTTTTAACGGTACATTTGTCGAAGGGCAGGTTTTACCGAAAATGACTGAAGAAGATAGAATCGTGAATATTTTAAAACGGGTTGGTTATGAGCCGGAAGACCTTCTTTATATTATTAGTTCTCACTTGCATTTTGATCATGCAGGAGGAAATGGCGCTTTTATAAATACACCAATCATTGTACAGCGTGCTGAATATGAGGCGGCGCAGCATAGCGAAGAATATTTGAAAGAATGTATATTGCCGAATTTAAACTACAAAATCATTGAAGGGGATTATGAAGTCGTACCAGGAGTTCAAGTATTACATACACCAGGCCATACTCCAGGGCATCAATCGCTATTAATTGAGACAGAAAAATCCGGTCCTGTATTATTAACGATTGATGCATCGTATACGAAAGAGAATTTTGAAAATGAAGTTCCATTTGCTGGATTTGATCCGGAATTAGCTTTATCTTCAATTAAACGTTTAAAAGAAGTTGTGATAAAAGAGAAGCCAATTGTTTTCTTTGGGCATGATATAGAGCAGGAAAAGGGATGTAAAGTGTTCCCTGAATATATATAGTGCAAAAAGTCATGAGCTCATTTGCTCATGACTTTTTCGTTTAAATAATTTTTTTAAATAAGTTATAAACTTTTTTTGAATTATCTTCATTTAATTGATAGTACGTAAGGTTTACATCATCAAGAGTATCTTGCTGAGCGATCATTACTTCACTACTGTGATGATCAACTACCCAAATGAAATATTTTTTATAAGTTCCATCCTCGAAAGTAATCCACATATCACAATCTATTAAATCTGATCCTTCTTCATCTAATGTTAATTTTCCTTTTTGGGCGGTATCCATACTGTTAATGAATGTTTTTAATTCATCTGTTTTTGTGAGAAAGATATCTTTTTTTGTTTTAATTGACTCGACATGTATATCTTTTATTTCCTGTTTTCCTAAAAAGACAGGGGGCTCATTTGGGTCTCTTTGAGTTGAAATGATAGTAGCTTTCTTCTTTGGTTTATTTGCTGTATAGAAATCTTGAATAGATTTCCCTGAGTTTAAAAACCATACGATACCAAAAATAATCAATGCGCTACCGAGCAGTAAAATGATTTTCTTAATAGAATATTCTCCTCTCTATTACTTCGTATAAAGAGCTTTTCTATTAATATATGATAGGTAAGCGTAAAGTATTATAGTTGAACTTGGTTATTCTGCACAGTTTTAACAGGGCGATCTACGAGTAAATTGTAAGTTAGCCCAATTAGTACGAAAATGCCACCGACAACTTTTCCCATTGATAGTTCGTGTGACAAGATGAAATCAATGATAGTCCCCGCAAATAATTGTCCGATAAAGATGAGTAACGTTAAATAAAATGCTGATATTTTAGGCGTAATATAGTTCGATAACGAGATGACGATAACGCCTACTAATCCGCCTAAGTAAACAGCGATAGGAATAGATTGCAACGTATGGCTAGGAATATAAAATGAATCTGAACTGAAAATTAAAAATAACATAGAGAAAAATAATCCAGTAATATAATTAAAAAACGTGCCTTCCCAATTTCCAATCTTCGCTGCTAAATTCGCGTTAATAATTCTAGCAACAACGATAGAAACACCAGCTAAAATAGCGATAGTAATATATAACATTTTCTTGCCTCCATTAATAAATTGTCATGATTATAATTCCGGAAGAGATGAAACATAATCCAATTAGTTTTTTCTTTTCAAACTTTGCAACTTTCATTCCTAATAAGCCGAAATGGTCAATAACGATGGAAGCGATAGATTGACCGAGTAAACTTAATGCGATCGTAATAGAGGCACCAAGGACGGAGAAACTTATATTATTAAAAAGAACAGTGAATACTCCAATCGCACCAGCGCTATATAAAAAAAGTGGAATGCTTTTATCAAAATAAATTTTATTTTTGTTAATGATTAAAATGAAGATAACTGCAATTAAACCGACAAGGTGGATGACAACGCTCGCTGTGTACTTGCCAATTAACTCAGATAAAATCCCATTCAATGGAAGCATAACGGCGATGAGCACACCAATAAAGACAGAAAGAAAGTTATACAATGTAATATCCCCTTTGTATTTCATATTTGTAATGACTGTATCATGCTGAAATTGTGTATTACTATGACATATGTCATAGTGGAAGGAGAAAATTTTGATTACAATGGGGAGTAGTTGTAAAGGCGGGGGAACTATGAAGAAAGTATGTAATTCAATTAAATTAGCAAATTATATGAAACAAAATAATATTGATTCATTTTTTAGTAATGATATGAAACCGTATATGGAACTCATATTTTTTAAAAAGAATGAGTTTATTTGTAGAGAAAATGAAGAGATAGATTATTTATTTTTCTTCGTTGAAGGAAAAGCAAAAGCGTTTAATACATTAAGTAACGGGAAATCTGTATTATTATGCTTTTATGATAGTTTGCAGCTGTTAGGAGATGTGGAGTTAATTCATTCTCAAAAGACTGCTTCAAACGTACAAGTAATGGCAGATTCATATTGTGTTGGTTTACCTTTAGGAAAAGTGAGAAATCAACTATTTCATGATGCGAAATTTTTACGATGTATTTGTGGATCGTTAGCACATAAGTTAAATCGACTTTCAAAAAATAGTACAATTAATTTACTATATCCACTTGAAAATAGACTTGCGAGTTACATGTTAGCAGCAGGGGAACGAGCGGTGCAGCACGGAAATCGAATTGTATTTAGTGGGAATTTAACAGAGACAGCTGAATTGTTAGGAACGAGTTATCGACACCTATTACGTACATTAAATGTTTTTTGTGATAAAGAGATTATAAAAAAGAACAATGGTTGCTTTGAAGTAGTGAATGTTGAAGTTTTGAGGGAATTGGCGGCAGATGTTTATAAATAGGAGGAGATAATAAATGATTACACCTATATTTAGAATTTTTGATGTTGAAAAAGCAAAGCTATTTTACATAGATTTTTTAGGGTTTAAAATGGATTGGGAACATCGGTATGAGGAACATATGCCATTATATATACAAATTTCGTTACATGATGCTGTAATACATTTATCAGAACATCATGGGGATGCTTCGCCAGGCGGTGCGATTCGGGTCAAAATAGATAATGTAAAGGATTATCATTCTATATTATTAAGTAAAGAATATGCTTATTCGAAGCCAAATATAGAAAAAACACCTTGGGATACAATCGAATTAACTGTAATTGATCCGTTTTCAAATAGAATCGTATTTTATGAGGAGAGATGATAGAGCCGGAAGGGATTAATATATAAATTTTTTAGAGAGAGTGCAGTGTAATTGCGTATTAAATAAATGTAATGAAGAGTAGTTCATAAAGCAGTGAACTGCTCTTTTTCATTTTGTTAAACAGATTGAATTATTGAAAAATAAATCGTATGATAAAACATATGAACAAATGAGCATATATTCATGTGAAATGAGAAGGAGGAAAAGGATGTTAGATGCAATTATCGTCGGAGCTGGTCAAGCTGGATTAACAATGGGATATTACTTGAAGCAAGAAGGATATAATTTTTTATTACTTGAGGCAGGAAACCGAATTGGGGATTCATGGAGAAACAGATATGATTCTTTACAGCTCTTCACACCGAGGGAATATAGTAGTTTACCAGGTATGATAGTAAAAGGAGAAGGGAAGGGATTTCCATGTAAAGATGAAATGGCAACGTATTTAGAAGAATATGCAAGGTACTTTACATTACCGATCCAATTGCAAACCGAAGTTTTAAAAATAAAGAAAGAAAAAGAGATATTCGAATTACATACTCCTACAGAAATTTTACAAGCAAAAAAGGTTGTTATCGCAACAGGTGGTTTTCAGCAACCGTACATCCCCTCATTTTCACAACATCTTTCATCACATATCTTTCAAATACATTCATCACAATATAAATCACCATCAAAAATTCCTAAAGGAAAAGTACTAGTAGTAGGTGGCGGGAATTCAGGAATGCAAATCGCAGTAGAACTTGCAAAAACTCATGAAGTTACAATTTCTATCGGTCATCCGTTAACATTTTTACCGTTACATCTTTTTAGAAAAAGCATTTTTAATTGGCTAGAAAAATTGGGTTTATTGTACGCCGAAGTAAATACTAAGAGGGGAAAATGGTTTCAGAAGAGAAAGGATCCTATTTTTGGTTTTGAAGGCAAGGAACTTATTCGTAATGGAGTAATTAAACTAGAGAAAAAAGTGGTTAGTGCATCAGAAAATAATATTATGTTTCAAAATGGTGGCACGTATAGTGCAGAAAGCATTATATGGTCAACTGGTTTTATTCAGAACTATAAATGGATTGAAATAGAAAAGGCAGTGAATGAGAATGGATTTCCTAATCATGTAAGAGGAATAAGTCCAGTAAAAGGATTATATTATATCGGTTTGCCGTGGCAATCTCAAAGGGGATCTGCACTTATTTGTGGTGTAGGAAAGGATGCAGCGTATTTACTTTCTGAAATCAAAAAAATAGATCAGTAGCAACAACTACTGATCATCCATATGTACATGAATTAGGAGAGGTCAAACATTTATTAACTTTATTATAATAGATTTTCATGAGAATAAAAACTGAAAATTCTAATTTTATGTTGAGAAAGTTTTTTGTATCGAAATATATAAAAGAATAGGGTTTTTAGTAAAAGAGATATGATATTTATATTTTAATAAATTGTGATATAGTTTATGAAGAATAGATTACATAAAATGTTATTTTATTACATAGTGATGAAGGGGGAAATTGTTGTGAAGTTTGATGATCAACGCCTATTAGGAGTACGGTTAGGTTCTATACTTGTAACAGAGGAAAATCAATATTTAGTAGTTAAGAAAAAAGATCATTATGCACTTTTAAATATACATAATTTAGAATGCACACATGTTGAAGTGCAGCTAGAACATATTGAAGAAATGTTGCAGGAAGATTTTCAAGAAAGTATAACGGAGATTATCGCACCAGAACATATAAAAATTGTTGCGAAAAATGTTATATAAAGAAAGAAGCTGGAAGGAACAGCTTCTTTCTTTTCGTTATAAGGATAACGTTTTTAACACGTCACCAATAATCCCTTCCATTTGATGAACGCCTAAGTCAGCGTTCGTCATTATAACAGCACCATTACCTCGGTATGGATAGCATATCATCATACATTGAAATCCAACGCCCCATCCAAGTGAATATATTTGTAAGTCTTTATTGGAATCATCTAGAAACACACCTAACCCAGTCCATTTTGAGCAACCTTGAGGAGAAATCATATCTTGTACTAATTTTTGAGAAAGTTTTAGTTTGCCCTTTCCTTGTAAAGAATGAATGATTTCAATTACTAAAGTTGATAAGTCTGTTGGTGTTGTCCAAATACCTGAAGCAGCTGCGAATGGATAAAATGGATATTTCTCATTTGTAACGGTGCCATCTTTATTATGCCCACAAGCAAAGGCCTCCATTTTATTTATATCTTTAGTAGAGAATAGCATGCTATTTTTCAGTTGTAGTGGCTGAAAGATATATTCTTCAAGTAAAAGATTGAATGGTTTTCCAGTTATATCTTCAAGTAGTAGTTCAATAATACAAAAGTTTGCATCAGAGTAGTGAAATTCGCTTTCTGGTTTATAAGTTATTTCTATCGGTACTGGACAATATGATGTTTTACCGGCAAGGATTTCAGACATGTTTGGTCGCCCTTGTGCAAGTGTATAATGCTCAAAACTATTAGGAGGATCAATGATTCCAGATTGGTGGCTTAATAAATTTCGCAATGTGACTTTTTTCTGTGAGGTAAATAGATTGGTAGGTATGTTCCAAGATGTGAGTCTATCATTTACGTCTTTATCTAAATGCACGATCTTTTGATCTGATAACATTAGTACGAGCATTGTAGTGAAGAATTTACTAATAGAACAAGAATTGAATATGGAATTCGTAGTGATAGTTTTAGTTGTTCTAGATTCAAGTGTTCCAAAAGCAATCGCTTCGTCTAGTTTGCCGTCACGTATAACGGCAAGGCTTAAACCTGCAACGGAATATTGGTTCATTTTCTCGTATATAATGTGACTTTTTAAGTTCATAGTGACTCCTTTCTTCTAAAAGACAGAATGTTAGTTCTATTATACAGTAGTTAATAGAGAGAATGAGAGAAAAAGAAAAAACTTCATCTTTTATCGATGAAGTTCTTTTAGTTAATTCGAAGTGAATGTTTTAAAAAATTTGTCTCGGTACATGTACATAAGCCATGAGGTTGTTAGTAAGGAAATAATGATTTGTTTATTTTTAAATGGCGCATTGAAAACAAGCCAGCCAACGATATCAAATAATAAATGTAGTGCAATTGAAAGAACTACAAATTGTAGTAGCGTATTTAAAAATCTTTTCATAAAGTGTCCACCTAAAATAAAAGGTTGTATCAACAATGTTGCACATTACTGTTATACATTAAATGTGTTTTGTGGTAAAATTTGCATAAGTTAGTGAAATAAAACAAATGAAAGCTAATAGGAGGGATAGTCATGGAATTTTGGATGATCATACCGATAGCGGTCTTTGGATTTATTTATATCGTTGAAAAATTAAATAAAATCGAAAAGAAAACAGATGCACGTTTAAAGCGGATGGAAGATAGATTACAGCTAATTACGAAAGAAATGGGAATTATAGATAGAGAACCTGAAATTAATAAAGAGTTGCGCCAGCTTATGGAAGAAGGAAAAACAGTTACAGCAGTTAAGAGAGTAAGAGAGGCTTTCGGGTTTTCCTTATTAGAAGCGAAGCAATATGTTGATAAATTATAAAAAAGATCATCCGATTGGGTGGTCTTTTTTCATTGCACCATGCGTGTATTTACATAAGCAGCGATTATAACGTGCCCAATTATAATGATAGGAAATACGATTTTTGCATTAGGAGTAAGGAAGACACTACCAATTGTGGCGATAACACCGGCAGTTAAATTATAAAGACCAACTATTTTTGATAACTTTACTTTATTTGGTACACGGCGTTCATTGAATCCTGATAAGAGCCAAGTGTATTGTTTTACTCCGATGAAATAGGCTAGTGCAAATGAAATGATTGCAAGTATGAATAATGATGGGGAAGCGAAGAGAGTCATTGAAAACACCTCCATTAAAGAGTTATAAATAAATTATAATATGAATGTTATAATTTAACAAAATACATTTTTGATTTTAAGTGTAATAGAAAAACGGAGTATTTGTGATGAAGGGAGATTAAGTATGAATATTGTGGAATTCCAGAGATATGTATCAAATTTCAGTGAAGAAAAAGGATTTCAAGATACGACAATTGAAGAGCGTACGATGTATGCAATGGCGGAATTAGGTGAATTAGCGGAAGTTATATTAAAGCGTAATAAAATACAAAATGCAAAAAGAGAAATCGGTTTAGAAATGTTTGATGTAATTTGGAATGTATGTGATTTAGCAAACAAGTTAGAAATTGATTTAGAGAAGGCGTTTGAAGAAAAAATGATGATAAATAAAAAGCGTGAATGGTAGGTAGAATTTTAATTTGTAAAGATGGGTGATATGAATGAAAAAGAAGCTTATTATAGGAGGAGTCTTTACCTTAATTAGTGTAATGAGTGTTTTCGCTTACTTAGTTTTTCAAGGCATATTTATTCCGAATCAAATAAGTTCGGATAAGTATAAAATAAAAGGTGTAGATGTTGCGTCGTATCAAGGTGATATAGATTGGAGGGAGTTGGAAAAGCAAAATATGAAGTTTGCGTTTATAAAGGCTACTGAAGGAAGCGCGTTTGTGGATAAGTACTTTTCGAAAAATTGGACGAATGCGAATAAGACAGGTATGCGCGTCGGAGCGTATCATTTTTTTAGTTTTGATAGTAAGGGTGAAACACAAGCAGAGCAATATATACGAACTGTTCCAAAATATAAACAAGCATTGCCACCCGTAATTGATGTTGAGTTTTATGCTAACAAAAAAGATAATCCACCTAAGCGTGAAGATGTTGTGAAAGAGTTGTCGGTCATGATTGAAATGCTAGAAAAACATTACGGTAAGAAAGTAATATTGTATGCAACTCAAGAGGCATATGATTTGTATATAAAGAATGCGTATCCCCAATGTGATATATGGATTCGTAGTGTTTTTACAAAACCGAGTTTATCTGATGAGAGAAAATGGACGTTTTGGCAATACACGAACCGCGGGAGATTAAATGGTTATAATGGAAAAGAGAAGTATATTGATTTGAATGTATTTTATGGGAACGAGGAAGAGTTTGAGAATTATGGAATAAAAGGTTAAGTTTTAAAGCGCACAAAATCTTGTGCGCTTTTTATTAATGATATGAAAAATATGTAAGAAAAGATGGAACAAACATTTGAGATGAATTGTCTATTATAGGTAATAGCTATTTCGTTTGAAAGAAAGGGTGGAGAAAATGAAAAATACATTATTAAAATTAGGGGTATGTGTTAGTTTACTAGGAACAACTCAATTTGTTAGTACAATTTCTTCTGTACAAGCAGAACGAACGGTAGAGCAAAAAGTAATAAAAAATGAGACAGGAACTATTTCAATTTCTCAGTTAAACAAAAATGTATGGGTTCATACGGAGTTAGGTTATTTTAACGGGGAAGCAGTTCCTTCGAACGGTCTAGTTCTTACTACTTCTAAAGGGTTAGTACTTGTCGATTCTTCTTGGGATGATAAACTAACGAAGGAATTAATAGAGATGGTAGAAAAGAAATTTAAGAAGCGCGTAACGGATGTCATTATTACACATGCGCACTCAGATCGAATTGGCGGAATAAAAACGTTGAAAGAAAGAGGCATTAAAGCGCATAGTACGGCATTGACTGCAGAACTAGCAAAGAAAAATGGATATGAAGAACCACTTGGAGACTTACAAAGAATTACAAATTTGAAGTTTGGAAATATGAAAGTAGAAACATTTTATCCAGGGAAAGGGCATACAGAAGATAATATCGTCGTATGGTTACCGCAATACAACATTTTAGCTGGAGGCTGTTTAGTGAAATCTGCGGAAGCTAAAAATTTAGGAAATGTTGCTGATGCTTATGTAAATGAATGGTCTACATCGATTGAGAATGTGCTGAAGCGATATGGAAATATAAATGCAGTAGTGCCTGGTCATGGGGATGTAGGGGATAGAGGATTACTTTTACATACATTGGATTTGTTGAAATAAAAAATTAGGGGAATAAAAAAGCGAGGAGAAACAATTTTCTCCTCGCTTTCTTCTAGCTATATTTAAATGCGAAGCTATCAATTATGCCTGCATACGTTACTGAGATTTTAATTCCAAGTATACAAATACCAGTACCGTCATAATTGCTATAACAACGTAAGTAGCATCAAGCATTATAAGTGTTTTTAAAGTTTCAGTCATCCTAATTCACCCCTGGTATGAAAATATAACATAATCTCTTATCAATCAGATCAGAGATTATAAAGATAACAATGTACATGAAATTTCTTAAGTAGATTCTATATAAATATATCATATAAATAATGTAAATATTGTAAAGATAGTGTAAATGTATTGTAAATAAAGTGATTTTTCATAAAATCTTTAATCAAAAAATTGATAGGTCTTCAAAATGAAAAAACGCTATTCTTTCAGTTGAATAATAAAAAGAAAGAATAGCGTTTTTGTATGTCTATTTCTGTTTGCTTAAGAGATTTATAGTACGAAATTTTCATTTCGTACTATAAACTAGAAAGTTAAATATGTGATTCAGCAATAGTTTAGATATTTGAAAAACTGAACAATATAATTATGTAATGTTTTTTTTGGTTTCAATAAAAATATTATGTCAACAATATGAACTGTCACAAATTTATAATAAGTATTGTGATTGATATCACATCCTTTTTTCCCAATGGATATTATGCTTGATTTGTAAGGAATGATTGGGAGAGGGTGGGATGATCATGTTTTGTTATCAATGTGAACAAACGCCAACAGGCGGATGTAAAGTAATAGGTGTTTGCGGTAAAAATGAAACAATAGCAAGTTTACAGGATACGATTGTGTTTGGGTTAAAAGGAATTGCTGCTTATCGTACGCATGCTGCTCAGCTAGGGTATACTGATGCATTTGTAGATGCTACGACGCAAGAAGCATTGTATATGACATTAACCAATTCTAACTTTAATGAACAAGAACATATTGATATGGCTATGAAAGTTGGGAAATCGGCTTTACGAGTAATGGAGTTGTTAGATGAGGCACATACGAATCATTTTGGTGTTCCAGAGCCTGTTCAAATTACGCAAAACCATGTAGAAGGTAAAGCAATTGTAGTTACTGGTCATAATTTATTTGCGTTAGAAGAATTATTAAAACAAACAGAAGGAAAAGAAATTAATATTTATACGCATTCTGAAATGTTACCAGCACACGGTTATCCGCAGCTGAAAAAATATAAACATTTAAAAGGAAACATTGGTAAGGCATGGTATGATCAACGACGTCTTTTTGAAAAATTTACAGGTGCTATATTAGCGACAACGAACTGTGTTATGCCAATTAAAGGGTCATACTCTGATCGATTCTTTTCATATGATATTGCCGGTTTAGAGGGTGTACAAAAAATTGAAAATGACGATTTTGCACCGTTGATTGAAAAAGCGCTAGAACTTCCAGAAGTACATATGGAGTCGGATGAACAGTTAGTAACAGGGTTTCATCATAATACAGTATTATCATTAGCTCCGGAAATTATTAATGCAGTAAAGGAAGGAAAGATTAAGCGTTTCTTTGTCATTGCAGGTTGTGATGCTCCGGGAAAAGGCGGAGAATATTATCGTGAATTAGCAACGTCGCTTCCGCCAGAAACAGTTATTTTAACAACTTCTTGCGGGAAATTCCGCTTTAATGATGTGAGTTATGGTGTTGTGCCTGGTACAGAGATTCCGCGTTACATTGACTTAGGACAATGTAATAATTCAATTTCTACAGTGAAAATAGCAGCCGCTTTAGCAGATGCTTTCCAATGTGAAGTGAACGAATTACCAGTTAGTATTGTTCTATCATGGTTTGAACAAAAAGCGGTTGCCATTTTACTTGGGCTATTTAGTCTTGGTATTCAAGATATTCGCATCGGTCCAAAGGCGCCTGAATTTATTTCACCTGGCGTGCTTGATGTATTACAAGAAACATTCGGTTTGAAACTAATTACAAATGCAGCGGAAGATATGGAAATGATGTTATCGTAACAAAAGGATGATCTGTCTTATTAAGAAGAAGAGCTAGCCTATAGCGCCCCAAAACAAAAATGTAGAATTTTTGTTTTGGGGTATTTTCTTTTCTTAGCGGGATAGGTATGTGGCGAAATTTCTTCAAAAAGAAAATCGGCTGTATCTAATGTGTAGAGATAATAAAGTTGTTTACTTCTTATAGGACTAACGAAGTAGTGTAATGGAAGAAGTATTTATAGTAAGTGTTATAATTTAATAATCAATAACGTAAGCAAAGGAGGAAGCATTTTTGCACAAACTCAATGCATTAATACCAGAGCTATCAGTTTCAGATATTGAGCAAAGTTTAAATTTCTATTCGGAAATTCTACTGTTTAAAATTGAATATCAAAGACCAGAGGATAAGTTTGCTTTACTGTCTTTAAATGAATGCCAGATTATGATTGAAGAAGTAAATGGTCATTGGAGTACTGGGGAGTTATCTTATCCCTACGGAAGAGGAATTAATTTTCAAATTATCATAAATGATATTGATCCACTATATGATAGTTTGAAAAAGAACGAGTATCCAATTAAATTTGATATTCAAGAGAATTGGTATAGAGCTGATACTAAATTAAAGGGACAAAAAGAATTTTTAATTATAGACCCTGATGGTTATCTATTAAGATTTGTTCAAAACTTAGGTGAAAAAGATGTTGAGGCAGATTAAGCTATGTAAGACAAGATGAAAATTTAGTAAATGGAGCAAGCTACTTTTTTCAATAAGGGGCATTAGTTGAAGAAAAATTAACCAACTTTATTGTCACTGAACATCTAATAGGCAATAGTTGATTTTAGAAAAATATAAAAATCGAGTTGACATTTACAACTACTAAGTCATACAATGTAGAGGTAATAGGTGATACAGAGTAGTGTTGTTTCTCAAAATGTTTTCAGTAAACGATAGGTAATAGCGGATTTTAGAAAAAATTTGAAAATCAGTTGACATCTATAGCTACTTAGTCATACAATGTAGTTGTAATAGGTGATACAGAGTAGTGTTGTTTCTTGAAATATTTTCAGTAAACGATAGGTAATAGCGGATTTTAGAAAAAATTTGAAAATCAGTTGACATCTATAGCTACTTAGTCATACAATGTAGTTGTAATAAGTAATACTGAATAGTGTAGTTGTACTCAAAAGCTATTCAGTAAAAATTCGCCTTAGTACTCTGTGATACTGAATATAAGTCAGACAGAATAGGGGGTAAAGGAGGATCAGGACATGGAAAATTTAACTGAAATGCTAAAAGGTTCACTGGAAGGGTGTGTGTTGGAAATCATTAGCCGCCGAGAAACGTATGGCTATGAGATTACCCGCCACCTGAATGATCTTGGGTTTACCGAAGTTGTGGAAGGGACGGTTTATACTATCCTCGTACGATTAGAAAAGAAAAAGCTTGTGAATATTGAAAAGAAGCCATCAGATATGGGGCCGCCTCGTAAGTTTTATTCATTAAATGAGGATGGCCGTCAGGAGCTTGAACTGTTTTGGAAAAAATGGGATTTTGTATCTTCAAAAATTAACGTCTTGAAGTCAAACTAGCCTCATAATATAAAATGTTCCGGCTCATATTTGGAGAGTTTCTTGTTCTGCTTTATAAAAAAGGAGGAAAATAAGATGTTGGAAATGTTTAAAAAATTAATCGGTGATAAAAAAGAGTACAAAATGATGATGGCACGTGTTGGAGCACTACCGGAAGATTATCAGTTTGTGTTTAAGAAAATTCAAAACTACATGTGGAATTTCTCAGCGGGTAATGGGATGGATATGTTGCACATACAGTATGAATTAATCGATTTGTTTGAAGCTGGTGCAGCGGAAGGCAGACAAGTGCTTGACATTACTGGGGAGGACGTAGCATCCTTTGCTGATGAACTAGTGGCAAACGCTAAAACGTATGTCTCTAAGTATCGTGAAGATTTGAATGAAAGTATTATGAAGAAATTGAGAAAAAAATAAATGCAATTAGTAATACCGACTGATTAGCTGGTTACAAATGTGAATTGCCGCCATCGCTATTCAGTTATATTTTTAAATCACTACTAAGTAATACAGAATATCAGTGATACTAAATAGAGGTTATAGGTAACCTATTTTAATAAGGGGGAAAAAGTATGAGCAATGCAGCAATTTCTGTAAAAGGGTTAAAAAAATCTTTTAAAGATAAAGAAGTCTTAAAGGGAGTGGATTTTGAGGTGCAGCGTGGCGAAATTTTCGCGCTGCTAGGCTCAAATGGAGCGGGAAAGACGACAACGGTCAACATCCTTTCAACGTTAATGAAACAAGATGATGGTGAAGTGAGTATTTGCGGATTTGATATCCAGCGTCAATCAGATCATGTTCGTCAAAGCATCAGTTTGACAGGACAGTTCGCAGCTTTAGACGGCATGCTTACTGGAAGGGAAAACTTGATAATGATTGCTAAGTTACGTGGTGTTTCCAATCCCACTCAAGTTGCTGATAATCTACTCGCAAGATTTAGCCTGACTGATGCGGCCAAGCAGAGGGCAGACCAGTATTCAGGCGGGATGAAGCGCCGACTTGATATCGCGATGAGTTTGATTGGGGCGCCAGCAGTTATTTTTCTAGACGAACCAACGACTGGACTTGATCCGGAAGCGCGGATCGAAGTGTGGGATACAGTCAAGGAACTTGCCGGCAGCGGCACAACGATCTTACTTACGACTCAGTACTTGGAGGAAGCAGAACAACTGGCAGACCGTATCGCTATTTTGCATGGTGGAACAATTATTACGACAGGTACTCTTACTGAACTGAAAGAGATGTTCCCGCCAGCAAAAGTAGAGTATATCGAGAAGCAGCCGACGTTGGAAGAAATTTTTCTTGCGATTATCGGTAAAAAGGAGGAGATGTAAATGAAAAGCAAAACAGGGGTATTACTAGGGCGCTTAATGCGTAATATTATGCGTAGTCCAGATACAATTATTACTGTAGCGATTACACCGATTATGATGATGTTATTGTTTGTTTACGTATTTGGCGGGGCTATAAAGACTGGAACAGATAACTACGTTAATTATTTATTGCCGGGAATTTTGTTAATGGCTATCGCATCCGGTGTGGCTTACACTTCTGTACGATTATTTACGGATGTAAAGAGTGGGCTGATGGCACGTTTCATTACGATGCCTATTAAGCGCTCATCAATATTGTGGGCTCACGTTTTAACTTCTCTTGTTGCTAATGTGCTTACTATCGTGGTGGTTATACTTGTTGCGCTCTTAATGGGCTTTCGTTCTAGTGCAAATATGCTAGATTGGCTTGCGGTAGCGGGAATACTGGGGATGTTTACGTTAGCGCTAACATGGCTAGCTATCATTCCAGGGCTGAAAGCGAAGTCTATGGAAGGGGCGACAGCGTACTCGTACCCACTCGTTTTTCTTCCATTTATTAGTTCAGCCTTCGTACCTACAGAAACGATGCCTAAAATTGTTCGTGCGTTCGCTGAGAATCAGCCTGTAACTTCAATCGTGAATGCGATTCGCGCCCTATTATATGAAGGGACAGTTGGCAACGATATTTGGACTGCACTCGCTTGGTGCGTAGGTATCATGATCATCTCTTACTTTTTCGCTAGTAAAGCATTTAAACGTCAGTTAGGGTAAGTGAATTAAGTCATCCGAAATTATATATATTTTTGAAAAAGCACGGGAGGTTTTCCGTGCTTTTATTATTTGCTGTGCACTCATGGTAGAAAATACAGATTATCGCTCATGGGCAATATAAGGAGATTCGTCCTTGTAAAACTTCTAATACTTCTTCAGGCATTTCCCTGATTGTAATATCTTTCCCTAGGAAAAGTAGCCAATTTGTTATCTCTGTCACTTCATCGGAATTGTTAACATCGATAAATGTTTTTAAAATGGCTGTGGATTGGTAAGGGTTTGTATAGGAAATTGAAATTTTTAAAGGATGGTATTTTTTGTACTGGGCAATCGCTTTTGGACCAAGTTCAAGTACAAGGTTAATTGCTTCGTCCTTCTTATTGAGTTTTTCTAAAATCTGTTTCTTATTTAACCTCTTTTTCGTCGTGTACGGTTCGATATTGATGAGGTCATCGACAGGAAACAGCAGTTTCTTTTCTTCTTTTAAGTCAAACCCTTCAATGATCCAATGGCTTTTTTCTTGATAAAGGTGTAATAGATAAATTGGGTAAGACTTGATTTCCTCTTCTTCTTTGACGGTAATCAATAAATGTCTATCCAAAAGAAGGATTTTGATGAGTTTTTCTAACATAGGGTGGGGGAGGTCAGAAAGCTCAAGTAGATCGGGATTATAAGGGTTAGTCCCTTCAAAAAGCAAGAGTTGATTTAAAAGAACGAGGTCATCTTGCTGGGTTTCTGAGATGAGTCCTAGTAGTTTTTCGGCTAAAGATTGGCGACTCTTTAGATAGGGAAGTTGTTGATTTCTTGTAGCCATAAAGGCAATAAAAAGAGCTTTGACTTCATTGTCAGTAAAGCGAACAACGGGCAGGATAGAATTATGCATGACAAAATATCCACCAGTTCTTCCAACTTCAGCGACAAGTGGCATGCCCATAGCTTCAATTTCTCTTATGTCTCTAATAGCTGTCGATCGTGATATGTTAAACTCTCGTATGATTTCAGTAATTGTAAAGTGGGAGCGATTGTTGATATACCGCATAATTGTATTAATCCGTTCAACTTTTTTCATTTGAGTCTCCTAAACAGTATCATTTTTTGACATGATTTAAAGTTATTATAAACTCATCAGATGAAAAGATAAATCGTTTGATTCATTTTAAAAAAAGGAAGGTATTGAATATGAAAAATTATACGATAGAAGAAAAAGATAGCTTTATTGTGTTAGGTATTGGAACTGAAATTAAGAGTGACTATACAGACTTTGCTGGAATAAATAAAGAAAAGGAAGACTTTTGGTCGGCTGTTAAAGAAGATGGAAGGCTGGATACTTTAAAGGCTCTAGCTACAAACGAATACATTTTTTCTGTGAGCGAAGCGGTGAATAATAAGATGATGTATTATGCTGGTGTCATGACAGAAGCACAAATAGAAGAAGAATCTAGAGTGATCCAGTTTCCGAAGGGAGAATACTTAGTAGTGAAAGGGGAAGACAAAACGGCTGAAGAGCTAAGTAATAAGCTGACTGGCATCGCCTTCGGTCAAGCTTTACAAGAAGCAAAGGATTTTGCTTATGTTGGTGGGCCAAATACAACGGTTGAGATGGGGCAAAGAAACGGCTTAGTATTTGGTGAAATGTGGATTCCAGTTGTTAGGAAGTAAAGTGATAAAAGGTACGAATATGGAAAGTAGAGGCTAACAATATTGAATTGTTGGCCTTTTTGACATAAATAAATTATTCATATGCTACTACACATTATGTTCTGATAAAATGGAATAAAAGGAAATTAATGTAAGGTGGTGGCGATTTGAATAAAAAAAGGATATTTGAGCTATTCATAGTAGCGTTTGTTTTTCTATTCCTTCATGTAAGCACATATACCAATGAAAAATTTAACGATAAATTGGGTTCCTTTACTTTCGTTGTTCTATTTCTTATGGTTTATATTTACGCTGTATTTATAGAACGGTATTTTGATGATATACAAAAGTGGGTTCGAAATATCACAATTTGTTTTACTTTGTTAGTAGTTGCTGTAGTGTCACTATGGATAGGTTATTTTTAAATCTTTACTTAAGAGAATGAGAAGTATGTGATTACCATACATTCGATCCGATCATATTACTTAGCTGTATCGGCTTATATTAATCTTTTCTCTCCTTAATCATGATAAAATGTACAATAGGAAATTTTATGTAGCATAAAGGGGGAAGGTTTATGGTTAGCTTTAGTACTTTGTTAGCCTTTGCAATTGTTTCACTTAGCATGGTTTGTTCACCTGGGCCTAATATGATTTATCTCATTTCTCGTTCCATTACGCAAGGGCGTATGGCAGGATTTATTTCTCTTTTGGGTATTATGCTTGGATTTGTGATTTATATAATCGCAACAATGTTCGGACTTACAGTGCTATTCCTTGCAGTACCCGCTGTCTACGAAGCAGTCAAATGGGCAGGAGCTGCTTACTTGCTCTGGCTCGCCTGGAATTCGATAAAACCGGGTGCTACTTCTATTATGGAACCTCGTACTATTTCTAATGAGCCACCACGGAAATTATTTTTGATGGGGCTTATGACTAATCTTCTAAATCCAAAGATTGCTATTTTGTATGTGTCACTGTTACCCCAATTTGAAGATCCTGAGAAGGGATAGTTGCTTCTACAAGGTGCAGTTTTAGGCCTTATGAAAATCACTGTTAGTTTTATAGTCAACCTTCTAATTGTGCTTACAGCAAGTAAAATTGCTACATGGTTTGGCACACGCCCAACGTGGCTGAGAGTGCAGCGTGGGCTTATGGCAAGTGTCTTAACAGGACTTGCTGTACGTCTTGCTTTTGAACGTCGACAGTAGGAGTATCTAAAAATTTGAAGATCTATTTTTATTTTAGGGGTAGGATAAAAGAGAGGTATGTGAAAAATATACAATGATAAATAAAATTCCTACTTACAAGCGATGAGTCAGTTTTTATGTAAATATATGAATAAGTTATGTGAAAAACAGATTGGTTGTATGCCTAATATACAACGTCTAAAAAGCTCCCTTTGCTAAAAATTATTCACCCCTCTCATAAATAGAAGATCATTTTTATGAGAGGGGTCCATTCAATTTAAGTCTATAAAAATTGAATGGAAGCAATGCAAGTTCTCACTTATTTAGAATAAGAGAAAAGATGATGTTTTATTTGTTCAATAAAATACTGATGGTGTATATTATCGTTAGATACTCGACTTGCCATAATAGCGCCCTCCATTGAAGATGCAAGAAAAGAAGCGAGCGATATAATGTCCATATCTTCTTTAAGTTCTTGTTTCTCTATTCCTTCTTTTATGAGAGAAGCCATTAACATTACTGTATCATCATAACCCTTTGCTGCTGCTTTTTGTAATTCTGGGAATACTCCAGTACTTTCAATTGCGCTATTAAGCAATGGACAGCCTCCAGCGATAGGGGGGTTATTAGCTGCATCTTGATATACAAGGAAAATTGCAAGGATTTTATCGATTGCTGTCTTTTTATTTTCCATTGCTTTATGAAAATGCCCCCACATAATCTCACCACTTTTGTCGTAGGCAGCAAGGACAATTTCTTCTTTATTTTTGAATCTACGATAAATAGCTCCTTTAGATAGTTCAGTAGCTGTCATTATATCCTGGATGGATGTGTAAGTTATCCCATTAGTATTAAATAAATATAAAGATGTTTCAATAATCTTTTCTTTTACCTTATCAACTTTAGTCATGCTTTGTAGTCCTCCTAATAAAAACGAGCTTAATATTCCAGGTAATGTTTATCCTCTATTTTTTGTAAGTATAAATAAGTGTGAAGCAAAAATATATTATCAATCCCTATCTTATGGAAACCTCAAACAATACAGTTTGAACAGAGGTTAATCAAATTGTATTATTTATATTTTTTAAATGAATTTTCTGTCAAAAATAACATGATCAATTGTTTAATTTAGTCATGTTAGACAACCAATTTTACCTAAAATCGTAGAAGATGTAAAAATATATAGTTAATTTTAGTGCATAGACATATGAGTATTATATATAATCTTTATCAATATGTTTAGCTAAAGTGTTTGAACTACTCCCACTTTCATTTCTTATATTATAATATCTCTCGCAGTTCTTGTGGGTAAAAGCCTGATTACTTCATTTTATAAAAGAGGAATCGTTAATAATTAATGAGTACTGGAATTTGATTGTAAATAAGAAAACGAGTTAAAAATATATTTGCTTTTTTCTATTTTTTTAATCATTTGTAAAAAGGGTTTAAAAAAATAGAAACTTATAGTATCATTAGATTCCGGACCGGACCGTTCGGTCCGTTGACTTGTATGAATATATTTGGAAGGAGAACCTTATGCAGAAAGAAAAATCAAAGATTGTAGGTAATTTAATTAGGGGGATAATAAAGTGAACTTTATAAACAAGAATAAAAAAGAACTTATTATGTTAGTAATTTTAACACTGTTCTTACCATTTTAAATTGGTTTGTTCATATTATTTGGCATATCACTTTTAACTAACAACAATTTAGTTGAATCAGAATTTGCTCTTGGTGCCATCGGTTTTACTGTACCTGCTATTGTTGGAATAATTTTATTTAAGAACGAAATTATTGAGAGTTTTGCATATTTTAAAGAGAAGACAATTTTGAAAGTAGTAAGTGTTCCTCTGTTGGTTCTACTTATGGTAATTATAGAACAGGCTGTTATGCGTTTTCTAGCAACTGTTCAGCCAGAGAACCAAGACCAGCTCCTTGAAGCAGGTGCGGGGGCACCTCTTATATTCACATTGCTTGTATTTGGTATTCTGGGGCCAATGCTTGAAGAAATTGTGTTTCGTCATATATTAATAAATCGTTTTTCGAATTATATTGGTACTGCTATTGCATCTATCATTTCGATTCTAATCTTTACATTCCTTCATACGAACCAGCTTTCGGATTATTCCATTTATTTACCAGGCGCGGTGATACTTACTATTGCTTATCTGATTTCTAAAAGATCCCTTGCATATGTTATGGCGATACATGTGTTAAACAATTGCCTTAGTTTCATTCTGTAAGAAATTAGCCTTGCTTCTGTTACAGAGTTAAAAAAATAGAGACAGATATTTATCTAATAAAATAGAGGGAAATATTATGGCTGAAACAAACGAATCTTTAGGAAGCGATTTACAAAAGGATGTGAAGTTTTCTGTTATAATCCCTACACATAATGAAGAAAAGTACATTAGAAAATGTTTGGATTCAATTACAAAGGTATCAGAGGCATATAAAAAGCAAACGGAAGTTATAGTTGTTTTAAATCGTTGCACAGATAAAACAGAGGAAATAGCAAAATCATATAAGTGTATTACATTAAAAAATTAACATAAAAACGTATCTAAAAAGAAATGATTAAAAATATGTAGATAAGATATATTATGATAATCAAAAAAGATAACAATAGAGAAAATCGGCAGGAAATAGTGAGAACAGCAGATATTCTTATATATAATGAGAACCCAACTTAATTTAATAGATATTATAAGAAAACCATTGATTAGCCTTTTTTCAAATCAATGGTTTTTATTTTTGAAATAAATATATATTTTTATAAAAAATATTTTTTGACCCCCATAAAACTTTGTATTCCTTCGAATATGTATAGTGAAGAAAAATGATTATGAAAGAATATTGAAGTGTTAATAAAATTACTAGATTAAGTGGGTATCCGAAATAAAAGGATTAAATTACCAATGATATAGAGAAGCGTTATTTAAAGATTGCAGATAAAATAGAAAAAGAACAAGCAAAACAATATAAGAAATGAAAATGCAGACTTAGTTTTTGTATAAATAGAACAGAATAATCATTAAGAAAACGGTGAGAAAAGTCGTTCTCGAAAAATATGAGCAACAGTAAGAAGACAAGCTCAAAGAAAAATACTAACAAAATGTGGTTAAATGGTCACTTGTTTAGTGACCATTTTGCTATGTGAAGGAGGCTGGGAGATTACAAGTGTTGAGTTTAGTAATGAAAATCTTAAGAAAACCAAAAATAGAAGATATCGTATGTAACATACAAAACAACGGAGAAGATAAGGAAGCTTTTATCGTACAGTATCAGCCGTTTATTAGAAAATCAATCTCGTCTGTTTGCCGTAGATATATTACAGAACAGGATGATGAATATAGTATTGGATTGTTTGCGTTTAACGAAGCAATTGAACAATATTCATATAAAAAAGGGAAATCTTTTCTAGCGTTTGCTGATCTTCTTATAAAAAGAGATGTAATTGACTATATACGCAAGGAGTCTAAGCATAACCTTGTCTTTTTAAAAGAAGATGAGCAAGAGGAAATGTTAGAAATGCAAGTATCGCTTACGGAGTATATGAAAGAGATGGAAAATAGTAACCGTAAGGAGGAAATTCTTCATTTTCAAAGTGTGTTAGCGGAGTTTAAAATCACATTTTCAGAGCTGGCTAAAGAATCTCCTAAGCATCGTGATACGCGTGAGCACTTAATAGAAATTGTGAAGATTATTATAAAAGAAGAGGAAATGATGGAAGAGTTGTTCCGAAAGAAAAAATTACCGCTTAAACATATTGAACCGCGTGTTAGAGTAAGCCGTAAAACGTTGGAACGACATAGAAAATACATTATTGCAATGTGTATTATCTTTGCAAACAACTATACATATATTCTTGATTACATAAGAGGGGAGAAGCATGATGAATAAAGGAATTGTGATGGATATAAAAAAGCATAACGTAGTTGTTTTAACTCCAAATGGAGAGTTTATTACGTGTAAAAGAAAAGGGGATTCTTGCATGATTGGAGAGGAAATCTCGTTTGAAGAACAAGAACAAAGAGCATCGCGTTTTTCAATCCCTTATTTCTTAAAGCCGGCATCATTACTTGTTGCTTGTTTTCTATGTGCGCTGTTATTTTTCTACAGCCAACCGGAAGAAAAAGTATTTGCTTACGTCTCAGTTGATATAAATCCAAGTTTAGAGGCGAGCGTAACGAAGGATCTTCGCGTTATAGATTTGCAAGCTTGTAATGATGATGGAAGGCGTATTTTAAAAGAATTGAAGCAATGGGAAAATAAACAATTGCAAGACGTAATACGTACGATTATAAAGCAAAGTCAAGAGGATAAGTATTTAACGAATGATAAGCAAGTTATGCTAACGGCTGTTGCAAAGGATAAGTCACTAGCACCACAGTTGGTAAAGGAAATGAAAGAATTAAAGAAAGAATATGAGCTAAAACATATTACAGTCGAATATCAAAGTAGCACGATGCAAGTACGAGAGGATGCTAGAAAAGCTGGAATTGGCACAGGAGTCTATATAAAGCAAGAGAATGAGAAGAACAAATCGCTTACTCCACCTGTCACGCCGTCTAATCCGGTGGAAAACGAAGAAGAGGTGCAATCGCAGCCGGAGTCATCTCCTGATGCATCACCAGATTTGTCTCCTGTAAAAGAAAAAAAATATGAGAAGCCAGAACAGCAAGAACAAAAGAAAACAGAGGAACAGCCATCTAGGAAAATAAAAGAAAATAATGGACAACAGCAAGGAAACAACGGAAGAGGACCTCAACAAGGGAATAACGGAAATGAGCAAGGAAACAACGGAAGAGGACCTCAACAAGGAAATAATGGAAATGAGCAAGGAAACAACGGAAGAGGACCTCAACAAGGGAATAACGGAAATGAGCAAGGAAACAACGGAAGAGGACCTCAACAAGGAAATAATGGGAATGAGCAAGGAAACAATGGAAGAGGACCTCAACAAGGAAATAATGGAAATGAGCAAGGAAACAACGGAAGAGGATCTCAACAAGGGAATAATGGGAATGAGCAAGGGAACAACGGTAGAGGATCTCAACAAGGGAATAATGGGAATGAGCAAGGGAACAACGGTAGAGGGTCCCAGAAAGAAAATAATGGGAACGAGCAAGGAAACAATGGAAGAGGATCTCAACAAGAGAATAGGGGCCACCAACAAGGAAATGAAAAGAAGAATCAATAGAATATGGAAGTGAGAGATTCAATCCAAAGCTAAAAGGAGTTATCTCGCTATTGTGAGCAGTAAAAACTCCCATCTCAAAATTTGGCTGAGGCAAAGAAGTTTGATGGGAGTTGGGCTGCTTATAAATGTTCGATTGATGAGGCTGATTAAAGTAGCACTTTATTATTCTACAGTTCTATTAAGAAGGAGTATGTGAAAAATATAATGGAGAAAAACATTCAACAAGAGAAAGATAAAGCAAAACCTGTTTTTTATGATCCGAAAGGAAGGAGAAACATAGCTTTTATTTGGTTTCTATGTATCTCAATAGTTAGCGTAAGTATTGTATTTTATTTTTTCTTTCAAAGTATTTTTTCAACACCAGAAATTCCAAATATGAATACCGCTGTACAACAAGATAATAAACTTGTACCAATTAATCAAAAACTTAGTGATCAGCAGTTAAAGAAGGAAGAATTTAAACCAAATACAGAAACGAAGGATAACAAAAATTTGGTGAATTTGTCGAAGGATAGTAAACAACGTAAAGAAGTGTATGGTTTTTATGTAAACTGGGATGAAAATAGTACAACGTCTTTAAAAGAAAATATCAATTCATTAACCACGTTAGTACCAGAATGGTATCATTTAAAAGAAGATTTAACGATTAGAAGTGAGATAAAACCTGAGATTGTAAAACTAGCAAAAAAAAATCATGTGAAAATTATGCCGTTACTTACTAACTATACAGAAAAAGCTTCTGGCCCTGATAGTGATCTTATCCATAAGTTACTGAATTCGCCGAATGATGTGAAGACGAAATTTATTAATGATTTAGTAAGCGAAGTTAAAAAGAGCCAGTTTTCAGGTATTAATATTGACTTTGAGGCCGTACCTGAAAGTGATAGAGAAAACTTAACAAATTTCATGAAAGAAATTACTACGGTCTTTCATAAACATGATTTGCTCGTTACACAAGATGTTCCAGCTAATGATAAGGCTTTTGATTATGGTGCATTAGCAAAAGTAATAGATCGAATGATTGTAATGATGTACGATGAGCATTATGGAGCGGGGGAACCAGGCCCAATTGCTTCAAATAAATGGTTTCAACATACATTAAAAGAACTGAATATTCCGTCTAATAAACTTGTAGTTGCTTTCGGTAACTATGGATATGATTGGGAAGTAAATAGTAAAAAACCTGCGAAGTCTTTAACTTTTTCAGAAGTTATGACAATGGCACATGATTCCAATATGAAAATTCAATGGGATAACATGAGTGGAAATCCATATTTTAGATATAAAACAGGAGAGAAAGAACATACTGCTTGGTTCTTAGACAGTGTTACTCTCTATAATCAAGTGAAAATCGCAATGGAAAACAATGCAAAGGGGTTTGCACTATGGAGATTAGGAGCAGAAGACCCTACAATATGGAAAGTTTTAAAAAATCCGATTGAGGCCCAAAAAAATCTTGATGCATTACATAAAATTACTAGTTTAGATGAAGTGAATTATGCTGGCCAAGGTGAAATTTTACAGATTGAGAATGAAAGAAAAAATGGGTTGAGAGATTTCAAAGTAGGAAAAGATGGGTATCTTACAGATGAAGTATATGAATCCTTACCATCGGCATACGAAGTGCAACGACATGGAAAACCAAATGGGAAACAAGTAGTATTAACATTTGATGATGGGCCAGATCCGAAATATACACCGGAAATTTTAGATATATTAAAAGAGAATAAAATAAACGCTGCTTTTTTTGTACTTGGTGAAAACGCGCAACTACATCCTAATATTGTGCAAAGAATATACGAAGAAGGGCATGAAATTGGCAATCATACTTTCAAGCATCCTAACGTCGCTGATACGTCTTTACTACGAACAAAAGTAGAGCTTAATACGACGCAACGTTTAATTCAGGAAATAACTGGACATTCTACTGTTTTATTTAGACCACCATATGAAGCCGATGCTAACCCAGATTCATCAAATGAAATATTGCCTATTTTGCGTGCACAAAATATGAACTATACAATGGTGGGGGAAGAAGTTGACCCTGAAGACTGGGCAACACCATCAACAAATGAATTAGTAAAGCGTACTCTTACTCCCATTTATAAGGGAGAGGGACATGTTATTCTTCTCCATGATGCGGGAGGGAATCGTACCCATACGGTAGAAGCGCTTCCCATTATTATTAAAGAACTTAAAAAAAACGGATATAGTTTTGTAACAATTTCAGATTTAATGAATAAAGAACGAGATGAAATTATGCCTCCTGTTTCTTCTGAGGGTGAGCAATATTTACTTTACAATAAAGCTGTCTTTTCAGGGGCGGGATACTTTAAACATATATTAACAACTATTTTTTATATTGCTATTGGATTAGGTATTTTTCGATTCTTATTCTTAATTTATTTTGCATGGAAGCAGAAAAGAAAAACGCTATCTCGCTATATTAATGCGTCCTATCAACCTTTTGTTAGTGTTGTCATAGCAGCATATAATGAAGAAAAGGTGATAGCTAAGACAATTCGCTCAATTTTGGATAGTAAGTATGGAGAATTTGAAGTTATTGTTGTGGATGACGGATCGACAGATGGTACGTCAAAAGTAATGCAAGAAACATTTTATAAACACCCTAAAGTTCGTTTCATTCAGAAAGAAAACGGCGGGAAATCATCGGCAATGAACCTAGCGTTTCAACAATCGCGAGGAGAGATCATTGTCACTTTAGATGCGGATACTATTATTGCGCAAGACGCTATTTCTCTCATGATTAGACACTTTGAAGATCAGAATGTAGCGGCAGTTTCAGGTAATGTCAAAGTGGGGAATAGACGAAACTTGTTAACTACTTGGCAACATGTTGAGTATATTACAGGGTTTAATTTAGAACGTAGAGCTTTTGATGAGTTAAATTGTATTACAGTAGTTCCAGGAGCTATTGGGGCATGGCGTAAAAAGAATGTAGTTGAATCTGGATATTTAAGTGAGGATACGTTAGCAGAAGATACGGATCTTACTATTACATTTTTACGTCAAGGATATAAAATTGTATATGAAGAAAAGGCCTATGCTTTTACGGAATCACCTGAAGATGTGAAAAGTCTCATTAAACAGCGATATCGTTGGTCATATGGTACACTCCAATGTCTTTGGAAACATCGAAAAGCAGTGTTTCATACAAAACATAAAACGTTAGGATTTATTGCATTGCCTAACATGTGGTTATTCCAATATGTTCTGCAATTCATTGCTCCTTTAGCAGATATATTAATGATTATGGGGCTGTTTAGTAGCAATCCGCTAAAAGTGTTAGGGTTTTACCTTGTATTCTTTTTATTGGACCTTCTCGCGTCTCTCTTTGCATTTAAATTAGAGGAAGAGAATCCGAAACCACTAGCATGGTTAATTTTACAACGCTTTATTTATCGTCAATTTATGACTTATGTTGTCATTAAATCTATATTCTCATCTATTCGAGGAGTAGCGGTAGGATGGAATAAATTAAAGAGAATGGGGAGTGTTCAGCATTCCACGGAGCATAAGGAGGCATCTTAAGAGGGCGGGTTACCTGCTCTCTTTTTTCATTGGTTTTAGTAAGTAATATGTAATATAAAGCCTTCGCTTCCATAACGAAATTCCTAATCATTACTGATAGTGAGACATTATGTTAAGATACTCCTTTAGTTTCGGGAAAAAGTTTTTTTATCTTTTTTTAAAATGACGGACATAAAATCATATATACCTTCGAATTATATATATGGATATCAATAATATTTATATAAAAGGGGAGTAAGAAATATGAAAGCAAATAAAGAAATGTACGTAGAAATCACTGAAGTGTTAAAGGTATTGGCACATCCTGTCCGTTTATCTTTAGTAGAAATAATGCTTACAAAAGGCCCTACTAACGTAACAACAATGTATGAAACATTACAAATGCCTCAAAGTACAATTAGTCAACATTTATCTAAACTAAAAGCTACTAAAATGGTTACAGGTACTCGGAAAGGATTAGAAATTTATTATGAAGTAACGGATAGTCGTACAAAGGCAATTTTATCAAGTTTGTTGTAACGCTGACTGTCTAGACTTCAAAATTAAGAAGAGGATACGAAAGCAATTCTATGGAGAGAATTTTTAAGGTTTTTACACAAGTGAAGATCTGAAGCAAAGTCCCTTAATAAATAAAATAGTTGTTTGAATATATGGTATAAAATAGAATTTTTATACCATATTTCTTATATATGTAATAGAAGGAAGAATGTTTTGATTTCAATCTATACGCTATCTTTATAATTATTAATTACCTTAAACGTTTGAGAAAATAATAATAGGTTTGGAGTAAAAGTAAGTCCATCCAAGCTTAATTCCTAAGTGGAAAAATCAACATGCTCACTATAAAAATAATCATAGCTAAAATCCCCTGCACCCTCGGTTTTTTAAAATTACTTGTTACCTCATTTAACATTGAATTAATCCATTTTGTTGACCCAGCATTAATGTATCAGGTTACATCAAATGAAAAATTCCAAGAATCAGATGCTCAATATAAAGTTAAAGAGCAAATAGAATGGATTGCTCAATGTAATGTTGATGCTATCCTTATTACTTGTACAAATTATATTGCAATTTTACATGAAGACCAACTTTCAATATCAGTGCCAATCATTAAAATTGATGTACCGTTCTTTGATTACATATGCAATATACAGCAACCTCAGACAATTATTTTTACAAATCCTGCAACTGTTGAAGGTACAGTAGAACGCCTTAAACATCATGCTAATAGCCGTCAAAAATCTTTAGATTTAGAGGTTATTGTCATAAATAGTGTTTTTGAATTGATAATGAAAGGACTAAAAGAAGAATACAACCAAGAAATTACAAAGTTCTTAAATCAAATCATTAAAGATGAAAAGAAAGTTATCTCTGTTGCTCAATTATCTATGGTTGATGCAACTAAGCAAGTTGAGCATAAAACAGCTAAGACTATTATTAATCCATTGAATACATTAGTATCTTATATTGTAAATAAATTAAAATTAGAGAAGAAAAATCAGTGATAAACTGTTGTGTTCTTCTTTAGCTAAAGGGTTCAATTGTTGAGTGGCAGAGAAAGGAAATAATCAAAAATCCTCTTTTGAAAATTTGGGAACTTGAACAAATTGGATTAATAAAATAGCATCCTTATTTAAGTAGTAAGGATAAAATAATCATTTGCAATTTAAAAAAAGACGTATGATTAATTTAGAGTTTTTATTATACCGCCCCCTAATTTTCTATGCCTAATTGAAATTAGGGGGTTTTTTAGGTAATCCTAACTTATTTAATTTATATTCTAAAAGAAGTACCACAAAAATCAAAGAAGAATTTGCGAGATTACTTTTAAAATCAGTAACATGAAAACATCCAAAGTACAAATAGGAATTGAAAGTGATTATTTTTAAATATCAAAAAGTTAAGGGAATAGTTATAGTTGGGTAATATTGATACAAATTAAAATAGAAAAGATATGGAAGTCCATCTATAGATCTAATACTAAAGGGAAAATAACTGAAATATAAATGTAATTGAAAGGAGTGGAGTAACAATGGAGGTAAGCTTTTTTTTAGGATTTTTTTGGGGATGGGTAACGGTTATCATCACAGGAATACTTTTTGTGCGACCATCTGTACTACGTGAACTGAAAAAATTAGTGGTAGAAGACAGGGGATTTGGAATTATGTATGGATTTTTATCAATTTTCCTAGGTTTAGGTACTGTTATCCTACATAATGTTTGGGCCTTTAATTGGCAGGGACTCATTACACTTACTGCATGGCTCGCACTATTAAAAGGAATTTATGTAATTGCATATCCTGAACCATCCAAGAAAACTGATTTTGAAGTAAGGGTGCTATCTACTCGTATAGTGCTTGCTATCCTTGGTATTTTATCTTTATGGATGCTTATAATACTTTATATGAAATAGAAACAAATATTTTTGATTATAAGAGTGTAGGTGGGAGTTTTCTATAGTCCATCGGAGTGGAATTTTATAGTTAACTGTAAGTTTAGTATTTTTCCCTTGTAGACATGTTTTTATAAATAGTGAGATGGGCAAAACGAAAAGAATCCTAAATAAATAGGATTCTTTTCGTTTTATAAAAGTGAATTTATCTTGTATCACTAATATAATTGATAATCATTTTTCTGGACTATTCGCAGTTATCTACCTTGTTATACTCAATGTCGGCTATGTGACCATCTGGTCGAATCAAAATGGTATCTATATTTTTCAACTCGGAATCTTGTATTTCTCCTACAACTACCTTTATGTGCGAATCAATATTCATTTTATTTATCTTATCTATATAAGAAGGGTGTATTAATAAAATAAAGTTACCATCTTTCATTAATTCAAAGAGTTTATAATTTTTCTTATTTAGAGAAGAAATAGTGAGATTTGTACATCTTTTTCCTATCAATGGATGTCTTTCTGTATCGTGCATCGATGAATACATTACCCCTAAGCCGCTTACTCTTTCAGATAAATCGTGATTTATCTGGGGATATGTAAGTAAGTGCGAAAATAAATCCCTTAATTCCATTCCTGCGTTTGAAAAGTTTATCATTAATTGTTCTTGCGCTTGTACTTCCTTGAAAAATTGTTTTCCCACAGCATGTCTTTCAATATGATAACTTTCTAATAGACTTTCATATTTATTTTGTTTTATTGCGAGTCCTAATTTCCAGCCTATATTAAAAGCATCTTGTAGACCTACATTCAAACCTTGTCCTCCAGCAGGGAAATGAATATGTGCTGCATCCCCTGCTAAGAATACACGCTTATGTTGATAAGTATTTGCTAGTTTGGTTGCATTGCCAAAGCGAGAAAGCCATATTGCGTTCTTAATTTGAAGATGTTCACCTGTAATACTATAAATACTATCTATAAACTCTTTTTCTGTAACAGCAACATGAACGGGTATCGTCTGATTCTTAGGATCAACAATTGCAAAACGAAATACATCAGGTGCAATAGGTACCATCATTAATATCCCATTTATATTAGAAGTAGATAAAAATGGAGTATCTGGTATATCTTCTAAAATAACATCACCTAATATAGCAGTAGTTGTTGTGTTTGTTCCATTAAACGGTATATTTGATAATTCACGAACTATACTTCTTGCTCCATCAGCTCCTATTACATATGGAACTTCTATTTTATATATTGTTTCTCTTTGTTTTATTTCTAGTTGTACGAATGTTTCATATTGTTTTAAGTCTTTCAGAGTATGCCCGCGTTTAATGACTACACCTAATTCTAATGCACGTTTTTCTAATATTTCTTCTGTAATAGATTGGGGAATAAAAAGTGTATACGGAAAATCAGTATTTAAATTTTTAAAGTTTAATCTTGTATCTAAGGCAGCAAAATGACTTGTATTTAATTTCTTGCCTCTAGCTAAAAATCGATCTGCAATACCTCTCATAGCCATCAATTCTAAGGAACGGGGGTGTAGTGTGAGTGCTCTAGAATTTCGTACTCGGTCTAATCTTCTCTCTAAAACAACAACTTTTACGCCTTGGATAGCTAATTCACATGCTGCCATAAGTCCAACTGGACCACCACCAATTACCGCTACATCATAATAATTGTCCATATCATGCCCTCCATTTATTTAATTGTTTAAGAGCTAATGTGAAAAATTGTAAATAGATTTATAAATGCTATCTATTGTACATATATAATTATACTCCATTTTAGTTTCCTTGGAAACTAAAATGGAGTTCCTAGGAAAAGTCTACATAGTAAGTGTGTAGTTAAAGCTATATAGCGTGTGTGCAGCAGTAGCCATTGGGTAGCATTGATATGTAATGGCGTTTGCATTAAAGGCTGCAGCTTCTTCTGCTTGTGCTATTTTTGCTAAAAATGCTACTGCTGTAGTTCCATGTGGGAGTTGTAAAGGTCTTTCCGCTATTCGTAGTTTTAATGAAGTAGTAGTGGTTTTAACTCGACTTCAAATAATTCGCTTTCAATTTCAGTAAGTGCATACATCGATACAGGATGTGGAGAGGTATTAGATAAGACTTGTGATGAAAGAAGTTCTCCTGATGACGAGTAAAATGTAACAAACACTTGTGAAAATGGAGGGACCATAATGATTACACGGTCAGTTTTTTGTAACGTATTAACCAACTCCAAAATAATATATTTTTATAAAAATCAAAAAACAATAGATAAATATAAAGATATTATTATGGGTACTTTTCCGATAGTGAATTAAGAAAATTAATAAACTCTTTATTTTATTGTAAATAATTTAAGAGCACACAAATATGTGTGCTCTTAGAATAGAAAGGTAGTTTTCTATGAGTAGGGAGTCCCCATATAATAAAATATGCTTGTCCAATTTAAATGTGAGAAGTTTTTTATAAAAATGCTATTTGGTAAGTCTATGTGAAAAATCACCTTGTACAGGAACTCTTTGCAAAGTATTTTGTCTGCAGTCATGATTATTAAAGTTGATGAGAGCTGTTATTCGGCTAATAAAACCACATCTCAAATTGTTGACTATATGTCTAACAACTAGGATGTGGTTCAATTAATAAAAAGTATAGGATACTTTTGTTATAAAGAGTATTTATAGATGAATGTTATTGTTTTTTACTTCTGAAAGAATTGAGGTTCTAAATTACAAGTTGTTGGAGTCCCTCTACTATAACATTTCAATAGAAATATTGAACTACTAATATGAATGTATCAGATTTAATAAAGACGGTAATGTTCTTTTAGTCATGTAATCTTTTCATTTGATGATCTTTTCCCCATTCACATAGCTCATCCATAATTTGCATTAAAGATTTACCATATTCACTTATTGTGTATTCAACCTTTGGTGGTACTTCTTGATATACAGTACGATGGATAATCCCATCAGCTTCAAGTTGCCGAAGTTGTTGAGTCAGAACTTTTTGCGTAATGTTTGGGATTTCTCGTCGGATTTCACTTGTTCGCATTTTTCCATCCATTAACACACATAAAATATGAACTTTCCATTTTCCGCCGATTACATCAAGTGTCGTTGCAATTGGGCAGTCATCATTTTGATTCATATAACACCTCCACAGGTACTTTAAGGTTCCTATAGCACTTTAAAGTACGTACTTTTCAATTATATGTGACTCATTCATACTAATACGTAAAGGTTTGAATAATTTATAAAGGGGATGGAAGATGATGAAAACACTTGTAATTGTAGCACATCCTGATATTGAAAAATCAAAAATTAATAAAAGATGGATTGAAGAACTTGAGAAATATTCGGATGAAATTACGGTGCATGAATTATATAAAGTGGCACCGAATTGGGAGTTTAATGTGGAAGAGGAACAAAAGCTGTTAGTAGAACACGACCGATATATATTTCAATTTCCGCTATACTGGTACAGCTCACCACCATTATTAAAAAAATGGTTTGACGATGTATTAACATATGGATTTGCTTACGGATCAAAAGGAGATAAAGTGAAGGGGAAAGAATTTGGGGTAGCTATTTCTATAGGTGGATTAGAAAAAGACTATGAAAATAATGGGATCACGATGGATGAGTTAACAAAACCATTTCAAGCTACATGCTTATATACAGATATGAAATTTATACCTTCGTTTTATTTATACGGTGCTGAATATAAATTAAGTGATGAAGAGATTGATAAAAGCGCACCGGAGTATGTACGATATGTGATGAATAAGGAGTATTCTAATATATAAGAGGGAATAGCCATTTACTTGTTAAGTAGATGGCTATTTTTATAAAAATTATATTCACTAAGTGTAATCTTTAGTAAATTAATAGTTAATCTGGTAAAATAAAAAACCTAACATATATAAAGGGGAGTTTTACTTGAGAACGATGCAAAAATTATTACAAAAAAGAGCAATGCAATCACCAAATTTGGAAGCGCTTGTGGGGGGAGAGAAAAGGTATTCGTTTCAGCAGTACAATGAACGAGTAAATCAGCTTGCACACTATTTGTTACAAAGCGGTGTACAAAGAGGAGATCGTATTGGAATACTATGCAAAAATAATCATCCATTTCCAAGCGTTATGATAGCAAGTTTAAAAATTGGAGCTGTGTGTATTCCACTAAATCATCAGCTTACTGCGTATGAATTAGAAACGATTGTAAAAGAAGCAAAATTAAAAGTGTTAGTTATTGATGAAGAGTTCCATGAAGCTTTAAAGATTGATGCTGTTAAAGAAATTCCTTATGTAATGAAAACGACAAAAGAAGGCTTTGGTTCATTTGAATTAACATTACAAGAACAGCCAAGTACAGAGCCGAACGTAGAAGTTCATGAAGGTGATGATGCGATTTACTTATTTACTTCAGGAACGACTGGACAGGCGAAGGCATGTGTCATTGGACATAAAAACTTACATCATTATTTTGCTGAAATTGCAGGACAAAGAGAAATTCCAGCAGGTGAACGCTTTTTATCCGTGCATCCATTGTTCCATATGAGTGGCGTGCTTTCTATTTTAAATTGCATTTATCATGGCGTTACGATGATTTTCTTAGCTGATTCGAATCCTACTCTCATTTGGGATAAGATTGAAGAAGAGAAAATTACGACGATGCTTGCGTTCCCAGCTGTTTATAGCTACATGCTTGATGAGCTAAATAAAAAAGAGCGTAACATTTCAACCTTTAAAGTAGCGCAAAGCGGTGGTACAAAAGTGCCAGAAACACTTATTCAAAAATATATGGAAAAAGGAATATATATGGTGCAAGGCTATGGGAGTACAGAAGGTTGGGTTGTCACTTCATGGCATCCAATGATGGGAAAAGAAAAGATGTCTTCTGTAGGAAAAACTTTGAAACATGTAGAACTGAAAATTGTTCATCCAGAAACAGGTGATGAACTAACAAAAAATGAAGTTGGCGAGATTCATGTGAAAAGTCCATACATGTTTAAAGGGTATTGGAATAATGAAAAGGCGACGAAGAAGGTAGTAAAAGATAGTTGGTTTAACATGGGTGATGCTGGCATGATAGATGATGACGGATTCCTGCATATTATGGGAAGATATAAAGACGTTATCATACGCGGTGGTGACAACGTATATCCAGATCAAGTAGAAGATGTCATTCATGAAATACATGGTGTTTTAGAAGTTGCAGTAGTTGGGGTTCCGCATGACTTTTGGGGTGAGGTTCCGACAGCGTATATTGTAAAAGATATGCAAACGTCCTTAACAGAAGAAGAAATTATACAACATTGTAAAGAAAAATTAGCAAGTTATAAAATACCAGAAGTTGTATTTATGGAAGAATTACCGAAAAATGCTTTAGGGAAAGTGTTGAAGAGGGAATTAAGAGAAGGTGTACTTGTAAAATAAAAAGCGATTAGATGATGAGGAATCCAGTTATGTACAAAGCATAACTGGATTTTTTGATATAATATTGAAAATAAAGGAATTTCATTCATTTCAGTACAAGGGGGAGAAAATATGGCTATAAAATTAGAAACTGAGCATTTATGTATACAACCTTTTACCAATGATGATGTATGTAGAATTAAAGAATTGGCTAATGACAAGGAATTAGCCAATATTCTTGGGCTCCCACACCCATATAAATTGGAGTTCGCGCAAGATTGGGTTGATATGCAACCAGAGCTTATAAGGCAAGGAATCGAATATCCTTTAGGAATCATTTCTAAAGAATCAAGAGAAATTGTAGGTACAATTACACTAAGAATTGACAAAGATAACAATAGAGGAGAACTTGGTTATTGGATTGGTAAGAATTATTGGGGCAAGGGTTTTGCAACCGAGGCTGTAAATAGAATGATTCATTTTGGCTTTATTGAATTAGGTCTAAACAAAATTTGGGCATCTGCTATTTCTAGAAATAGATCATCGATTAAGGTGTTAGAGAAGGCGGGTTTACGTAAAGAAGGCACATTAAGACAAAATAGACTGTTATTAAATACATATGAAGATGTTGATGTTTATGGAATATTAAAGACAGAATACAACGTTTTAAATTACAGATAAGATTGGTAGTATGATGACAAAAGGAAACCCTTCAGAACAGGGTTTCCTTTTTGTATTTCTCAAAAATCAACATTGTAGTTTAACAAACCCTTGTTTATCAAAAACATAATAATTTACTAGATTTTGTATTTATTGTAAGATAATAAAGAATATTCAATCATTAATTAAAGGATGAGATATAAATGAAGCTGCCGCTATTACAAATAGAGACAGAGAGACTTATGATCCGTCCGTTCCAAAATGATGATTATGAAAGTTGGTTCGATGGCTTTCGTAAGAGGTTACCATCGCAGTATAAATATGACGACGGTTATCAAGATATGGCCTCATCAACGAAAGAATGGTTCACGGAATGGATAAGAGGGTTTGATGAAGCAGCACATCGAGATGAGATGTATGTATTAGGTATTTTTCGTAAAGAAGACGGAGCTAATATTGGAAAGCTAGAGCTTATAAAAATTTTACGTATGGACTATCAGTGGGCAATGATGGGGTATTCCATACATAATCAATACTGGAAAAATGGATATGGCATGGAAAGTGTGAAAGCTACGTTACCGTTATTTTTTAATCGTCTTCATTTTCATAGAATTGAATTACATATACGTGTTGATAATGAGCCATCCGTTCGTCTTGCGGAACGAGCAGGTTTTTCTTTTGAATGCAAGAGAGAGGCGTTTTCTTTAGAGAATGGTAAGTGGATGGATTTTCTTATTTATTATAAAAATAAGGAGATGGACATATGAGAGTGTTTATTACAGGTGGAAATCGTGGATTAGGGTTACAGTTAGTAAAAGTATTTCATGAAAATGGGCATATCGTTTATCCGTTAGTTAGAACGGAGGCTGCGGTAACGCAATTGAAGCAAATGTTTAGTCGTAGATGTTTTCCTATATTGGCAGACTTATCGACTGATGAGAGTACGGAACAAATTAAGAAACAACTTGCGGAATATACAGAGTGTTTGGATGTAGTTATAAATAACGCTGGAATTACTGGAAAGGAGACTGAAGTTTTACATACGAATTCAGAAGAGTTAACGGACTTATTTAACATTCATTGTTTAGGTATAATTCGAGCTGTAAAAGGTACATATGTAGCTTTAGAGAAATCGGATCATCCGAGAATAATAAATGTGTCCTCTCGCTTAGGATCATTACATAAAATGGCGCACAAAGAGTTTCCGCAAGGTCAGTTTTCCTATTCCTATCGAATTGCTAAAGCTGCACAAAATATGTTAACGCTTTGTCTGCAACAAGAGTTTGAAGATAAAGGAATTCGTGTAACTGCCATTCACCCTGGAAAATTAAAGACTGACATTGGTGCTTTTGATGCGAATATGACTCCGGCTGAAGGAGCGCAAAATATATATGATTGGGTAATAGATTCAAATGAGGATGTTTCAGGGAAGTTTATTGAGCCAGGTGTGGGTGAATTAAAGTGGTGATATACGATCTTACAATTATTCAGAATTTATTTGGTCCCTCGAAAAAAAGTATTAAATGGCTTACCAAATGCATTGACGATTGAAGAGATAGAAGAAGATGCCTTTTATAACGTACAAACTTATAAAGAGAAGATAAGTAGATTTGAAGAAATTTGTTTTAACTGGGAGTTAAAAAGAGCGAGTATTGTATTAAATAAGAGGTTTAGTAGTTATAACTCAAGTGCGAGAGTGTTACTTGATGCGGATTTTTCTTTACATGCAGCAAAGATAGAAGTGTGTAGAGAGTTAGACGATGTAGAGGCGCTTTAAAAACAATTTAAATACCGTTCAATAGGAGAAACGTTATCGGTAAAAGATTTTAAATGCATTTGGGAGCAATGTATGTTGAACTCAGGAAATAAAACTTTCATTTTAAATATTGATGAGCATTTTCATTCAGTGCAAACGGAGTTAGGTAAAGGGTGGGAGAAGTCATGCATTGTTTTTTATGATGAAAAAGAGCCAATTGGTTTGTCCATACCGCATATAGAGCCTGGAACAGAAAGTGAAGGACGATTATTTTACTTTGGGGTAATGCCTCATTATCGAGAGAAAGGAATCTCTTCCCAGCTGCATCTTCAATCTTTACATATGTTAAAAGAAATGGGCGCTACTTATTACATCGGAAGCACACATACTTCAAATGAAAAGATGCAGAAGGTATTTTGGAGAAATCATTGTTCGGTGAAAACGGAGATAGAGCTTTATTATAAAATTTTTAAAGAAAGTTAGGAGAAATGAAAATGAAGACTATAAAGGTATTTCATTACGATGCATTTACGAATAAACCGAATATGGGGAATCCCGCAGGTGTTGTATTAGAGGCAGATGGATTAACAGAAGGGGAAATGCAGCGTATTGCTGAAAAAGTTGGGTTTAATGAAACATCCTTTGTTCTTTCTTCAAAAGAAGCAAATATAAAGATTCGCTATTTTACTCCCGGTCATGAAATGGATTTATGTGGTCATGCGACAGTAGGGACTATATATGCACTTCATGAAAGGGGATTATTAGAAGGGAATCATAATTTAACAATTGAAACGAAGGCAGGGATTTTGCCGATACATATAGGTGCGAATGAAAGTGGAGAAACAGTTATTAAAATGAGACAAGCAACACCCCAGTTTCAAGATTTTACAGGTTCTCAAGAGGCATTAGCACATAGTATTGGCCTTGAAGTAAATGATTTAGATGGAAAATTACCAATTGTATATGGAAGTACTGGTATTTGGACTGTAATTGTACCTGTTAAAAATCTAGAAGCATGTGAGAAAATGAAACCTAATAATAATGAATTTCCATTTGTGCTAAAAGAAATACCAAAGGCCTCTATTCATCCGCTTTGCATAGAAACATATAATGCAGAAGCAAAAATGCACGGTCGTCATTTTTCATCACCTTACTCTGGAACAATAGAAGATCCAGTGACAGGAACAGCTTCAGGTGTAATGGGAGCGTACTATGCGACGTATTTGAAGAAAGATTTTGATCATGCAATGGAATTAATCGTTGAACAAGGACAGGAAATGAATAAAGATGGTCGTGTAAAGGTATATGTAACGAAAGATATAGAGAATGAAAAGCTACAAATAGATATTGCGGGAACAGCGGTGTATGTGAAAGAATTTGAAGTTTCGATATAAAAAAAGAAAGCCCGGAATACATCCGGACTTTCATTATCTGTTCAACACTTCAATATACGAAGCATCTCCAGTTGTTCTTAAAGCAGAGCGGAAATTATTGTTTTCTAACGTTTTAGCGACTTGCTGTAACTGCTGTGCATCATCATGATGGATAAGTAAGCTGTCCGCACCGCTTTCTTCTATATGAATGTGCTCAACATTTCCAATAGCATCATGTACTGCTTTTAAAAATTCAGGTTTCATAGTGACCTCCTATATGTGTGTAACGTTGTTGTTATTATTTCCTTATTTTTGAAATGTAAAAGTAAATGAATTTTTGTTATATTAAGATTTTGGAAGGGGTTTCCTGTTTGTTTGTCAAATAATAGTAAAGTTGTCTTTTAAGTTGAGGGAATCTTCGGAATTGAAGGGTGAGGAAATGGACATTTCAATAATTGCTGCGCAACTCGTTAAGGAGAAAGTGATTTCACATGATCCAAATAGCATAAAAGTGTTGAACGGAGGAACGACAAGTACTGTGTATTTGTTGGATGAAAAATATGTAGTAAAGCTGAATGAACCGGACGTAATACGTGAAGAAGCTAATTTTCTCTCGTTTTATGAGGGGAATACTTTATTTTCAAAGCTTTTGTATAAGGAACCTTTCCAGACATATTTCGTATATTCTTTCCTTGAAGGTAATACTTCGTGCGAACAAGGATATAAACGAAGTACGCTTCGTACACTTGTAAAAGAAGTTATTAATAAGTATAAAATTGTTCCAGAGGCAGATGGCTGGGGATGGAAAGAAAGTCCGGTTCAATCTTGGAATGAATTTTTAACAGGAAATGTGAAGACAGCTTATGAAAATGTAAAGCGTTACATAAGTGAGGAAGAGTATAGAAAAGTTCTTAAACTAGCAAATAGGGATGCCGGAGTAAATCAGCCATTTTTATTACATGGCGATTTCGGATTTCATAATTTTATATTCCAAGAGAATGAGCTGTATGGAGTAATTGATCCATTACCAGTGCTAGGAGATCCTATATATGATTTAATTTATGCATTCTGTTCAACTCCGGAAGATTTAACGAAAGAAACGATTGATTATGTGATGAAACAATGTGTATTTCATAAAAAAGAACGAGATTTATACGAGGAAATAGTAATAGGATTATATTTGCGTATAGATACATGTTTAAGACACCACCCGAAAGATTTAGAAGATTACTTAGTAGCTTGGCGTTATTGGATGGGTGAAATTGAGCCGGCTTTATAGTACAAATAGTTTGGGGGAGATAGTGAAATGAACATAGCAGAAGCAAAACGAGATTTAGCACAAAGAACGAAAAAAGGATTTCCAGTTATAATAGCTGGTATTTTATTTTGGATTGTAACGAGTGTAACGGGTATTCTTCTTTCAGAAAAACAAGTTGTGTGGGTGTATTTAATTGGTATGGGCTGTGTGTTTCCTTGTGGCTTAATGATAGCTGCTATATTGAAAATTGATATGTTTGCGAAAGGAAATCCGCTAGGGACTTTAGCTGGATTAATTGGCGGGATAAATGTATTAAATATTCCGTTTGTGTTACTTGCCTATTTTCAATTTCCAGAGTGGTTACCTTTTGTAGTAGCGATGTTAATAGGTGTTCATTTTGTGCCGTACGTATGGATTTATGAAAGTAAAAGTTATGGTTTACTGTCAGTAGGGACTGTATTCGTAACGTCAGTTTGCGGGATTCTTTTTGCCGACAATGGATTTACTGTAATTCCATTGTCAGTTACAGCTGTCTATTTACTGACTCTAATAGGTTTAGTAATTGAAAATAAAAAAGTAGATCATTATCAACAAAAATCAGCTTAATAAAAATATAGGGATAGGGGGAATTAGTTTGAAAAATTTCGTTTGTACAACGTGCGGCGTACAGTATGCAGCGAGTGTGGAAGAACCGGTAAGTTGTGTTATTTGTGATGAGGAGAGACAATATGTGAATCCGAAAGGGCAGTCTTGGACGACTTTAGAAAACTTGCGAACGAGTGATACATATAAAAATGAAATGATAGAAGAAGAACATGGACTTTATAGCATTACGACAAAACCTAAATTTGCGATCGGTCAAACCGCATTTGTTATAAAAACGGATTCCTATCGTTTATTATGGGATTGTATTACTTATTTAGATGAAACGACAATTGAGAAGATAAAAGAGTGGGGCGGGTTAGATGCGATTGCACTATCTCATCCTCATTATTATTCAACGCAAGTAGAATGGGCAGAAACGTTTGATGTACCCATTTATATACATGAAGACGATAAAGAGTGGGTAGTACGCCCGAGTAGTCGTATTATTTATTGGTCTGGCGAGTCTTTACAATTAGCGGACGGAATTACTATTCATCGTCTCGGAGGACATTTTAGCGGCGGTTCTGTATTACATTGGGAAGAAGGAAATGATAGGAAAGGTATTTTATTAACAGGTGATATTATTCAAGTTGTAGCGGATCAGCAGTGGGTGAGTTTCATGTACAGCTATCCGAACTTAATTCCATTGCCAGCGAGAAAAGTGGAGGGAATGGCGAATCGAGTGAAGCCATTACAATTTAATCGTTTATATAATGCTTTTCACGGAGTAGTGAAAGAGAATGCAAATGAGGCAGTGGAACGTTCTGCTGAAAGATATATTAAGGCGGTAGAAGGAAAGTTATTTCGTACGTAAAAGGAGAATCAGCTCTATGAAAACGTTAGTATGCTTCGGTGATAGTATTACAGCTGATGAAACGTTTTTTGATGGAACGCCAAGGTTAACACCGCGTCTGCAAGAGATGTTTCTAAATTGGAAGGTGGTAAATGCGGGGGTTCCGGGCGATAATACGTTCGACGCGTTACATAGGGTTGAAGATGATGTACTATCACATAAACCAGACTTTGTAACAGTTTTTCTTGGTACGAATGATTCGGTATTATTTGATCCAGTACCATTACAAGTATACAAAGACAATTTAGAGAAGATTGTAAGTAAGATTTCACCAGAAAAAGTATTACTTATTAGTCCTGCACCAGTTGATGAAAAACGCCAGCATAATAGAACCAATAAAGTACTTGGTCAGTATGCAGACGTAGTAGAGGAAGTGGCGAAGGAAACAGGAAGTTATTTTCTGAATTTATATGCTGAGATGATTCAAGAACAGAGTTATAAAAGATTTGTAGAAGATGATGAAAAAGACGGTTTACATTTTGGCCGACAAGGTTATGAATATTTAGCGGAGTTAATTGGTAAAAAGTTAAAAGGGATTTTGTAAGAAGCAAAGTGTGCGCGCTTTGCTTTTTTGTTCGCGTATTTCCTCCTACAATGTTGCTGTGTTCAATGCAGTAGCTTTTATTATGCTAAACATGTAGGAAAGAAATAAATAAAGTGGAATATAATTTGTTTCGCTAATGGAATGCATCCAAGACTTAACAGTTGATTAATTGAACTGTAAAGTTTAAAATTACAGTATAGTTTTTAGAAGTGAGTTGCCATCGTTTGTAAAAAACAGATAAATTAAATATATTTTGAATAAATAATATAACGTGTATTTCATTCTAAACTGTAATTTTTTTAAATACATTTCAATAATCTATATAATAATTTAAAAAGTAAAGGAGTGTGTAAAATATGGTGATTTTATATACGACAGCAAGCTGTAGTTCATGCCGAAAAGCAAAAGCATGGCTTGAAGAACATCAAATTGATTATACCGAAAAAAATATCGTATCAAATTCTCTTACAGTCGATGAGCTTAAATCCATTCTCCGTTTAACTGAAGATGGTGCTACTGAAATTATTTCAACTAGATCTAAAACTTTTCAGGAATTAAATATAAATATTGAGGCGCTTTCGCTTAATGAGTTTTATAAATTAATAATTGAGTATCCTCAAATGTTACGTCGTCCAATTATGCTGGATGAAAAAAGATTACAGGTTGGTTTTAACGAGGAAGAAATCCGCAAATTTTTACCGCGTAGCGTTCGAACATTTTTGAATATTGAATTGCAAAAAATGGCTAATTAATAAGTAATATTTTGAAAGGAGGAAGCAAAAGTGATTGAAGTATGTGTTACAGTTAATTATAAAGATAGAAACTATCACACAAATGTTATTGTGAGTAAAGATACGATTTGGACAAAAATTAAACAATTGGCAGAAGAACAAGTTAAGAAACAGTGGACTGTTTAAATTTATTTGCAACTTAAAAAGTTAAATGAAGTTAGGAGATATAGGGGAGTTCTGATAGAATATAAAGGGATTAATTTTTTCATGCTAAGCATTCTTCTTGAATATTTTAACATATTATCCGAAAGAAGTCTCCTTCCTCAGGCGTGTGAAACACGATAGTCTAGCGGCATTTCGGAGATGAATTTCGGTTTGGCGTAGCCAAACATTTGGTTTTCCTATTTATTTCGCCTCTGATATAATCAGTCTTATAAGAGGGGAATTTTGGTATAACAATGAAAGTAGATAATAATCTTGTAGTGTTCAGGTTGTGTGATCACCGTCATAGCTTATGGAAAATGAGGTGAATGGATATGCCAAAGCAGAATAAGGCGTATAAATTCCGTCTGTATCCAACAGAAGAACAAGCACATCTCATACGAAAAACATTCGGGTGTGTACGTTTTGTGTATAACAAAATGTTAGCTGAACGAAAAGAAGTATATGAAAAATATAAAGAGAACAAGGAAGAACTAAAGAAAGAAAAATTCCCTACTCCTGCAAAATATAAGACAGAGTATGAATGGTTGAAAGAAGTTGATTCATTGGCATTGGCCAACGCGCAATTAAACTTGCAAACTGCGTATAAGAATTTTTTTAGTGGTCAAAGTGATTTTCTTACATTCAAAAGTAAAAAGAGTAGAAAATCCTATACAACGAATCGAGTAAACGGAAATATTATGTTATTTCATGGTTATATCAAATTACCAAAGTTGAAAATGGTGAAACTGAAGCAACATAGAGAAATCCCGCCAAAACATATCATCAAATCGTGTACGATTTCGATGACACCTACTGGTAAATACTATGTGTCCATCTTGACTGAATATGAAAAAGAGATTGTACAAAAAGAAGTACAAAGTGTAGTTGGATTAGACTTCGCAATGGCTGAATTGTACGTGAGTAGCGAAGATGAGAAAGCCAATTATCCTCGCTTTTATCGTCAGATGTTAGAGAAATTAGCGAAGGCACAACGAGTATTAGCAAGACGTGTGAAAGGTTCAGAACGCTGGAATAAACAACGAATTCGTGTAGCGAAGTTGCATGAAAAGGTCGCCAATCAACGTAAAAATTTTCTTCATCATAAGTCTAAAGAATTAGCTACGAGTTTTGACGTTGTAGCAATCGAAGACTTACATATGAAAGGAATGTCACGAGCATTTAGATTTGGTAAGAGTGTAGCGGACAACGGTTGGAGGATGTTCACGACATTTTTAGCATATAAGCTACAAGAACAAGGAAAACAGCTTGTAAAAATAGATAAATGGTTTCCTTCTACAAAGATGTGTAGTAATTGTGGAAATAAAAAAGAAATGCCATTATGTGAACGCACGTATGCGTGTTTGTGTGGACTCACAATTGGCCGTGATTATAATGCAGCGATCAATATCAAAAAGGAAGCCATCCGCTTATTAGTGTTGGCATAAATAGTAATAAAATAACCTTTGGAACAAGGGAGTTAGCTCGGCTATCCTAGGACAAATTCGTTAGCTATCAAAAGTAGCGATGAACCGAGAAGCCCCTACTTCAAGTAAGCTCGTAAGAGGTACTAAGTGGTGGGTAGTTCACCGTTTGACTAACCTATCTGTAATATTCATGGCTACAGTATGTTACTAAGCGAGAAATCATATTTTTTATCGTAGGAGGACAACAATGAACAGCGACTTTACTTTGGCCATTCACAGTTTAACTTATTTAGCTTTACAGCCAGATCGGATGTCAACAAGTAATGCTATTTCAGAAAGTGCAGGTGTTCATCCCGTACGCATTCGCAAAGTGCTAAGTTTGTTAAAAAAACATAAGTTTATACAATCAAAAGAGGGAACTGGTGGAGGTTTTATTTTTGCCCGTGATTTAAGTGAAATTAATCTTTGGAATATTTATCAAATAACCTCTGAAGGTGCATTGCAGCCGAAGTGTCCAGAATCAAATGATCAGTGTATTGTAGGTTCGAACATGCGGAAAGTTCTTTTTGCTATTTTCTTAGGTGCGGAAGAACATCTAGGTGAATATTTAAAGAATTATACAATGAAAGAAGTTGTTGACCTTATTAATCAAGAACGTTAAGCGGCTTAATTATTATGTAGCCGTGAGTTCTTAAAAAATAACTGTAATTAAAAATAATACAGTTTAAGTTAGTTTTTATATCTTTTTTATCGTTACAAAAATATTGATAAGAAGGTGAAAAAGTATGATGTCAAATAATAATCATGTTTTAAAAGTGGGAGATTGGGTTCGTGGAATATCAAATGAGGGTGAATTCATAGTTGGTTACATTGTATCACTTGATGAAGTGGAAGATGTAGTTACAGTTAGTATTGTGAAACGTGACGACAAGTACACAATGAACGAAGCGATTTTACTCTTTAGTAAACACGTTAACAAACTCCCTGAATCAAAGGTAATAAATAAGGAGCAAATCCTGTATCTTATAGACCTTGCATTATTAACAGGGGATGAAGAATGGTTTATTGAGCTTTCTGCAAAATTAAACTTGATAAAAGAGCTAGTTAATGAGGGATTTTAAAGGTTAAATTATTCGCTTTTCATAGGTTGAATCTTGTAATAATCAATAATATCATCTCTTTTGTTGCATTTTAATAAAAGTGGTGATTGAATGATGTAAATGAGCTGTCCATATGGGCAGCTTATTTTATTTTTTCGTGTAGCAAAATGTGAGCGGTTCTCTCGTTAGCATCAAGTTTAAAAATGTATATGAATGCACTGTTTATAATATATATCCTAAAATTTGGTTTATGCATTTAAAAAGATATTTTTTTCACCACATTAATTATTTATTAGGATATCTTTTTTAGTTTGAAATAAAATTTTTAGATAAAGAAAAATATAAAAAATTTTAAAATGAGTAGCTTAAATAAACAATATTTTACTGTGTTTTATGCTGATTAATTCCATTTTAAGCGATAGGAACAAGGGTTGCATGCTAACTGTAAAATATTATCCATGTAAAATTATATCCAATTAATATTTCTGAAAATATAAAAATATTAATTTTATAAATATACACGTTATAATGAGTGCGTCGAGAGAAATTTTATTATCTCTGGAGAAAATATAAAAAATGCGATTATTAGTAAGAAAGGTGTGTGGTTAGAGGCGAAATGTATGTAAAGTGCTTCAGTGGCTTGTGTAATCAATACCATAAATGCTGCCGAAGCTATTAAAGTGATGTATAGGATTGAGAAAGAAATGCCTCATAAATGAAGAGAGGCCGGTTTAACTGAAATTACTTTTACAAGTAATTTAGAGAAACCATAAAAGTAATACACTGTTATTAGAAATGTTGCAACGTATTTATGAAGTCTATTCAATATTGTTCTCTTAAGCGGTCTTTATATAAAGAGCGGATATTACGAGTAAACTTTTTTGTGAACGCTAACATTTATGTTAGGACGCTAACATTTATGTTAGGACGCTAACTAGCGAATGTTTCAATTTGGATTCATTATGATGAAGGACTTGCAATGTGGGGCAACTTGTAAGGAATTCATTTTCCGAAAAAAGGAATATTTGTTAGCTATAAAGAGAGACGCAAGAATAGATACAAGGGGGAGTTATTATATGAACGGGAATACTGCAAAGAAAATAGAAGTTCAAGCTGAAAATATCGCACTAAAAAATGAGCAATATGCAGATCCGAAAAAGTGGCATAAGCAGGATACTACATGGGCATTGAGCCTATTTGGAACTGCAATTGGAGCAGGGGTGCTCTTTTTACCGATTAATGCAGGTTCAGGTGGTTTATTATCATTACTACTAATTACATTGCTTGCATATCCAGTTATGTATTACTCACATAGGGCACTTGCTAAAATGATATACGCTTCTAATTCTGCTGATGAGGGGATCACAGGTACAATTAGAGAGTATTTCGGAAATAAAGCAAGTATCATTTTTAACATCGTATATTTCGGTTCAATTTATACAATCGTGCTAATGTATTCGGTTGCGCTTACAAATACTGCAAGTAGCTTTATCGTGCATCAATTGCACATGCCAGAGCCTCCAAGGGCTATTTTATCACTTGTATTAGTTCTTGGTCTTATCGCTATACTGAATTTTGGTCAAGATATTACTGTAAAGATCATGAGTATGCTAGTGTATCCTTTCATAGCTTCTCTACTGTTTATCGCAATATCTTTAATTCCACAGTGGAATACGTCAATGCTTAGCTTTTCAGCTGTTTCTACTGCTTCAACAGGAACAGGATATTTTGGAACGATATTGTTGATTCTACCAATCATCGTATTCTCATTTAATCATTCACCTATGATTTCATCATTTGTTGTGAAACAGAGGGCTACGTATGGAATAGAAGCTACTGATGCTAAATGTGCGCAAATACAAAAAGTTTGTTATATCATGACATTCGCTGTAGTTATGTTCTTCGTTTGGAGTAGTACACTGAGCTTGACTCCAGAGGATTTAAAAATGGCAAAAGAGCAAAACTTATCAATTCTTTCATATCTTGCTAATGAGCTTAATTCACCTGTAATTACGATTGCAGCTCCAATCATTGCTTTTGTGGCTATTACAAAATCATTCCTTGGCCATTATATCGGAGCATTTGAAGTAATGCGTGACATGATTATTAAGTTCGGTAAATCACGTGGAAAAGTTATTGAAGAAAAAACAATTAAGACAATCGTCCTTACTTTTGTTGTATTATCATGCTGGTTTGTTGCTTATACAAATCCAAGTATTCTTGGACTTATTGATTCTCTAAGCGGTCCATTAGTTGCTGCTATCTTATGTCTATTACCGATGTATGCAATCAATAAAGTACCAGTACTAGCTAAATACAAAGGGAAAATGAGTAACGTATTTGTTATTATTGTAGGTGTACTTACTGTTTTAGCAAGTATTAAGTCATTATTCTAATTCACGATTGTTAGTTCTAATGTAAAATAAAATAGAACGATTTTGGGACAGACTTCTCCGTTTGGAGAGTCTGTCCTTTTTTAAATTAGCGACACAAGATCATCTTTCACATAGGCTCTTTTCGTAAATAAGATTGCTTCAATGCGTAACAATTTTATCTTATTGATTTCATGGGATATTTCCGTATAATTGTAACTAAGGGAGATGATTCCAATTTGAGTAAACTGAATATTAGTACAACTGTTTCCGGAGATATAATTGTTACTCGTCTTATAGGCAAGATTAAAACAGATGATGTTTATGAATGGTTTAATGGCTTCGAGCAAGTTTGTCAGCAATTCATTTCCGAGGGACGGAAATACAAATTGCTGGTAGATAGAAAAGGGTACACGCCAGATCATTTTTCTGTTCAAAAAGTATGGAAAGATAAGTTTTTCAATGAAACGATTTTGAATCACAGTAAGGCAATTGCTTTTCTCCTTGAAGAAGGGGAGATACTGAATTATTTACAACAATCCAATACAAAAGAATCTATAAAATTTTTCGATGATTATGAACAAGCATTCATTTGGTTGAATGAATATCCTATATGAAAATTTTAGCGAACCGGTTGCTCAATCAACTGGTTTTTTTATGCTTGTAAGAAGTATCCGGAAGAAAACTTCTATACGAAATGTTTAGTACGAAAGGACATACATTTTTAAGGCGTTAAATATAATTCATAATAGCACCAAGAAGAAAAGAATACGCTTTACGTTATTAGGTTATATGGAAAGTCAGTACGGTAGGGTCGCATAATTTTAAAAATAGCAATGTGGCATAAAGTGAGTAAGGGGGATAAACATATGAGTACTTCAAATTTGAATGAAATTAGTAAACAAATTTTAATAGAGGAGGAAACACTTCAATTTTCGTCTTTTACAAATGAAGATGCTTTGCAAATAGGTTTATTTATCGTTGAAACAGCGAGGAAGGAAGGGAAATTGATTGCTGTTGATATAGCGAAAAATGGTGTGCAACTATTTCATTTCAAGATGACAGGGACAACTGCGGAAAATACACAATGGATTGAGCGTAAAAAACGAGTTGTTTCTTTGCATAATCATAGCTCGTATTATATGCAGATACAAAGTGAAATAACGGGCATTCCATATAATGAAAAATATCTTTTAGATAGGTCGGATTATGCTGCATTTGGTGGTTGCGTTCCTGTGCAAATAAAAGATGTAGGAGTTATTGGAATGATAACAGTTTCAGGGTTACCACCAGAAGAAGATCATGAATTAGTTATAAGGGCAGTTAAAAATCATTTGAAACAATAATAAAAAGGCAAAACCGAACATATTCTTGTTCGGTTTTGCCTTTTTATTATTCAGCTCATGAACATATTTCTAATAAGATGTTACGGAATAAAAATCTTTAATTCGAGACACTTTTCTTGACGATTATAATCTATGTAGTTAATATGGTAGACATAACGTAACTTAATTACTAAAAGTAATTAAGTTATTTAATATAAGTTAAACTGAGTAAGTAGGATGTGGGGAAAATGCTTTGAATTGCCACTATTAATATTGGGGACAATGAGAAAGCGACAAATATAAAAAATTAGAATTTAAGAAGTAAGATTGGATCAACAATAATAGTAGCTTCTGTACAATGCATTTTTACTATAGTGACAATGACTATACATCACGAGGGGGACTGAAATTGGAATCAATGACCTTTGTTTTATTTGGAGCAACAGGGGATTTAGCTAAAAGGAAAATTTACCCTGCACTATATAACTTATATAGAGATCAAAAGCTTCCAAAGCAAATATCCGTTATTGGGCTTGGAAGACGTGAAGTATCTCATTTAGATTTTCAAAAAAGAGTAAAAGAATCAATAGAAACTTTTTCTCGTCGCAAAGATGAAGGTACTCCGAAAATAGAAGATTTTTTAGAGTGTTTTCGTTATTGTCCATTAGATGTGAATAAGCCAGAAGATTATAAAAGGTTATTGCAAGTAGTTCGTGAAAGGGAAGAAGAACAAAATATACAAGGGAATAGAATGTTCTACCTTTCAGTTACTCCTGACTTCTTTGAGACCATTGCTTTAAATATTAAAGAAAGTGGACTTGATAAAACGGATGGATGGAAGCGCCTAATGATTGAGAAACCATTTGGTCATGATCTTACATCTGCCCGAGAGCTGAATGATAGGCTTAGTCGAACGTTTGAAGAAGACGAAATATACCGTATTGATCATTATTTAGGTAAGCCGATGGTTCAAAATATTGAAGCACTTGAATTTGCAAACCCTGTTCTCCAATCGATTTGGAATAAAGAACATATTGCGAATGTACAAATCACAGCTAGTGAAACGGTTGGTGTAGAAGAAAGGGCAGCATATTATGATCATGCAGGAGCCATTCGCGATATGGTTCAAAATCATATGCTGCAAATATTAATGATGACTGCTATGAATCTGCCGGAAAAGATCAATGCATGTGAAATTCGTGAGGAAAAACGAAAGGTCATGGAGACTCTTCGTAAAGTGAAAAAAGAAGACGTTCAAAACCATATCATTCGCGGACAATATGCTTCAGGGGAGATAAAAGGACAACAAGTTGTGGCGTATAGAGAGGAGCCAGGAGTAAATCCTTCTTCTCAAACAGATACATTTGTTGCGGCTCGCTTATGGATTGATAACCCATTTTGGACTGATGTTCCTTTTTACATACGAACAGGAAAAAGAATGAAAGAAAAGTCTACTCGTATTGTAATTGAGTTTAAAAATACGTTAAAACAGCAGTATCAAGATAGTAATCCAAATGCAGCGCCTAATTTGTTAATCATTGAAATTAGCCCAAATGAAAATGTTTCACTCCAATTAAATAGTAAAAATCCATTGAACAATGGAGAGCTTGAACCGATCCGTATTCATTTTACTTGTGAGCAAACAGGTGTGGGAATACCTGAAGCTTACGAAAGGCTTATCTATGATGCTGTATGTGGAGATTCTACATTCTTTGCTCACTGGAGAGAAGTTGAATTGTCATGGGAATGGGTGCAGCCAATCCTTGAAGCATTCGAAGAAAACTTGTTACCTCTTCATGAATATGAGTCTGGCTCGTATGGTCCGGATGCTGCTCATGCTCTATTACAAGAAAGTGAATTTAAATGGTGGTTAGATGAAGGATTGAAAAAATAAGTACATCCATATAAGTAAAGAAATATGACAAAAAGATATTCATCATTTTATTAATGTGTATTTATGATGAAAGGTAATTCAAGGAGGAATTATATTATGAGAGTAGGATTAATTGGTTTAGGTAAAATGGGATTAAATTTAGGGAAGAATTTAATTGATCATAAACATGAAGTAGCGGCATTTGATTTAAATACGAGTGCGGTGGAAGAAATGAAAGAGTACGGTGCTACAGGTGTATCTAGTTTAAGCGAACTCGTTCAATCATTGGAATCACCAAGAATTCTATGGGTGATGGTTCCGCACGCTGTTGTTGATTCTGTTATTAATGAGGTTACACCGCTGTTATCAAAAGGAGATATTTTAATTGAAGCTGGCAATTCACATTATAAAGAGTCTATTCGCCGATATGAGCAATTAAAGAAAGATGGTATTCACTTTATGGATGCAGGAACTTCTGGCGGAATGGAAGGTGCTCGTAATGGTGCTTGTTACATGATCGGAGGAGATCAAGAAGCTTGGGACATCGTTGAACCTATCTTCCGTGATACAGCTGTAGAAAATGGATTCTTATATGCAGGGAAAGCTGGTAGCGGTCACTTCTTAAAAATGATTCATAACGGAATTGAATACGGAATGATGGCTGCTATTGGTGAAGGATTTGAGGTTTTAGAGAAGAGTGAATTTGATTACGATTATGAAAAAGTATCAAGAGTATGGAACAACGGTTCAGTCATTCGTTCATGGTTAATGGAATTGACTGAAAATGCATTTTCTAAAGATGCAAAACTGGATGAAATTAAGGGCGTTATGCATTCTTCTGGTGAAGGGAAATGGACAGTAGAAACAGCATTAGACCTTCAAACAGCAACTCCTGTTATCGCAATGTCTCTATTAATGCGCTACCGCTCATTAGATAATGATACATTTACAGGGAAAGTTGTAGCAGCACTGCGCAATGAATTTGGCGGACATGCAGTAGAAAAGAAATAAACATTTTAAAAGTATAACTCGTTAACGTTTAAAAAATGGAGGGAATAAATCATGAAGTTTTTTATTGATACTGCAAATCTTGAGGACATAAAAAAAGCATATAAACTAGGTGTTTTAGCTGGCGTGACAACAAATCCGTCTTTAGTAGCGAAAGAAGGCATTAAGTTTGAAGACCGTATTGCAGAAATTTGTCAGGCAGTACCTAACGTTGAATCTGTTTCGGCAGAAGTAACTCCAGATGTTGTAGAAGCTGAAGAAATGATCTCTCAAGCAGAAGAACTGATTAAAATTAACGGTGGTGATAAAAACATCACGATAAAACTTCCGATGACGCTAGCAGGATTAGAAGCTTGCCGCTACCTTACTGAAAAAGGTGTGAAAACAAACGTTACACTTATTTTCACTGTGAACCAAGCTCTTTTAGCTGCTCGAGCAGGTGCAACGTACGTTTCTCCATTTTTAGGTCGCTTAGATGATATTTCTGAAGATGGCGTACTATTAGTTGCTAAAATTGCTGAATTATTCGATGTTCACCAATTAGATACACAAATTATTGCGGCTTCTGTCAGACACCCAGATCATGTAACTCGTGTAGCGATGGCAGGTGCTCACATTGCAACAATTCCTTATAAAGTCATTGAACAACTTGCTATGCATCCGCTAACAGATCAAGGTATTGAAAAGTTTGCTGCGGATTGGGCGAAAGCGCCTAAGTTATAAGGAAGTAAAGTTTTCACAAATTGCTTTTCACGAGAGGACCAATCTCTATGTAACTTCATCCTGTAAAATAAATCCTGAGTTTGGTACCTTATTACGTGAAAGCAGCGATATAAAAAGACACCATGCATTTTCAAAACAGCACAATGGTTATAAAAAGGATCCCCTTATGGAGAGTGAAGTTTATGAAAACGTAGCTCTCATAAGGGAGCGTCTTTTTGTATACATCATGGTGCTCTTTTGCTATAGGAATAATTTGAAAGGGGTTACATAGTGAGCTCGAAATATATGATTGGTGTAGATATTGGGACAACTAGTACAAAATCAGTTTTGTTTTCGGTGGATGGATCAGTTATTACAAGTCATGGGATTGAATACCCTTTATATTCTCCCGCACCAGAAACAGCAGAACAAGATCCAGAAGAGATTTTTCAAGCGGTCATACATACGATTAAAGAAACTATACAATCGAGTAATGTGCAGCTAGTTGATATTCTTTGTGTTTCTTTTAGTTCGGCAATGCATAGTGTCATTGCTGTAGACGAAGCAGGGAAGCCGTTAACGAGATGTATTACTTGGGCAGATAATAGAAGTGCAAGCTGGGCAGAAAAAATAAAAAATGATATGAATGGTCATGAAATTTACCTTCGTACTGGAACACCAATCCATCCTATGTCACCACTTTCAAAATTAGTTTGGCTTAAAAATGAACATGCTGAGTTATTTGCAAAAAGCTATAAATTCATCTCAATTAAAGAGTATGTTTTCTATAAGTTATTTAATGAATATGTAATTGATTATTCTATAGCATCAGCAACAGGGATGTTCAATTTGAAATCTTTAAAGTGGGATGAAGAAGCTCTTCGTGTTGCAGGAATTTCGGAGGGAAAGCTTTCTAAACTCGTTCCAACGACGCACAGCTTAATAGGATTAGATGAAGAATTTGCAAGAGAGATGAATGTACTTGTTACTACTCCTTTTATAGTCGGTGCGAGTGATGGGGTACTATCGAATTTAGGTGTAAATGCAATAGAACCTGGAGTAGTTGCTATTACAATTGGTACGAGCGGTGCGGTGCGAGTTGTAACAAATCAGCCTGTAACGGATCCGAAAGGTAGGACTTTTTGTTATGCGTTAACTGAGGACCTTTGGGTAATTGGTGGACCGGTTAATAACGGTGGTATGATTTTTAGGTGGGTTCGTGACCAATTATGTGCGTTAGAAGTTGAACATGGGAAGCGCTTAGGAAAAGATCCTTATGAATTGCTTACTGAAATAGCAGCGAAAGTGAATCCTGGATCGGATGGTTTATTATTTCATCCGTATTTAGCAGGAGAAAGAGCTCCTTTATGGAATGCGAATGCGCGTGGATCTTTCTTTGGGCTTGGGCTACATCATAAGAAAGAGCATCTTATCCGTGCTGTTTTAGAGGGAATCATTTATAACTTGTATACAGTTCTTCTTGCTTTAAAAGAGCTAATTGGTGAACCGAAAAAAATTCAAGCGACAGGTGGCTTTGCAAGATCGGAACTTTGGAGACAGATGATGGCGGATATTTTTCATCAAGACGTATATGTTCCTGAAAGTTTCGAAAGCTCTTGCTTAGGAGCGGCAATCCTCGGGTTATATAGCTTAGGTGAAATAGATACATTACATGTAGTTTCTCATATGGTAGGTGCCAATTTTTATCATGAGCCAAACATGGAAAGTGTGGAGAAATATAAAGAATTAATACCGATCTATATTCGTCTGGCCCGTCATCTGGAAGAAGAATATGAGAGTATAGCGGCTTTTCAGAAAAAGTGGGTTTAGAGGCTATTTGGCAGGGAAATATGGTAACTTATAAAGAGGTACTCAAGTTTTTTTAGATGTTCTTTCAAAAAATAGTTTAAGGTTGTTCTGTAAAAAATATGAGGGACAAAAACTATAGGGAGAGGGTTATGAAAATGAAGGATAACAAAGAGTTTATTGGATATGTTGGAACGTACACGAAAGAAAATAGTGAAGGAATATATAAGTTTACTTTAGACACGGAAGCAAAAAAAATTAGTAATGTAACACTTGCGGCCAAGCTGGATAACCCTACATATGTAACGATTAGCAAAAATAATCAATATCTCTATTCTGTTGTTAAGGAAGGCGAATCTGGTGGTGTAGCTGCTTATTCGATTCATAGTCATACTGGAGAGCTAAAGGAAGAAAACAGACAAGTAGTAGAAGGGGCTTCTCCTTGTCATATTAGTGTTGATAGTGGAAACCATACGGTAGTTACAGCAAATTATCATAAAGGAACGATTGAGTCTTTTGTAGTTAATGAAGAAGATGGAACTGTAAATGCTGCCACATCTATTATGGCACATGAAGGTTCAGGTCCGAACAAAGAAAGGCAAGAAAAACCACATGGACATTATGCGGGATACACTCCTGATGAAAAATATGTAGTGGGTGTTGATTTAGGGATTGATAAAATCATTACGTATGAAATAAAAGATAGTAAGTTAAAAGAAGTAAATAGTTTGTCTGTAAACCCAGGAAGTGGTCCGAGACATATTGCTTTCCACCCGAACGGAAAACATGCTTATGCCATGACTGAACTTAGCTCGGAAGTTATTGCATTATCATATAATCCGGAAGAAGGGTCCTTTACAGAGTTGCAGTATATTTCTACCGTTCCAAAAGAATTTGATGACAATAGTCAAGGAAGTGCGATTCATATTTCTTCTGACGGCCACTTTGTATATGCAGGTAATCGCGGTCATAATAGTATCGCTGTTTTCAGTGTGGATCAAAATTCAGGTCAGCTTACATTTGTTGCACATACATCTACAGAAGGAAATTGGCCGAGGGACTTTGTATTAGATCCGACTGAAAAGTTTCTTATTGCGACAAATGAAAAGTCACATAACCTTGTGCTATTTTCAAGAAATGAAACGACAGGGAAGTTAACACTGCTACAATCTGATGTTGTTGTACCAGAGCCTGTTTGTGTGAAGTTTTTAAACGTTTAATTTGTGATTGGTAGAATTTCTATATATCCCAAAAACAATAAAAAAGCAAAGCGATATCGCTTTGCTTTTTTCTATTTCTTCTTCGGTCTACGTACTAATTCGCCGCCACAGTTTGGGCAAACATTTTGTCTTTCTTCTGTACATGGTGCACAAAATGTACATTCATACACGCAAATGTATGCTTCGGAATTTGATTCGAGAGATTGGTCGCAAATTTGACAGTTTGTTTTCATTTCGAGTGCCATAGTAAGTCTCCTTTTAGTTTGAATATTTATAATTTAATTATAATTCATTAGATAGAAACTGTCTTTTTCAATTGAAAGGAAATCAAATGATAAAGTTATGATTTGAAATGAAAGAGTCTATTTTATTTTAAAATTGATTATTTAGTGCAGTTGGAATATTATGAAATAGTCAAAAGACAACAGGGGGTATATATTTTGACTAATCATAACGATCATTTAAAAGCAAACTGTGAAAAATGCTTCGGTCTATGTTGTGTAGCGTTACCGTTCGCAGCATCGGTAGATTTTGCGGTGAATAAAGATGGCGGGAAGCCATGTTCTAACTTACAATCAGATTTTAAATGTAGCATACATAAAAATCTTAGAGGAAAAGGTTATAAAGGTTGTACAGTATTTGAGTGTTTCGGTGCTGGACAGAAGATTTCTCAAGTGACATTTAACGGGATTGATTGGCGGAAAGATGCAAAGCATGCGAGAAAAATGTATGATGCTTTTCCGATTATGCATCAGCTTCATGAAATACTGTGGTATTTGAATGAGGCTATTCTTTTGACGGCCACACAACCGATTCATAAAGAACTAAGTAAAGCAATTGAAGAGACGGAGCGCCTTTCAAATTTAAATGCGGACGAGTTAATGAAAGTAAATATTCCGTTACACCGTGCAGAAGTAAATGTATTACTTTTAGAAACGAGTGAGCTAGTTTGGAAGGAAATGAATGCCGCGCATAAGAAACGAATGAGTCACCGCGGAGCAGATCTTATGGGAGCAAATTTGAAGAAGAAAGATTTGCAAGGAGCGAATTTAAGAGGAGCTTATTTAATTGCGGCAAACTTAAATGGAGCAAACTTAAGAGGAGCAGATCTTATCGGAGCAGATTTACGAGATGCAGATATTCGTGGGGCTGATTTTACAAATAGTATTTTTCTGACGCAAGTTCAAATTAATGCAGCGAAAGGGGACAAACATACGAAATTGCCGAAAATGTTGTCCCGTCCATCGCATTGGAGTGCGTAAAGAGTATGGAACAGGCAGAGATTAAGAATCTCTGCCTGTTTTTTCATTTCTTTTCAAAAGTAGTAATGAAAACACTACATATAATAAGAATACCACCAATAAAAAAGTTACTATTTAATGTCTCATTTAATAAGAGCCAACCAAGCAACGATCCGACGATAGGTTGGAAGAAGAAAAATAACGATCCGATGCTTGCGTCCATTAATTCTAATCCTTTATTCCAAAGGAAAAAGGCACCTGCCGTTGAGACGACACCTAAGTAAATTACGCCTAATATTACGTACGTATTTACTGTTTCGATAGAGGTTGATTGTAGTTCCCATATCATAAAAGGTGTAATGAAAAAGAGTGAAAAGAATATGGCGTACGTTGTAATAACTAAAGATGAAAATCGAGCTGAAGCAATCTTCACATAAATGGATAGTAAAGCCCACGTAATAGCGGCCCCGACTAATATGATTGTACCGATAAAATAGGAGCCAATTTCAATATCCCATCCAATGACGATAATGACACCGATTGTCGCTATTATAGTAGATAGCAATCTGCGAGCGGTTAGCTTTTCTTTTAAAATGATTGCTGCAAATATAACCATAAATGCAGGTGTAGCTGACGTTACTAACGAGCCTGTATGAGCGTCGGATAATTTTGTTCCGATAAATTGACATGTGATCGAAATGAAATAGCCGATAAATCCAATCCAGGCGAAGAGTAGCCAATCTTTTTTGTGAATGGTTACTTTTTTCTTTTGCTTTTTTTTAGCTATTTTCAAAATTGCATATAAAACAACAAAAGCAATGATAAAGCGTAGCCAAACGAGTGTCAGTGGTGGGATAAAATCGAGTACGTATTTACTAACAACATACATACCGCCCCATATACTTGCTGCTAGTGATAAACATATAGCTCCTAAAATTGTTTGTTTCATGTAAAGTACCTCCGTCTATTTTTAGGGTATTATGAGTTCCCTAAGACGAGGCATAGTGTTATGTGTTATATGAATGCCCGCCTTAGTTTATAGACGGCCTACAGGTTGATCGTTTTCGAATGAAGTGTTGTAGTACATGAATGCATTCCTCCTTCATAATTTTATAATGATATTATAACTTAATTTTCAGTTTGTTTGGATGTTTCTTTAGAAAATGGAAATTGTTTAAGAAAGCATAGTATATGGTAGAAAAACATATTTTTGAAATAAAAGAAACCAATTACATTAATGATAAGTATAGTAAGAGTAGGATGAAAAAGTAGATTAATAGAGAAAGAGGAGGAGATTGTTATAACTACAACCGTTATTTCTCATTTTTATAATGAAGAATATTTATTGCCGTGGTGGCTTATGCATCATACGAAACTGTTTAATCATGGCATTTTAATTAATAAAGGTTCTACTGATCGTTCAGTGAAAATTTGTAAAAAATTCGCGCCGCATTGGGAAGTGCGAGATTCTTTAAATCCAGAATTTGATGCACTAGCGACAGATAATGAAGTGATGATGGTAGAACAAGAAGTAAAGGGATGGAAAATGATTTTAAATACGACTGAGTTCCTTTGTGTGCAAGATAAAAATCAGTTTTGGAAATCACTAAATGAATTGGGAGGGAGGATGTATTGGCTGGAAGGGCTTATTATGGTCGATGATCTTAACTATAATTATCCAGACCTTAACTTTGGAATACCTTTAATGAAACAGCGATTTCACGGTTATTTACCAGAAGATTGGCCGTTATGGAGAAGAGGTAGATTTATTCATAATCATGAACATGGAAGTTATACGGTTGGAAGACATTTATCTGCACATGAATCTATGATTTATCCGCCACTTGCGTGTATTGCATGGTTTGGTTTCAGCCCTTGGAACGATGCGATGAGAAAGAGGAAATTACAAATTGGTCCTACTCTTTCTGAAGCTAGTAAGCAAGGGGGAATGGGCACGCATCATATTATTACACCTGAAAAATTAGAAGAATGGTATAAGGATTTAGCAAGTGGGACGAAGGATTTACGTTTTAGTAATGCGTATCGTTATGCTTTTTTATAAATGATTCCCACCATAAAATTGTTTCTTCGATTCCAGTATTTAGATCGTATGTTGGTTTCCAGTTTACTTCAGTTTTTAAACGCTCTACATTAACGCCGACAAATAAAGGTTCATCTTTAGAGAAAGGAATCGCACCTAGTTTAATGAAATGTTCTTTTCCTATTTTTTTAGCAATGATAGAAGCTAATTCTTTAATTTGTACAGATTGACCAGAAGCGATATTGATTGTTCCTGTAACGCCATGTTCTAATACTGTTACGAGAGCATGAGCGACGTCGCTCACATGGAGAAAATCTCTTGATTGTTTTCCGTGTGTACATAGTGCTTCCTCATTTTTTAATAAGGAATTGATAATGTTAGAAACGAGTCGGTTCCCTTGTTCGTGAGGGCCATACATATGAAAAATGCGGCCCCAACACATGCTGAGGGCGGTTTGCTCAGCATACGTTTGTAGCCAGGAGTGTAGCGCGTTTTTACATAATGAATACGGTGTTTTATAGGAAAGAAGCGGTGAATCTTCAAATAGTACGCCGTTAAACCATTCATATTCTGCGCCAGTACCGGCAACAACGACTCGCTTTCCACCGCAAGTTGTGAAGTGTTGAATCAACGAGATACTGGATGTAAGCCAATAGTAATTATTAATAGATACATAACACGCTGGCGGCACTGCTTCCCAAGCTAAATGAATGAGATGACTAGGCTTCATGTCGTAAATGAGTTTTTTTACTTCTTCATCGCAAAGTAAGTTTAATTTATGCCAATGGCAAGAAAGGTGAGAAGGCTTATTTGTATTGTAAGTGGCGTGCACTTCATAGCCCTTTTGTATAAGAGAATTTACAACATATTTACCAATCCATCCACTACCGCCTGTTACAAGGATTTTTTTCATGGCTCAATCACCTCAACTTCTGGAATCGTTACTAAAAATTTGCCGCCCCATTCACGAATGAAAGAGCATTCTTTCATAATTTCATCTTTTAAATTCCAAGGAAGTATGAGAATGTAATCGGGTTTTGTACGTTTAATTTCTTCTTGAGATTTTATTGGAATGCGAGTTCCTGGTAGAAGGAGATTTTGTTTGTGAGGATTTTTATCTACTGTATAAGCTAGAAATTCTTTTCCTATCCCGCAATAGTTTAAAAGGGTGTTTCCTTTAGCTGGAGCACCGTAACCGATAATTTGTTTGTTTAAAGCTTTCGCTTCGATAAAAAACTTTAAAATATTTATTTTCAATTGTTCGATGTGTTTAGAGAAAAGGAGATAGCAATCTAATGTATCTAGCCCGTGATCTACTTCTTTTTGGATTAAGTTTGTAACATTGGAATGGATAGTGGATGAGTCATTATGATGGTTTATAAAAATACGCAATGAACCACCGTGCGTTGAAAGTTCTTCTACATCGACAATTTGTAAATGATGGTGAGCTAAAACTTTTTGAAGACTTATAAGTGAGAAATAGGAGAAATGCTCATGGTAGATCGTATCAAACTGTTTAAGGGAAATTAGATTTAATAAGTGCGGGAATTCAATTGTTATCGTGCCATCTTGTTTTAATAACGTTTTTAAACCGGCGACAAAATCATGTAAGTTTGGAACGTGTGCTAATACGTTATTTGCGACGATTAAATCAGCTTGTGGTAATTTTTTTGCTAAGTCATTGCTGAAAAAATTCACTTCAGTAGGAATTCCTTTTTGAATAGCGATTTCTGCTACATTTTTTGCTGGTTCAATTCCTAACGTTTCGATATGTTCTTTTTGAAAGTATTGTAATAAGTACCCGTCGTTACTCGCGATTTCAATTACTTTCGAATGATTTGTTAAGTTGAAACGCTTAACCGCCATTTCTACATATTGTTTAGCGTGTAGTAGCCAACTGGAGGAGTAAGAGCTGAAGTATAAATAGTCATGAAAAATGTTGTGCGGAGATTCAAATTCATCTAATTGTACAAGTAAACAAGAGTGACAAACAAATGTGTGGAGCGGATAAAATGGTTCCATTTTATATGAGTGTTCAGGAGCTACAAATGAGTTAGCGAGAGGGGAAACACCTAAATCTAAAAAAGTATTTGTGAGTAATGAGTGGCAAAAACGGCATTTTTTCTGTTCCATTTTATAGCCCCCTTATAAATTTTTGAATGCACCGATTTGTTGGCGCGTGAAAGATTCCATATTTTCACCAGATGCATATTTTTTGTACCAATCAACAGTCCAAGCGATAGAATGATCTGTTGATAACTTAGGAGTCCAACCGAGTTTATTTACTGCTTTTGTACTATCTAGTGTTAAAATGGGCGATTCATAAGGAGTATTTGTATGGGGGAAATGGATTGTTAGTGGTTGATTCCATAATTTCATTATAGAGTGAATGATATCATGAACTGTTCTGTTAGGTTCATTTATCGGGCCGAAATTCCACGCTGCTGCATATTCGGCATCCTTCCAAAGCTTCTCAGCTAAAAGGATATAGCCATGTAAAGGATCTAATACGTGTTGCCACGGGCGAATCGCGTGCTTGTTTCTAATATTTAATGTATCATCTTGTAAATATGCACGAATGACATCTGGGAATAATCGGTCTTCTGCCCAATCACCGCCGCCGATGACGTTACCTGCTCTTACTGAGGCAAGATGCAGAGTGTTAGTGCGAAAGAATGATTTTTGATAGGACGTTGCAACTAGTTCAGCGCAAGCTTTACTAGCACTATAAGGATCGAAACCTCCTAGCCGGTCAGTTTCCACGAATGCTCGGTTACCGCTCCCGTCATTTTCATAGCATTTATCACTTGTAACATTAATGATACTACGTATACTTTCTATATGTTTTGCGGTTTCTAATACGTGAACGGTACCTAAAACATTCGTTTTAAATGTTTCGATAGGATTTTTGTATGAAGTGGTGACGATTGGCTGGGCTGCTAAATGAAATAGTATGTCCGGGGTATGTTGTTTCAGGGTATGGAATAAAGAATCGTAATCTGTAATGTCGCCTTTAATTGATGTGCATTCTTTTGCTACGTTACCTTGTTCAAAAAGGTTAGGGATGGATGGGGGATGAGAAGAATAGCCAACTACTTCTGCGCCTAAAGAACTTAAAAAAAGGGTGAGCCATGAGCCTTTAAAGCCAGTATGTCCCGTAATGAATACTTTTTTCTTATTCCAAAAAGATGATGAAGCCATATTACCAAACCTTCCACGGAGCATTATTACTTTCCCATAGCTCGACTAATTTATTTTTATCGCGCAATGTATCCATTGGATGCCAAAAACCAGTATGTTGATATGCAGCCAATTCGTTTTTGTTTACTAACTGAACTAAAGTGTCTGTTTCAAAAACAGATTTATCTCCACTAATGTAGTTGAAAACATCAGGATTTAAAACGAAAAATCCACCGTTAACCCATCCGCCATCACCTAGTGGCTTCTCTTGAAAGGATGTTACAGATTGTTTATCTAAGACGAGAGAACCGAATCTACCAGGAGGTTGTACGGCTGTAACAGTAGCCGTTTTGCCGTGTTTTTTATGAAAAGCAATGAGTTCTTTTATATTTACATTACTTAATCCATCGCCATAAGTGAGGCAGAAAGGCTCATCCCCAACGTAATGTTGTATTTTTTTAACTCGTCCACCTGTTTCGGTATTTAGACCAGTATCGATTAATGTAATTTTCCATGGTTCTATACGATGAGAGTGGTTCGTAATTGTATTGTCACTTAAATGTATCGTGAAATCGGACATGTGTAAGTTGTAATTTAAAAAGAATTCTTTAATTGCATATCCTTTATAGCCTAAGCAAATAATAAACTCAGTAATCCCGTAATAACTATACAAACTCATAATGTGCCATAAAATAGGCTTTGTTCCAATTTCAATCATAGGTTTTGGTTTTAAATGAGTTTCTTCCCCAATCCTCGTTCCATATCCACCTGCAAGAATAACAGCTTTCATTTTTTCCTCCTAAAATAAAAATTTATAATATATACAGTATTCATATGAAATACAAATGGTATGGTTTTTAGCTAAGTGTGTAAAAATGTGTGGAACATGATAGGGTGAGAAATATTAAGGTTTGAATTTAGGGAATAATTGTTGATACTCAGGGTGATTACGTAGGTCTTGTGTTATGTTACTAAGCTCTAAAAATCGAGTTTCGAGTTCCTCAGAGGACTGACCATAATGAGTTTGAAGGCCCATTTGAACACCCGTTTTTGAAAGAGTAGGTGTAATTTGTAATTTTCTTATCTTTGCATGTTCGTTCCAAGGGCTAAAATAAAATTTAACAATAAATGAAGGGGAGTTATAAACTGTATGTTGATGTCGAGTAAAATGTCTACCAGGTAAATATGCGCCGTCAAGATGATTGTGTATAAATCGCCAAGCACATCCGATTTCTGGTTTATAAGGAAAAAGACCATGGTATCGTTGCTCTACTAACGGAATAGAATATCTTAGTTTTGAATAATTGTACTTATGCTTATCAATCATGACAATCATTCTAATTGCGTACATATTTTGGCCTAACATATGAAGTGATGAGAAAAATTCTGCTACATTGTTACAACAAAGAAATTCCGTAGTATTTAATACCATTTTCCAACCTGAAACTTCTCTTTCAATTTCCATCACCTCAATATCAGTATTAGTGGGATCGAAATCAAGGAATCTTGAATTTCGTACTTCCCAGTTGGGAGCAAATAATTTACAAATTTCAACCGAACGATCTGTAGAACCTCTATTAATTAATATGCCGTGATCAAATATTTTTGTATGATGCATAAGCCACCATGGTAATAAATACTCCTCGTTATAAAAATGAGAGATAATTGTCCTAGTGATTTTAATCTCCTCCAGTTGCATAAATAATGATTTTATTTCAATATTATTATCATATGTTTTAAATTATGGAAGGTTGACAGGAATGTGTGATTCCATTTTTACATTTTGGTATCGGCATATCGAAAAAACAGTAATCTAACTATATGGATAGAGTTATAGAGTGTGAATATACTACATACTTAGATGGCATGTGGAATTGTGTATAAATTATGAATAATAAACCGTCACGTTTGACTGTACAGTTTATGTATTGTATGATGTTAGTAATATAAACAAGGGGGGAAGATCGTTGGGAAGGTGTATCGAATCGGACAGTTGGCTCTCATGGCTCACGTGTCGAAACGCACGATTGATTATTATACGAATCTAGGTATCTTAAAAGCGGAGCGATCTCAATCTAATTATCGCTATTACGATGAAACAGCATTTGAGACATTACAATTTATTGAGAAGTGCAAAGAAATGCATATGCCGCTTTGTGAGATTAAAGAGAAAATCGAGGAGAAGAAGAAGCTGCTCGGTATCAATGAACACGTTTCGAAACAAGTGAATGAAGTGACAGACCATATTCATCGGTTAGAAGCAGAGTTAACGGAGTTAAAGCCGCTTTTAGATGGATTGACTGATTCACAACGTGAAAAAATATCGAAATCTTTATCTGGTCAAACGACAGCTTTAATACAGACACTTGCTCTATTATTATAGAAAAAAGTGAAATCCGACCTCTTTAATTTTTGTATCGGGCTATGTTTTCTAGTGAACAAATAAGAAAACATTATAGTATACAGGAGGTGGACACCTTAGTTTTTTAAACTAAGGGGATTCATTGGAAATATTTAATTTAGTCATGGTTGCGATTTTAATCGCATTTACTGGATTTTTCGTAGCAGCAGAGTTTGCGATTGTAAAGGTACGTTCAAGTCGTATTGATCAGCTTGTTGCGGAAGGGAAACGCGGTGCTTTAGCAGCGAAAAAGGTAACAACAAATTTAGATGAATATTTATCTGCTTGTCAATTAGGTATTACAGTTACAGCTATGGGATTAGGTTGGTTAGGTGAACCGACAATTGAAAAGTTATTACACCCGTTATTTGAGAAATGGAACATAAATCCTTCTATCTCATCAGTATTAACATTTGGTCTTGCCTTTATGCTAATGACGTATTTACACGTTGTAGTAGGGGAATTAGCTCCGAAAACGATGGCAATTCAAAAGGCTGAACAAGTAACATTGTTATTGGCAGGTCCGTTAATGATGTTCTATAAAGTCATGTATCCATTTATTTGGGTATTAAACGGTTCAGCTCGTGTTGTAACTGGCTTATTCGGTTTAAAACCAGCTTCAGAACATGAAGTAGCTCATACAGAGGAAGAATTACGCCTTATCCTTTCAGATAGCTATGAAAGTGGCGAAATTAATCAGGCTGAATACAAGTATGTAAATAACATTTTTGAATTTGATAATCGTATTGCAAAAGAGATTATGGTACCGCGAACAGAAATCATTGGTTTCTACCTGGAAGATTCAGTAGAAGAACACATGAAAGTAATCCAAAATGAGCGATACACACGTTATCCGATTTTTGGAGAAGATAAAGATGATATTATCGGTATGGTCAACGTAAAAGATTTCTTTATTCGATATATGACCGAAGATCAAAAAGATTTATCATCCATTCGCACGTATATGCGTCCGATTATTGAAGTGATGGAAACAACTCCAATTCACGATTTATTACTTCAAATGCAGAAGAAGCGAATTCCGATGGCTGTTTTATATGATGAGTACGGAGGAACAGCAGGAATTGTAACGCTTGAAGATATCTTGGAGGAAATCGTCGGCGAAATTCGTGACGAATATGATGAAGATGAAGCACCACCAATTCAGCATGTGAATGAGCACCATAAAATCGTTGATGGAAAAGTGCTTATTTCAGAAGTAAAAGATTTGTTTGGATTACACATTGAAGAAGACGATGTGGATACAATCGGTGGCTGGATTATGATGCAAAATCATGAAATTGAAGAAGGACAACATGTTGAGGCGGAAGGTTATGAATTTAAAGTGTTAGAAAAAGACGCTTACCAAATTAAACGTGTTGAAATTCGTAAAATGGAACAAGAGCAAGAAGAAGAGAAAGCAGCAACTGTGTAAGTTGCTGCTTTTCTTCTAACGTATAAAAAATGCGAAATTAGGAGCGGATATTTTGATTCAAGCAGCCTTACGTGTATATCGATTACAATTGTATGCGATCTTTAGTGGTTTACTACTTATGTGGACGATTACTCCGTTTGGAAAACAAGTAACAGGGTTTGGTATCGGATTAGCTGTAAGTGCCTATTGTCTTTGGTTATTAGCTCGCAGAGTGGAGAAACTTGGGAAAAGTATCGTAATGAAGGAAAAGGCTCCTGGATTAGGAGTTCTAAACCGATTTGCAGCTGCCATTTTAGGAGCAATCATCATGTATGAAATTGAGCATGAAATGGAAATGTGGGCATTTGGTACAGGCATTTTAGGTGGTCACTTTTTAATGATTGTAAATTTAGCTTATGCAAATATGCAGTTAGTGAAAGAGGAAGAGAAGCAAAGGGAACATGCTTCGAAAAACATAGAGCTATGATGAAAGGGGCCTAATGGGGTTCCTTTTTTGTGTTTAAGCGAGCTAATGAAAGGAATCAAATTTACGACAAATATAATACGCTTCTTTTTTACGTTTTTCAATAGTATGAAAAATAATGTAAAAAAATTTAAAAACCCATCGATTTCTAAAGGTTATGTATGTTATTATGACAAAAGACTTTTTGAAAGAGGTGGATACCAATGTTACAAGCGTTACTTATTTTTGTGCTTCAAATTATTTACGTTCCAATTTTAACAATCCGTACGATTTTGCTTGTAAAGAATCAAACAAGATCCGCTGCTGGTGTTGGATTGTTAGAAGGAGCTATTTACATTGTCAGTTTAGGTATTGTGTTTCAAGATTTATCAAATTGGATGAACATTATTGCCTATGTCATTGGTTTTAGTACGGGACTATTATTAGGCGGTTATATAGAGAACAAATTAGCAATTGGTTATATTACGTATCAAGTTAGTTTACTAGACCGTTGTAATGAATTAGTAGATGAATTACGTCACTCAGGATTTGGCGTTACAGTATTTGAAGGCGAAGGTATTAATTCTATACGTTATCGTTTAGATATCGTTGCAAAGCGTTCTAGAGAAAAAGAACTGTTAGAAATTATTAATGAAATTGCACCGAAAGCGTTTATGTCTTCTTATGAAATCCGTTCATTTAAAGGCGGATATTTAACGAAGGCGATGAAGAAAAGAGCGTTAATGAAGAAGAAAGATGAACATGTATCGTAAAGAAAAGGGAGTAGTGCAGCTTTAAAAGCACGGCATAATCCCAAAATAAAAAGAGAGGAATCTAGTTTGAAAAAGATTCATCTCTTTTTTCTGCGTTATTTTTTTCTACTCTTTCTCAGATTAACAAGTAACCATACAACTTGAATAATGATTGGTAATATAAATGCAATTAATAAAACGATAAAGGCTATTAATTTCAGCTCCGGTGTTTGAGTAACACCGGTCCCATCAACCTCTCTTAGCCAAATGATAGCTGCCAATATCCCGAAAGTTATAATCCAAAATATGTTACCAATCCACCAATAAATCCATCTTCTTTTCATGCTAGCCCCCCTTACATTTACCCTCTGTTAAAAGTAAATTTTCGTTCGTTACATTTATAATGAAATACCTATAAAATTAATTTTTTTAACTGTATATCTAACTTGTTTAAAGGTTACCATGTCTCCATCTTGAGTATCATCTTTCGTTTGCAAAAGTTGAACTTTTGGTTTGTAATCTGTCTTATGAGCGTGCTCGATATCTTTAATGTTAACTTTGTAGGATTCGCCATTATTAATTTTTTGTGCCAATACTTTTTTATTGGCAACATAAATAAACGTCACTTTATTTTCATCAATACCTTCAGTCTTAATTTCTAATTCGTTATCTTTTGTTGTAATCGTTGGTGTTAATAATTCAATACTGCCTTTTCCAGTTTCTAAAGAATTTTCTACTATAGTTGAACATCCGGATAATATGATTCCGATGAATAGAAGAACAGCTAATTTCTGTTTCATAACATCCCCCAATTTCAAGTGATTTTTGATTTTGGTATTGCTAGACTGCTAGTGTGGAACGTAAATGTTTAGCTAGCACACTTTTTAATTGTACCATAATATGTAAATTAAAACAGGCTGTATATCCAATTTAAGGGGTTTGAAAAGTTTACTTATTGTTTTAAATTAGTATCTTTCCAGTAGGTATATATTTTCTGTAGAAAGCAGTGTTGTTAAAATCATTATGAATTGGATATCCAAATGTAGATAGGAGAAAGAACGTAATACGAAGCGCACTACTTTTTTATAGAAATTACAATTTTTTCATATTAAAATAACGATATGGAATAGATGAATTCATTCACTTCGGAGGTAGTTACTTGAACATTAACGAGAGGGCAATTGAAATGTTTGAACAAAATAAATATGTGGAAGCAATGGAACTGTTTCATCAAGCAGTACATGAATCTAGAGGTGTACAATCTCTCAATAATCTTGCTTGGATGTACTTTTATGAGGAAGAAAATGACGATAAAGCTCTGGAATTAATAAAAGAAGTTGTTAAGTTAGATCCGTCCTCATACTTCCCTTATAACATCTTAGGGGAAATTTACACGAAACAAGAAAAATGGGAAGAAGCGAAAGAAGTATTACAAAAGTCTATTTCGATGCAACCATCCAATGAAGCATTTCACAATGTAGCTGTAGCGCATTATAACCTTGGAGAGTTAGAAAAAGCTTCGGAATTTTTCTTGCGAGTTGCAGAGGATTCGGACTATATAATGTATAGCTATGTAAAATGTTTAATTGATTTAGGGCGAACGACAGAAGCGAAAGAGAAGTTAGATGCTTTTAACAGGAAAGCTGATAATTTTTTAGGAGAAATTCATGTAGCAGATTTATATGTTGAGTTGAATTGCTATAACGAAGCAATTGAATGGTTCGAAAAGGGATACAAAGAAGTTTGGAAAAGTCCTAACTGGATTAGTAGGTTTGTGTATGCTCTATATAAAGCTAATAATTTCTCCCGTATAAATGAAGTTATACAGGAATCTATCGAAGCGAAAACATCAGAAATAGAAGATGTTCAGAATGAAGAAGTAGAAGAAAACTGGACAGAAAAAGATAAGACAGAGTTAATTGAGGAATATACAGAAGAGAATAATTGTTATAAAACAATGATAGAACGTATCAAATCTGGATATGTTCCAGGGTTAGAATTTGAAACTTATCATTTAGGGGGTTGCTATTTATTTGGTTGTAAAAGACATAATCATCTTGAATATGAAAAATAAAAAGATTCGACTGTCAAATATGATGGTCGAATTTTTTTATTATAGGTTGCTTGTCTAAAGGTACCATCTCAATTGTAATGTGTTAAAGAGGTTTCGTCTCATTACATAGGTATATATCCTCTTTAGAGCTCCCTTTTTTAATATTTAAAATATGGAGTGAAATAAAACCAATAACTCCTATTCCGCCGAAAATAAGCCATGGTGTATACATTCCGTTTAAATTGGTTGTAAAAGATGTACCGGTATAATTACCGATGATAAAACCAAATGCGAGTGATAGTTGATAAAATCCGAAGTAAGTAGCTGTATATGATTCGTTACTGTAATTTGCAATAGCGATATCAGCGTTAGGTAATACGAGTGTTTCACCGATTGTAAATAAAATTACACAAATAAATAGCCAATATGGGTGTTGAAATAAAGGGATAAGTAAAAAGGAAATACTCATTAATAAAACACCGTATTTAATAATCGAAAGTGTGTTGTATTTATGAAATAGTTTTCGGAATAACACTATAAATATGACGCCTGTTATTGCATTTATCGTAATAACTAGTGTAGCAAGCTGATTGCTATTACTAATATTTTTCATATGAAGTGGAAGTGCGACAGTAAGTTGAGTAAACATAATATAGAAGGAAATCATAATAAATGAAAACAAAAGGAAAGATTTGTTTTGTGAGATAGCTTGTATCCCTAATGTAATAGACGTGTTTTCAGTAGTGACTTGGAAGTGATTTTTAAGTAAGTAAAAGATAAAAGCGAATAACAGCATAAGAGATCCTGTTAGAGAAAAAGCATAGATTGGATCGAGTAAGAGTAAGAGCCCTCCTGCAATTGGTCCGATTATTGCACCGCAATTAAAACTAAGGTTTAAATATGTAAATAAATTTTTTCTCATATGAGCTGGTTGTGAGCCGAATATGGCGCGCGCAGCAGGTTCGTAAAATGCAGTTCCGAAGCCAATAAGTGCAGAAGAAATAGAAATTGTATAAAAATCAGAGCATATTCCTAAAGCGATAAATCCGATTCCTCTTAAAAATAATCCGGCTATCATCATAATGATATAGCCTATTTTGTCAGCAATTAATCCTGAGAATAATGGGATAACTCGTGATGTGATTGTCATAACCGTCAACACTGTTCCTACTTGAACAGCAGAAAAATGAAGAAAGCTTAATAGATAAATAGCTAAAAATGCGTATACTGCAAAATACCCAAAAGACATAAAAAATGAAGAAATAAGCATGAAACGTATCGGTATTGAGAAACTTTTCATAGAACTCCTCCTAATATTGTAACCGGTAAAATTATTTAATGGTTAACTATTTTATATTATAATTATACATAAAGTCAGAAAAAAGTAAATTTTAAGAAGAAGGTGAATGGAATTGAATCAAAATGCACCAAATGAATTAGAATATATTCGGGAATTTTTAAATACATGGAAAATACCAAACGATACGAGAGAGCCAATTGATATGCTGCAAACAGAAGAGGATATAAAGCTCTTTATGGAAGAATATTTTCATGAAGAGGTTCCGTTTCATACGATAGAGGAATTAAAAAGTTTTCGAGAAGATATTCGGGTGGCAATTGAAGGCGGAGAATCATTGCAAAGGTGGTTAGAGAAATACCCATTTCATGTACATGTAAAGAAAGATATGAAAGGTATTACATATGAGCCTGTGCACGAAGAGAATGTGTATACAAAGATATTAAATATTGTGCTAATGGCGATTCAAGAAAATTTGTGGGGAAGATTAAAAGCATGCCCAGATTGTCGCTGGGTATTTTATGATCATTCGCGAAATGGAAGTAAAAGATGGTGTGGTATGTATGCTGGAGAAGAAGGAGGAAGAGCGTGCGGAACGATCGCGAAAGTGAAAAATTACCGGGCGAAGAGAAAAGGGAGATCGGGTTATGATGTGTAATTAATATTAGGGGAAGAAAATAGGATGGGGGAATGAAGGATATGGAAAGTACACAAATGTTAGCTTTAAATAAAAAGTGTTGGGATACAGTTGCACCTTATTTCTTTCAAGTGGATTGTTTACCGAAATATGGTCCGTATACAGCGTCTGAAGATGAGATTCATTTGTTAGATTCAATCAGAAATAAAAAGGTTCTTGATATTGGGTGTGGAAGTGGGCATTCGTTGCAATATATGGCAGAGCACGGGGCAGAGGAAGTATGGGGGCTTGATCTTTCAAGTGAACAAATTAAAACAGCGAATGAAACGTTAAAGTGTTGGAATCCAAAGTTAGTATGCGGAGCGATGGAAGAAGAAGGAGATATTCCGAAAGAATATTTTGATATTGTATATTCCATTTATGCATTAGGTTGGACTTCGAACTTAAGAAAAACGTTGGAACTCATTTATTCATATGTAAAGCCAGGAGGAAGTTTTATATTTAGCTGGGAGCATCCCATATATTCAAACTTAATGTATGGAACAGAGGAGATTGCTTTAAGCTCGTCTTATCATGAGGAAACTCCTATTACGTTTGAAACATTTAAAGGGGAACATGTACAAGCAACGTTATATAAAAGAAAAATGAGTACATACATAAATGAGTTAAATAGAGCGGGATTTACAATTGAGAGAATAGAAGAACCTGAACCATCTAGCGCGTTTGATGAAGAATTAGCTGAGCCGTCTACGAAATATTATTCGTTATATAAAGCTAGAGTGGTGCCAACTACTTTTATTATTAAGGCGAGGAAGTAAAGTGTTTTATAAAAAGAAGCCTATCATTTCAAATACATGAAATGATGGGCTTCTTTATTTTTAAAAAAATGAAGTCAGAGGTGTACTTTTCATATAAAAATGCATTTCATATAAAAGGTGTAATGATTTTAGGGAAGGGGGATTGTTGTGCATCATCATAAAAATTGCAAAAAATTCGGAGTGGCACTGCCTCTTCCGCTTATAGGTGCAACTGGTCCAACAGGTAATAGTGGCCCTGTAGGTCCAACTGGAGGGCATGAAGGTCCGGTCGGTCCTCCGGGAATTACTGGACCTAGAGGAGCAACTGGTCCACAAGGCCCCCAAGGTATCGAGGGAATACAAGGTCCGCGAGGGACAACAGGAGCTCAAGGAATACAAGGTGCCGTTGGTGATACTGGAGAGCAAGGAATTACAGGTCCGGTTGGTTTACAAGGTCCTCAAGGATTAATTGGAGAGCAAGGTCCTGTTGGTGATATTGGATTACAAGGACTGGAAGGAATACAAGGGATTACAGGCCCTGCTGGTAGTCAAGGTATACAAGGTTCCCCGGGGATACAAGGGGAAATTGGAGAAAGAGGACAAACGGGAGCACAAGGAATGCAAGGTGTGATAGGTGAAGGTGGTATTACAGGTGTAATAGGTCCTCAAGGTCCTCAAGGAGCGCAAGGAATACAAGGGGAGGATGGAACTACAGGTATACAAGGAGAAGAAGGTCCCCAAGGAATACAAGGAATTACTGGAGAGCAAGGACACCAAGGTGATCAAGGGATACAAGGTGTAATAGGTCCAACTGGTTCTACTGGAATACAAGGACCTCAAGGTATAAGCGGAATAAAGGGGATAACAGGTGTAATAGGCCCTCAAGGTCCACAAGGTGTTCAAGGCATACAAGGACTAAACGGATCCACTGGTTTTCAAGGAGCAAAAGGAGTACGAGGGATAACAGGAGCAACAGGGAGTATTGGTATACAAGGACCAGAAGGACCTCCGGGTGCTCCGACGGGAACAACAGGTCCAATTGGTCCATCTAGTGGAGTGACTGGTCCATCTGGCCCACCCGGTCCACCTGGGGGACCCACAGGTCCAACTGGAGTAACTGGTGCGCGGGGTGTAACAGGGGGAACTGGTGCAGTAGGAATACAAGGGTTACAAGGTATAACAGGTCCCACTGGCCCTCAAGGTGTAAGGGGTGCACAAGGTTCTCAAGGGGTAATTGGTGTAGCTGGCGTACAAGGTGCACAAGGTTCTCAAGGTAACCAAGGAATAACAGGAGCAACCGGTGTAGAAGGTCCTCAAGGGATACAAGGTCTGCAGGGAGAAATCGGTCCAATTGGTGCAGAAGGTCCTAAAGGTGTGCAAGGTATACAAGGGGTAACAGGTCCAACAGGAGCGCAAGGTATACAAGGCTTACAAGGAATAATAGGTCCCACAGGCACAACAGGAGCGGCAGGAGTCCAAGGCCCACAAGGAATACGAGGGGAAACAGGAGCAGCTGGTCCACAAGGTGCTCAAGGTATTCAAGGAGTTCAAGGAATAGCAGGAGCAGCTGGCGTTCAAGGCCTACAAGGCCCCCAAGGAATACAAGGGGAAGTTGGATTGACTGGTGCTCAAGGGTCTCAAGGGTCTCAAGGAGTTCAAGGAATAATAGGTCCAACAGGAGCTATCGGTTTGCAAGGACCTCAAGGAATACAAGGTATAGTAGGCCCGACAGGAGCTCAAGGTTCTCAAGGTATGCAAGGAATACAAGGAATAACCGGTCCGACAGGTGCGCAAGGAAGTAGAGGTCCCCAAGGGAATTTAGGAGAAAACGGGATAACAGGTTCACAAGGAGTGCAAGGTGCGCAAGGTAGTCAGGGACCCGAAGGACCACAAGGAAATGTTGGAATTACTGGTGTAACTGGAGAAACAGGAGCGACAGGAGCAACAGGGGCGACCGGAGTACAAGGGATACAAGGCGTTCAAGGGATTATGGGGATACAAGGAAGTACAGGAAGTACAGGACCTACCGGAGCAACGGGAGCAACCGGAATACAAGGTGCTCAAGGTATTCAAGGTCTACAAGGCCCAACTGGAGTAAGTGGAATGACAGGGATTAGTGGTAGTATAGGCCCAGTCGGAGCGCAAGGTAGTCAAGGGCCGATTGGAGCTGTGGGACCTACCGGAGCCACTGGTAGTATAGGGCCTATAGGTTTCTTAGGAATAGTAGGTGCAACAGGAGCAACTGGCTTACCTAGCGGAGGCGGTTATTTCTTTTCTACTTCAACGAGTGTAATTGCAGCGAATGCGTTAATACCAATCAATTCAGGATCTACAACTTTTGGTTCTGGTGTTAGTTTAACAACTGCAACAACTGTAACGTTAAGTACACCGGGAATATATTTAGTCAGCTATTATTTTCAAGGTGATCCAAATGGGGGGAATGAAACGATTTCCGTGAGGCTTACTTTAAATGGAACGCAAGTCGCAGGGAGTTTTATTTTTTATGTTACAGGAGGTACCTTTGTATTAGAACCAGCGATTTCTAATACGATGGTCATTAATGTTGCTTCTTCAAATGCTACTTTATCTTTGCAAAATGGTCCATTATCTATTGGGCATGTAACGACATTATCTGGTGTAATAACTGCTAGTTTAAATGTATTAAAAATAGTTTGACACGTTAGTTATAACGGGGGGAGATGCTTGTGAGGGAGCAAGATAAGTGTAGTAAGTTTCAATCACCTATTCCTTTTCCGGCGTCAGGTATTACGGGCCCAACTGGTCCAACTGGTCCGACAGGGTCTTTAGGTGGACCGACTGGCCCGCAAGGAATACAAGGCGTACAAGGACCAATTGGCCCAACTGGTCCAACAGGAATTCAAGGAGTACAAGGAGTACAGGGAGAGATTGGCCCAACAGGTCCAACTGGTTTAACAGGACCACGGGGTGCTCAAGGTAGTCAAGGGCCGATGGGGGAACAAGGTCCACAAGGAATTCAAGGTGTTCAAGGAATTCAAGGCGAAAGGGGTCCGATTGGCCCAACTGGAATTCAAGGGATACAAGGTATACCTGGGCCAATGGGAGAAACAGGTCCAACAGGAATACAAGGTATACAAGGAATACAAGGTGAAATCGGCCCGACGGGTCCAACAGGAATACAGGGTATACAAGGAGTGCAAGGTGAAATTGGTCCGACGGGCCCAACAGGAAATACGGGAATACAAGGTGTTCAAGGTAATTTAGGGAGTAGTGGTTTACAAGGTGTAACAGGTATACAAGGAATTCAAGGTCCGATGGGGCAGGCCGGTCCAACTGGTTCTCAAGGAATACAAGGAGAACAAGGGCCAATAGGATCAACAGGGGCAACTGGTGTTCAAGGTTTACAAGGTCCACAAGGTGAGATGGGGCTAACCGGTCCAACCGGCTCTCAGGGGATACAAGGGGTGCAAGGTGTAATAGGCCCAACAGGGGCAACTGGCTTGCAAGGGGATCCCGGTCCAACCGGCTCGACAGGTCAGGCGGGAGTAACTGGTCCAACTGGATCTGCAACAGGTCCAACAGGAGCAACGGGTCCAACAGGTCCGCCAGGAGGCCCAACGGGTCCAACGGGTCCGGCAGGATCACCGGGAGGTCCAACTGGTCCGACGGGAGCAACTGGGGCAACTGGATCGACCGGAGCAACAGGAGCGACTGGAATCCAAGGAGTGCAAGGAATACAGGGACCGACAGGGGTAACTGGTTTAACAGGTTTGCAAGGCGTACAGGGTCCAATGGGGGTAACAGGTCCAACAGGTGACCAAGGAATTCAAGGTCCACAAGGAGTAATGGGAGTAACAGGTCCAACGGGTTTACAAGGTTTACAAGGCGTACAGGGACCGGTAGGAGCAACAGGTCCAACCGGTCTTCAAGGAGTGCAAGGAGCACAAGGTCCAATCGGCCCAACAGGCCCGCAAGGAATACAAGGAATGCAAGGTGAGCAAGGAGTAATGGGAGCAACCGGCCCAACCGGTTTACAAGGTCTTCAAGGAATTCAAGGTCCAATCGGTCCAACCGGTCCACAAGGATTGCAAGGAGTGCAAGGCCCAAGTGGTATAACGGGTCCAACTGGTCCTCAAGGAATACAAGGAATACAGGGGCCGCAAGGGGCTATAGGTCCAACAGGTCCAACTGGAATACAAGGAATCCAAGGTCCACAGGGCCCGACTGGTCCAACAGGGGCAACAGGCCCACAAGGAATTCAGGGGATACAAGGTTTACAAGGTCCAACAGGTCCACAGGGCATTCAAGGAATCCAAGGAATCCAAGGTCCGATTGGTCCAACGGGCCCAACTGGACCTCAAGGGATACAAGGGATAACTGGCCCGACGGGTCCAACGGGTCAGGCGGGTGCAACCGGACCGACGGGAGTAACGGGACCTCAAGGTCCTCAAGGAATCCAAGGTCCACAAGGGGTAACCGGAGCAACCGGAGCAACTGGCCCGACAGGAGCAACCGGTCCACAAGGCGTGCAAGGAATCCAAGGTCCACAAGGGATAGTAGGTCCGACGGGAGCAACTGGAGTGACGGGAATAACAGGTCCTCAAGGAATACAAGGAATTCAAGGTCCACAAGGTGTGACGGGAGCAACCGGAGCAACCGGAGCGACTGGAGCGACTGGTGCAACAGGACCGACAGGAATCCAAGGCATACAAGGAATAACAGGAGCAACAGGGGGAACGGGAGTAACAGGCCCAACAGGTGTCACGGGCCCAACCGGTTTAACAGGAGCAACTGGATCATCTGCAATATCAACAGGTGGCGGCTATTTCTTTTCTACTTCAACAAGTACAATTGCAGCCAATGCCAACATTCCAATTAATTCAGGATCTACAGTATATGGAACAGGAGTATCTTTAACTAGTGCTACAACTGTCACAGTATCCACCCCAGGAATATATTTAGTAAGCTATTATTTCCAAGGGGACGCGACTGGTGGGAATGAGACGGTATCTGTCAGACTACTATTAAATGGGACGCAACTAGCAGGGAGTTTTATACAAAACGTAACGACAGTAACTGTAGTAATCGAACCTGCCATTTCAAATACGCTTCTTGTGAATGTAACGAGTGCCAATTCAACATTAATATTACAAAACGGTCCATTAGGTGTAGGGCATGTGACCACTATAGCAGGTGCGATTACGGCAAGTTTAAATGTAGTGAGAATATTATAAGGAATATAAAAAACACAAGGAATGTCTGTATAGACATTCCTTGTGTTTTTCTCTTTATCTTTTCGGTTGAAAAATATGCTGAAAGAAGTATTTGTGATGTAAGTTATCTACAACTTTATTTGCTTGATATGTGCGATGTTGTTCGAGTCGAAGTCTTTGCTCCATCATTTTTATTGCGTGATCAGATAAACGTAACATTATACATGTCTCCTTTTCTATAAATATAGGTGTCTATTGGTATCGATCCCATATTTATAATTAAGGAGGTACACTGTGTAACATAGGCAAAAAGCACCTTCCTCTCCCATTACGCTTACGAGGTTAGCTGTCGGACTCGGGAAGTGAGAGTTTCCCTACTTAAAAAAGATTCGCCCCAAGTAGCATGGCTACAAAAATGGTTCCCCCGCTCCAAATTTTGGACTCAGCAAAAGGTTTTATAAAGTAAAAGATAACACAAATAAATCGACAAGTCAAACTATTTTATGTTTTCTGATTTTTTTAGTGAGGTTAAAACCACTCCATCGGATAATATAATATCATTTATTTTAATAAATCCATGTTTTTTATATAAAGACAGAGCAGGTGTATTTTCTTTCCCTGTTTGTACAATATATGTTTGTGAAGGGGAGAACATGTCAAATACATAAAGTAGTAGTTTTGTAGCGATTCCTTTATGAAAATGATCGGGGGATACTACTAAACGATGAATATCAACTTCCTCTTCATCCATTTTAAAAGAAATAAACCCGGCAAGTGTATCTTCATAAAAATAGCCGTAGAAAATTTCATCACATGATCGAATATCGGCTACAGTATCATAAAGGCGAGGGATAGCTGTACTATTTATATATTGTGCCTCGATTTCATAAGCTGGTATTTGAATGCTTAAAATAGAAGTAGCGGTTTTGTGAGAAGTTGTTATTAATTTTTGAATCACTCGGTAAAAACCTCCTTGTAAGCTTTATTTTCATAGATTTGACAAGATTTTTCTTTATTGGATATAATAATTATAATAGTTACATAATAATTTAGTATCAAAAAGAAATACACCATAATAGAAATGGAGGACTAAAGATGGGATGGATTATCACATTAATAGTTGGTGCTATTATAGGTGCAATTGCAGGTTCTATAACGGGTAAAAATTTTCCGGGTGGTATGTTTGGAAATATTATCGCAGGTTTATTAGGCGCTTCGTTAGGTGGTAGATTATTTGGATCTTTTGGGCCATCATTTGGTGGGATTCATGTCGTGCCAGCATTATTAGGAGCAATCGTATTAATTCTTATTGTATCATTTGTAGTGAAAGCTGCAAGAAAATAATGATATAGATTATGATGAAGAGCCCTGAATAAGGGCTTTTCATCATTCGAAGAGGTGGTTTCATTGGAAAAAGTAAATATAAGAAAAAGAGATAAGTTGAAAAAGTTTTTTAGAGAACAAAATTATTTAGCTGTGTTACTTGGATTTGCGTTATTGTTTATTAACATATTATTGCTAACGAAAATTTCTTTTGTATTTACTCCGTTTATCGTCTTTTTAAAAACAATTTTCTTCCCTGTATTATTAGCGGGTGTACTATTTTATATTTTACATCCATTCGTTTCGCTTTTAGAAAAGAAAGGCGTTTCAAGAATCGTATCAATCGCTTCTATATATATAATAGTACTAGGATTATTTGTGTTTTTAGTTGTAACAGTAATCCCGATTATTAAAGATCAAATTGATGCATTAATAGATAACTTACCGTATTTCGGTCATGAAATTGAACGAGCAGCACGTAGATTCGGGGAAAGTAATTTACTAGGCAAAATTCAAGAGAATTTAAATATTGATGTAGCGAGTATGGTAAAAGACTACACAGTTGATTTTACGAAGTCGTTATCATCAGTAACTGGAAATGTAACTGGATTTTTAAGTACTGTTACAGAGGTCGTTTTAACATTTGTAATGGTTCCATTTATATTGTTCTATCTTTTAAAAGATGGTGAACAATTACCGAATCACTTTTTAAAGTTTATTTCAGAACAAAGACACCCAGCAGCGATGAGAATACTAGATGATATGCATTATGCGATTAGCTCGTATATTAGAGGGCAAATTATCGTTAGCTTGTTTATCGGTATTATGCTATTAATCGGTTACCTTATTATTGGTATTAAATATGCGGTATTACTCGCTATTTTAGCAATGATTGTAAATATCGTTCCGTACGTAGGACCAATCATTGCAATTACACCAGCATTAATTATCGCATTTATTGACTCGCCATCAATGGTGTTAAAAGTAATTATCGTAATGATGGTCGTACAATTAGCAGAAGGTAAATTTATTTCTCCGCAAGTTATGGGAAAAAAGCTAGACATTCACCCGATTACTATCATTTTTATTATTTTAACTGCCGGAAATTTATTTGGAATTATGGGGATTATTTTAGCAATTCCAGGATATGCGATATTAAAAGTGTTAGTAACGCATAGTTATAGATTTGTTAAGTTAAATACGTAGGAAAAAGAGCTAAAACAGATAAAACTGTTTTAGCTCTTTTTTATTAACAATTTATTTGCATATTGGCGTGCCCATTGATCCGCTTCTAATATAGCATCTAATGAAGGATCTTTTACGTTATGATGAGCTTCAATTGTTGTGTAAATTGTTTTTTCAATATCGAAAAAGGCAATTTCGTTTTTAAGAAACAGTGCATTTGCAATTTCATTTGCTGCATTTAATACAGCAGGGGTAGTACCACCGATTTTGCCACATTCATATGCGTATTGTAGACAAGGGAACTTCTCTAAATCTGGTTTTTCAAAATGTAAACTACCGAGTTCTAATAAATTTAATTTTTCATAGGAAGAAGGTAGCCGAGTAGGATAGTGAAACGCATATTGAATCGGCATTCTCATATCAGGGGCACCGAGCTGCGCCATAACTGATCCGTCAATAAACTCCACTAAAGAGTGAATGATACTTTCTTTATGAATCATAACATTAATTTTTTCATAAGGAATATCGAATAGCCACTTAGCTTCCATCACTTCAAACCCTTTATTCATTAACGTGGCAGAATCAATCGTTAGTTTTGCACCCATTAGCCAGTTTGGGTGTTTTAAAGCATCCTTCGCTTGTAATGTTTTCATTTCTTCACGTGTTTTATCACGAAAAGCACCGCCAGAAGCTGTAACAATTAACTTGTCAATTTCTTTATTATTTTCTCCGTTTAAACATTGGAAAATAGCTGAATGTTCACTATCAACTGGAATTAAACGACATCCGTTTTGTTTCGCAAGTTCAGTTACAATATGTCCAGCTGCAACTAAAGTTTCTTTATTAGCAATAGCGATATCTTTCTTCGCTTTTAATGCTTCAATTGTTGGGAGTAATCCTGAAACACCAACGACGGAACTTAATACAAGATTTGAATTAGGGTGAGTAGCTACTGCAATTAAGCCATCAGTTCCGTATGTGATTTTTGTATTCGCTGAAATACGCGTACGAAGTGTGTCTGCTAACTCTTTTGTTGCCACACTTACAATACAAGGTTGAAATGTTTTGATTTGTTGCTCAAGAAGATCAATATTATAATTTGCGGTTAAACCGACGATTTTAAAGTGTTCAGGATGGGCTGAAACGACATCTAATGCAGATGTGCCAATGGATCCTGTTGAACCTAAAATAGATATATACTTTACCATGAAAAAACCTCCAAAGTTGTTTCGAGTATTTCTGCAAACCTATATGTTATTGGACAAGTAAAGTGGAAATTCCTGCTATATAAAACGGAAAATTTAGGTTTATTTGAAAGTTAAATGTGATAAACTGTAAAAAAAACCCTAAAAGCAATGAAAGAGAAGAGTACATATTCGAAACTTTTCAGAGAGCTGATGTGTGGTGGGAATCAGTAAGGGATGAATATGGAATGGGCTCTGGAGCTTCTAGCTGAAATGAGTAGGCAAAGACGGTTACTTCACGTTAAGAAGTTGAAGTGAGCTATTAATGATAGCTAATTAAGGTGGTACCGCGGGAGTCTCTCGTCCTTTTTTTTAGGATGGGAGACTCTTTTTATTTTGAGAAAGGAGGAGTTAGGTTGAGTGAAAAAATAATGTTAACAGGGATTAAGCCGACAGGTTATCCGCATTTAGGGAATTATATTGGGGCGATAAAACCTGCATTGCAAATGTCAAAGAAGAATGAAGGAAAAGCATTGTATTTCATAGCTGATTATCATGCGTTAAATGCTGTACATAATCCAAGTCAGTTTAGTAATTATACGAAAGAGGTAGCCGCTACTTGGTTATCACTCGGACTTGGTGAAGATGTTATTTTTTATCGGCAAACAGAAGTGCCGGAGATTCTAGAATTAGCTTGGATATTAGCTTGCCTAACTCCGAAAGGGCTTATGAATCGTGCCCATGCGTATAAAGCGAAGGTGGAGCAAAATAAAGAAGCAGGTTTAGAGATAGATGCGGGAGTGAATATGGGATTATATACGTACCCGATTTTAATGGCTGCTGATATATTACTATTTCAAGCGACGCATGTACCAGTAGGAAAAGACCAAATTCAGCATATTGAAATTGCTCGTGATATTGCGACGTATTTTAATCATACATTTGGTATGACATTTACGCTTCCGGAGTATGTCATACAAGAAGAAGGTGCCATTTTACCTGGTCTTGATGGAAGGAAGATGAGTAAAAGTTACGGAAATGTAATCCCATTATTTGCAGATCAAGAAAAACTACGAAAATTAATATTTAAAATCAAAACAGATTCTTCACTTCCGAATGAACCGAAAGAACTAGAAACATTATTTATGACATATAAAGAATTTGCGATGGAAGATGAAATACAGTCGATGCGCGAAAAGTATGAAACTGGAATCGGATGGGGCGATGTGAAAAAAGAGTTGTTTCGCGTTGTAGACCGCGAATTAGCCGGACCTCGTGAGAAATACGCTATGTATATGAATGAGCCAAATTTATTATACGAAGCGTTAGAAAAAGGGGCCGAGCGGGCAAGAGGAATTGCGAAGGTAAATTTAGCGGAAATTAAAAAACGGATTGGATTTGAGAGGGAACGCTGAGCGTTCCCTTGTTTTTTTATAAAAAAATCGAACGAAATTTAAATTTGTTACCAATATAGAGTGAGGGAGGGATAGAAATGGTTACAATTCTCGAATTAAAAATGTTACTAGTTCAAATAGGAACAGAAATTGTACCACCTAGTAATTTGAAAGAAAAAATTTTAATTCAGGTTAATTTGGTGAAGGGAATAAAACTTAATAATGTTGAGGTGAATAATGATGAGTGAAGTTGTCTTAGCAGTTCAAGATTTAAGTAAAACATATGAGAGTGTAGATACAAATGTTAGGGCGTTACAAAATGTATCTTTGGAGTTAAATAAAGGAGAACTCCTTGCCATAATGGGGACGAGTGGATCTGGGAAGAGTACATTACTTAACATACTTGGTGCTTTAGACAAGCCTGATGAGGGAGTTGTATATGTAAATGGTGAAGTGCCTAACAATATGTTTGTTGAACCATATGCGACGGAATACAGGCGGGATAACATAGGATTTATTTTTCAGTCATTCCATTTATTAAAGGATTTATCTGTAGAAGAAAATATTGCATTACCCCTCATATTATCAGCTGATTCAGAAGAGGAGATACGAGAAAAAACAAATAAAATATTAGATGTTCTTGGTTTAGTAAATTGGAGAAATCATCGACCAGTTCAGCTTTCTGGGGGACAACAACAACGTGTTGCAATTGGTAGGGCGTTAATAACATCTCCTCCAATTGTTCTTGCAGATGAACCTACTGGAAATTTAGATTTCAATACGTCTAATGATATTTTACGAGTACTAGTCGATATGAAACAAAGATTCAATCAAAGTATGATTCTTGTTACTCATGATCCTCACATTGCTACGTATGCAGATCGGGTTCTCTTCTTTCATGATGGAGAAAATGTTGATGATTATACGTGTACTCATGGAGTAAATGATATGAATATCATTTTAGATAAATTTAAAAAATTACTGGAGAAATCAAAATGATAAAATCAGTACGAGGATTAAGTTTACGCTTTTTTAAGACGAATAAATTCACTGCTATTTCCTCTATCGTTAGCGTTATGTTGGCTGTTTCTCTAATTATTACGATGGTTGTATTTTCGAGTCATGCGAAACAGTCTGTTATAAATGAAGTGAAAAATGTATATGGAGATATGGATTTATCAGTTGGATATAACCCTGATCAAAATAAGTTGATGGATAAATCTTTACTACAAAATATTAAAGAACAAAAAAATATTGAATACATATCAAAAGTATTAGTAAATCATTTGCAAGTGAATAAATTGAATACCGCTATTTATACAGTAGGTGTTCAAAATGATTCGTTATCGAAAAGTCGATATCACTTCTCTAAAAATCTATCAAATGAAGAAGTAACATTAAATCATGGATTAGCAGAAACTCTACAAGTAAACGTTGGGGAAAAGATTGAAATAGAAAATAAATCCTATGTAGTAAAAGAAGTGTTATCTGATATAGAAGCTGGAGGTTCAGCTCCAGATATACTCGTTTTATCGAAAGGTGCGGTGAAACAGCACGTATATGAAAAAACGGGTAAACACAATGAAGCTACTTATGTGTTGATAAAAGCAAAAGCGAATGCGGATGTACTAGCTTTGTCTAATCAAATTCATAAAATAGACAAAGAATTAAGAATCGATATTGCGGAGGAAGACGAGTTTTTAAAAAGTAACTTAGCTTCATTACATATTTTTATAGTTATTTTATCTGTATTAATACTTATTATTACTTCATTATTATTAATGTCTAATTTTGAAGTGTTTTTATATAAATATAAAAGTCAATTTGCGATTATGCGATCAATGGGAGCAACAACGAAACAAATGTTTACAGTTATATTCATTCAATGTAGTGTAATTAATTTCTTTGGTGGAATATTTGGTTTGTTACTAGCTGTAATAAGTAACCGTTTTTTACAAAGTTGGCTAGAGCATTTATTTGCTTTTCAAATTAATTCGATGAGTTTCGACTATAAACTAGCAATTGTAACTGTGATTTGTAGTATCTTTTTTATTGAACTGTTTATGTTATATCCGTCATATAGAAGTTCGAAAATATTGCCAGTAAAGCTTATGCGCGAAAATGAAGAATCCGATTTTTCTAATAATAAAACACGCAGTATTATGGGGAAATTCCTTTTAATTAGTAGCATAGTTTTAACTGCTTTAGGTGGATTTGTAGCAAATACTGGAGATACGCAGGCGATAGTGATATTAATAGGATCTATATTTCTTGTTTTAGGAGTGTATGTTTTATTTCCTATTTATCTTTCTTGGATATTAAAATTATGTCTACCTATGATGAAAAAAATATTTGGAAGGAATACATTTGTTGCTATTAAAAATGTAATTCCACAAGTGAGAAAAAATACATTTGTTATCTTAATGATAAGTACAATGATGGTGATAGTTGTCTTCGGCTCCACTATATTTAAAACGATGCAAAAAAATAATGAAAGATATTTAAAACGAGAATTTCCAACACATATTGTTGTGGAAAATCGTTTGACTAATGATTCAACCATTACCTTACCTCATATACAAAACATATTTAAAGAAATAAGTAGTGTAAAAGGAGCTAGTACAATTGGTACGAACTCACTGGCAGAATTAAAACAAGGTGAAAATTATATTACTTTTGACTATAATTTAGGTGATTTAAAGGAAATGGAAAAGCAAGGATTACTGTCAGAAGTACCTGCAAATTTGGAGAATAGTATAATTGTTACAAAAGAGTTAGCGGAGCGGTATAAACTTCATGTAGGTGATATCGTTCAATTGGGTCTATTTTCAGAACAGGAACAAAAAGTTAGACCGACTAGTAAGGTAGAAATCGGATTAATTGTTAACGAGCTACCGAATTCTCCTTCAGTACTTATGGATTGGAGTAATGTAACATATAAACAAGATTATACAGTTTTTGAGCGGGCATTTATTAGTTCAAATAACGAGAGAGAGACGTTGGAGCAATTAAAGAAAGTGAAAGGTCAATATCCACAATTAAAAATAAGTAGTTATACTCAATCGTTAAAACAATCTAATTTAATGTTTCAGCAAAGGTGGTCCATTTTCATCGTTGTTATTGTAGTAATTTTGTTTAGTGTAACATTAGGGGTATGTAATACACTTATAAATAATATTCAATCTAAAAGAAAAGAGTATGCTATTTTACGAGCAATAACAGTTAAGAAAAAAGGGATTGTACAAATTATTTTGACGCAAGTTAATTTATATGTACTTATTGGAATCGTACTAGGGGCTGTTATAGGAGCATTATTAACCTATATGGTAAGTATAATAGATCGTACACCTTTATTTTTTGATTTCAAACTTATCGTAACGGTAATAGCGGGGATGTTCGGAATAGTCCTTATTATTTTTATACCTTTTGCTAATAGAATAGGGAAAAGGGACATTGTAGAAGAGTTAAATAAGGATAATAAATAAAAGAGGTTAACCCAAGTTGCTATTCAGCTACTTTTGGGTCAATCTCTTTTTATTAACAATTGATTTGAATATTGGTGTGCTCATTAATAAATGTATAGTATAGCCCCTAAAGGAGAGGATTTCATATGATGATGAGTCTCAATGGTTTTAATGAAAAACAATGGATCAATCATTATATTAGTTAAATGCCACCAAGTAATATCATTAGGTGAAGTAAGGAGTTCACATTTCCTTTCAAAACTTATTAGTTGCACATATTAAAAAATATGCTAATATAGGGATACTTATTAAACTCGTTTAATAAGTATAATTAAAGTCACTTATTAAAGTTGTTTAATAAGTGTGATTCATTCTATAACGAGGGAGAGGATTGTATGAAAACAGAGAAAGAAAAGATGTTAGCGGGAGAAATGTATGTTGCGGAGGATGAAGAATTAGTGGCTGATAGGGTGGAGGCAAAAAGTTTAACACGCCTTTATAACGAGGCGATGGAGACAGGAGATGAAAAACGTTTTACATTATTAAATCAGCTTTTAGGTTCTTCAGCTGATGGGAAAGCCCAAATTAATCCTGATTTTCGTTGTGATTACGGCTACAATATCCATGTTGGAAAGAGCTTTTTCGCAAATTTTAATTGTGTGATTTTGGACGTTTGTGAAGTACGAATCGGTGATAATTGTATGTTTGCACCAGGTGTCCATATTTATACGGCCACTCATCCTTTACATCCGGTGGAACGGAATTCTGGTAAAGAATATGGAAAGCCTGTAAAGATTGGTAACAACGTTTGGGTTGGCGGGGGAGCTATAATTAACCCTGGTATTTCAATTGGAGACAACGCTGTAATTGCCTCAGGGGCAGTTGTGACAAAAGATGTACCTCATAATGTAGTTGTTGGTGGTAATCCAGCTAAAGTTATTAAAACGATAGACTTATAGAAATCGTTTTTTACGGGTATATGAATAAACTGGTGTCTTATCGTATAGACAATGTGAAAGGTGTTTCATATGGAGAAATATAGTGCGGACAATCATACAAAGACATTACTTGCCTCTCGAAACGCTCTTTTTCTCTTATTTGCTTTGCCAGGTGTCGCGTTTGCTACATGGATTTCAAGAACAGCAGCTACTCGAGATATGTTAGCAGTGTCAAATGCAGAAATGGGCTGGATTTTGTTCGGACTATCTGTTGGTTCAATAATTGGTTTACTGAGTGCAAGCCGCTTCATTGACTGTAAGGGAGCTAGAGACGTTATTATAGGCAGTATGTTTTTTATGATTGTTGGATTGATTTGTTTAGGTATAAATATTTATTTTGTTTCTAGTATGGGGGCTTTTAGTAGCTTACTAGTATTTGGAGTAGGCTACGGATTGGCGGAAGTCGCATTGAATGTAGAAGGTTCTTCCATTGAGCAGAAATTAGGAACAACTCTTCTTCCGAAATTCCATGGCTTTTTTAGTGTAGGAACTTTAGTAGGCGCGCTCAGTGGTTCTGTCGCAGCGTCGCTTCACATCCCGATTCTGTATCAGTTTCTTGTGATTTCGGTCATGTTTCTATTACTTGTATGTATGGTGTATCGTTTTCTTCCGCATGGAACAGGAAAGAAGGAGAAATCGCGGAACAAAAGGAGAGAGAAGCGTACTTCCTTACGTATGGAAAAAAAGGTGCTTTTAATTGGTCTTTTTGTGCTTGGAATGGCATTTGCAGAAGGTAGTGCAAATGATTGGCTACCTATCGTGATGGTAGATGGACATGAGCAAAGTATAGTGGCAGGTTCTATTATGTACGCAATTTTTGTATTAGCAATGACGTTAACTCGTATGTGTAGCAGCTATTTCCTTGATCGATTCGGTCGTGTCGCTGTCGTACGTGCCACTATTATGATGGCGATTCTAGGAATTTCAATCGTAATATTTGGGAGTAATTCGTATTTTCTAGCATTTGGCGTAGTACTGTGGGGGATTGGTGCAGCGCTAGGGTTCCCAATTGGTCTGTCAGCTGCTGGAGATGACCGTGAAAACGCGACTTCTAATGTTGCTGCAGTTTCTATCATTGGTTATACAGCCTTTTTAGTCGGACCACCATTTTTAGGGATACTTGGGGAAGCATTCGGAATACGTAATGCCTTGCTAGCTGTTTTATTATTTGTTCTTTTGTCTGGAATTGTATCGTCTATTACAAGAGAGAATACACCGAGCTAAATAAGGATTGCATGCAGCGGAAATATATCATCTCTATTGCTTTAGAAAATGATGTATGATATATTGTCAACGCAACTTATTAAAAGTGTTTAATAAGTATGTTGATTAAGGTGGTGAGCGATTTGAGTGAACAATTTGTTACTCAAAAATCGATTAAAGAGACGATCCTTCGCGGCATTCGTACGGCTCTTCTAGAGCAAGGAAGTGCGACGAAAGTTGAACTTAGTAATACATTAGAAATTAGTTTTCCAACGATAAGTAAATTTATAGAAAATATGAAACAAGATGGTGAAGTCACTTTAGTCGGTTTAGATGATTCAAGTGGCGGAAGAAGAGCGAAACGATATGCGTATAATCCGGAATATATGTTAGGATTAGCGATATTTTTAGAGAAAAATGAAACAAACTATACCATTTTTAACTGTTTAGGGGAAGTAAAAGAACAAGGAAGTACTTCAAGTGTATTAATTGATACTGGCGTAAATCTATTATCTAAACATATTGAAAGTCTTATAGCTACATTCCCGAAAATAAGCTCTATATCAATTGGTGTGCCTGGTTCGGTTGATAATGGTCGTATTTTTTATATACCTGGTTATGAAAAGTTCCAAAATTTTAATTTGAAAAGTCATTTGGAGAATCTGTTTTCTATACCTGTAGTAATAGAAAATGATATGAATGCCGCAGTCCTTGGCTATTATAAAAATACTGGAAATAATGATAAATCATCTCTTGTATATTTGTATTCAGGTCAAAACGGCCCAGGGGCGGGAATTATGATAAATGGAGATGTGGTACGAGGGAGTACCTTTTTCTCAGGGGAGATATCTTTCGTTCCACAGTATGATAATAAAAACTTCTTACAATCTTTGAGAAGTGAAGATGCAGTAAGAGATTCAAATAATCCAGAGCAATATAATATAGATGCTATTACTCGTTTAATAGCTACATGTATAGCTATTATTAACCCGCATGCCTTTATCTTTTGTGATGATGAAGTGAACCAATTTGTAATAGATCAAATTGTAAAAACTTGTCCGAAGTACATTCCAGCGGAACATATTCCGAAAATAACAGTGAGCGATTGGAAAGAAGATTATTTATATGGATTAAAAAGCCTTGGACTTGATCTGATGATTATAAGAGCAAGCAAAGAAAATTAAATATCAAATTGTTGGTTGAATCCTGTGAAAGAAAAGGTGTCGATTATGAAAATTGAACATGTAGCAATTTGGGTAAATGATTTAGAAGGTATGCGTGATTTCTATAAACAGTACTTCGGTGGTGAAGAAAATAGCTTATATCACAATCCGAAAAAGCAGTTTGAATCTTATTTTATAACTTTTGAAGGTGGAGCGCGTCTAGAACTTATGAGGCAAGTAGGGATAGACGGTAATACACAAACACAAACAATAGGATATGCGCATATTGCTTTTTCTGTAGGTAGTAAAGAAAAAGTGAATGAATTAACCAATACATTAAGTGAAGCAGGGTATGCTGTGTTAAATGGCCCACGTACTACAGGGGATGGTTACTATGAAAGTGTAGTAAGTGACCTTGAAGGAAACCAGATTGAGATAACAATCTAACATTATATTTATTAATAACTGATAAAAAATAAAACTTTGTTGTTCCCCCAAATGTTTACGAGAAACCTATTATTATTTCAGAAAGGGGGACATAACAGTGAGTGAATTCATTTTTATTTTCTGTATATATCCATTGCTTATTTGTATTTTTTCAATAGCTGGGACATATAAATTAGGTGCATTTTATGTGATGCCAATGGTAATATTTCTTATTTTTCTTATGTTAAATGTTACATTGTATGATCCATCATTTTTCTTTTGGGTGGGCATGTATACTATTTTTTCATTCATTACTTCTTATATAACACTCTTATTTGTAAGGGGATATACAGCTGTAGAAAGTGAACGTTAATATCATTTGGTTATTTTTGGGGGAATAGGGATTTACGGTGAACGATAACAACCTCATTTCGCGTTATCATGACGGGAAATGAGGTTGTTTTATTTCTATATACACTATGTAATGTTTTTTAATTGGAGTGCTGAAACTCCTTAATAATTCTATCAATAACAGGAGGAAGATTACTAGGTAACGCATCTAGCGGAAAGAAGCGTAGTTCTTTCGATTCTGTTTGGTCGCATACAAGTTCACCATTGAATTCGCCGCAAATATAAACAACGAGTACACCGTGTACTTGATCGCCGTTTGGATAGATTTGAAAGAAATCTGGTCCTGAGTATGTACGGAATAGTTCTGGATTTTTGATGAAAAGTCCAGTTTCCTCATATACTTCTCGCTTTAAAGCGTCTTCTAACGTTTCGTTATATTCTAAGGCTCCGCCAATAATACCCCAGCGGTTAAAATCTGTACGGAGCTGCAGTAATATTTCATTGTTCTCATTTAATATAATGGCGTGTGAACCTATTAAAATAAGTGGATGATTTCCTACTAAATTTCTCATGTCTTCAATATAACCCATGTTATTTCTCCTTGCTTTTAATAATAGTTAGGAAGTTCTTTTAACATTCTTTCTGTTTTACGTGCTGTATAGGCTAAGTTATAATCATCTTTCGTTCTGAAAAATAATGTGCGTAAAAAGGTTTTAATGTTGGCACATAATATACAATACTCATTAAGTGAAAGGCGTTTTCTAATTTGAGGAAGCCTTTTTATTTTTTTATAAATAATTGAAATTAACTCATCTTGCGGAAAATCATGATATAGCATCGATAGTAACGGTGTAACAATTCGTTCATCTTCATTATTATGAAATAGATCCGATGGGATAAAAATTTTATTTAATAAACAATGAATTAATTCTTCATACCACTCAAAGGTCGTATAGGAATTGTGAACAATTTCAGTAAAGGCATCTGATACGTGGGCAAGACAATGAGCCCATCCTTTATTTTCAATATAGCCTCGAAAATCCGTTTCTAAGTTTGTATATGAAATGAGTTTGTTTTTTATTTCTTCAATGTCCTCCTCTGTGAAAAAGTAGTGCGAGTTAGCGAATTGGAGTATTAGCGCAATTAATGAAACAGTGTAAGAACGTGTGAAAACCCCATCTGTATGTGGGGAGTAAATGTCATAATATAAATACTCATCACTTAAACAAGTTTGTAGAAGTAATTTCAGTTGATCATCCATAAGGAATTCATGATGAATGAAATGTGCAAAACATTTATATATAAGTTGGTAACGAACGTAACTATCAGTTGTTCCGATATACTGAAGCATATTGAGCGTTAACTCATTCAAATCTATATGTTGCAGTTGCGTATAGTCATTTTGTTGTATAAGCTCTAACTGTTGTTGCAATGCTGTAATATCCAATGGAGAACCTCCTCCGCACTTTAAAGATGCAATGTTTTCTAGTATTCTATATATTCAAGGACAATCCTGCTCATGCAAGGAGAACAAGTAGAAATTCTAGTATGATATAGATGAGGGAAGTATATGATGACTATAGAACAGTTAGAAAAACATTTTAAAATAAGAAGAAATGCTTCTTCTATAATAATAAAAGAAAATAATGCAGAGCCTTTTACAGAAGAGAAATTAAAGGAAATCATGCAATATTGCGTTGCTGAGGCTGAAAAAGAGGGAATAGAAAACTTGCATTTTGAAATTTCTTCAAAAAGCCCAAATTATGATGTGTATAAGAAATGTTTCGAAACGTATTCATTTGAATATGCTACTGAAAACATGATTGTGTTTAAGGATATATATGAAGTAGAAGATGTAGAAAGTGATATTAATTTTAAGCTTATTGAAGAAGTAGGAGAAGAAGCTTTTTATTCTCTTTGGAACGAGATGACAGAAGAACAAGTCACTTATGATCAATTTGTAAATATGATGCTACAAGAAATTGGTGAGCAATGGAAAGAACATTGTTTAACAGCGAGTATCGATGAAGAGCCGATAGGGATTGTAATCCCGCATATTGAAAAGGGGACGTTAGAAGAAGGAAAACTAATGTATTTCGCAGTTGCTCCAAATATGCGAAATAAAGGGTATGAAGCAGCATTCTTTACAGGGGCAATGTTTGTCTTAAAAGAAATAGGTGCATCTTATTATATTGGCGAGACAAATGTACAAAATGAGTGGATGAAGGATGTTTTTGGGAAGAATGGATGTCAGCTGCTTAGTTCCACTGAGCGATATGTGAGGAAGTTTTAGGAGTACTATCTTGAACTTATTTAGCGGGAATCCGTGTACAACTTATGAACAAGTAAAAGAACTTCTTGCCTATTTGTAAGATAAAAAGAAAAATGAGAACGACAAAATAGATATTCCTATAATACAATAGAGAAAGATTCGATTATATGAGAAAGCGTTGGTGAAAGAATGGAGCAGCAAAGAAATTGGTTACAAGCAACTGTAGAAAGAAATGAAGACAATACGTTACATATAAAATGGGAAAATAATATAGAAGAAGTTCGCATTTATTGGAGTACTTCACCAGATCATATTGAAGAAACGGGAGAATTACTTGCAACGGTAAATGGAGAATCATCATGTACACTTGTAAACCCGAGTGAAAATGAGCGTCCATATTTTAGACTAGTTGGAAGTAATGGACAAGCAGTGACAGTAGCTGAGCGTAGATTACCATTAAAAGGCGCGTTTAACTTCCGTGATATGGGAGGATATGAAACGACTGAAGGTCGTAAAGTAAAATGGGGCAAGTTGTACCGTTCTGAAGAATTAGCAGGACTAACAGAGTGGGATATAGACTATTTACAAAAGTCTGGCTTAAAGTTAATTTGTGACTACCGTACAGACTTTGAAGTGAAGCATAAGCCGAATCCAGAAATTACAGGTGCTCGTCAAGTATGCTTACCAGTTATGCAAGACTTGGCGAAAGACTTGAACATAAATGAATTTTTCCAAGTTGGTGACCTTTCTATGTTAGGGAAACCAGGCGAGTACCTTGTGAAAATGAATCAAGATTTCGTAAGTGGTAATGAAGCATTCGTGAGCTTCTTAAACTTAGCGCAAAACCCAGAAAACTTACCGTTAGTAAACCACTGTACAGCTGGAAAAGACCGTACTGGATTCGGATCAGCACTATTATTACTTTTACTAGGTGTACCGGAAAAAACAGTAATGGAAGACTATTTACTAAGTAACGGTTTCCGTGAAAAGTTAAATGAAAAAATGATGGCCTTTTTAGGTGCAAAACTTCAAAACGATGAAAGTAGAGCGATATTAGGTGCGATGTTTGAAGCGCGCGCTGAATATTTACAAGCTGCGATTGATGAAGTGAAAAAGCAATACGGTTCAGTTGAAGCGTATGCTGAAAAAGCACTTGGCTTTACGAAAGAGTCGTTAGAGGAAATGAAAGCATTATTGCTAGAAGATAAATAATGAGGAGGGAGGCTAATTGGATTAGCCTCCTGTTTCTATTATGAAATTTTTCGTTGCCTTATTATTCCTATTACAATTGGAATAACTGTACCAATTAACAATATCGGTAAAAATAATTTTCCAAAACCGCCGCTCCAATTTAAAGCGATTGAAATTGTTTCAAATTGGATGAAAGCAAAGATAAGTAAACAGACATTTTTTAATTGATTTAGCATTTTTCTACTATTCAAATAAAACTGCTTAGCATTTGATTCATTCAATCTTTGTGGGTAGTTATGAACTTCTGGAAACTTTTCTAAAGTTTGCATTAATAGGAGTATGAAAGCTCCTATTAATGGCAGAAGCAAAAGTTGCCACTTTGATCCCCAGCGATCTACATCCCCATATGCGTTATAATGTGCGGGTACTTCCTCGGGTAATCTTCCCCAAATAATAATCAAAAAAATGATTGATCCAAAGAACAATGAATATCCAATGATATCTCCAACCCATTCACTTTTTGTTTTTGGGATTTGTATTTTCGGTCTTCCCCATGAATTTACTATGTCTTTCCGCTCCTTTCTATTCCTGTATTACCTTTTTGAAAAATCGGATTCATTATCCGAATTATCTCAAATTTATAGTATTTTCACAATTAATTATTTTTGAATAACATGACCCGTGTACCTTAAACAACTTTAAGATTGCTGTATATCTAGGATTCGTAAAGGGAAAAAGTTCGACTTAAGAGAGAATTAATGAGAAAATACAAGTTGTAAATAACGTACTAGTTGAGGAGAGCATAATGAAATATAAAGTTATATTATTCGACGTAGATGATACATTATTAGATTTTCCTGAAACGGAAAGAAATGCTTTGCATAACGCGTTTCTACAGTTTGGTATGCCTACAGGGTATAATGATTATCTTGCAAGTTATAAAAAGATTAGTAATGGATTATGGAGAGATTTAGAAAATAAAATGATTACGCTAAGTGAATTAGCAGTAGATCGATTTAGACAATTATTTGCCGTTCATAATATAGAAGTAGATGCGCAGCAATTTAGTGATGTATACCTTGAAAACTTAGGAAAAGAAGTACATCTTATAGAAGGTGCAGTGCAATTATGTGAAAATTTACAAGATTGCAAGTTAGGTATTATTACGAATGGATATACGAAGGTGCAACAATCTAGAATCGGAAATTCGCCTTTATGTAATTTCTTTGATCATATTATTATTTCAGAAGAGGTTGGTCATCAAAAACCAGCACGTGAGATTTTTGATTATGCATTTGAGAAGTTTGGGATTACTGATAAATCAAGTGTATTAATCGTTGGAGATTCGCTAACTTCTGATATGAAAGGCGGAGAAGATTACGGCATTGATACGTGTTGGTATAATCCGAGTTTGAAAGAAAATATGACAGATGTTAAGCTGACTTATGAGGTGGAGAGTCTGCTACAAATTTTAGGAATTGTGGAAGTGGCGGAAGAAAAGGTAGTTTCATTTTAATCGTGTTGATATATTTTGAGTTACGGTAGATATATTGGAAAAATCGTCGATATAATTTGAGTTGCGTTCAATTTATAGGTACGATCGGTGTAATAACTAGAGGTGAGTGAAAGATGTTAACGTTTTTATTTGAGTTAGACAAGAGTATTCCGCAGAAGGATGAGCCACGGTATGCCGCTTATGCAAATGGCTTTATTGAAGGGGATTTAACAATTCGCGCGAGTGACAGCGTATTTTTTCAGAAGCCATGCATGAAGGTTGCAGAGCTTGGCATTTATTTAGGACAGTGGATGGAACAAGTGCAACATGGGCAGAAAGAACAATTGAATTATGAAACGAGTGACCGTGAGGAAGTAATTCTCGGATTCGTATATGAAGAGGAAGATCAGTGGAGAGTTTTTTCAAGTTGGCAACAATTTGAACTTCAAGAGCGTATATCAACTACAACATTAGTAGAGAGCGTTCAACACTATTTATATGAGCTAAATAAGGAACTGCGCGCGATAAAATATCCCGTTACGTTTGATCAGTACTTAAGAGGAGAGCGAATGATGCAGCTTTCTTACAAACGACTGTGTGATAGTAAAGCGGATACGACGTCGATAGAGGTTTACAATGAAAGCGAAAGAGTAGGCGCAGTACGGGGCTATTATAAAAATATGTTGATGAAAGTGCTAGACTTTATTCCGAAAGTCGGTAGTAATATCATTTATGAAATAAAGGATAGTAAGGACAACATTCGCGTCATTGCAAAGGATGTAAGTAGGCAGCGTCAAAGAAGGATTTTAGTAACGTACATCGATCATAATGATACAGAGCATGAAATACTTGTATGTGATGGAAAGTTATTAGATGCCAATTTCTTATTTACCTTTACATATAAGAGAGAAGAATATGTTGTTCACAAAACTTCAATTGGGCTTGGAAAGTTATTACGAAACGGTTATGTAATCGCAGATTGGAATATTCGTCTTGAGGAAGATATGTATTCTATCGAGATGGATGTATATGATGAAGATTATATAGAGGATCAATACTTACTGTTAGGCGTATTTCATGCTGTTTTGTATGGGTGATAAAAGAGAAGTACCGGTATTCTTCATGGGAAGGATGCCGGTATTTTTATGTAATTCTATGTCCTTAATTAATCCTCAAAAATAAAAATCTCATCAATTGTACTATGAAGTGCTTTCGCAATGTCGTGAGCAAGTTGTAAGGAAGGATTATATTTTCCTTTTTCGAGATGGCTAATTGTTTCACGGCGTACACTAACACTTTTCGCTAAATCTTCTTGTGTCATGTTCAATTTGGCGCGGTATTCTTTTATTCTCGTTATGAACGCCATGGCGCATCTTCCATTTCATCAACAGGTTTATCATAAAAGAACATAGAGAAGCCGAACGTAAGAATGAGTGTGCTGAAAATAAGAGCGATATCAATCTCTTGTAGTGTAGGGTTTGGAAATAACATTTCAATAAACATAATGATAGCGGTCGTTAGTAATGTAACGATAAAGGCATTGCGGCACGATTTATTGACGATTTGTTCAAACAGTTCATCGTGTTGAACTGTTCTATACGATGTGAAAAAGGAGAAGAAACAGAACATAGTAAATAATCCTTTTTCGTAAAAAAAGCCAAGGAAACCGAAGAAACCGAGAAATCCTAAATATTTTATCCAAGTTGTTTTCATGGTAGGTCCTCCTTGCAATGTTAGAAATAATTCACGTTATGTTATAAATATATCACATGTGGAAATGTAAAGTAATAATAGTTTTCCAATTCTTTTCATAATAATAGTAAAAAGAGGAAATATACTGCGAAATAAAGAGGATAATATTGTAAAATGGTTGTAAGGAGGGGGAGAAAGGAATGCTAACTTGGATCATGATCGTTGTATTACTTGTAGTGATTACTGTAGTGGCAACGGTGTTAATTGGGCGGAATGGTGATGCGAATTATAGTAAAGCGACAAAAGGGAATATTAAACGGCTGACGATGATCTATATTTTACTAGCTGTCGTTTTAATCGTTGGATTAGGCGTGTATATTTATTTTAAAGGTTAAAAAAACTGAAAAAATATAAAAATCTAAAAATAGAAGTATGCTATAATATTGATATAGTTATTTGGTAATTAAGGAAAGGATTGGATGGAATGATTGAAATTACGAATGTGTCAAAAAGTTATAATGGGTCTACCTATGCAGTAAAAGATTTAAGTTTATCTGTGCCTAGCGGAGAAATTTTTGGATTTTTAGGGCCAAATGGTGCGGGGAAATCAACGACAATTAAGATGATTACTGGTATTCATGGAGTGGACAAAGGGACGATTACGATTAACGGTAAAGATATTATGAAAAATCCGATGGAAGCGAAAAAGACGTTTGGTTATGTTCCAGATAGCCCAGATATGTTTTTGCGATTAAAGGGAATTGAATATTTAAACTTTATGGCAGATATGTATGAAGTGCCGAAAGAAGTACGACAAGAGCGAATCGAGTCTTTAGCGAAGAAATTTGATCTTTACAATGCGTTATCGGATCAAATTCAAAGTTACTCGCACGGTATGAGACAAAAAATCGTTATTATTGGTGTGCTCGTGCATGAGCCAGATGTATGGATTTTAGATGAACCGTTAACGGGGCTTGATCCGAAATCCGCATATATTTTAAAAGAAATGATGAGAGAACATGCGGATAAAGGAAAGATTGTATTTTTCTCTACACACGTATTAGAGGTGGCAGAAAAAATATGTGACCGCGTCGCGATTATTAATAAGGGAAAACTTCAGTTTAAAGGGAATTTAGGTGAAATGAGAGATCATTTTAAATCCAATGAATCACTTGAAAAAATGTTCTTGGAGATGACGGGCAATGAGTAAAATTTGGACGTTAACGAAAGTATTATTAAAATTAAATTATGCAGATTTTATAACAGATAAGAAGAAGCGATGGGCGTATGTATTTTCATTTGCAGCCATTTTATTTGTTGGCTTTTTAATATTTGGTTCGATGACGCACGGATTGTATGAAGGGATGAAACATTTAGGGCAAGACCCAGGAATGATTATCGCAATGGGACTTGCGATTGCGAGTATATGGGTATTTTTAATGAGTATAACGAACATTTTAACTGTATTTTACTATAGTAATGACATTGAAATGTTATTGCCGTTACCATTGAAGCCAGCGCAGATTATTTCGGCAAAGTTTTTAACGGTATTAATTACACAATACGTAATGAGTTCATTTATTTTATTACCAATCTTTATTACGTACGGGTTAAAAAGTAGTGCATTTATTACATATTACATATACATGATTTTTATTTACTTACTCTTCCCGATTGTGCCGTTAGTATTAGCTTCATTACTAATGACAGTTATTATGAGGTATACAAATATAGCGAAAAATAAAGATCGAGGCAATATATTTATTGGAATCGTAAGTATACTATTTATTGTAGGAATTAATGTGTTTTTACAGTGGAAAAATAAAAGTTCGTTTTCTGAAGATGCACTTACGAATTATCTTGCGAACAACGAATCTTCTCTTCTAGTACAAATGACAAATTATTTTCCAACTACATATTTTGGGGCAGTGGCATTAGTAGAAAATGCAAATTGGAAGGGTCCTTTATACGTAATCATCTTTGCACTTATTTCATTTGTATTTTTTGTGTTGTTTTATTACATTGCAGAGCGTACATATTTAAAAGGGGTTATTGGACTTTCAACGAGTACAGCAAAAAAAGAGGTCATTTCAGCAGAAGGCTTACAGAAATCAACGGTACAAAGTTCACATTTGAAAGCGTATGTGAAAAAAGAATTTAAAACGTTATTCCGTACACCACAATTTTTCTTAAATTGTATCGTACAAACTTTTGTTATGCCGATTATGTTATTCTTTGTTTTATTCGTGCAAGATGGGAATTTAAAGTGGATCACAGGGTATATTGATAATCCAAAATCAGCAGGACTTGCAATTGGCGTTGGTCTTTGTGCATCGTTATTTTTAATGGGAAGTAACGTCATCGCAACAACGTCATTTTCACGAGATGGAAGTTCATGGTTTGTGAATCGATATTTACCAGTAAAAGCTTCGGATATCTTTTTTGCGAAAGCAATCACTGCTTGGTTAATTAATGTAATTATTTTAGCGGTATTCGGTATTACGATGGCAGTTGTAGCAGGGATTTCTCCTGTGTTCATGTTACTGTGGTTTTTACTAAGTGCGAACGGGTTATTGTTAATTAATTTAATCGGTACACGTTGGGATGCACAAACTGCAGATATACATTGGGATACAGAGCAGAAATTATTTAAGAGCCGATATACAACTTTGTGGAATTTTTTAGCTAATATTTTTATAGCTTTAGTTATTGTTGCGGGAGTAAGTTTATTATACTTCTTCCTTCAAGTAGGACTATGGGTTATGTTTATCGTTTTATTTGTAATGTTTACGATTGTAAATTATATCTTCATTAAAATTTTAAAATTAGGTGCAGAACGCATATTGTCAAATATTGAATAAAAAGATAGATCCTCTGTATTCGTGCAGGGGATTTATCCATAGATGGAGGAGAAAAGGTGAAGAAAATAGCAATTGTAACAGGGGCAACTCGTCTGAATGGAATTGGTGCAGCTGTATGCAAGGTGCTTGCTCAAGAAGGGATAGACATTTTTTTCACGTACTGGTCTCAGTATGATAAAGCGATGCCGTGGGGAATGCATGACAAAGAACCCTTTTTGTTGAAAGAGGAGATTGAAAGTTTAGGTGTTCGCTGTGAAATGGCAGAAATCAATTTATCGCAGTCGTATTCACCAAATCGTTTGTTTTATATGGCCTCAGAACGTTTAGGTGATCCATCTATTTTAATTAATAATGCAGCGTATGCTGCTCATACGAGAATTGAAGAATTAAATGTAGAACAGTTAGATAAACATTATACAGTGAATGTTCGCGCTACTATGTTATTAAGTTCATTATTTATAAAACATTATGCACTGAAAACGAGTGGCAGTATTATTAATCTTACTTCAGGACAGTCATTAGGTCCGATGCCAGATGAATTAGCATACGCAGCAACGAAAGGAGCAATTGAAGCATTTACAAAATCAGTAGCACCAGTTGCGATGGAGAAGGGGATTACAGTGAATGCAGTTGATCCAGGGCCGACGAATACAGGATGGATTACAGAGGAGCTGAAGCATCATTTAGCATGGAAGTTCCCGCAAGGTAAAGTAGGAGAACCGTCAGATGCAGCGCGCTTAATTTCTTTTTTAGTAAGTGAAGAAGCAAAATGGATTACGGGGCAAGTCATTCATTCGAATGGTGGTTACTCATAAATATATTATGTTAACAATTGTTGAGAAACAAAAAATGAAAGAAAATTTTATTTTTTTGTATAAATAAAATGTCAAGAAAGATAAAAATTTGATAGGAGAGTATATCGTCATATGAAGATAGTAATTCTTCATGTGACAATATACTCTTTTTCTTTTACTACAGAGAAGAAAAATGAAGTAGAAGAAACTCGAATATTCAAATTGGTTTATCAGTTTTTGTACGTATTATTATGAAGATTACTGTCGGAAAGATGGTAATTCGTATGAAAAGGGATTTTTTAAGGGGAAATCGAATCGTAAAGGGGAGGATAAATAAAGTAAACATAGGGGGATTTATATGAAAATGAAAAAGGTCGCTATCGCATCGATAACAATTGGTACAATGCTTACTATGGCAGCTTGTAGTCCTTCAGCAGAGAAAGAGACAGAAAAGAAAGAACAAGTAACAGCGCAAAATGAAGGAGAAGCAAAAACGACAAGTGTAGATGAGACGTCAAAAACAACGAAAGATACTGAAAAAGATACAAATACTTCTTCAAATGAAAAAACAGATAAAGATGCAAAAAATACGAAAGAATCATCAGGAACAGAAAGTAACGGTAAAACGTCATCTCAAAATGAGAATGTGAAAACAAAAGAAAAAGAGACGACAGGAAAAACGAATGACGAAACGACTAGCGGAAAAACGACAGATCAAAGTACAAGTACAAACTCAAACGGAAAAACAACGAAAGATCCGAAGAAAAGCGTAGCTGTGAAAACAAATGTTAAAGAAGTTGCTGCATTAATTGAAAGCTTAGACAAGCAATTAGCTGCAAACCCTAAATTAGAAACAGTAAATAAACTTGGAAAACAAATTAATGAAAAGTGGGATGTGATTGAGAAAGAGTTAGAAGCATCTCACCCAGCTGAATATAAAACAATTGGACAAAGTATGTATCCGTTAATTGTAGGAGCAGAGAAAGAAAAGATAGATATTAATAAAATGAAGTCATTAACGACGAAAACGAAAAAAGATTTAAATCAGTTATTAACGAAACTTTCGTAGTTTCAAAAGCCTACTGTGGAAGTAGGCTTTTTTGTTTTTTTTGTAAAAGTCTATTTTTTTTCAATTACGATACGAAATGAACCGAATGCTTGTTGACTGACATAATCTTCTTCGCTAGTTTTATAAGGAAATGGAAAAGCGACGAGCTGAAAATTACTTTCCTGATCCACTGAAGGCAATGTAAAATTGAAAATTTGTCTCGTTTCAGGTGCGACCGCAGTATAAACGATTTTTTTATCATTAAATATTTCAACTTGTTCCCAATCTTTAAAGGCCACGATTGGGTAAGTCATTTCATCTTTTGTTTCATTACCGTTTGATAGAGTTAATTTTTTACCTTCCTTTTCAGAAAATACCGTTTGTAATTTTTCTTCATTGTTCGTAACAAATAAAGGTTCATAAAGATCGTCTTTTAAAATAGCATCTGGATTTATAAAGGTGAGTTTTATTTTTTTGCTTCCCTCCTGAGGGGGATTTATGGAGTATCGCATACTTAAAATCTCTTCTAATATAACCGCTTTATTTAAGTCATTATCTTTTAATTTATATTCAGGTTTTTTAATTATTAAAAAGGTTAATTCACTTGCATTAGGAGAAGTGTGTAAAGAGATTCTCGTAGTAATTGAACTATTTGGTTTCATATCAAAAGAATAGTGTGATACTTCATTAGCGGCTTCTTCTATTTTAAAAGGTTTTTGTTCGTAATCTTCTAGGACAATTAATCCATATTTTCGGTCTTCATCAACATTATGTATGAATGATAACGATACATTTATTTTATTATTCTCCATAGTAATTTCACTACCATTGTTAATATGTTGACCTTTAGTATTCTTCAATCCGTACGAAATAGTATTGGTTTGTTGCTCTCGCTTATTTTCTTTAGGAGATGTATGTGGTTGTATGATTGAAGTAGGGAACAAAACATAAATTATAATTAACGAAATAAGTATAACACTGATAATAATACACATTTGTTTCATAAATAGCACCTCAATATATTTAAAATAAAAGAGAAAAAAGATATGCAAGATGCATATCTTTTTTTCTCTTTCTTACTAGGAAGCTTTTGTTTCGTGATTCACATCATTATAACCATTAAATTTATAGGTATGATTACCAATAGCATAATCATCTCCATCATAAACACTTGTGTTGGTCGCTGTAGCACTTACATAAGTTGATTTTTTGGCACTATTACTTTTCGTATTCACTATTGAGCCATCGCCATTGAAAGTTCTTGCTTTTGCATAAATATAGTCTTCGGTCGTAGTTGGTTTCGATTTAGCAACTGCATATGGGTTACCGAAAAAGGGAGTATACACGCTAATGTTAGGGTCATTCTTAGGTGCAGCTGCAACAACCAAACTAGGAACATTAGATGTTTTTGCTGATTGAACTGTATCGTAGTTAACCAAAACGGGCTGCTTGTCTGCAGCACCCACCTCTGAAGCACTTGCGTAATTAGTAAAACCAAAACCTAAAACCGCTAACCCTAAAGTTGCCACCGCTAAAGATTTTTTCATATTCACTAATTTTCCCACCTTTTTTAAATTTTTGAGTTCGAACTCATTTCATACAATATATGAAAATTTTGAAACTCTCAATAACTTGTCCCATACTTAACTTACCTTTTACTTTTGATTCAACATTTCTTCATTTGTAAAAAATCGAATATCTCTTCTAATGCTTAGCCAGCAAGGGAAATAGGTTTAACTTTATGAAATTCGTGTAAATTTAAATCTAATCATTTCATGATCTCTGTTATTTTTAAGGTTATGTGGGAAACTTATCTAAAAAAGGATGGTGATAAAAATGACAATCGATAGAGTTTGTACAATTGGCCCAGCAAGTAATAATAAAGCAACGTTAGCGCAGTTAATAAATAATGGTATGAAAATAGTGCGGTTGAATTTATCACATGGCACGCATGAAAGTCATAAAGACATCATTCGTTTAGTCAAATCGTTAGACGATTCTATTAAAATTTTAGGGGATGTACAAGGTCCTAAAATAAGGTTAGGTGAAATAAAAGGAGAGCAAATTACACTTCAGGCGGGAGACTCTTTTATTTTACATACACAACCAGTTACAGGGAGCAATAGAGAAGCAAGTGTTGATTATGCAGGAATCGCGAATGACGTGAAAGTTGGAAGTAGAATTTTAATTAATGATGGCGAAGTTGAGTTAATCGTTGAAACAGTAAGTACGGACAAAATAGAAACAAAGGTCAAAACAGGTGGCAATATCTCATCTCATAAAGGGGTGAACTTACCAGGGGCAATCGTTAGTTTACCAGCTATTACAGAGAAAGATAAAAAGGATATCCAGTTTCTTTTAGAAGAGGATGTTGATTTTATCGCATGTTCTTTCGTAAGAAAACCTAGTCATATAAAAGAAATACGAGATTATATACAACAGTATAAAGAAACTTCCCCTAATGTAATTGCAAAAATAGAAACGATGGAAGCGATCGAGAATTTTCAAGATATATGTAAAGAAGCAGATGGAATTATGATTGCAAGGGGCGATTTAGGAGTAGAGTTGCCGTATCAATTTATTCCGCTCTTGCAGAAAATGATGATTCAGGAATGTAATCGAACGGATACATATGTTATTACAGCGACACAAATGCTTCAATCAATGGTAGATCATTCTATTCCAACAAGGGCTGAGGTGACTGATGTGTTTCAAGCTGTACTGGACGGAACGAACGCTGTTATGCTTTCTGCTGAAAGTGCATCAGGCGAGCATCCAATTGAAAGTGTAAAAACATTACGTCTCGTTTCTGAATTCGCTGAGCATGTGAAAAAAGACGGTCCTTTTGTGATGAAAGATGTATTGGAATTGCTGCATAAGTCTTTGGATGAGTGATAAAGTGAAACTTTAATCAGTTGGGGTTTTGTCCATCCCCCACTGATTATCAGCCCTCACCAATCGGGCTTTTACTGCTCGGAGAACAGCGGGATAAATAAAAAGAGGGCGGATATGCATCCACCCTCGTGTTTTTCATTCATATTATTCTTGCTCTTGCTCGTCCAAAATTTTATCAAAAGCAGCAGATACTTTATCAAACTCTTCATCATTTTCAATGTATGAAAACTCATTATCTTCTTCTACTTTTAAAAAGAAAATATCAATGTCTTCCTCAGATTCTGTTTGAATGTCTTCTACGAATGCAACTGCAATATATTCTGCGCCTTCGACATCCATCGCTCCAAGTACTTCTACTTCCTGATCCTCATTATTCTCATCACTGAGAGTAAACACTTCGCCAACTTCAATATCAGACATATCCATTCTCCTCCTGTTCGACTCTAAAAAATAGAGCGCTCAAACTGTATACATACTAACATATCTTTCCATGAAAAATCAATTTCATACATTGGAAAAGCAACTGATTCTTCAATAGAATAAGTATTTAGCTAGAAGGAGTTTTATTTGTGAGTGCTATATTACTAAATCCATTCAACAATTGTATCCATAGTCTGTCTTGTTTTATCACGCTTTGGCTCTTCTTTACGGTAACCAAAGGCAACCATAACAGATACTTCAAGATTATCATCTTTTATAATGCCTTCTTGACGAAGTAAAGAATCTACTTTCTCTTTATCAAATCCTTCTATTGGACAAGAATCAATGCCGATTTGAGCTGCGCTCGTCATCATATTACCTAAAGCAATATAAGATTGCTTAGATGCCCAATCGAATACAGCACGTTCGGATTGTAACAAGTTAAAATCTGATTCCTGGAACTTTTTGAAGAATTCATATCTAATTTTTTGAGTGTCTTCAGGTAATCCAATAATATCGTTCATCATATATTTAATATACTCTGCATCATAATGCATATCTTTAATGTTTCTTGAAAGAACAATGACAAAGTGACTAGCTGTTACAAGTTGCCCACCAGCGCCCCATGAATACGGTTGTAGTTTTTCTCTTATTTCTTTATTTTGTACGACAATAAATTTCCAAGGTTCATATCCAAAAGAAGAAGGAGATAATCTGCCTGTTTCTAAAATGAATTTAAAGTCTTCTTCTGAAATTTTGTGCATAGGATCGAACTCTTTACATGCATGTCTGAAATGAAAAGCCTCCATAATTTTTTCTTTTGTAATTTGTGTTGTATTTGTCATAAAAGTTCCTCTTTTCATTAATTTATTTTTGTAAGTAAATTATATTTTTAAAGTAACTTAGACACAAGTACGCACATTTATGTGTTATAGTATCAAAAAAGATACTATTGATAAGGGAAGGGATTTATTATGGATTGTTCAAATGAAAATAATATAAATTACCCATTTCTAAATAAATATTCTTGTCCAGTGGAAGCTATGGTTGAGGTTATTGGCGGAAAATGGAAAGGGGTTATTTTGTATCATTTATTAGATGGTACAAAGAGGTTTAATGAATTAAAAAGATTAAAACCTAATATCACACAAAGAATGTTAACACTGCAGCTGAGAGAACTTGAAGCAGATGGCATCATACATCGTGAAGTATACCGTGAAGTGCCTCCAAAAGTAGAATATTCATTAACTGAGCTTGGTGAATCACTACGTCCAATGATTCTATTAATGATGGAGTGGGCAACTAATAATATGGAGAAAGTTTTGGAGAGTAGAAATACGAAAAACAATAGTTAAGGGTTGTAGAAATAAAAGGTGTTTTCCATATGTGAAGACACCTTTTATTTCTATATTTTTTACTTTTTAACTTCAACTGCTGAAATTGCAAAGTCATTCAAGTTTACAGTTTTACCATACCAATCAGAGTGTTTGAAGACGATACCTTTACCATATCCTTCAGTTGAAGTACGATCCCATAGCGTTGTCGAATAGCTAGCAGTAGGGGATGCTGTACTTACAGAAGAAATTCTATTTTGCCAATTAGGAGGCAAATTTTTAAAACCGCTACTAAGAGAAAAATACTCGCCACCTTTATTTGCATGTTCATAGAAATCTGTACTATTAGGTCCGCTCCCTCCAACACCAAGGGGATTGATTGTATTATTCAACCTTTGTTTGTCTTTTTCAATAAAAGAATCTAAACTTTCTTTGTTCGAAAATCCATAAGATAACCAGTCTCCATTTTGATTTTGTTTCGGTAGAACTACAGTTATTTTTACGTCCTCCTTAGATGGAGCACCCAATTTGTTAAACAAATCTACAGTCTTTTCATCTACAGTTACATATTCAAAAGAGCTAATCGAATAATCCTTTTCGGTACTAGCTGATACTGACCCCATTCCGCCAGTTAATGCTGTAATGGCTACTGCTGCACCTACTATTAATTTTTTAAACATGAATTCATCTCCTTTAAACTTAGATTTTTTGCATAACTAAAATGTATGTTAATCGGAGTTCATTGTAAATATTTAGAATTTTATAAAAATAAAACAGAATATTCTTTTATTTGTCTGGAGTAAGAAATGCAAGTTTAAATAAAAAAGGATTTACTTAAAAAGTAAATCCTTTTTGGGTGTTAGTAATAAGCTTAGTTTGTGAGATGATTTTGTGATTTGCTAACCTAATTCAAAACTTTACTGATTAAAGTTTTATATTATCCAGCTATGAATCATACACTTCTTTTTTATTTGTGGAAGCAGCATCTAATAAAAGGAAAATGGCTGCTATAATATGTAGAACCATTTCTATATAAGGAAAGAAGGCAACTAGAGTAACGATAATACCGATATAATGAGGGTACGTATTCATGCCTGCTTTTTTAGCTAATAAAATAGTAGTGATATGTAAAGCAATCAATAGTAGCAAAGGTATCCCATATAGGTTAACAAGACTTGGAAATAAATAATAACAAGGACGTAATAAAATATGATAGATCCCTGTAGTCCACTTTAGTGCTTGTATGTAGGTTTTCAAAGTAAATCCTTCTAAAACAATCCATATCTATATATTACCAAAAATAATAGGTAATTGGATATTAAATACTTGTGGTTTTTAGTAGAATATAATTATTTTATGTTAACTAATTGTTTCGTAATCTATAAAATAGAAAAACCACCCAAACGAGGGTGATTCGTATTATAAATAACTACTTAAAGAAGAAAGGGGAACCTTCACCTCACTACCTTCCTTCATATTCCGTAGCATAACGGTTTCTGTATTAAGTTCTTCTTCTCCAATAATAAGCACATAAGGGATATTCTCTTTATTTGCGTAATTAAGGGCACGTTTTAATTTGCGTCCTGCTAGTTCGAGTTCGACTTTTAAGGAAGTGGTAGAACGTAATTGCTGGGCAATTTGTAAGCATTGTAATTCTGTCCCGAGTGGGATGATAAATATATCCGCTGTAGATGATATCGTTTCTTTCTGTGAGAGTGCTGTATAAATAACGTCTAAACCGAATGAGATACCGACTGTTGGATAGCTCATATTATCGCCACGGAATGCCCCAATAATATTATCGTATCGACCGCCGCTACCGATGCTGGATGTAATCGAGCCGTCTTTTAGAAAGATTTCATATACGGTGCCTGTGTACATTGTAAGTCCTCGTGCTAAAAATGGATTGAATATAGCATTCTCATTTATTCCAAGGGCAATCAAATATTGTTGTAATTGTTGTAATTCGTTTACTCCTTCGGCAACGAGTGGAGTATTGAAAGCTTCTTTAAAGTCAGCAATTGAAAGCTTTAGACAAGATAAAACGGTATTACATATCGTATCAGCCATTTCTTCAGTAATTCCGCGCTCTAATACATCTTTTCGTACACCATCAATCCCAATTTTTTCGATTTTGTCTAATGATAAAATTACGTCACTCGTTAGTTCACTAGGGATGTTAATGGACTGGAGAATACCGTTTAACAATTTTCGATTATTATATTGGATTGTTACTTCTAAGTTTAACGTTCGGAACAGTTCAAATGCCATGCTCATAAGTTCCGCTTCTGCCATGACTGATTCTACACCGACTATATCAACGTCACATTGAATAAACTCACGAAATCTTCCTTGTTTAATTGGCCCATCTCGAAATACTTTTCCAATTTCATACCGTTTAAAAGGAAGGCGAATGTTCGGATTCATTGCCACGACTTTTGCGAATGGAATTGTTAAATCGTAGCGTAAGGCAAGGTCACGTTTTCCTTGATCTTGAAGCGTATAAATTTCTTTTAAAATTTCATCGCCACCGCCGTACTTGTAAGACATAAGCTCATACATATTTAACGTTGGTGTTTCTAACGGTTTACATCCGTATCGTTCAAACGTGTCTTCACAAGCTCTTTTAATTTTATTTCGCAACACTTGTTCCTCTGGTAAATAGTCTTTCGTTCCTTTTACATTTTTCATTTCCATTGTAATCACTCCTTTTTAAATTAAAAAAAGCTATGCAGGTATAAAAATACCCACATAGCTTTATGAACGCTTCGTGGGTCAACAGGAAAAGCCCTGTACCCACGAAGAAAAATTTTTCTTCGGATACACGGCGTTACGTATGATGATGAAGTTGGAAAGAAGTATTAACATTTCGCATGACAAATCTCTCCTTAACATAAGTTTTTTCAAATTATATCAGATGATTTTTGAATTATCAATATTTTTAGTTTTGAAGCGAAATGTATTCATTGCACATTGCCTACAAGATGTTTTCTGTTCGTGCCATTTTTATCGCTTCTTCACGATTGTTAACACCTAGTTTTGAATAGAGATTTGAGCAGTAATTACGGATTGTTCCTTCAGATAAAAATAGCTTAGCTGCAATAGATTTATAGCGTAATCCGTTTGATAAATGTTCTAAAATTTCCATTTCCCGTTTTGTAAGTCCGTATGGAAAAGTTTGTTTAGTTGATTTGATTTTCGCTAATTGCTCACGTTGAAGTTTCATTTCTTCAAAAATGCGTGTAGCAACTGATTGGTCAATCCAAGTTCCACCGTTATAAATAAGTTTCAAGGCCTCCTTCATTTCTTGTGGATGAATAGATTTCAACATGTAACCTTCAGCTCCATGCTCTAGTGCAGTTGATGCTTGTAAGGAATCTTCAAATGTTGTCATAAGTACAATCTTCATATTAGGCCAACGTCGCTTCATTTTTAGTAAAGCCTCAATACCATTCATTTCTGGCATCTGAATGTCCATTAGTACAATGTCAGGTTGTAATTGTTCACATAATAGTAATGCCTCAGATCCATCGTATGCCTTCCCAGCAACAATAAAATCATTTTGGTTCTCTAAAATTTGCTCTAAACTATTTGTAATAAGTGCCTGATCATCAACGACCAATAAGCGAATTATGTCATGTACAGGTTTTGTTTGTAATGGAATATTACAAACAATTAATGTTCCCTGTTCAACATTAGACTGAACCGATAATGTCCCCTGAACTTGTTCAAGTCGCTCTTTCATTCCACTGAGTCCAAAGCCAAATTGAATTTCTTTCATTCCAATCCCGTTATCTTCAATTTGCAATCGAAGTTGTTGGTCGTCGAAATGTAGTTGAACGGATATGTTGCTCGCTTTACCGTGCCGAACAGCATTTGTTAACGACTCTTGAAGACAACGGTATAGGCAAAAATTCACTTTTTGCATTACAAGGGTCTCGTTTCCGATCATACGAAATGTAACGGTTGTACCTGTAGATTTCATAAATTCATCTGTTAATTGTTGTAGTGATTCACTTAATGAATTATTAAGTGGATTATGAGATAGCTCATGTAGATGCTTTCGAATATCATTTAGACTATGCTGAGCAATACTGATAAGGGAATCAATTCGTTCAGACTGTGAATCCGGTACTGATGATCTTAGTGATGTGACGCCAGCGATGAGAGAAGTAAGTGTATGACCAATTGTGTCATGTAGTTCATGTGACAGTCGATTACGCTCTTCTATTAAAGTAAGCTCTTCAATCCTTTTAATATGTTGCTCTAATAGTAGTTTTTGCTCTTCAATAATTCGAGATTGCTTATGATACTGAATTAATATATTAAAAGAGATGCCAATGGCAAAACCGAGACTACAACTAACGATTAGTTCATATGGCGGTCGGTTGGCAATCCAAGCATTCAATAGCGGGAATGCAAATCCACAAAAAATACCGCTCCATATGTAATTATTTTGATTACTACATAGTCCAATAATGATTACGAGTAAAATGAAAGACCAAAGTAAATTTGGAGCTATGGATGCTAAGTAAAGATAAAAACAACCCGCAGTGATAATATCGAATGCAGGGTACCATTCTGGTTTCTTATATCGAATAATTAATGGTACAAGGTAAACGACAAAAGTGAGAGAAAGTACAATCATACTTGATGTATGAATGGATGTTGGAAACATAAAATTAGCGCTGATAATAACAATTAGCCAAAATGTTCGTATGAGCACAAATATCCAGTCATACCAAATCCATTCTTTTGTGAATGAGAACATAAATTAAGCACCTACTTGTATTTTAAGATTAATTATCAATGATTCAGATTCATCATGTAACATATCTTTGAAATCGTCAATAGAAAAACAGTCAACAAAGTATGTCATATGAAGCAGTTGACAGTTTGTCACATGTTTTATATGACATTTTTGCATAAAGCGTCAAAAATAAATTAAAACGTTTTGTCACTATGTGATTTAACAATATTGAAGGTAAGGTGAGGGAGTGAGGCAACAGAAAAATTTAAAATAATAGGAGCGATGCATAATGAAGTCATTTATCTTAAAAAAAGGAACAGTCCTTACTTTAACAGGAGCAATATTGGTTGGAGCATTAGCAATACCTTCTTATGAAAACGTACATGCGGTAAACAAAAGCACATCAATTGAACAAGTTATTGATAAAGCTGCCGATGTAAAGGATATTCCAGGAGTTATTGTTACTGTGAAAAATGGAGGGGCAAGTTGGGCATATGCTTCTGGGGAAGGTAATATTGAGAGAAATCATAAAGTAGATGCTGATTCTACTTTTAGAATTGGGAGCACAACGAAGACCTTTGTAGCTACAGTAGTATTGCAGCTTGCGGGTGAAAAGAAGTTAAGTCTTGATGATACGGTAGAGAAATGGTTGCCAGGACTTATTAAAGGGAAAGGCTATGATGGCAGCAAAATTACGATTCGCCAACTATTAAATCATACAAGCGGAATTGCTGATTACTTGACTCCAGATCTTAAAGAGAAATTAATAGAGAATCCAAGTGAGAATTATACAGCGGAACAATTAATTTCTCGTGCCTTACAATTAGAACCAGTAAAAGGATGGTCATACTCGAATACGAATATGGTCATTATTGGATTAATTATTCAGAAAGTAACAGGGGAATCATATGCTGAGCAGATACAAAAACGAATTATTGATCCTCTTAGTTTAAAAGAAACGGTACTTCCTGGAAGCTCAATGGATATTCCGAAAAAAAATGCCCGTGGCTATTTAAATATGGGAGATAAATTAGTAGATATTACTTTGTTTAATCCCTCATTTGCTAATGCTAGTGGTGAAATGATTTCGACAGGAGAAGATATGACAACGTTCTTCCGTGCCTTATTAGGTGGTAAATTACTAACACCGGAAATACAGAAGGAGATGATGACTCACACAGTAGATACCCCATTAGGAAAGTATGGACTTGGTATTCACGCAACAAAATTACCAGATGGTACTGAAGTATGGGGACATGGTGGTGGTATCCCTGGTTTTACTAACTTTGCTGGTGGAACGAAAGATGGTCAGCATGTTATCTCGATAAATATTAATGTATTAGGCGCAGAGAAACAGATTAATAATATTTTAGCTTCAGAATTTGCAGCAAAATCAAAAAAGGAACCCACTGATAAGGAAAAGAAAAGTAAACATCGAGAAGAAGTACAAAATGTAATGGATCAAGTAGTAACGAATAAAAAAATTCCTAGTGTTATAGCTGGCGGATTAAAGGACGGAAAGCGTTGGTCGTATGCGACAGGAACAGCTAGTTATGAGATGCCACGCCCTGTAGAACCGAATTTTTCGTTCCGTATCGGGAGCATAACGAAGACTTTCACTGCTTCTGTTGTACTGCAATTGGCTGAAGAGAAACAATTAAACCTTGATGATACAGTTGAAAAATGGTTGCCGGGAGTTATACAGGGTAACGGATATGATGGGAGTAAAATTACAATTCGTCAGTTATTAAACCATACAAGTGGGATTGCAGCATATACTGATTTAGATATGCGGGATATTACATTGCCTCAAAACCCATTTCGTTATTATAGTACCGATGAGCTCATAAGTTTAGCACTTGCAAAGCCGCCTGTATTTGCACCAGGGGAGGGCTGGAACTATTCAAACACAAATACTGTTATAGCCGGGGAAATTATTCGGAAGGTAACAGGGGATACGTATGCGGAGCAAATTAGAAAAAGATTTATTGAACCGCTCGGGTTAAAAGAGACATTCGTAATGGAAGCAAGTTCGCACATACCGGGTAAGCATGCGAATGGATATAATATGGATAGATCAGGTCGTTTATATGATTTGACAGAAATTAATCAGTCATGGGCAAATGCAGCTGGAGATATGGTTTCAACAGTGGAAGATTTGACTACATTCTTCAGTGCACTGTTGGGTGGGAAGCTCTTAAATCAAGAGCTAATGGATCAGATGTTCACAACAGTAGATTCGCCTATAGGTAAGGTTGGACTAGGAATTTATGAAGAGAAAACATCAGACGGACAATCGTATTGGGGACATGCTGGTGGGACTTTTGGATTTGAAACAAGAGTCGGTGGACCTATTGGAGGAGAACATATTTTAGTAACTGCTATTAATGCAGTCGGTCCAGAAGTCATTACAGGCAGGGATAAAATATTTAATAAAGAGTTTAGACGTTAAATGAAAAATCGACATCGAGCCTTCCGTTTGAAGGCTCGATGTCGATTTTGTCTATGTGATTTTAAATTTAATGGGAAATAAAATCTTTGTAGGATGATGCATAAATATATCTACAAAAATGTGAAGTTATGCAGGTGAAATGGAAAAGGGTGTATAATAAAAGAAAACTTAATAATATGAAATAATCTTTTAAGGAGACCGCTATGAAAAAAGATAAAACAAATGCGATGCGAATATTAGATAAAGAGAAAGTCGAATATTCGATGATGTCATATGATCCAGACGATGGAAAAATTGATGGCGTATCAGTAGCTGAGAAAATTGGACGAGAAGTGAGAGAAGTATATAAAACGTTAATCGCTCAAGGGAATAGTAAAAATTATCATGTGTTTATCATTCCGGTAGATGAAGAACTGAACTTGAAAGCAGCAGCAAAATTAGTTGGTGAAAAGAAAATTGAAATGATTCCTGTGAAAGATATTACGAAAGTATCAGGGTATATTCGCGGTGGTTGTTCACCAGTCGGAATGAAGAAGTTATTATCAACATGCATTGATGAGAGTGCGCAATCGCTTGAAACGATGATAGTAAGCGGCGGGAAAATTGGTATACAAATTGAGCTGAAAGTGGATGATTTGGCAAAAGTGACGAGAGCGCAGTTTGGTGAAATAACGAAATGATTATACATAGGGAAAGAAGTTCTAGTTTTAAAGGATAATTAGCTCATTATGGGGACTGATTATCCTTTTTTATATATTTTTTTGCTACTGATAACGATAATTATGTAAGTAAGCTGTTCACATGGGCAGCTTATTTTATTTTTCCGTATAGCATAGATTATTTTGGAAAATGCTGACGGTATCCCTGGGAGTATGAAAAAACAACAAAATACTAAACTTTAGAAGTTAAATAAAGGATGATCAAAATGTAAAAAGACATTAAAGCTATTAAATTTTAAAACCTAAAAACAAGCATAACCCCGTTCTAAATTTAGGGCGGGATTAAAATATTTTTATTATTTGTGAACACTAAGGTTTCTGGTAGGGGAGTGTCTTAATTTAAAATTGGTGATGTGCTAGACTTTATGAGGGCGTTTCGCAGAACTGTTCCAATATGTGTTACTATTTAGTTGTTACATCAATAATTACTAAAATAAGGTAAAGTGTATAGGGATGAGGAGACTAGCGATAAGTTTAGTATCTGAAAAACCTAATTTTACTGGTCAGTGAAGGGGGATCTGTATTTGATATGTTAAAAGATGATATTATTTTGGATAAGCTGCAGCAATTTGTTTCTGAGGAATCTATTCAACGCCAAAGTATGAAGAGTAGCTTTGCTGACTTTATACTGTCATTTGGTGAAACGTCGAAAGCTGCAAATTGGATAGTTAGCTATATCGAGAGCTTATGTCATGCCAAGCATGATAAGGGTGTTTACACTCAAATGAACAACCCTGAATTAATTGCTGATTTGTTAGAAGTGGCTTATGAAAGTTTGAGTAGGGACGCTGATTTGCAACCATACGTTACGCAAATCACAAGATTATTGTATATTGACAAGAAGGAACGAGATATGTTAGATTCTGAACGCGATGTTCAGTACCGGGCAGCTGTGATGTTGGATAAATTAATTTCCTTAAACGTTTCGTTGCCACCGGAAGTAGAAGAGTTGGTGTTATCGGATTATTATAGACAGGATATACCGACAAAAGAGTTCATTTGTAGTATATGGAGGAGATTGGCTGAAAGAGGCACTAATATATCTAATCATATAAGTTCACTAGTCATCAATGTTAAGAACCACGAATCTGCTACTCTCACTAATAATAGTATACTAGCTTTATGGGCATGCATTCGCAGGGGATTCTTTGATACACCTATCCCTGATAGTAATCAAACTTATCACGTATGGCTTTGGCACATGACTACAAGCTGTGTAGATAAACTGAAGAAAACATACGAGGAACCTACCCGCTCAGTGGCAGTAGGCTGTCTTCTTGAAACTGTAAGGATATATCCGGAGGCTCAATCTTTGATTCTAGAGTGCATGGATAAATGGGGAATTGCAGAACCAAAGCGTCCACGTAGTGATTTTCAACGAGATTTAAAAGAGCTTTTTTCACGTTGCGAAAATCATCCAGACATAAATTGCTTACCAGAGAATTATGTTATTACTAAAAGAGGAATCATGTCGAGAACTAAATCTAACTCGTAATTCAAATAACGTAAGGATCGTACGAATCACATTTGATTATTTTGAAGAATGCTGACGTCCCAGGAAGTATAAAAAAGCAACAAAATACCAAACAAAATTATATGAAGCGAGATACCATATAATTGTAATAGATGCTTTTTACGAATTTTCAATAGATAAAACTAAATGAAAAAATAGGTAAAAAAGTGGAGGGGTATTTATCTAAATATATAGAATTTTTAACAAAAATTCATAATTATGTTATATAATGATGTTAACAAACTATATTTTAGGCATTACCCCCGATTGTGTAGAATAAATGATTTTTTGATGAGTTAAAGTGTTTGGCTAAAAGAACTTGTAGCGAGGCCTTGCTACAAGTTCTTTTATTTTTTCAGTAAAGGAAAATAAGAAAAAAGAAGGGGACACAAGTATGATCGGAAATTTAAAGAAAGCAGCATTGAATTCGTTAGATGGGAAATGGGGGGTAGGTATAGGAGTATCAGCTTTATTCTATTTTGTACCAACCTTAAGTGCATCAGCAATCGCCTTTTTTATGTATTTAATATTCGTACTGTTTATCGGGATAATTGGCCCTGATGCATTATTTATTTATTCAATAGGTGGGCAACTACAAGTAGATCCAGTAGCACTTGCTGTACTTATTCTCAGTTATATTGGTTTAGGGGTGGTATGTTTCCTAATTTACAGTGTTATACAAGGTATCTTTAATTATGGATATTCTGTTTTTACTTTACACTTAGGGAAACAAGAAGAAGCTAAGGTAGACGATGTATTTTCAGGATTTAAAAAGAATAATTTGTTTAAATCAATGAAGTTAGGTTTGATGCAAGCTATTTTTCTTTTTTTATGGAGCCTATTACTTATTGTTCCAGGTATTATTAAATATTTTTCTTATTCCATGTCGTATTACATATTAGTTGAGAATCCTGATTATACAGCAAGTGAAGCATTGAGAGAAAGTAAAAGAATAATGAAAGGACAAAAGTTAAAATTATTTGTTCTTTGGCTATCATTTATTGGTTGGTTTTTATTAGCTGCATTTATAGGAATGTTTACGTTTAATCTATCATTTATTTTCATTTCTCCTTATTACAATACAACTGTCTCACATTTTTACTTAAATTTAATTAAAAAACAGGATATTGGAGAAGCGAAGGTAAGTATATAAATAAGAAGAAAGTGTAGAATAGGTGAAATGTATACTATTCTTAAAAGTGGGTATGCAATTAAGCATATCCGCTTTTAATATTATGTTAAAAATCGGGTATATTATGTTTGTTATGATTTGAGCAAGGGTACCGGAAACATGTTGCAAGTTGGAGTGAATAGGGTAAGGATATCGCAAACATGTTGCAAGTTTAATAAAATAGGTATAGCACCACATCACTTTCAAGCTACGGTTATAAAGTCCTCCTAATCAAAAAAAATATCTCTTTACAATTATTTATGAGCATTTAGTTTAGCTTTATCAATCATATAATTACCTACCTTTTGCATTTAATATATCATTGTAAAGACAGAAATGGGTTATGGCTATAATTCTATATAGGCTTTTTCGGCACCTGGGACTTTAAATTTATTTACATTATATTCGCTAATTGTATATACCTTTATCTCTTCAAAATCTTAGCTAGATGGCTATGTATCGGTATCCCACAATAAAAAGGCAGGAACATATCACAAATATGTTCCTGCCTTTCATTGTAGAGAGATGTTTCCTAACAGTTGATTTTGTTAACGAAAGTCGACTTCAAATCCATATTTTGTATGAAATAAAAGCATATAATAAAAGTATGAGGTGATGATGTGAAGGAGATAAACATTCATAAAATAATTGCAGATAAGAGAAAAGAAAAGAGAATTACACAGGAAGAGTTAGCGGCGTATATCGGTATTACGAAGGCGTCTGTTTCCAAATGGGAGACGGGGCAGAGTTATCCGGATATTACATTTTTACCACTGTTAGCATCGTACTTTAATATAAGTATAGATGAACTAATCTGTTATACACCGCAAATGGGACAGGAAGATATTAGAGATTTATATCATAGACTAGCGGAAGCTTTTAGTGAAGAACTGTTTGATGAAGTAATGAAGGAGTGCAGAGAAATAATCAAAAAATATTATTCTTGTTTTCCATTATTACTTCAAATGGGACTACTTTTTATTAACCACCATATGTTAACAAAGGATACGGATAAAAGAATTGAAATGTTAGAAGAGGCAATGTCCCTTTTTAGCAGGGTGCAGGAAGAAAGTGATGATGTTTCTCTTGTAAAAGAGGCGGTATCGTTTCAAGCAACTTGCTATCTTATACTCAATAAACCGAATGAAGTATTGCAATTGCTTGGCGAAACGATACGACCTAACGTCCCAGCGGAAGACCTAATCGCACAGGCGTATCAAATGCTTGGGAATACTGAAAAAGCGAATAAAATAATGCAAATTAGTATGTATCAACATTTAATACAACTCGTTGCAACAATACCGAATTATGTAGTAGTAAATGCTTCAAACGCTGAAAAGGTAGAGTTAATTTTATATAGAGCTTTCATGTTAATAGATATATATGAAATAGAAACATTACATCCCAATATGACTTTAAAAGTATACTATGCTGCTGCACAAGTATATTGTATGCAAGGAAATTTTGAAAGAGCATTAGAAATGTTGCAGAAATACGCAACAGTTTGTGCAGCTAGTTTCACATTAAATAGCCTTCATTTACATGGCGATTCCTATTTTGATGCGATTGATGAATGGTTTGCAGAATTTCCACTCGGTGCTAAAACGGTTAGAAATGAAGAGATTATAAAGCGGAGCATGTTACAAAGTATTGCAGAGAATCCAGTTTTCGCTCCGATGAAAGATGTAAGAGAGTACAAAAATATAATAGCGAGTTTGAAATTTAAATTGGATATAAAAGAATAGAGGGGGGACAAAATGATGATCTTTGATGAATATGAAGTAGCGATAAATAGTGAATTTACTTTGCATGGTACGATTACTAAACCGAAAGCTGACGGGAAGTATGCTGCTGTTGTCATTATCGCTGGATCTGGAGAGATTGATCGTGATGGAATGATTGTACCGTTAAAGCTTGTGTCGAATATTTACAAAGATTTAGCACATGTAATAGCGAGGCTTGGAGTAGTAACGCTCCGCTTTGATAAGCGCGGAGTAGGAAAGAGTGAGGGAGAATTTCTGAAGACTGGAATGTGGGATTTAGTTAGTGATATAGAGGCTACGATTACGTATGTAAAGGAACAACCATTTGTTGATTCGGAAAATATCATTTTAGTTGGTCATAGTGAAGGGTGTATGTTAGCAACTGTAGTAAACGCAAGAACACCAGTTGATGGACTCATACTTCTTACAGGAGCTGCGGAATCGTTAGAAGAAGCTACGAAAAGACAAAGAGAGATTGCTTATAAAGAATTAAAAGAACAAAAAGGAATAAAGGGAAAACTCATGCGCCTTCTTAATGTAGAGAAACGTGGAGAGAAGCAGATGGAAAAAATAAAAGAGAAAATGATGAATACAGAAAAAGATACAATTAAAGTAGGTTTTAAACCGATGAACGCAAAGTGGTTTAGAGAGCATTTTCAGCATGATATTTATAAAGATTTACAACAAGTAACATGTCCAGTGCTAGCTATTGCTGGTGATAAAGATATTCAGGCTGATCCTGAAAAAGCGAAACGAATTGATCATTATGTGAAGGGTGATTCTGAAGTACATGTAGTAAAAAATATGGATCATAGTTTGAAACGTTTTGAAGGGGAGTTCAGAGCTTTAGAGTTTAAAAAGAATTATGAAGAAGGGGCGGGAAAGCCACTTCACCCGATGCTGGAAGAAATAATTGTGAATTGGATAAGTGCGAATTTTATCTCGCATAAGATCCCTGCATCAACATTAAGTGAATATGAGGGAGATGGAAAGGAGAGTAACTGTCTGTAAAAGACGGATTGGTTTAGATTAATAATAGGTATAAGTTCAAGCACATCTCCCTGATTGTACATTCTATAGTAAGATAATAAACTTTTGTTATTAGATCGCTATAGAAAATCCTCTTATTCAATCTGATATGCTACTAAATTCTGTAGAGGGGTGTTTGTATAAGGTTCGAAGTATAAATTCATATTCCGCTTCAAAACTTTTATCTAAATCAATATAGGTGTAGGCTCAAAATAAAGTTAGAACAATTATACAACACTCTACAAATAATCCAGGCTATTTAATATTAAGAGGAAGCCAACTATACACATAATCCATGACAGCGCTGCCCCTGAATGATTAGCGATTTTCATTCGAAACCTCTCGAGAGGTTTTTGCATCCACCGACCAAACAGGAGATAGAAGAGAAATAGCACGAGAGAGGGCAATACCATAATAAAGTTGTATCCAGCTAAAATAGAAGACCATTCTACCCATGATAGATTAGAAGTAGTTAGTATGCCAATTGCTACAAAATAAGGAAATGCAGTTCCCGCTTCAATTAATGTAGTAGTGAATCCGAGCGCAATTATGGAAAGAATGCTATTTGATTTTGGTGAAGGGAACTTTGAACTTTTCTTTGGTGGAATATAAAAGCTTGCGATGAATAATAGGGCTCCAATAATAAATAATGTCCAGCTTACGATTCGGTTTTGAAATACGCCAGAAATAATCTCAAATAAAAAATTTAACCCTAGCATGAGTGAAACTCCAACAACAAAATAACATCCAGCTACCGTCAATAAATAAACGAATAAACGTTTCGTGAGACGCTCTTTATCTGTTAAAAGTAGATATATTGTTACTCCTATTGTAGTAGGGCTTAGCGTGTCCAATATAGCTAATCCGCCTATTAGGAGAAGTTGTTCTGTACCCATCGTGATTTCCCCTTATTTCGGCTCAGGCTTATTTTTTTCATTCATAAAAATGGCATATGCCTCGTTCATAAACTGAAGCACATCTTGATCAATTGGGTATAAACTAAGTTTCTCTGATTGTTTGGGAGACATCCTTATCTCCCAAAGCTTATTTAGAAATTCATCCTCACCTTCAAATTCTTCTAAGCGTTTTTCCTCCATTCTTCTCATGATATTTTGAACTTTTGTTGCCTTTGGACCGTCCTTCATATAACGTTTTAACTGGCCGATGAGAGCAATCCATTCAAGTGAATCAGAACAGTCACTTGACATTTTAGGAACCTTTTCTAATAATTTTATTTCTTTTTCTTTAAATACAGATTCGCGATAATACTGTTGTATATCTTTATCTTTGCTGGATAATTGCATAATCTTCTGAATCGCAATCCAGCTTTCTTCTCCTTCTATCGCAATTCCATTTATCAATTCCCGTAAGGATAATTCTATTTTCTTTAAATGTTCCTGCTCTTTTATTACATAAGATAATTGATTCTGTAAACTATCCGACCAATCCCATTCATTGAAGTCGAGCATATTTTTAATCTCTTGTAACGGAAATCCAACTTTTTTTAAAAATTGAACTTGCTGTAGTTTTTTTATTTCTTCATTTGTATATAAACGATGGCCACCTTCTGTTTTTGATGCTGGTTTTAATAATCCGATTTTATCGTAATAACGCAGTGTCCTTACTGTAACGCCTGCCAGTTCTCCAACTTTATTAATGTGTATCAACTGATAAACCTACCTTTCTGAACGTTAAGATTTTATCGTTAACGATTATTTTCTTCATACCACATCTATTCTTCTTTACTAAAAAGATTTTTAAGTAAGTAACCTGATCCTAATCCAATTAGTACACCAGGAAATGCATAATCCAATGTCAGTCCGATCCCTGCACCTATAATGACACATCCATAAATAATAATATCGCCTTGTTGCATCTAAAAACCTCCTATTTTTCTAATTTCTTTTATGAAATTGCGAAATAGTAGCTACTTAACAGTATATAAAATGACCCAACGTCAACTTCAAGTGTTTTTGATTTTTATTAATACATTTATATAAACCTTTAAAGCGCCCTCTAACGGAAGATTTAATTTCAAAATATTTTGCGGGCTTATCGTTCCAAAATATTTATACTAAAATATATAATACGGGGGTGTGGTTAATGGGTAGAAAGATTAGTTTTAATAAAGAGCAAGCTTTAAATAAAGCTATGTATTTATTTTGGGAGAAAGGTCATGATGCTACATATATATTAGATCTTAATGAAAAGAAGGGTATAAGCTAATCTACTCTTTACGATAGTTTTGGAGATAAGGATGCTCTATTTAAACTGGTTTTGGAACATTATGAAAACTTCGGTGTCTTAGCATACAAAATTCACGTACTGTTCTTGTTATCCTGAGGTGAAATGGGAGGGAATGTCTTTTGGGAAGTAGACCTGTAAAGTTATTTTTTAAATCAATTCTATTTTTTTTCTTATGCGGTATTGTTGTTTATTCTATATTTCAGATTATGTTTGTCTGGAGTGTTTCGACAGGATTAGGGAGGGATGATATAGTCGGATTTTCTGATAATAAGTATGTAATTGGTCGTCCACCTGTTAGCTATAATTTATATAAAAAAGATAGTGGGGAAACTATATTAGATAATGTTATTGGTTATAAAAAAGGAAAAACGAAAAGCTATGTTCGGAATGAAATCGAATTTGTAGTGATAAATGAGATAAAGGGTAGCTATGAATTGTATAAAATAGAAAAAGCTTCAGAAAAGGATATAGAACGGCTGAAAGAAATGCAGAAATTAGAATGAAAGAGACTATTTGAAGGATAAAAATGCTGTTGGGTTAGACTTCGCAATGGCTGAATTGTACGTGAGTAGCGAAGATGAGAAAGCCAATTATCCTTGCTTTTATCGTCAGATGTTAGACAGATTAGTAAAATCGCAACGAGTATTAGCAAGGCGCGTAAAAGATTCAGCTCGCTGGAAGAAATAATTGTGAAGTGGATAGAGGCGCATTGTATCTCGCAATACGAGGGGAAAAAGACTTCCAGATCGATATAAGGCGGAAGTAAGAAAGCTTAATTGTTTGTAAAAGCTCGGTTGTTGTAGGTGGATTTAGTTCAGTATTCAGAATATAAGTTTTTAACGGTATTTTTTACTTAAAAATGGATAAAAAAATTAATTTACCATTTAAAAAACGAACATTAAAAAATATTTTAATAAAAATGTTCACATTTAGATTGCGTGCACACTAAAAGTTTGATATATTACCAATATAATAATTTTACACATCATCACTCGTATATACTCGGTAATATGGTCCGAGCGTTTCTACCTAGTTCCCAATGAAAGAACTGGACTACGGGTTAAAGTGTTCGGCCGTGCTGTTCAATGAGCGCTATCGATCTATAATTTTGCATTTGTTTTACCTTATGCTTAATTAACTTTGACTATCGTAGTTCTAGAAAGTAGAGATTCTTCTACAATTTCTAGAACTTTTTTGTTTGGACCAAAAGTATCGAGTATAGAAAACAACAAGAGAAAGAGGAGATTATTTATGAAGAAGAATACGTTGAAAAAATGTGCTGCCCTAGTAACTACTGTTGCATTGTCATTCTCGATACTTGCGGGATGTAATGCGAGTCCGAAACAAGTTGAGGCAAAAAACAATCAAAAACCAATCTTAATTCAAGGGCCAATGCCGATAGAAGCTGAAAAGTTTGCAAAAAGGTTGAAAAATGTGAAAGAAGAAAAGTCTGGAACTTTCGTATTTTATAAAGGAACTGTCGACAATTATCCTGTAATTGTTGCGAAAACAGGTAAAGGAATGGAAAATACAGCAGCCGCTACAGCAGTGGCTATTGAAAAATATAAGCCTATAGCGATTATTAACCAAGGAACATCAGGTGGACATGATCCTAATTTAAATGTATTTGATATTGTTTTAGGAAAAAAAGTCGCGAATATAGGTTCATTAAAAACAACAAATATGGATGAGAATCAAGGGATTGAACCGACAAAATGGATTTCAATGGACTTAATGGCTTCGGAAGGAAGTGCAGGAGAAGATCCAAATGCTGAGAAAATCCGATACTACGAGGGAGATAAGGATTTACTTGCAGCAGCTAATGCGGTGAAAGATAAATATACAAAAGGTAAAGTGGTGGAAGGGACTATAGGTTCAGCAGATCTTTGGAATAATGAAGTGGATAGAATTAAGTGGTTCCATACAAAATACGGTACATCTGTAGAAGAAATGGAAGGTGCTGCAGCAGCGCAAATCGCAAAAGCTTATGACGTACCATTTTTAGGGATCCGAGTATTATCTAACAATAAAACAAACGGCGGAAAATACAACCCAAATACAGCGGCAGCAAATCAAGAATATGTATATGAAGTAGTTAAAAAGTATATAGATTCGATACCAAATAAATAGTAGTAGTTTTGTCCCAATATAAAAATGTTATCATTACTGCGCAATGTGTTGTGAACTCAGAATTACTAAAGTTTCTTTCATTAAAATAGATTGGTGCCTTACATGGTATCCAATCTATTTTTGTACTTATTGGGGTCCCGCCCACATTTTAACGAAAATATACGCTAAGCAAATTTCAACATAATAAGAGCCGGATTTTCTACTCTGAGAAACATCCGGCTCTTATTCTTCATTTAGTTAGTTTGTAATTTGTTCTCTTCATATTCTTTCATTATTTTATAAAACGTATTTTTCTTGAGTTCTAACATTTCCATAAACATAACAGCAGTTATTTCTCCGCTTTTCCATTTTGAATAAGTTTCTTCTATTATATTCATTTGTTGTTTGCTTAAGGTCGAAAGGTTCACCTGAGGACGGCCTAAATGTTTTCCTTGAGACTTAGCTACCGCAATCCCTTCGGCTTGTCGCTGATGAATTTTTTTACGCTCTTGATCCGCAACGTAGGATAGCAAAGATAAAAATTGATCTTCCATTAATCGGCCCATATCACCCATCTCACGAAATTTCCGACTATCAAACAGGGTTTCATTTTCTAAAACTACGATATCAGCTTGTAATTCTCTTGTTATATACTTCCATTCTGAAATTACCTCATCATAATTGCGGCCCATACGATCTAAGGCATCTATGTAAACAATATCACTTGTACTTAATATCTTTCGTAATAATTGATATTGGGGGCGATCAAAATGTCGTCCACTTGCTTTATCGACAAAAATGCGTCGAGCTTCCACTCCTCGTTCCATCATCTTATGTAACTGACGTTGTTCATTTTGATCTTTTGTACTTACACGTATATATCCATAAATATTTGCCACGTTTTGTACTCTCCTCACATTTGTTACCACAATTATACCATTTTGTTTATAAAGGTATTCATTAAAAATAAACGTTTATAAAATGATTTGAACCACCTTTATAAACCTGATATTTCAACGTTTCATAGATAGGGCCCTTTAGTTTGTAAAGGTATACCTTTACAAACAAGTGATGTTTTTCAAAGAACCTATTATAAGCTTTTAATCATTTAAAGAGAGATACGATTAAGCACATATATTTTACATAATAAAGAAGATAACATGAATGAAATCTTGCTAAGAGAATTTTTGAACAAAATAAGCGGAAACACTCTGCTAAAAGTTATGAATTAACAACAAGACTTGAAAGAAGATTGTGAAAATAAAAGAGTTATAAAATTTAATGGAAATTTTATAATCACCCTACTTTTTATTTAATTAATTTTCTCTATCCTATATATGTGCAGTTATTTATATAACACATTTATATTAGAGAAGGATTCGTACTTAACTAACATTAAATAAAAAATGATGATGAAAGGTAAATGTATGATGAAAAAAATTAAAACGCTCATTTTTCCAATTAGCTTCAGTTTATTGCTAATTGGATGTAGCAATAAAGAATTAAATGGGAATTGGAGATTAGTGGATAATGATAATAATTGTCCGATTTCTTACACGTTTAGCGAAAAAATAGAAGTTAATCCAGAAACCCAAAAAAAGAAAACTATATTGTTAATAAAAATGTATACCGAAAAAATGTCATATGAATTTAAAAATTCAGGGGCATACAATTGGCTTGATAATGAGTGGATAAATATTGATTATGACAAAGATTTTACTCAGAAACAAAAAATGGTACAAGAGAAAGACAAATTGACAGCATATTTTCCAGAGGTAGAAAAAGTATGTACTTATAAAAGATAAAATTAAGATGGCCTAGGAATTATAGAAGAAACTATAGAATGATAAAGATACTTTAGAGGTATCGTTAAAAGAAAATTAGATATTATATGGAACACCGACTGCTTTTGCTTGTTATCTATTTAAAGATATTTTTGCCCAAACTTGGCTATATGGGATACGTTCTATTTATAATGCTTCTACATCTTTAATGGAAGAAAAAATATTAAATTAAAGTTAGTAAGGTATTTGAAAATATTTTTTATAGGGACATTTTTCACTTCTATCCTAAAAATGATAAGATTTGTATGTAGAAATGTAAAATTGTATAACCATTCAAAAAATACTAAAATAATTTTTCGCCATAGGGGATAATAGGAATTTAAACTATCCTCTAAAAGAACGAAATACATAATAGTATTTTTAAAGATGGTATAAAATAGATTAATCAAGTTTTAAATTGGAATATATGTAAGTAAAAGAAGAGGGAGAATAAAATGAAGCCCATTACAATTTTAATAGCTGATGATGACTTGGAGATTGCTGAATTAATTGAAATACATTTAAAAAAAGAAGGATACCAGGTTGTGAAAGTAACTGATGGAGAAGAGGTAATTCAGGTTATTCAATCACAGCAAATCGATTTAGTTGTGTTAGATATCATGATGCCAAAAATGGATGGTTATGAGGTAACGCGGAAAATTCGCACCAAACATTATATGCCAATCATTTTTTTAAGCGCGAAAACATCTGATTTTGATAAAGTGACAGGCCTTGTACTAGGTGCAGATGATTATATGACGAAGCCTTTTACACCAATCGAATTAGTCGCACGTGTGAATGCTCAACTTCGCCGATTTCTAACGTTAAATCAACCGAAAGTAGAAGAGGAGAATAGATCTGTTTTAGAGGTAGGCGGCGTTGTGATTGATTTTGAGAAACGAACGGTACATGTATACGGAGAGCGAATTGAATTAACCCCGAAAGAGTTTGATATCTTATATTTATTAGCCAGTCATCCGAATAAAGTATATAGTCTTGAAAATATATTTCAGCAAGTATGGACAAATGATTATTATGATGATAGTTATAGTACAGTTACGGTGCATATTCGTACTTTACGAAAAAAAATTGGGGAGGATAAGAGAAAGAACAAATTAATAAAAACGATTTGGGGAGTAGGTTATACTTTCAATGGTTAAAATAATGAAAAGTTTTCGATTTAAAATGATTGCATTGTTTGTGCTAAGTACGGTACTAGCAGCTGTTGTCACATATATTATGTATAAAGGATTATTTTATTTTAAAACAATGGTACTTCATGAAAATCCTTTAGATCAATTTAGGGAAACAGGAAGGGCATTTGGAGATAAAACATTATTTTTATTTTTAATTTCCTTTATTTTATTATCTATTTTACTTTTCTTCTTTTTAACAAAACCATACTTAAAGTATTTTGATGAGATTTCTAATGGTATTCATCATCTTGCAAAAGGAGATTTTACAAATACAGTCAATGTCTCATCAAATGATGAATTTAGCGATATTGCACGTGAAATTAATATCGCGAGTGAAAAATTAAAAGAGGCAGTTGAAAGAGGAGACTTCGCTGAAAGTAGTAAAGATCAGCTTGTTGTTAACTTAGCTCATGATTTAAGGACACCATTAACATCTGTGCTTGGTTATTTAGATTTAATTCTCAAAGAGGAGAACTTAACAAAGGAACAGATTAAATATTATTCTACAATTGCATTTGCAAAATCACAACGACTTGAAAGTTTAATTGAAGAGTTGTTTGAAATTACGCGAATGAATTATGGTGTGCAACAATTAGATGAAAAATCTATTAATATAAGTGAATTACTTATACAGCTAGGTGAGGAATTATACCCATTATTAGAGAAGAATCAATTAGAAGCTAGATTACATGTTGAGCCTCATTTATATATCAACGGTGACGGGAATTTATTAGCTCGAGTATTTGAAAATCTTGTAACAAATGCGGTTCGATACGGAAATAAAGGACAATTTGTTGATATGAATGGATATATTGAAGATGGAGATGTTGTTGTACAGATTGTTAATTATGGAGATAGCATCCCTGAAGAAGAATTACCCTATCTTTTCGATATGTTTTATACGGGTGATAAAGCGAGAACAGTGCAGAAAAACAGTACAGGTCTTGGATTATTTATTGCAAAAAATATTGTTGAACAACATAATGGAAACATTTCAGCACAAAGTAATGAATTTAGAACAATATTTGAAGTGAGATTACCGCAAGAAGAGAATGTAAAAATTTAATAAATATTTAATTTTCACCCCACTTTTTATTTAATTAATTTCTTCTATCCTATACATAGGTTAGGTCAAGGAGGAGTTAGAAATAAAAAGTGGGCTTTTTATATTGTGCACCGTATGTGCTGGACTTTATATAAAACAATGATTTTAAAAAGGAGATGTTTAAATTTTGTAATCTAATTTATATATCATTCCTGAAAAGGTTAACTAATTACACAAAATGAAATAATGGTTTCCAAAAATAAAACATAGAAAAAAGTGAGGGTAATATGAAAAAAGTAAATAAAGTAATCATCGTTGGTGTGTTAACAATTGGTATAGGAGTTGGGGGGTATATGACGTTTGCTGGGAATTCTGAACCAGTTATAACCTATAAAGTATCTAAAGTGCTAGAGAAACAAATAGAGAATCATCAAAAATTTAGCGGTGAGGTTATTCCCAATGGTATAGAAACAATTTCATTCGATCAAACAAAAGGTACGTATGAATTAGCTGTGAAAAAAGGTGATGAAGTAACAAAAGGACAGCTTCTTTTCAAATATAATGATCCTATTGCTAGACAAGGGGTAACGGAAGCAGAAATGCAAAAGAGAATTGCACAAAAAGAGGTAACATTACTGCAAAAACAAATTAATGTAGCAAAACAAAAGCTACAAAAAGATAAAACTGCTGGTCTTCCTGCAGAAGCAGTAAAAGCATCAGAAATTGAAATTCAACAATTAGAATCACAACTTGAAATGAAGAAGTTTGAAGTAGAAAAAGCTGTTGAAATGATTAAAGTAGCAAAAGAGAAGGTAAACGCACTTTCTGTAACAAGCCCTGCTGATGGTGTAATTGATGATATCGTGAGAAATGCCGATGAAAAAACAGGTATGAGCGGTATTACACTTCGTCAGGCTGGTCCATTTAAAGTGAAAGGTCAACTATCTGAATTTGAACTTGCTAATGTGAAAGTTGGACAAGAAATAACAGTTTCATCAAGAACTGTAGCGGGTAAGACATGGACAGGAAAAGTAACAGAAATTGGTTCTACACCATTAAAAAGTATGGATGAAAACAAAACAGTTTCTAATTATCCATTTACCGTTACATTAGACAATAGTGAAGGCTTACAAAATGGTTTCCACGTATACGTAAAAACTAAATCAGGCGAAGCAACAGGTACAGTCGTTCCAAAGACCAGCATCTTAAAAAAAGGTGACAACAATGTTGTCTTTGTTGTAAGAGACGGAAAAGCAAAAGAACAAGTTGTTACGGTTGAATTTGAAACAGGTAATGAAGCAAAAGTGACAGGAGTGAAAAAAGGAGAGCAAATTATCTCTAAACCTACTGTAAATCTAAAAGATGGTATGGAGGTTGCCACGCAATGATTAACTTACAAGGAATCACAAAATCTTTTCAAAATGGTGCAGAATCCATTCAAATTTTACACGGAATTGATGTAACACTGAATCAAGGAGATTTCGCTTCTATCATGGGACCATCTGGTTCTGGTAAATCTACATTAATGAATATTATCGGTTGCTTAGATAAGCCAACAACAGGTACGTACGAATTAGCTGGTCAAAACATTTCAAATATGTCTGAAACAGAACTCGCACATGTTCGAAATAAAGAGATTGGATTCGTATTCCAAAACTTTATGTTATTACCGAGACTTACAGCACTTCAAAATGTAGAACTACCTCTTATTTATGCTGGAGTCGATAAAAAAGAAAGACAAGAGCTTTCATTAGCAGCCTTAATGAAAGTTGGTTTAGCTAATCACGCTACCCACATGCCAAATGAATTGTCAGGTGGTCAAAAACAGCGTGTTGCAGTCGCACGAGCTATTGTAAATAACCCGAAATTTATTTTGGCAGATGAGCCAACAGGTGCACTAGATACGAAAACAAGTGAACAAATTGTAAATCTATTTTACGAATTAAACAAACAAGGCTCAACCATTATTATGATTACCCACGATCGTGAGATCGGAGAATCCGCAACACGTCAAATTGTTATTCGTGATGGAAATGTTGTTCAAGATTGGAGGAAATGAATTTGAATATGAATGAAAATATACGTATGGCTATATCTTCTATCTTTGCACATAAAATGCGATCCATTTTAACAATGCTAGGAATTATTATTGGAATCAGTGCAATTATTACGATTCTTGCAATGGGTGATGGAAATACTGCAAAGATGCAAAAAGAGATTGAAGAGAGCCGCCATATGGATGAAATCAAGATAGAGTATATCAATCCGGATTTTCCGCTAGAAATAGCGAAGATCACACCAGATATGGTAAAGCAATTACAAGTAATACCAGGTGTAAAGGACGTTTACCCACAGGTGAATATGGACGTAAAAGCATATGTGGGATCAAAAGAAGCTTCTCTTAATTTAAGTGTGGGAACAGGTAATTTTATGCAGGATCACAAACTAAGAATGGTACATGGGCGTGAGTTAACAGAGACTGAACTGGCAAAACCCATTCCTGTTGTAATTCTCAGTGAAGCCTTATTTACAAAATTGTTTGATGCTTGGGAAGATGATTTGTATATAGATATAAAAGGAAAACCATATAAAATTGCCGGGGTGTACAAATACGATAATATATGGCAATCAAATGTGCATGCAGGATATACATCAATTGACAATGCACCGTTGATTTCAGGGGTTGAGGAATATAATGCAGTGACAATTAAGTTATCTTCTTCTAGTGAGCGAGAAACTGTAGGGAAACAAGCTGTATCTGTATTAAATGGATTGAAATCACTAGAATTTGAGCATCTATTTACAGTATTGGATGAGAAACAAAACGATTTGGTCGTAGAAGAATCATTCAATACGATAGAAATGGTATTCACTGGCGTTGCTGGAATCTCTTTAATCGTAGGTGGTATTGGTGTGATGAATATCATGCTTGTATCCGTTACAGAGCGTACACGTGAAATAGGTGTTCGAAAAGCACTTGGTGCAACCCGAAGAAAAATATTAATGCAATTTCTCATCGAATCCTGTATTTTAACAGCATTGGGCGGGGCAATTGGTTTTGGATTAGGTATGTTCTTTGCTTGGATAGCTGCATTCGTAGGTGGATGGCCATTCATTATATCCCTAGATCTCGGTCTACTATCTGTTGGAATATCTATAGTAATCGGTATTGTCTCTGGTATACTTCCGGCTAATAAAGCAGCTAAATTGGATCCAATTGATTGTCTACGGTATGAGTAAGAATAGTGACAGGTTTAATTTGGTAGTAAGATGTTATCAAAAAAGAGTAAATGTTCTTATGAGTATTGATCCTTTTGTGAAATACTGTCATGAAGTTCCCAGCAAGCTGAAAAATTCTAATTCCATTTATGCATATGTGGAATATTAAATGAAATTAGTGTGTTATAGATATACTGCATGGAAAAACTCTTGCATAATTTATCAATTTTCTGTAATTGAGAGGTTTCAAGTCGATTATAAAGGAGAGGATATGGCAAAAAGAGTTAGAATCTTGGCGTGCATGAGTAATATTTTAATCGAATTAAATTATTTATTAGCTTATTTCATTGGTGAAATCGTTATATTAATTTTGTATTTAAACGATATATGGGTTGTTTCAATAAATTATATAAAGAGGTATTATGCTATGAAATTCGAAGACAAGCGTATGTTAGGAATCCAACTAGGTTCTTTAGTACTGACAAAGGAAAATCAGTACTTAGTTATTAAAAAAAATGATAATTATTCGTTAGTTAATATTAATAATTTAGAATGTGTGCTATTTGAAGTTCCTTTGGAACACGTAGAAGAAATGGTGATTGAGGATTTAAAGGAGTCAATTCAAGAAATTGTAGCTCCTGAACATATTAAACTGGTAGCTAAAAATATTTTATAGAGGTATCTTCACATTACTATAAAGCTAATATAAATCTGTGTCTATATATAGAAAAGGCGCCATTCTTTTTGTAAAAATATACGAAAAGAATGGCGTTTTTGTACGTCTATTTCTGTATCTAATGAATTACAACTATTTGCTTAAGAGATTCAAAGTTTTTTATCTCAAAATACCTTGCTTGATCTCGCTAGAGGTGTTGATTTTGTACAACGAACCAGTAAGTACCAAGCAAAAAATTGACCGCTTTTATGCCGATTTCTTCTCCGTACATTTCTGTTTTCCAGCGTATTCCTATTCTAGATTCAATTGCATTTCAACTCCAAGATATATTTTCATCAGTTTATGAGGGGAAACAACATGATTGCACTTGCGGCACTGTTTGTACCCCTACTTTCACCATGAATCATTTATGTATCCGAGATTTAGATTGTTTTCATTTAAAAGACCTTCAATATATCCAAGATAAAGAGGCCCACTATATCTCACGTATCATGTTGAATACACGTATTTATTAAAAAAATCCTAATCCTTATTATTTTAAAAATGAAAAAATGAAGAATGGTAAAACGTATATACAGATAAATATGGACACGTTAATGACCGCCCTTCAACCAAAACAATACTTGAAGTTAGATTACCAAAAGAAGAGATATTAAATTTTTAATAAATATTTAATTTTTACCCCACTTTATATTTAATTAATTTCTTCTATCCTATATATGTTAGGGCAAGGAGGAGTTATAGAAATAAAAGTGAGGCTTTTTATTTTGTGTATAGTATACGCAAAGGGATTTAAATAACACAATGATTTTAAAAAGAATTTGTTTATATGTTGAAATCTAATTTATATATAATTCCAAATAAAATTAAATAATTATACAAAAAAATAATAGTTTGATTGTAAGGAGTTAATAAAAAAGAGTGAATTAGATCGTTAGTCTTCCCTCTTTTTACAAATATGGATTTTCGTGATGTGCCCATCAAACTAATTTTCTTGTATGGGTTAACGGGATTTAAAAAATTAACGTGCTATAGATTTTAGAAGAAAAGAGTGATATAGAGATGAAAATAGTGTTAGAAGCAAAAAATATAAAAAAAGTATATGACACAGGTGGAAATAAATTTGAAGCATTAAGAGGTATTAACTTACAAGTGAAAGAAGGGGAGTTTGTTGGCATTATGGGACCGTCTGGTTCTGGCAAGACTACGCTATTAAATGTTATTTCTACAATTGATAATGCGACGAGCGGTGAGATTTTAATCGATGGAAAAGATATTGTAAAGATGAATGATGAAAAGCTGGCGTTATTCCGTCGTAATCATTTAGGTTTTATTTTCCAAGATTATAATTTATTAGATACGTTAACGGTGAGAGAAAATATCGCTCTTCCACTTGCGCTATCAAAAGTGGAAGCGAGAGAAATTGATCGATGCGTTTTGGAGATTACGAAGAAGTTTGGAATTGATCATATTTTAAATCAATTCCCATATCAAGTATCTGGGGGACAGAAACAACGCTGCGCAGCATCTCGTGCAATAGTTACAAATCCAAGTATGATTTTTGGAGACGAGCCAACAGGGGCGCTTGATTCTAAGTCAGCAAAAGATCTATTAGAAAGTATGAAGTCATTAAACGAACATGATAATTCAACAATTTTAATGGTAACGCATGACGCGCTTGCGGCAAGTTATTGTAAACGAGTTATTTTTATAAAAGATGGTAATTTATATAAAGAATTACAGCGTGGAAAATTAACACGTAAACAGTTCTTCCAAGAAATAGTTGATGTAATGTCCGCAATTTCGGGAGTTGCAATGGAGGGCCTTAACTAGTAGTGATTTCAGAACACACAGCGGAAGTTTCTAAGGAAATTGGAACTCTATTTTAAGCATGAAGTATGATACTTATTATTCTCGTGAAAATATTTATTATATATTTTAATGGATTTTTCACACATAATTGTAAAAATGCAATAGGCACTTTAAGTTAAACTGTGAAACTAACAAAGTGGTCTATTCCCCACTGACACAAATATTTATGGAGGTCAAAAAATGACTTTATTTGATATCGTTCAACGTAATATACGGCGTAATTTTAAGGAATACATACTCTATTTTGTTTCCCTAACTATGAGTATGGTTATCTATTTTATTTTTGCCTCACTTCGCTATAGTGCTCAAATAAAAAAAGTAATGATTAATAATGTGGTGGTTAATGGTGTTCTTCAATCATCCAAAGTAATTCTCATCCTTTTTATAGCAATATTTATTATTTACTCTACTAATTTTTTTATGAGGAAGCGTAAAAAAGAGGTAGGATTGTACTCTTTATTAGGTATAACTAAAAAACAAATCAGTACTATGCTATTTTTGGAAACCATTATAATGGGGGGCATAGCTTTAATAATTGGAGTACTAATGGGGAGTTTAGGTTCTAAATTAGCTTTAGAACTGCTAACAAATTTGATGAAATTGAATGTAGCTATATATTTTGAGTTTTCTATAAAAGCGCTAATAGATACGTCCGTGCTCTTTTTGGCTATTTTATTATATACTGCATGGAAAAGTTCTCGTGTAATTTATCAATTTTCTTTAATTGAGATGTTCCAAGCCGATCATAAAGGAGAAAGCATGCCTAAAGGGTCTAAAATGTTGGCGTACATAAGTATTATTTTACTTGGAATAGGTTATTTGTTAGCAACTTTTTTCAATGAGGTTGTAAAACTTGTAAGGACTCCTGGGAATCCGGAACCTATGTACATCCCGATTATTATTTTGATTGCAATTATTCTTGGAACATACTTTCTATTCTCATCTTACACAGTAATTGTATTAAAGAAAATGAGAAGTAAAAGGGACTTACTTTATAATGGTATGAACATAATAAATATTCCACAGTTGTTATATCGGGTAAAAGGAAATGCAAAGTTACTTGCGATTATTGCTCTATTAAGTGCTGTAGCTTTAACAGCAATTAGTACTGTTGTATCAGGGTATTTCGGTGGACAATTGGAAGCAAAAAGTGAGGCACCGTACAGTTTTTCATATAAAAAACAAGAGGATGCGATTGAAAAGCACATACAGACTGTTTTTGAAGAGAACAAGAAAAAAAATTCAATTATTCGTGACTTTGAAGTTGAAATGGTAACAGTTAAGGGAGGCCCTTTTGAGGAAAAAGGAAATACAAATCTACCAAATCCCCCTTCTAAAATACCATATGATTTTCAGCTTATGTCCCAATCTATGTTGAATAGAAATGCTAAAAATATGGGAGTGAAGAAAGTCAACTTAAATCCAGGGGAAGTATTTATATATAATCTACATGAGGATAAGAATTTTGAAAAGGGAAATAGACTACAATTACCTCTTAAAGTTGAGCCGAAAATATCTGTCATTCAGGACGTCAAAATTCGTAAACTAACAAATTTAGGGGATTTAATTGTCATTGTACCTGATCAACTCTATGAAACGATTAAACAAACTCATCAGCCTTATGTTGTAAGAAATATTGATGTAACACAGCAAAAGGATAGCGAAAAACTAACTGAAGAGTTATTAAAAATATCACCTAAAGATAATGATATGAAAATTGGCTCTTTTTACAAAGCGTATGTAGATATTATGGATATGACTGGACTTATGTTATTTGTTGGTATCTTTTTAGGGGCTGTATTTGTCCTGGAAACAGGCTCGATTATCTACTATAAACAATTATCTGAAGCATATGCAAATCACAGATATTATAAGACTCTTCGTAAAATCGGTGTTACGAAAAAAGAGGTAAGAAAGTCAATTTCAAAACAAGTTCGAATTAGTTTTATTTTACCTGTAATAATCGGACTTTCTCATAGCTTATTTGCTGTACCAATACTAACAAATATGCCTATATATACTATCATGATTCCTATTTTAATTGATGGTGGTGTATATTCCATAATTTATTTTGGATATTATGTATTAACTGTTTATTCTTATTTTAAAATTGTGTATAAGTAATAACTAATAAATGATTTTAATATTTGAAGTGAAATTTACTAAGTTCTAAATGGTAAAGAATAATGAAATGAACAAAATCGATATTCTTAATATACAGGAATATATACAGGAATCGGTTGTTTTTATATTAAAAATTGCTTAGCGTACGAAATTCGCATTTTTTTGGTACTATCTCAATTAATCTAAGCCTCAAAAACATAAATGTTTTTGAGGCTTTTTTATTTTATAAACATTATTTTGAAAAGACGCTTTCATCATTCCTATCCATTTGGAAATATGAGACAATCAAATAGTGTTTCTATAAATTTTAAATCGTATGTCATAGGTTTATGATAAATAAAAAGGGGGACGAATTCTTATGTATGTGAGGGTACGAGAACTTCTTACAGCAGAAGAACGAAAGCGGTATATGCAAATCCCCTCTGATATTAGCGAATGGACATTAAGTACATACTTTACCTTTAGTCAGCATGATAGAAAAATCATTAATCGCCATCGGAGGGATTATAATCGACTGGGTTTTGCTATGCAATTAAGTGTTTTACGATATTTAGGTTGGACTTTATCGGATATTGAACACATTCCTAACGAAGTTTTAGAATTTGTAGCGAGACAAATTGGTGCAAGTACAGAAGACTGGAGGCTATATGCCCAGCGAGAAGCTACAAGGTATGAACACGTGGAAGAAATTCGAAAGGAATATGGTTTGCGTAATTTTACAACTACAGATTATCGAAGATTATCTAAATTTCTTCAATCTCATGCATTAAATAATGGAACTACTACATATCTCATTGAGACAGCATTGCAAGAATTACGTACTTGGCAAGTTATAATTCCTTCAATGGCAGTGATAGAACGAGCAATATGGGAAACGCGCAAAAGAGCTGAAGAAATCATATTTAAAACGCTTACATCTTCTTTATCTCTTTTACAAAAAGAAAAAATAAGCAGTTTACTTCACTTTATACCTAATTCTTCAAAAACATATTTAGCTTGGTTAAAAGAAATACCTGGTCAATTTTCACCAGAATCTTTTTTAAAGGTAATTGAGCGTTTAGAGTATATAAAAGGCTTACAATTAAATATTGATACAAAAGGTATACATCCTAATCGTTTAAGACAATTATCTCGAATTGGGGCACGCTATGAGGCTTATTCATTTCGAAGGTTTAAAGATATAAAAAAGTATGCCATATTGGTAGCTTATTTACTTGATTTAACATAAGATTTAATTGATCAGGCCTTTGAAATTCATGATAAACAAATGATGAACTTACAACTAAAAGGTAGAAAACAACAAGAAGAATTGCACAAAAGAAATGGTAAATCACTAAACGAAAAAATCCTTCATTATGCAGATTTAGGAATGGCTTTAATCAAAGCGAAAGAAGAGAATGTAGACCCTTTTATCGTATTAGAAACCATTATGCCTTGGGATAAATTTGTAGCCTCTGTAGAGGAAGCGAAACAACTGTCGCGGCCAATGAGCTACGATTATCTGGATTTGTTAGAGAGTCGATATAATTATCTACGTAAATATACTCCCACATTACTTAAATCACTAAAATTTCAATCTACTAATTATGCCAGATACGTATTAGAAGCTTTAGAGACGATACATGAATTAAATGAATCGGGAAAACGAAAAGTACCTAATGGCGCGCCGTTGAGCTTTGTTACAAATAGATGGAGAAAATATATACATGATGAAGATGGAAATATTAATCGGCATTTTTATGAATTAGCTGCATTTACAGAACTACGGAATTATGTACGTTCGGGAGATATTTCTATTGTAGGAAGTCGACAACATAAAGATTTTGATGAATATTTAATATCTATCAACGAGTGGAATCACAGTAAAGAAAATGGCATTCGTCTAGCAGTTTCTACACATGCTGATGAGTATGTGGCGGAGCGAACAAAGACTTTATTAGAACGAATTGCAACATTTTCTAAAAATGCTAATTCCTTAGAAGGAGTAGATATTAGCGGTGGAACCCTGCATCTTCAGCGTTTAGACAAGGATACCCCACAAACAGCAAAGCAATTAAGTAGCAAACTTTATCATATGCTTCCTCGAATTAAACTCACAGACTTACTAATAGAGGTAGCTCATTGGACTGGGTTTGAACAGCAATTTATTCATGCCTCTACAAACAAACCACCTAAAGGTGAAGAAATTATCATTTCTCTTGCCTCACTTATGGCTATGGGAACGAATGTGGGACTTACAAAAATGGCAGAAGCTACACCTGGTATTTCCTATCATCAGTTAGCTAATGTAAGTCAATGGAGGATGTATGATGATGCATTAAATCGTGCACAAGCGGTATTGGTTAATTTTCAGCAAAAACTTCCCCTAGCTTCTTATTGGGGTGACGGTACCACTTCGTCATCGGATGGAATGCGAGTACAAATTGGCGTCTCATCATTACACGCTAGTTCTAATCCACACTATGGAACTGGAAAAGGAGCCACTATATATCGATTTGTAAGTGATCAATTTTCTTCTTTTTATACAAAAGTGATTAATACGAACGCAAGGGATGCTGTACACGTAATTGATGGATTACTTCATCATGAGTCAGATTTAATGATTGAAGAGCATTACACAGATACTGCTGGTTATACGGATCAAGTATTTGGTTTAACACATCTGTTAGGATTTCGTTTTGCACCACGATTAAGAGATATATCAAGTTCTAAATTATATACAATTGGTTCTCCTAAGGATTTTTTGAATATAGAAGGGCTTATCCGAGGGCAAGTAAATATGAAATTAATTTATGAAAATTACGATGATGTTTTACGGATCGCTCATTCCATTCGAGAGGGGAAAGTATCAGGTTCACTTATTATGGGGAAATTAGGTTCCTATACCCGGCAGAATAAAGTAGCGAAAGCGTTGAGAGAGATGGGAAGAATCGAAAAAACTATTTTTATCCTAGACTACCTTTCGAACAAAAATTTACGAAGAAAAGTTCAACGAGGTTTAAATAAAGGAGAAGCAATGAATTCATTAGCAAGAGCAATCTTTTTTGGGAAACATGGAGAATTTCGTGAACGTGCTCTTCAAGATCAATTACAACGAGCAAGTACTTTAAGCATTCTTATTAATGCTATTATCATATGGAATACTGTATATCTTAGCCAAGCTGTAGAAGTGTTAAAAAACACAGAGGGTTTAGATGAAGAATTATTAAAACATGTTTCACCTCTAGGGTGGGAGCACATTAACTTTTTGGGAGAATATCGATTTAATTCTAGGAATACAACAACATTAGACACTCTTCGTCCTTTACAACAAATCTAGAAATAAGAGCCGGATTGTCCTTAGAGTAGGAATTTCGGCTCATTTTTTGTCGAAACTTGCTTAGCGTATATTTTCGTTAAAATGTGGGCGGTACCCCTTATTCTTCAGAGGAAGAAGGGTTTTACACCAAAAAATAAAGACAATTATAGAAAAAGGAAAAGTCGAGCTATCATCTTAATTTTTATTCAAAATGTTTTCTGAACAATTAATCAAATATGCATAATTGCATAAAAAAATTGAAATTTCTAAGTTAACATTAAACTACCTTTAAATTGTAAAGAATATTTTAATAATCTTTACTAGAGAAGGATATTCCTTGAGAAGTAGATAAACCAAAAGTGTGGAAATGATACAGACTCAATAGAGTTTTGTATTAAATAAAAAGAAAAGGGTGGATATGGCTTTCTAAAAGTTTTTGGGGGTTAGAAAGCACTTATTAGTTAATAGCTTCAAATTATATTTTAAAGGGGAAATGGGTATATGAAGTTTCGAAATACAAAGCTTGCTATGGTTACACTATCTTCATTTTTTATTTTAGGTACTGCATCTCTATCATTCACAAATATCATACACGGTGAAGTAGCTTCTGCATCACCACAAGAGATTACTGCAAAAAGCTATGACGATACATATTATAATAATGCAATAGGAAAAACGGGTTTAGAATTAAAGAAGGAACTTCATAATATTATTGATGATCATACAAAGTTATCATACAGTGCGGTTTGGGAAGCACTAAGAGATACGGATGAAGATCCAAATAATAAAAACAATGTGATACTCTTATATACTGGGCGTTCGCAAGGGAAACTTACGAATGGTTCAGGAGTTGATAATTGGAACCGAGAGCATGTTTGGGCAAAATCTCACGGTGATTTTGGAACGACTGCAGGAGCTGGAACAGATTTGCATCATTTAAGAGCGACGGATGTATCTGTAAATAGTTCACGTGGAAATCTGGATTTTGATAATGGTGGTGTGAATCATTTGGAAGCGACAGAATGTAAATACGATAGTGATTCTTGGGAACCTCGTGATAGTGTAAAAGGAGATATCGCTAGAATGCTATTTTACATGGCTGTTCGTTATGAAGGAGACAACAGCGAAATAGATTTAGAATTAAATGAAAAGGTAAATAACAATAAAGATCCATACATGGGCAAACTATCCGTTTTACTAAAATGGAATGAACAAGACCCGGTAGATGAGTTAGAGCGAAAGCGTAATGAAGTGATTTTTACGAAATATCAACATAATCGTAATCCTTTTATTGATCATCCGGAATGGGTAAATAAAATTTGGAACTAAAATACTTAAAGGTATTTTACTTTGAGAGAAGGGATTGATCACTATGATCAATCCCTGTTTATATCTATACTAGAATAAGTGATTTTTATAGGATTGGAGAATAGAATAGATATTTTATCAAGTTAAGTATAATAAGAGTCTTTTAATACGGTCCCCACTCAATATTCACGCCAATAATAAGAAAAATAAGTCCAATGATAAACCAAATGAATGCAAGTGGAGCCATAAAGCGAATCCATTTTCCATAAGAAATGCCGCTCGCTGCGAGTACGCCCATTAAAACACCGGAAGTTGGATTGAGGCAGTTCACTACACCTTCTCCAAGCATAACAGCTTGTACTGTAACTTGGCGTGTAATGTGCATGAAATCGGCTAATGGAGCTAATATCGGAATGAAAATAACAGATTCTCCTGTCCCCGATGAAATGAGGAAATGTAATGCTGCACTACTTACATACATACCGATAACGCCAAATACAGGGCTATGTCCTTCGAGAGACTGTGCGAGTTGATTAACGATTGTATCAAGTAATTTGCCTTGTTCTAAAATGACTGAAATACAACGAGCCATTCCGACGATCAAAGCACCGTATATGAGATTTTGGCAGCCTGCTAGAAAAGTAGAAGCGATATCGTTTGCTTTCATACCACCTATTATTCCCGCTGTAATTGCTATGAAAATAAAAGTAGCGGTCATTTCGGCGTCTGTCCAATGTAGACGAAAAGCGCCTATTAAAAATACAATTAATGATAAAGCTGAAACGAGTAAAATTAATTTATGGCGTATTGTCCAAGGAACTTCTGTTTTCTGCGCCTCTTTTCCACTTGAAAGAGCATTACTTGGAAACCAGTTGTCACCGAGTATGCTTCCTTTATTCGATTTTTTTAAGCGTTTTACATACCAATTAATATAAAGAATGGTGGCAATTAAAAAAGAAATATAAATTACCGTACGTAAACCAATTCCTGAAAACATCGGAAGTTCTGCAATCTTTTGTGAAATACCTAAAGGTGAGGGAGATAAAATAGTAGCATTAAAACCAGCATAAGTGCCTAAATAAATAATTGCTACGCCGACGATAGCGTCCCATTTTAATGTGCGTGCAACGATGATGCCGATGGGGATAAAGCCGATAACTGAGTTAACGATAATGCCAGTTGTTCCGAGAATAGAAAAGAGTGCGGCGACAATGCAAATGAAAAGTAATTGCTGATTACGAAATTTGTTAATCACATGATAGATTAAACCGTCAAGGGCACCTGTCTTTTCAAGAATGGCGATGGCTCCACCTGTAAATAAAATTAAAAAGATGATCGGAGCAGCAAGTGTCATTCCTTTTTCAATAGCGGTAAAGAAAGAAACAAACCCTACTGGCGATTGTGGAACAGAATGATAACTTCCTGGTATTGTCGTTGTAACAGTACCGTTTGTAACTCTTTTAAATTCTCCAGCAGGAACGAAATATGTAGCAATGGCACAAAGTAAGGCGATAAAAAATAGTAGTACGTACGCGTCAGGCATTTTAAACTTTCGTTTACTCGGCTGCTTTTTTACCTCCGTATGTAATTGCATAAAAACCCTCCTTTTTCACTTGGTTAATTTTTAATATTCTGAAATTTATCTGTGAAATAGATTATAATAAAGGTAGCTTCTTAAGGCAATAGTTTTTCTATCCTTTTCCTGCACATACAAATTATTGCAACATGAGACAAGGAAACGAAAATAACCAAAGAATATGTTATATAGAAGGAATAAGGAAAAGAGGGGAAAAAGATGTGGAAAACTACGGATCTATGTGATGAGTTTGAGAATGAATTACAAATATGTCGCCAGTCTTTTCGGTCTTTTGGGAAGAAAGAACAATTTTACGGGAAAATTGCAACGGTAAAAGTGAAGGATGATAATGTACTAGTGAAGGAAGGATTGCAAACATTACCAGAAGGAACGGTATTAGTTGTTGATGGCGGAGCATCTACGAATTGTGCTTTACTTGGCGATAATTTGGCAGCTATTGCGGAGGAAAGAAAGCTGGCAGGAATTATTGTAAATGGATATGTTCGTGATTCTAGTGAATTAAAGAATATTAATATTGGTATTTTGGCGTTAGGGACGATGCCAAATAGAAGTGTAAAAGAGGGAAAAGGAGAGCGGAATATTTCGTTGCAATTTGGACAAGTAGAATGGAAGCCGAATGAATATGTGTATGCGGATGAAGATGGCGTCATTATTAGTGAAAAGAGTTTGCATCGTTAAGGGCTAGTAAACTACTATTCTCAGAAAATAAATCTGATAAGGAATGGACAAAACTCTTTGTCAATAGTAAAATAATACAGAAATTTATAATTAAAAGAATGTATAGGTTTATCGTTTTACGATAACTTAAATGGAAGTAAGTTGTGCCTAGAAAAGTGAATGTTATCACAATGATACGTTCATAAACAAAATTATTTTTCCTATACAAATATAGCCGCGAATGATGCGGGTCGGAGGTGTTGCGCAGTTTGTTCGACACTTACAAAAAAAGAGTGTCAATTGCACGCCCTTGAGGGGCCTTTTTTTGTGTAAATAGTAGTAAGGGAGGAAATTTTGGGATGGCAATGTTGAAAAAATGGCTGCTTACGTCGTTAATGGCAGTTACACTTGTATTTGTTTCTTTTGCGAATACAGTACATATTACGTTTGCTGAAGGAAATACAGCAAAACTTGCAATTATTGGGGAATCACAAAAGGGCATTATGTTGTGTCCGAAAGAAGAGCAGATTACAGATGGGGAAACAGCTTTAAGTTTGCTGCAAAAAGTCATGGGGGACAAAGTAACAGCAGAGACGATGTCGTTTGGAACGTATGTTAAAGGCATTGACGGTTTAATGGCTGGGGACACAAGTGGCTGGTTGTATGATGTGAATGATAAATCTGCAGAAGTTGGAGCAGATAGTTATAAATTAAATGCTGGAGATGTTGTTGTCTTTCGTTTTGTTGCAGACTGGAGCAATATGAGCCAGGAAACATTACAGCAAACATTAGATAAATTTGGTACTTGTAAAACTGTAGAAGAACCAAAAACAGATGATCCAAAACAAGAAAAACCAGAAGAACCAAAAACAGATGATCCAAAACAAGAAAAACCAGAAGAACCAAAAACAGATGATCCAAAACAAGAAAAACCAGAAGAACCAAAAACAGATGATCCAAAACAAGAAAAACCAGAAAAACCAAAGCAAGAGAACATTCAAATTCCAGCAGCGCAAGTAAATGAAGCGATCTCTAAAACATCTGAAAAGATGTTACAAGATGGAATTGAAAGTGATTGGGTAGCTTTAGGCCTTTCTCGTTCTGGAAAGAATGTTCCAATTGAGGCGAAATTAAATTATGTTAAGTCAGTAACTGAAAAAGTAGAAAAGCGCATTAACCGTTTTTCAGCGACAGATTTAGCTAGAACGATTATTATGATGAATGCAATGCAAGCAGACCCTACAAAGGTGGGCGAACATAATTTAGTTCGAAAATTGTACGAATCAGATAAAGTGAATTCTGTTACAGGTTATACATTTGCTTTACTTGCATTTGATACGAAGAAATATGAAGTTCCAGTGAATGCAAAATGGAATCGAGTTGCTTTAGTAGATGCGCTTTTAAACGCGCAACATACAGATGGCGGCTGGACTTACGATAGTGCAAGCAGTAAAGACAGTGCTAGTAGCGTTGATGTAACAGGTATGGTTTTATCAGCATTAGCTCCTTATCAAGATCGACCAGATGTGAAGCCAGCTGTAGAAAAAGCTGTTGCTTACTTATATAACGAACAGCTAGAAAACGGTGGTTTTTCTGCTGATGGACAAGAAAATTCTAATAGTGTTGCGCAAGCAATTATTGGATTATCACTTGTGAAAGATGTAGATCAAAATCGTCTGCATAAGGCAATGCAAAATCTAATGTCATACCAACTTCCAAATGGTGAATTTAAATGGTTACCAAGTGATCAAAACGGTAGCGGAATGGCTACAGAGCAAGCATTCTTAGCTTTACTTCAGTTTAAAGACCTTGGAAAATCGATTTATGATTGGTCAAATGTATCTGTTCCTGAAATTGATAAAAAACCAAATGTGGATTCAGAGAATGTTGTAGTAGAAAAAGAAGTTAGTGAACAACCACAAGAACAAAAGCAAGTACAACAAGAAACGAGAGATGACACTCTAAAAGTTGTTGTCGATAATGAACCGGTTAAAAATAAAAAATCCGGAAACGGTAGCACGTTACCAAAAACAGGAGCATCTTCTCATAGTGCAGCTACAGAAGTAGGTATGGGTGTATTATGTATTGCTGCTGCATATGTATTATGGAGACGTAAAGCAGCTTAACAAAAATTAGGAGCAATCATTTGCTCCTAATTTTTAATATGAAAGGTGAGAGACAACATGAGTAAGATGAAGTGGTTTATTTCTTTAATGCTTTCACTTGGGCTACTTGCCGGATGTGAAGAGGCAGCTGTAAAGCCTGAGAAGAAAGTAGAACCAAAGCAAGAAGAGGTAGCAAAACAAGAAGGGAAAAAAGATGAAGCGAAACCGGAAGAAAAGCCGGTGGAAAAACAAGCTGAACAAGAGCAAAATAAGCAAGACGAACAGAAAGAGAAACAAGAACAAAAAGTAGAAGAGAAGCCGAAAGAAGAAAAGCCACAGGCACAACCAGAAGTAAAGAAAGAAGAAAAGCCACAGGAACAGCCTGCTACTAAGCAACCAGAACAGCAAAAAGCACAAGAAGAGAAACAACCGAAAGCGCAAGAAATAAAAGAAGAAGCGAAGGTTGTGAATCAGCCGAAAGAAACACCGAAGCAGGAGCAAAAAGTTGATCCGAATAAAGAGGAGAAAACGATACCGACTCCGCCAGTACCAACTCCTGAACCACCAAAACCAGATCCAGTACCAGTACCTAAACCACAAGCAAAACAAGTCACTATCTCAGTAAAAGGTGATAAAGGCTACTTATTAGGTGCGAAAAAAATGGATGTACAAGAAGGCGATACAGTGTATAAAGTATTGCAACGTACAGGTTTAGATGTGGATGCAATGGGTTCTAAAGGTGATATTTACGTAAAAGGTATTAATGATTTATATGAAAAAGATATTACAGATACTAGTGGATGGAAATATCGTGTGAACGGTGCGTTTCCAAACCATAGTGCAGGTGTAGTAACAGTTAAACCAGGAGATACAATCGAGTGGGTGTATGTATTAAAATAAGAAAGGCATTCGGTAAAGGACTATGAAAATAAGTTTTTCTTCTTTACATCCTTTTGTGAATTTTTTCTATTATATCGGGGTGATGATACTATGTATGATGTGTCTTCATCCTCTTTTTTTAATTGGAGCAATTCTATTAATCGTTATAATCAATGTGATGCAAGGGAATAGCGAAAAGATAAGAAAGATGTTACCGAGCACAATTGTTTTCTTTTTTATGGTCATTTTATTTAATTCATTATTAACGCATAGAGGCCGAACTACATTATTTTGGTTAGGGGATAGCCGTATTAAGCTTGAGGCAATTATGTTTGGAGTAGTAATGGGGTTATTATTAGTTGCGATTATGTTTACGTTTGCTTCGTATAATGATATTATTTCAAGTCATAAATTTTTATATTTGTTTTCTAGAATTTCACCGAAAGTAGCATTGTTAACGATGATTACAGTGAGGTTTGTTCCTTTGTTTATGAGGCGATTACAGAAAATAACACTCGTCCAAAAGACAAAAGGTGTACAAGTAGATGCAGGCTCAATTGTTGAACGGGTGAAAAACGGTATGCAATTGCTGCAAGTATTATTAATTTGTTCGTTAGAAGATGCGCTGCAAACAGCAGATTCTATGCAAGCCCGTGGATTTGGTGTAACGAAGCGTACGACATATATTGGGTATAGAATGGAAAGACGAGATTGGTATACGCTCAGTTATTTAAGTATTCTACTTATCATTGCTATTATATGTAGTACGTATGGCGGGGGAAAGCTAATCATTTATCCGAAAGTCGAATCTATTCTATTTCAGCAATACGATGGAGTGATGTTTGTCGTACTTACGATGTTTATTAGTTTACCAATTATAATGGAAGGAAGGGAATGGATATGGTGGCGCATGCAGAAATAAACAATTTATCATTTGTATATGCTGATGAAAACGAATATGCGTTACAGCATATTTCTCTTTCTATTCAAAAAGGAGAGTTTATTGCACTTGCCGGCGGATCAGGCTCTGGGAAGACGACTTTATTAAAACATTTTAAAAAGGAATTACTTCCAATTGGGACACGTTCAGGAGAAATTTTTTATGATGACGTTTTATTAGAGGAAGTACCTGATTTATTATCTGCACAAGAAATTGGTATGGTATTTCAAAATCCAGAAAATCAGCTCGTAATGGATACGGTAATTCAAGAATTAGCATTTTCTTTAGAAAATATCGGGTTACCATCACAGATTATTCAAAAACGAATAGCAGAGCTTATTAGCTTCTTAGGATTTCAAGATTTATTGCATCAATCTGTTCATACGTTATCTGGCGGGCAAAAGCAGCTCGTCAATTTAGCTGCGGTATTAGTTATGCAGCCGAAATTATTATTATTAGATGAACCGACGGCGCAGTTAGATCCAATTGCTGCGAAAGAGTTTTTAGGATTGTTAAAACGTATTAACGAAGAACTTGGAATTACGATCGTTTTAAGTGAACATCGTTTAGATGAAGTGATACCACTTGCAACACGCGTTATTTGTATGGATAACGGCCGCATCGTTTATGATGGCAGTCCTAAAACGGTTATAGCGAACATGTGGGAAGTTGAAAAGTTCCGTCCATTTATTCCGCAAATTCCAAGATTGTTTTTAGAATGGGACGTGGAAGATATTCCGTTTACAGTGCGAGAAGCACAAATGAAACTGAATAACTTTTCAGATATATCATATGTGAATGAGCCAATAGCACAAAGTGAAAAGCGAGAAGTCATTTTAAGCGCAGAGCATATTTCGTTCCAATATGAAAAAAATAGTCCGCTTATTTTACGATATTTAACCGTATCGATTGAAAAAGGAAAATGGGTAGCTCTCGTTGGGAAAAATGGTACAGGTAAATCTACACTGTTAACGATTTTAGCGGGAGTGCAAAAAGCGAGAAGAGGGAAAGTAAAGTGGAATGGGAAAGTGATACATAAAATTGATTCGAAAGAACGATTTAAAAGGATCGGGTATGTATCACAACATCCGTATTATCATTTTACATTTGATACAGTGTGGGAAGAAGTGTATGAACGTGCACGTGAGTTATATGGAGAACAAGGAAAAGAAATAGCAGAAGATATGCTAAAACAGTTTTGGTTACATTCGCTTAAAGAACGCCATCCGCATGATTGTAGCGGGGGAGAGCAACAACTACTTGCGTTATGTACAACGTTATTATCAAAGCCGACTTTATTGTTACTTGATGAACCGACAAAGGGATTAGATCCGTGGAAAAAAGAAAGAGTAGGAGAGCTATTTAGAAAGCTACAAAAAGAAGGTACAACAATTGTAATGGCAACGCATGATATTGAGTTTGCAGCGAAATACGTTGATCAATGCATGATGTTATTTGACGGAGCAGTTATTATGAATGATGCACCGAAGGAATTTTTTAGTGGAAACTTCTTTTATACAACATCTATCAATCGATTCATTCGAAAAGAATTGCCATATGCATTAACGTGGGAGGATGTGTACGAAGCGTGTCCAAACGATATGTTGCATTCATAATATGTATTTTTGCAGTAATAATAGGCACATTACTCTTTACTACACTTATCATGGACGGTTATTACATGTTAAGTAGTTTGTTTTTATTAGTTATTATTATGTTACCTTTCTATATCCGCTTTGAAAGAAAGGCTTTTGTTTCACGTGAAATTGTGCTCGTTGCTGTGTTAGCGGCAATTGCAGCAGTTAGCCGCGTGCCATTTTCGATATTGCCAAGTGTACAACCGACTTCATTTGTCATTATCGTTTCTGCAATTGTGTTTGGGAGTGAAACTGGTTTTATGATCGGTGCAACAGCGGCTATCGTATCTAACATCTTTTTAGGGCAAGGTCCGTGGACGCCGTGGCAAATGTTTTCCTGGGGTATGATTGGTTTTATAGCTGGATTATTACGTAATACATTTTTAATGAGAAAGCTATGGGGAAGACTTCTATACGGATTGTTTGTTGGATTTTTATTTGGTTGGATTATGAACTTCTGGGGGCTTCTCGGTTTCATACGTGAGGCAACGTGGGAAGCTGTCATTTCGTATTATATCGCAAGTTTTTATTTCGATTTGAGCCATGCGATTTCGAATGTTGTTTTCTTACTATTATTTAGTACGTCTTGGATTACGATTCTTACGAGATTCAAAAAGAAATATGGCATATTAGATAAGCATAACATGGCATAGAAAAGCATACTCATATAAGGTAGGGTCGCGACTTACATATTCGTTTGCCTCTTTCATGCTTCTTACATATTGTAAGGAGCATTTTTTATTGTCAAAAAATAGTCCAATATATATCCGTTACTATATAAAATTATTTGTATAATAGTAGGTGAGAACTATTTTCAAAAGGGAGGTGTATAGTTAATGAAGTTAGTTATTCCGAAGCAACATGGTGCATGGGCCATGCTCGTTATACCATTTCTATTAAGTGTCATACTTGGGAAACCTACTATTTATCATATTCCATTGTTTTTAGCTTGGTTCTTTATCTATTTAGCTACGTATCCATTTCTTACGTACATAAAGCAAAAACGAAAAAAAGAGTTTTTACATGCAGCAATTGTATATTTTATCATCGCTTTCGTATTTGGGATGATTTCTCTATTATATGAATGGCGCATTCTTTTATTCGTAGCAGTAATGATTCCATTATTTATAGTAAATATGTATTACGCCCGTCAAAAGAATGAAAGAGCGTTACTAAATGACATTAGTGCGATTATTGTTTTTTGTATTGGTGGTTTAGTTAGTTATTATTTTTCAATGAAACTTATAGATAAAACAGCACTATTTATTGCGCTTATTTCATTTTTATATTTTTTAGGAAGTACATTTTATGTAAAAACGATGATTCGCGAGAAAAATAACCCGAAGTATCGCCGTATATCATGGGGGTACCATATTGTATTAACAATCATTGTATTTTCAATGAATCCGTGGTGTTCTCTTATTTTTATACCGAGTGTCATTCGAGCAATTATGTTGTATGGCAAAAAAATTTCTATTATAAAAGTAGGGGTTTTAGAAATTGCTAATTCTGTATATTTTTTAATTATAACGGTAATAATTATGAAGTATGCCATTTGAAAAAACTTCCCATCTTATGATGGGAAGTTTTTTCAATCTTGTTCTAAAATATGAACGGTGTAATCACAGCGTTGAATAGCTTGTTCGATCGCATAAAGTGATTGTTCAATACGAGCGCGATTAAAATCTTTTTCAACAGTCTGTAGCGCTTCTTCTAAACAATGTTTTGCTTCTTGTAATGATTGAAAAGAATTTTGGACATATCCACGAGCATTTTCGTGCATTTCATAATCCTCCTTGCATATTCATATATGTATAGTATGAACAGTAAGGAACAAAATATAATTTGTTATATTTATTTGACAATTAAAACGAAATTACGTATAGTAGGAATTAAGTGAATATTTTCTTATCCAGAGAGGTGGAGGGACTGGCCCGATGAAACCCAGCAACCGCGATGCAGGTGCTAATTCCAGCAGAACATATTTGTTCTGGGAGATAAGACGAAGATATATACGTAACTTCTTCTTATCGGAGAGGTTTTTTTGTTGCAAAAAAACCGATTACGAAAATTTATATTAAGAAGAAAGGGGTTGCGAAGTACTGTGACACTCGAAAAATACGTAAAACTGCGTAGTACAGTTTATGAATATATGATAGAGCAAGATAAGCCAATATCATTGTTAGATATTCAAGAACATATCGTTTCGCATCATGAAGGAAAATTCACGAAAAAGATGTTACATCAATTTTATTTATCAAGACTATTAGATGAACTGAAACTGGATGGGAAAATTACATTAGCTGATGAATATCTCTATACTGAAAAAGGGGTATTTTATAAGGCAGGAAAAGGGAGCTAAGCTCTCTTTTTTTTGAAGTATGTAGAGTAAAAGACTGCTTAAGCAGCCTGATACAAGGGAATGGTGTTGAGTGTGTAGTGTCAAAGATTGAATGTGCCTGAAAGAGGCACTTCATATCGGCTGCAAATGAAAAGAGACACCTCCGCCGAATAGGTGTCAGTCGTTTTGTCATATAGACTTGCTATTTGACAGTTATTAGAATAACATGCAGGGTTTTGGAAGTCAAAAGGGAATTAAAGGAAGAGGTGTTGTTATGTACGCTTACTTACTAAATGATATAACGAAATGGATTCCTAAGTACATTATGGATAAAGGTTTTGAATATTATGAAGAAGGACATGTAGAAGATGTTGAAATACAAGAAAAGAAAATATTTGCTTTTGTTACTGGAAATGCAGGAAACTATGAAGTAATGATTGATCTTGAAAATTTTACAGAAAGTAGCTGCGAGTGTCCATATGAGAATTATTGTAAGCATATGGCGGCAGTTGTTTATGATATTCAAGGTGCTGGTGAAAGTACGCTTAAAGAGAAACTGAAAGATTTAGAAAAGGAAGAGTTACTTACATTATTAAATCGTTTATTACAAAGTTCGAAAAACGTGCAAATTGTAGAAAAGATGTTAAAGAAGGGGAAACTGTAACTTATAGAGGGAGTTGTTTTGTAGTGAACGTACTAATTGTATACGCTCATCCTAGTCCTTCCAGTTTTAACGCGGCGATATTAAAGCATGTACAAAAAGGATTACAAGAAACAGATCATTCGGTTAAGGTACTTGATTTATATAAAGAACAATTTGATCCAGTCCTTGTATTTAATGAGGAGAAGAAAAGACGTGATTTAGTAAATGAAGAAGAAACAGCCCGGTACAGAACGTTAGTGGAAGAAGCGGATACGCTTCTCTTTATATATCCGATATGGTGGTGGGGGATGCCTGCTATTTTAAAAGGGTTTATTGATCGCATTTTCGTTGCTGGTTTTGCTTATAAATATGAAGGAGCCCTGCCGAAAGGCTTATTGAAAGGGAAGAAGGCATGGGTAATTAATACGTTAGACTCGCCATTATGGTACGTCGCACTATTATATCGATCAGCCGATTGGATTATGATGAAGCGAGGTGTGTTACGTTTTTGCGGCATTCGCGATATAAAACGATCTGTTTTTCAATCTGTGAAAACGAGTAAAGTAGAGAAGCGGGAAAAGTGGTTATTACACATAGAAGAAAAGGCTCGTTCATTATGAATGAAATGGAACGTATTATAAAGTGTTGTCAGTATGATAATGAACTTTTTCGTACATATATTAATTGTTTAATCCAATTGAAGAAATGTAGTGAAATGTTTCAACAAATACAGATTCAATTAAGGAATGATTATTTAATAAGAGGAATTTGTGAAAGAGAAGTGGATGAGGTAGTAAGAGGAAGTAAAGAATATGAAACGTATTTTCTTCCTAAAGCGTTACAGTGGAATTTCCTTAAGAAAAATCCACATGTAATTGAAAAAGTATGTGAAGACTTTTTTTCATTTGAGGCGTTACATCTTACGGAGATAGAGTGGGAGACCGTAATAAATTGCGTGGGAAATAAGTGATTTATTATGTAAAAAAGCTAGTATAAAACTAGCTTTTTGTTTTAAATAAATAAGAAACATAGACTAATGATAAATCCTGCATATAGTAAGTTAACGACGTAAAATCCCATAATATCACGAGCACCTAAACCAGCTATCGCTAATGCCGGTAATGCCCAGAACGGTTGAATCAAGTTCGTCCAAGCATCGCCCCACGCAATTGCCATTGCTGTTTTTGCAGCAGGTACACCAAGTTCAGCGCCAGCTGGAATCATAATTGGTGCTTGCACAGCCCATTGACCGCCACCAGATGGAACGAAAATATTAACAATGCCAGCATTTTGAGTTTTTATAAAGAAAAGGCGCTATCCTCAAAGTACCTCCTCCACTTAATCTATTCCTTCTATTAAAATTATAAATTGAAATACATTTTTTTATTAAGATAAGAAGCTGAATTAATACAATATCGTGATGAAATTTCTATATGTTGGTGAACTGGTTCCGTTAGCACTTGAATTTGAATTTTCTAGAAGGATTAGCGGTAGATTTGTATTGGCTGGTCCTGTTAGTGATTCGTTCCCTTGAGCAACTTGAACAGGGGGAGAAAACGGCTCTAAATGCGTATTGATTATCTGAAAGTTACGTCCGTTTGCGCTAACTTCGATAGACAACCATCCCTGAAGAATTGTAAATGGTTGTCCGCCAACTAGTATTGTTAATTTTGTTTTGAAATTGGTTATTCCTGTGGATTTAAAATAATAATTCCTGTAGTTAAAGAGTTAAAAAATGAAGCGAATTTAGGAAACTATTTCATTGTTGGATTAGATACAAATGGAGCCTTTACTACTGAGCAACTTGTTTCGTTTATAAAGTTAATTGGAAATGAACATAAAATGATATTTATTAATACGAGGGTACCACGTCCGTGGGAATCAATCGTTAATGAGAGGGTGAAAGTAACGGCATCTGAGTGTAACTCTAGTTGATTAGTATGCAGCAAGTGCAAAAGGATTTTATTTTCTTTTGTGGAATGTTATTTATATTTACCTTATTAAAGTTTAGAAAGGAGAATATTTATGAAACATTCTTTATTGGAGACAAATCCAGAACCAGGAAAGAAAGAATCATTGCTTACACGATGTGCAAATGTATTTTCGAGATGGTCTCAGAAATATGTCCCAGATGCCTTTGTTATTGCTGTGTTGCTAACTTTATTTACTTTCATTATAGCTTTATTGATGAATCCCTCAAATCCGTACAAAATCGTAAAATCTTGGGGGGATGGGTTTTGGACTTATTTAACGTTTACTATGCAAATGGTATTATTAATGGTTACAGGGATGACGCTAGCTTCTGTCCCTTTTATTAATAGAGGCTTGCAGTCCGTTGCAAAGTTAGCCGATACACCCCAAAAGGCTTATACGATGACATTTTTGATCAGTGCAATTGCATACTATATTAATTGGGGACTAGCCGTAGTTGTGGGAGCTATCATTGCAAAGGAAGTGGCGAAAAAGAATCCGAATGCACATTTTCCATTGCTTGTAGCAGCTGCTTATGCTCCGACAGCCTTATATAGCGCAGGTCTCTCCAGTTCTATTGGCCTGACAATTGCCACAAAGGATCATTTTCTTGTAGATATGATTGGAATTATTCCTACCTCACAAACAATCTTTAGTTATTCTACTCTAATTATTTTTTTCGCTCTATTCATCACGATGCCAATTATTATTGTCCTTATGGCTCCAAAAAGTGGGATTATTAGATATAAAGCACTCGAAACAGATACAAATTCTTTTGTAAAACCTCCGCAAAAAAACTTAACTCCTGCGGAAAAACTGGAATGGACACCGGTTTTAGGAATAGTATTAGGCGTAATCGGCACGTTGTATTGTGTTTATGAATTCATAAACGGTCATAGTTTAGATTTAAATATCATTAATTTATTTTTCTTGTCACTTGGTTTGCTCCTGCATGGTTCTCTTGGCAACTTTGCACAAGGATTCAAAGAAGCAGCGCAATCCATATCTCCAATTATCCTACAGTTTCCATTTTATGCGGGGATTATCGCTGTTTTAGGTAGTTCAGGCTTGGGAAGCTCAATCATTGAATGGATGGCATCTATTGCGTCAAAGGATACCTTTGATATATTTACATATTGGTCAGCGGGTTTGGTGAACTTATTGGCACCATCTGGCGGGGGGCAATGGGCTTTGCAAGGGCCACTGCAAGTCCCAGCAGGATTAAAGTTAGGTGTAGATCCGGCTACTATCGCTATGGCGGTAGGCTGGGGGGACGCATGGACAAATTTGATTCAGCCATTCTGGGCACTACCTCTTTTAGGAGTACTGGGATTGAAAATTAAAGATATTATGGGTTATTGTTTCATTCTTTGCATTTGGGTCGGGATTGTAACAAGTTTATTGATGTTATTTCTATATTAGTTTTCATAGGGATATACATTACTATCAAGTAATACCATTAAAATGAAAAAACACGCTATTCTTTCTGTAAAAACATGAGGAGGGATAGTGTTTTTTTATGTTTTTTAGAAAGGATGATCCATAATACATGGCTAATTCATGGTCAATATCAAATTCATTCGTAAGCTGTTCTTTATCAAGCTAACATGATAATCACCATCAACGCTATGGTTTTAAAACTATCCAAAATGGTATGGAAGAACCGGGAGTGTTGGAAGTACTACGAGAACAGTTGGGTATGATTAATAAGAGACAATAAAAAAATCCTCCTGGATGCAAGAGGATTTTTTTATAGGGAATAGTAAGGATGAGAGGAGGTGCATTACATATGGGAAAAGGTAGAAGTAATAATGCTGGTAAAAAGCAACCGAATTTCGATGATTCATCTAATTTCGCTAAACAAAGCCAACCGACAGAAAAGAAGAAGAAGTAAAAAAAGGATCTCTCTTTATCAAGAGAGATCCTTTTTTTATATATTGACGTTTCAGCACAACATATCGATTGCTCAACCAAATAGTCATTCATGCAAAGCTTAAACTCCTTCGAATGGAAGTCAATTTAATATTATTGTCCTGTTTTTTATAATGCTTCTTCACGTTTACCTTATTTAAAAAGCCAATACAAAAAAGACGCGTTTTCTAATTAAAAAGAGCTCTTAATGGAGTATTATCTTTATTTCGAGCCTTTAATAAAATTCTCCAATTTATATTTTACTCTATTAGGCTATGAAATTTAAGTGATTAAATGTAAAATTTATATAGATGATTATATAAAAAGTTAAAAACATCGGTTACGTTATTCTACAATCGGGTCAAATTATAGAGTAAAGGTTGTACTATGGCTAAAAATATTGATAAGCATGAGGAGAGGATTACATTGACTATTTATGAGCAATTTATAGAGGCTCTTAAAGAGAAAATAGGCGATACTGTAACATTTGCAGAGATAAAGGACAGATTAATAACAAAATTTAATACGAAACCGGGGAGTATTAATCCTGCTGATTATTGTTATAACCGTTATAATAAAGGGAGAGTATTTAATAAAAATCTGTTTATATATATAAATAAAAAAACTTATAGATATGTAGGTGAAAATTATCCTTATACAGGATTAGTTTTTCACAAACCTAAAGGGGCAGATTGTGAATCTATTGTAGGTGAGTGGGATAATGGTAAACTTCTTTTTTATAAGGATAAGGATAAAATAGGAATCTCACAAATCAAAAAGTTATATGAGGCATACTTTGAAATGTTACGATTTGAAATGAATGTTCTTGGGTGTAAGGCGACTGAATTAAGGCATCTTATAGGTCGTCTAGGTGAATTTTTTTGTGTCCTTTACACGAATGGTGAGCTATCCAAAGTGACGAATCAGCATGGATATGATGTCATTAAAGATGGGAGAAGAATAAGTGTTAAAACAACTGCCCAAGAAAAAGGGTTTATCACGATCAATCAAAACACATTTGACCAATTTGATGACTTCTTTGTAGTTCAGTATAAAGATGATGATTTGAAAGTATTATTTTATGGGCCAAAGGAAGAACTTCCGGCGCTTAGACCATATGGGAATACTTATGAGGTTGATATAAATTCTTTAAAGAGAGTAGAAAAGACACTCTTATCATAGTGTCTTTTCTTATAGTTTTTTAGCAGAAGCAAGCAACTCCAACGATGATTAATAAAATAAACAATACAACTAATAAAGTAAAACCTTCAGTAAAATCGCAATTACCACCAAATCCCATAATAGTTCCTCCTTTAATAAGAGGGAACAACAGGGGTATGCTCATGTATTTACATTCTAAACAAAAACATATTTGGAGCCACTTTGCATTCTTATCATTAATTTTAACTTTTTGTTCAGGATTACAAGCTCTAGCATTTTGGACAATCCGTTTAGATTTCGATATTTCTTGGTGGATTCCTAATTTATATTTATTAGTTTACCCATGCTTCTTTTTTAAAAGTGTTTGGAGAGAGTGTGGATGGTATGAGAGTAACATGAAAAAAGAAAGAAAAGAGTTCATTTAATAAAAGAAAGACAAGGGCTTTAAGCACATTCGAATTCTAGATCAGTTTTTTCGCTAGCCTTACAGCAGAAGTTAAAACAGAAGCTAAACAATTTCTGAAATGAAGATAGCCGATGATTCCTATGGTAAGGAAGCATCGGCTTGTATTATGTATATTGAGTTAGTTCACGTTTCTGGAATAATTGTAATAGCGACGGTCCGAACAGGGGTCTCTTTTTCGTCGCCTTTATTTTGGGTATGGTAGTATTTATTCATTAATTCGTTAAGTTCGTTTTGAAAGCTCATAAAGTGTTCTTCATCGAGCTTTAAGTCCACAACAGAAAAAGTAGCACTATCTTCTTGATTGTTTTGTTCCTCTAATTTCTTAAGGTAACTTTGATATTGTGTCATAAGTGATAACTGATAATAAGAAATGTAGTTTAACTTTTCATCATCAGACAATCCTTTCCACTCACTTCCTTCAATTTTTGCATCTTCTTCATTGATTGCGTAATATTTTTCAGAAACAGATTTCACCTTTTTTTCTTTAATTACATGGACGATACCAGAATCAACCATAGTTTGTAGCTGTCTATATAGTGTTGCTTGTGGTACATTTTTAATGATTTTTACCATTTCTAATGGTGTTAGTCCATCTTCTTTATTTCTCATTAATACTTGGCAAATCTTCATTCTTACTGGATGCATTAAAATTTCAACTTTATTACTCACTATATATCACCTTATTCATTATTTATTCTCATTATAAATAATGAGAATAATGTTTGCAATGCATCTGCTCTTGATTTATCATTATTATTATCAATAATGATAATGAGTTTAGGAAGGAATGATAAAAATGCAACTACATTATGGATGGAATGATCTTAAAGACATGGATATTATGGCGTTTCTCCCAATCATATTGCCGGTTATTGTAGTCGGAGCACTTTTAGTTTCCATTGCGTTAATTGATTTATACCGACATAGAAATACAAGAAAAAATGTGCTTATATGGACGCTAATTATTATCTTTGTTAACGTATTGGGACCTATTCTGTACTTTGTTATAGGGAGAAAGGACGGTGAGAAATTATGAAATTAGAGATTAGAAATGTAACAAAATCATTTAAAGGAAAAATTGCTGTCAATACTTTCTCGATGGAACTGCAATCGGGGGAATGTGTAGGGTTAATCGGACCAAATGGAGCAGGGAAATCTACATTAATAAAAGTGATTTCAGATATTATTAATCCAGATGTTGGTGAAGTGTTATTGAATGGGATAAAAATATCAAAAATGAAAAGGGAAATTGGCTACTTACCGCAATACCCTAATTTTTTTCATTGGATGACAGCGCGAGAAACCCTTATGTTTATGGGGCAACTTTCAGGGATGAAAAAAGAAGCATTGTCAAAGTCGATACCAAAAATTTTGGAGAAAGTTGGATTAAGTGGAGAAGAAGGTTCAAAGGTGAGTACCTTTTCTGGGGGAATGAAACAAAGACTTGGTATTGCACAAGCATTATTACATAAGCCTTCGCTTATTGTCATGGATGAACCAGTATCTGCATTAGATCCAATAGGTAGAAGGGAAGTATTAAATCTGATTGAAGAAATAAAAAAAGATACGACCATTTTATTATCAACCCATATATTAAGTGATGCAGAAGAAATTTGTGAACGATTTGTCATGATTAAAGATGGAACAAAGATAGAAGATACAACAATTACTGAGCTTTTACACCGCAATAATGAAAATAAATTAATTATTGAAATTACAGCTAAAGATCGAGAGTGGATTGACGTTGTAAAAAATTTACCGTATGTGAAGGATGTAGAAGTGATAGGACTTAAAGTCAAAGTGAAGGTTGAGAGTATCGAAATAAATAAAATTATGTTACTGCAAAATGCACTCGAACATAAAGTGGACATTGTTAAATTTGAAATGAGCAACGATACTTTAGAAGAAATTTTCTTGAAATTGGTGGTGCAAAAATGAATAACTCAATGATATTGATAAAAAAAGAATGTGTTCAAATGTTACGTGATTTTAAGATCATTTGGCTACCAATTGTTTTTATATTTTTAGGGGCAACACAGCCAATAGTAACGCATTACTTACCATCCATTTTAGGAGCATTAGGTGGAGGGCAGGGAATTACCATCGATCCAAGTATGACATCACAAAAAGGAGGCGAAGTACTAGCGAGTACTTTGGGGTCTCAGTTTGATCAGCTCGGACTTATGATTCTAGTAATCTCTATGATGGGTGCCATTCAAACAGATAAAGCTAACGGTATGTTAGCCTTTATTTTAACAAGACCTGTTACGGTTACTTCGTATATAGCTGGGAAAATAGTATCAAATTATATAATAGTAGCGCTTAGTGTAATGATTGGATACTTTACCTCTTATCTATATACAAACTATCTTTTTACTGTTGTTCCGTTTTCGTACATGATTACTGGATTACTATTTTATTTAATTTGGGTTCTTTTTATCGTATCTTTCACAACTATGATAAGTGCTATTTTTCACAGTCAAGGTATTATTGCGCTAATTTCAATTGCTTTTCTTTTAGCTTGTAGAATAATCGTCGGTTTGATTCCAATAGTAGATCAGGTTAATCCAGCCAGTATGAGTAAACATGCAATGGAAACGTTGGTCACAGGGGAAGTGAATGCAACCGCAATGATCAATGTACTACTAACGATTATTTGGATTTTATTGACACTCTTCGTAACGTATTATTGGATTGCTAATAAAAAGTTTAATGATGAATAACTTTGATGAGGGTAGTGGCTTCAAATAAAACACCCCAACAAGAAAAAGCTTCCACTACTGTGGAAGCTTCTCTATATGATGTGCAATATCAATATACATATTTGAGTAGACTGAATGTATTTCATTACTTGGCGTAGCGTTAGAAGAGAAGTGGACAATGACCATATTTGCTTTCGGATCGATGTAAAGTGTTTGTCCGTAACTGCCTAACACTTCGAAAGCACCTTGTTCATTGTGCGGAATCCACCATTGATTATGATAAGAAATGGAAGCTCCAGGGCCAACTGCAAGTTCACCTTCTTGGACATTTTTTATATCTTCAGTAATAGAAGAAGGGAGAATTTGTTTTCCATTATATTCCCCGTTGTTTAATAGTAATTGCCCGAATCTAGCCATATCTCTAGCAGTTGCATTTAAACCAGCGCTTGCCTGTTCTATTTTTGTTTCATCTGTAACGTAATACGCGTTTTCTTCCATACCAATTTGAGACCAAATTCGTTCACTAACATTTTCCGCTAATGATTTACCTGTGATCTTTCGAATCACCCAAGCGAGCGTTTCAGCTGATCCGTTATCGTAAGAAAAATCGGAACCAGGCGGTGCAGTTTCTTCTGCTTCTCGTAACATATCATAAATTTTCATCGGACCTTCGTAGTTTTTACCTCTAGGTAAAATATTGCTCGCTAAATATAGTTGTGCATCTTGATTTTCTAACGCTGGATGTTCATATCCGTGAGTAGGGTATTCTACAGAAACTTGCATGTCCATTAATTGCTGAAGAGTGGCATTACCGAACGGTGTATTTTTTAATTCTTTTATATATGCGTCAGCTGTTTTTTCTAAGTCAATACGATTTTCTTCAGCGAGAGATTGTATAATTGCCCCGGTAAAGACCTTCGCTAATGACGCCATGCCATGAGGTTCACTCTCGTTATATCCATTGAAATATCGTTCATATACAAGTTTTCCATTGTGTACAACGACAAAAGCATCCGTTTTGTTATCGTCTAAAAGCTTTTTTAGAGGAGTCGTTCCAAATCTACGCTCTACAGCAAAATCGTCTAAGTTTTGCGATGCGGTAGAGAAGTGGGAAACGTGATCCGGGTTATGTTTTACCTCGTTAATTAAAGTGAATTCTTTCATATGTGTGTATGACCAACGCAAGTAAGGATCATCTAACCAATTTTTTTTCGTCACGTTATTTTTCGATGGGATTGTTTTATTATGTTTGAAGTATGTAAAACCGAGCCCTGTAATTACAAATATGAATGTGATTATGAGTAAGAGTAGGGGAGATTTTTTAAGTTTCATATCGGTCCCTCCTTTTTATTTCTATTATAAGTATACGCTTCTATTGAAATAAATACAAAATAAGGAAAGTAAACGGGGAAGTTTACTTTCCTTATTTATGTTAAGCGGAAACTTTTCCGTCTGTATGTTGTTTCTTGAATTTTTGTTTTCGTCCGTGTAATCCATAATAGAGAAGTAAAGTGAATGCAACGATAATAGCTGCGATGAAATACATATTATGGTAAGTTGATTTCGCTGCGACGATACCTAAAATGAAAGAACCAAAACCGAGACCACTATCAAAGAATGAGAAGTACGTAGCTGTCGCAGAACCACGTCGATGGTTTGCAGCGGCAGAGATCGCAATCGTTTGGAAACTTGGAATTAATGTTCCGTAACCTAAACCGATTAACATACCTGCGCCAAGGAACCAAAACGGAGTTTGTGCTTGACTTAAAATGAACATCCCAATTGTGAAAATAATAATAGCCGGGTAAACAAGTACATTTTCACCGAAGCGATCAAAAATCTTTCCTGTAAATGGACGAGAAATTACAACTACGAGTGCGTATACAATAAAGAAGTAACTAGCAACTTCTCCTAAACCGATTTCTTTCGCATAAATAGGAATAAAAGATAAAATACCACTATAAGAAAAGGCTAAAACAAATCCTGTCAGAGCAATCGGAATAGAGGATGGTTCAATTAAGTCCTTCCATTTCATTTTTTCTCGTTTTTGTTTCTTCACTGGTGCTTCATGCGGAATATTTACAAGTAGTCCTAATAAAAATGCAAGCAATGAAAATACGGAACAAACGATAAATAGTACAGTAAATGAAAAATGAGAAATAATTGTTAAACCTAAAAAAGGACCAATTACCATCGGCAAACTCATGAATACGCCGAAATATGCTAGTGCTTCGCCTCTTCTATGAGCTGGCGCAACATCTGTGACAATCGTACCAGTAGCAGTGGTTGCCATACCGAACCCAATACCATGTAAGAAGCGAAGGGCAAGTAATAAAAATAAACTTTGCGCACCGAAATACATAACAGTAGCAGCTAAAAATAATGAAAGTGAAATAAATAAAATTTTCTTTCTCCCTAATTCATCGAGCCATTTTCCTGTAAATGGTCTACATAAAACAGATGAAATAAGAAAAACAGTTGCAACTAAACCAATTTCCTCAGGTTTTCCTTTTAGGCCGTCTATTACATAGACAGGCAGAGTAGTCATAAGCATATAGAATGTCAAGAAGAGAAATAGACTACTAAAACAAGTTCCGAGGAAATCCTTCGTCCAAAGTTTCTCACTTTGCATCGTCATCCCTCCAATTTAATCTAAGTTTTTAATGATTTGTTGTAACACTTGAAATGCTTGATGTAAATCATCTTCGCTAATACCTTCTAGTGTCTTTTCTTCGAAAGTATCAACTTCGTCTTGCCATATCGGAATCATTTTTATCGCTGTTTCTGATAAAGAAATGAGCTTCTCACGGCGATCTTTTCCTTCAGTACGAATAATCCAGCCCATCGTTTCCATACGTGTTAACGTACGAGTCATCGTTGGTGATTCAACATTTAAATACTGACATAACTCTGTTTGCGTACAAGAACCGGTTTGATTAATGCGGAAAATAACAGCCCATTGCGCACTAAATAATCCTGTTGGAGATACGCGTTCATTAAATTTCTTCGTAAACTTGCGAGAAGTCTGGCTGACAATGTGAAAAAAATGTTGTTTTTCGTCCATGTATTTTGATCCTTTCAAATTAGTTACCTAGCTAACTATATACTTTTTTATAATAATTGTCTAGTAATAGACATGTTGAGTTATGTAATAATTTCGTATAGGTTTTATGTTGCGAACGTATATTCTACATGCTATTCTTTAAGTAAGTAAAGAATTTTCTTTCTATTAAAAAGAATGGGGGAACTTGTGATGATTAAGCCTGCAACAATGGAGTTTGTTTCACTATCGAACGGAGAAACGATTGCGTATCAGGAAGTTGGAAGGCAAAATACAGAAATTCTTGTACTCATTCACGGGAACATGACATCGTCACAACATTGGGATTTAGTTATTGAAAAGATGCAAGATCAATACCATATTTACGCTCTTGATTTAAGAGGATTTGGCCAATCAACATATAATCAATCGATAGATTCATTACAAGATTTTGCAATAGATGTAAAACTATTTGTCGATCAATTGAAGCTAGAGAAATTTTCATTAATGGGCTGGTCAATGGGTGGTGGTGTTGCGATGCAATTTACAGCGAATCATCCAACGTTTGTCGAAAAGTTAATTTTAGTAGAATCGGTGGGCATGAAGGGATATCCAATTTTTAAAAAAGATATAAACGGGCAGCCAATCGTATCAAGTTTAGTAAAGACGAAGGAAGAGGTTGCACAAGATCCTGTACAAATTGCTCCAGTGCTAGATGCGATAAAAAATATGAATAAATTATATTACCGAACAGTATGGAATCTATTAATATATACACATAATCAACCTGAACCAGATCGTTATGAAAAGTATTTAGATGATATGTTAACGCAGCATAATTTCGTAGATGTAAATTATGCGCTCATTACATTTAATATTTCGGATGAACATAACGGGGTTGTAGAGGGAAATAAGCAAATTCATCATATTAAAGCTCCGACACTCGTCATACAAGGTGACAGAGATTATGTCGTACCGCAAGTAGTTGGTGAGGAATTAGCAAAACATTTACCGAATGCAGAGTTGAAGATATTAGAAGATTGCGGACACTCGCCGTTTATAGATTGCTTAGATGTATTTATTAAGCATGTAGAGGATTGGTTAGAAGAGAAATAATCCCCGAAAGTAAAAGTCTTGCCTATACGATAACATTGTAGGTAAAAGGGGAGATTATCTCTGCATCATCCGCTCTTAATTGCGCATACACTATATAATCATCACTTATATACAAAAATAATGATAAATCCGATGTATATGCAAGTTTCAACAACAGTAGTTCCTTTACAAATGCAGCAGCCACCAATAGCTCATGTACACCACCACTTATATGGACAATCATTTTATGAAAATCCATATTTCAAGCACTTTCATTACAATGTGAAAGCGCAAGTATGGGAAGGATAAGAAGCGAAAAGATTCATTCTTTTCGCTTCTTTTTTATTGCGAATATTCGTACACGCATTTAAAGAAACAGTTTATAATGAAAAGTGGACAGCGTGAGAAGGAGAGGGAAAAGGATGTCGATGCGTTTTACGTTTTGGATTATGGTTGGAATTGTAGCAATCTCGGGTTTGTCACAAGGTATGCTCTTACCGGCCATTGCAATGATTTTTGAACAAGAAGGGGTTAGTTCAAGTATTAATGGTATTCATGCGACAGCATTATACATTGGGATATTAGTTATTTCACCGTTTCTTGAAAAACCGATGCAAAAGTTTGGAATGAAGCCAATTATCGTTATTGGTGGGTTTCTCGTTGTTATATCATTATTCTTTTTTACACAAACTTTTTCATTTTGGGTATGGTTCGTTCTTAGATTTTTAGTTGGAGTCGGAGATCATATGCTTCATGTCGGAACACAAACATGGATTACGACAACATCAGACCCGAGTAAAATAGGGAGACAAGTATCGATATACGGTGTATTCTTCGGAATTGGTTTTGCCGTTGGTCCGTATTTAGCAAGCACTGTTCAGTACGGTCTTGCAACACCATTTATTATATCCACTATACTGTGCTTAATAGGTTGGCTATTATTACTGCCAACGAAAAATGCATTCCCGGCGCAAGATGAAAGAGAAGTGAAGAGTGAATCATCATTTTCTCGTTATAAACAAGTTGTTGGATTAGGATGGATTGCGTTACTTGGTCCACTTGCATATGGCGTACTCGAAGCAATGTTAAACAGTAACTTACCAGTATACGCGCTTCGTAAAGGATGGTCTGTTTCAGAAGTATCCTTCTTATTACCAGCATTTGCAGTTGGGGGCATAATTACACAAATTCCACTCGGTATATTGAGTGACAAATACGGAAGGGATCGTATATTAACGTGGACGTTTAGCATAAGTACGGGTATTTTCCTACTGGCAGCCGTATTTGATCAATATTACTGGATCGTCTTTGCCTGTATGTTGTTAGCGGGTATGGTCATTGGATCGTGCTTCTCTTTAGGACTTGGATTTATGACAGATTTATTACCGAGACATTTACTACCAGCAGGTAATATATTATCTGGAATCGCCTTTAGTTTAGGAAGTATACTGGGACCTGTATTAGGAGGCGTATTTATAGAAAAAATACAGTATACAAGCTTTTTCATTGCGGTTATGATTATAATAGGAATTCTCGCAATGGTATATATGATCTACATGAAGAATCAATTCGCATCAAGAAAAATAGAAAGTAGGTTAGGGCATGACAAAACAACCTAATAAGAAAAAATTTGAAGTACTCGAAAACGAAACAATTACAGACTGCTTAGCACGTATGGAACAAGAAGGCTACGCACCATCACGTCGCATGGAAGAGCCAATCTTTCATGAAGTGAAGAAAAACGGCAAAACAGAAGTTGAACCGTGTGGTAGAAAGATTGTCTTTGAGGGGAAATTGAAGTAATACGTTATATAAAAAGAATTTGCCTTTGTGTACAAGCAAGATAAAACATACAGTCACATAAGAAAACGCTATTGATTCCAATATCAATAGCGTTTTTATTTTTAACAAATATATAGATCAAAATGAATTTCTGCTTGAATGACTACCATAAAAAGAAACTGTAAACCATACTTCTTCTTGAGATGTTTTAATTGCTCTGTTTTTCCTTCAAGGGATTTTAGAATAACTTGCAACTGATTATTTATATCGTATGATTCTTGGTATCCAGTGCTTAAAGTCCAAGCAGTTTCTTCTCTATATAGGGTTTTGGTGGATACAAGATTCGGATTATCATGTCTTGCAACAACATCATCTTTTTTATAAGTTCTTGTAGGCTCGATACGTAGGGCATTGGTAATTGCTTCAACAGGGAATATATCACCCGATGCACTAAAATAAGCCATAACTTTGGTTTTATCCAGAATGGTTCCTCCTCTTATTAGTAAGATGTTAATCTTATTACATTATAAAAATTTATGAATGTAAATAGAATTTTTATCCCGCTATTTGTCGGCAGTAAAACTTCTATCTCAAAATCGACAAATGGGAGAAAAGTAGGTGAGAGCTAACATTAAAGTTTCACCTTATTGAATTCCGGCGCCGGGACATGAATGAGAAAACTGGACGACGTATACCTATACCTTTGTAGGAAAGAACAATGATACAAAAGTAGGATGCTTAAAAATATAATTATTTGTATGATAAAAACAAAATATATTTTAAAAATCAGAATGTAGAGGAGGGAAAATATAATATGATACAAAGCATATATGAAACTCATTTACATGTAAGAAATTTAGAAAAGGCGATAGATTTCTATCAAAATAAGTTAGGTTTAGCATTAGCAAAAAGACTATCGAAAAGACGAGTTGCATTCTTTTGGGTAGGAGAAAGTAAAGAGCAAATGCTCGGGTTATGGGAAATGCATACGAATGAAGAGTTTGAGACGAAACACTTCGCCTTTCGTGTAGATTTAGAGTTTTTAAATGATTCAAAATTATGGTTAGAGAAACGTGGAATAGAGGTAGTAGGGAGTCAGGGGAAAGGAAACCAAGAGGCGATTGTCCAAAGGTGGATGCCAGCTGCAAGCGTATATTTTCTAGATTGTGATGGAAATAAATTAGAGTTTATTTCTATGTTATATGATGATCCAGATGAATTTGAATATGCAACGTATTTAAGTGAATGGAATGCGGAGCACTAAAAAAAATAAAGTTTAATCAGTAGGAGTTTTATAGCTTTGTATTATGTTAAATAGGTAGGAACAAAATAAAATCCCTCAAGAAAAGGCACGCTCTTGAAGGATTTTTTTATGCTTTATATATTTATATTGTTTGTAACTTATTAATTATATTCATGATTAGATATTTCAGCGCGTTGAATATAACCATCAGAGAAGCTGAAATAAAGATAATAGCTTCCTCGATTATATATAAAGCCTTCGCTAGTCATATCCCCTCCGATTTCATCTGGTTCACCAAACCACTCTTTTAATTCATTTGTAGTTATATCCATTTTTACCCATATATGTCTTGCGTCCGAAGGGTACATGTCAATATTATAATCGCCGTATACCGCTGTATTAGGTGCATCACATTCTGTACATGGTGCTTTTTTCAAAACATCAGGCACTCCATATTCTTTTTTTACGTCAGATATATCTTTACCCAATGAATTTAATTTAAATGGACCAAACGTCCCATTCTCTAAAGCTGTTGTTAACATTTGTTTCATTTCTTCTTTTGTATTGATGTTGAAATTATAATCTCTGTTTTTTGCTATTGCATTATATAAAAATTGTGCATACTCCTCACGTTTCACAAGCATGTTGCCATTGTAATTACCTGCCTCATCACCGTAGGATATTCGGTTACTACGTAGCGTATTTACAAATTTATAAGCCCAATGATCTTGAGGTACATCTTTAAAGTTATTTTGTCCTTTTGATTGTAATTGAAATGCTTTTTGTAATACTACTGCCATTTCATACCGAGTTAATGCATCATCTGGACGAAAAGCACCTGTTCCATCACCTGTCATAATTCCAGCTTGTACAATAGCTTTAATATCCTTTTCAAACATATGATTTTTAATATCGTTAAACATATTGCTTTGTTCATTGTTTGCTGTTAAACCTAAATAACGAGCGATTAAAGAAGTTACCTGGCCTCTAGTAATATTATCCCCAAAACCAAATTTTCCATTTCCATATCCGTTAAAAAGTCCTGCTGCTGCTAAGTAATCAATAGCATCTTTTGACCAGTGGTCCTTTGGTACATCTGTAAATACAGTGTTCGCATTGCCAGCTACTTTATAGTTATTCGTAGTTGTTTGTGCGTTTGCTGTGCCTACCATCATTGTAGTTGTTAGTGCTGTGGTGATTAAGAATCCCACAATTTTTTTAGCTTTGCTTGTTTTCTTGCCCATTTGAGAAAGCCTCCCCAGTTTAATTTAACTTTATTAAATATACGTATTACACATATACATTTAATACAATTAAATGTATACATCGCAATTATAACATGTAAATGATGGTTATTTGTTATTCATTTCCTTAATGTGGATAAAATTTCAATAATCTATATGAAACTACAATTTTTAGATAATAAATATTCATTGTTATTTAATTGAAGAAAAATGCGAAAGCTTTTTATAAAATATGGAAATGTTAAAACCCCTTTGATAAAATAGCAATATGCAAAAATAATTATTTATAAATTCTCAATGTAATGAATATTCATGTTTAAATATACGAATTTAACTACATAGTTATTGTAATAAAGGGGGAGAAAGATGTTAGATGAATTGTATAATGCTTTTTTAAATGCATCGGGTTTTACAGAAAGCGCGAGGAAACGAGATCAGTATGATACATTACATGATTATTTAAAAGATCAAGAAAGAGAATTAAAGCAATACATTCAAGAGGCTGAATCAGCGAAGAGAGATTATGAGAGTAAAAGTAATGGCTTAGAAGCTAATAAAATTCCAGCAGTGGAATTTGAACAAAAACGTCATGAAAAGGATGAAGACTTAAATACACTACTATCCTATTTTAAAAGTGAATTAAGCAATGTTGGATCTGCGATAGGTACAGCTTATGCAAAGTATTTGGAATATAAAGCAAAAGCAGAAGCGGAGAAAGCTTCTGCATACGCTGCAGCGACCAGAGCTTTTGAAGAAAAGAAAAAGGAAATTGAAAAACTTATCCATTAAGTATACAAAGAATGGAGGGAACTAACATGAGTGGTAAAGAGGTTGAAATTATAGGAAGTAATACTGCAAGTGCCATTTCTTACGCACAAAACATAGAGAACGGCATGAAAGATTCTTTAAATCAAGCGAAAAACTTAAAAGCGTACGTTACATGTGCGAAATGGAATGGAAAAACGAGAGATGCCTTTTTAAGTTATCTTGATTTAATCATTCAATATAACTCAGAAATGGTAGAGGCATTTGAAGGACATACGAAAGCTTTGAAAGAGTTAGAGAAAAGTATTCAAACGTATGGCGATATACCGGAAGTAAGGGCGATAAAAAAATTGTGATGGTGAAATGAGGGATAAAAGAATGGGGAAAGAAATGATTTTTGCACCTGCTGAATTATATGTTCTCGCAGGTGCAGCTGGGGTTACCGATATATTTGGATTGCCAAACCGTGACGTAATTATTTTACTTGATGAAGAATGTGTTACGAAAGCAACTGCGAGTTTAAAAGAAAAAGGCTTACTTACAAGTGAAAATGGAATTACCCCCGCAGCTTTTCAAATGATTGAGCTATTAAAAGAATATGAAAATTGTCATGAATATACGAGAATGAATAATGTATTAATTGGCTTTTTAAAAGAGGATAAAGACCGAGTGGCTGTATTAACAGAAATAGAGCCAAATAAAAAATACGAGATCGACTACATACCAAAGCCAGACGTATATTTTTCCTTATTAACACGCATCCCTTTCTTATTGAGAGAACCGAGGGAAATAGAAGATACATTTTTCTCAAAGAGAATGACAGAGGCAGAACAACAAACATTTGAGGAAAAAGATTTATCAAATAAAGATGTTATAGCGATAGAAACGTATACGAGGCCTCGAAGTAATAGAGGAGGAAAATGGGAATGTTTCTTATATTTCACTGAAGGAGAAGATTTCGTTCAAATTGATGTAGAACGTAATCGATATGACTGGGTGAGTCTCTATGCGGTAAATAAGAAATTGTATGACGTGTTAAAAATGCCGTATAAAAAATTAATTGACCCGAGACAATTTTCGTTAGGAGGTATTGAATAATGCAAGTATCAATGGGAGATGGTGGTTCTGGTGGTGGAGAAGAAGTATTAGTTAATTTTCAAGAACTACTTGATATAGTAATGAAATTAGAAGATATATATAAAATCCATTTAGACGTCATTGGAACGAATATTGAGAGTTTATTAAGCAGTGATTTTTATCAAAAAGGTGAAGCGATGAGAGTAATTGAAAAATATCCTGATATATTACACAAAACACTTGAATTGTCTGAACACTATTTGAGGTCGGCGAAAGTTGTAGGAAATGTATGCGTGGAAATGCTTGAAAAGGACGAACAATTACGTGAAAGATTAAGTAAGTTGTAGAAATCACCATACGGCTGGGGGATGAAAACGAAATGGATGTGAAATATAGACCTGAACCATGGCAAAACATGGGGGATGGTATGAATCGAATTACAAAAGATGCACTCATAAAATTAGGGGACGCAAATGAATCATTAAAAAAAATTGATGGAAGAATACGAGATTTAGACTCAGATGGTAGTATACATTTTAACCCAAAAGATCAATCGCGAAAAATAGGGGAATTACTTGATAGCTATTCGACATTACAAAAATATTGCGGAGAAGCAGGGCGATTGGTCTCTGAACATATAGATAAACCTTTTTTAGTAGAAATGGATAAATTCGCTCAAAAAATGAGAGATACATCTATTCTTAGTTTCGAAACAAATAACCGAATTGGCTCTACAACAACGACAGTATTACCAGATGCGCACGCGGGATACGGAAGTGTACCGCAAACAATAAAAACAAAAAAAGATAAAATAACTGTAGAAGATATTTTTAAAGATTCACCTGCATTTGATAACGTACTGAGAGGGGAATACAAAGAACTAAAAAAACAAAATCCGGATGCAAAACTAAATTATGAAGAATACAAGAAAGTAGTCCCATCCACACGAGGATTTGAATACAAATCGATAGAAGATGAACAGAAAAAACTAGAAATGGTGCGAGACATAGGAATAGGCGTAGGAATCATCATCACAACAATCCTTTGTCCACCACTCGGGGCCGCTGCCGCAGTAGTATACGGAGGTGTACAAATAAAAAGCGGTATCGACGGAGAAGACTGGGGAACACATAGGAAATTGAGCCAAGAAGAGCGGGTAGGAAACATCATTTTTGGCGGATTAGATGCAATCCCAGTTGTTGGAGCAGTAGGAAAAGGAGTAAAAGCATTCAAAGACACGAGTGAATTGGCTGATTTAGCGAAATTATTAAAATACAAAGAAGGAATGCCTGGTTTTAATCCAAATTTGGGTGGAAATGTGGTACAATCGCTTAAGGAAAATAATCTATTAAAAAATTTAAAAATACAAGGCTGGAAAACCGTAGATAAGATTAATGATGCGGACTACTTCATTAAAGGTCTAGTAGCAAAAGGTGTGGACTCCGTAACCCCATTCGCTAAAGGTGTAGAAATCATGCCAGATGGAAGTGTCGTTAGATCTGGAACGAACTATAGCGGGAAATTCCAAGAAGCCCATGATGCCTCAAAGGCGAGTATTCAGAGTAGGATCTCGAATTTGGAGAGTGGTGGGGTTAAGGGTACGGGTGAAGTTGGAAAAGGGAATTCTGATTTACTTGATAATACCGGTAGATTTAAAGATGCTGAGTTGCAATCTAAGTATGATGTATATTGTGAAAGGAAATATAAGAATAGTGAAGCGCCTAAAGAGCCACTGGAGTGGAAAGAAGCAAGTGAAAAATGGGCATCACTTAAAGAGCAGGGGCAAGAATTTTCTGATGAAAGTTTTAATCTATTTTCACAGCAGTATGAAAACGCTGAACGAGAAATAACCATTGTTACACATGAAGGGACTAAGGTAAGAGTTGACGCCATTGCATCTGATGAATATGGGAATGTTATTATACAAGAATATAAAAGTTCCGCTACTGCTCCCTATACTACAAATCAAGAAAAGGGATTCCCTGAATTGAAGAATTCTGGTGGAAAGGTCGTAGGTGAAGGAAAGGGAGATTTTTCAGGGGGATACGAAGTGCCTAGTGGAACAAGACCGCAAATTGTTCGTCCTGAAGGGACAACTTATTTTGATGAATAAATGAGGTGAGAGATAAGTGTCAATATTAGACAAAAATAAAATAGATGGAATTGGCAAGAGTATGGGTGAAAATAAGTTAGCATTAATGATTGCAGATCATTTAGAGTGGGAAAATGAACTTCAGCACTTAACATTGTTACAAGATAAAATTAATGCCTATGTATCTTTTATTGAAAGTGGGCAAATATATAGTGTTTATCCGGATGCTAAGTTAGTAGATGGCTTTATATTCGATTTAAGGTTTAAATATAAACCGACTGAAAATTGTAATAAATTATTGGAGGTTTTTAGGAAGAATACTCAAGATTTGAGGATTGAGTTTAAAATATATGAATCTTAGGTAGTTTGAATTGGAGATGTAATATGAAAGCAAATAAAGCATTTGAGCGCGTATGTAATCTAATATCTGAAAAGTATTTAGATAATGGCTGGAAATATTCTAAGTCTGGTCATTGGATGAGTAAAAAAGATAAAAATTTCATTTATAAGGTACTCTTTTATACAAGTTGGAATAATATATCTGATAAAAATGTAGTATTTTATGGTGAATGCGCAATTCTTCCTTTAAAATCTAAAGATAAAATATTTCATATTAATACACGTCAGTGCAATGTACCAAGCGGTCAGTTATATTGGAACATAGCAAATGAGGAAGAGTGGGAGCGGACAGTTAACGAATTCACTAATTGGTTAAATAGTGTATTTATGCCAATTGTAGAAAGGTGTACGAATGATTTGAACAACTTTGTAAAAGAGGTTGTTGAAAGAGGTTTTTATCCTCAAAAGGGTTATATGGTAGATATTAATTTTATATTAACGCACGGGTCGCGTGAATTGGCAGAGGAAGCTACCAAAAGATACTATGACAGTTTGGAAGAGTCAATAAAAAAAGAATTTAAAGATAACTATGAAAGTATGGTGTGTGGTAATGAAGCAGTTAGTGCATATGGTAATAATATGATGAGAAATTACACCAATTTTAGAACTATCATAGATAATAAAATAATTGTTACTTTATAGTACATCAAATGGTTTGACTTAGTAAGCGATAATTGGTAACCCAATTATCGCTTTTGGTTTTAAATAAGGGTACGGGTAATAGAGAGGCTGAAGTTCCACCTGCTTTTAGACAAACTGATTTTGCTAGTTCTTATGAGGCAAGGCTTAATCAGACACCTGCATTAGAGAATCCAAAGGTTGAATTTGAGGGAATACGGGGTGAATCTAAGTGCATACTTAAGCCACCACCAGACCGTCAATTAAAACAAATTTTAGATGAAGTTGGGATTGAGGGTATTCAATATAAAAATGCAGTTCCTGACTTTTCACCAACAGCAAAGGCACAAGTTGAAATCAACTATATGCTTGGAGGAAAAGGAACTTATGGAGGGAAAGCCAGACGAGCTAATTTTGTTCAATCAGACCAAAAATTAGCTGACCAGATTAATGGTTCACCTGAATTAGCAAGTCAATTTGGGATGGAATCTGGTAAAATCAGTGCAAGAGATATAAAAAAATATCGAGAAAAAAATAAATTAACATGGCATGAATTAAATGATGTTAAAACAATGCAACTCGTGCCAACAAAAATAAATAGTGAATTCGGACACCTTGGTGGTGTAGGGGAAATAAACGCAGGAGCTTTTAAACCTGGAGGGTTTGCTAATAAATAAAAAGAGGAGATTTTAAAATGACTATAAACGATCCAATTTTTGGTGAACTTGAGTATGAGTATGGTTGGACTAAGGATACCATTATTCGTTTTTTTGGAAAAGAATCTGAGATATCTTTGATGATAGATGGTGAAGAAGATGGAGAGTTTGATGAAGAGCAGTATATGGCATATCAAGCATTAATGCAGAGTTGGGAGGATTTACAGCCAAGTTTATTGCAATCAATATTAGACTATTACAAACAAAAGCGACATGAACTAGGTTATGATATTGGATTAAATGAAAATTATCCATTAATTGAAACACCTGATCAAATACTAGAAATGATAACTTTAGATGGAATTGTTGTTCCATATGCGGATATTTTTGAAGGGCGAGATATTGGAATTACATTTAACTGTACATGGGATATAGAAAATGGATTAGGGCTTCGTCTATTAAATGAAAAAATAATTGAAGTAGGTTATCAGGATGTTGCAATTTAAAACAGGCTGTTAAAAAGTAAAGACTCATGATGGTTGTACCGTCATGGAGTACTGTGTGCAATGATAGAATAGAAAATAAAGTACGAGCTTAGGCGAGATAACATTTTAATGGGTGATGAATATAAACACATGGAATGTATATTAAACTAACGAACTCGTACAAACTCGTAAGTTTTAATATAGTATTTGTCATGATGTACAAAAGGTGTCATATTGTTACTACAAAACTTACAAATTTACGCAACTTAAAAACATATGAACTTAAAGCACTTGATTGTCAATTAAAGGCAACAAGTGCTTTTTTGCGTTTTAGCGTAGAAATTTAAAAGAGCATTATAATTTTATAAGTGGATTAAGTGTTAAATTTTTATTGTTGTTTTATAGATTGTAATGGCTATGTACAGTGTACGACGATAGTAGAGGGGAAAATAAAGGGTTGTGTTATTTTTTGAAGTCATCGTAAAGTACGTTTTAACGGATGGACGTTATGCATACGTTATCCGCAAAAAACGGGTAAACGTTACAGGGACTTTAATTGCTGTAACGGGAAGGGGCTCAATATGGGAGAGAAAGTAGTTGGTTATGTACGAGTTTCAACGGAAGGACAAGTGCGTGAAGGGTATAGCCTAACGTATCAAGTAGAAGAAATTGAACGGTACTGCATCGAAAATAAACTACAACTGCTTCACATATACGAAGATAAAGGAATCAGCGGAGCGAAAGTAGATGAAGATGGATTAACAGTTGAACGTGAAGGTCTACAAGAGCTATTGTCGGATATGGCATATCATCAAGTGAGCAAAGTTATTGTACTAAATACATCTCGGTTATGGCGCTCTGATATGGCAAAAGTGTTAATACAACGAGAGCTAAAGAAACACAAGGTAGATGTGAAAGCAATTGAACAACCAAATTATAGTATATACACGCATGACCCAAATGACTTTTTAGTAAATGGTATGTTAGAGCTATTAGATCAATATCAACGTCTTGAGATTGCATTAAAGCTAAGTAGAGGCAGAAAGAAAAAAGCAGAACAAGGTGGATATGCGGGGGGCGGTGTGATGTTTGGTTATAGAGTAAAGAAAGGACAAAAAGTGTTAGAGGTAGATGCGGAGAAAGCGATAGTTGTACGTAGACTATTTGAATTAAGACACTTTTTTAAACATTGGTCGCTAACTCAATTGGCAGAACGACTAAATAGGGAAGGGTATTGTACTGAGAAAGGAAAGCTGTTTACGAAAGTACAAGTGAAACGCATGTTAGATAGAGAGAACTTTTATCGAGGGGTGTATACATACGGGCAAATACAAACAAATGGGAAGCATCCAGCAATTATATAAAAGTCGTACTTAAAAAAATCGCTCATTTTACTATATGTACTTATGAAATTATGAAAATGGATAGGCTTGCGTACCTATGCGCATCGGAAGATGAACGCTCGAACTAAGGTTGCCGACATTTTTATATATGACTAAATCATTGGATAGAGGGATGAGTTATGCATAATAGACAAAACTATTTGTATGTAGGAGTAGATTTACATAAGGAGCATCATACGGCTGTTATTATTAATTGTTGGCAAGAGAAACTAGGAGAAATACAATTTGATAATAAACCATCTGCATTTTCGAAGTTCTTATTAGAAGTAGAGACATATGTGAGTGATGGTTTATCAGTTGTATTTGGTTTAGAAGATGTTGGTGGTTATGGAAGAGCGTTAGCGAAATATTTAGTAGATCACGAACAGGTAGTAAAAGAGGTAAACCCAGCTTTATCATTTTTAGAACGAAAAAGCCAAGTGATGATACACAAAAATGATAGTTGGGATGCGGAATGTGTGGCACGCATATTGATAAACAAATTTAATCAATTACCAGATGCAAAGCCAAACGATTTATTATGGTCAATACAACAACTGGTTTCAAGAAGGAATGCATTAGTAAAAGCACAAAGTTCATTAAAGAACCAATTACATATTCAATTAAACCACCATTATCCAAGTTATAAAAAGTTTTTCTCAGAGTTAGATGGAAAAACAGCATTAGCATTTTGGGAGCAATATCCGTCACCCTCTTGTTTAGAGGGAGCGAATATAAAGCAATTAACAGCTTTTTTATTAGATGTTAGCAACAATACATGTTCAGTAAAGAAAGCAAGCGAAATATTAAAACTTGTAAAAGAAGATGGACAAACAATGAAAGAGTATCAGGAAACGCGAGATTTTTTAGTAAGAAGTATTGTAAGGGACATTGAGTTTAAAAAGAAGGAAATGAAATACATCGAAAGAGAATTAAAACAGCTAGTAAAACTACTAGATTATCAATTAGAGACGATGCCGGGAATAGAACTTGTGACGGCATCAGCATTAATAGCTGAAATTGGGGATGTAAGACGATTTCCAAATGCCAATAAATTAGCACGATTTGCGGGGATTGCGCCGGTTTACTTTGGTTCTGGCGGAAAAGGTAAGACACATAAAAGCAAACAAGGAAACAGGGCGTTACACGCTTTATTTTATAATTTAGCAGTACAGCAAGTGCAAGTAGCAAAAGGAAGTAAGATGCCACGAAACCCAGTGTTTCATGCGTACTATCAAAAGAAGCTTAAAGAAGGTAAAACAAAAGGACAAGCACTTGTGTGTATTATGAGAAGGCTTGTAAACATTATATATGGAATGATGAAATATAAAACAGCATATGAATTGCCGATAGTGGAAGAAAAAGAAGTAGTTTAATAAGGTTTTACAGGGTTTGCTTTTTTATTGTTAGGGTTTAAGATTACAACATAGGGTACGGGTGATATTGGAACACCGCCTCGATACGGGGAAAGAAGAATCTCAAAGGAATTATATGATGAATTAAGAGATGGAACGCCTGACCCTGCTTTACCTGGTAAGTATATTACAGATAGACTTCAAGCTGATCATATCGTATCAATGAAAAATATAGCAAAGATGGAGAATTTTGATAAACTAACAAAAGAACAACAACTTAAGGTTTTAAATAATGAAGAGAATTTTCTAGGATTAAGTGAAGCAGCCAATAAATCTAAGGGGTCTAAATCTTATTCTGATTGGACAATTTATAAGAAATAAAAAATTGAAGTTGATCCTAAGTTTAGAGAAGAGATGATAAAGAAGAAAAAAGAATTAGAAATGAAATTACAAAAACAAATTGATGATTTTGTTGAAAGGAAATAAAAAAGGATATAGATAAATAAAGGAGATGACATAGCATTATGGAACAAAAACTTGGTTTTTTAAGAAAATATAAAAGAAATGCACAACTTATATCATGCCATAGGATTAATGAACTTAATTGTGAGAAAATACCAAATTCATGGTATGAATTGTTTCAAGAAGAAAACGTAGACAAGAGAGTTGAGAGTATTTTATCAATATGGAAAGAGCAAGTAGGAGTGGAATTAAGAAACACTATTTCTTATTTGTCTAGGCACCTTGAGGAAGTAGAGCTTATGGACATAAATGGTAGATATTCAATTTTATACACTATTAAAACAGATAATGGTGAAATTCTATATTATGAGGGGGGGGAATCCCAAAGATGAGTTTAATAATGAAGCATTAGAAAAATCTTGGGATAAGATTCCTTCAACAATACGAAATTTTTATCGAACTGTTCATAATGGTTTCTATTTTTATGCGAGTCAATCTATGGGGTTAGTTCCTTTAGAAAATGTAACTTTTTTTGATGATGATGAATGGGGTATTATTGAGGAGTTAGAAGAGCCTTTACAAATTGATTTACAAACTACTTTTGGTTTCTTTAAAAGTGGTATGGGTGGTTATGTTGCAGTAGATTATAAGAATTCTAATAATGATAATGCGACTTTATGGTGGACGAATAAAGAGCCTAGATATAATATGAATTTTTGGGACATTGTTGATGAATGGATAGTAATTGGATTTGAAGTTTAGTTTAAAGGTTCTGTTGCAAAGTTTTTATATAAACAAAAAAATCCTAATTTAGTAGGTAGAGTTTATACAACTTTGAATAGATTCTCTAATTCATTGTACGTCGAAAAAACGAAGTACGAGCTAGGTGAGATGACATTTTACTGGGTGATGAATATAATCACATGGAAATTATATTAAACTAAGAACCCGTACAAACTCGTCAATTTTAACTTAGTAGTTGTCATGGCATGTAAAAGGTGTCGTACTGTTAATACAAAACTTACAGATCTTATAAATCTTACAAATTTATGCTACTTAAAAACATATGAACTTAAAGCACTTGATTGTCTACGAAAGGCAACAAGTGCTTTTTTATTAGATAGGCATGCTATAAATTTTTAGAAAATATTTTTTATGAATTCAGGCTAATGAAAATTACTATTATTATATAATTGAAAATATATTAGCCAAAGGTGTGGACTGACCACGAATAATAAAGTTGTTTAAAAAATCGTACAGAATTGAAATTTAATACCATCTTTTGAGTTTCTCGTATAATAAAAGGAATAATGTTTCGATATCTGTGGTTAGTTAATAAAAGGGAATGAGGTTTTGGGAGTGAAAATACCGCCACATATTACAGGTTTGAAAGCAATACATTTAAATTCCCATAATGAAAATGAAACAAAGAGAATATTTTATGATGTATTGAGGACATGTAAATTCAAAATAGTAGAATGGATACAACCACACTATCCAAAAAATTTTTTTGAAGTGATAGTGATAATAGACGATAAGGAATTTATTATTTTATTGCATGAGTTTTATCCTTTCTTAGCTTTTGCGGATAAAAATGTAGAAGGGAAACTTATTTTTAGTTTTATTGATATGCCCATATTAGAAAGTGAATTTGAAGCGTACTATCAAGTGTTGTTGAAATCTTATTTAGAAAAGCCTTTTATACCTAGGGAACACAACTTAACAGAAGAAGAATTAAAAGATGCTAAATATTGGCGACCAGAAAATATCGGTGAAGTAATTTTTAATGTTTGGGATTGAATATTAAAGGGGTGATTATTAATTATTAGCTATCCAGAAATTAAACACTTTTATTATTCACTTAAATGAAAAAGTGCAACAAATAAAACTTATTTTTAAACAACTTTAATAACCTCGTACCAAATTAACAGGCCGAAGGTTATTGCATTTCTAGACACAAAATTAAACAACTTGATTATCACTGCACATGGACTATGTATCCCTATTCGTTAAAGGTGTAGAAATACTGCCAGATGGAAGTGTCGCTAGAACTGGAACAAACTAAAGCGGGAAATTCCAAGAAGCCCATGATGCCTAAAAAACGAGTATTCAGAGTAGGATCTCGAATTTGGAGGGTGATGGGGTTAAGGGTACGGGTGATAGAGATGTTGATATTCCACCAGCCTTCAAGTAAGAGTGAATTTCCGATAAATGGAAAGGGAGGGTTTAAAATGAAAATAAATGATGCAGTTTTTGGGGAGCTTGAATATGATTATGTCTGGAGTAGAGAGACTACCATTGAGTTTTGCGGAAAAGAAGCCGATATTGCTTTGATAATAGACGGTGAAGAAGATGGTGAATTTAGTGAAAAACAGTATGCTTCGTATAATTCTTTAATACAAAATTTGGGGCATCTTCAACAAAGTATTTTGCAACCAATTTTAGATTATTACAAGCAAAAACGACATGAGCTTGGGTATGATGTTTCATATAATGAAAATTATCCTTTACTTGAAACGATTAATCAGCTTCTTGAAAGGATCAGGCTAGTGGGGATTTATGTCCCATCTGCTAGACGCTTTGAAGGCAGATATATTGGACTAACATTTGACTGTACATGGGACATGGAAAATGGGGTAGGTATTCGTCTAATAAATGAAGAAGTAGCTAGGGTAGGATACCAAGATGTTGCAATTTAAGCATTACTATTTGTTAGAAATACACATAACAGAGTATGAAAAATTAGTTTGTTTTGGAAGTGAATAGCAAAACAGTAGAGATAGGTACTAGAAATCTCTGCTGTTTTTTTATGCAAATGGAAAAATTAATTTTTAAGGTTATTCCTATCTTACATACCATTGAGGTCTTTTACTAAAGATATTGGATTTGTAAATCCATCTGGTAAGGGTACGGGTGAAAGTGGAATTCCTCCTAGGTGCGGTGAGAGAAAGATTACAGATGAAGAATATAAAGCATTAAGAAAAAAACACCGACAGCAAAAATAAGAAAACAAGTAAATAAAGGCCACAATAAAAAGATAGAAACGGAAGATCAAGCTCTTCCTGGAAAAACTTTTATAGGTTCACTAGAAGCAGATCATATTGTGTCTATAGACAGAATCACAAATATAGATGGTTTTGGTAATTTAACAGAAAAACAACAGTTAGAAGTATTAAATAACCCAGAAAACTTTACAGGATTAAGTAAATCTGCAAACACTTCAAAGCAATCTAAATCGTATGAAGAATGGACACATTATAAAAAGGGGACACCAGATGAAATAGAAGTTAGTCCTGACTTTAGGAGTAAGATGATTACAAGAGAAAAACAGCTTGAAAGAATATTGCAAAAACAAATTGATGATTTTAACAAAGAATAATATAAAATAATATTAAAAAGGATGGGGAAAAATGAGTTCTAAGTTAGATATATTAAGAGAGTATAATGAAGATATTCAATTGATTAATGCAAATGAATTTAAGAATATAAATGCATCTTTAATTCCTGATTTATGGGTGGAAGTATTTAGTGAATATAATAGAGAAAAGAGAATCAAGAAAATTTTAAGTATATGGAAAAAATATGTAGATAATAATTTATCTAATACTATTGCTTACTTATCAGAATACCTTGAGGATATTGAACTGATGATAAGTGAGGACACCTATTCAATCTTGTATACAATAAAAAATCAAGGTGGAGAAGATTTATATTATGAAGGAAGAAATCCTAAAGATAGTTTTAATAATGAGGAATTAGAATCTTCATGGAGAGAAATTCCTGAATCTATTAGGGACTTTTACGAAAATGTTCATAATGGATTTTATGATTACACAAGTGAATCGATGGGATTGATGCCATTAGAAGCTATAACTTACTTTGGGGATGAAGACTTAGAGTGGGGGATTATAGATGAATTGGAAGAACCTATAAAGATTAATTTAAAAACATCTTTTGGATTCTTTAGTAATGGTATGGGGAGCTACATAGCTATAGATTATGAAAATTGTAAGAATAACAATGCTATTTTTTGGTCAGCTAAAAGTCAGCCTAAATATAATGTTCACTTTTGGAATTTTGTAGATGAATGGATTGTTATCGGTTTTGAATAAAAGGGTTTTAAAATTTTGATACAAAGTCTATAAACTTAAAGAGATTTTTAGGTTTAGAAAACATTTCCCCCAATATGATTTAAAAGAATTATATAATGACACTTTATTACATCATCACATTGGTGGTGGAGGTCAAACTGTTGATGTACCCTCAAAGCTACATCCAGGTTTAGGGGGATTCATAATGCTGAGAAAAGCGCAGGAATTTGGGGAAATGACCAAAATATGCTGAACTATTAGAAAAGTAAGGGTGATTATTTTGGTAATGAAGGATGCTATGAGCAAATATTTTAATTTAAGAAAAGAATATTTTGATAAAGGGTTAGATTTTTTATTTAAAACGCCATATAACGAAGAAGTGGATTCATTTATATATATAGGTGAAATGGATGATGAAGAAGAAATTTCATGGAAACCTATTGAAAAAAATAATAAGAATGATTTAACGACGATTGAGGAAAAATTTGAAATTAAATTGCACACTTCAATTGATTATTATTTTAATTCTTATTGGTTTGCTGATTTAGATGGATTTGTTGATAATCATTATATTAGGTTAGAACCTGTATTACCAAATATTGAATTGGATTCCTTCGAAAGTAATTTAGAAGGGTATAAAAACAATCATAATAAGGTTGATAAGACTCCAATAGGTGTAGAAGGGAACGGTTTGATAGTTGTGTTAGATAATGTAAGTGGTAAGGTTGAATTGGAGGGTTTTGAACGAGGTTCGTTTGAAGCGCTTTCGGATAGTCTAGATGAGTTAATTTCTAATTTAAAGTTACAAAAATAATATACTAAGAACATTTATATGAAAAAATGTCTGATATGAAGTGTAGACCGAGTGTTAGATACAATTGGACTGCAGTATTTTATAGAAAGATATGATTAAGATCAAGCTAAGACCTACAAAATTTATGCTATTTAAAAAACATATGAAATTAATGCACTTGATTGTCTACGAAAGGCAACAAGTGCTTTTTTTATACATAGGCATGTTATAATTTTATTAGGAGATTATTTAGACTATATAAATAATTTAAATTCAATTAATAGAAACGATAGATAACATCATAGCAGGATTTGAAAATGTAGAAACTAACTAATCTCAACAGACAGATCTTTATGATCCTAATGAAGAAAAAATATATATGAGTACATTGTAGATTATTGCAATAGACATATATAGGATAGGAGAAAATATGGCAGTTATAGATTTGGACCAGATAGATGCAATTGGAGTAGAAGGTAAAAACCTAAAGTTGTTAATAATAGACTATCTAGACTGGGAATATGAAGACATGCATCTAGACGTACTACAAGAAAAAATTAATAATTACTTAATATATATTGAAGATAAGCAGTACTTTAAAGATTACGGAGACAACTTTGAGAAAAAAATAATTGATATACATTTCCAACATAGTGTTTCGGAAAATGGATTGAAATTTCTGGATGTAGTTTCCAGTCAGCTAAGTAATACTGACATTTTCATCGATATTCACTTACCAGAAGAATAATTCTTTATTGAGGAGTGATTTCTAATATGAAAGAGGTTATGAAAGACTATTTCGGAAGATTTATAGATAAATGGATGGAGTACAACAACTCATTACCGCAAATAGCATGGAATGAAGATGTAGATGAATTTATATATTTGGGTGAAGAAGATGAAAATGGATATATTTGTTGGAAACCAATGGAGAAGGGAGTGGAATTTTCCTTTGATGAAATTGAAAGTCAATACAACGTTCAGTTACATGATTCGGTGAAGCAGTATTTCACTTCGTATTGGTTTTTAGAATTAACAGGATGGATTTCTTCTTATAATATTAATTTGCATCCTGTTATTCCAGGGATTGAACCAGATTATTTTATTTCACTTGTCAAAGACTATGCGGAATCTAAAAATGATATTTTTAAGTATATCCCAATTGGTTATGAATCAAATGGGATGTTAATAGTGCTAGACAACAATACAGGTGAAATTTTAGTTGAGGATTTTGAATTAAATGAGTATAAACAAATTACAAACAGCTTAGAAAACCTCATTTCACAATTTAAATTTAGGTGTGAAAAATAGAAATGCATACCAATAGGCAGCAAGAAAAAGAGCATTAAGAGATAAAATTGATAAGCTATTTGAACAAGGGTTAACACTTAAAGAAGCGAATGAAAACTCAAACAGTCATACATAATTTAGATCAAGTTGCTGGGGAGATTTAGTATTTATGTTCTTAATCAAGGTATTGAATAAAGTGAAATTGGGGGTTTTGTTCATCCCCACTGATTATCATCCCTCACCAATTGGGCTTTTACGGGCAGTTGATCCCCCACTTAACTTCATTGCTTTCTTTGAAAAATATCTTCGAGCATGAATGAAGAACAACTAAAAAATACTTATTTGAATGTAAAGTTAATACATTAAAGGAGGAGTTTAAATGGAGCAATATTTAAAAGATTTTAAGTTACATAATAAAGTACCGAGTGAACTCATTGAAAAGTATAAACACGTAGTACCAAATGAAATAATAAATTTTTGGAGTAATTATGGATTTGGTACATTTATGCAAGGATATTTTAAAAGTGTAAATCCAGAGGAATTTAAAGAGATTTTGGAGGAGAGTAGTCAAAGATATAAGGATTCAATAGTATTGTTTGCTACAGGTATGGGAGACTTGGTTATTTGGTCAGATGGATATGTTAGATTACTTAATTACAGGTATGGTATAGTAAAGACCATTATGTTTACATTTAAATTTTTCTTTCAAAATATTGCTGATTTAGAATTCAGGGATGAAGATTTATCTTGGCAGCCTTATCCCAAAGCACTTAAACAATACAATGAGTTAGAGTATGATGAGTGTTTTGGTTATACACCTCTATTAGGGTTAGGTGGAGCAGAAAAAGTAGAGAACTTAAAAAAGGTCAAATTGAAGGAACATATTCTTATTATTACTGCTTTTATGGGGCCAGTAGAGGTATAAGGTTCGTTCTAATGAATTAGACTTACTATTTATTTTCTATTTTACAAGTACATATGAAATTAAAGCGCTTGGTTGTCTACTTAAGGCAACCAAGTGCTTTTTTTATTAGTGCATGCAATGCTATAAAATTATTTTATATGAATTCAAGTTAACAAAATTTGCTAATATTATATAATTGAAAATATATTAGCAAAAGAAATGGACAATACCCCATTCTTCATAAAAAATCAAGAAACATTACTTAATGGAAGTGCACGTAAATAGGGTGGAACGAACTTCGGTAGAAAGAGTAAACAATAAAGGAGATATGTAATGAAAATAAATGATGCGGATTTTGGCGAACTTGAGTTTAATAATTATGATTGGATTGGATATAAAAACATTGATTTTTTTGGGAACGAAGTTAAGGTGATGTTAATAGTTAGGGGAGAAGATGATGGTCATTTTGAGAAAGAACAATATACGGCATATAACTTTTTAATAGATAGATGGCTACAATTACAACAAAGTATTTTAGAGTCTATATTAGATTATTATAAACAAAAAAGATATGAACTTGGTTACGATGTTGAGCCTAACGAAAGTTATCCTTTAATAGAAACAGCTACTCAAGTTCTTGAAAAAATAACCTTAGTTGGAATTTTTATTCCGGATAATGATCTTATCGATTTTCTTGATATTGGACTTACATTTGACTGTACGTGGGATATGGAAAATGGATTAGGCCTTTGTCTTATGAAAGGTGAAGTAACAGAGGTAGGTTATCAGGATGTTGTACTTTAAATTTTGAAGCCTATATTTATAGAGACAATAATATTGTTTTATTATTCATTCGTAATATATGAGCTGCAGCTTTAAAAGAAAAACCACCAAAAGAAGTAACAGTTAAGGTTGATGTAATATACTTTGGGAATGATATGAGTCCATACAAATTTATAGTTACTTACAATATAGATGGTAAGCCAGGTAATGCAAAATTAAAAATTTTATAAAAGGAGGGAAATGTAGTATGAAAGAGTTTGAAGATAGATTTAGTGAATTGCAAGCTGATATGGTATCCATATGTATGGAATATGTTAAAGATAGAGCTGATAAAGTATATATTTACGCTTCATGTGAAGTTACCAACATAGGAGCTAGTAATATTAATACAAAATAACTAGGAGGATTCAAATGATAGAACTGAATTTTTAACTATAGGCAAAAAGTATGTATTAAATGACGATCCTATTACTAATAATGATGAGAAGAAAGTTTAATAAATAGTTTGTAGATTTATGTATAAAAGAATGTGTGAATAGAAAGGTAGTAGAATTATGAAAGAGAAAGTATCCATATGGGTTGGGAATTTTGAGAGTAAGGATGAATTTTTGAATTATACAAATAATGAATATACAGAAGATGGAGATAGTATATCTTCTAATTTCGAAAAGGACTTTAATTTGATTTATTATGATCGTGATTTAGTTGAAAAGGAATGGGTTAGTCGATCAAAAAATAATATAAAGGATTTATTGAAAGGTTTTTCTTACGTTGATCAATTTATTCAACGATTTAAGTATACAAACTGTGAAAAGAAATTTAACGCAGCCATTTTAATTTACAATTTGGAATACAATGCTAAGCAAAGAAAGGTTAAATATAAAAGTAACGAATTAGAATTTGTTGGAATTTATCAATATAGTATACCTATTGATGATAGATGGTAAATTTAAAGTTGGCTATAATTATGAGTATCTTCCAGAGGTAAATTCGTATGAATGACAATATGGGAATATACAATTTAACCTCATACCTAAATCTAATTTCAAAAAGAAATATTTGGACATTCATAAAGGGAAGAAAGTTTGAGTACAGTGGATTGTACTAGTACTGGATTGAGCATATTAAAACTTATAGTAGATTAATACAAATTCATATTAGTTTAATAATCAATGTAAAAAGATGATGTAATACATATACTATTAGAATGAAAGCATGAGGAGAGGCAATTTATGATAATAATGAATAATTACTCCAAGGTAGGAACATATATCATGTTAGAAACTAGCGGATATTCAATAGTCGAAAAGAACAAGGTAGAGTTGGTTAGACAAGGTGTTGGGGGATTTAGTGAAGATGGGCAGGTAGTTGGTATATATATTAAAAATAACAAATTATATTTTTTCTATAATGGACTTTCATTTGAAACATCGATAGGCAATTTAATTTGTGTAAATAGGTATATTTCCAAATTTGAAAGATGTTTTAGTGTAACAATAGCAGGCCGAAATATCTGCCATATAGTTTACGAGCCTTTTATTGATCCAGGAATGATCTATTATGATGCAGATCCTGAAGAGTTTGATGTGTTACTATACTTAAGTAAATTATTGAAGAACAAGGATTCTATTAAGAGATTTTTGTACGGAATGGAAATGCTAAAAGAGCAGCATAAAGAATAGTGTTTTGGGTGTGGATACAATGAACTTTAAAATGTAGTACCATTACGAGTTAATTTGAATAACGCTATAAAAAAATTATCGGCATCTTTGCGGAGAAAAAAAGAAGTTGAGATAAGGGGATTAATATGCAAAATATTCAACTAGCTAAAGAAATTCGTACAGCCATTAAGCAAAATAATGTTAAAGGTGTAGTTGAGTTAATTGGTTCAGATACTGAGCTCTTGAATATGTCGATGAGACCGTTTGGAACTTTTCTTCATGTTGCAGCCACACATGGAAAGCTTGAAATAGTCAAGAAACTTATAGAATTAGGTGCTGATATAAATAAGCGCGGTGGTGTATATGGTGGTGGGGCACTTAACCAAGCGGCTTCAAAAGGACAGTTTGAAATAGTCAAGTATCTATTGGCTTGTGGAGCTGAAATGGATATGAGTGAACCCGAAAGAAATCCTTTGTTTGGTGCTATTCAGGGTGGACATATAGATATTGTAAAACTGCTGATTGAAAATGGAATTGACATTCACGTTAAGTACACGGGAGAATATATGAAAAATATGGATGCGTTAGCATTTGCACATGAACAAGGGCAAATAGAAATAGCGAATTTATTGGATACTAATAAAAAAGGGGAATATAAAGATACTGTGGAAAATGAAAAAACTGAGATTTTAGATTATATAACAGAACAATTCGGCCCCATTGATGATACTATCAGTGAAATCATACCTGGTAGTAAGGTATCAATTGATATTTAAATTATATTGCCATCAAAAAAACATGATTTTATAACTCTTGTGACTACTGGGATGAGTGATTTTGCAATGGATGATTCGGAAGACAGTAAGGGATTTAAGTATGCTGAATTAGTATTAAAGTTGCCTGCAAATTGGCCAATAAACAAAACAGAATTGACGAACAAAGATAATTATTGGCCTTTGAAGTGGTTGAGAATGGCTGCTCACATACCTCACAAATATGATGGTTGGTTAGAGGAAGGGGTCATTCTTCCAAATGGAGAACCTCCAATGCCATTTGCTTCTAATACAGAATTATCATGTATTTTAATCGGTAGATCTAAAGAGGTAAGAAGTTTTGTAGATTCAGAAAATAGAATGATTAATTTTTATACTTTAATACCTATTTATACAGAAGAAAGAATCAAAGCTTTACAAAAAGGACATGAATATTTAATAGGAAAATTTGATGAATTTGATGTTTCAGATGTACTTGATATTAAAAGAGAAAACATTGGGTTACAAGAACAAGACTAGAGGTATTACATTTACTTGTTATAATATGTTTGATAAGTAAGAATATTATGCTAGTATCCATTGACCATGGATGCTGGTTTTTTAACAGATATAAAAAATTGTAAGATTGAGTATATGTTTTTGAATGAAATTGCTTTTAAATTGGGGTATGCTGTAAATATTACTGGTAAAATTATATCATTTAGATAATTAGATACATGTGATAGTTGTAGCAAAGTAATAGCTGAATTTGCTAATAAATATAAGAATATTGAATTGGAAGTTATTCGCAATAACGATGAAAGACTTAAACTATAAAAGAGGAGTGATATCATGGAAGACTGGGAATATAATGAAATATTTGAGGTGATTAACGAAGACTATAATGATTATTTAAAATTAAATAGGGGACATGATTATGCAATAGCAAGAACTGTTAATGAATATATAAATCTTGGAAAGGTAGAAGACTTTATTGTTGATACTGCTGTAGGTGAAATGTTGTTATCCAAAAATAAGGTCTTTATTGGGTATGTCGAAGGGATAACAAAGAGATTAAGTATGTTTAAAGATTTAGATGTTACAAACGAACTGACACATGAAGAAATAGCAGACTTGACTAATAGGGTAGAGAAAGTACTAGATGGTCTTAGTAAGGTTGAGATAAATTATAACCTTTATTTCGAGTAGTTATTTGCGAAATTGAACAAGAATATTTTTAAATTATGAATTAATGATGTGTTTTTTATGGATATTTACTTTGGACAACATGAATGATGATATGCTGAAATTCAGAGCCCATGAAGGTAGTACCATCATGGAGTACAATGTGCGATGATAGAATAGAAAACAAAGTACGAGCTTAGGCAAAATGAAATTTTACATAGTGGTGAATATCAACACATGGAATGGGCATGAAACCAATAAACTCGTAAGTTTTTACGTAGTAGTTGTCAATACATATAAAAGGTGCCATAGTACTCTAAAACTTACAAAATTAATGCTATTTAAAAGAGATGAACTTTGAGTACTTGATTGTCAGCTAAAGACAACAAGTGCTTTTTATTTTAAGATTACAACATAGGGTACGGGTAAAGGCGGCAGTACTGTAAGTGAAGTTAAAACATTTGTGGACAAAGGGAAACATTTTACAAATGGAAGAAAAAATAGATTAAAGCCTAATATTAGATATAAAACGGGAGAGTATGATTACTTTTACGAAACAGATAGTCTTGGAAGAATTGAAAAATTTGAAACAGAGAAGTTACAATTAACTGAAAGAGAGAAGAGATTATCACATAGCAAAAATACACTAGGAAAAGTAAAAGGACAAGACCATGCAGGGCATTTGGCAGGTGATAGGTTTGGAGGATCACCTAAAATTGATAATTTGGTATCGCAATTATCTGATGTTAATATGAAGGAATATAAGAAAATTGAAAATGAATGGGCTGCAGCTTTGAATGCAAAACCGCCTAAAGAAGTAACTGTTGATGTTGAAATAGTTTACGCTGGGAATGATATGCGTCCTGAAAAATTTATAGTTAATTACCTTATTGATGGTAAGCCAGGGTTTAAAGTTATTAAAAATTAATCTAAGGAGTGAAAATTAGGATGAAAGAATTTGAGGATAGATTTAGTGAGTTACAATCCGATATGATATCTATATGTATGGAATACGTTGAAGATAGGGCGGATAAAGTGTATGTTTATGCTTCACGTGAAGAAGGAATTATTTCAGGCAGTTTCTTTTATTATATTAATAATAAGTATGTAGAATGTCATAAAGTGAATGATGCATTGGAGGATGGAGACGAAAGATATGATGTGTCTCCAAAAAGAATGCTTATGGTGTTGCGTATAATATGTGAAGACATCGAAAAAATTGAAGAATTATGTAAAGAATATGAAAGAGACATGCCAACAGAGATGAAGTTAATATATGATACTAAGAGTGGAAGGTTTAAAGCTGAATACAAGTATGGTTTAGTATATACTCATGACGAGATTAAAACGGCAGATCATATTGCTGATGAGTGGTTTGAGGAAGTGAAAAATAATAACCTTTAATACATTTACAGTAATAGATATATTTAAATTGAATTAATAACTCATGAAGGTTGTAGCATCGATTTGTAGAATAGCATTTGGATAGTATTTAGTGACTTATAAAGGTTACAACATTTGCATACAGGAGTGACAAAGTATTTCTGTAATTAATTTAAAACATGTTATGAAGTGTACAGAAAAATAATAGGCTGTTAAAAAGTACATACTTCATGATGGTTGTCCCGTTATGGAGTATTATGTGCAATGATAGAATAGAAAATGAAGTACGAGCTTAGGCGAAATGACATTTTACTGTACAACGAATACAAAGACATGGAATGGGCATAAAACTAACGAACTCGTAATTTTTAAGGTAGTAGTTGTCACGACATATAAAAGGTATCATACTGTTTCCATAAAACTTACAAATTTAATGCTACTTAAAAGCATATGAACTTAAAGCACTTGATTGTCTACGAAAGGCAACAAGTGCTTTTTTAATAGATAAGCATGCTATAAATTTATAAAAATTATTTTTGTGAATTAAGGCTAACCCAAATTACTGGTATTATATAATTAGAAATACATTAGCAAAAGGTGTGGACTCCGTAACCCCATTTGTTAAAGGGGTAGAAATACTGCCAGGTGGAAGTGTCGCTAGAACTGGAACGAACTATAGCGGGAAATTCCAAGAAGCCCATGATGCCTCAAAGGCGAGTATTCAGAGTAAGATCTCGAATTTTGAGAGTGGTGGGGTTAAGGGTACGGGTAATGTACCTAAAGGCTATTATCAATCAAGATGCAAATGGAAAATGGCATCGACCTGTTGGGGAATACGCCTGGGAAAGGCTCCAATACGGGGAGAGAAGTAAACGGAAAGAATGGGAAATTCAATTTCATCGAAAATCCGTACAAAACGTGATGGTGAAATAGAATTTATGGCAAGTGATAATAAATGGTATCCTCTAGATCAAGCAGATATGACTCATTTAACTGATGTAGTTTTATGGTGGAATAGTACATACAGGTAGACATTATGGAGCGAAGTCCCCAGCGGTTAGAGAATGGATGTTAGACTCCAATAATTATGTATTAGATCATGATAGTTTAAATCGATGCGCAGGTACAAAGTTAAATGAAAACTACTTGCCAACAAATAAATAATTATTGGGAGGATTTATATTGGAACTCAACGATCAAGTGTATGACCGAATTGTGAGATTATGTAACAAAGGAGATGCTTTTGTTGAAAAAGGAAAAGATGATAAAGCAATAGAGAGCTATATAGCTGCTCTGGATTTGGTTCCGTTACCGAAGACCGATTGGGAAACAAGTACATGGATTTATACAGCATTAGGAGATACTTATTTTTTAAATTGTGAGTATGAGAAAGCAAAAAGTAATTTATATAATGCACGAAACTGTCCGGATGGTATTTCAAATCCATTTATTTTACTGAGGCTTGGAGAGAGTTTATTCGAGTGTGGGGAGCTTGATAAAGCTAAGGAGTATCTGTTAAGAGCTTACATTTTAGAAGGCTATAAACTCTTTTTTAATGAGGATGATAAGTATTTTGAATTGATTAAGGATATGATTTGAGGAGGATAAATATGGCCATTTTACAATCACCTATAAAAGAAGAATTCGAAAGTCTTTTGGAAAAAAGCAATGAACAATTTAATAATGGTAACTATAATCATTCTATTGTGTTATTAGAAGAGGCATGGGATATAATACCTGACCCTAAAGGTATTTATTGTGAAGAGAGTTACCATTTAGTTAAGGATATTATCTCCACTTGTTTTATGCTAAATGATTTAAAAAAAGCAAAAGAGTGGGCAGATAAAATATTTTTAACTGGATTTGCACGTATAGATTCCGGTGATAAGGAATTTATTGCAGGAAAAGTTTCTTTTGAATTAGGTGATTTAGAAACCGCAAAAGAATTTTTTAGTATTGCCAATAAAAAATCAGAAGGTAGATGTTTTGGGAATCCGAAGAATACTAAGTATCTTAAATTATTAAAAAGTTAAATGTTTAGCTGCGTAAAAGGGCAAGATCATGCAGGACATTTGGCAGGTGATAGATTTGAAGGTTCACCTGAAATTGAAAGTTTAGTTTCGCAATTAACTGATGTGAATTTGAAGAAATATAAATAAGTTGAAAATAAATGAGCTGCAGCTTTAAAAGAAAAACCACCAAAAGAAGTAACAGTTAAGATGGATATTATATACTTTGGAAATGATAAGAATCCAGACAAATTTATAGTTACTTACACTATAAAAAAGGTAAGCCAGGTAATGCAAAATTTAAAATTTTATAAAAGGAGTGTAATGTAGTATGAAAGAGTTTGAAGATAGATTTAGTGAATTGCAAGCTGATATGATATCCATATGTATGGAATATGTTGAAGATAGAGCTGATAAAGTATATGTGTACGCTTCATGTGAAGAAGATATGATTTCTAGTAGTTTCTTTTATTTCATTAACAATAAGTATGTAGAGTGTCACAAGGTTAATGATGCATTGGAAAATGGAGAAAAAAGATATGATGTATCTCCAGAACAAATGTTTCGGGTTCTGCAAATTATAAGTGAAGATATCGAAGGAATTGAAATGTTATGCAAAGAATACGAAAAAGATATGCCAACTGAGATGAAATTAATATACGATGCTAAGAGTGGTAAGTTTAAAGCTGAATATGAGTATGATTTAATCCATACAAGTGATGATATAAAAACGGCGGATGATTTTGCTGATGAGTGGTTTGAGGAAGTGAAAAATAATAACCTTTAAAAAATCAAAATTAATAGATATATTTAAATTGAATTAATAACTCATGAAAGTTTGAGCATTCATTTGTAGAATAGCGATAATACCAAATTCCAGATAAAGTGCAATTGGTATCAACCACTTAGATGAAAATAAATTATGGGGAGATGGTATTAGATGAGTCATATAGAATGGGATAATCCAGATAAACTTGTTAGTCGGCATTATGTGCTAGAGGTAGCCCGAAAAATGGGCGTTCATTTTCCACAAGATTATATTGAATGTGTACTTGAAAATAATGGTGCAAGTGCAGAACCCGAAGCTTTTGATGTAAACGAAGTAGAGCGGGTATTTGGCTCGTTACTTTCTTATGATGAAAAACGCATAGAGAATATATTAAAGATTTATGAAAAATATAAAGGAACAATTCCTAATCAGGTTATTCTTTTTGCAATTGATCCTTCAGGAAATTTGATCTGTTTTGATTATAAAAATCATGAAGAAAATCCAATTGTCATCTATTGGGAGCATGAAGGCGCATGGGAGAAAAAAGTGTTAATAAAAAGTGAAGGGATTACAACAGAAGAAGCAGAGAAAGTTGCAAGGGAAAATGTATTTTTTGTTGCTAATACGTTCACAGAGCTCTTAAGTAAATTACATGATTAATAGAAAGTTAAAATGAAAGGGTTATTTCATAATTAATTAGAGGAATGGGGAAAAATGAATCAAAAAAACCTATTAAATTATTAAAAAACTGGTGCCTGTATTGTTTCAAAAAATATAATTAATAAAACAGGAAAATTGAAACGGATATTGAGAGGAAATTTAATAGAAGCAGCAGATGATGGTTGGAAATTATTTTCGAAAATTGATGATGATTATATTAATAATTCTGAAAATTTAGCGTTGTGTGATTTTAATGCCGTAGCAAATATTGAACTGGCCATTCTGGGAATATACGAGCTACCAATAGGTAGTGATTTACAATTAGTTTCTGAAAATGGAAAAATAAGATTTATTAATAATTTAACTGGTGAATAATTGAAATATTTAAAAAGAATTTAAGAAGCTGATTACACTATATCTGAAACAGTGTGCCTAATTTATTACTATTAGAACATAGAAAAATTGGAAAGGAGGATTAATATGGAAAGTCCAGGAGTTGTTTCTCTTTGGTTTGGAAATTGTACTAGCAAAATGGTGTTAAGAAAGTATGTAGAAATAAAATATGATAATGAGGGGAACAGAATTCCTTCGTGTTTTATGACTGATTTTCAAATAGATTTCATTGAGTATAACCAAGACTTATTAGAATGTACATATAATGAACATGTTACATCGTCTTTGTCTGAATTACTACAGAATGCTTCGTATTCTGAATTAATTATAAGTGAACTTATAGACTTTTATGGTGAAAATTTAGAAGAACAATACAATACTGTCATTAGGTTATATGATTTTGAGTATGAAGAACTTGTTGAAGAAGCAAAACTGGATAGTAGGAACTTTAAGTATATAGGATCGGTAATTTATGAAGATTAGAAATTTAATGTAATGACCACGTATATATATTACACCGGATTAAATGTATTAAAGTATTTTTTGAAGTAAAGAAAAGCCTTTCTTTTCAAAAGACAAAAGGTGCTTTTTTACATAGGTAATTTTGGAGGTAGATAGGAATGGCTTATGTAACAGGTGAAAAAGGTATCTTTATACAAAAATTAATGGATAAGAGTAATGAAGAGTTTGATAAAGGGAATTTAGAAGAGTCTGTTTTTTTATTGGAGCGAGCATGGGGAGAGCTTCCAAATGATAAAATAACTTATGATGAAAGTTTTTTAATAATATGGGGTATTTTAGATATCTCGATTTTATTAAGTGATGTTGAACGGATGAAAAAATGGATTGATAAAATATTTGTCGCAGATCCTGAAAGAGGAGATACAGGCGAACGAGAATTTTGGGCTGGCAAGGTGGCTTATGAAGTAGGAGATTTCTCTAAAGCTAGAGGGTATTTAGAGATAGCTAATAAGAAATCTAGAGGTAGATGTTTTAGTACAGAGGATGGAGATTATTTGATTTTTTTAAAGAGTTAATGAAATAATCTCCAATCAACTAAATTGAAGGATTTTAAAATGATATCGGGAGTTTCTAAGTTAGGAAGATGAAATATTAAAGGAGGTTTCACAGATCTTATAAACAATTTATTTATACCCTCGGCATAGTAGTCCTGCAAATACATATTCGGATATAAATCACTTTATTTTTACTGTATATACAGAATCTTCATATGAGGTAAAGAAAAAATAACAATATCTATTATTAATATTCTTGGCTTAGTTTGTTAGTAAACAACCAGATACAAAAGAATACATATAAAGTATGAATAGGGATGTAGTAAAAATGACAATGATACAATTTAATTCTTATCATCAAAAAGTAGAGATAAAGAGAAATTTAGAACTTATTAACTTAGAACATAAAAAAATTAGAGAGTATGTAAATTTTGATGTGTGTTCTTTTGAGCAATTAGATGAATTTCAAGTAGGATACAGTATTGACACCGATGGAAACTCCCTTGTAACCGATGAGGAAGATACTTGGGACGCAAATTGGATTGTTATTGCATATGAAACGATGTGTGGAGATCCAATTATTATTGATTTAAGTGAGGAAAGATACCCTATTTCTTCCATCATGCACGGAATGGACAGTTGGAGTGGTGGCGATTTTCTTGCAGATTCCATGGACTCATTTATTAATTTTATGAAAGATATAGGTGATTTTCTTACTGAGAAACAAGTGTTAGAAGGTAAAAGAATGATACAAACTAAAGAATTGGAAATATTGCTAAATGAGTTTTTGGAAAGAAATAAATTTACTGATTTTGAAATATGGCACTCTTTATTAAGTCCATTATTTGATATTGCAGAAGAATATGAGCAAACAATGGAGATAAAAGTAAAAAAGATGAAGGAAGAAGGAAAGAAAATAACGGAGATTGCTCACATGCTTAATATAAAACCTAAAGAAGTGTATGAGTATATTAAAAAAGTTTAATAGAAACTCTTCACTTTTAAGAGAATAATCAAGCACGGTGAATGGAGCAATACAGGCAGAAAATGCTCGAATTTTTATAAAGCCGAAACAAAAAATCTGCTGAAGAAGAATCCATTTTGATCAATCTTTTTTTCAAAATGGATTCTTTTTATTTATTGTAAAACCTAGGATTAAGAGTTGTTTTTGATTAGACTTTAGGGTATTGGGGTTTCGAGGCAGCTCTGCATGAGCAAAGATACTTACAAAAAATCAATGAAATTCAAATGAATATCCATAAGTGAATACAGTATGGAGAATGGGACTGAAGGACGAAGGACGCGAAAGGTGGCTACTGGGATGAAGTATGGTGAAAATACTAAGTTAGTTGAGGAAGTTATCGAGTATATACAAAAAAGGAGCTTATTTGATAGGAATGATATAAAGTTACATGAATTATTACATGACATTGAAATGATTCATGATTTTGATAAAGCACAGGAATTGGCTTGGTCTCAAGATTTGGATGTTACCCAAATCGTTTGGGATGATATGAAATCGGATGAAAGTGCAAAATTATTAGAAGGAACTTATAACCCTAATATGGAATCAAAAAAAGAGATGTTATATGAAGTTTTTTCTGATAACTATAATTATTATCAGGCGTTTATTTCTATTGATCATATAAATATTCTTGAAGAAGTAGAAAGAGACCTTGAGATGTGTGCACTAAATCGTTTAGTAAATGGAAAAGTGGATAATTTTTATCCCGCATTAACGGGCAGTAAGACCGCCACCTCAAAATTCAGCGAGAGCAAAGAAGTTAGGTGGGGGATCAACTGCCCGTAAAAGCCCGATTGGTTCAACTAATAATCAGTGGGGATGAACAAAACCCCCACTGATTAAAGTTTCACTTTATGAAAAGGTATTTGAGGTGTATAAAATGGGAGGATGGCCTTGTGGATGGAAAGGTGAGTACATGAAAGGGAAAATGATGGTCTACTTACCAAATGAAAAATGAAGGCTTACATACCGACATACTTTATAAATTTAATGAAATCTATAGTGAAATGATTATAGAGAGATGGCAGGGAGTAATCGATACGTATAAATATCTTGATAGTTTAGGAGGGATTATTAAATGATTAATCTATTTAATATTTCAGATTTGATAGAAAAGTCAGCAGCGAGTGATATTGAAATTCAAGCAGTAGAAAATCGCATGAATGTTACATTACCTAATGTATATAAGGAATTATTGAGATGTACAAATGGCTTTTCAATCGGTGGTGGGTTACTTATTTATGGTACGGAGCATATTGGAGAAAGGAACGAGGTTTGGGAAGTAGATGAGTATGCGAGGGGGTATGTCACAATTGGTGATGACGGTGGCGGTAATGTATTTTTAATGGCTCAGTATGCAGAGGAAAAAGAGGTGGTAGTAATTGATTCTGGGGACATGAATCCAAACTATGCTACTGTAATTACCGCTGATTTTAAAAAATGGGTGAATAGTGGTTGTGTAAGTGAAATAGAACAGAAAACGATAAATAAGTCGTCTGATATATGTAATATAGTGTTAGTGAAAACTCCTAGTGAAGGTTTGAAAGATTTAATAAGAATAAAGAACGTATTAGGGCTTGAGATTTCCGCAATTGATTTGCTAAAGGGTTCAAAAAATCTTCCTTATATATTAGTAGAGAGATTTCCATACGGTAAGGCGAAAAAACTCATTGAAAAATTAGCAATTGATAGTACTATACTGAGTATAGAAACGACTGGAAAAAACAGTTAATATCAGAGGGTAACTTTCATACGAATAGAGAAATCGATATGAATCCAAGGGAGTAAATAGGGAGAGTTAAAAATGATTATAAATGATGTAGTTTTTGGTGAGATTGAGTATACATATGGATGGGTTAAGGACATTAACGTTGAATTTTGTGGAAAAGAAGTTGAAATAGCATTGATAGTGAAAGGTGAAGAAGACGGTAAGTTTGATGAAGGACAATATACTGCTTATAATTCATTGTTGCAAAATTGGGAACAATTGCAGCAAGTTTTTTTACAAGCGATTTTAGACTATTACAATCAAGAGCGTCAACAATTAGGATATGCTGTTGGATTTAATGAAAATTATCCGCATATCGAAACAATTGATCAATTACTTAAGAGGATCACATTAGTTGGAATTGTAGTCCCATATGGAGATATTCATGAAGAGAGAGATATTGGGATAACTTTCGATTGTACGTGGGATACAGAGAATGGACTCGGAATACGTCTACTAAATGAAAAAGTAACTGAAGTGGGGTATCAAGACGTTGCTATTTAACTTTTAATCTAAGGAGTGAAAAAGTAGTATGAAAGAATTTGAGGAAAAGTTTAGTGAATTACAAGCTGATATGATATCTATATGTATGGAATATGTTGAAGATAGAGCGGATAAAGTGTACGTTTATGCTTCGCGTGAGGAAGGAATTATTTCGGGAAGTTTCTTTTATTGCATTAACAATAAATATGTAGAATGTCATAAAGTAAATGATGCATTGGAAGATGGAGACGGAAGATATGATGTGTCTATCAAAAGACAGTCTATAGTATTGCGCATTATATGTGAAGATATTGAGAAAATTGAAGAATTATGCAAAGGGTATGAGCGTGACATGCCAACTGAGATGAAATTAATATATGATGTTCATAGTGGCAAGTTTAAAGCTCAATATAAGTATGATTTAGTATATACGAATGATGAAGTTAAAACAGCTAGCCATATTGCTGATGAGTGGTTTGAGGAAGTGAAAAATAATAACCTTTAAAAGGGGTACAGTAATAGTTATATCTTGGTTAAATAGATAATGAGTGGGAGTAGAAAATGGAGAAATCAGTATTAGAAAAAATAGAATTAATTAAGGATATTTTAGGTAATGATCCATTTTGTTTGCTTATTGGTGAAATTATAGAGGTAGAAAAAACGGATGAAAAATTAGAAGAAGGCCCTTTGAAAGATTATAATTTTATTATAAAAAAATATGAAATGTTGAACGGTGGAGTAATTACTATATATGGTCATCTAAAACGCGAAAGTATTCAATTTTATACGGAGGACATGCCAGGTGGTGCTGATAAGTGGATTTGTATAGGGAAAATTGAAAGATATCCATTGTTTATTAATAAGATGAATGGAGAAGTTTCTTGTTTGTATGGAGATTTAATTAATCAAAATTTTATTATTGAGTCATATGGTGATTTTAATAATTTCTTACAACATTATTATGTAGGAAAAAGATATTGTGAATTAGGTAATAAGTTTGTTCAATTTGGAGGAATTAGTGAAACCGTAGGAAGCAAAGAGGATGATTGGTATCAGTTATTAGAAAGTAATGGTTTATTATGATAGATTAATTGAACGTATTATGAACATAATGATGTGAAAATATGTGGAAAATTATAATAATGATGTTATAAAAAGGTGGAGAAGTCAATGGATTTTAATGAGGGAATATCAACTTTATATAAAATGCGTTTTCTAGAGAATGAAGGGGATGATATTGAAGTTTTTGAGAGTATTCTCAATGAATTAGCGAATAAAGGGACAAATGATATAATTCCTGATCTATGTATAATTTTTGAGGATGATATGGCTGTGCCATCAGCGGGTGACTACCTTATTGAAACGATTTTTTATATTGCTGAACATTCCGGGCGAGAGGAAGGGCTATACAAATTAGCTATTAGTATTCCTAAAATGTTACCTCATGCAGAATTCTGGGCGGAAAGAATTCATCGGACACTTTTACATTCAAAAGATTTAGTCGTATCGTATATGAATGTTTTAGAAAATATAAATAGTTCAACAAAGCAAATAATTAAAGGGATTCTTCTTGAGATAAAAGAGGACGACCCAGATTTATATTTAGAAAAAGGAAATTCAATCTTAGAGAAATTGTGATAAGGGGATACTATGGAAAAGATAAGTGATTTTATATGTTTCGAAAAGTCGTCACAAGAGATTGTTGAAAAGTATACAGGTAAAGTTCCTGAACAAATAATAGCTTTATGGAAACAATATGGATTTGGAAGTATGTTAAACGGATATTTAAGGTTGATAAATCCAGAAGAATACTTAGATATATTAAAGGAAAGTTATATCCGTTATGAAGAGGCTATCCCGGTTTTTACAACAGGTATGGGAGATATTCTTGTGTGGGAAAATAACTATTTATTATTACTTAAGTATCGAAAAGGTACGGTAGATGTAGCAGGTGGAAAATTTAAGTTTTTCTTTAAAAATACGAAAGATGACTATTTTTTAGAGAAAGTATTGGATTGGATGCCTTACAAACAGGCAATACACAGGTACGGAAGCCTTGAAATTGATGAATGTTTTGGTTACACACCGTTACTTCCATTAGGTGAATCAGAAAAAGTAGAAAACTTACAAAAGGTTAAACTTATCGAGCATGTTTATTTCATTACTCAATTTATAGGTCCAATAGAATAATGAACGAAGAAACTGGAGGCAAGATAAAGAGGCTTTCAGATTTATTATTTTGACAAAAGGATATTACTGTAAGGGAGTAAAGTAAATGAATGTAGAGAACGTGGAAAGTATTTATCAAAAAGTAGTTATGCAGTTAAACAGTATTATTCCAGAACCGTGGGAAAAAGTAATGGTATATTCAGAAGTTGATGAATATAGTGATTCGACGGTATTTTTCTACTATCCAAAAAATAAGCAGGAACCGATATACAGTTTAGATATTGAAGATATGGAAGGGATTGATGAAGATGAGACTGATCACCAATTAAATCTTCTTGACAGTATCTTTAGAGAGTTATGGGAAGAATTTAAAAGAAATAAGAAGGAACCATGGACTAATGTAACATTTGAGTTATACTCTACTGGTAAGTTTGATGTTGAATTTGATTATACTTTATTAGAGGAAGAAAATAATTATAATCATTATGAGAGATTACTTATATGGAAGTATAAAAAGTTAGGAGTTTCTCTTGATGAAAAGAGAGAAAGTGATGTGAAACTAATTAGAGAATATATTCATACACAAAAATGATCTTTACTAGGGTTATAGATATAAGGTGTTTGAAAATAGATATCCTATGATAGCTGTCCTATCATAGGGTAGGTGTCTCATTTTTTACTGTATCGAATATCTCATCTCATACGTTTTTATACTTATTATCTATGGTTACACACAACTCATCGTTTACTCTTGCCAACAACCTATTTTCCTCAATGATTCTCACCGAATCATCTTTCATGTATAAATTAAATCGAGCACGTAATTCCTAGTTTGTTTCAGGAAATACGCTTCATTTCATAACAAGTCATTCGCAAATCCCAATAATCAAAATTTGGAAAATTGAAATAAAATGTTAAAGTATGTAATTATTTGTTTTATAATGGAATTGTGTTTTGGTAAGAATATTTTAAATGTTTGTAATCTAAATCAAACAGGAGGTTGTAAATATGGGGAGGAAATATGTAATTAGGATTCTAGCTTTACTCTCTGTCATATCTCTTTTCTTTAACTTAATGTTACCAAAGGCTAGCGCAGAAATTGAAAAGATTCCATCATTGAAAACAACAGCTACAAACAAAGCTGATGGCGGAAAAGAGATGCATGCAAAGGAGTCTATCACGATCCAAGACAAAGTAGAGTATACTAACTTAGTTGTTGGTAAAGAGTACACTGTAAAAGGTAAACTAATGAACAAAGTTATTAACAAGCCATTATTAATTGATGGAAAAGAAGTAACAGCTGAGACTAAGTTTACAGCAAAAGAAACGAATGGTTTTGTAACATTAGACTTTCCTTTCGTTGGTGCAGAGCAGCAAGGAAGAGAAGTGGTAGTGTTTGAAGAACTATATGAAGATGGTGTTTTAGTGGCAACTCATGCTGACATTAATGATGTAGGGCAAACGGTTCGATTTGTAGAACCAACAATCAAAACAACAGCTACAAATAAAGCGGATGGTGGAAAAGAGATGCATGCAAAAGATTCCATCACAATCCAAGATAAAGTGGAATACAAAGATTTGATCGTAGGGAAAGAATATGTTGTAAAAGGTAAACTAATGAACAAAGTTACGAACAAACCATTATTAATTGATGGAAAGGAAGTAACAACTGAGACTAAGTTTACAGCAAAAGAAAAGAACGGTTTTGTAACATTAGACTTTCCTTTCGTTGGTGCAGAGCAGCAAGGAAGAGAAGTAGTAGTGTTTGAAGAGGTATATCAAGACGGTGTTTTAGTGGCAATTCAATCTGACATTAACGATGTGGGGCAAACGGTTCGATTTGTAGAACCAACAATCAAGACAACAGCGACAAACAAAGCAGACGGTGGAAAAGAGATGCATGCAAACGAATTTGTCACGATTCAAGATAAAGTGGAATACAAAGACTTAATCATAGGTAAAGAATATGTAGCAAAAGGTAAACTAATGGATAAAGCAACAAAGAAACCTTTACTAGTTGACGGTAAAGAAGTAGCAGTAGAATCTAAATTTACTGCAAAAGAGAAGAATGGTTCTATCACACTTGATTTCACATTTAATGCTTCTAAACTACAAGGTAAAGAAGTAGTAGTATTTGAAAAACTATATCAAGATGATATCTTAGTAGCAATCAACGTTGACATTGAAGATGCGGACCATACAGTGAAGTTCAAAGCGGAAAAATTAGGAAAACCACAGCAGGAAAAGCCGCAATTAGAGCAACCTAAAACAGGAAAAACATCAAAAGCAGGAACATTACCAGCTACAGGTGGAAATATGTACTTTACGTGGTTCTCAGTCGGAGCCGGTCTTTTGTTATTAACTCTTGGAGCAATATTATTTATGAAACGTAGAAATGCATAATTATTAAATAGTCTTTTAGACAGAAGATATGGATAGGAAATAAAGTCATAAAGAAAGGCTCTCTTTTGATTCGTTTTTTCAAAAGAGGGTCTTTTCTTAGTAACATGCTGGTTGGTAAACGAAATGTTACTAAGGAATATATGTATAGAACTAGATACAAGTAATAGTTGAGGAAAGGCCATTGTTGGAGTGGTGAAAAATAGAAATAAAATTTATGATAATTAAATAGGAGGACATAGTGAACAAGAACAGGCAGTTAATTCAACAAGTAAAAGTCGTGATACATAAGTTGGAGAAAGACTATGTGAAAGATATTAATAGTGGTATTTTACAATTAATATATAAAAGATATAAGAAAGCGTTAGAAATATTAGAGAATAACGAGGATATTAAGGGAATAACCATTGTGGGTGGCGTACGTGCATATATGGACAGTCACAATGATTATCCACATACATTATTAGAAGAATTACATAAAGCTGAAACAATCGCCAAAGAATTAACTAACAGATAGTGATAGAGGAAAAACAAGAAGTGATAAAATAAGGGAGAAGTTTTATAAAAAGCAAAATATAATTCTTGTAATGCTTGAGAATAAGGAGAGCTATTATGAATATATGGCAACTAACAAATCTATTAGGTAATGATGAAGTAACTACTTATAATGAAAGTGGACAAGAAGTATTTGATGATGGATTTAATGGTACACCTATGCTTAGTACATGGAAACCTATTCAAATGAAGACATATAAACATATGGAAAAAGCCGATTTATTAAGTTTTGAAGGAGAGTCATTTCCTACCCCACCTATTTTTACAAAAAAAGCTATACATATTTTAAATGATTTAATAGAGAATCAAGTAGAGTGTTTGCCGCTATTACATGAGACATATAGTTGTTATGCTGTAAATGTAACGAATATTTTTGAGTGTGTGGATCATAAAAAATCAGTTCCTACTAAATACGGTGGTTATGATGAGTTTATCTTTATCCCAGAAAAAGTAGAAAATCAGCATATATTTCGTAATAGTAACACGCAACATTCATTAGGAGATTTCCCTATTACATCTGTAGAAATATTTGTATCAGATGCTTTTAAAGAAAGAGTTACAAATAGTGGATTGAAAGGGTTTCGTTTTAAATTAGTATGGGAATCTGATGAGAAAAATGATGAATAAGAAATAGAAAATAATCCAATGATACGCCCAACGTCAATAGAAGATTTTAAAACACATATTCAGTAGCATTTGACTTTAATCGAGAGAATACTTGTAAATAAAATAGAATTCAGCCTTTTTTCTAGTATAAGGGGGGATAGTTTGTGGGAAAAGATGAAATTGCAAACTTATTAGACAGTATGTTAGATAAAGAATTAGAGGATTTAGATTCCCCTTCAGATAATGATTGGAGGGAACTGGAGAAAAAATTTGGATGTCAATTTCCTAAAGAATTTAAATGCTTTATTGAACTAATGTCTGAATATGTATTTCCAGGGGATATTTTAAATGTTTCTAGTGGTAAGACGAACGGAAATGATACTATTGAATTTATTTATGATTATGAAATGAAAGAAGGTTTTTGGAAAAACGAACTAATCCCTTTTTATAGTATAGGTAATGGAGATTACTTTTGTCTTCATTCAAAAGAGGGCCAGCGAACGGGAGTTTACTTTTATTTTCATGAAGAACATGGTGTAACTAAGGAAGCGGATAATTTTGAAGAATGGTTAAATCAATTACCAACCTATTTGAATTAATAACTAAAGATAGATTTGTATTCTAGAAATTAATTCTTTTATTAAACTATAAATTTTTTGAAACTCTTCAATAAACTCTACTCAAAGTATGGAGGGAAATAAATGTCATTAGAAAAAAGATATTTATTTTAAAAAGAATACGTTTTCTGGATCATGAAGATGATAGCATTGAGCTATTTGAAGAAATCTTAAATGAAATATTGCAAACGGCAGATAATAAAGTAATTATTGATTTGTGCAGTGTATTTCATGATGAAATAGATGAACCTTCGATTGTTGGTGATTTAATTGAATCGATTTTTTATATAATCGAAAAAAATGGAGTTGAAGATGGTTTAAGTAAACTGATTGAAGGGATAAGCATTGTTTTGCCACAAGCTAAATATTGTGCTAAAAGATTCTATAGAAGTCTTCTAGCTTCAGATGATTTTATTATTCCATTTATTAATGTATTGAAGAAGGCTAAAACTACAAATAAAGAAGGCGTTATTAAAATTTTGAAAGAAATAAGTGAGAAACAGCCACAACAATATTTTGAAAAAGTTGATTTGATTTGTAAAGAGGTTATTTAATACTTTAATTATAAAATAACTCGAAAGTTTGCATGTAGGATCATGAAAATCGCTTTAATATATTTCATTAAAATATCAATCTAGATAAATTATATGGTTAATACTAGCTAGAGTGGCTTCGGAAAATATTTGAATAGCACGCCAAAAGCAATGGGCAATTTGAAACCAATCCTTGTAATGGGGCGTACTATTGAGGATTACTTTGTGTAATTCTAGCCTAAAAAAGGATTGAATATTTATTAGAAGGTGAAGTTATGTGGAGAGAGAAGATTAGTCATATATCCAAAATAAGAGAGAAACGAAATCGAAAATTCAATTTACCTATCAACGAAAAGGAGTTATCAAAATTTCGTAAATCTGTAGTAGAAAAATTTGGTGAAGATGTCCTGCCACAGCAGTACTATGAATTTTTAAAAACAGTTAATGGAATTGAATTTAATGGATTAATAATATATGGGATTGACCAAAGTTTTTTAGATTTTAAGCCAATAAATCAGGTAGATAGTTTTTTTGATGCTAATGAAATATGGGAATCAATTAAAGAAGAAGATGAACTGATTTTTTTCGGAGATTCAGATATAGCTTGGTATTGTTATAATGTTTCCAAAAAGAAATTTGTTGAACTAGACAAGCCTTCAGGCGAGCATATGGAAACTTTTTGCGATTTTGATACTATGCTTAAATCTGCTCTCTCAGCAGCACTTAGCTAAATGTATCGTAGTCAATGTCTAACTGTTTAATCTAGATGAAAATAGTGCAGGGGGATTCTATGGAAAGTAAGGGAAAAGCGATAAAAATCTATGATTTCATTAAAAAAGGGGGTATAGAACAAGCGAAAGAGATCATTATTACTGATAAAAGTTTGCTTGATTTTGTAACGCCTTATGGAACGTGGCTACATGCTGCGGCTAGAGCTGGTGAACTGGATATGATAAAATTTCTTGTTGAATCTGGTATGGATATTAACCTTAATGAAGGTGTACCAAAGTCAGCGCCTATTGCACATGCAGCTAGTGAAGGTGAAATTGGTATTGTAGAGTACTTATTTGATAATGGTGCAATATTAGATGTTAGTGATCCAAATAGAAATCCTCTATTCTCAGCGATTTATGGTGGGCATCTTAATATTGTAAAGTATCTTGTTCAGAATGGTATTGATAGTACTGTAAAGTATACAGGGGATACTATGAAAGAGCTGGGAGCTTACGAATTTGCTATTGAAAGAGGAGAAGTAGAAATTGCTGAATATTTAAAAATGTACACTTGAGATGGAAGCCATATATTGATGTAATAGAAAAGTTGAAAACTAATGATCATATTAATTTAATTATCCAATTCATTTAAAAGGAGAAATTTATATGGACAGCAAATCTGAGATCAAGAGATTATATAGTTGTAGATTTTTAAAAAATCAATCGGAATGTGAAGAGTTTGACAGTGTATTAGAAAACTTAGCAGATTGTGATGATGAGAAGCTTATTAAAGAGTTGTGTATAGTATTTGAGGATGAAACACAAGAGGAAGAAGTTATGTTTGGTCTAGTTCATTTTATTGAAGATTTTGAAATGGGAAAATATCTAACAGAGATGCCTAAAGCTTTACCAAAAATGGTTGAGAGTGCAAAAGAGTGGGCAATGCTACTAAACATAAGAATTTTAAATAATGATTTATATAGAAGTGAGTATGCTAAAGTACTTGTAGGAATGAATCATGATATACAACTAACGATAATTAATTTACTTAATGAAATTATTGCTGATAACCCTAAAAGATTTGAGAGGACTGCCAATGAGGTTCTTAGTCAATTACAAGGAGTTCATAAAAATAAATAAGAATTGTAGAAATACTGTATTATAGATAAAACTAAGAATACCCTAGCGAAGAGCTAGGGTGTTTGTGTTATATAGTTTCACCATATGCTTCCGAATTAGGAGCAGGAGTAATCAACGAACCTTTTGTAGCGTTTCCTATAATAGAATGAAAGTGTTTAACGTTTAAATATAGGAAGAAAAACAATTAAGCTTTTATTTTATTTAAAATGGTTACTCTATTAGTAGTGAATAATAAATAATTTTGCTTTACTGTCTTAATTAAAATACGATCAGTTGTACCATATGCTGTTCCAATTCGGATTACGCTTTTTTCTTCAACACCAGCATATGTATTATCTTCTGTTACCTCAGTGATTTCACATAATGGAATATGGATTTTAGAGAATTGCCATGAAATAATTAGTTCATCTTTTGTTTTTTCGACATGAATACCTAACATGTTACCAGAACCTTTCTATAATAAAATTTTACTCGTACTATTTTATTATACAAATTTATAAATCTTATTTCTATTTTTTTACAGAGAGTATACAATTAACAACGAGAAAATGTTCATAATTACTTTCATTCCTCTTATAACGAATTCTACAATAGAAAACAGAACATATATTTGGTATAATCGAAATATACTATATGAAACGATGTACATGAGTTTGAGATTTATGAAAAAAGGTAAGTAATACATAATAATACATACGCTATAGGATTCAGTTCATGTTATACAAATCAATCGTTAGAAAGGAAAAGAAGTATGAATCAAATTTCATTCGAAGATTTATTTGAAGAAGAAAACAAACCAGAAAAGGTGGAGGTAGCTGAGATTCCCGTACCTTTATCGCCCTTACAAAAGGATATTTTAGAATTAATTAATTCTGAAGAAATAAGTGCACTTGAGTTATGCGAACAATTAATACGAGCTGGTAAAATATCAGATGAAAGATTCACAACGAATAAGCCTAAAGCATATGGGCAAGTATGCTTACTATTAGAAGGTTTTGTTAAAGAAGAAAAGCTTATTTTTGTCAAAAGTGATGAGAAAAGAGATAGAGTATATAAATTGAAATACGAAGATTCTAACGAATAAAATGTATAAAGTATAGAAATGAAATAAGGAAGTCCTCATATTTGTGTTGAAAGAGTATTTTCACATAAGCGTGGGGATTTTTTTGAGGGAGGATGTATGAAAGATTGGGAGTATAATGAATTATTTCATGCAATTCGGGAGGCGTATGAAGAGTTATTAGATGAAGAGAGAGGGTATCGATATGCTATAGCAAAACTAGCGGATGAATTTGATAATTTAGGAAAGATTGAAGATGTTATCGTTGATACTGCCATAGGCGAAATAGCAGTCGATCATCATATAGTTTTTATTGGGCGTATTAAAGGTATAACAAAGAGGCTAAGTATGTTTAACCTTCAAGAGGCAGAAGGTGAATTAACAGTAGAGGAAATAAAAGATTTATCGATAAGAATGAACAATGTAATAGAAGAATTGAAAAATGTAAAGAGTGATTATAAATCTTCGGTTGAATAGTTCATGTTTCTGCAAAGGTAAGAGACATAGCTAAACAAGAGAATAGAAATCGCTGCATACATAAAACGTAAGATAGATGAGAGATAATAAAGGTTGGAAAAGGAATAAGACTAAAATAAAGAGATTAATAGGCATACGGTTATCAAAAATAAAAAAATTTATCTTATAGATAGTTAAATGGTTATTACTATATTACAAATAACCAACTTTTGTTTTATTTTTTATAGGAGAACAAAAGAGTAATCGTAAAGACTACTCTTGGATTTTTTTCTTTTCTTTCTTTTCGATTTCGGAAACGGAATTTTCAGGGTCTTTTATAAGTTTTCCCAGTTCTCCAGAACGTGAAAATTTATCTTCGAAGTTTTCTGTAGTACTGATACTAGCATCAAACCATAGATTTTTATCATCATTTATATATCCTTCTATAGAAGGAATTCCCATTGGACTTATTTTATGTTCTATAAATGTAATAGATTTTACATCCTGAATATTATAACGAATATACTTTTCTACACGTGCTTCTTGTGCTTTCCAAAATTTTTCCTCTTCTTCTTTATGTTTTAAGTATTCCAAAGTAAAAAATCCTCCTGCTATGAGCACCAAAGCAGATACAATCAAAATAACTACTTTCTTCATTAGAAATTCCCCTTATAAAAAACTTACCATTACATTCTTTTTAAAATGGGATAGGGAAGACAAGAGTAGTGCAGAGACTATTCTTATTTCTTTTCTTTCTCTTCCTTTTCAATTTCGGATACGGATTTTTCAGGGTCCTTTATAAGTTTTCCTAATTCCGCAGAACAATCAAATTTATCTTCGAAATTTTCTGTAGTACTAATACGAGCTACAAAATCTAATTGTTGGTTATTATTTATATACCCTTTTAGTCTAGGAATGCCCATAGGACTAGTTTCACGTTCTGTAAATGTAATAGATTTCACATCTTGAATATTATAATGAATATACTTTTCTACCCGTACTTCTTGTGCTTTCCAAAACTTTTCTTCTATTTCTTTTTGTTTTAAGTATTTCATTGTAAAATACCCTCCTGCTATAATACAAATAATGGATAAAATAATTACCAATTTTTTCTTCATAAAAGATCCCCTTATATTTCAATATAGTTAAAATATACCATGAAATGAGTTGAAACATATGAGTGAATTTAAAAAGAATGCAATTGCGACAGAGGAAGATTATTTCGATTTATCAGATGCCGTTTATGATGATCGAACTTTACATAAAGGAGCAGAAATAAAAGGACATAATAAAAGATGGGTAGTTATAGAATCAATAGATGCAGATTGTCAAAAAGTGAAAAATGGGTTACAAGCTATTGCAGTGGTGCCGAAAAATGATTATGAAGAGAATAAAACTCACTATGAAACTATAGTATTTGCATTTCGTGGAACAGAGCCTAAGCAATTAGCAGATTTCGAAACAGATATCGATCAAATTACGTTTGGAATTAAAACACATTCTAAAGTAATTACTCCAAGTAATAGTCAAACAGTAAAACCAGATTCTGCAACATCTTTTAATACCGGATTGGAATGGGTAGATAAAGTAAATGAAACATATCAGCCAACTTATGTGCATGCTACAGGGCATAGTAAAGGAGGCGCAGAAGCTGATTATGTTGCTTCGGAACGGAATTTTTATGCAACTACATGGGCTGCACCAAATCCTTATGGTTTGCTAAGTCCTGAAGCAAAAAAACGAGTAGATAGAGGGGAAATGGAAAACAAAGCTACGGATTATACACATGAGAATGACCCAATTGGTAACCATACTCAATTCGGTGCACCTCTAATTGGTAAGCAATTTACAGTGAGACAGAATGATACAAAAGAAGGTTTTTTTACACGTTTAACTATGGAAGGGCACGGCAGAGATACATTTAGAGGAGCATTTCATTCAAATGGAAGTCCCCTACTAAAATTAGAACCTGAAGATATTATAAGACAAGCACAAAAAATTCAAATGCTCAGTAATCGATTATCAGATATAGCAAAAAATATAGAAGAGTTTCAAAGAAGAGAAGCTGAAGCGGTTCGAAAGTTGAAAAGTCAATTAAAATATGAAACAGGGCCAGGTGGAAAATATCATCTATTAGAAGCATACGAAATAGATGAAGCCATCTCACGAATTGCCAAAACGAAAGAAGGTGGAAATGACTATTTCCACGATGTACACATGGCAGAAGAATTAATTCATCTTTTAAGAAAAGAACAAAAAAGTTTAAGTAGATTTGGGGACGAAATTAGTGATGCAGCAAATTCACTTAGGGATAAAGATAATCAATTAGCGGGGAATTTTCAGTTTAGATAAGGAGATAATTATATGATGGATTTTATGGGGGAAATTAAAAAGATAGAAAAGCAAATCGAAAGTGTTACAGGAGATTTAGCAGATCAGGTTGTTGAGGAGTTACAAGCTGCTAAAAAACAGATTGAAAGAGAAATGCAGCGTATGATGTTAAAAACAGAAGTAGGGTTTAAATCAATAGACATTATAAAAGAAGATACATATGCTCTTCAAAAAAACATAGGGGCATTTCATGAATTACAAACAAGTCTAAGAGATATAGCAGCAGAATTAGAGAAAAGTTTTGAAAGTAAAACTGGCAGTAAAATCAATGAAGAATTAAAAAAATATGAAAAACAAATTAACAACAACATTTTTAATGAACATGTTCACTTAGCAAACAGTTGTGGGAAAAAATAAGAGAAGAGGAAAAACTAAAGATAGTTTCTATTACTTTAATTTACTGAAAGAGATGCACTATGTAAATATGAGGTTTGGATTGAACAGAAAAGTGTGTCTGGTGATAAGTTATATGAATGAATAGATAATACAAATTATATAGAAATATATGAGTTCGTTGAAGGTGAGAGTGAATTAAGGGGAAGGCTAGAGTAGGAAATAGATGTATTCATAGGAAGGATGCAGTTATGAATGAGAATAATAGAATAAGAGTCATGGAAATATTAAATCGATCTCAATACAATGATGAAATAATAGATGGGCTAGATATGAGCAATGTAGACCTTACTTTTTTGATTTGTCAGAGGTGATGGCAGAGGATATTATGGCAAAACAAGTATGAGAGCATCGTTTTTTGATTGTGATTGTGAGTTTGCCGATTTCAGAAGCTGTAATTTAGAGGAAATACATATTGCAGATTGTAGATTTGGTGAAGCGGACTTCCCTAAAGTAAATATGAAATATGGTGAGAAGTAAATGAATTTTGAACATTTAAAGGCCTATAATGGATAGCATACGTTATAAACAAATATTAGAAAATACCTCTCATTGTATATAGAAATTACATAATAAAAATAGAAGTATATTACGATAAAAACTTACTTTTACAACAGCTTAACCATTAGCTAATATTGTAAAGGAGGATTGAAAATGTTAAATGATGTGTTAACGAAGGAGTATATAATACAGAATGGCCTTGAGTTTGAAGAGTGTTTAGAATATGGGGGACCTTATGGGCTAGGAATAGTAGAGTGTGCAGATGATGGTAAAGAAAAATTGTTTACTGGCTTAGCTTATGATGTTTATGAGAATGGAAATATAGAATGTTATTTCTATGTAGAAAATGGTGTTAAACAAGGAGAGTATGTGGAGTTGTATATGAATGGAAATATAAAAAGAATCAGCAATATGAATAGAAGCGCGGTTGAAGGCTACTATGTTGAATTTTTTCAAAACGGAATGAAGAAGCATGAGTCTGAATATATTGCGGGACGTGAAATGACTTTTAAAAAGTATGATGAACAAGGGAATGTTGTAAAACAAAAAATAGAACCAACTGAATTCGATATATTATATGCGGAAAAATTCAGTAGCGGTTTAAACAAGTAAGGAACACTACATTAAAAATATTGAATATTAATAAAATAACGAATTATAATTCGATTGAGAGATAGTCATAGAAAGATATATAGGAAATGTGAAGAGGTATCGAAATATAGAAGTATGTTTATGGCGCGAACAAATATAAATGAAAAAAAGACTTGAGGAGATTCAGTGGGGTGGTAGGAGATGAATAAAGTAGAATGGAGATCACCAGATAAGCCTTTATTGCGAGAAAATGTAAAGAATGTGGAAAAAGAGTTGGGCATTCATTTTCCTTTAGATTATATAGAATGTGTAATGAAGAATAACGGAGCACATGTTAGCCCAGAAGTATTTGAAGTTGAGGGGAAGAGAAAAGTTTTTGGTACATTACTAACTTATGATATGGATGATGATGAAAATATTATTGAGGTATTCAATGACTACAATGACACATTACCGATTGCATTGGTGCCATTTGCATTTGACCCAGCAGGAAATTTAATTTGCTTTGATTATAAAAATCATGAAGAAGATCCAATTGTCGTCTTTTGGGAACATGAGGGAGCATGGGAAAAGGAAACATTGATGGAAAGTGAAGGGATTACGGCTGAGGAAGCAGAGGAAGTAGCGAGAGAACATGTATTTTTTGTGGCTAATCATTTTACGGAGTTTTTAAATAAGTTACATGATTAATAATATTATCCATATAAAATGGTTCGTATAAATGTAAGCAGTAATAAAAGGCGGGAGAATGATGGAATTAGAGCATTTAAAAAAAGATATTTGGTATGGAGAAATTTCTAATCATACAATTGAAACTCTTAAGTCTAGCTTAAGGGATAGTGCAACAGAGACAGAATGCTTTATTTTAATTAACGAATTGTTAAAGTTAGGTGATTTCTCCGTAAAGAGGTTACTAATTGAACTTATGAATAGTACTCGAAATGAGCTTGTTTTACATTTATGCACTAGACTATTTTGTTCAGTAGCTACTCACGATGATTTATTAGAAACGAATAATTTGAAATTCCTTTCAAGTGCTTCAGAGGATGGAGTTCATAATTTTGTAGTAAGTGCTGGTGAAACTCTTTCATATCATGTAGTACCATATCTTTTAGCGTTACTAGAAGAGTGGGAAGATACCTTTGTTGAAAAAGCTATAAGAAATGAACTTTCATGGATGCTTGGAATGGAGGACGAGTATTATGAAGTACCGTTAGAAGAGTTTAATGAAGCTTATTCTGTTTTTATCGAAAATAACGATACGCAAGAATATTATTATCGTAATAGACTATCTTTTCCTGGAGATTTGGCAAAGAAGTTAGTTTCGGAAGTTATGAGTTCTTTAAGAGATAGAACTACTTATAATGTTGTTACTATACCTTCCATTTTATCAATTTGGAGTGGAATCAAATGTCCTATTCAATACGATACGATAATAACAAATGAAAAAAATAGAGAGTTGATGTCATATATTGATGTTCTAACAAAGAAAGAATGGAAGATTGGTAAAAAGTATTTTTATGGACATGTAGTCGTATAAGAAAACGATACATGTGATGAATATAAAACATTCTATGGCACCCTGTTAAGGAGTGATTTTTACTATAACGGAAAGCTTTAATGGATGGTATGTTTTATGGAGGAAAATAAAAAAACAACTAGTAGCTCAACTAAATGTTAAAAGATATAAACACATCAAGAAGGTGAAAAAATGATACTACCAGAGAATTTTCGAGAGAAATGGGATGTTAATAAAGATGGCCCACTCATTACATTTCCTGAAAAAGAATTAATAAACAAAAACTTTTCAGCTGAAGTGAAACGATTTTTGTCTATAGGAGGCTTACCAGAAACACCGCCACTGTATTTAGAATTTACTTGATCTCAGTCTTTCGTAAGGTCTATTATAAATGTATTTCAAATGCCAGAAGAGTTTCGAAAATATTGGTATTTAGGAACAACAAGTTCTGGAGATCCAATTTGTATAATTGAAAAACAAGAAAAAATAGTATTTCTAAATAATAGTGATGCGTATAAAGAAGTGTTTATGAATTCTTCTATACATCAATTTGCAGCATGTTTATTAGTATATTCAAAAATGATTGATAAGGCAGTAGAAATAAATGGTGAGGATGCCTTTATCGATAATAATATACTAGAGTGTACAATAAGTTGGTTGAAGGAAGAATTGAAAAAAATTGATGATAAGTGTGTGAAAAAGGGGTCTTTTTGGTTTATTGAAATTGAGAGCTTATATGAATAATTGGAAGTGAAAAGGGGGATATTCCGGTATTTTTATAGGTAGTAAAAAGTTATTCTAAAAGGAGTATATCGGGTGAATCATAGACGCAAGAAAAAGAAACCGAAACAAATAAGAAAAGAAGCTGTTCAGTTAAAACCGATAGTAGAAGAAGCAAAAACACTAAAGAAGAGTAGCAACAAGTTGGTTGATATTCTCCTAGGTATTCTTCTTTTCCCAATTCTTATATGGGCTGTCTTGGAAGGTTGTACAACACAATTAAGCAAAGGGAAGACTTTCCTTATTATCGTTTTCTTTCTCTTAATTGCAATAGGGTTATCTATGATAGGAAACGAATAAGGGGGAAATTCAGATGTTTAAGAAGAGGGAGAAAAAAAACATTTACGTTAGACTTGTAAACACACAAGGGGAAATTATTCGAGAGTTTGATTGTACAGAAAAAGACTTGCGAAAAGTAAAAGAAAATGGTGCTGAAATTCGTGTGGTTGGAGATAACTCATATGAGATGGTAGCAACCGATGAACAACTAGAAAAATTAGCAAGAGTCGAAGCGGAAATCGAAGCAGAAATTAAGGCATGGGAAGACGCTTTAAATGAGAGTTTGGATGAACGCGAAGAAAGAGAAGCAAGACAAAAGGAATTGAAAGAAAAGAATAAATGGAGTACAAAGAAGAAAGTGACCGTATTTGGGCTGATATTCTTTGTATTTATTGGATTACCTATTATCGAAGGGTATCAGAATAGTAAACTAGTTGAAGAAGGTACATCATTACATGCAGAAATTGTAGGTAGGCATGTAGAGAAGGAATTCATATTTACACACCCAACATTAGTAGTTGAGGTAGACGGTAAAAAGCATAATGTATGGGTAAGTGAAGAGACATATAACGGAGCAGAGTGGTTAGGTAGACTAAAAGTCATCAAAACAAAAGATGGTAAAGTGGAGAAAGACCCTAGATATGAGGGCGAAGACTTAATCACGAGTTATTAAGGGACTAGATAAGATTCCTATAGGGATAAAAGGAAATGGTTTACTAGTTGTTTTAAATAATGTAAGAGGAAAGAACGAATTCGAGGATTTCGAACGTGGATGTTTATAGAGGTTTCGAATAGTTTAAATGAGTTGATTTCTTGTTTGAGGCTATAAAAATAGTAAAGTAAAGAATGTTTATATGAATTATAGACCGGCTAGATGGGGTGGGAAAGTGGAATATAGTGGAATGGCTTCAGTTTGGTTTGGAATTTCTAAATCACTCCAAAATCTTGAGGAGTATGTCGATATAGATTACACGTTAGATGGTGATTCAGTTCATTCAAAGTTTGGGACGAGCTTTGAATTCGGTTATTATGATGAAGATAATATTGAAATTTGTTTTTATGAGAATAATAAAAGGTACGTTGAACATATTTTAAGTGATTTTTCTTATAGTGAACGAATTATTCCTAAAATAAAAAAGCTAGTAAATGGAGATAGTTTAGCGAACGATATTAACTTTGCTATTGTTCTTTATGATTTTAAATATAATGAAGCGAAAAGAGAAGATATGTTTGATGGTTTAGAGGTCACATTTATTGGTTCTATGCCGTACAGGTAGTTTGTACTATAAGCATTTCTATGAAGAGATCAAATACAAGGTAATTGAAGTAGGTTATCAGGATATTACTTTTTAATTTCAATACGTTTCAATAAACGCTTGTATATTACTTTAAAAATAAAAAAGCTGATTCACTGATGGAATTTATGATAAAGATCTATCGGGACAGTGAATATTTTGAAGATGAAAAAAAGAAAGGATAATCTCTTTTGGATACTAAAGAACATTTAAATCGATTATATGATAACCGTTTGCTAGAAAATGAAAATGAGATACAAGAGTTTAATGAGTCATGCATACGAGTGATTGAGTGTAACGATATTTCTATTATTCCAGATTTATGTTTAGTCTTTGATGATGATACTGAACAACCTGAAGTGATGTTTAGTTTGATTCATGGGATAGAGGGCTTATATGAAAATTATATAGAAGAGGGATTGAAATGTATTGCTACAGCTGCTCCGTCGATGATGAGCGGCGCTAAAGACTGGGTAGAGATTATACATTACAGAATACTTAATGATCCCCAAATAAGAACGGTGTATGGAAAAGTACTTTCGCAATTTGATTTATCCATTACAAGTAGCATTAAAGAACTATTATTGGAAATAAAAAATGAAGATCCTGATATGTTTAGTAAATCTATTAATGAAGTCATTGAGCTTATCTAATAGTCGAATAATCTCAATAAAAAAGGGTGTCAATCTTTCTCGAATTGACACCCAGATACGAATCTGTTTAACATCTTACATACTTACGTTTAAAACCAAGTCTTCCTCTATCAAGTTCTTTCTGAATACTCTCTGTAGCATGTAACAAACTGCTTTTTTTATTATCACGTTTGATTTCAACTATACCAACTTCTTTTGCAGTTTCGACTGCTTTTTCATGTAGTGGTACATATGAAATTGCCACGGTGTTTAGGAAATTATTCATAGCGGATTTTGTTCGTTCTGGAGAATGATGAATTGTATCTTTCACCATTTCAAGCATATCGGAAATTTTGCTTTCGGAAAACTCGTTGTCTTTGCGATTCCCTAAAAGCCAGCAGTAGCAACTCCAGCCGGCAGACATTTTAAGTTCGTCCCCACTTGCAATCCATGTATCAGCAACGTCTTGTGCAATATTTGACTCCGATAAAGTTACTGCTACTACATAATCAGATAGCATATAAAAATAAGCCCCATCTATCCAACGGTTAAAATCCGATTCACTCATAGCTTTTGGGTCGGCAATAATGCCTGCAAAATACATAGCATCGTAGTTGCCTGTGGCATAAAGTTCTTCAGCTAATTCTTGATTTAATTTTATTTTTTTAGCGATTGGTTTCATGGCACCTGTAGCTACGCCAAAAACTGGCTCGTGGGCGCCGTTAGATATGTATATTTTTTTCGTTCGTTCCTTACCTAGAGCCTCAAGTTCTTGCATAACTGTTTTAAAATCCATAGCTGTGCACTTCCTTCCTTCATGTAAAAGCCTTTTTAAGCCTTTCATATTTCTTATGTTAATACTAATTGTATTCAAGAGGTATGTCTACTTTCTAAAGGCATCGAAACCAGTTAGTGATTTTGAAGGATTTGATTTTGTAACTGCTACAAGCTATCTATAATGGTAAGAAGGTCACTGTAAGGTAAGGGAGAATGAAAAGTATGTATAGTTTTTCCAATAAATATTTGGTATGATGGTGAATGGGAAAAATATACAAGTTGTTAGTGGCTCATAAAAGGGGGATTGAATTGAAAAGAACGCTTGAATTCGTACTAGGTTTAATTGGTGGCATTATAGGAATTATTATTTCCATACTATTAATAGTTGTAGCGTTTAATATTATGGAAGGTTTTGATTATGAACTTTTAGCTTATTACTCTATTATTTTAACGGTTCAAATAGGGTTGCTTATTTTATCATGTTTAGTAAACAAGGTTAATAATAAAGTTTATGGAGTTTGTATGATTGTGATTCCTATAGTTATGTTATTTATGTCATTATTCTTTTTGCTTATTCCGACAATTTTACAAATTATATCTGGTTCATTTGCATTTAGAACATTAAAGTTAGAATCGAATGTAGGATAAATATAATTGTTTACGTCTGAATATTCGGTTTTTTTAATGTTTTCGTTTGCAGTTCAAATTAACATAAGGTACAAGTTGTACGCTTTAGGAGGAGAAATAAATGATTATTTGGTCTGGTTGGGGTTTTTTAGTCGCAATTATTGTAATTATTAATACTCTTTTGGGTAATGTTATCTTTGAATCTATAACAGGAGATACTACATATTTTCAAGACCATAGTTGGCCAATGGCGGTAATGTTTATTATATCAGGGGTTATGTCTTGGTATTTAGGAAAATATATTAATAAACCAGATGGGAAAGTTTATATAGATGCTGAAACTGGTGAAAAAGTTATGTTTAACAAAAAACACTCACTATTTTTTATAAAAATGGAATATTGGGGACCGATTCTAGGAGTTATTGCGATTGTAACTTTAATTACAAGATAAAAAAAGAGGATGGCTATAGTAAGAGTAATTTATTCAAGTAAAAGGAGAAATCAGTCATGAATGCAAAGAAACTACTAGGGGTAGCAGTTCCGGTCATGTTGTTATTTGGTTGTGGAGTGTCTGAGAAAACGAACACTTCTAAACAGGAGAAAACGGAAGAGTCTAAAGTAAAAGAATCGAAGTCTAATAGTAAGAAAGAAAAGGTTTCAAAGGAAGACTATCCTAATAAAGTGTATAAATTAGGGGTAGAGTTTGATAAGTTGTTTGCGGAGCATAACAATATTACAAGAGAGGTTTTTGATGGTAAGAAAAAGAAATCAGATGTAGTAGATAGTGTGAAAGAATTAAATAAAATGTTAGATAAATTCGAGTCGATAGATCCCCCTGCAGAGTATGTAAATCAACAAAAGGATTTTGAAAAAGCAATTGGTTATTTTAGAGATTCTTTTTCTTTAATAAATGAAGTATTCACCCGAAAAGAAAAAAGAGAAAAAGGCGATAAAACTGATAAAGAGTTAATCGAAAAATCCGAAAAGTTAGTGAAAGAAGGAGATATTTACTGGCTTAAGGCATTCAAAGATCTTGAAGGGGATATTAAAATCAGTGACGGTACAGTATCTGTGAAAGATTTGAAAGAGTTAGATAAGAAAGCTGGAATTAATACGGATAACGTTATGAAGAATGTGAAAGATGGTACGGAATTAATCGGTAATTGGGGATTCAAAGGAGCAGACGGTTTCATTATGTCACTCATTCTAAAAGGTGATAAGACATTTGAAACGTATGGTAAAGGTGAGTATCCAAATAAAAAGAATTATATTGAAGGAACTTGGGAATATGATAAGGAAGCTTTTACAATCTATTTACATCTCAATAAACGTTTAGTAGACGGTGTAGAAGATACAATTCAAAAAAAGAAAATAGCATATAAAGTTCAAGATTATGATGGGGAAAACTTACGATTATTTAATGAGACTTCATTCAATACAATTAAGTATGTGAAGCAAAGTTAAAGTTATGTAGGACTAGGTTTAAATGGCCTGGTCCTTAATTAAAGTGTGAGTATGTAAATAATATGTTATCTTTGGTTTTGTCTACTTAGTATCATGTTATTATTTAATAAAGTAATAAATGGAGTTTCACATTAAATATATGGGATTGGTTACAAATGATAAAGAAATTTACGAGACTAGTATTAACTGTAGTTATACCAATCGTTCTTATTACAGGTTGTGGAACTGCTGAAAAAACTAAAGTACAAGAGACGAAAGCGGTACAATCTGAGAAAAAGGATTATATGGATTACTCATATGGTAGCAAAGGTATATTAGTAAGCAGCAAAGCGAAAGAGCGTCAACAATACGAGGTTGGGTTTATAGATGACAACAAGTTAATAGGGATTGATGAAAATATTGAGGACTGTATGATTTTAGATAATAAAGATGAAGCAAGACTCGTTTGGAAACAAATAGAGCGTGGATCTATTATTGAAGTGCAATATGGTAAGGATCGCAATGATATTGTAGGCGTACAATTAGTAGGAGATCGTGAGTCATACGAAATTAGTGATAAGTTTGATCGAAATACGATAAATGAGATTGTTGAAAACGTTAAAGGGAATTCGTAATAGATGTATTTCGATAGTATAGGATTCCTTATCATGAAATTGTGAATCAACGGCATTTTTTATATGAAAATGCCGTTGATTTGTGTTAAAAAATAAGTGCTACTCTATAGTCTTGTAGAAAAACACGTATTAAACATAAATGAATTATTATTCGTTCAGCTGTGATGATCGCCGTAATGTTATTATCCAAAATAAAAGAGCGCAAGCACTAACAGATACACCTAATATGCATACTCCATCCCAACCGTATTTTGCATACGTATTTGTTGAAAGAATTGCACCTGTTGCACTACCGATAGAATAAAAAATCATGTAACTGGCAGTGAGTCGACTTCTTGCTTCGGGACGCACTGTGAACAGCATACTTTGATTGGTGACATGTACAGCTTGCACAGCTAAATCTAATAGGATAATACCGAAAATTAGTAATAATAGAGAGTGGTTAATAGATTTAATTAGGAGCCATGAGAGTATTAATAATGATAAGGCTATGCCAGTTGTTCTTTGTCCTAATCCTTTATCAGCTAATTGCCCAGCTTTAGTAGCAGCAAATGCACCTGCCACTCCAGCAAGACCGAACGCACCAATAGCTGTATGTGAAAGATTATGTGGTGAAGCACTTAGAGGTAATACTAAAGAAGTCCATAAAATACTGAATGAAGTGAAAATAAGCAATGCTAATATTCCTCGAATGCGTAAGAGTCGTTCTTCTACAAATAATAAGAGAACAGAGTATATTAATTTTCGGTAAGATAGAGTTGTTACTTTTTTATGTTCAAGAGTAGGCAAATTTCGGTGTAACAAAAAAGTTACGAAGAGTAAAAGGATAGCAGAGGTGAGATAAACGGACCGCCATCCAGCTAAATCCGTTAATATGCCTGCAAATGTACGAGCAAGAAGAATACCTATGACAACGCCACTTGTAACGAAACCTACAATGCGTCCACGTTCTGCTGGATTAGCTAAAATTGATGCATATGCGACGAGGGTTTGCGTAACAGTTGCAAGAATTCCTACTAAGGCCATACCTATAAAAAGTACGGTGCTTGAGGAAGCGCATCCGATTATAATTAAAGCGAAAACGGATAAAAGCATGTGAGCAATAATAAGTTTCTTTTGGTTTAATAAGTCACCAAGTGGAACGAATAAAAGTAATCCAAGTGCATAACAAACTTGAGTAATAGTAATTACAATACCGATAGTTGAATGACTAATCTTAAATTCATTTGATAAAGAATCAAGTAGTGGATGAGCGAAATATATGTTTGCCACAGCCATTCCGCAAGCTATTGCGAATAATAGAGTCATATAACGAGACATTGTTGCATGAACAGGTGAATGTACCTGAGTGTGAGTATGTTTTCGAATAGTCATCATTTTTTCTTTACTATTCATAAAATCAGCTCCTTTTTGGATTATCGAAAATAACGTACCGAACGGTATGTTATTTGTAAGTAAAATATAATCTTGAAGAAATATATATGTCAAGTTTATTTTGAGTTAATTATGATTTTTTGACATGTCGTTTATAATCTAATACGATATATAATATACCGATTGGTACATAAATGATGGTGCATAGTCTTAATAACTAGATGTAGAAAGGAGATGGTTTTAAATGGCACGACTACGTGAATTTGATGAAGAAAAAGCTTTAGATGCTGCTATGCAACTTTTTTGGGAGAAGGGATACGCAGCTACTTCATTAAGTGAGTTAACTGCTAAAATGGAAATACAAAAGCCGAGTTTATATTCAGCCTTTGGTGATAAAGAGGGATTATTTGAAGCGGCATTAAGGAGATACACAAATTTACATGCGGCTAATATACGAACAAAACTTCAAAACGAACAATCTGTAAAAGGAGCAATTCGGACGTTTTTTGAAAATATGGTGGAGGAGGAATATAAAAAAGAGTTCAGTAAAGGTTGTTTTTGTATTAACACAATGGTTGAACTTGCTCCTCATAATGAAAAATTTGAAGTACTGACTAGAGAGCATCAAATGTATCTTGCAGTTATTTTTCAAGAATTAATTACGAAAGGAATTCGATCAGGAGAACTGCAAAATGATTTGAACGCTAAAGCATTAGCGCAAACATTAGTCACGTCCTTAATTGGATTAACAGTGTTAATGAAATCACGTCCAGAACGTTCCGTTATAGATAATTCGATATCGATAATAGTATCGTTAGTAAAATAATAATTGTAGAAGTATGTTTCAATTATATGGTTTTTGGATTAGATACTAAGAAAGTCGATTCCTTATTAACATAAGAAATCGACTTGTTATAATTATTTATCCCGCTTTAATGGGCAGTAAGACCCCCACCTCAAAATTCAGCGAAAGCAAAGAAGTTAGGCGGGGGATCAACTGCCCATAAAAAGTCCGATTGGTTCAACTAATAATCAGTGGGGGATGAAGAAAACCCCCACTGATTAAAGTTTCACTTTATTTTGTAAGTTGTCTTTCCAAAAATTATAGCTATTATCAATAACTTCTTTTAATTTGAAATAGTTTTCCCAAGTATCTTGCACATGGTAGAGAGTTTCGCCTTCATTTATAAAAATATTACTGTAATCATTTATATATTTCCAGTCCTCGTCGTGGTTAAAGTAGTACATTGCGAATTGGTTGCCCTCATCATTTAACATGTCATCTGCTAAAACGCCATCCCAGTTCATATAAATTTCTGTGCCAGTCATTTGTCTAAGTTTAAACTGGTTAATTTCGTCTTGAGACTCTTCTTCAAATTCTTGACTACATAAATGATGTTCAATTATCCATCCTAAAAACATACCAGTATGTACAAAAGCTTGATCGATTGATAAGTCCTCAGGGAAATTACCTTCATAATGGTACTTCGCTTTATCATAAACAATCGTATGTAACAATTAGGTCATCCCCTTTAATGTAGTATCTAATTAAATTCGTACTGTTTGTTTTAATATTTTAACTATGTTTTCAAGCCATTCTAGCAGTGTTATTTCTAGCTCTTCAAAGTATATCCCATCTGCTGAATATCGTATGTACTCTCGTTTTTCTTCATCATTTTTTGGTCTTCTTCATTTCAGCTATCAATATGAGAAATCTTTTCCAAATAAAACTCCCTTCAATATAAAAGGTTACATCTATATTATCGCAAGAATGTAAAAATGTTAATATTTTCAAGGAGAAAAAGTACAAAGAAACAAGATTTATTTGATAGGTATGAAAAATCATAAAGATCCTTCTTGTTGAAGAAAATCAGTAAAAGGTATCCTAATCTATTTTTGAGAAGTAGTAGTGTGTATGAGGGGAAGTGTTTTTGACGGCATTTGCAATTGGTTATAAAATAATGTCTGTTAAGGAATTTTATAGAAACTATCATTCACCTGCTGGGGATAAAATGAAAGCATGTAAAAGGATGAATATACATAGGTGATGAAAAAATTTTTGTTAAAAGTACATAGTAGATTCATAGTCTTTCACTAATGAGAATATAAAGGGAGGTTGAGATACTACACGAACAGTGTAGGTATCGATTACAGCAATGAATACAATCATGAAAAAAAGAGTAATTGCACTATCAACAAGTTTAGTAATGTTAGGGAGCGCTCCTTTAGCAATATCAGCAGAAGAGAGTAAAAACCCTCAAACTGATCAACTTCGTATCGCACAAGGGGAACGTGGAACGAGCGGGTTAAGTTATTCTAATTTCAATCTAGAAACTCCAGATCACATGCAAATTAATGAAGCGGAAGTATCAGAGAATGAGAAAATTCTCTTAGAAGAATATAAACATAAACATGATGAAACAGAAGAGCTACATAAAATGAAAGAAGCGAAAACAGGTCAAGTAGCGGATGAAGAAGCGATTTCAAATATTGAAAAGGCATTTGAACATGTAGACGGTCGAAATGATGGTTCTACTCGTGAAATGAAGCCGGTTGAAAAGCCAAGAGCTATTCAATATAGTGCATCGATGACTACAAAGAAATATGGAACACTTGCAGGTGTATCATTTGTAGAGTGGATTGTTCCAGCAGGAAATCCTGATATTCGGCCGGCTAATCCGATGAAAGCACGTTATATTACAATTCATGAGACTGCAAATACAGCACGTGGTGCGAATGCTGAAAATCATGCGAAATATTTGTATAAACAAGCAACGGAAGGTACGTTCCGAACAGCTTCGTGGCATTTTACTGTGGACGATAAACAAATCTATCAGCACTTACCAACAAATGAAAATGGTTGGCATGCAGGAGATGGTGATGGTTCAGGAAACAGAGAGTCTATCGGTATTGAAATTTCAGTTAACCAAGATGGAGATTATAATAAAGCGTTAGAGAATGCGAAGCGACTTGCAGGATACTTAATGAATAAAGAAGGAATTAGCACGGATCACATTTATAGGCATCAACAATGGAGCGGAAAAAACTGTCCTGATATTTTAATTTCTCGTGGGAATTGGAATGGCTTCGTACAAGGTATTCAATGGTATGCAAATGTTAACGCACAAATTGACTCGCCTTTACAAGAAAGAAACGAGCTATTTGATTCAAATGAATATAATCCAGCTGAACCTAACATGGAGCTTGTAGTGAATGGTGACGGTATAAACGTACGTAGTGGTGCGGACCTTGAGCATCATATTGTTCGTAAAGCTTCAAAAGGTGACCGTTACAAAGTGTTAGCAGTTAAAAACGGTTGGTATAAAGTGGGAAATGGAGAGTGGATTTTCTATAATCCAAGTTGGATTAAGATTAACTACAATGTACCAAAAGAAGAAGTACAAAAGCCAAAAGATGATATTACAGGTGGATGGTTTGAGGGACATATTCGTAAACTACACAGTCTAGGTATTATGCACGGAGAAGGAAATGGTGTATTTGCGCCTTATCGTAATGTAACGAGAGCTGAGTTTGCTGCATTAATTTCAAATGCTCTTCAATTACCAGAAGGAAATAAGTCATTTGTAGACATTAACAAAGCGCATCCGTCACTTCATAATGGTATTAAGCGAAGTGCAAGTGCAGGAATTATTAGCGGTCGTGGCGGAGGAATTTTTGACCCGAATGCACCAATTACTCGTGAAGAAGCATCGGTTATGATTGACAAGGCATTACAGTATAAAGGTGTTACAGGTAATTTAGTCGCATTACCATTTACAGATCAACATTTGATCGCATACAAACAGCCTGTTCAGCGATTATACAGCTTACAGGTAGTTACTGGTGTTGGAGATAACAAGTTTAATCCTAAAGGTACAACAACTCGTGGTGAGGCAGCTGCCTTTTTAGTGAAGATGTTAGACTCTATGCAGAAATAAATGAATGGTATGTAAAAGTTTGTACTGATGCAAGAAAAAGTAATAAGGATGTTAAAGGAGCTATCCAAAATGAAAATTTGGAACAGCTCCTTTTTATTTTAGCCCCTATGAAGCCCCTTCCAAGCCCCTTATAAGCACCTACCAAGTAATAAATCACTAAGAAAAGAAAAAACAAAACAAAAACAACTACAAGAACAAAAGGCGCGAAAAAATAAAACCGGCGTTGTAGTAGTTAAAAAAATTTGGAATTCAAATGCAAAAACAAAGCGCTCATTCCTATATGTATATTGAAGGGTTGAATTCTGTCTTTTTATGAATAAAAGGAGGAGGGAAACATATGGCGGTGTACCGTAATGTGCAGGTGAACTTTTGGCAAGATGAATTCATATTAGATTTAACGCCAGAGGAGCGTTATTTTTACATATATTTGTTAACTGGTACGAAAACGAAGCAATGTGGAATTTACGTATTACCGAAGCGTGTGGCAGAACTGGAAACAGGCTACAGTATGGAAACTGTTGAGAAGCTGTTAAATAGATTTGTTGAATACGGAAAGATTTTATACGATGCGGAAACGAAAGAGTTATACATACTAAATTGGCTACACTACAACCCTATTTTAAATACGAATGTAGAAAAGTGTGTGTTAAGGGAATTAAAGACTGTGAAAAATAAAGAGTTCATACATATGTTTTTACGTACATGTCTTGAAGAAGAATGGAAGATTCCATTGTTATTGCAGCATTTTGGTATGCCGGCAGAAGAGGATAATAGTAGTTTACAAGAAGTTGCTGAGGAGGAAGAGATAGAAGAGGATACTTCGCATGGTGAAGTTTATAAGTTTTACGAACAACATATAAGTAGTCTATCTCCCTATATCGTGAAGGAATTGAAAGAGTGGATACAAAAAGTTTCAGGAGAGACAGTAATAGAGGCGCTTAAAATTGCATTTGAATATAATAAGCGAACGCTCGCTTATGTGAAGGGAATTTTGAGGAATTGGTGTGAAAAAGGGAGAGTAGATTTCTTTGAAGGAAAGGAAGGCGTACATAAGGGAGATGTATGTAGTTTGTATGATCCATAGTCTGGGTTTTTCTACTTTTCTAAAAGGTTCTTCCTTAAATAGAAGCGAATAGTTTGAGAAAGGAGGGGTTATATGGAAGTTGTTATAAAGAAGAAGCGAACTAGAGGGAAGAGAATTTTTATTTGGTCTAGTAGTATCATCCTTTTGTTAGTTATTTGTACAGCGACTTTTTTGAACATATATACGCTTAGTTCTGTGCCAAAGATAGATGGGACGATAAAGCTAGAGGATTTACAACATGCTGTTCAGGTAAAGCGGGATAGTAAAGGGGTACCGCATATTAAAGCGGAAAATGCACATGATTTATATTTTTCGCAAGGGTATGTACAAGCGCAAGATCGTTTGTTTCAAATGGATTTAAGTAGAAGGCAAGCTTCTGGGATGTTGAGTGAAGTTGTAGGGGAAGCAGCTGTTGATCGAGATAAATTGTTTCGAACACTCGGTTTACGACGAGCAGCCGAAGCGTCTGTTAGTCAATATGATGGGGTGAACGCTTTTATACGCGAGGCGAAAGAGGAAAAGAAATTGCCGGTTGAGTTTACTATATTAGGTTATGAGCCTACTGAATGGTCCATTGTTGATACGTTAACGATTGGAAAGTATATGGCGTTTGACTTAGGCGGACATTGGCACGGACAAGCATTTCGATATTGGGCACTGAAAAATTTACCGAAAGAGCAAGCAAATGAGCTATTTCCTACATATCCGAAAGATGCACCTAGATTGCTAGCTGAACTGAAAAATACAAATGTGGACGTAGCACAAAGTTTTGCAAAAACGATTATTCCGCCAGAGTTTAATGGTAGCAATAACTGGGTCATAAGCGGTGAGAAGAGTGCGTCTGGTAAGCCAATTTTAGCGGATGATCCTCATTTATCTCTTGCAACGCCTTCTATTTGGTATCAATCGAAACTTGAAATGAAAGATTTACATGTGAGTGGTGTTATTTTCGCTGGAGTACCGGGTGTTATATTAGGTCACAATGACAAAATAGCATGGGGCGTTACGAATACAGGTCCTGATGTACAAGATTTATATATTGAGAAGCGAAATCCTAATAATGAAAATGAATTTTTGTATAAGGATAAGTGGGAAAAAGCTACAGTTGTTGATGAATCTATTAAAGTAAAAGGCGGGAAAACAATTCCGTATAATGTGACGGTTACGAGGCATGGTCCAGTCATTTCAGAGTTTGCGGATAAAGGAAAAGCGAAAACGAAAACAGTATTCGCTTTGAAATGGACTGCTTTGGAGCCTTCTGCTGAATTAAAAGCTGTATTAAATATGAATAAAGCGAAAGATTGGAATGAGTTTGAAACGGCACTTCAAGATTTTCATACACCAACTCAAAACTTTGTATTTGCATCAAATGACGGCACAATTGCGTATAAAGCGAATGGAAATATAACAGTGCGTAAAAAAGGTGACGGGAGTTTGCCGGTGCCAGGGTGGACAGATGAATATGAATGGGAAGGGTATATCCCATATGATCAACTTCCAAAAGTAATAAATCCAAAACAAGGGTTTATTTCAACTGCAAATAATAAAATTGTGGATGATAATTATCCGTACCATATTAGTAATACGTGGGCGCAGCCATATAGACAAATGCGTATTCAAGAATTTTTACAAGAGAAAGAAAAGTATACGGTGAAAGATTTAGAAGAGTTACAGATGGATCAAAAAAATTTATACGGGAAAGAATTTGCCCCTATATTGTTAAAAGAGTTAAATAAAGCATCTTTAAATGAAGTAGAGAAAGAAGGCGTAAAACAATTAACAAAGTGGAATTTTAACGATAGTAAAGATGAAGCAGCACCATTAATATTCCATTTGTTAATGAAAGAGATTTCGAATACGTTATTTTCAAAAGAAATACCGAAAGATGTGATGGAGTTATTTGAAGGGAAGTCACAAGTTGTTGATGAATTGATTCGAAAAGAAGTAGCGGGAGAAAACGGCGCTTGGTTTACGAAGTACGGAGGCTTCACGAAAGTTGTGCATACATCGTACGAAAATGTAATGAAGAAACTACAGAAGGAATATGGCCCTGATGTTGCGGAGTGGAAGTGGGGCGATTACCATCAACTGGCGTTCACACATCCAATTTCAAAATCATCTAGTATGCTAGCGCTACTTGCATTTAATCGTGAAAAACCAATTCCAATCGGCGGAAGCCAAGTTACCGTTCAAGCAGCGAGTTACGGAAATAACGGTATTGTCAATCACGGAGCTTCTTGGCGATTCGTGATTGATACGAAAGATATGTCAAACGGTTATCATATCGTAGGACCAGGACAATCGGGACATTTTAGAAGCGATTGGTACCATGATCAAATAGATGATTGGGTAAATGGAACGTATCATACGACTACATTGAATACGGATGGAATAGAAGGGAAAGTGTTAACTTTACAACCGAAATAATGTTCGAAGAGGCTCTTACTATAGGTAAGGGTCTCTTTTTTGTTGTGTGACAAAATTTGACAAAAAATTCTGTAGAACTTTGTTATAATTTTTTTTGGAATATTTTGTTTAAGGTTTTACAGCAATAGAGATACATGTATTCTAAATTAAAGGGTTTTATAGGGGGATAAATACAAGAATGAACGACATGGAGAAATATCGAGAGAAAATTAAAGTGATTTCTTTTGATAGAGAAAAAAATCAAATGGTTGAAGTGGAAGAGAGTAAAATAACTTTTGATGATGTTGGTGGAATGGAAGATATTAAAAAGAAAATAAATATGGACTTTATTATGCCGATTAACAATCCAGAGTATTTTCAAGCTTTCGGTAAGAAAGTAGGAGGCAGTTTATTATTTTATGGGCCGCCTGGATGTGGAAAGACATTTTTAGCGCGAGCAGTTGCAGGTGAGATAAACGCTAATTTTATTCATTTAGAGTTGCAAGCAATACTATCAATGTGGTCAGGAGAAGCAGAGAAAAATTTACATGAAGTGTTCGAAGAGGCAAGAAAAACAAAGCCTTGTATTTTATTTATAGATGAGTTAGACGCATATGGCGGGAATAGACAGAAGATGGGTGCTCATCATCAAAGAACGTTAGTTAATCAATTGCTAGTGGAGATGGACGGAAGCAATTCTTTTAATGAAGGGGTTTATATAATTGGGGCAACAAATACACCATGGTATATTGATCCGGCGTTACGACGACCAGGCCGTTTTAATTCACTTGTTTTTGTGGCACCACCAAATAACGAGGAAAGATTGACAATACTAGAGTTGAAAACAAAGGATAAACCGAGAATGGAATTGCAGTTAGATTTTGTTTCGAAGTATGCAGAGCATTTTTCAGGGGCAGATTTAACATATTTAGTGGAAGACGCTATTAATGAAGCTATTCAGCGTTCATTTGAAACGGGACAGTTACAACCCTTATCCAATGAAGATTTATTAAAAGCAATGAAAAAAAGGCAACCGACAACTTTAGACTGGTTCTCAACCGCAAAAAATTATGCAACGTTTAGTGATGTAAATAAAGATTTTGACAAAGTATTAGAGTATATGGAAGAACACCAATTGAAATAAATGATATTAGATTGGAGGGAAAGGAATAGATGGAAGAGCAACTTAGGAGAATCTCGCACTTATTGAAGCTTGGTGATGTTGAGCTTGCAAAAGAAGAAGCGGAGTGGATGATTAAAGAAGATCCAGAAGATGCTACTGGTTATATTTGTTTAAGTCATGTGTACTACTTTGGATTTCGACAAATTGATGAAGCAAGTAAATATTTAGAAGAGGCACTAAAAATAGATCACTTAGATGAAAATGTTTTGTTAACAGCGTTAGATATTTTTTATGCGCAAGAAAATTTTGAGAGATTAAAAGAGATAGCAGAAATAGGGATAAGAAATTATCCGGAAGAAGGCGTATATTACTTTTATGTGGGTGAGGCAAAAGTACATATAGAATCGCTTAATAAAGGTATTACATACTATAACAAAGCGATAGAGTTAGAACCTGAAAATGATATGTATGTAGGAAGATATGCTTTTATTCTTTTAAGTTATTATCCGAAACGAATAGAAGAGGGTATAAAGGCGGAAAAACGTGCGTTAGAGCTGAATCCAGAAAATGTAACAAATCTAGTCTCTTTTGCAAATGTTGCAAAAGAAAAAGGTAATTTTAAAAAAGCAAGAATGCTAGCTGAAACTGCAATACGATTAGAGCCGAATCATGAAGGTGCCTACAAAATTTATAGAGATACAATCGGAACGAAAAATAAGTATTGTGCTTTTATGGCAAGTTTTACGTATACATTTTGGAATTCATTTTCTAAGTTTTGTAAAATATTTTCGTTTACAAGTAAGAAGAGTCTTAAATTATATTATATTTTAGTTGTTTTAAGCCTTTTAGGATGGATAATCCTCCCTGTATATTTAACAGGTTGGTATGCTGGTTCCGTGTATATAGTTATTTTTATGATGTATATCATTTCATCTATTATAAAAGGACGGATTCATAAAGAAGTAGGATTAGGAACACGCTTTGATGCTGAATACAATGTGAAAAAAAATAAAATCATTCGAAATCGTGAAATTTCCAATATGGAAAGTACAGTTAAAAAAGGAGAAGCTACTACTATTCCAGCTGCGAAACTATCAAAAGAAGAACTGGAAGCACAGCTAGAGGGCTTTTGGAGTAAAGGAACTGTGTATGAGGGGCAGCAAGAGGTTGCTGCAGCAGTGAAAGAACCAGCTTTATCATCAGCTGAACATAAAAAGATTCAATCATATTCAGATATTGAATCACCAAAATATAATAAATGGTATATTTGTTTAATTGTCGTTTTATCGATCTCCTTTATATTTAAAGCTGGGAAATTGTATAACTTAAATAATACAAATGCGGTGAATACGACGCCACAAATGAGTCAAGAAACGAAGGATATTATTGTAGAGCAACAAGATAAAGCGCTCAAAGATAAAAAAGAATCGTTCGATAAGTTAGAAGTAGTAACTGTATTATACGTATTAAGAAAAGGTGATTGGAATGGAAGTACAATTGAGGGAGCTATAGAGAAAAGTTATGTACCGGTAATGTTAGAAAAAGTAGGACAACCAGCCGGGGAGAAGTTAAAAAAAGCAACTCCTATGAAAATATATAAAGAGGATACAAGAACGTATGTATTACTTCAAAATGGAGATAGCTCTTTTATAATTGAAATAACAGCAAGAAAGTTAACTCATATTTACGGTGAGAGCTGGAATAATGGGCAAGAAGAGATGCAAAAATATGAAGAGCTACTTGGGAAAATAGAGTCACAAGGCGTTGAAGCAGGGGGGATTTAGCATGAGTATTAAAGTAGTAAGGGCAACGGGAATGATGGGAGGAGCAGCAAGAGTGGCTGTAAAGGTAGATAATGAAGTAGTAATGAAACTTGAAAATAATGAAGAATATACGCTTCCTTTTGAGGGAGATGAAGTAAATATAAAAGTAAAACAATTCTTTTTTGGGAGTAAAGAAAAGAAAGTAAAGGATGGCGATATAGTAGAAATTAAGATAAATAGTATCGCCATTTTATTAATGATTGTGTCAATAATGGCTGTTGTATTTGGTTCTTCAATCGGTATAAATATAGTTGTTTTTGGTGTTATTGGAGCGTTAGTTACGTTAGTATATGGATTGAACAATTGGTTTAGTTTAGAAGTGAAATAAGTATTGTATCTGTTTTTATATTAATTCATTTAATTGACTATACACGAAGTGTAATTATTTCTAATAGGGAATGGGGAGATCATTATGAAGAAAATAATTGTAGCATCTAGTTTGGCGTTAATAGTAGGTTGGACAACGGGGTGTAGTAGTGAGAAAACGAATGTTACGAAACCAGTCGCTGTACAAAAAGAAAATGAATTGGTAGCGAAAGATATTTTTAAAAAAGCAGGTGATAATTTTAAACAAGAGGATTTTCTCACTTTAACGTCTCTTATGTCAATGAAGGGGAACAGTCAATCAGAAGAGATTAAAATGAACATTCAAATGGAGCCGAAACGAAAGAATTCTAGAGCAGAAATGAAAATAAGTGGAACAGATATTGTAACGTACGAAGTAGATGGAAAAGTCGTTGCTCAAGTGAAAGACCCTGGTACAGGAGAGTTAATTACGATACCTAATGATCAATTTAATGTAAATGACGTAATGGTAAGTAAAAATTTACTTAATGAGTTAGATTTACCGGAAGTTTTGGCTAAGAAAATGAAAGCAAAGAAGGAGGGAGATACATATAAGCTTACACTTGACTTAAAGGGGAAAGAAGCAGTAGATACATTACAGAAAATTAATGGAGATATGAACAAATTAATGGAAGGATTTAATATGGATGCGTTAACTGTTGAATATATAATAACGAAAGATTATAAATTTGAAGAGATGCGTACAGCTATAAAACTGAGTGAACGTAATACAGATAAAAAATCTAGTGCGGATAAAGAAAAATTGGATACAGTTGTGAGCATAAAAATTGATTCATATGATAAATTTGATCCAATTAAGTTACCAGAAGGAAGTCAATAAATTCAATCATATAAGGGTAAAAAAGGAGCGGAAATACGCTCCTTTTTTATTTACCTTACTATTTTTAGGAGGTTAGTATGAATAAGGGTTGAATAAAGGATGAATAGCATTTTTATGGATGAAAATTCCCCCCCTTTTTTTATGGAATATATGTGAAACATTGTATAGAATAAGCAAGAATGCCAAAAATTATAGGAGGAAAGTTGTGAAGAAAAATAAGAGTTTAGTAAGTTTTTTAGGGGTGTTTATTATGTTGTTTTCTTTTTGTTTTCAAGGAAATGTACAGGCAGATGTGAATACTGTTCAATCAGGAAAGATAAAGTCAGGAAACGTAACGGTATGGGAAGTTGGAAATGTGGCGAAAGTGTTAGCGGATGTAGAGCGCTTAAATTTAAATACAGTAAATGTACCGATTCAGGTAGATATTCCGAACGTGACTTCTACGAACATGGTAATTAATCAAGAGCAAAAGCAACAGGCGATTATTTTAATTCAAGAATTATTAAAGCGTAATATTCAAGTTATTGTGGAACCGTTCCCATATATTCAGCAAGGAAATGTTGGGGAAACGGAATGGAATCCGAGTAATATTAATGATTTCTTCTGGAATTGGAAAACGGTTATTCTACAAGATATCTTTCATTCGATTACAAGTAAATACAATGTGTACGGGCTCAAGATTGCTTCTAATTTCGTTAATATGGAATATGCAGAAGGATATTGGAGCGATACGATTGATTTCGTCCGCCAGCAGTATAAAGGAAATATTTTGTATCAAATGAATTGGTGGTTAACAGCAAGCTTTGATCCATCTTATGAAGCGAAGTTTATAGAAAAAATAAATCGTCCATATTTAAAAAAGGTGGATATTGTTAGTATTGATAGTTGGTTTGAAGTTTCGGGAAAAAGAAATCCATCATACGAAGAAGTGAAGCAAAGTTTATTTGCCACAACAGTATATAATCGTGGACAAAATGTTGTGCAGCAATTGGAACAATTACATAAAGCAACAGGAAAGCCCGTTTATTTTGGTGGATTTAACGTTCCGGCGCGTGAGCTTGGATTACAAAATCCGTGGAATCCAGATGTTTCTAATGTGTTTTCAAAGGACGTACAATTAAACGGATGGCGCGCTTACCGAGAAGTATTAGAAACGAAACCGTATTTTAAAGGTTTTTCCATTTGGTTTATTGGCTCTCATAATAGTACGCATGCGTATCAAATACATAGTAAAGAAGCAGAGGCAGTTATTAACGGCTGGTACCGAAAATAATTTTTATTAAATAGGTAAGTTTTGAATTTTACCACATATATTTCTAGTGAAAGGCCTTTCACCATCTTATCACCTAGGGGGCAATCAGAATGAAATTTTTGTCTTACCTTACAGTAATTTTGGTGATTCTTGGCGGTTTGAATTGGTTATTTGTAGCGTTAGATTACAATGTAGTTGAGAAATGGTTTGGTTCAATGCCGGCGCTTGTGGACACTATTTATTGGCTCTTTGGTCTTTCTGCTATTTATCAAATTTTTGATCGGTTCTTCACGGACAATTAGCAATTATACTTTATTACTAGAGTGTTAAGTACGATTATGTACTTAACACTTTTTTGTATGTTTATAAAAAATAGTTTGCACATGCAAGCGATTCCATTGCGTCTTACGCCGTAATAATAGAAAACAAATTGACCACGTATTATATTTCAGGTTATAATTCAGAAAGTTTAAAAATTAATAAAAATAAGAAATAGGGAGGTTATTAGGGTGATGGAGAGAGTATATAATTTTTCAGCTGGACCATCAATACTCCCTTTGCCAGTTTTAGAGAAAGTGCAAAAGGAGCTTGTAAATTATAACGGGACAGGCATGTCTATTATGGAAATGAGTCATCGATCTTCTTATTTTCAAAGTATTATAGATGAAGCGAGTAGCCTGATTCGTGAATTAATGAACATTCCTGATGAGTATGAAGTACTGTTTTTACAAGGCGGTGCGTCATTACAATTCTCTATAATACCGTTAAACTTAATGAATACGTATAAAAAAGCAGGGTACGTATTGACTGGCTCATGGTCTAAAAAGGCGATGCAAGAAGCTGAAAAAATAGGGGAAGTACAAGTGCTTGCTTCTTCTGAAAAAGAGAAGTTTACTACAATTCCTAAATTGGATGGTTTACCAAATGATGAAAAACTAGATTATGTACATATTACAACGAACAATACAATTGAGGGTACGAAATATGTGGACATTCCACATTTAGATAAAGTACCGCTCGTTGCGGATATGTCCTCAAATATTTTATCAGAACAATATGATGTTACGAAGTTTGGTCTTATATATGCGGGAGCGCAAAAGAATTTAGGGCCAGCGGGCTTAACGATTGCTATTATAAAAAGAGATTTAATTGGGGGAGCAGATCGCTCTTGTCCTACGATGTTAAACTATGAAACTTACAGCAAAAATAACTCCTTATATAATACACCGCCATCCTTTAGTATTTACGTAACGAAACTTGTACTAGAATGGTTGAAAGAGCAAGGCGGGGTATCTGCGATTGAAGAACAGAATAGAATGAAATCTTCACTTCTTTACAATTTCTTAGATGAATCAAAATTGTTTACTTCACCAGTTGATTCTACGTATCGATCACTTATGAACATTCCGTTTACAACACCGTCAGAAGAGCTGAACAATGAGTTTTTACAAAAAACGAAAGAACGCGGCCTTGTTACGTTAAAAGGACATCGCTCAGTCGGTGGTATGCGTGCAAGTATTTACAATGCGATGCCAGTACACGGTGTACAGCAATTAGTAAATTATATGAAGGAATTTGAGCTTGAGAATAGATAGGGAGATGGGGATATGTTTCGTGTTCAAACGTTAAATCAAATTGCAGAAAAGGGTTTGCAAGTTCTTGACGGAGAGCGTTATGAAATAGGGGATAGAATGGACCACCCAGATGGTATTTTACTTCGCAGCTATTCTTTACACCAAGAAGAATTTTCAAAAGACTTAAAGGCGATTGCAAGAGCTGGTGCTGGTGTAAATAATATTCCTGTCGAGCGATGTACAGAAAAAGGGATTGTAGTATTTAATACACCAGGAGCTAATGCCAATGCAGTAAAGGAACTTATTATCGCCAGCCTTATTATGTCTTCACGTAACATTATTAACGGTGTAAGCTGGACGAAAAATTTAGAGGGTGAAGAAGTACCGCAGCTTGTTGAATCAGGAAAAAAACAATTCGTTGGATCAGAAATTGCAGGAAAACGTCTAGGTGTAATTGGCCTTGGCGCAATCGGTGCTTTAGTTGCGAACGATGCGTTAGCTTTAGGAATGGACGTTGTCGGATACGATCCTTACATTTCAGTTGAAACTGCATGGCGTCTTTCTACACATGTGCAAAGAGCATTTAGTTTAGATGAAATTTTCGCAACATGTGATTATATTACACTTCATATTCCTCTTACGAATCAAACGAAGGGAATTATTGGTGAACACGCTGTAGAGAAGATGAAAAAAGGTATGCGTTTATTCAATTTCTCTAGAGGAGAACTTGTAGATGAAAATGTTCTTCAAAAAGCGTTAGAAGAAGATGTTATTACGCATTACGTAACAGACTTCCCGAATGAAAATGTGATAAAGATGAAAAATGTAACAGCGACGCCTCACCTTGGTGCATCTACGTCTGAATCAGAAGAAAACTGTGCATTCATGGCAGCGCGCCAATTACGTGAATATTTAGAGACAGGAAATATTCGTAATTCAGTAAACTATCCAAACGTCGAACTCCCTTATATCGGAAAGAAACGTATTACAATCATGCATCAAAACGTTCCGAACATGGTAGGACAAATTACAGGATGTTTAGCAGAACATCATATTAATATTGCGGATATGATTAATCGTAGTAAACATTCTTGGGCGTATACAATGATTGATATTGATAACGGAATTGATGATATAATAAAAGAGAACATTGTGGAAAATATAAGCAAAATTACAGGTGTTGTAGCCGTTCGAATGATTGTGTAAAGGAGAGAGGAAAACTTGGCAAAAATCCGACCGTTTCGGGCCATTCGTCCAGTAGAAGAAAAAGCAGCGGAAGTTGCAGCTTTACCGTATGACGTATTAAATAGTAAAGAGGCAAGAGAGGTTGTAAAAGGGAATCCGTATTCTTTCTTACACGTTGATAAAGCAGAAATTGATTTAGACCCGGCACTTTCACCGTACGATGATCGTGTATATGAAAAAGCGGGTGAAAATTTAAATCGATTTATACGAGAAGAAGTATTCATACAAGATGAAGAGCCAGCACTGTACATTTATGAACTGACGATGCAAGGAAGAACGCAGTCAGGTCTTGTCGTTTGTACATCTATTGATGAGTATGAAGATGATACAATAAAAAAACATGAAAGAACGCGTCACGAAAAAGAATTAGATCGTATACGCCACGTAGATGTGTGTGATGCAAATACGGGGCCTATCTTTTTAACGTATCGTACAAAAGAAGATGTGAAACGTATCATTGCAAGCTGGAAAGAAGAGCATGCGCCAATCTATACATTTACAGCAGAAGATGACGTGGAGCATGTTGCCTGGAAAATAGTTGATGAGGATGTAATTGCTACTTTAGTAAACGCATTTGAAGATATTTCTAATCTTTATATTGCAGATGGACATCACCGCTCTGCATCAGCTGCAAAAGTAGGGATCATGCGAAGAGAAAAATATCCGAATTACACAGGAGAAGAGGAGTTTAATTTCTTCTTATCTGTTTTATTCCCTCACGATGAATTATCCATTTGGGACTATAACCGAGTTGTAAAAGACTTAAATGGCTTATCAGAAGAACAGTTTTTAAAGCAAATTGCACAATACTTTTATGTAGAAGAAGTAGCTGTTTCTCCGTATAAACCAAATGAGCCGAAAACATTTGGTATGTACGTAAACGAGAAGTGGTATAAGCTTACAGTGAAAGAGGAAACGTTTGATGCGAATGATCTCGTTAAAGGTTTAGATGTATCTATTCTGCAAGATCATTTATTAAGCCAAGTACTTGAAATACATGATCCGCGATCTGATTCACGCATTGACTTTGTCGGAGGAATCCGCGGAGTAGAAGAACTAGAACGCCTTGTAAATAGCGGTGAATATAAAGCAGCGTTTTCATTATATCCGACATCAATGGAAGCTTTATTAGCAATCGCAGACGCCGGAGAAGTTATGCCGCCAAAATCAACGTGGTTTGAACCGAAACTTCGCAGTGGGTTGTTTGTTCATTCATTAAAATAAACTTCTTTAGAGTGAAAAACCGAAATGATTTTTAGTTTCGGTTTTTCTTATTTTAAAAGGGTTTTTGAGGAGGGGTATAGATGAAATTGCAAGTAGGCGAAAAAATCACCTTTGAACGAATGTTTACGAAAGAGGATGTTGTTTTATTTACGGAAGTATCGAAAGATGAAGGTGTTCATCATGTTACACCAGATGAGCAGGGGAGTTTTGTTGTACAAGGGCTGTTAACATCAACGTTGCCTACAAAAATTGGCGGTGACTATAACGTACTAGCTCGCAAGATGGATTTTGAATTTTTACGTCCTGTGTTTAGCGGTGATACGATTCGCTGTGACGTAACCATTGAACAATTTGAGCCCGATGAAAAAAACCGCACAAAAATTATTGCGATGTTTACATGTAGGAATCAACTTGAAAAAGAAGTTATGAAGGGGAGTTTTTCGGGGATTATTCTTTAATTGATAGGAAAAGTAATGAGTAAGTGGGGCCCTCAGGCTTAGAGTTTTAATTCCCCCCATAACGAAAAATTTATGTATTATACTCTTTTCTTAACTATTAGAAAATAGTTGGATAAGCTCGTCAATAAAAAGGACATTTCTAGTATTGCAAGAAATGTCCTCTCCACTATATTATAGGGTATTTTGTTAAAATTCAAACTTTAAAATTAGTTTACTGGTTTGACCTGTAAACTGATAATTATAGGAACCTCGCAGATTTTCTAAGTTACCGGTAGCTTTAATAATTGTTCCTGGGGAATCTAAATTTCCTTTATCAAATATTCCTTGCTCTATAGCTGTAAATGTTCCTTGTTGCCCCTTGTAAATTCCTTCAAAGTGTAAAAATCCAGAAATTTTAGCAGTAGCCAAGTGACCATCATTTATATTTGAGTCTAAATAATATAATAAGTATTCAACAAAAGCTTTTCCTTTTAATTCACCATCAATATCATATTCAACATGAGCAATATTAATAGGGAAATCTTTTCTAGTATCATCAATTAGTTTTTCATCCCATTTACTTACTGTAAATGTTACTTCCATACACGTAATCTCCCTCCAATTAGATACTTATTTAAAGTTTTCCTTTATTCCACGCCACTCTCTAAAATAGAGAAAGACCCATTTTCACAATCAATTTCTGCCATCGCACCGTAAGGTAAAATAAACTTCGGCTCGGTATGGCCAAAATTTAAATTATAAAGAATCGGTAAATCTTCTAAATGATGTTCTTTCATTACTTGCAGTATTTCGTGTTTATATTCTTCATAATACATTTCGTCTTTCGGTTTACCGAAGATGATACCTTTTGCTTTTTGCAGAATGCCTTGCGCTGCATAATTTCGTAACCAATACTTTATATAACTTGGTTCTGGATGATCTTCAGAAGTTTCAAAGAAGAGAATGCTATCCTCCCAATGTTTTTTCTCAGGCCAAATCTCCGTTCCTTTTGCAAATTCTAATACTTCTATACATCCACCAATTAAACGCCCTTGTACAGTGGTAGAGCCTTGAAGTAGTTCATATCCATTGTTTTGTTGCATCGTACGACTTGTATCTTTATTTACCTCTATCCATTCTAAATGCTCACTCGTCCATTCATGAGCTGGTTGAATCTCGCCAATCGTTTCATTGGAAAAGAGAGTTCGATTTACCATTTCAACTGTATATCGATCCATCTCTACATTTTCGGCAAAGTCGGTCAAAATTGCTGGACCGTATAAAGAGGAAAGACCTGCTTTATGGCAAAATAAATGTGAAATAGTAACGTCAGAGTATCCCATAAAAATTTTCGGGTTTTCTCGTATTACATTAAAATCTATATAAGGAAGTAAGCGAATGCTATCTTCACCGCCAATATTCGCAATAATTGCTTTCACGCGCGTATCCTTAAAAGCTGTCATTAAATCTTCCGCACGAGCCTGTGGATTGTTATAAATGAATTCGCTACCTTTTAAACTATTTGGCATTGGGATAACCGTAAGACCGAAAACTTCTTCTAATCTTTTTACTCCTTGTTCATATCGCCATCTTATTTCAGAATCACCTGCGCCTCCCCATGAAGGACTTACTGTTGCTACGATATCTCCTGCTTGTAACCTCTTTGGTTTTATTAACATGTTAACACCGCTCCTATATAATGTAATGGACTACGATTATACAAACTGTATCATTGAAAAAAACATGATGCATGACATTAGTTTCTTCATCATCAATCCGTTTACCTGCTGATATGCAAGAATTTAGCAGTAGTGTTGAATATAGGAATAATCGATTTATATTTAAAAATCACAGTATGCATCATTGCATGAGAAAGATGGTTGCTATTTTTCACTAATTGTAACTATATTGGTTGCAGGTTGGTCGTAACCAATCAAAAAATATAATCATCATGAATGGAGAGGTTACAGCTTTTCCTGAATAAGAAAGCTATCGCCTTTAGGCACTTGGGATGAAAGTGAGATTGGATACGGAGTGTCACTAAAAATCGCAACGTTCGTAGTACTTTAAGTGTCTGAGGTATAGGTAGTTTCTTCGGTTTTTTTTGTTGGGATTTTTAGGGGAGTATTCTTTAATTCTTAGATAGAGAGGTAAAATAAAAATACACCTAATTATTAGGTGTATTTTTTAGACTTGAAAACCACATAACATCGAATAGTTTTCTTGTAAACATATAGGAACGTAATCTAAATTGTTTTTAATTTTGTTAACTTACCAACCTGTACCATGCTCAGAATTAGCAGGAGCGCCGCCAGTATTGCCATGAGATTCAACTTTTGGAGCAGGGAAATGTGCATGCCCTTCTTGTTTAGGAGCCCCACCAGTGTCACCGATGTTTAATGCAGGAGCGCCGCCAGTATGGCCCTCAGAAAAAGAAGGAGCTGGTGGAGACGGGAAGTGAGTATGTCCAGCTTGATTTGTGAAACCTGCGTTTAAGCCAAATGCAGCAATACCCGTAAATGCAATACCTAAAGCGATTTTACCAATTGTTTTTTTCATTTCTTTAACCCTCTTTCATTTGATTTTTTTGCTATTGTACTATTAAAGAAGTATAAACTTGCTTTTTCATGTTGTTGTTTGTTATAAAACGCAAGAGCTAGTTTTTCAAGATACTCAGAAACATAGATATATAAAGATTCTTTATTGAAGTATTCAATTCCTTCTAAAACAATCGGTTCAATTTTGTCTAATTCAGTTTGATTCGTGAAAGCTTCTAATATAGCAAAGTGATGTTTGTGCTCTTCATTACCAAGTTCAGAAATAAGTTGTTTCCCTATTTTAATGTAGTGGTTTGCTTTGTCGATAAGTCCTAATTTTTCATGTTCTTGTGCAAGTAAGAATATAGCTTTGTAGTGAGATGGGATTTTTTCAACAACTTGTGTCAAGTGACGAATCGCTTCTTCAGAAAGATTCTGGCTAGCATATAGATGACCTAGATTACCGCGCACATACAGTTGTAATGATTCTTCATTTAATTTTTGGAGAATATCTAACGCTTTGTTATAGCTTTCCTCAGCTTGTTCAAAATGTCCTACGTCTACATAAGAAGCACCAAGTACACTTAAACAGGATGAAATATTTCTTTCACATCCGTGTTGCGTTTCAAAAAATTCTAATGCTTTAGAAGCATTTACAATCGCAAAACTTGGTTGTTGTTGGTGACAATGATAAGCAGCGTATCGGTAATAGAAATCAGCTTGTTCAATTTGACTGTGTCCGGATAAAAGTGCTTGTGCTTTTAAGAAATATTCTTCTGCTTCTTGATAATGATTAATTGCTGCAAAATGAATCGCTTTATAATAATGATATAGATAAGATAAATGTTTATCTTCTGGTTTTTCTTGGTCTTCTATGAATTGAAAACTATCTTTCGTGATTGATAGTCCATCTGTCAGAGCTGTATGTCGGAACTGGAGTAATGCGTAATATAAGTGATAAAGTGGAATTGTTTCTGTTTCTTTCAAAAGCATTTCTTCATGTCCTTTTTTAGCTTCTTGAAACTGAATTTGTGCTTCCTTAACGTTTTGCGTTAAGATTGCATGGTACCAAGCTTCTAAATGTTTTGTTGTATATGTATGTCCCTTTAATGAAATGTTCATATTAGCCCCCTTGTATATTTTTCTATATAATTGTAACTATAATGGTAACACAATAAAAAGTAATTATATGGAATTTTTTCTTGATAAATAATATTCTGAATCTTTAAACTTGTCAATCTATGTGTTTTTATAGTGTTGTCCATGTTTTTTGGGGGAAAGGGATCACAATTGACTATAGAATCTTAATAAAATGATGTCACATGCACAGTACTAAAATAAAAGTTGAGAAAGTATGCATGAGGTCTGAATAGGATGAAAAGATAAACCCCCTAGTTATATAGCTAGGGGGGGTGTGTTAAATAGTTTCACCGTGAGCTTCTAGTTTTGGAGCAGGGAAATGTTCGTGCCCCTCAAGTTTCGGAGTAGGAGTATCGCCAATATTGAAAGCAGGAGCCCAAGTATCCGCATGTGAATCTAATTTCGAGCTTAAATCAGCATGTGTCTCTTGTTTCAGAGCCCAAGTATCCCCTTTATTATATGATGAAATAGGAGGTCTTCCATGATCATAAGCAGGAGCCCATGAATCTCCATGTGAATCTAATTTAGGAGTAGGAAGATCCCCATGTCCCTCTAATTTCGGGGCAGGAAGATCAGCATGGCTCTCTTGTTTCGGAGCAGGGAAATCCCCATGTCCCTCTAATTTTGGAGCAGGGAAATCCCCATGTCCCTCTAATTTTGGGGCAGGGAAATCAGCATGGCTCTCTTGTTTCGGAGCAGGAGTATCCCCATGTGCAGCCTTTACAACGCCGCCATCCCCAATATTTACACCAAAAAGACCAAAGCTGAATACCGATAAACCTACAACAGCTGTACTAATTTTTCTTTTCAATCTATATCTCTCCTTTTGCTATGGTTTTCCATTTTGTCTAAACGTGGTAGATAAAATGAAATGAATCGTAAAAAATTACCAATTATATTACGATATACGAATAATTCTGTGTAATATTTTGTAAAACCTCCTTGAAATTTGAATTTTATGAAAATAAAATTCGACATGGTTCATTTTTCAATTCGTTGAATAGATTTTGATTGAGTTTTTATAAAGCTATTCGCTAACTTTAGGACCGAAAGCGGCTCTTAATTTCTTTATACCGTGCCCATAAGGTTATTTTAGCTTTGAATTAAATTAACTATTATAATTCGAGAATTTAGTCCTCTTGCTGCATATTTAAAAGTTACAGTATGCAACATTGCATAAGAAAGATAGTTGCTATTTTGTACAACCTGTAACTATAATAGTTACAGGTTGGTCGTATCCAATCAAAAAATATAATCATCATGAATGGAGAGGTTACATATGGGTATGAAAAAATTAATTTTAGCAGGTGCTTTAGGGATCGCAGCATTATCAGGAACGAATTTACCAGGATTAGAACTGTCAAAAGCGAGTGCCACTTCTATGGAATCGAATTTCTCGACGTTAGAAGGACGAGTAATAGAAGTAGATAAAGGTGTAATTGTTGTAAAATCTAAGCAATATGAGGAGCCTGTTAGTATATACATGGATTCCTTTTCAAATGTGAAAGTAGGAGATGAAGTAAAAGTTACTGGATCTATGATGCGTAATTTCACGGAATATATGATTGCAAATTCAGTTGAAAATACGTCACATAAATTAGGTATGCACATGAAAGAAGAGGGTTCTCCTGATTATGTGATTGGGGAAGTATCAAAAGTAGGAACGAGGGAAGAGGAAGGAGAAGGTTCTACTAAATATGTCGTAGTTGAGTATCCATCACTAAACGGGAAGAAAGTTATTATTGATGTTTTCTTAACGAAGGGACAAGTATTTCATACAGGTGAGAAAGTAAAAATTGATATGAAGTATGTAGGATGGGGCGGAAGTTCTATTAACTGGAACACAACGGACAACATTGAAAAAGTTCATGAGGTAAAGAGCGACGTTGAAAATAATGATGATGTTTGGATTTGGTCTTAATTAGAATTCTGTAAATAACAAATGTATCATGCAGTACCCATCGAATCATCATATGTATGATAATTCGATGGGTACTTTTTTGTTTTATGTTTTTTTGAGAATAACGGATTTTCGATTAGAATATGATGTTAATACTGGAGCGAAGGTGAAAAAAACAATATGAAAAGAGGTGTTTAAGGGTGGAGCGAGATGAGGTTTATTTACGAGCTAAAAAAAGGGTAGAGAATTTACAAGCGTTTTATATTCATTTAACGGTCTATATACTAGTGAACTTAATGCTTTTTATTATAAATATAAGCTCTGATTCAAGTAAATTATGGTTTGTATATCCACTTGCAGGTTGGGGGATCGGTATCGTTATACACGGTTTGACAACTTTTCCAGTTGGGATATTCGGAAAAGAGTGGGAAGAACGAAAGATTAAAGAATATATGGAGAAAGATAAGTAAATTTATTTCTGGAATGTATGAATATAAATCTCTGGGATCAAATGTTTGATGCGAAGTCTATTCTATAGCTTCGCCTATTTGTTTTGTATTCGAAATTTGTGCGAGTGAGTGTTCATATTCATTTTTTAGCATCAACTGCATGTGAAATCAAAACTTTACTTGTAGTACATAATAAATACAGTTGTTTTACTTTTTAAATTACATGTGGATATAGGATAAAGTTGTTTTATCATCCTATATTAAAATAAAAATAAACCACTGTTCGATTTGAATATTCCACGATATAATGGTGAGAGTTTATGACAGAATAAATATTTACATAAGAAGTGAGGTACTGTATGAAAAAAAGAACGACAGACATTATTTTTATTATTATTGGTGCATTTCTATTTGCGTTAGGTGTCAATTTGTTTGTTATCCCGAACGAGTTTGGTGAGGGTGGAGTAACTGGTATCACGATTATTACGTATTATTTATTTGAATGGTCACCAGGCTTAGTTAACTTAATTTTAAATGCGATTTTGTTAATAGCTGGTTATAAATTTTTGAATAAGATTACAACAATTTATACGATTATCGCTGTAGTTACGAATTCGCTATTCCTTCATTTGACAGAAGGTTGGACGATTGCTTCGGATGAAATGCTTGTAAATGCCGTTTTCGGAGGAATATTTATTGGGTGCGGGATTGGTCTTATTATTCGCGTTGGCGGAACAACAGCAGGTACTACCATTTTAGCAAGGATGACGCATAAATATTTAGGATGGAGCATTAGCTATGGTTTACTGTTCTTCGATTTAATTGTTGCGTTTTCATCTTATTTCATCATTGGTGCAGAAAAACTGATGATAACAATTATTATGCTATATGTAGCAACGAAAGTGATGGAGTTTGTAATTGAAGGTTTAAATCCGAAGAAAGCCATTACGATTATTTCTGATAACCCGAATGAAATTGCCGGGAAGGTAACTACCTTAATGGGCAGAGGGGTTACGGTGTACTCAGGTCATGGCTATTACACGAAAACTCCGAAGGAAATTCTTTATGTTGTTATTAATAAGCAAGAAGTAGTCAAGCTAAAACGGATTGTTCAAACTACAGATCCGGCTGCGTTCATTGCTATACACGATGTTCGTGACGTATTTGGAGAAGGATTCGTTGATATTTCTAAAGCATAGAAATTACTTTTCATTAAAATAATCTTAATACTAAAACGTAAGAATCTATTTTGAATAATCTTTTTTCAAAATAGATTCTTTTTATTTATCTTAAAATGTTGGTTTGTTTTTCTTTTTCTTGCAAAAAATCTAATTGTTTCTTAAGGTAAGGATGTAGAAGGATGAACAAGAGAGGGTTTAATGAAGATGATACATATTTTATTAGCTGATGATGATAAGCATATTAGAGAGTTGTTACATTACCATTTACAAAAAGAGGGGTTTAAAGTTTTTGAAGCGGAAGATGGAAAGGTAGCGCAAGGCGTATTAGAGAAAGAAAATATTCATCTTGCGATAGTAGACATTATGATGCCGTTTGTTGATGGTTATACGTTATGTGAAGAAATCCGGAAGTATCATGATATACCGGTTATTTTATTAACTGCGAAAGATCAATTAGTTGATAAAGAAAAAGGATTCATTTCTGGTACGGACGATTATATTGTAAAACCATTTGAGCCAGCTGAGGTCATTTTCCGTATGAAAGCATTACTGCGTCGTTATCAAATGCTGAGTGCTGATATTATTACGTTGCACGGTACGACAATTGATCGAAAAGGGTTTGAAGTGAAGTGTAACGGTCAAACGATTCTGCTTCCATTAAAAGAATTTGAGTTGTTATCGCAACTGGCTAGTTATCCTGGAAGAACATTTTCAAGAGAAGAATTAATTGAATTAGTATGGGGAATGGATTTTGAAGGAGATGAACGAACAGTTGACGTTCATGTGAAACGACTGAGAGATCGCTTCTCAAAACGAACGGATGATTTTCAAATTACGACAGTACGCGGACTCGGTTATAAGTTGGAGTTGAAATAAAATGAAATCATTATACTCTAGATTTGTTTTTATGACGGTTGGGATCATGCTACTTAGCAGTATTATCGGTTTTTTATTAACAAATGTGTACTATCAAGTGAAGTTAAAACCGTATAACAGTGAAAAGATTTTAATGTATGCGGAAGAAGTAAAATCGTTATATGAAAAGCAAAGTGAAGAAAATAAGTATGATTATTTACAATCAATTGCGAAGTTAGGATATGAAATTTATATTGTCGATGATCAAAAGAATGGAAAGCGTATTGGCAATGCGTTTCGTAAGACCTCTATTAGCGATGATACTGTTCATAAAGTGTTGCAAGGGGAAACGTTTAACGGCGTTTCTACATATCCAACACGCCTCTTTATTACGGGGTTTTTCGATAATGAATTAATTAATAGTGTCGGTGTGCCGGTAAAACACGGTGATAAACAGTACGCTTTATTCATTCGTCCTGACATTCAGCAACAATTTGGTGAGATGCGAATTTTTCTAGCGGTATTACTAGGGTTTATCGTTTTATTAAGTATTATTTTTATTGCGATTGCAGCAGGTTATATCGTTCGTCCCATTCGTACATTTACGAAAGCGACGCAAAAGATTGCAAGTGGTGAATATGATATCGAATTAGATGGAAATCGAAAAGATGAAATTGGTACATTAGCAACTAATTTTCAAAAGATGACGAAAAGCATTAAAGAATTAGATGAGATGAGACAAGAATTTGTTTCTAACGTTTCTCACGAATTCCAATCGCCGCTTTCTTCTATTCAAGGGTTCTCAAAAACGTTACAGTCAGAAGAGATGAGTGGGGAAGAAAGAAACCATTACTTGCAAATTATTGAGGGCGAAAGTAAGCGAATGTCTAGTTTATGTAAACAGTTACTTACGCTCGCTTCTTTAGATAAAGAAGAAAAAGTATTACAAATAAAAGAATTCAATCTACAAAAGCAAATTAAAGACGTCATTTTTATGCTCGAATGGAAATGGCGTGAAAAAGATATTGCCGTTGAATTTGATGTGCCGGATATTACAATACAAGGCGATGAAAACTTACTTCATCAAGTATGGAGTAACATCTTTACGAATAGTATTAAGTTTTCAAACGACGGCGGAACGATTGAATTTGTTGTAGAAGAATTAGAATCAAGTGTGATGATCTATATATCAGACAACGGAATTGGTATGGAAAAAGAAGAAATGGATCGTATATTTGATCGTTTTTACAAAGTAGATACAGCAAGAGCAAGAAACGTAGAAGGTAGCGGTTTAGGATTATCGATTGTACAGAAGATTGTAGAACTGCATAACGGAAACGTTTCAGTGTATAGTACGAAAGGGGAAGGGACTACTGTTCAGGTGGAGCTTCCGAAATAGATGAAAGAGGCTGCTACGGAAGGGCCTCTTCTTTTTTGGTTTCTAGTATACGTGTAAAGTGAAAAAATGTGAGTCATTTTCATTACATAATCGGACGAGTTTGTGGAGTGAGCTCAGGAGGAAGTTTATTTAAACATGTAGAATCTCTACAGAGTTATAAGGATTGTATTAAAACTTGAACCGTGTAGGGAGGAAATTACTTTGAAACGAATTGACTTGTTATTAAACGTACTAGATTCAACATTCGATAAAGAGAGTTGGTATGCACCGTTTAAACATGCTATAGAAGGACTTACAGCCGAACAGGCTACGTGGAAACCATCTGGTGAGGCAACGAATACCATTTGGGAGAGCGTTAATCATCTCATTTATTACAAAGAGAGGCTTGCTGCAAACTTAGAAGGCCGTGAATGGAAACACAATCTGGACGGTAATGACACCTTTTATCTTACTGAGCAATCCAATGATGATGAGGAATGGAAGAAAGTTGTTGAACGTTCTGAAAATGCTCAGCGTAATTTAAGACATGTATTGAGTGCAATTTCTGAAAAAGAGCTTGAACAAAATTCACTTGAGGGGAAATTACTAGATATCATGCTTCATGATGCTTATCATACAGGCCAAATTATTCAATTAAGGAAAATGCAGGGGTCTTGGCCATCAAATCGTTAATTGAACGTTTTAGTTGGTGCTATTGTTATATTTTTAGTGAAGTATTTTACATCCAAAATTAAATAACTACATTTTAACCCCGTCCCAAATCTAGAACGGGGTTATGTTTGTTCCTGCTATAAAGCTGTACCTTTCCCGCGCTCTTCCCTAAAATGAACTCCAAAAGTATCCGCTGTAATTTCATCAGCTTTCGGCAATGCTCGTAATTTCGGATGAAGCAGCCATACGAGAGAAATAAATAAAATACCGATGCTAGCGAGCGCAAAAATGAATTGGCTACTAAATACATTTGCGGTGTATCCGCCAATTAAAGAACCGAACGGCATAGCAATTGTGCCCATACTTCGCATGACTGAGTTAATGCGTCCAAGATATTGATTTGGAATTGCAATTTGACTAATTGTCGCAAATAATATGTTGGTCGCACCGATTGGTATCCAAGCTAGGCCGAATAAGAGAATAGATAGCCATTGAAACGGTACAATCGTAGAGAGAAACCAAAAGATAGAGCCAGTCGCAAAGCTAATAATGGAGACACGGCCAACATTACGTTTGCCAATCCATGAACTGAATAATGCACCGATGAGACTACCTGCTGATATAGCAGCTAAGAAGAAGCCATATGATTTCACGCCTCCTAAAGAATCAGCGTAAGAAGGGAGTATCGCCATTGTCATACCGATTGAAAAATTAGCGACAACTGAACCGATTAAGAAGGCGCCCATTAATGAACGGAAGACGATCGAAAAGCCTTCTTTTAAATCAGAGAAATATTGTTTAGTTGAAAGTGATGTATTTGTTTCTGCTTGCTTTGGCATTTTCAATGAAAAGAATAATAGGGCAGTAATCGCGAATGTTAAGGAATCGACTACATATAAAGTAATGGCACCAAGTAGTGCTACTAATATTCCAGAAAGAGTCGTACAAATTAAGTCAATGCCTTGATACGCAAATGAAAAGAGAGAGTTTCCTTTTAATAATTGTGTTTTATGCAGTAGAAGTGGTAAAGCTTTCGATTGTGCGGGATAGGCGAATTGTTCGATAAAGGCTACGATGGGCATGATGATAAGTAGTAGTTGAACAGTTAATAGGTCGAAGTAGTGTGTAATAGGAATGATTAATATAAGGATACATTGCAGAACTTGTGTGATGAAGAGGGTGTTTTTGATTGACCATCTATCAACGAATGGACCGGTAAGAAATTGAAGTGTAGAAGGTAATAACGTAAGAAAACCAGCTAATCCAGAATAAAAAGGATTACCACTCAGCTTGTATACGAGCCACATCGCGGCTACATAATACAAACTATCTCCTATGTTTGTGAAAATTCTCCCTAAAAATAATAAGAGGAAATTCCGGTTTTTTAATATGTCCACTTTATCTACTCCTTTATAATAAATTTATTCGGTAAAATAAATTTGACCGTTTATGTAAAAAAAATCGTATTACGATTTTTCTTCTTTTTTCACAAAGCACTGCATTGCTCGTTCGTCGATTTGTAGTGCAGTAGTAGAAATGTAATAAGATTTACTATTTGGACCTTTATCCGCATCTTTTGCGATATCATTTAATTCAGCCATTAATTCATGAAACTTTTTCACCCACACTTGAAATTGTTCTGGCGTGGCATCAAACTCCCAACAAGATGAAACGTAATTCCACTCAGCTGGGTCTTCACTTACTTTTCGTAATGTAAAAGCTTCTTCTGGTGCAGCGAGAATGTGGTTTTTCGTTCTTTCTGTCATTTGTAAAAAGATTTGGCGACCTGATTCGCTCAACATTTCTAAATGAGGTAATAGGTCTGCGGCAGGGGTGAAGCCTCTAGCGACAGATTGATAAAACTTTTGAATGATGCCATTCTTTTCTTCTGTATAAACAATTTCTATAAAACCATTCTTTTCTAATTCTTTTAAATGATAATGAATTTTCGCCCTTGGAATGCCGAATTTCTCAGATAGTAGTTGCCCTGTATAAGGACGTTCGCATAGTCGCATCATCATTTCGACACGTAGTGGATCGCTTATTGCTTTTAGTTGGCTATAAGTAGTGAGTGTTAACATGGGCTTCAAGATGATCAACTCCTTAAATGAAATTACTCGGTCAAGATTATTTGACTGAATTGTATCAAGGATTCTAATTATTTTCAATACTTTCTGAAAATTAAATTTTCTCCTCTGTAATCTTCTGTTCATATTCCGTTCATATTTCTTTTTTATGATAAGTGCATAGAAAGTAAGAGGAAGGAGCGAGCGAAATGTTTTTAGCTCTGCGTGAATTAAAACAATCAAAATTAAGATATGGATTAATCGGACTTATTATGGTGTTATTATCATTTTTAGTTCTTGTTATTTCAGGATTAGCAAATGGATTATCATATGATAATGCTTCATCGATTCAAAATATGGAGGCAAATAAGTTCGTCTTAGCAGATGATGCGGAAAATAAATTACTTCGTTCACAAATTAAGCAAGATGATGTAAATAACGTAGTAAATCAAGTAGGCGAGAAAGAGGCCGTTCCGTTCCGTGTGAAAGTTTCAACGTATGAAAAGAAAGACAGTTCGAAAAAAGTGGATGTTGCTATTTTCTCAAGTGAACGCGATTCATTTTTAGAACCGAAAATTGTAAAAGGTGAGAAATTAGGTACAGCAAATAATGAAATGGTTGCTGATGAATCTATTAAAGAAAAAGGAATCGATATCGGGGACACAATTATTGATCCTGTTTCAAAGAAAGAATTTACAATCGTTGGATTTACGAAAGATCAAATGTTTAGCCATACACCAGTCGTTTATGTAAATGAAGACGTATGGGGAGCTATTTCACAACCAAACCAAAAAGATTATAGTGCGATTGCGCTGAATACAGATAAAGAAATTAAAAATGCACATGTTATCGACAAAAAAGAAGTACTACAAAGTATTCCCGGATTTAAAGAGGAGCAAGGAACATTAACGATGATAATTGCATTCTTACTTGTTATCGCTGCGTTACTAATCGGTGTATTCTTCTACGTCATTACATTGCAAAAAACACAGCAATTAGGCGTATTAAAAGCAATCGGTACGAAGAATTCTTATTTAGCAAATAGTTTAGTCGTGCAGGCTTTATTCTTATCAGTCGTTGCGATGGTAATCAGTATTGTTCTTGTGCAAGGATTAGAACAAATTTTACCAGCAGGTATGCCGTTCTTATTAACAACACCGATGATTGCACAATATGGAGCAATCTTTATCGTAATTAGTATTTTAGGAACACTTATTTCGTTATACCAAGTATTAAAAGTTGATGCATTAGAAGCAATTGGAGGCGGGATGTAATGACTTCATTATTGAAATTAGATAAAGTAAGTAAAGTGTACGGAGAAGGGAATACGGAAGTAACAGCCCTTCATCCGATGTCGCTTGATGTGAAAGCTGGAGAGTTTATTGGAATCGTTGGTCCTTCTGGATCAGGGAAAAGTACATTATTATCAATCGCGGGTGCTTTATTATCACCGTCAAAAGGGGATATTTACATTCGTGAGCAAAATATTACGAAGTTATCGGAAAAGGAAATGACAGACATTCGCTTGAAAAAAATCGGCTTCATTTTCCAGTTCGCAAATCTTGTTCCATATTTAAATGTTAAAGAACAATTGCTTTACATTGCAAAGCTTAAAAAAGAAAACAAACAAGACTCAGAAAAGCGTGCGGATCATTTATTAGCGGCATTTGGATTAGGAGAAAGAAAAAGTCATTATCCAAATCAACTATCTGGCGGGGAAAAACAAAGGGTAGCAATCGCTCGCGCGTTCATGAACAACCCAGATTTAATATTAGCGGATGAACCAACTGCAAGCTTAGACTCAAAACGCGCACGTGAAGTTGTAGAAATGATGAAACGTGAAGTGAAAGAAAGTCAAAAAGCAGCAATTATGATTACGCATGATGAAAGAATGCTTGATGTATGTGATCGTATATTGACGCTTAGAGATGGGAAGTTAATATAAAGAAAAAGGACAATCGCACATAAATGTGCGATTGTCCTTTTTATAAAATATAGTTATAAGGGCCTTATTTTGAGAATAACGCTTTAATTTTATTTCGTGTTACTAATAAAACGCCGCCTAATACAGATAACATACCTAAAGCCATATTATTTGATTGCTCACTACCAGCGTTAGGAAGTTCTCTAGTGTTATTGTTTGTGTTTGTAGTACCAGTCTTTGTTTCAGTTTGTTTCGATTGAGATACTTCATTAATTTTGTTATCTACATTTTGCTTCGTTGTATGTACCTCAGCTAATTTGTCATCAATTTTTTTCTCAGTATGTTTAAAGTCGTTAATTTTAATATCTAAGTCTTGTTTTTTCTTTGTTAAATCGTCTGAAACAGTTTGTTTCGCTTGTTTCATTTCGTTAATTTTATTTAGTAAATCTTGTCTAGTTTCTTGTAATTCAGCTAGTTTGTTTTTTACATCTTGTTTAGCTAGTTCTAAGTTAGCGGAAAGACTATCTAAATTACCTTTAATTTTCTTAAGTTCCTCTAACGTGTTCCCAGTATTCGGCTTATTTTCTTTTAGTTCAGCAAGTTTGTCCTCAGCAGTTTGTTTTGCTTTCTTTAACTCAGCTAATTTTTCATCTACCTGTTTTTTAACTTCCTTAAGTTCATTAACCTTTTGATCGATATTTTCTTTATGTTGTTTAATTTCATTCACTTTTTCATCGACAGTTTGTTTATGTTCTTTAATCTCATTAACCTTATTATCGATATTTTGCTTATGTTCTTTCACTTCAGCAACTTTATCTTCTACTTGTTTTTTATGCTCTTTAATTTCAGCGATTTTATCTTCGGCGATTTGCTTGTCTTGCTGAAGTTTTGCATCTAACTCTTGTTTACGTTGTTTCATTTCGTTAATTTTTTCATCAGCAACTTGTTTACGCTCATGTAGTTCATTAACCTTCGTATCAACATTTTCCTTAACTTGGTTAAGTTCATTCAACTTTTGATCCACGTTTTCTTTGTGTTGCTGCAATTTCGCATCTAACTCTTGTCTATGTTGCTTAATTTCAGCTAATCGATCTCCCGTACTTTGCTGAGGAGTAGCATCAGTTACTTCTGCATGAGCAGAGTTTGCGCCAGCAATCATTGCTAAAGCTAGTGTAGACGCAGCAATTGTTTGTTTTGTTTTCATATTTTTGTACCTCTTTTCTTTCATATGCATGAGCTGTTTTGTGTAAAATTGAGCATATAGAAGTAGATTATCTTATCATTATATACCATGTTAAGTGGTTAGAGGAAGGATTTGCATAATAATCTATGATTATGTAATTTTTAAATTCTTTTATTTTGGAGTAGGGGGCAAATCTTTAGCTAGATGAATAATTTCTTCTATAGTAGAGTTTACATCCTTACTATTACGAATGACAAACAAATAATTAGCCTCGTTTTCTATCGGATCCACCACATCTTCATGTTGCGATTCAGCCTGTTGTCGATCGAGTACTTCTTTAAAACTAGAATAACCACCTCTAAAAATATTGGTACTTCGCGTGCTTCGAGCTATTCTTTCGTAAAGTACTTCATCAGGAATGTCAAAATGAACGAGTATGCGTACATATTTATTTTGTGGAAATAATTCGTTTAGTAAATATAATCTTCCGTTTTTACTGCGATTGGAGTTGCAAATAATAAGGTGTAGATTTGTATATTCTTGCGCATAATCAACAATGAATTTCGAAAGACCGTGCTTAAATGTATTAGTGCCTTCATCCGGCTGTAATTTTTCGTAATGTGTGTTGATAAATTCAGCTTGGTTATCTTGATCCATAACGAAAGAGTTGGGTAACTCTTTTTCTAGTTCTTTAGCAAATGTAGTTTTTCCGCTGTGTGTTTTTCCTACGGTAATAATGACTAATCGTTTCATATTGGCCTCCATATGTATTGTTATAATTTGGAATATTCTGTGTGAATCGACAATTTTCCTGCCAGAGAATATACAAATTGTTGGTTTGATAGCAGGATAGAAACTTGACAAAAAAACTTATTTATGCTATAATTTACCAACTTAAAAATAAAGTGTATAATAGGGTTCTCCTGGCCAGGGGAACCCTATTTTTGTTGTAAAAATGAAGGAGTGTATGTGCGTGAAAAAAGGTGAAGCGAGTGTAACGTCGCTAGTATCAGCTTTCGGAAGAGCGTATCATAGTGAATTTGATCATCCTAAAATCTTTGATGATTATGTAGCTAAAGATTTTATTTCACAAAAAGAACGTAACGATATTGAAACGAATATGGTTCAAGGAATACAGTTTTTTAATACAGACATTGCAGAGAAGTTTCAAGACAATCCACAAGAAATATTAAAATGGATTACACAAGTTCAATTATCACCAACACCTTTGGCACGCGCGGCATATTGTGAAAGAGTATTACTACATGAGATTACATTAGGAGCAAAACAATACGTCATACTCGGTGCGGGCTTAGACACGTTCAGTTTCAGACATCGAGAATTAGAGAATGAAATAGAAATATTTGAAGTGGATCATCCTTCTACGCAAAGGTTTAAGAAGGAGAGAATAAAAGAAGCAGAACTTGAAATTCCAAACAACCTTCATTTTATTTCGATGGATTTCACGAAAGGATTTTCCAGTGAACAGTTACGGAATGAAGGATTTGAAAATAAAAAGACTTTCTTTAGCCTATTAGGTGTTACGTACTATTTAACGAAAGAGGAGCTTTCTAGTTTAATAGAATACTTATTCGAGATGGTTCCAGAGGGGAGCTCTATCGTATTCGATTATCCGGATGAAAACTTATTTACAGAAAAGGGACTGTCCAATCGAGTGGAAAATATGGTAAAAATGGCTGCAGTAGGCGAAGAACCGATGAAATCGTGTTTTTCTTATACCGAAATGGAAGCACTATTAGAGAAGGCAGGCTTACTCATTTATGAGCATTTATCGCCAAAAGACATAAATAAATTATATTTTGAAGGACGAAATGATTATTTAGAAGCTTTTGAGACGGTGCATTATGTGCATGCGGTGAAGAAGTAGGAATTAGTAGGCATGGGGAGAAATCTCTGTGTCTTTTTTTGTGGAAAAAGGAGATGGGGAGTATTAATTGGAAGGGAAATTCGATAATTTACAGAATATGCAATATGAATGTAAAAGTTTAAGTAGCGATGTTAAAGGAGAACGTAATGTACACAATTGGACAGGTTGCAAAATTTTTAGATGTATCTAGAGATACTTTGAAGTTTTATGAGGAAAAAGGTTTGGTCAAGCCGAAGCAAAATATTGAGAATGGGTATAGAAAATATAATCATTTTGATATATATGATATAACAACGGTCAATTTCTATAGGGAAATGGATATCGAAATAAAAAAAATTCAGGAATTAAGAAAAAGTAAGAGTATAGAGGGAATAAAATCATTGTTAGAAGAGAAAGAACAAGAAGTTTTAGAGGAGATAGAATATAAAAAACTTCTTTTAAAAAATCTTCAAATTGTAAAAGAAGATTGCGAAAAAACAACGCAATTCTTAGGGGAATACGTAGTAAAAGAAATGAAGCCGTTAGAAGTAAACGGAGAAATAGAGCATTTTACTGCGTATGATGAATATGAATCTTTGAAAAAGAATACGGATAGTTTAAAAAAAGCAGTTACTTTAACATCTTTACGAAGAGTTATAAATTTCAACGAAGAAGGTATTATAGAAGATAAATTTATAATTGTAAGAAAGATAGAGGACTTTGATAAAGAATTAGAAGGGGAAATTCTATCGCATCCAAAATGTATTTATACAGTTATTGAAGATGGAAGATGGGCAACTGGTGGGAAAAGTATTGATCATAATGTGGAATCCAGTTTAAGAAAAGCAGCAATAGAACAAGGACATGAACTTTTGGGGCTAGTGTATATAAATATATTACTTACCACATATGAAGAGGGACTTGAGCGTATATTTTTAGAAATTTATGCGCCTGTAAAATAATGCTGACATGTATTGACCTGTGAGTAACCCCCAGGTTTAAGCTGAGAGTATCTGTAAATATAAATACTATTATGTTTACGAAATACTTAGTTTGAAATGGGGATTGCGCATGAATAGGGAAAAGAAACTAAAAAAACCAGTAGCGAGTTTTATTGTACTAACCAATATCATTTTTCTGCCACTTTTTTTGCTTGTAGGAGCTATAAGTATGCTAGGATTCCCAGCATGGGTTTTTGATGTAATGTTTTGTATATCGTCTTGGTCCTCAACTTTTGCTTTTGCCGTGTTATTTAAAAAAATCTATCCAGGGCAGAGCTTTATACAGTTTGTAAAAGACAAGTTCAAGAATAAACTTAAAGTTTCTATAATTCTTATTGTGAGTATGATTCAAACTTTCATATTTTTAATGATTTTGTTTGTCGTGTCTAAAAATAGTGAAGTAGATTCTATTTTTACTGTCACTTCATGGGGAATGCTAATCTATTTCTTTGCTAAAAACTTTCTTGCGGGGCCATTGGGAGAAGAACTAGGATGGAGAGGCTTTGCACAAATTGAGCTTCAAAAGAGGCATTCACCACTAAAAGCTTCGCTAATTATAGGATTTTGGTGGGGGATGTGGCATCTACCTATTTGGTTTACTACAGGATTTGTAGGCATGGACCTAATTAAATATATTCTATTTTTTATGATCTCTATCATATCTATGAAAATCGTTATGACTGCATTTTATAATTTAAATCAGAATTTAATTATCCCAATCATCATCCATCAATTTTTTAATTTCTTTATTGGTATTATAAAAGGAAACTTAATCGATCTAATTATGTATAACGCGATTTTTTATTTAGTAGTTGCAGTTTTTCTGATTGTTATAAATCCAAAGAGAGTTCTGTATGGAGCGGAAGATATAAATAGCAGGAATGGAAAGTATTATAGGGCATAGTGATGCATTTATGAAAGACAAGGAAAGCAAATTTAGTGATGGTAGATATGTTTGTTTTGTGCAGTATTACTTAAAGCTCCGCCAATTTAATTATATAAATTATTTTTTTATGGAAACAAAAAGGGAAAAGAAGATGTTGAAATGAGTTGTATGTACACTCCATATGTGTATATTTGCTGCTCAATAAACTACCATCTCACGTAAGTTTATACCACATTTTCACTTTTATTTACAAAAAATACTATTAAATATTTTCGGATAATTGTTATAATATAATTAAATTGATATAAAAGTTTTTTTCTAGAGTATGTATTTGAAGAATTCTCATGCAAAAAGAGCAAGTTCTCAAGTAGAGAGCTTGCTCTTTTTTGAAGAGAAATATGATTAGAAGTACATAAGGGGATAGCAGAATGTTATAAAAAGACTTTCTGTATGTATCCACAACAATGTTTAGATGTAAAGGATTTTTAAATTTATAAAAAGATTAAGAGGCGATAGAGAATGAAAAGATATATTAGTATAAAAGGAATTGGAACATATCTTCCGAAAAGAAAGGTAGAATCTTTTGAAATAGATCGCATGCTACATGTGCCAGAAGGCTGGACATTAAAAAAAGCTGGGGTAAAAACAAGATATTTTGTTGATGGAGAAACGTCTTCTTATATGGGTGCAGAAGCTGCAAAAAAAGCTGTAGAAGATGCGAAGTTAACTTGGGATGATATCGATTGTATTATTTGCGGAAGCGGAACGATTCAACAGGCGATCCCTTCTACTGCATCACTTATTCAAGAACAGCTCGGGCTACAGCATTCTGGTATTCCATGTTTTGATATCAATTCAACATGTTTAAGTTTCATAACAGCACTTGATACAATTTCGTACGCAATGGAATGCGGGAGATACAAAAATGTTGTTATCATTTCTTCTGAAATTTCTTCTGTTGGATTAAATTGGGGGCAAAATGAAAGCAGTATTTTATTCGGTGACGGTGCGGCAGCTGTAGTAATAACAAAAGGCGATTATACATCTTCTATTATTGCTTCCCATATGGAAACATATAGCTCTGGTGCGCATTTATCAGAAATTCGTGGCGGTGGAACGATGATTCATCCTCGCGAGTATAGTGAGGAACGAAAAGAAGACTTCTTGTTCGATATGAATGGAAGAGCCATTTTTAAACTATCTTCTAAGTATTTGTTGAAGTTTATTGACAAGCTACTTATGGATACTGGTTATACTCTAGCCGATATTGATTTAATTGTTCCTCACCAAGCAAGTGGACCAGCTATGAGACTCATTCGTAAAAAATTAGGGGTTGATGAAGAGCGCTTTATGACCATTTTTGAAGACTACGGTAATATGATTTCCGCATCTATTCCAGTCGCTCTTTTCGAAGCGATTAAGCAAAAGAAAGTGCAACGTGGAAATAAAATACTATTATTAGGTACTTCTGCGGGACTTTCTATCGGGGGCATCCTTCTTGAGTACTAAGAAAACAGTATTAATTACAGGGGCACGTGCACCAGCAACTCTGCATGTATGCAGACTGTTTCATAACGCTGGACATACCGTTATTATTGCAGATAGTATTCCTTATCCATTAAGTAAAGTTTCAAAGAGTACGGATTACTTTTATGAAATTCCTTCTCCAAAATGGAAAACAAATGAAAGTATCCGTGCGCTACTATCCATTATTCAACGTCATAATGTGGATTTACTTATTCCTACTTGTGAAGAAGTATTTTATATATCTAAATATAGAGAAGAATTAAGCGCATTTTGCCATGTATTAGTAGATGATTTTCAAAAACTTTCATTACTGCATAATAAGTGGGAATTTATTCAGTTCGTAGCGAATTTAGGGTGGCAAGTACCTGCAACATATAGAATAGATGATGAAGAAGCGATAAGTTCAATGATGCACAAAACACCAGCTCATACTCCTTTTGTACGAAAACCGATTTTTTCCCGATTTTCTGATAAAGTGGAATTTATTACAAAAGAGGATGCTCTAAAAGAAAGCATGATAGATAAGTCGAATTATATTATGCAAGAGTTTATACGAGGGACGCAGCATTGTTCCTACAGTATTGCACAATCTGGGGAAGTGTTAGCTCACTCTACGTATAAAACGGAATTTACGGCAGGCTTAGGTGCTACCATTGCGTTTCAGCATATGAATCATCCTAAAATTGATCAGTTTGTGAGACATATTGTAAAAGAGCTAAATTTCTCAGGACAAATTGCTTTTGATTTTATCGTTACAGAGGATGGAGATGCGATTCCGATTGAATGTAATCCACGTACTACAAGTGGATTACATTTATTCGATGAGGAAATATTGCCGGCCTTCTTTCATGAAAAGGTAAACAATACACTCATTCCAAGACCAAACTCTGAGTGTGCAATTCGGTTAGCGATGCTTCTTTATGGATTTCCGAATTTAAAAAGTAAACAAAAACGTAAGCGATGGTTAAAAGTTCTATGCTCTTATCCAGATATCGTTTATCGTCACAATGATTGGAAACCATTTTTTTATCAGTTTTTTAGCATGTATAAATTGTGGCGTGAAAGTTATAAACAGGAACGGACTATTTTAGAGCAAACAACATATGACATATCGTGGGATGGTGAAGATTTATGAAAATGCTAGTAACTGGTGGAACGGGCTTTCTAGGACAAAAACTCGCCTTTCGACTGAAAAATATGGGCTATGAAGTAACGGCAACGGGAAGAAATAAAACAATTGGTAAGGTATTAGAACAAAATGGAATTGAGTTTGTTTACTGTCCTCTTGAAGACAGGGATCGTGTGCTACAAGTTTGTAAAGGTAAAGATTACATCTTTCATAGCGGCGCACTTTCTTCTCCTTGGGGTAAATATGAAGATTTTTATAATGCAAATGTGTTAGGAACGAAACATATTATCGAGGGATGTCAAAAGTACGGTATAAAACGCCTGATCCACGTATCAACACCAAGTATTTATTTCTATTATGATGAACGACAAAATGTAGTAGAAAACGCGAAACTTCCTGATACATTTGTAAATCATTATGCAACAACGAAGCACATGGCTGAACAAGCTATTGATCAAGCATTCATGCATGGTTTACCAGTTATCACGATACGCCCGCGTGCTTTATTCGGACCAGGAGATAATGCGATTCTTCCGCGTCTTATTAAAGTATGTGAAAAGGGTGCTTTACCGAGAATTGGTACTGAAGATGTTCTTGTTGATATCACGTATGTTGAGAATGTAGTAGATGCTTTACTTCTTTGTATGCATTCCCCAAAACATACATTAGGGCAAAAGTACAATATAACAAATGACGAGCGTGTAAATTTATATGAGGTCATAGAAAATGTAATGAAGCGTCTTGATAAGGAAGTAAAATATAAAAAAATTTCCTACAAAACCGCTTTTTCACTAGCTGCTATACTAGAAGGAATCTCAAAAACTATTTTATTTGGAAAAGAACCTATTCTCACAAAATATACTGTTAGTGTTCTTTCAAAAAGCCAGACATTAAATATTGATAAAGCTAAAGAAGAACTAGGGTATGCTCCAAAGATCAGTATAGAAGAAGGAATTACAAAATTTGTAGACTGGTGGAAAATACAATGAAAATCAAATCTTTAAAGCTATATGATACAGGATATTGCACACATCCAGAAAAAATCGCATATTCCAAGGGCAGTTGGAAACAAATATGCTTTCCAGCTACAGTAGGGTTACTCCAGCATCCAGTATTAGGATATATTTTATTTGATACTGGATATGCGGGACATTTTAAAGAGGCGACAAAAAAATTCCCTTACTCTGTATATGCAAAACTTACGCCTGTTCATTTCACGGAAGAGCAATCTATTAAAGAGCAACTTCTTCTTGATGGTATTCAGCCAGAAGAAATTAAATATATTATTCTATCTCATTTTCATGGCGATCATACAGCTGGTTTACCCGACTTTCCAAAAGCGAAAATATTAACCTTCGCAAAAGCTTATGAGGATATTAAAAAGAGAAGTAAATTTGGTGCTCTATTAAAAGGGTGTCTAAAAGATACACTGCCGATGGATTTAGAGGAAAGAATGTCATTCATTGATCAAACTCCATCCCTTAACTTACCTTCTACATATGGAAAGTTTGAAGAGGGGTATGATGTATTTGATGATGGCTCATTATTTGCTGTTGACTTAACAGGACATGCAACGGGACAATTCGGTTTATTCGTCCATTTACAGAGTGAAAAAATTGTCTTTCTTTGTGCAGACGCAGTGTGGCTAAGTAAAACGTATCAAAACCTTGTATTTCCTAGTAAGATTGCCAACCTTTTAACTAGCGATCCAAAATCTTACCGAAAGAATATTGAGAAGTTACACCATTTATCACAAACATCACCTGAGATTGAAATTGTACCAACTCATTGTGAACATACATGGGATAAAATTAAAGCAGGGGTGTACTATGAATAAACTACGAATTCTCAAGCAATACTTGAAAACAAAATATGGCTCGAGATTTTCAAGTCGTAAACAGTTGGAACAGTTTCATAAACAACAAATAGAAAAACATCTTTTGTTCACGATAGAGGCGTCTCCTTTTTATCGCCAATTATATACGCCTTTTTTAAATGAAATTCAAAAGGGGAATTTGTCTGCGCTCCCTATTATTGATAAAGAAGTAATGATGGAACATTTTGATACATTAAATACAGCCCATATTTCAAAGGAAGAAGCGTTTCATGTAGCATTTGAAGCAGAAAAGACCCGGAATTTCTCCCCAACCATTCGTAATATAACTGTTGGTTTATCATCAGGAACTAGTGGGAATCGTGGGGTTTTTCTCGTTTCTGAGGAAGAACAAACGTTGTGGGCTGGATCGATTATTGGAAAGGTGCTTCCTTCTAGCATTTTACATAAACACACGATTGCTTTTTTCTTACGTGCAAATAGCAATTTATACGAAGCGACAAAAAATAAGCGAATCTCATTTCATTTTTTTGATTTACTAGATTCGTTTCAGCAGCATATTACGCGATTAAATGAAATACAGCCCTCTATTTTAATTGCACCTCCGTCTATGTTACGGAAAATCGCTGACTGGCAGCAAGAAGGACTGATTACGATTTGTCCCAAAAAAATTATCTCTGTAGCAGAAGTGCTTGAAGATATTGATAGAGAGTTTATTTGTGCAACTTTCAAGCAGACAGTACACCAAGTTTACCAATGTACAGAAGGTTTTCTTGCTACCACCTGCAAGGAGGGGACATTACACATTAATGAAGATCTCGTTCATATTGAAAAAGAATACTTAGATCAAGAGAAAGGGATATTCGTTCCCATTATTACTGATTTCATGAGGAAAACACAGCCGATTATACGCTATCGTCTCAATGACATATTAATTGAGAAAAAAACGCCGTGCAGCTGTGGTTCACCTTTCTTAGCATTAGAACGAATTGATGGTCGATGTGACGATATATTTATTGGAATAAGTGAATTGGATAATAAAGAAATATCTATTTTTCCAGATTTCATTAGAAGAGCAATTTTGTTTGCATCTAGTGACATTCAAGAATTTAAAGTAATACAGCATAGCGTAGACAAAATTGAAATTAAACTTAAAGCACTCCCTGAAAATCTGGAATTATGTAAATCAAATGTAATGAAAGAGTTACATATACTATGGTCTACTAAAAAGTGTGCGATACCACAGTTCTTCTTTTCACATTACGATATTCAAGTATATGATAAAAAATTAAAAAGAATAGAAAGTCTTGTAAGGCGTGGTGAACATAAATGATTCAGTTACATGATGTTCATTCCTTGTATAGTATTGATTGGGAATCAAAAAAAGATGGGGCATATGTGCGAGATAGTTTCCTGCCTCTTTTTCAAAAGGGGGTTACAGCATGTATTGAAAATGTTAACACGGAGCTCTTTCTATTAGAAATCGATGATCTCATCTTGCCAGTTACTCTTAATAACGCAGAGTTCGAAAATTCATATGTATGTTCTCCTTATACACATTACGTATCTTATGCGTTAGAAGAGCTATGGGAGTTGAAAAAACCATGGCTAGAGAAGCTATTAACCTATCCGATTCATCTTATGGGAAGTTGGCTACGACGAACGAATATTAATAAAGTAATTGTCGTAAATAATTGGATGCTTTCAACAAATCTTTATCACTCTATCAACGAACGACAAATCGAACAAATTACAAATCTATTTGTTGAGAAATTTCCAGAGCATACAATTTTATTTCGCTCTTTAAATAATGCATTATATCCTGTAACGACAGAAGCACTATCTACAGTAGGTTACAAGAAAATTATGTCTCGTTCTATATACTTATTTGATCCGAAACACTATAAAAAAATGAATCGAAAAAAACGAAAAGACTTATTAAACGATAAAAGCTTATTAGAGAAAAGCAATTATGAAATCATTACGAATGAAGAATTAACAAAGGAGGATATTTTACAAATTTCCCATTTATACAACCAACTATATATCGAAAAATATTCCGCCCATAACCCAATGTTTACACCCGCTTATTTATGGAATGCTCTTCAGCATCGTTTATTTGAGATAAAGGCCATAAAAAAAGGGGATACAATTGATGGTGTCATTGCTTATTTCATTAGGGATGGAGTTATGACAACGCCGATCCTTGGCTATAATACAAACTCTGACCAGCAACAAGGTTTATACCGTATACTTTCCCTCCTTATTACAATGGATTCTATCGAAAAAGAATTAATTTGTCATTGTAGTGCTGGGGCTGGAGAGTTCAAACGAAATCGTGGTGCAACACAGCAAATTGAATACAGTTATGTATATAACGATCATCTACCACCTAGCCAACAAAAGGTATGGAAAGTATTAATGTGGATATTAAATACATACATAGAACCGATGGCAAAAAAACATCGCTTTTAAACAAAAAAACTTTTATGATTGCTTGTTACTAGGAACTCTTTATTTAAGTGTAGCTGCAATACCCACGTTATGGAATTTATATAGTATATTTTTAATGATTTATTTTATATTTATCGTTTGGATGAAAGAGAGAAGTGCTTGAAGAGTAGTTCTCTTTTTTATTAAGTTTTTGAAACATCGCATTATATACATACGGTAAAGAAGTAGAAGATTAGTAGGCATGGGGAGAAATCTTTATGTCCTTTTTTATGAGGATTTTTAATTTTAAAAATAAATTGTAAAAAATAATTTACAATTTGTAAAAAATAAATTACAATTATCTCAAGAGGTGTTACTATTGTTGCATAATAAAATTGTAGTTTGTCGAGCAGAAAAAGGTTGGACCCAAGAAGAACTGGCAACAAGAGTGGGAGTTAGTCGTCAAACTATCGCTACTCTTGAAAAGAATAAATATAACCCTTCTCTAATTCTTGCCTTTAAAATCGCAAATGTATTTGAAAAGCCGTTAACCGACGTATTTGATTATCTAGAGGAGTGATACATATGTTGTTGTTAAAAATTTTATTATTTGGTTTAATAGTGATAAGTAAGATGTATGTAATAAAATTTCAATCAAGTGATGAAGCAAATGACGAAAGAGGAAGAGAAATTCTATATAAAACAAATAATGTTTTGTACAATATTCTATATTTAGGTATCCTTGCCATTATTGTTTTACAATTAATTGATATTATTCCTTTGAAATTTCTACCTGATTTGTTATTGTATTTTGCACTTTCATTAAGTGTGTTAGGCAGTATTTTTATATTTATCAACAGAAACAGTAAAAATTACTAATACGAGTTAAGTGTTTAATCTTGTTCTGTTAGTTAATTGAACAAAATTTTTTTTAGTAAGCTACATAAAATAATCAATCTTTTTCATAAAAATTTAAGGAAGCCAAAAGAACCCCGCACATTTTAATCAAAATGTGTGGGGTTCTTCTTTTTATAAAATAAATATTTGTAGTGTGGAATATATCCAATTGATTAACCAAACTAGTATTTTAGGGGCATTAACTGAAACCATAAATATAACCTCATGTCTATCTTGTTGATGAATTTCATTGTCCTCGGATAAAGGACAATAGTAGATCTTTGATTTTTATTACAATTTTGTAAGGTTAAGTAATAAAAATCGATAGAATGGGATATTAGAATGGAGTACTCTGATTGACGGATAGAATATTCTGAAAAAAGGGGTAGAGCAAATGAAGAATAGACAAAAAGCATCGATAATATGCAAAAGTATTTTATGTTTAATGATTTGTATATTCATTACGAATGAAGCATGGTTTACAAATGTGGTGAGGGCAGAATCGGGCACGTTGACTGATAGGAGTATAGAGGATTTCAAAAAAAAGCTGGATGAACAGGTACCAAAATGGCAGGGGAATTATGAGGTACCAGGGGTTGCAATAGGGGTTGTACATGAGGGGCGTATTGCTTATACACTAAACTACGGTTATGTAGATAAAAAGACAAAAAAAGCGGTGAGTGATGATACTTTGTTTCAAGCTGGTTCCATATCTAAAAGCCTTACAGCGTGGGGAATCCTACATCTTGTAGATGAAGGTCGTTTATCACTAGATGATCCCGTTGGAAAATATCTGACTAAATGGAAATTACCTAATTCAGAGTTTAATAATAATGAAGTCACGATAAGAAGATTGCTAAGCCATACAGCAGGGCTGTCTGCACATAAAGGATACCTCGGGGTTACACCAGGGAAACATCTTGACTCTATCGAGGAGTCTCTGTCTGGAAAAGGATGGCTTAATGAACCAGTGGAGGTTACTAATAAACCAGGTTCAGAAACAATTTATTCTGGTGGCGGATATACAATTTTACAACTTGTAATTGAAGAGGTTACCGGAATACCGTTTGATCGTTATATGGAAGAACAAATTATGAAACCTTTAGGAATGAAATCTAGTTCATTCTTACAACGTTCTGAAAATCATAACCTTTCGAAAGCTTATGGATATTTTGGAGAGGAGCTCCCTAGTTACCAATTTACCGAACAGGCTGCTGCAGGTCTCAAGACAAATGTTACGGATATGATGACATTGATACTTGCAAGTATGGATACAAATAATAAAGGGAATGGTGTCATCAAAAGTGGACGTGTTGAGGAAATGCAAAAGCCGGTATTAAGGGAGAATGGTTTAGGTATATTTGAAAAAAAATTATCTAATCAATGGAAATTACTTTATCATTCTGGTGACAATCGAGGCTGGCATTCTTTTTATGGTTTCATTCCTAATACAAAGGATGGATTGGTAATCCTCACGAATAGTGAAGGTGGTATAGACTTACGACAGGATATTTACCACGCATGGATTGAACATGAAACTGGAAAATTACCTGAAAGTTACTTCTCTCTAGCTGAGCAGAGAAAAAACAACTCTATTACATCAATTGTTATTGGAGCCACACTTGGTTTATATTTGCTGCTATTTGTAATTAGATTGTACAACGGTAGAAGAACTTTCATTTTTAAGCAAGAGAAGAAATCCCACATCGGATTAGTAGTTAGGACATTTTTACTTATTATTACTGCTATTCTCGTTTTTTGTGCTGCATACTTGTGGAGGGTTTTCAGCTTGAATTCCGGTAATACATTAAATTTTATTCTAATAATGGTATGGATTATAACATTATTAATTAGTGGATTTTTCCCGAAAATTAGAAGTAATAAAAAACAACGTATGAAACGAAAAGATTTAACATCAAAATTTACATGTATGTAATGTTAAAGGCTAGAAAGCTAGATTGGCGCGAATTTCGAATTGTGGAGTGCAATGAAAAGACAAAACCCCTTAAAAAACTCTTAATTTTTTACCCAATCAACCTTTACAATCCCTCCTTATAATGTGAATTGGACAAGCACCTAAGAGAAAGCAGAATATGTCAGTTTGTACATTTTATTTATTAGGGGGAGAATTTGTATGAAAAAGACAGTTGCTTCGTTAGCGGTTATGACGGCATTATTACCGACGTTTTCAGTACATGCGGAAGGGAAAGAGCAAGGCCGAAAATTAGCTACAACTTTTAATGTTATTAGTGATATTCAAGGGGATTTAGGGGATTTTGATCACGTATTAAAAGATATGAACAAAGTGACACCACTTTCTAGAGCGCTTATTATGAATGGGGATATAACGTCAACGGGACAACAGTCACAATATGATGATGTGAAGCGTGTGTTAAATAAAAATAAATATCCAGAGAATGTATGGTCAACTGTTGGGAATCATGAGTTTTATGCTGGTAAATGGACAGCTGCTGGGAAACTTTCTCAAAGTACATGGCCAAATGGTGTAACGGAAGAAACGCTATTCAACCGCTACTTACAATTTAGCGGGCAAGAAAAGGTATATCATAAAAAAGAATTAGACGGTTATCCGCTTTTATTTTTAGGAACTGAAAAATATATGAAATACCACGATTCAAAAATGTGGGATGAAGTATATATGAGTGATGAGCAATTAGGATGGTTAAAACAAAATTTAGAAGAGTACAGTCAAAAAGATAAAAATAAGCCGATTTTTATTTTCTCTCATCACGTGTTACCTGATACAGTATCTGGATCAAGACAATCACCGTATTTAAATGACTATTTAAACGTGGATAAATTGTACGATATATTAAAAGACTATCCGCAAGTTGTTTTCTTTACGAGTCATACGCATTGGGATTTAAACTTACCAGACTGGGCTGGTAAAAAGAAAATTGCAGGCGGAGATAAAAAAGGCTTTACAGTTGTGAATACGGGTGGTATTGAAACAGGCTGGATGTCAGCTGGACCAAATGGCGGAGAGAAAACTGCTCCAGATGGATATTCATTTAAACAAGGATTACAAGTGAAAGCATATGGTAACGATGTAATGGTAACAGCTTACGATTACAAACGTGATAAGGATATAAAAAAATTATTAATTAGTGATTCGAAAGTTGCACAAATGGCACCGAATGTAACCGCTGATGATAGTAAAAACGTAATCGTCGGTGCAACGGAATATATGGAGTACTCTGTAGAGGGAACTAGTGAGTGGAATACGTATAATCCAGGAAACCCACCAAAATTTGATGGGGACAAAATTGTACACGTACGTCATAAGGGCGAAATGAATTTAGAGCCAGGATTAACACAGCTTCTTCGATTTTCGGCAAATAAGTGATTAGTAAGGGCCTACTTTTTAATGAGTGGGCTCTTTTGTGTTGTCGTTTTTTGTCGGTAAGTCGATATATTTCAAGTTATGAACGATATATTTAAAAAAATCGTTCATATAAACTTCATGTATCGAAATAAAATGAAAGTTATTAATGTAATTTCACGTACCGTATTGGAGTTAAAATTATTAATACAATTCCATTCACAAAAACCGAATTCCAATACATTTTTCCACCAGAAAGGTGACTTCATCATTTTTACATGTAATAATAGTATCGTTACATACATTGTGAAAGAAGTACAAAAGGAGCGTTATTTATGAATTTAGCTAAATTCCCGAGAAAAAAATATACAGAGTCATATACACCAATTGAAAAATTAAACAATTTTTCTGAAGCACTTGGTGGGCCGACTATTTATTTTAAACGAGATGATTTACTTGGTTTAACAGCTGGTGGTAATAAGACGAGAAAGTTAGAGTTTCTAGTTGCGGATGCACAGGCAAAAGGTGCAAATACGTTAATTACAGCTGGTGGTATTCAGTCAAACCATTGCCGTCTAACACTTGCAGCTGCGGTAAAAGAAAAAATGAAATGTATTCTTGTATTAGAAGAAGGGCTTGAGCCAGAAGAGAAGCCAGACTTTAACGGAAACTATTTCTTATATCATTTACTAGGTGCTGAAAATGTAATTGTTGTACCAAACGGGGCAGATCTTATGGAAGAGATGCATAAAGTAGCGAAAGAAGTTAGTGAAAAAGGTAATACACCATATGTCATACCAGTTGGTGGATCAAATCCTACTGGTGCAATGGGATACGTTGCTTGTGCGCAAGAAATTATGGCACAATCATTTGACCAAGGAATTGATTTCAGTACAGTTGTTTGCGTAAGCGGTAGCGCTGGTATGCACGCTGGTTTAATTACTGGTTTTGCTGGAACACAAAGTCACATACCTGTAATTGGAATCAACGTAAGTAGAGGAAAAGCAGAACAAGAAGAGAAAGTAGCAAAACTTGTAGAGGAAACGTCAGCTCACGTTGGTATTCCGAACTTTATCCCGCGCGAAGCTGTTACATGCTTTGATGAATATGTAGGACCAGGTTACGCGTTACCAACGCCAGAAATGGTGGAAGCAGTTCAATTACTTGCGAAAACAGAAGGTATTTTACTGGATCCAGTGTATACAGGCAAAGCGGTAGCGGGATTAATCGACTTAATTAAAAAAGGTACATTTAATAAAGAAGACAACATTTTATTCGTACATTCAGGTGGTTCACCAGCTTTATATGCGAATACGTCTTTATTTGCGTAAGTGTGAAAAAGCATTGGGTATCCAATGCTTTTTGTTATATACTGGAAATGTCCGGAGGTGAGAAGGGGGGATATGAATTCAAATTAAAATGGATTATATACACGGTACTCGGCATTTCGATTCTATTAATTTTATTTGTGGCTTATGGAGTTTATTTATATTTCACTTAAGTGAAATGGTAACCGAACCAAAGGAAGAATAAAATAATTACTGTGTTAAATAGAGTAAAACATAAACCGATAATCGCTAAAATTTTCCTTTCATTTCGACTACAAAAAGATATAACCGCTAATAGAATTGCTATAACAGCGGAAGCTAGTATGAAGTAGGCGAAAGGCACGACATATTCTACTCCAATTCTGTCTAAAATGGGTGTGAAGAGAAAGAGATTAATAGTAACGAATATACTTACAATGAGAAACGTATAACTTTTCCAAGTATATGTTTTTAACTGCATGGAACGGCACTCCTTCCCCTTTATTGTTTATATTTCTAAGTTTAATGTAATTACCTTTATTTTATAATATTAGTATTTTTATTGAAATGAGGTAGATAAATATGAGGGGTAAACATTTGTCTTTCGTTTTTATTGTCATCTGTATATTTATAGTAACTGGCTGTTCAAATATACTAGGAAATGAAGATCAAACAATCGAAGCGCAAAAACATATTGGTGATAATGAATATGAAGATTTTAAGGTGGTGACAGATAATAACGAAGTGTTGCAAGTAAAGAAAATATTAGATGATACTACTTTTGAAAATAAAAAAGTGGAGATGTCTCGTCCAGCTGATTATCACTTTGTTTTTCAATTTAAAAATCCAAAAATAGAGGCGAAAGCTGTTTTGTATCAAATTTGGGTAAGCACTAATAAGGGGAAAATGGAAATCAAGGCGGGGGATAATCGGTACGCTCAATTAGAAGGGAAACATGCAGCCACTTTGTTTCAGATTGTTACAGGGGAGAAACTAGTTGAATAAGCGTATATAGTGTTATAGGAATTCAGCTCGTATTTTTCAATTTGGAGATAATTAGTTTTCAACAAAAATAGCTATTTTTTTATATTGGAATAAACATTGAGAATCGGATAAAATGTAAATTGGATATTGACTTGATGAGCATGAGGTTCTACGCTTATAAGCGGATTAATGAACCTTAAGGTGTGCATTAATCCGCCATTAAATAATAATACTAGGAAATATATTGTTTTTACAAAGATTCGATGTTATGTTTAATTTTCTCAATATAATATTTTCCTTATATAGGAGTGGCTATTTGAAGAAATTAATATTATTAGTTTTATTGGCTACATACTGTCTCGCTATTGCAGGATGTTCTAATAATAGGATTACACCAAAGAATGAGTCTAAAAATTCAACACCTGAAAAGATTAATCGTATTAATAAAGCGTGGTACAAACATATATAATAGTTTTAAAGAAACTTGAAATTGTTGATGATAAGGTCATAATGTGAAATTCGTTAGGCCGATAGTAGAGGTTGTGAAACCTGGTGAAATGTGGGAAGCATAGTTTGCATTTGAATTTATAAAAAATGCGACATTAAAATATTCACAAATAAAAGGCATTCTATGTTGCCTTCCTCTAACTTGAAACTTCTCAAAATTATTTCACTAGGTTAAAATATTTATAGAGATTATCACCTTTCAACATTAGGGAAATGCGAGGGGGCCGTAATAACTCGATTGATGTGGTCCTTTTTTCACTTTATCTACCATCTTTATATATCTTTCTATTAAAAAATCTAACTTTAAACGATTAAAGTTAGATAAAACTGGTCAAAAACAATGAAATTTCAGGAAAAATAAGGTACACTATTCAATGGTTTTGGTTTAAAATCGATTGACGTTAATGTATACGGGGGAAAGATTGATGAACAACAATACAGTAAATGAATCTGTGGAAGAAGTTGAGAAAAAACGGGTAAGATCGAGAAAACGTTTTACAAATTGGAAGCTAATCGCTGCGGGTGGCGGTGTAATTGCACTTCTTATTGGAGGAATGAGTTATTATCAGGCAACTCACTTCAATTCGAATGTTACGATTAATGATACAAAGGTCGGTGGTTTGAGCGCTGATCAGGCAATACAGAAATTAAAAACATCTGGATTAGCAAATAAAGTCTATATTGATCAACAACAAATTTTAGATGAACAAGATACAAAAACGGAGCTAACGGAAAAAGATTTGCCACAAGTTAAGAAACTATTAAAAAGCCAGTGGACATTTTTCCCTTCCGCAAAGGAAAAAGATTATTCATTGCTACCGAAAGAAGCGGATCAGTATCGTAGTGAAACGATGAAAAAACTTGTAGAAGAAAAGCTTGTTTCTATGAATGAAAAATTAAAAGCGCCTCAAGATGCTATGGCGAAGCTCGAACAAGGAAAAGTTGTAATTTCGAAGAGTGTTGATGGAAAACAGTATGACGTTACGAATCTACTAAAAGATTACGACAAGCAGAAGCATAAAAGCGAAATTCATCTAAAGTCTGCATACATACAGCCTATTAAAGAAGACGATCCGATTATCAAAAAAGAAGAGAAAGCATTACAAAATCTTCTTGGGCAGTCTGTTGATTATAAAGTGCAGGATGAAGTGTACTCATTAAAAGCGAAAGATCTAATTCAAAATGCGTCTATGTCAAAGGACATGAAAGTGACAATCGATGCGAGCGAAATTCAGAATAAGATTTCTGAAATTAATAAGGCTAAATCTACATTACATAAAGACTTCGCTTTTAAAACACATTCTGGTTCGGTTATATCAGTAAAAGGACAAGGATACGGCTGGGCACTAGATGTGGAAAAAGAAACAAAACAAGTTCAACAAGCCTTTGAGAAAGGCGAAAAATCGCTTTCTGCTTCTAATATTCACGGGAATGGTTGGGAGAAGGAAGGAATCGGCTATAAAACAACATCGAATAATGGCATCGGTGACACATATGCAGAAGTTTCAATTGCAGATCAACAAATTTGGATTTATAAAGATGGGAAATTAGTCGTCACAACAAATGTAGTAACGGGTAAACATAGCACGAGTGAAGATACATCACCAGGTGTGTGGTACGTTCTATATAAACGAACACCATACACGCTGAAAGGAAGCGCAGTAGGTAAAGCTGATTATGCAGTTAAAGTAGATTACTGGGTTCCATTCACAAATAGTGGTCAAGGATTCCATGATGCAGGCTGGCGAAAAGACTGGGGAAATAATGCTTATTTAACAGGGGGATCAGGTGGGTGTGTAAACCTTCTGCCTAACGTTGCAAAAACTGTATATGATAGTTTGAACACGTATGATCCAGTTATTGTGTACTAGAAAATAGGTACGTATCAAGAAATAAGGCAGGAAATTTTACTTGATGGTATATGAAAAAACACCTCTTGAATTCGCATGCGAATTCAAGAGGTGTTTTTTGTTTGAAAACAAGAGTTCATTGCTTATAAGAAACAAAGTAGGAAGAGGTTGAAGTGAAGAAACAGGTATTCAAACAGTCAATAAAATTGACATTGAATATCATTTTCACTTATTATGGAATCATTGCATTTAATTAGACATGACTTTTTTATTAATATAATAGATTTCTAATAAGGTGTCCCATTTAATAATTTAAACGTAGGAAAGGGTAATATAAAAATGAACTGGAAAAAAGGCGGATTATGGATTATTATTTTTTTCATTGTAAAAGGTACGATTTCTACATTGTTAATCGTTACAGGTGCTAAATATTTTGATTTATCATTTATGCAACTTTTCGTACTAATACTGGTCTTATTACTGATTTCTCTCATAAGCCGAAAATTGCTGCATAGACATAAACAAAACAAAAAGCAAAAAGAGCTAAATATATAATAAAACCCCAGAGACCTTTGGATTTCTGGGGTTTTATTTCGATATTTTTCCATATGCATATCAACTGAACAGAACAGGTTGTCAAAAATGATAAAATCGATGCTGATTAAAATGCATCGGTTACTTTTATATAAGGAATGAAGAATCTTCATTCTGGAGCTACAAATATTCATAAATTATGCTTGTTTTTCAATTGGTAGTTTAAAGGTAAAAGTACTGCCTTCTCCTAATTTACTTTCAACCGTAATTTCTCCTCCGTGTAGTTCGACAATCCATTTTACCATCGACAATCCTAAACCTGTGTTTCCGATGTTTGAAGATGTTCTTGCTGCGTCAACTCGATAGAAGCGGTCCCATATTCTCGTAATATGTTGCTCGCTGATGCCTATGCCATTATCGGAGACTTTACCTATTATGTTGGTTTCATCACGGAACAGTTGCATATGCACAGTGCCGTTCGCTTTGCTATAAGCAATCGCATTCGTTAGTAAATTCATTAATAAACGCATCATCAATGTTTGATCTGCTTTCATAAACAGGTCTTCCTCTATATGAGTTGTGATATCAATCGAAGCTTCTTGAACCATTAATGAAAGCTCTTCTACAACGATTTCCGTTAATTCACTCATATTGATACATTCAAATTGGAAAGTATTATGATTTTCTTGGTCAGCTCTTGCTAATAATAAGAGTTGTGAGATTAGCGCGGACATTTTACGTGATTGCTTTAAAATTACTTCTAAAGATTCTTCCATTTCTTTCGGATTATTCCTCAGTGATAAAGCGTATTCGCATTGCGAAATAATAACAGATGTTGGTGTTCTTAATTCATGAGATGCATCAGATGTAAATTGTTTTTCACTTTCGAATGATGTCTCCAATCGCTCAAACATTTTGTCAAAGGTTTGTGCTAAATGATACATTTCGTCTTTCGGTGAACCTTGTAAATTAATTCTCTTCGAAAGGTCTTTACCATCACCAATTTTACTGGCTGAATCACTCATTTGTTGCACAGGTCGAAACGCTCTTTGTGTAATAAAATATCCCCCCACTGCGGCAATGAGAATAAGTAATGGGAATGAGATGAGTGTTATCACAATAAGCGTATTCATCGTTGATGATAATTGGTTCATAGTCATTATTCCACGAATCCAGACTTGCTCATCGCCGCCTGCATTATGGAGAAAATCATATACAATCCATTCTTTATTACCGTCTTTAATAGTTTGTATTTCATCGGATTTAAGCGATATCTTTTTATTAAAGCTTGTTGGACTATGTCCTGCCAGCGGCTCACCTTGTTTACTATAAATGATGATATTTACTCCATCTTCAAAGGTTTCAAAATCATCGTCCATCTTTAATTGACCATGCTTATACTCGATATCTTCAATACTTTCTTTTACTGTGCTCTTCAATTGATCTTTCATATTAAAAAGCAAAACTTTATCTGAAGAAGTTAAAATAAAAGCTAACACGAGTGCCATAATAATTACAATTAGCCCCGTATACCACAGGGTCACTCTCATTTTTATTGATAGTCTTTTCATGATTCTACTCGCAATACGTAACCAGTTCCTCGTACTGTATGAATTAACTTCGTTTCAAACTGGCTATCAATTTTTTTACGAAGATAGCGGACGTAAACATCAATAATATTCGAGCCACCTTCATAGTCGTAATTCCACACATGTTGCTCAATTTTATCTCGTGTCAACACAACTTCTTTATTACGAATCATATATTCTAAAATAGCAAATTCTTTACTGGAAAGAGTGATAACCTGGTCTCCTCTTGTTACTTTATGCATATTGCAATCTACCACTAGGTCAGCGATTTCAAATACATTAGATGTATTTCCTGTTTTTCTTCGCATTAACACTCGAATTCTTGCTAATAGTTCATCAAAAGCAAACGGCTTTACTAAATAATCATCCGCACCTAAGTCGAGTCCTGTTACGCGATCATCAATTGTATCTTTAGCTGTAAGAAGCAAGACAGGAGTTGTATTATTATCCGCGCGTAACCTTTGTAATACTTGTAAACCATCTATTCCAGGAATCATAATGTCAAGCACAATCAAATCGTAGGTAGCCATGTTTATATAATCCAAGGCATCTTCGCCATTCCCACATGCATCGACACTATAATGTTCTGCATTTAATCGTTTTACTAATATATTTTGTAAGTCTTGTTCATCTTCGACAATAAGAACTCGCATTAACATTCTCCTTTTCTTCTTATTAATATGTATCAGTATAATTCCAAAACATTAAAGAAAGATTAGAAACTATTTAATTATATCATTTTATTTTTTTGTACATTAATCTTCCTTTAATGTTTGTTCAGTAATATAAAGGCAAGGATAAGGTGCACATGTAAAGGGAGGAAAACAGAATGAGAAAGTGGATGTTGATTGGAGCAATGTCTTGTTTATTCTTAACAGCTTGTTCTACTCAAGCTGATAACAATACAGAAGTACAACAACTGAAAGTGGAAAATGATACATTGCAAAAAGAAAGTGCTCAACTACAACAAGAACCAAACAAAACAGGGCCTGCTACGAATGACACGAAGCAAATACAAGATTTCAAAAACGAAGTCACATCTATCGTTGAAAAGGCAAATAACACGAAACCAGTTGGAGCAAAAGAAGAAAACTTAAATACGTACTTAGCAGCAAAAAAAGAAATTGATCAATTAGATGACAAGATAGATCTATCTGATAATCAGCTAGAAGCAGATTATCACGCTGGAACGATAACTGTTGAACAATATGAAACGCAAGAAAGAGAACACGATATATTGGAAGATCAATTAGAGCAAGCAGAAAATGCACTTGAAACAAGATTTGGAATAGATGATTAATCATGAAGGAGTGGATGAAAATGTTAAAACATAAAAAGAAAATAATGATAAGTGTAATTGCTATTTTAGTAAGTGGTATTGCTATTGTTGGTGGATATTATGGTATGGGTTACAATTATGCTAAAAAGAATGAAAACTACACAGAGAAACAAGTTCGTGAAATTTCTTTAGCTCATACAAATGGAGAAATTATTAATGTGAAAAAAGAATTCGAATTAGAAGATGACAACTTAGCACAATCTAAATTTGAATATGAAGTGGAAATTAAGACACCTGATAATCTGTTAAATAGTTTAAAAGTTAGTGCTAGAACAGGTACAATAGAAATCAATAATGAGGATTAAAAAAATATCGCATATTTGAAAAAACTCCTAACAAAATTTGTTAGGAGTTTTTTCATGGTTATATTCTACTATTTTAAAAGAGGGATCGCTACAACACCATCAAGCTAATATTTTGATGTCCCCAAAAACAAAAAGTTTATCTCTTCACAGTTAGTTGTCTATGAGAATTGAGTTCATTTTTGTGTGTTTGGATATTCGCTTTTCTTAGCATGATGGCAATGTGGTTCTACCCCTTATAAATGTTACAAAAATCTTTCGAATAGCTCTAACTTGCACAATGCTTCCCGTTAATATAATACGCTGATTCTGTGAAAACCGTAAATACAACCTCTACTTCTGGAAGTCCAAAATCCATTACATATGTAGTAATGGCCTTGGCAAATCGATCACGAATTTCCTGTCCACGCTCGAACCATTTCACTTCAATAAGAGGAAACGCTTCTATTTCTTCTCCATTGAATACAAACGTAGAACTTGGTAGTTCCAACGTAAAATTATCCGTACCACACTCACAAATCTCTGCGAGCTCTTCTACTAATGGCTTGCTTATGCTTTTTAATTGTTCAGTAGTAATTCCACGAAATACAACATGCGGCATATGAATCCCTCCGTTAGATAGCTTTATATATGCTCACATCATAACACAATTTATTTTACTGCACTAACATCTATTGGTATATTTCAATGACATTCTTAAGAATGATCATATGTTATTGAAGCAATACATGTATTGTAACTATTTAAAACATTTGAGAGCTCGGTAATTGGGTAAATAAAAAAAGCCTTATCATTCTCCCTGTAAGGAGGCATGAGGGGGAGGCCTCTGTTAGGAAAGGGATAGTGCGCTTATATATTTTAAAAAGAAAAGACACACTAAGGTGCCTTCCTCCGACTTGATAACCACTTTAATTTTAATAACATTGGATTCCCATCCGAATACTATTTTACCATGTTAAGTAATGTTGGTCATTGAGAAAGTCAAATACGTAGTGTTCATATATAGTGACATCTAGGAGCATGCAAGATTTAATACAGTTTTTTATTTATCCAACAACAAAAAAGAACCTTAAAACCGTGCCAGGATAGGAATGTATAAAAAAATGCATAGGTCGATAGAAAAAGAAAGGAGGTTCCCTTGTAAGGGGAAGATTCCTCCTTGTCCTTGCTACTGATAATGATGCGTTATGTTAACCTCGGATGAATACTATATACATCTAAAAATCTGAACAAATCGGTTCTCTCAAATGGTACAATTAGGAAGGAAGAGGTGGATGAATCATGACAAAAAGCGAAATAAAAATTGAAGATTATAACCCAGAATGGTCAATTATTTTTAAAGAGTTAAAGCATGTTATTGAAGCTGAATTAGATGACTTATTATTATCCATTGAACATGTTGGTAGCACCTCAGTCAATAATCTAAGTGCAAAACCCATTATAGATTTAGACCTTGTAATAGATAATCGTGATATGCTTCCAAAAGTCATTCAAAGGCTCGAAAAGTTAGGTTACTATCATGAAGGTGATTTAGGTATTGAAGGTCGCGAAGCTTTTGGAAGAAAAGATCACTTCACACCATGGCATGGAGAAAAAAAGTCTGGATAGACCACCACTTATATGTTTGTTGTAAAGAAAATAAAGAAATTATAAGACATTTAGCGTTCCGTGATTATCTTCGAAACCATCCAGAATCTGTTAGAGAATATGGACAATTAAAAAAGGAATTGTTAGAAACAACGAAAGATCGAGCAAGTTATACTGAAGGTAAAAGTGACTTTGTAAACAAGATTTTAGAAGAAGCAATAGAATCATTTTGAACTAACAAACTAATTTATAATTACTTCCAATAACGATAATTATGTAAATAAGCTGTCCATATGGGGAGCTTATTTTATTTTTACGTGTAGCATAGATTATATTGAAAAATACTGACGATATCCTAGGGAGCATAAAAAAGCAACAAAATACTAAACAAAAGTATATGGAGCGAGATACCATATAATTATAATAGATATTTTAAAATTGTTAGAACACTCGAAAATTATCGTAAGAATCGTTATTTTTTCATAGTCTATTTACGCAATTTATGTTATGGTTCATATGTTAATTCCTTACAATTTTTTCGAGAGGGGTATATGTCAATTAAACGTAAAATTTTATCTTTTGTAGTAGTTCCAATGTTAATGTTAACTGGGGTTGGATGTGAGACTAAGGTTAAGAAAGATGAAGCAATGGAAGCTTCTGTTAAACAGAATAAAAAAGAAGACTTCAGTAAGAACCTAGCATATTTAATGAAAGATTTCTCCGAACAATCTAAAGAAATAGACGGGATTGTAAAAAGTAGCAAGTCAATGAAGAAAAAGTCAGAAGAGTTAAAAGAAGTATCTAAACCTTATTTAGAGTTAGTGGACAAAATAAGTAAGTTAGAGTATGAAGTAAAAGATCACCCAGTACAACATAATGTAGGTTTAGCGATGATTCATGTAAAAGATGGGGTGGAAATCATACAAGAAGGTTTAGATAAGGGTAAAGAATATGAAGTTGATGGTGGGATTGAAAGATTAGAGACTGCTTCTAAGTTAATAGATAAAGCAAACAAAGAATTGAAAAAATCTAAGTAACCTAATTTTATATGAAATAAAGGGTGGTACCACATGCCCATCAAGCTAACATTTTATAGTGCTCCTAGAACAAAACTAATATAGGTATCTCGGTATTTAAAAATGATTGGAGTGAAACATATGTATTGGAAAAAGGATAGAGATTTTCCACAAATGAAATTTCAATTGGGTGAAAAAGTATCGTTTAAATTCGGAAATCAGATTCTCATTGGAACAATTGACATTAGAGATTTTGGCGGTTCGATTGAACAAGACTATCATTCTTATGATATTCTTGTCAAAGAAGAAAACATGCTATACAAACACATTCCAGAGCGTGATGTTTTCAAACTTACACATTCGGAGAATTTTCACTAGGACAAGAGATACTATAAATGAAGAACGCGAAGTTAAAGTAATTGATGAGTTTTTAAATACGTATAGGGAGTCTCATCATGGGATAGCGGCGAGTTGAAAAGAGGTGGGACTTTTAAAACGTTTTGAATTTTTCCATCTCATTATACTAAAGTTTAGTGGTGAAATTAATATGAATCAATGGCTAAGTAATAATAAAAGAGCAGATCACTATTTTGGCGGTTGCATATTAAAGTTTTTGTCTACTGTCGTGTTTTTTTAAAAGAGGTGAAAGCTATTATCCCACTTATAAAACTAGGCAGTAGGCTCCAAAAGAAGAACCCCCATCGACCAGTAACTAGGGTGACAGTTAAGAAAAGAAGTAGTACTAAAATAACCATTATTAAAGATATTCTTTGATATGGATTCATATAAAGACGCCCCTTTATGGATAAATAGTATTGTATGTATATTTACAATTGAGTAACGTTGAAAGTTCATTATTTATAATGAAAATTTCATTTTAATACAAAAGGGAATGGATATGAAAGAAACAGAACAACTCGAACAACTTAAAAAGAACATTTTGAGCTTGTCAATGTCTATGATTGATGCGCCATTACGTGGATTAAGCGGATCACAGATATGGACAGTTAATAAAACTCTGGAAAATATATTAGGGAAAACAGATATCACGATAGAAAAGTTAATGGATGAAACAAAAGAATAAGGATGGTTTAAACCAAACAATAAATAAGAGCAGCTAGCAAAAGCTAACTGCTCGGTTCTCCAAGGGGGAACAAGGAGAAAATCTAATGTCATATACAGTATTGACGGAATATTGAGTTTTATTCTATTAAAATCCAAAAAACGAATTTAATAATTACGATGCGATTAAAGATACTTAAAACACACTATTAATATTAAGTACAAAAGTAAGAACAATGTAAGTGTGATTGTAATTATACTTCTAATCGTTGTTTTTGCAGTAGTTGGCGTATTCATTCCTATAAGGCCACCAATGAATGTCCAAGCTGTTAATATTAGTAAAAAAATTATTGGGTCGGTAGAACTCCAATTCATCGCTGTATTAATAGATTCATTTTCAAAGTATAGGATAAGTAAACCAACACAAATAAATGAAAAAATAAAAGACCATAAGTTTATAGTATGCTTCATGATTGCTCCTTTATTAACATGATGTTTTTTACTAAATTTTAGCAAAGAGTAAATGGAATTAAAACAAAATAATCCTTTTATGAAGAAAGGACCTGTTGTCTCCAACAGGCCCTTTCCTAAAATGGCAAAGAGTAACTCTTACCTTACTCTTCCGCTATATAATATACAAAACAAGTATAGATGTACAGAACAAGAAATTCCAGTATGGTTATTTTAATATATAAAATTAATGTGTTATAACAGAATTAAACATCAGGAATTAAATTACAAATGTTGGTTTATTAATGAATTTCAATGATAGAATCGAAAGTGATAAATAATAAAGTAATATTATAATAATAAAATATGAAATATTGCATATTTTATTGAAGTAGAAATTTACAAGTAGGAAGCGAGGAATAACAATGGGACTAGGAAACCGTGGGATGGGATGGCATTTGAAATGCTAATGTATCAAAGAGGGGGCGTGGTGCTTATCGACAAGTGTCTGACTCCTGTGAAGGTGTTATTTTCGAATTTCCCCAAAAAAGTACGCTATTCTATGCAAATGACGTCCTACGTGAAAACACCGCATATCATTTTAAGAAAAGGTATTTAGAAAACGAAAAATCAACTCATCCGGCTGACCCGCTATTTCCCCTGTACAAGGATTCTCCCACCACAGAACGATAAAATTATCGAAGAGAATTATGAGCCTTACTTGACGAAACAAATGATAGGAAATTCATGATGAGATATACATATTCATTATTGAAATTAGTAATAATAAAATGTATTATTGAAAAGCACTATTTATAATTCAAGTAATCAAGGCTATGTATCCATAATAATTTGAACATTCGGAAATTATAATATTATCTAAAAATGAGGTGAGATTAATAGAAACAGTACATATTAAATGGTATGGATTGTATAGTTTAAATGATTTTTATAATAGAGAAGAAGCTTTTAAGAAGGGAATATTTGCAATCTCTAGAGTATATGCTAAGAATGAAACATTGATCTATATAGGAAAAACCAAAAGAAGCTTTATACAAAAGATAAGGGAACTTAATAAGGATTGGATTTTTGATGAAAGCGAATTAAAGATTACATTAGGAATAATAGAGTTTCCTAGTGGTGAAAGTTACTCTGAAAAAAAGGTAAAAGAGATAAAATCCCTTTTGATTTTACGACATACCCCAGTAGAAAACAACACATCTTTATTGTACAATAGAGGGCAGTTTAATTTGAAAATTATAAATAAGGGAAGGAGAGGCTTAATTGTTAAAAAGATTTCTACAGGAGATCTAATGTGGACGTAATTGGAATCACCTTTGAATAAAATTGAAGGTTTCTTACGAACAGAAGCTTATCAATTTTTAATGTATTAAAATATTTTTGAATAACATATGTCAGATGCTTGAAACAACACAAATTTTATTATGATATGAAATCTTGTATGGGAATTGTGATTTATTTCCATCGTTTAATAAAAATATTAAGAATTATAAGGATAATGCATAAAGATTAGAAGAGAAAATAAACTCGGGGGTTTAAAAAATGGAACAAGTAAGCAGGTTTCAAGAAAAACAACAAAATCGTCGTAAAAAGGTGGTTTTTAATATTGCATTTACTTTGGTATTAGTGACAGTTGGTATAGTGACATACCAGTTGTTTTCCCCTTCTGATACATCAAAGAAAGCAATTGCCCAAGAAAAGAAAGCAACAAAGATAGAAGAGAAGAAACGTAAAGAGAAAGAAGCAGCGCAGTTAGAAGAGAAGAAACGTGAAGAGAAAGAAGCAGTGCAGTTAGAAGAGAAGAATCGTGAGGAGAAAGAAGTAGCACTGTTAGAAGAGAAGAATCGTGAAGAGAGAGAAGCAGCACTGTTAGAAGAGAAACAAAAAGCAGAAAAATCGGCAAAAATGAACGGAAATGAAAATAAAGAGGGAGAAAAAACAGCATCTCAAGAAAAGGGTTCTCAAACTAATCCTTCTTGGAAGCCAATTGGTACAGTGCAAGGAGCAAAACCTGAAATGAAATTTAAAGAAGGAACAGTAGATTGGAGTGAGATGAAAAAAGCAATTTCTTATGCTGTTGATGTTCCAGAGAGCCAATTGATTTTCGATTTTATTGGGAATAATGGTGATAATAAAGCCTACGGTAATGTACGAGATAAGCAAAGTAATAAAAAATATAAGGTTGATATTGATTGGGTAGAGAATCAGGGGTGGAAACCAGCATCTGTTCAAGTGGTGAAATAAATAATAGAAATGTAATTATGTGTTTAAAAGTTTACTTTTTTAAAAACTCAAAAAAGAGTCCGTATCAATCAGGACTCTTTTTGTTATGTTGACAGCATTAATTACTTGGACTCATTTTTTAGATCCTGATGCGGACAAACTTTGATGACTGATAAAGTGCCAACTTGTGTGATTGTTCATCGACTAACAAAAGCACAACAACAAAAACGATTACAAAATCAAACTGTAAGAGAAAAAAAGAAAGGAATGAAGTATTCTCCTCGTAGTAAACGACTCAGTGGTATCAATGTATATATGACAAACACCTCTACAGATATTGTCCTGATGGGACAAGTACATGATTGGTATTCTTTACATTGGCAAATCGAAATTTTATTTAAAACGTGGAAATCATTCTTTCACATTCATCATTGTAAAAAGATAAAACGAGAGCGATTGGAATGCCATTTGTAGGGGCAACTGATTGCCATTCTAATTTGTTCCTCTATTATGTTTAAAATGCGCCAATTGCTCCTCACGAAGAAAAAAAAGAGCTTAGTGACTGTAAATCCATATATATGATTAAAGACTATTTTCTTCTTCTATTCCAAACTATACAAAAAAACACCCAAGAGCTATCAAAGGTATTACTTCGCCTGTTCAATCTCTTACAGCAAAACGGGCGGAAATCTCATCGATATGAGAAAAAAACGGTCTTTGATATATTAGGTGTTGTTTACAATTGTACCATGTCTGATAATCAAGCCGCTTAATTCAAAAAAGTAAAACCCTAACAAGTTTCAAATTTAGACTAATCTAAGTAATTCAATTTTATCAATCTGTGTGTTTTTACATATTGGAAAAATAAGGAGGTTATCAAAGGCTGAACGAAACTTTCAGCGGATGATAACCTTCTGAAATAGCGTGTCAATGATTTAAATAGATATCCTCACAAATATATTATTGAGCCACTCCAAATACATTGATTTCAGCCGCACTTGTCCATGGATTATTGTTTACCTCGCTTAATGCACGTAGTCTAATATAACGACCTGTCTTGTTTGCAAAGCTGACTTCTTTCAAATTAGTATTATTGGCAAAAGCACCTATAGATACAGCTGTTCCCCAATTCGCTCCATCACTACTGACGTAAAGCTCATAGTCCTTAATCGTTCCGTTGATTTGGCCATCTTGCCTTGGCAGATAGCTAAATTTGGAGAGGTTATAGGTTGCACCTAAATCAATTTGAATCTCGTGCGGCATTGGAGCTACGGGGCTCCAGTTTGTATGCCAAAATGTGTCTTTGTTTCCATCAAAGGCATACGTACCTAAATTGTACCAATTATAGCTATCTACATATTTTAGTGTCCAGTTTGTTTGCGGAATTAAACTAGCTTCTTTTGTTGTGACTGCTACCCCTTTTTCAATGGTATGTGGAATATTTTATTGATAGCCAAACTAGATTCATACATGGAATCAATCGACGGATACATCTGTATAAGGCTAACAGAATACCTTTAATTATAATTACAGGAATTTGAAAAAATGTTATTTTTCAATCGAATTAATATTTTCTCAAGATTAGCCCATAAAAGGGGAGTACCACATCGCTACCAAGCTAAGAAAATATAACTACCCTCAGAATGAAAATTTTATCCATTGTTGAATACTAATAAGATGGTTATGTTAACTGAAGGCACTAGATTTATATCGCGAAATTTATATGAAAAAGATAAAATGGAAGGGTGGTTGAAATATTTGGATAAAAAAGAGGCGAGATACGATGAATATAATTGAAAAAAATTTAAAGTTAGATATTAATCGTATTGTATTTATTGGGAGAACATTTGAGGAATACATTAAAATGTTTGATTTATCTCCTGAAAATTTAGAGAATATGAAAGTTTTAGATTGTGCAGGCGGAGCATGTTCTTTTACTGCACATGCCAATAAATTAGGTATTGATTCTACGTCTTGTGATATTGCTTATTATCATGAGGTAATTGACTTGGAACAAAAAGGATTAGAAGACATTGAACATACTATAGAACATATGGAAAAAGCATCAGGAAACTATGTATGGGAGTATTTTTCGTCTATTGATGCATTAAAAGAAGAAAGAAGCCGTGCTTTAAAAGATTGTGTTCAGGATATGAGAGAAAATCCTCAACATTATCAGGCTGTTACTTTGCCTGTTTTACCATTTGAAAATAAACAATTTGATATGACAGTTTGTGCACATTTGCTGTTCATGTATTCTGATCGTTTAGATTATCAATTCCACTTAAATAGTTTAAAAGAGTTGATACGTGTAACAAAAGATGAAATTCGTATTTTTCCTTTAACAGATTTATATGGAAAGAAATATGATCAATTATCTCAATTGATGAACGACTTAAAAGAACATGTTCGTTCGATTGAAGAAGTAAAAGTATCTTATGAGTTTCAGAAGAACGCTAATCACATGTTAGTAATTAAGCTGAAGTAATAATGTAAAAAGAAATCTCTTTACATTTTCTTAGTTTTTTTACTACTACTAATAATGCGTTATGTAGACAATACTTGTATAGATAGGGTATATAGCCCATACCCATCAAGTTAAAGGCTCATACCACCCCCAGAACGATAATTTTGTGTTTTGTACAGCACCGAGGCGCAGGAGGATCATTCTGTTTTGTCGATCCAGATGAAAAGTTTAGTTATACTTATACGATGAACAAACATAGATTTGGCATGGCCAATGAACGAAGAGAACTTGCACTAATAAAAGCTCTTATACGGTTGCCTTTGAAAAAATGAAAATACGTAAATGGTTGGAAAAAATTTGTGTTTTGTAAGGTTTTTAGTTATGAATAGTGGAATAAATATTAAGTATTCAACAGTTCAAATAAAACGAGTCATCTTTTTATTTTAAGAAAAAAGATGACTCGTTTTATGCTAAAATTCACTTAGTGTATATTTTCGTTAAAATGTGGGTGGTACCCCTTTTAGCAAAACCGGAGTGGAAATGATGAGTATAAACAGTTTTGTGGGATTGATAAAGGACGAATTATTAAAAGAGGTAAGCATTAGAAGTGAGGATGAATTCGAGCCTGTAGTAGTTAAAGATATTCCTAGACTTTGGAAGTGTTTAGGGATGGGTAATTATGCCGCAGTATTTATGCATAAAGAATACAAAGATTGGGTAGTGAAAGTTTACGCGCGAGAAGGAGAAGGAATTGAAAAAGAGTCAGAAGTATACCGAAGAATCGGAAACCATCCTTCTTATTCGAAGCTTATATATAAAGGAGAAAATTTCATAGTATTGAAACGTTTAAAAGAAATTACCTTATACGATGCTATTCATAAAGGGATTAAAATTCCTAAGCAGGTGATCCTTGATATCAATGAAGCTTTAGAGTATGCAAGGGATCAAGGATTAACTCCTTGTGATGTTCACGGAAAAAACGTGATGATGGAAAAGGGAAGGGGATATGTAGTCGATGTATCTGATTTCTTAAAAACAAAAGAAGATAGTAAGTGGAGAGACATAGAAAAGGCATATTTTACATTTTATTTGCCTTTCATTTATAAATTTCCTTTCCCTGTTAAAGTACCGTATTTTATGTTAAACATTGTTAGACGTTCGTATAGAAAATATAAGAAGCTTAAAAAGAAATTCAAATTGTAAAAGGACCACATACTTATCTTTAGGTTAGGTAAGTGAACTAGTAAACAAAAGGACCTTACATTTTAGATATGTCTAATATGTAAGGTCCTAATTTTATAACTTCATGAAGTAATCAGTAAGCTTTACATTTCCTTTTATCGTGTAGCTGGCTTAGTTGCTCTGCACGGTCGAAATTTGCTTAGCGTATGTTTTCGTTAAAATGTGGACGGGCCCTCTATAAAGAAAAGACACCTTAAGGTGCCTTCCTCCGACTTGAACCATCATATGTATTGGACTCCCATCCAAATATTATTTTACCATGTTAAGTTATATGGTTTATTGAGAAAAAAGAAAAAGCCCTATATAAGGGTACTCCCGTCAGCATTTCGGAAAAAAATTACGCTAAGCAAAAAATATAATAAACTGCCTATATGGGCAGCTCATTTACATCATTCTCGTTAACGGAAGTTAATTATATTTTTCTACGTATTAAATAAAAAGATAAGGCCCCCATAATAACAGGTGCAACGAAATCAAAGAAGTGCGAAAAATTAAAAGGAAAAAGTAAAAGAAATGGTATAAGTGTATAGATAACTGCTAGTCCTATAAATATAGGAATTCCAAATTGAAATTCTCTACATCGTTTGATTTTCCTGTATAACACATCCCCAATTAGACAGGCTATAAGAACGGGTATACTTCCATAAGTGACGATCGTTTTAATGAACCCTAATACAACGTTCGGGTGAATAAAGCTAGGATGAAAAATATATGAAATCAAGAACCATCCAAAAATAAAAGCAAACAGACTTGCAGCATAACTAATTACAAATTTTATCAACGTAACCATCCTCACAGTTTTCTAATATTAACTCCATTGTATGACATAACGTCCTATTAACAGTAGTCAATGATGCATATAATTTTCGTTTTTGGGGGATTTGCTTTTCTTAACTTGATAGCGATGGGATGAGTCCTGAATTGCGGGGAAATTCCATACTTCTATTAACTCGTTAGTTGAAGAAAAATTTGTTCCACAACTCTTAAGTTATTATAATATGAAAAAATGAAATTCTCCTTCTGCAATTCATTCAAATTGGCCAATCTCCACATCGTTTGAATTCCCTGATAGTGCTAAACTTAAGCAAAAAAATTAACCATCCTATGCAAGAAAGTTGAGGTAGCTAAAAGCATATGTTTTATTGAAGGGATATGATTGACTATGGAACGGCCGAATTGGGGAATTGGAGGATTAGTATTTGTTGGCTGCATGTTTCTTGGCGGAGGAGTGGGATCTATATTAGGCGATACGCATGCTGGATGGCTAATAGGGATGGGGGCTGGGTTTATTGGGATGGCTTTAACGAGACTGATCAGAAAGTAATATAACGGGATTCTGCTCCCAGTAAATAAGGAAATATGTATGTAATTCATGGCATAATAGCTTTGTAAATTATAGTTAGAACCTTCTCTTTTCTAAATTTCTCCATACATAGATATGATTCTCAAGTCGGAGGATGGCACCTTAGGGTGTTTTTTTGTGCTCTCTAAAAATGCCTTACCATATAATAGACTTCGTTAGATTTCGATAATATTTTTTGTAATAGAATAGATTTATTACCGTTTCAGACCTAAGTATTTATTCATAACCTAACAGTAAAAGGGGGGATGATTCAAGGTATGGCGTGTAATGATGAATTAATTTGTCAACAGTTTGCGAGAATTATAGGTGGCCAAGAAGGGTTCGCCGGTGGAAAATGCGTGGCTACAATAAATCGGGATGAAATACAAGCAACTATCTTAGGAAAACGTTTTAGAGTAACAACTTCCTTCTCATTCGAATCACGAGATAATAAAACTGGACGAGCATTATGTTTAGGCCGGGTGGCGCTATTGCAAAGAGAAGTCAATGGGTTTGTTGCTACAATTATTAAACAAGGAATAATCGTTTCGTCTATACACAATGAGTGGTTATGTGATGAGCCGAATTTAATTTACGTTAATATCCAAGACGTTGATGATCCGCTAAGCTTCGCAAGGAAAGTTAGAAAAGCGTTATGTAATTAACCAATCTATTTAGTTAAATGAGCGATATAAAAGGATCTTTAATTGAAAGATCCTTTCATACATAAGATGAAGGTTTATCCTTGTATTTCATTAATTAAGTTCACATGATTAGCAAACGAACGTAATTCCTGTGCACGAATCGATATAATAATTTCCGCTTTTATTGTAGTGTCAGTCTTTTAGTAGAAATTAAATATTTACGACAAATTTTGACGAGGAAATACATATATTTTTGTTATGCTATGAAAGTTATTAATTTGTGATGTATATATAGGAGGATTTTTTAATGTTAAAGAAATTGTTATTATGTGTACTTATGAGCTTGTGTGTAATGGCTTTAAGTGCTTGTAAAGGTGATGAAGAAAAATTAAAAGTAGCAGAGGATGAGCAAAAAATAGATGAAGATAAAAAAGTAGTGGAGGAAGAAAAACGTAAGCAAGAAGAGCAACAAAGAGTAGAAGAAGAGAAGCGTAAACAAGAAGAGCAACAAAGAGCAGAGGAAGAGAAGCGTAAGCAAGAAGAGCAACAAAGAGTAGAGGAAGAAAAACGTAAACAAGAAGAACAGCAAAGAGTAGAAGAAGAGAAGCGTAAACAACAAGAGCAGAAGACTCAGCAACAACAGTCTATACAACAAGAGAGAACACAAAAACAAGAAAAAACAACACAAGCAACAGGTGGGAAACCAACAAGATCACAAATTTCAGTTGGTTCACATGTAGTTATTCAATTAGATAATGACTATAGCAAAACTGTAAGTGGTGTTGTGAAAGACATTTTAACACATAGTGAAACACATACATACGGCATTAAAGTTCGATTACAAGATGGACAAATTGGCCGTGTTCAAAGTGTTAACTAGTGAAAAAAGGTTTGACTACTTTTCAAATAAATAAACGCTACAAAAAACCGGTTCTTTCGTAAAGGAGCCGGTTTTTTGTAGCGTTTTGGTTAGCGGACGAAATTTGCGTTTTGTTGATGTCACCACACCTCTATCAAGTTATCACATACAAGGTAATAGATGTATTTATAATTTGAAAGGAGAGGAAATGAACTCGGAGGGAGTATGGGAAGCGTACAATAAATACATTGAGGGGGCATGTTTGAGCTATGGACCTATCCTCCCGTTCTAATTAACTAAAAGAAGAACTTCCCCATACCGATTAGACTACTAAGCATTCCGATTCCATTCATGGTGCCTTTTCCTACTGTTAGTAAGTTTCCAAGCATTCCTGGCTGCCCGTTATTCCCCCATCCCATAGGACTTACCTGTCCTCCCCATCCTGGAGGGTTTCCTAAAATACCCCAGTTATTATTGGTATTAAAATTAAAAGCTTTAGCTGGTGGCGATAGTAAAGCGGCAAGATGACCTTGTGCGAACATCCCTGTATGATTGAATGGTTGAGCCCAGGGGAAGGGAGGTTTTTGAAAATTACCTACATAGCCTTGTAATGGAGTCCAGTTAGCGGGATGTCCTTGTGGCATCATCCCTGCATAATGGATTGGCTGACCTAAAGAGAAGGGAGGAGTTTGAGGATTGAAACCCGTATAATTGGCTGGTGAATCCCAACCAAATGGATAGCCTCGACAACTCCAATTCTCAGGGATCTTCAAATCATTCATTCCCTCAGCTTTAGCTATTTGGGGCTGTAAATATAATGATGACATTGCAATTTGGTTATTATATTGCTCTCCGTTTCCCTCTGAATTCAAATACCAATATTGGTACATAAGTTTATTCCCCTCACTTTAAAAATGTAATGTTAGACTTAGCCTATGTAATATTCCTTTTTATGGATGGTTACATAACTAGATTTACAAGCCTGTATTGAAAGGAATGGGTGTGTGATCATATTTATCCCGCTATTTGTGGGCCATAAGACACCACCCCCTCAAAATTCAGTGAAAGCGGCTGTCTGTAAAAGTCCGACTGATTAAAGTGTCACTTTATTTTAGAAGGGGATTTTCAGTTGCTCCTTTTGTTTAATTCAGCCTAATTTAATTTCGGTTAACAAACGTGTTTATAAAGGTTTAATCAGTAAAAAATTTTTAACATGTTATGTCGAGCAAGTAGAATTAATAAAAAGAGAATATCCATTCGAAGAGTTTGGCAAAATACTGAAAGGATAATGTATTCTTGAGCAGATATGCAAAAGATTTGAACTAATTAATGGAATTTATAATGAAGGGGCAAATGAATATATGAGTGAAACATTACATAAAAGAAAGCCACCATATTTAATGCTTGTGATCCTTTTTATTGGAGCATTTGTTTCTTTTCTAAATAACTCGCTTTTAAATGTTGCCTTGCCATCAATAATGAAGGATTTAGACATTAAAGATTATTCAACGATTCAGTGGCTTTCTACAGGATATATGCTTGTAAGTGGTATATTAATTCCGGCATCAGCATTTTTAATAACCCGCTTCTCCAATAGGAGCTTATTTATTATATCTATGTTGATTTTTATACTTGGTACGGCCTTAGCGGCTTTAGCACCGAATTTTAGTTTATTACTTACTGGTCGGATGGTTCAAGCAGCGGGTTCTTCAGTCATGGGGCCTTTGTTAATGAATATTATGCTAGTAAGCTTTCCAAGAGAAAAAAGGGGAACAGCGATGGGGATTTTTGGATTAGTTATGATTACAGCTCCAGCAATTGGACCGACACTATCAGGTTATATTGTAGAGTATTATGACTGGCGTTTGCTTTTTGAAATGATTTTACCGTTAGCAATCATTAGCTTACTGTTAGGGATTTGGAAGTCGGAGAATGTCATGAAACAAAACAAAAATGCAAAACTTGATTATCTCTCATTACTATTATCTTCTGTCGGTTTTGGCGGTTTGTTATATGGATTCAGTTCTGCAAGTTCCGATGGTTGGACGAATAAAGTGGTCTTAACAGCCTTAATCATAGGCGCTATTGCCCTAATTGCTTTCATTATACGTCAATTAAAAATGAATGAACCATTATTGGATTTACGTGTTTATAAGTACCCAATGTTTGCACTTGCGTCTGTAATTGCGATTGTTAACGCAGTGGCCATGTTCTCGGGTATGATTTTAACCCCAGCTTATGTACAAAACGTCCGCGGTATTTCACCGCTGAGCTCTGGGCTGATGATGCTTCCAGGTGCGGTAATAATGGGGATTATGTCACCAATTACAGGTAAACTATTTGATAAATATGGCCCTCGCATTCTTGGTATAGTAGGACTTTCCATTACAGCCGTTTCAACTTATATGCTAGCAAATCTGCAACTCGACTCTAGTCACACGCATATTATTCTTATTTACACACTGCGGATGTTTGGGATGGCGATGGTGATGATGCCACTTATGACAAATGGTCTTAATCAATTGCCAACGCGCTTAAATCCGCACGGTACAGCTGTTAATAATACAGCTCAACAAGTATCCGGTTCAATCGGTACTGCTATCCTTGTTACGATTATGAATTCGGTAACAAAAACAAAAGCTGAAAGTCTAATGGCTGATGTAGATCCAACAACCTTCACAGAAGCTACGAAGGCAATGTTAACTCAGAAGGCTTTATTATCTGGAATTCAATATTCATTTTATGTAGCGCTTGGCATGAATATTGTTGCACTACTATTAGTTTTTTTCGTTAAACGTGTAGATACAAGCGCGGAAGCTGTCGAGAGGTTAAATCGGTAGAGTAAAATAAAACTTTAGATCATGATTCCTATAAGTTTTTACTGTTTAGTTAGACTATGAAGAAATGCAAATTTCTGCTGCTAAGGCGCTGGTATTTAAATCTGGAAAAGAATCAGTGAAATAATTATATATAGTAAAAGGGATCTGATATTCATATCAGATCCTTTTTCATTAGCAACACAGTATACTTACTTATCGTATTTGTTTGAATTGACATTAGAAACTACTGGTTTTCCCAATACTACAACCTTTAGCTCTTAATTTCTGATAAACATTATAATAATACGCTTCATTTTTATTTAGTATTTTTTCTGCAAGCTATAAATGTAATAGCAACAAACAATTTAGATTACCAACTTTATAAGCAATATCATAATCGTGAATAGTTAGGGAAAAGATAAAATAAGGTAATCAATTACATATCTTTATCCCAGGCGATTCATTGCTATCTTCTTTTTATTGAATGGGATGTTTTATTTCATGTTTTTTTGAAAGGGTGTTTTTAATGGAAAAAAAAATATCTGCCATTCCTCAACCGAAAACATATGGACCGCTGGGTAATCTCCCATTAATCGATAAAGATAAACCGACCTTATCGTTTATCAAGCTGGCGGAAGAGTATGGTCCCATTTTTCGAATTCAAACTTTAAGTGATGCTATCATTGTCGTTTCTGGACATGAACTGGTAGCAGAAGTCTGTGACGAAACACGGTTCGATAAAAGTATAGAGGGTGCTTTAGCAAAAGTTCGTGCCTTTGCTGGAGATGGATTATTTACAAGCGAGACTCAAGAGCCTAACTGGAAAAAAGCTCATAATATTTTAATGCCTACATTCAGCCAACGGGCAATGAAAGATTACCATGCCATGATGGTCGATATTGCCGTACAACTCGTTCAAAAATGGGCACGACTTAATCCGAATGAAAATGTGGATGTTCCTGAGGATATGACTCGCCTTACATTGGATACAATTGGTCTATGTGGTTTTAATTATCGATTTAATAGCTTTTATCGTGAGAGCTCTCATCCTTTTATTACTAGCATGAGCCGTGCTCTAGATGAGGCGATGCACCAATTACAGCGGCTGGATATAGAAGATAAACTCATGTGGAGAACGAAACGTCAATTTCAGCATGATATTCAATCTATGTTTTCTTTAGTAGATAATATTATTGCTGAACGTAAAAGTAGTGGAAATCAGGAAGAAAATGATTTACTTTCCCGTATGTTAAATGTGCAGGATCCGGAAACTGGTGAAAAATTAGATGATGAAAATATTCGTTTCCAAATTATCACTTTTTTAATAGCAGGGCATGAAACAACAAGTGGATTATTATCTTTTGCAATCTATTTTTTATTAAAGAATCCAGATAAATTGAAAAAAGCCTATGAAGAAGTAGATCGGGTTTTAACAGATCCTACTCCAACATACCAACAAGTTATGAAACTTAAGTATATCCGGATGATTTTAAATGAATCGCTACGTCTATGGCCTACCGCTCCAGCGTTCAGTCTCTATGCAAAAGAAGATACAGTGATTGGTGGGAAATATTCAATTAAGAAAGGAGAAGATCGTATTTCTGTTCTTATTCCACAGCTACATAGGGATAAAGATGCGTGGGGAGACAATGTGGAAGAATTCCAACCTGAACGATTTGAAGAGCTGGATAAGGTTCCTCATCATGCTTATAAACCATTTGGAAATGGTCAACGAGCATGTATCGGTATGCAGTTTGCACTTCATGAAGCCACACTCGTAATGGGAATGCTTCTTCAACATTTCGAATTCATTGATTATCAAGACTATCAGCTGGACGTAAAACAAACATTAACGCTAAAGCCTGGTGATTTTAAAATTAGGATTCTACCCCGAAATCAAACTATTAGCCATACTACTGTTCTTGCGCCTATAGAGGAGAAACTGAAAAACCATGAAACCAAGCAGCAAGTTCAGAAGACTTCTTCTATTATTGGAGCCGATAATCTTTCGCTTCTTGTTCTGTATGGCTCGGATACTGGGGTAGCAGAAGGTATTGCAAGAGAACTAGCAGATACAGCTAGTTTAGAAGGTGTTCAAACGGAAGTGGTAGCTCTTAACGATCGAATTGGAAGTCTGCCAAAAGAAGGGGCGGTTCTTATTGTAACTTCTTCTTATAATGGAAAACCACCAAGTAATGCAGGGCAGTTTGTGCAATGGTTGGAGGAATTAAAACCGGATGAGCTAAAAGGTGTTCAATACGCAGTTTTTGGTTGTGGAGATCATAATTGGGCTAGTACTTATCAGCGGATTCCAAGATACATTGATGAGCAAATGGCTCAAAAAGGAGCAACAAGATTTTCTACACGTGGAGAAGCGGATGCAAGTGGTGATTTCGAGGAACAGCTCGAGCAATGGAAACAAAGTATGTGGTCTGATGCGATGAAGGCATTTGGATTGGAACTTAACAAAAACATTGAGAAAGAACGCAGTACATTAAGTTTACAATTTGTTAGTCGTCTTGGAGGATCGCCTCTTGCGCGAACATATGAAGCAGTTTATGCATCTATATTGGAGAATCGTGAACTTCAATCATCTAGCAGTGAAAGAAGCACGCGACATATTGAGATATCCTTGCCAGAAGGCGCTACGTATCAAGAAGGTGACCACCTTGGGGTGCTGCCAATTAATAGTGAGAAAAATGTCAACCGAATTTTAAAACGCTTTGGATTAAATGGGAAGGATCAAGTCATACTGAGTGCAAGTGGACGAAGTGTAAATCACATACCTTTAGACAGTCCTGTTAGTTTATTTGACCTTCTTAGTTATAGTGTAGAAGTTCAAGAAGCAGCCACTCGAGCACAAATACGAGAAATGGTGACATTCACAGCATGCCCTCCTCATAAAAAGGAATTGGAATCATTATTGGAAGAGGGAGTTTATCATGAACAAATATTAAAGAAACGTATGTCAATGTTGGATCTTCTTGAAAAGTATGAGGCTTGTGAACTCCGATTTGAACGCTTTTTAGAACTTCTTCCTGCGCTCAAACCGCGTTACTATTCTATTTCAAGCTCTCCACTCGTTGCACAGGATCGTCTGAGCATTACGGTTGGTGTTGTTAATGCACCTGCATGGAGTGGGGTAGGGACATATGAAGGAGTCGCTTCTAATTATTTAGCTCAGCGTCATAGTAAAGATGAGATTATCTGTTTCATTCGAACACCACAATCAAACTTTCAATTACCTGAAAATCCAGAAACACCAATTATCATGGTTGGACCAGGTACTGGAATTGCACCATTCCGTGGATTCTTGCAAGCGCGTCGTGTTCAAAAGCAAAAAGGTATTAACTTAGGACAAGCACATCTATATTTTGGTTGTCGTCATCCTGAAAAGGATTATCTCTATCGTACAGAACTAGAAAATGATGAAAGAGATGGATTAATCTCTTTACACACAGCTTTTTCTCGCTTAGAAGGATATCCTAAAACATATGTACAGCATTTAATAAAACAAGATAGAATCAATTTAATTACGTTATTAGATAATGGAGCTCATCTTTATATATGTGGCGATGGAAGTAAAATGGCTCCGGATGTAGAAGATACACTTTGTCAAGCATATCAAGAAATTCATGAAGTCAGTGAACAAGAAGCAAGGAATTGGCTGGATCGTGTGCAAGATGAAGGGCGATATGGAAAAGATGTTTGGGCTGGTATATGAATTTTTCTTAATTAGATAAGTAATATGTAACGAATGAACTTCTTTCGAATAAGTGTTAATTAAAAATAAAAAAATCCCGTATTTTTATTGAATACGGGATTTTTTTATTTTTAATAAGCGGGACTGATACCGTAGAAAAAGAAAAAATCTCATATGAAATCAAAGCTATATAATCTTAGCTTGATGGGCAAGGTGTTAACCAATTTCTTGACGAAATTTGAAATTTAAAATAAACTTTTGCACACTGGCTGAACAGTTTTTAGCATAGTGTCAAATCGCTGGAGGAATGTATCAAATTAGGTATACCTTCTATGAAATTAAATAGGGTGATAATTATTACAAGTGGATTAGGTTTCTTGTGAATTTTAAATTAAAGGTCTTATCCAAAGTTGAGAAAAATCCACATACCCAAAATATTTCATCTTAATATTCGTTAAATCTGATGAAAAAGGAATTTGACGTGTATCATAGTATAAGGGAATCGTAATAGAGGATTCTATCAGTTCTTTTTCAAGATTCTTATTTATGGAACAAAATTGTTACTTAGGTTGTCTATTAAGTATACGTATAAAACAGGTGTTCATGATAGTTCGCTCATTTTATGAAAAGTGAGACGCAAGAAGAGTGATATCCGATACACGCTTTAATTGTATCGGTATGTAAACACCTAGAAAAACCATATATTCTTGAAAGAGGTTGAAAATGTATGATAGTCTTAAACAAGTTTTTTAACATGTTACATTACAAAAAGATAGTACCTGTAGTATTTCTTTCATGTGCAACGCTTATAGGCTGTTCTGATAGTAATACTCAATCTGAATCACCTAAACAAACGAAACAAACAAATCAAATCAAACAAGAAACTACTGGTAATGATTCTTTTGCTAAACTTGAAAAAGAATTTGATGCTAAACTCGGTATTTATGCATTGGACACTGATACGAATCAAACCGTTACTTATCAATCAGATGAACGGTTTGCATACGCATCTACCCACAAAGCTTTAGCTGTGGGAGTACTTTTACAAAAGAAATCAATAGAAGATCTAAATCAAAGAGTTTTGTATACTCGTGAAGATCTTGTTAATTACAATCCAATTACAGAAAAGTATGTTGATACAGGTATGACTCTGAAAGAGCTTGCAGATGCTTCCCTTCGATATAGTGATAATACTGCACAAAATCTTATTCTTAAACAATTAGGTGGACCTAGTGAATTCAAAAAATCACTGAGAGAAATAGGGGATACCGTTACAAATCCTGAACGTTTTGAACCAGAGTTAAACGAAGTGCATCCAGGAGACGCCCATGATACTAGTACCCCAAAGGCATTAGCTACTAGTCTTCAGGCTTTTACGCTAGGAGATGTACTTTCAACTGAGAAACGGGATTTATTAATAGATTGGATGAAAAGGAATACTACGGGGGACAACTTAATTCGTGCTGGAGTTCCAGGAGGATGGGAAGTAGCTGATAAGACTGGCTCGGGATCTTATGGAACCAGAAATGATATCGCAATTATTTGGCCACCAAATAAAAAGCCAATTGTTCTTGCGATACTTTCTAATCATGATAAAGAGGATGCTAAATACGATGATAAGCTTATTGCAGAAGCAACCAAAATAGTGTTAGATGCCTTAAAAGCTAAAAATAAATAATAATAGTAATTAGTTATTGAAATTTTCCTGTTTTTCCGTCACAATACTGTGACGGTCTTTTTGTGTATTTTACAAAGAATCGTCTTAAGTAAAGAAAAAAGATAGAAACAATCTCTATTAAGTTTATTAATTAAGTAACAACAAATATATGCTTTATTGGATACTTATTGCATTTAATGTGGAGGAATAAAATGGAGTCAAAAATTCTTATTGTTGATGATGATAAAGAAATTAGAAATCTTATCTCTGTATACCTGGAAAATGAAGGCCTAAAAACTCAAAAGGCGGAAGATGCTATACAAGCTTTACAACTGTTAGAAGAAAAGGAATTTGATTTAATTATTTTAGATATTATGATGCCGAATATGGATGGCATTGAAGCATGTATGAAAATTAGGGAAGATCGTAATATGCCTATCATTATGCTATCTGCAAAATCTGAGGATATAGACAAAATTCAAGGTCTAGCCTCTGGCGCAGACGATTATTTATCAAAGCCGTTTAACCCATTAGAATTAATCGCTAGAGTGAAATCCCAATTAAGAAGATTTAAAAAATACAATACGCCAATAGAACATAATAAAAGCATTCTAGAAATTGGTGACTTAACCGTAAATACAGATACATGTCAAGTATGGGTAAGAGGAAAAGAAACAAGGTTAACTCCAAAAGAGTTTGCTATTCTCGAATTACTTTTCCGCAACAAAGGGATTGTCCTGAGTGTTGCAAAAATATATGAAGCAGTTTGGAAAGAGGTTTTTTATAAATCAGATAATACCGTCATGGTGCATATTACAAAAATAAGAGACAAAATTGAAGAGGACTCTAAACATCCTATTTATATTAAAACTGTTTGGGGAATTGGATATAAAATATGAAGAATGTTAGTTTTAGAAATAAGATCATTATAAAACTTCTTGGTGCTGTTGCAGTTAGTTTTTTTATTTCATTTGGTTTAACAATCCTCATTTTGGCATACGTCATAGATCCATTATTTATAAAACACGAAGAATTTGGTATGTTTGAATTCAATTTGGCATTGTTGTTCTTATTCGCGTTCGCAATCTTTAACTTTATAATAATTTTTTTGATATTGGTTCGAAAGAAAATAGCATATTTGAAGCTCATTTCGGATAATGTAAATGATATTGCAAATGGAAAACTGGGTTTGACAATTGGGATTAAGGGGAAGGACGAATTGACCCAACTTGCTCAAAATATCAACTATATGTCCAAGGAATTGGAAAATACATTTGAACAAGAAAGACGATTGGAACGTACAAAAAATGAACTTATCACCAATGTATCTCATGACTTACGCACACCGTTAACATCTATTATTGGCTATATAGATTTATTAAAAAGAGGGCAATACAACAGTAAAACACAATTACAGGAATACCTTGAAACCACTTATTCAAAGTCACAGAGACTGAAATATTTAATTGATGAGCTGTTTGAATATACTCGTTTATCAGGCATAGATGCTAAGTTAAATCTTAATGAATTTGATTTATCAGGTTTGTTGGAGCAAATAGTTGGAGAATACATTCCTATATTTGAAAAGGAAAGCTTAATCGTTCAAAAATCAATTACACAAGAAACAATACCTATCTTCATAGATGTAGAAAAAATGGTACGTGTATATGAAAATCTGTTTATGAATGCGATAAAGTACAGCATGAAACCATCCGAATTATCCGTATGTCTTGAAGTAATGGATAACAAAGCAATTTTGAAAGTGTCAAATAAAGTCGAGAAACCGCCTGTTAGTGATCCAAATAAATTGTTTGAAAGGTTTTTCAGGGGGGACAAGGCAAGAAAAGATGACCAGGGAAATGGTCTGGGGCTTGCTATCTCAAAAAGAATTGTTGAACTTCATCATGGTAATATACATGCAGAATTTAAAGACGGCTGGATGTCCTTTATTGTTGAACATCCAATTAAATAGAATGGCTTATGGAATTATAGATTCCATAAGCTTTTTTTTATAAAAACTTAAGAAATCTTAAGGATTTTATGGGGTGTTTCCTAATTTTCATAGTTTATCATGGGTGTATTCAAAGTGATGGGGTGAGTGAAGAAGATAAAATGAAAGTTTTCATAGTAGCATAAGGGTGGAGGCAACATGACTATTTTGTTAGTAGCAAATAAAAATAGTAGCTTATTGTAATGAAATAGAAAAAACAAACGTAGGAGGATATATATGATAAAACCAGTTGTAGATGTAAAAAACATTCAAAAATTGTACGGTAAAAAAGGTGATAATCAATCACACGCTTTAAAAGGTGTATCATTCTCGATTCAAGAGGGAGAGTTTGTTGGTATTATGGGGCCTTCTGGTTCTGGTAAAACAACATTATTAAATGTAATTTCAACGTTAGATACAGCAACGGGCGGTATTGTTGAAATTGCAGGTACGGATATTACGAAAATGAAGCCAGGTGAGCTTTCTGATTTCCGTTCGCAAAAATTAGGATTCATTTTCCAGGACTTTAACTTATTAGAGAATTTATCTATATATGAAAATATTGCACTACCACTTTCCCTTCAAGGTGTTTCATCTCGTAATATTGGAAAGAAAGTAGAAAAAGTAGCTGATATGTTAGGCATTACAGCAATACTTCAAAAGTATCCTTCTGAAGTATCTGGTGGACAAAAGCAGCGTTCTGCAGCAGCACGTGCGTTAGTGCATGAACCTGCTATTATTTTAGGGGACGAGCCAACTGGAGCTCTAGATTCCAAAAATGCAACGAGTTTACTTGATGCCATGACAAGCCTAAATAAAGAGCAAGGTGTATCCATAATGATGGTTACGCATGATCCTTACAGCGCAAGTTACTGCCAGCGTATTTTATTCATTCAAGATGGTGAGTTATATAAAGAACTTCATCGCGGTGGTACCCGTGAAGAATTCTATAAAGAAATTTTAGACGTGCTTGCAAACTTGGGCACACAAAAAGCGTAAGGAAGGAAGTTCAATCATGTTATTTAAGCTTTCTATGTCAGGCCTAAAAAGTAAGTTGCAAGATTACATTGTTTTACTTGTTGGTCTTATTGTCTCTATTTCAACTTTTTATATGTTTCAAACGCTAGCATCCAATAAAACGTTCCTTGAATCTAACTCTTCTATTAGGGATATTGTGTCTGTATTTAAAATTGGTTCCTTTTTGTTAGCGGTTATCACATTTTTCTATATTTTATATGCAAACTCTTTCTTATCAGCTCTTCGTCAAAAAGAATTTGGTATGTATATGATGTTAGGGGCAAAAAAGCATAAAGTTACCTTACTTATGTTTATCGAAACAATTATATTAGGTGCCACATCTCTTTTGATTGGAATTACAATTGGTGTTGGACTTGCAGAAGGTATCGGTCAGCTATTAATGAAACAACTCGAGTTTGCTGGCGAAGGTTATAAAGCACTTTATCTGCCATCTATAGCTATTACTTGCGTCTTCTTCTTTGCACTATTTGTATTATCGGCAATTATGAATAGTATTAAATTATCTCGTATTTCTGTACTGCAACTTGTACATGCAGATGAACAAACAGAACGTGTTGCCATAAAAGGAAAAATGACCGTTGTAATTGCATTCCTTGGTATTCTTTTATTAGGTATTGGTTATGCATCACTGATTTATATGTCATATGCAAATTCGCTAATTGTTTTGGGGTTAATGGCCGTTGGATTAATCTCAGCAACCGTTGGTACTTACCTAATATTTGGATCACTTCTCCCAGTTATGATTAACAAGCTAAAGAGTAATAAAAAACGTAGTGAAAAAGGCCTCAATGCTTTTACTTTTGCACAATTAAATTTCCGCATTAATGGTCTAACAAATGTGCTTGCAACAGTAGCAATCTTAGTGGCTCTTGGTGCTGGTGGAATTGCTTGTGGTATGGCATTTAAAAACAACATCCTAAAAATGACAGATCAAATAAGAATTTACGATTCAGTCATTCATAATCCAACAGCGGAAGAAAAGACAATTTTGGGTGGTATCTTATTTCAAGAAAAACTTGAATATCATTACAAAGTGGATGATAAGTATGTTTATTATCTAAAAGAAGATTTAGAGAAAAATCGCCCTTTTATACAAGGTTTGAAAAAAGAGAAAGTTTCAGAGGGATTACCAATTGGTGCCTTTTCAATAAAATGGGTTAAAGGAGAGACGGACACAAAACAATGGATCCAGGCTTTCAGAACGATTCAGCCAGAATATGTGAATCCTGATTATGAAATAAAAATTGTAGACCAAATAATATACGATGGTATGAAGGGTAAAGAAAGTACTGTGTTCATTGGGAAAACAGATGATTTTGGAGCATACATAAAAGAATGGAAAAAACTTGATGAATTACAGATAGCGAAATATAAAAATGTGAACGCAGAAGAATTGCATAGTAAGTATCAAACATATAATATGAGTCATGGTTTTGCCAGCGGAATAATGTTTATGGGTTTCTTCGTTGGAATTGCATTCTTAGCAATGATGGCAAGTTGTTTAATGTTTAAAGTTCTGTCGGGAGCATCAAAAGATGTAACACGTTATCAAATGCTTCATAAAATTGGTGTCCGCCGAGAATTATTAACAAAATCAATTTATAAAGAGTTATTCTTCATATTCTTATTCCCAGCAATTGTGGGGATTACTCATATATTAGTTGGTATGAACATGTTTAGCCCTCTTTTAATCGATCCGTACTCTCGCATTTGGTTACCAATTGTTATTTTTGTAGTGATTTACTCGATTTACTACTTGATTACAGTTCAATTATATAAAAGAATTGTACTTCCGAAAGAGAAGTAATAAGTATATAATTTTTAACTATAGATCGTTCGATATTTTCGACTTAATAATTTAAGAATTGGATCAGAAATACTTAAAAAGACCTAAAACTAATTGTTAATGTTTTGGGTCTTTTATATTTAAAAATCTTATTTTAGAATTTCTAGTCTAAATAGTTTGGAGTTTCATGTCCTTGTACAACAAAAAAGGGGAGTAAAAAGACATGAAAGTAGGAACTTATTTTATAGTGTAAAATGCTGAATTATCCACAGATACATTGCATTTAGTACCCATTTTCTTGTCTCGATATATAGACAAGAAAATGGATAATTTTTAAAAATGGAATATAATAATTAAGTGTGAAATTAAAATTCAATTTTATATTAGTAACAAAAAATATTTATGAAGCATCTACTTTTTTGTCTCATTAGGAGGACATGAAGTTCTATACTTATGTTAATTTTTTTCGTCCTTATGTTGATGGGCATAGGAAAGGATTTCAAAATATAAAATAAGATTGACAATGCAAGATTACAAGTGTAATATTCAGTTACGGATTACAAATGTAATCCAATGGAGGTGTAATTTAAACTAATGAAAGAATTACCTAAAATTTCAGAAGCTGAGTTAGAAGTAATGAAAGTACTGTGGTCAAAATCTCCACAAACCGCAAATGAAGTGATTGAAGAGTTAGAGAAGAAAATGGATTGGAAACCCAAAACGATTCGAACACTAATTAATCGATTAGTTCACAAAGAAGCAGTTGCTTACCATCAAGATAAAGGGCGTATGTACGCTTATTATCCTTTGGTTTCGCAAGATAGTTATTTACAAGTAGAAACAAAATCTTTGCTTAAACGTTTCTATGGTGCAGCATTTAAACCTTTACTTGTAAATTTCTTAAAAGAAGAAAAGCTGTCTTCAGAAGATATTAACGAACTTAAACGTATTCTGGATGAGAAAACTGAGGAAAATCAGAGGAAGGATAGATTATAGTGATAGAAAAATTTATAAATATCTATCTACCTGCTTTTTTTGATTGGATGATTGAGACTTCCATTATGGCTAGTATATTAGTGGGCCTAATCTTGTGTATCAAGGTCTTGTTTAGAAATAAGTTAACGCCACGTTGGCAATATATGCTATGGATCATATTAATTATAAGACTTGTATTACCTTGGTCGCCAGATAGTTCCTATAGTATCTATTCTGTTCTTACTTACAAGAATGATGATGCATTCATTTCTAGGGGAAATCCTGTAGCTAAGTTTCTTACAAAAGAGAGTACGCAAGAATTAAAAGGTATAGACGATACAAAGGTTCTCACAAAAGAAGATACTTATACCTCAAGTTCAACAAAAACTGTTCAGACAAATAAGACACAAACAGGCATGAATGAAAAGCAAGATGGTGAGCCAATTCCGTTCTATACAATTTGTATATACATTTGGCTTACTGGTGTTATCTTTTTAAGTGTTGCTACTTTTATAATGAACAGGCGTTTATTACTTTACATAAAAAAACAACCTGTTATTACAGACGAGAAGATTGTCCAGCTTTTTGAAAAGTGTAAGCAATCTATGTCTATTCAACGGAATATCCCTCTATTTGTATCTGGAAAGGTTTCCAGTCCAACAGTGTTTGGATTTATTCGTCCCAAGTTGCTATTGTCAACTGTACATATGAAAATATTAGATGAGCAACAGTTACGATATATTTTTCATCATGAATTAGCTCACATCAAGCGAAGAGATGTTGGTGTGAACTGGCTTATGCATGGCTTACTAATTTTAAATTGGTTTAATCCCATTCTATGGTATGCCTACTCATGTATGCGGGAAGATCAAGAACTAGCATGCGATGCATTAGCTCTTACATGTATAGATGCAGAGGAGCGAATTGCGTATGGACATACTATTATTAGTCTATTGGAACACTACTCAAGTTATTATCAAGTACCAAGTATAGCAAATTTTAGTAAAAACAAGAGAGCGTTAAAAAGGAGAATTCTAATGATTAAAAAATTCCAAAAAAAATCATATCGTTGGTCTGCGATAGGGGCTGTGGCAGTGATTGCAGTATCATCTGTATCCTTACTAAATGCCCGTGCTGATAAGCCGACTAACCCTGAGAAACAACAAATAGAAGTGAAAAATAATATGAAAGAATTAAAAACACAAACCGATATTCCTATACAGAAAATTGTAGAAAAAATGATTGGTACAAAAGAACGGGCAGATGCAGAATTTTTTGTTTCAGAGGGAGAGTATAATACTTTACTTAAAGAAGTTGGTTTGGCACGAAATCTGTTTACAAAAGAAGAATTTGAACGATTTATTGATTTAGAAACAGAAGCATATACTTTGGGTAAAAAAGTAAAGTTAGTAGGAAGTCCTGAAAAGTTAGATTCAGAAGAACAAAAAAAATATCAGAAAAACAGTGAAGAAATTGGACCATTTAGACAGAAAATTACTTCGGAATTTAGATTAACTAAAAAGGAAGCACAGAAATATGTTGATTTTCCAATTAATGCCCCAAGTTATGTGGTAAAAGGGTTTAAATTAACTGGAGAAGGTGTTACAACACCGAAGACTACTGGAAAAATGAATCCCGATTTTATTTATGAATATCAAAATCAAAGTAAAGATAATGTATATATTGTGCACCAATCTGCAGTTACTGATGAGGGAAAAGAATTCTCGAATAAAAGAGCGGAGTATAATGAAAAGGTAACAAATTATGAATTAGAAGGTACAAAAATAACCTTAGTTGAAAGTCTTGATACAGAGGAAACCTATAAAGTAATGCAAATGATTGTTCCTGCAAAAGGAAAGAATAGCGCTTATCAAGTCTTAATTCTTGCAGGTGATTTAAGTAAAGAAGAAACAGAGAAAATCATGCTGTCCTTTTTAAAATAAAAATAGAGTCTCAGGATTTCGTCCCTGAGGCTCTATTTTTTTAACATAAACGAAACCATTAAGTGAGAAGAGAAATTGGTATAGTCTATATAATGAGAAAGTAAGATGAAATGTACTTTTGTTAGCTTGATCGAGGTGGAGAAAGATTATATGAAAAATAACAATTTAAAACATAAATTGAATCAAGGTAGATATATTATATGGAGAACAGGAGGGAATTAAGCTGGAAAAGCAGGGGAAATTCTACGGCAGTCTCTTTTCTGCTTTGAGGTTGAAAATCATTTTGGGAAATATGACCTCAAAATAATTCATCTCCTTTTTTGAAACTTAATATAATTATTCGTATTCGAATTTAATAGTGTGGCTTATTTATCTGCCCATGTTTATCCAATAAAATTGATAAAGTTCTATTATACCTGTCTATACATGTTGCAAAATATGAAAGAAAATATAATTTTATAACATGTATGGCGAATTTTGTTTGACTTATGTTGTTTTTAAAGGAGTGTAACAGAAAAAGCAAGAAAAGACCTGATAACAGGTCCGTTTTTGTCTTTGTTTTGGCATATAATCAATTATGTTGTTTCCCACGCATTAATATGAGCCAAGATGAAAGAAATAGGGAAATACCCTAATTTTTTTATTTCTATAATAAAATAAGATTATTAAGTCGAATGTGACAATAATAATTAGAAGTAATAAGTGTATAAGTGCATCAGCTTTACCGTGTAATAAAGAATTTATAAAGAAATCCCATTCTGTTTCATAGGGAGGCTCTGCCCAATTTCGTTGCAGTCCTAACACAATTCCATTTATGAAAAAGATAATACTTAATAGAATTCTTCCAACAAATAAGGCAGCTACTTTTAAATTCCAATGCTTTATCTTGATTACGTAAAGGATTGGAAAGAGTATAAGTATCCAAAAAACGATAATAAAAACTGTATTCATCAGTTTCTACTCCTTATGTTGATAATAAAGTTATTATCCCGCTAATTGTAGGCTGACTAAAGTCTCACTTTATCTCTCCGTTTCAAAAAACTCAATCCATTCTCCATCAGGACCAGCGAAGAATATGTAACGTGTTCCATCTGGTAATGTTTCAATTTCTTCTCCTAATAGAAAGGTTACGCCGTGTTTCTGTATTCTTTCAATTTCATCTTCTAATGAATCTACTTTAAAACAAATATGATGTACTTTTCCTTCTGCCGGAAGAGAAGAGTTATAACCTTCAATAAGTTCGAGTATCGTTTCCTTCGATTCTTCCACACCTAAAAAAGCGAGTTTTAAGTCTGGATTCGGGTGACCCATACGTTTAATGAGTTGTAAGCCAACTACTTCTTCATAAAATGAAATAGATGTTTCTAAGTTTGCGACCATAAGACCGACGTGTTCAATTCTTCTAACTGGCATGTAAATCCCTTCTTTCTGAAAATTATATACAATATGTTATTGAAAATTAAGAAAATAAGCAAGATAAAAACCTTACAAATTTTAGCTTGTTATATGGTATAGTGAGAAAGTATGTTTGGGGAGAAGGAAGGAGATTATACGATGAATACACCTACTCAAACTCCTTCATTATCGGCAACGATGAAAGAGTGGCATTATGCATTAGCGTATGAAATTAAACATTGGAAAACGATAGGTGGTAGTAAAATTTCTATTATGAACGGTCGTTTTTTATATACAGATTATGAAAGTACAGTATACGTATTTCAGCTTATTTCGGAAGTAAGCTTACCTGAAGGTTCACCAATTCGAATTGAGTTTGATGGTGAGGAAGCGACAGGAGAAGTATTATCTGTACATGGATTAGAAATAGAACTGAAATTAAATGATTATATACAAGGTGAAATACGAGAAGCTGTTTTATACAGTGAACCGTGGCAATTGTTAGAGCAACTACAAGAGCGATTAAAAGAGGCACATAAAGATAAGTTAAAACGTAATCGTATAAAGCGTCTTGTTGATGGGACGAGCAGTCCGAAACATATTGAGAAGATGAAAAATCCGAAAAATGAATTGGCGTATCGTTCGTTTTACAATCCGACAACGTACGTGTGGGGACCACCTGGAACAGGGAAGTCTTACAATTTATCACGTATTATTTCGGCTCATTATCAAAAAGGAAAATCGGTACTTGTATTAGCTCATAGTAATGCGGCAGTAGACGTATTAATGAGCGAAGTAACGAAGCAAATTGAGAAGAAAAAGAAATGGACACCTGGCGAAATTGTTCGTTACGGTTATAGTCAACATGAACATATACGAAATCATGAAACATTACTTACGTCGAAGCTAGTTGAAACGACGAACGGATCATGGGGGGAAGAAAGACTCTATTTAGAAGAAACACGACAAGATCTTCGTGAAAAGATTTTATCATATAAAGCGACTTCTGCTGATAAGAAGCGTATACAAGAGATTGAAAGTGATCTTCGAAAGCAAAAAGCGAAAATTAAAGAAGTAGAAAAAGAATACATTGAAAATGCGAAAGTAATCGGCGCAACTTTATCGAAATGTGCCATTGATTCACTTATTTATGAGCGTACATTTGATTTAGTTGTCGTAGATGAAGTGAGTATGGCATATGTTCCGCAAATTGCATTAGCTGCTTCACTTGGAAAACGTATTGTCGTTTGTGGAGACTTTTTACAGTTACCTCCAATTGCGATGGCGAACCATGAACTCGTTCGAAAATGGCTTGGGGAAGATATGTTTTACCATGCTGGGATTGTTGATTCTGTCAATAAATCAGAAGCACATCCGAACCTATTTATGCTGCAGGAACAAAGACGTATGCATGCGGATATATCGAAGTTTACAAATTCGTTTATTTATAAAAATAGAGTATATGATCATCCGTCTGTTTCAGACCGTAAAGAACTTGCGCAGCTACAACCGTTCGCAAATGAGGCAAGTGTTTTATTTGATACGAGTTTAATGGGAGCCTTTTCGTTAAAAGACGCTGCTTCTGGTTCTCGATTTAACATTATGTCTGGTTTAGTAGCGATGCAAATGATGTTAATCGGACTGTTAGATGGTGTTCAATCGATCGGTGTTGTTACACCTTACAGGGCACAATCCCGCTTTTTATCAACGTGTATTAGAGAAATGTTGCAGAGAACGAAATATCAAAACATACCAGTTTTAGCGGCAACAGTTCATAAATTCCAAGGTTCTGAAAGAGATATGATGATATTTGATACAGTGGATAGTTATCCGCAAGAACGTCCTGGCGTGTTATTCTTTGATCACAAAAACCATCGCCTCGTCAATGTAGCCGTAACGAGAGCGAGAGGGAAGTTCATTCAATTATCAGATTGCCATTATATGCGTAAAAACCTTTCGAGAAAACAAGCGTTATCACAATTAACAGCTCATATAGAACGGCACGGAGATGTGTATGATCGCACGACATCAAGACAATTGTGGGAACGAAAAATTTCGAAACGTTTACGCTGGTTTATGGAAATGAATCTTGAAGAGCCGAAAGGGTTATTGAAAGATATTTTAGCCGCAAAACGAAAAATTATTATTTCGCTTCCAAGTACAAAGCAAGTGGATAAACGAGTATGGCAAGCGTTAATGCGCACAAATGCGCAAATAACAGTGTATAGTGATGGACCAGTTCCGTTAAAAAATGTAAAGTTACAAAGACAAAATAAAGCATTCCCGTTTATCGTAATCGATGATGAAATCTTTTGGGCAGGAGCACCGCTCACATCTCAAATGATGTTTGAAGGTAGTATGGAATTTCCGTACGTATGTGCAAGATTACAAGCACCGGAAACAATTGGTGTGTTAAAAGGATTTTTAGATATTCGGTAAATTCGGATAGGAATTCCTTGACTTTTAATCGGAATGAACTTAGAATGAATGTAATTTAATATAATCTTATGAAAATTCTTATCACGAGAGGTTGAGGGACTGGCCCTATGACACCTCGGCAGCGGATTCTTTATGAATACTGTGCCAATTCCAGCAAGGTAACTTGAAAGATAAGAAAGAAGCTCATTTTGACTGTATATACAGAAGCCTCTTTCTATCTTTTAGAAAGAGGCTTTTTTACGTGAAAATATAAGGGGGAAGAAAAATGGGAGCGACTGGAGTAACGTCACAAAGAAAAACAATTGAAGAGAGTATTGAAAGAAATAAGGAAAAGTACATAGAAACAAGTCACGATATTCATGCGAATCCGGAGATTGGTAACCAAGAGTTTTATGCATCAAGAACGTTGAGTTTATTATTAGGAAGCGCAGGATTTCAGTTACAACACAATATAGCTGGACATGAAACAGGTTTTATCGCGCGAAAAAGTTCAGGAAAACAAGGGCCAGTTATCGCATTTTTAGCTGAGTATGACGCTTTACCAGGACTCGGTCATGCATGTGGTCACAATTTAATTGGCACAATTAGTGTTGCGGCTGCGATTGCATTATCAGAAACGCTTGAAGAAATTGGCGGGGAAGTTGTCGTGTTTGGTACTCCAGCTGAAGAAGGAGGACCAAATGGTAGTGCGAAAGCGAGTTATGTAAAAGCGGGGTTATTTAAAGATATTGATGCGGCACTTATGATTCATCCGAGCGGAAAAACAGCGCCAACGAGCCCTTCACTAGCAGTCGATCCACTTGATTTTCATTTTTACGGAAAAACAGCTCATGCCGCAGCTTCACCGGAAGAAGGAATTAACGCATTAGATGCGATTATTCAGCTGTATAACAGCATTAATGCACTTCGCCAGCAACTTCCGTCAGATGTGAAAATTCATGGCGTTATTACAGAAGGCGGAAAAGCACCTAACATTATTCCTGACTACGCCGCAGCAAGGTTCTTCATCCGCGCAGCAACGCGAAAAAGATGTGCAGAAGTAACAGAAAAAGTAAAAAATATCGCACAAGGAGCAGCATTAGCAACAGGTACGAAAGTGAAAATTCATCAATTCCAAAATGAAATCGATGAACTACTCGTAACAAAAACATTTAATGACGTCGTAGCCGAAGAATTAGAATTACAAGGTGAAGACGTAAATCGGAAAGAAAGATTTGGCATCGGCTCAACAGACGCAGGAAACGTAAGCCAAGTCGTACCGACCATTCATCCGTACATTAAAATCGGTCCAGACGATTTAATTGCGCATACGAATGAATTTAGAGAAGCAGCACGTTCAGAATTAGGAGATAAAGCATTAATTACATCCGCAAAAGCACTAGCAAATACAGCGTATCGATTAATTACAGTAGAAGGGTTGTTAGAGAAGGTGAAGGAGGAGTTTAGAGAGGCGCAGAGAAATCAGGGATAGGTGAGAAGGAGACGTATCTCTGGATTTTCTAGTAGGAAATTGAATGAAAAAAGAACCAGCCTATGGCTGGTTCTTTTTATATTATATAAAAATTTTTCCACATACACTCGGTATCTTTATCTTAGTACCCTCTTATCAGAACGACAATTTCTCCTCAAACTCACTCTTTAAAACAATTAAAGGAGACGATAATCCAAATTGCATTAAGGAGTCTAAAAATGTAGCGAGAGAATCCATCGAATCGCTCATGACCTTCATCATATAATTAAACTCCCCGCTAATTCGATATAAATCAGTTACTTCGGGAGCGGCATTACAAAATTGGATGAAATCAGAGCATTGACTCGTTTTAAACATGATGAATGCTTGAATGTTCTTATTAATTTTAGAAGGCTCAAATTTCGTTCGGTATGCAGCTATAACGCCTTGATCTTCAAGTTTGTTAATGCGTTCTTTTACAGCAGGCTGCGTCATGGATATAATACGTCCTATTTCTGAAACAGAAATTCTCGCATTTTCATATAACAAGTTCATAATTTTATGATCGATTTCATCTAGTTTTACTGTGTTTTGCATTGTGTAGCCTCCTTTCTTTATTTTCTAAAGTGAATCGTAAATTATTACTATAATATCATAAGTGAAGGAACTAAATTACCTATAAATCTATATTTAAAATTATTAGTATTTGCTTAAAAATATAAGTATAGGATTTATCCCGCATTAACGGGCAGTAAAACTCCCGCCTCAAAATTCAGCTGGAGCAAAGTGGTTAGGTGAGAGATTAACTGCCCGTAAAAGCCCGATTGGTGAGGGCTGATAATCAGTGGGGGATGAAGAAAACCCCCACTGATTAAAGTTTCACTTTATTAAACGGAAATTTAGAAAGGGTGGAAAAAATGAAGAATCTTGATGGGAAAGTAGCGTTAGTAACAGGGGCGAGTCGCGGTATTGGTCGTGCGATTGCGATGAGATTGGCAAACGACGGTGCATTAGTTGCAATTCACTATGGCCGAAATAAAGCAGCTGCAGATGAAACAATTAGTGAGATTGAATCTAATGGAGGAAAGGCATTCTTAATTGAAGCGGATTTCAATTCAATTGATGGTATCAAAAAGATAGTAGAACAATTGAAGAATGAATTACAAATAAGAGTTGGTACATCAGAGATTGATATTTTAGTAAACAATGCAGGGATAGGTACACAAGGAACAATTGAAAATACGACAGAAGAAGTTTTTGATGAAATTATGTCTGTAAATATTAAAGCACCGTTCTTCTTAATTCAGCAAACATTACCGTTATTACGAGCGGAGGGGCGAGTTATTAACATTTCATCAGCTGAAGTAAGACTTGGTTTTGCAGGGTCCATTGCATATGGTTTAAGTAAAGGGGCACTAAATACGATGACACTTCCTCTAGCTAAACATCTTGGAGAAAGAGGTATAACAGTGAATACAATTATGCCTGGATATACGAAGACAGATATAAATGCGAAATTGCTAGATAATCCGGAAATACGAAATTTTGCTACGAATTCATCTGTGTTCGGACGAATAGGGCAAGTTGAAGATATTGCAGATGTAGTAGCATTCCTTGCTTCTTCTGATAGCCGCTGGGTAACGGGGCAAATTTTAGATGTTTCTGGTGGGTTTTGTTTATAGGGGCACTACTTCATACCCATCAAGCTAATATTTTCATATCCCCCTAAATTAAAATTTTCTTTCTCTACAGATAGCTATTTTGAGAAGCCGCTCATTTTTTCGTTTTGGGGGCATTTCTTTTTCTTAAGTTGATGGGTATATATGGGACCCCTATTAGACGATAGTGAATTAACAATTTCGGGGTTAAGTTCAACTTTATTCAAAATAAGATTTTTTTGCAGTAAAATCAATGTTAGTGGAACTTTTTTAATCAAACTTTTTTCTAAATTAATATAAATACTTGCAATATTTAAATTAGTACTATATAGTTCTAGTTATGACAAAGTTAAAATTAATGAATCAAAAACGTGTGATTGAAGTAGCTGCAACATTATTTTTAGAAAAAGGGTTTGCTTATACAAGTATGGATGAATTAGTGCGTGTAAGCAAAGTTTCAAAATCTAATGTGTATTATCACTTTTCTAATAAGGAAGTATTATTAGAAGGGGTCGTTGATTATTGGATTGAAATGTATCAATCTGCAATTGATGACGTACTTTCTCAGAACCAATTTTTAGTGGAAGATCGTATCCAACTGTTTTTAAAGCAATTATCACAAGGAGTTCAGTCGAGAGAGTATAAGGGGAGCTGTCCATTTATTACTCTTTATATTCAAAGTCCTAAACAGGCCACGCAAATAAAAGAAAAAATAGGTCTTTTTTTTACAGGATTACAAAAGAAAGTTTCTCTATTACTTAAACAAGGGGTAGAGAATGGAGAATTCAGAAATACGATTAATATTGATGAGGTTGCATCCCTTTTTATTACAAATCTTGAAGGAGCGTTATTTATTTCAGAAACATTGAAGGATGCAACTGTAATCACGAAAACAGCAGATCATTTTTTTAAATTGCTTCGATAAAAGAAGCATTTTTTTTACATCAAATTAGTACTGAATAGTACTAAAAGGAGATCTTATATGAGAACAGTATTTTTAATTGGTGGAACAGGCTTTATTGGAAAGCAATTAGTGAAAGAATTAGCCAAAGAGGATGTTAAAATTCTTCTTTTAGTGAGGTCGAAAAGTAAAGCAATACGCATTTTTCAAGAAAGAGGCATCTTAAAAAAGGCAGTTATGCACTTTATTGAAGGTGATTTGACGAAAATAGATTTAGGTCTAAGTGCTGAAGATAAGGAGAGGGTATTGAAAACGGATGTGATTATTCACGCAGGAGGCCCCATGGATATTCAAGCGACAAGTAAAGAGGCAGCTTCCGTATTTTTAAATGGCGCCAAACATATTAGTGAATTAGCTAAAAGCATTCATCAATTGAAGGGCTTGCAACAATTTATTCATGTTGTAGGTTATATGAGTCCCTTTGATGATAAAAATAGCAAGATTACAATTGATGTGTTTAAAGAAGGAAACAATTATTTGAAAATGAAAAATCCATATGAGAGAACAAAATTTTTAGCAGATCTTTATATCCGTCACCAGGCATCAGCAGTAGGTTATCCGCTTTCTGTAATTAATCCGCCAACTGTAGTCGGTAGTAGTAAAACTGGGAGTACAGAGCAGATAGCAGGATTAGGTTTGCTTGTGATGAGTATGCGAAGAGGGCTCATGCCAGTGATTCCTGGAGGTAAGGGATATAGGTTACCACTTATTTCAAACGATGAGCTTGCGAAGTTTATTGTGCAGGTTTTCAGATTGGAACAACCGACTATTCAAACATATACACTTGTTGAAGACAAACAGCACGATCAGAACATTGCTGAATTATTAAGTATTATGTCGGAAAGTATGAATATGAGGGCACCAAAAATCTCTGTCCCAATGCCACTTATGAAAGCAATTATGAATAGTGGGGTAAGTAAAATAACAAAAATTCCTTCTGATGGACTGAATTTTATTACAAAACGAAAATTTTCAAATGTTTCAGCGAAAAAAATTATGGGAGGAGATTGGTTTAAGAAGACGAGTGTAATGAAATTTTTCCCTGCCGTAGTAGCTGATCTGGATTATCGAATGATGCATCAAAATGGCCAGCATAATCATTTATTTAAACGAACATTATGTGATAACATTACCCTTTACCAATTACAAGGAGAGGGTAAACCGTTTATTTTATTACATGGTTTATTGAGTGATGGAGAGGATTTATTTCCTTTAGCACAAGAGCTTCATGAAAAAACTGGTCAACCTGTATGGATCTTGGATCTTCCAGGTTTGGGACGTTCTCCTTTTAAACGAGAGAAAAATCTTCTAGATATCTATTTGAATGTAGTGAAAAAGTTATTAGAGAAAGCTACGAATGGTGCACATCTAATTGGTCATTCATTCGGTGCGTTTATTCTTCTGGAAGCATTGGTACAAGAGTACATAGATAAGAAGTATTCAATCACTTTACTTCAGCCGCCTATTGCTAAAAAAAATCCTAAATCGCTAAATGTTCCCCAATTTATGAACAAATGGACATTAAAATTGGCAACTACTAATTTGATAGGGCGTTATTTATTAAGTAATGGTTTGTTTGAAAGTATGGAGAGCATCCCTGAACATTATATCGAAAAAATAAGTAACAGTTTTACTTCTCCTAGAATATTAAATACTACAGTTCAGCTTAACAGTTTACTACTGAAAAACGATCAAGGTGATTTCAATGAAGTAACAAAGTATAATCTTCACATTATTTGGGGGGATTATGACAGAGGTTATTCTGCTCCATCGCATCTTGGTAAGGTTGATTTTGTTCCATATGGCCATCATTTTCCTCTTAGCCATCCGAGTGAAACGGCAACATTAGTAATAAAAAATAGTAATACTATCGGATGAGAGTGTGAGATAAATAAAAAGTTTGTAGTAAGATCGTTGTGTCTTTGAAATAAAATCTTACTGTGTGGGAGCCCGCCCCATCACCATCAAGCTAAGGTTTTGAAGTACCCCCTAAATGAAAATTTTCTTTCTCTATAGTTATTTATTTTGAGAAGTCAGCTCATTTTTTAATTTTAGGGGGTATTTTGTTTTATTAGGTTGATAGCGATGGGACTGTACCCCGTTAATAACAATTAGTAAAATTTAATTAAAAAATTGTGAATTTTTTATAGTTTTTTCTGTATTGTTTTACATGTTTCGTGATTTGAGATAGTTTCTGCAACATATAAGGTTCTTTAATTATTTTATCGTTTTTAGACAGAAGACTTTTATTTTAAAGATCTGAAGGTATAAAAGATAAATTTTGTTAGGCGTAAGTATGAGTAAATTGGTATAATGTAGTAATATAAGTAGAAGGTGGAAAATCCGGTATTAGTAAATCGGGCATCCAAATAAGTATTAATAACATTTCCCTCTCTGAACATAAAACTATACACATACTATGATAGATAATATAGGCGTTATTCTTATTATATTGCCCTAAAATAATCAAACCAGGTTATTCGAAGAAAGGAGTGGAAATATGAATATTGGTGAACGTATTCGACAAATCCGTATACATAAAGAATTTACGCAAGGGGAATTAGTATCAGAAATATGCTCTATAACGTATTTAAGCAGAATTGAAAATGGACAAATTAAACCTTCTGTTTCTTTTTTAGAAAAGGTCGCTAAAAAGATGGAAGTTGATTACAATTTTCTTGTAGATGAAGATTATGGGGATATAGAACCTATGCTCCTTGGAATATGTAATAAGTATAAAAATGATAAAATTATAAGTGAAAAAGATTTATCTTCTTTAGAACTGTATGTTCGTGATATAGACTCTATTCTTTTATTATTAAAGGCTTATGGTGTTTTAATATACTATCATTCCCGAAATAATAACTTAGTATATGTAGAAGCAATTGTAAATCAGGCTGTGCAAGTTATTCCAAATCAAATAGACCTCCAGTATACCGAAGATTATATATATTATTTAATGGCTCGAGGTTATTATTTTTATAATAAACAAGATTATATGGCTGCACATGAAATCTACGTGAAGATAGAGAGTTTACTTGATCTAGAAGAAACTACTCAACACGCCAGTGTATATTATAATCTGTGTCTTGTAAATAAAGCGCTGTATAAAGATAAAAGCATTAGTCGTTTGTATGCGCAGAAAGCTTACAAAATATTTTTGAGATTTAATATAAAGAATAAAGTAATAGATACTTTGTTAATGCTCGCAATACTATATGATTTAGATGGATTATATGACAGGGCTCTTGAATGCTTACAGCAGGCAGAAAGTAGGTTGGAAGATAAAGGAGATTCTATGTATTCACCTATAATCTCGTATAATTATGGGAAAATTTATCAAGGTTTAAAAGACTATACTAATGCTATTAAGTACTATGAAGAATGTTTGCAATTAAGTGAGTTTCTCGAACAAAAACATCAAAAGGTATACGCATTACGAAGCTTAATAGAGATTCATATAGAATTTAAAGATTGGAAAACTGTTAATAAATTTATGGATGAAGCGTTTGATTTATTATCAATTTTTGATGTACCTTACGCTAATGTTCAACTATATGGATTGAAGGGGAAGATATCTAGATTAAGAGGAGATGATTATGGATATGAAAAACAGATGCAAAAAGCAATTGAAATTGGTTTAGAAAAGAAACAATATCCTTTAGTAAGTGAACTGGCTCATGAACTAGGAGACTATTTTTTTGATAATCGCGCTTATAAAATGTCAGCAAAATATCTAAAAATATCAATTGAAAATTCGACGAATTAAAACAAACTAAAAATACATAGATAGAGGGAGATTAATCAAGGATCTTGGTAATGATATCCGCAATATCCCCTCTATGTGATTCTGCAGTAATAGTAGGTATTGGATTAATATAATTTAACATAAGATAAATCACAAATAAAATTGGTTAAATAGGTAACTTGTTTTTATAAAAAAAGGAATTATAAATCAAAATTTTTTACTAATTCCGTGTAACAAAGGACATCCATTAGTATTTAAATTAACAAAGCAACTACTACTGGAGGTTGGAATTATGAAAATCAAAAAAATTTATGTCATTCTTACTACAGCTATTATGTTATCCGGTATTTCTTTATTTGAAAATATAACTAGTACAGATACTACACAAAATGTAGCTGCACAAACTAGTATAGAAGACATCTCAATCAACCAGGTGCTGATTAATTAATCCCCCATATTCAAGATTTCCTTCAAATACATACCCTTATTAAATAATCCATAGATAAAAAACAGGCGGAAAGTAAGTTCCACCTGTTTTTTTTATTATATTAACTTTGCTTTAAACGAAACTAAGTAGTTAATTTTATTTTCAACAATAGCAATATTTTTATTTGTACAAGGTTAAATCCTATAGAAACTTTCCTGAATTACAAAACATGTAAAATAATATAGAAAAAAACAACAATAATTTTAAATATTTTTAAATGAATTTTACTTATTGTTATTAACATAAATTAACACGTATATTTTAGATACAGAAAGTCAAACAGCAAGGAGGTGGTTAATCTGATGCTAGAGACAAAAAGTTCTATAGATATGATAAACAATATAAATTATCATTTGGATCTTGGTGGGAAAAATAATCAACGTTTAAAAAACTTTTCAAATGAACAAGACGTATTGCCATATCATGTTTACAAACAGCAATTGAATAAACAAGCATCCCAAAAAGAATCGATTAGTCTAGCTCAACCGTTTATTCATATTAATACTTTAGCACAAATTCTATATGAAGCATTTCACAATCAAATATTTACAGCTTTGGCACCTATTCTATTTGTTTTTCAACCGAATATTGTAACTGGTATATCTACCCCAGGTGCTTATGCAATAGATTTTTATAATGATTATTTTATTCATTTAAAAGGCATCAATGTTCAAGAATTTAAGGCTGGAATAGGTGAAGAAAAAGGACCTATAGCTATTGGATATATAATAAACCAAAGCGAAAGCATTCAGCATTCAAAAGAATTTATGTATCCAAAGTTACAGGACCAAACTACAGAGTGTATGTTAGCCTTACAAAAGCAATTGCACATACATGGAGAGTTAGAAGAGCAAATTCAGCTATCATTTGATTTCAAGAAAATAATGATGCCTTTAATCGTCTTACAATGGATTAAACAGACAGCTTTATATTAAAGGAATAAAAAAGGTTTAGATGTTATAGAAGGCAACATAAATTACCTTCTATAACATCTAAACCTGTCACCAATCTTTGTTAATGAAATTTGAAGTACTCTAATATTTGTTTCCTGAACATTCTAAAAAGATGGTTACTATGTCTAAAAATGAAAAATTAGCTAAATTACGTAATCAAGAATTTGATACAAAAAAATTAATTGGTGCAATCGATGAAGATGAATTGAAAAAAATAGCGGGTGCCGGAGATGTGTCTCCAGAGTCGTGTAATTGATTTAAAATTCTAACGTCAGGTGGTTGATATGATGAATAATCAAGTTTTAAACATTAAAGGTTTGCATAAAAAATATAAAGACAAACATGTTTTAAAAGGGATTGATTTAACTATAAAAAAGGGTGAAATATTTGGATTATTAGGCCCGAATGGCGCTGGTAAATCTACATTTTTTAAAATCATTTTAGGATTGATAGAGGCTGATGAGGGAACTGTAGAAGTATTGGGAATGGATATACAAAAGAATAGAATAGAAATCTTATCTAAAACAGGTTCATTAATTGAAGCTCCAACCTTTTACGAGCATTTATCCGGATACGAAAACTTGTTAATTGCTTCTAAAATGAAAAATGTTCATGATAAAGAACATATAAAAGAACTTTTGAATTTATTTAAACTATATGAGGATCGAAATCGTGCTTTTAAAAAATATTCTCTTGGTATGAAACAACGTTTAGGATTAGCTGCTGCTTTCATAAATAACCCTGAATTATTAATATTAGATGAACCTACTAATGGCTTAGATCCACAGGGAGTTTATGAAGTGAAAGAATTAATGAAAAAAGCTCCAAAAATGTTTAATTCTACCATAATCCTTTCAAGTCATATTTTAAGTGAAGTGGAACAAATGGCTGATCATATCGGGATTATTCATCATGGAGAAATAAAGTACCAAGGTTTATTATCTTCTTTACAAAATAAACAATCATTAAATATTGTTGAAATTAGTGTTAATAATATGACTCTTACTGATAAATTACTTGAACAATCCAATTATACATTCAATGTAAATAATAACATCTTTAGTATTGAATATAACGATGAAAAATCACTGAATGATATTCAACAACTATTAGTAACGAATCAGATTTTTATTCAATCTTTCCAAACCAAAAAGCAAAATTTAGAGGAAGCATATTTAGATATTGTTGAACAAGGTGCTGTAAGTGTATGAGAAATGTATTAGCCACTGAGTATATAAAATATAGAAAAAGTCATTTTTGGTTTTTGGTTATCTTAGGACCTATTATACTTGCATTAGGTGAATTTGCTGGACTAAATTACTATAGTAATTCTCATACTATTAAATTAGAAACTATATTCGGTATAAACTTGCAAATTTTAAAATACATATTAAACTTTTTTATGGTGTTTATTATAGCTAGTGTAAACAATGTTGAATATAAAAATTCTACGTGGAAAAGAACATTTACGTATCCAGTACAGAAATTTAGTGTGTATATAAATAAGTTCCTTGTTGTTATGGTTGCTCTTATTATTACAACCGTAATACATATGATTTGTACAGTGTTATTACTTCCAGGTTTAGGTGTTTCTTTAGATGCGGTTTCCATGCAGCATGTGTTTGTTTTTACGTTATATCCATTTCTTATTAGCATCCCATTTTGCGCTTTGGCGTTCATTATATCCATCAATGTATCGAATCAATCAGTGATCGTTGCACTAGCTCTAGCTTCGTATCTTTTCGGCGATATATTAAGCTCAACTAAGCTTTGGTGGTTTCCTATTTCATATCAAATCTTATATTTCCCAATCAATTATGTGAATAATCTAGATGTTTTTAATACGTTATGGTCATACGATAAATGGTACATGCTAGCAGGAATTCCTATTACTATTCTTATTTTAGGAATTGGATACATCTTATTTATTAAAATGGATAATAAAAACTAACAAAGGAGATCTCAAATGATAAATTTAATTTATTCTGATTGGATAAAAATAAGAAAACACCCACAACAAATTACATTTTTCATCTTAGCACTTTGTCCGATTATATATTCAATGATTATGTATACTAAATTCGTGGTAGGAGAGTATAATCACGGTTTGGATAATTCATGGATGGGCGTATGGATGTTTATATCTTTTTTCTATGTTGGTTTTTTTCTCCCTGTCATTTCAGGGATGGTAACAGCCTTCTTGTGTCAGTTTGAAAACAAAACCAATTGGAAAATAATGCATCTATCTCCAAATACTAATTTTAAAATTGTTTTATCTAAATTTGTATCTAGTGTGTTATTATTTTCTGCAATACACTTAATAGTTTTAATGAGCTTGTATGTATCAGGAATGTATTTTGATTTTACAGATCCATTTCCTTTAGAATTTATGATTAAAGTATTTTTAATTTCTGTTGTTGCGACATTTCCTCTTATAATAGTGCAACTCCTATTATTCTTATTTATAAAAACATCTATCACTTTTACATTTGTTAATATAATCCTATCTTTAATCGGTTTATTTCTTTTTTCAGAAGCAAAGTGGGGATTTGGATATTTATGGTCTTTACCATTCAAGTCTACAGAATTAGTTGATCAAGATATATTATCTATTACTATATTATTGGTATCAATAGTTGCATTTACCATAGGTATGATTTTAATTACAGTACGTTATGTAAAATTATTGAGAAAGACAGTATAGAAAGAGAAATCGCCCTTAGAGGGACCTGATAGTATCACAGTTAGGTAAACAACAAAAAAAGAGTCCATCTGGTATGATGGACTCTTTTTTTGTTATTTACCTGGAGATTTTTTATGGCGAAAAAAGGCCAATCTTTTCAAATATATACAGAAGAATTGACACTCCTACCTCTAAAGGGGCAAGCTGGCTAACGCCAGTGGACTTCTTGCTACCAAAGGCGATGCTCGTGCTGACATGTAAGATTGCCATCACTCTCACAAAAGACCATATAGGGGTAGAGTCACATACCCATCAAGCTAAGATTTTAAAGTACCCCCTAAATGGAAATTTTGTATTTTTATAGTATCGAAGCTTATTTTTCTCTTTTTGGGTAGTTTTATTTTCTTAGCTTGATTGCGATGAGCGGTACCTCATAAAGGCCCCTGATACATAATTGATGTTCTGCCATTTGTAGAAAACAATCCACTTATACCATTTTAACAAGAAGAAATATCTCGTCCATGTTGTAATATTGGCTTACGTTAAGCTTGTGAAAAAAACATATTCATGTATAATACAATTGATGTATGATACATTAGTTGTAGGAGGGTGGCCTTTTTGAAAAGAGAAGATGCCTTAAAACTAAGAACAGATATTAAGAAAATGATTATAATAACTGGGGTTTTTGAATCTCAAAATTTGCCCAATGGACCATTTGAAAAACCTTTACCAACTTCTCAAATGATGGCGTTAGAGGAACTAGAGGTGGAAAAACTAACTGTTTGGCAACTATCCAATAAACTTAGATTAGAGACTTCAACTGTAAGTAGATTGGTAGATAAGTTAGTAAAAAAGGGGCTTATTTATCGTGAAGTAAATGAAAAAAATAGAAGAGAACTTTTTCTGCACCTCACAGAAAAAGGTCACATAACTGTTAATTGCTTAAGAGAGCAATCCATTGCATTTTATCAAAGTATTCTCAATAATTTATCAGAATCAGAACAAAAAATAGTTGTGGATGGTTTTGAATTATTTATTGATTCTATTTCTAAGCCTTTTGATTAGAGTGAGGTAAATCATAACATTTGGAGGATAAAATGAGTTTGCATTTTGAACGTCCTATTATTGAATTAAAAGAGAAATTTGATGAATTAAAGAAAATAATGAAAGAAAATAATGTAGATTTATCGTCAGAAATTCATGAATTAGAAAAACGTTTAAATAAAATGCAAGATAAAATTTATTCTAATATTACACCTTTTCAACGAGTTCAAATTGCAAGGCTACGTAACCGACCCACGACGTTGGACTATATACCTTTATTGTTTACAAACTTTCTCGAACTTCATGGTGATCGATTATATGGTGATGATAAAGCAATGATAGGTGGTATTGCAAAATTTAAAGGAATGCCCGTTACGGTTATTGGTCATCAAAGAGGTAGAAATACAAAGGAAAGTATAGAAAGAAATTTTGGAATGGCACATCCAGAAGGTTATAGAAAAGCGCTAAGGCTTATGAAACAAGCTGATAAATTTAATCGTCCTATTATTACATTTATTGATACAATAGGCGCCTATCCAGGGATAGGGTCTGAAGAACGTGGAATTTCTGAAGCGATAGCTCGAAATCTATTTGAAATGACTACACTTAAAGTGCCAATTGTTTGTATTGTAATTGGAGAGGCATCAAGTGGTGGAGCTCTTGGCATTAGTGTCGGTAACCATATCCATATGTTAGAGTATTCATGGTACTCGGTAATTTCGCCAGAAGGAGCAGCATCTATCCTATGGAAGGACGCTAAGTATGCTCCAGAAGCTGCTGAACATATGAAAATTTCAGCAAAAGATTTAAAACATTTAGGAATTATTGATGAAATCATTCCTGAAATTAAAGGTGGAGCACAAAATGATATAAAATCACAGGCAAAAATGATTGAATCTGTAATCGAATCATCTCTAAAAAAATTGATACTATTATCCTCGGAAGAGCTTATACAACAGCGGTATGAAAAGTATAGACAAATAGAGAATTATAAATGAAAATATTTAAAGTCCGTATTACATTTCGGAGGATTCTCGCAAAAAAAATTTAAATATTTTGTAAGTAACCTCTTAAACTGGGATATGCTGATACTATTACTCTACAAAAGATGTGTGATCGGTATGGAAAAGGAAAATTTGTTCAAATGGAAGCATTATCACATACCCATCAACTTAAGAAATTGATTGTTCCCCAAAACGAAAAAATGAGCTGAATTCTCATAAATAACTGTAAAGATGCGGGAATTTTGTTATGGGGAGTATCTCAAAAGCTTAGGTTGATGGCAATGGGGTACCGCCAACAAGACGCGAATTTTGCACGCTAAGCAAAAAAACAATAAGCTGTCCACATGGACAGCTTATTTACATAATTCTCGTTATTGGAAGTAAAGTAAACCCCTCTTATTGGGGTACGAACACTGTTCTTGTTATAATTAATTTTTTTCAGAACGTCTATAATCCTCTTTTAAAAAATATATGTAAATATAATAAAAAACGAATGATTAATAGAAATATTCTACGCCACTCGTTTTTTATTGGACTTCTTTTTACTGTACTTTTATTTTCTTTATGGGTTATTAGAAAAATAATTGTCTATATAAGTCTTTATTTTTTCAAAATCCTTTTCCATAAATAAGATTGCTGGTACTTCAATTATTGGAAGATTATTTTCATTATCAAAAGGTGGACACGGTTTGGGAACTACCAAATAGTCAACTGAGTTTTTATCCCTAATATAATTAATTGAAACATCATAATACTTAGAAAAATATTCCTTCAAATCATCCTGATTCCTTAAAAATGGTAGAGAAAATATTGAACCATAATTTATACCAGCGTCGACAATTAATACAAAGCATATTTTTTTCATGATACACTCTCCTCGTATAATAAGTTTTAAGTTAATAACTGTTCCTTGAAAATTAAATAGTTTTTATCTTCAAGAGCTAGATCCAAAAAATGATGTATGGGTAAAATTTAGTCTTGGATACTGGGGGATTTCCCTACCTTATTCAAAGAAAGGCATTACATGCTATTCCGAATGCAATAAAACAAATAAAATACTAAGACAACAACAGTAATAATACTCGATGCTGTTTTGAAAGTTTTGTTTTCATACGTTTTATTTAACAAGAAGAAGAACAAAACGACCCAGACCCCGTTGGAAAAGAATGATGTTAGTGCATTGAAAACAACTCGAAACGCAAACATAGAGTCGTCCATTAGTTTTTTACCTCTCTTTTTCCTTATTATACCATTTATAAAAAGTGATGTATCGTGTTTTTCTTGTATATTCTATACATGTGAGGTTAACATAACTTCCTATTATCGGTAGCAAGTTTTTCATAGAATCCTTGTTTTTACTAAATTTTTTGTCTCTATGTCTATCTATCTCTTATACAAGATTTTATACATCATTGATATAGCGGGGATTCTAGGGATCTTTGCTATTCTTTTTTGCATAAAATCTTGTATGAAAAAGTAGTTAAACTAGTGTGTTTTACTCCGGTTCATTTCAAAATATAATTGAAAATTCATCTTTAAATTAAAAAAAGAAGGTGTTACCTTTATATATTAATAACTTCGAAATATTGTATAACAGATAATTTTTATTCATGATTGATTAGCATTGCTTATTGTGCTAACGAATCATGATAGTGTGGCGACCGACCAACTAAATAGTTGCTTCTTCTCAATTATTAGAAGGGAAGTTCTATCATTTCGCGAATTTATTAGACATAGACGAGCGCTATAATTTTCTATATGTACATAAAGAGGTGACTACGCATGAATCAAAGACCGTCAGAAGAAGAATACGCCGGGAACTCTGGCGAATATATCCGTTTGGTGCCGGACGGTAACATCATCGATATTCTGTTCGCCCAGGAAAAGCAAATGACCGAGCTCCTGGCATCGTTGACCGAAAGCCAGGCCACATATCGGTATGCGGAAGGAAAATGGACGCTGAAAGAAGTCGTGGGCCACATTGCAGATGCGGAACGTGTCATGACCTACCGCCTGCTCCGGTTCGCAAGAGGGGACCAGACGCCTCTGACTGGTTTCGATCAGGAATTGTTCATGCATCCTTTTGGAAGCTGGACAACCGAGCAATTGGCCGAAGACTACCGGGCCGTACGGCAATCAACGATCACATTGCTGCGCGGGCTACCGGCGGAGGCGTGGACCCGCAAGGGCACAGCCAACGACCTAAGCATTACGGTGCGCGCCCTCGCGTACGGTATCGCAGGACACGAACTTCATCACATGGGGGTCATCCGAAATCGGTACTTGAGTTAATCGTCGGGTGAGGCCTTTGGAATGGAACTAACACCTCTCATACAACCTTATATACCGTTCTTATTGGGGTCCCGCCCCACAACCATCAACTTAAGGATTTAGTCTATTTTTGAAATTAAAAGCACATTACTATTCTCTTATGTTAATGAGAAAGGGTGACGTGCTTTTTATGAATATGCACCAAAAACAAGAGTTATCTTTATTTGCCGAAGCGTTATATCGATTTTTTTCATTTGGGGGTATTTGTTTTTCTTAGCTTGATGGTGATGGGGCGCTACTCTAAAATGGTCAAATTAAAATTTAAAACAGTTATAGAGACTCCATTCCCCGGACATATTGTAACAAAGATAGGATGCGAGGAAGTTTTTTAAATAAATCAAAAAAACTTGATGAAGTAGTTGCATATAGAACTCAACAGCGTATATACTATAAACATCAAAAAAAATTGATGAAGGGAGAGTGAACTAAAATGGCACAAGATTTTCAGCTCTATGAGAAAAAATTCAAAGCATTAGCGGATCAGAAGCGTTTAGAGATTATGTATGAACTTTGCCAGCGAGGCCAGACTTGTGTATGTGATTTAACAGAGATTTTTGAAATGACGCAATCTAAATTGTCCTATCATTTAAAGATTTTATTAGATGCAGGTTTAATTGTAAAAGAAACAAAAGGTACGTGGAGTTATTATGATTTAAATGATGCGGAAGTAAATAATTTATTATCAGAAGAATTATGCTGTATCTTTAGAAAAACAGGCAAAGGTAGCTGTTGTTAAAATTTTGTAATATTAATCAAAAAAAATTGATTAATAACATATAAAGAGGAGGAATAAGCTATGAGATATGTTCATGTTGGTATAAATGTTACGGATTTAGAGAAGTCTATCGAATTCTACGAAAAGGTATTTGGTGTGTCACCAGTTAAGGTGAAAGTAGATTATGCAAAATTTTTATTAGAGACGCCAGGACTTAACTTCACGCTAAACGTACGAGATGAAGTGAAGGGAAATCAGGTAAATCATTTCGGTTTCCAAGTGGATACAGCTGAAGAAATTACGTTACATAAAGAAAGATTAGAAAAAGAAGGTTTCTTTGCGCGTGATGAAATGGATACGACTTGTTGCTATGCAGTTCAAGATAAGTTTTGGGTAACGGATCCTGATGGGAACGAGTGGGAATTCTTTTATACAAAAGCACAGAGTGATGTTCATAAAATTGAAGATCCATCTTGTTGCACCACTTCTAACGTAGTAGAACAAAATTCTTGTTGTTAATAGGAGATGGAAAATAAAATGAAACGTTTATCTTTTCTAGATCGATATTTAACACTATGGATTTTTCTAGCTATGGCTGTTGGGATTGGTTTAGGGTTTGTGTTTCCTAGTGTAGTAGACGGACTGAATACATTACAAGTTGGAACAACGTCTATCCCGCTTGCTGTTGGTTTAATTGTCATGATGTATCCACCATTAGCAAAGGTTCGTTACGAGGAAATGGGCCGCGTATTTAAAGATGTAAAAGTATTGGTTTTATCTTTAGTACAAAACTGGATTATTGGACCTGTACTTATGTTTGTTTTAGCAATTATTTTTCTTCCAGATAAGCCAGAATACATGGTCGGGCTCATTATGATTGGTTTAGCACGTTGTATTGCAATGGTAATTGTTTGGAACGACCTTGCAGATGGGGATAAAGAGTATGCTGCAGGTTTAGTGGCTTTTAACTCAGTATTTCAAATGTTATTCTTCGCCGTTTATGCATACGTGTTTGTAACAGTCATTCCAGAATGGTTAGGAATTGAAGGGGCTATTGTCGACATTACAATGGTAGAAGTAGCGAAATCCGTATTTATCTATTTGGGGATTCCTTTTATAGCAGGTATGTTAACACGGTTTGTACTTGTTAAGTTAAAAGGAAGACAATGGTATGAAAAAGTATTTATACCGAAGATTAGTCCACTTACATTGCTGGCACTACTATTTACAATCATCATTATGTTCTCTTTAAAAGGGGAAATGATTGTTAGCGTACCATTAGATGTAGTAAGAATAGCAATTCCATTACTCATTTATTTTATTGTCATGTTTTTTGTTTCTTTCTTTATGGGAAGAAAAATTGGTGCAAACTATCCGGTGACTACAACGTTAGCATTTACAGCAGGTAGTAATAACTTTGAGTTAGCAATTGCTGTAGCAGTTGGTGTGTTTGGTATTCATTCGGGTGCAGCATTTGCAGCTGTTATTGGTCCGTTAGTCGAAGTACCTGTCATGATTGCACTTGTAAATGTCGCTTTTTGGTTTAAGCGTAAATATTTTAATGATCAACCAGTATAATTTAAAAACAAAGGCGGAAAACAACATGGAAAACAAAAAGACAATTTATTTCTTATGCACAGGAAATTCATGCCGAAGCCAAATAGCAGAAGCATGGGGCAAACAATATGTAGGGGATAAGTGGAATGTATATTCTGCAGGTATTGAAGCACACGGAGTAAATCCAAATGCTATTAAAGCGATGAAAGAAGTAAATATCGACATAACAAACCAAACATCGGATATAATTGATGCAAACATTTTAAATAACGCTGACTTAGTCGTTACCCTTTGTAGTCATGCAGATTCTGTTTGTCCGTCGACACCTCCGCACGTAAATCGTGTTCACTGGGGATTCGATGATCCAGCAGGAAAAGAGTGGTCTGAATTTCAACGTGTTCGCGATGAAATTGGAGAACGTATAAAGCGATTTTCTGATACAGGGGAGTAAAATAAAGAGTCAATCTTCTATCGTATAGGAGATTGGCTCTTTTTTATTGATTTAAAGCAACTATTAAAATGAATAGAGAATATTCTGTCATGATGGTAAAGTTAGAATAGAGCAGTTTCAGGGAGGGGCGTAACATATGATTTCTGAATTAAACAAGACTGATTTTTATAAATGTAACCGTTTAGTAAATGAAAAAGGTCAATTAGAAATAAAAGCTGTAATTGCAGGGTTGAATCCTGGTCGTATATTTGTAGATAACATCTATTCTCCTAATTCAGGACTTATTTGGTTAGGGAATAACGATGGCTTCTTTTTTATAGGAAGTGCAGAAAATGAAAAGTTTAATAATGAAATGAAAAGTTTTATTGATGATGTGATACGACCTGAGGCGAGAAAGGTAGGACTAAGTTGCTTTGAAGCAATCGGTAATCATTCAAAGTGGAATAAAACAATCGAAAGAATATTTCAGCATCGTAAATTAAAGAGTTGGAATCAAAGAGTGTATACGCTAAAGGAAGAGGATTATGAGGGTAATCGTGAACCTAAAATTGAACAAGGGTATACAGTGCTAAAAATGAGTAAAGCTCTTTATGAAAATCAAGGGAACGTATTTAAGAATATTGAATTTTTACAATCAAAAATTTTAGAGTTTTGGTCCTCAGCTGATGAATTTTTTAACGAGGGAATAGGCTATTGTATAGTTTTTGACAACATGATCGTAAGTGTTTGTTTTTCAGGGTTCGTTTTTGAAAATATACACTGTATAGATATTGAAACGATAGAAGATCACCAAGGGAGAAAATTAGCTCAAACGATAGCTCATAGTGTCGTAAAAGAATGTTTGGAGAATAATATTATTCCATATTGGGACTGCATGGAAATAAATAAGCCTTCTGTGGCCGTTGTAGAAAATGTAGGTTTTACAAATGTGTTTAATTATGTAGGTTATTATTTTCCTTTTGAGTAAATGAAGTGTATGTTAAAAAACTATCATCGAGGGTTTTCACATGAAAGGAAAATAGGATGAAACAAATAATAAAAGACATATTAATAAACTACTTTAAAGAAATTCATTCACTAATAGTGGAAGAAGAACTACATAAAAACAGTTGGCATACAGATTTGCATTATAAAATCATCGTAAATGGAAATCGATATTCCGCACGGTTTATAAATAGCGATCGAACAAGCAATCCGGCCTTTGGGATGTTATCAAATGAACAATTGAAAGAGCAAGTACGGTTTACGTATTATTTACGAGAGCATGGAATTCCGTTTATGCAGATTCAGGAGAATATGGCGGGGGATTGCTTTTCATTACTCACTTGGAATGAGGAACAGTACCGGTTTGTATTGTCTACTTGGATGGAAGGGGAACATATTACTCATTGTACAGAAACGATAGCAGAAGTCTTTGGAAAGGAAGCAAGAAAGATACATGATATTTCTAGTACATTTCAAAGCCCAACTTTTCAAAAGAAATCTCATTTAGATGGATATGGTGAGTTTATAAAGCTGTTAGAAAATAAAGGTGGTACATGCAAGCAATTGCAGAGATATATGGATTTAGCTAAGTATCATATAGAATGTGCACATACGAGTGATTTGGAGTTTATTGTACAAACTGATTTAAATCCTTTAAATGTCATATGGAACTCCAATCAATGTGTAAAAGGGATTGTAGATTTTGAATCGATTGGATATGTTGATCGTATTGAGGGTTTAGCCTTTTTATTAAAGTGGTATTCTCGAACGGAAGGAATAGAGTCACATGTAGTATGTTCTAAAATTGCTAGAGCATTTTTAGAAGGTTATGGAGCTAATAACATTTTAACTTCAAATGAATATAAAAGACTTTCTTCATTGCTATGGTTATCCGGTAGTCTAAATTGGAACTTTGTTAAAAAGACGATAGGTCTATTAGGTGACGAGAGAAAAGTAGAGGAACATTTGAGAGCTTATAAAATAAGGGGAGAAAGACTGTCGTCATTGTTAATTTGTAGATAACATTTATTCTCTTAATTTTGGATGCGAAAAAGAAATCATATGAGGTGTTCAAAAAATGAAAATACAACTTGTATTGTTTGACGGCTTCGGAGAACTTGTCTCCTTTGCACCTTTTGAAGTACTGAAAAGAGCAATAGAAGAAGGGGCGCCATTTACGGTTGAACTCGTATCAAGTGAACCGAAACAAGAAGTTACTACCTCGTTTGGAGTTACGGTGAAACTACATGATTTTTTACGAATGGATAATCGCCCAGATTTGCTAATTGTACCTGGTGGTGGCTGGAATCATAAAGCTGAACATGGGGCACGAAAGCAAGCAGAGCTTGGAACACTGACAGAAACGATTAGAGAGATGCATAATGAAGGAACGATTGTTGCGGGAGTTTGTACAGGAGGTATGTTACTAGCAGCCTCAGGTATATTGAATGGTAAAAAGGCGACGATGCACCATTTGGCACAAGATGAAGTCAGTAAATACGGAGCTGAACTTCTTCATTATAGAATTGTAGATCAAGGCGATATTATCACTGCAAGAGGAGTCACTTCAGGAATTGATTTAGGACTTTGGATTACAGAAAGGTTCGCAAGCTCCCAAATTGCAGCTGCAGTTGAATATAGAATGGAATACGAGCGGCGAGGTGTTATTTGGAAGTGATTTAATTATATTTTTTGCTGTAGAGCGTATTAAATAGTATAAAAGAGAAAGAGCTAACTCATACGAGTAGGTTCTTTCTCTTTTATACTATATTGCTTATTTTTCACAGTAATATCTTTTTTTAAAAATCATAAAATAGATAATATATTTTGTTCCACATTTATAATTATTTTCATTATATATTTATAAATTAGTAAAATTTAGTTTACAAATTTGCATCTAGCTTATATAATTTGACTCATATAAAAAAGTTTCCCTTAGGAAACTTAAGTGCGGATTTTCATCCGCTGTATATTTTTTTGTTTAAAAGTTGCCTTCGCGCAAAATAATTATATATACGAAAAAAAGAAAGGGGAATGCATAAAAAATGGATGAGGCTATAATTGTTAAAGATTTGTTTGTATCTTATCAAGGGAATCAAGTAGTTCAAAATGTTTCCTTCGATATTGAAAAAGGGAAGCTCGTTGGAATTATTGGTCCAAATGGTGCGGGGAAATCTACTTTAATGAAAGCTGTTTTAGATCTAATTCCAAGTGATAAGGGATATGTTCAAGTTCTTGGGGAGGATATTCGAAGTGCTAGAAAGCATGTTGCTTATGTACCACAAAGAAGTGATATCGATTGGGATTTCCCGATTACAGTTTTAGATGTGGTGCTAATTGGAACGTATCCATCTTTAGGGATGATGAAAAGACCGAAGAAAGAGCATCGAGATTGGGCATTTGAATGTTTAAAAAAGGTCGGCATGGAAGAGTTTAAAAATCGCCAAATTGGTGAGCTTTCAGGTGGACAACAACAACGTGTCTTTTTAGCGAGAGCATTAGCACAAAAGGCGGAGATATTCTTCTTAGATGAACCGTTTGTTGGAATTGATGTAACAAGTGAAGAGACAATTATTAAAATTCTTAGAGAATTACGTAAAGAAGGAAAAACAATTGTTGTTGTACATCATGACCTAAGTAAAGCAGAGTCCTATTTTGATAAATTACTATTATTGAATAAGAGCTTAATTCATTACGGAGAAGTAAGGCAAGTATTAGAACCAACTGTTATGTCAAAAGCGTATGTAAATCACGGCATATTGTTTAATAATGTAGCGGAGGTACATTCATCATGAAGATTGTAGAATTTATAGATGCATTAATGCAGTACGGTTTTCTGCAGAAAGCGTTATTAACTTCCGTTATGGTAGGCGTTATTTGCGGCGTAATTGGATGTTTTATTATTTTACGAGGTATGGCTTTAATGGGAGATGCCATTTCACATGCTGTTCTTCCAGGCGTAGCCCTTTCTTATATGATTGGTATGAACTATTTTATAGGGGCGGTTTTAACAGGTGTTATTACTGCAGTTGGAATCGGATTTGTAAGTCAAAATAGTCGAATTAAACATGATATGGCGATAGGGATTATGTTTACATCTGTTTTCGCTGTAGGGATTATTTTAATTACCTTTATGAAGAGTAGTTCTGATTTGTATCATATTTTATTCGGAAATGTCCTATCAGTTCGTTCTTCTGATATGTGGATGACACTTATTATCGGAGTGGTCATTATTGGGCTTGTGATGCTGTTTTACAAAGAATTACTTGTATCTACTTTTGATCCAACGATGGCGCAAAGTTACGGATTACCGAACAAATGGATTCATTATGGCTTAATGATTCTACTTACAATGGTTACAGTAGCATCGCTTCAAACTGTAGGAATTATTTTAGTTGTCGCTATGCTTATTACACCGGCGGCTACGGCGTATTTATTAACAAACCGTTTATGGGTCATGATTTATTTAGCTGCAGGTATCGGAGCGCTTTCATCTGTAGTAGGGCTATATTTTAGTTTCTCTTATAATCTAGCTTCAGGTGCAACGATTGTTCTTGTTGCAACATTCTTGTTTGCATTGGCATTCTTTTTCTCACCGTCACAAGGTTTATTTTGGAGAGCTATCAAAATTAGAAAAAATAGAGCAGAGTTGTCATAATTGATTGGAGGATAATGATGAAATTTAAAAATATTTTATTATCGGTAATTTGTATGTTCGTATTTGCATTAACAGCGTGTTCGAGTAACACAAATGGGAAAGAAGAGAAAAGTGGGAAATTAAAAGTTGTAACTACATACTCCATTATATATGATATGGTGAAGCAAATTGGTGGAGATAAAGTTGAGATTCATAGTCTTGTTCCAATTGGAGCTAACCCGCATGAATATGATCCACTACCAAAAGATGTTATGAAAATGACAGATGCAGATATGGTTTTTTACAATGGTTTAAACCTTGAAGAGGGCGGAGCATGGTTTAAAAAACTATTAAAAACGGCAAATAAATCAGAGAAAGATGCACCTGTTTATAAAGTAAGTGAAGGTGTAGAAGCTATTTATTTAGAAACAAAAGGATTGGAAAAAGAACCAGACCCACATGCTTGGATGAATATTAAAAATGGTATTGTATACGCTGAAAATGTGAAGAAAGCATTAATTAAAGAAGATCCTAAAAATAAAGAGTTCTATACTAAAAATGCCGATAAGTATGTAGCAGAACTTCAAAAATTACATGATGAGACAGTAAACAGAATTCATCAAATCCCTGAAGAAAAACGTTTCTTAATCTCTAGTGAAGGTGCTTTTAAATACTTTGGAAAAGCATATGATATGAAGACGGGATACATTTGGGAAATTAACTCAGAAAATCAAGGTACTCCAGATCAAATTAGAGATGTTGTAAGTTTAATTCAAACAAACAAAGTTCCGGCTTTATTTGTTGAAACAAGTGTAGATCGACGTAGTATGGAAACTGTTTCAAAAGAAACAAACGTACCGATTGCAGGTACAATTTTTACAGACTCACTAGGTAAAACAGGTGAGGATGGAGATACTTACTTGAAAATGATGAAATGGAATACAGATACCATTATTAATGGGTTACAGAAATAAAATCTAGCTAGTGTAACTATTGAGATTTTATACGATAAGAAAGAGCCAATTCATGTGAATTGGCTCTTCTTTCATGTATCATGTTTTATTAATAATTAGGCTGAATATAACCTAATTTTATTCCCTTCGTAACAGCTTCTAAAGAAGAGGAAACATTTAATTTATCAAATACGTGTTGAATGTGATTAGAGATTGTACGTTCGCTAGCGTATAACATAGAAGCAATTTCTTTGCGCTTATAGCCATCACATAGTAATTGTAAAATTTGTTTTTCACTATGAGTTAATTCTTCAATTATTTCTGTAGAGGTTGGAAAATGAAATGCGCCTTTATTAATGTCACTTAATATTTGCACCAATACTTCAGGTGAAATATTTTTATTAATAAAACCACTTACACCTAATTTTTGAGCTTCATACTGGTAAACAGGTAAATCATAACCGGTTAATATAACTATTTTTGTATTACATTTACTATCCAAAATCATTTTAGCTACTTCCAAACCATCTTCACTACTGATATTGCTCAAATTAATATCTAGTAAGATAATATCTGGTTTAAACTGATTGATAATTGTAATGACATTTTCGATATTTTGTAATGAGTGAAAGGCATCTATTTCAGGATAATCTTCTAAGGCTATTTCTAAGCTTTTTGCAAACAAAGTGTGATCATCTATTAATAAAATGTTTATAGGAATCATCTCCTTTCATCGGAATAAAAATAGTAATGCATAAACCAGAAGGATTACTATTTGAAATGGTCATTTCACCATTCAATAAAAGTAGCTGTTCTTTAATTGAATTCAATCCTTTATGACCATTTAGTATATCTGCTTCGGTAGTTGCTAAACCTTTACCATCATCTTTCACAATAAGTTTAATTTCATCATTTTCTTGTGTTAAATGTAAATATATCTGTGAACAATTTGAATGTTTGAATGCATTTGTTACTAGTTCTTTTAAAATTCGATATATAACAAGGTGATAGGGTTCTACTAAAAATAAGTCGTCATTACACGTAAAGGATATATTAACATGTTTCATTTCATATTTTTTTTGTATCATTTTGAGTAAGTTACGATAATTTTCTTTTAGTGTAAGTGTTTTTAATAGAGTTGGATGATACTCCTGCATTTCAATGCGTATTGTATGACTTAAGTTGTCCAGTGTCGCTACGATCATGTCATGAATTTCTTTTTTGTTAGATTTGTTCATCATATTTTTAACAGCTAATATGTCTTGTAGTATTTCATCGTGTAAATAATTAGAAAATCCACTTTTTAATTGTTCTTCTTTCATTATTTGTACTAAGTTATGAACATAAGAACTATCTGGTAAAGTTTTTAATTCTTTTGTATTCAAATTTGAGATAGTGTTTTTTGTGTCTTGAAATAATAATGTGAAATAAAGCTGAACGAACCAAATAATTGTATGTATAAAAATGAAATAAGTTATCATATGAAATTGAAATAGTACCCCAAGTACACTCATAAAAATAAAAATGCATAAAAACATAAAAGTGATCGCGCCTTTTTTTAAGGGGAAATACTGTTTCATAGACATATGATTTTTAAAAGCTATTGCATGAATACTAAATAGGGGGAACAAAATTATTATGTACCATCCTAAATTATTTACATATTCGGGGCTCTTTCCAAATAACGTAACATATACGATAAAAGGAACGATAAGAATTGCAGTAGATTTAAGTAAATGCTTTTTTTCACTTTTACAAACAAATTGTATTCGTTTGTAATGTTGCAGGAACAGAAAAATAATACAACTAACACTAATAAGCCATTGAAATGAAAATAGAACGGAAAATATTCTATCGTTTATTAAGTATGCGCCTAATGTTAGTAAACAAATAACTCGTAAAATCCAATCCTTTTCTTTTTTATAACTATAAATAGAATCTTGGAAAAAGAATAGGAGTATAAATTGCACGATCTTATATAGAATCAAGACACTAAGCAGTGTACTGAACGTACGGAAAATCTGTTCATCATTCAGTGTAAGTAAAAACTGCCAAGAAGTAAAAAGTAGTAAACTCGAAAACTGTGATAATAGAGTATTGTTTTTTAAATTGATAAAACTAATATATGATCCATAAATGGACATGATCGTTATAAACAGTAAAGGGAGTAATTTTGCTGTTCCTATAATATTGTTCATTGAAAATTCATAGCATAAAAAAATAATCATACAAAGTTGGTTAATTAAAATTAAAATTTGTTTTTGCTCATAGTAGTTTTTCATAAATTCACTTACCTTTGTTAGATTACATACAGATAAAGCTGATGTTTTTTATTTATCATCAGCTTTATTTTTAAGTGTCTATTTTTTATTGTTAAATATAATTTTATAACATGCTCTTTTTGTTAACAAATAATAAACGATATATACAACAGTAAAAATGATTACGGCGAAAAGAATTGGTAATATAAACGCACTACTTTTTCCTAATAGGTCATCCATTAACGCGGTTTTATAGGCAACTAATGCAAAAATGCTATGTGCTAATCCTAATATGTATGGAATGCTAAACAAGCTGAAAATCTCTTTACTTATTATTCTTTTTATCTTCTTTTTGTTATAGCCCATTCTATTTAAGATAATAAATTCATTTTTATTTGACATCATACTTGAAAGGTTATGAAAATAGAGAATACTGCCTGTTGCAATAAAGAAAATGATAGTAACGAAACTAATGAGTAAGAACGTTGAACTATTTTGCTGAATAATATAATCATTTTTTTGGTAACTGCTTGTAAAATACATATTATTTTTAAATAGTGGGGCTACATGTTCATAAACTGCTTTATTATTCCTCATATCTTTTCCATTAAAACTCACTATCGTTTTTTGTGGTAGCTCTAAAGTTTTTATTTCTTTATACAGTTGATCCGAGATAATAAGTGTTCCTACACTATTTGCAAATCCAATGGGATTAAGTAATGTAGTGTCTTTCACTTTAACGTCTATACTAGTTGTAGGAGTTACGTTTAAAGTATATATTTTCCCTTTATCTAGGTCTTCTTTTTCAGGACGATATTTTACTAGTATACTTTCATCTTTAGCTAAATGATTAAATTCTACATTTTTATCTTGAACATGTATTAACTCTCTGTAATCAGACTCAGAGATAAGATCAAATCCGTTCTCCTTTTTTATACTATATTCTTTTGGTAAACTGTCAGAATTAGATTTCACGTTAATAATGGTTGTTTCGGTATAGTTTATACTTTCTTTACCGATAGTTTTTTGTACAGTTTGTAGTGCTTTATTGGCTACTTCTTTATTTTCTAATGGAAATTCAATAGCTGAAGGTACGATACGTTCTGTAGCGGCAACCGGATAGTAAAGTGTCAGTAGAGTAGAACTGAAAATAGCTAAAGTTCCAGCGGTTAATAATGTTAACAAAATTAATGTTTTTGCTTTTGAACGGATTTTAAATATAAAGTTTGGGATGACAATAATATTGGATTCTTTATAAAACCATATTTTATTTTTCTTTAGCTTTTGAATCGTATATGGTAAAAAAGAATGAATAAAGAAGATTGTCCCTAATATTACACTGAACATTGTCACGAGAGCGATTGGTGAAAAGCCAATTGTTTTCCACAATGATTTTGTGCCTCGTGTAATATCGATAGCTAAGAAATAGCCAATTAAAATTAAGAATAATCCTAGTAGTGAAAAAGCTGTATTAATTTTTAACTTATTTTCTTCCTTTTGTTCCATACGTACTAAAGTTAGTAAAGAACTTTTTCGAAGGATAATCCAGTTTGATAAAGATAAAACAAAGAGAACAGCAAAAATAAAAACAAAGGTGAATAGCACGGCATCAAGATTAATAAATGGTACTTTAGAAGTATTTATTTGTAATTTTAGTATTTTAATTATTGCTTCCACAATTCCTTTATGAGCAATAGAACCAAAAATAATTCCTACAAGTAAGGCAACAAAGCAAATGACAATATTTTCAAAAGTTAACAGTGTTAGCATCGTTGATTTTCTATATCCTAAAAGGGAGTAAATGCCGAGCTCGTTCATTCTTTTTTTCATAAAAAATGTATTAGAGTATGACATATAGAATAGTACAAATGCCATAACAAAGATCGCCACCGTTTTTGACATTGTTTCTACTCTACCGTCAGACGAAATTTTTTCCATAACAATGTCGTTCATGGAAAAAGAGATAAAGGAGAAAAATACCATCAGTACAAAAGCTACTGAAATAAAATAGAATGAATAGAAGGAGAAGTTATTTTTTAAATTCTTTTTTGCGATTGTAAATAAGCCCACAGTTCAATCTTCCTTTCATATTTCTAGTTATATCGATGTTCATCAATTTTAGAGATTTCTTTTAATATTTCTTCAAAAAATTCTTTTCTATTTTGCTTATTTTTCTTTAATTCTTTTATAATGTTCCCGTCTTTGAATATTAAAATTCTACTAGAAAAACTAGCTGCATAGGCATCGTGAGTTACCATTAAAATTGTAGTTTGAAGCTCCTCGTTTACCTCTTTTAATTTTTGAAGTAGTTCTGTTGCAGAATTTGAATCTAATGCGCCTGTTGGCTCATCTGCAAATAAAATACTAGGTTGCTTCGCAAGGGCTCTTGCAGCTGCAACTCTTTGTTTTTGTCCACCCGACAGTTGACTAGGATACTTGTTTAATTGCTCAAATATACCAAAACGCCGTGCTAAACTTTCTATTGTTGATTCAATTTCCTTTGGTGATTTTTTTAACAGAGTAAGGGGAACCGCAATATTTTCCTTTACTGTTAAGCTATTAAGTAAAAAATACTCCTGAAAAATAAAACCTAAATAATCTTTCCTAAAATCAGCAGATTTATTATTGTTAAGCGTTTGGATATTGACCCCGTTTATAAAAACATCGCCATCTGTAGGTGTATCGATAGTGGATAAAATATTTAATAAAGTCGTTTTTCCAGATCCAGAGGCCCCCATGATACCTACAAATTCGCCCGCTTTAATATCAAATGAAACTTTATTAAGTCCAGGTAATTGGTTTTTGTTATAAATCTTTGTTACATCCCTTGCAGATACTAATGCATTCATTTGATTTACTCCTTTTCGTCTATTTATATATAAAGTGTATCTTTTGATATATATAGAAGCATGAGTAAAAAGCGCAACTTTGTATTACGAAATGGTGTAACTGATAATAAGTGGAGAAAAATAATTTTGTTTTGTCTTTTATGAAGTTGTATAAGTAATAAAAAATAATAGATACATCATGATAAGGATATGAATAAAAGAAGTATGGTCATTAGCCTGTGAAAAGAGGGAAGTGCAACATAATGGACATAAACGTTGCTTATACATGTAAAGTAAGATGTCATAAAAATGAATAAAGACTGCTAATTTTCCTGCACTTTGATTATGTAGAAATAGGGGGGGATGACATGAAAGACAATACGCCTAAGAAAATCTTATTTATTCAATCAGGCATTCCTTTTTATTATCCAATGATTGAAGAAGCAATTTTGAATAGTTTACAAAAGGTAAACAGTAATACAATTATGGTGAACCCAGAACGAGCGATAGAAACCGCATTAAAAATGAAACCGGATTTTATTTTGGTACTCAGTGGTTTAAGCGAGGGATTTATTAGTGTCATGCCAGTACTAAAGAGTGCCGGTTTTACTACTGGACTTTGGCTGACAGATGATCCGTATTATACGGATGTAACACAACATCTTGTGCCGTATTATGATTACATATTTACGCAAGATTTAAATTGTATCAAATTTTATAGAGGGTTAGGATGTAACAATGTATTTCATCTTCCGTTAGCAGCAAATCAAGATGTGTTTAAACCTTCTCATAAAGGGGATACATATAAGTATGATCTTAGTTTTATAGGTACAGCATTTGAAAATAGACTTACCTTTGTTGATTCTATTTCAGAGTATTTAGCAGAAAAAAACATAAAAATTGTGGGGTTCGGTTGGGAGAAATTAAAGAATTATGAGAGATTAAAGGATAAAATACAACTCTTGCCACTTGCGAAGTATGAAGATGCGTTACAATTTTACGTATCGACTAAAATTAATATAAATTTACACCGTTCACCAAATGATCAGGAATTGAATTGTAATGCTGCAAATATTCAAGCCTATTCAGTAAATAATAGGACATTTGAAATTAATGCCGTAGGTTCTTTTCAACTAACTGATATACGCCCAGATGTAGCAAAGCATTACATACCAGGCGTTGAAATAGAAACGTTTAATAGTGCACCGGAGTTTATACAAAAAGCGGAGTATTATTTGGAACATGTACAAGAGAGAAAACAAATAGCAAAAAATGGGCTGAATAGAACTTTGAAGAATCACACATATGATAGACGTATATTACAATTATTAAACTATATTAATTTCATAGGCGTGAAGATGCAGTCTAATCATTAATAGAACATGCGGTTTATGATTTAATGAGAGAAGAAGATAATTAAAGTGAAATGGCATGCTACTGACGATACCGATAGAAGTGTAATTAAGTTTCAATATACGGTGTGTCAACTACCCCCACTGAGATGAAACGTTTCAGTAGGGGCTTGAGTTCGAACGCTAGGTCTTTTCGTCTATCGCTAGACAGTCTGACGCTCTAACATTCATGCCACCTTACGGTAACACCCCAAGTATGTTTTTGGTTGGTACTGGCAACGAACGATTGTTTTCCCACTTGCACCACCCTTTCGAAAAAGAGCAGTTCTTCCTTCTGGAAGAAGCCACCACTCAGATGAATCCGGCGTGTGCTACAAGCCCCGACAAGTCGAGTACACATGGATGGTTGACGCACCCACTAAGCTATGCGCGAAGCAACAGCCTTACGTTTTTGAACTTCTAATAGAATCGGCGTTTTCACTTTGAGGTTGTCATCCAATTGTACAACTCTTGATTTTTGCAATGTATTCAATGCACCATTAATATCAGCATGGATACATGTTCCTGCCTTACTTTGGTACAGGCCACGAGTCATTCGTTTGCCACTAAAAAGATAATGCATCTTATCATCCTTAGACCAAACTGGAACCGGATCTTTATCCAGAAAACTAGCTTTTGAAGTATAGCTTTCTTCTTGTTTAAAAAATCGGATGCCTTCTTTTATACATTTATTTTCAATTGCTGCAATCAGTTTATAAAATGGGATTTGAACAAACTTTTGATTATTCTTTTTCCCCATATCAGATTTTTGTTTCCAACCAGCGTTATACCCTACGACAACCGTATCTATGCCAAATGCTTTCACTTTTTTAAACAACAGGCCTACCGTTTGTGAAATGTAACCATTTATTTGTCGTTCTCGTTTATGCCAAAGTGCAGCCATTTTATTCGTTACAACTCGTTTTGAAATTCCGTTTTCAACATTTTTCTGTTGTAGATTACGTATCATTTTATTGAAGTATTGGTTTATGGATTTTAATTTTTTCCCTTCAATTAAGAAAGTATCACCTGTATTTGTTGCGCAACTTACTAATCTATCTACACCTAAATCGCAACTCAAAGCGTTACTCGTAGTCGTGGATTGTTTCTTCATTTGAGAAACGTGCAGTTCATATGTGTAATGCACCTCAAAGAACCGACCTTTTTGCTTCGGTACAATCTCAATGTAGGAGATTTTTTTATTTCTTACGTTTTTAGGCATACGTATTTTAATGGAACCGAATTTTTTTCTGAATGCAACATTCATCGGAATCATCCAATACCCTTTCTCATCCACTTTAGGAACTTGATAGATTTCAATGATTCGTTTGTCAGTGGAACGAGAATAATTTGGAAACTTCGGACGCCCTGTGAACTTCTCAGGATTTTTCTTCCACTGTTTCAACGCTTTAAAAAAGCTCTTCACTTCTGTAAATAAGGCTCTACGAATCGCTTGGACAGAGTTTGATTGCATGCCCCAGTAATTCATATCGGCTTGCATGGCAGTGTCCACTTCTTTTACAGTAGCCATCTTGTTATGATCCAAGTAACTTTGTTTAATCATGTACAATCCAACATTTCGCAACGCTTTAGAACTATGTGACATGCGTTGCAGTAAGCGGAATTCTTTAGCCGTAAGGCAAGCTCGTCCGATATTCTGTTTCTGCGTGAATCGTTGCATGTTTTCTCGTTTCTTTTGTTTACGTAATACTTTCACTGCTTTCTTTCTAGCCATTGTTTTCACCACCGTTCTTAGAATGTTCATTACTTTTGATAATTCAATATTTGGAACGAAATGTAAAAAAAGTCTTCATCGTAATTCCTTTTGGTGCAAGTAACCGGATGATTATTATTATCCAATTTCGTTGTCTTACGATATATTCCCTCCTTATCTAAGAGCAGATTGTATCGTAAGACAAAAAGAAACAAATATTGGTCCCGGGAACATTGTTATGAACGAAACAAAAGAGTTCAGCCTACCTTCTGACGGCAATTCATCTCCACCTGAATTGTTGGGTTTCACCCGTAACACAAATCAGATGGAGTCTTCTTGCCGAAAAAGATAAAACGTTGCAATCTCATAAAATTAAAAGCGATATTTTATTGGTGTATTGCGATCTTCCAGATAATTATTTGAAAATAAGAGAATTACAAATTACGGAATTTAGAAAGCATATTGATATTACGACGAAGCTGTATACAGATACAGGGCACCTAATGCATTGGGATAGACCAGAAGAGATTGCCGAGGATGTTTTAAATTGGTTCATATAAAGAAGGTCCGTTGTTCGAATTTGAGCAACGGATTTTCTTTTGAAAAACTTAATTCAAGAGTGAAAGAAGGACAAGCAAGAGCATTAAAGTTCTATCGCCAATTCTTTTTTTGATATAATAGATGCGTGGCAGAACATAGATAGAAAGATACTGCTAGTAATTTATACTTAAAATGTAGGGAGCTTGAACAGAGTTATGGGGACAGAAAAAGAAATTAGTTCCGCTAAATTAATATGGAAGATGACGCGCCCGCATACATTAACGGCGACGTTTTCTCCTGTAATTTTAGGAACAGTAGCATCACTGTATGTTACAGACATTCATTGGCTTTTATTTATTGCGATGATGGTTGCATGTTTAGCATTGCAAATAGCAACGAACTTATTTAATGAGTACTATGATTTCAAACGTGGATTAGATACCGCTGATTCTGTTGGCATCGGTGGTGGAATTGTCCGTCATGGATTGAAACCAAAAAATGTGTTAACAGTTGCGCTTTTATTGTATGTAGTAGCAGCAATTATTGGAGTTTATATTTGTATGAATAGCAGCTGGTGGTTAGTCGTTATCGGTTTAATTGGGATGGCGGTTGGCTACTTATATACAGGTGGTCCATTACCAATTGCGTACACTCCGTTTGGAGAATTAGTTTCTGGATTGTTAATGGGGACATGTTTTGTACTCATTGCTTTCTTTATTCAAACGAATACGATAACGATTGAAAGTGTATTGATTTCCATTCCAATTGGAATTTTAGTCGGTGCAATTAACATGTCTAATAACATCCGAGATATCGAAGAAGATATTAAAGGTGGAAGAAAGACATTAGTAATCCTCCTCGGGAGAGAAAAAGCAATAGTAACACTAGCTGTAGCCTTTTTCATTGCTTATTTATGGATCGCGGTGATTGTATTGATGGGTTATATAAGCCCTTGGGCATTAGTTATGTTCCTAGGTTTGAGAAAGCCAATCTCTGCTATTCAAAGTTTCAAAAAAGGAGCAAAAGATCCCGGGTATATGCGCATCGCAATGAAATCAACAGCGATGACAAATACGATTTTCGGCTTCTTATTATCAGCAGGATTATTAATTAGCTACTTGTTTTAAATAAAAAATCTTGTAAAATAACTTAACCCTAATTTCTCAATTTTAATGTAGAGAGATTGGGGTTTTTATTTTTGATTTCTTTAATGTTGTAAATTTGAGTTGTACTATAACACTAGAGATCACTTAATTATCTCCTTTAAATAACTTTGTTAAAAGGGGGTATATTCCAAAATATTTTAAGATCAGAGATTTTGATGAGGTTTTTTAAAAAAACTCTTTTGGTACGATTGTCATAACAGAACAAGGGAAACCAATTGCCATTCATTTGCCTTTGGGGTTAAATAAAAAAGGTGATGATTACTATATTATTGGGCATATGACCTATGGAAATAATCGGTTGGAAATATTCGGGGATCATGGAGATGTACTTGTTGTGTTTCAAGGACCACACGCTTATATTTCCTCTTTTCGGTATAGAAAGGAAGAAGTTCCAACATGGAATTATCAGGCCATTCATGTATAGGGTACAGCAAGCATTTTAGAGATAGATAAATTAATAGAAGAACTAGCAATGATGCTAAAAAAGTATGAAGAAAATCGTGAAAATATAGTTTTATGGGATGAACTTTCTCCTTAGTTATTAGAACGAGAAGTAAAAGGAATTGTTGGATTTAAAATTAAAGTGCAAGAAGTTCAAGCTGCATATAATTTAAGCCAGAATCGTAAGGAGAAAGATTATTCTAATATCGTTGATAAATTGCAAGCGAAAAAAAATCCTGATTCTCAGTAAATGGCAAAGGTGATGACAAAGAGGGTTAAAATTATAAATCAGTGCTATAGGACACTTTATGATTTTTTAAGATATAGTTACTTTAATTGAATGAGAAATATAAAAAGTAGATTTCCTGTACGTTAAGTGAAGTGGCATTTCATTCACATAATCCGTATTATCTGAAGTTAATAAAGTCTATTACACTCTCTTCTTTAAGAACGTTTCCATAATATCCTTCTTGAATCTTTCATAATCAAACTGAAAAGCTACATTATGCGTTTTATAGCCTGGATTAGTAACAAAACGAAAGTCTGCAATACTTTGACCAAATCCTTCTCCTTGATCAGGAATTACTTTAATGGGTACTCTTGAAAGACCAACAGCCTCTTGATTCAGCAAATACCACACTGTTACAAAATCATGCATAGGGCTTCCACTTATACCAGGATTAGACTTGGAATAGAAATTATAATAATAGTCTAACATAGGTTTGAGGATGAGCCCTGCAAGATCCTGTGTATTTCGATGAAATGCATCGATTTGTTGGACCATTTCGGGTGTAACAATCGCATGTTGAGTCACATTTAAAGGGATAATTGTCAAGTTCTGTGCATGCTGCAGAATTAAGTTTGCTGCATAAGGGTCGGCGTAAAAGTTAGCTTCAGCTACAGCAGTTACGTTACCTGGATAGAAAAAAGCTCCCCCCATGCAAATGCATTCTCTTACGTTTCGCATTATTTCTAAATTCAATACAAAAGTCGTAGCTAGCGAAGAAAGTCTTCCTAAATTGATAATTGTAAGATCTTCCAAATTTGATTCTATAACTTGATAAATATCATTTAAAGGATAAACTGGATATGAAATTTCAGGTGGAATAATAGGCCCTAATCCAACTTTTCCATGTACCTCAGGGAAATACTGAATCAAGATACCTGTCAATGGTACAGAAGCACCAAGGAATACAGGTATCTCTTCTTTTCCCGCAATGTATTTCAAATAGTTAATATTTCTTATTACATTTTCTCTTGATACATTTCCATAATCGGCTACAATTCCTACAAGTTGAATATCTTTACGAAAAAAGGTGTACAGTATAGCAAACGCATCGTCAATCCCCAAATCTGTAAACAGGAGAACCTTTTTTTGCATAACTTTTCCTCCAAAATTTATATAATCCTACTTTCACTAATGATGAAGTAATCAGGCTAAGCTTGTGTATATATATTTTATGTATTCTGAAAGAGTACATTCTATTCACTTGAAATAGTCTTGCTCATCTAAATTTGATATTATGTTCAAACGTAAGCTTCCGTTCTTAAGTTGATAGTCATCTGGTACTATCCCAATATACGTAGCGAAATAGGATTTAAATGCTAGATAGTTATTTATTTAGCTCCATTTGTATTAATCGTCATTATTCTTGCACTGAAATATTTAATGAACGTTGCAGATACGACAAAAGCAAGATTGGATATTTGTAAGTGTCATTTTATCAACGATTGATTTTGGTTGTATTTTATTTGAATTTAGTAGTGCAGGAAGTAAGGGATGGGATCATCCGATTGTTATTACAACAATTATTACCGGGGTACTTGTTACACTTTATTTTGCTTACGCCAAATAAAGTGTAACGATCCACTATTAAATTTATCCGTATTTAAGTATAAAATTTTTACTCTTACATCAATGATAAACGTACTCATCACGATGATTATGTATGCTGATTTAATTCTTTTACCGATATACTTACAAAACGGAAGAGGCTTTACCGCATTTGAATCAGGTTTATTTCTATTATCTGGAGCTGTTATTAATGCATTCTTATCACCTATTACAGGTAAAATGTATGATAAATACGGAGCAAAACCACTCTTTATTACAGGGTTAATATATTATTTCGATGTGGGGTGTAATTGATTTAACTGAATCCACAACGTATATGTATGTAATGGTGCGCACTATTATTTTACGAATTGGGTTAAGCTTTATTTCGATGCCATTAAATACAGCAGGACTAAATGCTTTACCTAGAGAATTAGGTTCACATGGTTCAGCGGTAAATAATACGATTCGTCAATTAGCCGGTGCTATTGGAACAGCAGTTGTTATTACTATATATACGACTCAAGCAACTTCACATGCTGCAGAGTTATCTTTGGAAAAAGGAAACATTACAGCTATTCAACTAGCGAAATTATCTTCTATTTTCGGCTCAAGTGATGCGTAACTATTTATGTTATTCTTATCTTTCGTAGCATTAATCTTTGCATGTTTTATGCCTAAAAAAGTGGCAACTCAAAAATTTGAAAGTGAAGCACATAATTAGAATAGATTATAGAGTTGTTTAGAAAGTATATGATGAGAGAAAAAGCAAGTGATCTAATATGGAGGTCATTTGCTTTTTCTTTTTATTTGTTTAGGAATTTAACTTTATCTTGTAGAGATATCAAAGGAGAAATGAAAAATTACACCTACAACAATTAAAAGATTGATTATGCATGTAGAGCTCTTATTATTTGTCCTAATCTCATTTTAGAATAAATAACTTATAGAAAAAATTGAATAATTTTCATGTGGAGGGAGATTTTAAGAAGGATGTCGAGGGTATATTTTCCTGTTGTTTTTTAGATAAATGATTACTTAGCCAGAAACTACTTAGTGGAACGGTTTGTAAAGATTTTCTGTCAAGAAATCACTAACACTTAGCTCCAAGTATAAAACATAAACCATTCGATAAATGGGGTAGTGTGATGAAAAAACTTAGTAGAAAACATTTGAGAAAAGATATTCAGGAACTTGAGAATGCAAGTATGCAGATACACTCTAATCAAGATCGTGAGCTTGATCAGAGTGTATCTGCGAATGAAGAAGTTTTGAAACAAGTTTTTGACAATTGTTCCGATATTGTTTTTCGTCCAATATTTATAAATAGCCAAATTAAAATTCTTTTTATTTATATAGACGGATTGGTAAACACCGGTATTGTGGAACAAGTTGTTTTGAAACCAATGATGTTCGAGGGGATGCCTAGTGGACTAAAGGTTATGGATTCAGTAGGAGAAATTATACAAAATCAGCTTATTGCAGTTTCTCAAGTAAAGACGATTTCTAAAGTTCGTGAGGTTATAGAAGCAGTATTGAAAGCGAATATAGTCATTTTGACAGAAGGAGAGAGTCAAGCTCTGGTCGCTGACTTAAAAGGGTTTGAAAAACGGAGTATTGAAGAGCCAGCTGCCGAGATTTCTGTTCGTGGCCCTCGGGACGGGTTTACGGAAACTTTAAGGGTCAATACGAGCCTTATTCGCCGAAGAATTCGGAGCCAAAAACTAAAAATGGAACCTTATTCGATTGGGGAATTGTCACAGACAGATGTGGTGATTACCTATATTGAAGGAATTGCTCCCGATTCGGTTTTAGATGAAGTTCGCCAAAGGCTACAGCGAATTCAAATTGATGGGGTGTTAGAGTCAGCTTTTATTGAAGAGTTTATTGAGGACCAACCTTTTTCTCCTTTTCCACAAATTCAAAATACTGAGCGACCAGATGCGGTGTGTGCAAGTTTATTAGAAGGGAAAGTGGCAATTTTAGTGGATAACACACCTTTCGTTTTAATCGTTCCTATGACATTTTGGACTGGTCTCCAGGCAGCAGAGGATTATTATGAACGATTCATCTACACAACTTTTGTTAGATGGATACGTTTAATATTAATCAATATTTCATTATTTCTTCCTTCTCTCTATGTCGCTATTACAACCTTTCATCCGAAACTAATCCCAACAAATTTGCTTATTAGTATTGCAGCTGCAAGAGAAGGTATTCCTTTCCCAGCTGTTATAGAAGCGCTGATGATGGAATTTTTATTTGAAGGTTTGAGGGAAGCGGGCGTTCGGTTACCAAAACCAGTTGGATCAGCAGTTAGCATTGTAGGGGCACTTGTTATCGGACAAGCTGCGGTGCAAGCAGGTATTATTTCAGCACCATTGGTTATTGTTGTGGCGACAACTGGAATTGCTTCGTTTGCGTTCCCGCGCTATAACTTAGGAACAGCTTACCGGATGCTGCGCTTTCCGATGCTACTATTGGCAGGGATGCTTGGGCTGTATGGTATTGCTATAAGTACCCTTACGATTTTAATTCATTTAACAAACATACGTTCATTCGGCGTTCCGTACTTAAGTCCGGTTGCGCCTCAGACTCCGCGTGATTTAAAGGATGTTTTGCTTCGAACACCTCGTTGGAACATGACACATCGTCCTATAATGGTATCTGGTAAGGAGAAAGTCCGTTTTCCAGATGGACAACAACCAGGTGCAAAACGGGGAGGAGAAACAGAATGAGCCTACACAAGGCACTTTGTATGATACTAGTAGTTTCTTTATGTTTCTTGACGGGATGCTGGGATCGTACAGAGTTAAATGATCTGGCAATAGAATTAGGATGGGGACTTGATCAAGCGAAGAATAATAAGGTTGAAATTAGCGCCCAGTTTATTATCCCTTCAAAAATGGGAATGGGACAGAGCGGAAGAAGCAATGCAGGAAAATCAGTTTTTCTTGAATCAGGAACTGGAAAGGATACACATGAAGCTGTACAAATGATGCAAACAAAAATGTCGAGGGAAATCTTTCGAGGGCATCAGCGTGTAATACTAATTGGAGAAAAATTGGCTAAAAATGGTCTCGCTCCAGTTTTGGATGCATATAGTCGCGATCCTGATATTCGATTACGAGCAGATGCGTTAGTAGTAAAGGGAAATACTGCAAAAGAGTTTCTGAAAGCATCTATCCCTTTAGAGGCTATCCCGGCACTTGGGGCACTTAAAGAGCATATGCAAATAGAGGCATTGGGAGATACATCGTTATTAAATTTTCTTATTGCTGGTACGAGTGATGGAATCACCCCAATCTTGCCAGTTATTAAACTAAATATGTCTCATAAAAAAGGTGACGACGAGGTCAAAGGGTTTCAAATTGTAGGAGCTGCTATATTTAACAACAATCTTAAATTGGTAGGATACTTAAATATGCAGGAATGGTTAGCTACTCTTTGGATAGTGAATCGTTTAAGTAAACAGACGATTACAGCAACCGCCTCTAAAGGGAATGGTAGTGCGAGTTTATATATGACAAAAATCAAAAGAAAAATTATACCCACTATACAAGGGGCCACAATTAAGTGTGACGTTGTTTTTTCAGGTGAAGGAACGATTCAGGAGAACAATACGAATTTAGATCTTTCGCAGCCCAAAAATCTTACTTTTTTAGAACGTGTAATGGAAAAACAATCTGAAAAACAAGCTCTCCAAACTATTAAAAAGGTTCAAAAACAATACGGAACCGATATCTTTGGATTTGGAGAAGCCATTCATCAAAAATATCCATCCGAATGGAAAGGGCTAAAAAAGAATTGGAGTAAGCAGTTTCGAAAAGTGCAGGTTTCTGTTCATGCAAAGCTTACTATTCGGCGAGTAGGACTGACTGGACAGCCGTTGCAGTTAAAGAAAAATGAAATAAAAAAATAAGGAGGAATATAGTGTGTGAGAAATTCGATGAAAATCTCTGGCAGACAAATCTTTTGGATGATGTTCACATTTGAAGTGGGCCAATCACTCCTTCTAGTTATTCCAGCGACGATTCGCACTGCCAAACAAGATGCTTGGATCTCGCTCTTGATTGCAGGGTGTGCAGGGATTGCTCTTACTTTTTTGGCAACTACACTTGGCTCGCTTTATCCGAAGCAAACCCTAATTGAATTTAGTCAAACCATTCTTGGTAAATGGCTAGGAAAACTACTGATGATTCCTTACTTCTTTGGATGGTACATGATAATTTGGATAACGGTCCGTGAATTTGGTGAGTTCATTAGTATCGCTTTGTTTCATAATACACCTTTGTGGATTATTGTTTTTACTGCTATGTTATTGCTCATTTTTATCATTTATCAAGGTGGGGTGGAAGGTATTGGGCGCTTAAGTGAAATCATTGGTCCAATGGTACTTTTAATGATAACGTTTGTAATCATTTTGAATGTTGGTAATATGAATTTGGATTATATGCTTCCTATTTATCATGATTCTGGATGGTTTCCCATCCTTAAAGGTTCCTATACTCCTGTAGCCGCGTTTTTTGGAGAGTCTGTTATGATGACAATGTTCGTTTTCTTTATGGACAAACCCGAACAAGCGCCATCACGGGCGATGTGGGGAGTAGGACTGGCTGTTTTTATGGTAACGATTGGAACATTAGCGGTCATTTTAACATTTGGTCCGAATTTGCCTTCAAGTTTTTTGTATCCGGTTTACGATTTGAGCCGGTACATATCCGTCATGGAATTCATTCAAAATGTAGATATTCTGATTGTTATTATTTGGTTTTTTAGTATTTTTGTGAAATTGGCGTTATACATGTTCATAGCTTGTTATGGAACAGCACAAATTTTTCATTTGAAGGATTGGCGAAAAGTAGCTTTGATTCTTGCTCCTATTTCGTTCATCATAGCTGTGTCGGTTAAAAATATCCAGACATTTACTCATTATTACTACATACTTTTCGTAATTCCCATTGCATTTCCTATCTATGAACTAGGAATTCCCTTACTGTTATTGGTGGTTGGCAAAATTCGAAGGAAATATGCATAAACCCAATCGGTAATATGTTCGAATGAAGGTATGCTTCGTTTTTTGACTAAAATAAAAGGAGAAATAGCCTGCTCACAAGCGTAGGCTATTTCGTTATTTATGCATTGAAAGAACATGCGAATCATATAGAGTTTCTAAGACTTTCTATTGAAAAAAGGGAGTGTTTATGAAAAATCCAGTTTCATAGTATGTTTTATGTTTGGAGTAATTCATTCCCTATTGATCGTATTTAGTAGGATGCGTTAGAAAAACGGTCTTGGAAACCTTCTAGTATGACAATCAGAATTATATGGGCTGTATTTGTTACGTACTTATCCTAGAAAATATAGTATAAATTAAAGACGTAAATGAAAACTTGAGCATAATAAAAATGCTCGAGTTTTTATGTTGATTAATGATAATCTAAAATATAGAATATACACATCTTAGGGAGGTCATACATATGAAGAAATGGATAAAAATTATTTTGTACTCTTTATTAGGTATTTTACTTATGGGAAGCATTACTTTTTTTACTTGGTCCCAATTTACTTACAAACCAACGAAAGAGGCTTTGTCGTTAGTAGATGATAAAAAAGATGAAGATAATATAGTATTTGGACAGAAGGATGCTAAGGTAGGGATTATTTTTTATCAAGGAGCTAAAGTAGAAGCTGAGGCTTATAGTTACTTAGGAGAAGCTCTTGCAAAAGATGGGCATTTTGTAGTAATGCCTAAGTTACCATTAAACTTAGCGATACTTGGAATAAATGTAGTAGACAGTGTAATTGAACAGTATCCTGAAGTTCAAAAATGGTATGTTGCGGGGCATTCAATGGGCGGAGCTATGATTTCTAAGTATGCCTTTCAGAATGAAGATAAGGTAGACGGGATCATTTTCTTAGGCTCGTATCCTGCAGATGATTTCTCTACAAAATCGATTCCAATGTTATCTATTTATGGAGAAGTAGATGCTTTAGCAACTGTAGAAAAAATAGAGAACAATAAAAAGTTAATGTCAAAGAATACAACTATGCACATGATAAAAGGCGGAAACCATGCTCATTTTGGCATGTATGGTGAGCAAAAAGGTGATAATGCGAGCTTAATTACATCAAAAGCACAACGAGATGAAACAGTGAAAGTAATTGAACAATGGTTAGTGAAACAATGATAAGGAATTTAATAAATTTACTGAAAGAATTCTTCTTCCTTAAGATAGCCCAATGGTAGGTGGGAGAGGTGATCAAGAGCCAGCTCATACGAGTAGGCTCTTTTTATTTATCTGCTATCTCCAATTGTCCCTTTACTTTCCCTGGTATATCTTTTTCTGAAATAACGTCGTAAGAATACACATACTTTCCTTTTACATGAATTTTCAAGTAAGTTTTTCTTATAAAATCATTAGGAGTGCTAGTTCCTACTGTATATTCCTTCTCATTCCTTGATTCATCAACACCTTTTAGGGAGTACATAGCTCGTCCTTTATGATGATAATCTGGAACACCATATCCTTTCGCAATGGCATATACATTTTTTTCTTCAGCAATCGGATTAAATCTATCCAAATCCCCGCGTAATATGAAAGGTAATAAATATATCGGTAGGCCTAATCCTATTATGCAAAGTACAAATTTCTTCATGATTGTTTCTCCTCTTATTGTATTTACATTTTTGAGTATAGAAAAAAATTCTTATAAATATAGAGGGGAATTTCTTAAGGTTTTCTTAATAAAGTTTAACCGTGTGAAAAAAGATTAACTTGAGTATTAAGCTTACGGAATGAATAGCCAAATAACCTGTTTTCTTTATTTTTTGATGGTAGGTTATTTGGTTTTATATTGGTATGAGTGAATTGAGAAATAAGTGAGATTTAGGAACTAGAATAAATGTATCTTACAGTAATAAGAGAATTATCTAAATAAATTATAGTGAGAACAATTAAAGAAAGCATCTAGTGGGGTGCTTTTTCTTTTGGAATAGAGAATCCAATGGGGCAGTTACATGTAATGCAGCGCTGTGCTTCTATGTCATTGGAAAACCCAATGATAAAAAAGAGGCTTGCCTTCCAAACAAATTGTTATTTGTAACACTGTTATCAAAGCAAAGTTCTCATGACATCTCTTTGATATTCAAAAATATTAATAACCTATTGCATGAAGTTTTTTGAAAATTTAGGTTTAACATCTTTAAAATAGGTGTATTACATATTACATAACAACTAAATAAAAAATCTAAAGGAGGAAAAATACAATGCATAAGAATGAAAGAAAACCGGTGGTTCATGAATATCAAAATGAACAGGAAGTAGTTATGAAAGTAAAAGAGCTAGAATTGCAAGGGATTCGCCAAGATGACATTTATGTCTTGGCACATGAAAAACATCTAACAAAAAAGATTGCGGATGATACAAACATAAATACGATTGGAGTAAAAGAACAAGGAATGGGCACAAGTATTATCAACTTTTTCTCCAAAAAAGGGGACGAACTTCGAAATCAAATGGAGGAAATGGGGTTGTCGAAGGAGGAAGCTAACTTATATGAAGAAAAATTAGATCAAGGGAGAATTTTACTCCTAGTAACAGCTGAAACACCAACGGCGAGTGATAGGCAGCCACAAAATTATCATTCTCTCTAATAGATTGCAACATCTGATAAATAGATAAGTTAATTATTTTAGGTTGTAGCATGGAAGAAAATAAAAGTAGAGAAGGGTGAGAAAAATGAAACATACAATATTTAAATATGCTGTGATTGGGATTACGACCGGAGTTATGGTCTCTCTATTAAAAAAAGAAAATCGGAAAGCTATACAAACAAAAGGAAAAAGCGTAAAAGACAAACTACAAGAAGGAAGCATAAAGGAAACATTGGGGAAGGTAACTGAGACAAGTAAACAATTCTCTGTAACTGCAGCTAATGTTGCAAAACAAACATTACCACAACTGCTTACAGCCACACCAGTTGTCATTTCTACTATTAAAGATTTAACAGAAAATGAAAATGACAAAAAGAAAAAAGATGAAAAGAATTACGAAATCAATCAAAATAGTAAGGACATAGACGGTGAAAAAAAGAAAAATGAAAAGAAATATATGAAAGAAGGGAAAGAAGAGAGTGCTTAGATTTAATTCTAAAAAGAGAAAGTGAGGAAAAAAGTATGAAATCTCTGTATGCAATTGATGTAGGAATTGGCTTTACCAAACGGGCATATCGACAGGATGTAGATTCTGAGGTGACGATTAAGAGTGAAGCTTCCACACTAGCCCGTGTACCTAATCATGCTGAAAGTGAAGATTTAACAAAGGTAAGTTTTATAGACTTAGACTTTGCATACTACATGGGAAATGAAGCACATCAATCTGACGCTTCATTTCTTCCTCCATTTGACGAAGAAATAGAAAATTATTATGAAAGCGAACAGTTTAAACAACAAATATTTGGTTGCATTGCAAAGGATTATAAAGAAAATGTCGTGTTACCTTTAGTTGTTACCGGGCTTCCCGTTACTTGTTTTGGTAGTCAGCATGAGCAATTACAAAATGCATTAAAAAAAGAAACTTCCGTGCAAATTGATGGGAAATTTATTAATATTACGGTGGAAAATGCTTTGATTCTTCAGCAACCGGTCGCTTTACATGCCTATTTCTTAAAAGAGGGAATCATTCAGGAACAAGATCGTATCTTAATTATTGATGGTGGATTTCGTACATTAGAAATGACAGATATGAAACAGAATGTCATTTTAAATCATTATGAGACGGAACTAGGATGTAGCAAGCCTTTGAAAAATATTAAGAATATCCTGCAGAATCATGCGGGGGAAAGTAATCACTTGCATATTAACGACATGCCAAAAATATTAGAAAAAGGATATGGAGGTCGAGAAGAAAATCCTCAGACAAGTCAGGTTGATACTTTGATTCAAAAAGAGTTGGATACACACTTCCAAGACGTTATGCGTGTATTACAAGAACAATTTAAGTTAGACCAGTATGAAACTATTATTTGGACAGGAGGAATAGTAGATATCCACAAAAAACGAATTGAAAAAATGCAAGGTGAAATTTCTTCTTTCCGTATGGTAGACGCTTCGAAAGAGGCTGCACTTCATGGATACTATATGATTGGAAGTCAAGTATTTGACGACATCACCAATCAATCTGCATATGAATCCAAATTGTAATAACGACCGAAATGGAGTTCGTTGAATAGACGTGCCAAATTATGTGGTTTCTTTTCCACATATAAATAAGAAAAGATAAAAAGTGCTTGTATAGAGGAAATGTTTAAAATTGAGAATAAAAATAACTAATATATAGGGGGTCTTCCTTGTAACAGAAGAAGACCTCCTGTGCCATTTAGTTTTTGTAATTTAGAGGATCTAAAAACTTTTCCTCTAAGACATGAATACCTACATACAAATTTCATATTACGGATATTATTCGATCAAACATAAAACTATTCAGAAAGGAAGAATAATATGGAATGCATAAAAATGCCGAAATGGAATTGGTATCATGTGAAAACTAGTGAGCTTGAAAAACTTTCTTCTATAATCCCTCGTGATGTAACATCTTATTTCTCTCAATCTGTAAAGAAGATAAGTTCTCCTTGTGAAAATGGATTATATGTTTATACGTTATCACCAAGTCAAACTTGCGTATATGGTTCGTTTTTATATGATCAAAATAAAAAAGACGCCAAAATTCAAAAATTTCTTCATTATTTCGTAGCTCATGGAATACTGATAACGGTCCAAGAAAAAGAGGAAGAGGATTTTCAAGAATTAATACATAATTTCCCTATGGATATAAAAAATTTTAATAGTTCCGCTGAAGGACTATGTGCTATCTTATCAATATTTATATCTCACTATTTACGAAAGGTTGACTATTTTGAAAACAATTTCAGAAATGTGTTATGGGATTTTTATCATCATAATAACATAGCAGTTTTAGAAAGAATTTATCATATTCGTCATGAATTATTTATGAACACACATGTGTTTCGCTTAATACAAGAAGTGTTACAAGGCTTGGAGGAAGCTTGGTTAGAAAACCTAACAAACACCCTTTGTTATAAACAAACACACGTAAAATTAGAGCGTGGATTACAACTTGTTAAAGAGTACCAAGAAGAATTAGACACGATGATTCATTTACAAGAAGTTGTTTCTTCTCATCGTGGGAATGAAATTATGAAAGCTCTTACTGTATTAACTGCTGTAAGTACGCCTTTGACAGCCTTAGGAGCATTGTGGGGGATGAATTTTAAATACATGCCTGAACTAGAATGGAAATATAGCTATTTAATCGCTCTCCTATTTATTATTTTCACAACAGGGGGTATGTATTTGTATATGCGGGTCAAAGGATGGACAGGTGATTTATTACGAGTAAAGAAAAAGAAATCTTTTTTTAAATCTAATTAGTCCTGTTTTTAAAAATATGATAGATATTAACTAGAAATATGGTTAGTAATATTTATTAATAGGGGTAGTGCCACATCGCTATCAAGCTAAGAAAAGTAAATACCCCCAGAACGAAATTTTGTGCTAACTTGTAGCAAAAAAGCTCATTTTTTTGTTTTGGGGTAATTTGGAATTCTTAAGTTGATGGGCATGTGACGTTACCCCATGCCCATCAAGCTAATATTTTATAGTACCCCCAGAACCAAATTTTTATCTCTCTACAGTTATTTATGTGAATTCAACTCGATTTTTTGTTTTGTGGGATAATTAGTTTTTTAACTTGATGGCGATAGGGAAAATGCTTTTCGTGTAAGCGTCAAATATTCCCCACCTACTATTTTTATTGTATATTTTAGAGATACTTGATGTTTACTCTATTCGGGGTACCGCCACATCACCATCAAGCTAAGAAAAGCAAATACCCGAAAATGAGAAAATTGACGTCTCCAGATTAAAACGTACAATTTTCTCGTTTTGGGGGTATTTTAAAATTTCAACTTGATGATGGGGTATGCCCTACTAAACATAAAGTTCGATTCTCTTTTTATCACTTTTTTTAAAAGTACTCGCTGCAATTGTTTTTCCTATTTTTAATTTTTACTAAACAAAGATAACATTATAGCTTTAACTCTTTAAACACTTTGTTACCTGTATACTAATTTTAGTAAGATATTCCTCCTTATTATTAGTTCTTAATGGATTGTAGAAGTAATCTTCATAGGCATTTCCTTCAATAACATAGCCCTCTGATTTGATAAATTCCGTGATATTGTGGTATGCGGATTCAATATCTTTATAAGATCCTTGGTGATAATATATGACATAAATTCCTCCTGGTTTTGATTGACCTGTTTCTAAATCACTATAACAAAATAAGTGATCTACCTCCTCATATCTTTCTTGAATCAGGCTCTCTCTTGTTATCACAGATCCAATAGGAGCAGGAACAAACAAGCCTATTTGCTTGCTAAAATGTTTTACCCAATCGAAATCGGTCATGCTATTTTTCGAATTTACATCGCTTAAGAAAATAGATTTTTTCTGTGTCTTTTGGATATAAACCTTCCCAACTTCAACGTTTTTTCTTTCTTCTTCCATTGAAATAATACCCTTAAAGAAACGACGAATTTGAATTAATTTCTCAATTTCTTCTTCCACCAGAACTGTCTGCTGTTTTGCCATTTCAACAAGTTTGTAAGTGTTGGGAGAATTAAGATATTCTTTTAGTTCCTCAATCGAAACTCCCACTTTCCGAAGAGATTGGAGTGTTGAGAATGTATTAATTTGATCGTAGGTATAATATCGATAACCATTGGGAAGTTTACCGGCAGGTTTAAAAAGATTGATTCTATCATAATAAAACAAGGTGTCTTTTTTCACCCCAAAATAACTAGCAAATTCTCCTGTACTTAAGGTTTTAAGGTTTTTTCTCTCCAAGTTAAAAACTCCTCTTGACTATAGACTAACTCCACACTTCATACTAGCATAAGCAAACGCATGTTAATACAGGAGGTTTTTATTATGGATTATTTTCACCCCCTCGTCTGGCAGCTGCTCGGTGGTACGACCTTCGCCCGCACAGCTAGCTTTATGACGATACCATTTTTAGCACTTTATTTACAAAATGATTTACATGCCTCACCAATTATGATTGGTGGGGCAGTCGGTATTTCACAATTGACTGCGACATTTGGTGGCTTCTTCGGTGGTTTCTTTACTGACCGGTTTGGCCGAAAAAAAATTATCATCATATCGATGTTCTGTTGGAGTATAGTCTTTTATGGCTTTGCATTCGCAAACTCTGTTTGGATATTCGTTCTATGCAATGCTCTCAACGGTATCTGTCGTGCATTTTTTGAACCAGCTTCACAAGCTTTGATGATTGACTATACTGACGAAGATAGGCGTCGTCGCCTATTTTCAATTCGATATACTGCCATCAATTTATCAGCTGTGATCGGCCTTTTGCTCGGTATTGTCATTTCAAAAGCATCATCAATAAGTTTTCCATTCCTTATTACTGCAACGATGTACTTATTGTATGCGATTTTCTTAGTCATCACTTTACGACGTATAGAGGAGCAGAATACGGTCAATGTTACGCAAGATATTGGCGACTTGATGCGTGTTCTTTTACAAGATAGCACACTTATGTTGCTCATTATTGCGAGTGTTATTTGCAATTTCGTATATATGCAAACAGAGGCAACAATGCCACAATTGCTTAATTTAACTATGGCAGACGGAGTAGCATTATATTCAGTTCTAATTGTGATTAATGCTGCAACAATCGTAATTCTTCAATTGCCACTCGGCATTTTAAGCGAAAAAGTAGCAATCAAAACAAGTCTTATTTTCGGGGGCGGACTATTAGCACTTGGTATGTTAATCTTCCACTTCGCTGATAATTGGACACTTTTTATTGTCGGTATGGTTGTGTTCTCACTTGGTGAAATTTTTGTTTTCCCAATGACGAGTGCTATAGTCGAAATGATTGCACCCGCGCATCAAAAAGCAACATATCTTGGTTTTATGCAATTTCAAAACTTAGGTGGCTTCTTAGGCCCAGTGCTTGGTGGCTGGTTGATTATCCATTTTGCACCACAATTGTATTTGGTGATGGTTAGCCTATGCTTAGTAGTTATTATTTGCTACATAGCAGCTTTACGTGGCAAATCATTTCGAATGTCTTAATACAAATAAAAACTGTGACTACATGAGGTACGGTCACATTACCATAAAGCTAAGGTTTCACACTATTCATTAAGCAAAAAAGACGTTATTCTTACTGTAGAATTATAGGAAAGGATGGCGTTTTTTGTATGTCTAATTCTGTATCTGACGACTTACAATTATTTGCACAGGAGATAAAGAGTCTTTTATCCCCAAATACCTTACAGAATCTAGCTAGAGATGTTGGATTTGTACAGCGAACAAGTAAGTATCAAGCACAAGAGTTAGTAGCTTTATGCGTATGGCTAAGCCAAAGTGTAGCAAAAACTTCCTTAACCCAGTTATGTAGTTGTTTAGAAGTATCAACAGAAGTACTCATCAGTCCTGAAGGACTAAATCAAAGATTTAACGCCGCAGCCGTCCAGTTTCTACAACAAGTTTTAGCCAAACTTCTAAACCAAAAGTTATCTTCAGCTAAGCTAATTTCTTCTCCATATACTTCTATTTTCAAGCGTATTCGTATCTTAGATTCAACTGCATTTCAACTCCCGGATGTATTTTCATCGGTTTATCCAGGTGCAGGAGGATGCAGCCATACAGCTGGGATAAAAATTCAGCTTGAGTATGATTTGTTAAGCGGACAGTTCCTACATATTCATACAGGTCCAGGTAAACAACATGATCGCACTTACGGCTCTCTGTGTGCCCCAACTGTGGCAGCGAATGATTTATGTATCCGAGATTTAGGTTATTTTCATTTAAAAGACCTTCAATATATACAAGATCAAGAGGCCTACTATATTTCTCGTATCAAGTCGAATACACGTATTTATCAAAAAAATCCTAACCCTGATTATTTTCAAGATGGAAGAATTAAGAAAGGTACAGAGTATATACAGTTAGATATGGAGACGGTAATGAACTCCCTTCAGCCAGGACAAACATGGGAAATAGCTAATGCTTATGTAGGAATGATTGATAAAGTGTCAGCTCGTGTAATTGTCCATCGATTAACAAAACAACAGCAACAAAAACGATTACAAGATCAAGCTGTAAGAGAAAAAAAGAAAGGAATGAAGTATTCTCCTCGTAGTAAACGACTCAGTGGTATCAATGTATATATGACAAACACTTCTACAGATATTGTCCCGATGGGACAGGTACATGACTGGTATTCTTTGCGTTGGCAAATCGAAATTTTATTTAAAACGTGGAAGTCATTCTTTCAAATCCATCATTGTAAAAAGATAAAATCAGAACGATTGGAGTGCCATTTATATGGCCAATTGATTGCCATTCTACTCTGTTCTTCTATCATGTTTCAAATGCGCCAATTGCTCCTCATGAAGAAAAAACGAGAGCTTAGTGAGTATAAAGCCATATATATGATTAAAGACTATTTTCTTCTTCTATTCCAAACTATACAAAAAAACACCCAAGAGCTATCAAAGGTGTTACTCCGCCTGTTCAATCTCCTACAGCAAAACGGGCGGAAATCTCATCGATATGAGAAAAAAACGGTCTTTGATATATTAGGTGTCGTTTACAATTGTACCATGTCTGATAATCAAGCCGCTTAATTCAAAAAAGTGAAACCCGTTAGGGTTTATTTCGTATGCAAATCTTTCAATCACCTACACTTGCCCTTTAGAAAAAGAAACAATCTCGCCTAAAATTGACTTTGCATAAGCTTAGCTTGATAGCGATGGGGTAGTGCCACAACACCATCAAGCTAATATTTTGATGTCCCCAAAAACAAAAAGTTTATCTCTTCACAGTTAGTTGTCTATGAGAATTGAGTTCATTATTTTGTTTTTGGATATTTACTTTTCTTAGCTTGATGGCAATGTGGTTCTACCTCTTATAAATGTTACAAAAATCTTTCAAATAGCTCTAACTTGCACAATGCTTCCCGTTAATATAATACGCTGATTCTGTGAAAACCGTAAATACAACCTCTACTTCTGGAAGTCCAAAATCCATTACATATGTAGTAATGGCCTTGGCAAATCGATCACGAATTTCCTGTCCACGCTCGAACCATTTCACTTCAATAAGAGGAAACGCTTCTATTTCTTCTCCATTGAATACAAACGTAGAACTTGGTAGTTCCAATGTAAAATTATCCGTACCACACTCACAGATCTCTGCGAGTTCTTCTACTAATGGCTTGCTTATGCGTTTTAATTGTTCAGTAGTAATTCCACGAAACACAACATGCGGCATGTGAATCCCTCCGTTAGATAGCTTTATATTTGCTCACATCATAACACAATTTATTTTGCTGTACTAACATCTATTGGTACATTTCAATGACATTCTTAAGAATAATCATATGTTATTGAAGCAATACATGTATTGTAACTATTTAAAATATTTGAGAGCTCGGTAATTGGGTAAATAAAAAAGCCTTATCATTCTCCCTGTAAGGAGGCATGAGGGGGGCCTCTATTAGGAAAGGGATGGTGCGCTTATATATTTTAAAAAGAAAAGACACCCTAAGATGCCTTCCTCCGACTTGATAACCACTTTAATTTTAATAACATTGGATTCCCATCCGAATACTATTTTACCACGTTAAGTAATGTTGGTCATTGAGAAAGTCAAATACGTAGCGTTCATATATAGTGACCCCTAGGAGTATGCAAGATTTAATACAGTTTTTTTGTTGATCCAACAACAAAAAAGAACCATAAAACCGTGCCAGGATAGGAATGTATAAAAAATGCATAGCTCGATAGAAAAAGAAAGGAGGTTCCCTTGTAAGGGGAAGATCCCTCCTTGTCCTTACTACTGATAATGAGACGTTATGTTAACTTTACATGTATATGTTATACATCAAAACTTCTCATACAGCGTTCCCCCCCACATGGTACAATTAGGAAAAGGAGGAGGACTTCAAAATGATTTTAGAAGCAGTCATGTTGCAAGTAAAAGACGGTATGGAGACGGAGTATGAATCGGTATTTAAGCAAGCATCCTCAATCATCTCTTCCATGCAAGGATACATAAATCATGAATTACAACGCTGTATGGAGCGGAAAGGAAAATATTTGCTCCTTGTGCAATGGGAAACTTTAGAAGATCACACGATAGGATTTCGACAATCTGAACAATATCAAGAGTGGAAAGCATTATTGCATCACTTTTATGATCCATTTCCAACAGTTGAACACTTTGAGCGTGTAGAGTTATCACGAAACTGAACTTGACCGTCTATTAATACTTGAAAAGTATCTTCCAATAACGAAAATTATGTAAATAAGCTGTTCATATGGACAGCTTATTTTATTTTTCCGCATAGCGTAGGTTGTTTTGCAAAATACTGACAGTATCCCATGGAACATAAAAAAGTAACAAAATACTAAACTTTAGAAGTCAAATAAAGAATAATTGGGGTCTCGCCAACATAACGCGAATTTCGTACGCTAAAGAATTACTAAGTTAAAAACTGTTTTTTTCGGTACGTTAACAAAGTTCCATTTAAAATTGTCGTTTTACACCTTCACATTTTTGAGGAAGAATTTTTTTGTCAGAAAACAATAAAATTTTATTAATTTTTATAATTAGTTGAATTTTTATAGAAATAATTCTCTTAATATATTAAAATAACATCGTATTATGTCAGATTTTAATTAGGGGAGAGAAATTTTATGTTGAAAAAAATTATTCCAGTTGCTTTAGCACTAAGTACAGTTACTTTTACTAGTGTATTTGCTGCGCCTTCAGCCCAAGCAAATACAGGACCAAACCGCTACATAGATGTGCAAATGCTCGGTATTAACGATTTTCATGGGCAACTAGACACTGTAAAAAAAATTAACAATAAAGATGCAGGGGGAATTGAGTACTTAGGGGCTTATTTACGTGATCGTGAAAAACAAAATCCGAATACATTAAAGGTACATGCTGGCGATGTTGTTGGAGCAAGTACTCCTGTTTCAGCATTATTACAAGACGAACCTACGATTGAATTTCTAAATGATTTGAAATTCGATGTTGGAACTATAGGGAATCATGAATTTGATGAAGGTGTTGCGGAAATGAACCGCCTTATTTATGGTGGGTACCATGAGAAAACAGGGAATTTTAAAGGAGCAAAATTCCCATATGTTGCTGCAAATTTCTATAATAAATCCACCGGTCGTTTATTTTTACCACCATTCACTATAAAAAAGGTACAGGGAGTTCCTGTTGGATTTATAGGAGTCGTAACAACGGATGTTCCTAACCTTGTTATGCCTACTATGCTAAAGAATGTAGAAATTACAGATGAAGTTGAAGCTATTAACAAATCCGTAAAGCAATTACAAAAACTAGGCGTTAAATCTATCGTTGTTCTTGCACATAACGGAGGTACAACAGATGGGAACGGCGTAACAAATGGTGATATCGTCCGATTAGCAAATGAGACTGATCCAGAAGTCGATGTTATTTTTGGTGGGCATAGCCACACTTATGTAAATGGAACTGTTAATAATAAACTTGTCGTACAAGCAAATTCTTATGGTATGGCTTTTGCTGATGTTGATGTAAAGATTGATCGTAAAACACAAGATATTGTTGAGAAAAAAGCAGAAATTGTTACAACTTACCATGAAGGCATGGAGCCTGATAAAAAAATAAAGAAGAAGATGGAGAAATATCAAGCGAAAATCGCACCTCTTGTCAATGAAGTTGTAGGTAAGTCTATTGCTCCACTAGATCGTAAACTCAATACGGCTGGTGAATCTACTCTCGGAAATTTAGTTGCTGATGCCCAGCGTGCAACAATGCAATCCCAAATTGCACTTATGAATCCTGGTGGTATTCGTAATGACTTAGATGCTGGTGATATTACATGGGGAGAGATATATGGTATTCAACCATTCGGAAATCAATTAATAAAAGTAAATTTAATAGGTCAAGACATTCGTGATATTTTAAATCAACAATGGCAAAAAGACATAACAAGAATGCTTCAAATTTCAGGGATCCAATACACTTGGGATGCGAACAAACCTAATGGAGAAAAAGTAACAAGTATTTGCTTAACAAATGGAGAAGAAATTATTCCTTCTAAAACTTACAGCGTTGTTGCGAACGCATTTCTAGCTTCAGGTGGAGATGGATTTGTATCCTTTAAAAACGGTAAAGATGCTGAAACAGGACCAACTGATTTTGAAGCATTAGTAGATTATATAAAAAAATCAAAAGAACCAATTCAGTCTATTATTGATGGAAGAATTCAAAAAAAAAATTAGTTTTTTATTAATCTCAAAAACAAATAGATTACCTGTACACTATACTTTTTAGTGTGCAGGTAATCTATTTGTTGTGGATTTGGAATAAAGTCTTACTGTGGCCAATGGGTATACCGTCTAGATGCAGAGTGCCGAAAAAAATGAAGTAAACAAAAAATCACCCCTAAACTAACCCTATGATAAAGAGAATACATTGCAAAAAAACAAAATTTGGAACTTCCTATTAGCCCAATATTAACTACACTACAATGGATTGAAGCTCATGTAGTTTTATATTCGTATGAGTGAATTAAGGATTTCTTAAGAACCTATTAAGAAACAAGTGAGTTTTAGGAACTAGAATAAATGTATCTTAACAGTAATAAGGGAGTTAATGGTTTTAACGGAAGTCCTTATATTATGTTGAAAATTAATAAAGATGTATTTCAGGAGGTTTTTATGAAAAAGAAAATGATTATTGCAATTGTTGCTTCTGCTATAACTTTCACTAATTTTGTAGGAAGTACTTATGCAGATTCGAAAACAGAAGTTTCTGTTACAGCTCCATACAATACAAATCAAATAGCGGAATGGTTAGAAGCACATGCAAAGCCTTTAAAAACAACTAATCCAACTGCATCTCTTAATGATTTAAAACCACTTAAGAATATGGTAGGTTCAGCTTCAATCGTAGGTTTAGGTGAAGCTACGCATGGGGCTCATGAAGTTTTTATGATGAAACACCGTATTGTTAATTACTTAGTATCTGAAAAGGGCTTTACTAATTTAGTTTTAGAAGAGGGATGGGACAGAGCTTTGGAACTTGATAGATATGTTCTTACTGGTAAGGGAAACCCAATCCAACATCTATCACCTACATTTAAAACGAAAGAAATGTTGGATTTACTTGATTGGATTCGGCAATATAATGCTAATCCAAAACATAAATCTAAAGTGCGTGTCATCGGGATGGATATTCAATCAGTAAATGAGAATGTTTATAATAATATAATAGAATATGTAAAGAGAAACAATTCAGATCTTGTGCCTAGAGTAGAAGAGAAGGTAGAAGGTCTTATTCCTGTAACGAAGGATATGGATACCTTTGGCAGTCTTACGAAAGAAGAAAAGGAAAAGTATATTTCAGACGCTAAACAAATCATTGCTTTATTAGAAAAAAATAAAAGTTATTTAAATGGAAAATCGACAGAATTCGCATGGATAAAGCAAAATGCTCGTATTATTGAACAATTTACTACAATGTTAGCGTCATATCCTGATAAACCATCGGACTTTTATTTGAAACATGATATTGCAATGTATGAAAATGCGAAGTGGACTGAAGAACATTTAGGAAAAACTATTGTATGGGGACATAATGGACACGTTTCGAAAACAAATCTGATTCCTTTTATATACCCTAAAGTAGCTGGGCAGCATTTAGCAGAATACTATGGGAAACGGTATGTATCTATTGGAACATCAGTTTATGAAGGACAATATAATGTTTATAATAGTGACGGTGAATTTGGCCCTTATGGAACATTAAAATCAGATGATCCAAACAGTTATAACTACATCTTCGGACAAGTTAAAAAAGATCAATTTTTTATTGATTTACGTAAGGCGAACGGAGTGACAAAAACTTGGTTAAACGAACAACATCCAATTTTCGCTGGAATAACTAGGGAAGGTCCTGATATACCAAAAACTGTTGATATATCATTAGGTAAATCATTTGATATACTTGTTCAAATTCAAAAAGTGAGTCCATCTCAACTGCATCAATAAAATTAGAATAATGTGCCTAAATGAAAACGTGAGAAGTGTTTCATATAACACTATGAAATTTGTGTTAATAGAACAAGGAGAATAATCGTATTAGAAAAAATGGAAATTTAACCTGTTAAGACTAAAATGAATCTTCAATATTTAAAGCGCAAAAAAACACCGAAGCGACATCGGTGTTTTTTTGCGCTTTCGGGCACAGATGCTACTTCAATCCTATCATTATAGAAACGATTTCGAATGTAAGGAATTCGTAAGGGATAGGTAAGGAAAAAGAGATTTTCATTGTGTAGGATAAAAATATAAGGAGGCGTGAAGGGGGATAAGTACGGCCTACATATAAAACAATCAGTAACAAGAGTGTTTTGTGAAAATAATGAGTATAATGATTCCAAATGCATTGTTGCCTTTTCATCATTGGGAGAATGGATAGCTGTGTGGTTCGCATATGACACAGCTATCAACTATCTATACAATTTTAATAGAAGAGAGGAATTCTTTATGAAAACACGCAGTAAAATTACATGTGCAAGTCTAGCACTTTTAATAGCTGGAAGTTCCCTGTTATACATAACACCAGCCTCAATTGTAAAAGCAGAGCCCACGCAAAATGTATCTAGTTCGTTACAAACAAGTACTCAAAGCGATCGTACTTCCGTTAAGAAAGCAATGCGGGATACACTGCAACTAGGATACCCGGGAATACTCGCTCAAATTTCTAAGGGGGGTAAAACTTGGAGTTATACCGCTGGGGTAGCAGATCTGAGAACTAAGAAACCAATGAAAGCAGATTTTCGCTTTCGTATTGGCAGTGTAACGAAAACGTTCATTGCAACAGTTCTACTTCAATTAGCTGGAGAGAACCGCTTAAATCTAGACGACTCCATTGAAAAATGGATGCCTGGTGTCATTCAAGGAAACGGATATGATGGTAACCAGATTACTATCCGGCAGATATTGAATCATACAAGTGGTATTGCTGACTATATAAATTCAAAAGACTTTGATATTATGGATACAAAAAAATCGTATACGGCTGAAGAATTCGTAAAGATGGGGATTTCTCTTCCCCCAGACTTTGCCCCAGGAAAGGGTTGGTCTTATTCAAACACAGGATACGTAGTACTGGGGATCCTTATTGAAAAAGTAACTGGAAACAGCTATGCGGAAGAGGTTGAAAATCGGATTATTGAACCGCTTGATTTGTCAAATACATTCTTACCCGGCAATTCAAGCGTTATTCCAGGCACCAAGCATGCCCGTGGCTATATCCAACTAGACGGAGCAAGTGAGCTAAAAGACGTTACTTATATTAACCCAGGTAGCTCGGATGGAGATATGATTTCTACTGCTGACGACTTAAACAAATTCTTCTCTTACTTACTCAGTGGCAAATTACTGAAGGAACAGCAATTAAAACAAATGCTTACTACAGTTCCTACAGAAAGAGAAGGAACCGGATATGGTCTTGGAATCTTTGAAACTAAGCTTCCAAACGGTGTCTCGGTATGGGGACACAGAGGTGGCGTTCTAGGGTTTTCCACTTTTGCTGGTGGAACAATTGGAGGCAAACATACATTTGCTATCAATTCGAACAGTTTAAACATTAATAATCCGGAATTTTTTAAAAACATTTTACTTGCTGAATTTAGCAAGTAGGCAAAAAGGAAAAACGGATAAATTTTGTCATTTGTAATTAGTATAGAGGGGATTAAGTATGTAGAAACAATCAAACCAATCATGAGAGATGGGTAAGTAAAAGGATTGGTTTATACATTGGCCGATTAAAAGAGCAACAGATATAATGAGTGATTATTGTGTATATACTATTGTATTTGTATGGGTAGTGTAAGTAATTGTAAAATTTGTATAAAGTGCGAAGTCTAATTTAAGACTTCGTACTTTTGCTGTTTAACAGCTTTTATTGTGAAGCTATTAACGATAGAAAAAAGGAGAATGTAACTAGTTATGCGGATGAATCTTGGTACATGCGCTATGTAGGAGATTTTGCTGAAAAAATATACAAGAAAAAATCAAATTTAGAAGAATATATGTATTAGAGACAAGAAAGCTGAAGTAAATTAAAAATCTTTGCTTTTTTTGTTTTGGGAATAGTATTTTATTATCTTCACACATATAAGAAACAAAGGAATTTATATAAATTATGTTTTGATAATAAGGGTTTAATTGGTTTGTTTTGGTAGTTTTATGCTTATGAGTTATTTGGAATTCTAGCGGTTTTGTATACATAGTTTTTCTTGCCTTAATTGATAGCGCACAGATATAGCGGTTATTTTAACCAAAATTTTCATAAAAATACCTTCAAAAAGAACATAAGTTCGTGTATAATGAGAACAAATGTTCTTTTGTTAGGGGTGATAACCTTGTATGATTATTCTCTTTTACCGAATCGTATTATTCTTTGTGTAGATCTTCGTAGCTTTTATGCAAGCGTATCATGTATAAAAAAAGGACTTGATCCACGATATACAAAATTAGCTGTAGTAGGAGATATAAACCGCAGTGGATCAATCGTATTAGCAGCAACACCGCCACTAAAAGCATTAGGAATTAAGAAAATGGCAAGATTTTATATTGCCATTTTTTTTAGAGTTAAATTAAATTTAATAACTATATCAAAGGTTATCTTAATTTTTCTCAAAATAGAAAAATTTATGAGGCGAAATTAATTGGAAATCTTCATTTTTTTCAGAGATTGGAAAGGGAAGAGTGAAATAATGTTAGATAATACAAAAGCTGTTATATTAACTGGCTCCAGTTTTTTAAATAAAATGGACTGATACTTTAGAAAAAACTCATGTGTAACTAAAGTTATATAATCTTAGCTTGATAGGGATGTGGTGCTATCCCACATCCATCAACTTAAAGTATATATTTATACAAAGAATGGTTTGTTTTTCATATAGGTTTTGTTAAAAATCTATATGAAAAACAGAAAAAGATCATATTATGGAAATAAAACCTAGGATATGACCCGTTTTTAAACGTATCTCGGCTGAATCCCATGTACACCTCGCGTTTCATTATTGCACTCTACACCATACTCTATGTGTATGCGAAAAAGAGCGGAGCAAAAAAGCCGTATCATGATGATGGACGACGCTTTTTCACACATTCACATTTTAAATTTATCTCGATGTATCTGAAATCCTGAAAGAACGTAGTATTTCAGTTCACCCGAAACCCATCGTGTATATGGCAATCTCATCTATCAAATTTGGAAAGTGAAAAATAAATCTGCATGCTTATCTTGGTATTTGGATGAAATCTATATCAAAATTAAGAGAGACTGGTGTTATCTCTATGGTGATGTGCGCCACAAGAATGGCAATCCCTCTCACGAATTGTTAGATTTTTAAAGTCTTTGTTTTTGTATTTACAATTGGAACATAGTTGACTAGAAGCAAATGTTTTAAATACCATAACCACTTGTTTATCATACCATTTTGCTTTATATTCACTTAAGTTGTAACTTAGTTTAAGAAACATCGCAACAGAACCGAAAAGAGCGTTCTATTTCTTGTTTTTTCATAATATAGGTAAATTGGCGAATCCCCTCTACATAGACTACTATAGAGGATAGAGGTAAAAGCCGTTTCCTCTTCCAAAGAATGAGCATTTTCTATTTGGAGGTAATAGTATGTTTAATAATCAAAATGAACATAGGAAATGGGAAGGGATTCAGGTTGAATCTTTGAATTCTAGTTTAGTGGGGCCGACGTTTCCAGCTATTCCTTCCTTTACCTTCCCAACGGGAGCAACCGGACCAACGGGAGCAACGGGAGCAACGGGAGCAACCGGACCAACGGGAGCAACCGGACCAACGGGAGTAACGGGAGCAACCGGGCTAACGGGAGCAACCGGACCAACGGGAGCAACCGGACCAACGGGAGCAACCGGACCAACGGGAGTAACGGGAGCAACCGGACCAACGGGAGCAACCGGACCAACGGGAGCAACCGGGCTAACGGGAGCAACCGGACCAACGGGAGCAACCGGGCTAACGGGAGCAACCGGACCAACGGGAGAAACGGGAGCAACCGGGCTAACGGGAGCAACCGGACCAACGGGAGCAACCGGACCTACAGGAGCAACGGGAGAAACGGGAGCAACCGGGCTAACGGGAGCAACCGGGCTAACGGGAGCAACCGGACCTACAGGAGCAACGGGAGTAACGGGAGTAACGGGAGCAACCGGACCAACGGGAGCAACGGGAGAAACGGGAGCAACCGGGCTAACGGGAGCAACCGGACCTACAGGAGAAACAGGTACCATGGTTTTAACAGGAGTTGGAGATCCAACATGCGCTATTGGAAATTTAGGAGATATTTACATTGACCTATCCACAGGGAGAACATATTATAAGCTCTCTCAGCCAGTTCCTCCAATGGTCAGAGCTATTCCAGCACCTACCGGTGCCACAATTCCTGTGGGTTCAACGCAGACTTATACTACAATTGATGCAGCTTTAGCTGTCGCTAATAATGGTGACAGGTTATTACTTGACGCTGAGACCTTTATAATTACATCCACTGTTACTGTTAATAAATCGGTAACGATTGAGGGTCAAGGAATAGGGGCAACTACCGTCATTACTACCTTGAATACTGTAATCTCTATGTTTAATGTTACAGTATCTAACGTTATTTTTCGTAATATGTCAATTGTCCAAAATTTCCCTTCTGTTTTGAGTGTAGAGTCTGTTATTTCAATTAATAATTTGTTAGCAACAGGAATATATGTTGATAGTTGTGAAATTTCAGTATGCGAACTCGGTATCGCCATTAAAGCAACTGAATTCCAAATAACAAATTGTAATTTTACCTATGCACCCGCTGCTTCACCTAACAACGGATACTTCTATATCATTATTTCCTCTACTTCAGGGCAAAGTATTATTGACGGTAACACCTTTGTGTCTGACTCAGGTAACACGAGATGCAGATTTATCATCATAACCAATATAACCGTTAATTCAGGCACACTTCAAGGGAATTTAGTAATAAGCAATAATACACAAGACAACTTATCTCCCGCTACATTAAGACACCTGTTAGATATCGAGGAATTTGTTGGTACAAATTTTGGTTTGTTTCTTTTAAACAACACAACAGTAAATGAAGGAAATGTACCTGTTTTATTGTTTAACGCGGACTTTACTATATTTAAATTCATAGAAGTTAATGGTAACAGTATCCAAAATACTGCCGGAAAGGGAATTATAGGAATTGACTCGAGTTCTATCGGTCAAACACCTATTTTTAGTTCGGGTAATACAATTGCAAATCAATTTTTCACTCTAGGATGGGCTTCTGCAACCATTCCACTTAGTTTTATTGTGGGGTATAATACAACGGTAATCTCAGAGCCACCTAACCTGCCATTAACTAGTTGTTATTGGCTTATGTTGATTTGATGCCGTATAGATGTAATTTAGAAGTTTAATATGTTACTATGACCCCAAACAAGACCACCCAAATATTTGAATAACATTGTAGAACAAGAGCATCACTTTATTAAGAAACGTGTACATTCTATGTTAAGAATCAAGTTTTTTCACACAGCTATATCCTTGCAGAAGCAGGTGACATTTTTTGGTTTTTATGAAGTATAAGAAACCGTCAGAAGAAGTAGAGATTGAATATCGATGTAATTTCGAAAAAATAAGATCATTACTTTTGGGAACACAACTTTATTAGATTTTCTTGCAAAGTCTTTATGTATATATTAATAAAAAAAGAATGCACACAGATTAAAATGTGCATTCTTTTTTATAATAAAGCTTGATTAATAACTAACTGTATTCTTATTGCTATGACTATAACTTTCTTCCATAGCCAATGCATCTGCTTTAGTAACATGAACGGTACCAAATGGATGATTTGGAGGAGCGTATATCGAGTAAAGTTTTAACGGAATATTACCTGTATTAGTTACATTATGCCATGTTCCCGCAGGTATCATTATTGCAAAATCATCATAGGCATTTCTTTTAAAGTTCAAATTATCTTTACTCTTGCCCATTTGAACAATCCCCTGACCTTGTTCAATACGTAAAAATTGATCGACATTAGGATGTATTTCCAAGCCAATATCTTCGCCAACATTGATGCTCATTAAGGTAACTTGTAAATGTTTACCTGTCCATAAAGCAGTACGATACTTATTGTTTTGTTTTGTTGCTTCATTTATATTAACAACAAATGGTTCTGATCCATAATCTGTTAACGAAATACTTCCAACACCGTCGGAAAAACTAAAAGAATCAAATCTGTTTGCATACTCTATCTCATTGGGGAAAGTCCAGTAAACAGGAGGTCTTCCATAGTTATACGGTACATTAACATAATAAGGACACGGATACATAAAAGGAATATAGTACATTTTTCTCAACCCTCCACGATTTTATAAAATTATCCTATGCACTGGTTAAGTTAATGTACTTAGATTAAAGGTAACTTTTGTAAAGAAGGCTTTTTAGCATAAAAGGGGTATGGAAACAATTATGGATTTCAGGGGTTAATCTGGGATTAAATCCTATATTTTAATTTTGATAAGTAAATTTGAGAGCTTCTAAAGCATTTAAAATAAACAACTTGTTATATTATTAATAGAGTATATCCTATTCATAATGCTTGGTATGACTAGGTTTATCTCATTATCGTTATAAATCTGCATAATCCTGATGTGACACGGTTTAGTTTTTAGACATATTATGTAAATGTTTATGTAATTATTAACTGAGGTGAATTATTATGATAAATCCTTACTTTATTAAAAACAGGGCAATAGGCTCAGTCTATACAACCCATGGGGCTCAATCAACAATGCATGCAGTATATCATGCAATGCAGCATATGCCATACTATCAACATCCCGCTATACCTTATTATGAAACCATACAATATCATCCCTCTATAGAATATACACCTCAAAGTATATATCCTACCATTTTTACAACAATTCCACTTTATTAATCATCCTTCTGTTTTTAATTACTTTTAAACTGTATATACAACCACTGGGGAACTCTTCCCAAAATTCTCGTTTTTGGTCTGTTTGGCTTGGCGACACCCTTGATACTCTATATAGGAATGTAAATAAATAAAAAAAGAGTGTAGACATCTATACTCTTTTTTCTCTAACTATTTGAGACTTTTAAAGGGGCTCTTTCTGTTATTACAGATTTTAGACATACTTAGACTTCAGAAGAGGACCAACATTCGAATTTATTGGAGATATATGTACTACTCACTCGAAGTGTGAACTCTAAACGATCACATGAATTAAGAAAGTCAGTTGTTGAGGGTGAATTTTAGCCTGATTTTCATACACCAATCGAAGCGATGACGTATAACGACGCTACAAGAACTTGCAACGATGGTGTTTTACAATAATGTTGCTAAGGTTGCAAGTAAGCATGATCCAGATCTTGCTACATTATTACGCCGTCTTGCAAAAGATGAAACTCTTCATTATGCGTTTTATCGAGACGTGATTCGAACACATTTAGAATTGGAACCTAATTATTGCTATCATATTGCCAAGGTGATTAAGAATTTTAAAATGCCAGGTGCCGTCATGCCTGATTTTGAAAATAGAATGGCTGTGATTGCAAAAGAAGCGAACTATGGACCACTACATCAAGTACTTGATGTAGTGGTTGATTATTGGGGGTTAAAAGATTTACGACCAATTGCACCTTTAGCTGAAAAAGCAAGAATTGAGATTTTAGAATACCACACAAGATTGAAAAAAATACGTGATCGATTTGGTTGTTTTCAAGGGAAAACTGATCTACGTTAATGAGTAGAGATTTCAGAAAATAAGCGGGGTAATTCCCCTTCCCTTTATGGGAAATCTGACACACTCCCTATTGTTTTTGGGATGTTTTTTACTTAATTTAATTTTTTGTTAAAAATTTATTGACGGTAAAAATAATTTTATGATATTATAAAAAGTTTGATAAAAAATAACATGTGTGTTAAGGTTAAGAAGGTTACCATATATGGAGGTGGATTATATGTTTCAAATTGGCGATAACATTGTTTATCCAATGCACGGAGCAGGTATAATTGAAGCCATAGAAGAAAAAGAATTCTCAGGAAAAAAACAACAGTATTATGTTATAAAAATGTCAATCAGTAATATGCAAGTCATGATTCCTATGGGTAAAATACTAAGTTCGAGTATACGCCCAGTTACTGATATACTTGCATTAAAACACATTATACACATTTTTCAGTATGGAGAATCAGATGAATTATTGCCGTGGAAACAAAGGTATAAAGTGAACACGGACAAAATAAAAACGGGTGAAATACAAGATGGTGCTGAAGTTGTACGTGATTTAATGCGTATGAAGAAAGAAAAGGCACTGAATACAAGCGAAAAAAAAATGTTGGATAACGCACATGAATTTTTGATTAGTGAACTAGGATTAATTAAAGGGATCACTGAAAATCAAATAAAAAGTTTCTGTTAAGATTCATTATAGATAATGTATTACATCCCCCGGAAATATCCTGAATTTTTCGGGAATATGATGATTATTAAAAGTAAATCATTTCAAAGACATTCAACTTCTTCAACTCACTTTTAGAGTAGGAACCTCTTTTGTTATTACTTCAATCTTATCCATTTTTATTTTTAAATTTCTTTTACGAACGTTCAAAGTTTCATCAAATAACTCGATTAAATAGTCACTTGATTTTTGCAATCCTGATTCACACTGGCACGGACAAGGATCCGTAAGGATGAAAGAGAGGTAGGGCTTTCATTGTTTTAGGTAATATATTATCTAAGTCATTATTTCTAGAAGAAAAAACAATTAATCTCACCGCTATCTCTTTAAGAGTTCCTTACATCTACTGAGACAGTGAATAGTAATTGTTTATCTTCTTTACGTAAAATTGATAAACGAACTGGTAACACCTTATGGTCAACTACAAAAAAATGGTTTCCAGACCAGGAAACCATTTTTAATCTTATTTACATAACAATAGTAAATTAAGCAGTAAGAAGGAGTGCACACATGAAAAAAATGTTAACAAAAGAATTAAGTAATGAATTAAAGAAGCGAGAAGGGATTATTTCTATTACAGTTGAGCCTTATGAAAAAATCGAAGTTGGTGGAATTCGTGTAGATGGACCAGCTGTGATTCTAATTAATCAAGAATAGCTAAAAATAGTTGAATGAACGAAGAAAAGGATCAGCCTTTACGAGAAGGGAAGATCCTTTTTGTTTGCTACGGCTAATAACAGGATATACATATATTCCATCTGATGTGATGGGGTTCAAAGGAAGGAGAGGGTCCGGATTATCATAGTGGAAAGCTTAATATTGGTAGGATTTCTTTTTATTTTATATACATTAGTTGATCAAAAACAAATTAAGTATTTGAAACGATAGATTGTTTTCTTTTTAAGAGCGGAATTTATCTTATAGTGAAACGGATAATTTAAAGGAGGAATTTAGATGGATGCAAGGAAAAAACGCATAAAATACGAGAAGATGTCAAAGAATTATGATCGTATTTATTTAGTTTCGTTTATCCTATTAATTGTACTTGTTTGTAGTAGTGTGATTATCATAGGAGCTACAGGGGGAAAATATGGAGTATTTTTATTGTTAGCAATTTTACTTAACGCACGTATTACGAAAGAATCTCAAAAAAAGTATGAGCACTATTCTAATAAAGGGCGTATTTAAAATGATACATAACCAGAAAGGAACAACCTAGATGTATATTCAAAATATCCCTTTATCATCTCCTATTAACTAGTAAAAGTAACTTTATATAAATCATTTTTTTTAGCAATGCAGAAATAGAAACCGTACCCTATTAAAATGTTATTTCCGTCCATATAATGAATTATCCTTCTAGCATATTTATAAGATTTATATCATATATTAGTAGAAAGAATGCAAGTTAGAAAGGAGTCTTATAGAATGAGTTATTTGGAGGGAAATGACTTTAGTAAACAAAATATGGTAAGTGTACCTAATCCCTATGTATATCAGACATTACAATCAGTAATTGGTAAACATGTGGTTATTGAAACTGTAAGAGGCAATATAAGAGGTAAATTAAAGGATGTGAAACCAGATCATTTGCTCATTGAAGATACGGTGCCATATATTGTACGCATTCAACAAATTGTATGGATTATGCCAAAACAATAATCAAATTGCCTGTAATTTAATTTATAATAGATTAGCGTTATAGAGCATCAAATAAAAAAACAGGGTTTTATCTCTGTGTTTCTTCAAATTTTCGTTTTTGAATATATGCTTGAGCATGGATAATTTCTTTCTGAAGTTCTTTTAATTCTTCCGTAGATCCAGATTCAATCCTCATGTACGTAGTAACTAGACTAATCATCATATCCATCTTCTCTACTATATTTTGAATGACCTGTTCAGATTGCTCTTTTTTAGGGTGTTGTATTGCTATTAAAGCATTTTCTATATAATTGTTCTTTCTTTGCTGGATATCATAAATAAACTGTTTTGTGTTTGAATTCATTTGTTGTTCCTCCGTTTTGGATATGTTTCTATTGTATCACCTTTGAATAGAAAATACTGGATTTCCCTAAATTTAAATCTGTCTCACAGATCTACTCAAATATACAAACTAATTCCTGAACGTACAGGGAATTAATTAAAATGTGTCAATAATGTGTATTGATGATTTTGTTTTTTTGTTGTTACTAGTTCGTTAAAAAATACCCCTATTTATACATTGGTCATGGGAGTAGGTAGTTTGTCTTTACTCCCTACATAAACATCATGTAATTCATACACTTGGCCAGCTTGTAATTGTGTCATGATGTCTTCCAAATGAATTTGTATATATACCGGTCTCAATTGAGTGAGCTTTGTTTTAAATACAACTGTTTCGCACTCTTTTCTGTATATTTTAGTTGGTAACTTAAGACGTGATAAATAATATCCTTGCTTGTCTTTAGTAGACTTAAAGTCTTGTAAACGAAAACATCCTAAGTCACGAATATATAGTTCATTCTTTTGTGCCATGCCTGTTCGAGTCGCACTATATGGGGTAGTACCACATCACCATCAAGCTAAACAAGTAATTTACTAGGTACGAAATGATCCTTGTCTCAAAACTAGCAAGTGATAAAAAAGTAGGCATGCTAAATAAGCCTATTAAAACGCGATTTTTTCGCTAGGCAGCTTGTCTATGCTTCACCGTCGTTTTATACAAAATCCCTAGAATATCAAATACGGTCATCTTCTTATGTCTATGACATTTACGACCGTTCTTTTTGAGCAGTTGATAAAGGCTATGCAGAATTTTTAAAAGTTCTTCTGTGCCAGCAGCTATCGCTTGAAACAGTAACGGAAAGTAATCCTTAATCATATAAATCGCTTTGTATTCACTCAGCTCCCGCTTTTTCTTTTCAAACAGAAACTGACGCATTTGAAACATCGTAGAAGAACAGAGGAGAATGCCGATGAGTTGTCCGTATAAATGGCACTCTAGGCGTTCTCTTTTTATATTTTGACACTCATCAATTTCAAAGAATGACTTCCACGTTTTAAACAAAATTTCAATCTGCCAACGAAGTGAATACAATGCATGCACGTAGTTCGTTGGTACTTCTTCTAGCGACGTGTTCGTGATATATACATTCATGCCCATTAAACGTTTACTTTTATCCTTCATGACAATGCCTTTCTTCTTTTCACGTATCGCTTGGTTTTTCAGACGTGTTTGCGTTTGATCATCGGTTAAACGATGGATAATGACACGTGCTGGAAGTTTCTGATTTTGGCCAATGTATGCCTCGGGGATTTCCATCGTTTCACCGGGGATTAGACAAGACATCATTTGTGTCATATCAAGCTGGATGTATTCTGTTTGCTTTTTCAACGTACCATTATTGAAGTATTCTGGGTCAGGGTTCTTGATATAAATGCGTGTATTCAACTTCAACCGTGAGATATAGTAAGCTTCTTTATCATGAATGGTTTGTAAGTCTCCTAAATCGAAGTAACCAAGATCACGTAAACACAAATCGCTTGCTTCTACGGTTTCAAGGCAGATGGTACCGTATGTTTTATCATTATTCTTTCCTGGTCCAAGCTGCACGTTAAGAAATTGACCACTAAGTAAATCATATTCCAATTGGATTTTCACGCCTGCGGTATTACTACTCCCACCTGAACCTTGATAGTCAGTGGCGAATTGATCAGGTAGTTGAAACACTGTTGCATCTAGAATACGGATACGATTGAAAGTAGAGATTATATGTGCAGAAAGTGAGTGATCTGAACAGAGTTTTTGTGTGAGAAGAGAAGTAAAGACTTCTCGAAGAAATGCGACGGCTGCTGGATTAAAGCGTTGATTCAGTCCTTCTGGACTCATGAGTGTAGCTGTATTTTGGGTCCCGCCCCATCGCTATCAAGTTAAGCTCATACAACGTCAATTATAGTTGACGTTGTTTTTTTTCTAAAGGCTACATGTGAGGGAAATTAAAGAGTTGCATACGAAATAAACCCTAAAGGGTTTCATTTTTTTAATTTAAGCCGCTTGATTATCAGACATGGTGCAATTGTAAACGACACCTAATATATCAAAGACTGTTTTCTTCTCATACCTATGGGATTTTCGTCCGTTTTTCTGTAAGAGATTGAACAGACGAAACAATATCTTTGTTACTTCTTGGGCGTCTTTTTGTAAAGATTGATAAATAAGTGAGAAATAATCTTTTATGATATAAGTTGCTTTATATTCGCTTAATTCTCGTTTCTTCTTGATGAGGAGTAATTGGCGCATTTGAAACATGGTGGAGGAACAAAGAAGGATACTTATTAATTGTCCGTATAAGTGACATTCTAGTCTTTCTAATTTTACAGAACTACATTGATGAATACGAAAAAATGATTTCCATGTTTTAAAAATAAGTTCAATTTGCCATCGTAAGGAGTAAAAATCGTATACTTGCTCTTTTGGAAAATATTCCAATGGAATATTTGTAACGTAAAAGTTAATTGCACTAAGCCGCTTACTGCGTTCTTTATAGGTAATTTGCTTCTTATGTTCTTTAGATGCTAAATCCTTTTGTCTACGCTTCATTTGCGTTTCAGTTAATTTATACAGAATAAGTCTTGCAGGAAGCTTTTGATACATTCCAATATAGATTTCAGGAATTTCATATGTTTCACCTGACTGTAATTGATCAATAAATTGCTCCATATCTAATTGGATGTACTCAGATTGTTTTTTTATGGTTCCATTTTGAAAGTATTCAGGTTCTTTATTCTTCTGATATATACGTGTATTAAGCTTTAATCGTGAAATAAAATAAGCACCACACTCGCTTATAGTATGTAAATCTTTTAAGTCGAAATATCCTAAATCATGTATACATACATCGTTCGGTTGAAGGGATGTTAAACAAGTAGAAGCATACGTTTTATCATTGTGTTTTCCTGATCCTACATGAACATGAAGAAATTGACCACTTAGTAAATCATACTCTAGTTGAATTTTTACGCCAGCACTTTGACCGCTACCACCTGAACCTTGATATGTAGAAGTGAATTTATCGGGAATTTGAAAATGTGTAGAATCCAATATACGGATACGTCGAAAATAGTTTGTATACAAAGTTGGAATCTTGCTAGAAGAACAAAATTGTTGGTGAAGTAAATGCGCTAAGAGTTGTTGTAAAAACTGAACAGCCTGAGGGTTAAAACGTCGATTGAGTCCCTCTGGACTCATAGAAATACAGGTGTTAGCTTCTAATCGACTACATAATTGTGTCAATGAAGTATGAGCTATGTTTTTGCTTAACCAAACACAAAGAGCCACTAAGTCTTGTGCACGATATTTACTCCTTCGTTGTACAAACCCTATCTTTCTAGCTAACTGATCCAAAGCATGTGGTGACATATGTCGCTGTAATTCTTCAGTAAACAATTCTAATTCATCAGAAATCGATAAATCCATACTAAAAACGCCATCCTTTCTGTATGTTTCTACAAAAAGAATAGCGTATCTTTGCATTTTGAGGAAGTTTAGTTTTGTTAGCTTGATAGCGATCTGGTGCTACCCCATATTTGGAATTTTATGTTCGTTCAATATAATCTACTTCTGTTTGTTAAAGATGGATTGATCATATCCGTTACTGCACGAAATAGATTTTCCGGATATTCAGCTATTCGATGACATAAATACAAGTACCACTCTTTTCCGTAAGTTAAATATACTTTACAGTTGTACCCCTTACTTTTTAAATCCATTAACAAATCTGGACGGATTCCGTAGAGCATTTCCATTTCTACGTTGGGTTGATTAAGGTATTGACGGTTTTCCATTTCTTGAATAAGCATTTCATCATGTGTGGCTATGGATACTGGGTGGTTAGATTCTATTATTTGTTCTACAAGTTTAAGATAACGATTATTTAATTCCTTTGATCTAGACATAGCAACATCAGCTGTTTCTTGATAAGCCCCTTTGACAACTCGTATTTTCCCAGGATAATGAACTAATTCCTGAACATCATCGTTGGACCTATATAAATGTGCCTGTATAGTGATCCCTACATTAGGATATTGCGTAGTTGTTTTTTTATAGATATCAAGAATATCGTCAGTTTTTGATGTTTCTTCCATACTTATCATAAGTGTAACGCCGTACAGATTTGCTTTCTTGGCTAACTCAAGTAAATGAATATAAGCTGTTTCTGGATCCACAGATAATCCAATATGTGATAAATCAAACGAAACAGTCGACTTCATGGAGAACAAACCCATTTCTTCAATAAGATTCAAAAACTCGTTTTTGGCGTTTCGGCATTCTTCTAAATCTGTTGTATTTTCACCAATGTATTCCAGTGATATAGAATAACCTCTTGAAATTAGTTCTTTTGCTATTGCAAGCCCATCTTGCCTATGCTCTCCGGTTACAAACCGTTTGGCGGCTTGCAATAATAAAGGATAGAGTTCATTGGACTGCTGAATATAAGATTTAATATGTTCATTTCGTGCAACCGATTTAAGTGCTTGGGTGACTTGAATCTTTGGATTAGTCATAACTTACATCTCCTTTTTCATATTTACATAAACTTTATCATGGTAAAATGGTTTATATTAGTACCATTTATAATGAATTTTCAAAGTACCAATTTTAGATAAGGAGTAAATTTCAATATGCTTTGGATACCCATTGACCGGTCATTAGATATACCATTAATTAGACAAGTTTATCAGCAAATACGAGAACAAATTTTAAACGGGGACTTACAATCAGGAGAAAAACTACCGTCGACACGTGAACTATCTTCTGAGTTGAATGTATCCAGGAATGTGATTTTGGAAGCGTATGATCAATTATTGGCTGAAGGATTTTTAGTTGCAAAAAGGGGTGCTGGAACATTTGTTGCTGAAGGAACTTTTTTAGAACAACAGAATAAAACACCTTCATTTCATTATGTGAATTGGAGTGAAGATAAAAATAAAGATGATAACATCATCAACTTTCGTTCAGGTATACCAGCACTGGATTTATTTCCGCGTAAGACATGGGCAAAATTGTCTCATACCATATGGAATGACATTGCACCTTCTACTTTTGGATACGATATTCCCGAAGGACGTCCGGAATTACGACAGGTTTTATCACGCTATTTACTGAAAACAAGAGGTGTTGATTGTCATCCAGAACAAATTGTGATTACATCTGGTGCAACCCAAGCTATGACACTTGTTTCTAAATTACTTTTATCGCCCGATGATACAGTGATAATGGAAGATCCAATCACCAATGATATTCAAACTATATTTAAAACTTCAGGTGCTCTTCTTTACCCTATACCTGTTGATGAATATGGAATGAAGACATCGTTGCTGCCATTAAATAATTATCCAAAGTTTATCTTTGTTACTCCGTCCCACCAGTTTCCGTTAGGAGGAACGTTACCAATTCAACGAAGGATTCAATTAATTAACTACTCTAGAAGAACAAATTGTTATCTTGTTGAGGATGATTATGACAGTGAATTTAGATATGAAGGACCACCTGTAAGTTCATTACAGGGATTGGATTCAGATCGTGTATTATATATTGGTTCGTTTAGTAAAATCTTATCACCAGCCCTTAGAATGGGATATTTAATTCTTCCTTCACAACTTATTGAAAAATGTCGCAAGCTAAAATGGTTTTCGGATTTACATACCCCTTCTTTAGAGCAGCTTATCCTTGCCCGTTTTATTGATGAAGGCTATTTGGAACGACATATTATGAAGATGAAGAAAATGTACAAAAAACGAAGAAACTTCCTTATTCATTGCTTAAAAACAACATTTTCGAATAGGGTTAATATTTTCGGTTATTCAACAGGCTTACACCTAATTGTTGAATTAAATGAATCCCATTTTTCAAAAGAATTACTCGAATGGATCGAACGGTTTGGAGTTAAAGTATATCCTGTAGAAGATCATACTATAGAAAAAGGAAAACATCATAATCGAATTATTTTAGGTTATGGGCATCTAAAAAATGAAGAAATTAAAGAAGGTGTGACCAGACTACATAAAGCAATATATAATTTTAAATCCAAAAATTAAAGCCGAGCCGTCCTTAGCTTAGCATGAGGACAACTCGGCTTAGTTTTCTGTCAGGATCCCATCACTATCCAGCTAAAATTTTATAGTATCTCCAGAACGAAATTTTGTGTTAACTTGTAACAAAAAGTTCATTTTTTCGTTTTGGGGTAATTCTGGATTTTTAACTTGATAGCGATGTATAGTGCCCCCTAATACATAAAAATATATTTCACTTTACTCACCTCTTTATATTATTGTTGCAAACACAACAATAATGAGTTATATTTAATACATAAACTTTTTGTTGTATTTGCAATAAAAAACGGTTGAGGAGTTAATTATGAAAGAAATTCTTCGTGAAATTGGAATGATTGCAAGGGCATTAGATTCTATTAGTAATATAGAATTTAAAGAATATGACCTCACAAAAGGGCAATATTTGTACCTTGTACGAATATGTGAAAACCCCGGAATTATTCAAGAAAAGTTAGCTGAGATGATAAAAGTAGACCGAACAACAGCAGCACGCGCTATAAAAAAACTAGAAATAAATGGATTCATCGATAAGAAAGATGATACCCATAACAAAAAAATAAAAAAACTTTTCTCAACAGAGAAGGGCAAGAATGTTTATCCTTTTATAAAAAGAGAAAATGATTATTCTAATATCGTTGCATTAAATGGATTTACAGAAATGGAAGTGAAGACCATCTTTAACCTTCTTCAAAGAGTGAGGAAAAATGTAGAAGTTGATTGGGATTTTGTTAAAAAAGGAAACAAAAGAAATTATTAATTATATGAAATTCTTTGCATTTGCAACGAAAAATCAAGAGGTGAAATTTTATGAGTTGGAATTTAAAGAAATTTGACGAGTTAACAAATATTGAACTATACAATCTTTTAAAAGAAAGAACTTTAGTTTTTGTGGTTGAACAAAATTGCCCTTACCCTGAAGTTGATGGTAAAGATCCTTTTTCATATCATCTTTTTAAAGAAGACAATGGAGAAATTATTGCATATTTAAGGATTGTACCTGCAGGTGTTTCTTATCAAGAAATTTCTATTGGAAGAGTCTTTGTAAAGAAAGAATACAGGGGACAAGGAATTGCAGAGGAGCTTTTAAAAAAAGGGCTAGATTTTATCCAAAACGAATTAAAAGAAAAAACTGTTAAAATTCAAGCCCAAGATTATTTGAGAAAATTCTATAGTTCCTTTGGTTTTCAAACCATTTCCCAGACATATTTAGAAGATAATATCCCTCACGTCGATATGCTTTTACAAAGATAACACAACTGGTCATTATTGGATAAGTTATATCGAGGTGTAGAAGAGATTGTTATGGGTTACACTTAAACAAACTGGGACGTTAGCTTAAAGTACCAAATTAAAAAAACGACTCCTAAAATTTGTAAAGGAATCGATTTTTTTTTGCTCAATTTAATTTAACGTTGTAAATCCGCATTTTCCTGACGCTACCCCTTGTAGACCCCCCAGAACGAAATTTTGAGTTAACTCTTAACAAGAGCTCATTTTTTTCGTTTTGGGGGTGACCTATTTTTTTAGCTTGATAGCGATGTGACGCTACCCCAAATATAATTATTTTATTTGAAGGTTGTAGTTTTAGAATAAATTTTGATTAAAAGACTCCTTTCAATTTTTGTTTAGCAACAAAAAGAGCAACTCCATTTTGAAAAAAGATTGATCGAAATGGAGTTGCTCTTTTAATATAAGAATATGATTTTTATATTACATATTGATCGGGCAAATACCTCAAAGATTAGTTAGAGGAAGTGATTCCCTTCAGAAACGCTTTTGTCTGCTTCAGACTAAGTATACTGGCCGGAGAGGCCATACCAAACTGATAGCCGTGACCCGCTTTTATCTCGTTGGGGTCGAAAAATAAAGAAGTAACTGGTACGTCTTTTTCTTGAAGTGTAGCGACGAAAGTCCTGGCTTGTGTTTCAAATGAATTCGTGTTGCCGTCGGTTACAAATGCAGGAGGGAAGTCTTTAGTGATATACTTTGACAGATTTAAGATATCAAACTTCGGATTGTCCATCCAGTTCTTATCACCCAAAATGCCCCAGCCCATACGTTTGATTACGAATTGTTGCACGGGATTTAGATCGCTATGCTGAAATGCTGTAATATCGTAGGGGGCGCTATATAGTAATAAGCCCTTGATTGTATTCTTCGATACAGATTGCGGGACTCCCACGAGATTTGCATATTCAGAATTGGTTTGGATCAGGGCAAATTCCCCGGCCAAGAAAGCTCCCGCTGAGGAACCGGCCAAGATCACCTGCGATGGGTCCAAGGGGTATTTTTGAGCTAACTTCTGCAAATAAGACAATACCTCGCCGACTTGCTTCGTTTGATCAAACAAAGTGGCCCCTGGCGCTAACTCGTAATTCATGGATACTACAGCAAAGCCTTCCGAGGCTAGCGCCCTTGAATAATCGGCAGGCATATACTTGTCTCCATTAATAAAGCCTCCACCGTGGATAAAGATGATTACAGGCAATGGCTTCGAATAGGTTTGAGGAAGGTAAAGGTCCAATTTATTTTCTTGGTACTTGGATGGATATGAGATGTCAGAGAGAACCCGAGTTTGTTTCATAAGAGCAGGCAAATCGGATGGGTGGGAGCCATAATTTTCAGGATTATTCTTGCTGGCGAGCATTTGGAGCGCCCAAATGCTCGGCTGAGGTGTCCAAATGGTGAAGGCAGCCGTGATTAGAACAATCATCAAAACAGCAATCCCTGTAAGCTTGATTAATTTGAAGGTGCGCTTTTTTTCTATTCGTTGGTTGGGTATTTGTACTTGTGTCATTGGTTAACCTCCTACATCCATGTCTTCGGTTTGAGCATAACCGGTCATTTTTAATATGAATTTCATGGACGATCTCGTTTATTTAATTATATCACTTCTAAACTGAATCGTAATTCGAAAACTTATTCAATTAAAGCGCCCTTTAATTGAATAACAGAGGAGTTTCTATTAGCTAGTTTAGTCGAAAAGGGAAAAATACTAAGGTTGATATACAGTGATCAACCAATACTGCAGTAATGTTTATAATAATACTTATAATCATTAAAGACCATTCTATAACCGTTCGTACTTAATGTAGAAGAACTTACACCTAGTATTAAAATAACTATTTGTAAAGGTCAGTTTTTAACCAATCTGAATCCCCCTTTAAACATAACATCCTTATTTTTTAATATCAAAAAATAAGGATGTTATTGATTGTAAGATAGTTATCTATGGGTATTTAACTTATTTTTTCTTTTTGGGGGTATTTGCATTTCTTAGCTTGATGGCGATGTGGTGCTACCCCATTGCCATCAACCTAAGAAAACAATTTACCCCCAAAACGAAAAAAATTACTTTGTTTTAAAGTTGCAAATGATTTTTGCTCTGAAGTATTTTTCTTTTTTAGTTGTTAGACGAGAATCATATATCTTAATGGGTTATTTTTAAAATAATAAAAAAATTCAGATATTTACATAGATACCAATAGGTGATATTATATAAAAAATAAATGCGATGAAGAGAAGAGTAAATAAAGTGAATTCTATACAGAGAACCCTGGTAGCTGAAAAAGGGTTAGAATATCTTTATTGAAGCAAGCCTCAGAGCAGCACGTCGGAACCTTTTAGGAGGGGGTGATGTGACGGGAGTTCCCGTTATAGAGCTAAGGTATAAGCATTTTTACATGACGTACCTGATAAGGTTAATATGGCGACATATTAATAAACTAGGGTGGCACCGCGATGATAAATCTCGTCCCTAAGACTTCAAGTCTTGGGGGTGGGATTTTTTTTTGTTAAACAAGAAAGTAATAAAAATATACTTAGGAGTGAGATTGATGAATTTAAAAAAAATGAAAAAAACTGTTATGGCTCAAATATCAATTCAGGAATTAACTGTGAAAAATATTTATAAATGCCTAAACCTAAAGTTAGCAGAGAATCAAGTTGATCGAATTGCTCCTAATGTTTATTCCATTGCAGAGTCTAAGGTAGATCCCAGTTTTACACCGTACGCGATACATTTGGATGAGGAAGTTATAGGATTTGTGATGACGGAACATCATTCAAACGAGATTGAAGAGAGGAAGTATTGGATTCCTAGGTTTATGATAGATGTCTCTTATCAAAGAAAGGGATACGGGAAAGAGGCGATGAAACAAGTCATAGATATGCTCACAAAGAATGATGACTGTCATTATATTGGCCTTTCAACAGAGCCAGATAATTATTCGGCACTTCAATTCTATGAGTCACTTGGATTCGTGAACACAGGCGAGTTGTTAGAGGGAATTGAAGTTATTTTACTATTAAAAGTTAGACGGTAACCTTCACTAAATGCCCTAGCAGGAAAAATAAGTTATTTATCTAGGATGAAGTGACCAATACTCTTATTCAGCAAACGGGCGCGATTGTTTCACTCCTTATTTTTTATGATTTTTTACGATTTAGGTCTTGATAAAATACTTATAGGGCTACCGCCACATCGCTATCAAGCTAGGATTTTTCACTATGCATCAAGTAAATAAAACGTTATCCTTTCTATAGAATTATAAGAAAGGATGGCGTTTTTTATGAATCTTTCGATTCTTGACGAACTTCAACCAATCGCTGAAGAATTACAACGATATATGTCTCCTGACGTTCTAGAACACCTAGCTTTTATGAATCTTTCGATTCTTGACGAACTTCAACCAATCGCTGAAGAATTACAACGATATATGTCTCCTGACGTTCTAGAACACCTAGCTAAAGAAAAAGGATTTGTTCAGCGAAAGAGTAAATATCAAGCAAAGGAGTTAGTTGCTTTATGTGTATGGCTCAGCCAGCAGGTTGCAAGTACATCACTCACACAATTATGTAGCTATCTTGAAGTATCTACAGGTGTTCTTATTAGCCCTGAAGGGCTTAACCAACGATTTAATGCTTCTGCGGTACAGTTTCTTGAACAAGTTCTAGCTAATCTTCTAACTCAAAGAAATTATTCCACAAAAGAAATAATTCACCAATATTCCACGACCTTTAAGCACATTCGGATTCTAGATTCTACAACATTTCAGCTTCCAGATACGTTTTCTTCACATTATCAAGGTTCAGGTGGAAGTAGCCATACGGCAGGAGTCAAAATTCAATTAGAGTATGATCTATTGAGTGGGAAGTTCCTGCACGTTTATGTAGGAGAAGGAAGAGAAAATGATAAAATCTTTGGTTCAACAACCCTGCAAACCATTCAATCAAAAGACTTGTATATAAGAGATTTAGGCTATTTCGATTTACATGATTTACAGGATATCCATGATAAAGGGGCTTACTATATCTCACGTTTGAAATTAAATTCCCGAATCTATCGTAAGAATGAGAAGCCAGAGTATTTTCAAAATGGGACTGTGAAGAAAGGGACACTTTATATTCAGTTAGATATGGAAGAACTTATGAATCAACTGTCTCCTGGCCAAACAATGGAGATTTCAGAAGCATACATTGGACAGTATCAAAAATTACCATCTCGTGTTATTATTCATCGATTAACAAAAGAACAAACAGAGAAAAGACTAAAGGAACAAGCTAAAAAAGAAAAGAAGAAAGGTATTATCTACAAAGAACGAAGTAAACGATTAAGTGGGATCAACGTGTATATTACAAATCTTTCTGTAGAAAATGTTCCAATGGAACATATCCATGACCTGTATTCATTGCGCTGGCAAATTGAAATTTTGTTCAAAACATGGAAATCTTTCTTTCAAATTGACAAGTGCAAAGAAATCAAAAAAGAACGCTTAGAATGCCATTTATACGGGCAACTCATTAGCATTTTACTCTGTTCATCGACAATGTTCAAAATGCGTCAGTTACTCTTAGACAAGAAAAAGAAAGAGTTAAGTGAATACAAATCCATCTATATGATAAAGAATTATTATCTATTGTTTTATGAGGGAATACTGAATGGAACCGATGAATTATTAAAAGTTTTGCTGCGTTTGTTTTACCTTTTAGAGAAAAACGGGAGAAAATCTCACCGGTACGAAAAGAAAACCGTCTTTGATATCTTAGGTGTTGTGTATGACTATACGATGTCAAAAAGTTACAAGGTTGCATAGTGTTTTTTTAAACACCTAATTGATAGGTTTATTTGTTATGCACAACTTTAATAGAGTCGTAGAAATTCCAAAGAAGCACACTTGTATATACTTTCTTGGCAATCTTAGCTTGATGGCGATGTGGTGCTACCCCAATTAATGGTCTTTTTGTTCAATCGATAATGCGCGATAAATTTTATGAATAAGCTTGGTAATATTTAAAAGCCACGAGACGCCTTCATACGAGCGTTTCGTGGCTTTTTTGAACTATTCATGCACATACTTTTATACATTGTCCCCGTAACTTTTATAGAACTACTTAAAGTTGCATTAAGTTTTATTCGACCGGTACTTTATTAGCATCCATTTCTATAAATTCATTAAAATCATCTCCCCAATCACAGATAGCAGTTACTACGTGTTCTAGTCGACGACCTATTTCACTAAGTTCATACTCAACCTTTGGAGGTACTATAGGATATACACATCTAGTAATTATTTTATCTTCTTCTAACTCTCTTAATTGTCTGATTAACATGCGTTGATTCACATCAGGAAGCTTTTTTTGTATTTCACTTAATCTTAAAGGTGAACGCTGTAACAAACACCATATAATTGCTATTTTCCAACGCCCTCCTATCACAGATAAAGCTAAATCTTTTCCAGTGAAAAATTCCTTGTCCTTATAATGAATAACCATAATTTTTGATCTTCCTCTCGCGAAAAAATGTTTATAGTGACGAATTTGTCAGTATTGTAATTAAAATTATAAAGTGTAATCTTAGTGGTGTAAACAATAAAAAAAGAAAGTAGGGATTCAATTGAAAAGTAGAGCTGCTGTTGCATTTAAGCCAGGAGAACCACTTCAAATCGTAGAAATCGATGTAGAAGAGCCAAAAGCAAAAGAGGTATTAGTTAAAATACTATATACTTCTGTCTGTCATACAGATGCTTTTACATTATCAGGTGACGACCCCGAAGGAGTATTTCCTGCTGTACTAGGTCATGAAGGTGCAGGTGTTGTCGTTTCAGTAGGTGATGAAGTTACTTCAGTAAAGCCTGGTGATCATGTTATTCCACTATATACACCTGAATGTGGAGAGTGTAAATTCTGTCGTTCTGGTAAAACAAACTTATGTAGTGCTGTACGAGAAACACAAGGTAAAGGTTTAATGCCTGATGGAACAACTCGCTTCTCTTATAATGGAGAGCCACTTTACCATTACATGGGAACTAGTACATTCAGTGAATATACAGTTGTTAATGAAATTAACTTAGCGAAAATCGACGAAAACGCTCCGTTAGATAAAGTTGCCTTATTAGGGTGTGGTGTGACTACAGGTATCGGTGCTGTACACAACACCGCGAAAGTTGAAGAAGGAGCTGTGACAGCTGTATTTGGTTTAGGAGCGATTGGATTAGCTGTTATTCAAGGATTAGCACAAGCAAAAGCAAGTCGAATTATTGCCGTTGATTTAAATCCTGAAAAGTGGGAATTAGCCAAAAAAATGGGAGCAACTGATTTTGTGAATCCTGCAGATTATGATCGCCCAATTCAAGAAGTTTTAGTCGAAATGACAGATGGAGGCGTGGATTATAGTTTCGAATGTATTGGTAATGTTGAAGTAATGAAGTCCGCTCTTGAAGCATGTCATAAAGGTTGGGGCGAAAGTATTATTATCGGTGTAGCCGGTGCTGGTAAAGAGATTCATACTCGTCCATTCCAATTAGTAACGGGTCGAGTATGGCGTGGATCAGCCTTTGGTGGAGTTAAAGGAAGATCTGAGCTTCCAGAAATGGTCGAAGATTATATGAAGGGTGAAATTGATTTAGATTCATTTATTACTCATCATTTAGAATTTAAAAACATCAATGAGGCATTTGACTTACTACACAAAGGTGAATCCATTCGTACGATTTTAACTTATGGAGAGTGAGATAATGAGTCTTAAATGTATTGAACAACATCGTTCTTTCGAAGGAGAGCAACGTAAGTATAGCCATTATTCAGAAGTCTTGCAATGTGATATGAAATTTAGTATCTACTTACCATCAAATAAAGAAAAGAAAAAAATCCCACTTATATGGTGGTTATCTGGTTTAACTTGTACAGATGATAATTTTAGTCAAAAAAGTGGATTTCAATGTTTGGCTGAAAAGCATCAAGTTGCAGTGATTATGCCAGATACTTCACCACGTGGAGAATACGTTTCTGATGTTGCAGCATGGGATCTTGGACAAGGGGCAGGTTTTTATTTAAATGCTACCCAGGATCCTTGGGCACAGCATTATAAAATGTATTCGTATATAGTAGATGAATTAACATCCATTGCTTCGACTATAGTACCTAATTTTTCAGGTGAAGAAAGCATAATGGGGCATTCAATGGGAGGACACGGTGCTTTAGTGATCGGTTTGAAAAATGCTAAGAGATTCAAAGCGGTTTCTGCTTTTTCTCCAATCTTAACCCCTAGTCAAGCCCCATGGGGAATAAATGCTTTCACCTCTTATTTAGGTGAAGACAAAGATTCTTGGAAAGAATGGGATGCTTCAGAATTAATTAAAGAAGATACTATTCCACCTATTCTTATTATGCAAGGTAGTCAAGACGAGTTTTATCCGGAACAATTGGAAGAGCATATTTTCTTAGAGAATGCTCAAAAAAATAGTCAAATAGTAACTTATAAAAAAATGGAGGGATATGATCATAGCTACTTCTTTATTGCCACTTTCTTAAATGAGCATTTCTCTTTCCATATGAAGTATTTAAGATGATTCTTATTTACAACAAATTATGGTTACAACAATACCCACTTCCAATGTCATATGAAGTATTTAAGTTTACAGCAAAATATAGTAACAAAAGTATCCGCATGTAGAGATGTGGGTACTTTTGATTGTTATATTTTGTCATATTATATCGTTTGTAAAAACAAATAAATTGGGAGGAAGAGTCCATGTGGATTAAAAAAATGTTATTTAATTACCGTGTTAAACCACCCTTATTAAAATCTCATTATGAGATTGAAAAGGAAAATCGACAAGTTGACTTAGTTGAAAGTTCAACTGAAAAGTTTGAATATGTTTCGATAAGAGATACAAAATCATATATTCAGCAAGATTTTGCAGAAGTACAGATAGAATTTATTCAGCCTAATACTAAAAAATTACAAGACATTATTAATTACTTAGCAGCTATACGCGAAATCCCTTATCTTTTCGCAGATAAGAATAAAATGCTTTGGCCATTAATATCCAAGTGCTGAATTCCAAAAAAATAAAGGCTATAAATTTATCTATTTTTATATTAAATATTTGAGTTGATGGGAGGTACCAGTTTATATGGAAATGAAAAAAATGTTAAACAATGACCGTATTAAACCATATTTATTAAAAGCACGTTATGGAGTTGAAAAAGAAAGCCAACGAGTTGACCTATCAGGAAGTTTAGCTAAAACGGAACATCCAAAAAGTATTTCAGTAAGAGATGAACATCCTTATATTCAGCGAGATTTCTCTGAAACACAAATGGAATTAATCACACCTGTTACCGAGACACTAGAAGATTTATTTAATTACTTAGCAGCTATCCATGATGTAGCCTATCGTTCTATGGGGGAAAACGAAATGCTTTGGCCATTAAGCATGCCACCACAGTTGCCAGAAAAAGAAGAAGATATTGTTATTGCAAAACTTAATAATCATGAAAATGTTTTATATCGGCGATATTTATCTAATTCTTATGGTAGACGAAAACAAATGATTAGTGGTATACATTTCAATTTTGAATTTAGTGATGATTTGATTCAGGAATTATTTAAATTACAATCAGAAATAAAAGATTATAATCAATTTAAAACAGAAATTTATCTGAAAGTCACAAGAAATTATTTACACTATCGATGGTTAATAACTTATTTCTTCGGTGCTTCTCCTAGTAGTGAAAAGAATTCCTTTGAAATCAATCCTTTAAATAACGCCGTAAGAAGCATCAGAAATAGTATATATGGTTATAGCAATGATAATGATGTTCAAGTATCCTATAGTAGTATACAGAACTATATATCCGATCTTTCTACACTGGTGGATAAAGGGATTTTATTAGAAGAAAAAGAATTTTATGCATCTGTCCGTTTAAGGGGAGGTCCTCAAGTTTCAGATTTAAAAAATCATGGTATTCGTTATATTGAATTGAGAAACCTAGATTTAAATCCTTTTGAAACATATGGAATTAGCCATGAACAAGCAGAATTTCTACATCTTTTCCTTATTTATTTACTTTGGATTGATGAATGCGATAATAATGATGAATGGGTAAAAACCGGTGACTTTCTAAATAATGTAGTGGCTCTTGAACATCCGTTAGAACATACGCAATTTAAGAGAGAGGCTGAGCTTATTATTGATGAGATGGAAAATTTAATAGGGATGTTAGACATAACGGTTTCCAATACCTTATTTGTTAACTTGAGAGAAATGCTAACAAATCCAAGTAAGACTTTAGCTGGAAGATTTTATAAAGAGATTATAAAAAGTAGTCAAAGTCAGGTAGCTACCCGTATTGCTAAAGGGAATTATAGGAAATTATGGGATAAACCGTATCAATTATCAGGATTTACTGACATGGAGTTATCTACACAAATTTTAATGTTTGATGCTATTCAACAAGGAATACAAGTAGACGTTTTAGATCGACAAGATCAATTTTTAAGACTAAAGCTAGGAAATCATGTTGAATATGTGAAAAATGGGAATATGACTAGGAAAGATAGTTATATTTCACCTTTAATTATGGAAAATAAAACAGTAACAAAGAAAATTCTTCAACAGCATGGATTTCGTGTACCAATAGGTGAGGAATTTAATGATATAGAAAAAGCCTTACGTTCCTATGATTTATTTGCAAGAAAGCCTTTTGTTGTAAAACCAAAAACAACAAATTATGGATTAGGAATATCTATCTTTAAAAAAGCCGGAGCAAGTTACGAAGACTATCAAAAAGCACTCACATTAGCATTTAAAGAAGACTCATCCGTATTGATAGAAGAATTTGTTTATGGAACAGAATATCGATTTTTTGTGCTAGATGACAAAGTTCATGCTGTTTTATTACGAATTCCTGCTAATGTTGTAGGGGACGGTACACATACGATTGAAGAATTGGTCTTTCAAAAAAACTTGGATTCATTAAGAGGAATGGACCATAGGACACCTTTAGAAAGTATACAATTAGGTGAATTGGAGGTCTTAATGCTTAAAGCTCAAGGATATCAAAAAGATTCAATTCCAACAAGTGGCGAAATTGTATTTCTGCGAGAAAATTCTAATGTCAGTACAGGTGGAGACTCTATTGATGTGACAGATCAAATTCCCGATGATTATAAGAAAATAGCTGTAGATGCGGTATATGCACTTGGAGCTAAAATTAGTGGTATAGATTTGATTATTGAAAATACAGAAGTTCCTGCAGCAAATAAAAATGCTTATGGAATTATTGAGGCAAACTTTAATCCATCAATGTACATGCATATATATCCGTATAAAGGTAAATCTAGACGTTTAACTATGCATGTATTACATTATTTATTCCCTGAATTATTAGTTAGTAATTACAGATAGTTAAATTTAATGTTTATGTTGTAGAAATAACATCCTAAAATTAATTAAAAAAGCCCTTAGATATTGAACTGTACCCCGAATCATGGGGCTTTTTTTTAGTGTCCATGATTCGGGGTACAGTTCAATGTGTTAGAAAGGATAACTTTTTTATTAAATAGTATTAAATTTCTTAAGTTCAAAAGTGGATAAGAAGTACTTTACATTTCAGCTGTAGATAAAATACAGATATTTCTTATGCGCAAGGAAATCCTTTTAGTAATTTTAGATGATTTAAAACATTTATTGTAAGTAAATGTTTTGATTATTATTTAAGGACATGTTGCAGTCATTATTTTATACTGTTACTTTCTACGAACTCAGAGAAGCTATGAATAAACTTTAGGATGAATTGCAATTCATCGATATTTTTTTGATGGATTAGAGAAGTAATGATACTCAGAAATTTAGTTATAATTGTTACTGGATTTAATTCCGTAATTTTTTCCAGTTAGCTAAGATAGGGGATTCTTCTTTTACAATTTTTTTTAGACTATTTTTTTCTTCGTTATTTTTGAGGGTTAAATCAGGATCGAGAAATGAGTGAAGGTTGTCCAAATTATCAAAAGCCTTCTGATTTTTTGATACAGATATTTGATTTTTTAAGCCGTACTTTACTCTATATTTTTCGACACCACTATGATGAGCCATTTCTAAGGTCATTTTTTCATATTTTTTAATCGTTCCTTCCAGTTCAGATATTTCAAGTTTTAGTGAATTAATTTGCTTCTCAAGTATATTATTTTGTAATTTAAAGTCACTATTTTTGTTTAACGATTCATGTAGTAAATTTTCACATGTTAGCAAATGTTCTAAAAGCTTTGGTTTATCATGCATATACTTATCAACGATATCAGAAAAGTTAGGTATTTCATGATGATCACCTAATTCTGACACGACTTTAATAGTAATTGGTTCGTTTGCTAGGTTAATTATTTCTCTTCCCCAGTTACTCCAAACATCTTTATTATATGTTGATGGAAATTCATCGGGTTTTATTTTATTCATTTCTTCTGAAAATCTTACTAAATGAGAGATTTTAATTATTCCTGAAGGATTTCTTTCTCTGTAAAGATAAACTAATTTCTTTAATCTAGTTTGTTCCGCCGGATTGTCATATTTTCTTTTACGTCCAGCACCTTTGGGGTTTTTTAATTTGCTCAATTATCTCACCTTTTATTCGAAAATTTTTGAAATCAGCACAGCATAATCATGAATTTCACTGTTTGTTAATTTAGACTCTCTAGCCAGTTCAGCTAGTTCTAAAGGATTTACTCTACAAGATTTATATTCTATTTTAATATCTTTATAAATTCTGGATAGTGTTTGTGCTCTAATTTTTAGTTTTTTGCTGTATTCAGTTTTTAATTCAACAATTTCTTTAAAATTACTTTCTATTTCTTCACGAGGGATCCAATTTTTAGAGCAGAAAATGCAAATTCTAGATTCACATCGTCTTAATTCATCTGTGCAATAGCCAATTTCGACTTCCTCTTTATACTCAAACATTTCCTCAGGAGCTAAGGACCTGCAAATTAAATCCTTTATTACAAGCGAGGAGTTATAGTTTGTATCCCTAGATGAATTTGTTAAGCGATTTAATAATGTTGCTTCATACGCTTTGGAATCTATAAAAAATTCAATATGTTTTTGATAGTGGTATTGTGATTCAATATGTTGATGACCAGCCATACGTGCAATAGTTAATGGATTAAATCCTTGAATCATCATACTACAAATTGCAAAATGTCTTGTGTCATTCGGTTGGATTTTGATAATTTGTTTCTCAGCAGTAAATTCACTCAAACCATCATTAGATCTTAATTTTATTACGTTATTTTTTTCTTTTAGCCACTTTGATTTGTCTATTGGTTCCAGACCATATATACCCTTTAAAACTTCAGAATAAAAAGCATGTAGTAAATTATTAAACATATAAAGAACAAAATGGTTTTGATTTAATATCCTACGTTTTGATTGTGTAGGATAGTTTAATGTACTACGATATACAGTAGCTGATATAAGAGTGGTTGTTTCACCGTACGAATCTGAAATGTGAATATAGCGTTCTATGAGATTGTAGAGCTCTTTAGAAATCGGTAGGGTATTAGGTACTTCAAAAGTTTTTGATGTAGCTTTTTGTTTTTGTCTAGGCAAAGTTATAAAAAAATCATTACCTTGAATAGATAGGCAGTTTCTTTTAATAGAACAAAACTCAGAAGGTCTCATTGGTATAACAGATGTTAATTTCCACCACAATAAAACTGGAAAAAACTTCAGTTCTAATTTTTCATCCCAAACGTTAGTGAATGAAGTAAGGATAAAACTAAACCTGATAATGTCTTTATAAGGGGGGAGGTCTCTGGTGTTAGAAAAGAAAAACTTAGATACTATTGACCGTAATTGATTTGAAAATAATTCTATTTTAGATTTAGTTACTTGACTACCATATATATAGTCCAGGAAATTTATTCCGGAAATTAAAACGTTGTATCGAACTGATAATTTAAATTCATTTAAAGAAGCTTCTATTTCATCGATATCAAGGCATGATAAATAATTTGTAAGAAGCAAAAAATTTTTTAAGTTATTTAAATACACTGTTGCAGAACTAGGTGCTACTGTCAGTAAATAATTTAAAATCCAACACTTGGCTTTAATTTTAATTTCAGTATCCAAGATGTCCTGAAAATTAAAATATTTACGTATATTTAGTTCTTTGTTATTTATTAAAACCCAGGAATCATCATCGAATTTTCCATCTAAAAAAACTTTGTTTAAAGTAAGTTCTGCAATAATTTCTTTTGCATTTTCAATTGAATGCTCTTTTAGAAACTCATCCTCCGAAAATTCCTGAGGATAATTAATTCCATATAAGTTACCTTGAATTTTCATTTGTGACAAGAAAAGATCACTCCTCTATAAGGGTTAATTGCTGTACAAAGACATTTTCTCCGCCAGTATAAAAACTAAATACATAGTCCTCACCAAATTTTTCTATTGCTTTAATAAGAAGGTGTTGTAATTTAAAAATAGTATTTTGTTCTCTTTGTTTTACTCCATTTTTGTTTGTATTTTTATACCTTTGAATGCTATCATCAAATTCATTGAATATGGAGGTTAGTGCATAAACGTTATGCACTGCAAAGGGACATTGATTACAACTAAACATGTTAGATGGTCTATGACAATTAGGATAAATTAAACATTGTGCATCTAAGTTTTTTGATGGCATATGTCCTAAATACATTTTTCGCATGTGTTCAAATGCTTGATCTGGGGTTAAGGATAAGAGTTTATCCATTAAATTTTGTTCTTCATCGTTCATTACTTTAGATAAAAAATAAGAAAAATTTTCAACCTCAAATGGTTCGAAAAATCGTTTGAGTTGGCAAATGTCTAGTGTTCTTTGGGATAACGTACTTTCACGCTTATCTGTAAGAAGTTCAATTAAATGGTCATATAAAAAGCCAAATTCTCCTCGAGAAAATAAGTGGAGAGAGATTGTATTTCCTCCATCACTTATGTATTCCTTTGTAACTTCAGTTTTATGTTTACGTAATTTCATCACTAGTTCAAATGCTGAATTACCTTTCCCTTTTTTCTCTTGAATAGAATAAAATAAATGTTCCATCAATGAACGGTTAGCGATTAAAGGAGAAAATTTAATGTGTTTTAGATTCATATTTCTTCCAAAAAAATGATTAAAATCACTCCCTTTAATAGTATTCTTCTTTTTTCTTTCGGTCGTAAAGTCCATTATTGTTGGAATATTAGACTTCCGTCTATGAAATTCACAAATACACAATGCAGTTACCATTGGTTCAAGTAGGTCAAGATTGCATGTGAAATCCCTAGGCATTCCGTTTTTAGCTGTAACTAAATTATAACTACGGATAATATTTATAATTTTTTGTGCCTTAGGTTTAGTAATTTTATGATGCGTAAGCCAATCAATGTTAGGGATACCAATAATTTCAGGCTGGATAGGGGGTATTCGAAAAACATCACTAGGTCTCCAAGCGTTAGTTAAGAGTATTATGACGAATAACCATAAATTTGCATACTGTTTATCAATAATAGCTTGATGTAAGTGTGCATCGATTTTCTGTGCATACTTATAAATTTCTAGCCAATCATCAAAACAAAGTTTTTCTTGTTCTTTTTTAAGCCTTTGTTTACGTGGATTGGGTAACTTTTTTAGTGAATATCTACATAATCTTTCTTTTTCTATAAAAGTTAAGATCCTCCATAAACAGGTTTTATGATGTGTTGAGGAGCATTTCTCAATAAATAACTGTACTTCAGTATTATTGAAAAGATAGAGTTCTTTTTTGAGGGGATATTTAATTAAATATTCTATCGCAATTAGATATTCTCTTTTATAACTGTTTAATGTATCAGGGTTAGCTTGTTTTGCTGAAAGATTTTGCTCAGTAAAAGACTTTAAGAGATCTGCGGTTTCTTTAAGGCTTTCAGGAAATTTTCTTAAATCAATAAATGATTTTATATAATCGCTAAGGCTAAGGTGCGATTGTTTAAAAATAAGGTGAGATAGTTCTGGGCTATCTAAAAAAAGTTGTGCTTCTTGTTTATCATATAGATAACTACTTAAAATATTGGTGAAAAACTTCATATGCAACGGTACCTTTATAGAAGAGATAGGGATGTATTGAAAGTTATTTGGTAACTGTAATTTTTTTAATAATTCAGCGCGTGTATAATATTTTTCTCTCAGTTTTATTATTTCTTTTAAGTAATTATCGACTTCTTTTTTGCTGATTTTCCAAAACTTTTCTTGATTAATTGGTTCTATATAATCTTTAAAAAGGTTCTTATATTCAGATTTTTGCAGCAGTTTATATAAGGTTTTTTCTGTTCTTGAGGAAAGAGATGCGATACCTTTTAAAGTATAGTAGTCATAGATAGTAGAAGGGATATTGGGATTCGGAGAGTAAGCCTCTTCTATACTTTTTAAGTCATATCTTTCTAAAAGTTTAAATGCTTTTTCTTTTTTTATGTATATTTGTTTACTTATAATGAGCTTGTCATTGTTTGAAAAAACCGAAAGTAAATGTATGTGTGAAAGTTTTAACTTATTCTCTATATGCTCTAGCTTCAAATACTTATTTTCCAATAAATCTAAAAATGAATGAACAGACTCTTTTGTTATCCAAAATGTATTGTGGCCAGCGTTTTCATTAATTATTCCATATTCCGTTTTCCGAAAGGTTAAAAACCCTTCTTCAACTAGAGCCATAATTGAACATAAGCTACTTTCAGCGTATCCAAGCATTTTTTTTACTGCAGAAACTGAATAATGCTCTTCTAAAAAGGTCTGTTCTTCTGCGGCGACTGCTTCTAGTTCTTCGATAGGATAATACAAGCCGCGTTCACTAATATTAGGAGGAGCTATAATAGGATTTAATTTTTTGATTTTTGTATAATATTTAATTCTAGCAAATCCAAAACCATATCTTTTATTAGCTTCTTTTGTGGAAATATGAGTAGAAAATAGTAATCTTTTTTTATCTAAAGTATTTCTAAAGGTGAGGGAAGATTCTTTTGTGATGAAAATATACTTTCCGTTGATCGGAAAAGTTAATTTTATTATTTCAAGAAGGTGAAATTCTTCAGGGAAATGCGATTGAAGATTCTGAATGCCGGTATACTTCGGTATCTGTACAAATTTTGTAAAATCATTGATGTTGAAAGAAGTATCAATTATTCCTTTTTCATAATCTAAGTATTGTAGTATGGAATCTTGCTGATAATATTTTCCGTTAAACTTAATTAGGTTTAATTCTGCTAACCGTCTAACTTTATCTGCACTGAAACCAGTTAACTCAATAACTTCTTTCTGTATTAGTAATCGACTCAAAATTTACAGCACCCTCTCTTAAAATGGAATTTATAAAATTATTGTTATATTGCTGTGCTAAACTAATTGCTTCTTCATCTAAATTATCGTTGGTGTTCATGTTCTCTTGATACATCTGTTGTAACCCTTCTTGTATTTCTTCACGAATTGCTTCTTTGCTCATATAAACAAGGGCAGATTCAAGACTTTTATCTCCTCGAAGAATAGCTAACTCAGCTGGACTTTTAACGATCTTTGCCATCAGATTAGTATATATTCGTCGACCAATATGCGTCCCCCAGGTATTAGATGAAAGTAGAGAGAAATAAGCAGGCATTTTCTTTTTTACAGTCATTAAAAATTTACGCTTAACTTTATTAAAACGAGCATCATAAGTATCACCACTCATTGGATTACCATTATTATCAACAAATAGCGCATTATGTCTGTTCGATTTTTGTAACGTTTCTAATCGTATCTTCAAACTTTTTAAAATAGGGACTGAAATAGTTGGGATAACTTGAATGGGTTGTATAGGGAAAAGTTTAGTATTTCTTTTAACTGAGCAAGATGAAATATCATTTAATCTTTCCCATATATAAGGTTTGTAGCCTATCCTAACAGATAAACCATGTTCTCCATTAGGACCGATTTCGCGAAGGTCACTTCGTAAGATATTAACAACTTCACCTCTGCGTAATCCACCAAATATTTGTAGATAAATCCCAAAAGAAATTTCTGGCGCTACCAAATCAGATACTTCTAATAATAAAGTAATTAATTTGGGGTGAGGGAAGTGCTCTAGTTTAAATTCATGTCTTGTAACGTTTTTTGCTGGGAGTGAAAAACCATTTCCAATAAAAATAGAGCTAATTATTTCTTTATTATTTGCTTTGTATGTATGTTTTTCAATAACATCTGCTAATGCACCTTGAAGGATGTGTTGATCTTTTAAGAATTTTAAAAAATATCTTAAGTACAGATCTGCATGTTCTAAAGTCCCTCTAGACCTGTATACGCTATTTCTATCTTTCTTTTTTTTATATTTAGTGGTTTTTAAATAATTCAAGAAATCAACACCATGTGATAAGGTAAGTTGTTTTAAAGAATTTATTTGATAAGTACTGTATTTTTCAATTAATAGCCAATTTAAGAACTGTACAATGACATCAGCAGCTCTTTTTTGCGAGTTAAAATTGTGATCTGTTTTCCCATAGCGTTGTTTAATAAAATTGGTTGTAGGGTGAACTCTAAAAAACTTAGTCTTAGTGTCTTCAACAACTATAGTTGCATACTCCACTTGATAGTCATTTCCAATATCGACACATGCTTTCTTCACACTGAACTTGATATTTCTATTATTCGGATCCAATAGCATCCTCCTTTAGTAATCTAACCAATGCTTAAAGTCCTCCTAATTGATTAATCTCTTAAAATATCATCTTGAGATAAATTAAGTTTATCTGTAAATTATCTGCTAATCAACATATAATTCAGAATATTTATTTTAAATTTTAATTATTAGCGAAATCACCCACATAAAAGGTTATACGAGATTCCTCGCAGAAAAGACATTCTTGTCGTAAATCCAATTATGGGGGCTTATATTAAATGCTCCAATTATATAACAAAATTGGCTTTACAATACGTTCCTATTGAGGATTTTCACCAATACAGTATAGATGTTCTGTTATATTAAAGTAAACCAAAGAAAATGGTTTACTTTTTTCGTTTATGGCTTAGAAAGAATGTGTTTTAATGGTGTACTAAAAGAATTCCAGTACACTATTAATAAATCCAGAAAATGAGGTGAGAATTGTAGGATGAAGCATGAAAATACGTATGGATTAAAAGTAAAAAAAGCTAGTAATGGAGAGATTCTAAGATATTTAATTGTGGAGGATGGTATTCCTGTACCAGAAGTATGTTTATGGCTTGATTTTGTTTCAATAAATAGCTATTTAACAGGAGAGAGATATGCTTATGCTTTATTACAATATCTTAGATATTTAAAAGAGAGGAATATCCATTATAAAAATGTGACTAGAAAGGGAGTCATAGAAGAATATGTGAAGCATCTTTTAGGATTAAACGAGAAAGTTTTAAATGTTGATACGAATATGACTTACACAGCCGTGAAGATGAACATTAGTGTTCTAAAAGGCTTTTATTACTGGCTAGAGGACAATATGAAAATTATTCATAATCCTATTCTCTACGGAAATAGCGATATAAAAAATACTAAATTTAAAGAAACAAAATTTTTATACGGACAGATATGGGAGTTTGATGTAGAAAAGACAATTTTGAGTAGATTAACTTACAAGCAAAAAAGAAATCATCTAAAGTGGTACAGCGAAGAAGAAAAAGAAATTATTTCTAATTATTTACCAACTGCACGAGATAAACTTATTTTCCAAATTAGTATCGAAACTGGTATGAGAATTGGTGAAATATTGGGTTTAAGATTAGAGGATTTTGATTCTCATAATAATTGGCTTTCAATAATAAAAAGAGACAATATTAAAAATTATGCTAAAGCGAAAACAAAAGAAAGAGAGGTACCAATTTATGAAACCCTTTCTGAACAAATACAAATATACAAAGAAAATGAAAGGAGAAAATCAGATGTTTACTATAGTGAATATTTATTTTTAAATCATAAAGGAAAGTATAAAGGAGAACCATTAAAAGCACGTAACTTCTTACACATTTTAAAAAATGCTGCTGAAAAAGCTGGTATGGAACGTTCTGAAATTAGAACACATAGTGGAAGAAGCACCAGAGCCCAAGAATTAGTTGAGATTATGAGAGAACATCCAGAATTAGGTGTGACAGAGGGGTTAATATTAGAAGAATTAGGTTGGTCTAGTGTGAGAAGTTTAAAAGTATATGAGAAAGGATACACGAAGAAGCAGAGAAAAAAAGTAATGGATAAGATTAAAACTATAGTGGTCAATCAGAGTGATGAATAGGAGTGAACAATGGCTAATGTAAAAGTACTAAGAGACATATCACCAGCACAGGGGATTTACGAAATTAACGGTTCTGAAATTAAACTGTATTGGTCAAAAAAATTATATGTAGATAATCCAGATTTTATCCCTATGGAGTGTCTGGAGGTTCTAGTGGATGATGTAGAGTATGCATTGAAAAGCACCGATATAAATTTATTTAAATGTGTCATAAGGAGGAGTCCATTACTAGCAAATAATGTATTGAAGATTGCAGAAAAGGTTTTTTATAATGAATTTTCAGCTCTCTTGAAGGAGGTTTGTAAGGATTTTTATTTCAAGGAAAAGGTGATTAGTAAGCAAGGAATTATTGGATTTTTAATTGAAGAATATATCTATACTGGAAACCAGCATTATATTATAAAAGAAAGTGTAGAAGGATTTTATGCTCAACTAAAAAATGATTTAAAAAATGCCTTAGTTGATCTACGAATAAAAGGTATTAAAAGGATTTTAAATTCATTTCCAGATTATATGAGAAGACAACTTTTATACACTGACTTGAAAGAAGTTTGTTCTAATTATCTAATTCGAATTGGAAAGGCATATATAAATGAACACTTATGTTTTAATAGAAAAAAGTTTGGAGTTTTTGCATTAGGAATTAGTGATATTAATGTACTTGTTATGAACAATATAGATTTTCGATATTTTATGCAACCAATATTTCAACAACTAGAATCTTATTTAATAGAAAAATTGAAAACACACAGATATTCTTTCTCTGATGATATTTGGCTAATTGTTGATATAAATATACAAATTCCAATGATTAGAAAATTGGATTGGACATTTTTACACGGTATAGTAAAAGTAGAGTTGAAAGAATATATACATAGTTATATACAAATGGGAGAGAATGTAAGGGGAGTTGCTAGAAGATTTAGGAATATTCAAATGTTAGGAGCTGCATTGCATAAAATGCAATACAATAAATACTCATCCTTATTAGATGTAGATGTAATTCAAGTGCAGCAAATTATTGATATTTTACAAAAAATCCATAGCAAAACAGGCATGAACTATAATATTAAAACAATACAAAGCTGTATTTCTGAATGTAGACTATTATTTGATTGGATAGTTAAAAAGAAAGAAAAAAATTATATAGAAAATCCTTTTAGGGCAATGATTTTACATAACGTGGATGCATTTTCTGAAAGCGTTACCTATATCCCTGAAGAAGTTATAAATGCATTAAAAGAAAAATTAAGTGAGCTAGCTCCATTTGTGCAATATGCATGGACTATTATGATGAACACCGGAATTAGAATTAATGAAGTTATTAATTTAAAAAAAGAGTGCCTTATTTATGACATTAAAGATAAAATTTATTATCTTAAATTTATTCCACATAAGACTTTAAAGTACAGAAGAAAGCATGGTCTTGAAGATTATCATTATCTTCCTATTAGTGATGCGAATTTGATAAAAATTATTAATCAGCAAATTGAAGATACAAGAGGATTAAGAAAAATTAGTGGAGAAAATAGGATATTTTTAAAGAATACAAAAAAGGGAATCAAACTGTATTCTGGTGCAGAAATAGCGCGAGCGATTAATAAATTAATTCATAAATACAGTATACGCGATCGGGATGGTTTATTATGGAAATATACTCATCATCAATGTAGAAAAACTGTAGCAGTTAATTTATTCACAAATGGTGCAACAGTAGAAGAGGTCAGTGATTGGTTAACTCATTTAGATTCAAAAGCTACTATGAAACATTATCATGACATTGAACTTATGAAAATTGCGAAATTAGATGCTGAATATTTCAATGTTGCGTTCGATAATTTAGATTCAGATATTAAGAATATATATAGTCCATCAGAACTAAAAAATTTAAAGGATGAAATTATGATGGGATCTAGAAGTACACCTGAAGGACACGGAACTTGTATAAAACATGTCTCATTTGGTCCATGTCATAAGAAAAAATGTGTAGGATGCAAGATGTTGATAACTGGTCCCCAAAAGTTGGCAATGTGGAAAAAGCTATATAGCGAACAACAAAGCTATTTAGATGAATGGGAAAAAGTTATGATTGAAAATAATATTGGTGATTGGAAAGATTATAGAGAATATCAAGCGGAGATAAGTTTATTAAAAACATATGATGATACAGTTCAGAAACTAGAAAAGTTTATAAAAGAGAGGTTATCAGAAGATGAACAAAAACAGTATCTCCATAACTAGTATAGATCCATTATATGATGGTACCCTAAGACGAAGACTTATAGATAAAATCCCACAATTAGGAGATTTTGATTTTGCAGATGATGTTTGGTATTACCGTCATAAACATAGAGATTCAAGAGCAAAATTATACTATGTAGTAAGATTTCATAAGTTCAATGAGCCTTATAAAAGTTTATTAAAGTATTATGCATTGATTAAAACTCATTCTGTTTTTGGTATTCAGCAAAAAGTATATTATATTGCAGTTTTTATAGATTTTTTACATGAAAACTATCCAGGAGTTTCTTTGAGAAATATACGTAAAGATATTATTAATGCATATGAATATGCAATTAGTATTGATAATAATTACAAGCCAAATCATAAAAGTGCACTCTATAGAGCAATTAGTGATTTTTTTAAAAGTCTTAAAGGGTTTCCGGAACTACCTCATACTGTCCCGACGAAATCTATAAATCCTTTTAAACAAGTTCATAATCCAAAAAATAGGATTGTTCCTCTTAATGCTATTCAAATGATGGATAGAGCAATGAAGAATATGAATGTTAATATTCCTTTAGAATTCCGTACATTTTACTGGTTAATAAGATCATTTCCAAACAGAGGAACTGAAATATTAAGTATGAAAAGGGAGTGTTTAAAAGCTTTTTATAATGAATATACAATTAGTATTCCTACGTTTAAGCAAAATGGCGGGTATTATAATCCTGAAATGAAAGCGATTCCTGTTATCTATTATGGGCATGGTAAATTTGTGGTGGATCTAATCAAACAATTAAAATTACAAACTGAAAAACTGTTGAAAAATTATCATTTAAATGATGGAGACCAAAAAGATTATTTGTTCATTGGAAGATATCTGACACTACATAATGATGGTAATGGTAGTGTGGATATTAGATATGATAAGAGATATAAATTTGTAAGAAATTTAGACAATATTGCAATGAATAGGTACTTAAAAAGTCTGGCTACAATTATTGGAATTGTTGATGAAAATGGAAATCCATATACTGTAACTTCGCACCAGTTTAGACATAATGCAGTTACAGATAGAATGTATCAAGTTGGTTACACAATGGAGCAAATAGTCAAGTTAACGGGACATAAAAATATTAACATGCCATCTCATTATTTACATCAATTAAAAGAGAGACAAAAAGAAGTCCATTTAAATATAGGGGAACTAAAAGGCATAGAAAATAATGCGGTATCATTTAAAGGAAGAATTATGAATCTTGATCCCCAAACAATAAAATTTTTATCAAAGGATTTAAAAAAATATTTAACATGGGAAGCAAATGGTAAAAAAGGTGTTGGAATATGCGGCGATATATCGGGATGTAATCCTAAAGGAACTTCTATACTTTTTGAATGCTATGCATGTGAATGGTTTATTCCAAGAGCCGATTATTATGATGATTACAAAAAAGAATATGAATACTGGCAAGCTGTAATAGAAAGAATTGGTACGGATACAAGAAGAGCCTCTCAGTTAGAAAATGCCATACGAAATGTTAGCTATTTAGAACGGATAATTAAGATATGTGAAAAAGGTATGGAGCAGTATCAAACAGATATTGTAGATAAATAAAATATAAAATTTGCTGAAAGATAGAGGGGAATAAAATGAATACAGGTCTTATGCAATATCAAGAGAAAAAACGGAAAGAATCCATTGAAAAAGTAAAGTGGGCTATTCAGACTTTAAAAGATTTAGAAGGGGAAGGTGTGATTATTCGACCTGAAAAAATTATAGAAATGACAGGATTAAGTAAAACGGCTATTTATAAACCGCATTTAAGAACGATATGGGATCAGCAGTGGATAGGGCCAGTTTCTCATTCAGATAAAATGATAAGTAAAATGCAATATAATAGAGAAATCGTAGAATTAGAAAAAGAGGTGCAACGCATCAATAAAAAGTTAGAAAAAGCAACAACAAAGATGCTTAATTTACAGGAGAAATTAGAACTGGAAATATCGAGAAGTCGAGTTTTTATAAATGAGTATGAGGAGCAAAAGAAAGAAAATGAAAAACTTTTATACAAATATTTAAAATTATTAAGGGTACTTCATGTTCGTGGAATAGAGGTTAATGAATTATTAGACGATCAAGTTACTAAATAGATTATTATTAACAAATAAATGAATTGTTTAAATATGTAATTTTAATGGATTTAGTGTGAATTTTGATCACTCTTTTGCTAATATATATACGGTACTTAATAAAGGTAAAAAGTATTTTAAGAACACAAATATTTTATTGTAATGAAAAAGGAGGTCTATATGCGTGATAGAATATTATATGTTTGCTGCGTTTAAAAGTTTAAGGAAATCGATAAAATCGTTATTTAGTAATGAATAGAAAGAACACATGATTACTTGGAATCGAATATTCTGAAGTGTAAACATAAATTAAATTTATTGTCGATAGGATAACTATTCTAGTAATATCCATTGTTATCCCAATTATTAAGAGTCTATTTCCCCTTATTAGAGAGGGTATCCTAATTAAAAAGTAAAGTTTTGTTTGAAAATATGCTCCTATCAATATAGGTGATATAAGGCTCGGTATGGTATGAAAAAGGGGATTTTCACTTTGAATATGATAATATTTAATATGTACCTAAGTTTTTGGAGGTGATGTATAAACCTTGATATTCAAAAACTTAGAGATAACACAGATAATGTAAGAATTAACTTTAATGATATGTCTACTTTAATTTAGAGAGAATGATGATGGAGAGCCTACAATATTTTAATCAGTTTCATATTTGCTAATTTATTTAATACGATTTTTTTGAAAAAACGTAATGAAGTGCAAAGTATAGGAATTGATAAATTAGACATTTTTCTCTAAATATATTACAAGTAGGAGAAAAAAACATTAAATAATTTAAATTGAAAAGTGGGGAATGGAATAATGTCTACACCAGGAATAGGAGATCCATATTGGTATGAATGGTATGTAGGATTAGAACAAATTATAAAAATGATAAATCCAGATAACGGTATTTCCTATGTGATGTTTCAATCGGATGTGCATAATACAATAGATGATGTCATTGTTGGATTTGAAAATAAACAGGAAGTTTGTTACCAAGTCAAACATGAAATAGGGAATGTTGGTAAAAGTAATTTAACCTTTCATAAGCTTATCGAATCAACCCAAAAAGGAAATGTGAAGATAAAGGAGAGCTTAATAACTGCATTAGCTAAGGGCTGGAAAGAGGCGGAGGAGCTTGAAGGAAAAGAAATTATTCCTGTTTTATATACGAATAGAGGATTGGGAGTAAGGCAGCAAAAAAGAAATTTTGGTAATAAAGAGTATACTGCTATTCCATTAGCTAAATTTATAAAACAAATTCAAACTTTTTTAAATCAAAGCTTGTCTTTGGAAGAGATGGGCAAACTCGTTGCTGAGGAAAATCTGAAATTGCAATTTATGGAATTTAGAGATGCAATTGGAGAAGATGATTCTCAAGTTTTACGGTTTATTAAAGCATTACAGATAAGGTCAAATGAAGGCTCTTTAGATGATTTAGAAAAGAATATGTTGGAGTCTCTACAAAAAGTATTTAAGTGTGATTATGTTGTAGCTAAGAATTTATTTGATAAATTATGCTCAAATCTAAGAATATGGACAACTACTAGAAGAGAAAATGTTAAAGTGACTCTAGAAGATGTATTTAATGTAATGTCAATTGAAAATGACCTGGAACATGGTGAACATAAATTACCTTATCCTAATCCTTTTTTTGAAAGTAGGAAAAAATTTTGTGGCGATTTAATTTATAATTTAAAAAATACAGATAAACGAGTTGTGTTTATTTCAGGAGAGCCTGGAAGCGGAAAAACTAGTTTAATAAGTTATTTACAATTAAATCACAATTTATTTACTGCAAGATACCATACTTTTAAACCTATATCACCTGAACAGAAATTTTATAACTCAGATGAAGGTTTATGCACAGCGAGGTCACTATGGAATGACTTATTAATCCAATTAAGAATATACTTTAAAAACCAGCTACATAAATATAATATTCCAGTTGTTAATGCCCTATGTACTGTTGAACAAATGCGTAGTGAAGTACTGCGTTTATCCGAATTATTATATAAAAAAACAAATGAAAAAACGATTTTATGTATTGATGGTATAGACCATGCCGCAAGGTCTAGTATGGAAGTGACATTTTTAAACTCTTTATTTAATCCTTCTGAAATTCCAGAAGGAGTTTGCATAGTGATAGTGGGACAGCCAGCAGATATGTATGATAAATACCCTTTGTGGATTAAAAATAAAACATCAGGTATTGAACATTATTCAGTACCTCCTTTAACAATAGTAGATATCAAAGATTTGATCCTGGAAAAAAATTTAAATTATAAGGTAAGTATTGATGTCTTAGCAGAATTTATATTTGCAAAAACTAAAGGGAATAACTTATCTGTAGTTTTTGCTATAGAAGAAGCAAGAAATTGCAATAATATTGATGAATTAAGTGGAATTTTAGATGAAAAGCACATCAATAGCAATATTACTAACTATTATACATATATCTGGAAACATGTATCAAAGCGTTTGAATGCAATGGGAACGGGATTTGCTTTTCCAGATACAGTTGTTGCTAGTGCAATTATTTTATTAAATGGAAGATTGGATGCAGCAATGCTAAGTGAAGCAATCAAATTTAATTTTCTTAAAGAAGACTGGGAAGAATTACTAGATTCACTCTATCCATTAATTCAAAAAATTGATAATCAAAATGAATATGCATTATACCATAATGATTTTAGAATATTTTTGATGGCAACTGTTAATAAAGACGGTGCTAAATATAAGAGAATTGCTTTACAATTAGCTGAATATTATATGGCACATAATAAAGGCGTAGATGGTTTAGTCAATTTAATACCAATGTTAGTAAGTGCTGGGCGGGAGGATTTAATTGCAAAAGTATTTGATTCAAAATTTGTAATTCATTCTTTAGCTGAGGGGATATCAAGAAGGAAGCTAAATGAATATGCATCTTTAGCCTATAAATCTTCTTTAGATTCTAAGGATTGGCAACTGTTTCACAGTGTGTATTTAGCAATAAATACATTACAGCAACACCATAAATATTTCGAATATTATGACCGGAAATATGAGGTTCTTGACAAATCGTATTCAAAAGTTTTACAAAGTTATGAGATGAATGTACCTATGTTAACAGAAGAGAATTTATATGAATATCGTGACATGCTAGTATTTTGTGAAGACTTAATAAATTATAAAGATCAAATTTCTTATTTACGTGCAAAATCAACTTTTTATTTATGGATGCAGAATTTAACACCACCCATTTTCATAAGAACTTTGGAACAAAATCAAGAAGAAAGTATGGGTACGTGGGATGCCAGTTTAGTTAAAGATATCATGAAAAGATGGGGGAAACTCTCAGTAATTTTTGAACGTGATTATGTGATTATAAAGTCAGGTGAATATTCAGATGAAGAAATTAATGTTTCAATTGAATTTAATGAAATATATTTTGAATGTCTTTTAAAAAAGAATGAAATAAAAAAAGCCATTGAACTAATTAGGTATGGCGGAGTGTCCTATAAATGTATCGAAGAAAATTTGCAAAATATTTTATTTAAATATGGTACTAGAGAGTTTAATGCGATTTTAAAACCTCTAATTAATGGTAATCTAAATTTGAATAGCAAACTTTTAGCGATGGTTTGTTTGATTGATTCTGGTCAAGTTATTAATCTAGATGATGTAGTTTCTGATACCGATATTAAACCTATTACTTATATAACAAATGAAACAAGTTTAACAGTTATTTTATGGTCAGTTATTAAAGGGTATCAGCACTGGAATATGGATGTATCTATAGTTACAGGAGAAATATATAAGTTAATAGACCCTATTGAAAGACAAAATCGTGATTTTGACTATTTGAAAATTTTAATAAGACAAGGAATAATCTTAGGAAGAGCTAAAAAATGTAATGAAGAAGCAAAACAATTGTTGGACAAGAAATTGGTATTTGAAAGTTATGAAAACTTTTTTGCAGGAGATATTCAACATGTTAGAACATTTGACTTTAAAGAAGGGTTTATTCTACTCTTGTTTTTATCTTTGAAAGAAGAGTGGGTTAACAAGTGTATTGATATAGATATTTTAATACAATTAGCTGAAGAACATTTGTTTAATAAAAACCAATTAGGGATGTATTATAAAGATGTTATATTAGACTTTTTAGTGAAGAATAATAGAAATGAGACTGTTAGAAATTATATAAGTAAGCTATATGGTCCCCACGGATCTAATCTTTTCCAAGGCAGCGGTTTTGACGATACTCATAATCATTTTATGAAAAATGGTGGAATAGTGCTTCCAGAATTAATGAATGAAGTAAGCAATAAGATAAAATGGGATGTAGTGGCGTACGTTGATCATAATGAATATGCCTTATTGCCTCTTTTAGAATATTATAAAAAAATCTCAATTGTGGATCCCTCCCAATGGGAATCTAGGGGAGTTAAATTATATAAATTATCATATGTGGCTGATATGAAGGGAAGTAATAGAGCATCATTTGAAATTCAGAAAGAGGTAGCTAATTCAGCCGTAAAATGTGGATTCAAAGAAATATGGTCATTCAGACAACAAGATCGTGAATTTAGATTTTCATTAGAATTATTATATAATCAATTACTCACATTAATAAACAGTGCAAAGACGGTAGATGAAATCTTAACTCTTTGGTACCTTAGTTGTGGTATTCTCTCTTGGTATAATCAAGATGATAGAAGAGGTATACGAAATATTTATAACACGTGTATCCAAAAATCTAAGGAACTAGGCATTAAAGATATAAATTTAATCTTTGAGAGAAATTCAAAAAATCATAGTTCATTAGCTACTAGTATGGAGGAAATTGGATATAAAGAAAGTTCAGATGATTATTCATTAAGAAGGGAACAAGAAAAAAAAGAACTAATAGAAAAATTGAGTGGCCTATCCAATAGTGAATTAATTGAAGTTCTTAAATATGAATCATTTGAATCGTCAAAATGGACTTATATTGATATAGGATGGCAACTTATCTGTGATCGAGAAATGATGTCTGAACAAATCGCTAATGAATTTTTTGGAATTGTGGTAAATAGTTTGGAGAGTTATGCGTGGAAAAATTCAGGTTGTAGTAAAATAGTTCAGAAGATTATTAGGTATTTAGGGGCTAATATTGCATGGGAATTAGCAGCTTATAATTACATGACCCTAGGAGATAGTGACCAATATTATACTTGTAGTAGCAATATGAACTCTATTCTTCAATGGGTTTTGGATGAACTAGGAATAGATTTATTGCAAACAATCTTTGATAACGAAGTAGAGTGCCATTATTGTTGGATTACGGGATGTGGATATTTGTTGGAGGAATTCGATTATTATGAAAAGTCTATTACTAATCTTCCTCAGCCACAAACTATTCAAGAGTTTGCTCTTAATATATTGATGGAACAATTTGAAACGCGAAATGCGCATAGGATTGAGATAAGTATACAAGGAATTCAATTGCTCATGGAAAGGTATCCAGAGTTATTTGAATATATTTCAGAAGCATGGTCTACTTATGATTTTAGTCAAAAAGAATTTATTTTAAAACTCTCAGAAAGATGGTCCCAACAAAATATAAAAGGGTTTTATAAATTAGTTCCAATTATTGAACAAGAATATTTAAAGACAAATGAACTTGATAAAGTAATTCAATTATATTTAATTCTCCAAAATTATAATGCAGTGTTAGAAAAGAGAATAGAAAAAATTAAATATAATGCAGAAGCTAAAAACTATATAATACCGGATAATATTCCGCCGATATTTAATCAATCAAATATAAGTAATTCAATTAGGCATTTTTTAGTAGTGATGAAAAGCTGTACGTTTGATGACAATGAAGATCTTATTTATTTCCTTAACAATTTGGCTCTTAATATAGATGATGAGATGAAAGGGAATAGTAGGGATTTTTCAAGGCCGGGAGACTCCTTTCTTTATCCTTTGAATCATATAAAAGCAGAAGCTGAGGTTTTATACGGTGAAGAGAAAAAAGGTAGATGGAAATATGTACCGGTTTCTATCAAAGCTCAATCTCTTTTACAGATGGATGATACCTGGGTTATTTCAGAAATGCCCAAACTATCGAATAGCGAAGTTTGGGATATTGAAGAAGAATTAAAAGGATTGCTAAAGAAAAATGCTCTGTCTACCTCTAAGTCTTTCTTTGAAAAAATAGCACTTGAAAATATAGAAGACAAAGAAGCAGTTATAGGAGCGTGTTTATGGTATCCAATTGAGCATAAAGACGGGATAATTTATACTGAATCATTGAAAATGATTTCTAATCAGATATTAATAAAAGATAGATCCATGACACGTACTTTGAATCCAGGGAGCATTATGTTAAATATGGACGAATTATTTGAAATAGAATATGAAGATGTTTTTGAAACAGGAGTATGTTTAACGAACGCAATTGTAGGTTCCACTTCTTTTATGTATGGAAATTGTATGATTTATCCATCTGAATATTTCAGAGAGTTATTTGGAATTAAACCTTTAAAAAATAACCCTTTAATTTGGGTCGATAAAGATGATAATGAAGTTATGTATTTTGAGCGATTGGTATACCCTCACAGAAAGTTACTTCAAGAAAGTTACTTTAGACAACCAATTTTATCTAGGTGGGTATGTAACAAGGAGTTAATAAATAAGATTATCCAAAAAAACAACTTAACATGTTATTTAGCTAACAATGTTGAGGAAATGCCTAAGTTTGGAGTTTGATAATAGTAATATTTAACGATACCTGTCAAAAACCATAATCAATATTTTATCAAAATTAAAAAAGAAACCATTTTACTTAACTTTTCTTTAAAATGGTTTCTTGGATTATGGGGACTTAGTTTTTTGTCTGGAAAATTTAATGGAAATTTATTGTATAATAAAACTATGTAGAAATACATGGTTTTTTTATTTATTGAGGATGGGAGGGGGGAACAGCTTGCTTAACTATTTATAAAATACAGGGATAAGAACAGAATTAAAGAAGGTATATATTAAAAATAAAATAATTAAGAAGATAAGGTGATGAATAATGAAATTCAGTAATATTACAATAAAGAACTTCAGGAATTTTGAAAAAGTAAATATAAATTTAGATAATAAAAATGTGATTTTCGGGATGAATGATATTGGAAAAACAAATTTTTTATATGCATTGAGATTTCTTTTAGATAAAGAGATAAGGAAATTTGGCTTTAATAAATCTGATTATCATAAACATGACACTTCTAAAAAAATTGAAATTATTTTAACACTTGATTTGTCTGATTATGAAAAGGATGAAGATACAAAAAAACTTATTTCAGTGGTTAAGGGTGCTAGAACATCGGCAAATGCAGATGTTTTTTATATCGCACTAGAATCTAAATATGATGATAAAGAATTGTATGGTAACATAATTTTAAAATGGGGATCGGAACTAGATAATTTAATAGATATACCAGGGAGAGGGAACATAAACGCGTTAGATAATGTATTTAAGGTGATTTATATAAATCCTCTTGTTGATTTAGACAAATTGTTCGCACAAAATAAAAAATATATTTTTGAAGAGTCACAGGGTAATGAATCAGATGAAGGGATTTTAAATAATATTAAATCTTTAACAGATCAAGTAAATCAACAAATAGGAGAAATGACAATTATTAAGGGTTTCCAGCAAGAGATAACAAGTGAATATAGGTCTTTAAAAAAAGAAGAGGTTTCTATTGAGTTGAAGTCCGAAATGGCAATTAAAGGATTTTTCTCGGATATTATTCCATATATAAAAAAAGACGGTGATTCTAATTATTATCCAACCTCAGGGGATGGTAGAAGAAAAATGCTTTCTTACTCTATATATAACTATCTGGCTAAGAAAAAATATGAGGATAAAATTGTTATTTATTTAATTGAGGAACCAGAAATCAGTCTACATAGATCAATGCAAATTGCTTTATCAAAACAGTTATTTGAACAATCTACATATAAATATTTTTTCTTATCCACTCACTCTCCTGAACTTCTTTATGAAATGGATAATACAAGATTAATAAGAGTGCATTCAACTGAAAAAGTTGTATGTTCTTCCCACATGTATAATGTGGAAGAAGCCTATGGAAGTGTCAAGAAAAAGCTAAATAAAGCACTATCATCGGCTCTATTTGCTGAAAGAGTACTTTTAATAGAAGGTCCTTCAGAAAAAATATTATTTGAAAAGGTTTTAGACGAAGTAGAACCAGAATATGAATTAAATGGAGGTTTCTTGCTTGAAGTAGGAGGGACGTACTTTAATCATTATGTGTGTACATTAAATGATTTAGGTATAACCCATATAATTAAAACGGATAATGATTTGAAATCAAAAAAAGGTAAAAAGGGTGTATACGAATTACTAGGATTAAATAGATGCTTAAAATTGTTAGGACGTGAAAATCTAGATGAGATTACTATTGAAATCCCTGAAGATATAAAAGGTAAAAAGAAAAAAGAGAGACTTAATGAAAGAAAAAAACAAATTTTTAAACAATATAAAAATGAGGTAGTGGAATTCTTAGGGGAACGAATATATTTATCGGAAATCGATCTGGAAAATGATCTATATTCTGCAATTGGTGAAAGTATGAAAAGAATTTTTGAAAACGAAGATCCCGTGCACTATTTACAGAAAAGTAAACTATTTAACATGGTCGAGCTAGTAAATAATTTAAGTACTAAAGATTGTTTTGATGTTTTTGAGCACGAAAAATTTGCATGCCTAAAGGAGTTGGTGGGTAGTGATAGAGGATAAAATGTCTAGAGAACAAATAATAAAGGATGGGGGTAATATTCTTGTTACTGCTGGAGCAGGTTCGGGTAAAACAACAATATTAGTTAGTAAAATTGAAGCTGATTTAAAAGAAAATAAAACTCATTACTCAATTGCAGCTGTTACTTTTACAAATAAGGCAGCAAAAGAAATCGAGGAAAGATTAGGATATTCATCAAGAGGGAATTTTATTGGCACTAACGATGGTTTTGTCGAGACTGAAATTATTAGGCCGTTTATTAAAGATGCATTTGGAAACGATTATCCAGACAATTTCACTGTTGAATATTTTGATAACCAATTTGCTTCATACGATAAGGGACTGCAACTGCTGAAATATCAAAATATATTAGGAACTTATAGTAATCCTAAAAAGAATTTTAAGTTTCAATTGGCTTTAGATATTTTAAAAAAATCACTTGTCGCTAGACAATATATATTTTCAAAATACTTCAAGATATTTATAGACGAGTACCAAGATTCGGATAAGGATATGCATAATTTATTTATGTATTTAAAGGATCAGCTTAAAATTAAGTTATTCATTGTTGGTGACCCTAAACAATCTATTTATATCTGGAGGGGAGCAGAACCTGAAAATTTTAATGGTCTTATAGAAAATTCTACGGATTTTAATAAATATCATTTAACTTCCAACTTTCGATGCTGTCAGGATATTCAAAATTACTCTAATTTATTTAATGAAGAAACTAGAAGTTTAATTAAAAAACAAAATGAGGTTCAAAATGTAATCAGTATAGCAGACGATATGCCAATTTCAGATATTTTATTAAAGTTAACAGAAGAAAAGCAGGTATTAAACATAGATGAGGAAGTAGTGATTTTAGTCCGGAGACGTAATCAAGCCGTTGAAATAATGAAAGAACTAAATGAAGAAGGGTTTAATTTTATTTTTATTCCCCAAACTCCATTAGATAGGGCAACTCCAAATGCAACTCTTTTAAAAGAGGTAATTAAATATGTTAAAAATGATAGATATTCAATATATGATTTAGCTGCTGAAATTGTAGGTAATCTAAGCTCACGAGAAATTAAGGAGATACAAAAAATAATTAATGAATTACTTGTTCCTGATATTAATCAGGTACTAATTAATCAGGTATTAATTAATTTATTTGCTAAATTAGAAATCACTTTAGATACTAGAGAAATTACAGCATTTACAGAAGTAATGATGACGAATGAATTTGACATAGCTTTTGATACAAATGAATATTTACATAAAATATTTACTGTACATTCTGCAAAAGGGTTAGAATTTAATCAAGTCATTATTACTGCAAGTGATTACAATGTACACTATAATAGAGATACAAATGAACATTATGTTGCTACAACTAGAGCAAAAGATAAATTAATTGTCATTATGGATAATAAGAAGTACTCAGATTATATTGAGATGCTAATGAAAGAACTTAAAATCAAAAATATTATTAAGTCAATATAAGGGAACTTAAGTTTGACATACTAACGATGAAATATAAAAGTTTGTTTTCGTAAATAGCCAATGTCACCAAGTTATCAAGACTTAAATTAAAAAAACTTTAAAATAAAAGACTCTAACATATTAGTCATAATTAATATGTTAGAGTCTTTTGTTTTATTTGAAATCCAAATAGTGTATTAAGATAAAAAAGAACATTGACAACTGAATTGATGAGTTTTTCATGGATATGACTGCAAGTATTCATTTGTTTGCGAGTAATCCGTGTGAGTTTGCATTAAAGTTCAAGCGAGAAATATATGAACGTACACGGATCGAAAGTACGATTGGTATTGGGCCAAATTTATTATTGAGTAAAGTAGCGATGGATGTAGAAGCGAAAAAGAATAGAGATGGAATAGCGCAGTGGACATATGACGATATACCCGAGAAGTTATGGAGTATTAGACCGCTCAGTAAATTTTGGGGTATATCGTATAAAACGGAAATGAAATTGAATCGAAAAGGTATACATACGATTGGGGATTTAGCGCAGTACCCGTTGAAGTATTTAAAGCAATCATTTGGTGTAATAGGAGAAGAATTACATTTACATAGTAACGGGATTGATTTTAGCAGAATAGCAGAGAAATATGTTCCAGCAACAAAGTCTATAGCGAAAAGCCAAATATTATTTCGTGATTATTCAATAGAAGAATTCATCGTTATTTTGTTAGAGCATGTAGAAGAAGTTTGTTACAGATTGAGAAGAGAAAAGAAATACGCGCAAACGATTCATTTTTCAGTTGGATATAGTAGGGAATATGGGGGAGGAATAAAAAAAGCACATACGTTAAACAGAGCAACAAATTTAACGATGGACATTTACAACGTTTGTATATATTTTTTATACGAACGGCATACAGGAGAGCCGATTCGGTCGATAAGTCTTTCCTTAACAAATTTAATACGGGAAGGAGAAGAGCAAATTTCGCTTTTCGATAACATTATACAAAGAGAAAAAGAAATGAGATTAACGAAGGTTATGGACGAAATTCGAACACGATTTGGTAAGAACAGTATTTTACGTGGGATTTCTTACACAAGCGTCGCAACAGCAAGATATAGAAACACATTATTAGGAGGGCACAAATCGTGAGAAATGCTAATATGCCAAAAGGAAGAGGAATGGTAAAGTGGCAACCGTTTGCTAGTATGCCAGAGCAGTTCGCCTGTATTAAAGAAATGATACAGGGGCAAACAAAAGTCACGCGTCCCATCTTAACGCAAGATGCAAAAGAAATGATTGAAAACAAGCTGTTAATCTCATATTTAGGTGAGGAAGAGATTTTACTTACATATTATAGAGGTGGATACTTATATAAAAATTACATAACTGTAGTTGATATAAATCCCTTGAATGGGTTGATTACTTGCACGGATGCTTTTTGTAATAAGAAGATTTTTAAGTTTGGTGATGTAATTGAAATTGATTAGAACTTTTTAGCTGATGTATTTTTGTACTATTTACAAAGAAATGCTCATTTACTTCAAGTGTTATTTCTATTTTTATGCAAAACCCAAAGTTACAAAAGAAGTTCATAATATAAAGTGTAAGTACCATGGGTTTTCAAGTTATAAAACACGCACTTCCGACTAATATATTAAAACTTAAAGAACCTAAAAAATAAGAATGATCACTACTAAATAGGCATTCAAAATACGAATTCATATTTTGAATGCCTATTTGAAAATTTTCGAAGTCAATATAGTTTGTGTCAAACATTGAAGAATCCTTTTATAGGTGTAAAAATATATATATTTCTCATGTATCTGTCCCTGAAATGAATGGGTATTTCATCTATATTCTAAGTAATATTTTCTGTTAAGTAAAAAAGAACCCTAAGGTTCTTTTTGTTTTTATGTTATTGTTTGTTACTTATAAGTACAATGTAATTTTTTATTTAAAAAGCATTGGTAAAAATCCAATAATGTCGAAAGCAAGGTGGCAAATCCAACTTACCCAAACACTCTTTGAATTTTTCCATATATAATTCAGTAATAACCTAACAGGGACTATAGTTATCAATAATTGCATTGGCACGAAACCATAAGCAGGAATATGCCACAAGGCAAACAGAACGCTACATATTATTGATGCTGTACCAAATTTTAATCCTAATTTTTGTAATGCGATGATTATGTTAGTACATAGCAATTCTTCACCCATTAACATGAATGGTACACGGGTCAAAATCATCGAAACGCTTATTACTTGAGCAACAGAATTTGTAGTTGGAGGTTCAAAAATATAGTTATATAGTGTGCCTGAACCCATGCCCACTATGATTGTTAAAGGTAAACCCCAGAGTAATGTTTTAAATTTAAAATGTTTGAATTGCTCTAAAGATATTTTCCCTAAAAAATAGTATCCTATAATTCCACATAATACAAGATTCCATGAAGCTTCAAGAATCATTTCTAATAATTCAGGTATATTACCTACTATAAGTGCAATACATTGATATACAATTCCTGAAATAATTAATAATCCTAAAGCCAAAAGAGATTTTGAATCAATTTTCTTTTTGGTTTCTATAATCTTTGTTTCCACAACAACCCCTTCTTTCTTATTATTTCATTAATTACAAATATATAATAACATATATTATCCCTAATTAATGGTAATTCAGAAGGGTGCCATAACTTTTGTATAATAGCGTTGTATAAATGCAGTAAAGCGATTTTTTAAACAAACTTAATAGGCTTATTTAGCATGCCTACTTTTTTATCGTTGCTAGTATGCCAGAGCAGTTCGCCTGTATTAAAGAAATGATACATGAGCAAACGAAAGTCCCGCGTCCAATCTTAACGCAAGATGCAAAAGAAATGATTGAAAATAAGCTGTTAATTTTGTATTTAGGTGAGGAGAAGGTTTTACAATACATAGTATAGTGGTGGCTACTTATATAAAAATTACATAACTGTAGTTGATATAAATCCATTAAATGAGTCGATTACTTGTACACGGATGCTTTTCATAATCAAAGAATGTTTAAGTTTTGTGATGTAGTTGAAGTGAATTAGAGGGGGAGGAATATCTCTTCCTAACTTAATTATATCATGTAAATCAAGTTCGAAATAGACTGTTTATTCGTATTGACTCCTGCTACAATCAAGTACACATGCAAAGTAAGGAGAGATGTTACATGAGTTCTTTCGTTCTCGATTTTCAGGAAATAGGAAAAACGCAGCTTTCACTCGTTGGTGGAAAAGGTTTGAATTTAGGGAAGTTATCTAACATTCAAGGGATACAAGTGCCAGAAGGATTTTGTATTACAACGGTAGGGTATGAAAAGGCTATCGAGCAAAATGAAGAGCTTCATACTTTGTTGCAGCAACTAACAAAGTTAAAAATGGAAGAGCGCGCTCAAATTGGTGAAATTAGTAAGAAGATCAGAGAAGTCATTATGGCAGTAGAAATCCCTTCTGATGTAGTGGAAGCGGTAGCTCATTATCTCTCACGTTTTGGAAATGAACATGCGTATGCCGTGCGTTCTAGTGCTACGGCTGAAGATTTACCGTATGCCTCGTTTGCTGGTCAACAAGATACGTATTTAAATATTATTGGAGAAGAAGCGGTTTTGCAGCATGTAAGAAAGTGCTGGGCTTCTTTATTTACAGAGCGAGCAGTTATGTACCGCATGCAAAATGAATTTGAACATAATCAAGTTTCTATATGTGTTGTCGTTCAAAAAATGGTTTTCCCTGAGGCTTCGGGAATTTTATTTACTGCTGATCCGGTTACTTCTAACCGAAAGGTAGTATCAATTGATGCCAGTTTTGGACTTGGTGAGGCATTAGTATCAGGACTGGTTTCTGCTGATAATTATAAAGTAAAAGAAGGCGAAATTACTGAAACGATAATAGCGACTAAAAAAGTAGCTATTTATGCATTAAAAGAGGGCGGAACGGAGACGAAACAGATTGATCCAGCTCAGCAAAAGCTTCAAACTTTGTCTGAACAACAAATTTTACAACTAGCAAGTATCGGAAGACAAATTGAAGCTTATTTTGGTTGTCCGCAAGATACTGAATGGTGTTTAGTAGATGATACATTTTATATTGTCCAAAGTCGCCCAATCACGACTTTATATCCAATACCAGAAGTAAATGATGAGGAAAATCATGTGTATGTATCGGTTGGTCACCAGCAAATGATGACTGATCCTTTGAAGCCATTAGGAATGTCTTTATTCCAGTTAACATCTTTTGGACAGAGGTTTCAAGCTGGAGGAAGGTTGTTTGTTGATGTTGCACAAAGATTGGCTTCGCCTACTAGTAGAGAACTTTTATTAAATATGATAGGGAATTCGGAACCGCTTATTAAAGATGCATTAACGACTGTAGTCGAGCGAGATGATTGTATTACATTGTTACCAGAGGATGAAAAAGAGAAGAGCGTTGGTAAAAGTGGTCCACCTGCAAGTTCGCAGCCACAAATCGAAAACAATCCAGCAATCGTTACGGATTTAATAAAGAAGAATCAATCATCAATCGAAGAGTTAAAACGAAACATGCAAATGAAATCAGGGGTGGATGTACTTGATTTTATTTTGGAAGATATTCAGCAATTAAAGAAAATATTATTTGATCCGCAAAGTATGGCTGTCATTATGGCAGGTATGGATGCTTCAACATGGATCAATGAAAAGATGGAGCAATGGCTAGGCGAAAAGAATGCAGCAGACGCGCTTTCTCAATCGGTACAAAATAATATTACGTCTGAAATGGGGCTAGTATTACTAGACGTTGCAGATGTAATTCGTCCGTACCCAAAAATTATTGCGTATTTACAACATGTAGAAAATGATAACTTTTTAGATGAATTAGTTCAATTTAAAGGCGGAGAAAAAGCTCGAGATGCCATCTCTGCTTTTCTAAATAAATACGGAATGAGATGCAGCGGAGAAATCGACATTACGAAAACGCGCTGGAGTGAAAAGCCAACAACCATTGTCCCAATGATTTTAAATAATATAAGAGACTTTGAAGCTGGCGCTAGTAAACGGAAGTTTGAAGAAGGACTACAGGAAGCTTTGAAAAAAGAAGAGGAGTTAGTAGATCGATTGCAGCATTTGCCGGAAGGTAAACAAAAAGTAGAAGAAACGAAGCGAATGATTCGCAACATCCGTAATTGTATCGGTTATCGTGAATATCCAAAATACGGCATGATTAATCGTTATTTCATATATAAGCAGGCATTATTGAAAGAAGCTGAGCAACTTGTGCAGAGCGGGGTCATTCATGAAGTCGATGATATATACTATCTAACTTTTGAAGAACTTCACGAAGTCGTCCGCACAAATAAACTAGATTACGAGCTTATTCATCAACAAAAAAATGAGTACAAATTATATGAAAAACTAACGCCTCCCCGCGTTATGACGTCTGATGGAGAAATTATTACAGGTAAGTATAAACGAGAAAATCTTCCAGTTGACGCGATTGTAGGTCTGCCTGTTTCTTCAGGAGTTATAGAGGGGAGAGCTCGCGTTATTTTAAACATGGAAGAAGCGAATTTAGAAGAGGGAGATATATTAGTTACTGCTTTTACTGACCCTGGCTGGACACCGTTATTTGTTTCTATAAAAGGGTTAGTTACCGAAGTTGGCGGACTTATGACTCACGGAGCAGTAATTGCACGTGAATATGGATTACCAGCAGTTGTTGGGGTAGAGAATGCTACGAAATTAATAAAAGATGGGCAACGAATTCGGGTACATGGAACAGAAGGGTATATTGAAGTGTTGTAATGAAACAAAAGATCATCCGCTATTATAGTGGATGATCTTTTGTTATATAGCGGACTTATTTCTTCAAGCCAGCCGCATAAAAAGGCCCATGAACGGCGATTGTTGATAAAATGCGAGCAATTTCCTCAGGTGTTTCTTTTTGCCCGTTATTTAACCATTGCTGAATAACACCTATATGAGCAGATGCCATATAAGAAGTTAAGTATTGGCTTGGGACGAGTAAATTCTCCTTATTAATGAGAGCACCATTCGTATCTTCAAATAATGTTTTCCACATAAAGTCTTTCAGTTTTGTTTGGAAAGATAAATCTCCTTTTGGGCTAAGTACAGCTTTCATAAAATCACTATTTTCATTTAGAAATTCAAGAATAGAAGTAATAAGCATAAACGGCATTGTTGGGGAAGGATTTGACCCAAGATCAGCAATAACTTCAGGCAATCTCTGTTTTGCAATGCTAGAAAACTCATACATAATTTCTTCTTGGCATTTCGTCATTAAATCAAATTTATCTTGATAATGCGCATAGAAAGTACCGCGATTCATGTTTGCTTTCGTTGTAATATCTTTCACTGTAATGGCGTCAAAACCTTTTTCTTCAATTAATTCGACCAATGCATTTCGTATCGCAGTTTTCGTACGAATAACGCGTAAATCTAAATTACTATCACGCAAAGTATGTCCCTCCTTCATTTTAGCCAACACATTTCAAGGATGTGTCTTATAACCGACACATTCACGATTTTTGATTATTGTATAAGGTTCAACTCGAACATATAATTCAAATATAAATAAACAACACGTTGTTGGTTATTATAAATCAAATTATAGGAGGAGAAAAGAAAATGTTTAAAAATAAACTTTTATTATTATCACCGGTTATTGCACTACTTGTAGTTTTTATTTTTTCATTAACGTTATTTCCAACCGTTCAACCTCAGCCGAAAAATTTGCCAATCGCAATTGTAAATGAGGATCAAGGAGTAGGAATTCCGAATCAACCGAAGATGAATATGGGGCAAACGATTGTTGATAATATGAAAAAGACATCAAAATCAGAGGAAGAACCTGCGGTGAAGTGGGTAGAAGTGAAAAATAAAGAAGCAGTTCAAAAAGGCTTAAATAATCAAGAGTATTACGCAGCATTAGTTATTCCGAAAGACTTTAGCACAAAACAAGCATCATTACGAACACCACAGCCATCTTCGCCAGAGGTAGAAATATTCATAAATCAAGGAATGAATACAGCGGCTTCAACTATGGCAGGGCAAATATTAAATGGGGTAGTTGATAATATGAACAATACTGTTCGTACACAACTATTAGAAGGATTGAAAGCAAAAGGAACTACGTTAACAGCAGATCAAGTTTCAAATGTAGTCACACCGATTGCAAAGAAAGTGACAAATGTGAATGAAGTCGGCAAAAATAGTGCGAACGGTAACTCGCCAATGTCTTTATTCCAGCCGTTATGGATTGCAAGTTTAGCGAGCTCAGCAATTATCTTTATTGCGATAAGTAAAATGCCAGTAGGTACAAGAAAAGAAAACTTCGTATTAAAACTAAAACAAATAATAACAGGAGCTGTCGCGGCACTTGTAATTGGATTTGGCCTCACATGGATCGCGGATGGTATGGTAGGTTTAAATATTTCGAATTTCACGGATACGGCACTGTTTTTATCTATTACGTCCTTTAGCTTCTTCTTAATGATATCAGCAGTACTTTCACTAGTTGGACTAAAAGGAATCGGTGTATTCGCACTCTTACTTTTCTTTGGGGCACCGTTATTATCGTTAGCACCGGAAATGTTGTCAACATTTTATCAAGACTGGGTGTACGCATGGTTGCCAATGCGATTTATGATTGAAGGACTTAGAGAAATATTCTTCTTTGGAAAAGGGTTAAGCTGGAGTACACCCCTTACTGTGCTCGTTTGGATTGGTGTGGTAAGTATGATGATTATTTTAGCGACTGCTTTCAAACGTAGTGTAGTGAAGGAACATAAAACGGAAGTAAATGCGTAAAATCAAACAACGTTTCACTAGGAGTGAAGCGTTGTTTGATTTTTATAAACTTATAGGGAAATCAAGTAGGACAGGTTTTTCTATATTTTATAGGGAATAGAAGATGCGGTATCATTTTATATACATGCTCCTGCTATTTCAAATTGCATAAAATATTATGCGAAATAATGGAGGGGATACGATGTATAATTCGAATTATTATGATTCGTATAGGCAAAATGATAAGTTGATTCGTGATATTGAGAAAGCAATTAATGGAGAGTTTAGTGCTATAAATTGCTATGCGAAATTAGCGAACATGGCTCCAAATGCGGCGGAACGAAATCAAATTCTTGAAATTCGTAACGATGAAATAAAGCATTTTCATCATTTTGTACAAATCTATACAAATTTAACTGGTCAGCAGCCTAAACCACAAATCATGGAAGAATGCCCGAATACGTACTTACAAGGATTAGAATTCGCTATACAAGATGAACAAAAGACTGTAGATTTTTACTTAGAAATTGCAGATGAAACATCGGATGCACATATGAAAGAGTTGTTACGCAGAATAGCTGCAGATGAACAAAATCATGCGGTGTGGTTTTTATATTATTTTGTGAAGTCGAAGTGAATGCTTAAGGAATTAAAACCGTTTCACTAGTAGTGGGCGGTTTTTTTGATGGAATACAAGTTGTAAAATAGATATCTTTGAAGGTGTAGTGGTTAATCTTGGTATATAATGTATAAAACGAAAATTAATAAAGAGAGAAGTAAGCATATGAAAGGAGAACAGAAATATGGAGAGAAATACAGTTAAAGAATATACAATTCGAATTGCTACTGAAAATGAAAGCGATAGCATCATCACTCTATTAAAAGAAGTAGCACAGTGGTTACAACATAAAGAAGTGGATCAGTGGCAGTATTTGTTAGGCAGAGAAGCTACGGCTGAAATACTAGAAGGTATAAGAGAGCAATATACATATGTGGTTATGAAAGAAGATGAAATAATCGGTACAGTTACAGTATCTCCTAAACAAAGTGAATGGGATGAGCGTATTTTTGGTAAAGAGAAAGTTTTCGATTCTTTATATATTCATAGATTTGCGGTAAAACGGAAGTATAAGGGGAATGGAATCGGAGAAGGGATTTTACAGTGGGTATACGAAAATGTACAACATGATAAAGAGTACTTGAAGCTAGACTGCGTCGGGCATAATCGTACGTTGAATGACTTTTATAAGAAAAATGGTTTTGAATATGTTGGGAGTACAGATGGACTTAGTAAGTTTCAAAAGAGAAGGGGGCAAGTGAATGAATCAAATTCATACTGATTTAGTTAAAAGGTTGATAGGGGAACAGTTTCCTGAATGGGCATATTTAGACGTGAAGCCTGTAAAGTTTAGTGGGCATGATAATAGAACGTTTCACCTAGGGGATGAGATGAGTGTCAGATTACCAAGTGATGCAGCATATGCACCGCAAGTAGAGAAAGAAAATAAGTGGCTACCTATATTAAGTAAGGAGCTTTCTTTACCGATTTCTACACCAGTTGCGAAAGGTAATCCATCTGAATCGTATCCATGTCCATGGTCTGTTAATAAATGGATAGAGGGAGAAACCGTTACGAAACAAAATGTTCGTGATTTAAATGAATTTGCAACGGACTTAGGATCATTTTTAGTAGAATTGCAATCCATTGATGCGAGTAACGGACCGATCGCTGGAGCGCATAATTTTTACCGAGGTGGGCTTATATCTGTATATGACGAAGAGGCGAGAGGTGCTATCGAAAATAATAAGGACGTTTTTGATGAAACAGTATTAAAGCATCTTTGGGATTTAGCACTTAAATCAACGTGGGAGCGCAAGCCAGTTTGGGTTCATGGGGATGTTGCACCAGGAAATTTACTCGTTAAGGACGGAAAGCTTTGCGCCGTAATTGATTTTGGTATTTTAGGAGTAGGAGATCCGGCTTGTGATGCAGCGATGGCATGGACATTTTTTGATAAGAATAGCAGAAACATATTTAAAGACGTATTGCGCATAGATGAAGAAACGTGGAATAGAGCAAGAGGATGGGCACTTTGGAAAGCGTTAATTACATATGATGCAAATAAGACTAGTAATAAAATAGTGGCAGAGGAATCGTATCGTGTTATTCAAGTGATTGTGGATGATTATGAGAGATAGTAGAAAAAGCCTATTTTAAAATAGGCTTTTTCATATGATGAAATATTAGAAATGGAAAGAAGGAATCCAACATAATTATACAGAATATTTAGATAATAGGAGGTGTCGAATTTTGAGTGAAATTGAATTAAAAAGGAATGTAATTAAGACTGGGAGTGAGAAGGGGGGTATTCTCCGGTTTATACTCGCTAGTCTAGTTGGGGTGTTTATGTTTTTCGTACCAGTTACGATAAACGGTGCTTCGTCCATTATGATTGATCATATCGTATCATGGATCAGGACTTCTGTTCCGAGCGTCGTACCTTATTATGCACTACTCGTTATGATAATAGGTGCGATTTATCCGTTTTATACGAAAAAGTGGAATGCATCTATCGTAGACATTTGTTTTTCGATTTTAAAAGTAGTTGGTGTTGTCTTTGGCGTATTGTATTGCTTGAAAGTAGGGCCAGCTTGGTTCTTTGCGCCAGATGTAGGGCCGTTTTTGTATGAAAAACTAGTCATATCGGTAAGTTTACTCGTGCCAATTGGCTCGGCTTTTTTAGCGTTATTAGTCGGGTACGGATTACTTGAATTTATCGGTACGTTTTGCCGTCCCATTATGAGACCGTTATGGAATACACCAGGACGATCAGCAATCGATGCGGTTGCATCCTTTGTAGGGAGTTATTCACTCGCTTTATTAATTACGAATCGCGTGTATAAAGAAGGAAAGTATACGACAAAAGAAGCAGCGATCATCGCTACAGGTTTTTCTACAGTATCCGCAACATTTATGATCATCATCGCAAAAACATTAGACATTATGCATTTATGGAATGTTTATTTTTGGACTACTCTCGTTGTAACATTCATCGTAACTGCTATCACCGTAAGAATCCCGCCTCTTAGTAGAAAACCAGATACATATGTAACGGAAGAAGGGTTTCCAGAACCTGTTTATAAAGAGAAAATGCTAGAACGTGCTTGGGAAGATGCGTTAGAAGTATCAAAGTCTGCACCGAGTATTATGAAAAATATCGCAGTGAATTTAAAAGATGGATTTATTATGACGATGGGAATTTTACCATCCATTATGTCAGTAGGATTAATTGGTATCGTCTTAGCGAAATTCACGCCAATATTTGATTGGATCAGTTATATTTTCTATCCATTTACATGGCTATTACAATTACCAGAAGCAGAACTAGCTGCTAAAGCGGCATCCGTTGGTATTGCAGAAATGTTTTTACCTTCTCTTTTAGTTGTAAGTGCACCACTTGTGACAAAGTTTGTCATTGCAGTTGTTTCGGTATCATCTATATTGTTCTTCTCAGCTTCCATTCCTTGTATTTTATCGACAGACATTCCGTTAAAAGTATCGGAACTTATTATTCTCTATGTACAAAGAACGATATTAACGTTACTGATTATTACGCCGATTGCTTATTTGTTGCTTTAAAGTTTTTAACAGATAAAGCTATAAATAAAGAAGCCTTTTTACAGAAGGCTTCTTTTGTTTAAAAGCGGGCTACTCCCACATTACTATCAAGCTAAGAAAATCAAATATCCCCAGACGTGAAAATATACAACTATCACGTCTGGGGATATTTTTATTTATCTTTCGTATATGACGTAATGCTTCTTAAGAAGATTCCTAGTCCTGCAAAAAAGAAACCTAAGCATAATAAGCTGCCTGGCGTTCCCCAAGTAATTTGATCTAGCATTTTTATCCCCTCCCTTTTATCATCAAATAGAATTTATTGGAAATTATCAAAAATTTCTTTTTTAAAGATTATTGATGATCCTTCCTACCTTATACGAGAAGATTATATTTGAAAAGGAATTCTTTTAAAAATATTCTATTATTCTTATAAAACGTTTTCACTTCATATGATATAGTAACAACAAAGGGGGCTTTCAAATGGAAATAACTCATGAAAGAGCAAAGTTACGGTTAATAGATAGTGATGATGTCGAAACTTTGTTTTCGATTGTAGAAGGAAATCGGGATATTTGGGCGTATTTAATTTCTAAAATGGATAATGTGCAAGATATGCAGCAATACGTTCAAAAAGCGATACAGGGTTATGGAAAGGGTACTCAAATACCTTTCGTTGTAGTGGATCAACAGACGAATACGATTGTAGGAAGTACACGTCTATATAATATTTCAGTAGAAGATAAGACAGTCGAGTTAGGGCAAACTTGGTATCATCCAAGTGTGCAACGTACGAGTATAAATACAGAATGTAAGTACATGCTTCTCCAGTATGCTTTTGAAAAATTACGTATGCTGAGAGTACAAATTAAGACGGATGCAAGAAATGAAAAAGCACAACGAGCAATTGAAAGGCTAGGTGCAGTAAAAGAGGGTGTGCTTAGAAACGAAAGAAAATTGCCAAGTGGTCATGTGAGAGATGCAGTTGTGTATAGTATTATTGCAAGTGAATGGCCAGTTGTGAAAGCACGTTTATTAGAAAATTTAGAGTTGTATAAAGAAAAGTTATAATTCGTGTTTTGAAAGGTATATTGTTCGTGATGTATGAAAAATATACCTTTTTTCTTACAAAATGCTACTTTATTTTAATTCCTTTTGTTTCATCGTTCCCTTCTGAGAAAAAATTCGTTACAATGTAGTTGTATGGTAATAAACTTATGAATTTAAAATATGTAATGAAAACCGCAAATAAAAAATGAATTGATAATCCTCAATTTTAAATGAAAACCCTTTTATACATAAATAACAAGTAAAGTTCCTTCTTTTAAATAAACTCAAACGAAACGATTTGATATAAATGTTTTTTTATAGAAGTATGGATGATGTACGGAGGCAATTACAAATGAAAGAAAATAAGAAGAGTAAGAAAAGACGAATCTTTCAAGTATTTTTACTAATGATTTGTTCTGCTATTTTATATGTAAGTTATGCAGCTTACGATATTTGGAGTTATCGTTTTAAAACAAATGATGGCGTGAAAACGGATGCTGGTATCGTACTAGGAGCAGCTTCTTGGAACGGAAAACCATCTCCTGTATTTAAAGAAAGAATTAATCATGCGATTTCTTTATATAAGAACGGAGACATTAAAAAGATTATTTTTACAGGTGGTACAAAGTTCGAGGCAGAACTTGAGGAAGCGCGTACTGCAAGAGTATATGCAATGAAACAAGGTGTAAAAGAGGAAGATATTTTAATTGAAACAAAATCCCTTTTCACAGAAGAAAACTTAAAGAATGCGAAGGAAGTTGGAATAGAGAACGGAATACGCACATACACGATTGTAAGTGATCCACTTCATATGAAACGCGCAATGAGAATCGCAAAACATATTAATATTGAAGCGTATGCTTCACCCACGCCGACATCAGCATATAAAACGTTAGACACAGAAATTCCATTCTTCTTTAAAGAATTATTCTCGTATATTGGATATGTAACCTCTTTGCCGTTAAAGGCATTGAAGGGAGACTAATATAAGAAAAGAACCTATCTTTAAATAGGAACTTTTCTTATTAATCAAAAACATTGTATTTTTATCGGAATAGTGAAACAATAGAGAGGTAGCTTCATATAATCATAAGGAAAAAGTGAGCGGTTGATGAATCGAGCATAAAGGAGATTATAGTATGGCACTCTCATTTGTTGAAACAGAAGAACAATCTTTCATTATTGCACAAATAAATAAATTGCTTCCAAAGTTCATGGAAAGGGAGCATCAACTAAGTGAATTAGGATCATTTCCGTATGAAAATATAAGTGATTTGAAAGATATCGGATATACGAAATTAACGTTACCGAAGGAATTTGGTGGTAGTGCGATTTCTTTATATGACTTCGTTTTATTTCAAGAGAAAATCGCGGAAGGCTGCGGAGCTACTGCATTATCGATTGGCTGGCATCTTGGCATTGTGAAAGAGCTAGCGGAAAATCACTCTTGGAATGATGAGATGTTCAAATGGTTTTGCGAAGAAGTGCGTAACGGTGCACTCTTTAACCGAGCAGCAACAGAACCAAAAACAGGGAGTCCGACGCGTGGCGGTAAACCAGAAACAATAGCGGTTCAACAAGGCGAGAAGTGGATTATAAATGGAAGAAAAACTTTTACAACGATGGCTCCAATACTTGATTATTTTATTATTTCAGCGAGTATGGAAGGCCGAGAAGAAGTTGGAGAGTTTGTCATTCCGAGAAATACGCTCGGTGTATCCATTGAAGAAACGTGGGATAGCGTTGCTATGCGAGGGACTGCTAGTCACGACCTTGTCTTACAAAATGTAGAGATAGAAAACCGCTTTTTTACAGATGTAAAGGGCGGGAAAGTGAAACAAAAGGGTATTGGCTGGTTGCTACATATACCAGCATGTTATTTAGGAATTGCACAAGCAGCAAGAAATTATGCAGTTCAGTTTGCGGGATCATACAAGCCAAATAGTTTAAATCATTCTATTAGTTTATTGCCGAATGTTAGAAGATTAGTTGGAGAATTAGAACTTGAGCTTATGCAAGCTCGCGTCTTTTTATATCAAATTGCGAAAAAGTACGATGAAGCAGAGGATAAACTATCATTGCAAGCCGAATTAGCAGCAGTGAAATATGCTGTAACAAATGCGGCAATATCTATTGTAGATAAAGCAATGCGCATCGTAGGGGCAAAAAGTTTATCAGAAAAAAATCCGCTTCATCGTTACTATTTAAACGTCAGAGCAGGATTGCACAATCCGCCGATGGATGATGCAACACTATCTATGTTAGCGGATGCGGCGTTTCGGTCGTAGTTTTTTTAACTTACATTTTATTGTTTATGGGCAATGTAGTTGTTTTGAAAGCACGTGTTTGATTAGTAATCGAACACGTGCTTTTTATGTGTACGACGTACCAAATTGAGATGTAGATTTTTAGTATAAATGGTTATCATGATTTTGTAAGTGTTCCTTGATGGAAAAACATTTGCCATTTTCCATCTATCAGTTTCCAAATGGAACTTCGCAAAGTATTCTGCATTCTAGTTTCATCTCTTACAAGATATGTCGCCAACACAGTATCCTTCGATAAAGGGTATATTTCAAAATTAGAAAGAGTCATTTCTCTCACACTAAGTCCGTCTCCACCAACAGAATCCTTCTTATACCAAACGTTTCCCGAACTTCCAAACTCAAAAAAGTCGTCTGCAAGTAATTTGTCCAGTTCTGCTGGATTTGTACGAGTTTTAGGTTCTAATAGTTTTTCCTCCAGTTCACATAAATGCTTTTTTAATTCAGAGTGCTTTTTCACGTGATCATCCCCATATATTAATTATCGTACAACAACTAAATTGCTCTTTTTAACTAACGGAAAGAATTTTGACTAGTTAGATAATTGGTTGCGTATTATTATAATGCCAGTTTGAAAGCTTTGTAAACATTTGTTATATTTAATCCCAAATTAAAGGTCTTTCCAAGTTTATAATTCGTAAATATTGTAAAAATTGACCAGCATGGACCGCATCATGATAGGCAATTCGTAATAGCATGTCGCCTAAATATCTTTGATAGCCAACATCGCTTCGATCAATAAGGGTTGAATCTAGCTCAGCTATGCTTATGGATTGAACATATTCTATAAAGTCATTAAAGTACGATTGTGCCAATTCAATTTCCTTTTTTACACAAGTAATTGGCTCGTCATCATACGGGAAATGTATATCATTTATTGAGCCGTTGTTTTTTAAAATCATATGATAGTAAAAAGTTGAGCTCCATACATGACGAATCATCTCACCAAAGGACATAGCTTCATGATCAGGCTTCCAATTAAGAAAATTATCGGGAAGAGAATTCCATAATTTTTCTGAGCGCCTTCTCGTTTCTTTCAAATTTAATATACTAAGATCAATTGCATTCATAATACATTCTCCTTTACTATTAAACTTAAAATAATTGTATCAGTTTAATAGTTAGGGTATCATCGAAATATGAATGTATATCCGAATATCTCATATATAGCTAAACTAATTGCTGAACCTACAAGAGCAATTATCTTAGATTGTCTAATGAATAATCAGGCACTACCTGCTAGCGAATTGGCTTATAAGGCAAAAGTGTCACATCCAACGATTAGTTCCCATCTTTCTAAATTAGTAGAGGGGAATCTACTTACAGTTGAACAACATGGTAGACATCGTTACTATCGACTTGCTAATCAAGAGGTAGCAGAAGTTCTTGAAAAGTTAGGAACAATCGCACCAACAGTCCAAGTTCGTTCTTTAAAACAATCGGATCAACTAAAACAAGTTCGTTATGCTCGAACTTGCTATGATCATCTTGCAGGCAAACTCGGTGTAGATATAACTGAAAAATTATTAGATAAGGAATTTATAATTTTAGAGAAAGGAGAATACATTGTAACGGAACAAGGTAAGCAGTGGTTTCTGAATTTTGGAATAAATATTGAAACGGCAGAGATAAAAAGGAGAGTATTTGCAAAACCTTGTCTTGATTGGAGTGAACGACGCTACCATATTTCTGGTTGGTTAGGATCTGCAATAGCAAAACTATTTTTTGAACAGGAATTGATTACAAAAACGGATAAGAGTCGGGCTGTCCATCTTACAAAAAAAGGTGTGAAGCTATTGAAAGATCAATTAGACATTGACATGGAAAATAAAAAAGTCAATCAAAATGCAATGCCTCCGGTCAAATAGATAGTATTAAATAACCTGAGTTCTATATTTATATAGACTCAGGTTATTTAATTTCTTTTAAAACCTTTGATGATATTTGCGTACAGCAACTTTAAGCTCATTCACTTTACAGAAAGAGGTTAAATGAAAACATAGTAGTTGAGGCAGTTCTATTAAATTAGTAATCATATTACTTAAAAATTATGCGTAAGAATATAGTAAATGAAGGGAGATATAAAATGAATAAAGTGAAACTGAAAGTATTAAATTTAAGGTATATAGTGATATGTATTTTATTCACTATTATATGTATCCTCACTTCATTCTTCATTTCTAGTAATTCAAGCGTATTTAAATCATTTTATATAAATCAGTTATTAGGAACGAATTCTACTAAAGGACTTATGTATATGATAGGAAGTGAAAATCGTTATTTTGCAGAAGAATTTCATAAAGAAAAAGGACGAGCGTCTTTGGAATCTTTTTTACTGTCACTTTCTACAAATATTAATGTAAATGATCTGCGAAGTTTATTAACTCGAGAACTTCCTAATATGAATCAATTTTATTCGGAAATATTAATTGCTGGGGAAGGAACAGATTATACGAACATTCCCGAAGAATCCAGTATTCCTTTAGATAACATTAAAGATAAAGGTACTGCTATTGAACACCCAAAGAATGAAAAAGAAAACAATTCTACGGGTGAAAATTCAAATACACAAAATAACGGTGAAAATAAAGTTTTTATTTATCATACACATAGTTGGGAAGCGTTTATTCCTCTTATTCCAGGTGCTACGATACCCGATGATGCTTCCAGTACAAATAATGAAGTGAATATTACGTTTGTTGGAAACTATTTAAAACAAAAGTTAGAAGAAAAAGGAATAGGTGTTTCACATGATACGACAAATATGAGGGATTTTCTGCGCAATAAAAATTTAAATTGGGCCCAATCTTACAAAGGATCCCGTCAAATATTACAAGATAAATTAGCACAAGATAAAAATATTATGTTCCCAATGGACCTTCATAGAGATGATGCACGAAAAAATATTACAACAAAAAATATTAACGGAAAGAATTATGCACGGCTCTATTTTATTTTAGGACGAGAAAATCCTAACTATGAAAAAAATAAAAAAATAGTAACGGCAATAAATTCATATTTAGATGAGAAGTATTACGGTTTAAGCCGAGGGATTTTTATTAAAGATCGTAAAAGCGGGAACGGAGTATATAATCAAGACCTTTCTCCAAATGCATTACTTATTGAAATGGGAGGGGTAGATAATACACCAGAAGAATTATACGCTTCCGTTGACGCATTAGTAGAAGCGTTTAGCCACTATTATAATGAGGTAACAAAGAGAAATAACTAAAATAAAAAGGAGTGATACCTAGTCAGAAGTGCTAGGGATTACTCCTTTTTTAGTAGAATATAATATTAACAATGAAGGCAATCAATAAAAAAATCTTTCTTTTCATTCTTCTTTTTACAGTTTTATAGGAGAAAGCTAGGTTTCTTATTTTTACTAATGTTATAATAAGAAAAAAGCACGAAAAGAGGTCATCTCATGCTAGAGGTTATTGCAACATGTTTAGAAGATGTGAAACGAATTGAACGAGCTGGCGGGAAGCGAATTGAATTAATTACATCTTATACAGAAGGCGGTTTAACGCCGAGTTATGCATTTATTAAAAAAGCGGTAGAAGCAGTACATATACCGATTCACGTTATGATTCGTCCGCATGCGAAGTCTTTTACATATACGGAAGAAGAAATTGAAATGATGAAGGAAGATATTGTCATTGCGCAGAAGTTAGGTGCAGCTGGTGTTGTATTAGGCGTATTAAACGAACGAAATGAAGTGGATGAAGAGAAATTAGCGGATTTACTATATGTTGTAGATGGAATAAATGTAACGTACCACCGTGCAATAGATGATATAGAAAATCCAGTAGAAGCGATGGAAACTTTAAAGAAGTTTCATAAAGTGACTCACGTTTTAACTTCAGGTGGACAAGGAAATATAGTAGAGAATATACCGGTGCTTACAGAAATGCAAAAGGTAAGCGATGGTCAAATTCAGCTTGTAGTTGGAGCTGGCGTGACGAAAGAAAATATAAAGCAATTGCTAGATGAAACTGGAATCACGCAAGCTCATGTCGGTACAGCGGTAAGAGAAGGGAAATCATGTTTTTCTGAAATTGATCCTAATTTAGTACAAGAATTAGTTCAAATAATAAAATAAGCACATAAGAAAGAGGAGAAACGATGAAGGAAAATACGAAGAAAGAATTATTCTCATGGGCTAAAACGATAGGATTTACCCTTGTCCTAATTGCTATTATTCGCGGTGTTTTATTTACACCCTCATTAGTACAAGGTGAATCGATGATGCCCACTTTAGAAAATAACGAACGAGTTCTTGTGAATAAGATCGGTTATAGTATAAGTGGATTAGATCGCTTTGATATTATCGTCTTCCACGGTAAAGAAGGGTACGATCTGGTAAAACGAGTAATTGGTTTACCAGGCGATACCGTTGAGTATAAAAACGATGTTTTATATGTAAACGGAAAAGCGATGAAAGAACCATATTTAAAAGAGTTTAAAGAAAAAGCAGCAGGCCGTGTTTTAACTCCAGACTTTACGTTAGAACAAATCACAGGAAAAACGAAAGTGCCAGAAGGCCAAGTGTTTGTTTTAGGAGATAATCGTGAAGTTTCGAAAGACGGTCGTATGTTTGGATTCATTTCAGAAGATGAGATTGTCGGAAAAGGACAAGCTGTTTTCTGGCCGTTGAAACAAGTAAGAGCGTTATAAAACAAAAAGTATGGAAGAAATATTCTTCCATACTTTTTTTGTGCCTTATTTATATGTTTGGTTTTGCTATAACTTGAGCCTTTGAAAGAGAACCGTCATTATTTCTAAATTTTATCTTGTATTCACCTTCAGGAAGCCAATCACTCCAATTTATACTAAATTCACTTATTGCTTGCTCCCCAGGTTTTAAAGTTCAGTCAATCATCCAAGAACCTTTAGCGTTATATAAAGTGTAACTAAAAGGAGAATCACCTATATTTTTTACAAGAACGCTTAAGTCATCCCCGTGAGAATAGTTAAAGCTAGAGATACTTGATCCGAAATAATGAATTTCTTCGTTCGCTATTTTATGATTTTGGGCAACTTTAGCGGTTGAATAAGTATCTTCATTTGTCGCAAAAGTCTCATTATAACCTATACAAAAAGATAACATAATAGCAGGAATTACTAGCAGCTTTTTCAAAAGAAACACTCCTTATATGTTGTTTTACATATATCATAATAATTTAAATATATTGGAAATGTAATGATTTGATGTGGAAATTTACAAATACATTTAATTATTTACGTTTTTTAAACTACTGACAAATATATCGGTTCATGAGATTGAAAAAAATATTGATAGAATTGAAAGAATATTTTATAATTTTAAATTATATGTTTGTTTCGAAAAACGGAATTTAAGTTCCGAAATTCGGAACAAGAGGGAGATAGAATGAGTATAAATAAAACGGCAGTTAAGACAATGGATATTTTAGAGTTGTTTTATGAGCATGAAGAGCTAAGTTTAACAGAGATGGTTCAGCTTACGAGTATGCCGAAAACATCTGTTTATCGTTTAATTGGCTCGTTAGAAGAAATGGAGTTTTTACAAAAAAACGAGAAGGGGAAATATCATCTCGGAGTCGTTTTTTTACGCTTCGGACAACTTGTTTCACAAAGATTATCCGTAAGAAATATTGCGATTCCATATATGAAAGAGCTTAGAGATAGTTTAGGGCAGGCAGTTAATTTAATTATTCAAGATGGTAATGACGCAATTTATGTTGAAAAGATGGAAGGTGCTCAGCCTGTACGCGTGTATACAGCGGTTGGTAGAAGAGCTCCACTTTATGCGGGTGCATGTCCGAGAATTTTACTATCGTATTTCTCTGAGGAAGAGAAGCAGAAATACATAGAGGAAACGGATTTAAAACAGTTTGCGGATGGAACAATTGTGGATAAGGAACAATTGCTAGAAGTGTTACAAATGGCGAAAAAGGAAGGACACACAATTAGCTACTCTGAGTTAGAAAATCATACAGCCGCTATAGCAGCGCCCATTTTTGCAAGTGATGGAACGGTTGTAGCGGGGATTAGTATTTCGGGATTAGCAATTGAGTATAACGAAAGTAACATTGCATATTTTATTGCGAAGGTGAAGGAAACCGCACATCGCATTTCGAAAGAACTCGGCTTTTTGGCATAGAAAGAGGGAGAGGGATGAAATTTTCTGCGTTAGGGGATCAAGCAATTATTGTTACATTTGGTGAAGAAATTGGGATGGATACATACGAAAAAGTGCAACGATTGTTTCAAGCGTTGAGACGGCATCCGTTTACAGGAATGGTTGAGTGTGTGCCATCATTTACTTCATTAGCGGTCTACTACAATGTATACGAAGTATGGAAGCGAAATGGGAGAAGTGAAGGGCCATATCAATACGTTTGCCAATATATAAAAGAGCTGTGTAATTCGTATAAAGAAGAATTGAATCAGGATGTGAAACATATTTCTATACCAGTTTGCTACGGTGGAGAATATGGACCTGATTTAGAAGAAGTCGCGCAGTGTAGAGGATTACGAGCGGAAGATGTCATTCGCATACATAGTGAAACAACATATTTTGTGTATATGTTAGGTTTTACACCAGGATTCCCGTATTTAGGAGGACTATCAAAAGAACTAGAAACACCTAGAAAAGAAACACCACGGTTACAAATACCTGCTGGTTCAGTAGGTATTGGCGGAAATCAAACAGGTATATATCCGCTTGAAACACCAGGAGGATGGAATATTATCGGCCGCACTCCTATTTCATTATTTAATCCAGAAGAAGAAACACCAACCTATATTCAAAGCGGTATGTATTTACGATTTATCCCAATAACAAAAGAAGAGTACGTATCACTTGAGGGGGCTAAAGAATGGATGTAGAAGTTTTGCATGCAGGAATGTTTACAACAGTCCAAGATTTAGGGCGATTTCATTATCAACAGTACGGTGTACCAGTTGGCGGGGCTATGGATCAAAGTGCACTCCGGATGATCAATAGGTTAGTAGGAAATGAAGAGAATGAAGCAGGACTCGAAATGACGATCATGGGGCCTAAATTGTTAATAAAGAAAACGACTTTACTTGCGATTGGCGGAGCGGATATGGAACCGTTATTAAATGGAGAGCGTATTCCATTATGGCGTCCCATTTTAGCAGAAGAAGGTAGCATGCTTTGCTTTGGAAAAGTGAAAAGCGGCTGCAGAGCGTATGTGACTTTTGCTGGTGGTATACATATTGATCGTACGATGGGAAGTAAAAGTACGTACATACGTGCTGCGATTGGTGGTATTGAAGGAAGAATGCTGAAAAAGGGAGATTATTTTCAAATTGGAACGCACACAGAAATGGCCAGTCATTGCATTCAAAACTTACAAAACGATGAGCGAAACAAAACGAAATGGGCAATTAGCAGCAGCGTACTACCAAAGTATAAGAAATATCCTAAGCTTCGTGTCATAACTGATTTTGAATATGATCAATTTACAGAAGAAAGTATACAGGCATTTTTTACGAAAGAGTATAAAGTATCTAATTACGCTGACCGTATGGGCTATAGGGTTGAGGGAGAAGTTTTAAATAGGGTGGAAGAAAAAGAGAATTTATCGAGTCCTGTTACATTCGGGACCATTCAAGTGCCAAATGGTGGACAGCCGATTATATTAATGGCAGATAGGCAAACGACGGGTGGCTATCCGAGAATGGGAAATATTATTTCAGTAGATTTACCTCTTCTTGCCCAGCTAAAACCGGGGGACTATGTTTCATTTGAGAAAACTACGCTTGAAGAAGCGGAACAATTGTACATAGAACAAGAAGTAAATATGAATCTATTAAAGAAATTCATCGCTTTACGAAGTTGAAATTAGGAGGAATACATTGTGACGACAATCGATTTAAACTGTGATTTAGGAGAAAGTTTTGGAGCTTATAAAATGGGGAATGATGATGAAATTCTTCCGTTCGTTTCATCAATAAACGTTGCTTGTGGTTTTCATGCGGGTGATCCGACTGTAATGAGAAAAACGGTCGAGAAAGCACTGCAACATAATGTAGCAATAGGTGCGCATCCTGGTTTTCCGGATTTAATTGGATTTGGAAGAAGAAATATGAATGTGTCAGAGAGTGAAGTATATGATTATGTATTGTATCAAATTGGCGCATTAGACGCATTTGTGAAAGCGGCAGGCGGGAAAATGCAGCATGTAAAGCCGCACGGTGCTCTATATAATATGGCGGCGACTAATTCGGAAATTGCAGATGCAATCGCGAAGGCAATTTATTATATGAATCCCGATCTATTACTTTACGGATTAGCAAATAGCGAGGCGTTTATACAGGCTGCGGAAAAATACAATATAACTCTCGTACAAGAAGCTTTTGCAGATCGTACGTATCAACAAGATGGGACATTAACAAGTCGTACGGAAGAAAATGCACTAATAAAAAAAGAAGACGAAGCGATAAAGCAAGTGCTTCAAATGGTGAAAGAAGGCTACGTAAACGCGGTGAACGGAGAGAACGTAGCAGTTCACGCGAAAACAATTTGTTTACATGGTGATGGAGAGAAAGCAGTGCAATTTGCGAAAAAAATATACAGAACATTCGAACTTAATGGTATTTCTGTTTGTGCACCGAAATAAAAAATAGGGGGAAGTGCTGGGATGATTAAATTAATCGGGATACTACTTGTTGCAGTGGGCTTTTTATTTAGATTAAATACACTTTTAGTAGTTATGGTTGCAGGTATTGTTACTGGTATGGTTTCAGGATTAAGCTTTTATGATGTGATTAGCATGTTCGGTAAATTTTTCATAGAAAATAGATATATGTCTATGCCAATTATATTAACTTTACCGGTAATCGGAATTTTAGAGCGTTACGGTTTAAAAGAAAGAGCAGAAGCACTTATAACGAAATCAAAAGGAGCAACAACTGGAAGAGTGTTAATGTCATATTTTACGATAAGAGAATCATCAGCAGCACTTGGACTGAACATTGGTGGACATGCACAAACAGTAAGACCGCTCGTTGCGCCAATGGCAGAGGGAGCTGCGCAAGGAAGATATGGTAAACTTCCTGAAAAGTTGAGAGAAAAGATTAAAGCAAATGCAGCAGCCGCGGAAAATACAGCTTGGTTTTTCGGAGAGGATATATTTATCGCGACTGGAGCTATTTTATTAATGAAAGGGTTCTTCGATTCAGTAGGTATGCATGTCGGTGTATGGGATATGGCGCTTTGGGGTATTCCAACTGCAATATCAGCACTTATCGTAAGCTGGATCAGATTTAGAAGATTTGATAAATATATAGCGAAAACGATGGAATTAAAAGAAAAAGAAGAGAAGGAGGCAATATAAAATGAACATCATCACAATGGATACAATCTATTACGTATTAGGTATAATCGTTGCCTTTATCGCTGTTCGTATTGCATTTGATCGTGAACATCCAAATCGATGGGGATCTAGCTTGTTTTGGGCGTTATTTGCAGTTACGTTTTTATTCGGAAATATAATCCCTTCGTTTTACGTTGGTTGTATTGTGCTGGCTATGGTCGTGTTAGCTTCACTAAACAAAGTAACAAAATCAGAGGAGAAAGAAGTACCAGTGCAAGAACGTGTGAAACATGCGGAGAAATTAAAAAATAAAGTTTTTATGCCCGCACTATTAATCCCTATTTTTACAATTATCGGTACGTTAACGTTAGGAAAAATCAAATGGGGAAATGTTTCTCTTGTTGATCCAGATAAAGTAACGCTAGTTGCATTAGCGTTAGGTGCATTACTTGCATTCGTTGCGGCGATGCGTATTACAAAATCGAAAATAACAACGCCTGTGCAAGAAGGAAGCAGACTATTACAAGCTGTCGGTTGGGCTGTTATTTTACCACAAATGTTAGCGGCACTTGGCGGTATTTTTGCAAAATCTGGCGTTGGACAAGTCGTTTCTGATTTAGTCGGACAAGTATTACCGACAGAGTATCCGTTCGTTGCTGTTATGGCGTATTGTTTAGGAATGATGCTTTTCACAGTCGTAATGGGAAATGCATTCGCAGCGTTTGCCGTTATTACTGGCGGAATTGGTTTACCTTTAATTGTCCAAATGCACGGCGGGAACCCAGCGATTATGGCAGCGCTCGGCATGTTTGCTGGATATTGCGGAACGTTACTTACTCCAATGGCAGCAAACTTTAATATCGTTCCGGCGATGCTTTTAGAGCTAAAAGATAAAAATGCCGTTATTAAAGCACAAGTACCAATAGCTCTTTCAATCTTTATTATCAATATGTTTATTATGTACGGCCTTGTATATCGTTTCTAATTAGGAGGGAAAACTATGAAAACAGTATTACTAACAGGATTTGATCCGTTCGGCGGAGAAAGCATCAACCCAGCTTGGGAAGTAGCAAAAAGTTTACATGAAAAAACAATTGGAGAGTACAAGATTATTAGCAAACAAGTCCCAACGGTATTTCATAAATCAATAAAAGTATTAAAAGAGTATATAGAAGAACTAAACCCTGAAATGATTATATGTATTGGACAAGCTGGAGGTAGACCAGATATTACGATAGAGCGTGTCGCAATTAACGTTGATGATGCAAGAATTGCTGACAATGAAGGGAATCAGCCGATAGATGTACCGGTTGTGGAAGAAGGCCCGGCTGCATATTGGTCTACGCTTCCGATGAAAGCAATTGTAAAAAAACTACAAGAAGAAGGCATACCAGCTTCCGTTTCACAATCAGCAGGTACATTCGTTTGTAATCATTTATTCTATGGTCTCATGCATGAACTAGAGCAACATGATCAGAAAATAAAAGGCGGATTTATTCATATTCCGTTTTTACCAGAGCAAGCGAGTAACTATCCAGGTCAACCAAGTATGTCACTTTCTACTATTAGTAAGGGGATAGAATTGGCAGTTGAAGTAACGATGACAGTTGAGGTGGATATTGTTGAAATTGGGGGTACGACGCATTAAACAAAACGAATCGTACGACACTTCCTGTAAACAACTGGTATAATAAGTATAGCAATATACATAGAGGTGATTTTTGTGCAACAATTTGAAGAAGTACGTTCAATTTTAGAAAAAGCGAAGAAAATTACAGTGTTAACAGGTGCAGGAGCAAGTACGGAAAGTGGTATCCCAGATTTTCGTTCAGCAAATGGATTGTATGCTGATGCGAATGTGGAGACGTATTTATCAAGGGGATACTATAATAGAAGCCCGAAAGAATTTTGGAAGCATTATAAAGAAATCTTTCAAATTAATACGTTTCATCAATACAAACCAAATCGTGGCCATCGCTTTTTAGCTGAATTAGAAGAACAAGGGAAAGATATTACGATTTTAACGCAAAATATTGACGGCTTACATCAATTAGGTGGTAGTAAACATGTCATTGATTTACATGGAACGCTTCAAACAGCACATTGTCCGAAGTGTAAAGCGGGATATGATTTGCAGTATATGATTGATCATGAAGTGCCTCGTTGCGAGAAGTGTAATTTCATTTTAAATCCAGACGTCGTTTTATACGGAGATACATTACCGCAATATCAAAATGCAATAACACGTTTATATGAAACAGATGTGCTTATCGTTATGGGAACGTCATTAAAAGTACAACCTGTCGCTTCATTCCCGGAAATTGCAAAGAGGGAAGTCGGGGCAACAACAATTTTAGTAAATGAAGAAAGAACAGGACAAGAATATAACTTTGATTTTGTTTTTCAAAATAAGATTGGTGAATTTGTTGAAGGGTTATCTTCGGCTAAATAAGTTATCGGAAAAACTGAGGTATCTACCTCAGTTTTTTATTTGAGTAATTACTGTTTTAAGCCATATGAAAACATTTCGATAATGTAGTAACCACATCTCTATAATTTATAAAAAAGACTTTGGTAGGTAAAATGGCAGAGTAAGAAGTAGTATTACCTTTAACGAATACACAGTCGTCATAAAGTAAGCTAATATGTAGATGTTGTAAAGGCTCTATTTGGTGTTGCTTTACGTATAAAACTAAATCATTATAAAGTTGCTCAGTATACTCACTTACAGAATAGTCTATCGAAAGCTGACCTGCTATGCTAGTCCACCATACTTTAAAACTACATACTAACTCTTTAAAGGATTCTTCATTACATAATTGGGTGTCAAAAAACTTCTCATAAAAGATGTGGTTTTCCTCATAAAAAATGTGGATATCATTTTTGTCGTCATTAATTTGTTTGCGAAGAGTATGCCATAATTCTTTGAAATTCACTTCAAATTCAGTGGAGAAATTTAATTTTCTTGCTATGTAAGGAAACCGCAAATTTTTTTCTCTTTTTGGTTGAGATGAATATTTTGAATATAAATCATAAAGTTTAAACAATATGACGTATTAGTATGTATTGTAAATGAATCTGTCATTTCATTTTCTCCTTAGTAACGTTTTTTATTGTTAGTATACAGAGAAATGTAAATGAATGGTATAAAAAAACAATTGTATACACTTATTCTTTCAGAAGAAAATTCATGTTATGACGTATGAAGGGGAATGGTAATAAATAGGGTATAAAATTAAAATACTGAAAATTAAATCTTTTATTTCTTTAGTAATTAATATAAAATTCTATATATATCATATAAATAAATTTGATACATAATGGTTCTATGTAGAAATGTTAATAGAATGAAGCGAGGGAGCGAAATGAGACAGAAAAAGGAGCAGAAGAAACAATCGAAAAAGAAAAAGACTCATATTCCTTTTCGATTAAATGTACTATTTTTTATCGTCTTTCTTTTATTTTCAGCTATTATAATTCAATTAGGTAAAGTACAAATCATTGATGGAGAAACGTATAGAAATGAAGTGAACAAAAAGGAAGATGTAACGGTAAGCACACCTGTTCCTAGAGGGAAAATGTTTGATCGGGTAGGTCAAGTGATTGTAAATAACAAACCGCTACGAACCGTTACATATACGAAAATGAAAGGAGCAGATTCGAAAGAAGTTTTACAAGTAGCAAGAAACTTAGCCCAGCTAATTGAAATGTCGCCAGAAGATATAAATAAGTTGACAGAAACAGATAAAAAGGATTTTTGGATGCAGTTAAATGAAAAACGAGCAGCAGAAAAAGTGACGAAAGAAGATGAGAGTACATTTAGGAAGCAAGAGATAGAAGGGAAAGAATTAGATAAAAAAGTAGAAGAGTTGCGCCGAGAAAGAATTACGCAAGAAGAATTAAGCGAACTTTCAAAAGAGGACTTAGAAGTACTAGCAATTAAAAGTAGGATGAATGCGGGATATAAAATGACGCCGCAAATTGTTAAAAAAGATGTAAGTCAAAACGAATATGCAATCGTAAGTGAAAGATTGGCAAGTTTGCCAGGAGTGGATACGACAGTGGATTGGGAACGTGAATACCCAAATGATAAAATACTTCGTTCCATACTTGGTAGCGTTTCTACTGAAAATGAGGGTTTGCCAAGAGAACAGTTAGATTATTATTTAGTGCGCGATTATAACCGGAATGATCGCATTGGTAAGAGTTATATCGAGAAACAGTACGAAGATGCATTACATGGAACGAAAGAACAGTCTAAAAATATTACGGATAAAGCGGGAAATATTATTCGGACAGAAAAAGTGACTGAAGGAAAAAGTGGAAATAATTTAATGTTAACAGTAGATATGGAGTTACAGAAAAAAGTAGAGGAAAGTCTTGAAAAGAATTTACGAGCATTTCATTCTGCAGAGCCGATGATGGATCGCGCGTTCGTTGTAATGATGAACCCGAAAAACGGCCAAATTTTATCAATGGCAGGAAAGAAAATTGTAAATAAAGATGGCGGAATGCAAATAGAAGACTTTGCTTTAGGAACGATGACAAGTTCTTATGAATTAGGGTCAACTGTGAAAGGGGCTACGTTATTAGCCGGATATCAAACTGACACAATTAAGCCGTATACACATTTTTTTGATGCACCGATGTATTTTAAAGGCAGTACTAAGCCGAAGAAATCGTGGAAAGACTTTGGTGATATTGATGATTTAAGAGCTTTACAAGTTTCATCAAACGTTTATATGTTTAATACAGCTTTAAAAATGGCAGGTATAAATTATGTACCAAACAATCCGTTAGATATTAAAAAAGAGACATTTAATAAAATGCGCTACTACTTTAGACAGTTTGGCTTAGGTGTACCGACTGGAATTGACTTACCGAATGAATCGATTGGTCAAATGGGTAGAACAGATAACATACCTGGTTTTTTACTTGATTACGCGATTGGACAGTATGATACATATACGCCGCTTCAACTTGCTCAATATATGTCAACAATTGCAAACGGCGGATACCGAATGAAACCACAAATTGTGCAAGAAGTGAGAGAGCAACCACATAGACCAGAGGATGTTGGAAAAGTTGTTCGGTCTATTGAACCAGTTATTTTAAATCGAGTGGATATGGATACTTCATACATTAATCATGTAAAAGAAGGATTTAGAAGAGTTTTTCAAGAAACTGACGGAACAGGTACTGCAACGTTTAAAGGATTACCGTATAAACCAGCTGGAAAAACAGGAACAGCTGAAACCGTATATGGTGGAGAAAGTGATATTGGAAGAGATGAAAACAATAACCGAAAAAAATGTTATAATTTAACTCTTGCCGGTTATGCACCATATGATGCTGATCCGGAAGTAGCTTTTTCAGTTGTTGTACCTTGGGTGAATGATGACAAATCAGGAATTAATTCCGCGATTGGTAAAGAGATTTTGGATGCGTATTTTGAATTGAAAACGAAAAGAGCGGGTGGAAATCCAGTCCCAGTAGAACAGCCGAACAAGGCCCAGTAAAAATAGTATCACTGCATGGAGACATATTGTGCAGTGATATATTTTTTGAGTTAAAAAGCGTTTAAATAAGGTGGGAATGGATATGAAACAGGAGATTAAAAGAGGCTGGGGGAAATACATACTCTTCGTGTTTGTTTTGGTAGTAGCATATCATTCTTTTACTTTATGTAAAGTGGAAGGGAAATCGATGCAACCGACTTTATATGAAGAAGACTACGTATTTGTAAATAAAGCAGCAGTACATTTTTCTAATTTAGAGCACGGAGAAATTGTCATTATAAAGGAAGAGGATGAGTCGAAATATTATGTAAAACGAGTAATAGGACTTCCTGGTGACGTAATTAACATAACGAATGGATCAGTATATGTGAATGATAAAAAGCAAGAAGAACCGTATACAAATAAAGATTTATTCAATAATACGCAAGTGTTTTATAACTTTCAAAAGACAAAAATCCCGCCAAATAAGTTATTTGTAATGGGAGATAATCGTGAACTTAGTAGAGATAGTCGAAACGGCTTAGGATATATTGAAGAAGATAATATAATAGGCAAAGTGGAATTTGTATATTATCCTTTTTCAAAAATGAAGATTATAGAATAAGTGGGGTTATACACAACCCCACTTATTAAAGTTTCACTTTATCTTCTTTAAAAAACCTTTTGGATTAAATGAGATGAAAAACTTATGCTTAGATTCATCGATTATGAAATTGTTATTTTTAGTTAAAAACTCTTCTACAGCTTCCATTGGACCTGCCCCCCAATCGGGCGAAACAGGATTTCCATTAATAGATGTATCCTCTACAATAATATAACTGCCAGTAGTAACGATAGACTTATAAAGTAAAAGTTCTTTTGAGACATGCTCTTTACTATGATCAGAATCTAAAATAACTAAAATTACATCATCAGGTTTGCGCATACTTAAAATGGTTTGGACGGCCTGTACAGAAACAGAAGAAGCTGTTACATACGTAATGCGGTCATGAGATGGACGATTTGGTTGTGGGAATATATCGATAGTAAGAACGTGACCTTTTCCAATTAGATCTAATATAGAAGCTAAATACAACGCACTACCACCATAACAAGTACCACATTCAATAATTAAATCGGGTTTTAATTCGTAAATAATTTCTTGATACAAAAAAAGATCAGTGGGAAGTTTGAGAATGGGGACCCCAAGCCAATGTGTATCATATAACCAGACTCGACTATCGTAATATTGTTTTAAAAATTCGCTACTTATGTTATCGATTTTGAACACTCCTTTCTGAAACGAAAGTTGTACAATATATTATGTGAAATATAATTATAAGGAGAATGTTTTTTAATAAAAATGATTAAAATACCTCATTAAAAACCAATTGTTTGTATAATAAAAAACTTAATTCAGCAAGTTCTAATCAAAATGCAATTTAAATATGTAGATGAGGGGAAAAGGAACGTATGTATAAGTACACAATTTGCTTCATTAGAAAAGGAAATGAAAATGATGTGAAGGAGATAACTTAAATTATGGCATTCAAAAGTGAAGAAGAACTGAATAAAGCTTTCGAGGCAGCTAAAGCGACTCTAGCAATAGAAGGTATGATTATTACAAAAGAAATGGAAAAAGTTATAAAAGAAAAGTTAGCTGGAAAGATAACGTGCAAGCAACTTATTACATTAGCTGATGCGATTGCGAGACGTGAACGTACTTAACAATCTAGAAGCCACCACAAAATTTTTAAAAATAAACGGGAAAAAAGAGATGATAGATCCAACTCTCAGGCTCTAGACAAACTATTTTTTGGAGAGTTCAGATGCTAAAAAATAGTTTGTCTCTTGCTTTATGGTTAATTTATCCAACAATATATATATGTAGTACGTTCTATGCTACAATTTATTATAGGGGAGGAAGGTATCTTATGAAAATATCTGTTTATGTTGCAAGTGCATTTAGCAAGGATCATAAAGGCGGAAATAAAGCAGGAGTGGTATTTATGGAGAATACATTGACCACTACTCAAAAAATGGCAATAGCCAAACAACTGGGCTATGCGGAAACCGCATTTATATCAGAATCTGAAATTGCTGATTATAAAATTGAGTATTTTACACCAAAAGAGGAAGTTGATTTATGTGGTCATGCCACAATTGGCTCTTTCGCGATACTGATGCATGTAAATAAACTTTTCAAGAATCGCTATACGATTGAAACGAACAGCGGTGTTCTTACTATTACCATAAAAGATGACACCATATTCATGGAACAAAACGAACCGATATTCTATGATGTTATATCTCCAAACGAGTTCATCGACTGTTTTGATAGTAAAGCTATAGACAATACATACCCAATTCAAATTGTCTCCACGGGCTTAAAAGATATTTTAATTCCTATAAAAAGCGAAACACAATTACATACACTGCAACCTAATTTTGAAAAAATTAAAGAAATCAGCAAGTATTATAATGTTGTCGGGATGCATCTATATACTTTTAATGACAATCGAATAATATGTAGAAACTTTGCTCCACTATACGACATCAATGAAGAAGCAGCGACTGGAACTTCAAACGGTGCATTAGCTTGCTACCTTTATGAACAGCGCTACTTACAAAAAGAAGTCTATGTATTTGAACAAGGTTATTCTTTACACTCGCCTTCCGAAATATTAGTTAAATTAGCAACCGATAGTGATAATAAAATAGAAAAAGTTTATGTTGGTGGCAAAGGCTATTACTGTGAAACGAAGTGTTTAAATATAGAAAATATTGAGTGAAAATAAAAAAAGAGATGGTAGATCCATCTCTTTTTTATATGCTCCATGATTAACTGCGAATCGCCTTAATCATAAAACGATGTTGCTTTACATCAAAATAACCTTTTTGTAAGATGATTTCATGTATACGATATAATTCCTCATAGTAACCTTCGACAGTAAAATCAGGAATTTGCCACGGAATCGCTTTTAAATAATAGACGATAGCGCCAATGTCGTAAAAGCGTTGAAAAGGGAACTCTTTTTTTTCTTCTAAAATAGTAAATCCATTTTCCTTTAACTCAATGCATGCTGCTTCGAGCGACCAACTTGCAAATTCGCTATTTAGCGGTGCGCTAAACTGTTCATTTAGTTCCGCACAATCGAGACCACCAACTTGTTGTGTAAGGAAAATTCCATTTGGAGAAAGAATTCTGTTTAGCTCAGAGGCAGTATACGATTCATGTTGATTTATGATTAAATCAAACTGACCATCTTGAAATGGTAAAGCAGTATCATCTGTTACCTCTATAACTGTAACCCCTAAAGGTTCTAATTTCTTCCGAGCAATTGGCACGTTTGGAGCATAGCCCTCAGTCGCAAAAATAGTTGATGGGAACGGTTGTAACATAGATAAAAACTCTCCGCCGCCAGTACCCATATCGAGCATTGATTCTGCACGCTGCATAAGTTGAAAAGCAGTGCTGCCGTACGACCACGATAAAGGCTCGCTCTTCATTCGACCAGTTTCTGAAATAAAAGAAAAATCCCAACCGCTAAAATTTGTATTAGCACTTTCTAATAAAGTTAAAAATAATAAATCACGTTTCATAATTATATCCTCCTATTTTGTAAGTAAATGATATGATGAGAAAAGAAAAAAGGAGGACCTCTTATTAAAGTGGAACGGTTTTACGTTTCATGTTCGAATAGATTCATATAAATTCGCTCCTTGTTAGAGTGGTTATTTGTATATTCGGGATAATCGAGTGGAAATCCTTTGAAGTTATAAGGGAAGGTGAGAGTGCAACTAAATTTTGGATGGGGTATATAGTGAAACTGCATTGTGCCAACATATTTTGTGAAATATGATATTTCACATTTCTGTTACATAACAATAAAGTCGTACTGTTTATAAAAAAGTGGAACCGTTCACTCCCTTTAGATTTACTTATCTATGGGGATGTTTTTATTAATATAAGAAATGGATATATATACTGAATATAAAAATTTTATTCTTTGAAAATATTCCATAATTTAGTATTGTTTATATATGGAATATTTAGTTTGTACGAAAGGGGGAATAAGATGTTTTTACAAAAGTATAAGGGTTTGATTCTAGGGATAGTGGGTGCTGTATTAGGAATAATATCCTTTATTTACCTTAAAGATTTGGATTATATATATAAGACGGGCCTTAAGTTATTATCTGTAACATTAATCGTTATAGGATGGGTTATTGCCTGTGATTCGACCCGTTTCTATAAAAAAGAGAATAATAATGTATAGGTGTTATTATTCTCTTTTTTATACAGTCTTTAATTAGCGAACATTTCTTATGCAAGGAAGAGGGCAAGGTGCTATATGAAAAGAATGAAAAATGTAATGTTGCTATTGTTATGTTTCTTATGTTTAAGTGGTTGTAATTATGAAGATGAAGATCAGGTGAAAAAATATGTGAAAAAAAAGCACGGAATGGATGTGATTGTAACAGATTGGGGTGCTATACATGAAGGGAATATGGGACATACATATCATACTGTTCAAGCGAAAAATAACAAAAATATTCAATTTAGAGTAGAAGTAGATGGCATCTTATATTCAAGAATAAAAGGTGATGAATATCAATACGGGAAAAAAACATATGAGGAATATAAGAAATTCAAACCCATGCTAGAAGAAATTAAAAAATTAGGTTACGTGGAACCTGAAAATAAAAATGTTTTTCAATATATAGTGGATGATGATTATATAGAGGAGAAACCAACTGATAAGTTAGTATTAACTTTAAAAACGAGTGACAAGATTGATTACAGTCAATTTGAATCAAAAGAATTAGATCGTTTATATGCTTTATTCCAATTCATTCAGAAGAGTAATAAAAAGATAACAAAACTTGAAATTGAGGATCATAATGGTGAATCTATAGGCTTACCTTTTCATAATGTGCAAAAAGCTATAACGAAAGAAGAACTGCTTTTAACAATGAAAAACACTGTAAGCGGTTATTGGACATATTTGATTCAAACTGAAACAAAAGTAGGCGAAAGGTTAAATGAAATTCAAAATGATCGTTTTGTAATTGAAGATATTACTTGTTCAAACCCGAAAGACGGCAATTGTCTAGAGTATGAATTGACTTTAGTTTTCAATGATAGTGAGATAAAATATAGAAATGATTCCTATGTAATAGAGGATTTGAGAAAGGTAGTCACTATTCTTAAAGAAGAACTATATAATAAGGAATTTAACATATTTTTAAGGAACAAGGATGGAACAAGTTATTCACTCTGGCTATCATCAGAAAAAATCAAGAAAAATGATAACATAGAAGAGCTAGTAAAATAAAGGTATAAAGAAGAATTTTAAAGCACTTTTTACGTTTATTATTGCTTTATTCAAAAGGAAAAAACGCTTATACTTCATTTTTGAAGTATAAGCGTTTTTGTTTAAAATACTTAAAAAGAAAAATCTTTTGGCAATGTCCCACTTTTTATTACCGTTCTTAACCCATGTTTTATAATCCAAGGGTTAACTGGATGCTGTTTATGACGTAAATGTTGTAACCATTGAAAAACGAGTTCTTTATCTTCTTTCGTAATATCGTTAATATGATTGGCTACTGATTTTTGGACATATTTAGAAGGATCATTCATTAATGGCTCAAGAAGCTTTAAATTATTTGTAAAGTCACCTTTCAGAGCTCCCATTTTTTTAGCCCACGGAAGTCTTGGTCTTGTACCTTCGGAAACTAATCTTCTAATGTGGCTGTTTTCGTCATGAATCCACTGTTGTAATATGTGTAGTGTGTCTTCATGGTATGTTTTGAGAAAAGGCCGAATGGCATATTCAGCAGTATTCCTTTTTGTTATTGCATACATGGCGTTACATGAGGTTTCAAAATCGTTAAGCCCATATTTTTCAACGTATTTTGCAATAGGCATGTACATATATCCGTTTGTAAATGTGCCTACTTCTGTTGTGTTTTCTGGCCCCAATGTTTTCAGTAAAATATGTATTGCTGCATTAAAATCTTTTTGTAATGCATCGTGTAATTCATCTGCTATTACTTCTATACGTTGCTTTAACTCTAATTTTTCAACTTTACATGTTACGGAAGATACGAAGTTTCTTTTCGGAAAATTAGGATCGTGTTTACAAATAGAATCAGCCATTATTTCTGCTAATTCTTCATTAAATAAAAATTTTAACGGAACATATTTACCCATTTTTTCACCTCATTTGTCAGCTGAAAACAATTTTTATTTTTTAATCGACAATCCATAAACTAAAGTCTCACTCGGAGTCGTAATACTAAAACCTGTCGTCTTATAATCAAGTTTCACCGTATCACCAGTGTAGTCTTTCGTGAATGAATCCATTTGTACGATAAACTCGGCATCTTTATATACAACATCATCTGCATCATATGTATCCCAAATTAAATCAACATCAACGAAAATACTACAAGAGTTTGTCATTGTTCCTCTAATGCGAATGATCTTTTTATCTTCACGTTCTAATTTATGTATAGCTGCTTTTGCTTCATCAGTAATACGAATGTTCATGGTATCCCAACCTTTATATATATTTCCTTTATTATTGCAAAAACAGGAGAAATAGGGAAGGGAGAAGCATCGGAATAAAAAACGAGCAAACATATTTGTTTGCTCGTTTCACTTTATTTCAATTCACATTTATCGAGCGGAATCACTTTCGTTTTCTTCGTAAATTTATATCCTAACCATAGTACTAAGAAGAGTGGTAAACCGATGTAAGAAACGAGTACACCGTTCCAATCGATTGATTCGCCCATAAATGCGCCGTAGTTTTGACCTAAAATTACGATGACACAAAGTGCAAATGCGAAAATTGGACCGAACGGGAACCATTTTGCTCTATATGGTAAGTCTTTCAAATCTTTTCCTTGTGCGATATATGCTTTACGGAAACGGTAATGACTAATTGCAATTCCGACCCATGCGATAAAGCCAGACATTCCAGATGCGTTTAATAACCAAATGTATACAACACCGTCACCGAATAAAGAGGCAATGAAAGCGATACTACCGACAATTGACGTTACGATTAATGCGTTAACAGGTACACCGCGGCTATCTAATTTACCAAGAAACTTTGGTGCTTTTCCTTGGCGAGCTAAGTCCCAAAGCATACGAGTTGATGCATACATACCAGAGTTACCAGCAGACAATACTGCCGTTAAAATAACAGCGTTCATAACAGAAGCAGCAAAGGCAACGCCCGCTTTTTCAAAAATAAGTGTAAATGGACTTACTGTTACATCGCTTGCAGCAAGGCTTTCAGTCGTATAAGGAATTAATAAACCGATAACGAGAATCGCAAGGATATAGAATAAAAGAATACGCCAAAAGATAGAACGAATTGCTTTTGGAATGTTACGCTCTGGATCAGCAGTTTCACCAGCAGCTACACCTAATAATTCAGTTCCTTGGAATGAGAACCCAGCAGCCATAAATACACCGATAATTGCCATAATGCCGCCATTAAATGGTGCATCTGCAACAGTGAAGTTTTTAAAGCCAACAGATTCGCCGCCCATAATTCCGAAAATCATCATAAAGCCGACAATTAAAAAGATAATAATAGTAACTACTTTAATAAGTGCGAACCAATATTCAGATTCACCAAACCCTTTAACAGATAAATAGTTTAAAAGGAAAATAATAGCTAAACATAATCCACTCCAAATAAGAGAAGGGGTATCTGGGAACCAAAATTTCATAATTAATGTTACAGCCGCGAGTTCAGCAGCAATTGTAATGGCCCAGTTATACCAATAGTTCCATCCAAGTGCAAAGCCAAGGGATGGATCAACAAATTTTGTTGCATACGTGCTAAAAGATCCGGTAACAGGCATGTAAGCCGCGAGTTCAGCTAAGCTTGTCATTAAAAAGTAAACCATAATTCCAATTGCGGCGTATGCGACTAGTGCACCGCCAGGACCAGCTGTATGGATGACACCACCGCTGGCAAGAAATAGTCCGGTACCGATTGTACCACCGAGAGAAATCATCGTAAGGTGACGAGATTTTAATCCGCGTTTTAATTCACCTTGTCCTTGTGTAGTTTGCGTTTTAGAGGTAGATTGATTTGTTGCGCTATTCATGTTCAACACTCCTTTTCTTGTAGGTTAGGAAGGAGCGGGGGAGAAAAATACAAAAAACCGCCAAAGGAATTAGGCGGAACGTTTCACAAATAACCACCCCATCATACCCTTCCGTTAAGATAGCACCCCACGTTTACACGGTAATTTTGTAAACGTGACAGTTCTGTTCCTTTCGGAGACAGCCCCAGCTCATATTTCCAGAGAAGAAATATAAACTTCGGCAACTTTTCCTTTCAAACGGAGTTGGTGACATTCTCTGTGTCTCGTCCGTTTTACTCATAAAAGTCGCAACCTCTACCTCATCGGATTGATGAGGATTTGATATATTGCTAAGATTTTTAATATATGGCAATTGTAATGACTTTCTGAATATATTGCAAGATATTTTGTTAGGAAAAGTCAAAAAATATCGGTTATTGTATAGGAAACGCTTGCAAAACTCCACCCGAACCTACTGTTATGTAACAAAAAACAAATAAAGAAATTGTTATACAAATGTTTCGCAAAAAATATTGAAAAACCCTTTAAAAATAAAAGAAAATTCTGAAAATATAATTCGACATTCATAATAAGGTCATATTTTTTGTTATAATTAAAAAAACGTTTAAGCAAAAAAGGGGAAATTAACATGAAATTAGAAACAGAAAGACTCTATATAGTACCGTGTACAGAAGAGGGTATGCAAGTTGCTAACGAGCAAGGATATAACAGTGGTCCGCATATTGTAGGGCATGTAGAAAATGTAAAACAAAATAAGGTTTTATTACCTTGGGGCGCGTGGTATGTCATTCGCAAAGAAGATGACATCGTTCTAGGTGATATAGGATTTAAAGGGAAACCAAATGAGGAACATACAGTAGAAATTGGTTACGGATTTATTGAGAAATATTGGAATAAAGGGTATGCGACAGAAGCTGTAAGAGAATTAATAAATTGGGCTTTTCAAACAGGAGAAGTAGAAACGATTATTGCGGAGACACTTCTTGAAAATGATAGCTCGATTCGTGTATTAGAGAAATTACATATGAAGAGAATTGACACTACAGAAACGATGATTAATTGGAAAATAGAAAAATAAAAAATACCGCTCGAAGTATATCGGGCGGTATTTTTATCGTTATGGTAGCATTTGTTTTTGATCATTCGGATATCCGGCTGTCGATGCGTTAGAACGCTTGGAATGATTGCGAACAGCAATGAAAATAGAAATAATAACGACAAGACCAACTGCCACGTAAGAAAGTGAAATAATAGTTGGATCAACTTTAAATGTAGTAAGCAATGTACGAATGTTTGTAAAGATAATAAGGCCACCAACTAATACGCCAAGTAAATGAGAAGGAACGATGCGTACTAGCCATGCAGCGATTGGTGCCGCAACGATACCACCGAGCATGAGAGAAAATACCCAAACCCAGCTTACTTGTTCCCATCCAAGTGAAATGAAAAATCCAATTGTTGCAGCGAGTGAAACAGGAAATTCGCTCGTATCTACAGATCCGATAACTTTTCTAGCTTCATTTCCTCTTGCCAAAAGTACAGGTGTCGTAATCGGACCCCAGCCACCACCACCAGTTGAATCAACGAATCCAGCGAATAAGCCAAGCGGAACAAGCTGTTTTGCAGACATACGTTTATTTGAAGTAACAATTTGTTTTTGAATGATGAATCGTAATAAAATATAAACCCCTAAAGTAAATAAAAATACGGAAATGTACGGTTTAATTACATCGCCAGGTAAATTGCTTAAAAAACATGCCCCAATAAATGCGCCAATTGCTCCTGGTAATGTAAGCCTGGAAACGGTATATTTATCAACGTTTCCAAATTTGATGTGAGATGCACCAGAAGCGGCGGTTGTAACGACTTCAGCTAAATGAACAGATGCGGAAGCTACAGCTGGTGCGATACCAAACATTAATAATAGTGAGGTAGATGTTACCCCGTACGCCATTCCAAGTGCCCCATCAATCAATTGAGCGAAAAATCCAATAATAGCAAAGACAATTAATTTCTGCATAAATAATCCCCCTGTAATAATAAATGAAAAAGGCACTTTTCCCGTATGAGAAAAGTGCCTTTGGTTTTTCCAATCAGCAATAATTAAATTTGTTTCATTATAATACATATTAATCGTATAAATCAACTGGGTTTTAAAGTTTTTTGAATTGAATGAAAGAAAAATAAAATATACAATAAAAGGATGGAGAGAAAGGGGAGAAAGACATGTTACGATTTGATCATCTCGTACACGCAGTATATGGTACACCGGAGGAAGCGGCAAAACAAATACAGGAGCGTGGATTTCATACTGCAATAGGCGGAGAGCATATTACTTGGGGTACTTGGAATAGTTTATGTTATTTTGATTTATCCTATATAGAATTTTTAGCAGTTCAGCATGAAGAAAAAGCGAAGAAAGCAGACAATCCATTAGTACAAGAAACAGTAGTAAAATTACAAGACGGAGAAGGAATGCTACAAATCGCAATTCGAACAGATGCCATTGAAGACCTAGCAAATAATTTTAGTAAGCACGGTTTACATACGATAGGACCATTTGAAGGAAAACGTATAAGAAAAGATGGCCGTCTTTTAGAGTGGAAAATGTTATTTGTAAAGCAAGAGGAAAACGGACCGAAATTACCTTTCTTCATACAGTGGAATGAAACGGATGAAGAAAGAAGAAACGATTTACGTAACATAGGAACAATCACTGAACATAAAAATAAAGTACAACAAATTGAAACGATTCATTACGCAGTGAAAAATGTTCGAGAAACAGTACGGAAATGGAAAGAAGTAATGGGGCTAACTGCAAGCTCAATCACAAAGAATGAAGAATGGAATGCGGAGTGTCAAAGCGTATCATTTGGTGATGTTCATGTGCAGTTTTGTGAACCAATAGGAGAAGGGTTAGTACTAGAACGTTTGAAGCATCATGGCGAATATCCATTTGCAGTGGAGTTTAAAGGTGAAAATAAACGAGAGCATGAAGTGTTAGGTAGTTTGTACATATATTGATAGAGGTGAATGTTGTGAAGGAAATGCTTAGAGAGATAGAGAGACAACTAGAATGGCATCGTATTGTAAAGTGTACAGCTATTTCAAAAGGCTTTTCACATGAAGAAAAATATAAAGTTGAATTAAAGAACGAAGAAACTTATTTTGTGAAAGTATGTGATGCTGTTCATTTTGAACGTAAACAAGAAGAATATACGTATATGAAACAATTAGAGTTATTACATATTCCAACGCCCAAGTTAATTCATTTCATAAAACTTGAGGAATTAAATAAATGTGTACAAGTATTTGAATGGGCCCAAGGTGTAAATGGTGAAGAAGGTTTAGGGAAGCTATCGGTGGAAGAACAGTATAATGCAGGAAGAAAAGCAGGGGAAGTATTAAAGAGGATCCACTCAATTGGAAGAGAAAGTGCAAGTAATAAATGGGGAACGGTTCGATGGAATAAATACGAAAGATACGTAGAAGCGTTAGCAAACTATGAAATAGACTTCCTTGATTTGAAGCCAGTATTAAGTTTTGTAGGGGAGCATAAACAATTATTGAAAAATCGCCCTATTACCTTTTTACACGATGACTTCCATCCAGCAAATAGTATGATTCATAATAAGGAATTTATCGTTATCGATTTTGGAGGATATGATTTTGGCGACCCAATACACGATTTTTATAACGTAGCGATTTTTACTACAAGAATAAGTAAACCATTTGCGGTTGGACAAGTTCACGGTTATTGCGTGGGAGAACCGTCACTTCATTTTTGGCAACTGTATTCATTATATGCAGCAATGACATTCCCAGCTGATATCGTATGGACAAACCGAAGCACGCCACATTTAGTAGATGATATGAAGGAAAGGTTGAACGTAATTTTAGAAGATCATAACAATTTTTCATCCTATATTCCAAAATGGTATCAATCACAACATGAGGATAGAATAAACAATAAGTAATGGAGGGATTCATATGGATAAAATTGCGGTAATTTCAGATATTCACGGTAATATTCCAGCTCTAGAATCTGTGCTGCAAGATATTAAATTAAGAGGAATCGAGCGCATCATTTGTCTTGGAGATTTAGTCGGGAAAGGTCCTCATTCTAGCGAAGTGATTGAAATCATTCGTAAAGAATGTGATGGAGTTGTAATGGGGAACTGGGATGATTTCATTACAAAACCGACTGAATTTGAAGCGTTAAAATGGCATCAAAAACAATTATCGGAAGAACAAAATGACTATTTAAGAAGTTTACCATTTTCAATCGAATTTTTTATGAGTGGCAAATTGATTCGTATGTTCCACGCATCGCCGAGAAGTTTATATGAAAGAATTCAGCCACATGCCTCAAGAGAAGAGCGTATTAGTATGTTCGAAAACAGTGAGTTCACAGAGAATATAGAAGGGGAAAAAAAACCAGATGTCGTTTGCTACGGTGACGTTCACCAAGCATTCGTTCAAAATTTCAGAGGGAAAACGTTATGCAATGCAGGTAGTGTAGGCAATCCACTTGAAATTACACAAGCTTCCTATTTAATATTTGAAGGAACTTACAATGAACAAGAAGCCGCAAGCTTTTCCATTCAACTCGTACGTGTACCATATGATATTGAACTAGCCATCAGACTAGCAGAAGAACTCGATATGCCAGAAATTGAAGAATACAAACAAGAATTACGGACTGCTTTATATCGAGGGTTTAAGGGAAAGTAAGCCAATTATAATATATCTATCGTAACTTCAAATATATTAACGATTCGAAATAGGATATCGCCTTACCGACAAATAATGACATGAATTGTTACCTGTAATTATGTTATGTAAACTAATTGTAGGAGGAAATATCATGAACCGAATACAACGCATGAAAGAAATTGTAGATCATATTTTAAAATTAAACTTAACCCATCCAACAAGAGTTGGAGTAAGTGGTATTACAGCTTCAGGAAAAACAACATTTGCAAACGAAATAGCTGAAGAAATAAAAAAACGAGGTTTACCAGTAACACGCGCCAGCATTGATGATTTTCATAATCCGAGAGCGGTTCGCTATGCAAAAGGAAAAGAATCTGCAAGAGGGTATTACGAAGATGCACACGATTATACAGCTTTTAAAGAAAGATTATTAAAGCCTTTAGAGCTTAACGGGAATTTACAGTATGAAACGATTTCTCATAACTTAATAACGGATATGCCTGTACATAATAAGCCACAAGTGGCCAAGCAAAATATGATATTAATAGTAGATGGAACGTTTCTATTGAAAAAAGATGTTGAGCATTTATTTGATTACAAAATCTTTGTAGATACAGATTTTGAGATGGCGAGAAAACGTGGTGCAAAGCGAGAGACTGAGACTTTTGGAAGTTATGAAGAAGCAGAGAAAATGTTTTTAAACAGATATCATGCTGCCTGTAAGATGTATATAGATGAGCATAATCCGAAAAGTTGTGCGGATGTTATATTTCGGAATAATAACTTTGATGATCCAGTAGTTGTATTTAAAGAAATTTAATATTGTTTATACAGCAAACAATTCGTGAAAGGAGATGTTTTGGATGGATAAAAAAGAGAATCCGAACGATTGGCCTGTATGGGCGAATGAGTCAGTAGAGATAGTGAATGCAAATCCTGATTGGCAAGATAAAGGCAGATGTGAAGAGCAGCAACTATATGAACTGCTTGCTCCTCTCGGTATAAGCAAAGTAATACATATAGGAAGTACATCCATACCTGGTTTACCTGCAAAACCTATCATTGATCTAATGGCTGAAATAGACTCATTTGATAGAGTACTAGATATTTTAGCGGAATTGGACTTATATAATTGGCATTATGTAAGCCCAGAATTGGATGAAAGACCTTGGAGAAGGTTCTTTGTGAAAGTTAAGAATAATAGGCGTGTAGCTCACCTTCATTTAATGGTTAAAGGAACTGAGCAATGGGAGCATCAACTTTTATTTCGTAATCGCTTACGAGAAAATCCACAATTAGTTTATGAGTATTCAAATCTTAAACAAGATTTAGCTAAAAGATTTAACCAAGATAGAGAAGCCTACACAAAAGCTAAAACAGAATTTATTAAGCAAGTTCTAAAATGATGCAACCTTTGATTGTAACTACGTTTGAATACAAAAGAAAAAACATCCTTTATTTTATAAATTAAACTTACATGAAATGCATGTAAATAAGGTGAGAGACTGCGATGTTCTAAAGTATTTCCTTTTATTTATTAGGATAAATTATATATAATTGAATCAAGTTCATATAAGGATAGGCAATTACAGGGGATAAGGCGAAAATATGTTAATAAAGTAAAAAGGGGACAGAAAATATAATGGATGAAGTACTAGAATTAAAAGAAGAACTACTACAAATTAAAAATAATAATTATGCTGTACCAGAAGACGTAGATGCATATCCATATGCGCAGTGGATGTTAGATTATATCGGTTCACCTGATGCTGAATTACGTGATGATTTAATTTATAGTACGCTTCACACATGGATTACAAATGATGTGTTTAGACAAAAAGAGTTGCGAGGATTAATGTTACAAGCAATTAGTCCTGATTATTTATTTTATAAAATTGGTGAAAAGGGCACAGACTCTGTATTTAAACGTGCATTCTCCGTATTAATTCCGCCACTTATTTTATCTGTTCATGAAAGAGAACCACTGTTATCTGAAGAACAACTATACAGTGTGGCAGAACAAGTACTAGAATATGTATATTTAGAAGAAGATGTAAGAGGATACGTAGAAGGAAAAGGCTGGGCACACTCTACGGCGCATGCGGCTGATGCACTAGATGCGTTAGCACGTACTATACAAAATCGTGAGTTTTCATATGCAATACTAGCTGCTGTTCGCCAGAAGGTTCGATTAAGTGATTACGTATATGTGCACTTTGAAGATGAGAGATTAGTAGCGCCAATTATGTCGTTACGTAACCAAAATATTTTAACTGGAGAAGAGTGGAGCAATTGGCTACATAGTATAGCAACTGTTGAAGATATCCGACATCCGCAGCATGCTATTTTAGTACAAAATATTAGAACTTTCTTAAGAAGTTTTTATTTTAGAGTTTTAGAGGCAGAAGGTAGTACAGCCTTTACAGATGATATATTGGAGACTTTGAAGGGTTTGCGTAGGTATTAAAAGTGATCCATCCTTAGAAACAATGAATAGATATTAAATTTGAAAATTTATTAGAAATTTATTTTTATATTGTACCCTTTCAATATAGGTTGAAAGGGGTGTCAAATGAAAAAATTATTAAAGTCAGTGAAAATAATATTTTTAATGTGTATTAGTATGATTTTCTTTGGAACAGGCGCTATATTTATATATCATAACTATCAATTAAAAATGGAATCGAAATTAATGAACAATGAAGGCGAACTTGTTAATTTCGATAATAAAAAAGTGAATGTTTATAATGAGGGGAGCGGGGAGGATACGTTTGTATTTATGGCCGGATCTGGAATTGCCGCTCCTGTTTATGAATTGAAAGGCTTATATAGTAAATTTTCGAAGGAAAACAAGATTGCTGTAATTGAGAGAGCGGGTTATGGATACAGTGATGTTTTTCGAGATGATAGAGATATTGATACGATATTAGAACAAACGAGAGAAGCGCTTATTCGAAGTGGAAATAAACCACCTTACATTTTAGTACCACACTCTCTATCGGGTATAGAGGCTATTTATTGGGCACAAAAATATCCAAGTGAAGTAAAAGGGATTATTGCGTTAGATATTGGTTTACCTAAACAGTATGTGACTAATAAAATAGGTATGGTTGATTCATTAAAAATAAAAGGGATGAATATTTTAACGAAAATTGGTTTTCAGAGATTAGCTCCCTCTATTACTTATAATCCCGAAGTCATTCGTCAATCCTTTTTAAACGAACAGGAAAAAGATATTTATAAAGCGCTTACGTATAAGAGGGCTTTTAATGATGATATGAAGCAAGAACTTTTACAAAGCTACAATAACGGTAAAAAATCAAATTCTTTATCGATCCCAAAAGAAACACCTATGTTATTTATAGATGCGATTGCTAGGCAATATAAAGATTCGAAGTATACAAAGCAAAAAAACGAAGACTATAAGGAGTTTGCTAGCAAGTTATTAATAGCTGATGTAAAAATAATTGAAGGTACACATAGTATTTATTTATATGCTCCTGATGAAATATACAAAATTGCTATGGATTTTATTAAGAATAAAGTAGTGAAGAACTAAGCAATTGTTATTTTAGCGATGAAAGGTCTACATAATGAAAGTATATAACATATTAATTGTTGAAGACGATTTGATTATAGGAGATTTATTACAAAAAATTTTACAGCGTGAGAAGTATAATGTGTGTTGGGAGAAAGAGGGAAGGAAAGTTTTTGATGTAATTTATGAAATAGATTTAGTCGTAATGGATGTTATGTTACCAGGTGAAGATGGTTATCAAATTACAAAGAAAATAAAAAATTTAGGATTAAATATTCCAATTATATTTCTATCAGCAAGGAATGATATGGATAGTAAACTAAAAGGTTTGACTATTGGAGAAGAATACATGATAAAACCTTTTGACCCTAGAGAGTTATTGTTAAGGATTCAGAAAATGTTAGATAATCAATATGGTACGTTCACGCAAATTAACCATTTATTTATAGATGCAGAATATAAAAGAGTTTTTATTAATGATTTGCGTAATGAAGTTGCTTTTACAGCAATTGAACGTAAAATATTTTTCTATTTATATGAAAATAGAGATAGAATTTTATCTAAAGAACACTTCTATGATTACCTATGGCAACTCGAAGATAGAAATCAAAATATCATGAACGTACATATAAAGAAAATCAGAACCAAAATTGATGATAAAACAGGTGATATTATTCAGAACATATATGGAGAAGGGTATAGATTAAATACCTATATGAAGAAATGAACTTAAAGAAAAAATATCAGTTACTATTATTCTCCGCTATTATTAGCGTACCACTGTTATTGTTGTCAATTAGTATCTTTGTATCCGTTATTTATAATGTTGTCTTTAAAACTAAAAATCAGAACATTCCTTTTCACGAATCCTATGCATATCCTACGATGTTAATCATATTTTTATTATCACTATTAATATTAGCTTTTGTATTTTCAAAATCGATTAATACAGTATTAAATAAAATTAATGTATTAAATCAAACGATTCGAGATTTAGCTAGTGATAAAAAAATCCCTAATATAATAAATGTTAAAAGCGATGATGAAATGGGAGAGCTGATTAAATCAGTGAACTTGCTTATAGAAAGAACAACTTATCGAGAATTAGAACTACAACAACAGGAACAAATAAAAAAGGAACTATTAAATAAATTACGGCATGATATTAATACACCCTTAACAGCGGTCAGATTACAATTATATTATTTAGAAGGTGAGTACAAGGAACAAGCACCAGTACTTGAATCAATGTATGAGCAGATACAATATATAAGTGATTTAACTAACGAATTTAATATTCAATCTACAGAGACCTTAGAGAATACTTATATTGTGAATGATGAAGTGAATATACATAATTTAATAGAAAATATGATTAAGAAATGGAGCTATTTGTATAGCATTCATAAAATTGAATTAGTATTTAATCCACAAGATAAAGAGTTGATATGGAATAGTAATGAGTTATGGATTCAAAGGTTATTTGATAATATTTTTCAAAATGTCCTTAAACATTCAAAAGCAAAAAAATTCAAAATTATTATACATGAAGATATTGTTTCCTTTAGAGATAATGGGATTGGGTTTGATATAAATAGTAAAGGTACGGGACTTGGTTTGAAAAATATTGAAGATATATCAAAGATGTTCGAAATAAAATACACTTTACAATCAAATAGTAAGGGTACTATGTTTTCATTTGAAAATACAAAAGTTTAGAGCAAATTACATAAAACCAACACCTCCCAACCATACTAAAAAATGTGTTGGAGGTGAATGTTATGAATAAAAAAGACTTTGAAAAAGTTTATAATGATTATTTACATCAAGGAGAAGAGCAAGCTCAATTTGAAGTAGACGATGAAGTCAATTCAGGAGCAGAACAAATTGTTGCCGTTCGTAAAAATGATGATGGTGATTTAATAGCGTTTAAAACAAGTAGCGGGAGAGAGTTAGATTATATGACTGCTCTTAGTGAAGCAAAATCAGGGAAGTTAGCTCATGTAGACGTATTTCATAAGTATGGTAGAGATATTATACGTAGTGAACCTGATGGGATAAAGGAAAATAACTTAGATAATTTACCTTCATTTTAAAAGGGTAAACCTCAAGAAGAGAATGTTTATTTTGATATTCTCTTCTTTTTTTAATAAAGCTTTCCCTACAAATAGAAGGTTCATTTTTAAAGAGCGATCATACTTTTAAAGAGTGCTCGAAATTTCTCTTTATCTTCTGCTGTAAATGGTTTCGGTCCCTTTGTACGTTTACCGCTCTTTCGAACCATTGCACTTAAATACCGTGTTTGTAACAATTGTTCAATGTTGTCATTCGTATACTTATAGCCTTTATGATGTAGTACGATACAGCCTTTTGCTAAAGCGAGTGAAGCAAGACCGTAATCTTGGGTTACGATTAAATCTTCTTTTTTTGCTAACTGCATAATTCGGTAATCCGCAGCATCTGCTCCAGAATCAACATAAATTGTTTCCACACCTTTTGGCTGCTGAGCATTAGAATAATGAGAAAAACTAGTAACGAGGGTAACAGGGATTTCTACATTCGTAGCTTCGGAAATAATCACATCTTTTACAGGACAAGCATCTGCATCAACGTAAATTTTCATTGGTATCACTCCTATAAATAGATTCGAGTTGATGATAATGGTAGAATTTTCTTTTGTCAAACGAGAAAGCTTTATTTAAAGTTATTTTTCACATACCAAAATAGCCTCACGTAAACGAGAAATACCTTCCTCAATTTGATCAATATCCACTTTTCCATAAGATAAACGAATATAACCATCTTTCGCGCCGAAAATACTACCTGGCATAAAAGCAATTTCTTGTTTTAAACTTTGCATAATAAGTTGTTTTTCGTTTATCGGTTCTTTTAATTTTCCCCATATGTATATACCACCGGTCGGGTTTGAAAAAGAGATTTTATCGTGAAGTTGCTCGTTTAGGGCGCGAACGATAATGTCTCTTTTTTCTGCTAATTGTTTTCGTAACGGTACGATATGAGACTGAAATGGTACAGTTTCGAAAAATTGCTGCATAAGCCACTGCGGGAATATACTCATTCCTAATTCCATTTGGTGCCTTGCGTCAGATAACCTTTCTACTACCGATTGCGGGGCGACAAGCCAGCCAACTCGTAAGCCTGGCGCAACCATTTTTGATAAAGAATGTACATAAATGACTGTTCCATTTTCATCAATCGATTTCAAAGTAGGGCAAGGTTGTTTCTTTTCTAGCGTAAGTAAGCTGGACGGATCATCTTCCACAATCGCAATTCGTAAGTCTGCGCAAAGTGATAACAGTTTTTTTCTACGGTTTGGATGAAGCATTGTGCCCGTAGGATTTTGGAAGTTTGGATTTAAAAATATCATTTTAATACGGTGCTTTCTATATAACTCTTGCACATCGTCTGGGTTAATACCGTGTTCATTGACAGGTAATGGGAAAATACGAATACCTGCTGATTGGAATAACGGTAAGGAATAACAGTGTGAAGGACTTTCGAAAGCAACTGCATCACCTGGATTTAATAAACATTGAACGATAAGGTGAAGTGCTTGCTGTGCGCCAGATGTAATCATTATGGATTGTTCAGTCGCTTCAACTTTTAAATATTCTTTCATATATTTTACGACCGCTTGTCTTAGCGGGAGATAGCCTTGCGGATGATCATAACTTAATGAATGCGTTAACGGTTGTTCTCGTAAAATTGTCTGTAGTTGATCGTGAGGATAAAGGTTACAACCGAGCTCACCGTTTGCGAAATCAATGATATTTTCATTTTGTTGTACTTCTGCCCGAATATGGCGAAGTAACGGTAAGTTTGGTAAAAAAGTACCACCTTCTACGAAATTTCTCCAATTCGGAGTTAATGTTGGAGAAACGCCCCACATATGTGTACTTACACGTGTCCCTTTACCAGTCGTACTTTCCACAATCCCCATAGCACGTAGTTCATTATAAGCAGTCGTTACCGTACTTCGGTTTACATTTAACTGCGTAGCTAATTTCCGTTCGGAAGGGAGGAAGCTTCCAGGAGGAAGTTCTCCGTATGTAATACGTTTCTCAATAAAGTCAACTACTTGCTGATAAATTGGGATTTTACTGTCGTTATCTAGCTTCCATTCCATACAAACGCCTCCGCATCTCTTATATACATTAAGTATAACAAATTGGCTGGGGAAAAAAACAGCCAATTGGACGGTGCTATATCCAGCCAATTTTACTATGCTAAATATGGAAGGGGAGATTCGGATGAAACGATGGCAAATGGAGTGGCTCCTAGTATCAGTAGCATTAGTATGGGGAGCGAATTATACAATTGGAAAGTATGGCGTGGCATATATGTCATCCATTCAATTTAATAGTTTACGATTTTTAGTAGCATCTCCGGTATTATTACTTATTACATTTTTAATGGAACGCTCATTACGTATTGAAAGAAAAGATTGGTTACGACTAGTAGCAGTCGGTATCGTTGGTACGGCAATGTATCAAACGATGTTTATGCTATCTGTGAAATATACTTCAGCAACGAACGCCTCATTATTAATTGCGATGTCACCTATTTTTACAGGGATATTAGCAGTATTGCACAAACAAGAACGTTTTTCGATGAAAGTACAAATAGGTTCAATAATAGCGTTTATTGGTGCAGCATTCGTTTTATTAACAGGACATACAGGAGGAGCTACTTACGAATATGCGTGGCTCGGAAATGTAATTGGATTAGTCGCAGCAATTGCGTGGGGATGGTATCCAATATTAGCGCAACCTCTTATTACAAAATACTCCGCAATGAGAGTTACATCATGGTCTACTTTAATTGGAATTGTACCACTTGTTATATACTGTTTATTCAACGTAAACTCTTTAACATGGCCAGTAGATACGCCAAGCTGGGGTTCACTAGCATATTCAATCATCTTTGCGACCATCTTCGGACTAGCAATGTGGTATGTCGGTATTAGTCAAATAGGCTCAACGAAAGTAATGGTTTATATGTATCTCGTACCATTGTTCGCAGTTATCTTTGCGGCAGTAACAATTGGAGAGCAAATTAATATGATGCAACTCGTTGGCGGTCTTATAATCTTCATCGGCTTATATGTTGTAAAAAAAGGCGGAATCAAAAAGCCTGCACTCAATTTGAAAAAAGTAAGTTAGTAGTAAAAAGGATCTCTTTCATATAGAAGGAGATCCCTTTTGTTTTCGTAATAAAAGAGCTTGTTCAACGGCCCATTTTTGATGATCATGAATGAGAAGCTCTACAGCAAGTAAAGGAGACATCCACCTTAGAACATGATCATCCTCACAGTTTTCAGTTTGTTTCTGCACCATGTTCGCAATATAAAAGAACCCGTCATTTAAATAATATATATCTTCCTTTTCTGCATAAAAATATCGAGCCGCATTACCGATATATTGATCAATTTCAATTGCCAATCCTAATTCCTCTAGTAGTTCACGGTGCAAACACTCTTCTTTTGTTTCATTACCTTCCATACCACCACCAGGTAAAAAGTAACGGTCTCCTTTTTGGATAACAGCAATCATTGAAGAAGATGAATGGAAAATAATCGCATAACAACTAGGTCTTAATACATAATGAGCGGTAGATTTTTTCAAGCCAAACGTAAGTTTTGAAATCATAAAACACGACCTTTCTCTATAAAATACATAAAAGGAATATTAAGGTAAATGCAGAATGGTATAAGTATAATCTTAATAGATTGGAGTGGTAACAACATGATAAATCGAAAATGTTCAAGATGTAAAGAAATAACAGGTACATTGCATGGTGGTAAAAAAATTAAGGAAGAATTTCTATGTGAGGACTGTTTGCAAAAAGGAATTGCGAGCGGGGAAATCGAATTATCACAAGTGGAGAAAGAACAAACTTCGTATCTTTCTATAAAAATATTAAAAATAATGAGTGTGATTTATTTAATAGTATCAATTATAACCGCTTTTTCTGCTGGAGCATTTATACAGGATCCAGGGCTTGGTGGAATATCTTTTTCAATAACAGGTGCAGTTAGTGTTATGATAATTGGATCGATATTCCAGTCTGTTCTTGTATTTTGCGGGATTTGGGTATTCATCCTTTTAGTAGAAACCGTAATTAAAATATATGAAAAAATGAAGTGAGTGAGAGGGAGAAATATATGCAAGTAAGAAACATCCAAGGGGAAGATTATGTAAAGATTCATTCTGTTTTAAATGATTGGTGGGGCGGGAGAGATATGGCTGCTATGTTGCCAAAACTGTTCTTCGTTCATTTTCAAGAAACGAGTTTTATTATTGAAGAAGAGGGCGAAACGTTAGGTTTCTTATGTGGATTTTTTTCACAAACATATAAAGATGAAGCATACGTTCATTTTATCGGTGTAAATCCGAAGTATAGAAGAAGAGGAATCGCATCGACATTGTATTCTTATTTCTTTGATATTGCTCGTGCAAATAACCGTAAAGTTGTAAAAGCAATTACGTCACCAACTAATAAAAAGTCGATACAGTTTCATCAAGAAATCGGTTTTCGAATTGAGGCTGGGGATGATGAGGTAGAGGGTGTATCGGTACATAAAAATTATGATAGGAACGGTGGTAGTAGAGTTTTGTTTTTGAAAAATGTGTAAAAGTAGGCTAGCTTAACGTTAGCCTTTTTGTTGTGAGGAGATAAAAGTATGGAGAGTAAACAATGTAGAAATGAGTACTTAAGACGCATTTATAAAGTGCAAGATTATATAGAATCACACATAAATGATTCACTTTCAATTGAAGAGTTAGCAGATGTAGCAGGATTTTCAAAGTTTCATTTTCATCGGATTTTCAAGGGGATAGTAGACGAGCCATTATCACGGTATGTAAACCGATTGAAGTTAGAAAGGGCAACAAATCTACTTACATATCGCACAGATATGACGATTACGGATATCGCTTACCATTTTGGCTTTACAGATTCAGCAGTTTTCTCTCGAACATTTAAAAGTCATTACGGAATAAGTCCATCTCATTATCGAAACGACAATAGCAAGAATTGCAAAGACGTAAGCGGAACTTCTCAATACAATGAGTGTAAGAAGGTTCGAGGAAATGTTGAAATTGTAACAGCGGACGATATAAACGTCGCATACATAAGGCATATCGGTACATATGAAGAGTTAACGCTAGTTTTTCCAAAAATGATAGAGAAATTATTTCATTACGCAGCGGAGGAAAACTATCATGTATTTGAGGATACGAAAGTATTAACCATTTACCACGATCATCATGAATTTACGGAGGACAATCATTTAAGAACTAGTTTATGTATAACAATTCCGGATGGGTCCGCAGTAGAAACGAACGACATTGGAATAATGGTAGTACCTTCTGGAGAGTATGCGGTAGGTCATTTTGAAATATTCCAAGATGAATATAAAGGAGCATGGGATTTCTTATACGGTGAATGGCTTCCAAATAGCGGAAATAAACCGAGAGATTTGTATCCTTTTGAAATGTATAAAAATGACCCAAGGCAGCACGCGGAAAATAAACATATAGTTGATATATATGTACCTATCGAACCTTTTTAATCATAGGTTAAAGGGGAATGAATAATGAAAACTGCTGAAAAGTTAGATCTGATTATAAAAGAAGAATACAAAAATATTAATGGTATGTTAGTAGTGCAGAGAGGTAATGTTGTTTTTGAAAATTATTATAATGATCACGGTCCAGATGATGCATTTCATATAGCGTCAGTCACAAAAACGATAATTTCTGCGTTGATTGGACTATGTGTAGATAAAGGGTATATACAAAGTGTTGATCAAAAAGTAATAGAATTTTTCCCGGAATATAACGTTAATTCATCTGAAATAACGGTACGACATCTGTTGACAATGACAGCTCCACATCCTTTCGTAGACTGGCAGGAACCGTTAGAAGAGCTATGTACGCAACAAGATTGGGTACAGTATACGTTAAATAGGATAGGAGCAGGCGGAGAAGTTGGGATTTTTAAATATTCATCTGCAGGAGCTCATTTATTATCAGCAATCATAACGAGCGCAACAGGAAAAAGTGCCCGTGACTTTGCAAATGAGTACTTATTTCAACCGCTCGGTATGAGAGAAATTCCAAACTATAATATAAAAGCATTTGGATTCGATGACTTATTCGGAAAAGATGTAAAAGGATGGGTTCACGATCCAAACGATATTTCGACGGGCGGATGGGGACTAACGTTAACGATTAGGGATATGGCTAAGTTTGGACAGATGTATTTGAATGAAGGTATTCATAATGGAAAACAAATACTATCAAAATCATGGATAAAAGAATCAACAGAAATGAACCAAAATCAATATGGTTATTTATGGTGGTTACGAGAAGAAGATGGAATCTTTTCATACTGTGCTATGGGTGATGGTGGGAATATGATTTGTTGTGTACCGGAGAAGGATTTGGTTGTAGTAATTGCTTCTGAAGTTATGCCGAATGCACGGGATAGATGGGAATTAATTAAAGGGTGCATACTTCCTTATTTAAAAGATTAAAATGGTTATTTTTATAAAAATAAGAATGAAAGGTTTAGTTAAACTTGCTTTGTTCTTCATGATAGAAAAAAGTGTTGTATTAACCAAGTTGAGTAACTAAAATTATAACACTTCAACACCTATACGATTATTGAATAATTGCAAGGTGTTGAAGTACTTTATAATTTGTTTAGGTACTTTTAACTATTTTTTAACTTTTCGATGTATTAGATACATCATGCCAAACACGATTGCCAGCAAGATAAATTTAATTAATTCCATTAGGCTAATATCCCATTTTGTTTCTACTCCATCTGTTAAATAAAATACATTGAACATGCCATGTAAAATTGCAGGTGTTATCACAGAATGGCTATACTCTCTCGTATACGTCAAAATTATAGATAATATAAATAATAACGAGAGATAGCTTAATATTCCTACAAACCATAATTCATAGTTTTTATAAAAGATTGATACTGGTAAATGCCATAAAGACCAAAGCGATGCAGTAATGATTGCTGTTTGTTTTAATGAATATTTTTTTCGTAAATGGTAATGAAAATTTCCACGCCATATGATTTCTTCTAAAAATGCAGACAAAGCAGCAATTGTAAGACCAATGAGTAGGAGAAATCCCAATTCATTACAATGATTAAATAAGAATTTTATATTATAAATATAAAAATAGAAATGCAGACATAGACCTAGAAGTAGTGGAAATAATATGGAGAAAATTAGTGCTTTTATTTTTGGACGTGAAATTCCAAATGTATGAACTATTTTTTGTTTCTTATATAATTTCTGATATAAAATAGCAGCTAAAAGCGGAATAACCATCGTAAACCCTAAATAATTACGACCATTTTCTATGTTCAGTAAGATGATATATACAAGCGATGTAAGGCAATACATACATAGTGTTGAATGATAAACTATGTTTCTATTAATATTGTTCACCTACTTACATGTATAAGTGATTAATCAAATATCCGATATTTTAATTATATATGAAATGGAAATTACATATGTTGAACTTGTAGAAAAAGTTAGACTAACCCCGTAACTTTTCACAACAAAAAATCGTTTAACAAAAGAAAGGATTTTCAATCACGAATGGGGGAGAACTATGAAGATTTTAATTCTAGGTGGTACACGGTTTTTAGGAAGAGCTTTTGTAGAAGAGGCTGTAAAAAGAGGGCATGAAGTTACATTATTTAATCGCGGAACGAATAAAGAAATTTTTCCTGAAGTAGAGCAGTTAATCGGTGACAGAAATGATGATGTTTCAAGTTTAGTAAATCGAAAATGGGACGCGGTAGTCGATACGTGTGGATTTTCTCCGCATCACATTAGAAATGTTGGAGAAGTCTTACGGGATAATATAAAGCATTATATATTCATCTCAAGTCTTTCCGTATATAAAGATTGGATTCCGCATCATATAAAAGAAGATTATATATTACAACCCGAACCAACGGGGAATCAAATAAAGGCTGTTGAGAATGGTGAAGTTTCTTCTTATGAGTATTATGGTGCGCTGAAAGTATTATGTGAAAAAGAAGCAGAGAAGTATTGGCCGGGGCGTGTTTTACACGTAAGAGCAGGGCTTCTTTCAGGGATGTTTGATTATACAGATCGGCTTCCATACTGGATTGGGCGTGTAGCAAAGGGAGGAGAAGTGTTAGTTCCAGGAAGAAAGGACCGTCCAGTGCAGATAGTTGATATAAAAGACGTCGCAAACTGGGGACTAAACATGGCAGAAAATAATAATGCAGGTACATTCAATGTTACAGGTCCAAATTATGAATTGACGATGGAAGAGCTATTAAATACGTGCAAAAAGGTTACGAATAGTGATGCCGCATTCGTTTGGGTTGATGAATCGTTTATGAATGAACATAAAGTGCAGCCTTGGACAGAGATACCTTTATGGCTTCCAGAAACTTTTTCATTGGAAGGTGAGACAAAGCCGTGGAAAGGTGGGTCTTCTATTAGTATTGAGAGTGCTGTTAAAGAAGGACTTAATTTTAGGAAATTAGAACATACAGTTACAGATGTATATGAGTGGATGAAGAGTGTGGACGAATGGGAATTAAAAGCAGGTATTTCAGGCCAGAGGGAGAAAGATTTGATAGAAAAGTGGTATCAATCAATTTAGGGAATCCTCTTTGTCTATACTTGATTGAACATAAGCGATGGAAGGATAAAAAGCTATGTGGAAAATTACCATTCGTAGTATTTCACAAAACTTAAGTTTCAAAAATCCAGCTACAAAGAATGAACTCGCTGAAGTTCACAAAAATTTGCAGGTGGAATTACCGAATGATTTATATCAATTATTACAGGAAACAAACGGTGTACAAGGTGAGTATGGGGACTTTATATGGTCTGCTTCAAAAATTAAAACTGAAAATATGAATATGAGAAGTATAGTTGATTTCAAGGATTTATATATGCCTTTTGACTGTTTATTATTTTTTGCTGATGGCGGAAATGGTGATTTGTTTGGTTATTCCATTTTGAACGGAATCGTGCAAAGAGATGATATATATGTATGGAATCATGAAAATAATTGTAGAACTTGGGTTGCTCCTTCGTTAGAAACTTTCATGAAGTGGTGGGAAAGTGGGAAGATAACAATTTAAACATAGTATCATGAAAAACGCCTTGTTACGAAAGAAACAAGGCGTTTTTGGCAATTAACAAATCTACCACTCTATCGATTCTTCCCCATACATGTCCCATAACTTAGGAAACATCTTTTTTAATCCTTCTTCGTCATCCTCATCCTAGTCTAACTTGATATCAACTTCCTCAAATTTTTCTTCTATTTCAAACTCTTTCTCTTTCACACTATCAGTTGTGCCAATTTTTCTGTAAAACACAACGAAGTCTTTATCGTGTATTAGCTAGTAGCAAGACCTCCACCTCAAAATCCGGCTAATACAAGGAAGGCTCGTATAAATAAGTTGTATTAATTACATTATTAGATTGTGTTTGTAACTATATTTTGGAAATTTTCTGTTAATTTGAAATGTGCGATAGTATATATTGTATATAAAGTATATATACAATATTTTTCAAAAGAGGTATTTGCATGCAAATCGTTATTACGAACACTTCAAAGGAACCTATTTATGAACAAATTGGTGTCCAAATAAAAAAACTTATTTTACTAGGTGATTTAAAGCAAGGAGATGCTCTTCCTTCAATGCGTCAGTTAGCAAAAGATTTAAGAGTAAGCATTATTACAACGAAAAGAGCATATGAAGAACTGGAAAAAGACGGTTTTATTTATTCAATTGTCGGAAGGGGGTCCTTTGTAGCAGAACAAAACATTGAAACTATGAAAGAAAAAAAATTAAAGACAGTTGAAGAAAAGTTGTGTGAAGCGATTCAAAATGCTAAACAAATGGATGTTTCTTTAAATGAGCTAAAAGAAATGCTTACAATTTTATACGAGGAGGAAAACTCTTGGAAAACGTAATAGAACTTCAAAATGTCAGTAAATCTTTTAAAGGGTTTCAAATAAACAATTTTTCGATGGAAGTAAAAAAAGGATTTGTTACGGGTTTTATTGGAGGAAATGGATCAGGTAAATCTACAACGATTAAAATGATTATGAATCTAATAAACCCGGATAGTGGAAACGTCTCCTTATTTGGCATGAACTATTCGACTGATGCGAAACGAATTAAAGAAAGAATTGGCTTCGTTTATGACGATAATGTGTTTTATGATGAACTCACATTAAAGGAAATTACTAAAATTATTGCGCCTGCTTATAAAAAATGGGATTTTAACCAATTTACATATTATAAAGATCTGTTCGAATTACCATTAAATAAAAAAATGAAAACATTCTCCAAAGGAATGAAAATGAAAGCCTCTCTCGCAATTGCCCTTTCACATCATGCTGAACTAATTATTATGGATGAACCTACATCTGGACTTGATCCTGTATTCAGAAGAGAATTATTGGATGTTCTACAAAATATTATGCAGGATGGAGAGAAAACTATCTTTTTCTCATCACATATTACAACGGATTTAGACCGCATTGCCGATTATATTACATTTATTCAAAATGGGAAGCATATTTTTACAAAAGATATTTATGCCATTGCAGAAGATTATATTTTGGTCAAAGGACCATTAGATATGTTAGATTTTGATACTGAGCGTGAATTTATATCTGTATGTAAGGCAAATACAGGTTTCGAGGGATTGATTGAAAATGTAAATTCTATCGAAACTTTATTTAATAAAGAAGTGGTGATTGAAAAACCAAGTTTAGAGGATATTATGTATTTCATGAAAAAGGGGGAGTCAAGATGCTTAATTTAATTAAAAAGGATTTGATTTTACAAAAAACTTTTTTACCTGCTTATCTCTTATTTCTAGTTACCTATTTGTGGGCCGGCATGGATGTAGCATATGTCATAATCATTTGTAGTGCCGTTTTTGTAATTAACACATATCAATCTGATGATAAAGATAATGCTAATATTTTAGTAAACTCATTACCGTATACTAGGAAGGAAATTATAAGTTCAAAATACGTTGGAACCTTATTTTTTACAATAGTAATCATCCCATTTTGTTTAGTTGGAAAATATTTCATTTTAGACAGCATGGAATTTCAACTTTCCTTAGAAAGTTACATCCTAGGCTTCTTGGCAGTCATGCTGATTACTGCATTTTACATCCCATTTTTTGTTGCATTTAAAGTGAAAAAACTTGTACCAGTTTTTATATTTTTATCTATTGGAGTTATATATTTAATGCGAAATACTCCATATTTATTAAATAAATATGCTAATGGCGTACTGACCTTTTTAAAAGAGATTTCAGATTTGAAATTATTTCTTATATTTGCTGTCATAGCAGTGGGGTGCTATGGGGTTTCATGGATATTATCTATTCGTATCTATCAGAACAAGGCTCTTTAATAGCAAGTTCTAAAAGGAGGGTGGTTTAAATGACATCAAAAAAAGAGCGTCCTAGTCGAATACGAAATTGGCTGAAAACTATTGGAGCATTTTTCGTTATGCAACTAATTTTTATCATCCTTGATATGAATTCGTGGATACCGAACTTCAAGGAAGGAGGAGTTGGGGATCGTCTCGTTAATTCAGAGTTCTTTACGGAATGGTTCGCTCCTTATAAAACAAAGCAATTTAATGTACTAACGGCAGTTATGGCTATTTTATTATTCCTAAATGTATTAACAAGTGCAATAAAAGACGCTTTTTCTAGAAAAAGAATTAATTAGCACATAAGTTGACCTTGCGTCTTTTTAATAATGTCTTAACTATATTTAAAAACAACAGGAAAAAGATAAAAACTCCACTTATTGATGTTTCACTTTATCTTTTACAATGATTCCTTGAAAATTATTTGATTTTTCAGTTTTGTATATTGATAGAGATGCATTCGTCCCCCATAATGCTTCCAAAGTGTGCGCAGTAATTGTGACATATGTATTTATACTTGTGATGACAAATGATGTGTATCGTTTTTGGAAAGTTCGAAAATTATTGAACGAACTAGAGAAATTTAGTAATCTTATTTGTACAGCACATACATAATAGTTTTATAGCGATTTTTAAATAAAGTATAGGGGGCAATCGGTGTGGATCTAACATTTAAAGTTGAAGAAACATGTTTTAACTACCGCGTCGGAGCAATTTGTAAATATGATAATAAAATACTCATTCTGCAAGGTGACGGTGAAGATTTTTGGTACGTACCAGGCGGAAGAGTGAAAATGTTAGAAAATAGTGAAGATGCGTTAAAACGAGAACTTGCTGAAGAGTTAGCGGTTCCTATTGAGGTAAAGAGATTAATATGGTCGGTAGAAAATTTCTTTACACTTTCTGAACGAAAGTTTCATGAAATTAGTTTTTACTATAAAGTAGAGCTGAAACAATTACCTGCAAATGGGGCAGAGGAATATATTTTGGAAGAAGAAGGTAGAACATATTTCTTTAAGTGGGTACCTGTAGAAGAGTTAGATACATATAACTTGCAGCCAGCGTTTATAAAAGAGAAAGTAAAGGATGTATTAGTTCATACAGAGCATATCGTTTTACAAAAGTAAATGTATGCGGAGGAGAAAAGGGTGAAGGGGACTAAAAAAGAGGTACATATAAATGACAAAGTAATTCGTTACACACATATCGAAAAAGGTTCTAATACGGTTTGCTTTATGTTTTCAGGTTCAGGATACAATTATGATAAGCCGTTATTTTATTACGCGACAATGTTAATGCTTGAACATAAAATAGATGTTGTACATATTCATTATTCTTATGATGGACAATTAATGAATAAACCAATGGAAGAAGTAACGAAAGTAATGATGGATGATATTAATCCTGTAATAAATGAAGTATTAAAAGATGAGCAATACAACTATATTATGTTTTTAGGGAAATCACTCGGAACAATTCCGATTGCAAATGATTTAATGAAGAGAGAAGAGTTTTTACAGTCAAAAATGATACTACTTACACCTTTACTAACGTTTAGTTCCATTTTTGATTCGATTTTACATAGTCGTCACGAAGGGCTATTAGTAATTGGAGATAAAGATCACCAATATAATGCAGATCAAATCGATCGGTTACATAAAACGAATTTACAGATTGAAGTTGTCAAAAATGCAAATCATTCTGTAAATGTTGGGGAATATGAAACAGAGAATTCAATTGAAGCGATAGCAACAATAATAGAAAAACTTAAAGAAGTTGTTAGGACAAACTAACCTATCAATACATGCAAAAAGAGGTGCAATTTGCACCTCTTTTTTTACTTAATAAGCCCTAAGTACATGAAGCAAATAATCCTTACGATTCAGTGGATTATAATCAACACGCTTTCGAGTAGGGAAGGGGGCCTTCAGTTCTTTGTAACCAGATGACTTCGTTGTAAAAATGCCTTCTCCTTCAGTGAATGAATGAAGCATTCGCTTAAAATTATCTGTTTTCGCAACAGGTAATGAACCTGTTAAATGGTAGGAGTCATTATTGAATATAGGCTCGCTAAAAGTTGCTGGAATAGCAGCAAGCTTATACATTGCGGTACTAATTGCACGTTCTGGTACAGTTAATTCAAATGCGTTTACTGGTTCATATACACATGTTTCAGCTTGCTTTAAAGCATCCATTAAAACGAGTGGTGTTAAATTTCTAAAGTCACTCGCTGTTGTAACAGGGCTTGCATAACCAGTATGTGTTAACGTGACGATAATGTCCGTAACTTCCCATCCGTACAAACCTTGTTTTAACGTTTGAAATACTGTATCTTCAATCGCTTTATGAAATGCTAAAGGTAGTGAGCCGAGCTCAACACCTAATTTATATGTTATGCCAGAATTAAGTTCACCACGTTCGATTTTAAAGCCAATTGTTGCGTAAAATGGATTCGCTTTTTCGCCCATTACTTCAACGCTATTCCCTACACCAATTGGTTTCTCAATACATACAACTCGCGTATTTGAGAAAGTAACCTGCAAATTATATTTCTCAAAAAGTGTTGTTTCAATTACTTCTTTTTGTACTTCACCGAAAAGGCGAATATATAATTTATTATGAATATCATCTTTCCACACTTTAATGAGCGGATCTTCTTCACATAGTTCCATAAGAGCAGCGTATAAATCATGAATTTGCTCTTTTGGTAATGCTTCAATAGCAGCTTCCATTTGTGGTTCGGCAAAGTGAATGTCTTTTATATAATTCGTCCGTTCACCGATAATATCACCAATTTTAATATCATTCAGTCCCCACACTTTGCAAAATTCTCCGCTAGGAACGATAGAAGATTGAACAACATTCCCGTTATGAAATAGGCATGTTTTCTTAATCTTTTCTTTATGCCCCAGAACGTCCCCGCGCTGTATATCAACATATTTTCTTACGTGTAAACGACCAGAAAAAACTCTTACATAAGCAATCTTTTCTCCAGAAGGTTCACGTTCAATTTTAAACACAACACCGGATAATGTTTCGTTTTCTGCCGACTTATTAGCTGGAAATAAGGTTGAAGTATTTTCGAGCAGTTCAGTTACACCTATACCTGTCATGGCTGAACCGAAAAAGATTGGGTACACATTTGCTTGCTGTATTTGTTTTTCGAGTTCTTCTCTTAATAATACGTCCGGTACGATTTCATCATTTACATATGACGCAAGTAACGATTCATTATATGGTGCTAACAGTTCCATACAATCGTCATATGATTTGTATGGAATAATCCGGGCTTCTTTCGTTCCTTCGTTTTGGGCAGAGTAGAAAGGGAATGCTTCATTTGAAAGAATCTCTTTTATTTGTTTCATAACTTTTTCAGTATTTGCGCCATTACGATCAATTTTATTTACGAATAATATTGTTGGTATGTTTAGTTTCTGCAATGTCCGCATTAAAATTTTTGTTTGTGCTTGCACACCTTCAACGGCAGAAATAACTAAAATTGCACCGTCTAAAACGCGGAATGATCGCTCTACTTCAGCGATAAAATCAGCGTGTCCAGGTGTATCAATGACATTTACTTTTACATCATCAATAAAGAAAGATACAACAGATGCTTTAATCGTAATTCCGCGTTGTCTCTCTAATTCCATTGAGTCAGTTTGCGTACTTCCACTATCAACTCTGCCAATTTCTTTAATTACATTCGTTTCATAAAGAATACGCTCAGTCAAACTCGTCTTGCCAGCGTCTACGTGCGCGACAATCCCTATATTTATTGTTGTCATTTGTGAATATCCTCATTTCATTTTCCATTTTTAATTCCTCATTTCTATTTGTGTATTGCCGCATTACAATCACTCTCCAGTCATTTAAATTAGTACTATTATAGTGCAATTAACATTATTTGTAACGCGACAAAGCGCCTTAATTTGGAAAAAATAAAATGAAAACAAAATGCTTGCATTCTAAATCGATATAGATTATATTAATTGACATATCAACTATTGATACATCAAACGTTTTTGAATTGGATGTAAAGGAGGGGTAATTTGACAAGTTCATGCTCAAAAGAAGCGATTATTTTATATAAATTACACTTTCTAAATAAAGAAGTAAGTTCGAAGTTTGAAGGGTGTACGGGTATGAGCCAGTCTCGATTAGAGCTTATACTTCAGTTATATGAAGTAGGTGAAATTAGTCAAAAAGCACTTCAGCAAGAAGTGAATATTGATAATGCTGCGATAACAAGGCATTTAAAGCAGCTTGAGGCCAATGAAATGATTGTAAGACGTAAAAATCCAGATGATAACAGAATTACGTTAGTTTCTCTTACTGAAGAGGGAAGAAATAAAATTCAAGCGTTTCAAGAGGAAAAAGAACGTTTTGCAGCTTCTGCATTTAAAGGATTAAGTGAGGAAGAACGCGATAATCTTTTAAATATGTTAAATCACATTCAAGAAAACATAAAAGAATTATAAAAAAGGGAGAATACAACTATGACTAACTCAGTAAAAACAAATGATTTTAACGAAATTTTAACAGGACGCCGTTCTATTCGTAAGTACGACACGTCAGTGAAAATTAGCAAAGAAGAAATGACAGAAATTCTTACAGAAGCAACACTAGCACCATCATCTGTAAACATGCAACCATGGAGATTTTTAGTGATTGAAAGTGACGAAGCGAAAGCAACACTTGCGCCACTAGCGAAATTCAATCAATCTCAAGTAGAAACATCTTCAGCAATGATTGCTGTATTTGGTGATTTAAACAACTTTGATAACGCAGAAGAAATTTACGGTACAGCTGTAGAGCGCGGTTTAATGCCAGCAGAAGTAAAAGAAGATCAAATGAAAAAACTTTCAGCTTACTTCTCAATGGTTACACCAGAAGTCATGAAAGATACAGTACTAATTGACGGTGGTCTTGTAGCAATGCAATTTATGCTAGCAGCTCGTGCTCACGGCTATGATACTTGTCCAATTGGCGGATTTGAAAAAGACCAAATCGCAGAAGCATTCGGATTAGATAAAGAACGTCACGTACCAGTTATGTTAATCTCAATCGGAAAAGCTGCTGACAGTGGTTACCAATCAGTTCGTCTTCCAATTGAAAAAGTTGCTGAGTGGAAGTAATTTCAAAGAAATAAGTGGAATATGAGAGGGGAAACACCATGATTATTATTCACGCAATATTTCAAGTAGATCCAGCAAAACAACAATCATTTTTAGAAGAAATTCGTCCGCTGATTCATAGTTCAAGAGAAGAAAGTGGAAATGTATCTTATGACTTATATAAAGATACAGAAAATGAAAATGTATATACGATGGTAGAAGTATGGAAAGATGAAGAGGCAGTTGCGAGTCATAATACGAGTGAACACTTTACATCTTTCGTTAGTAAAGCAGCACAGTTTTTAACTGCTCCACTTAATATAAAAGCTTATAATGGAGAGTTAGTGAAATAATAAGGTAGAAAAAGATGACTTTAGCGTATAGCTGAGGTCATCTTTTTTGTATAAGTAGAACCTACTTCCGACACAGTTATGTTGAAAGGTAAGTGTTGTTCTTACCTTTAGTAACGGTGATTAATTATGTGTTAAATTCGAACATTCGGTTTATTAGAATATTTTTCCGTGGTATAATTTCTTTGTAAATAAATGGTAGAGAGGAGTAAGTGATGGGAGAATTTCAGAGTAATTTGCATAGGGCAACGCAACTTGCAACGAAAATGAGAAATGCTTCAGATAGAATGCAAAGCGCCACTAGTCGCTCTATAAATAAGGCAACGCGTACGACACTGTCTGTGAACTTTAAAGCACAAGAAGCAAATCAACAAAATATACAGATTACGAAACAATTTTGTGCGGCTTTTCAACAAACAATTGATAATATCCATTCCGTAGCAAATGAATTTGAGAAAATGGATACCGGACTTCAAAAGACTTTTCAATAATGTAACAGCCTACGTAAAGGGGAAAAGGTAGGGGGAAAAGATGAGTCAAGAAATTGAAACGAGAATCAGTCAATGTAATCAAAAATTACGAATTATATTTGAAGAACAAAATGAAAACCGAATGGCGCTGCAAAATCAAGAACGAGCTGAGGCTAGTTTTCATGAATGGAAAAATAGAAATAATCGTTTATTTAACAGAATACTAGAAACTTGGTATGGTGACAAAGAAGCATTTCACCTTTTTACGAATATGCGGCAAGAGATCGGACAGTATGAAAGAAAACTTACATTCGAATTAGAAAACGAAAAAGAGACGTTGCTTAAAGAAAAACGGCATCTCAGTGAGAAAGAAAACGACCTTTCCTATGAACAGCAGCAACTACAAAGGGAGGCCAATACATGAGTTTAAACATGTATTTGGGAGAAGTACAAAGTCAAACTCAAAGTATGAACGCTATATGTAATGCTACGATTCAAAGTATGGAACAAGCTATTCAATCTATTGATGCCTTTGCGATAGACACAGTATTACAAGGACAAACATACAGTAGTGCAAAAGCCTACCTTGTCCAAACATTTCGGCCATTAGCACAAGGAATCATATGCTTATGTGAAGAATTAATACGCCAAAACGAAGCATTTCCAAACGATTTTCAAGCAAAAGTTGCTTCAACAGATGTTATCGAACATGAAATAAGACAACAAATACAAGAAATCAATCAATCCATTGCAAGTATAGAAGCAATAGAAGTACTTACACCAATGCCTGGAGTAGACGCAATTATTGCAGTCTTAATTGCAATGAGAAAAAAACTAGAAGAAAAGCTAGAGCGTCTATATGAATTCAATCATTCATCCAGCAACAACTACAGCACCGCCCTCCAATTAGCCGCTAGCATCACAGCCGGACTCGCTGAAGTACAAAGCGGGAAAGGATTTAGTCCTGTGAGTGGGACGTTTCATAGTGAAAAGTTAAATATGGAATGGGCAAAGCAAATTCAAATAATTATAGAAGAGAAAATACGGAAATCTGACAATGGTATTGGAAAAAGTGTAGACTTAGAGCACAATGTGTATAACGACATTGAAGGAATAAGTAGCGAAAGTAAATCTATCAACAATAGATTTACAAAAGAAGAGATAGAAGCGACACAAAAATACCTTGAAGGAATTAAAAATGGTACAATAAAAGGGAATATAGGTGAGGATTTCCAAGTTGAAACCGATGATTATGAAATGGAGCATAACATTTTTGGCCAGCCAGTCGGTGGTAAAAGACCAGTACTCGATCCTTTTTTAATCGGTGTGGCGAAGTTTGGGTTCGATTTTCTATTTGGTGATCTTTTCACACTCTTTGACCCAGAAGCTACCTATGGTGAAAAACTCCTAGCAGTTGGGATGATGACTCCATATGGGAAAGGTGTAAAAATAGTTGATAAACTTCATGATTTAAAAAAGGTTGGAGATGTGAAGAAAGCAACGTCTGGGAGTGCGGGGGTTGCTAAGGGTACGGGTGATCTAGGAATATCTAAAATAACTCAAAATTCGCCTAAAAATGTTATTTTTGGTGAATTGGATAACCTGGGTCGACCAACTGGAGTAACAGCTACAATTACACAGGACATGATTGGTACTGGTAGTAAAGCTAGCCAATCAATTAAACCTCCTGGTTTCTTAGGTGGTGGACCAGGGAGTCCAGGTCATGCCCGAGGGCATTTATTAGGTAACCAGTTAGGTGGATCTGGAAAAGATGCTCGAAATTTAGTCACGCTTTATCAGACACCTGTAAACTCACCTGTTATGAGAGATTTTGAGAGTTCTGTCCGAGCAGCTGTTGAAAAAGGTGAAGTTGTAAGATATCAATCAATTCCGATCTATGGGGGCAATAATTTAATGCCTAAAGGTGTTACGTTAAAAGCAAGGGGAACAAATGATTTTTCTTTAGATGTTACAATAATAAATAAAAAATAGGAGTCGATTTATTTGGATAAATTAATTAAAATACTCCCTCCTCCAAAATTTCCACAAAAAACTGGGGATAAAGAACAATGGGGGGAATTTTTCGGTATTCTTGGTACGGGTCTGCCTACAGACTATGTAAAATTTATTGAAACTTATGGTACAGGTGGTATTGACAATTTCTTGTGGATATTAACTCCTTTTGTAAACGATGAAAATGTAAATTATCTTGGTAGGCAGAAGGAAATGATGAATTCATATATACAATCTAAGAAAAGTTTTCCACAATATTATAAACATAATGTTTACCCTTCAAGTGGGGGGATACTTCCATGGGCATACACTGATAATGGTGACGAATTGTACTGGTTAACAGATGGAAAACCTGACGAGTGGAAAATTGTGGTATATGAATCGAGATCACCAGAGAATTATACTTACTCACTTACGATGGTAGAATTTTTATATCAAATAATAACGAAAGAATTAATATGCAATGCATTTCCTGATGATTTTCCAAGTGATGAAACTACATTTGTTTCAGTAAATGTTGAGTAGTTATTTAACCTTGATTGGCTATGTGCCTTTCAAGGTTTTTTAGTAAACTAAAAGGTTTTATTCTTTGAGAAATTTCACGTGTGAATCAAAAAATTATGATAGTAAATTGATATTCAAATATAGCGACAAACCTTACAGGAAAATAGTTATCTGTTAAAAGAAATCACAATTCATAAGTGTTGATTTCTTTTTATGGATTTGAATAACAAATATTATATCTCTCCTTGGATCAAGGCAAATAGCTACCACAATATTAGGCGATAAGGCACTAAATAAAAATAGGCCATATCGTAAAAGGAGCAAAAGCATCAAGTGGAGTAAGTACAATTGCTAATGCAGTAACACTAGCAAAAGAATTGAAGCCAATGCTTGAAATGTTACAATCATTTAAGAGGGATGCGTCCTATGCATTCTCTAGTGTTGGTGGAACTATTGTAACCAAAATACCTCAAGGTGAATTGATAGAAGCTTATTATAAGTTTGCGAAGTCAAAAGATGGTGCTAAGGGTACGGGTAATTCTATACAATATGCTGAAACTGGTGGAAGAAATATATCCCCAGAGCAGTTCTTTAAGGAAGAAGCTATTGCAGAAGAAATGTATGAAAAATTTAGAAATCTAGGAACAGAAGATGTGAATGCAATTGCTAAAAATACAGGCTTTTCTGTTGCTAGAATACAAAGGATTAAAGATCATGTTTTTAATAACTCTCATATAAAGGATCATGGAGTTGGGAGATTTGATCCGGACTACGAACTAGCTCAAGCATGGCAAAGATTGATAGATGGGAAACAAGTAGATTCTGATATACAATTATTACATCACGAAATTTTCGAGTCAAAATTTGAGGGTATATTCCAGACTAATTATAGAACAGCTCATGACAAAACTATAGAATCTGGAAGACCATGGAATTGGGAGAAAAACTATGAGGAGTGAAGATTCATGGCAGTTTTTGTTTTAATGTTGAAGGAATTTGAGGATGAAGAGAGGGTGGTTTATCAATATGGACCGAATGAAGATTTAATGGGACGAATTGAATATGATAAAATAAATGGAGTTATCAACCAACTATCGCAAATTGATTCACAAGAGTTCGCTGATGAATTCTTCTTTAAGAGAGCAGGAAGACGACTTTCAAGAATGATTATTAAAGAAAATCAAAATTTTGTTGATCGAACAACTATTGAATCTTAATTGCCTGCTCATGATTTTATAAATTTTTTATTAGATATAGGTATTTAAGAGATATAGCACAATATAAGGACCTTGATTGGCTAAATGCCTCTCAAGGTTTTTTACTTTAATTTATATTAAAACAGTTGATAATTGAGTGAGACAATAAGAAAATGTTTTGCTTGAGAATCGAGAGCTCATGATGGTAGTACCATCATGGAGTTTGGTTTTAATACTCGGATAGAGTGATAAGTACGATAAATAGGCGAGATGACATTTTACAAGGCAGGGGTAGTTTATTATATGGAGTGGGTAAAAAACTAACGAGATTGACAAAGCTCGTGGCGATAAACAATGGATAACGTGAAAGTGTTTGCTTGTGCTACCTTGGCTTAAAGTTTTGGGTTGTATTTTTACAAGAGAAGGTCGTATAATACTCGCTATTCGTTAAAAAGCGTTACGAAAATGACAATTTATGTAACGGGAGGGTGAAAAGTTGAACGTTGTTGGGTATATACGAGTCTCAACTCAAGGGCAGGCAAGAGATGGATATAGCTTGAAATATCAAGAAGAGGAAATTAAAGCATATTGTAAGGAACAAGGCTTAAACTTGATACATATTTTTAGAGATGAAGGAATTAGTGGCGCAAAACTAAATGAAGAAGCATTCGAAATAGACAGGGTGGGCTTACAGGAGATGTTGGCTCACCTTTCGTCTGTTCAAATTGATTATGTGGTGGTGCTGAACACAAGCCGATTATGGCGGTCAGATATTGTGAAGGTACTGATACAACGAGAGCTGAAGAAATATAGCTGTGACATTAAAAGCATTGAACAGCCATTTTACAGCATTCACAAAAAAGACCCAAACGATTTTTTGGTCAATGGCTTAATGGAGTTATTAGACCAATACCAACGGCTTGAAATAGCGCTGAAGCTAACGAAAGGAAGAAATAAAAAGGCAAAAGAAGGTGGATATGCAGGGGGAAGGGTAACATTTGGCTATATGAAACAAAAAGGTGAAAAGGAACTAAAGATACATAACAATCATGCAGAAGCATTGAATAAAGAAGGCTATCAAACAACCCAAGGGAAAGCATTTACGAAAGTGCAAGTGAAACGCATTTTAGACCGAGAAAGTTTTTATCAAGGGATATATACATACGGACAAATACAGGCAAATGGAAAACATGAAGCAATAATTTAAAAGGTTACTTAAAAAAGGGACACATTTTCTTATATATCCCTATGTAAAGGTGAAAATGGATAGGCTTTCGTACCAATGCGCATCGGATGGTGAACGCTCGAACTAAGGTTGCCGGCATTTTCATTCAATAATTGACAGCTGAATAGGAGGATGAACCATGCATGAAAAACAGAAACACATTTATGTGGGTGTAGACTTACATAAACATCAGCATGTGGCAGTGATTATTAATTGTTGGCAGGAGAAGCTTGATGAAATAAAGGTTGAAAATAAACCGTCCGCTTTCTCAACATTTTTACTAGATATTGATAAAAATGGTTAGTATCTGAAGAAAAAGCTGTAGAACAACTAAAAAGGTTATTTAAGAAAATGGATATTGATATAGAAGTGAAGTATTATCCAGAATAGAAAGGGGTAGCACTATGAAAATAATAAGTGAATTAGAATTGAAGAAAATGATTGAACTAGAAAAAGATAACTTAGTCGTTAGAAAGGATATTAGTGATGAAAAATTAAAGAGATTTTTAAGTTATTATGAGTTCTTTACTAATAATGTAATAGATTTAGTGGAAAAAGAAGATAAAAATACCATATTGTACAGTAAATATTATTGGTATACAAAATATAAGAAAAGATATTTTGAAGTTTATGGATATGATGCTGGTATTGAACAAGAAGGGTTTAAGTTGTTAGAAGAACTTGAAAATGAGTTGGAAGATGGTATTGATTGGGTAATAATACAGGACATTGAAGAGAGAGGAAAATAAAACTAACTGTTTGTCTTTATATATGAGAACGACTAAGCTTGTGATGCTAAAATTAAATGTGCATAAGCACATATACAGAAACGAATACTGAAGTATATTTGCATTTAACTTAAAAATAATAAGGTATTTGAAAATACGTACTTCATGAAGGGAATACCATCATAGAGTATTATGTGCAATAATAGAATAGAAAACGAAGTACGAGCTTAGGCGAGATGACATTTTACTGGGTGATGAATATAAACACATGGAATGGACAAAAAACTAGCGAACTCGTACAAACTCGTAAGTTTTAACGTAGTAGTTGTCATGATATACAAAAGGTGTCATACTGTTACTACAAAACTTACAAATTTATGCTACTTAAAAACATATGAACTTAAAGCACTTTGTTGTCTATTTGAGGCAATAAAGTGCTTTTTTAATCGAAAGGTATGCTATAAATTTATAGAAATTATTTTTATGAATTAAAGCTAACAGTATATGCACATAGGCTTCAATTGCAGTTATATAGTATGCTTTTCAATGTCAAAAAACATTAGAAAAAGCAGGACAATATTATTAAATAGCCGGTTCCATTGTAGAAATGTTTGAAGCTATTTCGCTCATAGGCGGATCGAATTTCTTAACTATTGTGGCAGAAGTAGGAACTGGTGGGTTAGCATCACCAATTGTTATTCCATTAGATATAGCAGCAACAGCTGCTGGGGCTAGTCTTTTTGCACATGGTGGATTTGTATGGGATAAATCGATTCAAAATACTAAGGATACTATTCAAAAAATCCAGTCTTCTGGTGGGGGTAAGGGTACAGGTGTTGATGGTCAGGGAGCCAGTGTAGCAGGGAACATTGGAAAAAATGATAAACTAGCAAGTCAAGGGCATGTTGATGCTGGCGTTTCAGGTGCTCCAAAAGTTGATGCAGGAAAACAGGGTAAACATGTTCCTGGTCATGGGAATAATGTCTCAACCAAATCGTAGTGGGGAGCAGGGAAAAATGGAGTAGTAGAGACACAAGAAGCATGGGTGAAAGGAACACCAGTAAAGCCAGACGGAAGTGTTAGAGTGCATGATTTTGGAAAGCCAATAGGTCCAAATGGAGAAACGAGGGTAAAGGTTCATATGGATGGTAAAGGAAATATACATGGGTACCCTGTACAATAAAGGAGAATAATTATGAGTGATGAGATACTAAAAGTTGTTAATAAATTATATAAACAAGGTGATTTCCAATATGTTTTGGGGAAATTTGTTGATAAACATTTTTGGGATGGAGAAATTAATAAAATATCAAATATAAACGTTGATAATATTACTGATTTTAGTTATTCAACATGTTTTTCTTACATTCTTCAACCACTAGATGTGAAATTTCGTTTTGGTAGTGTAGAATTCAGTGAGTACGTTCGGAAGCAATCAGAAATTAATTGTGTAATGCTAATGATTTCGGCAATCGCGCCATATGCAGTGGTTAAATATTTAAGATATAGATATACTAATGGTACAATCGAGCTAGTTGAAGAGTCCTCGCCATACAATGATGAATCTAAGAAAATAGGAAGTAGTATTTTAAAATTATTAGATAGTAACGGAATAAAGAATCTTGATAAAGAAACGTTAAGTATTGAAGTGGAGGATGTTTCGTTAGAGTTAAAGGAAACAGGTGTTACTATATATAATTGTCTATTTGAAGATGAGTATTAAAAAAGAGGCATTAATAATTGTGCAGAACTTAAAGGGATACAAATAATAGAGGTAGATTAGTAGTTATTAAGAAGTGATTACAGTTCGAAAATGTAGCCTCATTGAAAAGAGAGGCCCTCGTTAGTAAACGGTTATAACTTACCCTATGGGGTGAATTTTCCCTGTGGGGTGTGCTTGTGGGAGTTTAAGAGGGTGGAGGTAAGGGAGCCAGCGTTGCCGAGGATATTAAGATACAATATTTATAGGAGGATAAAATGAATAGTAATTATGAATTTATTGAAGATAAAGAGAAAAATGATGAATTGATGTCAATATATTTTAACTTTATAAACGGTAAGTACTTGGAAAGAGCTTTGAGTTTTTTGTAAAAAAGGAGGGGTTTGGACAAGAAATAGTATTCGTTCATTTTCAATCTGATTTAGATGAATTTGATATGTCACAGCTACCTACACCTTTAGATGATAAACATGTGTTAGTTGAATTAGATTCTCCAGCTGTTGAGTCTGAACAACAATTGTATTTGGACTTTGAAACTTTTTGTAATTATTTGGAAGAACATGTGAAAAAGGAAGTGGAAAAAAATCCAGAAAGAAATGGATTAATAGACTTATTAGTGCAAGTTAAGCGTAGCTTAAATTTGTAATAGCTTATAGCTATTTTGCTAAATTCTGAGGGCAGAAAAGAACTTTTTCAAAAATATGTTTTCATTAGTATTGTAGTATATTTCAATAAGGCAGATTGTCTGGTATTGAATTAGTAAAGAGGAAGTTATAGATGAAGAAGAGTCAACAAAAGAGACCTCATATTTGAGGTCTCTTTTGTTGAGTGTATTGAAAAAATCCCCAATTAAACATTAGCATGAGATAACAACTATAAGGGTATGGATAAAACACTATCTAAAAAGAAATCAATACCCGATTTTGTGAAAAAACAATGGGAAGCAGGGAATAGATTTAATAAGGAAAAGCGCTCTCGATATCCTTATAATGAAGTAGAGTTAGAGAAAAAGGAAATCAATAGGAAGAAATATGTTGTGGATTCTTATATTCCGGGTGAAGAAATTGTCTCGAGGAAATTTATCCAATTGGCTGAAGTAAAAGAAAAGACGGCATTAAGTTATTTAAGTGAGTTTACTAAAAAGTATTCTTCCGGTTCAGAAATTTCTTCAGGTAAATTTAATCCTAATGCTTTAAAAGGTGGTCGACTAGATGGAGAATTAATTTTGGAAGTCCCTGTACAAACAAAACCAGTTCCACAAAAAATTATTGAAGAGGCGAATGAGAAAGGGATTATTATTCGTGATATTAATGGGAAGGTGTATAATTAATGGAAATTTATTATTGTGATAAGTGGTCTAATATAAAGAAGAAGCCTTGGAATATTATTGATGAGAATGCAGCCAAGATACTTCATGGAAATCGACATTCTTATACTGCTGTTCTCAATGATGGAGAGCAGCCAAAGTATTTAGTAAATGTCACTGATAAATGGGTATCGGTAAGTTTTTTGGATGATTTTCTTCGTAAATATTTACACTACGATTTTATTGTTAAAGAAGATAATAGAATATTCCTAAGGACAATAATGTATTGGGAATATGACGGGGATACACAGTTAAAAAATATGATTTTGGGGTATCAAGAAAATGGTCATATTGCTATGGAGCAAAAAGATTCTAAAACTGGAGAAGTAGAAGAGCGAGAGACAAAAGATGATGTATCTAGAAATTGGGATACATTCCCTGAGTTTGGCCAATACTTATATTTGTGCAAAGAAGAGAGGTAATTCTTTTGAATATAAGAACAATAACTAGGCGAGATAGCTATTAGTGGGCTAAGAATATAAATAAATGGAATAAACATGAAACTAATGAATTCGTAAGTTTTAAAGATATTGTAAAGTTAATTGAAAATTCCCTGAAATAATCCTACTTAATAAGCAGATAAACTTAAAGCACTTGATTGCCAACTAAAAGCAACAAGTGCTTTTTGTTTCGGAATTACAATATTTGGTACGGTGAATTATATATCCCAAAATACAAAAACAAAATTTTCAAATGCTGAAGTGCTTCCACAATTCTCTTTCATGATATAAAGAAGTTTTCAACGACTGGATTATCGTAGCAGTTTACTCTACGAGACATGCCAATCAATCGATCGCTAGTATAGAAGCAGTAGAAGTACTTACACCAATGCCCGGAGTAGGTGCAATTGTAACGGTATTAGGTGCAATGAGAAAAAAACTAGAAGAAAAACTAGAGCATTTATATGAATTCAATCATTCATCCAGCAACAACTACAGCACCGCCCTCCAATTAGCGGCTAGCATCACAGCCGGACTCGCTGAAGTGCAAAGCGGGAAAGGATTTAGTCCTGTGAGTGGGACGTTTAGTACACAAGGGTTGAATATGGATTGGGTGAGTTCGATTCAGGGGATTATAGAAGAACAAGCTTGTCAAACCGAGATGAAACAAATTACTTTGCAAAAACAACAATTTAACTTACAAGAGCAGGAAGACAATAGATCATGGCATGAAAAAACAGCCATTTATGCGCAAACATTTTTGCATGGAGTTATCGAATTTTTTCAAGGTGCTGGTGATGCAGCACTAGAAAACTTTTTTGGACTACAACCACATGAGAATGATAAATTAGAAAGTAAGACAACTTACCAAGCTGGAAGGTTGGCTGGAAATGTTATATCAATAGCCGGGTCCATTGTAGAAATGTTTGAAGGTATCTCGCTCATAGGCGGATCTAATTTCTTAACTATCGTGGCAGAAGTAGGAACTGGTGGGTTAGCATCACCAATTGTTATTCCATTAGATATAGCAGCAACAGCTACTGGGGCAAGTCTTTTTGTACATGGTGGATTTGTTTGGAATAAATCGATTCAAAATACTAAGGATACTATTCAAAAAATCCAGTCTTCTGGTGGAGGTGCGGCTAACGGTAAACATAGCAGTAACAAAAACACAACTGTAGATAATTTTGATGCAAAAACAGCTACCAATAAGCAAAAAGGGAATTATGGTGAAATAAAATCTAGTGACAATTTATTGAATAATCAAAGTTTAAAAGAAGCTGGATTTGATTTAAAGCCAGTCGGAAAAAGTACACCATCAGGCATAAATGATAAAATAGTAAAAGGGATTGATGGATTATACGAAAATGCAAATGCAGAATCAAAGATCAAATACGTTATAGATGAGGCTAAGTTTGGTAGTTCACAATTGGGGAAAACTAAAGATGGACGACAAATGTCAAATGATTGGTTGAAAGGTTCTGAAACTGGAAAAAGTAGAATATTAAAAGCTGTTGAGGGAGATGAAGTATTAGCTGAACAGATTACGAAAGCCTTGAAAAGAGGTAAAGTTGAAAGAGTATTATCAAAAGTTGATAGTAGTGGAAAGGTTAAAACATTTAAGATAGATGCAAAGGGTAACATCGTTGGAGAGTGGCCATAATCTAGAAGCGAGGAGGAATTAAAAAGAATGAGAGATCATTTATGTATAGAAGAAAAATGTAAAAGGGGAATAGAATATCATAAAGAGTTTATCGAAGAAAATAGAGAAGAGATTAAAAGTTTAGAAGAAGATGAAAAAAATGGTATTCAAAGATATCCTAATGATAACAAAAGTATTGTATTAGAAAATTATTTGTCGAATTTTATACATGAGATGAACGACATTAGGGCAATGTATTCTTTAGGAGAAGACATTAGTAAAATGGAAGTATATTTTTATAATGCGATAGATGATTTAGAGCATACAGGGACTAGCAAAGTGGGTTATATATATATGCTTTGGATAATTTCTTTAGGAATTTTGTTAGAGACGGATAAAAAGAATATAGAAAGATTAAAAAAGATAGTTGATAAAAAAAATGTGAATGATGCAGTAATCGATTTCCTCTTATGCGCTAGTGATATCGGATACACAAAAATGACGAATGTTTATTTTAAAGAAAATCCATATGCAAAAACGAGAGAGATTATAGAACTTGCACAAACAGATAAAAAAGAAGCGTCTAAAAGATTGCAAACGTACATGGAGAAAGAATGGTTTAGAGGCCATTATGATTATGAATGGAAAAATGCGCATAAAGAACCTGGATATGTAGGATATTGGAGTTTTGAAACAGCGGCGCTTGCGAAAATTTTGGAACTTGATGATACAAGTTTAAAAGGTAATAACCATTATCCATATGATTTGGCACATTATAAAAATGAAATGAAATTTAAGCATATAGACCTAAGTGAATATCACTATGAAGATGAGACAGAAGAAATCGAGGATATAGTAGAAGGAATTGAACATAATCCTACATTGGAAAATATTATTCCTCCAAGATGGCATTCATTGGTCAATGAATTAATACATGATTATGAGAATATGGATGATAGTAGTTTTTATGAAAAATACAAAAAAACGATAGGAATAGGTCAAGTGTGGTTCTTACCACAAGAGTATGAAGAAGAAAATGAGCAAAAAAATCTATTAGGAAGTTTAATTGTGTTTGCTCTGACGGTAAGAGATTATATATTACAATTGGACTATAAAGAAGATTTAGAGGACTACATTGATAATCTTAAAAATTTCTGGAATGGATCAGAAACAAAGTTAATTCAATTTATTTTAGAGAATGATCAAAATTATTATGCATGGGTACCAAAAGAAGCAAACATCCCAAATATGTATGAAGTGAAGATTAAGAGTGTCGATGTAGAGGAAGTTCTATAACGAACAAATTGAAATGGTTGTCATCATATGTAATGTTAGAATACATTTTACTAGTTAATTGAAAAAAATGCATGCGTTGGAGAAAAAAGAGCGTATAGTTACTAAAAAGTAAAGGGAAAGAAGGCTGTTGAATTGAGATTGGCAGATTTTATTAAACTAGATAAAAATGAAGTAATTCACTTTGATATTAAAAACCTTTCACCATCATTTGAAGTGCAAAAAGAATTACATCCTGTAAAAAAATTTATTTTGTACAAAAAAGATTATCAAGAAAGAATTTTAAACAGAGTAAAAGAAAAATTTGACTGTGATAGATGTGATCTTGTTTTAGAGATATATTCTAAAATATATGTAAATAAAAACTTGAACAATGTAGATTTAGATACTATGAATTCTTTTTATCAAACGTACCGGCTTTTATTGCTATCAAGTGATAAGTCATTTTGGGAAAATGATTTTAATACATTCTGTAATAATCGTGGTGTAAAGCCTAAATCAATTAAAAAAAATGCCTTAAAGCTGTTAAGGTATGAATGGTTATTGTCTGAAAAAGTGTTTAATCATTATGAAAATATTAATAATCATCCCGATGTTATGCGTTTTGCTACAGTGACACATACAATAGGAAATATGACATTATTGCCTAAAGGATTTAACGTTGGGCGTGCTATTGCAACTAGAGATTATTGGGATTTAACATTAATGTCACTACAAAGTTTTTTAGGCCGTTCTTTCGATACTTTCGTAACAGATTATTATATGCAAGACTTTATTGATGATAAATTAGAGTTATGGAAGGGACATTGTTTTGAATACCCATTGCCAAATTCATTTAATAAAGTAAAGGCTCGCAAACTATCGGAAATTCAAAAAAATCAAATTGTTCAAAGCAGAATTTTTGAATTTATGGTAAATGCAAATAATAAAATCGAGAAACGTTCTGAACGATTATATAAAGCGTTACTAGTTAAATAGAGGGACAATTAATAAAATTTAACGATAAGATTGTGATAGCGAAAAATGTGTTGCAACAAGAAGAGGTGTATTTACAAAGATCTATTGGTTGTGATGAAGGTGATTCAGGTTGGTATATAGGTCCTAACAATGAAGAAGTATCAGGAGAATTGGAAATCATATATGCCCATGAATTATTAAAAATGAAACCTAAAATTATTTAAGTGCTAGCCTTACCGTATAATTATTTAGTAGTATTTGAGAAGGATGAAATGAAAGTGATTTTAAATGAATGTGATGTTGATATTTGGGGTGACATAGATAAGAAATGAAGTGAATATCAATTGAGACTATTAACGATCATGGTAAGTCTATAAGTGTTGACTTACAGTATTTATTTTATAGAATATGATGAAAAAAATAGAAAAGAGGCATATTTTTAAGAGGTTTATAAGGTAGGAGGTAGGGACTATTAACTATGAAAATTTATTATTGTGACGAGTGGTCAGATATTAGAAAGAAACCTTGGAATATGATTGATGAGTGTAAAGCATATTTGTGTCATCAAAATAACGAACCATATACGGCCTTGTTAATTGAAGGTGAAAGGATTAAGTATGTTATTAATATTACAAAAGATTGGATTTCAGTTGGGTTTTATGATGAATTAGTTCGTAAGTATTTAAATTATGATTTTGAAGTTATAAATGATAATAGAATTTTCTTAAGAACAGCTATGTATTGGGAATATAATGATACGAATGAAAAAGAAAAAACTAGCATGATTTTCAATTTCCACGAAAATGGTTATATAATAATGGAAAAGGTGGATGTGAATAGAGGGTTAGTTGAGGAACGAGAGAATCATGATGATCTTGAAAATAAATGGGATGTGTTTCCTGATTTTGGTCATTATATTCATTTGTGCAGAGAGGAAAGATAATGTATTTATATAAGGTGTCAAATGCCCAATATGAAAATCACGTGAGTTAAGCACTTCATTGTCAACAGAGGACAATAGGTGCTTTTTTTACGTGAAGTAAAGTAAAAATATAAGTTTGCTTGTTGCTCTGTTTCAACTTTGTGCTATATGTTATAATTTGGAAAGTATATATTCTTAATTTTTAGAAAATTTAAAGGTGGTAGGTTAATATATGAGTACATTAAAGAAAATTACTAACAATATTTCGAAGGTTATTATAGGTAAGGATGAATCGATTGAACTGGCAGCTATAGCTCTTATAGCAAGGGGGCATATTTTATTAGAAGATGTACCTGGGACAGGAAAAACATCATTAGCGAAAAGTTTGGCTAAAAGTGTGGACGCTAAATTTCAAAGAATACAATTTACAGCGGATACTTTGCCTGGAGATGTTATTGGTCTTGAATATTTTGATGTGAAGGAATCGGAATTTAAAACGAGGTTAGGTCCTATTTTTGCAAATATAGTAGTAGTGGATGAAATTAATCGAGCTGTACCGAGAACGCAATCTTCGTTACTCGAAGTTATGGAAGAACGTACTGTTACGATTGCGAAACAGACACATTCATTACCAGAACCTTTTTTAGTTATTGCAACGCAAAATCCTCTTGAATCGGCCGGTACATTTCCTTTACCTGATGCTCAGCTAGACCGTTTTTTACTAACTATACGTCAAGGTTATCCTACGAGAGAAGCAGAAAAGGAGATGATGAATCGTCTTCAAACGAATGATCCGTTAGAAACGTTACAATCAATTATTTCAAGTGAAGAAATTATTACAGTACAAAAACGTGCAAGAGAAGTGCTAGTAGGAAATGATGTGCAAGATTATCTTCTTGAAATTATTGAGGCAACACGAAAGCATGAGCTAATTGAAATTGGTGTAAGCCCGCGGGGGACATTGGCGTTTATGAGAGCGATTCAAGCACGGGCAATATTAAATGAAAGAGATTATTGTACGCCAGATGATATTAAGACGCTTACTGCATCCGTTTGTGCTCATCGTTTAACGTTAACGATTGAAGGGGAGATGAAAACGACGAAAGAACAAATCATGAAAGAAATTCTTCATACGATTAATGTACCAGTGGAGAATATACGATGAATCAACAGCTTGTGTATACACCATTAGCGGAGCCTTTCGTAATGGGAGTTATGTCAGTTGTAGCCATTATTTTATGTGTATTTTCAAGCAATCTGCTGTTTTTATCTCTCATATTTTTGTATGTAATTTTAATAGGTGCTATGCATGTGTACATACGTAAAGCGTCTCGTGTTGAATGGGAATACAGTCAAGGGAATTCAAATATTTTTATAGGTGAAGCGAATGTGTGCAAAATGAAAATTTCAAACAAGTCGTTATTTCCTATTTTCAATATCGTATTTCGATTTAAATGTGAAAATAAGCTAACTTGGAATCATGATGAAATAAACAAAAATACGAATACAGGTTCAAATTATTATATGAATTTTAATTTAAAAGGAAGGGAGTCAGCTTCATTTGATTTGCAAGCTGTAGCTGTAAAAAGAGGAATTGCGAAATGGGAAGAAGTAGAAATTGTCATTACGGATCTCTTTGGATTCATAACGAACCATATAACATATAAACAAGTTAAAACGCCGTCCTATTTAGTTTTACCAGCTGTTCCGAAAATGCAAGTTCCTGAATTACGAGAATGGTCACGAGGATTTCGAAAAGCGATGTCATCACCCTTATATGATGAAACGAAAGTAATGGGAGTGAAATCGTATGAAAATGAAGATTTTCGTTCTATACACTGGAGTGCGACAGCGAAAACAGGGACGATAACTGCGAAAAAGTACGAACGAACACAATCAGATAAATATGCGATATATCTCAACTTGCAAAATAAAAGCGGAATTTCTTTGCGAAATGATACAGAGGAACTCATTGAATTAACGGCAGGCATATGTAAACAATTGCTCATACAAAACTGCTCATTTGAAGTATGGATCAATAGCGTAAAAGATAACGGTTTGTTACATATAAAGAACGGTCATAACCGAAAACATTTGCAAAATGTATTAAAAGTACTTGCCTCAATATCGGACCAAGATACTCCTGTATCGTCTACTTATTTTTACACAGCAGGCTTTCGTCGAAAAGAATTGGATGCAGTTCCTTTAATTCTTGGTACTTCCCCAAGGAAATACAGTAGAACGAATAAATGGGTCGTAATTAAAGAATAAGAAGGGGTTTATGTCATGGCTAATAAAGAGAGACATGTGAAAGTAAAGTTGTGGAGTGCTAGAGTATTCATACTACTTTTCTTTACGGTTAGTGCGATAACGTTATCACAAGGTGTTGTGCATATACAAGACATAGTAAAAGAGCGTTTTTTTAGTGAAAAGAAACCTGAAAAAATATATAAAGAAACGATAGACACCGAAAAGGTTGAAGATTATGGAACACCTTTGGAAAAGGAAAAAGTGGGAGATAATGGTGAGAGAACAACAACGGGTAAAAAATTTAAAGGTTTCGAAAAGAAAAGTTCATGGGGAGACATATTCTCTGTTCTTTCAAATGCATGGATTAGTGTCGTTTTTTATGTAATTATTGCAGTAGTTATTCTATATGCTTTTTATAAATTAACGAGGAAAAAGGCAAAGAAATCAGAAATAGAACAGGATAAACAATCGATAACAAAGGAAAATACGGATAGAACCGAAAAGAACAAGAAAGTGAAGCATCAGTTTGAACAGCCGTTACCTAAAGATACGATTAGGAAAACGTTAGTTGAATGGGAAAGAGCTTTACCATTTCACGAACAGAGAAGGTCCTATGAAACGATGCAACAATGGTTAAGTAGAATTTGTAGAACGAGAGATATTATTCCGATATATGAGTCTGTCCGTTATGGAGAAAAGACGTATACGAAGTTAGATGTAGAGAAGACTGTACGATGGATAGAGCGAGACGGGAAAGGGTGACGTTAATATAAGTAAATAAAATTAACTGTAAATTAATTTTATTTACTTATATTTAATTACGTGGTAATGTATACTTACTTTTTTATATCGCTACCAATGGAAAAAGGTTGCCTTAGTAGAGTATTGCTCGTTAAATTTTTTATGAGTTTATCTTCACTTCATCAATATAGAATGAAAAAGGGATAAATCAATTACGGGTATCATGTAAATAAAAAACTATAATTTATTTTTAAATTTTTGTAAGGGTGTGAAAATAGAATGAAACCGGTATTGAAAAACATACTTCTTTCCTTTATTTTTTCTGCAGTAGGGATGTGTTGGTTTCTATTTATGTTAGTTAGAGGAGGCGGAGACTGGTTATTGTCTTGGGTAGGTGTATTAATGGCATTTTTATCTTTATACACGTTAATAGATTTATATTGTAAGTATACATACGATAAAAAATTAAGTAAATGGTTTATCAAAGCAACCGTTACTACCTTTAGTTTTGCCGTATTGGGAATCATCTTTGGTATTGTACACGAGCTATTACAGCCATGGAGTCTCAGTTTAATGGTTTGGTATTGGTTGTTAGTGTTACTTTTATTTTTAGCGACCATAATATTACTAGTTTTTGTAGTATTTGTTAATCGTAAAAATTATAATATCCCTAGAAGATATAGAATACTTATACTGCTAAATCTATTTCTTACGTTAGGGCCAGTACTATGGCCACTACTTCTTACTATTATCGGAAATGGCATGAACGCTAGTGCAGGATGGTAAAAGTGAATGAAATGACAAGTTGATATAGGGTTTTAAGTATGTAAGAGAACGTGTTTTCATAAATTGAAAACACGTTCTTTTTTATTTTCATACATTACTTTTTCCATCTGGTCATCAAATTTTGAAAGTAAGTATTTCGTAAGGAATGGATAAGAAAAAAGAAAGTTTTATCATTTAGGATTAAGGTATAACTTGAATCAATACGATTTTAAAAGAGGAGAGAACCTTATGAAAAAATGTACTTCAATAAAGTTAGGAAGTTTGGCAGTGTTAATAGCGAGTACTACTCTATTCACACCAGGTTTTACTGTGAAAGCAGAGTCTACTCAAAATATTTCTAGTTCGTCAGAAGCACAGGATCAAAAGAATCGGAATGGTTGGAAACAAGTCATGCAGGAAACGGTGCAGCTTGGAACACCAGGTATATTAGCTAAGGCTTTTAAAAACGGAAAAACTAGTAGCTACACTGCTGGCGTGGCGGATTTAAGTACAAAGAAATCGATGAAATCGGATTATCGTTTTCGGATTGGTAGTGTGACGAAAACTTTTACTGCTACGACTGTTCTTCAATTAGTAGGAGAAAATCGTGTGCAACTTGACGATCCAATTGAAAAGTGGCTACCGGGTCTCATTCAAGGAAATGGGTATGATGGGAATCAAATTACGATACGTCAACTTTTGAACCATACAAGTGGTATAGCTGAATATTTAAAGTCAAAAGACGCTAACATTATGAATTCGAAAAAAACGTATACAGCAGAAGAAATAGTGAAAATAGGACTTGCTCTACCACCAGATTTTTCGCCAGGTAAAGGTTGGTCGTATTCAAACACAGGATACGTAATACTAGGAATGCTTATTGAAAAAATAACTGGTAATAGTTACGCGGAAGAAATTGAAAAGCGCATTATTGAGCCTTTGGACCTATCAAATACGTTTTTACCAGGTAATTCACCCGTCATCCCAGGAAAGAATCATGCTCGAGGGTATATGAAAATTGACGAAACAAGTGAATTGAAAGACATGACGTATTATAATCCGAGTTTAGCTAATTCAGCGGGAGATATGATTTCAGATGCGGACGATTTAAATAAGTTCTTTTCATCTTTACTTGGTGGCAAGTTACTAAAGGAAACTCAGTTAAAAGAAATGATGACAACAGTTCCTACAGAAAGAGAAGACATTGGTCATGGATATGGTCTTGGGATCTATGAAACTAAACTTCCAAACGGTGCATCAGTTTGGGGGCATACAGGAGGAATTCCTGGATTTACTACTTTTGCTGGTGGAGTAATGGGTGGCAAACATACATTGGCTGTCAGTACTAATTCTTTAGGTGTGATTGATATTGGTACACAGTTTAATAAAATGATGCAAATTGAATTTAAGAAATAGATGAATAGAATGCGAATAGGCTCCTGCTTTAAAGGACAGTATTAGCATTCCTAGTATGACATCAAGTGTATTTCAATCGTATAGTTTAGTATAAAAAAGGATGTCGGTTACACGACATCTTTTTTTATTGAGAATCAAAGAAGTATGTTTTGAATTTTGAAAATTGTTATTTTTGCAATCGTTCCATATAATGAAGGGTATAGGGGTTATACAGGGGAGTTATGGATAGAGAATACTTTAGTTAGTTAATTGTTTTTATTTTAATAAATAAAAGTAAATTGATGTGGAGTGAAATTCATTGGGAGAAAATCAGTTTAGATGGAGTAACAAGCAATTAAGAGAACATGTTGAAGTAATAGATGGCAAAAGAAGTCCGCACATTTTATTGAAGAATGCAACATATTTAAATTCCTATATGCGCGAGTGGGTACAAGCAAATATTTGGATCTATGATGACCGGATTGTTTATGTAGGAGAAAAGCTGCCAGCGCAATTGCATGAATGTGAAGTCATTGATTGTGATGGAAAGTATGTAGTTCCAAGTTACATAGAACCTCATGCACATCCATATCAATTATATAATCCTGAGACTTTAGCGAATTATGCGATGCAATTTGGGACGACGACTTTTATTAATGATAATTTAACTTTATTTTTCACATTACAACGTGAAGAAGCATTTCGTTTATTAGATGAATTTGAAAAGATTCCAGCAAGTATGTATTGGTGGTGTCGTTTTGATGGGCAAACTGAATTGCAAAACGGGGAATCTTTATTTAATCGTGAAGAAATAATAGAGTGGCTTAAGCATAAAGCAGTTCTTCAAGGTGGCGAGCTAACAGCGTGGCCAAAGTTATTACATGGCGATGATGAAATGTTACATTGGGTGCAGGAAACGAAACGATTACATAAAAAAGTGGAAGGACATTTTCCAGGAGCATCTGAAACGACTTTAGCGAAGTTAAAATTGTTAGGTACAGATTGTGATCATGAAGCTATGACAGGGCAGGAAGCTTTTGCTCGTCTTATGCAAGGTTACACTGTTTCTCTAAGAAATTCTTCCATACGACCAGATTTAGAAGTTTTACTGAAAGAATTGCTGGAACTAGGAGTAAAGCAGTTTGATAGATTTATTCTTACTACAGACGGCTCACATCCTTCGTTTTATGAAAATGGAATGACGAACGTAATGATAGCTATCGCGATAAAACAAGGAGTGCCAATAATAGATGCTTATCATATGGCAAGTTATAATATCGCTCGTTATTATAATATGGAACATGTACATGGATCGATTGCGACAGGTAGAATAGCTAATATTAATATTTTGGAAAGTAAAGAAAACCCGGTTCCAATAAGTGTCATTGCAAAGGGGAAATGGGTGAAGCGCAACGGAGTAAATAAAAATGAATCAGTACAAATAGACTGGAGTAAATTCAAAGTAACTCCATTATTATTAGACTGGTCTATAGAAAAAGAGGATATGATTCTTTCTCATAAAGCGGGTATACATTTATTGAATAACGTTATAACAAAACTATATACGACTGAAATTGATTTAAACTGTGATGAACTTTCTTTAGATCATGATGAGTGTTTTCTTATGATGATTGCTCGTAACGGTACATGGCGAGTAAATACAGTTGTAAAAGGATTCGCAAATAAATTAGGAGGTCTTGCTAGCTCTTATTCTGGTACAGGTGACATCATTCTTATCGGGAAGAATAAAGAAGATATGCTTACAGCTTTTCATAGAGTAAAAGAGCTTGGCGGGGGAATGGTAATAGCTGAAAAGAATGAAGTATTACACGAAATCGCATTACCATTGCTCGGGATTATGTCTAATTTAAAAATGAGTGAATTAATACAGGAAGAGAAACAGTTGGTGAAATTATTGCAAGAGCGTGGCTACGCGTATGATGATCCGGCATTTACCATTTTATTCTTTTCCGCGACGCACTTGCCTTTTATACGGGTAACGCCTATAGGACTATATGATGTGAAAAATAGTAAGGTAGTGGCTTCACCGGTGAATTTGATAAGGCAATGTTAATATGAAAGGCCCTATAAAAGTCCAATTTATAGGGCCTTTCACATTGTTAGCATAAGAATATTGTGAGCCTCAAATAATAAAGTATCTAAATTACTTGAGGTGAAACGTAAGTATGAAAAAAATATTGTATATTTTAAGTGTATTTATATTATGTGTATCTATTCAACAAGTTGTACATTCTCAAACAGATGCACCAGAGCTATCTTCTGATTGTCTTGAAAAAAGGAAAATTCGAGATGAGAAGTATGTGAAAAATATTATGAGGGACATTCAATCTACGTTTGATTTAAATATTGATGAACATAGTTTTTTGGAAGTTAGCCAAAGAGACCTGGATGCTGCACATTTAATGTATGGCGGAAGAGAAAATGATTCTTATTATAATTCGCTAACTAAAATTTATGATAGTGGTGGATTTAGAGAGCAGCCTAGTTTATTTGTGGCATTGCAAGAAGCATTTTTACTTTATAAAGAAAAAGATAATATCAATGTAATGAAACACTTAAACCTAGATGTTGAAAAAGGGGAATGGATCGTTATAGAAACGAAAAAGAAGAAAGGGAAAAAAGTGAAATTCAAGCCGTTACAATGTGAAAAAGATTATATAAAAAAGAGAAATGAGTACCATAATCTAAAATGAAATAACGGAAATTTTGAAGGGGAAAAATTTCGTTAAGAATTGTAAATGAGGCGGTAGAAATTACTAGTAATTTCGCCATAAAAAAACGTCATTTTAATGTTTAAAATGACGTTTTTTTATATCATTAAACCTTTTGCATCGCACTCTCAATCCTCTTCACCAAATCAGCAGACACTTTATGAAAATACCCTAAAACGACCTTTCTAATATCATCAGAGATAACTTTCAAATCACTAGCTAAGTTTTTAGCAAGATGTTCTTTTTCAATCGGTTTTAACTTCGCATAAAATTCACTAGGCTGCGTAAAGTCATCCTGTTTCGTAATAGAAGTTCTTTCAAGTTTACCTTCAACGTATCTTCCGTCACCGCTCGTTATTTGATTAGCAGGTGTCCAATTTTGTTGTTGGTTAATGGTCAATTTGCGAAATTCGGAACCAATTCTTCTTCTTTGAGAATCACTATAAATGTTAGCGCGTCCTTGCAACATTTTATCATCTGATAATTCAGCGCCGTCTAGTAAATTAGAAGGGGAGAAAGCGACTTTTTCTACTTCTTCCATATAATTTTCAGGATTTTTATTTAATACCATTTTGCCGACTGGTATAAGAGGATACGACTTTTCATCCCATACTTTTGTATCATCTAAAGGGTCATAAGAAAGATGTGCTTCATCTTTCGGATCCATGAGCTGGACATATAAACCGTATTCTACTGATTTACCATTTGCAATTGCATCATATAAATCTTTCCCACTATAATCAGGGTTTTCAGCAGCCAGTTTATTCGCTTCCTCACTAGTAATGTATTGTACACCTTCAAAGGGGTACCAATGATACTTTACATACTTTCGATTACCTTCTGCATTTCTCCATACATATGTATTAACACTATGTCCTGGGATGTGGCGAAGACTTTTGGCCGTACCAGCATCAGAATATAAATGGACAACGAAATGAATGGATTCAGGTGCTCTAGCGACAAAGCTCCAAAATCTATTAGGGTCTATTAAGTTATTTATAGGTGAAGGTAACAACGCTTGAATCGTTTCAGGGAAACGCATCGGATCACGAACAGAAAAGACAGGAATGTGATTACATAAAAGATCAAAAATGCCTTCTTCTGTATAAAACTTTGTAGAAAAACCGCGTACATTTCTAGAAGTGTCAGGTGTTCCTTTCGTACTAACAGCTAAAGAAAATCGAACCATAACAGGAACTTTCTCATTAGAATTTTGTAGAAAACTTAACTTTGTATGTTCTGACATCGGATAGATCGTTTGAAAATAACCGAACGCACCAAATCCTTTTACATGAACAGGTCTTTCTAAAATTTTTTCGTGAATAAATTCTTGTAACGTCTCGTGAAGTACACTATCTTGCTCTAGAGCCGGTCCACGTGAACCAACTGTTTGTGAGTGAAGTATAGCTTGTTCATTACGTTCTCCATTTTCATTAAAGTCATTCCCTAGTAAAGATTGCCCCTGTTTATCATAATTTTCATCCATCTATATAGCCTCCAAATCTTTTTTGTCCATTGTTACTAAATATGATTTCATAGCCTTGATTATGTATGATACGCAAAGTCCAAAATGGTAACAGACCGCTAGATGAAAAAAATGCACATGTAGTGGACCTGTTGAAATAGAAGAAATTATGGAAAAATGAATATCGGGAAGAAAATTACTATTAAAATATTAATCTTAAAAATGAATTTATAGAGAATGAACATAAATAAACAGGGAAAGTAACTAGGAGGAATTTAAAATGTCGGATTGGTTTCAATTAGATAAAGAATATATGATGCCTACTTACTGTCGTACGAAGGTTGCGATAGAAAGAGGAGAAGGGTGCAAGCTTTATGATGTGGATGGTAAAGAGTATGTAGACTTATTTTCTGGTGTCGGAGTGAACGTATTAGGGTATAATCATCCGAAAATCGTGCAAACGACAATGGAGCAAGTTACGAAATCGTTGCATCTTCCATTTCATTTTTTAAACCCAGTTGCGATTGAGTATGCAAAGAAATTAGTTGATTGCTCTTTAAAAAACGGAAAAGTCTTTTTTACAAACTCTGGTACGGAAGCGACAGAAACGACATTAAAATTAATTGATAAATATAGAGCTAATACGGGTGAAGAACGTGAAGGAATCATAGTGCTGAAGAATAGTTTCCATGGGCGTACGTTAGGAGCACTTCATTTTACGAGACAAGAAAGTGTATATCAAAATTTCCCTAAAACATCGATTCCGGTATATGAAGTAGCGCGTGAGAATATAGAGCAATTAGAAGAAACAATCGTTAAAGAACATCCAATTGCGATTATGCTAGAGCCTGTATTAGGAAGCGGGGGGATATACCCTTTATCAAGTGAATATTTACATGGTGTTCAAAACTTATGTGATAAATATAACGTCATTCTTATCGTTGATGAAGTTCAAAGTGGTATGGGGAGAACTGGTAAACTATTCGCTTATCAAAATTTCAATATTACTCCGGATATTATTCAAATTGGTAAGGGAGCAGGAGGCGGGTTACCGCTTGGCGGAATTATTGTAGGTGAAAAGTTATGTGATGTATTTGCACCAGGAGATCACGGCACAACGTTTGCTCATTCTTCAATGGGAACCGCTTTAGGGTTAACGGTTTTAAATACATTGATTGACGATGATTTAATGCAAGAAGCGTATGAAACGTCACACTATCTAAATGATAAATTGCAAGAAATTCAGAAAGAAAATTCTTATTATATTCAGGAAGTACGCCATGCTGGTATGATGTTTGGAATTAGTTTGAATGATACGAATGAAAATGTGAAGAAATTACAGGTAGAGCTAATGGAGAAAGGGATGTTAGTTGATGTTACACAAGGGAACATCATCCGTTTACTTCCGCCATATATAATTAAAAAAGAAGAAATTGATGCATTTATTTATGAGTTTATCTCCTGTATTCATAGCTTATCCGCTATTGCAAGTGTTTAAAAATCCTTTATGAAAAATCACCTTATTTTTAATGCAAATAGGAAGAAAATAGTGGTAAAAAAATAAATTTACGTAAAAAAATAAAAAGCTGAAAAAGGTACTCATATAGCGCCTTCTTCAGCTTTTTAAAATACTAAATTACTTAACTTAGGGAGCATCTCATTGGACAAATAATTAATTATGTGAAACAATAATAACAGATAAGGAGACATTAATTTTCCTTAAGTGCTTCGAATTAATTTATTCAATAAGAGAAGGTGTGCTTAAAGAAGTTAAATTAAATAAGGAGCTGTTTTATTATATGCAACAAAATAATGATTTAAATTTTGAACCTCAAGACGTTAATATTGTCAATCCTAAACAAGCCAGGAAAGCAGTAATTGCTACTGGTATAGGGAATGCAATGGAGTGGTTTGACTTCGGATTATACGCGTATTTAGCGGTTATCTTAAGTCAATTATTCTTCTCAGGTGTTGATAATAGTGGATTGCAACTTGTACTTACATTCGGTACATTTGCAGCAGCCTTTCTCGTTCGACCAATCGGAGGTGTATTCTTTGGTAGAATAGGAGATAAGTACGGCCGAAAAATCGTGTTAAGTACTACTATTATTTTAATGGCACTTTCTACATTATTCATCGCATTACTACCAACCTATGAACAAATTGGTGTATGGGCACCAATACTACTTTTAGTTGCCCGAATGATTCAAGGCTTCTCTACAGGCGGCGAATATTCAGGAGCAATGGTTTATATCGCAGAATCTTCTCCAGATAAAAAGCGTGGTATACTCGGTAGTGGTCTTGAAATTGGAACACTCTCAGGTTACATTGCTGCATCGGTAATTGTTACCATTTTGACGTTATTGTTAACAGATGAGCAAATGCTCAGCTGGGGCTGGCGTATTCCTTTCTTAGTAGCTGCACCAATTGGTTTGGTCGGTTTATATTTACGCCGTCATTTAGATGAATCTCCCATCTTTGAAGAGATGGAAAAAGCACAAGAGGAATCTGAAGAAAACGAACAATTTTCATTTATGGATATATTAAAATATCACAAAAAAGACTTCTTATTAAGCACAGTAATTGTTGCCTTCTTTAACATTACAAACTATATGATTCTTTCGTATATTCCTTCTTATCTAACTCAAGTATTAAAAGTCAAAGAAACAACTGGCTTATTAATTATTTCTATTACGATGGCACTTATGATTCCACTGGCACTTTATTTCGGTAAATTAAGTGATAAAATTGGTAATAAACGTGTTGTGCAAATTGGTTTACTTGGTTTAACAGTATTTGCAATTCCAGCATTTTTACTAATAGGTAACGGACATATTGCTGCTATATTTGCAGGTATTTTCGTATTAGGATTCTTCCTAAGTGTGTATGAGGGAACATTACCTTCATTATTACCATCACTATTCTTCACCGATGTACGTTATCGAGCACTTTCGATCTCATTTAATATTTCTGTATCTATATTCGGTGGAACAACACCGCTCGTATGTTCATACTTAGTTCATGCAACCGGTAACCCACTTGCACCGGCATTTTATTTAGCAGGTGTAAGTATTATTGGATTAGTCGTATTTAGTGTATTATTCGTTACAACTTCAGGACGTGCGCTTAAAGGTTCATATCCTACAGTTGAAACGAAAAAGGAAGCACACCTAATCGCTAAAGAAGACCCTGAAGAAACACTTTGGTGGCATGAAGAGTCGTTAGAAATTGAAGCAGGGAAAAACGCTTCAATTTAAAAAGTAATGTAGAAGTATAAAAAGACTCCTATGAAAATAGGAGTCTTTTTTGTTATGTTATTTCTTTCTTTTCTTCAAACTCTTCTGATACAAGTAAAGTTTATGAGTCTCTTCCTTAAATTCACGCAAAAGTACAGTGTTTTCCTCATTTGAATAACGCACTGTATTATAAGCATTTACAATAATATGACTCTCAATATTTACATCTTCTTCACTATTTATTCTTTCTAACCATGCTTCAATAGTTTCTCCTCGTTTTCTGTTTAAAGGAGGAGTTAATTTACTCTCCAGCTTAAAAATTTCTTTTCGAATTTCGTTATGTGGTGGTTTGTTTCGTTTAAAATGTTTTAAACTCATTCCTTCTTTGTCAGTAATAATAGTAGATTCGAAGGCAGGCATATTTGGTAAACTTAAATATTTTCGTTTTTTTATTATTTTCCAAACGACGTAAATAGCAATGGTTGTACATACTATTATTGTAATGCTATTTATGAGTGTTGGATCAAAAGCACGCTGTCCAAAGTCATCCTTAATTTGAGGATCCTTTAAATTCCCTTTATTCGACCAAAAATCGTCTGTTTCTTTTGATTCAGCTGCCGAAAATAACGGATTAATGGCGTATCCAAATCCTAAAGCAACTACTTGTACGGCATAAGAAAAAAGAAGCCGAATGTATGGGAAAATAGGAATGAGGAAAGCACTAATTATTCCAATTGTAATAAGAGAAGCGAAACGTAATAACTGCTGATTACGATTAGCCCCAGTTAACCAAAATGTAATCATAATGTGTATTACTAACAGCAACAGTTTCCACAAAGGTGGAAAGGGCGCATAAAATATAGCTGAAACACCAAACCAAACAATACCGCTTAATGATTTTTGAACTGGATATCCTGGTCCGACTACATGTACGATAAAGAAGAAAAGTGGTAACATTATTGTGCCAAATAGAGAGAAAGAGAGAAAGAGAGAACAACCGATTATTTGACTAAGTAACAGTATGAGAAAACCTGTTGTTTTTTTCTTCATTAGTTTATGGATAAGAAATACTCCCATATAGCCTGTTGCTAAAAATATAGCAATACCGATGAGTTCATCTCTTTCCGTTAATAACGAAAGGAGGAGCAGCAGAATAAAGTCATTAACGTGATAAAGCCAAGTTTTCAAGCTTTTCCACCATCCCTTCGTTATTAATGAGAAACGTAGGCTGAGAGAGAAGAGGGAGTTCATTTCTCTGTAAACCAATGTATATCATTGTAGACGATCGTTCTCTTTTTCTCGTTACATAATGAAGAAATCCTTGTTTCGGAAGTAACGTACTATCATCTGAAATACGCGCTAATTCCTCTAAAGATATTCCGTAATGGGTTTGCCCTTCGTTTAATGGTAAGTGCAGAGGACCACCTTCAGCTAATACACTAATAAATAGTTCAAACGGTATTTGATGCTTCGTTGCGTATTGACAAATGTATGTTGCAAATGAAATAAGGTCTTCTATATTATCTTTCCAACCAAACCCGCGATCAGCAGCTAATGAAAGACAAATCGTCCAACTATAATTTTTTACAGGCTCATATTGCTTCGCCTGTAATGATTGCATTTTAGCAGATGCTTTCCAATGAATAGAACGGAAAGACTCACGTTCATATCGTTTAACTCCAATAATAGATGTTTCATCATTGTAAAAAGAAAAATTCGTTCGATAAGATCCGTTTAAAAGTTGCTGTAGTTCTTGTAGGCCTGCTACTTTTTTAGGAGAAGGGTACACAATAATTTCAGTCCTTAATTTATCAAAAATGGGCAAATGCACAGTTAAAAGATGAAAAGGATCTTTCAAGACACATTCGAACTGTTCAATTTGAAACACACCACGTTTCGTTGCGGTTAATGTTAAATCCCACTTTTGCGATGAATGAGCAGGTTGTGAAAACGGGAAAGAGAATAGTGTTTTTGATATTTGTTCAATTCCTTGATCATTTTGTGGTAGTAGTGACGGATTTAAATGAAAATAACAAACACCGTTAACGAGTGGTATATTTGCTCCATTTTTTAAATGAATAAAAAACTGCCCAGATTCATTAGGAAAAAGCCGAGTAGTTTGTTTCTCATTTACGACTTCAAATGTTTTCTCTATGTAAGCGACATATTTATAAATGAAAATCGCAAATAAATAATAGAAGAAAAAGAGAAACATAATGATTTGTTGTGGCATAAAAAATGTAAATAGTATAGCGCCTGGGACAGTTAGTTGAATAATATGGAGTTGGAAAAATAAAGGTACAGTTACAACGCGCTGTCCATTCATGTTTGTTCAATCTCCACTGGTACGTCAACCTCTTTAAAAATCCTTTGCATAATTTCATTTTTTGTCGTACGTAATGCACCTTCCATTGATAAGACGATACGGTGATTCCAAACAGAAGGAACTAAAAATTGTATATCTTCTGGCGTGCAATATTCTCTGTCGCGTAAAAAGGCTAGTGCTTGAACTGCGCGTACTAAAGCTAATGTGGCACGCGGGCTTACACCATTGGCGATGTAATCATGATTTCTTGTAGCGTGAGCAAGTTTAATAATGTAATGTTCTAACGGTTCTGATACGAAAATTTCTTTTACTCGTTTCTGTGCTTCTAAAATATCATCTAAAGAAATAACAGATGTGACACTTTCTAGTGGTACATCGCTACGAAAACGTCGCATCATTTGTAGTTCATCCTCTGGAGACGGATAACCAATTGAAATTGTCATTAAAAAACGATCAAGCTGTGCATCTGGTAGAGGGAACGTTCCTTGTGATTCAATTGGATTTTGCGTTGCAATAACAAAGAACGGTTTCGGAAGAGGAGTAGATTGCTTTTCAAGCGTTACTTGTCGTTCTTCCATCGATTCTAATAAACTAGACTGTGTTCTAGGCATAGCGCGGTTAATTTCATCGGCAAGCAAAATATTGGTCATGACTGGCCCAAGTCTTAACTCGAATTCACTCGTTTTCGGATTGAAATATTCAATACCTGTTACATCACTCGGTAGTACATCCGGTGTAAATTGGACGCGAGAAAAATTACCACCAATACTTTTAGAAAGTGTTTTCGCAAGTAACGTTTTCCCCGTACCAGGCACATCCTCAAGCAGTACATGTCCATCAGCAAGCAATGAAACGAGTAATAAATCTATAACATTTTCTTTGCCTACAAAAACCGATCCTATGTTTTCTTTCAATTTATTTATCATATGTATCATTCCTTTCAAAATATAAGCGGATATTTCTGTATTTTAACAAATTATTCAGAAAATTGATACGATTTTTTGATTTAAAGAAATAGATATTAAGTTATTAAATTACCTTGCATATTTTGGAATATGATTATATAATATCGATATACGATGTATCGTTAGTCGATATATCAGGTAACGATGTATCGGAGGTGGTTATAATGAATGCGAAAGCGAAAAAATATATTCCGTTAACAGAGGCGACATATTACATATTGTTATCACTAGTGAAACCAATGCATGGTTACGGAATTATGCAAATGGTAGAAGAGATGACAAATGGAGAAGTAAAGCTCGGTCCAGGTACTTTATATGGGAATACGACAAAGTTACTAAAAGAGAAGTTAATAGTTGAAGTGGCCTCTACAGATAGAAAGAAGTGCTATGAGTTAACGCTACTTGGTAAAGAAGTATTAGAGCTAGAGTATAACAGGTTGCAGAGATCTGTAAGGAATGGGAATAGTATTTTAGGGGAGTGAATGGAAGATGGAGACTAAAAGGGTATTTAAGTTTTTTACGGCATGGAATTTAGAAAAAGAAGAAGCTTTTTTACGAAAGATGCATCAGCAAGGTTGGGCATTACAAAAATATAATTTAATGTATACGTTTAAGAAAACTGAGCCAAAAGATGTAATATACAAAGCTGATTTTAGATTAGTTTATAGAGATTCGAAAGAACAACAACAGGAGTATTTCGAAATATATGAAATGTCAGGTTGGGAACGTGTAACAAGTTTCACAAGATGGAATTATTTTTGTAAAGAAGTAGAAGAAGTAAATGAATTGCCTGATATTTACTCAGAAAAGGAGACGAGGATACAAAAACTAAATGAGTTATTAGTATTCTTTGTTATTATGTTAGCAGCTATATTACCATCAATGTACAATCTATTTATAAGCCCGATGGAATCAAGAGTGCCAATGTGGGCGAAAGCTATGACGGGTCTTACAGGTTGTATGTGGATATACTTCTTTATAAGACTCACTTGGAAAATTAAGAAATTAAAAAGTGAAATATTATAATAAAAAGTAGAGTTAAAAAGAAGTTGATGTTGTAGGGAAATACCGGGATCAACTTCTTTTGTTTCTATATAATTGTATTTTTGTTCACTCTTTTTTATATAATAAAAATCTATATAAAGGCACAGAATTAACAGTTACGAAGAACCACAAATAACCCAAAAATAATAAATGAAGAAAAAATGATTCATATCGAAGATCAAAAAAATAAAAGATGACTAAAGAGGTGTGGGGTGTAACTTATAATAAGGAAGAAAAACATTTTTTGATTAACATATTAAATCGAAAAACCCCCTACAGAAAATTGGTAGGGGGTAATAAAAATGTTTAAGAAAAAGACTGATTTTGAGCAGGTTTAATAAATTGTTCTGGATTTTCAACGAGTCCGCATACAGCGCATTGGACTCTGTATGTTGGTCCTTGATAAGCCATATGAAAAGCATTCATATTTTCATTTGTGTATTCCTCTTCTACTTGACCAGTTTGTGGATTTAACTTGACTGGTTTTACTTGTTGCTCAAGAATATTAAAGCGAGTACGGTTCGTTTTGCAGCTTGGACATAGCATTGGTTCCATATGTATACACCTCCATTTGTAGCATTTCTTAAACTCATTAATTTTATGCAAGCAAAAAAACTTTCTCAATATAAATGGGTGTTTAAAGTATTCAAAATTCAGAAAAAATAAAATATAATAAGAGTACGAACTGGTTATGTCCAAATCAAATCTCCTGTTTTATGCCAATAAGCTGGGGGGCCGAGAAATCGGCCTCATTTTTTTGTGCTCGTTGCTATACGAAACAAGGTTTTTATGAGACATTTGTCGAAATTTTAGGGATGGATATAAAGGAGGATGTAAAATGAATTTAAAAATGAAGTACATCATTTTATATGTAGAAAAGCTTGAAGAATGTTTAAGATTTTATAAAGATATTTTACAGTTACCTATAAAAGCAGAGCATGGTACATATATTGAGTTTAATACTGGTTCTACAATTTTAGCGATGAACACGAGGCAAGATGTGAAAGAATTAACAGGGCTACCACTTACAGAAGGCGAGTTACAATCTTCTCATTTTGAATTGGGATTCGTTGTTGATCATGTACAAGAAACAATCGAACAATTTAGAGAGCAAGGAATTAAGATCTTAGTTGAACCAATTGTGAAACCGTGGGGACAAACAATTGCATACATTGCCGATCCAGATGGGAATTATATTGAAATTTGCAGTTCATTAGAATAGAAGGAGAAAAAGAGATGGAGTTTCCGAAACTAGAAACAGAACGTTTATTATTAAGAGAATTAACACTGTTAGATGCAGAAACAATGTTCCGTTATTTCTCAAAAGAATCTGTTATACGTTATTTCGGGATGGATTCTTTCGAAAATATTGAGCAAGCGAAAACAACGATTCAAACGTTTAAAAATCGTTATGAAGAGGGAAGTGTATTTCGCTGGGGAATTGAGAAAAAAGGCACGGGCCAATTAATCGGAACGTGCGGATTTCATTTAATAAACAAGCATCATAAGCGAGCTGAAATTGGTTATGAATTAGACGATACATATTGGGGACAAGGGTATGCAACGGAAGCGTTACAGGCGATTTTAGGTTACGGGTTTGAAACGTTACAACTTATAAGAATTGCAGCTGTTGTATATGTAGAAAATAAAGCTTCTCAAAAATTATTAAGTAAAGCAGGGTTTCAAGAAGAAGGATTACTTCGAAAACATATGATTCAAAATGGAGTTGCTCATGATACAATTTTATACTCGTTATTAAAAGAAGAGTGGAAGAAGTAATGAATACAAACGAGCTTATAAATATTATGAAGAAGCATAAAGAAAATAGATTCATTTTAGGTATAGATGGTTTAAGTCGATCGGGAAAGACAACATTTGTAACAAACTTAAAGGAAAATATGAAACAAGAAAGCATCCCGTTTCATATTTTTCATATTGATGATCATATAGTAGAGCGTAATAAACGATATCATACTGGCTATGAAGAATGGTATGAGTATTATTATTTGCAATGGGATATTGAGTCGCTTCGGCAGAAGTTTTTTCAGAAGTTACAAAATGAAACAAAACTGAAATTACCGTTCTATAATAATGAGACAGACTCAAGTGAGATGAAAAAAGTACAGATACCCATAGTAGGTGTAATTGTAATTGAAGGTGTTTTTCTACAGCGAAAAGAGTGGAGAGATTTCTTTCATTATATGGTGTATTTAGATTGTCCAAGAGAGACACGTTTTCTTCGGGAGAGTCCGGAAACGCAGAAGAACCTTTCAAAGTTTGAGAATAGGTATTGGAAAGCAGAGGGTTTTTACTTAGAAACGGAATTGCCGAAGGATCGGGCGGATTTAGTCATACAATGATTGGAAAATAGAAGGAGAACAGAATGAATATTTTATGGGATTTTGATGGGACGTTATTTGATACGTATCCAGTTTATACAAAAATTCTTTCTCAAGTTTTAGGGAAGGAAATAAGTGAAGAGGAAATCTATACAAAGTTAAAGGTTTCATTTTCTCACGCAATTGATTATTATAAAATATCTAAAAAACAATTAAGTGAAATTGATGTATTAGAGAGTCGTATTATGATAGAAGATATAAAACCATTTGAAAAAGTGGAAGAGGTATTAAAGTTTGCCGATAAAAATTTCATTATGACTCATAAAGATAGAGCGGGGGTATTATCTATATTAAATCATTACGGCTGGAACAAATACTTCGTAGACATGGTTACAATTGACGATGGTTTCCCCCGAAAACCGAACGCTTTATCTTATGATCATTTGCATAAAAAGCACAATATTGATTTAGCTATTGGTGATAGAGAATTAGATTTATTACCTGCAAAAGAATTAGGTATCTCAACATGTATGTTTCAAGGGAACTGTGATGTAGCGAATTATTCTTTATCGCATTACTCGGAATTTTTTAACGTAGTGATTGATAGAGAGGTTATTTTATAAATAATTCAAATAAAACCTTTACTTTTTGCTTGAAAGTAGAGGTTATTTTCTATGCTTTATAAAAACTATAGAAAATTAATACTTTCTAGTAATTAGGAGGAGATTGGTATAACGATTTGAATTATATAGTTATAGATAAATCTATAGATGAAAAGATTTCAATAAAGCGAGTGATCACATGAGTATTTTCATTTTAGAAGATGATGTCATACAAGCACAGCAAATGAAGCGGCTAGTTGAAGAGATTTGTGAGGAGTATATGTTGCCTTTTGATTTTATAGAGGTAACTAGTAAAAGTGAAAACATTATTACAAACATTCCTAAGGCGAAGTATATCCCAATCTATTTTTTAGATATAGAGATAAAAAGAGAAGAGCGTAAAGGGTTACAAGTGGCACAAGAGATACGAAAGTATGATACACAAGGAATTATTGTGTTTGTAACGACGCATTCTGAATTTGCACCTATTTCATATCAATATATGGTATCAGCTTTAACTTTTATTGATAAAGGGTTGCCATACGAGGAGAGGCGTAACGTTTTTGAACAATGTTTACTACAGTATGAAGCGCGTAATAAGCAAATTATTCCGTCCGATGACTTTATCGTTGAAAATAGTAATGCGACTGTACGGGTTCCATTTCATGAAGTTGAATATGTTATGACTGATGAACCGCACCGTTTAGCATTAGTGACGTTAGATCGAATCGTTTATTTTTACGGGACTTTAAAAGAAATTGAATTAGTAGATGAACGTTTATTTCGTTGTCATCAATCATATATCGTGAATACGAAGCAACTGTCTTCTTATGATGCGAAGCAAAAAATGATAGTTTTAAAAAGCGGGAAACGTATTCCAGTATCACGTCGTTTATTGAGTAAAGTACGTAACATATTAAAGGGTGAGATGTAATGTATATTTATGATTTATTTGCAATACTGCTTACTAGTATAAGCCATACGTTTTTATACATTCAATTAATCCGGTACAACAGATTGTCAGTTAGAATGTTAATAGCTTTAAGTGCAGTATTCATTATTTTACTGGCTATTGTCGTAACAGTAACGAGATACCCAGAGTTGAATAGTACTATTGTGTTATTTTTAATAAGTTTAGGATTAATGCAAAATGAATTGAAATTTAAGCATAATGTATATTTTGCACTAGTGAGTATGGTAATTATAACGTTAGTGAAAATGTTGCTATTTGATTTAGGAATGAAAACCTTTATGTTAACGCCATTCAATTTATATTTATGGACAGGTAGCATGATTCATCTTATCGTATCAACCCTTACTTTTATCGGTATTTTTGTAGCTCGGAAAAGAATCCGAAAAATTGCTCAATATATAGTAGGTAGTCGGCTATACTATGTAACTTATATATTATTAATTGCCGGATTTATTATTGAATTAATCTTAACTCAGCCATCTACTGCGTTTTTAGCACAATTAAATCGACAATACAGTGAATTAAGTTATATTTCAGCGATTATTGTATTTTTATTATTAGTCATTATAGTACTTATAAGTTCACATTTATCGAAAGCAAAGTTACAAGAAGAGCATGAAAAACGCTTAGATAAAGAGTTATTAGATTATGTGGAGAAATTGGAGGATATGCATGACGAGCTTGCTAGTTTTCGTCATGATTATATGAATGTATTACTATCGTTAGAAGAGGGAATACGTATGAAAAATGTGAAAGAAATTGAGCAAGTGTATTATGACGTTATAGCTCCTACGTTAAAAACAATAAATGATCATGAACTTGATATTGCGAAATTATCTCGCATACATATTCCTGAAGTAAGAAGTGTATTAAGGGTGAAAGTTGGCACTGCTCAGCAGCATCAAATAAAAGTAATGCTCGATATACCAGAGAACATTGAAAGTGTTTCGATGACGATCATTTCATTTATTCGAATCATTTCAGTTTTAGTAGACAATGCAATTGAAGAGGCAGTACATAGTGAGGAAAAGATATTGCAAATCGCATTTTTTGAATTGGATTCACGACAATATTTTATCGTACGTAATAGTTCAAAGAGTGAAGCGATTGATTTGCAAAAAATTTATGAGAAAAACCATTCAAGTAAAGCAGGAGCGAGAGGATACGGGCTATTTTCGTTAAAACGGATTATGAATAAAACAAATAACGCGACGTTAGAAACAACTTATGTAAGTCCTTATTTCACGCAAACATTCATATTAAAAGAGATGAAATGACCATCTATGATGAAAATGAAACCGAATAGGAAAGAACTACATACTTCCTTCACTCGTTTATATACACTTTAAGTAAGAGGTGAAGCGAGATGAATGGTCTTATTTTTACAACAATGATTAGCTTTGGTTTACCGCTTGTAGCACTTTTATATGCTGTTTGGAAGAAACGCTATATTCCTTATATGTTAGGTGTATTGGCTTTTGTTGTATCACAAATATTGATTCGCATACCAATACTGAATTATGTAAATGGAACTAGCATAGATTTTCAAATGTTTTCAGTAATGCAGCCTGTATTATTTGTACTTTTGCTTAGTTTATCAGCTGGAATTTTTGAAGAGATAGCTCGTTTTATTGCAATGCGTTATTTTATGAAGCAACGAGATTGGCAGTCTGGTTTTTTATTTGGAGCAGGGCATGGTGGTATTGAGGCAGTGTTGATAGTTGGTATCCCGGTAATATCTCTATTATTGTCACAAACAGTCATTCAAAATGGTGACAGTTACTATTTCGGCGGTATTGAGCGCATCTTCGCGATGATATTGCATATTGGACTTTCCTTCATTGTATTACAAGCTGTCGTCCAAAAGAAATTCCGTTATGTTGTATATGCAATTCTCATCCATGGGACCGCAAATGCATTAGCTGGCATTATATCTCTATATGTACAAGGGAAAAACGGGATCATTATGTCAGAAGTTTCAATAGCAATTTGTGCTTTACTCGTTTTTAGTTATAGTTTTATTTTAAAAAGAAAGGGTGTATGAAAATGAGAAGAATGTTACTTATTATTATAAGTGCTATCGCGGCGTTCGCGCTTGCAGCATGTACCGGTAATAAAGTAGATGAAAGTACGTCAAAAAAATTTATTCCAAAGGCGGAAGAAATTGTATCATTATTAAATGAGGCGAAGTATAAAGACGTGCATGAAAAATTTGATAGTAAAATGAAAGCTGGATTGCCAGAAGAAAAAATGAAAGATCTTACACCTGTAATTGAGAAAGCTGGAACGTTCGAAAAAATTGAGAAAAAATCGATTGAAGAAAAAGATGGTCTTTATACTGTTATTCTTGTAGCAAAGTATAGCAAGGAACAACGGACATATATTATAACTTATAATGATAAAGAAGAAATAGTAGGTTTATTTATTAAATAAAAACAGCTACAGTGGAAGTCTCCGCTGTAGCTGTTTTTATTGTTTTAACCAAATTATGGTTATTTGTGCTAATATGAACTCATAGCTATAGAGAAGGGGGTGGGTTAGTATGAAAACTGAAATAGTCCCTAAAAAGAAGTACAGTATAATAAGCTACATATCTTTACTCATCGGTGTTTTATGTTTTCTGTTCGTTTTTATAACACCGACAAGGATAGCCAATGCAGGAAATATAGTGGGAGATTATATTACAGTTGCCCTCACAGTTGCAGGTATCATACTTTCTGTCATTACGATGACGAAAAAAACGAGAAGAAGGGAATTGCTATTCTTTCGTTAATACTGTCCTTATCATTCTTTATATTTTGGATCATCGCGATTATTTTAGTTTTGACTGGTCGAGTTAGTTTTGCACCATAATGCCGAATAAAAAGAGTCCTTCATACGAGAAGGACTCTTTTTATTCCTTGTCTTCCGGTTGATATTCTAAAATATCCCCTGGTTGGCATTCTAACGCTTTACAAATAGCATCTAAAGTTGTAATTCTAATTGCTTTTGCTTTTCCATTTTTTAATATAGAAAGGTTAGCCATTGTAATTCCAACCTTCTCTGAAAGTTCAGTTACACTCATTTTACGTTTCGCTAACATTACATCAATATTAATTATTATTGCCATGTTATTCACCTCAGACCGTTAAATCATTTTCTGATTTTATATCTATCGCATCTTTTAAAAGTCTTTGGAGAACGGCAGCAAAGACTGCGATAACCATTGAAGCAAAGATAAGGATCATGCCAATTATTATAATACCTGGTGCATCATCTCTCTCTGCTACAAGATAGAAAAGCGGCATACCTACTACATATAATACACTAATTGTAATAGCACATTGTTTTATCTTTTTTAAAGCTCTAACAGATAATTTCGAGAAGGCGTTCCCCTTATCAATGTAGCTTACAAGTTTAAAGGCTTGATATAGAGCAAAATAAAAAGGTATCACCGTTGCATATAGATTGATTAAAACAAGATATTTTATATATGCAATATCCGGGTATAAGTCCGCTGTGTAATTCCCGATATTAGGAATTAAAAATATACACAAAGCAAAAACAGGAATACCGATAAGGATAATTGCTGTCTTTAAAAAGAGTGTTGATCCTTGTTTCATATAAAGCACCTCATTTTTAAATTATCATTTTAATTTAACATAAATTTTATCGTTTAACAATAAATTCTTATTTATTTCAATCGGATTTTTATTGAGAAACAAATTTTAGTGAAGAGAATGATAAGACGTTTTTATAAAAAAAGGTGTGGTCTCTAGTTATTTGAACATAAAAAGCTATGATATGTACCGTTCGTTGCTTTACTAATAAAAGAAAATGAAGGTAATGATTGTTAGCTTCATGAAAATTGGGGACTAATAAAACATATATAGGTTGTGGAAATCTTTTTGTATATAAATGAATGTGAAACATACGGAGGAACAACAATGTCGAATTTGGGTTTATTGATGAAGAGGTTACTGTTAGTAGGAACAATCACACTAAGTATGTTATGTACGGAAAGCATGATGAATTATCATACGGTGGAAGCTAAGGTGAAACAAGTAGAACGGCAACCGAAAAATGTAATCATAATGGTTATGGACGGAACGAGTTCTTCAGCAACGACATTAGCTCGCTTGTATAAAGGGAAACCACTTGCACTAGATGAAATTGTAACAGGAGGAGTTCGTACCTATTCGGCGGAATCAGCTATAACAGACTCAGCCCCAGCAGCTACAGCTTTAGCGACGGGGAATAAATCGAATTCAGGATATGTAGGTATATTACCTTCTATTGTAAGTTCACCTGGCTTAAAATCAATAAAAGAAGAGGACAAGTTACGTCCAGTTGCCAATGTTCTAGAAGGTGCTAAACGCACTGGTCGCGCAACTGGAATAGTTGCTACAGCTGAAATTCAGCATGCTACTCCCGCTGGATTTTCTGCTCACCATATTAACCGTAAGCGTTTTGACGTAATTGCGGAGCAGCAAGTGTATCAAAATATAGATGTCGTATTAGGTGGGGGAAAAGTGGCACTGCTACCTATAAAAAGAAAAGATGGTGAAGATTTAGTAAAGGTGATTCAAGACAAAGGATACGACTTTGTTGAAACGAAAGATGCATTATTGAACTCTAAATCTAAGAAAATTTGGGGCTCTTTCTCACATAATGCTTTAGCATTTGATATGGATCGTGAAGCAACAAATCCGGAGCAACCAACACTTTCTCAAATGACGGAAAAAGCAATTCAAACACTATCAAAAGATAAAGATGGTTTCTTTTTATTTGTAGAGGGAAGTAAGCCAGACTGGGCAGCTCATGTGAACGATCCAATAGGGATGATTAGTGATGTATTAGCATTTGATAACGCAGTTGCAGAAGCATTGGAATTTGCAAAAAAAGATGGTAATACGATGTTAATAGCTGTAACTGATCATGGTAACAGCGGTATTTCTATTGGGAATGCGAATACGACAAAAGGCTATAATATTACGCCGGTCTCTGCATACATTGGTCCATTAAAAAAATCGAAAATGACACTTGAAGGTGCTACAAATAAACTAAAATCTGATTTATCAAATGTAGAAGATGTAGCTAAATTATACGGTTTGGACAATTTAACTTATGATGAAAAAGAAAGAGTAAAAGCAGCAAAAAAGAAATCGGATGTAGGTCCAATACTTACTACATTATTGGCCAATCGTGCGAACATAGGCTTCACAACAGGAGGCCATACAGGTGAGGATGTGTTTTTGTATTCTTACGGTCCTCAAAAGCCAAACGGTTTGATCCAAAACACAGACATTGCGAAGACGATGGCGAAAGCAATGGGCTTTAACTTAGAAGAAGTAACAAACAAATTATTTGTAGAGAGTGAATTAGCCTTTAAACGAAAAGGTGCAACAGTAACAATAGATAATACTGATGCAGAAAACCCGGTGCTCATAGTAAAACGTAATAATGTAAAAGCTCAATTATTTGTAAATAAAAATATAATTCGTATTAAGAATAAAGAATATGAATTAGGTAGTGTCGTTGTAGAAAGCAATGGCAAGTTCTATATACTAGAAGAAGCAATCCATTTATTCATAAAATATTCTCATAAAAAAAAGCCAATTCCTTAGCTAGTACTTAGGAATTGGCTTTTTTTTAATGAGATTTTACTCGAAAAAAAGAGGAAAGCGAATCATAACTTCTAGAGTAGACTTCCTGTAAATATACCTATTTTATGTTTTTCACCCTCCAAAAAATATTTCTCAACATTTTAGTCTTCTAAAAATATTGAATATTCGTATTATAACGAATATTATGTTCCTATCGGCAAAAAAACGATAATTTGCAGACACTGGGGAGGAAAAGCATTGAAAAAGAATAAGAAGTTAAAACCATTATCAGTTTTAGCAACAGCGGCAGTGCTAAGTAGTACGTTTGCTTTTGGAAGTCATGCAGCGTATGCTGATACGCCACCATCTCTACCAATTGATGAGCATTTAATACCAGATGAGCGTTTGGCAGAAGCGCTGAAACAAAGGGGAGTAATTGATCAATCTGCATCACAAGCTGAGACATCAAAGGCTGTCGAAAATTATGTTGAGAAAAAGAAAGGGGAAAACCCTGGGAAAGAAATCTTGACAGGAGATAGTCTTACGCAAGAAGCTTCTGATTTTATGAAAAAAGTAAAAGATACAAAAATGAAGGAAAATGAACAAGCGCAGCAACCTGAAGTAGGACCAGTGGCTGGACAAGATGCAGGATTGAATTCTAGAAAACTAAATGGAAAAGTACCTACTACACCAGCGAAGCAAGAAGAGTACAATGGAGCTGTTCGAAAAGATAAAGTGCTTGTTTTACTCGTAGAATTTAGCGATTTTAAGCATAATAATATTGATCAAGAACCGGGTTACATGTATTCTAAGGACTTTAATCGTGAACATTATCAAAAAATGTTATTTGGTGATGAGCAATTTACGTTATTTGATGGATCGAAGATTAACACTTTTAAACAATATTATGAAGAGCAATCTGGCGGAAGCTACACAGTTGATGGCACTGTAACCGAATGGCTTACTGTTCCAGGAAAAGCTTCAGATTATGGTGCGGATGCGGGGACTGGTCATGATAATAAAGGTCCTTTAGGGCCACGCGATTTTGTGAAAGAAGCATTAAAAGCAGCTGTAGCAAAAGGCATTAATTTAGCTGATTATGATCAATTTGATCAATACGATCAAGATGGTGATGGAAATAAAAACGAGCCAGATGGAATTATTGATCATTTAATGGTTGTACATGCGGGCGTAGGTCAAGAAGCTGGCGGCGGCAAATTGAAAGATGATGCGATTTGGTCTCATCGTTCAAAACTAGGCTCAAAGCCATATGCAATTGATGGTACAAAATCTTCTGTTTCAAATTGGGGCGGAAAGATGGCTGCATATGATTATACAATTGAGCCTGAAGACGGAGCAGTTGGTGTGTTTGCACATGAGTACGGTCATGATTTAGGCTTACCAGATGAATATGATACAAAGTATTCAGGGCAAGGTGAACCTGTTGAATCATGGTCCCTTATGAGCGGCGGTAGCTGGGCTGGAAAAATTGCGGGAACAGAGCCAACAAGTTTCTCGCCACAAAATAAAGAGTTTTTCCAAAAGAATATGAAGGGTAACTGGGCGAATATCGTTGAGGTAGATTATGATAAACTTCGCACGGGAATTGGTACTGCAACATATTTAGATCAAAGTGTTACAAAATCAAAACGACCAGGAATCGTTCGTGTTAACTTGCCAGACAAAGATATAAAGAATATCGAATCAGCATTTGGTAAGAAGTTTTATTACAGCACAAAAGGAAATGACATTCATACAACACTTGAGACACCAGTATTTGACTTAACGACTGCAACGGATGCTAAGTTTGATTATAAGGCATTTTATGAATTGGAAGCGAAGTATGATTTCCTTGACGTAAATGCGATTGCAGAAGATGGAACGAAGACACGTATTGATAGAATGGGCGAAAAAGATGTAAAAGGCGGCGTAGATACAACAGATGGTAAGTGGGTTGATAAATCATACGATTTAAGCCAATTTAAAGGAAAGAAAGTAAAACTGCAATTTGAGTATGTAACAGATATTGCAGTAGCTTATAAAGGATTTGCGTTAGACAATGCAGCATTAACTGTAGATGGAAAAGTTGTTTTCTCTGATGATGCAGAAGGCCAGCCAGCAATGACGCTAAAAGGATTTACTGTGTCTAACGGATTTGAACAGAAAAAACATAACTACTATATCGAGTGGCGAAATTACGCTGGGTCTGACACGGCGCTACAACATGCACGTGGTCCAGTATTTAATACAGGAATGGTTGTATGGTATGCGGATCAAAGCTTTACAGATAACTGGGTAGGCGTTCATCCAGGCGAAGGATTCCTTGGGGTAGTAGATTCTCATCCAGAGGCAATCGTAGGAACATTAAATGGACAACCAACTGTGAAGAGCAGTACGCGTTATCAAATTGCCGATGCGGCATTCTCATTTGATCAAACGCCAGCATGGAAAGTAAATTCGCCAACCCGCGGTATCTTTGATTATAAAGGATTGCCAGGCGTTGCGAAATTTGATGATTCTAAGCAATACATCAACAGTGTTATTCCAGATGCCGGACGTAAGTTGCCGAAACTTGGATTGAAGTTTGAAGTAGTAGGTCAAGCTGAAGACAAGTCTGCAGGTGCAGTTTGGATCCACCGCTAAAATAAAATGAAAAGGAGCTGCCATAAGTCGGTGAAACCTGACTTATGGCAGCTCTTTTCTTCTTGTGAGAAAAAACTGTTACATAAATACAAATCGAAAAAAATTACCATTTAAAGAAATGAAAAGATGTGCAGAAGTGAAAAAGTCCTCTGCTTTTATATATATTTATTGGAAAAAATAGATGTTTCTTTTATAATTGAAATGCTCCATCAGTCCGATTATATAAGGTTTTTTGACCGTAAGTAATTTGTAAGTAATGAGTAAGAAAAAAGAGATTTTTATATTATATAATATTTATTACAGCTACTTTTAACACCTGATACTAATAGTATGCTATAATGTGAAATAGCAACATAAAGGAAAGGAATTAGACCAATGACATTAGAAAATACTAAAAATTTAAAAAAACAAGTTGCTCCGTATGAAAAATCAACGATTAAAAAAAGTGTGTGGCAACTTATTAACACAATTGTGCCGTTCATTATTTTATGGTACCTTGCTTATAAAAGTTTGTCCGTTTCTTATTGGTTATCGTTAGTTCCATCTCTGTTAGCCGCTGGTTTTATGACACGGATTTTCATTATTTTTCATGATTGTACCCATTATTCATTCTTTAAAAGTCGACCTGCAAATAGAATCGTAGGGACATGTATGGGTGTGTTAACTTTATTCCCGTTTGATCAATGGGGACATGAGCATTCTATTCATCACGCTACAAGTGGTAATTTGGATAAGAGAGGTACAGGAGATATTTGGACGCTTACAGTTGATGAATATGTAGCTGCTCCATTTAGACTGCGTTTAGCATATCGCTTATATCGCAATCCATTCGTTATGTTTGGATTAGGTCCGATTTATGTTTTCTTACTTAAAAATAGATTTAACCGAAAAGGTGCTAGACAGAAAGAACGTATGAATACGTATTTGACGAATATTATAATCGTTGCTTTAATAGCTATACTTTGCTGGGCAATTGGGTTGCAATCGTTTCTGTTAGTGCATGGCACTATATTCTTAATAGCAGGTTCAGTAGGAATTTGGCTGTTTTACGTACAGCACACATTCGAAGATTCTTATTTTGAAGAGGATAAAGATTGGGAATATGTGAAAGCGGCAGTGGAAGGAAGTTCATTTTATAAACTTCCAAAAATCTTGCAATTTCTAACTGGTAATATTGGATTCCATCATGTTCACCATTTAAGTCCAAGAGTACCTAACTATAAACTAGAAGAGGCACACAATAATACGCTTCCGTTAAAAAATGTACCAACGATTACACTTGCTACAAGCTTACGATCACTCCGTTTTCGTCTTTGGGATGAGAAAAGTAACAATTTTGTTACCTTTAAAGAATTCAAAAAAATAATTAAAAACAATGTTTCTGTTCGAGTGAAATCTGAACTATAATTTCATCGTATATAAAAAACTCTCCTTAATCATTTTCGATTTAAGGGGAGTTTTTGTTTAATTATTATATGATCGATATTGAGGAGGAGGAATGCTTATGTGTAGGTATAAATATAAAGAGACAGTAATTATATTATGTAAACAAAATGAATCATTATAATTTTTTATTATAGTGAAGGATATAGTACATATATAATGGAAAGCAGAAGGTGGATGATAGTAATTATAAGAACACATACAACGTAATAAAATAATTCTTTCAAAAGGAAGGGGACATAAAAGATGTTGAAATTACAAGGAAAATACAATGAAGCAAAAGTATTTACGAATAACGTTGATGAGACTGCAACTGGGCAGATTATTGATCTTTGTAACCAAGAATTTGTAAAGGATAGTCAAATTCGTATTATGCCAGATACACATGCAGGAGCAGGTTGCACGATTGGAACAACGATGACAATACAAGATAAAATTGTTCCTAATCTTGTAGGGGTAGACATTGGTTGTGGTATGGAAGTTGTTGTGATTGATAAGAAAAAAGAAGAAATTAATTTCGATTACTTAGACGAAACGATTCGTAAATTTGTTCCAAGTGGTTTTCGTATCCGAGATAAAGAACATCGATTCTCAAAAATGATTGATTTTCATGGTGTGAAGGCCCCATATACATTACAACGAGCTCAAAAAAGTATAGGTACTCTTGGAGGAGGAAATCATTTCATTGAATTAAATGAAGATGATAAAGGAAATGTATATATTGTCATTCATAGTGGTTCTCGTAATTTAGGTAAACAAATAGCAGAGTATTACCAGAACTTCGCGTATGAACAACTAATTCATGTTACATCAATGAAGGATGAGATTATTAAGAGATTAACTAAAGAGGGGAGAGAGAAAGAAATACAAGAAACTTTACGTGGAATTAAGAAGCCACAGATTCGTAAAGAACTAGCTTATTTAGAAGGAGAAGGATTCAAAGATTATATGAATGACATGAATATAGCCCAAAAGTATGCTGAGTTCAATCGTAAAGCAATGATTGAAGAAATTGTCACTAAAATGGATTGGAAAGTAACTGATCAATTTACTACAATACATAACTATATTGACATGGAAAATATGATTCTACGAAAAGGTGCTATTTCAGCTCAGAAAGATGAACGAGTAATTATTCCAATTAACATGAGAGATGGTTCAATTATTGCATTTGGTAAAGGTAATCCAGACTGGAACTTTTCTGGTCCGCACGGGGCAGGACGTATCATGAGTCGTAAGAAGGCTAAAGAATTATTGAGTCTAGAGGACTTCCAAAATACGATGAAAGAGGTTTGGACTACATCGGTAGTAGAGAGCACAATTGATGAGGCACCAATGGTATACAAGCCAATGGATGAAATTATAACAAATACAAAAGAAACGATAGATATAAAGCACATTATTAAGCCATTATATAATTTTAAAGCGAATTAGAAGGGATAAATAAGCAGCCAGAAAAAACTATTTTTCGTATTTTTTGTTTGGAAACAATCTAATCAAGGGAAGTAGTTTCATTTTATGGTGGATGTGATAGAAAAAAAGTCGATTTCCAGTGGAGTAAAGAAATCGACTTTTATATTTGTTTTGTTGAATGAAAGCAACCGTTAGCTTAATAGCAAAGGATTATAACCGTCTATTTCTCCCAAAGCTCAATTAGACGACCTTCAGGATCTTTAATCCAAATAAACTTTCCGAACTCACTAATTTCTTCTTTCTTTTCAAGAGGTACACCAATATGTTCAAGATGCTGAATAGTCTCATTTAAATTATGTACTTCAAAATTTAACATCACTTGCTGTTCTATTGGAAAATAATTGTCATTTTCGGTAAAGAAAGAAAAAATAGTCTCATTTCCTAATTGGGGTTTAATCACAGTCCCATTCCAATCTTCTATTTCAATTTTCAACACTTCACTGTACCATTTTTTTATAACATCAAGATTGTTAGTTCTCCAAAATATTCCCCCGAAACCTTTTATCATTGTAGATAACTCCTGTCTTTTTTAAAATTTTTAAGTATTATATATTCAATATATCAAAACAGTAATAGTAAGGAAAATCAATAACGTATAAAAAGTGAAAAATTCCAATTACTAGTATTTTAGTATTTACCGCATTATGGAAATCGGTATCACTTTTCAAAGAACTTACAATCCAAGTAAAGGTATATAGTAATACTGACTCGTATGAGGTAATGAATGAAAAGGGAATAGAACAAATGCCAATGATAAAAGACCGCATATGAAATGAAAGCCATGTGCGGTCTTTTATATATAAGTATAGTATTACATAGTCTCGCTAATTTTAGTTTCACTTTGAGTGTTAGTAGAAATTCTTTTCTTCACTTTAAAGTGATAGTAAGTGTAGCAAAAGATGATAAACGGTACAGTGCAATAGATTCCAAGTCGTTGTTCAGGGATAAAGATAAGACTGATTAATATAATGCCATACAATCCAAAACCAAGAATTGGTACAAGTGGATAAAGTGGAGTTTTAAATTTTAAGTCTTCTAATTTTCCACCGTCTGCTAAATAATGTTTACGGAAAAAGAATTGAGAGACACAAATTGACATCCAAACAATGATTGTTATGACGCCAGAAATTGAAATTAACCATAAGTAAACTGTTTCAGCAGCTACGACGCTTGTTAAAAGAGAAAAAGCAGAAATAGAAATTGTCAAAATTAAAGCGTTTAAAGGTATTCCTCGTGAAGATAATTTCTTTAAAAAGGCCGGAGCCATTTCATTTTTTGATAATGACCAAAGCATGCGAGTTGCAGCGTACAGTCCAGAGTTTGCGACAGAAAGAACAGCAGTAAGAATAACAAAATTCATAATATCAGCTGCATATGGAATACCGATATTATCAAATACAGCAACGAATGGGCTCTTTGTTAATCCTGCTTCTTCCCAAGGAATTAAAGCAACAAGAACAAAGATTGCTAAGACGAAGAAAAACATCGTGCGCCATATAATATTTCTAATAGAACGAGGTAAAGTTTTTGCTGGATCTTCACTTTCACCTGCTGCGATTCCGACAAGTTCTGTACCTTGGAAGGAATAATTGACTGTAACCATTGTTAATAGAATAGCTGCAAGTCCATTTGGGAATAAACCGCCATGATTTACGAAATTTGATAATAGCGGGGCTGGTTCGTCGCCTTTTAAGTCAATAAAACCGAACATAGCGGCACCGCCAAGGATAATAAAAGCTATAATGGCAGATACTTTTATACTTGAAAACCAAAATTCTGTTTCTGCATAACTACGAGCAGATAATGCGTTAATAGTGAAGATTGTAACGCCAAATATTAAACACCAAACCCAGACGGGAATATCAGGAAACCAGCGTTGCATTGTAATGCCGGCAGTTGTAAATTCAAGACCGGTCGTATTCGCCCAGCTTAACCAATACAACCATCCGATCGTAAAGCCAGTTGCAGGATTGATGAACTTAGTGGCATATTCCTGGAACGAACCTGAAACAGGCATAGCTACAGCAAGTTCACCAAGACAAAGCATAACGAAATACATTAATAATCCACCAGCCATAAAGGCAAGTACGGATCCACCAGGTCCAGCTTGACTTATAATAAAGCCAGATCCATTAAATAACCCCGTTCCAATCACACCACCGAGTGCAATCATGAATAAGTGTCTACTTTTCATCGTACGTTTTAATTCATTGTTTGTATTACTTACTTGCGTCATTGTTTTCCTCACTTTCGTAGTTGATAGAATGAAGTTCGATATTTTTCCGTATTATGGAATGTATTCCGTGATGTGAAATCTTGTTATAATTTTCAGATAATTAAAAAGAAAAGTCAATGTTTTTTTGATTACGCTTTCAAATTATTGTCGGTGGCATATTTTTATTTTTAGAAAATTGAATAAATAGATTGATTTCATTTTGAATTTTTGTTAAATTGATAGGTAATTGAGCGTACTAGCATATTACAAGTCAAGCTGAGGTGAGTTATTATGGTACAGTCCATTGATCGAGCGATAAGTATTATAAAGTTGTTAAATTCTACCGATGAAAAAGAGTATTGGGCTATTTCTGATATAGCGGACAGAACACATCTCCCAGTAAGTACAGTACATAGATTACTTAATTCTCTAATCGAGCATGGGTTAGTTACGCAAATTTCAGAAACGAAACAGTACAAAATTGGGCCAATGTGGATGGAAATAGGATTACGTCAATTGGAGAAAGTAGACTACAGATCAGTTGCAAGAGAAGTGATGAAGCGGTTAGCCTCTGAAGTGGAAGAAAGTGTTTATTTGAACATTCCAAATGGAACACATTCTATTATCATTGAAAGAATGGATAGCCCTTTAAAAATTCGAGTTATTGATAACTTAGGGGAACAAATTCCACTTTCAATTGGTGCGGCAAATAAAACGATGCTTGCCAATATGAAAACGAATGAAATGGAACATATTGTAGAACATTTACTTTCTTCATTACCAGAACAAAAGCACATTCTTTTAGATCAAATAAAGCAAATAAAAACTGAAGGATATGCGGTAAGTTATGGTGAAAAAACAGAAGGGACAGCTTCAGTAGCTGCACCTATTATCGGATTTAATCATAAAGTAGTAGGAGCATTAAGTGTTGGGTTAATTAGTCACCGCATTAATGATGATCGACTATCTTTTCTGATTAGTAAGGTAAAACAAGCAGCTCATGAAATATCAATAAAAATCGGCAGTACATCAGAGCTATAATTTTGATAACTGTCGTCATTTTTTATTCATATACTGGAATTCATTTTCATAATGCGGAAAAATAGGGGGATTTATATGTCAAAGTGGCAATCAAAAGAACAATTGATTCAATTATTAAACAGTCTTGTTGAAATTCCTAGTATTACAGGTACAGAAGCTGAAGTGATATTGCCAGACTTTGTAGTGGAACAATTATCTGATTTACAGTACTTCAAAGAAAACCCGTATCATTTGCAAAAAAATCCGACGGGGGACGGACGATATTTTGTTACAGCCCTAGTAAAGAAAAGCGATAGTACAAAAAATACAGTAATTCTAGTTAGTCACTTTGATGTTGTAGATGTGCAAGATTACGGAGTTTGGAAAGAAGATGCATTTAATCCTAAAAAGTTAACATCTATGTTTTATTCTCATAAAGATGAATTACCCGACCATGTACGTGAAGATATAGAACAAGGAGAATGGCTGTTTGGCAGAGGAACAATGGATATGAAATGTGGCCTCGCATTACAAATGGCAATGATTGAGCAAGCCTGTGAAGGAAGATTTGACGGGAATGTTCTTTTATTAGCTGTTCCAGATGAAGAAGTAAACTCTGTAGGGATGAGGGCTGCTGTTCCAAGACTACTAGAGTTAGCAAGAGAACACGATTTAGATTATAAAACGGTATTAAATTCAGAGCCTATGTTTTCACGACATCCTGGTGACCAAAATAAATATATTTACACTGGTTCTATTGGTAAAGTGTTACCTGGATTCCTTTGCTACGGAAAAGAGACACATGTAGGTGAACCATTTGCAGGCTTAAATGGGAGTTATATGGCTGCTTTATTAACAGCTGAATTAGAATTGAATACGGACCTTTGTGATGTTGTAGAAGGAGAAGCGAGTCCTCCCCCAACTAACTTACTTCAACGTGATTTAAAGGAGGATTATTCTGTACAAATTCCGCATCGTGCAGTCACATTATTCAATTTGTTTTTACTAGAAAAAACGATGACAGATGTCGTTTCATTGTTACGTCAAAAAGTAACGAAAGTAGCAGAGAAAATAGAGGAATCATATGAAAAGCAAGCGTATCGTTTTTCTAAATATAATCCGTTTATACCGCCTAATATGAAAGTGAATGTTTTAACGTATGAAGAGCTTATCGCTTATGCAATTGAACAACATGGGCAAGAGAAAATAGATGATATTCAATCTAGTATAATAAAAAATAGAGAAGATCAAGATGATCGTGCGGTAACAATTGATTTAGTGGATAAACTAGCTATTTTATGTAAAGAAAAGGCTCCGATGATTGTACTTTTCTTTGCTCCGCCATATTATCCAGCTGTAAGTTCACGCAACAACTCGTTAATTAAAGAAGTAGTTACAGAAATGGAAAAGTATGCTCACTACAATCATAACATTACATTTGAAAACCAAAACTATTTTGGAGGAATTTCAGATTTGAGCTATGTGGGCTTACAGAATCCACTAGATTCAATGCGTTCACTTGTAGACAATATGCCATTATGGGATAAAGGTTATTCGATTCCACTTCAGGAACTAGAAGAGTTTGACGTTCCAGTATTAAATATGGGACCAGTAGGAAAAGATGCACATCAATGGACAGAACGTTTAGATGTAAATTACGCATTTGAAACGCTATTAGATATGTTACCGAAATGCATTGAAAAATTATTAGTTTCTAATAAAATTACACAATCATAGTAGGGAATAAGGAAGGGATAAAACTAAAATCTCAAAAGAAGATACAAATAAAATTATTGTAGTATAACCAAAAGAACGGACAAACTCAAGTATCTATGAGTTTGTCCATTTATCATTTAGTGAAAGCGAGAGAGTATGTAATTCACCATTTTCTAATTAAATTCATGTGAATTCATAGCTAACGTGATCTCTTTTATAGTTTTACTTTTTCGTTTGACCAGATAATTCAACAGACTTTTGTGTACAACGCTGCATAGCTGAAATGATGGCTGTTCGTAAGCCTTTTTCCTCTAATGTTGCTACAGCTTCTATCGTTGTTCCGCCAGGAGAACAAACCATATCTTTCAATTCACCTGGATGTATTCCTGTTTCTAGTACCATTTTTGCAGAGCCTAACACAGCTTGAGCAGCGAATTTATATGCTTGATTTCTAGGCATACCATCTAGTACAGCTGCATCTGCCATCGCTTCTATAATCATATATACGTATGCTGGCGACGAACCACTTACAGATGTTACAACGTCCATTAATTTTTCGCTTACGATCTCTGTTTGACCAAAGCTATTGAAAATGTTTAGCACATCTTCTAAATCTGTTTCTGTCACCATTTCATTAGGGCATAATGCAGACATTCCTTCTCCAACCAGGGCAGGTGTATTAGGCATTACTCTTACAACCTTTAATTTTTTATCAAAAGCTTCTTCAGTACTTTTAATGCTTTTCCCGGCAGCGATCGTTACGACGATAACATCGTTTTTGATTACTTCTTTTATTTCGTTAATGATTGATGCGTATAGGTCTGGTTTAATTGATAAAATTAAAATATCAGCATTTTTAGCTACTTTATTGTTGTCAGTAGTTGTAGTTAGCCCATATTTTTCACTAGCATTTTTTAAATTCATAGTGTTTAAATCCGAACAAATAATATTATTTGCAGACACTATCTTTTTGTTTAGCATCCCACCAATCATAGCCATTCCCATATTTCCACAACCGATGAATCCAATTTGTTTATCCATAATAACTCAATCTTGCTCCTTTTATAATAAATTATATCATTTTGAAATTGTTATCTTAAAATAACAATAACATCTCCATGCAATATAAAGAAACATTCTAAGAGAATATATTCCTTTTTGCAACACTAAAAGATAAAAATCAATTATATTCGACATTCTGTAAATATATACACTATAATTTAAGGTATTATGTTTATGAATATGAGTTAAACTTATATCGATTTGTATGTTCATTCAGTAGGTCAATAATTTCATGCAAGTAACTTGCCGCTCTATTCATTTTTAAAAATACTTCTTGACACCAAATCAAACTATATCGCATAATATAAAAAATTAAACCGAAAATCGTTGAAGGGAAATAGTACATATGTCTTCTTGCGAAAGAGAGTGGAATTCACCGGCTGAAAGATTCCTCGTATAGAATATATCGAACCTATCCCTGAGTCTTAAATGAAAGTTTAGGCGTTCGCCTGCGTTATAGGCGCCAAGTGGATATCTATGTATATCAATTAAGGTGGTACCGCGGAACAATGACCGTTTCGTCCTTTTTATTTTATTAAGGGCGAAGCGGTCATTTTTATTTTGCTCTTAAATAGGCTAGGCGCAGCATTGAAAAGAATAGAATCGCTGCAAGCTGTATAAATAGAAGTGTAATTTATAAAAAACTTTGATTTTAGACTTGGGGGATAAAAAAGTGAAAAAACAACGAATTGTTGTAAAGATTGGGAGTAGTTCCTTGGCAGATAGTCACGGAGGCATCTCTATAGAACAACTTTCAGATCACGTTGCCGCATTGGCTCGATTGAAAGAGGAAGGGCATGAAGTTTTGTTAATTACATCTGGGGCCGTCGCTGCAGGTTTTTCAGCTCTAGGGTATCCTAGTAGACCTGTGACAATTAAAGGAAAACAGGCTGCTGCAGCTGTCGGACAAAGTTTGTTAATGCAGGCGTACACGGAGGAATTTCGTAAATATGGTATCGTTACTGCGCAACTATTGCTGACGAGAAGTGATTTTTCTAGAAAAGAACAATATAGTAATGCTTACGCTACATTAGGAGAGTTACTAAACCGTTCTGCTCTTCCAATAATTAATGAAAATGATTCCATCTCTTTAGAAGAGCTGACGTTCGGTGATAATGATATGCTGTCAGCTTTAGTAAGCGGGCTTGTTTCGGCGGATATGCTAATGATTTTTACGGATGTGAACGGTTTATACGACAAAAATCCTCAGAAAAATGCGGATGCGAAAAAGTATTATTTCCTTCCTGAAGTTACGGAAGAAATCGCTTCTATTGCAGGAGATGCTGGGTCCAAACTTGGGACTGGTGGTATGAAGTCAAAAATTGATGCTGCGAAGACAGCACTTTCTCTTGGTGTGAGTGTATTTATCGGAACAGGACGTGGACAAGAGAAATTTGTAGATGTTTTGAAGGGCAAAGGTGATGGAACGTATGTCGGAAATGCTCCTCAAAAAGAAATGAAAGTGAATAAGCAATGGATTGCCTTGCATTCGCTTGTTAGTGGACAAATTGAAGTAGACGCTGGAGCAGCTACTGCTATCATTCAGCATGGTAAGAGTCTTCTTCCTGCTGGCGTTACGAATGTGTCAGGATTTTTCAAAGTTGGCGATGTCGTAGAAGTAATGACGCAACAAGGGCGCGTCATCGGAAAAGGGCAATGCACATATAGTGCTGAGGAACTAAGAGATGTAAAAGGTATGCAAAGCCAAGATATCCAAGCAAGAGGCGATAGGCATAATTATGAAGTCATTCATAGAGATTATTGGGTTTCACTTTAAGAATAGTGATGTTAAGAAGGAGGAAAAAAGATGAATGAAGTGTTGGCAAAGGGAAAAAAAGCGAAAGAAATTGCTAGAGAACTTGTACTAAAATCTACAAGTCAAAAAAATGAAGCACTTGCTGCAATTGCTGAAAGGCTAATAGTAGAAACAGCTTATATTTTAAAGGAAAACAAACGGGATATTGAAGAAGGTAGGGCGAAAGGATTTTCCGATTCTCTTCTTGATCGTCTTATGTTGACGGAGCAGCGTATTATTGATATGGCAGAGGGAATTAAGCAGTTAATTGAATTACGTGATCCTATTGGAGAATGTGTAAGTAAATGGGAGCGACCAAATGGACTATCTATTCAGGAGATGCGTGTACCACTTGGTGTTGTTGGCATGATTTACGAGGCAAGGCCGAATGTAACTGTGGATGCTGCTACAATTTGTTTGAAGACAGGAAATGCAGTTATATTACGTGGTAGTTCTTCTGCTATCAATTCTAACAAAGCCATCGTTTCCGTTATTCATCGAGCGCTCAAAGAAACAAGCTTGCCTCCAGAAAGTGTACAGCTTATAGAAGATACAACGCGAGATAGCGCAAAGCAGTTGTTTACAATGAATGATTACCTAGACGTTCTTATTCCAAGAGGCGGCAAACAATTAATCGATACGGTAGTAAGAGAAGCATCTGTTCCAGTACTTGAAACGGGTGCAGGAAATTGTCATATTTTCATTGATGAAACAGCGAATAAGCAAATGGCAATTGATATTATTATTAATGCAAAAACGCAGCGTCCATCTGTATGTAATGCAATTGAAACGATTGTACTTCATGAGAAGTGGGTGCAGCAATATGGTAAAGAGCTGTTTTCTGCTTTAAAGGAAAGAGGCGTGGAACTACGTGGTGATCAAAAAGCATTGGCAATTGATTCTTCAATTGTACTTGCTTCAGAAGAAGACTGGGGTACAGAATTTTTATCACTCACGCTGGCAGTGAAAGTAGCTTCTTCTATAGAAGAAGCGATTTATCACATAAATACGTATGGATCTATGCATTCCGAAGCGATTATTACAGAGGATGAGGAAAACGTCAATAAGTTCTTCACATCTGTTGATGCGGCGGCACTTTATCATAATGCATCCACTCGTTTTACTGATGGATCTGAATTCGGATTTGGAGCAGAAATTGGCATCAGTACACAAAAGCTACATGTAAGGGGACCGATGGGACTTCCTGCATTGACTTCTACAAAATATGTGATTCGTGGAAATGGTCAGATTCGAAAATAATAATAAAAGACACTCAATTAGCTTGGGTGTCTTTTATTTTAAAGATTATTTACCATACAAATAGTCCAACAAGCATAGCGCTTAATAAGGAAACTGCCATCCCGCTAACAAGAAGCTTCCAAACATTTTTACCGATTATGGCTGATTTTTCTCCGCCAAATAATGAATTGTAAGTTCCGTAAATCATACCTACTGTACTAAAGTTAGCAAAAGAAGCTAGAAATGTAGTTGCAACTGCAACTGTATGTGGTTGTAAAGACTTTAGGTTTGATTTTAAATCCATCATTGCAACAAATTCATTCGTCGTTATTTTGATCCCCATTAATTCAGCTACATACATCGCATCACTGCCCGATAAACCGAGTAAAAAAGCAAAAGGGCTAAAGATAATGGAGAAGATTTTTTGAATTGTTAAACCTGTGACGAAAAAGCCTAAAATCCCATTTAAACATGCAGTTAATGCTACATAACCAATTACCATAGCTAAAATAACGATAACCATATTCATCCCGACTAACATACTGTTTGAAATTGTAGAAAAGAAATCTTTTTTTTCATCTTTTGAAGGTGTATATACGACATCTTCTTCTTTCGTAACTTCCACAGGATTTAATACATTGGCTAAAATTAATGCATTAATACAGTTTAAAGGGATAGCGCTGAAAATATATGTTGCCGGAACCATTGATAAATAAGCGCCAAGAATGGATCCGCTAACGCTACTCATACTCATAATTCCAAAAGTTAATAAACGATTTTCTTTTAAAACGGATAATTGATCACGGACAACCGCAAGTGCTTCAGTGTTTCCTAAAAACATCATTTGAATCGAAAAGAAACTTTCTAACTTTGGTAAACGAGAAATCTTTGAAATAACTGCACCTACTTTATCAATAATCCAAGTTAAGATACCGAAGTACGAAAGAATATCAAAGAACGTGATAACAAAAATGATAGGAAGTAATGCACTAAAGAAGAAATCAACAGTTTGATTTTCCATAGCGGAAGGAAATACAAACCGAATACCTTCATTCGCACATGATAGTAGCCAACTGAAAAATGAAGCAATTTTATTAATGATAATACTGCCGAGCTTCGTGCCTAACATAAACCACGTAATAAAGAGCTCCAATATGATTAGAATAACGATTGGTCTCCATTTTATTTGTTTTTTATTAGGCGAACATAGGAAAACGATTAATATTACAACAAAAATCCCTAACATATTTAATATGAAATGCATCTCAACAACTCCTTGAGAGTTATTATTTGTATATAAAAAAGCTCCTATTCTTCTTAATTTAGAATGAATGTATTTCAACTTAAATTTTATTAATTCTAAAAATATAGAAGGTAAAATTCGATAAAAGTAGAATTTGATATATAGCAAACAAGGAGGGGATAAAAATGGAGGTTTATCACATAACGAGTAGAAAGAGGGAAACTTATTACGTTCAAGTAAAATATTCGATACTTTTCGAATGTGCACTAGGCATTGCGGCAATTACTCATAAAAGGTTAATCGATACTCTTGAAAAGAGTCAAAATGAATGGGAAGAGATTAAGGAATCATTAACAGAAGAAATGAGAGAGCACTTACATTTTGTAGAAGAACATAACACGTGGAAAGCGTTGCTTCAGTTATTGTATGAAGGAGAGTTTCAGGACTTATCACAGTTTCGTGCTAAAATCGATTCACTTTCAGAAGAAGACTTGAAGTATATATGTTTACCGTTTTTAGGTGAGAAATATGAAGAGAAAAGACATTTAGCAGCAAGTGGAGACGTAACGGCAATACATGAACTAATGGAATTGACACATGATCATCAATTTTTCTCCACGTATATTCGTTTTATATGTGATGTTCATGTACAAGAGCTGCAATCCCATTTAACCGCTGTTATGACAGGTTGGTATGAGAGTGTTATTCAGAAAGAGGAAGAGCAAATACTATCTATATTAAAACGAGATTATGAAGCGAAAAATGAAATGAATAAAAAGATGAAACCAGAAGAGTTTGTCGAGTGGGCGACTGGCGGCGTGAATTATATGCCAGAGCCAAGTGTTCATTACGTACTTCTTATCCCGCAAATGACATACAGACCGTGGAATATTGAGACGGATATTGAAGATACGAAAGTATTTCATTACCCAGTCGCAAACGAAAGCATTCATCCTGAAGATCTGTATGAACCGAATTATTTTTTAGTTCAAAAACATAAAGCACTTGGGGATGAAGCGAGGTTACGCATTGTAAAAATGTTGTTTGAAAAAGAACGAACATTGCAGGAAATTACAGAGAGACTGCAACTCGGTAAGTCGACAGTACACCACCATTTGAAATTGTTACGTGCAGCGAAGTTAGTAGATATACATGAGGGGAAATATGTATTGAGAAAGAAAGCAGTACAGTCGTTAGCGAAAGAATTAGATGCGTTTTTAAATAGATAATATGCAACTAGAATGCACATAGAGGGAGGAATCTAGTAGAAAAGTTGGTGTATGAAATTGAAAAATGTATTGAAAAACCATTCGTTCTTTTATATGTGGATTGGTAGCGCGATTTCAGAGTTAGGCGGGGCTTTCGGAACGTTATGTAATTCGATTCTTGTTTACGAATTAACAGGATCAAAAACAGCATTAAGTAGTATGTGGCTACTATACTTTATCCCATCTCTTATACTACAACTAATAAGTGGCCCATTTATTGATAAATGGAGCCGGAAGTGGATTATGATTTTTTCGCAATGGATGCGGGCTTCGGTTTTCTTACTGCCGTTAGTCATGTTACTTACTAACAGTATAGAAGTATGGCATGTGTATGTCGTACAAATAATAATCGGGCTTATTACGCCGCTGTATACACCTGCAAGTCAAGCAATTACACCGAGCATTGTAAGTAAAGAACAGCTTCAAGACGCAAATGCGTATATTGATGGGATGGCTCGTCTTATGATGTTTCTTGGGCCCGTATTAGCCGGAGTAGTCATTCATTTGATTGGAACAGAACTTACATTATCTTTCGTATGTATTTGTCTATTTGTTAGTGGTGCGTTATTACTTAATATAAAAGAAAAGAGAACAAAACAACCTATTCGGAAAACGTGGCTAGAACAGTTTCTTCACGGTTTTACATATTTTTTCACAAAACCAGTTATCGTTTGGCTCGGTGTCTTTCTTACTTTCGTGCAATTTGGGGTGGGGGTAACGTTGGTTACAAATCTACCTTATATAAAAGATGAGCTTTCAGCAGGGTATGCGGAGTTTGGTTGTTTTATGGCTGGTTTCCCGTTTGGCTATGTAATTGGATCTATACTAGTCGGAAAAGTAACGTATAAAAGCCGGCGTATACTTATGCTTGGTGGATTGTTTATAGGAGGACTTACATACATTTCTCTAGGGTTCAATCATAGTATAGTAATTGCGGTGTTCATTGAAGTAGTTGCAGGCATTTGCATTGCCTTTTTCAATGTTCATAACACAACCATATGCCAACAAACAGTACCAAACAATATGATAGGGCAAGTATTTTCAGTGCGGTTATTTTTCATACGATCCGCTATGCCGTTAGGTGTGTTATTAGGAGGCATACTGAGTGAAATGTGGGGAGTGAGAGCACTATACTTTATCATCGGTGCGATTATATGTACCACTTCTTTAATAGGAATATTACTTCCGTATTTCAAATTTTTAGATGAGGCGATAGAAAAGAAATCAGCATAATTCAAAAAATTAAAACTTTACAATTGAAAATAATTATCATAATCAATTATAATAGAAGAATACTAGTATTCGTATTACAAAGAGGGAGTGGGATATATGTTTATCGAAACGAAAACATTTACAGTAAAAGAAGGTACATCAAATATAGTTGTAGAACGTTTTACTGGAGAAGGTATAATTGAAAAATTTGAAGGCTTTATCGACTTGAGTGTTCTTGTGAAAAAAGTAAGACGAGGAGACGAAGAAGTAGTCGTTATGATTCGCTGGGAATCTGAAGAAGCATGGAAAAACTGGGAAACAAGTGAAGAACATTTAGCAGGACATAGAGCGAGCCGTGGCAAACCAAAACCAGATCATATCATTAACGTTGATCACGCAGTTTATTATGTAAAATCATCGAAAACGGCTTATCAGCAGTCTTAAAATATAATTAAAGGTAGAGGATATTTGTTTATTAATAAACAAATATCCTCTTTTTTTGATTTATAGTAAAATATGGATGTGATATATGTTTTATTGTTTCGTTATAAATGGAGGTAAATGAAGTGAAGAAAATGTTTGGAGGTTATAAATGTTAGAAACACAAACATCTATTAAACATGAACAACATAAAAAATTAGTGCAAACAATAGTAGCTGAAATCTTATCAATAGATAAGGTAACTGGATGTATGCTTATCGGATCTGTCGCAAGAGGTGATGCATATCCTGATTCGGATTTAGACTTATATATTCTTTTAGAAGACGGACAAAAAAAGAAGTTTCATTCTGAAACGAGAGAGGAAATTTTAGTTGAATATAAGTATGCAGATGTTAATCAAATACAAGTAAACTTTAAAAACAATCCGATGGAACTATACTCATTTTTAGCAGGGGAAATTTTATTTGATAAAAGCGGTGAGTTAAAAAAGTTAAAGGAAATAGCTACATATGAATTTGAAAACTATCGTGTTTCTAGCGACAAAGTGAAAGGTATTTCTCATTGGTTGCATAGTTCGCTCATTAAAATTCAGTCTGCTTTGAAAGCACATGATGAGCTAAAGGCTTCATACATAGTTCATACGTCAACTTGGACATTGATAGAAGGGATATGGGCTATTAATAACAAACCTACACCGCCAGCTGGATCTGTTTTAAGGTATATTCAAGTGTTGCCTAATAAACCAATCCATTTGGAGGCATTACTTCATAAATTATTTTTAGGTGATACGACAGAGCGTATCTCTTCAGCAATCTTCTTGATTGAGTGGGTTTTACACAATTTGAAAAGTAAATAATGTGGCTATTATATATAGGTACATTAATATTTCACGTCGAATCGTTCATGTAATTGCATTCATATTAAAAAACGTTCTAGGCTATAGAAAAAAGTATTAGACTATAAAACATAGTCTTAAACGGAACACTTGAGTATCATGTCTTACATATTTAGGTGTTATCAATATGAGTCTATATACCTTCTGTTTAATAGGAGATGAGTGAATGAAGTTAAATCATTTGAATCTATGTGTTGATAATTTATCAGAAGCGAGACATTTCTTTGAAACATTTTTTGATTTTCAATTTTTAGAGCAAAAGGGAAAGGCACTAGTAGTGATGAGTGACGAGAGTGGATTTATACTTGTGCTAAGCGATCCAAAAGCATTTAAGGGAAATAAGGAAGTTATGTATCCTGAAGCTTTTCATATTGGTTTTTTAGTGGATAGTTCAAATGAAGTTGATCAAGCATATAATCGATTAGTAGCTGGCGGCATTGAAATAGAAAAGGCACCGTATTCTATGAGAGGGAGTAGTTATGGTTTTTATTTTTCAATGTTTAATGGATTGTTAATTGAAGTGTCCTGCCTTGACTATAAAGATGGTAAGAAAGTTCAATAGCAATCAACAAGAGTAATTGTTTGAAGGTGTAAATATAGCCCCTTATCCAGTTTGGAAAGGGGTTTGATTATTGTATATGTTTTTTTAAGGGACATAAAAAATAAAAAACAAGTGAATTTTAGTCAAGTATATGAATTGTGAGATAACTTCTTTATTAATCTATCTTAATTTCAAATTCAAACACAGCTTGATCCTTCCGAAACGGCATATTGAGTTCTTTAAATCGTAAGCTTATTCCAGACAAATTATCAGGAAGGGCAGGAGATATAACGAAATGATGACTAAAATGTCCATCAGTGCCACCGCCACCTTCTGACCAGCAGTCATATGTATCATCTATTGATAATTGGAAGAAACTATGAGGCTTATTTTCATTAAAAATTTCATCAGTGGAATCCCAATCGCTATATAAATAAACTACACTAGCATTTGCGTATTGCCGAATAAAAGTTACGGTATACATAATACCTTTATGTTCATACGTTTTAAAAACAGGTATATGTTTTTTGAATGTAGTTGGTTCGACACGAGGTTTAAATTCACCTTCGTCCATTATGGAAGAGAATAGTGAATTTAGATAGTCTGGATAAAATCCGTATTGCTTTGCCCATTTATAAATCGCTTCGTCATGTGGAAAACCTGGGTCATCACCTGAAAGTTCTTTCCGTTCTTTTAATAGTTCACAAATTTTTTCATCGATAGTATACAATCGTTCATCGTAATAATCAGTAGGGCGTTCAAAAGTCATCCGTTTCATAATCATTCCTCCTTTTCTTTATTTTAACAAAAAAGAAAGGGCGAAACATTTTTTAATATAAATATTAATTGTAAATTTAAAATCATTCATAAATCAAATATTATAGATTTAAAATGAAGTTTGATAACAAGGTAGGTCTATTTAGCAGCGGAATTGCTTATGTATAAAATAACAATTTTGTATGCTGATGCAAGAAAATTTAGAGAATGAAGCAGGTTTTCCATATGGTAAAGTACGAAACTATTATAAGTAGTGCAGTGATATGAATAGGAGGTTACGGCTATGACAGCTGTTTTTAAAGATATGGCGTTCCAGCTGAAAACAGAACGACTCGATCTGAATATGTGGGAGGAATCCGATGCAGTCTGGCTTAGAAAATTAATTGGTGAACGTGGTGTGGACATGCCAACTGTTGATTCTGTTCGTAACGCTCTTATTGAGATGCGCAAGAAAGCAACTGAAAATGGAATTTCTCTTCTTACTATTCGTAGGCGAGAAGAAGGGGATTTCATCGGATACTGTGGCTTAATTATCGGTCGTTCCACGCTTGAAGAGCCGGAAATTGCATACGAATTGTTCCAAAGTGCTCATCGCAAGGGTTATGCGACAGAGGCAGCATCAGCAGTGCTAGAGGCTGCGATTGCTACGGGTCGCCATAGACTTTGGTCAACTGTAGGCGCTTGGAATACGGCGTCTTTCCGGGTATTAGAAAAGATAGGGTTTCATCGGCATCACAGTAAGTGGGGGGAGCGCGGTGAGATTGTTTGGAATGTACGAGATCTGTAGAAATCTGACCAAATTCGGAACAAAAAATGTAAAAGAAAGCCTCTATGTTAGGTTACTTAGTAATCTAACATAGAGGCTTTTTCTTATAGTAAGTATTGATTTTGTATATATTTAAGTGTAATAGTCTGTCGTTTATTTTAATTTTTTACATCTTCGTATAATTGGAGTGCCTCTTTTACATTTAATCCATTCTTCACGATACCATGAATCGCTTGAATCATCGCAGCAGGATGTTCAGATTGCCATATGTTCCGGCCCATATCTACGCCAATTGCGCCTTCTTGCAGTGCATTGTACGTAATGTTTAATGCGTCTTCAATTGAATCTAGTTTTGGTCCGCCAGCGATGACGACTGGGGCAGGACAAGTGCTTGTAATTTTTTCGAATCCTTCGCAGTAATACGTTTTAATAATGTCAGCTCCCATTTCAACACAAACGCGGGAAGCGAGAGCTAGAAAGCGAGCTTCACGTTTTTGTAATTCTTTCGCAACAGCGGTAATGCCGAGTACTGGCAGACCGTAATCGTGAGCTTCTGAAACTACATTTGCGAGATTTGAAACTGTTTGTGTTTCATAGTCGGATCCGACGAAAACTGAAACGCCGACGCCAATTGCATTTTGTTTTACTGCTTCTTTTACAGGTGTAACAATTGTTTCATTCGCTAAATCTTTACCGACGACAGTAGCTCCGCCTGAAACACGCATAACCATCGGTGTGCTGCAGTTTTCAGGAATACAAGAGCTAAGTACACCACGTGTCAAAAAGAGGGAATCCGTATAAGGAAGTAAGTTTTTAACGGTCTCAAGTGGTTGTTCTAGGCCGTGAATTGGTCCTAAAAAGTAGCCGTGATCTATCGCTAACATAACCGCTCTGCCATCAGGTAAAATTGTATTTAATCGATTTTTAAATCCCCAAGTCATGTGAAATCACTCCTTCGTTAATGTTGGATTTTCCGTTTGTACTGTATCTTTATTTGGTAAATGTGGTGACTTAATAAAAACTGCTTTAAAAGGTTTGTCAGAATGGTTAATAAGATAGTGAGATTCATGAGGGCGAACTTGCAATACATCGCCTTGTTTAATCGGAACCCTTTCGTTATTCACATAGAAATCAATTTCACCTTCTAATGCATAAAAGACTTCTTCGCACGTCGTATGATAGTGATTTTGAAACTCCTGCCCAGGCTGAATGACAACAAGACCAAGATCAATATTCGGACCTTGTATTAAATATTTCGGCCCGTTATCACCGAAGCGATAGGAGAAATCATTTTCATTCGCTTTTAACATACATTTCACTCCTTTATCCCGCATTAACGGGCAGTAAAACTCCCATCTCAAAATTTAGCTGGAGCAAAGAAGATAGGGGGAGATCAACTGCCCGTAAAAGCCCGATTGGTTCAACTAATAATCAGTGGGGGAGGAACAAAATCCCCCACTGATTAAAGTTTTACTTTATGTAATCTGTTACAGTGCACCAGGCGCAATCCACATATGTGAGGTGAGCCCTTTATCAGCTAAAGCGAGCTGACTGTCATATACAGTTTTCCATGTTTCATAGAATTCTTTATATAGTTCGTGATTTTCAGTAATTGGTTCGAATGTGTGCTCCCACTGTACAAACTGTTCGGCAGTTTCTGCCATAGATGAATATATGCCAGCACCAACTCCGGCAGCAATAGCAGTTCCTAAAGCAGCTGCTTCTTTCACAACTGGTACTTTTACAGGGATACCGAGTACGTCTGATAGAATTTGTGGCCATAGTTTTCCTTTAGCGGCACCGCCAGCAAACACGACTTCAGAAGGGAATGTTCCTGTGAGATTTTCTATTAATTTTAAGTTACCAAGTGTAACGAAGGCAGCATTTTCTTCAATAGCACGGAACAGTTCTTTTTTTCCGCATTTGTCAGCATCTAAACTTAAATTTAAAAAAGAAGGTGCGGCATGACGCCAAGAAATGTAGTTCATTACGTTTGAAAAAGTAGGGATAATACCATGTGAGCCGACAGGTACGTCTTTCGCTTGTTCTTCTAATAATGCATAAGCATCTACACCGAGCTTGTCAGCAAGTTTCTTTTCCTCTTGGCAAAAAGCGTCTCGAAACCAGCGCATAACAAGCCCTGGAAAAAAGGCAATCGTTTCATATTGCCACAGGTTAGGTACGACGTGACAATTTACGCGAATTGCAGCATATGGATCTGTTAGCGGTTCTGTAACATTCACTTCTTGTTGCCAAAAACTACCTCCGCATATTAACGTTTGATTAGGTTTCACGACTCCTGTTCCAAGTGAGGCCATTTGTGCATCTCCGCCCCCGGCAACGACAGGAATTCCTTCACGTAATCCAGTGAATGCTGCACACTCTTTTGTAACATTGCCGATAACGGTACCAGCTTCATTTACTTTTGGTGAAAATGTCAAAGTTAGACCGCAATCTATAGCGATATCGTTATCCCATACTCTATTTTGTAAGTCAAAAATACCGGACGTACATCCGTTTGAGGGATCGATTTGCAGCACGCCGCTTAATTTATATAAAATCCAATCGTTTAACATCGTAAAAGAGTGAATAGCATTATAGACGTCTGGTTCATGTTTTTTAATCCAAAGTAGGCGGGGTAAAGCACCTAATGAAAAAGTTTGGCCTGATCTAGTATATAAATCTTCTTCAAGATGCGACCGAATTTCTTTTAGCTCACTAACTTCGGCAGATGCGCGCCCATCAACATTTGCACAAGCCCAAATTTCTTGCCCATCTTTATCATATAAAACAAAACCTTCTCGCATACTAGTAGCGCTAATAGCTTGAATAGAAGAGGGAGAGACATTACTTCTTTGTAAAACTTCTTTCGTGCATTGTTGTACAAGTTGCCAGTTTTCTTTTACATCAAAATTCATAGAGCCTGGATAGCGAGGATCCGTTTTATGAACCCATTCTTTTTGACTGACCGCAATTTGATTACCTAGTAAATCAAAAAGAACAGCTCGAATGCTTCCTGTACCAGCATCAAAAGCTAATAAATGAGACATTAACAATCACCATCCTTTCGTAATAAGGAGAGGGCCGTTTCCTCATCGGTAATTAATGTATGAATGAACTTTCCTTTTAAGGCACCATATATTGCATCTATCTTTTCTATACCTCCAGCAACACCAACGACATGCTTCATTTTGCGAAGGATAGAGAGTGGCGTACCAATTAGGCGGTTGTGATGCGGAAGATGTAATAAATCACCATTCGTATTATAAAACTGTCCTAAAATATCACCAGCGCCGTGTTGGCTACGAATATATGTCATTTCACGTAGCGTTAATTTTTCTTCTTTTACAATAGTTGCGTCTTGGGATAGCCCGCCAATACCAACAACTGCTGTATGAGCAAGTGAAGCGACATGAAGCATATCTTTTACACTCGGTTCTGATAGAATACTTTGTGCCATTTCGGTTGTAGATGCTAAAAACGGCGTAGGGATAATGTGAAAATCGCCTTGCATGTAGTGAAAATAGTTTTGTTTTCTCGGGAGATAGTGATTTACTCCGCCTGTTAGCGTTACGATTGAAAGATTAATAGAACTTTCAAAATGAATGTTTTCTAGCATTTTGCTAATCGTTTCGCCCCATCCAATGCCGAGTAAATCGCCTTGCTGGAGCTGAGTCTCTAAATATTGTGCAGCAGCTTTTCCGAGTGAGGCGGCATAATTGTCTATTGGAGTAGGGATAATGAAAGCATCTTTTAAGTGGAAATTTTTCATTAGGTCACGTTCAATGCTCAAACAGTGCAAACCAGTACCTTTTACGTGAAATGTAACGATACCTTCACTGCGCGCCTTATCTAATAACCGGACGACTTTATTTCTTGAAATATGAAGAAGTGAAGCGATCTCCTGTTGTGTTAATTGATCTTTATAATAGTACCAAGCTACTTTAGTTAATAAATTCTCTTCAAAGTTTAGCTGTGTCATACTCTTCATCCCTTTCAACAATTGACCACTGCTTAAACATATGTGCTACATATTTTGTTTATTCCAGTTGAAACGATTATTAGTCTGGTGAAAAAAGTGTTCTAGATATGAAAAAAGGAATATACAATGCTACAAAACAAGTAGAACAAATAATCATTTTCTCAAAAAATGTTCTGGATAAAGGCAGGTGACATCATGTGAAGAACGTACCTTTATTACATGTAAAGAAAATGAGTAAGGCGTTTTTAAATCAACTTGTGCTAAAAGAAGTGGACTTACAAGTAGAGCGTGGTGATATATACGCTTTAGTTGGGGGAAATGGCGCTGGAAAATCAACATTAATGAAAATATTAACGGGGTTATATTCGTATGATTGTGGAGAAATGTATGTAAAAGGAATGAGGAAACAGTTTGCAAATCCGAAAGAAGCCCACCGAGAAGGGATTTACTTAATACCACAAGAACCACTCATTTTTCCGCATATGACCATTGAAGAAAATATATGTATCGGACTAAAAGGAAAGAAAAAGGAATTAAAAGTAAAAATCAAGCAATTGATTGACAGTTTAGGATGGGGGATTGACCTTAAAGAACTGGGAGGATCACTATCCATTGCGCAGCAACAATTAGTAGAAATCGTTAGAGGGTTAATAAGAGAAGCCGAGATTCTTATTTTAGATGAGCCAACATCGACATTAACAACTCACGAAATGAAGAGTCTTTTTGTGCTGATGAAAAGTTTGCAAGAAAAAGGAATTGGGATGATATATATTACGCATCGCTTTCCAGAAATTTTTGAAATTGCAAATAAAGTGGCGATATTACGAGATGGAATGATTGTAAGCAAAGGGGATGTATGTGACTTTACATATGACATGTTGATGGAGGGATTATTGCCAAAAGGGTATAAACAAGAAGAGAAAAGAGAAATAGTGCGAGAGTCAAAAGAAACGAAAAAAATATTAGAAGCAACTGATGTAACGAGTCACGCATTCGAAAACATTTCATTCACTGTACATACTGGTGAGATTGTAGGTATTGCTGGCATTGTTGGATCAGGCAGAACTGAATTAGCAGAAGCGATATTTGGATTGAAACCTATAAAATCAGGTTCTATTTTATTAGAAGGAAAATCAATTGATTCATACTCTTTGCATAAAAGACTAAGCGAAGGACTAGTTTATGTGCCAGAGGATAGAGTAAGAAATGGTATTTTTTCAATTGCATCGGTTAAAGAAAATATGACTGCAGCAAGTTTACATCAAAATAGTCGTTTTTTCATTAACCAAGAAAAAGAAAGCGCTTTAGTGAAGTCGTATATAGAACAGTTTCGAATTGTTGCACGAAGCATGGATGAAGTACTAGCATCTTTATCAGGAGGTAATCAGCAAAAAGTCGTGCTTGCAAAATATCTTGCGTGTAATCCGAAAATTATTATTCTTGATGAACCGACTCGCGGAATTGATGCGAAAGCAAGGCTTGAAGTATATGAAACGATAGAAAAAATGAAAAGGGAAGGACTCGCAATATTATTAATCTCTTCAGATATTGAAGAAATTGTTCAATTAGTAAACCGTGTATATGTAATGCGAAATGGACAATTTGTTTCTCATCTGGAGAAAGAACAAATACATGTAGAAGAAGTTACACGTCTAGCATACGGAGGTGTAACGGAATGAAACGTATGTATAAAATGCACGAAACCTCTATCATACTGTTATTACTAATTTACATTGCCATTGTCGGAATGATAAATCCAAGTTTCGTTCAGCTTAACTCGTTATCTTTAATGATGAAATCAAGCGTTATTTTAGTCGTGCTAGCAATTGGCCAATCGTTCGTCTTATTTACGAAAAATATAGACGTATCAGTTGGTTCAATTATGGGATTAAGCGCAGCGGTTTGCGGGATGTTGTTATCGGATGGATATAATGCATTCTTGTCTATTACAGCTGCTATTTTACTTGGCGCTATTATCGGGTTCGCAAACGGGATTGGCGTTGCAAAGTTTCGGGTACCAGCTATTATCATGACATTAGGTATGTTAGGGGTCATTAGAGGTGCGATGTTAATTTTCACAGGCGGAAAGTGGATTGAAGATATACCAAACGATTTTAAGCAACTGTCATCTATCGTCATACTTGGTTTGCCGATAATTGTATGGCTTGTTCTTATTATTTTACTACTACTATACTTCTTTTTAAGGAAAGTGCCATTCGGAAGATACTTTTATGCGGTAGGTGATAATGAAGATGGCGCGAGACTCATTGGTATACCTGTTAATAAAGTAAAGATATATGCGTTTATTATATCGGGTATAAGCGCTGCGCTCGCTGGTTGCATATTTGTTTTGAATATCGGGTTCGTTCCAAATCAAACAGGAACCGGGATAGAACTACAGGTTATCGCAGCTGCGGTACTAGGGGGAATTCATTTAAAAGGGGGAACGGGTTCTATAGTTGGAGCTGCATTAGGAGCAGTATTTTTAGAGGCGATTAGTAGTTCACTTGTCTTTTTAAAAATACCTGCGTTTTGGAATAATGCTATTTCAGGGTTTTTATTATTAGTAATCGTTATGTTAGATAGTGTTATGAAAAAGTGGAAGGCGGAAAGGAGGATGAATCTATGAAGTATTTGTACAGATGGGAAGGCGTTCTAATTGTATTACTTCTTATAGAATTCATTCTCTTTAGTTTTATAAGTAGTGATTTCTTAAATATTAGTAATCTCCTTTTTAGTACAAATGATTTTCTATTTATAGCAATCGCGGCGATACCAATGACTTTCGTTATTGTAACAGGAGGAATAGACGTTTCTGTAGGATCTATTATGGGGTTAACTTCGATTATAATTGGTGTACTTTGGATGAATGGAATACCTATTTTGCTAGCGGTCATATTAGCTCTTATAATCAGCTGTTTAGCAGGAGCTTTAAACGGAATCATTATAAAAATGACAGACGTAGAGCCACTTGTCGTTACACTCGGAACGATGTTTTTATACGGCGGAATTGCACTCGTCATTTCAGGAGGGGCAGGTGCTTCTGGATATGAAGGGATAAGTGGTTTACCTGACGCATTTGTACAACTTGCAAACGGTAGTTTTATAGGAATACCGAATTTATTATGGATTCTGATCGTATTAACAGTTTTATGTACTATATTATTTCACCGTACTATATATGGGCGCCACGTAAAATTAACAGGTTCGAACGAAAATACAGCAAAATACACTGGGATCAAAACGAAAAAAGTAGTCATTATCGCTTACATACTTTCCGGGTTAGGAGGTGGATTAGGGGGCGCTTTCTTAACTGCATATTTCGGTTCCGCACGTGCTGATATGGGAAGTGAAACGATTTTACCAATCATTACTGCAGTCGTATTAGGCGGGACACTTATTACAGGGGGAAAAGGAAGCATTATCGGTACTGTACTGGCGAGTATTTTTATAGGGCTAATGCAGTATGGCTTGCAAATGACGGGTTTAACAAATGAACAATCTAACGTAGTTATTGGTATTATTCTTATTCTTTCAGTTATTATGAGACATTTCAAATTACATCAATTTACAATGGGGAAAAGAAAGAACTTGCATAAGGGGGAAATGTCATGAAGAGAAAACTGGGGATTCTATTAATAGTATGCATTTGTATAATCGGTTTAATTGCTTGCTCTAGTCAAACGGCAGATAAGAAGAAGGCAGATGATGTGAAATTTGCATTCATTCCGAAATTAACTGGAGTTGGCTTTTTTACATCGGGCGGTGAAGGAGCAAAAGAGATGGGAGATAAACTAGGCGTACAAGTGAAATATGATGGACCGTCTGAAGCAAGCGTATCAGGCCAAGTGAAATATATAAACAATTTTATTAACCAAAACTATGATGCACTTATGGTCTCTTCTACTTCAGTAGATGGACTATCACAATCATTGCAACGTGCTAAGAAAAAAGGGATGACGGTGTTAACGTGGGACTCTGATGTGAATCCGAAAGACCGTTCATTTTATATAAGCCAAGGTACACCAGACCAACTTGCTAACTTATTAATTGAAATGACTTCAAAGCAAATTGGAGATAAAGGAAAAGTAGCCTTCTTTTATTCTAGCCCAACAGTAACGGATCAAAATCAGTGGGTAACGAAAGCGAAAGAAATTATTAAAAAGAAATATCCGAACTGGGAAATTGTAACGACGCAGTACGGTGAAAATAATGCGCAAAAATCTTTATCCGTAGGGGAGAATATATTAAAAACATATCCGGATATTAATGCAGTCATATGTCCAGATGCAACGGCACTACCAGCGATGGCACAAGCAGCTGAAAACTTAAAAATGGATAAAAAGGTAGTCGTAACAGGGTTTTCGACACCTAACGTTATGCGTGATTACGTAAAACAAGGAACAGTAGCGCAATTTGGATTATGGGATGTAAAACAACAAGGTGCACTCGCAACTTATGTAGCAAATGAAATCGTTGTAAAAGGGAAGAAGTTAAAAGTAGGGGATAGCTTTGAAGTAAAAGGAATTGGAAAAGTGAAAGTAGAGCCAAATTCTATCCAAGGTTATGATTATGAAGCAGAAGGAAATGGAATTATCGTATTACCAGAGCGGGTTGTATTTACGAAAGAGAATATTGATAAATATAATTTTTAGGAACAAAAAAACGTCCGAATATATCGGACGTTTTTTTGTTCCTTCATTAATTATGAACTGTTTCTTTTTCATTTAATCCAAGCGTACGACCAGTAGAAGTGTGAAGATCTTGGAACAATCTTGGATTTTCAGTTAGTGAAATGCCGTAAGAAGGGATCATTTCTTTTATTTTTCCTTCCCATTCTACCATGCGGCTTGGGAAACATTTTTCTAATACTTCAAGCATGACGTGAACAGCAGTAGAAGCACCTGGTGATGCACCTAGTAATGCAGCGATTGATCCATCAGCCGCACTAACAACTTCGGTACCGAATTGAAGTGTACCTTTACCGCCAGCATCAGTGTCTTTAATTACTTGCACACGTTGCCCAGCAACTACAATATCCCAATCTTCACTTTTCGCGTTCGGAATGAATTCGCGTAATTCTTCCATACGTTTTTCATGTGATAACATAACTTGCTGAATTAAGTATTTTGTTAGTCCCATTTCTTTTACACCAGCAGCTAACATCGTTAAGACGTTATTTGGTTTTACAGAACCAATTAAGTCAAGATTTGAGCCAGTCTTTAAGAATTTAGGTGAGAATCCTGCGAACGGTCCAAATAGTAAAGCTTTTTTATTGTCTATATATCTCGTATCAAGGTGAGGTACAGACATTGGCGGAGCGCCAACTTTAGCTTTACCGTAAACTTTCGCATGATGTTGCTCTACAACTTTTTGGTTTTTACATACCATAAATAGTCCGCTTACTGGGAATCCACCGATATGTTTTGATTCAGGAATGCCAGTCTTTTGTAGTAGAGGTAGACTACCGCCACCGCCACCGATAAAGACGAATTTTGCAGTATGATGCTCAATTTTACCACTATTCATATCGTGTACTTTCACTTCCCACAAACCATTCTTCGTACGTTTAATATTTTCGACACTATGTTTGTAGTTTAGCTCGACATTTTTCGTTTGTAAGTAATCAAACAACATACGAGTTAATGCACCGAAGTTAACGTCTGTTCCAGAGTCAATCTTCGTTGCAGCCATTGGTTCGTTAGGTGTACGTCCTTCCATAATGAGTGGAAGCCATTTTTTTAATGTTTCAGGAGCATCGGAAAATTCCATTCCTTGAAACAGTGGATTTTTTGAAAGCGCTTCAAAACGGTTTTTTAGAAACTCAACATTTTTTTCGCCTTGTACTAAACTCATATGAGGTAGAGGCATAATAAAATCTTGTGGATTACGAATTAATTTGCTTTTTACAAGATATGCCCAAAATTGTCTTGAAAGCTGGAATTGCTCATTCACTTTTACAGCCTTACTAATATCTATAGATCCGTCAGATTTTTCGGAAGTATAGTTCAGTTCGCATAGCGCAGAATGCCCTGTACCTGCATTATTCCATTCATTAGAGCTTTCTTCCCCGGCACTTGCGAGTTTTTCAAAAACTTTAATTTCCCATTCAGGTGCTAATTCTTTTAGTAATGAGCCTAACGTTGCACTCATAATTCCTGCACCAATTAAGATAACGTCTGTTTTTTGCTGCATGTTGCTCATGATAATCTCTCCATCCCCTATATTGGCAAAAAAGAGTAGGTGTTTTTTTATATCTAAGCCGTAAATTGAAAACACCGCCTAGGCCCCACCTAGGTGTATACCTTTTTTGTCTCAATTATATAACCATCTCATACTCTATTATAATAATTAATAGACTAAAATATCTAGTGTTATCTGATAATTTTAAACTATTTAACGTTTTATTCGCCAAAAATCTTATTTAACAAGCTCTTTTAAGGTGATAAATAGAAAAAAATTACAGTTTGAAATTATCTCGAAAAAGCTTACGTATCGTAGAATGGGTAGAAAGGATACCTTTTTATGGAATTTTACTCCTGTTAATAGTGTGATTATTCTGTAAAATGAAAAGGAGGGATACCAATGCGTACACAAGAACAAATCGCAAACTTATTTCGAAATTTTTCAATAAAGGAATGTAAAGGGTCAAGTGACTTATATGAATACTTATCAATAAAAATTGCTGAAGATGAGGAAGTACTTACACTATCTTCCTACGCTCAAGTAGGCCAACCAGTCCCAAACTTATTATTAGGCGCCGTACATTATTTATTACTAGCAGGGAAAGAACATCATTTAAAAACGTATTATAGTAGTTTAGTTGAAAATACGAATACAAATTTAGATCAAGCTTTTGATCAATTTAAAGATTTCTGTAAAACGTTCCGAGAAGAAATCATTACTTTGTTACAAACAAAACTTGTTCAAACGAATGAAGTAAGGCGATGTGCGTACTTATACCCAAGTTTCTGTTACATATTTAATAAAGTGAAAAAGCCATTAGCGTTAATTGAAATTGGGACAAGTTCTGGGTTACAACTGTTCTGGGACCAATATAGCTATTCGTACGGAACAGATGAAACATACGGAAATATAAATTCAAATGTACATTTAATTTCTGAAATAAGAGGAGAGAATGTGCCTCATTTTCTAAAAGAAAGTCCATCTGTCGCAGAAAGAATAGGACTAGATTTACATGTAAATGATTTACATAGTGATGAAGATTATTTATGGCTACGTGCACTCATTTGGCCAGAACATAAAGAAAGACTTGAAATGTTTGACCAAGCAGCATCTTTAGTGAAAAATGAATCTGTTCAATTAATAGAAGGAGACGGTGTGGAGCTATTGCCATCTATTATTGAACAAATAAGTGAAAATGCTGTAATCTGTATTTTCCATACACACGTCGCAAATCAAATACCTGAACAAGTAAAACATAAATTAGAAAAACAAGTGAAAGAAATCGGTGCAAAACGTGATGTATTCCACCTGTATAACAACATGTGGGACCGGGACCTTCATATTGATTATTATATTAACGGAAACGAATATCGTGAAACGGTTGGGGAAACAGAAGGGCATGGGAGATGGTTTAGTTGGAAGCTTAAAAATCGAACTTTATGCTAAAGAAAATCTATCAATTATGGGTTTCGTCACCAATATTCGTAATAAAAACAGTTGACAGAAGGTAATTCGTCAACTGTTTTTTCTTTTTATTAAATTTGTTTTATGTATCCAATGTAAGTGTTAAACAGGTCCCTGCTGCATGTTGCAAATAGTTGATGAGATAATTAGAAGCCACTGGTTAATGAGCTATATTACTAGTTTAAGAATTTATAACTTCAAACGGAAAAACCAAGGGAAAGTAAATATTTAAAATGAATATATAATACATGCGAGAATGAGCACAATTGGATAGGGGGGCTTCCAAATGCATATGGATGAACGAATGAATTTGCAGGTAACTAGTCAGGCTCTTCAGGTAATGAATAATGGAATTGCTGTTATAAGTCATGATGGAATCATCACATATAGCAACAAACTATTCTGTAGCATGTTACATAAAAAAGAAAATGAAATAATAGGTCAGCATATATCAACGATTATTCCTGATCGGAAGAAGTTAGTAGTGAATCAAAGTGATAGTTTGTACAGGTATGAATGCAGGAGTGGAAACCAAGTTTTAATTGTGAATGAATCCCGTGTATATCAGAATGAGACAGAATACGGATCAATTGCCATTCTGGAAAGTAAGGGGAAAAGTATACAGTCTTTGGAAAGCATCATAAGTCGATATGAAAGTGCCTTACATTTACTGTCTGAGTGCATTCTAGGGGTAAATGAACAAGGAATTGTTAATTTTTTAAGTGGTTCTTATGCACAATTTTTAGGGATTGATGATCCGAAGAAAGCGATTGGAAAGCATTGTACGGAGGTTGTTGAGAATACGAGGATGCATATTATCGTAAAGACGGGACAGATGGAAATTGGGCATATCCAGCGTATAAGTAATCGGAATATAATCGCAACGCGCATACCTATCATAAAGGAAGGTAAGATTATTGGAGCAATTGGTAAAATTATGTTTCATGATATACAGCAGTTTAAAGCTTTGGGAGACCAAATTAGTGAAATGGAATCAAAGCTATCTTACTATCAAACTGAATTACAGCGGCTGCAAGAAGGGCGACTTTCCTTTCAAAGCATTATAGGAGAGAGTGAAAAAATGAAAGAAGTCAAAATGATGGCTTTAAAGGTTTCTAAAAGTCGGTCTACCGTTTTGATAAGAGGAGAAAGTGGTACAGGAAAAGAGCTCTTTGCGCATGCGGTACATCGTGCAAGTCCACGTGCAAATGGTACATTTATTCGTTTGAATTGTGCTGCGATTCCAAGGGAGCTTTTGGAGGCTGAATTGTTTGGATACGAAGAAGGGGCTTTTACAGGAGCGAAAAAAGGCGGTAAGCCTGGGAAGATTGAATTAGCCGATAAGGGAACGTTGTTTTTAGATGAAATTGGTGATATGTCTTTGGATATGCAGGTGAAGTTACTTCGTGTATTGCAAGAGAAAGAGATTGAAAGAATTGGAGGTACGAAAATTCAAAAGGTTGATGTCCGTTTCATTGCGGCGACACATCGAAATCTCCGTGAAATGGTGCAAAGAGGGGAATTTAGGGAGGATTTATATTATAGGTTGAATGTGTTTGAGATTGATATTCCTCCGTTGCGAGAGAGAAAAGAAGATATGATACATATAACGGAATTTTTAATTAAGAAATTGAATGGTGAGCTAGGTAGTAATGTTCTTTCATTGGATAAGAGAGTAAGAGACATATTCATGGAACATGATTGGCCAGGGAATATTAGAGAGCTAGAGAATGTGTTAGAACGAGCGATGAATGTTATAGAAGAAATGATTATTCAAGTGCATCATCTTCCTGCCTATTTACGGAAAAAAGATTTGGAAGAAGAGTTAAATCATGAAACATTTACAATGGACCAAGATAAGCATGAGGTGAGTTATTTACTGCAGGCGGAAGTGGAAGCTGCTGAAAAACGTGCAATTACGAGAGCTTTGGAAAAAACAGCTGGAAATATAAAAGGGGCAGCCGAGCTTTTAGGAATTCATCGGGCCAGCTTATATAGAAAAATAGAAAAATATGAAATGTCATGAAGGAAAGCAAAGGGCAAACAGGCCCTTTTTTTGTTTGTAGCAATAAATATTGTCTCTCTTTTGCGACATTTTCTTATATATGCGACATGGTTGCTAATATTTGTAGCGTAAATGCGACATGTGAAATTAGACAAGTAAGGGAGAGTACGAAGGAATAAGTGAATAGGGAATGAGTCGATTTTTGGCATGCTTCTTGCTATATAAATAAAAAGGATTTTAGCAGGAAGGGGATGGAATTCAATGTTGAAAAATCAAAGTTTACCGCATTTTATTATGCAAAGTATCGAAAAAACACCTAGTAAAGTGTATTTACAATTTGAAGAACAAAGGATTACATATGAGGAGCTTTATCATCGAATTGCAAGAGCCATAGCAGGATTTTGTGAGCTCGGTATTCAAAAAGGAGACAAGGTTTGTATTATGCTTCATAACACTCCTGAATATCTGGATGTTTGGTTTGCTTTATCTTTCATGGGAGCAATTGCGGTACCTCTGAATGTGCATTTAAAAGGAGAAGGCTTGCAGTATATTGTAGCCCATTCTGATTGTAAGTTAATTATTGTTGATAAGGAGTTTGTTCCTCAAATTGCTTCTTGTTTGTCATGTATACAAAGGGACATTCAAATTGTTGCTTACGGAAGAAATGAAAGCGTGTTCATTAAAGGCGATGGTAAGGAGCGGTCAGTAATCGAATTGAAAGATGTACTACATACAAATAACCATCACCTTCCAAACGAATTTGTTTCTTCCACTTCTATTAACAGTATCCTATATACCTCTGGAACAACTGGATTACCTAAAGGAGTCATGTTAAGTCATTCTGCCTATGTAAATTCTGCGCAGTCATTTGCCAACTATATGGTTGGTGCAAGTTCAAAAGATGTCTTATTTACAGCGCTTCCGTTATTTCATATAAACGCCCAGGCTCATACAGTACTTGGGGCTATTTCTTCTAATGCGACGATCGCTCTTGGTAAACGGTTTAGTGCTTCTAGATTTTGGAGTGAAATTCGCAGTCATGGCGCAACCATTTTTAATTCTTTAGGATCTATGATTCCTATTCTTTACAAGCAGCCAGAAAAGGAAAACGATAATGACAATTTAGTAAGGGTGACGGCTTGCGCTGCTACGCCTAAGGAGTTTTGGAAGCCGTTTGAGGAGCGATTTGGCGTCCGGATTGTGGAAGGTTACGGATTAACGGAAACGACTGGTTTTTGTGTAACGAATCCAATTCATTCCAACAAGCCACCTTCTATAGGAAAACCATATTCTTACGTAGAGACGAAGATTGTCAATGAAGATGGAAATGAGGTACGGACTGGTGAAATTGGAGAGATTTTTATTCGTTCCTTACAGAGACAAGCATTCATGGAAGGTTATTATAAAATGCTTGATAAAACAGAGGAGGCAATGAAGGAAGGATGGTTCCATACAGGAGATCGAGGTTATCTAGATGAGGAAGGTTATCTATACTTTTGCGATCGAATCAAACAGTGTATCAGGAGGCGTGGTGAAAATATCTCCTCTTGGGAAATCGAAAAAGTTGTGAATAATCATCCAAAAATACTTGAATCAGCGGCCATCGGTGTCCCGTCAGAAGTGGGAGAAGAGGATGTCAAATTATATGTGATTGTAAAGAAAGATGAAACGATGTCCCATGAAGAGATTATAGATTGGTGTCAAGAACGTATGGCTTACTTTATGGTACCTAGATATGTTCAGTTCAGTGAAACTTTCCCAAAAACCGCGACGGAACGGATTCAAAAATTCAAGCTGCAGGAGGAAGGAATCGGCGGTGCTTGGGATCGTGAACGGGTCGGTTATGTAATTAAAAGAACGAGTTGATGTGCTGATTTTACCTCATATCATATTAGAAAGAAGGGAATGGATTGGAAAATAAGCGAGTTGTTACATGGTCCAAAGAAAATGGAATCGCAACGATTATCATTGATAATCCTCCTGTAAATGTACTAAGCGGTGCTGTGGTAGAGCAACTGACGGTAGCGGTCGATGAAATTGAACGGGACGATGAAGTAATTGTTGTACTTCTAACTGGCGCTGGTGGAAAGGCCTTTGTTGCAGGAGGGGACATTAAGTCGTTTCCGGAATGGATTGGGAAAGGAAGTGAATACGCGGAGGAAAAATCATTGTGGCTTCAGAACCCGTTAAATAAAATTGAAAGATTGCCGAAGCCTGTAATTGCTGCTATTAACGGACTAGCGCTTGGGGGCGGGTGTGAATTAGCTTTATCGTGTGATTTACGGATTATTGAAGAACACACCCAAATCGGGCTTCCGGAAGTAAAATTAGGCTTGTTTCCAGGTGCGGGAGGAACGCAACGTTTACCTCGATTAATCGGAACTGCAAGTGCAAAGGAAATGATGTTTACTGGTGAACCACTCACTGCTGAAGTAGCATGGAGAGTTGGTTTGGTGAATCATGTTGTTCCGCGTGGCGAATCGCTGAATAAGGCGAAGGAACTAGCATTGAAAATAGCTCGGTTTTCTCTTCCTGCATTATCTTTGATGAAGCAATCTATCGATAAAGGGATAACTTCTTCTCTTGAGGACGGATTAAAAATAGAAGCTGAAAATTTTGGACATGTGTTTCAAACGAGTGATGTAAAAGAGGGAGTGGAGGCTTTTATAGAAAAGAGGGCACCAATCTTTCATCATAAATAAAAAGCTATAACTATAATATGCAAAAAGTAATGCCTGCTCTGACAGGCATTACCACAATATATACAAACAGAAAAGGATACAAAGTTGAAAAATCCATATTATGGAGGGGGATTGGGGTTATGGATTTATTGATTGTATTGTTATCGCTTGGCTTACTCATTTTTGTAGCTTACCGAGGATTCTCAGTCATTTTATTCGCTCCGTTATGTGCGTTGCTCGCTGTATTTTTAACAGAACCAGCGAATGTTTTACCGTTCTTTTCTAATGTTTTTATGGCGAAAATGGTCGGATTTATAAAATTATATTTTCCTGTATTTTTGCTTGGAGCGATATTCGGTAAAGTGGTAGAAATCACTGGAATAGCAGAAAAAATCGCGAAAATTATTATCCATTTTATAGGCGTGAAAAGAGCAATTCTTTCCATCGTATTAATGGGAGCGATTCTTACATACAGTGGTGTCAGTTTATTTGTGGCAGTATTTGCGATTTATCCATTTGCGGCGCAATTATTTCGCGAGGCAAATATTCCGAAACGTCTCATTCCAGCGACAATCGCATTCAGCGCATTTACGTTTTCGATGGATTCACTTCCTGGATCGCCTCAAATCCAAAATGTTATTCCAACTACGTTCTTTAAAACAGATATTTATGCCGCTCCTACATTAGGAATTATCGGAGCACTGTTTATCTTCATATGTGGTATGTTGTATTTGGAAAGGTGTAGGAAGAAGGCTGCTGCTAAGGGAGAGGGGTACTTCGGAAAAGGCGGTGCTACTTCTGAGATGGCTGCCACAACTAGTGCACAATTGGTGCAAAATCCGATTGCTTCAAGCGATGTAATTCCAGTTAGTTACTGGATAGCTTTCCTTCCGCTTATGCTGGTTGGCGTAATGAATAAAGTCTTTACAGCATTCATCCCTGTTTGGTATACAAAGGGATTTGATTTTGCATCTATAGGTTTGAAGGAGTACGGAACAATTGATATGGGACAAGTCGTGGGGATTTGGTCTGTGGAAATGGCACTACTTATCGGTATATTGTCTGCTATTTTATTAAATTTCCAAGCAGTAAAAGAACATTTTCAATCTATTACAAGCGTGGGCGTAAGTGGTTCAATCTTAGCTGCCATGAATACCGCAGCTGAATATGGGTTTGGTGCCGTTATAGCAGCTTTACCTGGATTTGTCATGATTCAAAACTATTTAACGGGGACTTTCTCAAATCCTTTAATTAGTGGAGCGGTCATGACGAATATATTGTGCGGACTGACGGGATCAGGCTCGGGTGGAATGAGTATTACATTAGGTTTAATGGCAGAAAAATATATTGAAGCGGCAGTGAACTTTGATATTCCGTTAGATGTGCTGCATCGTGTAATTGCAATGGCGGCAGGAGGTATGGATACTTTACCTCATAACGGAGCAGTTATAACTTTACTTGCAGTTACAGGATTAACGCACCGGGAAGCTTATAAAGAGATTTTCGGTATTACGATAATAAAGACACTTGCCGTATTCTTCGTTGTTGGAGTGTATATGATGTTTTCTATTGTATAGTAGGAAATGTTATTAATAACGCAATCATTCTTTTAGATAATGAATAATGGTAACCAGAAACAGTCAACTTTCTATGAGACGATGGTTACTTGTATGTTTTCAATGAATTTCATAAAAAACTTAAATTGTAGATTGAGATTGAAATATCCCCAACTTTACTTGGTTAAGATGAGTAGGGCTTCCCTGTTAAAATAATAAAGTCGGTAAATTTACTTGTTGCAACGATGCATTTCTTCACATCCATTGCAACAGAACCTATTTTTTCCCTTTGATAACAGGTGTATCACAATGTAAAGTAAGGTAGTTTACTGATTTATTTATCCTTATAAAAATACTTGAAATATACCCTCGAGTAGCAATTTCATTCCCAACTATAAGAAAATAATTATAGTGGGCTCTAGATTGTCAACATTAATATTAGCTGTGAAAAGCTTTTGCAAACGTTTTTTATCCATAGAAGAATTTGAGGGGATATTTCTAGTAGTAGTTGAAGATGTAATGAAATTCCAGAAAAAATGAAAGTAACTAGTTACTTTCATTTTTCTTTTGTGATAATATGTTAGTAATTACTTACTTACATATTGAATGGAGGAATAAAGATGGGGAAATTAACAGCACGAGAAAAAGTTATGGAAGCTGCTACGTTATTATTTGGGGAAAAGGGGTATACAGCGACAACAATTCGTGAAGTGGCAGAAAAAGCGGGGGTAAGCGAGTTAACGATATTCCGTAATTTCAAAAATAAGGAAAATCTTTTTAGAGAGAGTATTATTTTACGGACGACACCAGTGGCTTTGTTAGAGGAAATAGAAGAGCAATTTACTGGTGATTTACATAAGGACCTTACGAAAGTAGCAGAAACATATATTCAAACCAATTTGCCAAAGTTAAATTACATTTGGGCTGCGTTAATAGAATCAAGACAAAATAGTGAAATGAAAGCATTACTACATGAATTGAATTCACATTTAGTGGATCATTTAGAAAGATATTTAAAGCAACTTGAAGAGAAGCGACACATTTCCGCTTGTAATTGCCGTCTTATAGCGAATATGTTTTATGGACAACTGTTTTTATACATTATGAATGTAAGTATATCGGAAGAAGAAATTCAGTTAGAAGAGTATATAGAGACGTGTGTAAATTTATTTATGAATGGGATATTAAATAAAGAATGCGAATAAGGGTGGCAGAAATGAGGAATACATTTGCATTAACAGCTTTAATTGCAGGTTTTTTTATGGCAATTTTAGATTCAAATATTGTGAATATCGCATTACCAGAAATGACAAAGACATTTCATACTTCAATTGATACTATTTCTTGGGTTGCTAATAGTTATAATGTTGCCTTTGTATCGTGTTTGTTAATTGCAGCACGTCTTGCGGACCAGTTTGGTCGCAAGAAGCTGTATATTATTGGTTTATTTGGGTTTTCTTCTAGCTCACTCTTGTGTGGAATTGCTACTTCTTTTCAGGCACTAGTTGTCTTTAGGGTAATACAAGGAATTTGCGCTGCAGTTATCGTACCAGTTGCTATGCCTTTAGGTCTTAATTTAGTACCGAAAGAGAAACAAGGTATGATAGGGGGCATCATGGGCGCTTTTGGGGGATTAGCAGCAGCAATTGGCCCTTCACTTGGAGGTGTTTTAACTGACAAATTGAATTGGAGCTGGGTGTTTTTTATTAATGTTCCAGTTGGTATATTATCTTTCATCTTCGTGATTCTTTGTATTAAGGAATCCTATGATCATGCTGCAAGCCCTAAAATAGATTGGGCAGGTATGTTTACTTCTGCATCTGCACTATGCTTACTTGTATATGCACTCATACAAATAAATACAAATCATTTAAGCATGATAAGCTTAATACTTCTTTTTATGCTCTCACTCATAGGTTTTATATTATTTTTTATCATTGAAAAGAAAAGTGAAAATCCAATGTTGCCATTAAAGTTATTCACAAATAAAGAGTTTTCAATCTCAAATTTTTCTTTATTTTTTGTTGGAATGGGATTAATGAACTTTTTGTTTATACTTGCTTTTTATTTCGTTCAAGTAGAAGGTATGTCTGAATTACAGTCAGGTTTAATAATTAGCACGCTAGCGATTGTTTCAATGTTTGTTACAGCAATAGTAACATCAATTGCTGCAAAGCGGGGGAGTTCATTAATAGGTAGTATAGGACTACTAGCATTTATCATAGCATCATATTTATTTAGTCAAATAGATTCCAACTTTACAACATGGGATTATATTTGGCGATTAATGATTGTTGGGATTGGAACTGGCTGCACATTAGCACCGTATACAACAACGGCAGTTTTAAGTGTGCCGATTGAAAATTCAGGCGTTGCTGCAAGTATATGTAATATTTCTAGAACAGTTGGAAGTATTGTCGGGGTAGCGGTACTGGTGATGTTTCTGAATCATCAATTGTTAGTTGAAAAAGAGAAGATAAATAGGGAAGTAGTGACTGTGATTAAAAAAAGTGATTTGTCAAATTTAGAAAGGGGGCAAGTATTGCAAGCGATAAATAAAAAACAGCAAATCATCTTAAAAACTGATGGAGAGCGAAAAATTTACAAGCAACTAAAGGAGGAATATAAGAAAGGAATTATTCGTAGTTATAATTTAGCATTTTTAATGGGGGCTATTATATTTTTTATCGCATTTATTTTTAATATGGGAAGAGTCTTAATAGAGAAGAAAAGAAGAGGATTATTCCAATAAAGAAAAAGGCTGTGCGTCATATAGAGCACGGCCTTATTATAGTTATATGCATTTACTCAAAATCTCCCCAGGCAATCCATCAATCTCACAAACTTTCTCAGATGTAAAACCTATATTTATTAAAATTTTGCGAGAAGGGATATTGTTTGGATCGATTATTGCTTTTAGTACGTTTACATCTGTCTGTTTCGCAATATTCATTAATTCCTTTGCAATCCTGCTACCATATCTTTTTCCCCAATGCTCTGGCAAAATCATATAACCAATTTCAGCTTCTTTAATATTATCCTCGTTTACAGTAACATGTCCAAGACCAATATATTCATTTGTAATAGAATCATATACTTTATAAGAGCCGAATAGTTGATGTTTTTCATTGCACTTTAGCAGCTTTGTAAAGTCATTTTTTGCTTCATCTAACGGAATAGCGCGTTCGGTAATTTGCGCCATTACTTCTTCATTTGAAACGAGCTGGAAATATAAATTGAAATCTGTTGGTTCAAATTTATTAAAATATAGTTTCTTCATAATAACTTCTCCAAACTAATTTTTAATGTTCTTCAGAAAAGTTTAATGACACGTAAATCATAATTTCAATTATAAAAGATTATTAAAGGTAATTATTAATTTTTGGTTAGTAACGTACATACAATGTGTAATTAAGTGCGTGCACTATGGAGTGAATGCAGAAAAGGGTGAATGAAGCATATGAATCCATTTGAGCAAATGATGTACGTTGGTGTCATTATGTCTAGTGTACTATCCGTAATGATTTTAGGATCTTTATATTATAATCCCCGTCTTTCGTTAACTGAATATCCGAAAGATATTCAAAAGGTAGTTTTTCCAAAATCGATTTATGAAAAGAAGCAAACAATCTACTTTAATATTGCATATAATGCTATTCTTTTCGGTACGCCTGTCGTTTCTACATATATACTACATAAACATGAAAAATTATTATATGTTGATGCCTATTTACATACTTTTGGTATTTTAATGATTTTCAATTTAATAGATTTGTTTATAATTGATTGGCTAATCTTTTGCTGGATTACCCCGAGATTTGTTGTTATTCCTAGTACAGAAGGGATGAAGGGTTATAAAGATTATAAGTTTCATTTAAAAGGGGCTATAGTTGGAACAAAATTTTTAGCAATCGTAAGTTTATTTTTGGCAGGAATTGCGACAACTATTTAGTATGAAGAGTTTATAAAAGATGAGGAGATTGATAATGTATAGAATTAGAATTGAGAATTTGATAATATTGAAGTAGGAAGTTTTAAAAACAGTATATTAAGCGGTAATAATATACTGTTGCAAATGTTTTGATACACTGTGAAATTTCCTGATTTTATGGAAATTTTTCATAGAATACAAAAAACGTAATGGAGGCTAATATGAAAAAAGTAATTGGCGCAGCAACAGCAACTGTTTTTGGATTGGGGGCTTTTACCACAACTGCTATCGCAGAAACGATCGTAACAGCAGATGTACTCAATGTACGTGAAAAACCGACTACGGAATCAAAAGTTGTCGAAAAAGTAAAAAAGGGACAAGAGTTAAAAGTAATAAATACCGAAGATGGATGGTCCAAAATTGACTTAAACGGTAAAGAAGTGTTTGTTAGTTCGGAGTTTACAAAAGATGTGTATCATGTAACAGCGAATTTGTTAAATGTTCGTTCTGATGCGAATACAGAATCAGAAATTCTTGGCAGACTGAAAAAAGATGATGTTATTGAATCAACGCATCAAGTAAAAGACGGATGGCTGCAATTTGAGTATAAAGGAAAAACAGCCTATGCAAATGTTTCTTTCCTATCAAGTACAGCCCCAGTTGAAAAAAAAGCTGAAGAGAAAACGAAGAAAGTAGCGAAAGTACAAAAAACGGTTAAAGCTAAAGAAGAAGTTAAAACACAAAAGATAGTAAAGCCTAAGGAAGAAGTGAAAGTACAAGAAGTAGTAAAGCCTAAGGAAGAAGTGAAAGTACAAGAAGTAGTAAAGCCTAAGGAAGAAGTGAAAGTACAAGAAGTAGTAAAACCTAAGGAAGAAGCGAAAGTACAAGAAGTAGTAAAGCCTAAGGAAGAAGTGAAAGTACAAGAAGTAGTAAAGTCTAAAGAAGAAGTGAAAGTACAAGAAGTAGTAAAGCCTAAAGAAGAGGCGAAGGCTAAAGAAGAAGAGAAAGCCCAAGAAATAGCGAAGGCTAAGGAAGAAGCAAAAGCCCAAGAGATAGCAAGGGCTAAGGAAGAGGCAAAAGCAAGAGAAATAGCCAAGGCTAAGGAAGAAGCGAAAGCCCAAGAAATAGCGAAGGCTAAAGAAGAAGAGAAAGCCCAAGCCCAAGAAATAGCGAAGGCTAAGGAAGAAGCGAAAGCTCAAGAAATAGCGAAGGCAAAAGAAGAAGCAAAAGCAAAAGAAAAAGAAAAAGCAAAAGCCCAAGAAATAGCAAAAGCTAAGGAAGAGGCCAAAGCAAGAGAAATAGCAAAGGCAAAGGAAGAGGCCAAAGCAAAAGAAGAATCTAAAAATAACACGCAGGCTGCTAAACGTGAATTAACGGTAGTAGCGACAGCATATACTGCTGATCCAAGTGAAAATGGTACATATGGTGGACGCGTTTTAACTGCGATGGGGCATGATTTAACGGCTAATCCGAATATGAGAATTATCGCAGTTGATCCGAAAGTAATCCCATTAGGATCTAAAGTCTGGGTAGAAGGTTATGGAGAAGCTATCGCTGGTGATACGGGAAGTGCTATTAAAGGAAATCGTATTGATGTTTTAATGGGTTCAAAAAGTAAAGCTATGAATTGGGGAAGACAAACTGTTAAAGTTAAAATTCTTTAATAAATATAGTTATCTAGATAGAAGTCAGTTCTCTTTATTGAGGCTGGCTTTTATTTTTGAGTAAATATGATTGATACAAGGAAAGAAAAAGTAAATATATTATATATCAAATCATTTACTATGTACTTTCACTCGTAATAGTGTAATTAAGTTTAAAGTATAGGTGTATTCTAGTGTTAGTTTTATTTATAATGAAGTGGATTAGATTTATTTAAAGCGAGGATAGAATATGACAACAGAATTATATGGCGCACATTGCAATGAGTTGAAAGGGTATAGAGTAATTGAGGGGAAAGATTCCTATAATCATTATTTTGGTGGTGAAGATTGCAATTTGCCAGTATGTAAGTTATGTAGTGAGAAGATGCATCAAATTCTCTGTTTTGATTTAAAAGATGGGAGACTTGCGGAACTTAAAAGTAATGAACTAAATATTTTACCATTCGTTTCATGTTTGAACTGCGCGATGGTGTGGGAACCGCAATATTTTCAGTTAAGTGATGGAGGTAAAACAGTTCAAATCATACAGCAGCAAAATACAGAAGAATGGATAATGGAAGAGGAATATAAGTTACCAGTTTCATTACCAAAAACAACGGTAAGGCTTATAAATATGAAAAATGATGATATACCTATAGATGAAGATAGTTACGGGGAAGCTTTTGACTTGTTCGGTTCTGAATATGTATGTAGATTATTAGGGGCACCATTATATGATGATCTTCCAGAGAATTTGGCGTGTCCAACTTGTTCTAAAGAGATGAAGTATGTTGCTACAATTACACAAGATTTGGAGGAACGCGGACTTATTTCGGTAGTTGATTTCCAGTTTGGGGAAATGAATATATATTATTATATATGTAAAGAGTGTTCAATTATTAAAACTGAAATACAAGGTACATAACGAAAATAAGACTGACATATTCTGTCGGTCTTATTTTTGTATCGCAACATCAGAAAGAATCGCATCAAATATATCTTTTTGCGTGAAGTTATCTGTAAAAATAGCTTCTCTGGTAACTTCAATTGTATCGTGCGGATTATACCATTTTTCTATGGAATCCTCACCAAATTCATGTCGTTTGTCCCTTGTGTTATGTCGTCGAATCGTTTCTTTTAACGATAAATCAAAGTAATATGTATAGACGTTTCCTTCGAAAAAATGTATTAATTCTTTCAGCATATCACCGTATCTACGACTGTTTAAAATGCCTTCTAAAATAACAAATTTACATTTTCCTTTTCCGTACTTTGTAATTTCAAATAGTAAATCATGTGATAAATTCCCCATCGTATCGTGTACTCTAAGCATATCTCTACGTACAACATCCTGTGATACTAAAAGTGTACCTTGTCCGAAATGTTCTTGTAATTGCTTTGCGATTGTTGTTTTACCACTTGCGGAGTTGCCTCTAAGAATGATTAAAGTTGATTTAAGTATAGGATTAGACATAATGTATTCCCCCAGCATGAATGAGTATATAGAAAATTTTAACAAATAAAGTGCGGAAAGTGTATAATTAATAGGATTGAAATAAAAAGGTGGGAGTTAGATGGAACATGAATTAAATAAGGCGCAGCCAATTTGGAAACGGACATGGTTTCGCTATCTAGGGGCATTTATAATTGTTCAATTACTATTTATTATTTGTGAGATTACAGGATGGGCACCAAATTTTAAGCCAAGTGGAGAGTTTTTAAATAGAATTTTACATTCTGAATTTTTCACGGAATGGTTCACTCCATATGAAATTCCTCATTTTAATGTGTTTACAGCATTTTTTGCGATTACATTGTTACCATACGCATTAATTGGTGCGATGAAAGATTTCACAACAAGGAAAAATACAAATAATTAAAAAGAGGTATTATATGCTATTTCAAAAAGATCATGTATCGGTACGGTACGTAAAAGAAGAGGATGCACAGGTCATTTCAAAATGGTTAACAGACCCAGAAGTCTTGCAGTATTACGAAGGAAGAGATAATCCGCAATCTGTAGAAATGGTACTGAATCATTTTATACATAATCCAAATAGTCATGAAAAAAGATGTTTAATAGAGTTTGATGCCGTTCCAATTGGTTACATACAAATGTACCCAATTGATTCTGAGTGGAAAACATTATATGGCTATGAAGAATCACAAAATGTATGGGGAATGGATCAATTTATCGGAGAGCCGACTTATTGGGGAAAAGGAATTGGAACGAAACTCGTTCAGGCAGCAATTACATATATTATGGAGAACACGGGAGCAGAAGCAATCGCAATGGACCCGAAAGTAAATAATGAACGTGCGATAAAATGTTATGAAAAATGCGGATTTAAAAAGGTGAAGATATTAAAGGAACAGGAGCTGCATGAGGGGAAATTAGAAGATTGTTGGATGATGGAATATAAACGTATAGAGGATAGGTGATAAAAATGAAGGCGCTACTTGTATTAGATATGCAGAAGGGGATTTTAGAGTGTAAAGATTTTTCTGTTGAAAAAGAGTTAATCGCAAATGTTTTAAAACAATTTAAAGCAGAGAATGAACCTATTATTTTCTTAAAACACCGAGATGATAATCCAGAAAGTACGTTGTATTTTGAATCAACTGGAAGTGCATTAGTAGAAGAATATATCGAGTTTGCGGATTATATAGCCGAGAAGACAACACCTAGTGCGTTTAAAGATACAGGTGTTGAAGAAATATTAATGAAACATAAAGTTGATCATGTTGTTATCGTTGGATTTAATACGGAATTTTGTTGTTTATTTACAAGTATCGCTGCTTTTGAAAAAGGCTATAAAGTTACGCTCATTGAAGATGCGACGGGAACAGCTAACGATGAAGAAGTATACGAAATGCCTGGATTAGATATAAAGGACTTCATCGGATCAATCCTGAATTGGTCCCATGTAATTGAAGTACTATATTATGATGAATATGTAGAGGCCTATACAAACAAAGGGAGCTGCGCGAAATGAAAAAAGCATTAATAGTAATTGATGTGCAAGCAGGTATGTATACAGCAGGAACGCCAGTACATAATGGGGAGAAGTTTTTAGAAATATTACAAGAACTTATTGGGCAATGTCGTTCTAATGATATTCCCGTTATTTATGTACAACATAACGGACCAAAAGATCATCCGTTAGAAAAAGGTACAGAGGGCTGGAAAGTACATGAGGTGATTGCTCCGCAAGAAGGGGATAGTATTGTTGAAAAGGCGACGCCAGATTCATTCCATAAGACAAAATTAAACGAAGTATTACAAGAAAAAGGAATTGAACACGTTATTATTTCAGGTATGCAAACGGAGTACTGTGTGGATACGACAACGCGAAGAGCGTTTAGTGAAGGGTATAAAGTAACGTTAGTGAGTGATGCACATAGTACGTTTAATACAGAAGTGTTACGTGCGGAAGACATTGTAAAGCATCATAATGTGGTGTTTGGAGCGTTTGCTAATGTTGTTGCGTTAAAAGATTTGAAAGTGACTGCCTCTAAATAAGAGGTAGTTTTTTTATTATATGAACGATATCTTGAAAATATCGTTCATATAATTTCACGTACCATAATGAATACATGAAAAAGGAGCACCAAATAATTAAAAAGGGTGCTCCTGCATCGAAATGTTACTTCTTCTTATCTTTATCCAATATATTCTGTTCTTCAGCAAATTCCGTACCATATGCAAAGCGGCGATTAATATGAATGTTATCATTGTTGTGCCTTGTGTGTGAGTTAGAAAAGCGATGAACGATTACTTCAGATAATGTAAAGACAGTAGCGGAAAGGAAACTACCCCATGCAATTTGCATGTAATTGTCTAATAAAATATTACCGAAAATCCATACGCTTAAATACGTTAGTAAGAAATCCGACATAATGGCACCGGTATTGCCTATTCGGTTTAATATGATTTTATCGACGAACATATAGGATACGATTGTAACAAAGAGACTAAATGAAATAATTTGGACGAACGTTGCAGGGAAAAATAAAGCGAGTCCGATACTAAATGCGATAATGCACGATATAAACTTAATAAGAACTACAGTAAAACCATTCAATATTTACACCTCCGATTTATACATAGTTTTACAATAAATTTAGGAGTTCATACATTGTAACAAATATATTTACATAAAACTTTTTCACGTTCGATTTTTGTCTAAATATTAAAAAAACAAAGAAAAAATGTTATAGTAAAATGAGAGTATATGACATTTTTAGGTAAGGGGGAATCCATGATGTGGATTACTTCAGAAGTAGAAATTCCAGAGGAGTTAATTGATCATCTTGAACAAGGAAAGTTAGTACTATTTGTTGGAGCGGGAGTTTCTATGAAAGGGAAATCAAACTTACCGAATTTTGATGATCTAGTTGATGAGATTGCGAAAACGTTATATGTAGAAACGCGTGAAATAACAGAACCTCATGATTATTATCTTGGTAAAATTGCGAAAACAAAAGATATACATCAAGTTGCAAGAGATTTAGTTCATATTGAAAAATCAAAGCCGAATCCTCTTCATTATGCGATTCCGAGATTGTTTCCTTTAGATACGGAAGTCCGCATTGTAACGACAAATTTTGATCGGCATTTTACAACTGCGATGAAAGAAATGAATAGAGAATTAAACGTATATTACGCACCTGCGTTACCTACAGGTAGAGCGTTTAAAGGACTCGCCTACATACATGGCAATATAGAACAAGAGAAAGAAGCATTAATATTAACAGATGGTGATTTTGGAAGGGCTTACTTGACGGAAGGATGGGCAAGAAGATTTTTAGTTGATTTATTCTCGAATTATACCGTTTTATTCGTTGGATATAGCCATAATGACCCAGTAATGAAATATTTAGCAACTGGTTTACCACCAAGTACAAGGCGTTATGCATTTGTTGCGCAAGGGGAAAATACGTACCATTGGGAGCATTTAGGAATACGGCCGATTGTATACCCGAATAAAGGTAATAATCATCAATCTCTTGTTAAAGCAGTGAAGCGATGGGCGGAATTAATGGGAGATAATTATATTACAAAACGAATGCGGATTCGTGACATAGTAACAGTTCCACCGTCAGTAGAGCAGGAACAATTATCATACATAAAACAATCCATAAAAAAAATTGAAACAGTCCGCTACTTTGTTGAATTTGCTCATGATTATGAATGGGTGGAATGGCTTGAAACAGAAGGGACATTACAAAATTTATTTTTAGTTACATCAAACGATAATGAGGTAGATGAATTACTTGCAGAATGGTTGGTGGAACAATTTCTTTTTAGTCATCAAAAAGAATTATTTCAATTAATTTTTAAAAATCATTCTAAACTATCTCTGTTATTATGGAGAACAATTTGTAGCTACTTAAACGAAACGAAAATTAAAATGGACCCGTTGTTGTTTGCAAGATGGACACTTCTTTTACTAGAAACAGCTGAAAAAGATAGTAAATCAATTGAAAAAATTTCTTACTTACTCCAAAAATGTTCTTTTCCTGAGCATAAAGAGATTGCTTTATTATTACTAACGTTTATTTTGGATGGAAAGCTTAAGTTAAAGCGGGAGAGAAAATGGGGAAATGATACACAAGAATCAATAGAACTTGAGGAATCGAGTCGTTTACCAGTTTCTACATTTTCTTATGTGGAGCAAATTTGGAATGAGAAGATGAAACCTCATATTTCCTATTACGCCGTACCAATTATGATGATGGGAATAGAGAAGATGCGAATGTTATCACTACGACAAACGGCACTGAAAAAAAAGGATAAGGAAAATGTTGAAAAAGAGTTTCAGCAAAATGATCTTGCATTTTTAATTCAAATTGTAAAAGAGTGTTTAGCCTATTTGTGTGAAAATAATGAAAAAAAAGCAAATTATTATATTACAGAAATGATAGAAGCAAACAGCATGCTTCAGAACCGAATTGCAATTGATGCGATGAATAAAAATATATTCGTTAGTGCCGATGCCAAAATGAAATGGTTGTTACAGGAAGGACTTCTTTTAAATGTCACGTATAAACACGAAGTTTTTCAACTTATAAAAAATCATTTCGCACTCTCTTTAGAAAAAACAAAGGAAGAGGTTATTCAAATTGTATTGAAGGACCTTGCAGAGGAGAGAGCATTTGATGCTTGTTTAGTTTTAGATTTATTATTCACTTGTGATTCGAATAGTCCATCTACAGCAAAAGGTTATGAGTTAATGAAGCAAAAACATCCTCACTTTCATTCTGATCGATATAGTGTACAAAAGAAAGAGACGGCAGAACAAAGTATTACTTGTAATGTAACTGCTGATGGATTATTGCAGTTGAAAGACGATGAAATTATGAAGCAAGTTCGTCAATTTTCTCAAGATGGTGTTTTTGAACAACGCCATTTTTTAGAGATGTTATCGAAAGCATGTAAGTTGAATACAGAATGGAGTATTTCATTTGCCTATCAATTAGTTGGTATGCACGAAATAAGTAATGAAGTATGGTTTGTTTGTATTAGAGAGTGGCGAAATAACCGAGGATTGACAAATGAACAAATCCAAAAAGTTATTCCGCTATTGCAGAAATTTGTTAGAAATACTGCTTTTCATTGGTTAATTAGTAGCTTTCTATATGAAATTAGTAATCGATTAGAAGAGTTAGAGGAAAATAGTATACGCAATGTGAAACGGTTTGCTTTTTCGGTATTCCCTCAAGTAATGAAAAGCGATACAGATTTTAAGCTTGGAAAACAAGATTTTTACAATGAATCGATCCAGCATCCAGTTGGGAAAATGACAGCTGTATTATTAAAACTGTTATCATATGATCATTTATACGATCGTAACGTGTATGAATATTTATTTTTATTTGAAGAACAAGTAAGAGTTAGTACAGAACGGACAAATTTTATGTTAGCTCGTTTAGTAGCAGATATTACATTTCTTTATCATATTGAGAAGCAATGGTGCCGAAAATATTTGTTACCGTACTTAGATTTAAAGCAGGAAAATGAGATTACGAAATATGCATGGGCAGGCTTATGTTACACGCAAATCAATTTACCTTTATTTACAGAGATGAAGCGATTTATTAAGTATGCGGTAGAACATTTGGAAGTATTACATCCGCATACGAGGGAAGCTTTCTTGAAATGGCTTAGTTTTGTATTTATTAAATGTGTACTGTATTGGGAGCAAAAAACAGATTGGTTATACCCGTTACTTATACAAGAAAATGAAGAAAATAAAATTAAATTTATGCAGTTTTTATGCTATTACGTAAAAACGCTAAGTGCAAAAGAACAACAAAAATTTTGGGCATCTTGGCTCAGTGTATTTTTGCGGGAGCGACCGAAAATGGCTGAAATCACAGCTAGAGAATATGTAATGCTTTTGCGTATTATTTTATTTATGGATGAAATAGTAGAAAGAGGATTATCTATAATAAAAACATTTTCAGATGTGCTTGGAAAAGGGAATCAAACGGAGTTAAAACAGTTGTTTAATGAAATACTTGAAAAGACAGAGAGTATAAAAATGTATAAAGAATTGTATGCAAATGTATTTTTCACTTTACTACAAACGCTTCAGGAAGCTGATTTACTTGAAACTGAAATTATTCAAATAAAAGAAATATTAATCCAGTATGGAGTAGAAAAATATGTATTAAATGCAATAGATAATGAGATAATTCGCATCGGAATTGTTATGGAGAATTTACAAGAAGAAATGTAGGACGGAAGTGGAATTTTAAAAAAAATATAAAAAGTTGTTGACAGTGTTTTGAAAAGCGTTCTATAATACGAATCATACTTATTCAATTTCAAAAACATTTGAATAAACAAAGTGCAATGAAGAGATCACAGTAGTGGTTAGTCTTACTGTAACAGAGAGCTGGTGGTTGGTGTGAACCAGTACAGGGATAATCATGAATTACAGTCTTGGAGCATCTTTTTCGTAGTAAAGATAGTATTGTCTTTATGAAGAAAAAGCGGTCAATTGATCGTTAACAGTGAAGAGAGGTAGACGGAAAGTTAGTCTACAACTAGGGTGGTACCGCGATAAATATCGTCCCTACTGATTTATTCAGTAGGGACTTTTTGTATTTTAGTGGTCTAACTTGAAAATTAAATATATATGCGTTGAAAGGAAAAGCAGTAGTTGTTGTTTCCCTGTAACAGAGAGCTGGTGGTTGGTGTGAACCAGTACAAAAACAAGAGCGAATTACAGTCCTAGAGCATCTTTTTCGTAGTAAAGATAGTAATGTCTTTATGAAGGGAAAGACGGTCAGATGATCGTTAACAATGAAGAGAGGTAGACGAAAGAAGTCTACAACTAGGGTGGTACCGCGATAAATATCGTCCCTACTGATTGGATCAGTAGGGATTTTTTGTACAAAAAAGTGGGTTTTTAACTAGTAGATAGTGTCCTTATAGTAAGTATTCGTTTAAAATAAGAAGAGGTATCGATTCCACTAAAATTTTGTATAATTTATCAGTTCAGAAAATAGAGAATTTTTCATTCTCTTACTATACTTTTAAAACATTAGAGGAGGATTTCCAAATGGCAAATCATGAATTAGATCAATTACGTAAACAGGTAGATGAAATTAACTTACAACTATTACACCTTTTAAACAAACGTGGTGAAATCGTTCAAAAAATTGGAGAGCAAAAGCAAGTACAAGGTACGAAACGTTTTGATCCAGTACGTGAGCGTGAAGTACTTGATATGATCGCAGAGCATAACGAAGGACCATTCGAAACGTCAACTGTCCAACATATTTTCAAAACAATCTTCAAAGCTAGCTTAGAATTACAAGAAGATGATAACCGTAAAGCATTACTAGTATCACGTAAAAAGAAACAAGAAAATACAATCGTTAATGTAAAAGGTGAATTGATTGGAAACGGAACACAAACGTTCATCATGGGACCTTGTGCGGTAGAAAGCTTAGAGCAAGTTCGCCAAGTAGGGCAAGCGATGAAAGACCAAGGTCTAAAATTAATGCGCGGTGGTGCTTTCAAACCGAGAACATCTCCATACGATTTCCAAGGTTTAGGAGTAGAAGGATTACAAATTTTACGCCAAGTAGCAGATGAGTTCGACTTAGCGATCATTAGTGAAATCTTAAATCCGAACGATGTTGAAATGGCGCTAGACTACGTTGATGTCATTCAAGTTGGCGCACGTAACATGCAAAACTTCGATTTATTACGAGCTGTAGGTAAAGTTAACAAACCAGTATTACTAAAACGTGGATTAGCAGCAACAATTGATGAGTTTATTAACGCAGCTGAGTACATCATTGCACAAGGTAACGACCAAATTATTCTATGTGAGCGTGGTATCCGCACATACGAAAGAGCGACACGTAACACATTAGACATTTCAGCAGTACCGATTTTAAAGAAAGAAACACATTTACCAGTAATCGTTGACGTAACGCATTCAACTGGACGCAGAGATTTATTATTACCAACAGCGAAAGCAGCACTTGCAATTGGCGCAGATGCAGTAATGGCTGAAGTACACCCAGACCCAGCGGTTGCATTATCAGATTCTGCACAACAAATGGATATTCCAGAATTCCATAGATTCATGGATGAGTTAAAAGGTTTCAAAAATAAATTATCTTAATTCCATATCATATATGCGCTGAAGAGGAAACAGTAGTGCTTATCTCACTGTTAAAGAGAGCTGATGGTCGGTGTGAATCAGTACAAAGATAAGCATGAATTACAGCCTTGGAGCATCTTTTCCGCCAACTTTTGGAGGGAAAGACGGTCAAACGATCGTTACAGAAGAAGAGAGGTAGACGATAGTTGTCTACAACTAGGGTGGTACCGCGATAAACATCGTCCCTACTGAGCGCTCAGTAGGGACTTTTTTGTACAAAAAAATAGTAAAGGGGCAAGAGAAATGAGATACATTACAGCTGGAGAATCACATGGACCGCAGTTAACAGTTATTTTAGAAGGTGTACCAGCAGGTTTAACATTAACAGCGGAACATATTAATAAAGAATTATTAAGAAGACAAAAAGGGCACGGACGCGGAAGACGCATGCAAATAGAAACTGATACAGTTGAAATTGTAAGTGGTGTTCGTCATGGGATGACACTTGGCTCACCAATAACGTTAATCGTTAAAAATGATGATTTCAAACATTGGACGAAAGTAATGGGTGCAGAGCCAATTTCGGAAAAAGAAAGTAAAGATATGAAACGTACAATTACAAAACCACGTCCAGGACATGCGGATTTAAACGGCGCAATTAAATATGGACATCGTGATATAAGAAACGTACTAGAGCGCTCATCTGCAAGAGAAACAACAGTTCGTGTAGCTGCTGGTGCAGTTGCGAAACAAATTTTGAAAGAATTAGGCGTAGAAATTGCAGGGCATGTTCTTGAAATTGGTGGGGTACAAGCGAAACGAATTTCAAACTTACCAATAGAAGAAATTCAAACGATTACTGAAAATTCACCAGTTCGATGTTTAGATAAAGAAGTAGAACAAGAGATGATGGATGCGATAGATAACGCTAAAAGTAGTGGGGATTCAATCGGCGGTATTGTTGAAGTCATTGCAGAAGGTATGCCAATTGGCGTTGGTAGTTACGTTCATTACGATCGTAAATTAGATGCAAAACTTGCTGGTGCAATTATGAGTATTAATGCATTTAAAGGTGCTGAAATTGGCGTTGGTTTTGAAGCAGCAAGACAGCCAGGAAGTAAAGTGCACGATGAAATATTATGGGATGAAGAAAATGGATACACGAGAAAAACGAATAATGCCGGTGGTTTAGAAGGCGGTATGACAACAGGAATGCCAATTGTCGTAAGAGGTGTTATGAAGCCAATACCTACATTATATAAACCGTTAGCAAGTGTTGACATTGATACGAAAGAAGCATTCCAAGCGAGTATTGAAAGATCTGATAGTTGTGCAGTACCAGCAGCAGGTGTAGTAGCTGAATCTGTTGTAGCATGGGAACTTGCACATGCACTAGTCGAACAATTCGGAAAAGATCGTATGGATTTAATTCAGCAAAACATTACGCAACATAACAAATACGCAAAAGAATTTTAATAAAAAGGTGGTTTTAACATGCAAGTAAAAGATCAGCTATCATCATTACAACCATATAAACCAGGTAAATCACCTGAACAAATGAAAGAAGTGTACGGAGATCATTCATTTGTGAAATTAGCATCAAATGAAAATCCATTCGGCTGCTCACCACGTGTTTTAGATGAGTTGCAAAAATCGTGGTTGGAACATGCTTTATATCCTGACGGAGGTGCTACAACGCTCCGTCAAACAATTGCAGATAAGTTACATGTCCAAATGGAACAAATACTTTGCGGTAGTGGTTTAGACGAAGTCATTCAAATAATAAGCCGTGCAGTACTTAAAGCAGGAGATAACATCGTAACGGCTGGTGCAACATTCCCGCAGTACCGTCATCATGCAATTATTGAAGGTTGTGAAGTGAAAGAAATCCCTTTAAATAACGGTGTATACGATTTAGACGAAATTTCGTCAGCAATAAATAATAATACGAAAATCGTATGGATTTGTAATCCGAACAACCCGACAGGCACATATGTGAATGATCGAAATTTGACTCAATTTATTGAAGGTATTAGTGAAAATACGTTAATTGTCATTGATGAAGCGTACTATGAATACGTAACAGCAAAAGATTTCCCGGAGACATTACCGCTTTTAGAAAAACATAAAAATATTCTTGTACTTAGAACATTTTCTAAAGCGTACGGATTAGCTTCTTTCCGCGTTGGATATGCGATTGGACAAGAAGAGTTAATCGATAAATTAAATGTCGTACGTTTGCCATTTAACGTATCTTCATTAGCGCAAAAAGCAGCGACGATTGCTTTTGGTGATAATGAGTTTATTGAAGAAATAGTTCGTGTGAATACAGAGGGATTACAACAATACGAGAGCTTTTGTAAGGAAAATGAAATTCCATTTTATCCATCGCAAACCAATTTCATCTTCTTGCCAGTTGAGAATGCTGGAGAGATTTATGAAGCTTGTGCACACGCAGGGTTTATTATACGTCCGTTCCCGAATGGTGTCCGTATTACAGTCGGAACAAGGGAGCAAAATGAAGGAGTGATTTCAGTGTTAAAACAACACTTTGAAAATAAAAAAAGAAAGTCTCGAGATGAGGCAAATGCGTAAAAAGGTAGTATTAATTGGAACAGGTTTAATAGGAGGCTCTCTTGCATTAGCAATTAAGAAAGAGCACGATGTAACGATAACAGGTTATGATATATTTCAAGAACAAGTAGAGCGTGCAAAAGAATTACACGTAGTAGATGAAGTAGCAGTAGATTTACAGCATGCATGTGAAGAGGCACATTTAATTGTGTTTGCTTCTCCAGTTGAAGAAACGAAGAAGTTATTACACAAATTAGCGTCATTTCATTTACGGGAAGATGTTATTGTAACAGATGTTGGTAGTACAAAAGGGACGATCATGAATGAAGCGGAAGCTTTATTTTCAAAGGAAGTTTCTTTCATTGGTGGACATCCGATGGCAGGTTCTCATAAAACGGGAGTTGAAAGTGCAAAAGCACATTTATTTGAAAATGCATTTTATATTTTAACGCCGATGAATCATGTGCCAAATGAACATGTGGAAGAACTAAAGCGTTGGTTACAAGGAACAGGATCTCATTTTCTCGTTCTAAATACAGAGGAACATGATTATGTAACAGGGATCGTTAGTCATTTTCCGCATCTTATCGCAGCTGGATTAGTAAAGCAAGTGGAGAAACATGCAGGAGATAATCCGCTCATTCATCAACTAGCTGCGGGAGGGTTTAAAGACATTACACGTATCGCATCTAGTAGCCCAAAAATGTGGAGTGATATTGTTAAGCAAAATCGCGAGCATTTAATGGTATTATTAAAAGAGTGGATCTCTGAAATGGAAGATTTATATGATACAGTTTCTACTGGAGATGCAGGCGAGATTCAAACCTATTTTGCAGACGCGAAAGAATACCGTGACTCTTTACCAGTACGAAAGAGAGGGGCAATTCCTGCCTATCACGACTTATACGTCGATGTTTTAGATAAAGTAGGGGCATTGGCTCATATTACGAGTATTTTGGCACGCGAAGAAATTAGTATTACGAACTTGCAAATATTAGAAGCGCGTGAAGGGTTGCTTGGGGTATTACGTATTAGCTTCCAAAGAGAAGAAGATCGTATGAAAGCAAAGCTAGCGCTTGGAGAAGAAAAATACCAAACTTATGAAACAATTTAAATGAGAAGGTGAAAACATGAAGGAAAGAACAATAGAACCTGTTAATAACGGATTAAATGGTATTATTACAATTCCAGGAGATAAATCCATTTCACACCGCGCTGTCATGTTCGGCGCGATTGCAGAAGGAAAAACAACGATTAAAGGTTTCTTGCCCGGTGCAGACTGTTTAAGTACAATTTCTTGCTTTAAAGAAATGGGAGTAGAAATCGTGCAAAACGGTGATGAAGTCACTGTAGTTGGTAAAGGGTTAGAAGGCTTACAAGAACCGAAAGCTGTATTAGATGTTGGCAATTCTGGTACAACAATACGTTTAATGTCAGGAATTTTGGCAAATACACCATTTTTCTCTTGCGTACAAGGTGATGCATCTATCGCAAAAAGACCGATGAAACGTGTTACAAATCCATTAAAACAAATGGGTGCAAACATTGATGGCCGCGAAGAAGGGACGTTTACACCGTTAACAATACGTGGTGGAGATTTAAAAGCAATTGAATACACTTCACCTGTAGCAAGTGCGCAAGTAAAGTCAGCTATTTTACTTGCAGGACTTCGAGCAGAAGGTGTAACAGCTGTTACAGAACCACATATTTCACGCGATCATACGGAAAGAATGCTTGAAGCCTTTGGAGTTAAAGTAATTCGTGAGGGAAAAACAGTGAAACTTGCAGGTGGACAAAAGTTAACAGCAACAGACGTTCAAGTGCCAGGTGACGTATCGTCAGCAGCATTCTTCTTAGTAGCGGGCGCAACCATTCCAAATAGTAAACTAGTATTACAAAATGTAGGGATGAATCCAACTCGTACAGGGATCATTGATGTTTTAGAGAAAATGGGTGCTACGTTCACTGTAGAGCCAATTAACGAGGGAGCATCAGAACCAGCTGCAAATATTACAATTGAAACATCTTCATTAAAAGGAATCGAAATTGGCGGAGATATTATCCCAAGATTAATCGATGAAATTCCTGTTATCGCCTTAGCGGCAACGCAAGCAGAAGGAATTACAGTAATTAAAGATGCGCACGAATTAAAAGTAAAAGAAACGAACCGTATCGATACAGTCGTTGCGGAGTTAACGAAACTAGGAGCTCGCATAGAAGCAACTGATGACGGCATGATTATTTACGGGAAATCAGCACTAAAAGGCAATACAGTAAATAGTTACGGTGATCACCGCATTGGAATGATGCTTGCAATTGCCGGCTGTCTAGCAGAAGGAAAAACAACAATTGAAGACGCAGAAGCAGTAGGCGTATCATATCCTACATTCTTCGAAGAACTTCAAAAGTTAGCAAAATAAAGTAATAAAAAGCAGATACGGGATGTATCTGCTTTTTATATTGGATTCTTGTCGTTAAGTCTATATAATTTCATTCACCGCGCTGGAATATTGAGAATTGTGGTACAATTCAAACAAGGAATGGAGGAGAAATATATGAACGTTATACGATTAAAAGAAGATAGATTTAGAGAAGCATTACGCTTATCGGAATACGCTTTTCAATATAAAGTTGATGAGGAACGATTGCAGCAACAACTTACAAAGATGAAAGAAAGTCATGAAATATACGGTATTATGGAAGGTAAAGATTTAGCAGCAAAACTGCATCTTATTCCGTTTCATATATACATAGGCAAAGAGAAATTTAAAATGGGAGGCGTTGCAGGGGTAGCGACGTATCCAGAGTATAGAAGAGGCGGGTATGTAAAAGAATTGCTTCAACACTCACTTCAAACGATGAGAAATGACGGATATACAGTATCAATGCTACATCCATTTGCTGTTTCATTTTACCGTAAATACGGCTGGGAACTTTGTGCGAATCTCTTTGTATGTCATATGTCAAAGAGTGATTTAGTTATGAAAAAACAAGTAAATGGTACTGTGAAACGTTTCAATAAAGAAAATCACCCAGAAGAGGTCGAAAAGATTTATGAAACATTTGCAGAACGTTTTTCCGGTATGCTAGTTCGCGATGAAAAATGGTGGTTACAAGCTGTTTATGATGATTTAACATTAGCGATTTATTCCGATAAAAATAAAATGGCAGCTGGCTACATGCTATATAAAATAGAAAACTATAAAATGACAGTAGAAGAATTTGTTTCACTGCATAATGAAGCGCGAAATGGTCTGTGGAACTTTATTTGTCAGCATGATTCTATGATTAAAGAACTTGAAATGACAGTAAGTGAAAAAGAACCGTTATTATATACACTGCAAGAGCCACGCGTGAAAGCAGAAATAAAGCCATATTTTATGGGCAGAATTGTAGATGTGGAGCAGTTCTTAAAACAATATGAGTTGAATTGGAACAATGCACAGCAAGAAGTGATTTTACATATTACAGATTCATTTGCACCGTGGAATAACGTTACAGTGAGGCTTGCAAATCATGAAATAACAATTATAGAAGAAGAAATAAAGGATAAAGGAATTAGTCTAGATATAAATGCATTATCTACAATAATGTTTGGATACAAACGTCCGTTACAACTTAATGAACTAGAATTAATTAGCGGAAGTGAAGAGGAAATACGAGCGTTTGAGAATATAGTTCCAGTACGTAAAGCATTTATTTATGATTTCTTTTAAGTTATAAATAGGAAATTGAGCTGTCCCAAATAAAATTTTGGGACGGCTTCAAATTATACTGTCAGTTTTTGTCGGTAAATCGATATATCTTGAAAATCGCTGATATAATTTTTTCACAAACAAGGGATTAAAAACCGAACCGATACTGGTCACGCACTTGACTTTTAATCCATGTAATTTATAATTAAAAACGGAATGAATTTTCATTCCTGAAAATAGAGGTGGAAAAAATGGCTAAAAACAAACAAGAGGATATTTTTGATGCTGCGATGAAACTTTTCGCAGAGCGTGGTTACGATGGTACGACAATTCCAATGATCGCTGAAAAGGCAAAAGTCGGTGCGGGTACTATTTATCGCTATTTTGAAAATAAAGAGGCACTTGTTAACTCATTATTTTCAAAAAGTATGTTAGAGCTTTCTGAAATGATAAAAACGGATTTTCCTGTTGAAGCAAATATTCGTGAACAGTTTAATCATACGTACAACCGTTTATTTGAATTTGCGAGAAACAATGTGGATGCTTTTTTATTTACAAATTCTCACTGTGATAGTTATTTTCTTGATGAACAAAGTAAGAAAATATTTGAAGATTTTATAGGCTTCTTTATGAATATTATTGAAGATGGAATCGCAAAAGGTTTTCTTCGTCCATTGCCTCCAGTTGCTTTAATTATTATTGTATATCAACCGCTAGAAAAACTAACGAAGGTAATTGCAACAGGGCAATTAGAATACTCAAAAGAATTAGTAAAAGAATTGGAAGAAAGTTCTTGGAACGCTATTAGAATCATTTGATTCTATAGCTAATAAGTATAGGAATGAATATTCATTCCTGAATAGATTTAAAACATGAGAGTAGGAGAGGATATTTGTGTAACAATAGGAATGAACATTCATTCCGGAAAAGGTAGTTTAATAAAGTTAAAAAAATAATGTAATAGAACGATAGGAATGAACGTTCATTCCGAAAAAGTATTTTTAAAAGGATAGGAATGAATATTCATTCCCTTTTAATTTTCAAAATGGGAGATGATTAAAATGAGTAAGCTGAAAAATTGGAAAAGTTTATCTTTTCTATTATGGATAGTTATTACTATTGCAATGATCGTAACGATGCCTAATATGGATAAATTAGTGAAAGAAAAAGGGCACATTACGATTCCTAATACAGAACAAAGTAGTATTGCTGACAAGATGATAAAAGAGATGGATAAAGACGGGACTGAAAAGTATGAAATTATAGCTGTTTTTAATAGTGGAAGTAAAACAGCTTTAACAACTGAGCAAAAAGAGGAGATCGTAAAAACAATCCATGCTTTACAAAATGAAAAAGAGCAATTAGGAATTAAGGAAGTTGTTTCACATTTAGATAATAAAGATTTGGAAAAACAGTTGATATCTAAAGACAATACAACCATTTTAACGCAAATCTCTGTAGATAAAAAAAATGGTGAAATATCAAAAGTTACGAATGGACTTCATAAAAAAGTGCAAACGAAGGGTGTTAAAACGTACTTAACAGGAAGTGATTTAATAGCGGGTGATTTTCTTACTTCCTCCCAAGAGGGAGTGAAGAAGACGGAAGTTATTTCTATCATTTTCATTCTAGTTGTATTAATCATTGTATTTCGTTCACCAATTGTTCCAATTGTTTCCCTTCTTACTGTTGGTGTATCATATTTAGTTTCAATGGGGATTATTGCCCATTTAGTAGATCAATTTAATTTTCCGTTTTCTAACTTTACACAAGTGTTTGTAGTCGTTGTCCTGTTTGGGGTTGGAACAGACTATAACATTTTATTATATACAAGATTTAAAGAAGAATTAAGTAAACAAGAAAATGCATTTTTAGCTACGAAAGAAACTTTCAAATCAGCAGGGAAAACCGTTTTATATAGCGGAATAGCAGTACTAATTGGTTTTGCATCTCTTGCTTTAGCGAGTTTTAAATTATATCAATCTACTTCAGCGGTAGCAATTGGTGTCGCAGTATTATTACTCGTATTAACTACGTTAAATCCATTTTTTATGGTGCTTTTAGGAAAAGGAATGTTTTATCCAGTTAAAACATTTAAGGGGCATGAGGATAGTCGTTTATGGGGATTTCTTGCGAAAAACTCAGTAGTAAGACCATTCGCAGCTTTAATCATCGTATTTGTGATATCGATTCCTTTCGTAATGAAATACTCTAACACACTAAATTACAATGATTTATTTGAAGTAGATAATAAATATGAGTCGAAAATGGGGATTAACGTAATAGAAGAGCATTTTCCACCAGGTTTTTCTTCACCAAGTACGTTAGTCATTCAATCAGATAACAAGTTAAATGAGGCGAGTTCGTTGCAAACTTTAGACGAACTAACTGATAAGATTTTGAAAGTGAAAGGTGTTTCAGAAGTATATTCACCGACGCGTCCAACCGGTGAAAGGATAAAAGAACTATATATAAATAAACAAGCGGGAGAACTGAATACAGGTTTAGGAGATGCGAATGGTGGTATAAAGGAAATTAATGATGGATTAACTACTGCAAAAGATAAAATGGGTAGTAAAGATTCAAATAGTCTTGCAAACGTTCAAAAATTAATTGATGGAACAACGAAAGCGAAAAATGGTGTAACAGCATTAGGAACAGCTTTAAATCAACTTTCAAATGGTATAAATGACGGAGCACAAGGTGCGCAGCAAATTGAGAGTGGGTTAACTTCAGTAAATGAAAATATTAGTGTATTATCTAATGCAACTTCACAACTTCATGCTGGCTATGCGCAGTTAGAAAAAGGTTTAAGTTCTTACGATCAATACTTCGGAAGTATTTCTCAAGCGATTGATGGGGCGAAAAAAGGTTACGAACAAATTGAAATGTTAATGACCAATTTCATTCAAACGAAACCAGAATTAGCAAATGATCCGAACATACTGCAGACGATAGGAATTGCTAAAGAGGCTCAAAAACAATTAGGTGGGCTTTCAAATGAATTAAACCAATTAGCAACGCAACATAAAGCAGCAATGGGTTCATTTAAAGAAGCAAATCAATCGTTATCGAAAGTGGATAACGGCTTAAAAGAAATGAGCGATGGAGTTACTAAGTTACAAAAAGGAGCAGCTGATCTTAAAAATGGATTAAATGAAGGTGCTTCAGGCTCAAAACAAATTGCGAACAAGTCATCTGAGTTACAAACCGGATTAACAAAAATAAATGATGGGCAAGGCCAGTTATTAACCGGGCTGAAAGACTTGCAAGAACAGATGGGGCAATTACAATCAGGATTATCTAAAAGTACAGAAGGGCTTGAAAAGGTAAGTAACGGCCTAGGAGATGCTCAGAAATATTTAGGGGAACTAAATGAATCAAAAAGCTCTGCGAAATTTTATATACCAAAAGAAGTTTTAGAGGGGGAAGATTTCCAAAAAGCATTGAATACGTACATGTCACAAGATAGAAAGACTGCTAAAATGACAATCATTTTAGACGTAAATCCGTATTCCAAAGAAGCGATGCCAATTATTGAGGAAATTAATAAAACGATAGACGGTACGCTAAATGGTACAGAATTAAATTCGGCGAAAAAAGCAATCGGAGGTACAACAGCTAGAAACGTTGATTTAAAAGAAGTAACAGGTCAAGACTTCTTACGTACAGCTACAATTATGTTAATTGGCATTGCGATTGTATTACTCGCTATTACACGGTCATTTTTAAATACAATCTTTATTATTGGATCTTTAATATTAGCCTATTTTGCATCACTTGGCATAAGTGAACAAATTAGTACACACGTATTAAACGTAGAGTCATTAAGCTGGAATGTACCATTCTTTAGTTTTATTATGATTGTCGCTTTAGGTGTGGATTATAGCATTTTCGTAATGATGCGATACAATGAACTAGAAGGGGACCCAGCAACGAAAATTGTAAATGCATCTCGTCACATAGGAGGAGTTGTATTATCAGCGGCACTTATTTTAGGCGGAACATTTGCTGCATTAATCCCTTCAGGTGTATTGACACTTATACAAGTAGCATCCGTTGTTGGTGTTGCACTGTTACTATTAGCTATCATTGTGATGCCAATATTGTTACCTGCATTAATAGGGTTAACGAGTAAAATGAAGCATTATACGAAAAAATTAAGTAAAAGAAAATAAAAGAATCCCTTTTTAAAAGGGGATTCTTCTTATTTAATAAACTTGTCCATCACGTCTTTATATTTTGCAAATTCTTCATCTTTCATATCTCCATTCATTTGTAAAAGAAAATTGCCTTTTGCATGTGTATGCGAGAATAACATAGGAGTAGAATTTCCTAATTCATCGTAATATTTCTTAACTTTTTCTAGGTCTTCTTTCTTTTTATTCAAGGTAGAAAAGGGATGAATAGCAATCAACCGTTGCTATTCATCCATCTTCTACTATATAATAGCTATAGTCTACAATAATTGAGTCGTAATATGCGATTTTTTAAGACAATCGGTGAGAAAACGCTGAAATAAGCGGTATTAGTAGGAGGACACAAATGATTACAGTAAGTAACGTTAGTTTGCGTTTCGCGGATCGCAAATTATTTGAAGATGTTAACATAAAATTCACGCCAGGTAACTGCTACGGTTTAATCGGAGCAAACGGTGCGGGTAAATCAACATTTCTAAAGATTTTATCTGGAGAAATTGAACAATCAACAGGTGATATACATATTACGCCAGGTGAGCGTCTAGCAGTATTAAAACAGAATCACTTCGAATATGAAGAGTTCCCAGTATTAGAAACAGTAATTATGGGTCACACGCAACTTTACAAAGTAATGCAAGAGAAAAATGCCATTTACATGAAAGAAGACTTTAGTGATGAAGATGGTATGCGTGCTGCTGAACTTGAAGGTGAGTTCGCTGAGCTTAACGGTTGGGAAGCAGAATCAGAAGCTGCAATCCTTCTTAAAGGTTTAGGTATTGGTGAAGATGTTCATGATAAGAAATTGTCAGAATTAACTGGTGCAGAGAAAGTAAAAGTATTACTTGCTCAAGCATTATTTGGTAAACCTGACATTCTATTACTAGATGAGCCTACCAACCACTTGGACTTAAAAGCGATTCAATGGTTAGAAAACTTCTTAATGAACTTTGAAAATACAGTAATCGTTGTATCCCATGACCGTCACTTCTTAAATAAAGTTTGTACGCACATGGCTGATCTTGATTTCGGTAAAATTCAACTTTATGTTGGTAACTATGACTTCTGGTATGAGTCAAGTCAATTAGCTTTAAAATTAACACAAGATGCTAATAAGAAAAAAGAAGAGAAAGTAAAAGAGTTACAAAACTTTATTGCACGCTTTAGCTCAAACGCATCTAAAGCGAAACAAGCAACTTCTCGTAAAAAATTATTAGATAAAATTACATTAGATGATATTAGACCATCATCACGTCGTTACCCATTTGTTGGCTTTACACCTGAGCGTGAAATAGGAAATGACTTATTAACTGTTGAAGGTCTTTCTAAAACAATTGATGGTGAAAAAGTGTTAGATAATGTGTACTTTACTTTAAATAAAGGTGATAAAGTTGCATTTATCGGTCGTAACGATATTGCGATGACAACATTATTCAAAATCCTTATGGGTGAAATGGAGCCAGATAGCGGTTCATTCAAATGGGGCGTTACAACATCTCAATCTTACTTCCCAAGAGATAACTCTAAATACTTTGAGAACAGTGACTCCAACTTAGTTGATTGGTTACGCCAATTCTCTCCACAAGATGAGTCAGAAAGCTTCTTACGTGGTTTCTTAGGCCGTATGTTATTCTCAGGTGAAGAAGTTAAGAAGAACGTTTCTGTATTATCTGGAGGCGAAAAAGTTCGTTGTATGCTATCTAAAATGATGTTAAGTGGTGCGAATGTAATCACACTTGACGATCCAACGAACCACTTAGACCTTGAGTCTATCACTGCATTAAACAACGGTTTAATCGCATTTAAAGGTACAATGTTATTCACATCTCATGACCATCAGTTCGTACAAACAATTGCAAACCGCATTATCGAAGTAACGCCAAACGGTGTAATCGATAAAGAGGCTACTTACGATGAGTTCTTAGAAAATGAAGAACTTCAAAAACAAGTAGAAGCAATGTACAAAGGTCAATAATAAATGATGAAAAACCTCGCTCTCTTTATGAAAGCGAGGTTTTTTTATAATCTTTGATTTTATGAATTATGAATAATTATTCAAAAATAACTTTAGAGAAGGAAAGACATTTTGAAGTTACATATAGAGGAATGGCTGAAGTATGAATAAACTTGAAATACATTAAGATATTTAATATACACCGAAAAAAACAAATGCTATCTATTGTGAATTTCATTATATTACATTAATGTTCCAGAACTGGAGACATATTTATTTGCGAAGCAGTGAATAAAGGTTTATAGTATGTGGAGTCATAATTAGTGGATGAGACTTGGGAGAAAACAGAAAATGTTACAAATTTATTTTATTAAATAGAAACCAAGGTCAAAATGTCTAGAAAGAAATAGTTGAATAAATACTAGCTTCAAATTATAATTACTAATATTCTTCATTTAGTTAAACAAACAAAATCTATTTGAAGATAAAAAATTGAATAAAGACAGACTTATAAAAAAATAAGCCTTGGATGATCAAAAGAGGTGGAGAGATGAAACAATTACTATTAAAGAGTAAGCGAGTGTTAAGCAATCACTTTGGATTTTTCGTGTTTGCCATTATTTTATTCTGGTTAAAAACATACGCAGCATATGTGACAGAATTTAATTTAGGGATATCCAACACAATCCAAAAGTTTTTACTGTTTTTCAACCCGTTAAGCTCAGCAGTTTTATTTTTAGGGCTCGCATTATTCGCAAAGGGGAAACGTGCTTACATTTGGTTAATTGTTATTAATTTGTTAATGTCTATACTGTTATACGCAAACGTAGTATATTATCGCTTTTTCAGTGACTTTATTACGTTCCCGACATTAACACAAACGAATAACTTTGGAGATTTAGGTGGTAGTATTTTTGCATTGCTACACGTCTATGATCCACTATATTTCTTAGATACAATCATTTTAATTGCTTTAGTCGCAACAAAATTTGCAAGTCCAAAACCAATTCGTGTTGCGAAACATAAATTATCACTAGTATTTGTAGCAGGTATTTTATTATTCAGTATTAACTTAGGTCTTGCAGAATCTGATCGTCCTGAATTATTAACAAGAACATTTGACCGTAATTATATTGTGAAATATTTAGGGGCATACAACTATACGATTTATGATGGCATTCAAAGTGCGAAAGCATCAACAGAACGAGCGTTAGCTGATGGAGATAATATGACAGAGGTTAGAAATTATCTTGCATCAACATATGCAAGTCCAAATCCTGAGTACTTTGGTAAAGGAAAAGGAATGAACGTAATTTATATTCATTTAGAATCATTCCAAAACTTTTTAATTGATTATAAATTAAATGGGCAAGAAGTTACACCGTTCTTAAACTCATTTACAAAAGATGCGAATACGTTATACTTTGATAACTTCTTCCATCAAACAGGACAAGGTAAAACATCTGATGCGGAGTTCATGCTAGAAAACTCAATGTTTGGATTACCACAAGGATCTGTTTTTACAAATAAAGCTCATAACACGTTTCAATCAGCACCAGCTATTTTAGGTCAACAAGGATACACATCAGCAGTGTTCCACGGTAACTATAAAACGTTCTGGAACCGTGACGATATTTATAAATCATTTGGTTTTAATAAATTCTTTGATGCGTCATACTACGATATGAACGAAAAAGATGTAGTAAACTATGGATTAAAAGATAAACCGTTCTTTAACGAATCTATACCATTATTACAAACATTGAAACAACCGTTCTATACGAAGTTCATTACGCTATCAAACCATTTCCCTTATCCAATTGATAAAGAGGAAGCGACGATTGAACCAGCTAAAACAGGTGACTCTTCAGTAGATACGTATTTCCAAACAGCACGTTATTTAGATGAGTCTGTAAAAGGATTCTTGGATTACTTGAAACAATCTGGTTTATACGATAACTCAATTATCGTTATGTACGGTGATCATTACGGTATTTCTGATAATCATGGCGCAGCAATGTCTCAAATAATGGGTAAAGAAATGAACTCATTTGAAAATGCACAACTGCAACGTGTACCATTAATCATTCGTGTTCCAGGAATGAAGGGTGGCGTACAACATCAATACGGCGGAGAAATTGATGTTCTTCCGACACTATTACACTTACTAGGTACAGATACGAAAAATTATGTCCAGTTCGGATCAGATTTATTATCACCAGAGCATAAACAAGTCGTTCCATTCCGTAACGGTAACTTCGTAAGTCCAACAGTTACTGCACTGAATGGAAAATACTATGATACAGCTACTGGTGAATCTGTAGAATTAACAGACGAAATAAAACAAAATGAACAAATGGTTCAAAAATCACTGAAATACTCTGACCAAGTTGTTAACGGTGACTTATTACGATTCTATACACCGGAAGGATTTACACCGGTCGATCGTTCGAAGTACAACTATAACCATCGTGATAAAAATAAAACGAAGGTAAAGACGACTGAAGACGGAGAAACGAAATAAATATTAAAAAGCGCTACTCATTTGAGTAGCGCTTTTGTTTGTACATATAACGTTGTCATTATATAGAATTATCTTTCGTTTTTTGTTTCATCTTTCCAAAGAATACTACACCGGCAATGATAATAATGATAAATACCCATTTTATGAAAGGATTACTTTCGAAAAATCCAGCGAACCATTTTTCATCTACAATCATTTTCGCGGCAGTATAAGCTAAAACAGCTGCTCCAATTGTAATGATGACAGGGAATCGGTCCACCCATTTTAAAATTAATGTACTACCCCATACTACTACTGGAATGGACACTAATAGCCCGATGATGACTAAAGAAAAATTGCCATGCGCAGCTCCGGCAACAGCGAGAACATTATCAATTCCCATTAACGCATCAGCTATAATAATGGTTTTTATAGCAGACCAAAATCCTTCTTCTGCTTTAATATCATGATCTTTACCTTCAGCAATTAATTTGTAAGCGATCCATATAAGGAGTACACCACCAATTAGAAGTAGCCCTGGTATTTTTAACAACCAAACGACAACTAAAGTAGCGAGGGCTCTAATCGCGATTGCCCCGATAGTTCCCCATATAATAACTTTCTTTTGTTGATCTTTCGGTAATCGCCTTGCTGCTAATCCAATTACTATGGCATTATCACCGGCTAACACTAAATCAATTACAATGATGGCAAGTAATGCTGATAAATATTCGGCTGAAAGAAAATCCATATACACATCACTCCTTAAGAGTAATATGTGCTAAAGTGTTGATAATATAAAAAATAGGATTGAATTTGTATATTCAATCCTATTTTTTGACTGTCTTTTGATATGTATATGTGTTTTAATTCCGTATAAGTCGCTTTTGTAGTTTTTTTTGCTTATCTTTTTTCTTTTTTAATTTTCGATTCATCTTATTAATACGGCTTTCTTTTCTGTTATCCCATTTATCACTTCTGATTGTATTAATAGACTTATCTTCCTTAGCACGAAAACGTCGTACTTTTTTCACGAAGGAAAGGGGAATTCTACCAATGACACCTTGTTTTTCTAATGAATCCTCTTTGCCTAGACACCAATCAGGATGTGATAATAAATAGTCGAAATCGAATATTATCCCGTATTCTTTATCCATATAGGTATACCATTCATCTAATGTACACTTATTTTTTGTATGTAAATATATTGATTCGTCAGTCATAGCGCAGCACCAATAGTCAAAATAGCTCCATAGCACCCATTCATTCGGCACATCAAGTGTTAAAATTACCATTTTTGAATTTTCTCTACCCCAAGCTATCTGATTTCGGTTTGGATAATTATTTTCTTCCCATACCCAAATAGGATAGTTACCTTCGTAGTAGGGTAATCTTTTTTTAGCTACACGTACCATTCAATCGTATGAATATATAAAATCAGGATCGATGTTTTCTTTACTTCCTTCTAAATAACCAAGTTTCTTAAATTGTTTCCACGCTGCTTCATTTTGAACTGTATATACGATCATGTGACACCTACTTATGTAATGTAGGTTACAGTATAGCATGTGATGATACTAAATTAAATTAATGTGATTTATATTTTCTATTGATATAAAGGAAGAGGGGGGAATCGAATATACGAGAAGAAATTTCAAAAACGATAAAAAAAGACTCAATAACCTACTAGAGGAAATCAAGTCTTTTTTATTACATACGGTTATCGTGCCAGAAGTTTAATGGGAAGTGTTCGTTCTCACTATAACTTTCTAATTCATATCCTTTTTCTTTCAACCCTTTAATAATTCCAGGTACTGCTTTAACGGATTGTGGATGAATATCGTGCATTAGAATAACTTCTGTTGGCTTGTTAGCTCCATTTACAACGTTTTGCACAATTTTAGCTGATGCAGCATCAACAGGCATTTTACTGTATGTCCAGTCTAAAGAATCAATTGTCCAATCCCAAACTTTTAATCCGTTTTCGACAACTTTGTTGCGAAGAGCTTCGTTTAATCCTGGCATTGAGCCGTAAGATGGACGAGTTAATACTGGTGATTTACCTAGAACACCAGCGATTAAGCCTTGATCTTCCTTCATTTCATCTACATAACGACCTTCTGTGTAAAGTTTCTTGTAGTTATGAGTCATACTGTGCATCCCAACGTAGTGGCCTTCAGCATCTTCACGTTTTACAAGATCAGGGAAAGCTTTTACGTTTGAACCAATTAGGAAAAATGTTGCTTTTGCATTTTCTTTCTTTAACATATCTAAAAGCTCAGCTGTGTATTTTCCAGGACCGTCATCAAATGTTAAGTAAGCTACTTTTCTAACTTGCCCATTATATTGTTTTGGAGCTTCTTTCGGTGCAAGAGATGATTGAATTTCACTTACAAGTTGAACAGATTTTGCTTCATCCTCTGTACTTGCTAGAGCAGTATGTGCTGATCCTAAAGCCGCTTCGTATGTAAATAATACCCCCGCGCAAATCAACATAGCCCTTTTTACTAAAGTTGTCATTCGAATTCCATTGTGCATAATTTTCCTTCTCTCTATAAAAGTTCTACTCTACTATATTAGCAATTATAGGGCGGTAATTGCAAAAAAACTTTTTTACAAGAGTAAAAAAGTTTGGTCAAAAGTATGCAAGATTTTAAAGGGGTATCATTTCGAAAGAAACGTCACAAATAATTGGATAATTTTAATTATGAGTTGGAAACAATACAAGGGATATTAATTTTAGGAGGTGCTTTAATTGAATTATAAAAAAATGCTTTCAATATTTATGACAAGCATATTTACAGTAGGATTATTAATTGGCTGTAATCCAGCTCCAAAAGACGAAAAGGAGCCAGATCCAACGGAGGAACCTTCTGAACAAAGACAGGAGGAAAAAAATGAAAAACAAGATCCTGCTAAAGAAAAAAATAATGAGTTAAACAAAAAGGATGAACAAGAACCAGATCCAACAGAAGAGCCATCTGAGGAACAAAAGAAGAAAAAAGAAAATGAGTAGTTGTAGTTTAATGAAATATGTAACGTGATTTTGTAACGAAGAATATTTTCTAAAATATACAACCACTTTTCTTACTTTATAAAAAAGTGGTTGTATAAAATTGCATATGCATTTAAATATTTCATGGATATAAATTTTGTCTCAAGGCTACTTTTTAATTCATGTAGTTTGTGATGTTTATTTCCCCTAAAATGAAGCTTGAAATCAATATTCATTTATCTTTACAAACTCTTCAATCATCAAATTAAATTCACCCGATAGTTTTATCAACAAACTTTATGTTGCTACTGCTTTCTGTATTACATACTTCGTACAGTATAATTACAATTTTTATTATACTCTCTCCTTAATTTAAATCTACTATCCCCCTGATGTGTATTAGTAAGTATTATAGTGATAAAGTTGTAACAAAATCTTTCAATTGCTTCATTTATTTTATGAAGATTTGCTCTTTCTTTTAACGATTAAAGGTTTAAGTATATTAGAAAGTTTTAATATAATTAAAACTCTATTTTCTTGGAAGCAGCAAATAAAAATTAAAGAAATTAGACTAAAGTGTTAAAAGGAAGGGGGCTAATCATACTTTCGTATTACTTCATTTTCATTCCAATTATTGATTCGAATATTTTTGTTTTCTATTAAAATATTGGTATAAGAACAATTAAATTTAAAAAGGGAGTGGGAATATGGTTAATTATATTTGCACTACATGTGGAGTACAGTATCCCGAAAATGAAGAAGCACCTTCTCGTTGTAATATTTGCAATGAGGAAAGGCAATATGTGAATCTAATTGGGCAGTCATGGACAACATTAGAAACTATGCAAAATAGCAATTTATACAAAAATGAAATAATAAAAGAAGAAAGTGGTTTGTATAGCATTACTACAAAACCTAAATTTGCAATTGGACAAACAGCATTTTTAATACAAAGTAAAACTCTACATGTTATGTGGGATTGCATTAGCTATTTAGATGATAAAACGATTAAGAGTATATATGATTTAGGTGGTATTCAAGCAATAGCACTTTCTCATCCACATTATTACTCTACACAAGTAAAATGGGCGGAAACATTCAATGTACCTATCTATATTCATGAAGATGATAAAGAGTGGGTGGTTCGCCCGAGTAAACAAATTAAATTTTGGTCTGGGGAACATCTGATATTATCGGAAGAACTTACATTGCATCGCTTAGGAGGCCATTTTAAGGGCGGGACTGTTATGCATTGGAAAGAAGGTAACGAAGGGAAAGGAATTTTGTTATCAGGTGATATTATACAAGTAGTTTCCGATCAAAAATGGGTGAGTTTTATGTATAGTTATCCAAATCTCATCCCATTACCAGCGAATAAAGTTAGAGATATGGCAGAGAAAGTAAAAGATATCCAGTTTAGTCGACTATATAATGCATTTCATGGTGTGGTGGAAGATGCGAATAAGGCTGTACAAAGATCTGCTGATCGGTATATAAAGGCCCTGCAAGGAGAACTTTTTCATACGTAATAAAATATAAGGAAGAACTATTTATTTCATCTCAATATTTATATAACTACTTTTATATGAATTTAATACTAAAGTCCTACTATTTATAAACTAATAGGTCTTTCAACTTAGGTAGTTCTCACACTAATGAGGGATATGAAAGGGAATATATGTAACTTATAATAATTACTATAAAGCTTTGGAAAATGAAAAGGAGGAGATTTGCATGAAGAATTGGGTTCAATTTAGAATTGCAAGACCAACAGATAAATTTGAAGAAGTTATAGGTTTTTATGAGAAGGGGTTAGGGTTAAAGCGTATAGGAGAATTTCATAATCATGAAGGATATGATGGGGTTATGTTTGGAGTACCGGATGCCGAGTATCATTTAGAGTTTACAACGCACGTTAATGGAAGTCCATGTCCGGCACCGACAAAAGATAATTTACTAGTATTTTATATGCCTAATAAAGATGAAATTGAAAAAATAGTGAATCGATTAAGTAATATGGGCTATCATGAGGTGAAACCAGAAAATCCGTATTGGATAGAGAAAGGGACCACAATAGAGGATCCAGATGGTTGGAGAATTGTGCTTATGAACGCATTTGAATAAAGAAGCTCTTTTCGTATGTAATGTAGTGTAACAAAATGATTTAGTCATAAATCCCTACAGCATTTGTAGGGATTTTTATATAAAAAGATTTAGCCAAGAGAGTTATGAAAATGTAGAAAGTATTTTAGCTAAAAATAAATATGATTTATGTAGGAGGAATAGAAGTATGACATTAAAGCATTTTAATGAGTTCGCTAAAAATGTTGGGAATACACCTCTCATTAAATTAGAATGCGAAGAAACGAAGGATCTTTCTGTTTATGCTAAATGTGAATGGCACAACCCTACAGGATCGATTAAGGATAGAGCCGCACTTGGAATGATTAATAAATATTTACAAGAAGCGGACAAAAAACAACCTATTTTAGAGTATAGCGGTGGAAGCTTAGCGAGATCAATTGGCTATATTTGTTATTGTTTAGGAGTTCAATGCACGTTAGTTTTAAGTTCTGGAACTGGTAAATCACTACTAAATGAACTTAAACATTATGGAGCTAACGTGATTTTAGTTGATAAATGTATGGGTTTTTACGCAGTAATTGAAAAGACAATTGAGATTAGCAAACAAAAACCAGAGTTATACTTTTTATTCCAACATTATAATAATGCAAATCTATTAAGTCATATAGAAGGAACAGGACGAGAAATTATTACACAAATGAATGGAAAACCAATACACGCATGGGTAGCATCTGCTGGTACTGGTGGAACTATAATGGGGGTCTATAAAGCAGTAAAGAATTATACAAAAAAAGCTGAGCTACATTTAGTAATGCCTGCTGAATTGCCTTATGGTTCCGAACAACCACCAAATGATTTAAAGAAATATGCTGGATCAGGTGGGTTCGGCCTAGGAAGGAAACAACATTTCATAGAACAGGAAGACAATTTGATAGAAAAACAATGGACATATTCATATAAAGAAACCTTGTATGAAATGGCACGTTTTTATAATGAAACTGGTATGAAAATAGGAACGTCTGCGGCAGCGAATTTATTAGCTGCTAAACAAATTGGAAAAGAAAAAGGCGCGAATTTTAATGTAGTTACAGTTTTTCCGGACGCCGGGTCTATAGAAGAGTGGTCAGATGTAAAGAGCTTACAACAATTATAGAGAAAATCAAACAAAAGTTCTATCATATTCTATTTCTTACAATATGAGAAATTGAAGAAATGAAAACCTGTATATGTAAAATGTACAGGTTTTTAGTGGTTGTTTTAGTTATCTGTAGAAACTTTAAAATTTCACATACCGTATTTTTAAAAATAAATATAGGAAAACCAAAAAGTAATGTAGAATATATCGTACATACATATATGAAGTCAACATAAAAGATAAAGAGGTGGGCATATGTTACTTGAAGAAGTAATGCAGCAACTAGAGGAATATGGAACAGAACAAAATCGTAAAACGTATAAAAACCACGGAGCGAAAGAGCCACTATTCGGAGTTAGTTTTGCCAATTTAAAATTGTTAAAAAAGAAGATAAAAAAAGATCATGATTTAGCAATTTCATTATGGAAAACAAAAAATATGGATGCAATGACTTTAGCAACAATGATTTTAGATCCAAAGAAAGTTACGACAGAACAGCTAAATAAATGGGTACAGGAAGTTGATTATTATTGTTTAATGGACGTTTTGATGACGGCTATTTGTACTTCGCCAATCGCGATAGAAAGAATGGAAGAATGGACAAAGTCTGATGATGAATGGATTGGAAGAGCTGGCTGGTCTTTATTAGCAAATATAGCGATTAAAAATAAAACGTTACATGATGATTTCTTCTCTCCGTATTTAGAAGAGGTTAAAACAAATATACATAATGAAAAAAATAGAAAAAAAGAAGCGATGAATAGTGCTTTAATCGCGATAGGAATTCGTAATGAAGACTTAGAGGGAAAGGCGATTGTAATTGCACGTGAAATTGGAAAAGTACAAGTTGATCACGGGGCAACATCATGCAAAACACCAGACGCAGAGCCGTATATAAAAAAAGCGAGAGAAAGAGCTGAAAAAAAGAAAGTGAAATAAGAAAAGGGGAACGGTTATGAAACCAATGGAAGCGGCACAAAGCATAATTACATCACAATTTCCGAATTGTGATGTAGCTTTACTGGGAGGAAGCGTTGTACGAGGAGAAGCGACAAAAACATCTGATCTGGACATTGTTATAGTTGATCAAAATTTAACGTCTTGTTATAGAGAATCTTTCTATAGTAATGGATGGCCTGTTGAAGTGTTTGTACATAATTTTGAAACGTGTAAAACCTTTTTTAAAATGGATTGTGACCGAGGGAGACCTTCGTTACCACAATTAGTTTCAGAGGGTATTGTATTGAAAGGGGAAAATGAAATTGTTGAGAAATTAAAAAGAGAAGCAAATGATTTACTAAATAAAGGGCCAGCTAAATGGACGGAAGAAATGATGAAGCAGAAACGGTATTTTATTACGGATACTTTGGACGATTTTATTGGTGCATCAAAAAGAGAAGAAGAATTGTTTATCGCAAATTTATTAGCTGATTTATTACATGAATATGTATTAAGAGTAAATGGTAAATGGCTTGGAAATTCAAAATGGTTTATAAGGGTACTTAGAAGGTATGATGAACAGTACGCAGATCAATTTGTAGCAGCGTTCGATCATTTTTATACAACGGGAGAGAAAAGAAAATTAATTATTTTTGTAGAAAAAACGCTAGAACAGTACGGAGGAAGAATGTTTGAAGGGTTTTCTATAGGAAAATAAAAAGGAGATAACGCAATGAATGTACCATATGTTCAATTAAGAGAACTTACACTAGATGATGTAGAAGAGCGATATCAATGGTCATTAGATAAAGAAGTGACAAATCATTTAGTTGTACCGGATCAATATCCACCCTTCACTCGTGAAGATACGAAAAAGTGGATTGAAGCATGTATAAATCGAAAAAATGGTTATGAACAAAGAGCTATCACTACAGAAAACGGCATACATATTGGGTGGGTAGATCTTAAAAACTTTGATAAAACAAATAAAAATGCAGAACTGGGAATCGCGATTGGTAATAAAGAGTATTGGGGTAAAGGATATGGATTAGCAGCTTTATATAGTATGTTACATCTAGCATTCATTGAATTTGAATTAGAAAAAGTTTGGCTACGTGTAGATGAAGATAATTTTCAAGCTAGAAAGAGTTATGAAAAGGCTGGTTTTATTTGTGAAGGATTAATGAGAAATGATCGATTACGTCAAGGGAAGTTCATTCATCGTTATCGTTATAGTATGTTAAGAGAAGAATACGAATCTTTAAATGGTAGTTTATAAAAATATTATGTTAACTAAAAGGAGCTGGAGAAATATGATTCGATTACTTACGAAAGAAGATGCGAAAAAATATTGGGATTTACGTTTACAAGCATTACAAGTAAACCCAGAGGCATTTGTAACAACTTATGAAGAGGCGATTCGCCAGGAAAATCCTATTAAGCGAGTGGAAGGTAATTTAACAGCTACTACTAGTTGTACATTCGGTGCTTTTAATGGGGATCATCAATTAGTTGGAGTTGTCACTTTACTAACTGAAGAAAAAGAGGCGTATAAACATAAAGGGCATATCGTTGCGATGTATGTAGATGCAAGCAATCGAAGAAGTGGTCTTGCACGTGAGTTAATACGTAAGGCAATTGAAAGAGCAAGAGAGATGAGCTTAGAACAATTGAACTTAGGTGTTGTATCTACAAACGAACCAGCAAAAAAATTGTATGAATCAATGGGCTTTAAAACGTATGGGATTGAAAAGAGAGCTATAAAGATGAATGGTGTGTATAGTGATGATGAACATATGGTCTTGTTCTTTTAATAGAGGGAGTTTAGTATGAAAGATCTCCATTTAGAAAAAAATATGAACCCGCAAGTAGCGATTTTGTATGCGACGGTTACTGATACATTTAAACGATTGCAAAAGTTAGTAGAAGGTACTGATGTGAAAGAACTGTCCTTCAAAAGGTCAGAAAATAATGAAAACAGTATTGGGCAACTACTTCAGCATTTAGCAATAGTCGATTTACACTGGGTGTACCGTTTAAAAGGAGAGGAAGTTCCACCGACACTTGAAAATAAATATGGACCAATGTTGAATGAAATGGGAGGATTGCCTAGTTTAAGAAAGTATAAATTACAAGAATTAATGCAAGATTATGAAGCGGTGCAACATATGTTTTATGAGGAGTGTATGAAACTAACAGAAAATGATTTAACAAGGGAAATTTTTTATGAGAAGGGAGAAACTGCGACTATAAGGTGGGGAATATGGCATATAGCCGATCATAATCGGTACCATCAAGCTCATATTAGTCAGTTAAGAAAACTATATAGAGCTAGAATAGATGCGAGATAAAGATTTCGAATTTTAATTATATTTAATTTGTTGTATAGTATAAGAAGAAACTAAACAAGGGGTTTTATAATGAAAGCTATTGCAGTAGGGATATTGGCATCATTCTTCTTTGCCTTTACCTTTGTTTTAAACCGGGCGATGGACTTAGAAGGTGGAAGCTGGATTTGGAGTGCTTCATTACGGTACTACTTTATGGTTCCAATGCTTTTACTTATTGTCATGTATAGAGGGAACTTAAAGCAACTCTTTCAATATATGAAAAATAATCCGAAAGAATGGTTAGTGTGGAGTATCGTTGGATTTGGTCTCTTCTATGCACCACTTAGTTTTGCCGGAGCTTTTGGACCCGGTTGGCTTGTTGCATCAACATGGCAAATTACGATTGTCGCAGGAATTTTGTTAACACCATTTTTTGCAGTAGATCCATTACATAAAAAACTTCCAATGAAGGAATTAGTTATGTCTGGGGTTATTTTATGCGGTGTTGTACTCATGCAAGTAGAACATGCTTCTTCATTAGGAATTCGAGAAACCGTTTTATGTGTAGTTCCTGTACTTATTGCAGCGTTTGCGTATCCTCTTGGAAATCGAAAAATGATGCAAGTTTGTAAAGGCGAATTAGATGTATTCCAGCGAGTTCTCGGTATGACATTAGCAAGTTTACCATTTTGGTTTTTACTATCTGGTTATGAAGTATCAACAGGCGGATTACCGTCAAGTAGCCAAGTTTTCCAATGTTTTATTGTAGCAGTTAGTTCTGGTTTAATCGCGACAGTACTATTCTTCTTTGCGACAGATCTTGTAAAAGATGATCCACAAAAACTAGCAACAGTGGAAGCAACACAGTCCGGTGAAGTTTTATTTGCGCTAGTAGGAGAGCTCATCTTGCTATCTGCGCCAATTCCGTCATCTTTATCTTGGATCGGAATGAGTTTTGTTATTGTCGGAATGATACTACATAGTTATGTAGCGGTCGTTGTGAAAAAAGAAGAAAAAATAACGGCATAGTGAGATTAGCTCTTTATATAAAGAGCTAATTTTTTTTCATAGAAAGGGATGAAGAGATGAATTTGCAACGCGTGGAACAAATTGAGAAAAATCCAATTTTAAATGTGTTACAGTATGCAGTCGGGCCAAGTGAAACTAGCTTAAAGAAAGCAGTTTTATATTATGAAAGTAATAAAGGGACTTTGTACAGATATGAAGAAGAGGCTTGTATAGGTATTGAAATAATCGGAGCAAATAAAGCGAGAATATGTCATATAGCAGTCGCTCCACAATATCGTAATAAAGGAATTGCGTTGCAAATGATAAAAGAAGTAGTAAAAATGCTTCAATTAACTTATATAGAAGCAGAGACAGACAATGAGGCAGTAGAATTTTATAAAAAAATTGGTTTTCAGGTTAAAAGTTTAGGAGAAAGATATCCGGGGATTGAAAGATTTCATTTGTATTTTAAAAATAAAACATATTAAAATCATCTTAGAATATAATATCCGGAATAGGATTTGAAGAAATAGTTCGTTTTATATGTATCCCGTTATTTGTGGACAGTAAAACTCCCACCTCAAAATTCGGCTGGAGTAAGGAAGCTAGGTGGAAGCCCTGAAGCCCGTAAACGCCAATTGGTACGGGGATAATAATCAGTGCGTGAATGAACAAAAGCTCCACTGATTAAAGTTTCACTTTATTTTTTCTAATTTTAATAGCAACTAGTTATTAGTTTTTGACAAAAATGTAAGAAAGGTTAGTTGATGCTAAGGAAGGAAGTAAAATATGAGTAAATCAATAAATAATGGAGCAATTGAGAAGAAGCGTGCAGTCTCATTAGATTTAGCAAGAGGTACTATGTTACTATTAATCGTACTTGCCCATGCACCGCTTTACTTGTATGCTGCAGATCCTGGAATTATGCATAGGGTGGAAAGCGGAAGTTTCTTTGATCAAATTGTAAACCTTTTTGGTATATTCATAATTGATAACCGTGCAAGAGCGATGTTTGCCGTATTATTAGGCTACGGTTTGGTTCTAGCACTCGAAGGGCAAATATCAAAAGGGAAAAATGAAAATCATGCTGTAAAAAGAGTAAGAAGACGCTCTTGGTATTTAATACTGTTTGGGGTTGTGTTAGCAGTCTTAATTGGAGGGCAAGATATTCTTATGGCCTATGGTGTAGCGGGGCTTCTTGTTAGCCCGCTATTAAAGTGTAAAATGAAAACATTAATTCGAACATTTACGATTATCACTATATTGTATATCATTTTTATTCCAATAATATGGGGATTTAATATGCAAGCAATAGGCGATTACGGTTTTTCACCAGATGTTTCAGCAAAAGACACGTATCTAAGTACTATAATGTTACGATTACTTTTCTTTCCTGTTATACCTGTTCTCATCCATTTTATGTTCCCAATTCTTCCTTCGGTAATTCTTGGTTTGTGGATTGCTAGATATCAGTTATTAATAAAACCAGAGCAACATTTAAAAAAATTATATTTTATAACAATTATAGGATTAGCAATTTCCTTAATAGGTGCTTTGCCTCTATCTTTTATAGGGACTATATGGTATCCAAGTGTATTTACAGCTGGAATGATAAATGGAATCCATATTTTAACTGGAATTGTTGGAGGGTTAGCATATGCAACGGGTTTCGGTATAATAGGGAGTAGATTGAAAAATCTAGGGTACTTTAGCCTTTCATTAATTGCTTTGGGAAAGCGCTCATTAACATTTTTTGTTTTGAATGAGGCACTGCTTGTTATACTTTTATCACCTGTAGCATTTGATTTAGGTGGGTATGTAAGTAACGCTCTTGCTGCATTGATAGCTATAAGTATTTGGATATTGTCTGTCATATTAGCTACAATAATGGAGAAAAACAATCTGAATGGACCATTAGAGATTTTATTGAGACGTTTAATATATATAAATAAAACAATTGAAAGACGACCCGGGTATTAGGTCGTCTTTCAATTTATTATAGTCTATAAATAAAATTATAATCTAATGATAGTTTGTTTTTATTCATGGAATAAAAAGTATAAAATATGCAAATGTGCATATAGGCTTTAGTTTGAAAAAATTAACATATACATTATATAATAAAGTTACCTGGAAAAATATAGATAAAAGAAATTAGGTGTATAACACATGAGAATGGATAAAAGTAAATTTATAAAAGTTGCTGCATCAATAGGAGTATCATCATTTTTATTAACTGGGTGTGGTGATTATGAAGAGGAAACTGCACAGAAAGAAAGTACCGCTATTAAAACAGATGGTGCAAAGCAAGGGAATGAACAAGAAGCTTTACATTGTGATGATAAAACTCCTACCAATGAAAATGTAGAAAATGATGAGTTATGCAAGGAAATTAATCCATCGTTTTCATCGTATAATGAAAACTCACATTTACCGATACTACCATTCGTAGCAGGATATTTATTAGCAAGCAGAACTTCAAATATGAATTATACAGCAAAACCCAATGTACTGAAGAAACCGTATGCAAATAATATTATTCCATATCGTGAAAAAGACCAAAGTAGAACTGGTGGCAGCGGTGGTGGTTGATACTACGGTGGAACTAACAGTAACAACAATAATTCTTCCAATAAAGTAGATTTAAACAAACAACAGCCGAGTACATCAAATAAAGTGACGCCAGATACAAATACGCCGAAATCATCTACGACTCAAACGCCGAAAGTGAATTCTGGTTCAAGTGGAATTGGAAACGCAAAAGCGCCAGCCGGATCATAATACGAAAGGATAATAGGATCATGTATACAGAACAAGAGCAGAAAGAGTATATGAAAGTATGGTTTTCACTTGCGGAAGAGGCTGGTCGGAATGGTTTTACATGGCCGAGTCTATTAGAAAATGAAGAATGGAATCAATATATGGCAACAGGTATGTATCGTATGCCAGTAAAAACTTATACTGCTATTTCAAAAGCGACAGAGGAAGTTATGTACGTGTTATATAGAACGTATCAATATATTGTCAATACGACAGAAGATTTTCAAAAACTAGGATTTCCAGCTGAAACGTGGGAAATTGCGAGAATGAAACATATTGGTTTGTTTTCATATTTTACAAGGTTTGACTTTATCGTAAATGGTGAAGATATAAAGTTAATAGAAGTAAATTGTGATACACCAACAGGTTATTTAGAGCCATCTGTCGCAAATGAAGTGTTATGCCGTTATCACAATGTAAATCACCCAAATCATATAGAAGAGCATATTGTGCAGGCGTGGGAACAAATTAAACATGACTATAGTATAGATCCTAGAGAAACGATTTATTTTACGAGTTATGATTGGCATGATGAAGACCATCAAACGGTTCAATTTTTAAGAAGCTATTGCTTAGATCAGTCAACGGATTATATAGGTATACAAGATATCGTCGTTGCAGATGATGGTATATATACGCCAAATGGTGAGAGAATTCATTATTTATATAGACTATATCCAATTGAATATTTAGTTTCAGACGCTGATAAAAACGGGAAAAGAATTGGACTTCAGTTTTTAGATCATATAGCGCAAGGCAGAGTGAAAATCATTAATCCACCAGCTGCTTTTCTTATGCAAAATAAAAGTGTACTCGCATTAATTTGGCAACTTTACGAAGAAGAATTTTTCTTTGAGGAAGAAGAGCGAGGAATCGTTCAGAAATACTTCCTACCAACATATTTTACAAATAAACCATTTATAGAAAGAAATGAATCCTATGTTTCTAAACCTTTATACGGCCGTGAAGGCGGAGGAGTATCTATATTTGAAAATAATGAACTATTAGCTGAAGATAAAACAGAGTATTACTTTGAACAGCGGAAAATATATCAGAAATACATAGAAATGCCTGACTATACAATTGACACATGGGACGGTCCGTATACTGGTAAACTATTAATTGGTTCACACTGTATTAGCGGGAGAGCTGCTGGTTTATTTTTACGTGTAGGTGAGAAAATAACGGGAAACTTATCGATGTTTACAGGGGTTACAATTGAAGGGTAAATAAAATGGAAGAGCTTATCAGTTGTGATGGGCTCTTTCGTTTATATATAGTGTTTGTATTGTTTTGACGTATTACTTTTATTTTTCTTCATACTGAAAAAACGTATGCAATTAAGTAAATTAGTTCAAATAGTAGAAAAGAGAATAAAGTTTTTTATTTATCTGCTTTTGTTATTTGATTATTATGCATGTGAATATATAACCTTTTTTTGTAGTGACAGAAATGATTAAGTTAAAAATTAAGAAAAATATGATAATATATGTATGTAGTAGTTTTAAAAAATGGGGGAACAATCGTGAAAATGAATGACATAGTGGCAAATACACAATTGCCAAATACAATCAAAACAATTACAAATGATTTAAGAGAATTAGGGTTAGAAAAAGGAATGACGGTTATTGTGCATTCTTCGCTCAGTTCTATTGGCTGGGTATCTGGCGGAGCCGTTGCGGTAGTAGAGGCGTTAATGAAAGTTATTACGGAAGAGGGAACAATTATTATGCCAACTCAATCTTCGGATTTATCTGATCCGAAACATTGGTCAAGACCACCTGTACCTGAAGAATGGTGGCAAATTATTCGAGATAACGTCCCGGCGTTTGAGCCACATATAACACCAACAAGGGCAATGGGAAAAGTAGTTGAATGTTTTCGTACATATCCGAATGTAGTACGTAGCAACCATCCATTAGGAAGTTTTGCTGCATGGGGAAAACATGCAGAAGAAATAACGATGAATCAGTCGCTATCAATGAGTTTAGGAGAGGAATCTCCATTAAGAAAAATATATGATTTAGACGGATATATATTATTAATTGGTGTTGGATATGATTCCAATACGTCTGTACATTTATCTGAAGTACGTACTGGTGCATGTGAGTTAATAAAAGTAGGGGCACCAATTATAGAGAATGGTGCAAGAGTATGGAAAGAGTTTGTTGATATGGATTACGATTCTGATAAGTTTGTAGAAATCGGTGTAGAGTTTGAGCGAAAAGGAACTGTAACAAATGGGAAAATAGGAAATGCAACGTGCCGTCTTATGAAGCAACGAGATATCGTTGACTTTGGAACAGAATGGTTTCGTAAGAAAAATCAGTAAGGGATGGTTACAATGAAGGGGAAAAAGGTATTAATTACGAGTGGTGGTTGTTTAGAAAAATGGGACCAAGTGCGTGGTCATACGAATATGGCAAAAGGAACAATTGGTAGAATAATCGCGGAAGAATTTATAAGTAAAGGAGCACATGTTATATATTTACACGGTTATTTCGCTGAGAAACCAAACGATGTAAACAATCAATTAGAATTACACCCGTTTGAAGGAATTGTTGATTTACAAGATAAAATGAAAAGTATAATTACACATGAAAAAGTCGATGCGGTCATTATGGCAGCGGCTGGATCAGATTGGGTTGTAGAGAAAATTTGTGATCAAGATGGTAATGTTCTTGATATGAATGGGAAAATTTCAAGTGATATAGCGCCAATTATTCATTTTCAAAAGGCTCCAAAAGTATTAAAGCAAATAAAAGAGTGGGATCCAGAAACCGTACTCGTTGGCTTTAAACTTGAAAGTGATGTAAATGAAGAAGAATTGTTTGAAAGAGCGAAAAATAGAATGAAAGAATCTAAGGCAAATGTAATGATTGCAAATTCACCACATTCTTTATATTCACGCGGAGCGGTGCACAACGTAATTGGACAGGACGGTAAAGGGAAGTTATGTAATGGGAAAGATGAAACGGCGAAAGAAATTGTCAAAAGGTTAGAAGTACTATGTAATCACATTACTGCTTTATAATTTTAAGTATTTGGATAAGAGTGAATCCGCATAGTATATATAGGTAAGCGAAACTTTAATTTATGGGAATTTTACTTTTACACAAATGTTAACCATTCAAGATGGATACATAAAATAATTGGTGAGGAGTGGATTCTATGGAACATTTATTAAAGCAAGCGATTAAACTAAGAAATGAAAAGAAATATGCGCAATCTAGAGAGATACTTATGGGGTTAACCAATTTTACGCGGGATGCAGAAGTGCTTTTTCAATGTGCCTGGATACATGATGTAATGGGACTTGAAACAGACGCTGTGCCGTATTATGAACAGGCAATTGCAAATGGTCTTGATGGGGAGTCACTTTGCGGTGCATATATCGGTCTTGGCAGTACATATCGTTGTATAGGTGAGTATGACAAAGCAATTACTGTTTTAGAAACAGGTTTGCAGCAGTTTCCGGATAATGCCGTGATGAAAGTATTTTTGTCATTAGCAAAATATAACGTTAACGATCATGAATCCGCGATGAAATTATTACTTGAAACGGTTATAAAAGTAGACGAAGTTAAAGAATTTGAACGTGCCATTACATTTTATAAAGATCATTTAAACGAGGTTTTTAAATAGAGGAGTGAACGTATGAATGACTCACTATCGCGAAGGCGAAAAGGTATTTGGATTGGACTCGTATCTTTCATCTTGTTATCAAACTATTTATTGTATGCCCTTCCGATTGTACCAGCCGCTCCGAAAGAAGTAGTGCTTGGTTCTTTGTTAGATTGTATGTTTGTAATTCCGCTTATTACATATTTCTTTATTATTCGAAAAAGATACTCGCTAACGTATATATTTCCTGTCGTAATAGCTGGATATATATTTGCGAGATTTATTATTCCAAGTAACTATTTACAAGCTTTTTCAAACGTTTCTTATATTATAGTTGCAGGAGAAATTGCTTTTGTAGGTCTAGAATTATTCCTTCTCTATAAAATCGTTAAAGTGCTTCCTGAAACAATCAAACGATATAAAGAATATAGAAGAGAATATTCTTCATTTTCTTATGCGATTGATGCAGCGTTTGATGCTACTATGAAAAGAAATAAATTAGTAGATATCATTGTAACAGAGTGTAAGTTAATCTATTATGCATTTTTATCGTGGCGTGCAACAGTACCGGAAGGTAAATCTGTATACTCATATTACAAAAAGACTGGTGCAATAGGTGTATATATTATGATTATCCATGCAACCTTAATAGAAAGTATTGGTTTTCATTATTTGCTTCATCAATGGAATCCAGTTGTAGCATGGGTGTTACTTATTTTAAATGTATATGCAATGTTTTATTTTTTAGCTGAAATTCAAGCAATGCGTAAAAATCCAATTATTGTTACGGAAGAACAGGTAATTATTCAAATTGGATTAGGGAAGAAAATCATTATACCGTTTACACAAATTGATAAGATTACGTTTTATAAAGGAGAACTTTTAAAAAAAGAGAAAGAGGTTCTTGACGCAACAGTGATGGAATTTATAAAGGAACCTCCAACATTTGAAATAATACTCAAAGAGCCAATGAAAGCACAATTATTATATGGATTTTCTAAAACAGTAAGTCGTGTTTACTTAAATGTTGATGAGGAACGAAAATTTTATGATGTGATGGTGGAGAAATTGAACCATGAATAATGCTACTAATTTTTATCGTGCGCTTGGTGTGTATGGTATTTGTATCGAAAATAATAATATATTAGTAATTGATAAATCAAAAGGTCCATATAAGAACAGATATGATCTACCTGGTGGGAGCTTTAATGAAGAGGAGTCGTTGTTATCGGCACTCCATAGGGAATGTAAAGAAGAAACTGGATTAGAAGTAAAGGTTATAAAGCAAGTAGGTACGGTTGATTTTCAATACCCTTCAAAGTTTAAAGATTATACACATGTACACCATATTGCAGTTTTGTATGATGTTGAAAAGAGTGCAGGGAAAATCATAGTACCAAAACAATTTGAAGGTCAAGATTCTTTAGGAGCGAGATGGGTTTCTATAGAAAGCATTACAGAAGACAATTCATCTCCACTTGTATGTAGTGCAGTGAAGTGGTTGAAAACGAATGAGCTTCCATTAGAAGTGAAAAAATATGAAACATGGACAGTGAAAAACTCCTTCTAAAATAAGAGGGAGTTTTTATTGTGTATTTGGAGACCAAACACTTCTTTATCACTATATAAATGGATATAATTAAGATTAGAAATAGCATAAGGGGAAACCAAGAATGAATAAATTACTAACACCAAAAAGTGAAATTATAGAAAGAAAAATTCGGTATGACTCGACCGTAGTAGATCACACTTGCTTATTACTTGAAAAGCAGTTGCAAAGTATCGTGTTATTTCATGAGGTTCAGTATTCATTTACAATGACTGCACATCGTGCGAGTTTAACAATCCCAAAAGGAAGTTACACCATTGCATACTACTGGGAAAATCGTCCGTACAATTTATACATATGGAGAGATAAAAATGGAATGTATTTAGGCTCTTATTTTAATGTTGTAAAAAATACGCAAATAACAGACGAATTAGTGTCATTTGAAGACTTAATTATTGATATATTGGTACTTCCAAGTGGAGAATATTTTATTTTAGATGAGGATGAGTTACCTGAGCCTTTAGAGGGTTTTGAGGGTGGTTATGTGAATGAAGCTCTTAATGTATTAGAGGAAATAATTCAAAAGACGCTTCCTCAAATGATTGTAGAGACAGAAATGGTGTGGTTAAACTAAAGCGATTTGAAAAGAAAATATGTGTTTAATGAAATTGAGTAGTCTTAAGTTATATGATCTAACTTTTTGATAAGTCTAAGGTTAGATGTATATTTCTTGAGATTACTCTTTTTTTGTGGAAACTAATATTGACTGAATATAGTTCAGTCGTTTATGATTGAATCAGATTCAGTCGAAGGTAAAAGATAGTAGGAGATGACCTATGAAAAGAATATCAAAAGAACCAGATGTTAGAAGGCAAGAGTTGATGGATATTGGTTTTGAACTATATATGAAAAATGGTATGAAAGGATTTGGCATAAAAGATGTTGTGAATCAAGCAGGTGTAGCAACGGGCTTATTTTATTATTACTTCAAGTCTAAAGAGAATTTTGTTGATGAAGTATTAAATGATTTTATTGTGAAAAATATGGAGTTAATTGAAGAAATACTTATTTCTAATGAACGGTCTGTCATGCAAAAGCTGAAAGATTCTCTAAATATATTTTGGACATTTATCGAAAAATTAGCACCCTATAAAAATGTGAGTTCGTTTCAGACGGAACAACATTTTCAACTGGAACAGAAATTATTTACGCGAATGCAGCCATTAATTCGACAAGTAATCGAAGAAGGGGTGAAAACTGGGATTTTTAATACTAATAACTCATTATTAGCATCAGGATTTATTTTATACGGTCTTAGCAGTATTGCTCATTCAGAGGTGAATTTGAATCTAGACACGAAGCAAGAAATGATTAATTTAGTATTAAATACACTACGATACGATCAAATCGAAGGAGAATGTATATGAAAATTATTATTGATGGAAACAATATTTCGAATGAACAACTTACAAAGTGGAAAAGAGAACGTATTAAAAAAGTTTTAAATACATTAGGACATAAAGAACCGGAATTAAATGATACAGACGTTATGAAAAAAAAACTAACGGAACTAAAGTTAAATCATTCATACAATGAAATGTATGATAAGTTGAAAATTAAACTGAAATTAAGTGAAATGGGTATGCGTATTTGTACTGTTTTATCTGGTGATAGACGAAAATTTTCAAAAACAAGTATCTATTTAGATGGGATTACAGCAGAAGAAGCGATAAATGGAATTGATAGTTTTATGCTTGAACAATCAGATGAAAATGATCAAGTGAATTTATCAGCCTGTCCAGATCACTACGTACTAAGACCCTTTGGGGAAAATGAATTAGAGGTTATCGAAACTACTGGTAATTCTCCATTTCCAGTTCAATTTTTTATTGTTTTTGGTGACGAAACGGGATTGAAGACACCTCGAGATAAGTCTTATCAATATCAATCAACAGGTGTTGCACGTATGAAAGACGGTACTACTATTGGTGGAGTTCGACATCAATTCAAAGATACAGATACTGGTATAGAAGTAAGTCTAGTTGTAGAGTTTCCGGCACTTTGTCCTAATAGCCTTATTAAATCGCATCAAATGCATTTGGCATGTGAGTTTTCTTATTGGTTACAGTGGATTAAGAACCATAAAAAATAATTTTTAAATAAATAACAATAAGGATGTTCAAACGAATCATATGTATTTTTTAATAAAACCAAGTTGACTTATCGGAAATATTTGTATAATATGTACTTAATTCTATTACGTATTGCTGATTGGAGAAACCAAAGGCATTTTATCTATTGATAAAATGCCTTTGGTTTTTTTATTGCATAAATACTGAATCTGTTCATTTAGATGAATCATTTCAAGGAGGCGAAGAAGTGACTGTTTCAATTGATGGAGTATCAAAATATTTTTCGAAACAAACTGCTACGGTTCAAGTATTAGAGAATATTAATTTTCAATTAGAGAAAGGGGATTTTGTTACAGTAATTGGTCCGAGTGGTTGCGGAAAAAGTACACTATTAAAAATTATTGCAGGTTTAGACAGCGATTTTGAGGGAGAAATCATTATTGACGGGGAGCGTATAACAAAACCGAGTAAGAAGCAAGGATTTATATTTCAAGAGCATCGATTGTTTCCATGGCTAACAGTGGAAGAAAATATTGCAGCTGATTTGTCATTAAAAGATAAGTATGTGAAAGATAAGGTAAAGGAATGGGTTGAAATCGTTCGATTAGACGGTTTTGAAAAATCTTATCCGAAAGAAATTTCAGGCGGGATGTCACAACGTGTTGCGATTGCGAGAGCCTTATTAAGAGATCCGAATGTATTATTACTTGATGAACCATTTGGGGCACTTGATGCTTTTACTAGAAGTCATTTGCAAGAAGTACTGTTGAACATTTGGGAACAGAAGAAAACGACAATGATATTCGTTACACATGATATAGACGAAGCAATATATCTTTCGAACCGAATTGTCATCATGAGTGCAAAGCCTGGAAAAATACATAAAGTGATTGAAAATAATTTATCTTATCCGCGTAGTAAAACTTCGGAGTCATTCCAAGAAATTCGAAAGAAAGTATTACAGCAGTTTGAACACGGGGGATTAATTCAAACAAGTATATAGGGAAAGAGTGAGTATATGTATAAAAAAATTAAAGTTCTTTCTTTTGCAGTAGCTATTTCTTTATTTTTATTTGGATGTGAAAAAAGCACAGCAAGTAGTAAGAAGGAAGATGTAACAGTACAAATTGGTATACAGCAAGGATTAAGCCCGCTATTATTAGCACAGAAAAAAGGATGGTTTGAAGAGGAGTTAAAAAAAGAAGGGGTTAAGGTGAAATGGACAGAGTTTCAAAGCTGACCTCCCTATTTTGAAGCGATCGCATCAAATCGATTAGACTTTGGTGAAGTCGGGAACTCCCCAGTTATTTCAGCGCAAGCAGCTGGGATTGAATTTACCGAAATTGCTAATACAAGTTATGCGAGGAAAGGGACTGGAATTCTTGTACAAAAAGATAGCAAGATTACGAGTGTAAAAGATTTAAAAGGTAAAAAAATTGCAGTAGCAAAAGGAAGTAGCGCATTTAATTTATTATATCGAGCATTAGAAAAAGAAGGTATAAATGCGAAAGATGTAAATGTCATTCAACTGCAACCAGATGAAGCGCAGCCGGCATTTGAATCCGGATCAGTAGATGCATGGGCCATTTGGGATCCGTTTATTTCACTACATACGTTAAATAAAGGGGCAAAGATTATTGCAGATGGTGAACGATTAAATGTTTCTTCACCAGAGTTTTTAATTGCGAGAACAAAATTCGCGAAGGAGCATCCAGAATTAGTTGAGAAATTCCTTAAAGTTTATGAAAAAGCACGTGTATGGCAAGAGTCAAACTTAGATGAAGCGATAAAAATATATACTTCTGCAAAGAAGATAGATGCAGAAATTGTAAAAGAAGTGTTTGATCACGACAAACCAATTTTAGTTCCGGTAACGAAAGAAATAATAGCTGAACAGCAAAAAACAGCGGATTTTCAATATAAACTCGGTTCAATAAAGAACGAAATTAAAACAGATAAAGTTGTAGATAATTCTTTCGTAGAAAAAGCATTAAAGGCGAAATGAAAAGAGGTTTTGTAAATTGGAGAATACGAAAGCTGTTATGAAACCAACGGGTATAACGATTGGCAAAAACAATGTAAAGAAAGTGCGAAAGACGAATGTAAAAGTGCTAGTAAGAGCGATTACTATACCAGTTATCGTATTAATAATTTGGCAATTAGCCGGCGTATTCGATCTAGTTTCTAAAACAGTATTACCAACGCCATTAGATATATTTCTAGCTTTTCAAGAACTTATAAAAACAGGAGAGTTATTCGGTCATTTAAGTATCAGTGTATTCAGGGCTGCGGCTGGTTTCTTTATTGGCGGGAGTTTAGGAATTATTTTAGGAACGATTGTTGGATTTTCAACGAGAAGTGAGCAATATTTAGATCCATCTGTACAAATGTTAAGAACTGTACCTCATTTAGCAGTTGCGCCACTTTTCGTATTATGGTTCGGTTTTGGTGAAACATCGAAAGTATTATTAATTGCGGACGGTGCATTTTTTCCTCTATACGTAAACGCGTTTTTAGGGATACGAGGTGTAGATTCAAAGTTATTCGATGTTGCCAGAGTGTTAGAGTTTAGTAAAAGAAAATTAATTACAAAATTAATTTTACCTGCCGCATTGCCGAACCTATTACTCGGAGCAAGGTTATCTTTAGGAGTTGCATGGGTGAGTTTAGTAGTAGCAGAACTTATGGGGTCTACAGAAGGTATTGGCTATATGATTATGGATGCAAGGCAATTTTCAAATACAGATATCGTATTTGTCGGCATTATTATTTTTGCATTCGTTGGAAAGTTTTCTGATTCACTCGTACGTTTACTAGAAGTGAAGTTTTTAAGATGGCGAGATAATTTTAAAGGAGAGACAGGGAATTAACATATAAAGTGAAACTTTAATCAGTGGGAAGGGTCATCCCCCACCTAACTTCTTTGCTTTCGCTGAATTTTAAGGTGGGGATCTTACTGCCCGCAAATAGCGGGGTAAATTATTAGGGGTAATTTATATAGAGTATGTTAGTATACGTTTCAAAATAAATAAGGGGTGTGTAAAGGTATGGAATTATTATGGTTTATTCCGGCTTATGGAGATGGTCGATATTTAGGAACGACAAAAAGAGGAAGAGCAGCTGAGTATGGTTATTATAAACAAGTTGCAGCTGCAGCTGATTATTTAGGATATTCGGGTGTATTACTTCCAACTGGTCAAGGGTGTGAAGATCCATGGGTATTAGCATCGGCACTTGTAGCTGAGACAGAGAAATTAAAATTTTTAGTAGCAGTTAGACCAGGACTAATGTCACCGACAGTTGCAGCGAGGATGGCATCTACATTTGATAGAATTTCAGATGGGAGATTACTTATTAATGTAGTAGCTGGAGGAGATCCTGTTGAATTGCAAGGTGATGGATTGTATCTTGAACATGATGAAAGATATGAAGTAGCAGATGAATTTTTAAAGGTTTGGAAGTCAGTATTACAAGGTGGAACAATCTCTTTAGAAGGAAAACATATTAAAGTTACGGATAGTAAAGTTGTATTTCCTCCGGTTCAAACACCGTATCCACCAATTTATTTTGGCGGATCGTCCGCTGCAGGTAAAGAGGTTGCAGCTGAGCATAGTGATGTATATTTAACGTGGGGAGAGCCACCAGAGCAAGTGAAAGAGAAAATAGAAGAAGTAAGAAAACTTGCGGAAGAGAAGGGGCGTAACGTACGATTTGGTATTAGACTACACGTAATTGTAAGAGAGACAGAAGAAGAAGCATGGAAAGAGGCTGAAAGGTTAATTCAATATGTAGATAATGAAACAATTGAGCTCGCTCAAAAAACATTTGCAAGATATGATTCAGTCGGACAAAAAAGAATGACACATTTAAATAAAGGTACGAGAGAGTCGTTAGAGATAAGTCCTAACTTATGGGCTGGAATTGGGCTTGTAAGAGGTGGTGCTGGTACTGCGCTTGTTGGAGATCCGCATACAGTAGCAGAAAGAATAAAAGAATATGAAGCGTTAGGAATTGATACGTTTGTATTATCAGGATACCCCCATTTAGAAGAGGCATATGAAGTGGCAGAACTGTTATTTCCTTTATTGAAAGACGAGAAGAAACAAGAAAATAAAATTGTTGGTGAAATGATAGCTGATGCATATGCTTTAAAAAAATAGTGAGAAATAAAGTTGAACCAATCGGGCTTTTACAGGCAGTTTCACCTATGTTTTGCTTCATTTTGTTTACTGCCTGTTAATACGGGATAAAAAAACTCGCAAGTATTTCACTTGCGGGTTTTCATCGTAAACTATTAGAAAATATGGTAAAATTAAATAGTAACTTAAGGTACGGTTGGTTGTTCAATTATCACTTCTCCGAATAGGAGGGGGGTGATAATACGTGAGTGAAATAGCGTTGCTACTGCAGGGTGGACTGTTTCTCGTTGCATTGTTAACGTTCGTCGTCGTTTTAATAGACAAGCTCAAAAAATAACAACCCACCTATGCCAATAGAATGTGGGTTGTTTTGTTTGTAAGAAACAAATAGGATAAATGAACAATCCAATCTGCTAAGTTACGTGGACTAGTGTGTAGCCGCACACTGGTCTTTTTTATTTATTTACAATTAATAATTGGTTTATGTGATTGTATTGTTCTTTTCATACTTATTATAACACAGTGTCTTTTCGTCAAGAAAGGAGACCGTATGTTCTGATTTCGATTAAATAGAAGGTTTTTTTTCTTTAAATAGCCCATCCATATACTGTTTTAAAGTTTGGACATAAAATTCCTGCCTATTTACATCATTTACGCCGACAATTGGAGATGAAAGTTCATATCTCTTTTCTGATAAATGAACGACAACGTCAAATATATCAAATAGACGAATGAAACAGAACAGGCCATCTTTATCACTTAATAAAATAAAGTAATGGTTCTCACTATTTGTATTTAATGTATTCCATAAAGAACTTTTACTTAAATCGCGAACTATACTTTTTTCTTTTAATTCCATAAAATCGCCATTTGATAGAATGTTAGAAATATCAATCGCATCTGGATCTTCAAAATAGCCATCAACAGCTTGTACAGCGAAAGTATAAGCCATTTTTAATACACTCATTTTGTATTTACGGTTATCTAAAAGTAATTCACGTTGAATAGAGCTAGCTACTTTCGTTACACGTTCTTCTTTCCAAATTTCATTATGTAGTGAAATATCGTGCTTTTTACATAGTTTCATAATTAATGCATTGGAATAAAGTATTTCATCACTTACTTCAACAACATCTGTCTCAGCAGCCGCAAGTTCCTCACCATGTTCATTCGTATAGAGCGGGGAATCAATTTGTTTTTTCATTTGCTCAATCTTAAATTGACTTAATTTATGCCGAATTAAGGGACGATCAATATTTGTTGTCATTTGTTCATGGCAAGTATCACAAATTGAGTTTGTGAAATAATATCCACATAATATTTCGGGGATGACATATTGTTCACTAAGTTCTTTCGTATCTTTTCTGCATATGATGCATTGTGTCATTTTTATCACCTTTACCTGCAAATTTGTATGTAATCTCATTGTAGTGTATTTATTGGTATTTTGGAATATTGTAAAGGAAAATATTATGTGAAATTCTTGCTTATTTTGGTACAATGAAGAGAAGTGCTAGTTTAAAGGAGGACGTTTTTTTGAAATCGAAAGTGCACTTTTGGACATTAGAAGTGCTAATGGTTGTAGCGATCATATTTATTTGCACAAAAATATCGTTTCTATTTCAACCGATTGGTATCTTCATATCAACGTTGTTTTTCCCAATCTTAATCGCGTTATTTTTATACTTCATATTTAACCCATTGTTAGTCTTTTTGGAGAATAAAAAAGTACCTAGAAATTTAGCGATTTTACTGTTATATCTTTTTATTATAACATTAACTGCAGTTGGAGTTGGGGTAGTTGTTCCAACGATCTCACAACAGTTAATGGATTTAGTAAAAAATATGCCCGGTTATATTAAAGAGGGAAAACTATACATACAAGATTTATCCCATCACAGATTATTTGAATGGTTATCTACACAAAACTACGTTTCCATTGAAACAATTGAGAAAAATGCGATTGAATACTTAAAGGATATACCAAACACGATTACGTCGAGTGCAACGGCTTTATTTGGTATTATCACAAACGTTGCATTAGTTATCTTCACAGTACCGTTTATTTTATTTTATATGTTTAAAGATGGACATGCGTTTCCAGGGAAAGCAGTTAGTCTATTACCTGAGTCTTACCGTGAAGAAGGACTTCGTATCATTAAGGAAACGAACGAAACATTATCTGCATATATTCAAGGGCAAGCGCTCGTTTGTATATTTGTAGGTGCTTTTACTTTTATCGGTTATTTAATTATCGATTTACCGTACGCTTTCGTTTTAGGAATTATAGCAGCATTTACAAATATCATTCCTAACTTAGGTCCATTTATCGGTGCAGCACCAGCTGTTATTGTAGGTCTGTTCGTATCTCCGATGCAAGCGTTGTACGTAATTATTATCGTAACAATTGTACAACAGTTTGAAAGTAACATCATTTCACCGCGTATTATGAGTTCGAAATTAAATATCCATCCGTTAACAATTATTATTTTAATTTTAGGGGTAGGTAACTTTGCGGGAATTATCGGAATGATTTTGGCAGTACCAGTTTATGCAGTAACAAAAACAGTTGTATCGAACTTAGTGAGATTGTTTAAGACGAAACGAAGTAATCGAAAATAGTATAAGTTGAGAAAGATACACCACTTTTTAAGTGGTGTATCTTTTGTTTATTACTCAATATTAAAAGTGTACGGGTGTAATTTTATTATATATTTATTACACATCAAATATAACGATATACTTGTGTGATAGTATGTCTATAAAACTATGTGGAATCCCTCTGAATTATCCAAATCATTTCCTTACAGCGTGCTAGCAACATCATAATCGACCCCTTTCAAATTTTATATTTTTAAAGGATTATAGATGAGAGTAGTACTTGCTTCTACGATCTCGAATTTCGTCCATAATCTCTTTATATTGTTCTTTTTGTTTTAATTCAGCTTCAGAAAGGTTCTTTTTCTGAATTGTAATTGTTAAAAAGAATAGGTGAAACTTCATGGTACATTCCTCCTTTCGAAAGGAATTATAGATGGCTACAGTAATGACTTTGACGTTCTTTTACATCCTCCATAGCTTTATTAATTTGATGGTCATGCAATATCTCACTGTCTGAGAACTTAGTTTTTTGAATGGTGATCGTTAAAAAGAATACTTTAAATTTCATTTGTTTTTTCCCCTTTAAAAGTTATTTAGAAAAGACGGCTATAATAAGAGGCTTGACGCTCTTTCACTTCGCCCATAATAGTTTGAATGTGTTGCTCACGCAAAATTTCTTGCTGTGAAAGCTTACGCTTTTGAATGGTAATCGTTAAAAAGAATGCTTTAAATTTCATTAGGATAATGCTCCTTTAAAAGTTATTTAGAAAAGACGGCTGTAATAAGAAGCTTGGTGCTCTTTCACTTCGTCCATAATAGTTTGAATGTGTTGCTCACGCAAAATCTCATTCTGTGAAAGCTTACGTTTTTGAATGGTGATTGTTAAAAAGAATGCTTTAAATTTCATGAAGGTATTGCTCCTTTAAAATATATTTTTAATACATTTGCGTATAGTATGAACTTTTAATGTCAGTCATTTTATCAGTTAGTTGTTTTAATTGTTGTTTACGAATGATTGCATCTTCAGATAAAGTGTTTTTCTGAAGTACAGTTGTAAAAAAGAAAATATGAAAAGTCATAAATGAATTCCTCCTTTCGAAAAGGAATTACAGGTGATCACAATAAAGCGTTTGGCGCTCCTTAACATCATTCATAGCTTTTTCAATTTGCTCGTTATGAAAAATTTCATCTTTGGAAATTGTATTTCTTTGAATCGTAATACTTAAAAACAATACGCTAATAGTCATCGAATGTTGCTCCTTTCTTTAAAAAATAATATAAGAGGCTAAAAAATCGCACAAAAAAGCCACAGGAAGATATAGTTCTCCTATGGCAGGGCGTGAAAAAGCCACAGGAAAGTATATGACCTCCTGTGGCGAATTTATGAATTAATCGAAATAATGTACGATTTTCAATTCTCCATTAGGGTGGTCGAATTCATATTTAATTGTCCGAAAAACAAAGGTGCAGTTAACGCTAAAGTTAAAGCATGTAATTGTAATTTCATCATTTCCTTCGACCTCCTTTTAGAATATTTTTCTTACGTTAGTAAGTATATACAATTAATGGATAATTGTAAACACAAAAATTGAAAATTTTTAATTTTGATTAAAATGCGTATGTTTTAAAGGGTTTTAAGAAGAAGTATTGTAATTAACGAAATATTGATAAAAATGGGGGATGCTAAATGAAATATATGCAACGTAATATGGTTGTTATGCTAACAATTTTTTTATTTATTACTGCTTGTTCTAGCAGAGAAAGAATAAAAGAAATATCCGATGTTGAACCTAGTGATTTTAAGAAATATGCTGGGACATACGTTGGTAATAACTCAGATGTAGTAGCAATTGTGAATCATTTACCCGGTGGTGAAACATTTCAAAGTATAAGTTTGGAGAATGAAAGCATAAAGGTGAACTATGGCGCAAAAGGAAATGGAAACCTTACAGAAGACATGGTTGAGACGTATTGGTTTGATGGTAAGGACACGATGGAGAAGAATTTTCTCTTTAACGTTATTTATCTAGCGATTTTAGTACCAAATGCGAAAACTTACGAGTTTCAAGTCGAAAATAAAAATTTCACGATAAAAAGAGAAGAAATACTATCAGTCCTGTATGAAAAATTTGATGATTTTCCAAAAGAAGATGATATGTGGAATAAAAGGAAAGTATTAAAGTTCCTTAATGATAATAACAAAAAAATTAATAGGTTTGTGAATGATAAAGATTTCCGAAAATCTTTATTTGTTAAATATCCAATAAAGTAGTCGAAATAATTGGAGGGACAAAGATGGAGTTAGTATACAAAATTTCTTATTTTAGAAAGAGAGTCATTCGTTTAAGAATGGCTCTCTTTTTTGTAAAAGAAATTTATGGAAATAAATAATTTAATGTGATATGGTTAATTACATAAGTAATGAACCTATGAACCTAAGGTGGTGAAATTGTGAAACCTACTCTAGAGCAAAATAAATTAATATACATACAAATTGCAGAAATCATTGAATCTGATATTTTAAAAGACATATTGCTTGAAGAAGAACAAGTTCCATCAACAAATCAATTTGCGAAGATGTTACAAATAAATCCAGCTACTGCAGCTAAAGGGGTAAATGTATTAGTGGATGAAGGGATTTTATATAAAAAGAGAGGGATCGGGATGTTTGTTGCAAAGGGAGCGAAGAAAGTTGTACTAAAAAAAAGACAAAACACTTTTATGACCGAATATTTACCTAAAGTGTGGGAAGAAGCGAAAGTGCTAGAAATATCAAAAGATGAATTGATGGATATGATTCAAAAAATTACGAAGGAGGGGAAAGAGGGATGATTGCACTTGAAACGTTAGAGTTAACGAAAAAATATAAAAAGAAAATAGCTGTAAATGAAGTAACGATTTCATTGGAAGAGCATAAAATATATGGTTTGCTTGGAAGGAACGGAGCAGGGAAAACGACTTTATTAAACTTACTAGCAGGACAAATTATTTCGAGTAGTGGAAGCGTATCTGTATTTGGTGAAAATGTATTTGAAAATAGTAAAGCGATGCAAAATATTTGTTTTGTTAGAGTAAAAGAAGAGGCTCATTTAAGTTATAAAGTAAAAGAATTTTTTAAGATGTGTAGCATGTTTTATAAAAATTGGGATGGAGCTTATGCTGAAGAACTGGCAGATAAATTTCAGCTGAATATGACAGAGAAATACCATAAACTATCCCATGGTATGCAAACAGTCGTAGGAATTATTCAAGGATTAGCAAGTAGAGCACCAATTACTATTTTTGATGAACCAACTACAGGTTTAGACGCAGCACATCGTGAGTTATTTTATAATTTACTACTAGAAGATTACGGTGAATATCCACGAACAATTATATTATCAACTCATTTAGTAGAAGAAGTTACTCATGTTATTGAAGATGTAATCATCATAAAAGTAGGCGCACTTGTTGTTCAATCATCGGTGGAAGATTTATTGCAAAAAGCTCATATTATTTCAGGGAAAAAAGATAAAGTAGATGAATTTTCGATTAATAAAAAAGTAATAAATCGAGAAGTTTATGGAAATAAGGGGATTGCTGTTATATGGGAAGAACTTTCTAATGAAGATTATTACTCTCTTGAAAAAGAAGGGTTACTAATTGATAGAATTACATTACAAAAACTATTTATACATATAACGGGTGGTGAAGTGAAATGACGATGTTAATGAAGCAGTTGAAGTTACATATAAATTTTCATTATAAAGCAATTATAATATTTTGGATTGTAGCTTTATTAATAAAAGGGGCTTTAAATGCTGCTCATTTAAATGGAGCGAACATTGGTTATTTACCTGAAATTATAAATAACCCTTCAATAGCAATTATGTTATTTATAGTAGGGAGTGTTTTCATCATACAAGATGAGCTGTTTCGTTTAGCGGTTTCATTCGGTGTAACGAGAACACAATATTTTATCGGAGCAATTTGTTATATTGTACTTCAATCTGCATTATTTTCATTTCTTCAAGTTATGCTTTTACAAGATTTAAAATATAACGTAGTAAATGTTAACTTTGGGGAGCAATTGGTACAACAATTTATTTTACAATTTTTATTTTATGTTACGACAGCATGTTTCTTTCAACTAGTAGTCGTGTTTAAGCAAAGATTTAAGTGGATCGGTCTTATGATTGGTGGGACACTTTTCTTATCAATGAATAGTGTACTTTATGGAGAAGCGGGGATAACAGGTTTAATTTTTACAAACGATGCATCTTTAATCGACATTCCTTATTTTACTGTTATTTCAATCGGATTAACTATTCTTTATATCATAACTAGTAGTATATTTATTCGTAAAGTATCATTTGAACGAACGGTTTAAAATAGTAATAGATTATTATTTTAGAGAGAAGGAAAAGTAAATGGGAGATACTTCTTCATTAATAACAGTCTTTTTATGTATTGCACTACTAATATTTTGGCGTCGTTATCGCTCCATGCATAAGCCAATAAAGGGATCGGGAAAACGTATTTTATGGCCATTCCTATTTTTAACACCAGGTATTGTATGGTTTTTAGGTCCCGTACATCCAGCTATATTACAAGTAGTTATAGCGGGATTCATTGGTGTACTTTTCGCTGTGCCGCTTATAGTATTAACAAATTATGAGCGGAGAGATGATGGGAATATTTATACGAAAAAAAGTGCAGCTTTTTTAATTACTTTTATTGCACTTGTCGTTTTGAGATATGGTTCAAGACAATATATTGTTGACTTAGATCAGCAAACGATTGGTTTATTATTTTATGTTGTTGCAGTATCGTATATTATTCCGTGGAGAATTGCTTGTTATATAAAGTTTAGGAAAGTTTGGCGGGAAAATAGTAATCATGCTTTATAAGAAAAAACTTTTCTTTTGAGAAGTTTTTTCTTTTTATATGTAATTGAAATCATTTGTTGAAGTGCAAGCTATCATACAATATGATGAATATAAAAATGCGTACAATTTTACTTTTTCTAAACGACATGTCTATTAATGAAATAGAGGATATTAGGAAACAACATGATCCTTTATTCGGTTTAATCCCACCGCATATTACAATTGTATTCCCATTTGAAAGCTCGACTTTAAATGATGAGCTGAAATTACATATTTTAAAATTATCAAAAGGGATACAGGAGATAGAAATTGAATTTGCGAATCAAATTAAGAGTGAAAGAGAATATTTATTTTTACGAGTTGAAAAGGGACAAAAACAAATAGAAGAACTTCATGATATGCTGTATACAGGCGCTTTATTACAATTTTTGAAAGAAGATATTCCGTACATACCGCATGTAACAGTCGGGAGAAAAGAAAGTACTGAGTTAGCTGCTGAAGTAGCTAAGGATATTCATAGTTTCCCTGAAAAGTTACAATGTGTAATTGATAGAATTAGTGTAGAGCGAATTGGAGAAAACGGGGAATCAATTATTGAATTTGAAGTACCGTTGCAAAAAAGCTGACAAAAGTCAGCTTTTTTTATTCGTAACATGAAGTAAAGCACCAATCGCACCACTATTACCACCATCTTGTAAAAAGATTGGTGTTTTATTTTGATATTTTGTGTAGTTACTAATAATATTTTGAAGGTGTACGTTATTACATAGAGTCGAACCAATATAAATAATATGGTCAATGTTTTTTGTTTCGGCGAATTGAAGGCTTAATGCAGTAACGACTTCACCAACAAGCCCTTGCACAGTTGCTAGTATATCAGCACTACTAAAATTTGAATCTGTTTTGGTAGCTTTTCCGAAATTGCTTGCAGTTAAGCTATTATCAATAGGGGAGAGAATGCCACCATAAATATCACCAACCGTAATATCTAGTTCTTTTCTAGAACCTAATTTTGTTAAAGGAATCACATCTTCAAAATGATCTATATTTGTTAACAATCTTGAAAGCCCCATAATAGTACCACCGCCAACACCAGTTCCACCAGCTCGAATATATTTGTCATTATAAACGTAATGAATGGAAGTACCTGTACCGATATTTGTTAAAATAAAGTTGTTTACATCATATTTTTCTTTTTTTAATATGTATCGGACACCTACATGAGTAGCTTCAAATTCGTTTAGTTCTACTATTTTATATGAATCTGAAAGTAGTTGCTGTATTTTTTTTGCTTTACCACCTGTTATACATATTTGTTTTATATGAGTTTTTTTCTTAAGCCAGTCTATTATTTTATCTTGTTCATTTGAATAAAATTTTTCAAAAGCTAATTGCTTTTGTTCGTTCAAATAAGCAATTTTCGTTAATGTTCCTCCGGCATCGATACCGATAGTGCTTTCCATTTTCCTGCCCCTAACCAAGTAATTTATTTACTCTGTTCATGTTAGTGAAACAAATTTGTAGGAGATAGATCCCCGTAGAATTACATCGTCTCTATTTTGCTTGATATATTAATAGCTTTTCTATAGTTACAATCGGCTGATCGTTAATAGTTGCAGTACCTTTACCGAGAATAAAACCTCGACGATTGCGAGTAAGCTCATAATGTAAATCAAGTTTATCACCGGGATATGCTTTTCCATGGAACACAACCCCATCTAATGAGGAGAGGAAGCCTAGACCTTCAGAGTCACTTGTATGTACAAATGCACTAAGCTGAGCAAGTGCTTCTACAATTAACATATGAGGCATATGTTTTTGATTATCATTTATAAACCACTCATTATTTGAAATGAGTTTATATCCCGTAACAGATTCACCATGTTTTACATTTGTTACTTTATCAATCATTAAAAAAGGATAACGATGAGGAAGAGTGTATTTAATATGCATATGAAAGTACCTCCAATAAATAATACCCCTGCTACAGTTAAGCAGGGGAGTTATCATTAATTTTTAACTAATTCATTTACTTTTTCAAGAGAAAAAATACCGCTATTTCTAATGTTTTCAACAACTTGTTGTAACACTTCTTTATCTTGAACAAGTGCAATACGTACAAAGCCTTCTCCATGAGGTCCAAATGCATGACCTGGTGTAACAACGACATTCGCACGATCCATTAATGCATAAGCGAAATTTATCGAAGTCCAGCCTTTCGGAATTTCGGCCCAGACGAACATACTACCAGCTGGTTTATCAACATTCCAACCAAATGTTCGGAATCCATCAACTAAAGTATCTCTACGTTCTTGATAAATACCGCGATTTTTCTCACAAAACGCAGCGCCATTTCTTAGTGCCGCTGATGCCGCTTTTTGAATTGGTAAAAACACACCATAATCTGTATTTGATTTAAATTGAGTAAGTGCACGAACAATTTCTTCGTTTCCAATCATATATCCAATACGGCTACCTGCTAAACTATAACTTTTTGATAAAGAGTTGATTTCTACTCCAACTTCTTTAGCACCAGGTACAGAGAGGAAGCTAATTGGTTTATTGCCATCAAAATAAAATTCAGCATAAGCAAAATCATGGACAACAATAATGTTATGCTTTTTCGCAAATGCGATTACCTCTTTAAAGAAATCTGCATGAGCCATTGCTGGAACGGGATTCCCTGGGAAGTTTAAAATCATCATCTTTGCTTTATCGGCAATTTCTGCAGGAATTAACTCTAAGTTAGGTAAGAATTCCTTTTCTTTCTTTAATGGCATGTAGTAAGATGTTGCACCAGCCATTTGAATTCCAGTTTCATAAGCTGTATATCCTGGATCCGGAACTAATATAATATCTCCCGGATTTGCATAAACCATAGGTAAGTGAACGAGTCCGTCCTGTGAACCCATTAATAATAAAACTTCTTTATCGGCATTTAATTTAACGTTATGAGTGTTGTTGTAATATTTAGTTACAGCTTCGTGAAATTCTTGAATACCACTTAATGTGTATCCATAGCTTTCTTTTTCACTTGCTGTATGTACCATTTCTTCTCTTACGAAGTCAGCAGGTGGCATATCAGGATTCCCGATACTTAAATCAATCATTTTGTGACCTGCTGCAATTTTTTCTTTTTTATAGGCCCCTAATTCACTAAATATAGAAGATTGGAATGCTTTCATTCTAGTTGCTAACGTGTAAGTCATCAAAACCCCTCCTAAAAACAGTGTTTTCTTTCTGCATTTTTAATTATTCTGAAAACACATGTTTACATTTTATCATTTTTTTATGAAAATTAAAACGATTGACAAATTTAGAGGGAGGATTAGTCTTTTTTGAAAGGGCGTTGTAAATAAGGATTGGTTAACTGAACTGTTTATTATATCTTTCTATACGGTTTAGGATGTTTTATAGTTTTTATTAAGTATATCCCGCATATTTTGGATGAAAAATAACACGAAAACGAGGCCTAATATACCACTAAGCCAATAGTATGAATTTCCCGTCGTGAATCTTTCATAAAATGAAAGTGCACTCCATAGGATTAGGATAATGGAACAGATTGTTGAGACAATTAATGAACTTAAACTTCTCAAAAAAAGCACCTCGCATTAAAATATTGTTATTATATAATACTACATTTAAATTTAAAGATTTAAAAGAGGAAAATGTTTTTGGGGAGGTTTTGTAAATTAAAAATAACGCAGAAAATATTTTCTGCGTCTTATATGAAGTGTAATCATTTCTTTTTATATGTACATAACTTTTCCACTGCATAAAAGTATACATTTAATTTGCCATCGACAACTTTTAAAGTTTGATCCGATGTAAATGAGTTACCATAATCAATGTGATATACATTAGAATTCTTTACAAATGAGCCTTTGTATAAATCTTCTTTTTCCTTTGATGTTTGCATCTCCACTAAATATTGAACAATTTTTTCTTTCTTTTCTTCTTTTACAACTGTTTCAAATTTATAAGATGCAGGGCAAAGACCATTTTTGTTGTCAACGACTTCCCAAGAACCGTATATATCATTATTGCTACAGCCACTCAGTAGAACGATGAATATTGGAATAATTAATAAAACCTTTTTCATTTTGTACTCCTTTCTTTTCATTTTTAATAAACGTGCGAATACGATACGAATATTGTAATAAATAAAGTTTAAATTTTTATAAAGAATTATTTAATTTCATATAAAAATTTAAGGAGAATTGAAAAAGCATGAATCTAGTGTAAAGCCAGATTCATGCCGAGTACTGTAGCCTATGTTATGTCTCTTTTGAGGAAAAATAATGAGGAAAGTAGGATCATTATTCCATTTAAAATATATATAATTGCAACAATGAAGGCTATCCCACCTTCGCCAAATCCAGCTTTATCGAATATAGAAGCAAATGCTACGGTAGCAAAAAAAACAATAGGAGTTAGTAGTAAAAAAATGAAACCTGCGATAATTCTTCTTTTAAGGTTATGTCCAGATAAGGAAATTGCTAAAAAGTTTATGATGCTAAACAGAGCTAATACAAAAATAAAGATACTAAATAACTGCATACCATCAGACAATTTCGCACCTCCTGTATATATCATGTTAGTATACTGTATTCGAAAGCGAAAGAGGGTACTCCTTTAAATAATTATAATAAGCGTAATAAATAAGGCTTTATATAACAAAGACGCATGGATTAATCAAATATGATCCATGCGTCTTTGTTTATGTTATAAATTCGCAGATTGCGAAGGTTGTTTTTCATATTGTTTCTGTTTAGATAATGAAATGAAAATAATTAATAATGAAATCACACCGAAAATGAGAACCATATATTGCAATCCAATCGTATCTAAGAAGAAGCCTGTGCCGAGTAAGACAATTTGGAACATAACTCTCTCAAACATATTACGGAATGAGAAGAGACGACCATGATAGCTTTTTTCCACTTTCGTTTGGAAAATTGTCGACATAATAGGGAAGAAGCAACCAACACTAAAACCAAATAAACCAAATGATGTAAGAGACATCCATTTTATATCGCTAAAGAACAAGGAAAGGTGTGCAAAAGCGGTACAAACAGCGAAGAAATATAATAATTTTTCAGGTTTGAAATGGTCAGATAAACGTTTAATAACGAAGGCCCCTAACATAAATGCGACACCTTCAATTGTATATATAAAGCCTTTAATCGTTGGATCATGTTGCATTTCACTAATGTTAATTACCATTAAATTAAATCCAGCTATAAATAATAGAGGGATAATACTTAATATAAGTGCTGTAAAAGCAATAGGAATTCCTTTTAAAATACGAAAAACTTCCATAAAGCTATTATCTTTTGCAGCTTGTTTACTTCGTGTTGTTGATTTCTTATCTTCGAATTGTAGGAAGAAAGTTGAGAGGAATAATAAAGCGTACGCTGCCATTGAGAAGGCATACATATACTGTAAACTCATTACAACTAAAAGAATTCCACCTAGTGAAGTACCTGCAATACGAGCGATTGTACCTACATTCATATGTACACCGTTCATCTGTAATAACTCATGCTCACGTACGATGAGTGGAATTACAGATTGTAATGCAGGGAAGTAAAATGCTGCAGAAATTTGAAGAGCAACCATAAATGCAATCATGAAGGCAATGCTTTCAAATTGGATAGCGAAAAACATAAAAATAACACTAATAACGCGACCGAACCCAGCATAAAGAAGAACTTTTTTCTTTTCATACTGATCGATAATCCGACCAGCCATAGGACCAACTAGTACACCAGCTAATAGTCCGATAAATAATATAACTGATTTCATGAAATCAGAAGGGACATATTTTTGCATAAATTCAAGGTTGCCAAGAATACCAAGCCATAGCCCTAGACCAGCAATAAACTCCCCAATTAACACAATCCAAACATTTTTATTACGCCACATAATGTAAAACCTCTCCGTCTTTTAAAATGAAAAACTCGTATATAAAACCTCCTTATTTTATATATTATTTTTAACGAACTTTTTTAGAGTCAGAGTCTATATTACGTGTTTCATGAGTGGATTTCAATCTTTTTGATTTGTCAAAAATTTGATGTGTTAATAGATGAAACAAGTAAGTCAAAATGTATAAAATCAATGATTACATATTCAGTGAAATTAAGGATAAATAAAATAAAAGCATCAAGAAAATATCACTATTAAATGATATTTTTCTTGATGCTTTTAATACATCAGGCCGAATATTCTTCTTTACGTACTTCGAAAAATTCATTACGACGTAAGTAATTATAAACTTTCTCGGAAACCTGTTCTTCTTCAGACATTAAGAAACGATGATCAAAAGCATAGAATGATTGACCTTTAATTAATTTTACGTAGTATATTTTACACGCCTCCTCTAGCATAATTGGAACTTACCTAATATTATGATGGCCTATATGCTTGTGAATCATACTTGGAGTTTCAAAGGATAGAAGCTAAATAAATTGAAAAAGCTTACAAAACTGTAATGTTGTTGTCACGTTTTCCGATAGTTAAAAATAACCAATCTCTTCTATACTACAAATAAGTTACATAAAATAAGGGGGTAAAAAGATGGATGAAGTGATTGGAGAAGTTGTAGCAGGTATTTGTGAATTTGTAGTAGAAGTAACAGCTGATGCTATTGGGAATTTAGTTTCCGGGAATGATGAGGAAAAAGAAACATTATAATAGTTTGTAAAAGTATACAGATGATCCAAATATAAAGGCTGATTTCTAAAAGGGAGTCAGCTTTTTTATTTTTTACATTATATTAATATTATTTGAATATTTATTTGTTATTATGTTTGTGAAACTCATAAAGGAGGTGAATAAATAAAGATGTCTAATTTAGGATCTGATTCTCGTTTAATTATGGCGAATGTAGACGAAAGGGAATATCATTTTATTATACGTGAACATCCGGTTTTAGGGAAAATTATATCGCTACTTGAAAATGGAAAAGAATATGGTTTAATAGATAAACAAATCGCTAATAAAGATAAATTTATAAAATCGGAGCTTATAAAATTAGATTATTTTAACATAGATGTTTTACATCATACACCTGGATGGATATGGATTGGTATGGATCAATTTGGTTTACATGCTCGTGAGGCTACTTATAACGAAGTAGACGTTATTATGAAGTTGAAAGAGGATTTATATTATATAGATGTATATGAAAAAGTAAAAATGTAATAAATATTTAGTCAGGTTAGGGGACAAGTTCCCGTAGCCTTTTTTGTTTAGTAATAAAACGTAACATTTATATTATATCGATGATAGGACAGCATGATAAGAAGTAAGCTGAAAAGAGGATTTGAAAATACATAAAGAGAACTTTAATTATTACATGAATCTTATATGTAAGTAACAATAGAAAGAAGATGATAAAATGAGTAAAGAAGAGCTTGTAAAACAACAGTTTGGTAATAATGCGGAAAAGTATGTAAAAAGTAAAATTCATGCAAAAGGACCGGATTTACAATATGTAGTTCAACAAGTAGAGTCTCGTCATAATAATCGTCTTCTTGATATTGCTACTGGCGGTGGACATGTTGCGAATGTATTAGCTCCATTGTTTAAAGAAGTAGTTGCCTTAGACTTAACAGAAAAAATGTTAGAGAATGCAAAAAACTTTATTATAAGTAATGGATATGAAAATGTATCTTTTGTCGCTGGAAACGCTGAAAGTTTACCGTTTGCCGATAGTTCTTTTGATACGATTACATGCCGAATTGCAGCACATCATTTTACGAATCCAGCTCAGTTTATTTATGAAGTAAATCGTACGTTAGAACATAATGGATTGTTTATTTTGATAGATAATGTTTCACCGGAAAATAATGAATTTGATACATTTTATAATTTTATAGAAAAAAAGCGAGATCCGAGTCATGAACGAGCGCTGAAAAAAACAGAATGGATTACCATGTTAGAAAAAAACGGTTTGCAAATGCAATCATGCCTTACTTTTGACAAGAAATTTGAATTTGACTGGTGGTGCGATATGATGAATGTACCTTTGCAGAAACGTATGAAATTAACAGAATGTATGATGAAAACACCAGTTGAAATGCAAGAATTCTTTAATATTCAAATTGAAAATAATAAAATAAATTCGTTTTATACTGAAATGGCATTGTTTGTATGCAAAAAAAGCGCGACATTAAAAAGATAAATTTCTTGCAGTCTTTTCAAAGTACGTTATACTTAGTACAGAGAAAATGAGAATTGAGGAAATATAATAATGATTCGCGTACGTATTGAAGGAACTGAAGAAGAAATGCTTGAATTTATGGAGAAAATGCCAGATATTCCTGGATTTGAAAAAACACATATGAGAGAACCGAAAAAAGGAAATAATCCAAAATACGATTCAAGTAAAAATGTACTAGCATATTTATCTTATAAAAAGATTGAAGTCGCCAATAAATAGGCGGCTTTTTTAGTTTGCACCGTTTCACAGCCTTGTCTTTTTTACATAATAATAATAGTAGATTATGTTGAAGAGGGGTGAGGATAGTTAATAAGAAAATCATCTTTTTTGGAGACTTTGGTATTGACGATGCGGTGGCGTTAATTTATGCAAATAAAACATGTCAATTGGATATTATAGGTATTGTTGCTGAATATGGGAATGTATCGCGAGAAATTGTAACGGAAAATGTGTATTTTTTAGAAAGATACTATGCTACAGAAGTAAAAATCATTGAGGGTGCAGCAAGACCGATGACAGCTGAAGAACCTTTGTTCTTTCCTGAAATACATGGAGATCACGGTTTAGGGCCAATTATTCCACCTGATATGAGGATTTGTAAACGGGAAAATTTTTGTGGACTAATTAAATTAATTGAACCTTGTCCAGAAGATATTATTATCGTAGCGACAGGGCGTTTAACAACATTGGCAACGCTATTTTTATTATATCCAAATGTAATGGATAAGGTATGTTCGTATTATATTATGGGCGGTGCTTTTTTATTTCCTGGTAACGTTACTCCTGTATCAGAAGCTAATTTTTATGGGGATCCAATCGCCGCGAATATTGTCATGAAGTACGCAAAGAATGCGACTATTTATCCGTTAAATGTAACGCAAGCAGCCCTCATTACTCCTGAAATGGTGGATATTATTAATAAAGAAGGAACAGGGCAAGCGAAGCTTATTAAATCAATGATCGATTTTTATTATGAGAACTTTTATAAAAAAGAATACCCGGGTATTGCTGGAAGTCCGATTCACGATTTACTTCCGTTCATTTCATTTATAAATGATGATATTTTTGAATACAAAAAATCTGCAGTTTGGATTAGTACGACAAATGACGTAACAAGAGGACAAAGTGTGGCAGACTTTAGAAAAATAGCTGAGCCGACAACGTTTGATAATAGGCCTATTCAAAAAATTGCAGTTGGTTTTAACTATCCAGCTTTTAAAGAAGAGTTTATGCGGACAATATTAAAGCCTGACTGTCCCTAATATGTGAAATACGAAGGGTATCAACCATACGTCGAAATAACAGGTCGTTCATTATTTTGAAATAATCAAATAGTTAAGCTGTATGAATAACTTATGGGAAATGTAACATAACTAATGGTAAGCAATTGTTTCTAATTATATTTTGATCTGTAAAATATAAAGGAGGTTATCATATGATTTGGTCTTTAATCGTTGGTGGTTTATTAGGATGGTTTGCAAGCTTAATTACTGGAAGAGACGTACCAGGTGGCGTAATAGGCAATATTATTGCTGGTATTATCGGTTCTTGGATTGGTACGAAATTACTTGGTAGTTTTGGCCCTGTAATAGGCGGGTTTGCAATTATTCCAGCTTTAATCGGTGCGATTATTTTAATTTTCATCGTAAGCTTTTTATTACGAGCAATGCGGAAATGAATGTACGGACTGTTTACATTTGTAAGCAGTCCTTTTTATATGTTATGCTAGTATTATACAATCAGGAGGTGTCAGCATTGAAAATATTTACAGTAAATTTCCATCAAGAAGATAATGCTAAAGCGACAACAGTACATAAATTAAGTGAAGAGGACTTCAATAAAGCAACAGAAAAAGGTACTCGTCATCTATTTGATTTAGATACAAACGTTGGATTCTTCGTATTCTTTGACGCAGAAGATGCAGAAGGTAATGATCAATACTTAATGTTACAATACGAAGGGGATCATGAAGAGCCAACTGCGTGCTACGGATTTGATTTAAAACTATACTATCAATTTTTAGCACTATACTTAAATGATCTTGAATTCCACGGTGAAACAGATGAGGAAGAGGAAGAGTATGGCCCAATTCATCATTTAGCTCACTTACTTTATCATATTGTTGAAGATGGTAAGTCAATCGAAGTGTAAAAATACATATGTAAAGCTGTCCTTTTTGGACAGCTTTTTTTATTATTATGATGAATGTTATGATTTGCATAATGGTAAATGGATTTCTGATGGTGATAAATGGTTTGATTAAACAGAAAAAGCAACAAAGAAGACTCATCTTTCTTTGTTGCTTTTTCTACGTTTCAGGAAGGATTGCAGTGTAAATGGCGAGAAGGGATATATAAGGAGATGGAAAAAATGATAAATAATACGATTCCAAGTTTTTTAAAATTGTGGGAAAGTAACGATGTAGAAGTAGTAGTCCTCAACCAATACTTTACTTCGCATCCAGAGATATTTGAAGAATACTTTAAGTATCATTGTCCACATACGAGAGAACGAGTTTCTAATGCCATTAAACGATATCCCGCAAAAATAGAAGAAATTCGTATCATTGCAGAAATATTACCGACTATTCTTCAAGAGATAACGAATGAATATCATTATAAATATAACTTTGATGTAAATATGAATTTTCATCTATTTGTTGGAGGGTTTGGCTCTAATGCATTTGTAGAAAGGGAAATTATTGGAGACATATTTTTTGCGGCAGAAAAATTATCTCCAGATGTAAATCATCTTCGTGTTATTGTCGCTCACGAAATAGGACATATATATCATAATGTTATGTTACACAATGATGGAATGGATTGGGGTAAAGCCGATTGGACTGACGGGTCAGTTAATTTGTATCGTGAAGGCGTTGCAACATATTTATCAAAGCAAATTATAAGAGGTTTAAATGAATCAGTGTACTACTCATATAACAATGATGGCGAACGTTGGTTACAATGCTATATAGAAAATGAAGAACAAATAAAGAATCGTTTTTTGGAAGATTATATAGAAGGATGGACGTTTGAAAAAGAGAAAGAGTGGTTTCGGTTATCTGGAGGACAGTATTTTGGATACAACCGAATCGGTTATTTTTTAGGAACAGCTTTTGTAGAATATGTTGTACAAGCATTGGGAGAGAGTGAAGCATTTACTTTTTGGAACAAACACAATTTGAAAAGCGGTGTCATGGATTGGTTATCGAAAGGAATAAGATTATAATAGGGGGCCGAAATGTATGAAAGTGTATGTAAAGATAGCTATGTTATTTCTCGCTTTTACATGCATATTTGCATTAGTAGCATGTAAAGGGACAGACGAAAAAAAGGAAACAAACCCAACCTCGGAAAATAGTAAACACGAACAAAATAATTCTTCTGAAGAAAAGAAAGAGCCTGAAGCAAAATCAAATAATGAAGGATCAGCAAAACCAAAGACAGATTCAAGCACGCAAGATACAGTTATAAATCAAAAATCAATTAACCACATTAAAGATTTGTTTGAACTAGCGAAAGAAGGAAAAGTACCTAATGTCCCGTTCGCAGCACATACAGGTGATATTGAAGAAATAGAAAAAGATTGGGGTAAAGCAGATAAAACGGAACAAGCAGGCAACGGAATGTACGCTACCTTTACAAATAAAAATGTTTCCTTCGGTTTTAATAAAGGGTCACAAGTTTTTGATGTACGCTCCTATCATGCAGAGTTAAAATCAATTACATTACAAGAAATAGAGAAAGCATTAGGAAAACCAGCTTCAGTTAAAGTAAATGGGGAAGATAAAATATACGTATATAAAGTAAACAATCAGTTTGAGTTAAAATTCATTATTCCAAAATCGACTGGTAAGGTAAATCATATTTCGGTATTTTCACCAGAAGATAGTATTAATAAAATGGCAGGGTAATAAAAAAGGGTGTCACAAAAGTCTCGAGACTTTTGTGACATCCTTCTTTTTATAAAGAAAGCATCCTATAAAATATGAGGGGTATGCTTCGAAACGTCTTTATTTATTTTATTACGTTCTACATTATGAATAAACAGTGCTTGAATAATCCCTCCCATTATTAAGAAACAAGCGCAAATATAAAATAGCATGCTACCGTTTAGTTTACTTAATAAAACCGCACCAAGTACAGGACCGCACGTACGAGATATATCCCAATGTAACCCGTAAATTGAAAAATACAATCCACGCTTATCTGTAGGAGCGATTTCTGAAACGAATCGAAGTAAATGGTTTAAGGCGATACTTTCCCCAATGACTAAAAAGAGTAATGTGAAGAATAGTGATGTGATTGTTGCTGAAATCCCGTAGCCAATTGCAGCTATTGTATAGCAGGTGTAAGAAATAAGAATAATTTTCGCCATAGAAAATCGTTCAGACCATTTCACAAGGAAAACTTGCAGGAAGATTTCCATTATAGCCTTGCATGTTGAAATAAAAGCGAGCATGAATACGAAATCTGGAAATATATCTTTAGCGAAAATGCGATAATTTGTCTCAGTTTGAGCATAAAAAAAGCTAATAGGGAGTGTAGTAATCATAAGTCCTAAAACGGCGTAATGCTTGCTTACAAATTGTTTTGAAGATGATACTTCAACTTTTTGCTTTGGCTTTGTAAATACTGGAGCGGTTTCTGGAAGCTGCGTCCATACAACTACTGCATATACCATAAGTGTAATGCTTTGCATTATAAATAAATATTCAGGGTGAGTATGATAAAAGATAGCACCAATTATTGGACCGATTACGGAACCAATTGCAGCCATCGTATGCAAAAGAGCAAAAATTTCTGCTTGTTGTTTTTGTTTTGTTAAATCAGCAATTTGTGCACGTTGAGCGGGAATATATAAGGAACGGCCAACCCCATTTATGACGTAAAGCAAAGCAAATATAAAAACAGATTGAGCAAAGACGAAGCCGCCGATTGCAACGCCTTGTAGCAATAAGCCGAGTAACATAATTTTCTTTCGCCCATATTTATCCGTCACTCCTCCAGCAATAAGTGTAAATACAATGTCTGAGAGAGGTTGTAGCCCGAAAATGAGCATAGTTATTATTATATTACCGTTTAACATTTTATTAACGTAAATAATCATAATGAGAGCTAACATAGATTCAGTCGTTCGAGTTAATAATTCGCCGCACAGTCTAATAATAATGGGTTTATTATAACGTAGTATGAGATTGTTCAATATTAATTCCTCCTTTCTATATTGAAATGATAAGATGAAAGGAGAGGTGGAAAAAGGGTAGAAACAAAAGGGGTTATTTTTCACCTTTTAGGGGGATTATGATGTTTATTTTAGATCAATATATCGCACTATGGTGTGCCTATGGTAAAGGGAGACAAGAAGGAGAACAATTAGAAGTTACCGTACAAATGATAGCAGAAACATTATTTTGTACGGAGCGTAATAGTAAATTAATAATAAAAAAATTAGAAGAGTTAAATTGGATCGCTTGGTTTCCAGGACGGGGGAGAGGGAATCGCTCTAAATTAATATTTCAAAAGCAACCGATGATATTAATTTTAGACAGAGGAAAAGAACTAACGAAAAAAGGGGATGTGAAAAGTGGAATCTCATTTGTGGAACGCTACAGCTCACAATTTCCATTAGTAAAGAAAGAGTATGAAGCTTGGATAGATTCCATATTTGGTCATAAAATAGAAAGGACACCTGAAGGAAGAAAAGATGTACTTCGGTTGCAAGTACAAATGAATTTAGACATCGCTTTGGATCCGGTTTACGCTACGATGCGCTCAGAATGTCATATGGTTAAACATATTTTTGATACACTCGTATATGTGAATGAGGAAACAAATTGTATAGAGCCAAGACTTGCTTTTCACTGGCAATATAATGACGCTGAAAAGGTTTGGACATTTTATTTAAGAAAAGGCGTTCATCTTCATAATAGAAAACGACTTACCGCACATGATGTTATACATTCGTTGAATCGATTTATGAAAGCGGAAAACAACCCACACGCATGGATGTTGCAACATGTTAAAAATGTCCATGCAGTGGATGAATTTGTTGTTGAAATTCAATTACATACGGAAAATAGGATGTTTTTACATATGCTAAGTGCAGAACAGTGTTCTATCGTACATGAAGATGAAAAAGGAAGCTTTATTGGTACAGGTCCTTTTATATTACGTGAGAAAAATGCACAGTTATTTGTATTAGAAGTGCATGATTTATATTATCGTGAAAGACCTTTTCTTGACCGAATTGAACTAATGAATGTAGAGCAAAATGTAAATACGTATGATGTATTAGTAAAGGCGCAGTATAAAGATAAAGAAAAGCCCAATAAAGAGTGGTCTCGGCTTGAATCGAACGTGACATATGTAACGTGCAATCTTGTAAAAGAAGGGCCAATGCAAGATGAGTTGTTTCGAAAGGCGCTTTATAAAATTATTCATGGCGATAAAATTGTTCAAGAGCTCTGCGACGAACGTGGAGAAGTGGCAAAGAAACTAATATTAGCAAATGAAAGCATAGTAGAGATTGAGGAAGATATAGCTAGTTTAATTAAAAGGAGTACGTATCATTATGAAGTGCTACAACTCTACACATTTACAGGACAAGATCACGTAGAAGATGCACAATGGATTCAGAAAGAGTGTGCGAAGTATGGGATTCGTGTAGAAAATAATTTTCTTGAAGTTGAAGAGTTATTGGAAATCAGTACGATACAAAAGGCTGATATGATGCATGATAGTGCAACTATTAGTGAACGTATTGAAGATAGTCTGCTATATATGTTTCTTACAAAAAATAGCTTTATTCATGGGCAAAGCAGCATGAACTTTCATAAAATGTTGTCCCCGTATTTTAAACAAGAACGAGTAGAAAAAAGAGTTACATTGTTACGCGATATTGAGAACACTTTGTTACGTCAAATTCATATTATTCCTTTATACCGCAACAAACAACAAGTAACTTCTCACGAAAAAGTACAAAATATAATGATTAATTCACAAGGGTGGATTGATTTTTATGAAATATGGTTTACATTTTGATATATAAGGGTTTTTACACGTTTTAAATGATGTGTAAGAGCCTTTTTTTCGTGTGTGAAACAGGTTTGTTTTACACATTGTTACGCTACTTACGATAAAAGTCTATTTACAGCGTAACAGTGTTATGTTACATTGTTATCAGGAAGGAGTGTTATACAGTTGAGTACAGATTTAATTTCAAAAAAAGATTTATTAGAACTAACTGGTATTTCATACGGACAGTTATATAGGTGGAAAAGAAAAAATTTAATACCGGAAGATTGGTTTGTACGAAAGTCAACATTCACGGGTCAAGAGACATTTTTTCCGAAAGAAAAGATATTAGAGCGTATTGATAAAATCCAAACGATGAAAGAAGATTTATCACTTGATGAACTAGCAAATATGTTTTCACCGAGTGTAAGAGAAATCCTTTTAACAAAGGAAGACGTCTTACGTAAAGGAATTGCATCAGAGCCAGTTTTACAATTCTTCATAGAACAAACGAATAAAACAACAGAGTTTCAATTTGTAGATATTCTTTATGTGTATATGTTAGAAGAATTACTACAATCGGGAGAGATTAGTTTAGAAGAAGGAAAAATGGTCTTGCAAGTTTTACGTGAAAATTATGAGGCGATTAAGCATAAAGCTTGTGACTTAATCATCGTCCGAAAGTTAGGGATTTCTACATGTTTCTTAGTTTCAAACGTGGACGATTTAATTTTTGAAAAAGGTACCAAAATAGTTTTACGCGAAGCGATTATGAAATATACCGAAGCATTAAAAACGAAACTGTTGTAGTGGAGGAGAAAGTATGCGTACAGATAATTTGATTATAAATGGTTACGGTTCATCGAATGGCGGCGAGTTTCTTAAAGTGCAATTAAATGGAAAAGGGACTGTTAATGGAAATGTTGAATGTGATCAATTTGAATGTAACGGTTACGGTGCTGTTACTGGAAATTTGAAAAGTAGCAATGCAAGAATTAGTGGATCGGGTAAAGTCGATGGTACAGTTATTGCGGAAACGATGCGAATTGATGGGAAAGCAACAATTACGCAAGATGTGAAGGCGAACAGTTTAAAAATTGCAGGAAAAGGTACAGTAGGTGGAAATGTAACTGGTGAAAAATTTAAAATCAACGGTCAAGCAACGATTGATGGGAATTGTGAAGTGGATACTTTTTCTTCAGAAGGACAATTTACAATTGGTGGATTATTAAGCGCCGATGAAATAAATATTAATATTCACGGTACATGTCGAGCAAAAGAAATTGGTGGTCAAACGATTAAAGTAAAACATAGACTAAGTACTTTTAGTAGACTGTTTAAATCAGTATTTGGTATGCAATTAGAGGCTGAACTATTAGAAGGTGACAATATCGATATTGATTATGCTCACATAAAAACGGTAAGAGGAAACAATGTTACAGTAGGAGCGAACTGTGAGATTGAACTGATCGAATATACGGGTGTTCTTACTGTTGATAAAAGCGCAAATGTAAAAGAAATGAAGCAGATTTAATGGAAGGGAGAAAGTAATATGGAACATCAACATAGTCTTACTGTCAATGGTTCTGGTAGTTCAGCAGGCGGGGATTATAACAAAGTGAAGATTCGCGGTGAAGGAACGATTTCTAATGATATGAGCTGTAATGAATTTAAAACGTACGGAACGAGTGAAGTGCGCGGTAATATGAAAGTGAAAAATTATGTCGTGTATGGAGATAGTGAAGTACAAGGAAATGTAACTGCTGAATATGTAAAAGTATACGGAAATACACAAATGAATAGTGATGCCCATATTGAAAAAACGAAAGTAAGAGGTATGATAGAAGTTAAAGGGAAGTTTACTGGTGATTTCGTAGATGTGAAAGGCGCTTTAAATGTGAAAGGAGATATTGAAGTTGAAGAACTATCACTAACTGGTGGCCTTGAAAGTGATGGATTACTTAATGCTGAAAATATTGATATTTCACTTCGTTATGAAGGAAGTAAAGTGAGAGAGATTGGTGGTAAGAAGATTACCGTTCATAAAAAAGCGAGATTTATTCCATTTACAAGTCATGCTGGAAGCCTCCAAACGTCTATCATTGAAGGAGATGAAATTTATTTAGAGCATACGATTGCTGAAGTTGTAAGAGGAAACAACGTTACCATTGGTCCAGGATGTGAAATTAGTGTTGTAGAATATCATACTAGTTTTAACCAAAAAGGTAATGCAGTCGTAAAAGAACATAAACAAATATAAGTAGTACGAGGGAGAGCAAGGTTATGGTTGAGAAGAATAATAAGCTCGGCTTTGTTGTGGCGGGCTTATTGCTAGGTATTTTAATGGCATCAATGGATAATACCATTGTCGTAACGGCGATGGGAACGATTGTTGGTGACTTAGGAGGCCTTGAAAATTTTGTATGGGTCGTTTCTGCCTATATGGTCGCAGAAATGGCAGGTATGCCGATATTCGGAAAACTATCAGATATGTATGGTAGAAAGAGATTCTTTATTTTCGGTTTAATCGTCTTTATGATTGGTTCGGCACTTTGTGGTACTGCTGAAAATATTACACAGTTAGGTATTTATCGTGCCATTCAAGGTATTGGCGGCGGGGCATTAGTGCCGATCGCGTTTACTATCGTTTTTGATATTTTCCCTCCTGAAAAGCGCGGGAAAATGGGTGGATTATTCGGAGCAGTATTTGGTTTATCAAGTATTTTTGGTCCGTTGCTTGGTGCGTATATTACAGATTACATAAGCTGGCACTGGGTATTTTACATTAACTTACCGCTTGGCGTTTTAGCACTTATTTTTATTACATTCTTTTATAAAGAATCACGAGTTCATAGAAAGCAAAAAATTGATTGGTTTGGCGCAATTACTTTAGTTGGTGCAGTAGTTTCGCTAATGTTTGCTTTAGAACTAGGTGGACAAAAGTATGATTGGGATTCTAACTTTATTTTAAGTTTATTTGGCGGATTCGCTATTTTAATTATTGCATTTATTTTTATTGAACGTAAAGTAGAAGAACCGATCATTTCATTTGAAATGTTTAAACAACGTTTATTCGGAATGAGTACCATTATTGCATTATGTTACGGTGCTGCGTTCATGTCAGCAACTGTATACATACCGTTATTCATTCAAGGTGTATACGGTGGTAGCGCAACAAACTCAGGATTATTACTTTTACCGATGATGTTAGGATCAGTCGTAACAGCTCAATTAGGTGGATTTTTAACGACGAAGCTTAGCTACCGAAACATTATGATTATTTCTGCTGTTATTATGCTAATTGGACTATTCTTATTAAGCACATTAACGCCAGAAACAAGTCGTATATTATTAACGGTTTATATGATTATTATTGGATTTGGAGTAGGTTTCTCATTCTCTGTACTAAGTATGGCAGCTATTCACAACTTCGGTATGGAGCAGCGTGGTTCTGCAACTTCAACGAGTAATTTCATTCGTTCACTAGGAATGACACTTGGTATTACAATCTTCGGAATGATTCAAAGAACAGGTTTCCAAGATCAATTAGAAGAAGCTTTTAAAGGTATGAGCGGAGGAATGAATACAAACGCTTTAGGAGATTCAAGAGCTATTCTATCAGAATCGGCAAGATCTCAAATCCCGCCGCAAATATTAGATAAAATTATTGATGCTCTTTCTAGCTCCATTGTTCAAACATTTATGTGGGCATTGGTACCAGCAGGTCTAGCATTCATATTTATTTTCTTTATGGGAAATGAGCGTATGGTAATTAAGAAAAAACAAACGAATAAAAAGAGTGAAACATCAAAAGCGTAATGAAAAAGCTCCTTTCCAATTGGAAAGGAGCTTTTTCGTATGTACGGATTTAGATTAGCCTTCGATAATTTCGTATTCTTCGTCTGCTAATAATAAAATTTGTGTCTTCTTACCTTTGTTTTGAACTTCGATTACATCGTATGCACCTAAGTCTCTTAGTTTGTTTTGAGAAGCGTTAACCATAACTTCCATAGAATCAATTAAGATATCTTCTTCAATGTATGATTCAGGCAATGCCATATCTTCTGTTTCTAATACACATGCATATAGATTTTGTAAGTTTTCAGCAGTTGGGTTTTGTTCCTCAACATCAATGATGTTCTTTACTGCATCCATATTTTCTTCTTTTGCTTGGTATACTTTAATTTTAGCCATTGTTTTATTCTCCTTTATAACGTAATCGTAGAGGCTACACCTTATTATAACGTTTTTTTCATGAAAGATGAAATTGTTATATGTATTTATAGGGAAATTTATGTGTTATTACTCATTATTGGCGTAATTTCATTATTAATGTGATAAGTAAGTACCTATATTCCTGAGTTAAAGTTATATTGTCCAAGCTTTTTTATGCTCCGTTCATATTATATGTATTAGATAAAACATATAGGAAAGGGATGGAGTGTAAGTGGGTTGTGAGCCGAAACGAAATTATCAATGCTGCCAAAATAGTATTTGTGAATTTTTGCGAAGTCTAGAGCCTTTTACAAAAGTTGAGAGTATTGTAATCGCCGGAAACGAAATTGTTGTATCTTATTTTCTTTCATTTAATAAGAGGAATGGTATCGTATCCTTCGTACAAGAGGACAATGAGGTTATTTTTGTAGATTGCTCTAGGATTGATGCAATTCGAATAGGAAAAGTTTGTAGTTGTAAAACGAAAGTTAAATTTATTGAAGAGGATTTTAGTTTACTTGGAAATGTTTGTCCGCAATGTTTAACAGAGGGTAGTACACTCTTTTTTGACTTTTACAATCCAGAATTGAATTTATCACTACAAGCAAAAACAATTGATGCACCTAGTTGTACTGAATTTATAGATGAGATGGGGAATGTCGTAAAGCAAATTACTATAATAGGTGAAGCGATTGTTTCTAAAGATTTTGTTCAAGTGCCAGAACTATTAAACTTTCAATTAGTTTTATCTGATACGGCTACGAATCCTTTAAAGTTTGGAATACTGTTCATTAATTTCCCTGATCTTACGTATATTATTCTTTTCGCATCGAGTGGGTACCTCAATATTTCGAATTGTTTGAAAATCGAGAGTGGAACTGGTAATGCTGAAATAGAAGAGATGAAAAAGATGGTGACGAATGACAATAATACGTACAAGTCAGTTGTTAAATTGACTAAAGTATATAAGAATGGAGGAACAGAATCATATATTTATAAGAATGAGTTATAACATACGTATTTAAATGAACCCTCAAACGAGTATTGAGGGGTATTACATAATAAAAGATGATAATCGGTTACATGTAGATTGCAAATTATTATTAAGTATATTTACTGTTAACCTTTATACAGGACAGTCGCTTACTATTCATTAGATGTTATAATAATTTTATATTTACGAATATTTTACGATTATATATAGTTTAATAAACTTTTGTTTATATATGAAAAGTAGAGTTAAACTGATTCCAAAGAAAGCGGGAATGTACATGATATATGAAGCGAGTATACATACGAGAGAAAAATTAGTTACTATGTTCGAGGATTTCAATAACGTTGTTTTACTTTCTTATTTACAAGGACATATGGGTACTGCTTGGGTAAATAATCTTGAAAATCCAACAGTAGCGCAAGTTACGGTAGGGATCTTTACATTTTACGCTGGTGATTCGAATGCGAAAGAAACTGAAGAATTAGTACGTAACATTCCTGATAGAATGTTAGTAATCGTAAATAGTGAAGAGTGGAAAAAGCGTTTAGAAACATGTTACGAAAGAAAAATAGATAAGTTTTTACGCTATAAGTTCAAACGGAATGCGGAAGTTTTTAATCATTCAAAATTACAATCTTTTATATCAGCGCTTCCAAAAGGATACGAGTTACGAAAAATAGATGAACATATCGTAAATATTCCCACATTACATAAGGTCTCTGAAGATTTTACAAGTCAATTTCAAACGGTGGAAGATTATATAAACCGAGGTATAGGTTATAGCGTTTTATATAAAGATGAAGTTGTATGTGGTGCATCATCGTATAGTATTTATGATAATGGCATTGAAATTGAAGTGGCGACTGATCACAATCATAGAAGAAAAGGGTTGGCGACTATAGTTAGTGCAGCGCTAATCTTGGACTGTCTAGAAAAAAGAATATATCCAAATTGGGATGCAGCGAATACTACGTCTGCTAAACTAGCAGAAAAGCTAGGATATGTTTTTGATAAGGCGTATGATGCTTATTTTGTGGATAATAGGTAAATGAATGAATTTGTACAATTGTACAACAGAAAAAGTCTAGAAAATCCTATAAAATTCGTGTTAATTACTCTTTTTTAAAATTACAAATTGGTATAAAAATCGACTTGAAAAAGTCGGTTTTTATTTTTTAACAATAAGGTGCATCCAATATTAATTTGCTGTTGCATAGATATTATGGAATGAAGAAATTAACAAAATTAATTTTATTTGTCTTAATAAATTTAAGAATAGATTTTTGAAAGTTTCTTCGAAAATATGGATATCCTTTTTACTATTGAACTTAATCAACATATTATGGTGTTTTTCCGCGATAATAGTTAAGAATTTTTTTAATAGGTAAATATTCATAAAAACTAATTATATTAAACTGTGTGTATTTGCAAATGATAAAAGTGACTATGATACAAACCCACGCATTAATAGAAAAAATACATATACAGTAAAGAGAGTTAAAAAACTCTAATTTTTTTATAAAGGAGATTATAAAATATGAGTGAACAATGCCCAATTAATGTACCATGTCAGGTAGCAGGACAAACTCAAACACCATTAAGTGATGCACCTGCAACACCAATTACTACTCCAGGAGCACCAATTGTAAAAATACCAGTTGTATTAGCAGAAAGAACGATTCAAATTGTTGTAGAATCTGATATTTCATTAGATCCTCCAGCAGTTGAAATTAAACGTATCTTAAAAAATGCATTTTTAACACAATGTAAGTTAGTTCCTGTAGCATTCGAACCAGTACCAGGTACACCTTACCGAAGAGTTACAAGAGCAAAATTATTTGTACAAGGATATATTCGAAAAAATATTGAGTATGCAAATGATGAGTGTAATGGAGTGCTATATGACCGTATTGCAAATGTTCCATTTTCTGGTTTTGCAGATTTAACAGAAGCTGATTTTCTATCATTAGCTATAGTAGCTGCTTCCTCAGATACTACTTCTCACTTTATTAATCCTAAAAATGGTGATTTACCACGTTTAGACAAATACTTCTTCGAAAATACAGTTTTTTATAACGAACAACCATATTGCGAGTTAGTTAGCGCTCAATTTTTCGAATTAGACTTTTCGCCTTGTCCAACAGACCTAAATGAACCATTTGATACTCTTCGTGAAAAAATTGTACTAGATCTTACTTTAAAAGTTTTACAAGTACAACAAGTACAAGTATAAAACTAAAAAAGCATTGTCTTTGATAAAAAGACAATGTCTTTTTTATTATTATAAAACATATATAATGATGAAAATGAATACGTGTAAAATAACATATTTTCCTGAATTTTATTAGATGGGGGGATGGTGATGAATAAGCCATGGATTGGTAAGGTGCTATGGGATGAAATTCACAAGTATAAAGATCTGAATAAACAAGATAATTCACGAGAAAGAATAGTAAAGAAAGAAGAGGAAGTATCTGAAGTAAAGAAAGAAGAAGAAGTATCTGAAGTAAAGAAAGAAGAAGAAGTATCTGAAGTAAAGAAAGAAGAAGAAGTATCTGAAGTAAAGAAAGAAGAAGAAGTATCTGAAGTAAAGAAAGAAGAAGAAGTATCTGAAGTAAAGAAAGAAGAAGAAGTATCTGAAGTAAAGAAAGAAGAAGAAGTATCTGAAGTAAAGAAAGAAGAAGAAGTATCTGAAGTAAAGAAAGAAGAAGAAGTATCTGAAGTAAAGAAAGAAGAGGAAGTATCTGAAGTAAAGAAAGAAAATGCAACATCTGAATCACAATTAGAATCTTCAGTGCGTTCAATGGTAGTGAAAACACCATTTTCTATTATTTCTGAAGTGTCTAGTTTTAAAATATTTCCGAAAATAAACATAAAAAATCAAGAAGCGTTTGTTTTTCAAAATGAAAAAGATGTAGGTAAGCGTGAATTAGATTCTAAGTTATTAACTACAGTACAACAGTATCATTCGGAGGCTTATTGTGAAATAGTTTCTTTTAATCTTCATGAAAAGAGAGTGCTTATGGAATTATATAATAAAAAAGTTATAGGGAATATTGAAGAGAAAAAGGTAGAGACATCTTCATGGACCCCAATACATAGCATAGTATTAGAGGGTGAAAATGAAGGAGAAATAAATAATGTTATAACCGCCAAGCTACCAATAGAAATAGGAAAATATAAAGGTGAAATTATTTTACGAGAAAAAGTTGTATTTAAAGAAAAAGTCATAGGAATAAAAGAGGTGGAACAGGAGATTGTTTTGACAAAAACTGAATTCTTAGTGCCAAAAGTAATAAAAAATGGACAAAATACATTTACAGTTGAAAAAGGGAGCTTATTTGTAGAAGGCTATATTTATCAATGTATTGAATACATATCAGAACAAAGTACATTTCATAATAATGTGTATCAATTAATGCAAAATATTGTACTGGAATTAGTCGTTCAAGTAATACAAGAACAGGAAGTACAAGTACGAATGAAATAAAAATGAATATATTCTCTAAATGCTACAAATGGTTTTTCCTCAATAAATTCAGTGTAATATTTATGAATACTAATTTTTGCTAACGGGGATAGTTACTTTATTATATGAATCTATTTAGGTCTATGAAAAAATAAGTGCTAACATGTTTGAAAACAAACTTACTAACACTTATTAAAAACAGATATAAAATTTGGATTATATGTGGTTTAATTTAAGAATTTAATAAAAAACATTGATAATTACTTGTTATAAACTGATGTGTAAAATAAAGTGTATTCACTTCTTTTTTACAGGACTCACAATTTAAATAGTAATACATGTTTATCATAATTTTCTAAACACCAATTATATTTTTTTAGAATAATTGGATGGACAATTTCTTTCGTTGTATCAACATCAGTAAAGCCGTATGTTTTATAAAAACTCTCGAGTTCTTCAAAAGGAAGACAATATACGTTTTGTATTTCTAATGTTTTCGCAGTTTGTATTAAGAATGACACGAGCTTCTTAGCTAATTGTAGACCTCTAAATTTAGGAAGAATAAAAATCCCGCCCATTTCTATAGTATCTTCATCTATTTGGACTAATCGACCCACACCTGCATACTCGTTGTTGTATGTAATAATTGCAACTTTATCACTTTTTAAATCACTTCGTACAAATCCTATTGAATCATATTGATTATTAATCCATTCTAAATCTTTATATGTGGCCAATTGAATACTCATATACATCCTCCTTCGGAATATTAGCGCTATCTTCATTATATAAAACATAAGATGCTATATCAAAAGAACCTTGATATAGCACATTTATTTAAGTTATTAGTTGAAGGTATGGGTTTACTGGTATTGAAATGATGGCTTCACCAAACAGAGGATAATAATCTTGTGAATTTAGTGTTACATAGTCAAAATGAAAATTAGTTTATGCGTATAGAGATCATAGAGTTATTTTAATTAGCAGCTACTGTATTAATTGAAACTATTAAGGAAATGTGGTAATTGCCAGCCTGAGTGATACAAATCGTATTAAGATTTAGTCAAAAACTCCTCTTGAAATAGGGGAAAAGGAAGAGGGATTTAAATATAAGAGCACTTCGAAAAGTGCCCTTCAGTAATGACTACTCATTCTAAAAAGAAAGGATGCAATATATCATATGAAGTTAAGTGTATTTAATTATGGACCCTTTATATAAAAGTTTTATTTTATTCCAAATAAATAGGCGGTTGTTTCCGCAACCTCTTTTCAGTAAAACAAAGCACTACTTTATTGGATTTAGCTTTTAAATTTTAAACAGTATAAATTTGAAAAGATTATCCTAAATTAAATAATTTAAATGCAATTATGTAAAATTCCCATAAAATTATTTGTGTTATAGAAAAAATAACAATAAAAAAATGGTTAAAATGGAATGATTTTTAATAACAGTTCAAGTTTTGAAGAATAGTGCATACAATATAAAGTCTTTTCCTTTCTTCATTTAAGTTTTACGTATATAATTTAAAAGTACTATTTTTATTTTATATTTTTTATATTTATAACAGAATAGAGGTTTAAAAATGGGTGTTAAAATCATTACGGATAGTGCGGCGGATTTACCGGTAGAATTGCTGCAAGCATATGATATTGATTTAATTCCACTCCGTGTTTATGATGAAGCAGAAACAGAGTATTTAGATGGAGTTACATTAGAGTCAGTTACATTATTGCAAAACATGAGAGAAGGCGCTGTTTATAGAACGTCATTGCCTTCACTTGAAACTTTCCAAGAAAAATTTATTTCTTATGCAAAAGAAGGTAATCCTTGTATATATTTAGCTTTTTCATCTGAACTGTCTGGTACATATCAATCTTCAGTTGTTATTAAAGAAGAAGTGAAAGAAACATATGCTGATTTAGATTTAGAAATTATCGATACGAAATGTGCTTCGCTTGGTCAAGGGCTTGTCGTATTAGAAGCTGCTAAAATGGCAAAAGACGGCGCATCAAAGGAAGATATTTTAAAACGTGTTGATTTTCTAATGAACCATATGGAGCACATCTTCACTGTAGCTGATTTACAGTACCTTGTGAAAGGTGGACGTTTAAGTAAAGTAGCTGGTTTTATCGGTGGTTTACTAAATATTAAGCCAATCTTAAACGTGGAAGAAGGAAAGCTTGTACCACTTGAAAAAGTACGAGGGAAAAAGAAAGTACTTGGCCGAATTGTAGATATTATGGAAGAGCGCGGAAAAGACCTTAAAGGTCAAACAATCGCTATGACTCACGGTGATGACTTAGAAACAGCTGAGGCTTTAAAAACATTAATTACGGAAAGATTTGGTTGTGAAGTATTTATTGTAAATACAATTGGAGCAGCAATCGGTGCGCATACAGGACCTGGTGCGTTAACATTGTTCTTCTTAAATGAGGTAGAGTAAAGGATTGGTCTTTTGATCAATCCTTTTTTCTTATTAATCTGTAATAATCGGTCTATATGGTATCGGTGAAGATAATATCATCGAAGTTTTCACCGTGCCAAACGGAATAACGATATCAATTAATTCCTCTAATTCCTTCATAGAGTGAACTGCTACTTTTAAGTAATAGCTACTTTCACCTGTTACTCGATGACATTCGAGTATTCTATATTCTTCGTAGATTTTCTCCTCAAATTTTTTACAAGGAATCTTTAGATTTTCAATTCCTAAAAATGCTTGAATTGATTTTCCAACTGCATCTAATGATATCCGTGCGGTATATTTCTCAATTATTCCTGCATCTTGTAATCTCTTTAGTCTTTCGGTAACACTAGGGCGGCTGAGGTGTAAGTGCTCAGTCATTTCTGTAATTGTCATTCTGGCATCTTCTTGTAGCAATAGGGTTATTTTCTTGTCAATTTTATCCATGAATTATACTCCTTTGCAAAATTGAAAGTAAATTTCTTAAACAAATACATAATATAAAACCTTAAGTTAAATTACATACACTTTTGCATATTGAATAGACTGATAACTCTCTATAATTAAAATATAAATGGAGGTGCTTGTAATGTCTAATCATTTTAATGAAACTATTTCTATTAAAAGGGGAACAGCCTTATACGTCGGAGCGGTTTTAGGATCGGGAATTCTTATATTACCTGGTATGACAGCGAGTATAGCAGAAGGGAATGCGATTGTTTCTTGGCTTGTTATGATATCCCTTAGTATTCCACTTGCATTCACATTCGCTTTTTTATCGATTGAGCATCCAAATACGGGTGGAATTGCTACTTTTTCAGAAAAAGCTTTCGGTAAAAATATTGGTGCTATTATAGGTTGGTTTTTTTTTATTGCGGGTAGCGTTGGGCAAATCGTTGTCTCAATGACTGGTGGAATGTATATAGTGAAAGTGTTTGCTTTATCATCATATTTTTCTTATGTTATAGCGTTTATTATTTTAAGTATTTCAATAGGTTTCAATTTATACGGGTTAAAAATGAGTGGATTGTTTCAAATATGTATTGGTGTATTAACGTTCTTTATTTTAATCGTAACAATTATTAGTGCACTACCTTATATTGAAATGAAAAATATAAATGTACATATTTCTATGCAAGAAATAAATCCGATTTTAGATGCATCTTTATTAATTTTTTGGTCTTTTTTCGGCTGGGAAGCCATTGCAAGTTTGGCTCCAGAATTTAAAACACCTAGAAAAAGAAATATTATTTTATCTACGGGATTTGCGATCGTTATTATTGGAGTTTTATATATTGGTATTGCATTATCAGTAATTGGAACGAAATCTTATCATATAAATACTGATAATACGACAGCTCTCGTGCTTGTAATCAAGCAAACATTAGGCGGCAAATTTTCATGGATAATTGGATTTGTAGCTTTTATCATTTGTTTAGGGACGACAAATGCATTTATCGCAAGTATGGGGCGCCTAGGTTATTCACTAGGAAAAGAAGAAGTTGCACCGCGTTATTTAGCACATATTAATAAAAAAAGAGAAACACCAACAAATGCAGTAAAAGTTGTAGGTTGTATTGCAATAATAGGTTTGTTAATAAGTTTCGTTTTCCATATTAGTATAGATAAAATTGTTTTAATACCGAATTCGTTAGGGATTGTTACATACATAGTAGGTACTGCTTCTGGAATGAAATTAATAAAGAATAGGTTAGGTAAAATTTTTTCTATAGTAGCTTTTACATGTTGTATAGTAGTTTATCCTTTTATTGGAGGAGTAATACTGATTCCAGTAGCCGTAGCATTAATATGTTTATGTTATGTGCGTTTCAGTAGCAGAAGAAAAGAATATAAATAAGAATGTGTTTGTATAAATCGAAATATTTAAAGATATTAAAATTTTTACATTTCGTTTATAATTGTGTGGGGAGAAACATCTGTAACTATTTGTAAAAATAGGAGGCGGCTATAAAAGTGAATGAAATTGCTAAGTGGGATTTAGATCGATTGTATCCGATTGAGAATATTTTAACTCCAATATTGGGGCTGAAAGAACAATATTATGCGACAAAAGATGTAGCGATTCTTTCAAAACTTATACAAGCTATTGAAAAAGCAGAATACTTTTTGTATTGCCGATCAGCTGAAGAAAGTGTTTCATCTGATCTTACCATATTGACTGCTACAGTAAAAAATCTGAAAAGAGAAGTGCAGCAAGTAATACAAAAAAGTGAAGTGGAAACTTCCGATAATATTAATACTAGGTTAATAAAAGATGAACTTAACGCATGGGAAAATATGTACATACAATTAAGGAATAAAATAGAAATAGAGCACGATAATAAGCACTTATCATTTGGCCAAGCAAATAATATTGCAATGAATAGTGATAATGAAAAGGAAAGATTAGAAGTATTCGAATTATTAACAAGTGCCTTACATAAGGAAAAAGAAATCTTCGCTACTGTCTTAAATCAATTAGGGAGATTACGCAATACAAAGAGTAATGAATTAGAAGATAGAGTGATTTTAACTCAATCTCTACATGCGAATGGTATTTCTGAAACTGTATTATTACAAATGTGGAATGCGACAGAAGAAAATCTTGATACATTAGTAAGTGCTTTAAACGTGTATAAGAAGGGGGAATCTTCAATTACATGGCATGAACTTATGACAGTAAAAGAAAATAATGAGGTTAATATCCCTTTTTCAGTAGCACTTCAAAGCATATACGATGCGTTTGAAAATATAGATAAAGAATTAGCAGAATTTGCACGGAATGCAATAGAGAATGGATGGGTAGATGCGGAACCGAGAGAGAATAAACCACCAGGTGGCTTTTGTGCTCCTTTCTTCGGTGAAAAAGAATCACGGATCTCTATGCGTTATGACGGAAGTATTGATAGTGTAAGAGTACTTGCACACGAACTAGGACATGCTTGGCACTTTTATAATATGAGTTTTGAGCAATCTACTTCTTTTTTAGATGATTATTTGCCAATGAGTACGGCTGAATCGGCGTCTATATTCTTTGAAACCGTGCTTATAAACTATCTAATTCAAACAACAGATAGTATAGATATGAAAAAGTCATTGCTTAGTTGGAAAATAAGAAACTGTTTTAATTATGTAATGGCAATTCGAGCATCATTTGAATTTGAGAAGAATTTTTATGAAAAATGTAAAGAAGGTCCTTTAAGTGCTAATGAAATCGAGAAATTATCTATAGTAGCGCAAGAAAAAGCATACGGGAATGCATTATTAGAATATCAGCCGTTTGTTTGGATGAAATATGTTCAGTTTTATATAGCAGATGTTCCTTTTTATAATTATCCATACACATTTGGCTATTTAGCTAGTTTTAGTTTATTAGAAATAGCTCAAGAAAGTAAAAGTACTTTTCATTCGAAATATAAGGAGTTTTTACGAGAAACAGGAAAAGCTTCAGTGGAAGAGCTTATGAAAAAACATTTTGAAATAGATATAACAAGCTATTCGTTCTGGAATAAAGCTTTTAGACAAATTTCTAAAGATGTTGATGAATATTTGCAATTGATGTAAGGAACGCCACGTAAAGGAAGGATAAGTAAGATGATTGATCCATTATGTAATAAAAAAGCTGCAATGATTTTTCAAGAGCTGAAGGTGGAGTGTGAATTTTTATTTAAGTTTAAAATTCGAAATGCAATACCTATTCATCGTGGTTGGCTAAATTTAAAGTGGAAACTCGAAACGGATGCAGGATCTTTTGTATTAAAGCAATATAATAAAGAACGATACAAAATGTATAACCCAGAAATTTTACTACAAGCATTACAACAACAGCAAAGATTACATAATAATGGTGTAAGTTGTCCAAAGCTCCTAACTTATAAAAATAATGTAATGCATACATCAAAAAATAATGAAAGATTTATAGTTTTAGAACATAAAGAAGGTAATCTAATTTCACCAGGAAAATTGAATGAAAAGGAAATCTACTCTCTTGGTAAGACAATAGGTCAAATGCATGATTTGTTAAATGATGGCTCTTTAATAGAAGGAGAAAAACCTAAATTTGTTCCGCCTACTAAAGAGGAAAGGTTGAAACATTGGGAAGATAAAAGGAGAGAAGCAGAACAGCTAGGAAAAGAACATATTCTCTACCATATAAAATTACAGCAAGAAGCAACACAATTAGTAAATATAGGTCAATTTTATAGTAGTAAAAGAGGATGGGTGCACCGTGATCTATGGGTAGATAATTTCTTATTCCATAACAATGAAGTCTCAGCAATTCTAGATTTTGATCGTATGGATTATGATTATGTAGAGTTGGATATTGGGCGTGCGATTATATCTTGTGCCTTACATGATGGAGTATTAAATAAGAGTCTAGTTGCATCATTTTTAGCGGGATACCGTAATAAATTAGACTTTCCAGTAGGGAGTATTGTTCGGACAATTCAAATGCTTTGGTATATGGAGAGTACATGGTGGATTCATGCCAACATGGATCAGCATAGTGTACCACCTTCACGCTTTGCGGATGAAATGAATTGGATAGCTGAAAATTACGGTGCCTTACATAATATATTGGCAGATTTATAAGAAAAAAGGAGACTACATTCATGAACAGAATCGGCATTATCGGAGCAATGCAAATTGAAATAGACTTACTTTTAGAAAAACTAGCTATACAAGAGGAACAGACGATTGCGGGAATGCCTTTTTACATTGGCGAATTCATGGGAACTGAAGTGATTATTACAAGATGTGGTGTAGGAAAAGTAAATGCAGCCGCATGTACGCAAATATTAATTCATAAATTTGATGTAGATGCTATCATCAATACGGGTGTTGCTGGTGGGTTACATCCAGATGTAAAAGTTGGTGATATCGTTATTTCAACGGATGTTACCCATCATGATGTAAGTAAAACTCAAATGAAAAACTTATTCCCGTTCCAAGAAGAATTTATCGCAAGTAAGAAATTAATAGAGTTAGCAAGTACAGCATGCAATAGTAGTAGTTTACATATGGAGATTCATGAAGGAAGAATCGTCAGCGGTGAATGTTTTGTTGAAGACTCAAAACTAAAAGCGAAATTAATAGACGAATATGCACCGCTTTGTACAGAAATGGAAGGTGCAGCAATTGGACATGTTGCCTACATAAATGATATACCGTTTCTCGTTATACGATGTATTTCTGACAGTGCAGACGATGAAGCGCAAGTTTCCTATGATGACTTCGCGAAAACTGCCGCAAATTATTGTTCAGAAATTATCGTGGAGATGCTGAAAAATATATCGAGTAATACTTATAGTTCAAAAGGAGAGAATGGAATGTTACATGCATTAATTTTTGATATGGACGGAACGTTATTTCAAACAGATAAAATTTTAGAATTATCGTTAGATGATACATTTGATCACTTAAGATCACTACAATTATGGGATACGGTAACGCCTATTGATAAATACCGTGAAATTATGGGTGTGCCTTTACCGAAAGTTTGGGAAGCTTTATTACCGAATCATTCTCTTGAAGTAAGAGAACAAACTGATGCATATTTTTTAGAAAGATTAATTGAAAACATTAAGAGCGGAAAAGGTGCTTTATATCCGAACGTAAAAGAAGTTTTTACATACATAAAAAAAAATAATTGTTCAATATATATTGCTAGTAATGGTTTAACTGAATATTTACGAGCGATCGTATATTATTATTCTTTAGACCAGTGGGTTACTGAAACATTTAGTATTGAACAAATAAACTCTCTTAATAAAAGTGACTTAGTAAAAAGTATTTTGAACAAATATGAGATAAAAGAAGCAGCGGTAGTTGGGGACCGTTTATCTGATATAAACGCAGCTAAAGATAATGGCTTGATTGCGATTGGATGTAATTTTGATTTTGCACAAGAAGATGAACTTGCTCAGGCAGATATAGTAATAGATGATTTAATGGAGTTAAAGGGAATATTGTCTGAAGTGAAGAATACGCACGCTACGAGTTGAATAAGGTAACAATCATAAAAATGCTCAGAATAAATGATTCTAGAGCATTTTTATGTATTTTCAAATTAAGGGGGAAATCACTTGAAAGAAAAGCATATTCAACAAATTGAAGATTTAATGATATACGAACACGATTATCTTGTTCAAGAAAGCAAAGAAGAAGGATTTAATTTCTTAATAAAACTAAAAAGTGAATATGAAAATAAAATAAACATATTTAATAAAACTGGAGAATGTTTATATGGTATTTTTCAAGGGGAAAAGTTAATTGGAATAGGAGGGCTAAACAAAGATCCATATACAGAAAACAATAAGATTGGCCGATTAAGGAGATTTTATATTTCAAAGAACTATCGTCGTAAAGGGCTAGGGAACTTGTTATTAAACCGATTATTATTACATGCAGAAAAGTATTTTAAAGTGGTTGTTTTACATACAGATACGAAACAAGGTGATGTGTTTTATAATGCAAATGGATTTGTGAAGGGGGAAGTATATAAAGGATCTAGTCATTATAAAGTATTATATTAGTAAAAAAGAGACCTCAGCTTCGAAAAATAAGCTTATGAAGTCTCTTTTTGATAATCAATTATGTTTTAACATTCATTTGTTTCAATAATCCCTTCGGATCACCTTTCACATAATAAAAATGCGGATTGTTTTCATCATCGTAAAGCATAATATAAGGCTTTTGATTAAGCGGGAGAAGAATAAGTACTTCATCAATTGTTGTATGTAACCATTGATTTGTAATAGAAACTGGTTTAGATAAAGGGATTTTTATCATGTGACCATCTTTTGGAACGACGTTTAAGTTTTTGAATGGGCCAGTAATCGATTTAGCATATTGAACAGCTTCTTTTTGAATAGCTGGATCTAAAGATTGTTTTTGAACGACCATTTCTTTTTGACAATCAAACACTTCAATTTGTTGATTTGTATTTGCGAACACATTTGTTGATAATAAGAAACAAAGAAGAGTAATGAACCCAATTTTTTTAATCATAGTACAACACCTCGTCTTTACTATACCCTTAAAAAGTTTAAATATTTTTCTGTCACATTTATGTAACAAAGAAGTTGTATAATACAATTGGTTTTTGTTTAATAGCAATGGAGGATAATGTATGAAAGTATTAATAGCAGATGATGAACAAGATATGTTAAGGATTTTAAAAGCTTATTTCGAGAAAGAAGGCTTCGAAGTTTTATTAGCGAAAGATGGAGAAGAAGCACTTCAAATATTTTATGATGAAAAAATTGATTTAGCTATTTTAGACTGGATGATGCCGAAACATAGTGGTATTACTGTTTGTCAGGAAATAAAAAGGAACTCAAGCGTTAAAGTATTAATGCTTACGGCGAAAAGTGAAAGCGAAGACGAATTAGCGGCGCTTCAAAGTGGTGCAGATGAGTACGTAAAAAAACCATTTCATCCAGGTATATTAATAACTAGAGCGAAAAAGCTTATACAGCATAATGATGTCATTCAAGTTCAAGATTTGAAAATAGATTTCACTAAAAATAAAGTTTATAAAAATGACAAAGAGTTAGATATTACAAAAACAGAGCTAGAATTAATAAAGTGTTTTTTAAATCATAAAGGCATGATTTTAACTCGTAAAAAATTGTTAGATATCGTATGGGGATTTGACTATTTTGGAGAAGAGCGAACTGTTGATACACATGTAAGAAGATTACGTAAAAAAGTAGGAGAAAATATTATAAAGACGCATCGTGGTTTAGGATATAGTTTGGAGGAGCAGAGTGAATAAACTTGGAAAAAAGCTATTTCTCAGCATTTCTTTAACTGTTATTCTTATTTTTACAATCTCTTTATTATTAATTAACTATCTTTTACCGAAATATAATATTTACAAAACACGAGAAAGTTTAGAAGGTATTACAGCACAAATACAGTCCATACCGAGCAAACAACTGGATGAAGCAATTACTAGTATTGAAAATAAAGGAAATGTTACGATTGCGTATACATCAATTAACAATTCGGAAGATCAAATTAATGATGAGTTACGTATGCAACTTACAAGGAAAAGGGTTGCCCTTAATAAACTTTGGATTACAAAAGAAGAAGTAATGAAAGTAAAGAACTTTGGGCAAGCGAATAAAATATATGATCAAGAAAAGATTAAATCTAGTTTTTTTGTGAAATACATTGCCAAAGACGATATGTTGATTTTAGTAGGAGTTTCGATCGCACATTCTAATGACGTAATAAAAACGTTAAATTCATTTTATTTTTACATTTTTGGCATTACGATTTTTCTCATTATCGTACTTGTATGGATACTTTCAACAACAATCACCAGACCATTGAAAGAATTAAGTAATGTTGCAGAAGATATTTCAAATTTGAAATTTGAACGAGCGAAAGTGAAAACAAATGATGAAATAGGGGACTTAGCTAATAGTATTAATATCATGAGTGAAAAACTAAATGAAGCGCATGAAGATTTAACAGATCGAAATGAACATTTAAAACGATTTATGGGTGATGTAACGCATGAATTAAAAACTCCAATCGCATTAGTGAAAGCATATTCTATGGGAATAAAAGATGGTTTAGATGATGGTACATACATAGATACAATCATAAAACAAACTGATCACATCTCAAACCTAATTGAAGAGTTATTACGATTTTCTAAACTAGAAAGAGATGTTTTAGAAAAAGAAGAATTCGATATTAAATCACTAGTCCAAAGTATATTAGATAAGCATAAGATTGAACTGGAATCGAAAGAAATCAATTTGCAAGTGAACTATAATGTTAGCGATGCAGTTGTTAATGCTGATGTAAATAAAATGAAAATGGTCTTTCAAAATTTAATATCTAATGCGATAAAATATACAGCAAATCAAAATATAAAAATTACTTTAGAAGATCGACATAAAAATATATATTTTCAAATTCAAAATGGTATGAATGCTGAACAAATGAAAGATATCGATAAAATTTGGGAACCTTTTTACGTCCTAGAATCTTCTCGTAGTAAAGATCATTCTGGTACAGGACTAGGTTTAGCGATAGTGAAAAGTATTTTAGAAAGACATGGTTTTGATTATGGAGTCTCTACAATAGAGGGAGATATAAGATTTTATATTAATATGAAGAATGACTAATTCGAAACTATAAAAAACATCGTCTATTATTAGACGATGTTTTTTTATGATAATATGAGAGCAGTAAATCAGAATATATAACCTCGAAAGCTCGTTTGAAGAGTGTTCTACAAATTTTTCAAGTTATTGCATGGGATATAAACTGAATTTTCTGTGATTTTGTTGTATAGTAAAAGGAGACATATATGGGGAGGAAAAAGTATGGGGAAAAAGAAAATAGCAATTACATTATCAACAATCTTATCTTTATCAGTCACATCAGGAGTTTCTAGTATGACTGCGTATGCAGACAATAAAGAAACAAACTACATAAATGAGAATGATGTGAAGTTAAATGGGAAAGTTTCAGAAGGGGTACAATCAGTACAATCAAATACGAAGATCGAATTAGAAAATGGGATGACAAAACCGATTTACTCGCTTGATGAAGCAATTATCGAAAATCTATTTGTAGAGACGGAAGTTGATAGTGATCGAGATGGAAAAAAGGATCGTGTATCAGTAAAAGTTATGCGTCCAAAAACTGATTCGAATGTGAAAGTTCCCGTTATTTATGAAATGAGTCCATATCGATCTGGCTTAAAAGATGTTCCTGTATATAATGTAGATGAAGAATTGTATGCGTATGAAGGGAAACCGTATGGAGCTGTTAATCTTGGTTCATACGGAAATTATTATGTGCCAAGAGGCTATGCAGTCATTTTAGGTGAAAGTATAGGAACTGGAAAATCAGACGGATGTCCAACTACTGGGAATGAGCAAGAAATATTAGGGACGAAATCTGTCATTGATTGGGTAAATGGGCGTGCGAAAGCATATACAGAAAATGGTGAGGAAGTTAAGGCTAATTGGTCAACAGGAAATGTAGGGATGACAGGAGTATCTTATAATGGTACGTTACCAAATGCTGTTGCGACGACTGGTGTTGAAGGGTTAAAAACAATTATTCCAATCGCAGCGATTAGTAGTTGGTATGATTATTATCGTGCAAATGGTGCAGTCATTGCGCCAGGTGGATACCAAGGAGAAGATACAGATAATATGGCCGAAGCAGTACTAACAAGAGAAAACCCTGAAGTTTGCGGACAAGTAATAAAAGAGTTAACAGCTGGACAAGACCGAAAAACTGGTAATTATAATGATTTTTGGGATAAACGTAATTATGTAAAAGGTGCTAAAAATGTAAAAGCAAGCGTATTTGTTGTTCATGGTTTAAATGATTGGAATGTAAAGACGAAGCAGTTCGCGCAATGGTGGGATGCACTTGGAGAAAATAATGTTCCTCGTAAAATGTGGTTACATCAAGGTGGACATGGTGGAACATCAACGAATGACTGGCAAAGAACACAAAATAAATGGCTCGATTATTGGTTGTATGGAATTGAAAATGGAATTATGAATGAACCAATGGTTGATGTTCAACGTGAAAATAAAACTTGGGATAAAATAAAAAATTGGCCGGATCCAGCAGCTGTACCGTCAAAAGTTCGTATGTATTTAAGTAACAAAGCAGTTAATTTTCCATTAAGTATGGGCTCTGCAAATAAAGTTTTCTCATTCGTAGATGACGCAAAAATGAAATCAAATCAATTAATAGCAAACCCAGAATTAGAAGTAGCCAATCGATTAGTGTATACAATGCCTGTACTTCAAAAAGATACGCGTATAAGCGGTACACCAAAGATTTCAATTACAGGAAATATTGATCGATCTGTATCAAATTTAACTGCTTTACTTGTTGATTATGGTGGAGCAAAGCCGGAAATTGTAACGAGAGGCTGGATGGATCCACAAAACTTAAAGAGTATAGAAAATTCAACAGCGATTCAACCGGGCAAAGATTATACATTTACATGGGATATGCAGCCTGATGATTATGTATTTAAAGCGGGGCATCAAATAGGGGTCATTTTAATCGCTAGTGACTATGATTATACAATTAGACCGAAAGCGGGCACAAAGCTTACAGTAAAATTAAGTGAAGTAACATTGCCGATTGTGAAATAAATAGTTATGAATAAAGAGCTTACTGCATAGTAAGCTCTTTAAACTTTGAAATGGGGAGTTTATTATGAATTTTTATTAGTAGATACAAAAATGCTTACAACAAATAAAAAAATTGCATTCATGATCAATAGACCACTAAAGGTAAGCCCAGCAAAACCTCCAGTGAATCCATCTCCTACTTTTTCACCAATTACGTGCAAAGTGGCGAAGAAAACAACAGGAGAAGAAAGTATGAAAATACCACTGGCTATTTTCCATATCCGTTTATATTTCTTTGCTATAAAGAAAATCAGTGTATTAAAAGTGATAAGAAGAAAAATAAATCCAATTAATGAATTCATCATATCCTCTTTTTAATATAATTCTGAATTTTCGTATGTTCATTTTGAATGGAATATTATACAATATAATTATATTGTATGGAAAGCGAGTGATATATTATGACAGTCAGCTCTTTCGAATTTTTATTAAAAATAAAGGTACAGGAAGATTAATTGAGTTAAAATCTTCCGTACGTATAAAACGGAGGAGAAAATAAATGTTTAGTTTTTATAGTACACTTTGCACGGAACTTTATGATTACACAAAGCCTGTCGGGTATTCTTTAAATGGTGATATTGAGTATTACCAAGAACGTTTAAAAAATGGTAGAGGAAGAATTCTCGAAGCGGCAGTAGGATCAGGGCGTGTTATCATCCCACTTCTTGAAGCTGGTTTTAAAGTGGATGGGATTGACTATTCACCTGAAATGCTAGAATCGTGCCGTATACGATGTAATGAGAGAGGCTTACATCCTCATTTGTATGAAGGAAGTTTACAACAATTTTCACTGCCGCATAAATATGAGGCAATTATCATTCCTACTGGATCCTTTTGTTTAATTGAAAATCGTGCGGATTCTATAAACGCATTGAAATGTTTTTATGAACATCTTAATCCAGGCGGGCGTTTAATCGTAGATATTATGCTTCCGCATGACTGGAAGACTGGAGAGGTTCATACATCGACCTTTTCTTTGCCAAGCGGAGACGGAATTACATTAGAAAATAAATCAATTGAAATAGATTGGTTGAACCAAGTTACTCTATCATATTTAAAATATGAAAAATGGAGTAAGGGACAGTTAGTACAATCAGAACTGCAACGCTTTGCGGTGCGCTGGTATGGAATAGACGAGTTTAAAATTCTGTTAGAAAGTATAGGTTTCTCTAACATTACTTGTTCGGCTGACTATGTTTATGAAAATGAACCGTCAAATGCAAATCAAATGTTTACTTTTGAAGCTATGCGAAACGAAAAATAAAGAACTATCTATGATAACAAGGCAGTCGATATAGTATCGATTGTCTTGTTTCAATTGTATAGTACCTATATGTTATTACGTTTTCATTGTCCAAGCATTCTTCTACTAACTACATATACTATTTATATTAAAGACAGTCGCTCTTTTCAATGGAACTGTTATTTTTCTATAAATGATATTTTAGAGGAGTAGGGGGATAAATTTGGAAAAGGAAGCACAAGGAAGAATTGAAAATCAAGTGTATTCAAATCGTGTATTAAGATCAGAATTTGATGCAAATTGGGAAACATGTATATCAAAAAGTGGTTATGTAATTTATGTAGCGACAAGTAATAATGCTGAAGTAATTGTCCTTCTTGGAGATGGTTCAAGTAAATTATTAATATTTGAAAAAGGCGGTAAAGTAGTAGTAGGCGGCGGTGGAACAAGTCATTACAGTAAACCGCATATCGCAAGAAATATTTAAGGTAGAACGCGTTAATTGAGAAGAAGCTGGAAAACGGTTCGTCATTCATGTTTAGAGCATGATAGACTAACCGTTTTTATTTCTTTAAATCATTTTAGAGGAACTTGATTTATTACAAATACATCGGGATGACTAGCGAAAATTGGAAGGGAATTGTACGGATAAGAATTCGAATTATAATATAAGTTTGGAAGAAACATAAAAGCAATATAAAAAAGCATTTCCTATTTCGGGAAATGCTTTTTCTATGTTATAGTATAATAGTGTTTCGAAAAGATGTTATTTTAATATACTTCAAATCTTGTTGTGTATTATTTTTATATTAAATTAGTCGTGCAAGTATTTTTTTATATAAGGAGTAACAATTTAGAGAAATGAAAAATATAGACTTTATACTAGAAAGTGATGAGGCATTAAAACCGTCTGAACGATTAGTACTATTATTATTAGAGAAGCATAGAATGTTATATACGAACGATCTATTAGCGTTATCTAATTTATCATATAAAACATTAACGGATTCATTAACAGCGCTTGTTTTAAAATCATATGTGTTAAAGGAAACAGGTAAAGGAAGAAGACAGAATTGTTATAGATTAGTATGATAAGACTGCTTATTTTAGAGAATTTATATTGATATTTTTCGAATGTAAGGAGAAATAGAATTTTAATTTTCAAATGAAAAACGCGCCCGATACGTACTTAAATATTTGAATTTCATTTTTATTAATGATAATCCTATCAGTAATAAGAATAGAAAAATAAAATAAACTGCATAAAAAAGAAATAAAAAAACAATCCATTTTAAAAATGGATTGTTTTTTTATTGGAATAATATTATTTGATGAATGGAAAACAGGAATGATTATTCTACTTCACTTGTGTACTTTTCAGGTAATAATTCCATTACGTTACATTTTACAAGTTCACCATTATAAGAAAGTATAACGTTTGTATTTTTTCCGTAATCACTTATTAATTCTCGACACATACCACACGGAGCAACAACCCAACATTTTTCTATGTCTTCATGAGGGTGTGGGTGAGCAACTGCTACAATGGTATCAAATTCATGATCGCCTTCTGAAATAGATTTTCCAATCGCCATAGCTTCACCACACACTGTAATTCTTCCAACATTCGCTTCAACATGCACTGCTGCATAAATATTACCTGTTTTAGTACGTACAGCGGAACCGATATGATGACGGCCATATTTATAGTTTTTTTCAATTACTTTTTCAGCAGATGTAATTAAATCATAGTCCTCACTATTTAAAGGTATTATTTGTAACATAATTTCTCCTCCTTATTAAACATAATTACCGCTATTTTAACAGAAAATTTTAATATTTAAAACAAAAGATGGAAATTGAAGATATAATATTATTATGTAAACTGTCGTTTTGACAGGAAAATATAGTAATTAATAGAACATATAGAAGAGTATACTTAAATATTTTGAAAGATGAGAGAATAGCATATGATATTGCATTAGAAAAAGGATACGAGCACCTTTTAAAACATTAAAAACAGGAAGTGAACGTATGATAAATAAATGGAGTGTAGGCATATTTTTATTTAACGAGGTAGAAGTGTTAGACTTTGCTGGGCCATTTGAAGTTTTTTCTGTAACCGAAGCGGATGAAGAAAAACCATTTACTGTTTATACAGTTAGCCAAAATGGAGAAATGCTTACAGCAAGAAATGGATTAAAGGTAAAACCGGATTATAGTATTGAAGATTTACCACCAATTGATATTTTAATCATTCCAGGTGGTAAAGGTGTTAGGGAAAATGAAGTGCAAAATGATATTATAATAAATTGGGTTCGTCAGCAAATGAAGGAAGTAAAGCTAATGACTTCAGTTTGTACGGGTGCGCTATTACTTGCGAAAGCCGGTTTATTGGAAGGCTTAAAAGCAACAACGCATTGGGCTAGTATTCAAACTTTCAAAGGTGATTTTCCGAATGTAGAAGTTATGGAGGATGTGAAATTTGTAGATGAAGGACACATTATTACATCTGCAGGTATTTCAGCTGGTATTAACATGTCATTTCACATTGTAAAAAATTTGTTAGGTGTGGAGATTGCTGAGGAAACAGCAAAAAGCATGGAATATGATATTGACTTACAAAATTAAAAAGCCCGATTTGGGCTTTTTTTATTATATTGAATGTATATAGGTAAGTTCCATTACAGATAATTTATGCTCCAAATCTTAGTTCTGAAACGATAGTATCGAATGTACGAAAATGCAGCTTTTTTCTCCTTGTAAGCATGTTAAAACGAGGAGAAATTTCGTATGTAAAAAAACTCTTCTACAATAGTAGAAAAAGAATAACAGAAACTACTATTTTATGGCAGCATACATAAAAAAATTCAAAGTAAATATGGAAATGTCGTCGAATGCTATCTTTAATTGGTTAATTTGTGAGATATTTTTGTGAAGGAGCTTATTTTATAAGAATAGAATTAAAGTTAGTAAGGGATTATGCCGAGGGTAGTGAAAATATATGTGTTAGGGGGATTTCATAATGAGGAAACTCAAGCGAATAAATGTTCCTAATATAGAAGAGCAACTATCACAGCCTAATGAGAAGCGAGCAATTAATAAGAAAAAACTAAGAAGATTTATATTCATGTTTATATTTATTGCGGCGACTACTTTGTACGTTCAATTTATTTTAACGAAACAACAAGAAATAATCGTAGAAAAAAAAGATACAATAACGAATCAAAAAAAACAATTGGTCTCTTTAAAGAAAGATCAGGATTCTTTAAAGACTAACATAGAAAATTTAACAGACGATGAGGAAGAAATTTTGAAGTTTGCGAGAAAAGAATATCAATTTTCTAAGTCAAATGAAACTATATTTGTGTTGCCGAAGTAGTGTAATAGAGCAGTTAGCGATTGCTAGCTGTTTTTTCATGTATGAATGGCATGGTACAAGTAACAATCACATATTGTAAAAATGAAGAGTTTGAGCTGTTTTTATAATTATGGAATATACACCGAAATAAATGTTGTTAAAATTCTGTCAATTGTATTATAATACAAGGTAAGCGGATACATTTTTTAATCAACGTTGAGTTTATCACTCATACGACTATTAAGAAAACCGTTATCCCGTATTAGAAAGGAAGGTAGCTGTGTACGCTTCAAATACAATTTATATCGTAGGGGATGCGAAAGCACCTCAAAATAATCCTATTACCGAAAAGTTCAAAAGTTATTTTGTAGCGTTTGTACTTGTTAAGGAGACAGGGGAAATTGTAGATGCAGATTGCTCAGCGACAATTGCGTTAACATCTCAATTCGTTAAATATTTGTTTCTACATAAAAATATTAATGATCCACTATTGGTAACTGAAATAAAAAATAGATACTTCGGTTCGTCTCAAAAAGCACTACTTGTAGCATTAAAAGATGCACAGAAAAAATATAATCAAATCGCTGCTTTGTCTACCCATTCCTAGACAAAATCCAGCCATAAGAATCTTCTTATGGCTGGATTTTTTTATTTCACATTAACTTCCTACATGAAAAGTAAGCGAAAGAGGAGATTTATTGCTCCCAAAAAATTAATTATTTTTTGGGGATTAAGGTTCCACTTTGTCAGACAACGAAAGGATGAACAATATGAAAATTACCGATGTAAAAGTAAATCGTAGACGTGTAAATCTTCATACACCGTTTAAAACGGCGCTTCGTACCGTAACCGAAATAGAAAGTATAGATGTATATATTTATACAGATGAAGGAATTGTTGGGAAGGGTGCTGCAACCGCAACACCAGTTATTACGGGGGATTTCGCTAACGGGATTGAAGAAGCAATTTTAGGACCGATGCGTTCCTGTTTAATTGGTCAAGATATCATTCAATTTCAGCAGTTACTGCAGCACATTCAAATGAGTTGTATTGGAAACCCAAGTGCGAAAGCGGCGGTAGATATCGCTTTATATGATGTGTATTGTCAACACCAAAACGTTCCACTTTACGCATTATTAGGCGGGAAGAAAGAAATTTATACAGATATTACGGTGAGTGTAGATGAGCCTTTTATTATGGCGAAAGAGGCAAAGCAACATGTAGAAAAAGGATTTCAAACTTTAAAAATTAAAGTGGGAAAATCTGCTCATTTAGATTTAGAACGTATTGAAGCAATTCGAAATAGTATACCAAAAAATACGACGTTACGATTAGATGCAAATCAAGGGTGGAACCGAAAAGAAGCGGTTACGATCATTAAAGAGATGGAAAATCGTAATTTAAATATCGAGTTTATTGAACAACCTGTTCATGCGAAAGATTGGGATGGGTTAAAGTATGTCAAAGATCATGTACAAACGCCCATTATGGCAGATGAAAGCATATTTTCAGCGCGTGATGCATTGAAAATCATTCAAGGAGGATATGCAGACTTAATTAATATTAAATTAATGAAATGTGGTGGCATACGTGAAGCGTGGCGTATTGCCGATATTGCCGAAACAGCTGGCGTAAAATGTATGGTCGGAAGTATGATGGAATCTTCACTTTCTGTTAGCGCTGTAGCCCATTTAGCAGCTGCCCATCCTAATATTCATTACTTCGATCTTGATGCACCGCTTTGGTTAATGGAAGAACCGGAAGGAATGACGTATTCAGGGTCAAAGGTAAACCTTCAATCGACAGTGAATAGTAAATCTTAGGAGAAGAGACTAGTAAACTATCTTTTAAGGGGGATATGTATGAAAAAAGTAGGAACTGCATTTTTAACAACTTTATTTATATTTTCATCGTTTACATCAGCAAATGCTGAAGAGAAGAAAGATAGTAAAGCGTTTATCGATGTATCTGCCGCAACACTTTGGACTGCGCCTGATTCATTACGGCCAATAGATGTACCGAGCGCTACAAATCCAGTTGATTTATGGAAGTGGACGAAATCGATGACGCTTGACGAGAAACTTTGGTTAACAGATGCAAATAAATTAGAAACGCAAGCACTATTAGGTCAAGAAGTAACGGTTGTTGATAAAAAAGGCGACTGGGTGAAAGTGTTAGTCCATGGTCAACCAACACCACGAAACGAAGAAGGTTACCCGGGATGGATGCCTGAAAAACAATTAACATATAATCAAGAATTTGCAGATAAAACAAATGAACCTTTCGTATTAGTAACGAAACCGACAGCTATTTTGTATATTAATCCTTCTGAAAAACATAAATCGCTTGAAGTGAGTTATAATACGCGACTGCCGCTACTTAGTGAAGATACAATTTCGTACCGCGTGTTGTTACCAAACGGACAGAAAGCTTGGCTACGAAAAAATGATGGAACGGTTTACCGTTCTCAAAATGATATTCCAACTCCGGCGGCTGATGATTTAATAAACACTGGAAAAATGTTTTTAGGATTACCGTATATATGGGCTGGTACGAGTGGTTTTGGATTTGATTGTTCTGGATTTACACATACGATTTATAAATCGCACGGTATTACTATTCCGCGAGATTCTGGTCCGCAATCGAGAAATGGAATTGCAATTGATAAAGAAAATTTACAAAAAGGCGATTTAATCTTCTTTGCACATGATCAAGGAAAAGGTAGTGTTCACCATGTTGCTATGTATATTGGTGACGGAAATATGATTCACTCACCAAGAGCTGAAAGATCTGTAGAGATTATACCGCTAAATACACCAGGATATATAGAAGAATACGCTGGTGCTCGTCGTTACTTACCTTAAAAAATAGAGGGGGTTTTCAAATGAAAAAAGTTGTTCGTTACTCATTAGTTAGTACTCTATTAGTTTCTTCATTTTTAGTAGGATGCGCAAAAGAAAAAACAACGACAAAGCCGAAAGATGAGAAGAAAGTATTACAGTTACTAGAAACTGGTGAAATTCCTTCATTAAATTCAGGGAAAGTAACAGATGCAGTATCATTTAACGTTTTAAATAACGTAATGGAAGGATTATTTCGTTTATCGAAAAATGATGAAGTGATTGAGGCTGGAGCACAAAAATATGAAGTAAGTAAAGATGGAAAAACATATACATTCCACTTGCGTGAAGCGAAATGGTCTAACGGAGATCCAGTAACAGCACAAGATTACGTATACGCTTGGAAGCAGCTTATTAATCCGGATACTGCTTCTCAATATGCATACATTGCGTACGATGTGAAAAATGCGGAGAAAATAAATAAGAAACAATTAGGGTTAGAGGAATTAGGAGTGAAAGCGACGGATGATAAAACATTCGTTGTAGAACTAGAACATCCAGTGCCGTATTTTACGAAATTACTTATTTTACCGTCCTTCTATCCAATTAACGAAAAATATGCGAAAGAGCAGGGCGATAAGTACGGATTAGAAGCAAATAAAGCGGTGTATAACGGGCCATTTACATTATCAGAGTGGAAGCATGAAGCAAGCTTTACAATGAAGAAAAACGATAAGTATTGGGATAGAAAAGAAGTGAAGCTAGATGAAGTAAACTATCAAATTGTTAAAGAAATTTCAACTGCGGTAAATTTATATGAAACAGATAAAGTTGATAGAGCTGTCATTTCTACAGAATTCGTCGATAAATATAAAAATAATAAAGAGCTAAAACAATATACAGATCCGGTTATGTACTTCTTCCGATTCAATGAAAATGTACCGATTCTTAAAAATAAAAATGCACGTCTTGCGCTAAGTACAGTGTTTGATAAGAAAGGACTTGCGAATTCATTTTTAAATGATGGTTCGGTTGCTGCTAACTATTACGTACCAAAAGGATTTTTAAAAGGTCCAGATAAAAAAGATTTTAGAAGTACAGCAGGTGAGTTTAATAAAACTGATGTAAAACAGGCGAAAGAATATTGGGAAAAGGCGAAGCAAGAGACTGGTACAAATGAAGTAACGCTTGAGTTATTAAACTATGATTTGGAAAACTTTAAGAAAGTAGGAGAGTACATTAAAGAACAGCTAGAGAAAAACTTACCAGGCTTAAAGGTAAATGTAAAATTACAACCACATACGCAAAAGCTAGCGCTAGAGAAGAAGAAAGAATATGAAATGTCATTATCACGCTGGTTACCGGATTATCCAGATCCAATGACATACTTAGAAGTATTCCTTTCTGGAAGTAGTGTGAACAATACAGAATATGCAAACCCAGAATATGATGCGTTAATTAAGAAGATTAAAACAGAATTAGGTAATGATGAAAAAGCTCGTTGGAAAGCAATGCAAGATGCTGAGAAAACGTTACTGGATGATGCAGTAATTGCACCGGTATTCCAGCGCGGATTATCATACTTACAAAAGCCATATGTGAAAGATTTATATGTACATCAATTCGGTCCAGCTACAAGTTTAAAATGGGCAGATGTACAAAAATAAAAGTATAGAAAAACAGACTTCACGTATGTGATAGTCTGTTTTTTTGTACAGTTTCAAATGTAGAGACATTTTATATATTTTTTCATGTCTTAAAAATAAAATTATTAGTAAAATTCCAGTGTGAAATTTATGTAGAATCTTGTATAATTAACGTGTTTCTATGGAAACATTTTCTTGTGTTATTTATATAGGACTTAATAGAACAAGGAAAGAAATACATACATGTATATAATAGATAAATAGAATGGAACATGTATAGAGAAAAAGGAGAGAAATGATGGCGTGTCAAAAACAAGGGTTACAATTTAATAGCGATAGAAAGAGGAAGAGACGATGAAAATGAAGCATGCTTTTGGTCCCATAATTTTAGCGTGTGTGTTTTTTTTCATTATCATACTCATCCCATCGAAAAGTTTAGTATCACTTATTAGTGATAAGAAGGTAGAAGATGCGGCAACTTCCTTACAAAAAGAAAAATTGCAAAGTGTTTTCTTACAGCAAAAAATGTTAGAGAATTCGCAGTATTTACCGATGTATGGTTCATCTGAATTTTTACGAATGGATGCATATCATCCGTCTAATTACTTTAAAGTAAATCCCGCAGGTTTTACACCATATTTAATGGGGATTGGCGGTACGCAAAGTTTAGCTCATATATTAAATATGACGTCTACAATGGATGAGTTAGAAGGTAAAAAAGTAGTCTTTGTTCTATCACCACAATGGTTTACAAAGACTGGGGTATCACAAGGGGATTTTACGAACAATTTCTCTAAGCAACAAGCATATCATTTTATTTTAAATGATGAAATAAATGCTGAAATGAAGAAGCAAATTGCGAAACGACTATTAGACTATAAAGTTGTTCAAAAAGATGATATATTAAAGCATTCATTAGAAGGTATTGTATATAATGATACGAAACATAACATAAAAGCAGGTTTAGTTAAACCACTTGCTTATATGCATCGAAATATATTAGATCATAGAGATTTATTTAACTCTTTATTTAAGATTGAACCGATGAAAGAAAAAACTAATATGGGACTACGTTCAATATCTTGGGTAGATGCACGTAAACATGCAGAAGAAGAAGGGAAATTGGAATCTACTACAAACACATTCGGAATTGAAAATCCGTATTACTATAAACATAATTTGAAGAAAAAATTAAAAGGTTTAAAAAACTTTAGAGCAAATGAATCATATGAAGAATCACCAGAATATGATGACTTACAAATTGTTTTAAATATATTTAAAGAGAAAAATGTTAAGCCACTATTCATTTCTGTACCTGTAAATGGACCGTGGTATGATTACGCTGGTTTCCCTAAAGAACGCCGCGAAGTGTATTATAAAAAAGTTCGGGAACAAGTTGAGAAAGCAGGATACCCAGTAGTTGATTTTTCTGGCCATGAATATGATAAGTATTTCTTAAAAGATACAATTCATTTAGGTTGGAAAGGCTGGATTTACTTTGATGAAGCAGTGCATAACTTTTATACTGAAAAATAAGTGTGGAGAAAAAGGAACGGCTATAAGCTGTTCCTTTTTTTAGTACAGAGGATTTTGATGTGGGCAATTCGGAAAGGCATGTATATCTTGAATTTGTCTAAAATCATAATGCTTCATTGCGAATTGAGCTTGATAAAGGTATTCATACACATATAATTGACCATCATGTATTGAACATAATACACCAGAAGTTCCTTGCCCGTTCATGAAAGAAATGCCGATAGGGCGTCCGATTAAGTATAGTATTTTTTGTTGCCAATGCATAGGGGAATCACTCCTTTTTGAGATAATATACGAAATGGACGAGTGAAGTGTTGCTTATCCATGTAAATGTTAAACTGAAGGGTTTTCTTGTAATTTCTACAGATTAGTCAATTTAAACATAAAAAACCGCTATAGTTCGTAATGAATGTATAGCGGTTTTTATTTATTATCTTAAGCAAGATTTTTACGTTTTTTTGTCCATTTTTTAATGATGAAGTATAAAAGAACGAGTATGACACCGCCAATTGCGAATGATTTCACATATGGCCCAGCAATATCATTAATATTCTCCCAATTTTGACCTAGTTTTTCACCTAAATAAATGAAAATGATAGACCAAGGGATGATTGCAAGTGCTGTTAATGTAGTGAAACGTAATAATGGCATTTTTGTAATACCAGCAGGAATTGAAATCGCATGACGTACTACTGGAATAAAGCGTGCAGTGAAAATTACACCAGTCCCGTAACGGTTAAACCAATCTTCAGCTGCATCTATATGTTTTTTATGAATGAAAATATATTTTCCGTATCGTTCTAATATAGGTCGTCCACCGTATCGTCCAAGCCAATAAATAAAGATTTGAGCAATAACGCCGCCAATTGTACCGAATACAACGGCGCCTACAAATGAGATACTACCATTGAATACTAAGAATCCCGCATAAGCAAGGACGATTTCACTTGGAATAATCTCAATCATTAGACCAAGCATAATGCCCCAATAACCTAATCCTTCAAAAAACGTTAATACTGAATGAATAAAACTACTTACCATTGTTGCACCTTCTAGTTTATGTATTTTTGAATAAATGTCCCTTTATTTAACAATGTAAAAGGTTCACTATATGTAGATTATACCTTATTTATATAGGGGATTGCTATTTCAATTCTTTTATGTCTTGCATTAGTAGTTTAGTAAAGGATATAAGCCCAGTTTTCATGAAGAGATAATAAATATTCTCTTATCACTTAGACAGGTACTTCACTTTCAAAAAACGAATTATAATGTTAATAAAATTTTTATAGAAAATTAACATGATGAAGGTGAAAATATGAAAAAGGAATTATTAGAAAAGGCCTCATATCTACATAAAGCAGAATTAGAACAACTACATAAAGCTATATTAGTTTCCGAGAAAGCTCATGAAGGACAATTTCGCGTTTCAGGTGAGCCGTATATTACTCATCCATTTGCAGTTACAGAAATTTTGTTAGATTGTAAGGCAGATATTATAACTTTAGTTGCAGCATTATTACATGATGTGGTGGAGGATACAGATTATACAATTGAGTATATACGTGATATATTCGGTAAAAAAGTGGCTGATATTGTAGAAGGGTTAACTAAAATTGATAAAAAACAAATCCCTAATAAAGAAGAGTATGAAGCAATAAACTTAAAGAAATTATTGTTAGCTACGCAAGGAGATATAAGAGTAGCTATTATTAAAGTGATAGATCGTCTACATAACATGAGAACTTTACAGGTGAAAGCTGTAAAGAAACAAATTCCTTATGCAAATGAAACACTCAAAATTTTCGCTCCGATTTGTAAAAGGCTAGGGATATTTCATATTCAACACGAGTTAGAAGATTTAGGCTTTTTTTATCTTAATTATTCTAAATATAAGGGAATGAAAATTCTTTTACAAAAGTATGTTAAGTTGTTAGAGGATTTGTCTCAAAATATAATGCAAGATATAAATACTTTTTTAAATACATCTTTAATATTTGAAGTTGACTATGAAGTAAGCCCTATTTATACAGCTTATTCTCGTCTCCAAGATATTCAAGACATTACAGCAGTGTCAAAAATAATTATCACGGCCTCAAATAATTTAGACTGTTATAAAATATTAGGAATTATACATCAGCTATACAAACCAATTCCATATCAATTTGAAGATAATATAGCAATTGAACGTGATGTATTAAACAAATACTTAAAGACCAAAGTGGTAATCAATAACCATGAAATAATGATATGTATTGAAACAAAAATAAATCAGGAGATACGAGATAAAGGGGTATTTCATATTCTTACAAAAAGTATAACTGATAAGGATATGCAAAATATAATTCATAAATTGATGGATCATTTTATTAAGACAAATGATCTAGTAACTCAAGATGCGATTGAATTTTATGATTTAGTATCATATGAACTATTCCAAGATAACATTGTAGCATTTACTCCTAAGTTAGATTCCGTGAACTTACCGCAAGGTTCTACTGTAATTGATTTTGCTTTCGCATTAAACCCTGAGATTGCTAAGTATATGTCAGGTGCCAAAGTTAATGGTATAAATAAACCGATAACAACGAATGTTTCACATCTAGATATCATTGAACTTTTGGTAACTGAAAACATTAGTAATGTGAGACAGGATTGGTTAAGTTTTGCTAATAGTTCAAAAGCTCAAATCGAAATTTGTAAAGAGTTACAAAGATGAAGGAATTAAATTTATCGAGAAAATTTTTCCGGAATTTAATAGAATGAAATAATCATTTTTGAATTAATAATAGGCGCTTATGATTTTTCATAATTAATACCTAGAAAAACAAGTATCCACCTGTTATATATTAGGACAGGTGGATACTTGTTTTCATTATAAAAAAATAGAAGCATTTCTGCTCCTATTTTTTACGGTTTCACTTCTAAATTTTGTAAAAATAAAGTTGCTGTTACGTAACGTTTCGCTAACATTTGTACATAAGCGGTATGTACAGAAAGTGTCGCAATAATAATAGCGTTACGAATTGCTTCACGTTGTTCGTTGTTAACCTGATCGAACTTGCTTGCGATTTTATCAGCTTTTTCTTTTACGATGTTTTCAATTGTATGAACTGTATCTGTTGCATTTAGTTGTAAGCAATTCCCTTGATTGAGTTCTTCAAATAGGGAAGAGTATGCTCCATATAAATGAACAGGATTGATTAAGTCATCACTTCGATCGGCTGGGTCATTTACGATAAGGCGTAATAGCTTACGAATGGATTCAAAATCAAGTGCTGTTTTTAAATCTTCGACAATGAATAGTAAGGCTGCTTGTTCAATTGAATATTTTTTCCCTTTTTGAGGGGAGCCAATCATTTCTTTAATATCTCGTTTTACCCAGTTTTGCATGGCCGTTACTGAGAAACTTGTATTTTCAATCTGATTTCCAAGCGCAACTATTTCATTTAATGAAAAACCGACGTCTGTATCATCAATTTTAATCAGTTTTTCAAAAATAGGTGAAAGTGCGGTAGTAATAAAAGCAGTTACGCTTTGTCCGCTTTCAATATCTTTTTTATGTGACTTTGCCCACGCTTCTTGTAAAATACCGAGAGGCTTTTTCGTATTCCATCCTCTTAAAGATAGAAGAAGGGTAGCCATTTCGTTTCGTGTGAGATGAAATGTTTCCATCTTTTCACCTCCAAAAATATTAAAAAGTTCTTATGAACCTATAATATGTTTTGTTTCATTTAAAGTCAATTCTGTTTTGCTTAATTTTTCCTTTGTCACCAAACTGTTGTAAGTAAATAATGCTTGCATATTTCGACAAAAGTTCATATAATAAGTTCATAAGAACCTTTAAAATGTTTTTAAAAACAAATCTATCATTCTGAATTTACTAGAAAGGTAGATTTCACATATATCTATATAAAAGGAGAATGGATATAATATGTTGAAAAAACTTGTAGCAGTCATGACAGCATTCATGGTTATCTTTGGAGCTAGTAGCTTCATGTTTGTAGATCACGCAGCAGCGAAGAGTTACAAATCTGGTAAAAAATCATACACACCAAGTTCTGGTCAAAAGTCAAAAGTTGATTTGAACAAAAAAGATACTAACGTGAATTCACAAAAAACAACAACAGATTCAAAAAACAAAGCAACAAACACAGCACCAAAAAGTAATAAAGGAAGCTTTATGAAAGGTTTATTACTAGGTGGTCTTGGTGGTTTACTAATGGGTAGCTTATTTGCAAATATGGGAGCTCTTGGTTCTGTATTAGCGTTTATGGTAAATATGTTAGTAATGGCTGGTATCGTAATGTTAGCAGTTCGTGCATTTAAATACTTCAAAGATCAACGTAAGAAAAAGGCAGATGAAGTAGCATGGAAACAATAAAAATTTCTGAACAAGAATTAATAAATGCACTTTGCGTATATATCGCTGAAAAAAGACAAGTTGGTCCAGAAGAAGTTTTAGTTGAATTAATGTATGACGATGACTATGGTTTCTCTGCTGAAGTAGAGGTAAATGGTCGCAAACAAATTTTAATTCAAGCGAACTTAATCGAAGCACTACGCTTATTGCTTGATAGAGAATATAATGTCAATTCATTTGCAGCAAGGTTACAACTTGAATTAGACGATGAAGAAGGCATTTACGCATTAGCAAAGTTTAATAACTCAAATGAGTAGAAAAAAGAGCTGTTGAGAGTAATCTCAGCAGCTCTTTTTAGTATGTGCATATGCTTGGGAATAATCACGCCAAATTTCATTCATTTTCCGTCTACCGACATCAATCATCGGGTTAAATTGAATGGCAGCTTGTTGTCGTACGGTATGTACATGTTGGATCGCCTGTTGCAAGTGTTGTTCAACCGAATGGGATTTTGTATTTGCTTGTTTTACGATTGAATATCCAGCAACAGTTCCTTGTGCCATAGCGATTTTTCCGCTTTCAATGCCAGTTATATTGCCGGCTACAAATAAACCGGTAAGAGGGGTTTCCATCGTTTCGGAATGGAGAGGAACGTGCCCGCCTAATTCCGGAATGTAACGGAAAGGACAACCAGCTAAAGCGGCTAGCTCAGCAAGAGGGTATAAGCCACCGGCAATACAAACGAAGTCTGCCTCATATATTTGTTCCGATCCAGTTATGATGTTTCCTTTCGTATCAATAGTAGCAACGCGTACACCTTCAACTTGATCTGTACCGATAATTTCAAGAGCTGCTTTTCGAAGGTGAAGTGGTGTGCCATTTATTTTCATACCGTTATTTGGATAGAAGTTTAATCCAGCTTGTTTCGCCCAATTATATTTCATCAATCGACTACCTATACGTAATAAAGGCGAAGGGGCAAGGTGTGCAGCATGTAATAGAGAGTTTAAAACTTCTTCTGGTTCACCAGCCTTTTGACTTAATTCACTTTTTTCAGGAAGTACGATATGTTCCACTTTAATACCTGCTAATTGTAATTCATTTAAAATAGCGAAGGACAAAATGTTAGCACCAATGATTACTCCTTTTCGCCCAACTTGAACGCGATGTACATTTGTCATTACTTGGGCTGCCCCGATTGACATGACTCCTGGAAGTGTCCAACCAGGAAGGGGAATGGAGTATTCAGCAGCGCCAGTAGCAAGTAAAACGAACGGTGCTTTTAACGTACCGATATTCGTATGTACGAACCAAGAACTTTCATCTTTATCTAAATTATAGACGGAAATGCCGCATCGAATATCAACTGAAAGTGATTTTGCTTCTTCGTGAAGGCGTTTTGATTCTTTTATTCCGTTCCACCATTCTCCAGTAGGTTCTTGATGTAATTGTCCGAGCAACCTTCCGCCAGGCTTCATAAATTCATCAATAACAAGTACATTTAGTCCAAAGTGAGCACAAGAGATGGAGGCTGACAAACCTGCTGGTCCAGCTCCGATAATAATGACATCATTCATCGCTTTTTCACCATCTCTCTCACGATATTTGGATGCTGTTTACCACTATCAACTACCATATCTTTTTCTACAACAGTTAAGCATGCTCGTACGTTCGTTTGATTGTTTACTGTGACGCGGCATTCAGAACAATGTCCAATATTACAGTAAATACCTCGTGGCGTCCCGCTATCTTCATGCACTCTTAAAGTTCTTATTCCGTTTGCAAGTAAAGCCGCCGCAATGGTTTCATGTTCATAGGCTTCATATTGTTGCCCGTTAAATTGGAAAGTGATGCGCTTACTACTATTTAAACTTCCTAAAATAGGGTGATGTGTAATTCTATTCATTGATTTTCACCTACCGCTCCAAAGGTAACTGCGCGAACTGGTGGTTGATATTTTAATGGCATTTCATTAGTGTTTACGTCGGGATTTGCACTTTCAATCATTCGATCTATCATCATTCTACATGTGCGGCCACCGCAAAATCCCATGCCAGCACGTGTTCTTAGTTTTAATTCTCTTGCCGAGCATTTATATTCAGCAATTGTCGATTGAAGTTGTCCGTATGTAACTTCTTCACATCGACAAACAATTAAGTGATCTTTATTCGTCATATGTATTCCTCCTCTAGTTCGGTTTGCACAAATTATTATGCAAAAACTATGCCATAGTAGAGAAGGAATGTTTATTGTAATCCGAGTTTTTTTAGGCGGTTATATAAAGTGGCCCTCGTAACACCAAGCTGTTTTGCGCATTCTAATTTATTCCCATTCAAAATACGTAATGCCCTCTCAATGACTTTTTTCTCATGTTCATCCATCTCTTCTTGCAAAGAGAGAATTGTATGATTGTTGCTGAGTAATAGGGAATGAGCCGTATGATTGTCTAACGTTTCAGTTGTATGAAATGGTAAATATTCTTGTTTTATAATACCGTCAGTTGCAAATACGACAAGTCTTTCAACAACGTTTCGGAGCTCGCGAATATTACCTGGCCAATTGTAATGAAGCAGTTCATGCATAATGCTTGAAGGCAAGTCACGAATTGGTCTGTTATAGTTGATTGAAAAATCGTTTAAGAAAGAATATGTTAATTCAATAATATCTTCGCGTCTTTCACGCAGCGGTGGAATATGCAAGCTAACTACATTTAGGCGATAGTATAAATCCTCTCGAAACGTACCTTTTCTCATTTCTTCTTGTAAATCACGATTTGTAGCAGCGATAATACGGAAGTCAATATTGATCTCTTTTTCTCCACCAACTCGGTAATATTTTCGTTCTTGTAGTACACGCAACAGTTTTACTTGCATATCAAGTGGCATTTCTCCTATTTCATCAAGAAATAATGTACCGCCTTGTGCGAGCTCTATTTTCCCTTTTTTCCCTTTACTACTTGCACCAGAAAACGCCCCGCGTTCATACCCGAATAATTCACTTTCAAATAACGCTTCTGGAATGGCGCCGCAGTTAATTGAAATGAAAGGTGCCTTTGCTGCCTCGCTTGCTTCATGTATCGCTTTTGCAAATACTTCTTTTCCAACACCACTTTCGCCGAGTATTAAAACAGTTGATTTCACCGAACAAACTTTTCTAGCTAATTGTATCGTTCTTTGTATAACAGGGCTTTTTCCATTCATCGCAAGGAAAGGGTCGGATTCATCTTTGTACTTTGCAACCTCTTGTTCTAAACGGTGCATTTCATGTGACATATTAAATAGTTTTTCATTTAAAGCGACTTGATTTGTTACATCAGTTTCTGAAACGACAGCTCCGATAATTTCATCGTTACAATACACTGGATTTGAATTTATTAATACGAACAAATCTGGACGGGGCTGATGGAATTGAGCGATTATGCTTTTTCCGTCATGTAATGATTGCAAGATTTCCAAATCTTTATAGTCAAAAAAACGAGTGATAGGTTGTCCAATAATTTCAGTATGGTTGACTGAAAAAATCTTTTCGGCGCCATCTGTCCAAGTGCGAACACATTCTTTATCATCGATAACTGTAACAGAAGAATCCGTTGTTTGTATTACGGTGTTATAAAAAGATTGTAGTTCATTGTAAGTCTTAACAAGGAATGGAATAATTTGCTGAGCCATTATACAACATATAGGCTCTTTATTTTCGTTCATTACGATAACGGCCATTTCATTAGAAAACGCGTCAATTAAAGCGGTGAATGAGTCATCTTCATATATAACTGTGCAGTTATATTTTTCTGTAGTAGAAGGGTGGTAATAAAATTTTCCGTTAACTTGTTCAATATGTTGCATGTTGTATGTACGATCAATTGATAAAGTTTTTAGAAATTCTTTTATTGTAGGAAATGAGAATGCCATATTGTCCTCCTGTTATGTATAAAAATTTTGACAGTGATAAAAAAATAATACACCTATTTACGATAAATTTAAAATATTTTTACAAATAAAAATATTTTTTATAAAAAGTGTATATAAGTAGAGTTGGCATGTCAATTGCATAAAAGAAAGTGAGGGAATAAAAGAAGGGAGGGGTGCTACGTGAGGCACTGTGACGTTTTAATAATAGGTGGTGGAATTATAGGTTGTTCTATCGCTTATTACACTTCAAAATACGGAAGAGACGTAACAATCATTGAAAAAGGGGAATTTGTCAGTGGAACGTCTTCACGGTGTGACGGGAATATTTTGGCTATTGATAAAGATCCAGGCTTTGATAGTCAAATGTCTTTAGTTAGTCAAAAATTAGTAACAGAATTAAGTGAAGAGTTGGAGCACTCATTTGAATATAGAGCGCCAGGAAGCATTCTCGTATGTGAGTCAGACGAAGAAATGGAAGCTGCACAGCAATGGGTGAATCGTCAAAAGGAAGCTGGATTACCGTTTCGAATGCTTGATAGACACGATATAAGAGAAGAATCGCCATTTTTTGCAGATGATTTATTAGGCGGGTTAGAATGCGCAACGGATTCAACTGTAAATCCATATCTTCTTGCTTTCTCACTTCTTGCAGAATCGAAGAAATTTGGTACGAAAGCTTTTAATCATACGGAAGTAAAAGAAATGAAAAGAGATATAGACGGTTCCTTTATTGTAGAAACGACAAATGAGACGTTTACTGCGAAGCAAGTGGTGAACGCAGCCGGTGTATGGGCTCCAAAAATCGGACAAATGTTAGATGTAAATGTCCCAATTGAACCGAGAAAAGGGCATATTATTGTAGCTTCAAGGCAACAACACGTTGGCTGTCGAAAAGTAATGGAATTTGGTTATTTAATTTCTAAATTTGGCGGAAAACGAAAAGTGGATGCTTTAACTGAAAAATATGGGGTAGCTCTTGTATTTGAGCCGACAGAGAGTCAAAATTTTTTAATTGGTAGTAGTAGAGAGTTTGTAGGGATGCATACGAGGATAAATAACGAGGTTATTAAATGTATTGCGAATAGAGCAATTCGCTTTTATCCGAAAATGGCGGATATGATGGTGATTCGTTCATATGCTGGATTACGCCCGTGGACAGAAGACCATTTACCGATCATTTCACGTGTGGAACATATCCCGAATTACTTTATAGCGGCAGGGCATGAAGGAGATGGCATTAGCCTTGCAGCTGTTACTGGGAAAGTGATTGAAGAATTATTAAATGAAAAAGAAACAATTATTCCTATTGAACCACTTCGTTTGAGTCGTTTTACAGAAAGGGTGTTAAACGGATGAGGTCACAAAGAGTCTTTACGACGATTGATACACATACGGGCGGGAATCCAACGAGAACATTGATTAGTGGACTTCCTAAGTTAATTGGAGAGACGATGGCAGAGAAGATGTTACATATGAAAAAGGAGTATGACTGGATTCGCAAATTGTTAATGAATGAACCACGTGGTCATGATGTAATGTCAGGAGCATTATTAACAGATCCATGTCATTCTGAAGCAGATATTGGTGTTATTTACATAGAAACAGGTGGATATTTACCGATGTGTGGTCACGATACAATTGGTGTATGTACAGCTTTAATTGAATCAGGTTTAATTCCGGTAGTTGAACCGATTACTTCGTTAAAGTTAGATACACCAGCCGGCTTAGTTGAAGTTGATATCTTTGTTCAAGATGGAAAAGCGAAAGAAGTCTCTTTCTGTAACATACCAGCTTTTTTACTGAAACATATTACTGTACAAGTCGAAGGAATTGGAACTGTAGAAGCAGATATTGCGTATGGAGGGAATTTTTATGCCATTATCGATGCGAAGTCAGTAGGTTTAGAGTTAGTACCAGAAAACGCATCTACAATTATCGATAAGGCAATTCATATTAGAAATATCATTAATGAGGAATTTGAAATCATACATCCGCAGTATTCGTTTATTAGAGGGTTAACCCATATTGAATTTTATACAGATCCTACTCATGAAAGTGCTCATGTGAAAAATACAGTTGTCGTTCCGCCAGGAGGAATTGATCGTTCTCCATGTGGTACAGGAACATCAGCGAAGTTAGCTGTATTATACACAAATCAAAAAATTAAAGTGGATGAAGAGTTTATTCATGAGAGTATCGTGGGCTCTTTATTTAAAGGGTGCGTCATAAATACAACATCTGTAGAAAATATTGAAGCTGTCGTAACGAAAATTACAGGTTCAGCTTGGCTTATGGGGATGCATAGATTTTTTTATAATGAAAAGGACCCACTGAAAGAGGGCTTTTTGCTAATTCCGCCGATGGAACATGAAACGGAGGATGTAAAATGAACATTCAAAAAATGTATACAGCAGTAGACGTACATGTAAATGGTGAAGCATTTCGTGTAATGAAAGATGTACCATGCAAATACTACTACAGTTTAGAGCAATTAAACGAACAATTTTCAGGTGAATTAGCAGAAGAAATGAAGCTTTTATTAAATGAGCCACGTGGTTTTATCGGATTAAATGGATGTATTGTCGTTCCTTCTATTCATATGGAAGTCGATGCCGCTGTATTATTTTTTAATCATGAAGGATCCATTCCGCTTCATTATGGAGGCATTGTCGCAGTCATAACGACGTTACTAGAAAGCGGGTATTTAAAAAAGAGAGAGACGAACCAATACAAAATCGAAACGCTATCTGGTATATTTTCAATCCATGCGTATGTAGAGAATGATGAAGTTGTATCAGTTTCGTTTGAAAGTAAACTATGTTATATGGTTGAGAAAAATTTACAAGTGGGTAATATAAGTTACTCTCTCATTCAGGCAGATAAAGTATATGCAGTTGTAGAAAAGGATGCATATTCACCAGAAATCAGTTTTGAAAATATCTCTAAATTAAAAAAATGGGGCGAAGTTACACTTCAAGCTATACAAAAACAGTCATTAATAAAAAGACTTATTTTAGTAGAATCTATGCAAACAGAAAAGAACCATATAAAGTCGATTACATTTCATGAAGATAACTTTATAGTACGTTCGCCTGGTTTTGTTTCTACTATTGTATCTTATGTTCATACATTATTTAAAAATGATTATATAGCGGATAAACCTTTTAAAAATGAAAGTATTTTTAATAGCTTTATAACAGTGGAACAAGTGAAGAAAGAAGAACAAGGATACATTTTTCGCTTTAAAAGTAGAGGGTTTATTACAGGAATGCAGACGTTTCTATTAGACTCTACAGATCCGTTTCCGACAGGATTTTTATTAAAATAAAATAGTAAAGGGAGAGATAAATATGAAAAACATTAAAGGAGCATTTCCAGTATTAATCACACCGATGGATGAGTTTCAAGAAATTAATTGGAACGGTGTAAAACAAAACGTAAACTATTTTATCGATCAAAAGGTAGCTGGCATTATTATTAATGGAAGTACAGGAGAGTTTGTTAGTTTATCAAAAGAAGAACGATTTAAAATGGTAGAAAAAGTATTAAAAGAAGTTGATGACCGTATTCCAGTTATTGTAGGAACTGCAGCAGAAACGACGAAAGAAACGATTGAATATACGAAACATGCAGAAGCACACGGAGCGGATTGCGCATTAATTATTAACTCGTACTATTGTAAGCCGAAAGAAGAGGAAATTTATTTTCATTTTAAAGAAATCTCAAACGCTGTAAATATACCAATTATGTTATACAATAATCCGTTTACATCTGGTATTAATATGAGTACAGAGCTCATGCTACGTATTGGAAAAGAATGTGAAAATGTTACACATATTAAAGAATCTAGCGGAGATATTCGTAAAGCAAGAGATTTAGTACGACAAGGCGAAGGTGCTTTTCAAGTATTCTGTGGATCTGAAGATTTAGTTATGGAATCTTATTTAGTAGGTGCAACGGGATGGGTTTCAGTAGCAGGTAATATCGTACCGGGACTTGTTACGAAAATGTATGAGCATTTCCAAAATGGTGAATTAGAAAAAGCTTGGGAAATAAACGATGCTATTTTACCTCTTTGCGAGTTTCTTGAAGGATCAGGAAAATATGTACAAATCGTTAAACGCTCAATGGAATTACACGGGCAAGCTGGGGGACCTTCTCGTTATCCGAGACTCGGATTAACTAAAGAAGAAGATCAAAAACTTCAAATGATTATTTCAAAAATTGCAGCTCATGCAGCTGTTTAAATAAGGAGGAAATCATATATGTTAACGACAAACATTGAGTTGAGACCAAAAGTAAAAGCGTTTTTAAATGAAGAAATTAAAATGTTTATTAATGGTGAATTTGTACCTTCCATTAGCGGGAAGACATTTGAAACATACAATCCAGCAACAGAAGATGTTCTAGCTATCGTATGCGAAGCGCAAGAAGAGGATATTGATGTCGCAGTAAAAGCGGCAAGATCTGCATTTGAATCAGGGCCTTGGGCAGAGATGACTACCGCTGAAAGAGCGCACCTTATTTATAAATTAGCAGACTTAATTGAAGAGCATGGAGAAGAATTAGCGCAATTAGAAGCTTTAGATAATGGGAAGCCATATCAAGTAGCACTGGATGATGATATTGCAGCGACTGTAGAAAATTATCGCTATTATGCGGGATGGGCTACAAAAATTATCGGGCAAACAATTCCGATTTCAAAAGATTACTTAAATTACACACGCCATGAACCCGTTGGCGTTGTAGGTCAAATTATCCCATGGAATTTTCCACTCGTTATGTCTTCTTGGAAAATGGGAGCTGCACTAGCAACAGGATGTACGATCGTATTAAAACCAGCAGAGCAAACGCCTTTATCGTTATTATATACAGCGAAGCTCTTTAAAGAAGCAGGTTTTCCAAACGGTGTTGTAAACTTTGTTCCAGGTTTTGGCCCTGAAGCAGGAGCTGCAATCGTAAACCATCATGATATTGATAAAGTAGCCTTCACAGGTTCAACAGTTACAGGGAAATATATTATGCGTCAATCTGCAGAAACAGTTAAACATGTAACGTTAGAACTTGGTGGTAAATCACCAAATATCATTCTAGAGGACGCTGATTTAGAAGAAGCGATTAACGGCGCATTCCAAGGCATTATGTATAATCACGGCCAAAATTGTAGTGCCGGTTCTCGCGTGTTCGTTCACCGAAAACATTACGAAACAGTCGTAAATGAACTAGTGAAAATGGCGAATAACGTGAAACTTGGAGCAGGTATGGAGAAGGAAACGGAAATGGGTCCACTTGTATCTAAAAAGCAACAAGAGCGTGTGCTACATTACATTGAACAAGGAAAAGCAGAAGGCGCTACTGTTGCTGCTGGTGGTGAACGTGCATTTGAAAAAGGTTATTTTGTACAGCCGACGGTATTCACAAATGTTACTGATGATATGACAATTGTGAAAGAAGAAATTTTTGGACCAGTTGTTGTAGTACTTCCATTTGATTCAACAGAAGAGGTCATCGAAAGAGCAAATCGCTCTTCATACGGACTCGCTGCGGGCGTATGGACACAAAATATTAAAACTGGACATCAAGTTGCTAATAAATTAAAAGCAGGAACAGTATGGATTAATGATTATAATTTAGAAAATGCAGCTGCACCATTTGGTGGCTTTAAACAATCTGGTATCGGTCGTGAGTTAGGTTCATATGCGCTTGATAACTATACAGAAGTGAAGAGTGTTTGGGTAAATATAAAGTAATAGAGAGTCTAACTGTTAATGAATAGAGATACGGACAACTGGAAGCTTTAATAATAGTTGTCCGTTTTCTTATATATAAAATAGCTTTTAAAAGAATGATAAGGGGGATTTGGATGGAGCAATTAGTAGAGTGGTTAGTAGGGCAAGTATGGAGTATTGGGTTAGTTGTTTTTGCATTAGGAGCAGGTGTGTATTTTACAATTGCCACTCGTTTTCTGCAAATTCGTTATTTTAAAGAGATGATTAAACTATTATTTGAAGGGAAGAGCTCGGAGACGGGAATTTCATCCTTTCAAGCATTTTGTTTAGCCTTATCAGGTAGGGTTGGAATAGGTAATATCGCAGGGGTGGCGACAGCTATCGCTTTTGGCGGACCAGGAGCCGTGTTTTGGATGTGGGTAATGGCTCTTTTAGGAGCAGCGAGTGCATTTGTTGAATCAACATTATCTCAAGTATATAAAAGTAAAGTCGGAAATGAATACCGCGGTGGTACACCATATTTCATTGAAAAAGGCCTGAAAATGAAATGGTTTGCAGTCATTGTAGCGGTTGTTGTAACACTTTCATATGGCGTTTTATTACCAGGTATTCAGTCTAGTAGTATCGCAATTGGATTTGAAAACTCTAATGGCATTAGCAAATATATAACTGGAATATTATTAGTTATATTATTAGCATCAATCATTTTTGGTGGCGTAAAGAGAATTGCAGGCGTTTCACAAATGCTTGTTCCATTTATGGCAATTGGATATGTAATTGTTACATGTATCGTATTAATTGCGAATGTAACGGAAATTCCAAGTATGTTTGCTTTAATTTTCTCTAGTGCTTTTGGTGTAAATGAAATGTTTGGTGGAATCGTCGGTGCAGCAATTGCATGGGGTGTAAAGCGCGCTGTATTTTCAAATGTAGCTGGTGTTGGAGAAGCGACGTATAGCTCCGCTGCGGCTGAAGTATCTCACCCAGCAAAACAAGGGTTAGTTCAAGCGTTTTCTGTATACATTGATACAATTGTCGTATGTACAGCGACAGCTCTTATGATTTTAATAACAGGTATGTATAATGTTATACCTGAAGGGAAAAGCGCTATTGTAAAGAATATAGGGGATGTTGATGCTGGTCCAATCTATACACAACAAGCAGTTGAAACTGTTATAACGGGATTTGGTCCATTATTCATTTCAATCGCAATTTTCTTCTTCGCATTTACAACTTTACTCGCTTACTATTATATCGCTGAAACGACACTTACTTATTTAGATCGTGAGCTTAAATATAGCTGGTTAAAACCAGTATTAAAAATTGGATTTTTAATTATGGTTTACATCGGTAGCGTTGAATCAGCGTCGCTTTTATGGAATCTTGGAGATTTAGGAATCGGTAGTATGGCATGGTTAAACTTAATCGCGATTCTACTATTAAGTAAAATTGCATTAAAAGTGTTAAAAGATTATGAAGCGCAGAAAAAAGAAGGGAAAGATCCCGTGTTTGATCCTAAAAATGTGGGAATTGAAGGTTTAACATTTTGGGAAGAAAGAAGTAAAGAACTTGAAAGGAAAAATTATAAAGAACAAACAGTAGTGGATGATAGCTTGAAATTTTAGTATAAATAAACTGAATATTCATTTTATTTAACGAGGTATATTGCCTTCTTTTCATCACATACTACAATAGGTACACATAATTGGAATGGGGGTAATAATAAGATGGAACACGAACAACATAGTTCAGTAAATGACGTTCTACATCATTATAAGGAGGGTATCGGTAGTTTTACAAACCAAATTCCTGAAATTGCTGAAACATATAATGCATTCACGCAAGCTTGTTTTCAAGAGGGGTCTTTAACAAAAAGGGAAAAACAACTTATCGCATTAGGAATTAGTCTAGCAACTCAAGATGAATATTGTACCGTTTATCATACAAAAGGTTGTCTTGATCAAGGGTGTTCAGATAAAGAGATTCTGGAAGCATGTGGCGTATCAGCAGCATTTGCTGGCGGAGCTGCAATGAGTCAAGCAGTAACATTAGTACAAGAGTGTTTAAGTGAACTGAAAAATCAAAAGCATTGAATATAAAAGAACGTTTTAAACTTTATGTTTAAAACGTTCTTTTACGTGAGATTAAATTTGAGTATAAAAATTACCTAGTATGTGATGTATTAAAGTAAGAATTTAAAATTTAGTGGGAATGTGAAATCACAACTATTTATTTAGTTTTAAGTTTTCTGAAAAAGTTTCAATTGTTTCATATAGTCAATAGCTTTTGTTTTGTTCTTTTGTTTACATACATATTCGAATTCATTCTTATCTCGATAATAACTATTCATTATTTCTTCTGTAAGAATTCCAACGGAAATAGCTTTTTTAATTGCACAATGTGGTTCATTTGTATGAGAGCAGTTAGAAAACTTACATCTCTTAGATATCGCCTCTATATCTTCATATCCAAGATCAAAGTCATCCTTATGATTTATTAAGTCAAATCCAATTTTGCTAATTGTTAATCCCTCCACTTTCCATACATTCTATAAGTATGTTTTATCTAAATATATATTTCATTTTCGTATTCCGTTATTCCTTCTTTAAAAATTGGTACAATGAAACAAAAGGGGGATTAGCAATGCAAAATTTAGTAATTGAAGAGATTAAGCAAATAAAAGATGACGTGGAGGAGCTTTCGAATCTTTTGAAAACGGTTGTAAATGATGGGGCGTCAATTGGTTTTTTACCTCCACTGGAACAGAAAGAATCAGAGAAGTATTGGGAAACTGTTTTAACACCCGAAGTGATTTTATATGTCGCTAAAATAAATAATGAAGTGGCAGGGAGTATTCAATTACATCTAGCTACAAAACCTAATGGGATTCATAGAGCTGAAATTTGTAAGTTAATGACTCATCCAAACTTTAGACGTAATGGCATTGGACGTTTACTTATGCAAAAAGCAGAGGAAAGAGCAAAGCAAGAAAACAGGTCTCTTTTAGTGTTAGATACTAGAGAAGGAGATCCTTCGAATAGATTGTACAAGTTATTAGACTATCAAGAATCCGGAAAAATACCAGGGTATGCAATTTCTCCGAATGGTGAGTTAGATGCAACGGTAATTTATTATAAAATGATTTAGTTTTTTATTTGAAAAGGGAAATAATTTCAAGCGACACATTTGTTATTATGTTTGTGTGTTGATTTATAAAAAATATTGATAATTTAAAACAATGTTTAATAAAACCTTGTAACTTCATCTGGAGCGTTCAATTAAAGGGCTAGTTTGTAGGGGGGATAACAGGTTTTTTAGAATTATTATTTAATGTATTATCCAAAAGAAGTCTCCTTCCTCAAGCGTGTTACCTCGGCTGTCTGCCCTAGGACAAATTCGTTAGCTATTAAAAGTAGCGATGAACCGAGAAGTCCCCACTTCGGGGTAAGCTCGTAAGTGATACTAAGTGGGTGGTAGTTTCACATAGGAATTTTGAAGTCTTTTGGTGAATAGTAAATGTTAATCTAAAAGATGGAGGTTGCTGTGATGTTGAAACTGTTTCAATATAACTGGCAAGTTCGTAATGATTGGTTTACATGGTGCGAAGACATCTCGGCCGAAGAACTGGTAAAGAAACGGGTCGGTGGGTTCGGCAGTATACTACATACTCTATTTCACATTGTAGATGTGGAATATATGTGGATCTTAGGGTTGCGTGGTGAATTAGTGCCTGAGGAGCCATCGTTTGAAGAGTATGCTAGCTTACAAAAAGTGAAAAATCTTTCAGCTCAATACCACGGGAAAGTGAAGCCATTTGTGACCTCTTGGACAAATGAAATGGATTCTCGAAAACTTTCAAAAGCTGACTTCAATGAAGAGCCAATTAGCTCAAGAGACGCACCAATTAGGCGCCGAGTCATTGAATGTACACATGGAGAGTTAATACGTCATGTCATTATCCACGAAATCCACCATATCGGCCAGTTATCTATATGGGCACGAGAGGTAGGAAAGGAGCCAGTTTCCGCAAATCTGAGAGGGAGAGGGCTATTTGATAACTAGACTAACTTTGCCAATTTCGTAATTTATTTATAAACGAATAGTTTAATTGAGTATATTTAACACCGCCTATATTTCTCTAGCGGTGTTATTTGAATGTATCAATAAAATTTATTTAATGTACTAATTGAATTTGAGAAAGTTTTTAGAGGGTTATGTTTGTATAGTCTCTCATCTTATAATGAATGTAGAGGAGATGACTAGGCAACTATAGTTGTTTTCGCTTTATTATGCGAAAGGGGATGTCGGGATGAAAACGAAAGGTTTACAGAAAGTGAAGAAAGTTATGTTAAGTGGTAGCATATTACTTACGGGATTGTTAACTTTCGGTTTTTCAGAAAAGGCTTCAGCTCATGGTTATGTAGAATCACCAGCGAGCCGCTCTTATTTATGTAAGCAAGGGGGAAATGTAAATTGCGGTCCAGTTCAATATGAACCACAAAGTGTAGAAGGAATAGGTGGATTCCCGCAATTAGGACCTTCTGATGGACAAATAGCAGGAGCAGGCCATTTTCCTGCTTTAGACGTTCAAACAGTTGATAGGTGGAAGAAAGTTACGTTAAACGGCGGGACGAATACATTTAAGTGGAAACTAACGGCACCTCATAGTACGAAAGAATGGAAATACTATATTACGAAAAAAGATTGGAATCCAAATAAGCCGTTAACAAGGTCTGATTTAGATTTAGTGCCATTCTATGTGAAAAATGATGGAGGAACTAGACCAGGAACTTCAGTAACACATGAAGCAAATGTACCTACTGATAGAAATGGATATCACCTTATTTTAGCTGTTTGGGAAATTGCAGATACTGGGAATGCATTTTATCAAGTTATAGATGTTAACCTCGTAAATAACGGTTTGACATCGAATTTCGCGCTAAATCATGTAGTGCAGGCTCCTACACTATTTTAAATAAAAAATACATTTTGATCATCTAATTCATTTTAGATGATCTTTTTTCCGAAAAACGATGAAAAATATAGAAGAAAGTGCAATTATTTATAAAAAAATGGGCTTTAAATATTGTCATATTTGCTTCTTTAAGATATCCTTTTCATGAAGAGGTGGAAAACATGGAAAAAGTACTAGTTTTCGGGCATAAAAACCCAGATACAGATGCAATTTGTTCTGCAATTGCTTATGCAGAATTGAAAAAAGAATTAGGAATGAATGCTGAGCCTGTACGTTTAGGCGAAATCAGCGGTGAAACTCAATTTGCGTTAGACCATTTTAAAGTAGAAGGACCGCGTTTTGTTGAGACAGTTGCAAGCGAAGTGGACAACGTTATTTTAGTTGATCATAACGAGCGTCAACAAAGTGCTAACGATATCGAATCTGTTCGTGTGTTAGAAGTTATTGACCATCACCGTATTGCTAACTTTGAAACAAGCGATCCTATTTACTACCGTTGTGAGCCAGTTGGTTGTACAGCTACAATCTTAAACAAAATGTACAAAGAAAATGGCGTTACAATTCGTAAAGAAGTTGCAGGTTTAATGTTATCTGCAATCATTTCAGATTCTTTACTATTCAAATCTCCAACTTGCACAGAGCAAGACGTAGCAGCAGCTCGTGAATTAGCGGAAATCGCTGGTGTAGATGCTGATAGCTACGGCTTAGAAATGTTAAAAGCTGGTGCTGACTTAAGCGGAAAAACAATGGAGCAATTAATCTCTCTTGACGCTAAAGAATTCCAAATGGGTAATGCGAAAGTTGAAATCGCACAAGTAAACGCTGTTGATACAAACGACGTTCTTGTACACCAAGCGGAACTTGAAAAAGTTATCTCTGCAGTAGTAGAAGAAAAAGGTTTAGACCTATTCTTATTCGTTGTAACTGATATCTTAACTAACGATTCTGTCGGTCTTGCGATCGGTAAAGCAGCAAACGTTGTTGAGAAAGCATACAACGTATCTCTAGAAAACAACACTGCTACATTAAAAGGTGTTGTATCTCGTAAAAAACAAATCGTACCAGTATTAACAGAAGCATTCCAAGCTTAATTTTATTGAGTACAGATAAACAGCAAGGACAAGTAGTCAGATTGGCTACTTGTCCTTTTCTATCTCTAAAAAACAGAAAATTAAAATTTTAAAACGGGAGGATTGTGTATGCTTAATGATTTGGAGAGTAAATTACAGTCACTTTTAGAGCGAAATATTACTGCTGTTTCAGAATTAGAGAATTGGCTTTTGGATGAACAGAGTGTAACCGCTGAAATAGAAGAGGAGATAACAAGTAGTTTAATCGCCACGTATAGAGATACAAATGATAGAAATAAACGTAATTTACATATGTATAATCAAAATACAATTCAACCACTTTTAAAAAAATACAATGCAAAATTTGACCAGAAATTTATAGAGTCTCCGTTTTCCGACTTATTAGATGAGCAGAAATACAGTTTTATGAAAAAAGCAAGATTGATAAAAAGTAAAATGTTTAATGACAAGAACATTGCTCTTACCATTAAAGAGCAAGAGCTTATTGCGAAGTATAGAGAAATAATGTCTAACATATCTATTAATTGGGAAGGCGAGCAAAAGACGTATGCATACGTAAAAGCAAAGCTAGATAACCCCAATAGAACTATTCGTGAAAAAGCTTGGTATGCTTTATGTGAAGCAAGAAGTATAGTGAAAATAGAAATAGATTGTATTATGAATGAACTCATACAATTGCGGAATGAGATCGCTTTACATGCAGGATTTAATAATTATAGTGAATATGCTTTTAAGCAAAAAAATAGAGATTATTGTATTGAAGAGTGTTATAAGCTTCATGAATCTATAGAAAAGTATGTTGTACCAATATGGGAACAGTTAGGAAGTCTTTCTAAAAAGAATCTCGGTGTAAAAAAATATCGCCCTTGGGATCTTACTCCAAGTAATTTACCAAAAACCCCGTTTCAAAATGCCATTGATTTATTGAATGGGGTGGAAGAAATATTTCGGAAGACAGATTTATATTTTTATGAGAAATTTATTCATATAAGGAAAGCTGGATTCATTGACGTAGAAGAACGTGAAAATAAAGCGCCAGGAGCCGCTTGTTTTACCTTGCCTCATAGTAAAGAGGTTTTTGTATATTCTAATTTTAGTCCATCATTTTATGCAATTAATGCACTCATACATGAAGTAGGGCATGCCTTTCATTTTTATAAACAATTTAACAATGATAGTAGTATGTAAGAAAAATATCTTCGCGAAGAAGTGGCTGAGCTTTATTCTCTCAGTCTTGAGTTGCTAGTAATGGATAAGCTGGATATCTTTTATAAGCAAGAGGATGAATATAAAGAAGTACAGCGCGTACAATTATATCGTGCTTTCTCACTGTTAATGTCGTCAATTGCAGGAGATGTATTTCAGCACTGGCTGTATTCAAATCCAAACCATACTCCAGGAGAACGTGATAAGAAATATATGGAACTATGCGAAAGGTATCAATATTCATCAGTCGATATTGCTGGATTAGAAGATGAAATTAGTTCAAGTTGGTTAGAATCATTTCATTTTATTCAGTTTCCTTTTTATAAAATTGAATATGCAATTGCACAAATAGGAGCAATGCAATTGTTTCAAATTTATCGAGAAGACCCAGAAAAAGCGATTGCTTTCTTTAAAGAAGGCGCGAGTGCAGATTGGAATTTATCCATACAAGAAATATATGAAAAAACAGGTATCACGTTTGACTTTTCGGAAGAAAGGATAGAAAGTACTGCGAGTGTAATTTTTGATCTAATTAATGAATTAAAATAAGGATAGCATTTGCTATCCTTATAACTGTTTGTTCGTAGATTTTTTCTTGTTTATATAAAATGTAATAATAGCCGCAATGATGAAAATAGGTATGGCATACGCTTGCCCAACAAGCAACTTCCAGCCAATATGATTATAACCTTCAGATGCTGGAGCAATCATAGCGATTATGCAAACAATAATATAGAGTACTAGTGCAGGGATTATATTTTTCATTTGTTCACCTCCTTTTCATAAAATTATTACATGTATATTTTTATAATACATTATAGTTTGAGAAAAGATATATGTTTTTCTAACATTTATGTAAATAAAAGGGTTGTTATTAAGTGGAATAGAATAGGTGTATGTAGAATGATATAGGGGTGTTACATATAATGAACAATATATTAAATCGAATAAAGAAAGATGTAAGTATAGAATTATTGAATACGCTATGGCCTGGTTTTAATAGGGCTGCATTTGCATTATATAATGATGAGCATGTGTATGTATTTCATCATCCATTATTTTTGAAAGATGATGGTGAGTATGCCGTTTTAAAGCGGGACGAACAATTTAAGGCTGATACATTTATCCTATTAAAAGATTATCCGACTGCCATCGTGAATATGAATAGGCATAGAGATTATGAAAGTTTACTTGCAGTTGTGGTGCACGAACTTTTTCATTGCTATCAATATTTGAATAAAGAAAGTAGATTTCCAAATGAATCTTTAGGATTTCAATATCCTATAATAGAAGAAAATATAGAATTGCGAAATAAAGAACGATTTTGTTTATATAATGCTGTGCACTGTAAGTCACAAGCTGAGAAAAATAATTATATTAAGCAATTTATCGAATTAAGAGAACAAAGAGCTCGTTTTATAAAAGAAGAGTTTATCACTTATGAGTGTATGGTTGAAAGTATAGAGGGGCCTGCTTGGTATGTTGAAATGAACGCTTACAATGCAGTATGCGAAAAGGATGAAAGCGAAACAATACGAAAATATAGCGGATTTATTTTAGATGCATATGAAGCTAATTATAACATTAGGAAGAGCTGCTATAGCTCAGGAATGCTTTTATGTTTATTATTAGATGAAATCCATCCTGAATGGAGAACGAACTTCTTTAATAGTGATAAATCGTTATATGCTTTTTTAAAACAAAATATAAATGTGGATTTGAGTTTTAATAAAGAAATTGCAATAAGTAAAGAAACACAGCAAATCCTTCATTTTGTTCAAAACGAAAGAGACAAGGATTTTAAACAATTTTATAAGGAAAAAGGATATCATTTGTATATTGTAGGGAATATAAAATTAAATTCGTTTAATCCAATGAATGTAAAATTAAACAAAAATAAAGCGTTACATAAAACCTTTTTAAGTGTAAGTATACATAATAAAACATATATGATAAATCAACCTGTTTTAGCATCTTTTGAAGAAGATTTTAAAAATATGAAACAAGTTCATATTATAATGAATGAAAAGCCAATAGAAACAAATAATGGTTGGAACGTAGTAGGGATTGGAGATATAGAAGCTGAGTATGAAGAAGTAGGGAATTCTATATTTTTATATTTAAAAAGTTAGAAGTGAGGTAAGAAATAACGATGAAAAGGTTATGCATAATTCCATGCGGAAAAAAGAAGATTTGGGATAAGTATCCAGATTACGGACCGATGGAGGCAAAAGATGTATATATTAGTCCATTCGGAAAAGCATGTCAGGCGTATGCAACTATGTTTTTCAAGAATTGGGTTATATTATCGGCGAAGCATGGATTTTTAAGACCAAATGATATTGTATTAGAAAACTATGATCTTGCCTTCGATTCAAAGAGTGATGAAATTATTAGCATGGAACAATTAAAACAACAGATGATTGAAAAAGACTTGCTTCAGTTTGATGAAATTGTTTTACTTGCAGGCAAGAAGCATAAGAAAGTAGTGACACAATTATATCCAGAAGAAAACCTTACGTATCCGTTAGCAGGATGTAAAGGAATTGGATATATGTTACAGAGGTTGAAAGGGGCTGTGGGGGAAGGAAGGGAACTATAGCCAACTTGTTGTATGAGCTTTTTAGTTATATATATTGTGAGCAAGGAGATAGAAAATACATATTAATTTAAAGCCCAAATATTGGGCTTTTTTCTTTGTAGTAATCTCTTTAAATATATTAGGTACAACTAATAGAAAAGTATAACGTTTATAACTATACATATAAATCTAGAATATAGACTAGTAAACAAACCTCTTTCTACTTTTAATCATAGAATATGATGAATTCTATTTAGGAGGAATATTTATGGGGAATCATTGTAGTTGCAGGCGTTCATTTTGGGATGATTTAATGTTCGGAAGATGTGGATGTAAATGCAGGGATTGTCACGAATGTCGTTGCAAAGAGAAACCGAAATGCGATTGTGACGAGTGTTGCTGCAAGGAGAAACCGAAGTGTGATTGTGAAAAATGCAATTGTAAAGAGAAACCGAAATGTCATTGTAAACATGAAGGGTATTAATAATAAAAAAGAGTACGCTAAGTACTCTTTAATTTTTTATGGTTATATTCCATCTTGAACAGATTTTTTTACAATTTCCCACGTGTCTTGTTTTTTAATCTTGATAGCTACATTAGTTCCGGTAGATTCCTTATAAAAGATATATCCATTGTTTTCGTCCACATATGTCAATGGTTCACTTATGCAATCTCGCGAACAAGATGTATTAATTAGCTCGATTAATGATAGTTCGCTCGGATCGGTTTTACTTGCATCTATAATAGTATCAACGTCTATTTTACGGTAACCTTGTAAGTTTACATGGAAACTTTGTTCAATTTCACCTGTAATGCTAGTATTCATTACTTCAACAGAATTTTTCTTTTCTTGAAGAAATCCATTCTCATAAAGTAATTTTGTATATCCAAGCCATCCGATTAAAACTAGCATAATAAACATACTAAATATTTTAAGTGTTCGAAGCCGTTTACTAACAATCGTTTCTGAGTATTTCATTCAGTTAAATCCTCCATTGTTTTTAATTAAAAGTATGCCTAGATACATACTTTTAGAAGAAGGATAGAACTTAACGAGTTCTATTCTAGATTCAAAAAAGAAAGCATCTGAAGTTAGATGCTTTCTTTTTAAGTATTTTTCGCTATCTGTTCGTTACTTGTTTCATAAGTGGTCTAATTTCTTTAACAGGTGGTTTTTTATCATAGGCATCAACGTATGAGAAATAGTAATTTAAATTTCTGAGAAGACCTTTTCCTATTTTAGCGCTCAAGAACGGAAATACTTGCCCAGTATAATCATCGAGAGATTTACAGTAATATTTTTCATCTAAATATATACTGTATTTACATGTTAGTTCAACTAGTGAGTTACTGTCATCATCAATTACTTCCTTAGAATCAATAATGTCTATTAATGCAAATTTTTCATTTAGATAAACTTTCTTCTTTTTCTCGTGTTTATTTGTGAGGATAAATACGAGACCAATGGCGTTAATCAAAAGATTTCCTCCTATAAAAAACGGATATTAATAAAATATATCGATATACGTTAAATGTAAAGAGGAGAGGTGAAATTTCATTGATACAAAGTTTAATAAGCCGATTTGTGTTTTCAAATCGGCTTATTATTATTGAAACACTTGAGGAAATTGCTTTACGATTGCGTTTGTTATCATATCAGCCATTTCTAATGCTTCTTTTTCAATTTTATCATATAGTTTTACGCTTGCTTCAAAATCTTTATTTAGGAAGGCAAGCGCTTCTGCTTTCGTAAGTGCTAAATGTTCATAAAACATTTTTCTGAATTCTTCTTTTTCTATATATGGGTTGATGCTAGTAAGAAACGCCACAATTTCATCACCATTAGCGTACCATTTTTTCTCTATAGCGGCAGCTGTATTTTGATCACCAGCTTTTGCGGCTTTAACTAGATCCGCTGCAATGACTAAGTGGTCTTTAATTAGTGAACTATATTTTTTTACAGCATCCTCACCATAGAATGGTTCAAGAGATAGTCCCATATGTGTTGCATTTTGAAGAAGACGCCCAACTGTAACGTTAACGTCTGGTAAATTAAAGACAATACTTATAATAGCTAATCTCGTCCAAACGACGTGTTGTTCCCATAAAGAACGCATATAACCTTTTAAAAAGTTTTCATTTTTACTAATTCGGTAATTACGTACAGATGTATCAAAGTGTACATAAGGGTTATGATAGGGGGAGTAATACGATTGCCAATAAGAATACATAAACGGTAACACTCCTTTGAACATGTATAACTCAAAGTATGATGGGAATTTATTTTTAGTTACGTGTCCTAGATTAATTTCTGAAATTGATATGGAAAAAGATGAAGAATTTTATTGTGGTATATATAAATAAAATGAATACGATAATAAACAAGGCTCTGCAAGGGAAGTTGCAGAGCCTCAAAAGGGTATTGCCGAGATGTCGGACTCGACTAATTAATGTTATCATAAAATTCTATTAAAAAAACCTGGTAAATGTGTCCAAATGAAAGTGGATCTTTAATAAAGTCAAAGGGATCCGCTTCCCGCAGCAGATCCCTTTAACTAGATAATGTTGATGAGCAAAAACTCATCTGGAGTACTTTTATAGTAACAAGTGAAATTCGTTTTGTGTATTGAGAAAAAAAGAATTACTTCAATAAACGCTTAGAACTTATATTTTACTTCTTGTTATTATTATCATTTGTTGTGAGTGGAGTATGGTTATAAAATGGAGAAAAGAATTGCAAGCATCTAAAAGCGTAATGAAATATATAATAATTAAAAAAGACCTGCTTATATAAGCAGGTCAAATTAAGGGGTTTTATCCAACAGAATATGTCATATGATATCAACTGTATTGTATTAAGTCTATAAGGTTTATATTGAGAAAAGTTTTGTGAATGGATATATTTCGCACACGTATTAACGTTTAAAAAGTTGAGAAAGAAAATGAAAAAGCTTTTTATAAGAAAATAATGGCTGGTATTTATAATACGATTCATATTTCCACGCATCATGATTCGAGAATTGGAGTTGGTTCGGTACTGTTTTCTGCTTGATGGAACTAATATTCTGCTGCTTCATATAGTAACCTCCTGAATTCATATGTATAAGATTAGTAGTATTCAAGGAAGAGTAATAAAATGTATATTTATTTTGTAATTCATTTTATATGTGCTTTATTTATGTTTTAAAATTCATAAATATAAATAGCCATTAAAACACCGTTGCTAAACAACCTTTAAAACGTAGAAAAGCATAAAAAAATGAAAAAGCAAGCTGTTAGTCATGTATTCATCACTTTCATGACGCATAAGTGATGATATAATAGGAATAGATGAAAGATATAGAAAAGCAGGTGACTCTTTTTTGTTTACAAAAGCACAAGAACTTTTAGCGTCTTATTTCGGTTATTCGTCATTCCGAAGAGGACAAGATGAAACAATTAAAAATGTATTAGATGGGAAAGATACGGTTTGTATTATGCCTACAGGTGGTGGTAAGTCAATTTGTTATCAAATTCCCGCATTAGTATTCGAAGGAACGACATTAGTTATTTCACCTTTGATTTCACTTATGAAAGACCAAGTAGATACATTAGTACAAAACGGTATTTCAGCTACTTATATTAATAGTTCTATTTCAATTACAGAAGCGAATCAACGCATTCAATTAGCGAAACAAGGACATTATAAGTTACTTTATGTAGCGCCTGAGCGTCTTGATTCAATGGAGTTTGTTGACCAACTTATCGATATGAAAATCCCGATGATTGCAATTGATGAGGCGCACTGTATTTCACAGTGGGGACATGATTTCCGTCCGAGTTATTTACATATACATCGCATAGTAGATTATCTTCCAGAAAAGCCGCTCGTATTAGCATTAACTGCGACGGCAACACCACAAGTTCGTGAAGATATTTGCAACACGCTTGGAATTAATCAAGAAAATACGATTATGACAACGTTTGAGCGCGAGAACTTATCATTTTCTGTTATTAAAGGACAAGATCGTAATGCATATTTAGCGGATTATATTCGTCAAAATCAAAAGGAATCTGGGATTATTTATGCAGCTACTAGAAAAGTAGTTGATCAGTTGTATGAAGATTTAATGAAAGCGGGAGTTTCGGTATCAAAATACCATGCTGGTATGAGTGATAACGATCGAAATGAGCAGCAAGAACTCTTTTTACGTGATGAAGTGAGTGTAATGGTAGCGACATCTGCATTCGGGATGGGGATTGATAAATCGAATATTCGTTACGTTATCCATTATCAACTGCCAAAAAACATGGAAAGTTATTACCAAGAAGCAGGACGTGCTGGCCGTGATGGATTAGATAGTGCATGTATATTGTTATATTCTTCTCAAGATGTGCAAGTACAGCGCTTTTTAATTGATCAATCGACAGGTGAATCTCGATTTTCAAATGAACTTGAAAAACTGCAAAATATGACTGATTACTGTCATTCAGAACAATGTTTACAATCATTTATTTTGCAATACTTTGGAGAAGAACCGAAAGAAGATTGTGGTCGCTGCGGTAATTGTACGGACGACCGCGAAAGTATCGATGTGACGAGAGAATCACAAATGGTTCTATCTTGCATGATTAGAACGAACCAACGATTTGGAAAACAAATGATTGCACAAGTTTTAACTGGTTCGAAAAATAAGAAAGTTATTGAATTCAATTTTCATACTTTACCAACATACGGGTTACTATCAAATCGTAGCGTAAAAGAAGTTAGTGAATTTATTGAGTTTCTAATTTCAGATGAGTTAATTGCAGTTGAACATGGTACGTATCCAACATTAAAAGTAACAGAAAAAGGGAAAGAAGTATTATTGGGTAAAGAGAATGTTTTACGTAAAGAACGAGTAGAGACAAGACAAATTGTTCAAGATCATCCTTTATTTGAAGTGCTTCGCGAAGTACGTAAAGAAATTGCGCAAGGAGAAGGTGTACCTCCATTCGTTATTTTCTCTGATCAAACGTTGAAAGATATGTGTGCAAAAATGCCGCAAAGTGACTCTGAACTTTTAACTGTGAAAGGGATCGGCGAACATAAACTTGCGAAGTATGGTTCTCATTTCTTACAAGCAGTTCAGCACTTTATTAAGGACAATCCAAACTATGCTGAAACAGTTAAAACAGAAGTGGTGACAGAGCGGAAAAAGTCAGGGAAAGCTTCAGCAAATTCTCATTTAGAAACGTATGAAATGTATAAACAAGGCATTGATCTAGATGAAATTGCGAAAGAACGTGGCTTATCAAGACAAACAATTGAAAATCATTTAATTCGCTCTTTTGAAGATGGAATGGGAATAGACTGGAACAGTTTTGTTCCTGCAGAATATGAATCACTGATTGAAACTGCCGTGCAAAATGCAGAGGGTGGTCTGAAATCAATTAAGGAACAACTTCCAAATGAAGTGAGTTACTTTATGATTCGTGCATATTTACAATTTAGAAAGTAGATAGATATAAAGGGGATAGGGATATATGCATCACGTTTTCGTGTATGGCACATTAAGAAAAGAGCAAACGAATGCTCATTTTATGCAAGGTGCAATATGCATCGCAGACGGAGCATGGACGTATGGTAAATTATTTGATACAAACGAAGGGTATCCGGCAATGATTTGTTCAAATGAGGACAAAGTATACGGAGAAGTTTATGAAGTAAATGAGGTTGTTCTGCAAAAATTAGATGAACTTGAAGAATATACAGGTAATGCAGAAAGTGATTTATATGACCGAATCACCGAAACGGTTTATTTAGGTGATAGAGAAATACGTGCATTTGTGTATGTTGCTCAAGATAAAAAAATGCTAAAGAAAGTTATCATTTCTGGTGATTGGGTGAAGTATCAACAAGGACAATAAAGGCAGCCGTAGAAGCAGATAGTGGGAACATCCATTATCTGTTTTTTAAATTGACAATTTAAAAATTCTGATTATTTTGATAAAATGTAAATGAAGGGAAATCAAAAGGAGGATTTTTCATGGGTATCAGAAATTTAGTTTCCCACCTGTAGCAGAAAAATAATATACAGGAGGAGAATATTAATGAACGAATTAAATGTAAAAGAATTTTATAAAAAACAATTTGAACTACTAAGCTATGATGTAAATAATGAAAATTGGTTACAGGAAGTTGCGAAAGAAGTTAAAGAACAAGTTGGATATCCATTTCAGTCGATGTTAGAACTAGGAGCAGGAAATGGTGGATTTGCAAGAGCGATGTCTAATTTGAATGTAAAGATGACTACAGTTGAGCTAGTACGAGAGTTAGTTATGTTTGCGAAAGAACATTCTACTAATGATATTGTTATTCACTGTGCTGACTTTTATAAAATTAATTTTGAAGAAAAGTTTGATGTCGTTACTTATTTGGACGGATTTGGTGTAGGAACGGATGCAGAACAATTATTTTTATTAAAACGCATCCATAGTTGGTTGAAAGATGATGGGTGTGCACTTATTGATATTTATCAACCTTTATATTGGGAAAAAGCAAGTGGGCAAGAAATGACCTTAAGTGCAGCTATGCGAAAATATGAATATGATAGTATAAATGAAAGAATGTTAGATCATTGGTGGCATCCTAATAATCCAAATGATATAGTTACACAGTCTTTACGTTGTTATACGGTAGATGAGATTAGCAATCTATGTGCTGAAGCTGGTTTAAGTATTGTAGGAGTCTTCCCAGGAGGAGCATATGATTTTGAAAAACGAAAATATAAAGAATTAGCAACTTTAAATGAATGTTTGGCGTACCGAATTAAAATAAAGAAGAGTAGAGATTAATCTCTACTCTTCTTTATTTTGGAAAATTCTTACTGAAACTATTGACTTTATAAATGGATTTTTAATACAATTGTATTTCGACTGAAAAATTAGAACGGACAGGAGGGAATCATCAAATGAACAACATTTTTGAAGAAGAGTTACAAAGGATGAAAGATACATTAAGTACGATGGATGATCAATTAGAACAGCTCGAAAACATTCCGGTTTATTATGGAGATGATTTTAAAGAACAAATTCTAGAAAGTATGAGGGAGTCTAATAGACAAAACTTACGTATTGGTGTGCATGAGCCATACTTTGGGAGACTAGACTTTCAAGAGGATGGCAAGGAAGAAGTTATGCCGATTTACATCGGTAAAGTAGGTGTTTCACATAAAGACACAATGAAACCAATTGTAATTGATTGGCGGGCACCTGTCGCAAGTATGTTTTATTCATTTACCGGCGGTGATGAATTAGCGTTTTATCAATCACCAGACGGATTAGTAGAAGGTGATGTGTATTTAAAGCGGAACATCTCGATCCGAAGAAGAGAACTAGAACGTGTTGTTGATACATACGTGAAAGGAAATGAAGATGTATCGCATGCCGATGATTTTCTTCTATATCGATTAGGTGAGAATAAAGATAATAAACTAAAGGATATTGTTTCGACGATACAATCAGAGCAAAACGATATTATTCGTGCGGAAAGAAACTTACCATTATTAATTCAAGGGGTTGCAGGGAGCGGAAAAACAACAATCGCTTTACATCGCCTTGCTTTTTTAATTTATGAATATCGTGAGCAGCTAGAAGCTGAGAGAATGATTGTATTCGCTCCGAATAGTCTGTTTTTGGACTATATTTCGAGTGTACTTCCTGAATTAGGTGTAGGGAATATTAGTCAAACAACATTTCCGGATTGGGCATTACGCATGTTAGATGATTCGGTGAAACTGAAGCAGACAGAAGAAAAATTGAAAGAAGCATTTTCTATTAATCGTGATGAAGAAAAGGTTATGCTCGGTAAATTGAAAGGCACGCTGGAATTTAAGTCCTTTATTGAAGAGAGAATGGTTCAATTTGAAAAAGAATTAATACCAACAAGTGATTTTGAGGCATGGGACAAAGCTATTATTCCAGTAGAAGACATAAAAAAATGGATGCAAGTTGAATATAAACACTATCCATTAAAGAAAAGAAGAGAAAGATTAGTCGGCCGAATGAAGCGCTGGATTGAAATTGAACTGAAAAAGTATGGAGAAACAAACGAGAAGAAATTATTAAAAAAAGAAGCGACAAAGAGATTGAACACCTATATGAAGTTTTGGCCGAAAATGAGCCCACTTTCACTATATAGTTCAATATTGAAAAGTAAAGAAATACTCGAAGTATTGCCTGAAGAACTTGTGAAAGAAACTGAAAAGAGTTGTCGTAAAAAAGAAGTGTATGTAGAAGATTTACCAGCTTTAATTTACATACATCACCGTATAACAGGTATTGAAATCGGACAGAAATTCCATCACGTCGTTATTGATGAAGCGCAAGATTTTTCACCATTCCAAGTGTATGTATTAAAAGAAATTACACTAGGTAATTCTTTTACTATATTAGGTGATTTATCTCAAGCAATTTATGATTATCAAGGGATTGAAGATTGGGATGCTTTTAAGGAAGTATTCCAAGAAACAGGTTATTATGAACTGACAAGAAGTTATCGTTCTACAAAAGAAATTATTGAATTTGCGAACGAAATAATTAAAAATGCAGAGATTCCAGTTGGACTCGCAACACCAGTTTTTCGTAGTGGTGAAGAGGTTAAAGTAATCCATGTAGAGGATCAATTTAATGAGATTATGAAGACGTTAAAACATCTACAAAATGAAGATGTGAAAACAATTGCGGTAATAGGAAGAACAGACGATGAATGTCGCGATATATATAAGAAATTAACAAATGCAGGATTAGCTGTAAACGTCATTGAAGCAGATCAAAGTAAATATGAAGGTGGTATTTCAGTAGTACCTGTATACTTGGCAAAAGGGCTAGAATTTGATGCGGTACTTCTCATCGACGTTGATGAAGTGCATTACAAAAATACAAAACACGATGCGAAGTTACTATATGTCGGATGTACAAGGTCGCTTCATGATTTATGGATTTTTCATAGCGGGAAAGCATCGCCTTTAATTAAAGGAATAAAATAAATATGAAAAACAAGAGGCTTTTCTAGTAACAAAAAAAGAACCTCTTGTTTTTCTATATAAAGACATGGAGAGAAAATAACTATGATTACAAAGGTAATAACAAAAAGAAATTGGGAAATTGCAAAGATAAATGGAGAAATTAATGAAACTTCACTAAAAGAAGAGGGATTTATTCATTGCTCATTTTTAAAACAGGCTTTAGAAGTTGCTGAAAAACATTTTAGTCATGAAGAAGATGTGTTATTACTGACAATTGATCCATCCTTAATAAAAGCAGAAATAAAATATGAACTCGCTTCTAACGGTCAAGAATATCCGCATGTATATGGAGTAATTAATATTGAGGCAATTGTAGATGTTACCCGATTTACTAAAGAAAAAGGAGAGTTTATATTACAAGAGGTACAAAATTATGATTGTAATAGCCGTTTAAACTAACAAGAAAAGCACAAATTATATAGTTTGTGTTTTTTTATTATCTATTTTTTGTAAATACGTATTGTTTTTAGCACATTAATACTGTACGATACATAGTATAAAACACATACTGTATGACATATAGTAATGGAAATGAGGTGAGTGAATGGATGCTTTATTAAATTCGTTAATTACTGAACTAAGAAGAGGTACATTAACATTAGCGGTTTTAAGCCAGTTAAGAACACCGCAGTATGGGTATTCACTTGTCCAATTATTGGAACAATCAGGGATTATAATCGATCAAAGTACTTTATATCCACTACTTCGCCGATTAGAAAAGCAGGAGCTAGTAACGAGTAGTTGGGATAAAACGGAGAGTAGACCTCGTAAGTATTACGTTTTAAGTGAATACGGATTAGATATATTTTTGCAGCTGAAGAAAGAATGGATAAAGGATTCGAAAGAGCTTTATAACCTATTAAAGGAGGAGGACAAAAATGAATTTGATTGATATTTATGTAGAAGAAGTAGCGAAGAGATTACCTGAAAAAAATCGTGAAGATATTATTCTTGAATTACGGTCAACAATCGAGGATATGTTACCTGATGATTATAGTGAAAACGACGAAAAAAGAGTTCTTGAAAAATTAGGAAGTCCCGTTTCATTGGCTAATGGATATTTGGATAGACCGATGCATTTAATTGGACCACGTTATTTTGATGTATATACGACGTTATTAAAAATGATTATACCAATTGCAGCTGTAATCGCACTCATTGCAATGGTTGCAGAAAATTTTGTAGGATATAATGGTGAGCAAGCGGTATTAAATGTTATTTTAAATTTGATAGGTAAAGGAATTGGGGAAATTATCGAAGTAGGCCTCCATGTATTTTTCTGGTTGACACTTGTATTTGCTGTTATAGAAAGAACGGATAAAGAAAAGGACCCACAACCATTAACAACAAGTTTAAAAAAATGGACGCCAGATGATTTGAAAAATATTTCGTATATCCCGAAGAAAAAGGCGATCTCAAAGTTTGAAGTGTTTGGAGGTTTGATGTGGACTGCAATATGGGCCACACTTTACTTTTATGCGAATCATCTTGTAGGTGTATATCATGGTACAGAAAGCGGACTGAAGTTTGTCGCGCCAACTTTTAATCAAGATGTGTTACTTCAGTATTGGCCAATCGTTTTAATTATGATCGTGTTTGAAATAGGTATATCTCTTTATAAGTTAGTACAAGGACAATGGACGAAAAAGTTGGCACTTGGGAATGCTATACTTCAAATAGCTGGAACAATAGTATTCATTGTAATTGTAGTAAATCCGCATTTATTTAACGAAGGATTTATTACGTATGTGGCAAATGTGTTTACTACTTCTCCAGAGGAATTTAAAAAGTGGTTAATTGGTGGAGGTATTATCATTTATATTTTATCTGCGGTATTAAATATATTTGATGGTTTCCGAAAAGCTCGTATTCGTATGTAGTAGTGAAAGGAAAGAAGATATACTTTATGAAAGGAAGAAAGCAATGATAAGGGAAGCAAGGAAACAAGATGTAACATACATGTTAGATATTTATAATGATGCTATATTGAATACAACAGCCGTCTATACGTATAAACCTGTAACCCTTGAAAATAGAATAGATTGGTATGAACAAAAAAAGGCTAACGGCTATCCGATTTTAGTATGTGAATTAGATAATAAAATAGTAGGATTTGCGACATTTGGCCCGTTTAGAGCTTGGCCTGCCTATAAATATTCAATTGAGCATTCTGTGTATGTTCATAAGGAATATAGAAAAAATGGGATAGGAACTTCTTTAATGAAAGCATTGATTACAGTTGCAAAAGAAAGGGAATATATGACCTTAATTGCTGGAATTGATGCAGAAAATGAGAAAAGCATTGTCTTACATGAAAACTATGGATTTGTTCATGCGGGGACAATTAAGAAGGCTGGTTATAAGTTTAACAGGTGGTTAGATTTAGCTTTTTATCAATTGGAGCTTAATGGTCCTAAAAAGCCTACGGAAGAGTAAATGTTTGCGTTATGCGAATTATGTATTTTAGAAAGATAGTATGGGAAAATTTCATGCTATCTTTTTTATTGTATGGATAAATAACATGTAATAAAAAAGGTTTTTTTATATTCTATATCGAATTTTGAGAAGATGATAAAACTATATAAAAAAAGGTATGAATATATACAAAAAGTATAGTGAAGGCATGCTAGGGGTGAGCGATTGAAAAAAAACTTAAAAACTTCAACAATTATCATATTAATTTTAACAATTATCGCTATTGAAGTTGGAATCGCGATTTATGATCATAATCTGTCATTGGATACGATTTACTTTGCAGCAATCCTCATTTGTATTGTATTGCTTTTTGGCACACGTGTTTCTGAAGAGAAAGCAAGTACATCGAAACAGAGACGAAGAAAAACAGCACTTATATTTTGGCCATCTATTTTATTGTCTATCGTTAGTTTTGCTGTTATAAGTTATATAAGAATAGGCTATGTATCTGTACCAGGGATAATTGGTTTTTCATGCTTTGTTACTTATGGTGGATTCGTATTTATTAGTATTATAAAAAGGAAAAGTAAAAATTAAAGGTAGCTTACTAAGTTGAAAGGAAGAAATATATGAAACATATAGAAAGTGGTACTCGAACTGAAGGAGAATACATAAAAAATAAAGTAATTCAATATAACATGTCGATTTTAAAAGATGAAGCAAAACAGTCGATGGAGCAAGTAAGTTTCGTAGTAAAAGATGAGGATGGAAAAATATTTGGTGGGGTAACAGGAACGATGTATTTTTATCATCTTCATATAGATTTTTTATGGGTTGATGAAACAGTTCGTCATGATGGTTATGGCAGTCAACTGTTACATAAAATCGAAGACATCGCGAAGGAAAAAGGGTGTAGATTAATATTATTAGATTCATTTAGTTTTCAAGCACCCGATTTTTATAAAAAGCACGGCTACCGAGAATATGGTGTTGTTGAAGATCATCCTAAAGGACATAGTCAACACTTTTTAGAGAAGCGGTTATAGTAATAGTATTCGTGCTCTAGAAGAAAAATTGATTTTAAAAGCATCACCAAACAAGGTGATGCTATTTTAATTTTAAAGCAACTACTCAAGCTGATGTAATTATGGGGACAAATAGTACGATTCGTATAGCTATGATTTTCTTTTTTAATGGAAATAAGTTACTGTCTTTGTAGAAGACACTTGTCGTATTTACTATATGTACTAGCAAATACTATTGAATTTTTAGGAGAGGAAGAGCAATAAGACGAGCTCTGAATATAATACTAATAAAGGAGGTGTTTAGCAATGGGTTACATTGTAGATATTTCAAAATGGAACGGTAACATTAACTGGGATGTAGCCGCTCCACAACTAGATTTCGTAATCGCTAGGGTACAAGATGGATCAAATTATGTAGATCCTTTATATAAAAATTATGTCCAAGCAATGAAAACTAGAAATATTCCATTTGGTAACTATGGATTCTGTCGCTTTATTTCAATTGCTGATGCGAAGAAGGAAGCGCAAGATTTTTGGAATCGCGGTGATAAGAGTGCTACAGTTTGGGCTGCTGACGTAGAAGTGAAAACAATGGATGATATGAGAGCTGGTACACAAGCTTTTATCGACGAGTTACGCCGATTAGGTGCTAAGAAAGTTGGCTTATATGTTGGGCATCATGTATATGAGCCTTTCGGTATGGCGAACGTAAAAAGTGATTTTTTATGGATTCCTAGGTATGGCGGTAATAAACCAGCATATCCTTGTGATATTTGGCAATACACTGAGACAGGTAATGTACCAGGTATCGGCAAATGTGATTTAAATCAATTAATAGGAAATAAACCACTTTCCTGGTTTACTGAATCAGTACCAAAACAAGAGAATGTACAAGCACAAGTTTCTAAACAAAACATCATTCAATCAGGTGCTTTCTCACCATATGAGGCTCCTGAAGCTATGAAAGCTTTAACATCAGTTAAAATGACTGCTACCTTCATTTTACAATCGGATGGCTTAACGTATTTTATTTCGGATCCAACTAGTGATGCGCAATTAAACGGTATGAAAGGTTGGCTTGATCGAAAAGGTTGGTGGTATGAAGTTAAATGAAGATAAAAGCCGTCCTATTGGGCGGCTTTTATCATTAGTCAACTTAATATATTATGTGCTATTTTTAATATAGAAGAAATAGGAAAGGATGAGAGAGGGAATGTTTATATTGCAATTGTAAAATCGGTATTATAAATTAATTTTATAAAGGTTTTTTATAATAGGTTGGATTCTATAGTTTTATATTGAAGTAAGGTAAGACAAAATAAATATAATGAGCAATTTGATAGGGGAAAGAAAATGTACACGTATAAATTGCAACATGAACAACCAATCTACGTAGAAAAAATAAGAAAACTTTATGACTCTGTCGGTTGGTGGCCAGAAAGAAAAGAAATCGATATTCAAAAAATGTTAAAGAATAGTATAGCGATTGGGGTATGGGAAGAAAATGAATTAATCGGATTTGCCAGGGTTGTTTCTGATGGTGTTTTTCGAGCGTACATAGAAGATGTTGTTGTACATGAAAGTGTAAGAAATAAAGGCATTGGAGAGAAAATGCTAACAATATTACTTCAAGAAATATCTCATGTTCATATTGTTAGTCTATTTTGCGGAGAGAAATTAATAAAGTTTTATGGTGAGCAGCAATTTCATGCGACAAAACAAATTGTAATGCACCGTAATCAAATCGTGAAAGAATAAGAGGTGTCAATTAGAATGGATGCAACTAGAACATATTGTTTATCAAAAAGAAAAGCGACTGAAGATTCTCCTGATGGTTGGAATGCAACATGTATGAGGCTTAATAATAAAATATTTGCGATAATAAACCATGAAGAAGGAGAAAAAGCTGCGATTACATTAAAATGTGATCCAGAACTTGCACTAAGATTAAGAGAAGAGTATCTAGAAGCAATCACTCCGGGGTATCATATGAATAAAAAACATTGGAATACAGTGTATATACATAAAGGTGTAGAGCAAGAGCAAATTAATAAGATGATTGATTGGTCATATAATTTAGTTCTACAATCATTTTCAAAGAAAAAGCAGCAAGAGTTATTAGATTAGTATGTATAAGGGGTGGATGATTTGAAAGACACAATCAAAAGTACATATGATAAATTAGCGAGTACATATAAAGAAAATCTAGACTTGGCAAATCCATATAACAGTTATTATGAAAGACCAGCGATGATGGAGATGATTCCAAAGAATTTAGAAGGGAAGAGTATATTAGATGCTGGATGTGCAGCTGGGTGGTATACTACTCAATTTGTAGAAAGGGGAGCAAATGTTACTGCAATTGACGTAAGTTCTGAAATGGTAAAAGCTGCAAAGGAAAGTACGAGTAATAAAGCAACGTTTCTTTGTCATGATTTGCAAGAAGTATTACCATTTGAAGATAATACTTTTGATGTTATTGTAAGTTCGTTAACGCTTCATTACTTAGAAAATTGGAATAAAGTATTTCAGGAGTTTCATCGAGTATTGAAGCCAGGTGGCGAATTTATATACTCCATTCATCATCCTTTTATGGATTTTACGAAGTTTACTAGTGAAAATTATTTCGAAAAACAATTATTAGTAGATACGTGGACTAAACCAAATATTACAATAGAAGTTAGCTTTTTTAGAAGATCACTCCAAGATATAATTAATGAAACAACAAATTATTTTGTGTTAGATAAAATGGAGGAACCGAGGCCAGTTGAAAAAATGAGAGAAGTAAACGAAAAATCATATCATTATCTAAATACAAACCCACATTTTCTTATTATGAAAGCCATTAAAAAATAGCTAGTAAAATAATTATATTTTACTAGCTATTTACAGTTTTAAATTACATATTAGGGGATATTGAGATGAATATGAAAAGAAATAGATTATTATATGCATTGTTTACTATAGTTGTAATTATTTTAGGTCTATGTTCCAGAAAATTTGCATTTACGTTACCTCATCTATTAAATGACTACTTAGGAGATGCTTTATGGGCATGTATGATTTTTACTGGATTCGGATTTTTATTTCCTAAAATGGACACGAAGAAATTGGCTTTTATAAGCTTGCTGTTTTGTTATGGGATTGAATTGAGCCAATTGTACCATGCCGAATGGATAGATAGCATTCGTGCAACAACCTTAGGTGGATTCGTATTAGGTTACGGATTTTTGTGGAGTGATTTAGTTGCTTATACAATTGGTGTTGGGATTGGAATGTTTTGTGAGTTTATGTTACGGAAGAAATAAAAGATGTAAGAAGGGGTATTTATGAAAAGAATAATATTAATAGGTTCTGGTGGTTCAGGAAAATCTACATTAGCAAAACAGTTAGGGAATAAATTAAATATTAAAGTACATCATCTTGATGCGTTATTTTGGAAACCGAATTGGGAAGGTGTACCGAAAGAGGAGCAAAGAACGGTTCAAAATGAATTAGTTAAAGGGGAAAATTGGATTATTGATGGGAATTATGGCGGAACAATGGACATAAGAATTAATGCAGCTGATACAATTATCTTTCTTGATATTCATAGAACAATATGTGTTTATCGTGCTTTTAAAAGGGTTGTACAATATCGGAATAAAACAAGACCGGATATGGGGGCTGGATGTGAAGAAAGATTTGATTTGCAATTTTTCAAATGGATATGGCAATATCCTAAAACGAAACGACCCTCAATTTTAAAAAGGCTAAATCAATTGAGTAAGGAAAAAGAGGTTATTATTTTAAAATCTTCAAATGAAGTAAGACTATTTTTAGAGAAGTACGATACCATAGATAGTTAGACTATAAAAAGAAGTAACATGGGGGGATAGGATTGAATAGATTCATTGGCCCGGTTGATTCTAATATGGTGAAAATTCCAGCAGGAAAAGTAGAATTAAGAGATGATCGAATAAAAAAACAATGGCAAGTTCAAGTTAAACCGTTTCTTCTTGCAAAGTATGTTGTAACAGCGGAATTATATTATGCTATTATGAATCGTGCACTAAATGGTAATGAAAATAGTAATAAACCAGTTGTAAATATTTCATGGAATGATGCCATTATATTTTGTAATTTACTTTCCAAAAAAGCGGGATTAAAAGAATATTATTCTATTAGTGAAGATGGTCTAATTGTTAGTTGTAATTTAGATTCAAATGGCTACCGATTACCTTTTGAAGCAGAGTGGCAATATGCGTGTAAGGCAGGAACTACGGGATACATATATGGAGAACTGAAAGAGATTGCTTGGTACAATGAAAATTCAAGTGGATATATTCATGAGGTCGGAAAAAAAGAACCGAATGCATGGGGACTTTACGATATGTTAGGAAACGTTTGGGAATGGTGCTATGATTTATATGATGAACAAGTGTACGGATCATACCGAATTTTCCGCGGCGGTAGCTGGGCTGAAGCAGCTAGAGGTTGCGGTGCGACTTGTCGTCGCCGTAGTCATCCTACATTTCATATAGATGACCTTGGGTTTAGGCTTGCTAGGTCCATTTAGAAGAATAAGACAAAATACCTATAATACTAATGGCAACATAGACAAGATTTAAATTAAGGAGTGTTTAAAGTGGCACGTGTTTTATTCATTAATGCTGGATCAGAAGGACATATAAATCCAACGTTGCAAGTTGTAGAAGAATTAGTTTCACGCGGGGAAGAGGTAGTTTATTTTTCAATTGAATCTTTTAGAGATCGTATTGAGAGAACGGGTGCTACTGTACGAACAATTGACGAGCAAAAGTTTTTAAAAGCTTTTCTTTCTGGTGGTCGAAATTATTTATCAGAGAGAATAAATGGTCTTTTACATACGGCAGAGGTTATTATACCAAATGTTCTTGAACAAATTGAAGGGGAACATTTTGATTACATCATTCATGATTCAATGTTTGGTTGTGGACATATAATTGCTCAAATTTTAAAGCTTCCAGCAATAAATTCCTGTACATCGTTTGCACAGGATGAAAAATCATTTGAACAAATGTTAGACCACTTGTCTAAAAATATCCCAGTGGAAGTTCAGGATAAGATACATAATGATTTTGAAAGCTTAACGAAGGGAATTACAGAAAAATATGGTGTTGAAATAAACTCACAGTATGAAGTTTTCTGTAATCCAGCGCCACTTACTATTGTGTATACAATAAAGGAATTCCAACCTTTTGGAGATATGTTTGATGAAACTTTTAAATTTGTAGGTCCATCCATCTCTACACAAGTAAAAAATAAAGAGTTTGATATTACTACACTTGAAGAAAAAAGCCCGATTTTCATTTCATTAGGTACTGTTTTCAATGAAGCGCTTGATTTTTATAAACTTTGTATGAAGGCGTTCGAGAATAGTGATCATACAATTGTGATGTCTATTGGTAATAAAACGAAAATAAGTGATTTAGGTAATATTCCTAAAAACTTCATTGTGAAAAACTATGTACCACAAACGAAACTACTCGCATATGCAAAGTTATTTATTACACATGGCGGGATGAACAGTACACATGAAGGATTATATAACGGGATTCCACTCATTGTAATTCCGCAAAGTGCAGATCAACCAGTAATCGCAAAGCAAGTGGAGAATCTCGGAGCTGGGATTAAGTTGTCTATGAAGGAATTAACTGAGGAACAACTACGTGAAAGTGTAGAAATCGTATTAAATAATCCTTCATTTAAAGAAGCAGCTTTGAATTTGAAGGAGTCTTTCCAAAAAGCAGGTGGATATAAGCAAGCTGTTGATGAAATTACTACATTTGCAGGCCAGTAATAATTAGAAAATTATACATGAGAAGAGTGTCTATATGAAAGGATATAGGCACTCTTCTGTTATATGAAGCGAAGAATCGATTGTTTTGAAAGGTTAAATATCTGCATTATAAATTTAGGCGATAGTTTTACGTATTAGTAATGCTTTCACAGTTTCTGCACAACTTCTGCACATATTTTAGTGATTTCTATGTCATGATATATTCATTAAGTGAAATATTTCACAAGAAACGAAATATATTCTCACTATGGTGTATGAATAAATAACACATACATCGATACAAGATTGTCTCTTGTTATTCTTTTACATCAAAGCCCACATTACACTACGAAGTATAACAAGAAGGGGACAGGAACATGAATAATCGATTTTTAAAACAACTACAAAACATGAAAATGAACAAAAAAAGTCTAGGAGCTGTTGCATTAACAGCCGGAATTATTGGCACGACACTTATTCCTCAAAACGCATACGCGCATGGTTTTGTTGAAAAGCCTGGTAGTCGATCTGCTTTATGTAGTCCAACTTATGGTGCACTAAATGTAAACTGCGGAAGTGTTATGTATGAACCACAAAGCTTAGAAGCACCAAAAGGATTCCCGCAAGGTGGCCCACTTGATGGACAAATCGCTTCTGCAGGTGGAAAATTTGGTGGTATTTTAGATCAACAAACTGCAAATCGTTGGTTTAAAAATACAATCACAGGCGGGGAAAATTCTTTTACTTGGAAGTATACAGCACCGCACTTAACGAGCAAATGGCATTACTATATTACAAAAAAAAGGATGGAATCCAAATAAAGCGCTCACAAGAGCAGATTTTGAGCCAATTGGAACTGTACAACATGATGGTTCTGCAGCCTCAAATCATTTAACTCACAAAATTAATGTACCTACTGATAGAAGTGGATACCATGTGATTTTAGCAGTATGGGATGTAGCTGATACAGCAAATGCATTCTATAATGTAACCGATGTTAATCTTATCAATGATGTGAAACCAGATATAGAAGCTCCAAGTAGTCCAAATGGAATTCAGACACAAAACGTAACAGCGAATAGTATAGAACTAACGTGGAACGCTTCTACGGATAATATAGGGGTAAAAGGGTATCAAATCTTCCGTAACGGAGTGATGATTGATACAGTACCAGGAACTCATTTTATTGATAAAAAATTACAACCAAGTACAGAATACTCTTATACTGTAAAAGCAATTGACGTAGCTGGAAATGTCTCGAAAGAAAGTGCAGCGCTTTCAGTAAAAACAAAAGTTGAGGCTCCTGATACAGAAGCACCAACACAACCAAAAGGATTACATAGTATGGGAACGACAGCATCAAGTGTAGATTTAATGTGGAGTCCATCTGACGATAATATTGGTGTAGACCGTTATGATATTTATAGAGAAACAGAAGGATCAATGAAAAAGATTGCAACATCTAATACGACTTCTTATATGGATAAAAATTTACTCTCTAATACTACTTATAAATATGTAGTGAAAGCTGTTGATGTAGTTGGAAATGAATCTGTACAGAGTGATATATTCACAATTACTACAAAAACTGAAAGCGCTTCATATGAAGGTTGGGATGCAAAGAAAGCATATGAAAAGGGAGATAGAGTTCTACACGAAGGAAAAGTATATGAAGCAGTCCAGAGCTATCAAGGAAATGGGGATCCAAACTGGATTTATGCCTTATCATTATGGAAAACAGTGTAAGCTTTACCTAGGTATGAACTAAGAGATGATGGGCTTTGATGCAAAAGGAAATTTTGAGAATTCACTTTTCTGTTTATAAAAAAGACGACGTTGAATACGTCGTCTTTTTTTCTAAATTTTACTTTCCTTCATTAAATGATGATAAGTCCCGTAATTAAACTAAAGTGTTATTTTCATAAAATAACGGGGAAAGGAGAGATTTAAAGAAAAATCATAGTGTATGATTCTAAAATGTTTTTGAAAATGTATGGAGCGAAATAAAAAGAACCCTGTATAAAACGGTTTCTTTTGCTGCGTTAATCTATTAATTACAATCTTGATAATATTCATCACATGAATCCTTATTATCGTTACAGCAAATACAAAATGTTTTTTGCACAAATAAACTAACTATACTAGTAGGACCTTCCTGTTTGGTAAAAGTAAGACTTTGAAAATCTTTAACTTGAAATATTTTTGTTTGAACAGGTTGTAATGTTGCAGTAATTGGGCGGCTAGATTTTCTTGTTAGAATAGTTACTTGAACGGGTGCACTCATCCCGACAACGAATAACTGAATTAATGTTTTATTATGATTGTTTGTGAAATCCTCAAATACAGTTTGTGGCGCGGTGGTTTCAAGGAAAATAGATAAAGGTATATTTCCATTTGCATTTTCTGCAGAACCAGTTATCGTATGAGTTTCAATAAAACAGTTATTTTTTTGATCGTTCGAATGCGATTGATTTTTATAATATTTTTTACCATCTTTATAAAAATAATTAGCCATAAATATTTTGCTCTCCTTTCTTTGGAATATTAATATATATTATTAATTAAAAAGAAAGAGTGCTTGTACAAAAGAATAATATCCGCTTTTGTAAAAAAAGAAATATATTTGAGGATGTTGTAGTTTCTAACTAAAAATAAGCACACATTGAAGTGTGCTCTAGATAAGAAAGGTAAGAATCTTATGAATGGAGAATCTCCATTCAATAACATATGCTTGTCTAATTTTAAGGTGAAAACTTTTTAACAAAAAAGTTATTCGGAAAATTTTCCTGTGATGATACAATTATATTTTTTGATTTTAGATGTTTGGAATTATGAATATCGAGATGGATTTTAAAAAAATTCAGAAATTTAATTTCATTGCAAATAATGAAGCGGTTAGCCAACTTTAACTAATCGATACAGGGGTAGTAATCTAGATACATAGATATTATATTGAGTTATGTATTGTATTCAAGGGGGAATACAGAATGTGTACGTATGGGGAAACGTATTTAAAGAATTCTTCGAGAAGCAAGAACGAAATAAAAGAGCGATTAGCAAAAGCTAACTGCTCCAAACAGAGATGTCACACTTGATGTATTTATAGTATTGACGAAATATCGAGTTTTATTCAAATGGAGAGTAGTAGGCTATTAACATGGAGATGCATAAATTCATATCCTGTAAGTAGTAAATTAATGACGGGATAGATTGAAAATGGATGATCCGATTAAGGAGATAGTTGGTGCTTGGTTTGTTGCAGTAGGGACAATTATTGCTGCGATTGGTAGTACACCTTTTAAAAAATTGAACGACGAATTAAGAAGAGATTTAAACGTATGGGGGAATGTATTACAGGCAACAGGGAACGGCCTGGAAGCTGATGGACAAGGGGAAATATCTCTTGAAAAAATCGGTAATGAAATCCAATCAATTGGTAATATAACGGTTTTAACAGGACTCATTATAGAATTTGAAGATAATACACAAAAAAAGTAGTGATTGCAGGAAATTGGATACAAGCATTAGGTGGTATTACATCAATAGGTGGGGAATTAGAGGATAGTTCCGATATAGATGAATCGTATAACATTGCCGGTAATGTGTTACAAGCGACTGGAAATTCATTACAGGCAATTGGTGGAATAGATGAATTGAAAACTAGTCGGGATAAAGTGGAAGAAATTTCGGAAGGAAATGAGGAGGATGGACAGATTATAGTGATTATGGGGAGCTGGATTCAAGCAGTTGGTTCTGTAGTTTCATTAATCGGTCAAATAAGAGAAGAAAGAGAAGAGATAGTAGAGAACAATTCATAGTGAGTTTAATAAAATAATCTTTTTAAAGTGAAAGCAAACAGAATATAGTGCGAATAGAAAACTAGAGAACACCAATTCATTAAGGTTGTTTTAAGACTATGTATGATAGGTTCTTTGCTTTCAAGTGAATAAGATACAGAAAGGTGACTATATGAATAAACAATATAGTCACCTTTCTGTTATGATAACACTTTCATCATAAGTATATGTGGAATACCATCTTCCATAAATATATCAGAAGAAGTTTCATAGCCTAATTTCCTATAAAATCCTTCAGCTTGTGTTTGCCCGTGTAATTTCACTTTTGTAGCTTGTTCATTACGAGCAATTTCTTCTAACGTTTGAATGATGACTTTACCTAATCCATATTTACGATAGTCTTTTAAAATACAAATTCGCTCTAATTTTCCTGCGCCGTCAACAAATCGTATACGACCTGTACCTACAGGAAGCTCGTTATAAAAAACTAAAATATGTTTACATTCCTCACCGATTTCATCGAATGTATCGAATTCATCTTCAAGAGGGACATTTTGTTCTTTTACAAATACTTCTTTTCGAATATGAAAGGCAGTTTCTAAATCTGTAAGTTCTGTTATGAGTTTGGAGTGCAAATTGTTCAGCCCTTTCTATTGTGGTGTGCTTTTGTTTTCATAGTATATCATAATGATACGCCATTAAGAGAAAATATAAAAAGCTGACTGTAAGAGTCAGCTTTCATTATAGTTCCTTTATCCCGTTTTTTGTTCCAATAATCGCCTTACTAGTCATATTAACAAACAACCCTGTTTCAACTACACCTGTAATCATTTTTAATTGAGTGTGTAAATTGGTAGGATTAGTTATGTTATAAGGGAATATACAATCAATAATCATGTTATTGTTATCGGTAATAAACGTTTCATTATTTTTTAAACGTAACGTTGTTTGACAACCTAAAGATTGAATTTTCCTTTCGGTTTGTTTCCATGAAAAAGGTATAATTTCAACAGGTAATGGGAAAGTACCTAAATGTGTTACAAGTTTCGATTCATCAGCAATAATAATTAGTTCTTTGGAGGAAGTGGCAACAATTTTCTCGCGAAGTAATGCGCCACCACCACCTTTTATAAGCTGTAAATTAGCATCAATTTCATCCGCTCCATCAATTGTAAGATCAAGACTTTGTACGTCGTTTAACGAAATTAGAGAGATGTTTAGTTGTTTAGCTAATACTTCCGTTTCTTTTGACGTTGGTACAGCTTGAAATGATAAGCCTTCTTTTATACGCTCACCTAATTTTTGTATCGCCCAATATACAGTAGAACCTGTACCAAGTCCAACTTTCATCCCATCTTTTACAAAGTTAGCAGCATATTCACCAGCGAGCTGTTTGAAATTCAGCATATCATTCTGCTGGACGTGGGCCTGCATCAAGACCTGAATTTTCTACTGTAAGTATAGGACGAATGACTATATCTTTATGTACGTGCATTTGGCATGATAAACGTAAGTGATCTTCAATTCCTTTTTCTGTAATCGCATTTTTTTCATTTGTGCTCGCTTCACAGAAATCACCCGCTATAATTTCAACTCTACAAGTAGTGCAACGTGCTTTACCACCGCAACGATGGAGAATATGTACACCGTTATCTTCAATCGCTAATACTAACTTTGTTCCTTCTTTCACATCAAAAGTTCCCGCACCTTCAATTGTTAATTTTGGCAAATTTGTTCCTCCTCACGTAAAATTGTACATAACATATTTATGACCGCGAATTATTGAACATAAACATAATTTTTTTATATGCCCGTAACTTTTTTATTTGTTGAATCGTTAATTAAGTAAGCGCTGAAAAGGAGTGGTTATTTTGTGCACAAAAGTAACTCATATTTTAAAGAATCATATCGATATGAATCATTCAAATATAAACTTTTTAATTGAGCAATATGGAGAATTGAAAAGGTATTGTACATTTTTAACGAAAAATAAATGGGACGGCGAAGATCTTGCCCAAGAAACAGTTTGTAAAGTTCTTCAAAAATATAGTAATAAAGATATTTGTATGACGCTTGTATATAAAATAGCTAGAAATCGCTGGATAGACCAGATGAAATCAAAATCAGTTCATGAAAAAATAAAGGAACAAATTATTTTTGATGCCCCACAAGAGAACATTGCAGATTTGCATGAAATGGTAGGGAAAGTATTATCGTCATTAAATGTACAGCAATCCGCAATTTTACTATTAAAAGATGTGTTTCAATATAGTATAGCTGATATTGCTAAAGTATGTTCCGTATCAGAAGGTGCAGTGAAAGCTTCTTTATTTCGGAGTAGAAATAGGCTGAAAACTGTAAGCGAAGAAGGGATAGAGATTGTCGAATTCACAGATGATATTGAAGTTGTAGTAACGTCTATTCGTGAGGAGAGACCAGAATTATTAACGAAACTCCTTCCGACAATAGATTTTACTAAGTTACCATCTATACAGCCAGTCTTATTGTTTTATGCGAAAAACCCTTCTTCTTACAGTTGTATGCTTTGTGCGGCATAACAATTATTGGAGGGATTTAAAATGAATGCAATTCCATATGTAGTAGAACAAACGAAATTAGGAGAACGTTCCTATGATATATATTCAAGGTTATTAAAAGATCGCATTATTATTATCGGTTCAGAAATAAATGATCAAGTAGCGAGTAGTGTCGTAGCTCAATTATTATTTTTAGAAGCGGAAGATGCAGAGAAAGATATATATTTATACATCAATAGCCCAGGTGGTTCAACAACAGCGGGTTTTGCCATATTAGATACGATGAATCTCATTAAACCAGATGTACAAACGCTATGCATGGGATTTGCAGCATCATTTGGTGCATTGTTATTATTATCAGGTGCAAAAGGAAAACGGTTTGCGCTCCCTAACAGTGAAATTATGATTCATCAGCCACTTGGTGGTGCGCAAGGCCAGGCAACAGAAATTGAAATAACAGCGAAAAGAATACTAAAGTTAAAGCGTGATATTAATAAAATGATTGCAGAAAAAACGGGGCAATCAATTGAAAGAGTAGCACATGATACAGAAAGAGATTATTTTATGACTGCTGAAGAAGCGAAAGAATATGGGATTGTAGATGATGTTGTTACGAAAAAATAAGATAAAACAGGCTAGAGGAATAGCATATCCTCTAGCCTGTTTTATTAATCTTTTACCCATTCATCAACTAGCGCTTGATTCTTTTCAATCCATTTGCGCGCCGCTTCTTCAGGGTCTTTCGTTTTATTTAACATGACCATTAATGTACCAAGCTGCTCATCATTCATTTTCCATTTATCAAAGTATTTTATAACATCCGGGTGATCTTTTTCGAAACCTTTACGAACAGAGTAATAAATGTCATCTTTTTCACCATATACTTTCTTAGGGTCTTTTAAATATTTTAAGTCAAATTCTGAAAAGCCCCAATGTGGATTCCAAAGCGTAACAGCGATTGGTTTCTTTTTCGTATATGCTTTCTTTAGTTCACTCATCATCGCAGCTTCTGAGGATTGGACAAGTTTTAATTTTATATCATATTCCTTCATCGCTTTATTCGTTAAATTCATAAGACTACTACCGGGTTCGATACCGACAATTTTATTATCTAGTTCATCTTTATGAGCATTTAAATCTTCGATACTGTTTATGTTTTTCACATAAGAAGGGACGACAAGGCCAAGTCCAGTACCTTCATACCATTTTGATTTTAAGACAATATCATCTTTATAACGAGCATTTAGCGGTTTATCCGTAACAGGTAGCCATACTTCTAAATTCGCATCCACATCACCGCGAGCAACGCCAGTCCAAATTGCAGCTTTTTCTAAATACATGAGCTCAACTTTGTAGCCTTTTTGTTCTAATAGAACTTTCCACATGTTTGCCGTTGCAATGTTTTCTTTCCAACTTGTTACACCAAGTTTAATTTTCCCTTTCGAATTTGCATTTGTTGCATTACATGAAGAGAAAATCATAGTAATAAATAATGCAAGGCATATAAGCCATATTTTCTTTTTCATCGAAACCCTCCTAAGAAACGTTTGCCTTTTTAAATAAATGTATAAGTAAGCATTCTTATTATGAACGGAAACGAGAATTTTAAAGAAATCTTATGAATGTCATTTTTATGTAATATTTCTTTGCAAAATCGCAACACTATATGAATAGATGGGTAGAAAAGGAGTAGTGACATGGATAATACAAAGGTGCGTGTTGAAAACGTAACAAAAGTATTTGGGAAACACCCGCAAAGAGCGCTGTCTTTATTAAAAGAAGGAAAAAGCAAATCGGAAATTTTGAAAGAGACAGGAATGAACGTTGGTGTAAAAAAGGCAACCTTTGAAGTATATACTGGAGAGATTTTCGTTATTATGGGTTTGTCTGGTAGTGGGAAATCTACGTTAGTTCGGATGTTAAACCAATTAATTAAACCAACAGCAGGGCATATATACATAGATGGTGAAGATATCGCAACTATGGGAAAAGAAGAGTTGCGAAGAGTGAGAAGAACGAAGATGAGTATGGTGTTTCAAAAGTTCGCTTTATTTCCACATCGTACAGTGATACAAAATGTTGCGTACGGGTTAGAGATACAAGGAGTTCAAGTAGAGGAACGGGAGAATAAAGCATTAGAATCGCTACAGTTAGTAGGACTTGATCATCATAAAGATAATTATCCTAGTCAACTTAGTGGCGGTATGCAGCAGCGTGTTGGAATTGCAAGGGCATTAACAAATAATCCAGATGTATTGTTAATGGATGAGTCATTTAGTGCTTTAGATCCACTGATTCGCAAAGAAATGCAAGATGAATTGTTAGAGCTACAAGATAAAATGGAGAAAACAATTATATTTATTACACATGATTTAGATGAAGCGCTTCGAATTGGTGATCGGATTGCGTTAATGAAAGATGGAGAGATTGTTCAAATTGGAACGCCGGAAGAAATTATGATGAGCCCTGCCAATGAATTTGTTGAGAAATTTGTTGCGGACGTAAATTTAGGAAAAGTAATTACGGCGGAATCTATATTAAAACGACCAGAGACTTTACTAATTGATCGTGGACCGCGTGTAGCACTTCAAATTATGAGGAATGCAGGTGTTTCAACTGTATATGTTGTAAATAAAAAATATGAATTTTTAGGTATATTAACTGCGGATGATGCGAGTAAAGCCGTTCAAAAACAATGGCCAATTGCTGATTTATTACTTAACGATATTCCGCACGTGTATTTAGATACTTTACTGGAAGAAACATATGCAAAAATGGCGGAGATGAAATATCCGTTACCCGTAATTGATGAGAAGAAAAGGCTAAGAGGAATTATTAAACGCGAAAGTGTCATTCAAGCTCTTGCAGGTAATATTGAGGAAGAGGTGAAAGACGATGAGTAGTATACCACGTATTCCATTAGGGGAATGGGTCGATTCATTTGTTGCAAGTTTATATGAGCACCTTGAAGGCTTATTCCGAGGATTCTCTTATATTATCGGTGGATTCGTTGATTTACTCGCTAATTTTTTAACAATAATACCAGCTATATTGATGATTATTATCCTTTGTTTCCTCATTTGGTACACAACGAGAAAAGTATCTTTAATTGTTTTTACACTCATCGGTTTATTATTTATTTTAAATATTAACTACTGGGCACAGACGATGCAAACATTAGCACTTGTACTTACGTCTGTTATTATTTCAATCATTGTAGGAATCCCAATCGGAATTTTAGCTTCTCAAAATGAACGTTTTTCAAAATTTTTAAAACCGACATTAGATTTTATGCAAACAATGCCGGCTTTCGTATATCTTATTCCTGCGATTACATTTTTTGGAGTAGGTGTTGTACCTGGGATTATCGCATCAGTAATCTTTGCAATGCCACCGACAATTCGTTTTACTGACTTAGGAATTAGACAAGTTCCAGAAGATTTAATTGAAGCAGCGAATGCGTTTGGCTCTACCGCATCACAAAAATTATTTAAAGTACAATTACCACTTGCAACTGGAACGATCATGGCTGGTGTGAACCAAAGCATTATGCTTTCTTTATCTATGGTAGTAACAGCATCTCTTGTAGGAGCACCAGGTCTTGGAGTTGATGTATACCGCTCTGTAACACAAGTTAATATCGGAATGGGATTTGAAGCCGGACTAGCTATTGTTGTCATTGCGATTATATTAGACCGTATTACACAAGGATTTCATCAAAAAAGAAGATAAAAGAAAAACACACTTTATTATACAAAGTGTGTTTTTTTGTTCAAAAAATTACATACGAACGATAACAGAACCGCCAGCTGGTGCATAAACATGGTTTTGTTGTTGTTCCATTGATTTAATTAAATGATTATTCTCTTCGATTAATGAGATTAATTTCGCTAATTGACTTTCAAGACTTGCGATACGCTGCATCATATATTGTGAATCATGATGCAGTGTATTTCTTACGGGATGGGGGGAATACACATATTGTTGATTTATATTTGGATTCCAGTGAGGATGCATTTAAATCTTTCCTCCTTCAATTAATTACGAAGCTTTCTTATAGTAAATGCCTATGTATAATTAGTGGTTACTTGAAATTTTATTATGATAAAAGGATTATGTACAGAAAATGGAAAATGTTATATATGAAGTTAAAGTATATTTTGGGGAAATATTCAAGTGAGATAGTGAATATATTAATACATTCAAGTAAGTGTATGTTATTTAGGGAGAAACGATGGGAGGCGATGCAATTTTGGCTAAAAATAAAAAAAGAAATGATGCATTGGCGATAGGTGTCGGTATAGGGGTTGTAATTGGTGTGTTTCAAGGGTTCTTTACTAATAATTTAGTAATCGGAATTGTGATTGGAATTGTAATTGGGATTGCGTTTTTGAAGAAATAGTGAGTTGTAAATTTATTTGAAAAATCGCTTCGTTAAAAGAATGAATTTTCGGAATATAAATCCTGTTTTTCCTTTTTTTATGATATTATAAATAAAAAGGCTGGTGATGGATATGTCAACAAACAATCAAGTAGAACAAAACTGCTTTATTTGCGAAAAACATAGAGGAAACATAATAGTTCCAGGTGGAGCTATTTACGAAGATGAACTCGTTTACGTAGGACATGTCCACTGGGATAGTGAAGAAATATACCTTGGTTATGTAATGATAGATATAAAAAGACATGTACCTGGCCTTGCCGAACTAGCAGATGAAGAAGCAAAAGCGTTCGGACTTATAACAAGTAGAGTAAGTAAAGCGCTAAAAGAAAGTGAAGGTGCAGAACATATTTACACTTTTGTTTCAGGGAATGGTGTACCACATATGCATATGCACATCATACCGCGTTATCCAAATACACCCAAAGAGTTTTGGTCACCAACTGAAGTAGCGAAATGGACTGGTGCGCCATATGGTGACGCAGAGAAAATCAAAAAACTATGCGAAAGAATACGAAAGTATATGGTGAGTGAATATGCATACAACAAATAATAGACAATACTCATGGGTTGGAAATAAGAAGATGTGTTTAGACGAAGTTTCAGTAAAACAATATGGTGATATCGCACTCGGTGCATATGGCGGGAATATAAGTGCTGGAGCAAAAAAGAATGAAGATGGTGCGTTAGTTTGGTCAAATGGTGATTGGGAATTTGCAGCTATTTTAGATGGACATAATAGTGCGGAAAGTGTTGATTTAGTAGTAAATACAATCCAAAAGGAATATGAAAATATAAAAGTAATGATGAATGAATCGATTGATACAGTATTTCGATCTGTTGAAAATCATCTACTTACAATTTTTCAATCCTCTTCATTTAAGGAAAAGTGCCAAAGCATTAAAGGTGAAACAGCTTGCTTAATATGTGTAAGAAAAGAAAATTATATATGGTGGTTGTCTATTGGCGATTGCCTCATTTATGTATTTCATGAAGAGTTACATAAGTTAGGACAATATGCATTAAATCAACGTCATTTTTACGAATGGATCGGAAATGTAAACACTTTCACTTTACCAGTCCCTTGCTATTCAACAGGAATTCGTGAATTACGTGCTGGAAAGAATCGAATTGTAATGGTTACAGATGGAGTATTAGAATGCGGGGAACGTCATTATGAAACACCATTGAATCTGTATAACGATATGAACGGAAGTAATGTAGAACTAAAAGAAAATGTTCATAATGTTTTAGAACACGTTCATCAGCAATTAGGGAGAGATAGTGCGACTATTATTAGTTGGGACGTAGAGAACAAAATGAGTACTACGTATCCGAGTGATCAGCCGGAGAAAATCCAGACGATAAGATAAAGGAGGTGATCTCTCTAATGCATGTGAAAGTAATTGTATTAGTTTTATGGATCATATTCTTATTTGTTTTAGAAAATATAGTGAGAAAAAGGCTAAATATACCGAAACAAAAAGGATGGAATAATAAATATGTAAATAAGCTGCATAAATGGGGAAACAGGATTATTATTTTTTCGTATATAGTAGTTATAATTATATGCTCTTCTCTTTCGAACCCTCTATACATGGGCTTCCTACCCTTTCTCTTTTTAATTACGTTGTATAGTTTCGAATCATATATGGAATGGAAATATGATAGAGAATCAAGGGAGTTTTTGATGTCCTTAGGCGGAGTTGTATCACTATTGATAACGGGGATAATTCTATATTTCCTTATTTAATACGTATTGATTAAGACACTATGGCAATATCATAAAATGAGCAATTATAGGCAGAGAAGAAATGAAAAGTCCTCGATTACGTGCTGAAGTAATGATTTTAAATGAAGATCATTCTAAAGTACTTGTACAATGTGATTTAAGAGAAACATTTTATCGTTTTCCAGGAGGTTCTATTGAATTTGGCGAGATGGCACAAGAAGCAATAATGCGGGAGTTGATGGAAGAATATGATTTGAAAGTTGATGTTCAAAAGTTAGCAATTGTAAGTGAGCATATTTTTGAGTGGAAGAATGAAAAAGGACATCACTGTACATTGCTACATTGGGGAACTGTTGAAGCGATAATTACCAATGAAATAAGACATAAAGAACATGTGGATATTATATTAATATGGAAAAGTATAGAAGAATTAAAAACGAAGCCAACATGCCCTGAAGGGATTGTAAGTTATTCACAAAAGGATAACTGTCATGTAATCCACTTTATTTTAAATAATGCAACGTAGTAATAGGAGGGGATTGAACATGTGGAATTCTTCTGTTTGGATAATAATTATAGGAATTGCTATAGGCGGATATTTTTTAGAGCAGTTTTTAAGAAGAAAGTTGAATATGGAGAAGAGAGGTTTCTTTGGATATAAGTATGTAAATAGCTTGCATGTAAAATTGGAAATTGTATTGTTTATTATTTATTTTGTAAGTAGTATGATTTATGTTAATAGCGATGAAAATGCAAACATAGGGTATGCCTTTTTCATTTTTTTTGCAACGTTATGGACGTTACGCGCATGGATGGAGTGGAAATTTGATAGAGAATCGAAAGAATACATCCTTTCAACAATCGGTTTACTTGCATTTGTAGTTATGATTTCATTGCTACTTTACTTCGATCCGATTTCAGCGTAAAAGTAAGTCTATAGATATAAAACGAGGGGATGAAATAGTTTGGGGTTAAATAAAATATTAGAACAAATTCGAGTGAAGTCTGTAGAGCAATCACTACTAATAATAGGTATTGATGGTTGTGGCGGCGCAGGAAAAAGTACGTTAGCTAATAAAATAAAAAGTAAGTTTTCAACTGTAACAATTGTTCATATGGATGATTTTTATTTACCATCCTCACAAATTATAAATGAACATCCTATGAATAAATCGATTGGTGCAGATTTTGATTGGAAACGCCTTTTACAAGAAGTTTTAGATCCGATTAGTAATGGCATTGAAGGATGTTATAAACGTTACGATTGGGAAACGGATTCTTTAGCAGAAACTCATACTGTCCCTGCAATCGGAATTGTTATTATAGAAGGTGTATATGCAGCACGTCAGGAACTGGCGGAGATGTATGATTTGAAAATATGGGTGAATTGTCCTCGTGAAACACGTATAAAAAGAGGGATTGCTAGAGATGGCGAAACAGCACGTGATATGTGGGAAAACAATTGGATGGTTGCTGAAGATATGTATGTAGAAAGTCATAAACCACATGAATTTGCAGATTTTATAATTGATGGTACAAATCAAGAGTTAACTAATAAATAAGAAACCATTGAGTAGTAAATGGTTTCTTATTTAAATTTATCATTTATTTTAGCTAAAATGGATGTAACGAAATTTGTTTTATCCTCTGCATATTGATGTTTATCATTAGGATTAGCTTGTGAAAGTTGAACCTTTAACTGTTCATACTGTATACGAGAAGTTTTGTTGTCAATTAAGTAATCTCTGAATTGTAATTGTTCTATTAAATATGTGTTTCCTTGTTCATACATATGAATTTGATGAGTTCTTGGCTCTCCTTTATTAAAATAGTATCGTTCAGGCAGTACATCTTTTCTGTATTTATAGTTTAGTAGTTCTAACTTGTTTATACATTTTAAACCGTCCGTATAATTTTCTAATTCGATTGCAATATCAATAATTGGCTTTGCACTTAAATGTGGAATAGAGGTACTACCAATATGGTGTATCGCTAAAATATGTTTGCCAATTTGTTCTTCAATGAGTTGTTTTTCTTTCATAAACTCAATTTGCCATTCTTCAGTCCATGGAACTAAAAACACTTTTCCAAACGGTAAACCTAACATTTGATTAGCACCTCTTTCAAAATGTTTATCAAAAAAGTAAACTACATTTTCTTAAAGCTTCTCAAAACAAGGTATTCCAACAATCTCCAAGGAAGAATCTTCTTCGCAAAGATCATAAATTTTACACCTTTTCCAATCGGATATCGTAATTTCGTACGCTTAGATTCAGCAATTTCTACAATTTTATTAGCAACATCTATCGGATTACCAAATGTATCACTGCCGCTATTAATATGTTTTTGTATTTTATCCATATATTCTTTGTAAGGAGAAGGTGTATCAGATTGGTTTGTAGCTAGTTGTTTACTAACTTCCCAAATATTTGTGTTATAAGAACCAGGTTCAATTAAAGCAACATCTATTCCGAACGGTTTTACTTCTAAACGAAGTGATTCACTCCAGCCTTCTAACGCATATTTTGAAGAAACGTAAGGGGATAGACCAGGGAATCCAACTTGACCACTAATGCTGCTTATATTTATGATTTTTCCACTTTTTTGTTCTCTCATATAAGGTAAAACAAGTTGAGTGATTGAAATAGCACCAAAAAGGTTCGTTTCAAATTGTTTACGGTATTCCTCTACTGGAATTTCTTCTACAAAGCCCCCATTTGCATATCCTGCATTATTAATGAGAAGATCTACTCTGTTTATTTCTTTTAAAAATAATTGGAAGTTATGTATAGAACTTTGATCTGTTACATCTAATTGTTGAACTCTTATATTTTGTTGTAAATTGAGTTTGGTAGCATGAGATAGTAAGTTTACTTGTTTTTCAAGGTTTCGCATTGTAGCAATGACAATATAGTCTTTTTTTGCTAGTTCAAGTGTCGTTAATAGTCCGAATCCACTTGATGCGCCTGTAATAATCGCGATTTTTTTATTCATTGGTCGCTCGCTTTCTTTTTCTTTTATCATAACGAGTTATAAAGGGAAAAGCTATTTAATGTATAAAGATATTTGTTATAATTGAAAATGGTTATCAATTAAATTTAGTTTTCACATAAAAGGAGTGTGGATTTCATGGAGACTAACGGTTTTCATGATATTTTTCATAAATATTTTCATGGGTTACAAGTTGTAGAAGAAAGATATATGAATGTGCCAAAAACAATAGGTAAGGGTGATGTGCGAAGATGGACCTCGTTTTCTGGAATGGAAATTGTGTTTTCAAATTATCAATTTCATAATAATTATCGCATTCAGTTTGCATCTGATGCAGCAATGGTGGAACTTAATTTTTGTTTACAAGGATCTGGGGAAGTGCAAATTGGTCATACATCGTATGAATTAATGTCTGGCAATAGCTATTTATATTTTATGAATGATTTTGATGTGTTATTTGAATATGAAAAAGAAAGGCCTCTATATTCATTGGCAATTGGGATTCCTGTACAATTATTTAATCATTTCATGATGAATAATGCTATTGAAAAAAGTCTTGATTTTCATTCTATATTAGGAAATCAATCTTTTAAAAAGTTTCAAAATCCAATTGATTCTATAACATCTAATCTTATTAAGAGTATGATAGAGCATCCCCAAAAGGATTGTATTAGTCAACTAGAATTAGAAAGTAAAGCGCTCGAATTGCTTTCTATACATTTTGGGAGAGTGTTGCTTAATGATTGTGACGCAAATAAAAGGAGTCAATTATCAAAAAAGGATTTGAATAAAATAAAACAGGCTGAAGAAATTTTACTTCAACGAATGGAATCACCCCCATCATTATTAGAATTGGCTAAAATAGTAGGATTAAATGATTATAAATTAAAAATTGGATTTAAAGAATTATTTGGGATGTCCACGTTTGCATATTTACGAGAAAAACGTATGGAACATGCGATAGATTTACTACGTTCGGGAAATAGTAATGTGACCGAAACGGCATTTGCAGTTGGGTACAATAATGTCAGTCATTTTTCAGAGTTATTTCGTAAAAAGTATGGAATGAATCCATCAAAACTTTTACGTATTTATTAACGTAAAACAGGAATAATCCGCTATACCGTAAATTCCTCCGTTATTTGGTAGTTGCTTTTTGTAATGGTCATTATAATTACAAACAACATCCAATTGGAAATAATTTTTTATGGAGGAATTTAAATGAAAGAGCGGAATGAAAGTCATTTTTGGCTATTTGTATTAACAGGGATGTTTCTTATTATAACAACAACCGGTTTTGCACGTATGGCATATGGAATTATATTGCCATTTATGCAAGAGGGACTTCATTTATCTACAGCTCAATCAGGTATGTTAGGAACAATACTTTTTTTAGGCTATTTATTAACTGTAGGAACATCTGGAATATTTACTATCCGTTTTGGCGCAAAATCCGTTTTATTAATAGGGAGTTGGCTTGTTGTTGTAAGCTTATTGGGATTAGCCTTTGTTTATTCATTTTGGCTAGTCGCTATTTGTATGCTATGTGCTGGAGCTGGTAGTGCTTTAGTATATACACCACTCATGTCAATAACGGTAGGATGGTTTCCGGACAAAAGAGGAACTGTAATGGGGCTGTTATTAAGCGGTGCTGGCATAGGTATGTTATTTAGTGGGATAATTGTTCCTTATGTAGTACGTACATTTCCTGAGTACAGTTGGCGTGGTGTATGGTTTTTGTTTGGGGTTATTACATGTATCGTAGTATGTATCACTTCAATTATTTTGAAAAATCCTGATGTAACCGAAGATGAGGAAAAAGGGAATCATAAATCGTTTTTATGGAAAACAAAAGAACTATATGTTATTGCATGGATGTATTTTATTGTGGGAATTGTTTACTTAATTCCGAATTTATATCAAACTAGTTTTATGATTGATAGTGGTATTTCGGCAGCAATGTCAGGAACCATTTATGCAATTGCCGGTATGTTTTCAATAGTAGGAGCTCCTATCTGGGGATTGATTTCAGATCGGATTGGCATAAAGAAAACGTTATGTATTGCACTTATTTTAGCTGTAATAGGTGATGTGGCACCAATCCTTTTTGGAAACATAATGGGTTTTATCGTATCGGCAATAATTTGGGGTTCAAGCCTCGGTGGTATCCTTTTATTAATACAAGTTGCAGCATCAAAGCAAGTATCCCAAAAGTATGTATCAATGGCAATTAGTTTTATATCTGTTTTTTATGCAGTTGGTCAAATGATTGGACCAGGACTTGCAGGCTGGATTATTGGAACAAGTGGTTATACAGCTGCTTATGGATTAGGTGCGTTCGGTTTCTTTATATGTATATGTATGGGATTGCGTTTAAAAAGAGGAAATCTTACAAACTCAGCGTATTTAGAGAAGTGAGTATTGTCTTGAAATGAATCTTTTTAAAGGAGGGACGTAAAGTGGTACATGTGAAAGATGTATTAGCAGATCAATTATTGGCGAATGCAAACGATCCTAGTTGGTATATTCCATTTTCAGATGCAGTGAAAGACCTACCTGAGAGAGAAGCTTTTTGGAAACCGAATGAAGAGAGTAATAGTATAGCTGAAATTGTACAACATTTACTGTATTGGAATTCAACGTGGCAAACTAGGTACAAAGAATCGAATGTGGATGCCGTGCCCGCTATTGGTGATAATAACAAAAGTTTTATGCTTTCAAATAATCAAACCTTCGATGAGTTGAGAGAAAAACTACTAGAGAAACTGTTACAATGGCAAAAGCTTATAAATGAAGAGAAGGTTGAAAGTGATGTAGTTGGATTTCCTGTTTCTGCAAAGTGGTGGGAAATATTAGCGAATGTAACAACTCATAACGCTTATCATATTGGTCAAATTATTTACATCCGGAAGTTACAGAAGAGTTTTGAGAATGAATAAGATAATAATTCTCAAATTAGGTGAACAAAAGTGGACAAAACGAGACATATGTCTCATTTTGTCCACTTTTTTATTATGAAAGAAATGAGAAAACAAATGAAATCAAGGATTAGAATTTGGCACAGTACTTGCAATATAAAAGATGAACAAGAAAATAGGAGGGCTGAACATGTTAAAAACAACTGAAAGTAAAGGGAATGAAATTACGAAAGAACAAGCTCGTTGGATGTATGAAAAAATGTTAGAGATTCGTAAGTTTGAAGATAAGGTGCATGAATTATTCGCCCAAGGCGTTCTGCCAGGTTTCGTTCATTTATACGCAGGTGAAGAAGCGGTAGCAGTTGGTGTATGTGCCCACTTAACAGATCGTGACAGTATTACAAGTACGCATAGAGGACATGGACATTGTATCGCAAAAGGCTGTGATTTAAACGGGATGATGGCTGAACTTTTCGGGAAAGTGACAGGGTTATGTAAAGGTAAAGGCGGTTCCATGCATATTGCCGATTTAAATAAAGGAATGCTTGGTGCAAATGGAATTGTAGGCGGAGGTTTTCCACTTGCTTGCGGCTCAGCATTAACAGCTAAATATAAAGGAACGAAAGATGTGAGTGTTTGCTTCTTTGGTGACGGAGCAAATAATGAAGGGACATTTCACGAAGGGGTTAACTTAGCAGCGATTTGGAAGTTACCAGTTATTTTTATCGCCGAAAATAACGGGTACGGTGAAGCAACGACATTTGAATATGCGTCAAGTTGTGATTCCATTGCAGATCGAGCGAAAGCTTACAATATTCCGGGTGTTCAAGTGGATGGAAAAGATCTACTTGCAGTATATAAAGCAGCAAAAGAAGCGGTGGAGCGCGCACGTAATGGCGGTGGTCCAACAATAATTGAATGTATGACCTATCGTAATTACGGTCATTTCGAAGGTGAAGCGCAAACATATAAAACTTCAGAAGAAAAAGAAGAACATTTAAATGAAAAAGATGCGATTGTGAATTTCCGTAAGCATTTAATTCATGAAGCTTTATTAACTGAATCTGAACTTGTCGATATGGAAAAGGCAGTAGATGAAGCAGTGCAAAGATCGATTGAATTTAGTGAAAATAGTCCATATCCAGAGGATGAAGAATTATTAAAAGATGTATACGTTTCTTACAAATAAGAGGAGGGTGAAAAATAATGACTAGAACAGTAAGTATGTCAACTGCAATTAATGAAGCGATGAAAATTTCAATGCGTCGTGATAAAAATGTAATTTTGATAGGAGAAGACGTTGCAGGCGGTGCACAAGTTGATCATTTGCAAGATGATGAAGCATGGGGCGGTGTACTCGGTGTTACGAAAGGACTTGTACAAGAATTTGGCCGGAATCGTATTTTAGATACTCCAATTTCTGAAGCTGGTTATATGGGAGCGGCGATGGCAGCGGCTGCAACAGGATTACGTCCGATTGCTGAATTAATGTTTAATGATTTTATCGGTAGTTGTCTTGATCAAGTGTTAAACCAAGGCGCAAAGTTCCGCTACATGTTCGGTGGTAAAGCGAAAGTGCCAGTTACAGTACGTACGATGCATGGTGCTGGTTTTAGCGCAGCGGCACAGCATTCACAAAGTTTATATGCGTTATTTACGAGCATTCCAGGTATAAAAGTTGTCGTACCTTCCACTCCTTATGACGCAAAAGGCTTATTATTAGCGGCAATTGAAGATGATGATCCAGTAATCTTCTTTGAAGATAAAACACTTTACAATATGAAAGGCGAAGTACCAGAAGGGTACTATACAATTCCTTTAGGGAAAGCAGATATTAAGCGTGAAGGTTCTGATGTAACAATCGTCGCAATTGGAAAACAAGTTCATACAGCACTTGCAGCTGCAAAGCAATTATCGAAAAAGGGGCTTGAAGTAGAAGTAATTGATCCACGTTCTTTATCACCACTGGATGAAGATACGATTTTAGCATCTGTTGAAAAAACGAATCGCCTAATTGTTATTGACGAAGCAAATCCAAGATGTAGTATCGCAACGGATATTGCAGCAATTGTAGCGGATAAAGGATTCGATTTGTTAGATGCACCTATTAAACGAATTACAGCTCCACATACACCAGTTCCGTTCTCGCCACCACTTGAAAAGTTATATTTACCAACACCGGAGAAAGTAATTGAAACTGTATCAGAAATGATCGGAGACCAATCTTTATTACATGTGTAATGAAACGATTAGAAGGGAGAGAGAACTATGGCTGTAGAAGTTGTAATGCCAAAGTTAGGTATGGCGATGAAAGAAGGTATTATTACGAGCTGGAATATTAAAGCAGGTGATAATGTAGAAAAAGGTGAACTAATTGCTAGTATTAACTCGGAAAAAATCGAAACTGAAATAGAAGCACCGGCGGATGGAACTGTTCTGGATATAGCTGTAAGTGAAGATGAGGGAGTGCCGCCGGGTACTGTAATTTGCTATATCGGTAAACCGAACGAAAAAGTAGAAGTAAATGAAAGTACACAAGTTGTAGTAGAAAAAACACCGAATCTAGAGCCTAAAAAGGTCCAACATCCAGAACCATATGCGATAGATGTGGCGAAGCAAAGAATCAAAATTTCACCTGTAGCGAAGAAAATTGCAAAGTCTGAAAATCTGGATATCAAGGCATTAGTTGGTACAGGACCTGGCGGAAGAATTACAAAGGTAGACGTATTAAAGGCGCTTGAAGAAAGAGTTGCAATTCCAGAAGTACTTGAACAAGAAGAAAGTAAAGTCATTCCTGTTACTGGTATGCGGAAAGCAATTGCAAAACGTATGTATGCAAGTTTACAAAATAGTGCGCAATTAACATTAACAATGAAAGTAGATGTAACAGATTTAGTTGCTTTACATAAAGACATAGCGGAAGTTGTACAAAAACGATACGATAACAAACTAACCATTACAGATTTCGTTTCTCGTGCTGTTGTATTAGCACTTAGAGAGCATAAAGAAATGAATAGCGCTTATATAGATGATGCAATTCATCAATTTGAACATGTTCATTTAGGCATGGCAGTCGCGTTAGAAAAAGGATTAGTCGTTCCGGCTATTCGCTTTGCTAATAATTTATCTTTAGTAGAGTTATCTAAAGAAATTAAAAACGTTGCACAAAAAGCAAGAGAAGGTAGTTTAAGTAGTGATGATATGCAAGGAACAACCTTTACAATTAGTAATTTAGGTAGCTTCGGTATTGAATATTTCACACCAGTATTAAATACGCCTGAAACTGGTATTTTAGGTGTTGGGGCAATGGAACATGTTCCAGTATATAAAGGGAAAAAATTAAGAAAAGGAAGTATATTACCTTTAAGTTTAACATTCGATCATCGTGTATTAGATGGTGCACCAGCAGCTGCATTTTTACGCACAATTAAACGTTATTTAGAAGAACCTGTAACAATTCTTTTATAAAGGGAAGGTGAGAGAATGAGTAAATTAGTCGTTATTGGAGGCGGACCTGCTTGGTTATGTAGCAGCAATTACTGCGGCTCAAAATGGAAAAGATGTCACTCTTATTGATGAAGCTGATCTTGGTGGGACTTGTTTAAATGTTGGTTGCATGCCTACAAAATCATTGTTAGAAAGTGCGGAAGTGCATGACATTGTGAGAAAAGCGAATAATTATGGAATTACACTTAACAATGGAAGTATATCAATTGATTGGAAGCAAATACAGGTGAGGAAATCACAAATCGTAACGCAGCTCGTCCAAGGAATACAATATTTAATGAAAAAAAATAAAATAAAAGTTATACAAGGTAAAGCGAAATTTGAAACGGATCACCGTGTGCGAGTTACAAACGGTAATAAAGAAGATGTAGTAGATGGAGAACAGTTCATTATAGCGGCAGGTTCAGAACCGACTGAATTACCTTTTGCTCCATTTGATGGGAAGTGGATTTTAAATAGTAGTCATGCAATGTCCCTAGAAAATATACCGAAATCATTATTAATCGTTGGCGGTGGTGTAATAGGTTGCGAGTTTGCAAGTATTTATAGTCGCCTTGGAACAAAAGTTACGATTGTTGAAATGGCACCGCAATTATTACCTGGTGAAGATGAAGATATCGCAAATATTTTAAGAGAGAAACTAGAAAAAGATGACGTGAAAATATTTACAGGAGCTGCTTTAAAAGGATTAAATAATTATAAGAAGCAGGCTTCATTTGAATATGAAGGAAGTATCCAAGAAGCCAATCCGGAATTTGTTCTCGTTTCTGTTGGCCGAAAACCACGTGTACAACAATTAGATTTAGAAAAAGCAGGCATTCAATTTTCAAATAAAGGAATTTCTGTGAATGAACATATGCAAACAAACAGATCACATATTTACGCAGCGGGTGATGTGATTGGTGGAATACAGCTTGCTCACGTTGCCTTCCATGAAGGAACGACAGCAGCATTACACGCGAGCGGAGAAGATGTGAAAGTAAACTATCATGCTGTACCTCGCTGTATTTATACAGCTCCAGAAATTGCTAGTGTCGGTTTAACAGAAAAAGGAGCAAGAGAGCAATTTGGGGATATACTAATTGGAGAATTTCCTTTTACAGCGAACGGAAAAGCGCTTATTATTGGAGAACAAACGGGGAAAGTAAAAGTTATTGTGGAACCTAAATATCAAGAAATTGTAGGAATTTCTATTATCGGTCCTCGTGCAACCGAACTAATCGGACAAGGAACGGTGATGATTCATACAGAAGTAACCGCTGATATTATGAGAGATTATATTGCAGCACATCCAACTTTATCTGAAGCAATCCATGAAGCATTATTGCAGGCGGTAGGACATGCTGTGCATGCTTAAATAGAAATATAATAACCCACTATTCTCTACATTAATAAGAAAATAGTGGGTTGGATTTTTTCAATTAGTAAATATACAATTATTATTTTATTTCAATAGCTGAAGTTATGTCGTTCCAATCAGCAGCTAAATTTGCAGTTTGACCATACCAATCAGAGTGTCTAAAGGAGACACCTTTTCCATATCCTTGAGTTGAAGAATGTTCCCATAGCGTTGTTGAATAACTTGCAGAAGGTGAAGCTGTACTTACAGAAGAAATTCTGTCGTTCCAGCTAGAAGGTAAGTTTTTAAAGCCGCTGCTCCAATAAATATACTGTCCACCTTTATTTTGATGCTCATAAAAATCGGTACTACCAGCACCACTACCTAAAGGGTTAATTTGATTTTTAAGTGCCTTTTTATCCTTTTCAATAAAAGCATTCAATGTTTCTCTGCTAGTAAAGCCATAAGCTAACCAATCTCCATTTTCATTTTGCTTAGGTAGTACCATAGTAATTTGGATGTCTTTTTTTGATTGATCGCTTAATTTTGTGAATGAATTAACATTCTTTTCATCAACTTTTAAATAATCAAATGATTTAATTGTATTACCTTTTTCCTCAGCACTTGCTACGCCTAGTCCGCCAGTTAATGCAAAACCTGCTACTAATGTCCCTGCTACTAATTTCTTCAACATATAACCATCCCTTTTTGTTTAGATTTTTGTACAGGTGAATCTTGTACACCTAAAATGTATTCTAATTTTTTATTTTTGTAAATATTCTGAAGTTTTAGAAATAAAAGGCGGAATATTTACAGTTTTGCATTTTTTCTTTAGAAAAAATAGTTATTGGAATGATATAATAAATAGATATATCGCTTTTGTTGGATGTTAAAATGTTTTAGGAGGGAAGGGATTGAAGTATTTCAATAAAGATTGGTATAAAGAAATACAAATTATAGAATTTGTAAGTTTTATAGAGTCTATAAAAGAATGGTCAGAAATGGATATACAAAGTTTATTAGATGAAATAAAGGAAAGGAAAACAGATTTATTAAAATTCCTTCCTGAATCCATACATCCATTTATTCATAGCACCACAATTAATTCAGAATATCCTTCTAGTGAATTGAAAAAACTTATGAAAGAATGGATAGAGGATTGTGAGAAAAGAAGGGCTCATTTAGATCGATTCTACTTAGAGCAATTCCATTCGATTAAGAAAAAACTCCCAACAAATGTTATTCAGTTACATGATTACTCACTACATGACAGTGTAGTCAAATCAGTAGAAAGAAGGTCAGAAGATAAGCTAATAATAACTTTAGATTGCAGTGGTACTTTAAGTGAATTTGATAAACTGGAAGTAACTTTTACAGGCGTAACGAAATGTTCTATTCCGGAAGATTTTGAAGGTGCTTGGTGGTTATGTCATGAAATAAATCTTACTAATGAAGGGTTTGAATTGGGTGTTTTATTTGATTGCCCATTTGAAGAAGTGACAATTTGTGCAAAAGACGTATTGCTTGAGATAGGTAACTAGTAAACTTTATAACTTTACAAACAAAAAAACAGTCTTATAAGACTGTTTTTTATTTAGATGCTAAATTATCAAGTTTCCAATAAGTATCTGTTAACGGCGCAGCTTTGCTATCTATGTATAAATACATGGTATTTAAATCTTTTGGAGATGCTTTCATATTAAATACAATGTCGGTAGTTAAAGAAAACTCAGAAGGAACCTTTTTAGCATTTTCAGTTTGTATAACTTCACCTTCGTATTTTTCACCTGTTTTTTCATCTTTTATGAAATATTTTATTTCTGAAAGATCTATCGTTTGTCCGTCAGTACGAGCATTATTTATAGTAACGCGAGCTGTGAGACGCCACTCTTTGTCTATTTTTTCGAATTTAGCATTTTCAACAGTTGCTCTATAGTATTCATTTTTATATATTTCCCCATAGTGCATTGCATCCTTTTCAAGAGCGCTCTTTTCTTGTTTTGGTGCAGTATTCCCATTACATCCTGCCATTAGTCCTGTAAATAATAATGCTGTACAAGTTACTTTAATTATAGATTTCATAATAATTCCTTTCTGTGTTAAAAAGTAAAACATAGGAATAATTTTACATCAATAGGAAGTTAAATGGAAGTGTGTTTGTGGAATATGCAAATATGCATTTATTTCGTTCTGAAGTTAACGGAATAGAAAGAGGGAAAAAGCTGAATAAAACGGAGTGAATAAGAATTGAAAATATTGTAAAACGGAAGAGACATACATATAATTAAAATAAGGATGAGATTTCAGAATCTTCAATAACGGCGGTGGGTACATGTTTACTGAAGAGCGTAGAGAGAAAATTTTAGAGTTACTTAAGAAAGATGGAAGGGTAATTGCTAAGGATCTTGCAGAAAGTTTCGATATGTCTATTGATTCGATAAGAAGAGATTTGTCTATTATGGAGAAGGATGGTTTGTTAAAAAGAACGCACGGAGGTGCAGTTGAACTTACGCGAGTGAGAAACTTAGCTACTGAACCATCGAAACGTTATCGTGATAGTTCAATAGAGGAAGATACGATTGCGAAAGTTGCTGCATCCTATATACAAGAAGGAGATTCCGTTTTTATTGGCGGGGCTTCAATTCATTATGCCATGTTAAAGTATTTACCTGAAACATCATTTACAGTGATTACGAATGCTTTAGAAATTGCTAGTAAGTTACGGGAATATAAGAACATTGATACGTACTTAATTGGTGGAAAGGTGAAACCATCAGGAAATATGACAGATACACTTGCCTCAGAATTGATCAGTAGATTATCTATTGATCTGTATTTCTCTACAGGTGGTGGTATTTCATTGAATGGTATAAGTACTGCAACGCCGGAAGTTGCTTATTTTGGAAAAACAGTAAGTAAAATTGCTAGAAGAAACATTTGTTTAGCTCCTCATAATAAACTCGGAATAGACTGCTTTATAAAAGGAGAATCACTAATAGAAATTGACCTTATAATAACTGATGAAGAGGCAAGTAAAGAAACGATTCAAGAATTTGAGAAACGAGGTAAAGAAATTATAATAGCATCAATAGACTGCATTTAAAAGGGAGTTTGAAATGATAATAAGAGGACAGAAGTTTCATATAAATGGATTAACTTATACAATTCGTTCTGCAGCTGCAACGGATGCTGAGCAGTTATCGGAAATTAGAGTTCAGATCGATGGAGAAACTGAGAATATGGATAGAGAAGCTGGAGAGGGATTTATAGATAAGATAGGTTTTCAAAAAATAATAAAAGCAGATAGTGAAGAGATGAAGAATCTCTTTTTAGTTGCAGAAGTGCACAACCAAATCGTAGGATTTTCAAGATGTGAAGGATCAAATTTGAAAAGATTATCCCATAAAGTAGAGTTTGGCGTTTGTATATTAAGAGAGTTTTGGGGATATGGAATCGGTAAGAGTCTCTTGCAACAATGTATTCAGTGGGCTGATGAAACTGAAGTGAAAAAGATATCATTACAAGTGCTAGAGACAAATGAAAAAGCTATTCAACTTTATAAAAAATTAGGTTTTGAAGTAGAAGGTATTTTGAAAAATGACAAAAAGCTGTCGGATGGGAAGTATTATAATACGGTTGTAATGGGAAGATTCATAAAAGAGGTGTAGTGGGATGTTTTACAGAAGAAAGTACTATATAGTAAAAAATGAATTTGTAGAAATATTTAATGAGCATTTTACTAACACGAACTTACCCAATCAATTAAAGCATGGTTCCAGGCTAATTGGCCGCTGGATGAAAGATAATAATGATGGTACAACTGAAATATTCGCCATATGGGAATATGATAATTATGAACAGTATAAAGAAATTGAATCGAAAATTAGAAGTGACGAGATGCATGTTAAAAGAATACAGGATTGGTATGAAAAACATGGCGGGAAAGAATATGTTTTACAGAAGTACATATTAGAGTTAAAAAATGAAGAGTTAGTATGTACTGTAAAGTGATAGAGGAGTGAGAGATTATGAGAATTAAAACAAAATTATATTTTAGTTTAGCACCCACTATTTTATTTGCAATAGCTTTGATAGTTTTCTTTATAAACGGCAATCCACAAAAGTGGTTTTGGTTATGCATTTTCTTTGCGTCCATTATACAAAATATAGTTTTACTAAAAAAGAATAAAGAAGTTCATTAATATATGCTAATTATTAACATGTTTGTGTCATCTTTCTAGTTTTATTGAAAACGCTTTTATTCAGTTTTATAATAAAAGTATGTTTTTACAGATCTCCAAAACAATAAATAGGGAGATGATACAATGTTAGCTTCACCGTTTTACTTAAATACATGGAAAAAGTTTGTTGATGAAGGTGTCCTGGATTCGAACCGTATAAACGAAAGAATTTCAGAGTCATGGTATCGATGTAAACAGGCCAATGTGAATCCTCATATGAATAAAGGTCAGAAAATTTTGTCTTCTAATATTTTTCAGAATCAAAAGAAAAAGAGTGAAATCTTCCTTGATATAGCAATACCTCAAATACAAAATATGAGAAAAACCATTGATGAACTGCAAATGATGGCATTATTAATTGATCCTGATGGTTACGTTCTATCGTTAAGTGGAAATCAACAAACGTTGAAACGAGCAAAACATATTAATTTCATTGAAGGTGTGAAATGGACGGAAGCAGCTGTTGGTACAAATGCGATAGGAACCGCGTTACAGATTGAAGAGGCTATTATGATAAGTGGTACAGAGCATTATTCTGTTGCATCTCATAGCTGGAGTTGTGCGGCCGCTCCCATTCATAATGATGATGGGAAATTAATTGGAGTTTTAGATTTCTCCTGTCCAATTGAATTTTCACATCCATATATGCTCGGAATGGTAACTTCGATTGCACATGCGATTGAACGTGAATGTAGCATTCGAGTGCATCAAAACGAACTACACTTAATCCATCGTTTTTTAGATGTAATTGACAGCGATGAACAAGTTGTTATTTGTAATCATCGTGATGTTATCGTTTCTGCAAGCAAGAAGGTTCGAGAACGAGTTTCTAATTGGTCACGAATGAAACTTGAAGATTTAATGCAAAATGGATTGAAATCTAAATTAGAAGTACCAGTATATAGTAATGATAGAATGATCGGGAAATGTATTTATGTAAAGGAAAATAAACAAGGAAATGTATTTTCTACTTCTCCATATATAAACGGAATTACTTTCCCTGGAGTTATTGGGACAAGCAATGCATTTCAACATACTTTAGAAGAAATTAAGCTAGTATCTCCAACTTACGCTAGTGTATACGTTTGTGGTGAAACAGGTGTAGGGAAAGAATATGTAGCGAGAGCGATTCATGAAAATAGTCCAAGAAAAAATGGTCCTTTTATAGCTGTTAACTGCGGTTCATTGCCGAAAGAATTAATGGAAAGTGAATTGTTTGGTTATGCTGAAGGAGCGTTTACAGGTGCGCGGCGCCAAGGGTATAAAGGGAAATTCGAACAAGCAGACGGAGGGACAATATTTTTAGATGAAATTGGTGAAGTACCGCCAGAGATGCAAGTAGCATTATTGCGTGTTTTACAAGAACGAACAGTAACCCCAATTGGTAGTTCAAAAGAGGTACCGGTAAACATTCGTATTATTACTGCGACACATAAAGATTTACTGCGATTAGTTGAGGAAGGCAAGTTCCGTCAAGATTTATATTATCGTTTACATGTGTATCCGCTATATGTTCCATCGTTAATAGAAAGAAAAGAGGATATTCCGTACTTCATACAACATTTTTGTGAACGAAAGAATTGGAATGTTGTATTTCCGACGAGTATTTGTAATCAATTTTCACAGCATACATGGCCCGGAAATATTCGAGAGTTATTAAATGTGTTAGAACGTATTTACATTTTGTCGCAAGGACGGGAAATATGCGAAAAACAAATCTCTTTTTTATTACAAACAATGATGGGAAATCAACATCAACTTGCATTGCAAACAGAAAATCAAACAGAACATACATTAAATTTCCGTGAAAAAATACAGCGTGATAGTATGGTTGAAGCGCTAGAAAAGACGAATGGAAATGTTTCATTAGCTGCAAAACTTTTAGATGTACCTCGAAGTACATTCTATAAGCGAATGCAAAAATATAAGCTATAAAGTAGATTTTTGTAATCTACTTTTTCTTTGTGAGCTCATGTTCTGTCGGAATGTGCGCTTACCGGGGAAATAATTGAATAGTTGAAAATTAATTTCCGAAAGGGGAACTTATGTGAAGTATATTGAAATCGGCATCGGAAATAGGTGGTTCGTTCGAACAGAAACTGAAAATAAAGATGGAACTGAATTTGAGGAAAGAGGAATTATAAAACCTATTTACTTTGAGTCTTTATATGTACGGATTTGGTTTCGGAAAACGTGTTTTATTTTTGATACGAAAGAAGGGTTTAAGAAAGTAAGAAAAAGTAGAGATGAGTATAAGTTTATTGTTGGAATTGTAAGTAGGTTAAAACAATAGAATTAAATAGGGGGTGTTCTTATGATTAGAATCACCACATTCATACTCGCTATTATTGTAATGGGCTATTCTATTTACAGTTGGAATGATGATTCGAAGCAAAGTATGCTTATTTTGCAATTATTGTTATGTTTTATGCTAGCTGGTATGGGGATATAAATTGTTAAGAAGGATGAAAAAGAGAATAAGAATATGGGGCTGTTACTTTTACTTACAACGCTATTTTGTATTGCTGTATCGTTAATGAAATATTTAAAATAAGCTGTTACTTAATATGTTGAGTAACAGCTTATTTTTTTGAAGTTTTCTCATTAAAAATAGTAGTTGCTGTTTGGTACATTTCTTTATCAATACAAAATTTTTCTGTTATCCAATAAGCAAGTTCAGAAGAGGTAAGACTATGTTCACTTTTCTTACCTTGGAAATATTGTTTTAAAACATTATCATTAATAGAAGTTGGAATGCCATCGATATAACCGAAAATCTGAATTTTCTTTAATACTGGAGATGTACGCCAATCATTAGACTTTGTAATGAGTTCTTTCATACTTGATAAATGTGTTGGCTCTGTATGTAAGATTTTTGCTGGACCTGGATCTCTAGTAATTTCAATACTATTATTTGAGACTTCATAAGTAAAAGTTTCTCTTACATTACTTACTTGAAATGATTCATAAAGTGGATAAGCTTGGAATAAAGGCGCACAGTAACCAACATCGACATAATAAGGTTTGTCTAAGTTAACTCGTAAGCATAAATGTCCGGGATCCATATACATATAATGAACATCAAAACCAAGATTTGATAATAACCAATGGAGTCCAATTGAGTGCGTCCAACAAGTACCGCCCAGACCTTTTGTTGTAATACGATTTATGTATGTCTCAATGGAAGGAAAATAATCCCCTGTTACATTACCTTTTTCCCAGTCAATTATTTTAGAAAGGGTTTCCCACTTTACTTTTTCTTGATGAGCTTTAATAAGCTCATTTAAAAACTTTAAGTTAGTAGGCTGTTTTGTAGTACCTAAAAATGATAGAAATTTGTTTACTAGTTTTTCTGACGGCATATTCTTTTCCTTTCAATATAGAAGTTAGCATTAAGAATATTATACAATAAATATCAGAAAATACAGTTATTAATAGAGTGGGAGAGAATTATATGTCTATGTCGCTATATTATAAAAAGATCCGGGAGCAATTAGGTCATGAACTAATTTTTATGCCGAGTGTAGCTGCTGTTATAAAAAATGGGCAAGGAGATATTTTGTTTCAATATCCTGGCGGGGAATACTGGAGTTTGCCAGCTGGAGCAATTGAACTTGGGGAAACTCCAGAAGAAGCAGTAGTTCGGGAAGTTTGGGAAGAAACAGGATTGAAAGTGCAAGTGAAAAAACAAAAAGGGGTATTTGGAGGAGGAGAGTACCGTCATATATATCCGAATGGCGATGAAGTAGAATATTTAGTTGTTGTGTTTGAGTGTGAAGTTATTAGTGGCGAGCTAAAATCGTTAGATGGTGAATCTTTAAAACTAAAATATTTCTCTTTATCTGAAAAGCCACCATTAGCATTACCGTACCCAGATAAAATATTTTTATAGATGTAAAATAGCACACCTTACTTATTGAAGGTGTGCTATTTATATAATCCGGTCGTATACATCTCAGTTAACGTATGTACAACCTCTTCTAAGTCGATCTTTTTATCATTTTTCACAATTGTCCAAAGAAACATCTCATTCATCGCGAACCAAGCACGAGCTACAATTTCTTTATTTAATTCAGGATGTGCTAATCCACCTTCTTGAGAGTATGTAATATCCTGCGCAATATTGTTTATAAAGCGTTCCCGTATCTCGTCCCACTTTTGACGTATCTCTTTTGATAATCCTATAGCTTCTTGAACAACTTGCAATATAGCTCGTTCTTTTTCTGCTAGTTGTAGGAATGCTCTAACTTGATTTTGAATCATTTTATGTGCTTCTTTTTTCGTTTGAGGCGAAAAGGAGCGCTCAGCAATATCATAAAATTGAATCATAACATCTTCCATTAAAACGATGAGGAGATCATCTTTGTTTTTAAAGTATACATATGCCGTTCCATAACCGGTTTCTGCATGTTTAATAATTTGTGTAATTGTCGTTTTTTGAAATCCGTTATGTATAAAAATAGTGTAACCAGCGTGTAATAGTTTCTTCTTTGTCTCTATGGAGCGGTGTTTTCTTGATGAAAGAGTATTGTTTTTCAAAGAATCACCTCTTTATACTGAAATATCTGAAAATATAACTGTATTGTAAAAGAAATTCATATATAAAGTCAACTGACATAATATCATTGACGTTATATCAACTATGGTGATATATTTCAATTAGTTAGAATAAAAAGAAAATTAAAAGAAGGTGACACCATGTATAAAGAACCATTTCAATCAACTTATGAATATGCGCTTGAATGTGATAAACATGATGAACTGAAAGATTTTCAAACTGAATTCTATAAAAAAGAAGGAACAATATATTTAGATGGAAACTCATTAGGACTACTTTCAAAAAGAGCAGAGAAATCGTTACTTACGTTGCTCGATTCATGGAAGGAGTATGGAATTGACGGCTGGACTGAAGGAGAGCATCCGTGGTTTTTCCTTTCGGAGAAATTAGGTGAATTGACAGCGCCTCTTATTGGAGCTTTACCGGAAGAAGTTATTGTAACCGGTTCCACAACGACGAATATACACCAAGTTATTGCGACATTTTATGAGCCGAAAGGAATACGTACAAAAATTCTTGCGGATGAATTAACATTCCCGTCAGATATATATGCACTTCAAAGTCAAATTCGTTTAAAAGGATTAGATCCAGATGAGCATTTAGTACGAGTGAAAAGCCGAGATCGTAGAACACTTTCTGAAGATGATATTATTCACGCAATGACAGATGATATCGCGTTAATTTTATTACCTTCTGTACTATATAGAAGTGGCCAAATTCTTGATATGAAACGTTTAACAGCGGAAGCACATAAGCGTGGTATTCATATCGGATTCGATTTATGTCATTCAATCGGTTCTATTCCGCATCATTTCAAAGAATGGGATGTTGATTTCGCAATTTGGTGTAATTATAAATATTTAAATGCAGGACCTGGTGGAGTTGCGGGGCTTTATGTAAATAAAAAGCATTTTAATAGACTCCCTGGATTATCAGGGTGGTTTAGTTCTAGAAAAGATAAGCAGTTCGATATGGAACATACATTAACAGCTGCTGATCATGCAGGTGCTTATCAAATTGGTACACCGCACGTATTAAGTACTGCACCTTTAATTGGTTCTCTTGAAATATTTAAAGATGCTGGTATAGAACGTTTACGTGAAAAATCGCTACATATTACAAGATACATGCTGGATTTAATTGATCATGAATTAAAAGATTTCGGATTTATAATTGGAAATCCATTAGAGGATGAAAAACGAGGCGGGCATATTTATTTAGAGCATGCAGAAGCAGCACGCATATGTAAAGCGCTAAAAGCAAATGGAGTTATCCCTGATTTCCGTGCGCCTAATGGAGTAAGACTTGCGCCAGTTGCTTTATATAATACATACGAAGAAGTATGGCATTCTGTTCAAATTTTAAAGAAAATCATGAAAGATGAAGAATATAAGCAGTTTGAAAATAAGCGAGAGGTTGTGGCATAAACATGAAATCATCAGAGTGGATTGATATTTCACAACGGCTAAATAATGATATTGCCACTTGGCCAGGAGATACACCGTTCTCGTATGAAGTTTCATGGTCAAAAGAAGAAAGTGGTTCAGTAAATGTCGGAAAGTTAACGATGAGTATTCATACAGGTACTCATATTGACGCACCGTTTCATTTTGATAATGATGGAAAGAAAGTAATAGAATTAGATGTTCAAGTTTATGTCGGTCCAGCACGGATCATTGATGTTTCTAATCTTGAAAGCATTGGGAAAAAGGAATTAGAAAACTTTCATTTAGAAGGCGTAGAACGCTTGTTGTTACGCACATCTTCACATGGTAAAGCTAATGAATTCCCAGTTGTAATCCCGCATTTACGTGCTGATATCGCACCATTTCTTTCTGAAAAGGGAATTCGTTTAATTGGGGTTGATGTACCATCAGTTGATCCATTAGATGATAAAGAATTAGCAGCGCACCATCAATTGTTTAAACATGGCATACACATTTTAGAAAATGTCGTACTAGATCATGTAGCAGACGGTGATTATGAATTAATCGCATTACCACTTGCCTTAACAGATGCAGATGGAAGTCCAGTTCGAGCAGTTATTAGACCAATATAAGTAGAAATATATAAAAGGGGCGTTTGGCTAATATGAAAGAAAACGAAAAGGTAATTATGGAAAAAGGAATTCATACGGACTTTAAAGAGAATATGACGTACGGGGAGTATTTACAATTAGATAGTTTACTATCTTCTCAAAAGAGATTATCAGATCATCATGATGAAATGTTATTCATCGTGATTCACCAAGCAAGCGAGCTTTGGATGAAATTAATTTTACATGAGTTAAATGCAGCGATTGAATCTATTAAACAAGATAAATTACAACCAGCTTTTAAAATGTTAGCACGTGTATCAAAAATTCAGTCGCAAATCATTCAATCTTGGGATATTCTTGCGACATTAACACCATCTGAATATATTGAGTTTCGTGATTCACTCGGTCAATCCTCAGGGTTTCAATCGTATCAATATCGTATGATTGAGTATGCACTTGGCTATAAAACACCGCACGCATTAAAAATTTATGAAAAGGATCCAGAATTACACGCTCGACTTCATACAGCACTACATGCACCAAGTTTGTATGATGTGGCAATTCAAGCTCTTGTAAAAGAAGGATTCCCTATTCATAAAGATGTGTTAAATCGTGATATTACGCAGCCTTATGAAGAAGACGCAACAGTAGAAGCAGCATGGATAGAAGTGTATGCAGATGTGAAGAAATATTGGGATTTATATCAGCTTGCTGAAAAATTAATCGATATTGAAGACTGGCTACAACAATGGCGTTTCCGTCATATGAAAACGGTAGAACGCATTATTGGTCATAAAATGGGAACAGGTGGATCTTCTGGTGTATCTTATTTGAAAAGGGTACTTGATCAATGTTTCTTCCCAGAGCTTTGGAATGTTCGTACGAAATTATAAAAAACCAACCTGTCAGTTTATTACTGGCAGGTTTGTTTTTTATTTGAACACATTTATGTTTTAATTAAAGCTACAAGATATAATAAATAAGGTAATGATTTAATTGGAGGTAAAGTTTTGGATTTCAAGCAACTAGAAAATAAATTTGAAAAGAAAAAAGTAAATACATTTCTCGTTTATCAAAAAGGTGAGCTAACCAATGAATATTATAAAACGATAGAATGTTCAAGTAATTTATATAAAATAAATTCGATTACAAAAAGTATTGTATCCATATTAATAGGTATTGCAATCGATAAAGGATATATAAATGATATACATACACCAATTACAAAATGGATTCCAAATATACCAGAAGAAAAAAACGAATTAACAATTTATCATCTATTAACGATGACTACAGGTGAAGATTGGAAAGAGTTCGGAAATGGAGTAGTGTTCCCAAATGATTTTGTAGAATCGGAAAACTGGGTGCAATACATATTAGAAAAAACAATAATTGAAGAACCCGCTTCAAAAATGAATTATAACTCAGGGTCTTCGCATTTGCTTAGTTATATTATTCAAGAAGCTGCTGGAATGTCGACAGAACAATTTGCCAAAAGATATTTATTTGATTCGTTAGAAATTACCGAATATGAGTGGCAACAAGATCCTCAAGGCATACATGTCGGTGGTTTCGGTATGAAAATGAAATCTAAAGATTTATTAAAGCTCGGAATTTTATGTTTGCAGAATGGATATTGGCAGGGGAATGAAATTGTATCATCGAAATGGTTAGAAGAATCAAGTACACCTCTATTTGAAACGTATAAACATGTCGGGGCATATGGATATCACTGGTGGGTATTGAATAACGAAAGATTTCACATACCGTATTGTATGTACTTTGCTATGGGGTACGGCGGACAATACATCGTTATCATACCTCAATTAGAGCTTGTTGCTGTAATAAGTAGTCATATGCCAAAACGTGGACTCGTTCCATTGAAATTATTTATTGAACATGTACAAGAGAATGATAAGTTGATATAAGAAGAGGAGAGAATGTATGAGAAGTGTAAAAACATTATCTTTATTTAGACTATGTTTAAGTCTTCTAGCATGTAGCGCCATTATTACGCAATTTATAATAAGGGCACAAGTGAAACCGTTCAATCCAGTTAACTTTTTTAGTTTCTTTACGATCGAAAGTAACATCTTAGTTGCATGTATTCTCCTTTTAAGTAGCATTGGAACAGCTACATTTGGCCGGTCAGAGCAGTTTAGTATACTTCGTGGTGCCGCAACTGTATATATACTTACGACAGGACTCATTTATTTTTTGCTATTAAGAGGATTAGAAGAATCACTTCAAACCGCAATACCATGGGTAAATACGGTGCTACATTATATCATGCCAATTGCCATGCTTTTAGATTGGATTATAAATCCACCTAGTAAGAAAATCACTTGGAAACAAGCTGCAAGTTGGCTCTTATTCCCGTTCTTTTACGTTGTGTACAGCTTAATACGTGGCACGATTGTGAATTGGTATCCTTATCCGTTTTTAGATCCGAGAATAGGCGGATATGGTAGAGTGCTTTTATACAGTATAGGGATAGCGATTGTAATTAGTGCTATTTGTATATTGGTAAGATTTTTAGGGAATCGAGATTTTAGGAAAGAATTTTAGAAATGAAAGAACCCCCACTGTTAACATTTTAATAGTGGGGGTTCTTTCATTTTATCTACTCGTCTTCTGAAATGACATTTTTATAAATTTATCTGTCTTCGTTTCAAATTCTACATCAACAAAAACACCATATTCTTTTCCATCTTCACGTAGCCACAATTTAAATTTTTCAACCGTTATTTGAACGGTTTTCGGTTTTCTACCTATATGAAGGTAATCAATAATCTCCGCTTTTGGGTATTGTTCTTTCGTCTTTTCTACAGCAAGTTTACCCCATTTGGCATACGGTGGCTGCGCATGAACAATTGATGGACCGATATATATATTTGAACATGTTGTTATGAACAGAATGACGAGTACGATACGCTTTAACAATTTCTTCATGATGAACTCCTTTTATCTTTTTTTATATTGTTTACATATTTTTTCAACGATATGAGTTTGGATTTTTTTGTCTTCTTTACATAAAAGTGAAGCTTTTACAAAACATAACCAAGAAATCATTTCCGTAATTAAGGAGGGAAAACCATGCGTCAAAAAGCTATTTTTAAAATAGCAATTTTACTTGCGTTCATAGGACTATCTTTGATGGTAAGTAGTATACAACTAAAAAATGTTGAAGCTTTTTCTAATCAAGTCATTCAAAGAGGAGCATCTGGCGAAGATGTCATTGAACTGCAATCTCGTTTGAAATATAACGGATTTTATACGGGAAAAGTGGATGGTGTTTTCGGATGGGGTACATACTGGGCACTTCGAAATTTTCAAGAGAAATTCGGATTACCTGTTGATGGTTTAGCTGGAGCTAAAACGAAGCAAATGCTAGTAAAAGCAACGAAGTATGATAAGTCAACTGCTAATAAAGGAACGACAACGAATAAAGGAAATAGTGGTGGTACTGCACAAGAAAATAAACCATCTCAAAATAAAGGGACAAATGTTCCAAATGGTTATTCTCAAAATGACATTCAGCTTATGGCAAACGCAGTATATGGAGAATCTCGTGGTGAACCGTACTTAGGGCAAGTTGCAGTAGCTGCAGTTATTTTAAATCGGGTTACAAGTGCATCGTTCCCAAATACCGTTTCGGGTGTCATCTTTGAGCCAAGAGCATTTACAGCGGTAGCAGACGGACAAATATATTTAACGCCAAATGAAACAGCGAAAAAAGCTGTATTAGATGCAATTAATGGATGGGATCCAACAGGAAATGCATTGTATTATTTCAATCCAGATACTGCAACGAGTAAATGGATTTGGACTCGTCCACAAATTAAAAAGATTGGGAAACATATTTTCTGTAAATAGAGCGGAGGTGGAACTATGTTACGAGGTATTATAATCGTATTATTAACAGTCGGTGTAGTTGGAACTGGATACTGGGGCTATAAAGAGCACCAAGAGAAGAATGCTGTATTAATTCGAGCGGAAAATAGTTATCAACGTGCGTTTCATGATTTAGCATACGAAGTTGATTTATTGCACGATAAAATTGGAACAACGCTTGCGATGAATTCACGTGCATCTTTATCACCTGCATTAGCAGATGTATGGCGTTTAACATCTGAAGCTCGTTCGGATGTAGGACAACTTCCTTTAACATTAATGCCTTTTAATAAAACGGAAGAATTTTTAGCAAATATCGGCGATTTTAGTTATCGTGCAGCCATTCGTGATTTAGAAAAAGAACCGTTAAATGATCAAGAATACAAAACGTTGGAAACTTTATATTCAAATGCAGGAAATATACAAGATGAGTTACGAAAAGTACAACATCTAGTTTTGAAGAATAATTTACGCTGGATGGATGTTGAGATGGCACTCGCATCAAATCGTGATCCTGCAGACAATACAATTATTGACGGATTAAAAACAGTAGAGAAAAACGTAACATCGTATTCATCTACAAACTTCGGACCGACCTTTACTAGTGCACAAACAAATAAAAAAGGCGGATTTGAAGCAGAAGGGAAAGCAATTTCTAAAGATGAAGCGGCGAAAATCGCAAAATCATTTTTGAATTTAAAAGGAAATGAAAAAGTAGATGTTGAGAAAAGCGGAAAAGGTGCGAAAGAATCTTTCTATAGTGTGAAAATTAAAGATAAAGCAACGAATAATGAGTTTTATATGGATATTACCGGCAAAGGCGGATATCCAATTTGGGTAATGAATAATCGAGAAATTAAAGAACAGAAAATTAGTTTAAACGATGCAGGAAATAAAGGTTTGACATTTTTAAAGGACCATAAATTTAATAATATGGAGATTTTTGATAGCTCGCAATATGATAATGTTGGTGTATTTACGTATGTAGTAAATGAGAATGGTATACGAATTTATCCAGAAGCAATCCAAATGAAAATTGCTTTAGATGATGGTTCTATCGTTGGTTTTTCAGCAAAAGAATATTTAGCATCACACCAAAAACGAACAATTCCCTCAGCAAAGCTAACTGCAGCAGAAGCAAGAAAGAAAATCAATCCAGATGTTAAAGTTATGGAAGAACGTAAAGCTGTAGTTGTAAATGATTTGCATAATGAAGTACTTTGCTATGAATTTATAGGTACTTTAGGGAAAGATACGTACCAAATTTTCATTAATGCAAATAGCGGAGCAGAGGAAAAAGTGAAGAAAATGCAAGCTGTTGAAAAAATTTATGATTAAACTTTAATAGTAAAGTGGTGAGAATAATGAAGATTCTAATATATATGTTGATGCTTTGCTTGTTTATAACTGGATGCAGTATTGGAAAAAAGGACAATCCAAACGAAAAACCAGAGCAAAAAAATGTTTCGACGAAAAATATTAATTATACGAACAAACCAAATAAGCCAAATGAAAAAGCAGCGGATCATTTAGCATCTTTAGCCGCAAGTGTGCCAGGTGTAAATGATGCAACAGCCGTAGTAGTCGGCAAATATGCTATTGTAGGTATTGATGTAAAAGCGAAACTCGATCGAACTCGTGTTGAGTCCATTAAATACTCTGTAGCAGAAAGTTTAAAAAACGATCCGGATGGTGCTAATGCAGTCGTTGTAGCGGATGTTGATACGTATGAACGACTGAAACAAATTGGAAAGCAAATTAAAAAAGGAAAAACAGGTGAAGGTATACTTGATGAGTTAGCAGCAATTGTTGGCCGAGTAATGCCACAAGTTCCAAATGACATGATTGAAAATCGAGAAACGAATCCAATTAAAGATAATGATAAACAATTACCAAAAGATGAAGAACAAGAACTAAGAAAAGAACAGAATGACCAATCAAATAATCATTTGAATAAATAAAACTAACCCCGTACTAAAATGTGCGGGGATTTTCCAACATAATATTTAATATTCAGTTTATTTTTAAGGGAATATATGGTTTAATTATGATGGGAGGGACAACTGTTATGATGAAAAAAAGCGCATTAATAGTATGTAGTTTATGCTTAGGTTTCAGTATGACAGCGTGTGAACAGAAGAAAGAAGTGAAAAAACAAACAGCGACTTCTTCTACTGTGATGGAAAGGCAGCAGAAAGATTCTATCAATATAAATCATTTCTCGAACATAAATGAAGGAATGACTTATACAGAAGTGAAAGATGTAATTGGTTTTGATGGTAATTTACTTATAGAAGAAGGTGTAGAAGATTCTACACAAATTAAACAAATTTTTGCTTGGAAGGGAAGCGATCCAACTTCATTAGTTGAAATTACCTTTTTAGATGGAAAAGTGCATTCAAAAGAGCAGCAAGGTTTAAGTTAATAAGTTGAAAAATGGGAGAGTTTCGCATGAACATACATACAGGGGAAATTCAATTAGTTCCGTATAAGGAGAAATATAAAGAAGTTATACAAACATTTACTTTACCAAGTGAACAAGTTCAATTTACATCAGACCCAGGTGAATTATTGGAGAAAGCAAAAAGTGATCGAACAAAAAATGTGATTGTTATTTTAGATTACAACGGGGTACCTGTTGGTCTTTTTGCATTGCAAACTGGGGATAGAGTACAGGAATTCACAGACAATCAAGATGCTTTACTTTTAACTTCGTTTTCTATAAATCACAATAGGTAAAGAAAGGGATATGCTAAAAAATCATTGGCATTATTACAAGAGTTTGTAAAACGTTATTTCCCGATAAAAAATGAGGTTGTACTTGCTGTGAATGAAAAAAATATTCCGGCACAAAATTTATATGAAAAAGTCGGCTTCCAAGATAAAGGCTTTAGAAGAATGGGACCAATTGGTCAACAAATTATAATGCATTTACCTATCATAAAATAATGAGAAGAAAAACTTACTCTTGAAAAACAAGATAGTAAGTTTTTTTATTTAGAACGATAAGAGAATATATATGAAAAGGCTATATTTAAGAGTAAAGAAATTATAGCTAGTTACATAAAAAATAAAGATACTTGAAAAACTTTAAATTTAGTAAGTTCTACAATCATTAAATAATACTTTTTGGGGGCGTAGCTTTATGGAAATTATTCAATTACTAAAGAAGGATGACTTATTTAATAAGGCAATAGATGTTTTTTGGAAAGAATGGGGGGAGGCAGGTGGGCGTGCATTTTATGAAGATTGTATGACTAATGCTTTAACTGATCCAAATGACATACCAAGTTTTTACATTGCAAAAGTAGATGATAAGATTGTCGGAACGTATGCATTAATTCGCAATGATTTAAATAGTCGTCAAGATTTGAGCCCGTGGCTAGCGTGTTTGTTTGTAGATGAAAAATTTAGGGGCAACTCTATAGGAGCAAAATTGTTGAATCATGGACTGCTAGAAGCTGCAAAGAGAGGGTATCAATTTCTTTATCTTACTTCAGATCTTAACGGATATTATGAAAAATATGGATGGAAAGAAATTGGAGTTGCTTATGGGCCTAGTGGAGGGTACATACCTTTGTTTAAAAAGTCAACGGCTCTATAACGAAAGCACTTTTTATTCAACAAACAGGTGCTTTCGTTAAATGAAATTAAACACCAAGAACCTTACTACAATAAAATGTAGCAAGGTTCTTATAGGTTATATTAAATAACTTTACATCAACTTTGAAACACATTTAAACGAGGAGAAATGATATGACAATTTATATTGCATTACTAAGAGGAATCAATGTAGGCGGACATAAGGTAATCCAAATGGCTGATTTAAAACAAATGTTTGAATCAATAGGGTTAAAACAAGTAAAAACATATATTCAAAGCGGTAATATCGTGTTTGAATATGATGAAGATATAAAATTTCTAAAGGAAAGAATACAATCTGAAATTAAAATCACTTTTGGGTATGATGTTCCAGTCATGTTAAGAATACATGAGGAATTTATAAATATTATAAAAAGTTGTCCTTATGAAGCCGATTCATTGCTAGAAGGTGAAAGTATACATGTTGCTTTCTTAGCAAATGAACTTTCTGAAAAAGAAAAAGATCAGCTGCTTATGCAAAAAAATGAGACTGAAGATTGCTATATTCATGAAAAAGTTGTGTATTTATTTTTCAAAAATAGCATTCGAAATTCTAAATTAATGAACCAGTTTCAGAAGTTACATACACCAGCTACAGTAAGAAATTGGCGGACTGTGAATAAATTAAAAGTGATAGTTGAAGGTATGTAAAGAAATACGGTAAAGTATATTGGAATACGATTGACAATAGACTAACATCTACAGAAACAAACTCTTAGGGACGTATTACTTAGGGGTGATAAATGTTTCAAAGACTATAGTTATAGTATAAAATAAACAAATTAAGGGGTAGGTAAGATGGGGAAATTTGTGAAAGACCAAAAGGTAGTTGCACTTACATTAGAGGGTTTAGCACCATGTACGGTTGTAAGAGTTGGTTGGATTTTTATCATGGTACAAGTAGAAGAAACGAAGCACCTATACTCACTTACAAAAGGTAAGATAACGTCTATAGAAGAAGATAAACACTATCTTTTAGAAGAGAGTTTTGATGAAGAGGACGTTTATGATATAGGTAGGGTATTTGGTGCAATTGAAACAACAGACATGGAACTTGCAAAGAAATCATTTGAAGAAAATGAAGACTTCAAGAAATACGAAGATTTTCACAATCCATCAGAAGGGAAACTGTATGGTGGAGAGTACTATACTACAATCAAAACAGGTAAAGAGTTACTAGAACAATACTTTAATCGAGAAGGAATAAGGCGTAATGGTACAAATTAAATTAGATGCGAAAACAATTAAAAGTCAAATCTTATTTATGTTAGGTATATAGCCTAATAAAAAAATTTTATATTTTATTATTGGGAGGACGAAATAATGGATTTGGTAAACAAATTTTTAAACGGCTTGAGAGCAGCATTATCAACAGATGATCTCGAAATACTAAATAAAGCGTGCGGTGCTACAAAAGAGGATATTGATACATTAAGGTCAGAATATCCAAATTGTCCAGAATCACTAATCTCTTTTCTTGAAAATATTGATGGTACATATTGGCGGAAATATGGAGAAAACGAAGTTGCGGTATGTATTTTAGGCTCAGATGTTGAAGAGTATCCATATTATTTGCTTTCTACACAGCAGATGCTCGAAAGTTCAAAAGAAGAAGAAGACGTATCCTATCTTTTAGAATACCAAGATGACGAGGATGCTGTTGATTCTAAGATAAATCCAAAAGGACTTCTCCCTGGCACTTATATTCATTTTTCAGACTGTATGAACAATGGTGGAACATCAAGACTCTATATTGATTTTAACCCTTCTGATGAAGGTATATGTGGTCAAATCATTCGTTTTTTGCACGACCCTGATGAATATGAAGTGATTGCAAACAGCTTTGATGAGTATTTACAGAATCTTATTGATGATGATTTTAATTTTCTAGAAGAAGAATCTCAATAATTTGTCTACAAACTCATTTAAATAGTTAGAAATTAAACAACTTTAAAGAGCCTTACTACAATATGATTTGTAGCGAGGCTCTTATATTTTTTAATCAAAATTAAATAACATTATTATTACTTTACAAAATCTCATCTTTTTATTTATATTGTTTTGCGACTATAAGTTCGACGATAGGATAAATAAAGAATGAAGAACAAAGTGCGATAAAAAGAGGAAGATTCTTTATTTTATCGAGTAATAGGAATGCAAATCCTTCTGATAATATTAAAATAAAAAACATAAGGCATATAAGTGCAAAATAAGAAATTTTAAAACTTTTATATTGGATTTGCTGTCCCATTCCATCTTTGCTTTCTTCCGATACTCCGTTTGGATCTCCCCAAGTCATATGATTGATGAGGTAGCTAATTATTATTGCGCTTGCGAAGATTGTTCCACCTAAAATCGCACCTTCAGAGATGTATTTATAGACTCCATGTATAAGTACTCCAAGTAACGATAAAGTGATTGTTAGTAAAATGAAATTTTTGCGATTCATATTAGAAACGGCAACTCCATAGTTGTAAAAAACTCTTTACACCCATAGTATAAAATTGAAAAACCTTTATGTCAAATGTTTTTTACATGAAAGGTGTAATAATATGATATTTTGTTTTTACGATTAATAAAAAATTACATTACATTTGAATGTAAAAGAATGGGCTCGCATATATTTGGAAGGGATGTCAGATTAATTTAGGGGGTAGTTATGTCTATTCTATTAAAAGCTGGTGCTGATGCAGGAAATAACGGTTTGAAGTTAATGGTGAAAGGGCAAGACCCTATTTTTATTCCGAGTATATATTCTTTATATATAGGAGAGCCTACAGGATTGTTAGATGAGAGTGATGTTTCATTATCCGAATTAGAAAATCACATTGACGTGACCATTAGTTCTCCATCGCTAATGTTAAATAATGTGCGGTATATCGTAGGTGAAAAAGTCATTCAAGATCAATTAAAAGGTACTGAGGTTGAGAAGAAATCAAATAAGTCAACTGATGAGTTAATGGTTATTACAATTCTATCTGGTTTAGCGGTGAGTGCTATGCGTCAAAGTCCAACTTCTAGTCATATTAATATTCGTTATGATTTATCTGTTGCTCTTCCTATGCAGCTTATTACACAAGAAATAGCTGCGGAAAATGCGAAGCGTTATATGGGCAATCATAAGGTTGTGTTCCATTATCCAAACGGACGTGATGTGACAATTAATATTTCAATCGAATATTGTAAATGCCTGCCTGAAGGCGCTTCTGGTACGTGGGGCATTGTATATGATGAAGAAGGAAATGTTGTGAAACATAAAATTGAATGTGAACAAAATCAAGTTTCAGAAGTTGATTTTGTTGATAAAACTTTATTGTCTTTTGATATTGGTGCAGGGACGACAGAAGAAGTAGTTTCACTAGGTGTGAACTTTAGACCACAACTAAGTAAGGGCTTATCATATGGTGTGAAAGAAACGTTACTACAAATTATTACAAGATGGAACCGGAAGTATCCAACAAAGACGATTGATAGTATTACAGAGTTTAACCAAATTTATTTAAATGATAAGCATCCGAGAAATGCATTATTAGTTGAGGAATCACAACCAGCATTATTAGGATTAGCAGCGCGTGTCGCAACGGATATTATAAATAAAATTGATGACATGAAAGACGATCCATACGTATTTATTTATGGCGGGGGCGCAGTAATTATTAAAAACAGTTTAAAAATGATTTTAAAACAAAAAGGACGACTAACAAATGTAATCTTTGTAGATAATCCATTATTTACAAATGCACGTGGATTATTAGTCTACACTTGTTCACCAAAATATAGAGAGCATAAGCAAAAAGAGTTAGGATTTACAAACTTAACGATAAGTTAGTTGGTGGAAGTATGCGATCTAGGCGATATAAACGTGGTGATCGAGTAAAAATCAATATTCATAAGTCAGTATCACCTGAAATGATTGCATGGCTAAATAAACAATCAAATCCAACCAATTTCTTTTTCTTTGCAGCGCAGCAACTCTTTAAACAAGTAGGAGATATTGATGTGTCAAAAGCTATACCAAGTAGCCATGTTTTCTCATTATACGTAGAGCCATCTTCCTTATTAAAGGTCGAAGTAAATCCTTTTAAAAATGTACCACTAGAAGCTAATAAATCTACCGATAATATTAAAAAAAAATCATGGGAATCTGTTGATCAATTAGATTGTCCGTTTTTTTAAACATAGAAAAAATAAGTATTGCCCATCACTATACATACGGATACAGTGATGGGCTTTTTTACATGTAACGAATAGAAGGGGCACAAATTGTGGTGTGCCCCTTCTATTCGTTATTTATCTATATTTTAGATGTATGTTCAGTAACTGCATGAAGTATGTCTTCCCAGTCATCAGGATGATTTTCATGTCCTGCGCCTTCAAGGGTTAATAGCAATGAGTTAGGAATTTCATCAATAAGTGCGAGACCATGTTCAAAAGGGAGTGCTGTATCGTCTGTTCCGTGAATAACTAATGTAGGTGCTTGTATGGAGTGAAGCACACCTTCATAAGCATCATCCCCTTGAAGTAAAGCGTGATTAAACATACTTAATAGATTATTTGCTCGTTCTATTTCTTGTTTTACTTGATTATAGACTCTTTTTTCATCAAATGTTCGTTTGGATCCACATAAAAGGCGAGATCCGGAAACTAAATATTCTGCTACAACATTTTCATTTGTCCAATCTAAATGCGTGCCATTTGCGTGATGTGTTAAAATTCTTTCGTCCATCGGAGGTAAATCGCGCGTGTTATCGTCAGAGCCTATCACACTTGTAGCTAATAATGTTAACGTTAAAATTCTTTCGGGATGTTTTACAGCAGCAATTTGAGCGATCATACCACCTAATGACATACCAAATAGATGTGCTTTATCAATATGATAAGCATCGAGTACCCCAATTGCATCTTCAGCCATATTTGTAACTGTATAATTGGAAGTTCCAGGCTCATATGTAACAGAGCATCCCACATCACGGTTATCAAAACGAATAACAAATTTCCCCGTGTTAGCCAACTGTTCACAAAACTCTTCATCCCAATAAACCATTGAACACGTAGCGCCCATAATTAATAAAATAGCTGGGTTTTTAGGGTTCCCAAAGCTTTCTGTACATATATCAATCCCGTTTATTTTAAATATCTTTTCAGTCATAGAGTTTTCCCCATTTCTTTTGAATTTCATTAAAAATACAATGTTGAGTGATTCTAAGGTGTATGTAAGTTTCGTTTTGGAATTAATAGTGCAATAACCCCTAAAAATAAGTATATAGCCATTCAAGGCAAAAAATTTTGAGAAATATTTGTATGTTATTAAAATAAATAGCAAGGAGGAATGGAAATGAAAGCAATTGTTATAGATCAATATGGTAATGTTGAAGAATTAAAAGAAAGACAAGTTTTAAAACCGGTTGTTAAAGATAACGAGGTATTAATACGCATTCTCGCAACATCTATTAATCCTGTTGATTGGAAAATAAGAAAAGGAGACTTACAAGAACAGTTACGATTTTCATTTCCAATTATTTTAGGGTTAGATGTAGCTGGGGTTATTGAAGAAGTTGGGGAAGAGGTAGAGTGCTTCAAAGTAGGAGATAAAGTATTTACGAAACCTGAAAATATAGGGAAGGGCTCTTATGCTGAATTCATTACAGTAAAATCGGATTTAGTATCCTATATGCCTACTAATCTAAGTTATGAAGAGGCAGCTTCTATTCCTCTGGTAGGACTTACAGCGTGGCAAAGTCTTGTAGATTACGCAAAAATAAAAGAACATGACCGAGTACTCATTCATGCTGGAGCTGGTGGAGTTGGAAGTTTGGCAATCCAAATCGCAAAATCATTTGGAGCTTTTGTTGCAACAACTGCAAGTAGTAAGAATGAAGAGTTTTTAAAGTCTTTAGGAGCAGATCTCGTTATTGATTATAAAAAAGATAAATTTGAAGAATTACTATCAGATTTCGATATTGTATTAGATACAATAGGTGGTGAAGTACAAAAGAAAAGCTTTCAAATTATAAAAGCTGGTGGTGTGTTAGTTTCGATTGTTCATGAGCCAATTCAAAAAGTAAAAGGGATAAAATCAGGGTTTTTATGGCTAAAACCAAACGGAAAGCAATTAGAAGCATTATCAAAATTAATTGTACACGGAAAAATAAAACCAATTATAAGTAAAGTTGTGCCGTTTAATGAAGAGGGGGTTAGAGAAGCTCATATTTTGAGTGAAGGTCAACATGTTAGAGGTAAAATTGTAATGAAAGTCGGAGGATAATGAATATAGTGGCTTGTAGAGAAAGTGAAGTTGAACCAGGAAAAAACTTAGAAATAAATACTATCCCAAAATTCACATTTTTATTTTGGGATAGTATTTATTATTGGACATGTAATGTTATTTCAATAATATACAATTTCGTATTGTATCATGTAATTTCTTTAAACCAATCAACATATCTTTTTCATTTAACATTGAGTAGCTAATCCGTAATTGATTATTACTTATATCGGTATTTAATAGACAAGCTGTTCCTGGTAAAAAAGAGACATCTACTTCATTTGCTTTTTGTAATAAGGTAAAGGAATCTATCGAATCAGGAAGTGTAATCCATAAATTAAAGCCACCATTTGGTATTTCAAATCGTAATTCTTTAAGTGGTGATAACATATCAATCGTTATATCACGTCTAATTTGTAGAGCCGTACGTAATTTTTCTAAATGATTTTTCATACGTTCTGCACGTAAAAAAGGAAGGAGTGCTTTTTGCGTTAATAAAGGACTACCGATATCCATTGAACCTTTTACAGCATATAACCATTCAAAAATAGGCCCATCGGCAATAAGAGATGCGATACGCAATCCTGGTGCTAACGTTTTACTAAATCCTTTTATATATATTACATGACCGTTCGTATCAAAATTTTTGATAGGAGGGGGAATAGTAGCACCCTCAAAATATATTTCTCCGAAAGAATCATCTTCAATTATAAAAAACTCATATAGCTCTGCTAATTCTATAAGTTCCATTCGCCTTTCATTACTCATTACTGTACCTGTCGGGTTCTGGAAAGTTGGATTCGTATACAATAATACGGGATTTTTACTTTGACAAATATCATCGATTAAGTCGGATCGAACTCCATGATTATCAAGAGAAACTGGTATAATTTTAGCGCCTTTATTGATGAAAATATCAAGTGCAGAACTGTAACAAGGACTTTCCACTAATACAATATCACCAGGTTTTAATAATGTTTGAGCAATTAAATCAATTCCTTGTTGTGCTCCGCTTGTAATTAATAATTGAGATGGATCGGTCACTAAATTTTGGTGTTCACTTAAGTAATTTGCTATTTCAACTCGCAGTTCATAATCACCCTGTACTGGCCCATAAGTTGCTAGGATCATCTGGTCTTTATTAAGTATTTTATGCATTTCGTCTGCTAAGAATGGATTTGGCAATAAACGAGGATATAAAATTGCTTGTGAAAAATCGTAATATTTTCGGTGCTGATTCATTGCATATTGAGATCGCATAACATTAATCGTTTTCGTTTGTTGCCATTTGTACGGAATTGGTTTGAAATCTTTCTTTACATGTTTATGTATATAAGCACCTTTTCCTTGCTCAATGCGTATATATTCTTTCTTTTCTAATTGCTTATATGCCTTACGAACAGTTAATAGGCTAATCTGCAAATCTTCGGCCATAGAGCGTAAAGATGGAAGGGGGTCACCATGCGCAAGCATGCCACTTTGTACTCTTTCAACGATTTGCATATATATTTGTTGGTAATACGGTATGTTGGATTCTTTACGAAGGACAATCTTCATGGTTTCACCTTTTTCGTTTTTATTTTATTAAAGCGAAAAATATAAAGAGAATCAACTACAATTTTAAGTAACTGTTATATACATAGATACACTGTTATACACCATACCTTCTATACTCATGTTAAGAGTAAAAAGGAGGAAGAAAAATGGTCATTTTCAATTATATTTTAGTATGTATTATTTTCGGAACAACATTTTTAACGATAAAAATGGGAATTGAAGCAGGAGCGCCCCCATTATTTTCAGCAGGAATTCGTTTCTTTTTAGCAGGCGTAATTCTGATAATTATATTTAAGTTAAAGCGAAAAGAAATTATGCCACATGTATTTTCAAAACGTATTATATATGCTGGTTTTTGCTTAACGTTTATGACATTCGCTACATTGTACTGGGCGGAACAATATATTTCTTCAGGATTAGCTGCTGTACTTTCTGCTACGGGGCCGATGATGATTTTATTATTACAGGCAAAGAGAAATAAGGAAAAATTACAAAAAGAGCAACTCGTAGCATTAATTATTGCACTAATAGGTGTTATTTTTGTTTCTTTACCAGGAACGCACCAAGAAATAAGTCTCATATGGAGTATCGCTTGTTTTGTTTTAATAATAGGAGAGTTATTTTACGGAATAGGCTCTATTCGCTCAAAAGAAATACTTTCGGATTTACAAAGTGTTTCACCATTTCTCATTAATGGTATTCAAATGTTTTACGGAGGAGTTTTATTACTAATCATATCCGTCATAGTAGAACAACCGAATGTATCTGTATTAGCTTCATGGAGTGTACAGTGGCCTATTTTATATCTTATCTTTATCGGATCAATTGGTGGGCACGGATTATATTATTGGCTCTTATCAAAAACAAACCCTGTATTCCCGTCAACGTGGTTATATGTATCACCGCTAATTGCTATTATAGTAGGATATATCATATTAGGAGAACCTTTAAACCCTACAATGGGAATAGGTGCTTGTTTTATTTTGGTTGGTGTATTTTTAGCTAATCGATCCACACTCCGGAGCTATTTCAAACAAGGGAAATTATTTGAGAAGGAAATGTAGTTGTATAAAGAAGCAGCCCTGTATATAACAGGGCTGCTTGAATTTTATTCATGATACGGATTGACTTTATTTATTGGAAAGGCGTAATATTATTAAGCTATATGAAAGAGAACTGTAAAAAGAGGGGAGTTATTATGAAAATGAATTGGACTGAAGTAAAGGAAAAAATTCGACCGCAAATTTCAAAACCATCATATGAAACTTGGTTTACTAATACTACTGTTTATTTAGAGGATGATATATTAACAATTTATTGTCCAAATGAATTTGCTCGTGACTGGTTAGAATCTCACTACAAAGAATTAGTATTTCATACATTAAGAGAAATGTTTAATACGACGTTTGAAATTCAGTTTGATCTATGTAATGACGAACCATCAAAGTTGAAAGATGTTCCAAAAAAAAAGCTAAATAGCTGGGATGAAGTAAAGAAAGCGTTAAGGCCAAAATTAGCAGAGAAAACATTTATAACCTGGGTTAGAAATACAAATGCTACTATAGAAGATAATACATTAATAATCTTTTGTGAGGATGCGTTTCATCGTGATTTGCTTGAAGGTGAGTATAAAAATATAATTTCAAGTACCGTACAGAAAATTACTAATGAAGAATATCAAATATGGTTTGAAATAGAATCAAAAACCACTTCTATCACACATATTCATCATATGCAAAATAATCCACTCACTTCCGGACAAGAAGAACCCAATACAATTTGGAATGAAATAAAAGGTAAAATGCAATTAATAATTTCAAGACCTTCATATGAAACATGGGTTAAAGAAACGACAGCCAGAATAAATGAAAATTCATTAATCATTTATTTTGAAAACGAATTCCAACAAGGATGGGTTGAAAAGTCTTATAAAGATTTAATTGCGGAAATAGCTAAAGAGTTAACTGGAAATACATATGAACTTCAATTTGAATTAGAATCAAATAAAGATGCAACCAGTAGTGGTGAAAAATCAAAATCACCTACTGAAAATACTATTTTCGAATTATGGGAGCAGTTCAAATCGTCCAATGATGAGTTAAAATATAATAATGTAGAGGATAGCGAAAAACGCATTCAAGCATTAGAAGAAAAAATAGTGAACTTAGAAAAAGTGATTGATACATTAGTGGGAAAATTAGAGGTAGTAGAATTAAAAACACAGTTGGAAAAATAACCAACTGTGTTTTTTACTTAATTCGCTTTATTGATAAACCCTTTATAATGACGTTTTACAAGCTGACTTTCTAAAGTCTTCATTGTTTCAAGTGCTACACCGACGATGATAAGTAAGCTTGTACCACCGATTTGTGCAGAAGGTGGTAATGTAGCAATTTTCGTGAATACGAGCGGTAAAATTGAAATTGCCCCTAAGAAAATTGCACCGATAAATGTTAAACGGTATAAAATTTTAGTTACATATTGTTCTGTGGATTTACCAGGACGAATACCAGGCACATAGCCATTTTGCTTTTTCAAATTCTCAGCCATTTGTTCAGGGTTTACTTGAATAAATGCGTAGAAGTATGTAAAAGCAACGATCAGACCGACATAAAGCGTCATTCCAATTGGATGTGCGAAATCAAGATTTGCAACTAACCATTGCGATACGCTTGAATCAGGGAAGAGCTGCGCAATTGTACGCGGCGTCATTAAAAATGCGGAAGCAAAGATAACTGGAATTACACCAGCACTATTTACTTTAAGAGGTAAATGAGTGTTTTTTGCTCCTTGATATTGATTGTTTCCTGAAACAGCTTTTGCATATTGAATCGGTATTTTACGCACAGCTTGTTGAATGTAAATAACGCCAACAACTATCGCTAAAATTACGAGACCAATTAAGACCATCTTTATGATGTGCATGAATAATTGATCGCCTGCATTTTGAAATTGTTGCAAATAAATTTGATTCGCAACATTTGGAATCGCCGCAACAAGTCCTGCGAAGATAATCATCGAAATACCATTACCTACTCCATTAGCGGTAATTTGTTCACCTAACCAAAGTAAAAATGCAGTACCTGCAGTTAAAACTGTCGCAATAAATAAGTATGTAGTCCAGCTTTGATCTGTTATTAATTGTCCACCTGCTATATTATTAAAGCCATAAGACATCCCAATGGCTTGTATGAAGGCGAGAATGATTGTAAAGTATCGAGTGAATTGAGCTGATTTCTTACGGCCCATTTCTCCTTGCTTTGCCCATTCCGAAAATTTAGGTATAACGTCCATTTGTAGTAATTGTACTATGATGGAAGCTGTAATATATGGTGTAATACCTACAGCGAAGATTGAGAAGTGTTGCAGTGCTCCTCCGCCAAATACGTTTAGCATACCTAAAACGTTAGCTTGATCTTGTACTTTTAATACCTCTGCGTTAGTATGAGGAACTGGAATAAACGTGCCAATTCGAAAAACAATTAGCATCGCTAGTGTAAAAAGAATTTTGTTTCTTATCTCAGCTACTCTCATGAAATTTGAAATCGTACGAAACATTATGTCGCCTCCTATATTTTTATCAGTTCAAAACTGATTATTATATCCCGATGAAGTAACCACAAACCTCCTTCCGCATTAAATTCATTTGACAAATGGAATTTTATACATTTTGTAGTTTTCTCGGATATAAAAATATAAGGTGTTTTTTAGCGACCAATAAGCTTTTCGTAATTATTCAATACACATAATATATCGAATAAATTAACAAATGTACATACATACGCATGAAAAATGAATGAATAGGGGCATTTTTTACATTTATTTAATGCTAGATTGATAATTAGGAACGTTTTATGTAGTTGTATTGAAAGGATTCCGTGGAAAGTATTATGGTGTAGCTGTAGCACATGATAACCTCAAGGAAATCTTCAAGGATGTTGAGAAAACTCATATATTTTGTCGTGAATTAGAGAAACTATTAAAGCAAGAAAAGATTTGATTGAAATAGTAGTGAAGGAAAATCTTTCTTCTATAGAGAATATTTCTAACGCAGGAATCTAAGTATATAGGTTCTAATGAAAGGAGAATTCACATGAACACATTTGTAAAGGACAAGTTTTATAAAACGAGAAATCAATTATTTGAGGAAATTACTTTGTTAAGTGATGCTCAATTTAATAGAAAACCAGATAAGGATAAATGGAGTATAGCACAAGTTTGTCATCACTTAGTTTTATTAGATGAGAGAGTTATAACGGTTATTTCGTCAGGATTAAAAAAGATGGATAGTTTCCAAAATGAGCGTAAAGAAATTCATACTATTGTATTAGATAGATCGATAAAATTTATAGCACCAGAAATGATTGAACCAAGTATAGAACCATTTGAAGTGCTGCAAATGGTTGATTTGTTAAACGACTCTAGAAAAGAATTAATGCGTTTTCTGAGTACAATAGAAGATGAATCTAAATTGGCAAAAAAATCAGTGATGCATCCAGCTCTTGGAGAATTACTTCTTGATCAGTGGATAGAATTAATCTATTTGCATGAACAGCGTCATATAGAACAAATCAAAGAGGTCAAATTGCTTTGTGAAGTTGAAAAGTAAAAATTATTATCTATTTATTGAGCGATTTAAGATAGCATCAAGGGTTTGAGTGATAAAATACAAGTCTTAATTAAAATTATGATGAATTTAGTTGAAAGCAACCAATAAGCAGAAGAAAATACGAAACTAGCAGATCTTACTCTTGAATAGGAAACGAACATTCAAAAAAACGAATCCGAATTGCTGTATAAGTGTAACCCCGTCTTAAATGAAGAACGGGGTTATTATTTTTGGAAGTGATCTCAGCATTTTCATTTAGAAGGAAATAAATTAGCAATGAAATCCGAAAATGTAATTAGCATTACATACTATATCTTTAAGTTATAATGATTTCTGGAAATGAGTTATATGTCCATAATTTTGACAGTACATATACATCTACCGTTGGTTTAGCGCTCTTCACACGTTAGAGGAAGAAGTAAATACTATTCTGCTAGGGGGGATATGCATTTTATTCTCTATATTTTCACAGCAGAACCACCTCCAAAATTATCTTTTGCAGTTGAATTTTTCCGAATAATAAGTTACATTTTTAAAGTTCAAGCTACTTTATAGCAGTACAAAAAGGGGAGAAATATTGTTATTATGCAAAAAATGAAATGGAAGAACTATGTATGCTATTTTATTATTCTTATGCTTATTGTAACAGCAGTAACAGCCAAACCAGCTATTTCTAAGGCTGAGGAATCTGATGTTAATATTACATTGTTAGGTACTGCAGATATTCATGGTAGATTTATGCCCTGGGATTATGCGCTCGATGGTGCAAATACGAGCGGAAGTTTAACACAGCTTTATACGGTTATAAAGAAGGTGCGTCAAGAAAATCCCAATACCATATTAGTAGATGCTGGGGATACAATCCAAGGAAACTCAGTAGAATTATTCAATGATCAGCCACAATCGCCAATGATGGTAGCGATGAATGCAATGGGATATGATGCTTGGGCATTTGGAAATCATGAATTTAACTTTGGATTAGATACATTGAAAAAAGTTAGTGAGCAATATAAGGGAAAGACGTTAGCAGGAAATATTTACAAGGAAAATGGAGAGCGTTTTCTTCCTGCATATACAATTGTTGAAAAAGGTGGAATTAAAGTCGGGATTATTGGTATGAATACACCAATGATTAGTGATTTTGAAAAAGGGACAGATCATTTGGATGGATTGGTAGTGAAAAATCCAGTAGAAGAGACAAGGAAGGCCATTAAAGAGTTAGAAGGTAAAGTAGATGTAATGGTAGGTGTTATGCATATGGGACTAGAAAATGAGAATGGAATCCCTGGTACTGGTGTTCAAGATATTGCGAATGCTTGTCCGGAACTAAGCGCTATTTTTGCAGCTCATATGCATAAGCTTGTTAAAAAAGAAGTTGTAAATGGTGTCATTATTACAGAACCAGATAAATATGGAACACATATCTCACGTATTGACCTTAATTTTACAAAGCAAGATGGAAAGCTGGTTCTAAAAGATAAAACTGCTACCGCTATACCTGTAAAAAATACTGATGGAACAACAGTAGTATCTGATCCTACACTTGAAGACACACTCACACCTTTTCACGAGTATGCGAGGGGAGATGCAAATGTTGTAGTCGCTCAATTAAAGGGTAGAAACCTTGTTCCTGAAAATGAAATAAAAGGTATTCCAGGTGTGCAGATTCAAGAGACACCTTTATCGGATTTCTTTCATGAAGTCATGCTCTACTACAGCAAAGCAGATGTAGTAGCCCATCAAATTGATAACGATAATGCCCGTTTGGATGTAGGTCCTATTAAGAAAAAAGATATTGCGTATAATTATCAATATGCTTTGGGAGAAATTACGGTATATAAGGTAACTGGGAAAGACTTAAAAGACTATATGGAATGGGCGGCAGGGTACTTTAACTCATCTCGTGCCGGAGATGTAACAGTTAGCTTTGATAAAACCCGTCGTGCTTCTAAATACAGTACGAATGATTTCTTTGGAGGCGTAAAATATGAAATTGACTTAACAAAACCATATGGAAGTAGAATTACAAATTTACGTTCTATTCGTACAAATAAACCAATCAAAACGAACGATGTTATGACACTAGGAATGAATGCATATAGAATGGAGGCTCTTCAGGCAAAAGGTGGAGCTTTAGAGGGGCGTAAGTTTGAACAAATTTGGTCATCTAAACAAGAGAATGCATTCGGGGAAACTGGTGGAACCATTCGTAACCTTGCTATTACATATTTAAAAGAGGTAAAGAATGGTGTATACACACCAAAAGTTATGCATAATTGGAAAATTACTGGCGTGAATACACATTCTTCAGAGCATAAGGCTGTAGTGGATCTTGTAAATAAAGGGATTTTAGAAATTCTAAAAACTGAAGATGGAAAATATACAAATATAGCATCTATAAATACTAAAGATTCAATTACAAAAGAAGAGATTGTAGCACTCTCACAAAAAGCTAATATTAATCCAAATCAGTTTAATCATGTAAAAAGAAAAGGTGAATTTTACAAAAAACTTAGTAGGATAATTAAATAAATATAAAATAGATAGCTTTCGTGCAAAAAACTATTAAACTTGGACATACCATTATCCTAAAAAAAGTTTGTGATTGGTATGGAAATATAAAGAATCAACGATAAAAAGTCCCCTGGATCATTAAACAAATCCGGGGGATTTTTTATTTGAATAATTTTGGTTTTATTTCTTACTATGCATATTTATAATATGCTTTAAAAGAACATACCTTGAGCTAATAACATGCAAAAGATGTGTCCTTTACTATATTTAAATGGGAGACAAATTAAAGATATTTTTGACAAAATAAAAAAGCCTGAAACTCATATGAGACTTCAGCTATCTCATGATGTTACAATCCATGTAGCTATATACATAAAAACATTATATTAAAAAATCTAAATTGTAGATGCGCTGCCTCACTAAAGTATTTATATACTATATATATCATAAAACAAAACACGCACTTTCTTTTTCTTGTTTATCAAGGTCATTAGTATTCATTTGATCCATCTTTATCCTAAATCAACTTCATGTCCGAAATATAAGTTTAAATAAGTAATATAAATTATAAGATGTCCTATAATAATTGTTATTTTAATAGCATTAAACCTACTCTTAAAATAGTAAAGAGTGGGTTTTTATGTTGTTATTTAGATGTAAGGGTACTTTGATTAGAATGAATATAGATAATTAACAACTAACCAATTGGATGAGCGCCTAAAAGAGCTCTGTTTTATTGAAATTAATATACATATATGTGTCGTTCTTTATTTATATCATCGACCACATATATGTAATTTTGCATAATGTTACATAAATTGTGTATTTTCTCTTTTTTCCGACAGGAATAGACAGTATACTTTGTACAAGCTTTCTATTTCAAAAATTATACGAGGTGAAAAAATGAAAAACAAAAAGACATTAACTAAGGTAGCATTAACAACAGGCTTAGCTTTAACAGCTGTAGCACCATACGGAGTAGGTCATGCTGAGGAAACAGATCAACTACAAGTTCAAATTCAGGAAGAATCGTTCCGTTCAGGTGAACTTACACAACCGTCACAAAAGGCACCAGAGAATGTAGTAAAAGATGCTCTTAAGGAGAAAACAGAACAAGCCCTTTCTCCAAAGCAAGTCAATGGAGAAACAGGAGTAGATTATAAAGTTCTTCAAAAACGTGGTTCATATGATGGAACTACACTTGTACGTATACAGCAAACATACGAAGGAAAAGAAGTATATGGCCATCAATTAACTGCACACGTAGATAATAACGGTGTTATTAAAAGTGTTTCAGGCGATAGCGCGCAAAATTTAAAACAAGAAGAATTGAAAAAACCTATTAATCTATCAAAAGATGAAGCAAAACAATATATTTATACGAAGTACGGGAACGATATCAATTTTATTTCTGAGCCAGAAGTTAAAGAAGTTATTTTTGTTGATGAAAATAATGGACAAGCTAGCAATGCATACCAGGTTACATTTGAAGCTGCAACACCAAAATATGTTTCCGGAACTTATTTAGTAAATGCACAAAATGGTGATATGTTAAAAAATATGTTACAAGAATCTAACTTAAAAGCAAGTGAAAAACTAGTTGGAGCATTAAAGAAAAGTAAAAAAAGCAATCTTACATCATTAACTGGAACAGGAAAAGATGATTTAGGTATATCACGTACATTTGGAATCTCTCAACAAAGTAATGGCAAATATGCTCTTGCTGATTATACAAGAGGGCAAGGAATTGAAACATATGATGTGAATTATAGAGACATTACTAAAGAAGAAAGCTATTATCCTGGTACATTAGCAACTAGTACTTCGACAACATTTAACGATCCAAAAGCAGTAAGTGCTCATTACTTAGCAACAAAAGTATTTGATTTTTATAAAGATAAATACAAGCGTAATAGCTTTGATAATAAGGGACAAAAGGTAGTTTCAGTTGTACATGCTTGGGATTCTGGAGATACGAATGATCCGAAAAATTGGCAGAATGCATTAAGTGCGAATAATGGAAGTATGCTTGTATACGGAGATCCTATCGTTAAAGCTTACGACGTAGCTGGCCATGAATTTACACATGCAGTTACTTCTAGCGAATCTAATCTTGAATATTACGGTGAATCTGGTGCGATTAATGAGGCGCTATCTGATATTATGGGAACATCTATTGAGAAATACGTAAATAATGGAAGCTTTAACTGGACGATGGGAGAACAAACTGGATCTGTTTTCCGTGATATGGAAAACCCGGCTTCTGTTCCATCTTCACTTGGAGTACCTTATCCAGATGATTACAGTGAATTTAACGATTTTAATGGATGGGATCAAGGTGGCGTTCATTTTAATTCAAGTATTATTAATAAAATTGCATATCTCATTGCAAAAGGTGGAACTCATAACGGTGTAACTGTTAAAGGGATTGGTGAAGATAAAATGTTTGATATCTTCTATTATGCAAATACAGATGAGTTAAACATGACTTCTAATTTTAAAGAATTGAGATCAGCATGTATTCGAGTGGCAACTAATAAATATGGAGCAAATACTGCTGAAGTTCAAGCAGTTCAAAAGGCATTTGATGCAGCGAAAATTAAGTAAGTTAGAAATATAGTTTTCATTCATATATTATTACGTTATGAAAAACAGCTACTGTCATTTTAAAGATAGTAGCTGTTTTTTATACAGCAATGTATGATTGAAAATACACTTAATAAGCAATAATTAGGTTGTCTATCTTTATGAAGTTACGACACATATATAAGGTTTAAAGTATATAAAAACAGAAAATTAATAATATATTGACCTCTTAATAGAAAGTGCTATAAAATGAAAGCGATAACAAACGATTGCTTTAAAATGATTTCCCTGATCTTTTAGTATTTACAAATATATGTAGACATAAAAAAATCTATTTTTTTAAACATTAATGCAAACGTTTTCGCATTAAAAAGATCATGGAAATCCATATGTAAAAATTGCCAATATGGGGGGGTGAAATAAAAGAGATTTCTAGATTAATTTAAGTAGTGTAATTTAGTACGAACATATTAAATCGTGCGTACTATTTAAAGAAAGGGTGTATGTGGTGCAAATGATAAAAAGATTAATTAACAAATCAGTTTTATTACTTACTATAATCGTTATGTTATCCTCTGTTTTCTCTTTTCAAAGTGTAAAGGCAGTTTCAAATTCGAAAACAACTGAAGTTATCATTCATTACAAAGAACAGTCTGGAAATACAAAGGATTGGAACCTTTGGTTATGGGGAGAAAATGCGAATGGTAAATCATATGAATTTACTGGTGAAGATGAATTTGGAAAGTACGCTAAGATTAATATAGATGATGACTATGATCGTGTAGGATTTATCATTCGTACGAATGAGTGGGAAAAAGATGGTGGCGATCGTTGGATTGAAAATATAAAGGACGGTCGTGCTGAAGTATGGATTCTTTCTGGTGATGAAAAAGTATATAATTCTAAGCCTTCTTCGGATCTATCAATTCAAAAAGCAACTATTGATAGTTTTAATGAAATTACTGTAACGACTAATGTCCCGTTTCATATTAAAGAACGGAATATTGAAATTGAAGGCATTAAAATTAAGGATATTAGTCCTTATGATATAAACAGTGGAGATATTACTAATAAGGTAAAAATAATTACAGAACAGAAAATTGATTTAAAACAGACATACAAAGTTAAAATAGAAAACGTTGCTGATACGAATACTGAAATCGGTAAAGTCATTCGTAACGAAGAGTTTGATAAATTATTTTATTATAGTGGTAACGATTTAGGGAATATATATACGCCTCAGCATACGAAGTTCCGTGTATGGGCTCCTACTGCGAGTGAAGCGAAGTTAGTTACATATAAAAAGTGGAACGATAAAATAGGTACTGAAATAAACATGCAACAAGGTGAAAAAGGAACTTGGAAAGCAGAACTTAAAGGGAACCAAAAAGGGCTCTATTATACGTATAAGGTGAAAATTGGTGATAAGTGGACTGAAGCAGTTGATCCGTATGCACACGCTGCTTCTGTAAATGGAGATAAAGGTGCAATTGTTGATATAGAAGAAACAAATCCGAAAAAATGGAAGGCAAACAAAAAGCCGAAATTTAAAAATCCGGAAGATGCTATTATTTATGAATTGCATGTACGTGATCTTTCTATTCAGCCCGAAAGCGGTATTAAACAGAAAGGAAAATATTTAGGGGTAACAGAAAAAGGAACAAGAGGTCCTGAAGGTGTGAAAACAGGCCTTGATCATATGAAAGATCTTGGTGTTACGCACGTGCAGCTTTTACCGATATTTGATTATGCATCAGTAAATGAAGAGAATTTAAACGAACCACAATATAACTGGGGATATGATCCGAAAAATTTCAACGTTCCAGAAGGATCCTATTCTACAAATCCATATGAGCCAACTGTTCGAATAACTGAATTAAAGCAAATGATTCAAACACTGCATGATAATAATCTTCGTGTTGTAATGGATGTAGTATATAACCATATGTATAATGCTGCTGAATCTAATTTTCATAAGTTAGTTCCAGGTTATTATTACCGTTACAATGAAGATGGAACATTTGCAAATGGAACTGGAGTAGGAAATGATACAGCTTCAGAACGAAAAATGATGAGAAAATTTATGGTGGATTCGGTCACATACTGGGCAAAAGAATATAATTTAGACGGATTCCGTTTTGATTTAATGGGTATCCATGATTATGAAACAATGAATGAAATACGTAATGCTGTTAATCAAATTGATCCTTCTATTATACTGCATGGAGAAGGTTGGGATTTAAATACACCTCTTGCAGCTGAGTTGAAAGCAAATCAAAAAAATGCGGAGAAAATGAAAGGGATTGCTCATTTTAACGATAATATACGTGATGGATTGAAAGGTAGTGTATTTGAGGAGAAGGAAAATGGATTTGTAAATGGAAAGGACAACATGGAAGACCGCATTAAAAAAGGGATTACGGCAGGCATTTACTATGATACAAATTCGTCTACTTATAAAGATCCGGAGCAGGTGCTAACTTATGTGGAAGCACATGATAATCATACATTATGGGACAAACTTGAATTGACTAATCCAGATGACAGTGAAGAAGTGCGAAAACAAATGCACAAATTGTCTTCTTCGATTTTATTAACATCACAAGGTATTCCATTCTTACACGCAGGACAAGAGTTTATGCGCACGAAATATGGTGATCATAACAGTTATAAATCTCCTGATTCAATTAACCAAATGGACTGGTTGCGCCGTGCAGCATTTAATAATGAGGTAGAATATATGAAGGGTTTAATAGATTTACGCAAAAAGTACTCAGCTTTTCGAATGACATCTGCAGAACAAATAAAAAAACATATAGCTTTTATGGATACTCCCAAAAATGTTGTGGCTTATTCAATAAAGGGAAATGGTAATAAAAACGAATACTTTATGGTGGCTCACAATGCAAATAGAGAAATCGTTGAAATAACGCTTCCATCGAAAGGTCCTTGGAAAGTATTAGTAGACGGTAAACAGGCAGGCAGTAAAACACTTTACGTTGTCCATGATAATAAAATTAAAGTTCCTGCGTTAAGTTCATTAGTTTTAAAAACGGAGAAACCGATTAAATAAAAGTAAATAATGTGGAAATATATACTGAATTAAGCAAATTGAATAAGGATTGCAAATAAAAAAGCGAAGTGAAGGTTGTTTTCACTTCGCTTTTAAAGTTAATGTAATATAATTTCACATACTGTAATTATATTACAATTTAATAAAAGAAATAGGCAAGAGATTATTGGTATTGTAACAGTTGGGAGAGAAGATGTCTTTGCGTTTATTTATAAAATTATCTGAAATACATTCTTAATTTATATAATTTTCATTACATATTCGAACATATAACGGACTAGAGGTTCGAGTTGTATTAATTCCTACAAATCGTTTAAAGATAGTAAAGGCGTAAAAAGTATATGGAATTAAAATAGAGAAAAGATACCATTCAAGGTGTCTTTTCTCTATTTTAAATACGATATGTAAGTAACTTACTTGCATGCAATAGTATGTTATATTTTTACACTAACTTCTAAAGGGAAATTTAAAACTCTTTTCTTAATCTATTTGTAATAAATCGTATCAGAAAATTTTATCGATATAATAAATAAAACTTTCTCAATATTATTGTGTTTAATAACTATATCCATCTGCTTTCCAATCCATTACAATAATTTCACATTGGAAATACATGAAAATTCTCAATGTTCTAAATGGTTTATACCTTATAGGATTACTATGGGAAAGGATGTGAAATGTCTAATAAAAAATCATTTTTTATGATGAAATAAAAAAATTTAATGAAGAAAAAGTTATTTTATTATTCTCAAGCTTCGTTGAAGTACATGTATTTATAATCACTATGAGACAAGGGGCAGAATCTAAAGATTATTTTTGTAGATTAGAAAATTGTATTTTAAAAATAAGTGAAACATTTATGGAGGGTTATATGAGCGAGCAAATTTATTTCTGGTCTCCTATTAAGCATTGGGAGAAATTGCATAATCAAATTTTGATAGGGGAAACAAGATTTACAGGCGTTCTGTCTGAGTGGTTTCCTGAGTTTTATTTTTTGACTCAAAAAGGTGTGAAAATTAGTGAACTAGTAGAGCACTTTTCGTTAGGAAATGTAGAAGAGACACAAAAAACAATAGAGCTTATGATAAAAAAACGTGTGTTAGTAAGTAACATATTACCCCCAAGAGAAGTCTTTTCCACACAAGAAAAGATTTTTCCGAATCCATATAGCAACCAGATGCGCTTTTCTAAAGAAGATTTAGATAAGTATATGAGTGAACAATTGAATCGAACGCACCATGCTGTGCGGTCAACCGAAATTCAACTTGAAACAACAAATGATCTACCCACTATAATCAAGGAACGTAGGTCTTGTCGCCAATTTGATATGAAAAAACATATTAGTTTTTTAGAATTTTCCCAATTCATATCAACTCTAAAACAGGTTAGGAAAGAAAATATATACTATCATTACGCAAGTGCAGGCGGACTCTACCCTATTGATATCTTTGTTTATATAAAACCAAAACGTATAGAAGGTATGAAAGCTGGGTTTTATTATTATAACCCATCAAAAAACTGTCTTGTGATTGTAAATAATATTGATCAAGTAATCAAAAGTGATCATGAGTTAATTAACCAAGATTTATTTACTCAGTCTGCCTTTTCAGTTTATTTGGTTTATAATGCGAACGCTTCCATCCCGAAATACGGTTCAGATGGATATTTATTTGCTTGTATTGAGTCTGGTATTATCACTGCTACCTTAAATATGGTGGCTGAGACATTGAATTTAGGCGTTTGTTCAATTGGTCATATGAAATTTGAAGAGATTCAGCAGTTTTTATGTTTGGATAATCATCAAGTATTTCTCCATGGGCTTGAAATTGGTCTGAAGATTAACGAATAGATGAAATGAATATTAGGGGGATAAAGATAAAAATGCACATTAAAGATCGAAGTTCGATTCATGAAAATAAAGGGGTAGAGGCGTTTTGGAAGGAGCAGTTATCTTCCGAGGTTCTCGATTTTTCTGTATTTAATAGAGGTTACCAACTAAATAAAGAAAATCCTTGCGAGCACGTTCAAGTCATAATGAATGTAGAGTTTAGTAAAAGTATACAAAAAATAATTAAGTTTCAAGATTTATTATTATTTAGCTGGTTACAGGCCGCGTTAAGGATTTGTTTGGCACACTATACAGATCAAGAAAGGATTACTATTGGTATTCCTGTAATTGAAAAGAATATTGAACAAAGCGAGAATCTTAATAAATTGATTCCTTTAGGAAGTGAAATCCATCCGCATCATAGCTTTAAACAAGTAGTAAATCAGATTGAACAAACGACTTTATTCGGGTATGAAAATCAGGAGTATCCGCTCTCTGAATTATTAGTTAAACACAATTTAACTCCTTTTCAAATTGTTATTGGGATGGAAGGATTACATAACGAAAATTCGCTAGAAGAATATGCAGAGAATAATTTAGCCATCTGGATACAAAGAAAATGGAATGAAATACATAATGAATTTGAAATTCAAATTTCTTTCAAGTCTCATTCATTCTCTTCTTTGCAACAGTTTGCAAATTCATATCTTTATGTTTTAAAGCAAGTGTCAACAAATTCGAATTTGGCTGTGAAAGATATTTGTATCATTTCAGAAGAAGAGAAAGAGTTGCTAGAAGAATTGAATCAAGGACAGGCGGACATAGAATTGTCTCAATCATTTCAAGATTTATTTGAGGAGCAAGTGTTAAAAACCCCAGATCAAATTGCTGTTGTTTGTAATGATCAATCTTTGACATATAGAGAATTGAATAGGAAATCAAATCAATTGGCTTCTATTCTTCAAAGTAAAGGTGTTTCGAAAGAAAGTATTATTGGGGTTATGGTAGATCGTTCATTGGAAATGATCATTGGCATGGTGGGGATTTTAAAAGCAGGAGCAGCTTACTTACCTATCGATCCTAACTACCCAACTGAACGAATTGAATATATGTTACAAGACAGTCAAGCAAAATGTTTACTTAGTAAGCGAACTGAGGAAGCATTGCCACAATTTGCGGGTGAAGTACTGTATCTTGATAAAGAATATCTTTTCCAAGGTGAAGAAAGTAATTTAGTACGAGAACATAATCCTAATGATTTGGCTTATGTTATTTACACATCAGGATCGACAGGGAATCCAAAAGGGGTAATGGTAGAACAGAAATCTCTTGTCCATTTTTTAAGTGTAATGAGAGAAAAAGTAAAAGATAATCAGTCATTCTTGTTTCTTGCTAGTGTATCTTTTGATATCTCCTTGTTAGAAATATGTCTGCCTTTAACACAAGGTTCGAAAGTAGTTATTGCTACAGAGGATCAGTTCGCAACAAAAGAATTAGCTTATTTGGTCAAAGAACATAAGGTGGATTTATGGGAATCAACGCCATCGCGAATGGAAGTGATTTTGAGTGATCCAGAAGGGGCAAATTTTCTAAAAGATTTAAAATCTATTTTGTTAGCAGGAGAAGCATTTTCCATTGATTTGGTTGAAAAAATTCGATGCATCAGTGAAGCGACAATTTTAAATATTTATGGTCCTACAGAAACAACCATTTGTGCAACAGTAAAGGATTTGAGCTCTGCCAAAGAAGTTACGATTGGAAGTCCCAACCCGAATTATCATTCCTATATATTGAATAAGTATGGTCAATTAAAACCATTTGGAATTCCGGGTGAACTCTGCATTGGTGGCGTGGCGGTAGCACGAGGGTATCTTGGGAAATCTAAACTGACAGATGAAAAGTTTGTACCGAGTCCTTTTACAGCAGGAGAAATGATGTATCATACGGGTGATCTCGTTCGTTGGTTGCCTAATGGAGAACTTGAATATCTAGGTCGAATGGATCATCAAGTAAAAATTCGGGGATATCGGATTGAATTAAGAGAAATCGAAAGCCAGTTAAGGGAATATCCAGAAATAAACCAAGCTATCGTTGTTGATCAAGTATATGGAAATAGGAAATTATTAGCTGCGTACTATGTATCGGATAATAAGGTCTCTTTTGATGAAATCAGAAAATATTTAAGTGATAAATTACCTGAGTTTATGATTCCTGAAAAAATGATTCAGGTGGAAGAGATTCCGTTGAATCCAAATGGGAAAGTTGATAGGAAAAGGTTATTAGAGATAACACAAACAGATTATGTATCAATTCCATACGTTGCCCCGCGCAATGAAATTGAACAAAAATTGGTGCATGCATGGGAAAAAGTTATGGAGATTGAGGGAATCGGTATTCATGATAATTTTTTTGCTTTAAAAGGAGAATCGATTAAAGCACTTCAGGTAATTAATTTATTAAGAAAAGACTGCTTAAAAATAAGTACAACAGATTTTTTTAAGCATCCCACGATTGCTCAACTTAGTAATTGTGTAAAGTTAGAGCATAAAACGGAAAACTTTGAAAATAGACCCACCCATGTTAAAGATTTGTCTAAGCCATTTCCCTTAACAGAGGTTCAGACAGCGTACATGTTAGGAAGGAATTCACAGTTTGAATTAAGTGGTATTTCACCTCAAACTTATTTTGAATATGAAACAGAATTGAATATTAATCGTCTTTCAAAAAGTTTTCAAAAGGTAATTCAACGTCATCCGATGTTACGAGCTGTAATTTTACCAGAGGGAGAACAGCAAATATTAAAAAGCGTTCCTGATTACGAGATTGAAATAGTGAGCCTCATAGATTTAGATGATAGGAATCAAAATGCTCGCTTACAAGAAGAACGTTCTCGAATGACTAATCATGTATTTCCTTTAGGGCAATGGCCTTTGTTTGAATTAAAAGCCTTTCTTTTAAAAGAAGACACGTATTTATTATGTTTTCGATACGATGCTTTATTAATGGACGGAGCAAGCATGAACATCGTTGGACAGGATTTGTTTCATTATTATTATAAACCAGAGCAAAGGTTAGAACCTCTATCTTTTGATTTTCAAGATTACATGTTTATCTATGATGAACTGGAACAAAGTACAGAATATAAAACAGCAAAAGATTATTGGACAAGTAAGCTTCCTGACTTTCCGTTTGCGCCTTCTTTGCTGTTAAAAAAGGATCCAGCAGAGATTGCTACTCCTAAGTTCCAATCACTTACTAAGATCCTGGACAATGAAATATGGAAAAAGCTACGAAAGTTAGCACAAGAGAAAGAAGTAACTCCTTCGGCTCTGCTTTGTACAATATATGGTGATGTATTGGCATATTGGAGTAATCAACGTCGATTGGCAATTAATTTGACTGTATTTAACCGTTATCCTGTTCATGAAGAAGTAGAGCAAATTGTGGGAGATTTCACTTCACTCATCTTGTTGGATGTTGATGTGAATCCAGATCAATCTTTCTTTACTAGAGTAAAAGAAACGCAATCTACTTTATTAGATGGTCTCGAACATCGCCATTACGATGGAGTTAATTTCATTCGAGATTTTACTCGATATCATCAAATGACGCCAAAAGCAGTTATGCCAATTGTTTTCACCTCGATGCTAGCAGGTGCGGGTGCGTTTGCTTGGGAACAGCTTGGTTCTCTTCGCCATATTCATGCTCGAACTCCACAAGTGTATTTGGATAATGTAGTAATTGAAAAAAATGGAGAGTTATTAATTAGCTGGAACTATGTTGAAGAGTTGTTTGATGTTGATGTAATAGAAGCAATGTTTTCCCAATTTGTTGACTTATTGGAACAATTGGTGAAACAAAGCGACGTAACATCTTTGCGGATGAAAGAATCGGATCAAACTTTAATTGAGCAATACAATGAAACAACAGAAAAAATACCTTTAACTACTCTGTATCAATTATTTACAGACCAAGTAAAACGTACACCGGATGAAGTAGCAGTGGTATTTGAGCAAGAATGGTTAACATACTCGGAACTTCATAAACGCTCCAATCAAATTGCGCATTTCTTAAAAGAGCAAGACATTGGTCTAGGTGACAAAGTGGGTCTTTTAGCAAAAAGACAAGTTGACACAATTGCTAATATGATAGGTATTTTAAAAGCAGGTGCCGCTTATGTTCCGATTGATCCCGATCATCCTTTAGATCGCCAAACATATATTTTAAAAAATAGCTCATGCAAACTTTTATTAGAACCTAGTCTTTATGAAGAAAAACATTTGTCATTATATACAACAGAAGATATGCCCGCTATTGCTGGTCCAGAAGATCTTGCCTATATAATATACACTTCAGGAAGTACAGGGAAACCAAAAGGAGTAATTATTACTCATCAAGCGGTTGCAAATACCATTCAAGACATTAATCAAAAATATGAGGTAAATGAAGATGATCGTATTATTGGTATCTCTTCCATGTGTTTTGACCTATCTGTATACGATATTTTCGGAGCTTTAAGCACAGGTGCAATGTTGGTAATGATTCGTGATCCAAGAGACATGCAAGAATTAATCCGCACTGTCGAACGTAGAGGGATTACAATTTGGAATACAGTACCTGCAATTATGGATTTGGCATTAGATCAAGTAGGTTCTCATTTTGAACATTCTTCCTTGCGTTTAGTTTTACATAGTGGAGATTGGATTCCACTTTCTTTACCAGAAAAAATAAAACGACATTTTCCGATTGCAGAAGTAGTTTCACTAGGAGGAGCAACAGAAGCATCGATTTGGTCAATTTATTATCCGGTCAAACAGGTGGAATCAAATTGGAATAGTATTCCATACGGGGTGCCCTTGGCAAACCAAACGTATTATGTGTTGAACTATGAAAAGAAAATGTGCCCTGTTGGTGTAATTGGGGATTTATATATCGGGGGAGTGGGCCTTGCTAAAGGATATTTAAATGACGAACAGAAAACGAATGACGCATTTGTATCACATCCTGATTTTGGTCTTTTATACAAGACAGGAGATTGTGGAAAAATGCATCCTGAGGGATATATTGAATTTTTAGGCCGCCAAGATTATCAAGTGAAAATTCAAGGATATCGAGTAGAGTTAGAAGAAATTGCCCATTGTCTTCTAACTTACAAACAAATCGAACATGCTGTTGTAATTGATCAAACAGATGAGAATGGAATAAAATTTTTAGTTGCATATGTGGTAAATGAGCAAAATATTAGTACAACAGAACTACGAAAGCATTTGCGAGATCACTTGCCGGATTACATGATTCCTTCTTATTTTGTTTATTTGGAACAATTGCCCTTGACTCCAAACGGGAAATTAGATAGAAAAGCGCTCCCTACTCCAGAGAAACAAAAAAATGAAGTATTTATTGCTCCAAAAACTGAAATGGAAAAAATATTAACTAGTGTTTGGCAAGAAGTACTCAAAGTAGATCGAGTTGGGGTAAATGATCATTTCTTTGCCTTAGGTGGAGATTCGATAAAAGCAATTCAAGTGTCCGTCAGACTATATAGACAAGGATTTGAGCTAGAGCCAAAAAATCTATTTTCATTTCCTATATTAGGAGACATGGTTCAATTTGTTAAAAAGCTTGATCATCTTCCAAATTTGCAAACAAGTGATGTAAACAAAACGAACGATAATAAAGTTACATCACTAAATGTTAAAAATAAACAACTTAATCAACATACACTTATCAAAATACAAGAAAAAATGCCAGAAATAAAAATAGAACGTATTTACCCATTGGCACCTTTCCAGGAAGTTATTTATGAACATGCTGCGACTGAACCTGATACAAATGCATATTTCGAACAAACAATTTGGGCACTTGAGGGGGAGCTGGATATTAATCTCTTTATTCAGTGTTTCCAACAATTAGTTGATCGTCATGATTCTTTAAGGACGATAATTGTGCAAGATGAACAAGCACAACCTTGGCAAGCTGTTTTACACGATGTTCAAATGATTTCAGAGATAAAAAACTTGATTGAGATGACGAAACAAGAACAGCAAGAATTCCTAGACCAGTGGATGAATGAAAATTTAAGTCAAGGATTCAAAAAAGATGAACTCATGACCCGTCTCTGTATATTCCAGCTAGGAAATAACGAGCATAAGGTGGTTTGGAGTTCCCATCATCTATTATGTGATGGTTGGAGCGTCAGCATTTTGATAGACGAATTATTCCAGCTCTATGAAACAATAAATGCGGGAACTACGGCAGAGTTACCTATGGTGAAACCTTTTGAGACATTCATAGATTGGACTGTAGCACGAGATCATGAGAAAGCACGTCATTTTTGGAGGGATTATTTATCAGGATACAATCAGAAAATTAGTATTCCTAAAAAGAAAGTCCCATCTAAAAGTGAAAGGTTAAACTTCACTTTTATGGATTTAACATTAGACAAGGATTTGACTAATCAGTTACAGACATTTGTAACTAAAAACAATATAACTATGAATACAGCCCTACTAGCTGTATGGGGAATATTACTTGGCAAATTCAACGGAACGAGAGAAGTAGTATTGCCTAATCTAGTATCAGTCAGACCTCCCGAAGTAGAAGGAATTGAAAATATGTTCGGTCTGTTCACAAATGTTTTGCCTATCCGATTAGCATGGACAGAAACGCAGTCTTTTGTGGACTTCCTGCAAAAAGTTCAACTAGAAACATTAAAATGTAATGAGTATGCATACTATTCATTTGTTGATATACAAAAGCAAAGTGAATTAAAAACTGAGTTGACTGACCATCTTTGGGTTTTTGAAAACTATCCAACTAATCCAGCAATCTTTTCTTCAAATGAAAACAGACATTTTGCTATCACGGATTACGAAGTTGTTGATGAGCCACATGTAAAGTATGGAATTATGTGCTTCCCTGAGGAAAAACTTACAATAAAGTTTGGATTTGATCAAACCGTATATGAAGCAGAGAAAATACAGGAAATATTAAATCACATCCATGGATTAATCAACATGATTCTTCAAAATCCAATACAAGCAATTGGTGATTACAAATTATAAAAAATGAAAAGGCGAGCAAGAACTCGCCTTTTTAAATAGAATAGGGGTAAACCAAATGACAAAAAACCTGCAGTTATCAGCTGAAGAGATGCGTCAGTTAGGATATCAAGCGGTTGACTTAATTGTTGATCATATGAATCATTTAAAAAGTAAACCAGTTTCGGAAACGATTGATAGTAATATTTTTAGAGACAAGCTAATTGAAACGATTCCGGAAAACGGATCCAATCCAAAAGAGTTACTTCATTTCCTTAATAACAATGTGTTTAATCAAATTACTCATGTGGATCATCCTCATTTTATGGCTTTTGTGCCCGGTCCTAATAATTATGTTGGTGTAGTAGCAGATTTTTTAGCAAGTGGATTTAATGTATTTCCTACAGCTTGGATAGTAGGTGCAGGTGCTGAACAAATTGAATTAACGACAATCAACTGGTTAAAATCAATGCTAGGATTCCCTGATTCAGCAGAAGGACTATTTGTCAGTGGCGGTTCCATGGCTAATTTGACTGCACTTACTGTAGCGAGACAGGTCAAGTTGAATAATGACATAGAAAATGCGGTTGTGTATTTCTCTAACCAAACTCATTTTTCTGTAGATCGAGCACTTAAAGTATTAGGGTTTAAACATCATCAAATTTGCCGAATTGAAACAGATGAAAAGCTAAGAATTTCAGTTAGTACTTTAAAAAAGCAAATAAAAGAAGATCGATTAAAAGGGAAAAAACCATTCTGTGTTATTGCCAATGCAGGGACAACGAATTGCGGAGCGGTGGACTCTCTCGATGAATTGGCTGATCTATGTGGTGATGAAGATGTATGGCTACACGCGGATGGGGCTTATGGGGCTGCAGCAATTCTCAGTGAAAAAGGAAGGGAGTTGTTAAGAGGAATTCATCGTGCTGATTCTTTGACGTTAGACCCGCATAAATGGCTTTTTCAGCCTTATGATGTTGGTTGTGTACTCATTCGAAATAGCCAATATTTAAGTAAAACGTTCCGTATGATCCCAGAGTATATTAAGGATACGGAAACTAATTTAGAAGAAAAAGTGAATTTTGGGGAGCGCGGAATTGAACTTTCTCGTAGATTTAGAGCATTAAAGGTATGGCTTTCTTTTAAAGCATTTGGAATCACAGCTTTTCGTGAGGCAATAGATCATGGTATTATGTTGGCTGAACAAGTTGAAGAGTTTTTAAGGAAAGAAAAAGATTGGGAAGTAGTAACACCTGCTCAATTAGGTATTGTTACTTTTCGTTACATTCCTTGTGGTCTAACGTCTACAGATACAATTCATGAAATAAACAAAAAATTGGTGGAAGAAATTAATCAAAGAGGATTTGCTATGCTAAGTACGACTAAATTAAAAGAAAAAGTAGTAATTCGAATTTGCTCTATCAATCCAAGGACAACAATAGAAGAAATGCTTCAAATCATGATGAGCATAAAAGCAGTGGCAGAGGAAATAAACAATTCGTCTAAACATCTTATATCTGTTTCTCAGCCTTGATATATTAGGTAAGTTTTACGTAATAATAGCCGATTTAAAAGAATCGGCTATTATATTTAAATAAATACTCACCAATGTAAACTATTCATGAATGTTTCTCTTGTAAAGGGATTAAGCTTCAACCTTAGATACTCTTTTGAAACCAGTTTTTATTGCTTGTACTATTTCGTTCACAGCGTAAATAGATACCTCGGCATTTGGATTCAATCCTTCAAACCAGTGATAGGCATTTGGATATAAATGAAATTCGACATCAACACCAGCTTGCGCTAGATTGCTTACATAGGTTAATGTTTCACTGCGGAATGGATCCAATTGACCAACAAATGTGTAGGTATATGGTAAGCCACTATAATCCTCAGCTCGAGAAGGTGCTGCATAGGCAGGGATTTGATCCGTTCCATACATTTCTCCTAAATACATTTTCCAACCAGCTTCATTTGCCTTTTGATTCCAAACAAATCCCTCTTTAATTTCATTGGCCGAAGGTGTATTATTTCGGTCATCAATCATTGGATAGAGTGGCATTTGTAAACAAATCGAAGGGTATTTTCGATCTCGGGCTAATAATGATAATGCTGCTGTTAGTCCACCTCCAGCGCTTACTCCTGCAACCCCAATTCGATTCGAATCAATGTTTAATAACTCTGCATTATCAGCAATCCATTTTAAAGCTGCATAACAATCCTCAATTGGTGCTGGGTAAGGGTGTTCAGGTGCTAAGCGGTAGTCTACAGACACGACCACACAGTTAGCTTCTTTTGCAAACCTCATACAAGTATCATCGTTATCGTCTATAGACCCTAAGATATAACCTCCACCATGTATCCATAATAAGACAGGTAAAGGTTCATGATTTGATTTTGGACGATAAATTCTTAATGTTAAAGGATTAGCATCTGGTCCAACAATGACTTCATCTGTTAACGAAAGGGAGTCATCAACAACGGTAGGTGGTCTCATTTGAGCTATTCCTTCTCTAATTGATTGCAAGTTTTCCGGACGTAAATCGAGATCTGGAAACATCTCTAACCCTTGTAATAATTCTGGATTTACTCTATTTTTCATTTTAGCACCTCTATTTGTAATTATTTTCAAATAAATGAAGTGTATTCTAAGTAGTTTAATTGTGAAAGAACACCATAATTAAATTGTAAATTGGATATGTTACAACAGTCAACAGAATATTCAGAAATAAAAACCTTTCTCAAGAAGGAGTTTCACGCAACCAATAATATAAGTAGTGGATTTAGGAACAAAGTGTTTTCATGTCGTTGTATTTATGTACACTTAGTTTTCTAACTAAACCAAGTGATGATCTTTTTTATTTTAATGACATATTGCAAATGATACCTGTTCGAATTCATACTCGGTAAGAATTCATACATTTGTATTCCTTAAATGAAGGTTGATTAATTTTGGAATTGTATAAGAGTTATGTCTTACTTTATTAGTAGCTTCTTTAATAACTGTATGAAGTTCATCCGCTGAATCATCTTTATTTCCAGCTACATGTTTAATTGCATTCTCTCCGCAATATGCTTTCACAATTTCCTCATCAGTATTGATGATACAAAACTTTGCAATTGGACTTTAACTAACTACATATAAACTCCTTATATCTCTAGATAAACTACCGATTAGCCCCATATAAACTCTAGATAACTAAGCTATCAAGGAGGTAAGAAAAAATGAATTTTATGATTGGTCTTATCGAAAATATCTCCTCAACTTCACAAATGATTATTTATATTGTATCGATTGCAGGTGCGATTATGTGAATGTTCCTGAACCACCATACACCGCTGTATCAGGGCTCTTACCAGTATAATAAGTATCAGGATTAAACGCCACTTTAGATTCTTCAGTAAACATGAAAAATGACAAAACTGTAAGAATGCTCGAATGTTTGTAAGAAAGTTCGATGTTTTCCTTTGTCTTTTTTTATTAAAGTAAAAAAGAAGAAAGCGATTTCATAAGAGGTTGATATTTTTAGATGAGTACAAATATCAAAACTATTCATGCAATGAAGGTGTATGGCAATCGGTAAAACACCTTACTAAAAAGGAGGGATTTGAAATGTCTTTTTCTCAATTCAATATTGATATTTTTCGAGCAATTAATGATTTAGGTAAACAATATTCATTTCTAAACTCAACCATGGTATTTTTGGCAGAATATATGGTATATATTTTTGCTTTAATTATTTTAGCTTATTGGTTTAACGGGGTCAGAAAAAGTAGGGTGTTGATTATTCAAGCGATGGTTGCTTTTGTAATTGCTGAGGTGATTGGAAAAATAGCGGGGAAATTTCATCTGAATTATCAACCGTTTGCAGTATTGCCTGATGTGAATAAACTTGTCGAACATGCTGTAGATAATTCATTTCCTAGTGACCATACGATACTCTTTTTTTCGATTTGTTTTTCGTTTTGGCTTGTTCGTAAAAAAACTGGATGGTTATGGCTTATACTTGCATTTTGTGTAGCGATTTCCCGTATTTGGGTAGGGGTTCATTATCCTTTTGATGTTGCAATAGGAGCTTTAATAGGATGTGTTTCAGCATTGTTTTCTTATTGGTTAATACCGAAATTTTCTATTATCAATCAATTGCTTACTCTATATGAAAGAGTAGAGAAACATGTTTTACCATCCAAAAATAATTCAAAGGGATTTTGAATATACAAGTATAAAAAAGACATTATCCTTCCTATAATTCTACAGAAAGGATAATGTCTTTTTCGTTTTATCGATAGTGCAAAATATTAGATTGATAGTGATGTATAGAGAACCCATAGTTAAATATAAGTCTCTTCAACTCTATCCAACCATTCAAAATAGCTTATTTTTTTGTTTTGGAGGTATAGGTTGATGGGCATGTGGTACTACTCCATATAAGAGAACATTAACTTGCTTATATTTTTATTGAAAGGTGCACCTTTTAAAATGACATGATTTCTTTGAGAAGCATATATAGATATTCAGATATGGTTCTCTATGTTTATTGCATAGAAATTACACAATAAATATTTTTTCATGTTACATACATTAAATTAAGCTTAATTTTCTCTTTTTCTATAAGTCCTTTAAATAGATAAACTTCTTACCAATATTCAAAACTGATTACATTTTGGATTGTTTTTTTTGGGTTTTTCAGTTTTTCTTGACTAAGCCAATGAATAACTACACATAAACTCCTTATATCTCTAGATAAACTACCGATTAACTCCATTTAAACTCTAGATAATCTATATAGAATACAAGTTATCAAGGAGGTAAGAGAAAATGAATTTTATGAAACGCGCAATTCTCAGTATGAAAAAAAGGATAGGAACATCATTAATTTTGATGGCAGTATTTCTGATTGTTACAAATTTGGTTCTTTCAGGGTTCACGATCCAAAATGCATCAAAAAAAGCTGCGGATGCAGCAAGAAAAAAACTAGGTGCAGATGTTACTTTAAGTCTTGATTTTGACAAATTAGGTCAACAAGCTCGAGAAACTGGAGAGATGCCTAATCCACCGAAGCTTAAAACAAAAGAAACAGATCAATTAGCGAATTCCAAGTATGTAAAAGACTATAATTACATAGCTAACACTTTTGGTATTTCTGATGGACTTAAACTAGTAGGAGCTTCAGAAGGAGAAGAAGGAAAAGGTAAAGTGGGAATGGCGGCTGTGCGAGGCGGTTCAAGCTCTGGTACAGAAATAGATATGAATGCTTCTTTTATGATTGAGGGGGTCCGCAAGACTGCATTACAAGAAAGCTTTAAAAACGGAAAAAGTAAAATCATTGATGGAAAACCAATTACAGAGCAAATGAAGGATCAGAATGTAGCTTTAATGGAAAAACGATTAGCGGAATTAAACAATTTGAAAGTAGGAGACAAAGTTAAAGTGCAATCAGGGGATAAGAAGGAAACCCTCGAGATTGAAATTATCGGTATTTACGAAACGAATGAGCAAGCAATGGGTCAACAGGCTCCTCCTATTATGGATCCAGCTAATAAACTATATATGCCGCATTCAACTATGAAAAAATTAGAAGTAGACCAAGGTATAAGTAGTGTTCAAGTCGTGTATTTCTTGAATGATCCACAATATATTGATGCATTTAAAAAAGAAGCAAAAAAATCTAATATTGATTTTAATTATTATAAATTAGATGCACATGATTCATTGTACAAACAAATGATTGGTCCTATCGAAAATATTTCTTCTACTTCTCAAATGATTATTTATATTGTATCAATTGCAGGTGCGATTATATTAGGGTTAATCATTATGCTATCAATTAAAGGACGTCGTAAGGAAATGGGAATTCTGTTATCTATTGGAGAGAAAAAATGGAAACTGATGGCGCAGTTCGTAGTAGAAGTAGTATGTGTCGCTATTTTAGCATTTGGATTATCCATAACAACAGGAGCTAAGGTTTCTCAATATATCGGGGATAATTTACTTTCGAGTGAAATTGCTACAGCAAGCGAAGAAACGGACACCACGCGAAATAGTACTGTAATGATGTCTGGACCTGGTGGTACGCTACAAAATCAAAAAGAGGATCCAATTGATAAAATTGATGTAAGTGTAACAGGAGAAGATGTAGGGAAAATGGGGGGGATTGGATTAGCTATTGCTATAATAGCAACGCTTCTTCCGGCATTATCTATTCTACGTTTAAATCCAAAACAAATTCTTTTAAAAGATGAATAAGGAGGCTTCATATGGAAACGATTTTACAATTTAAAAATTTGGATTATTATTATGAAAGTAATGGGAAAAATGTAGCAATACTAGACAATGTCAACTTTTCTTTTCAAAAAGGGCATTTCTACACGATTTTAGGACCATCTGGATCTGGTAAAACTACAACTCTAAGCTTAGGTTGTGGACTGGATGTCCCTAAAAATGGTTATGTACTGTATAATGGCAAAGATATTCGAAAAATTGGTTTGGATAGATACCGTAATCAAAATGTATCTGTAATTTTCCAATCTTATAATTTGATTACTTATATGACGGCTCTTCAAAATGTCCTAACAGCGATGGAAATTACAGGTGTCAAAGTGAAAAATAAGACGGTAAGGGCGTTAGAATTATTAGAGAAAGTAGGACTCACAGAAGTAGAAGCGAAACGAAACGTCTTGCAACTAAGTGGTGGGCAACAACAGCGTGTAGCAATTGCTCGAGCACTATCTTGTAATGTTGATTTACTGATTGCAGATGAGCCGACAGGAAACCTCGACGAGGAAACCACAATGGATATAATAGAACTGTTTCAAGAACTTGCACATAAAGAGAATAAATGCATTATTGTTGTGACGCACTCACAGGAAGTTGCTAAAAAATCAGATCGTGCAGTGTATTTAAGTAAGAAGAAGTTGGTCGTAAATGAAATCTAATATAAACATCGTAGCTGTTCAATTCACATAATTTTCAAAATGTAGCCCTTTCAAAAGCTTATATTTGATTTATAATAAAATCAAGCCATAATCAAAATGGTCTCCCTGTACTGAATGTTAAAATAGTTTGTTGTTCCCGTTTTAATAATATAAGAAAAAGAACTTGTAGGATATTCTACAAGTTCTTTTTCTTATAATTGGTTACTTATATCATGGGATAATCACACATAAAAAACGGGACGTTACCTAGATATATAATCTAAATGCTGTCCCGTTTAACTGTGTATCTGTATAGTTATTGCAGAATTAAACCTACAATCATAATTAAACTAAATACTATTATCCAACCAAACGCACAATAGCCAAAAATTCTAATCCATTTAGGTAATTGATTCATGTTAATTTTATTTGAGGGAACTCCCTGCATAGAAAACATCATTTTTTGATCTCTATCTCTATTATTTTGTTGTTCATACATAACATCATAACCTTTCCAGAACTATTGTGTTTATAGTATATCAGCATGAAGAAAATTATGTACAGAATAAAAGGGGATAACTTAATATTATGTGGTGAATTTTATAAATACTCAAAAAGAGCCCTACATAAATAAGACTATGTTTCTTCAAGTATTAACTTGCTGGATATGCATTAGAACCAAGATAGCGTTCTTTTATAATTTGAAGATGATGAAGCTCATGACCAGCAATGATGTATGCTAATGCACGAACTGTAACTTCAGAATTATTCGCATTTCCTCTTTGTGACCAAGCTTCTTTATCTAAGCTTCTAAGTAAATACACGGTAGATTGGCGAACAACTATTAAATTCTCAAGAAGATCTTGCATAGATTGCTTATCAAAAGCAGCTCTAAGAACATACATATCATCATTATAGCCTGGAAGTTCTGCTGTCTCGCCTCGAGCAATAGATAGCAAACGATACGCCATAATACGTTCTGTATCTGCTATATGACCGATTACTTCTTTTATACTCCATTTAGTAGGAGCATACCGGAAAAGTCCCTCACTATTAGAAATTTTCTTTAATAAAAGATTCGTTTTCTTCATTTGTTGTTCTAGAATATGTATGATATTTCCGTCTGATACCAAGTTGGTATACGTTGCATAATAGGAGTTATATTCACTTACCTTTGGTCTTATTTGCATACGAATCATCCTTTATATTTAATCATTACATATAGTTTATCATAAAAGAGTTCCAAATTAATCTGAAAGTTTGATTTCACATTAAATAGAAACAACAATGAATTTACAATGCGTATGTGTAAACACCTAAATAAGTTTGATATACAAATAGAGTCCCATATGAATAGGACCCTATTTCTCATTTTCTCTATACAGCTAAAGGTTTGTTGGGGGTTTTTAAGTATTTTGTAAGTTTTCATAATAAATCGAAAGAGCTTGATTTCACATTAAATAACAAACATGAATAGGAATTTACATTTAATTCGCAGGATACTTCTCATTTACAAGATCTTCGATGTTATTTGCTTCTTTAATTTCTTTTGATGATAACCAATTTGTATTTCTTGTTCCAGACTTATTTTTTAAATTGATGTCAAAGTTTTTCGTATTTAGTTCTTCTTTAAGGATTGTGGTTACTTTGATTAAATCCTCAATTAAAGGGGGATTATTTTCAAATATAGTATTGGTGGTATTAATAACTAAAGTCACTATATATTTTCGATATTTTTCATCATCCGAACTTGAATACGTAATACCTTCAATTGAAAATCGATCGTTTTGCATTTCATGTAATTTTTCTTCTACTTTGGTCTGCGTTCTAATCCAATTTTTCCAGTATTCGTTTATTGGGTCTTTCATTGTGGATTTCATTGTTTGTAACAGTTCTTCTTTTGTTGTTACTCTTTGTACATTTTTAAAAGGTCCACCTAAAGATCTACCAGTATGATCTTTAATTTCTAGTTCTGTTATCTTTTTATTATTCTTCTGAATCAGTTGAAATAGGGCATATAAACGATCTAATTCTACGGAATCCAATTGGCTAAAGTCAATCTCGTTACTCATTTGCAAAGTTAATAGCAACTCATCTGTTGGGCTTCCTTCTTCTGGATTTTGATTATCCAACATATATTGCAGAACATTTTCATTTTCATTTTCCACGTACCCTAACTTTTTCATTTCTTCTAGAGTTGGTTGGAATTTCTGATATGCCTCATATGTTTTTTTTCCATATTTGTATTCATCACCTACTATATATGAATAGAGGAGGCCTTGTACCTTTACTCGAAATTTGAAATTTTTGTTGTTTTTTTCTTGCACAGTATGATAAGTATTACCACCATTATTTTCATTTATCGAGCTCCAATCTGTTACCACAATATCGATACCGTGTTTTTCTTTTATATATTCTTGTACCTCAGATTCATTTTCTTGATTACAACCACTTAAAAATATGAAATATACTACTAGTAATATTACATTTTTTATGCTTTTCATATAAGCACTCCCTACGTAAGAATTAACTCTTGAATGTGCAGCACAATGCAAAGCTGTCTTTTCCTTCGTCATTTACTCTAACTTTTATACAGTTTAAACTTTAAATGATTAGAGCCTTGATGTTTTTCGCCCATATCAGCCCGAACATTACTGTTTTGAAATACAGAAAATTGATTTGTTTTAATCTCTTTTTAAATTCTACAAGTATATGATTTATCAGGTTCATCTTTACACTGTATTTTCATATCGTAAGAACAATTGTACAATAAAAATTGATTATATTAATAAAATATCCCTTCCTTTAAATCGATACGGCGGAATTTATCAAAGAAAATGCTTCGTTCTACCAAATTTTCTTTACGATTAAATGCTTGATATTGCGATTGTAGGGGAAGATGAAAGGTTTTTAGGCATTCTTACCCACGCGAGAGTGAGTGAACTACTACAAGAAGCGTGGGGAGATAGGTACACACTAACCCTTGGGACAATGGAACATGAAGGTGCTCTACAACGGTTAACAAAAGCAATCAACAAATATACAACAATTAAAATTTAGTAATTATTGAACCCTAATAAGTTTATACTTACTACAAAAAACAAACAAACTCGTCCCACTAAGAGGGGAGTTTGTTTGTTTTTTGTTTTGATAATGGAATTTTCATGCAAAATTCCACACTATGTTCCATATTTTTTATAGAATACTTTATATTTAGCGTTTCAAGAATTTGTTTAACAATATATAGCCCCAAACCACTTCCGCCAGTATTTCGATTCCTTGATTTTTCAATTCGATAAAATGGTTTGAAAATTTGTTGTATATCTTCATCTTTAATATTGATACCTGTATTTATAATTTGCATTTTAATTTGATCTTGTTTAGAGTCCTTACTTAACTTTATATAGACTTTTTCATTATGTGGTGAATACATAACTGCATTATGGATAATATTTTTACATGCTTTTTCAAAAAGTACACGATCTGTATAAACAGAAAGGTCAGAGTCAATTTCTTTTATTATTTGGATGCTTTTTTGAGAAGCGAAAAATTCGAGATCTTTTGTGATTGTACCTATTAACTTTGAAAGATTAACTTCTTCTGTTTTTAGTTTAAAAGTGTGTTGTTCTAACTTTGACATACTTAAAATTTCACGAACTAATTGTTCCATACTTTCAATAATTTGATGATTTTTCTTTAAATATTGATCACGATTTTGATAAGGACCAATATTGTATATCATCCCTTCTAAGTATCCTTTCATTACAGTAAGAGGGGACTTTAATTCATGTGCTACAATCGCAAAAAACTCTCTGCGTTTTGTTTCTATTTCTCTTTCTTTTTCAATATCATTTTTTAATTGTTCATTTGCTTTTTTTAAATCAAACATAGCTTGTTGTAAGTTAATAGACATGTCATTCAAACTATTAGATAATTCTCCTAACTCATCTGTGGAGCGAACCTCAATTTTTTCGGAGAAATCTAAATTTGCCATCTTTTGTGCACCCTCATTAATATAAATAAGTGGCTTTGTAATAAACCTGGAATAGAAATAAGCACTCCCTATACCAATTACGATCACAATGATACTAATATAGGGGAGAAAGCGCGCTAATACTTGCGAAGCTTCATCAATCGGTTGAAATGTTGCGAACACTACAAGCGTTAAACTACCATCTTGGAATTGAATTGGTTCCGTAACATTATATGAATTGCTAATGGTACCTGCATTCTCAAATCGTGCTGCTTTAGTAACTACTGTTGTTTGTGTACCACTTTGAATAAAAGAAAATGAAGGCGAGTAAATAATTATTCCTTCTTTATTTTGAAGCGAAAGCATCGCGTTATTTTTTTTTGCGTATTCATCAAAAAGTGGTATCGCATCTTGAAACGTAAGATCTTTGGATTTATCAATTATTTCTTTTATCCCTGTTTGAAGTTGATCTGTTTTGTATTGCTCATAAAACGTAGGGAGAAAGAAATATAAAGTTAAATAAATCAACACTGCAAAGGATAACAAAATGAGAGATGTAGTCATAAAGAGTTTATAAGTAATTTGCTTCATCTTCATGATTTTTACAATTCTATTCATCAATTTTATAACCAATACCCTTTATTGTTTTAATATAGGGGATAGCTAGTTTTTTACGTAGATTTTTAATATGTGTATCTATTATTCGTGTTTCTCCAAAATAATCGTATCCCCAAACTTTTTCTACGATATTTTCTCTTGTAAGTACTTTTCTTTCATTTTGAAATAGTAGTTGTAGAATTTCGAACTCTTTTGTCGTTAACAAAATTTCAACATCATTTACATATACTCTATATGCATCAACATCAATGCGCACTTCTTTAAATACCAAATAATTATTTACATTTTTATCATAACTTCTTCTAAGTACAGCTTCGACTCGTCTAATCAAAACATGAAACGAAAAGGGTTTTGTTATATAATCATCAATCCCAAGATCGAACCCTTTCATTTGATCTTCCTCTTCTTCTAACGCAGTTAGCATAATAATTGGTATGTTTGACTGACTTCGAATCATTTTAGCAACTTCAAATCCATTAAGATTGGGCATCATTACATCTAGAAGAACTAAATCAAAGGATTGCTTATTAAATTGTGTCATACCCTCTAGTCCATCTGAAGCAACTACCACTGTATACTGTTGTGTCATTAAAAATTGTTTAATTAATTCCTGAATTTCTTGATCGTCCTCAACCACGAGGATATGATAGTTTTTCATAATATCACCTCTGGTAGTCATTATAGCCGTACTATCTGTAGTTTATGTGGAGATACAGTAGGAAACTTCATAGGACGTTTAACGTATTAACTCCATTTTCAAGATTGTGTATTCTCCATAAAAAAGTATTATTACCCATATTCCTTTTTTATGGAGAAATATTTGTCTGCTTGAAAAAACTTATCATATAAAAAGCTGAACGATTAATATTTTTAAAAAAACAATGTATAATAATGTGAATTGTATGTAGTTTTTTTAACTGTTTGAAAATATACTTTCGATACTTTACTAGAAGGAGAAAGGGAGATGAATTTAAATATAAAAGAAGCCAGCGAAATTCTAGAGCGTACGCCACAAAATTTTTAGTTTTTTTGCTAATTTAGTAAAGGCCTAAGGTGCGAACAAGGGATTATTAAATCATGTGAGAAAGGTTGTGAAATTATTTGATGGGTTATAAAGCGATGCTGTTTGATTTAGATGATACGTTACTTGATAGGGATAAGGCAGTAGATAAATTGTTTTTATTTGTTTTAGAAAAGTGTTATGAGGATGTTAGTGATACAGTCAAAAACAATATGTTACAGAAATTCAAAGAATACGATAAAAGGGAATACGGCATTAGTGATAAAACGATAGTTTTAGAATCATTATTTAATGAATTCGCGCCGAAATATAGATTGCCACACAATTATATCCAAGATTTTTGGAATGAAAATTTCCCTAAATGTTTTTCAATAGACCAAAATACTATTCATTTCTTAAATCATATAAAGAGGCACTTTAAAATTGGAATTATAACAAATGGCTCAACGCATAGACAAAAAGCTAAAATAATTAACACGAATTTAAACAATTACTTTGATACTATCATTATCTCTGAAGAAGTGGGACTTAGTAAACCTGATAAACGTATATTCGAACTAGCATTAAACAAGCTAAATGTACAACCAGAAAATACTTTATTTGTTGGGGATGACTTAGAAAAGGATATTGCTGGTTGTCAAAATGCAAATATAAAGGGCGTATGGTTTAACCCTCAGATAATCAAGAACACTGCCGAAATACAACCGTATGCCGAGATTAATACTTTGGATAGTTTGTTGAGTTATGTTAAACCACAATATTTTTATAACAAGTAAAACCAATCTCGATATTTAATAATTTCATTGACCGTATTAGTACTATAAATAATCTATATTTGAAATAAAAAGAGGCTATTTTGTTCGCTGTATCTAATTTGAACTATGATTAAAATGAAGAGCTGCAATACAAATTTACTCATACTGTGTAAGTAATAAAGGGGTGGGACTATGGAAATAAAGAAATTAGTTATCGATGGAATAAATATTGCGGTCATAAAAAATGATAAAGTACTAATATCCGATGTTCAAACTGCGTTGGATCTTATGGCAACAGTTCAATATGAAGTAGATGCGAAACATATTATTATCGACAAATCATTAATAAGTGAAAAGTTCTTTGACTTAAAAACACGCCTTGCGGGTGATATTCTTCAAAAGTTTATAAACTACAAGGTAAAGATTGCTATTATTGGAGATTTCTCTATGTATACGAGTAAAAGCTTAAAGGATTTTATTTATGAATGTAATAAAGGGAAAGACATTTTTTACTTAGCAACTGAACAACAAGCAATTGAAAAACTAAGTACATTGAAGCATTAATAATACCATAGTAAAATCTCCCTCTTTTTCATGTCGCTTATTATTTACAACATATAAGAACTGATGTTTGTGGTAAACTAAGAGATGAATAAAGGGGGAGTTTTCTTGTACAATTTTAATGATACAATCCGAAATTTAAACAATTTAGTTTACAAACCTAACAATTTAATGCTTACGAATCTAAAAGAAGAAAAGCAAAACGCAGAATATGTAGGATGTTTATTTCACTTAAATAACAAAACTATCCGTTTTAGAGTATCAAAAATTACGCCTAATAAAATTGGTCAATTTGTTTCTTTTTGGGAGAAAGATGACAATATGCAAAATCAAGCTTTTTCTTATAACGCTGCTCCTGAACTATTAGTTATCACTTGTATAAATGATAATAAACTAGGGCAATTTATTTTCCCTAAAGAAATTCTTCTTAAAGAAAAAATATTAAAAACGCAAAGTCAAAAAGGGAAGATGGCTATGAGAGTTTATCCAATTTGGGATACCCCTGTTAGCAACCAAGCTAAAAAGAGCCAAATATGGCAACTTCAATATTTTGTTGATTTAAGCGATCATAATAATTTACCTATAGATAAACTATTAAATTTGTATTTGTAGCTTCTTTTTTTAAGTAATCTTGTGAGTTAGACTTTTTGTACCGGTACAGTTAAACGAAATGTACATTGTTTCAGTACCCCATCAAATTTACAATTAGCATATACTATAGTAACTTATAAAATTTAAGGGGTGCTGCCTATGACAAGTCTACAACATAAGCTTTTTACAAGATTGAAGCTTGCAAACCGTGCTGAAATGAAGTTTGAAGAATTAAATACAATTCTCTTTGCATTTGCGCACACTATACCATTTGAGAATTTAGATGTTATAGCACGTAATGCAAATACAATTACTATGGAAAATTTACAGAATAAAATTTCAACTACATCCCGCGGCGGACTTTGTTATGAATTAAATACTCTTTTTTACTACTTTTTAAAAGATTGTGGTTATGATGTACAACTTGCCCTTGGTACTGTATATAAAAATGATATAAACGCATGGGCGCTTGAGGATGGACATATAACGATTATTTTAAATTATGCTAACGAACGATACTTAATTGATGTAGGTATTGCTTCATTAGTACCTCTAGTCCCTGTACCTTTTACTGGCAAGTCTGTTTCTTCTAAAAATGGTACGTATCGAGTGAGACGAAAAGATACGAGTAAAGGGAATTACGTTCTAGAAAGAAAAGATATTAACGGTGAGTGGAAAGTTTGCCATGCTTTTTATAATCGTATGATTGATGAGGCAGTAGTGAATGATGTTCAAAAAAGAGTAATAGAAGATGAGAAATCTATTTTCAATAAAGGACCCATTGCGGTCAAATTAACAGACTCTGGCCATGTCTCTTTAACGAATACAAGTTTAACTGAAATGATTCATGGTGAAAAAACGAAACGTGAAATTACAGAAGATCAATATATAGAGCTTTTATATACTTTATTTGCAATTGAGTTATGATAAAACAACTAGCCGGTTCTTATTCAGAACCGGCTATTATATTAATTTTGATTTAAAATAACTATTAAAGTTTAATTTTCTTAATAGATATAATACACTAGAACGGTATGAAAAAGTATGTACAATGAATTTTGAATGTAAAGGAAGATTTTCATGTCAATTATTGATAAATTGAAACTTAATAAGTATACAAATATGGTCGTAATTCATGAACCTAGTGATTATGACATTTTTACAGGGAAAGAAACTGCATTTTCAAAAGAACACGATGCTATTTTTATTTTTGTAGAAACACTTGATGAGATGGTGAAACAAACGAATTATATTATTAATAATGAAGAATTACTAATTGAAAAAGGCTACATATTCTTCGCATATCCGAAAAAAGGTAATTCTCGTTACAGTACGTTTATTCACCGTGATGAGATGTTTCCTGCATTAAGCGTTGGCGAAGATGGGTATGTAGGACAGAGTGATATTAAATTTGCACGAATGGTAAGTATGGACGATGTCTTTACTGTTGTAGGCTTAAAGCGTGAAAAGAAAAAAGAGAAGAAAACGCCTACTATGAGTCAATGTGTTGCCGATTATGCAGATCGTATTAAAGATGTTGAAGCATTATTGGCTAATCATCCAAATGAACTTACGTTTTATCAAAGTTTAACACCTGGATATCAAAAAGATTGGGCACGTAATTTGTTTTCTGTAAAACAAGAAAAAACACGCGATAAACGTCTTGAGAAAATGATTGAAATCCTTTCACAAGGCTATAAAACAATTGAATTATTCCGTAAGAAGAAACAATAACGATAAGGAAAGTCACAATGATGCAACAATTAATTACACTTAGCACATTGAAAAAAGAATTCCTTTCAGTATACTAAAGTATGTTCTTATATTTAAATAATTAGCAAAAGAGAAAAGGTGTTTGAAATGAAATCGTATATTGTAGTTGGAGCTGGGATTTTAGGAGCGTCTACTGCTTATCATCTTGCTAAAGCATGTGCGAACGTTACTATCGTGGATCGCCAACAATTAGGTCAAGCAACTGATGCAGCGGCTGGTATTGTATGTCCTTGGCTTTCACAGCGTCGTAATAAAGCATGGTATAAAATCGTTAAAGGCGGTGCACGTTACTATTCTTCGTTAATCCAACAATTAGAAGAAGACGGTGAAACGGATACAGGTTACAACCGTGTAGGTGCAATTAGTTTACATACTGACGAGAAAAAACTAGATCAAATGGAAGAACGCGCTTATAAACGACGTGAAGATGCACCAGAGATTGGAGAAATTACACGTTTATCAGCTGAAGAAACGAAAAAATTATTCCCAGCATTATCAGAAGAATACAGTTCTGTTCATATTAGTGGCGCTGCACGAGTAAACGGAAGATCATTACGTAACGCATTAATAAGTGCTGCGAAAAAACATGGTGCTACGTTTATAAAAGGAGATGCTATATTAGTTCGTGAAGGGAATCGTATTACTGGAGTTACAGTAAACGACGAAACAATTGTAGCAGAAAAGGTAATTGTAACTGCAGGCGCATGGGCGAATGAAATCTTGAATCCATTAGGAATTAATTTCTTAGTTACATTCCAAAAAGGACAAATTGTTCATTTACAAATTGAAAATACAGCAACAGAAAATATGCCAGTTGTTATGCCGCCAAACGATCAATACATTTTAACATTTGACAATGGTCATGTCGTAATTGGAGCTACCCATGAAAACGAAACTGGCTTCGATCATCGTGTAACAGCAGGTGGTTTACATGAAGTATTTCATAAAGCATTAACAGTTGCGCCTGGTTTAGAAGATGGTACTATGCTTGAAACGAGAGTTGGATTTAGACCATTTACACCAGGATTCTTACCTGTTATTGGACCACTGCCTAACTTTGAAGGTATTCTCATTGCGAACGGATTAGGTGCTTCAGGTTTAACTGCCGGTCCATATTTAGGGTCAGAGTTAGCTAAACTAGCACTCGGACAAACAATTGAATTAGATTTAAACGATTATGACGTTGCGGGTGCAATTGAATAATAAAAAAGATTAGGATTCGCTCCTAATCTTTTTTATTTGGGGTAGCACGACATACCCATCAAGCTAATATTTTTAATTACTCCCATAAAAAAATTATGCATCGTTGACTACAGATAAGATGGTTATGTTAATTGAAGACAATTGATTTTAATCGCGAAATTTATATAAAAAAGATAAAATGGAAGAGTCTTTGAAATATTTAGATGAAAAAGTGGGCGAGATAATATAATTGGGTACAGCCGAGATACGTGTAAAAATAGGTCATAGACTTATATTTATTTCCATATATAAAATCAGCTTTTTCTTAATTATTAGGGGGCACCATACATCGTCATCAAATTAAGGAGACGATTTTCCCGAAAAATGGAAAAACGTTTGCAATAAGACTTATAATGAAACAGTGCTTTAATAAAGGAGTTGTATAAAATGAATGAAAAAAAAGATACAGAAATAAAACGCTCTTCAAAAGCAGAAAACATTCTATCTCAGATCAATAGTAAAACTAAGCTAGGCGACTTACGAAAAATCGCGAAGGACATTAAAAAAGATCACGAACTAGCTATGGAACTTTGGTCAACCGAAGAGTTTTTGCCCAGGCTATTAGCAATCTTAATTATGGACAAAAAACTTCTTTCACAAGATGTGCTAAATAAGCTTGATAAGGATATGCAGACTCACACTTTTGATGAGCGAAATAACTTAATGGATTGGTTAATGGCTAATCAGCTCACCAAAGACAAGCAGAAAATTGCATTGATGGAGTCATGGGAAAATAGTCCTTCTGCTCTTCAAAGGCGAGCTTTTTGGTATTATCAAGGGCGATTGAGATGGACTGGACAAACACCGCCTAATAACACCGCAGACTTGCTATCTACATTAGAAGCTAATATTACGCAGGAAGAACCGGAAGTTCAATGGGCTATGAACTTCACCGCAGGCTGGATAGGCGTTTATGATGAAAAGAATCGTGCACGTTGTATTAAACTTGGTGAGAAAACAGGTCTTTACAAAGATGTAATAGTAGCAAAAGGATGTACTCCCAGCTATTTGCCAGATTTCATTACGATTGAAGTTAACAAACGACATAATGATTAAGTTACCTTTGAATAATTTATTAGGGTTTAATGCAAAAAAATAAAGGAATTTAATGCCTCGATAATTGTATTATTTCTATAATACTATGCATCTCAATAATGTATAGTATTATAGAAATAAGTAATATAAAAAGAGATTGAATGACACATATTAATCATTAAGAAAGGGACGATCACAATGACGAAAGTATCTTATAGTGGTTTAAAATACGGGAAAAGTGATGTGGAAATAAAATTATTGGTGGATATACAAAATGATTGGTTTGAGGTAACACATACCAAGGAAGTGTCTCAAGTAATAAATAAATCAACAGGGAAATATATTATAGTAAATCGAAATACCTTGAAATGTGAGTTTGTTTCATAATACAAAGAAACTGTGAAACAACTAAATTTTAAACAACTGACTATATCAGTCTCTTTATAGTTTGATCAGATAACAATATTCTATATGAAAATAGCGAAATAGAATATTGTTTTCGCAAAATACTGGTAAGATGATTTTTATACATAAACAATGTCCGCTAATGATGTGTTATGTTAACCTCATATGAATATGATATACGTATTACATTTTATCTATATTAGGGTAAGGGCAACTGTCATACAATGTAGATAGCATCATGAATTATAGGGGAGATGAAAATGAAAAAAATTTATAGTTAGTTATTTAGTATGTCTCATATTTTTTCTATACTTACACCTAATTGGGAATTAGAAAAATTAAAAACCTTGCTGCATATGAAGTGTAGCAAAGTTTTTGAAGGTGTTTAATTCTTATTTAACTAACGGCTTTGTTAGCTAATACTGTAATTGTTTTAATAACCTCTTGTTTAATTCCCACAACGCTGTTTTGTTACTATCCCATTTCAACAGCATTACTGCTTCTTCAAAGCATAACCATTTATAATTGAAGTGTTCTTTGGATAATGAAATATTTTTTGTAGGAACTTTAACTCCAAAAGAAAACTCTTTTATTACATAAACATCTTCTCCCCAAAGAAACTCCCCAACTACGTCCTCTACAGGTAGTGAAGACACAGAATCTAATTTTATATAGGGATATTTTCTTAAAATACCAGCCTCTTCAAATGATTCCCGTTTTGCTGATTCAATTGGAGTCTCACCATCTTCTCCACCACCAGCTATTCCTTGCCAATAACCATAATCACTTCGGTTAAAAATAGCATATTGAATAGAATCATCAGTTATTATATAAGGAAATATTAATACTTGATATGGCGCTCTCATTGCATAACCTCTTCCCGAAAATAAGCTTTAAATAAACATGAATAATTGTTAATTATTATATGGAGTGGGTGTTCTTTTGAATAAAAACACAACTGATAAAATAAAGATTACGGCCTTCAAACTCCCCCAATATGGATAAACAACATGATCTGTTAAACTAGCATATTGAAAAATATTTTCTATACCGAAAATGCCTATTATGACTGCTAAGAGAAAAGTGGCTTTTCCAATAGTACTATTACGATAGAGGGTAAATAAGTATATTGCACATATAAGTGGTACGATGATTTGTAGTAAGATTGCCATGGATTGTCCCCCTAATTTATATTTTCTACTTATATTATACCGATAAATGTAATAAAAAGGAATATAAGTTAATTGATGCTAAGCAGAAAACAGACTTGTACGAACAGAGATATTACGACTTCACATCTATAGTTTTAATACTAATTGAACTACTCTAATCATATTCTTCCATTAAAAAGAATAAAAGGGGTGTAAAGTTAATTGACAAACGTTAAGGTTCGTTTACGGCCCATCGTTCATAACATAAATTTACCAACTGTAATAAAAACAACTAGACTTCCAGGTGAATCGACCGAAAGACTATTTATCGCAACCCAATTAGGAGAGGTTTTTTACATAGGAGACGGAGATATAAAGACATTTTTAAATATTCGTCACCGAATTATTAAATTAGGCACATTTGAAGAAGGTGTTTCTAGTAGCGGTTATGATGAACGCGGGTTGCTCGGACTGGCGTTTCATCCGCAATTTAATCATAACGGCTTATTTTATCTTCATTATTCAGTAGCCGGCACTCAAGGACCAGGTGCGCTTTCAGAACAATTTAAACCGAATCCTTGTGACCCGAAAACTTTAAATTTAAAGTGGACAAATAGAGATACTCAATATGATCATATTGATACAGTTGAAGAATGGATTTTACAATCAAATGGTAAACTTCAAAAACGAAGAACTTTACTTAATATAAGAAGACCATTTTTTAATCATAACGGCGTAAATAGCTTAAACTTTTCACCTGAGACTGGAAAACTTGTTTTTACTAATGGAGATGGCGGTTCGGGCTATGATCCATTTAATTTAAGCCAGGATGATTTAGAAGTAGCGGGTAAAATAATTGAAATCGATGTAAGTAAAAATACATTCATAAACAATCCTCCAGTAGTTACACGTTTTAATGAACTTCCTCTATCTATTCAAGAAACTCTTACAGTAATTGCAAAAGGCGTACGTAATATAACAGGTATTTCATTTCAAAGGTTTTATAATCAATATATCAAATATGCCGGAAACGTCGGGCAAGATATAGTAGAGTCTATTTTTTCATTTGTTCAATACAAACCAATACCAGTTACCGAACTTGTTCAAACCCATTTAATGAGAGATACTCCCGAGCAATATGAATTTATTAATTTTGGCTGGAGAGGGTGGGAAGGAGAATTACCTACTTCTTTTATAAGGCACTGTTCTGAGAATCCTACTTTAGACGAGAGAACAATGGCTTATTATAATGAAACAATAGAAACAACCGCGAAGCGTATCCAGCCTCTAATCAGTTATTTTCATAAAGATTCCAGACCAGATAAATTTGGAGGAACTTCACTTACAGGAGTTCAACCATATATGGGAACTGCAATCCCTAGTTTAACGGGTAGTATCGTGTTTACTGATCTTGCTAAGAAAGAAGAATCTCAGTCTCCAGTAAAGGGTGCGTTAGCTTATTCTAGAGCTGATACGCATGGTAAAAATACTGACTTTCATGTTATTGAAACCCATTATGATTTCGGTGAGCAGGCAGCTTATTATATGAGTTTAGGAACAAATTTAGATCAGACTAGATTATATTTAGGAGTTTACGGTTCTATGAAAGTAACTGACTTTAACAAAGGTACTATTTTTGAAATCGTTCCTTAATATGATACACACTCTCAGAATCATTCATTATATAATCGTCCATTGCATAATTAGATATCTTTAGGGGGATTTTGATGAATCACTTTAGCAACTATTGGTATCAACTGATGATCGCGCATGATGCGAATTTTGTTCATAAAAGAAAGAGGACGCCAGCAAAGAGGTTAGTCATTACAGCGTTACTCGGTTCACTTGCTGCTATTTTTCAATCTGCCGGGAACTTAATCCCTGGTATCGGCTTATTTATTAGTCCTTTTGCGACGCTGCCTATATTTTTCGCTATTTGTTATTCTACTCGCACGGGAATACTTTCTTACATTCTTACTATTCTCCTATTATTTATTATTGAGCCAAGCGAACTAATTGTCTTTCCTTTTACTACAGGTTTATTAGGTATAGTGTTAGGAGTATCCTTTATACAATTCAAGAGAAGGATTTGGATTGTTTCCTTTTCGGCGATATGTTTACTTATAGGAATTATGGTCGTTCTTGATATCTTTCGATTTCCTGTATTAGGTCCTACTGTTCATACAACTTTGGATATAAAAATTATTCTATCAATATTTATTTTGAGCTTTCTATACTGCTGGATCTATGCAGGCATTTGTAGAATAATGTTGAATAGAGTATATAAAGTATGGTCTTAACAATTTCTCATATATTTTTAAAGATTGGAGATTTAAGTCGTGTATAACGTTAAAGTTAGAAGGCCAAATTCGGATGATTTAGATGAACTAAATATGTTTTTTCGTCTTGTTATTACTGATACATTTAAAAATGAAGGGTTATCACAGTTATTAGATGACTTAGAAAATGAAATTAAAACGAAAAAACAGTATTTGAAAAATGATTTGGAGAGTAACGGAGAAAATTGTTACTTTTTATTAGCAGTTGATACAAGTAACGATAAAATCATTGGAACAATTGAAATCGGTCCAGCGAGTACATTGATTAATAGTTGTACAGGTGGTGTATTTAAAGATTTATATGAAATAGGAACAGTATTTGTACTACCTGAATATCAACGAAATGGCATAGGCAAGTTATTACTTAATGCAATGTATATTACGTTACTTAGCAGAGGAATAACTGAATACTGTTTAGACAGTGGATACAAAAAAGCACAAAGTATATGGACGAATAAGTTTGGAGAGCCTAGTTATGTATTAAAGGATTATTGGGGAGAATCAAGTGATCATATGATTTGGAAGAAGAGTTTACATGATACTCCTATAATATTTGAATTATAAAATGAAATATGCCTCTGAACGTAGCTTTTCTTACATATGTATGCTATTATTTATCTTTATAATAAAAGAGGACGTGAATGAACTTGATTAAAATTAATATTCCTGAAGCTGATGTTTCAATTACTGAACGTAAACAAGTTATTAAAGGAGACGAGCCAATAATTACTCCAATTAACGGTTTTATCGATTTCCACTTGTTCCCTAGAGATAAAGGCGGCATTTTTATGTTTTACAATATTAATGACGAACTTCTTTTCGTAGGTAAAGCTCGTAAAATTAGACAACGTATTAAAAAGCATTTTGAAGACAATGTTTCACCAATTAAAAATCACCGTGATGAAGTATACCGCATTGATGCATGTATCGTAGAAGATCCAACAGAAAGAGAAATTTACGAAACATATATCATTAATGAATACAAAGCAAAATATAACGTTGATAAAGTGTTCTATAAATAAGTAACAAAAAAAAACAATCCTAGCGCATATACTGGGATTGTTTTTTATTTAAATTTAGTCTTCATATTTTTCTCCTTTTTTTAAATGATTAGCAACAACAAAACAGCATACACCTATACATATAAGTACAATGCCAATTGATTTATGCTTTCCCTCAAAGAAAGGAATATCAGAAATAACATTTGTCATACATAACCCTATAAACACAAGGATAGGTCCTGCCCACAGTAATACATTACCGAATTTCGTATGTTGCCACATAGTAACCCTCCTCACTTATTTTTACATATATATCCATAAAATGAAAGTAAATTCATAGAGAAATATAGTTTTTTTCATATCGAAAATTCAACCTTCATATATTGGTACAAGCAAATGAGAAAGGGGACCATCATGAATTGGTTAGAAGCTTTTATATTAGGGATCATACAAGGTTTAACAGAGTTTTTACCGATAAGTAGTACAGGTCATCTTTATTTAGGAAGGCATTTGTTTCAATTAGATGAAGCAGGATTGTTTTTAGATACGATGCTGCACATTGGAACTTTGCTTGCAGTGTTTATTTATTACAAAAAAGAATTTATATATTTAATTAAAAATCCATTTTCAAAACTAATGCTACTACTTATTGTTGGGACGATACCCGCAGTTGTAATTGGATTGTTATTCAAAGACTTTTTTGAGGATATTTCAAAAACAGGTATTACGATTGGTTGGGAGTTTTTAGTGACAGGTTTATTTCTATATATGGCCGATAAACAAAAAAATGGTCGTAAAAAAATGGATGACATTACATATAAAGATGCATTAATTATCGGTTCCTTTCAAGCGGCTGCTATTTTTCCAGCAATTTCTCGTTCTGGTATGACAATCGTTGCTGCATTATGGAGGAAGTTAGACCGGGAAACTGCTGCTTACTTTTCTTTTTTATTATCAACACCAGCCATTGTTGGCGCTATCATTTTGCAATTAGCAGATGTTTATCAAGGGAAAGCAGAATCTATTTCTAGTACATCTTTAATTGTTGGAACGTTATCAGCGGCGTTTTTCGGTTATATAGCCGTTTCATGGATGATTCAATATTTAAAACGTCACTCATTAAAAGTATTCGCGTATTACGTATGGGGATTAGGTATTTTAATATTAACGTTGCAATTTACTCATGTGTTTTAATTTAGTAACAGATACTGTTTCATTCATACAAGGCAGGGTCTTTTTTCATTAAGGGGGAAAATATGTTTAATAAGGCTATCGTTATTGGCGGAAGTATAGCAGGGAAATTCGCAGCAAAAGCATTATCATCTACTTTTAAAGAAGTAATCATTATAGAAGCTGGTGAAAGCTGGGATGGAAAGTCTTCAAGAAAAAGAGTTCCACAAAGTAATCATCCTCATGTGTTATTGAAAGGTGGAGAAAAAGCGATTGAGGAATTGTTTCCTAATAGCACTAATGAATTAATTGAAGCGGGTAGTATCATAAATAACTTTACTCGTGACTTAAAATGGCATCAATTTGGTTTATGGAAACAACCATTCATAGGAGAAGTACATATGATTCAACAAAGTAGGTTTTTGCTTGAATGGCATATTCAAAAACGAATTGATGATATTTCAAATGTTACCACTAAATTTGGAACATTAGTTGATGGTTTATTAGTAGATGGAAAGCTTAACAAAGTATGTGGAGTAAAAGCTAAATGCTTAGAGACGGGCACGCAAGAAGAAATTCAAGCAGAGATTGTTGTTGATGCGAGTGGATTTGGTTCAAAAAGTATAGCTTGGTTACGTGAATACAATATTGAAGTGCAAGAAGAGAAAGTGCGTATTGATTTATTTTACGCAACTAGAATGTTTAAACTTAAAGAAAATGAGAAATTAGACTGCTGTAATATGCTAATGTCTCCAAGCTTCCCTGACAATCCTTATGGCGTACTTATTCAAACGATTGAGGATAATCGTTATTTTGTTACTTTCAGCGGATATGCAAATGAGAAAGCACCACAAACAGATGATGAATTTTATAATTTTGCTGAAAACCTATCAATTTCTAATGTGACAGATTTTCTAAATAAAGCTGAGGCAATTTCAAATATCAAAACGTACAAAATTCCATATCAAGTACGTAGGCGATTTGATTTAGTGAATCATCTACCCGAAAGATTGTTAGTAGTTGGGGATGCACATTGTCGTTTCGATCCTGTTTTCGGTCAAGGCGTTTCAGTTGCAGCTATGGAAGCTCACCAATTGCAGTTACTTTTACAAAGGAAACAAAAGCTTGATAAAGCATTTACAAAGCAGTTTTATAAAGAGACTGCTCATATCATACAAACCCCTTGGGAAATGACTACAACGGAAATATCACGTCATCCTCAGCTAAAAAGAGAATTAACGATAAAGCAAAAATTTCAGCTATGGTATACGAAACAAATATATCAACTATCTGCAACTGACTCTGACGTTTATATTCGATTAGTAAGAGTGATGAATTTAATTCGTAATCCATTTCACCTATTTCATCCGAAAGTGCTACTTGCTGTATTACTGAAGCGAAAGAAATAGAAGGAAAATAGTTGATTAAAAAAGAATATATAACAGTTAGTAGATATAGAAGGAGTAGTTGAGATGAAAATATACATAGAACAATTAATGAAACACGATGCTAAAGATTTATTTACGTTTGAACTTACGAATAAATCTTTTTTTGAAACAATGGTACCAAATCGTGGCTCTCAATATTTTGATTTTGAATATTTTCAAAAGTTACTAGACGATTTATTAATAGAACAAGCGGATGGAGATTCTTATTTTTATTTAATTCGTAATGAAGAAAAAGAAATTGTAGGACGAATAAATTTAGTAGATATAGATACGGAAACTCGAAGCAGTTCATTAGGGTATCGAGTCGGAGAAAAGTTTACTAAAAAAGGGGTTGCAACAGCAGCTGTAAAATTAGTTTTAGACATAGCGAAAAATAATGAAATCACGGAAGTTCATGCTAAAACAACTACTAATAATCTCGCATCACAAATTATATTAGAAAAAAGCGGGTTTTCTTCTTATCAAGACGAAGCAGATACAAATTCTGTAGAATTAAACGGGGAACATGTGAAGTTTGTACATTATATATGGAGAAATACTTCGCGCTTATAATAAGGGGGACTTATACATGAATGATTTACGTTATCCAATTGGGCAATTTACATACAAACGTCCTATAACTGAAGAAATGATTGATACATGGATTCAAGAAATTGAAGATTTACCTAATGAACTAGCAAAAGCAATTAAAGATTTAGATCAGAAGCAGTTAGACACACCATATCGAGTTGGTGGATGGACGGTTCGTCAAGTAGTTCATCACGTTGTTGATAGCCATATGAATAGCTACATACGCTTTAAATTAGCACTAACAGAAAAGAATCCAACTATTAAACCATATAAAGAAGAGAAGTGGGCAGAACTACCTGATTCTAAATTACCAGTAGACGTTTCACTAGTAATGTTAGATTCGTTACATAAAAGATGGGTTAACCTTTTATATTCTCTAGAACTACAAGATTTAGAAAAGACATTTAACCATCCAGATACTGGTGAAACAAAACTTGCTGCTGCAATTGGACTATATGCATGGCATGGACGTCATCATACAGCGCATATAACTTCATTAAGAAAGCGACTAAATTGGTAACATGGAGATTACATTAGAGAAGGCGACAGAAAATGATGCAGCAGTATTATTTCAAATGCAAATAGACTCTTTTAGCCCTTTATTAAATAAATATAAAGACTATGAAACAAATCCAGCAAATGAATCTATTGAAAAAACTATTTTAAGGATAAATAATCCCGGCAGTAACTTTTATAAGATGATAATAGATTCGAACCTTGTTGGAGCGATATGTATATCCCAAATAGAAAGACCTTATAAACTTTGGATCAGTCCAATGTTCATTCATCCAATCTATCAAGGGAAAGGAATCGCTCAGAAGGTACTTATTTTAATTGAAGAGATGTTTCCAGAAACACGAAGCTTTGAACTTGCTACGATTTTAGAAGAAGAAAGAAATTGTTTTCTATACGAAAAGATGGGGTATAAAAGAACAGAAGTAATAAAGAAATTAAATGATAAAACTACACTTATTTATTACAAAAAAGAAAGGTAAAGCATTTGAAATACGCTTTACCTTTTTATGTTACTTTAGATTAAATATACAAAAACAATGAATATTCTTCCAAAATACTCGGGTTAGTAATTTTGATAATGAATAAACATACAGAAAGGCGTTATTTTGTCGTATATGTTACTAACGCTTTTTGAATGCTTAAAACACTATCGTCACCTTTAAATTCCTTCGTAATTGGCGTACTCAAACTAGATACCCAAATTTTAAGCTCAGCATCTAAATCAAAATGCCCAGCTGTTTCAATGCTAAATTGTGTAATACTTTTATAAGGAATAGAATGATACTCTGTTTTTTTACCTGATATCCCTTGTTTATCTACTAAAATAAGACGACGATTTGTAAATACGATTAAATCACGAATTAATTTATAAGCATGTTCAACTTTCTCATCGTCTAACATAATCTTCTCTAAATCACGTTCTACACTTTCTGTACTCGCATTTGATGCATTTCCTAAAATACCGCTAAATAAACCCATAGGAAATTCCTCCTCCGTTATTTGTGGATTGTGTTACTTATATTGTACCATGCTATTTACTAAGAAATTATGACATTACTTTAGTAGTTTCTGGTTATTATTGCAATTCATTTATATAACCTCATCTTAAAATCTTGTGCTAACATGTAAGTAAGAAAAAAGAAGCAGAGGGATATAGCATGAAAAATATAGGTTTAGTATTAGAGGGCGGAGGAATGAAAGGTCTATATACTGCAGGAGTACTCGAATATTTTATGGAAAAGAACTTATTCTTTCCGTATGTAGTTGGCGTATCCGCTGGTGCATGTATGGGCGCAACTTATTTATCACGTCAAAAAGGGAGGAATAAAAAAGTAAATACAGAGCTAGTGTCAGATCACCGATATATATCTTATCGAAATTTGATTCGAAAACGTGAATTATTCGGAATGGAATTTTTATTTGATGAAGTCCCTAATAAAGTTGTTCCATTTGATTTTCAAACTTTCTTAAACTCAAGTGAACAGTTTGTCATAGGAACGACTGATTGCGATTCGGGAAAAGCAGTTTATTACAATAAAATAGAACATGGAAATGATATTTTAAAAATCATTCGTGCATCAAGCTCTGTCCCGTTTATAGCACCTGCTGTAGAATATGATAATCGAAAATTGCTAGATGGAGGGATTATAGATCCTATACCGGTTTTAAAAGCCCAAACTGATGGTTATCAAAAGAACGTCGTGATTATGACAAAGCCAGAAGGATATGAGAAGCAGCGAAATAAATTATCCGGACTAGCTAAAATTTTATATAGAAAATATCCGAATATCGCAGAGTCTTTAGTAGAACATTATCGTTTCTATAATGAGACGATATCTTATATGAATCATATAGAACAAAAAGACAACTTTTATGTCATTCAGCCTAGCGTACAGCTTCCTATAAGTGGAATAGAAAGAAATAAAGAAAAACTTGTCAATTTATATAATCTTGGCTATACAGATGCTCAATATCATTATGAAAATTTATTACGTTGGATAGAGAAATAAAGGGGTGGAAAGTTGCTATTAGGTAAAATGGTTATTTTTAATGAATTGCAGAAAAAGCATAGTCCGCTGCATAAACCGTTTCCGTATCGTGCTACAGGAAAATTGCAACGAGACTTAAAAAGTAAATTTACAGATGATGACTGTATAAATGCTGATTTTAATCAGTATTGGATGCATAAAGCAGGTACTTTAAGTTCTGTACTAAATGGAAACGAACAGAACATTACGTTTCAGCAAATAAAGTGGTTAAGGAAATCGTTTTTTGAATGGTTTCCGCAATATCGTTCTATAGAAACAGAAATTGTGAAGTATCCCGTTTTGTATAGAGATTTCATGAATTATGAGAAAGCGCGAAAACTATTACTATATTATCTTACTGAATAAAAATTAAAACGTACAAGTTATGCTGCTTGTGCGTTTTTTGTTCATAAAAAAGACAATATTTATACCTTGCTTATATAGGAATTTTAATGTGCAGAAAGAAGTACTTATAGAATGAAGTAAGGGAGGAGAGGCATTTAGCGATTGTTTTCCTATAATGGATTGTCCAACTCGAATATCGTTAGTTATTTATGATAAAATATTTCGAGTGAAATCAAGTACTTATTATATCCAGTATTAAATAAGTTAAGCCAGGAGGAACAACAGTAAAATGGAAAACGTATCAAATATAGGTAAATCAGAATCAATAAAATCTTTACGATCGACTATTCGTAAACTTGAAAATGCACTATCACAAATGACTCAAAAAGGTGCAAATACTACATTAGTGAAAAAACGACTTAAAGCCGTTTGTGTAGGGTTAGCAGTACTAGAAAACGTTTGGAATCAAGAAAGTCACCAGTATAGTCAAGAAGAGTTAGCAGAAGCTCGTAATGTCCTTGTTGGTTTACTTCCATCAATTGAGAGGGCTTATGATAAGTCTAAAGTTGGTAGTCCGCAAAGAACACTTTTAACAAGACGGATAAAAGCATTGGAACTTTCTATTCAGGCAATTGATAAACTTTCTAATAAATAACTCATCTAAATACATATCATCCTAATCCTAATTTTTATAAAAGCAATCTAGTGAAAAGAAATACAAAGGAGGAAGATGGGTGACTTCAATAATTAGTCCTAAGTTAGAGGAGCTTAATAATCAATTAAAGAATGGAAATGAGACAGCTTTTTATACTTTTTTACATGAAATAAAGTCGAATAATACGCCACTAATAGAACAATGTCCTGTAGATAATAAGTATAAACTTATAACGTATATATGGTTAGGAGACCAAAAAACTGAAAATGTTTATGTATTCGGTAGTTTTCCTGGTTGGGATCTGTCTGTAAATCAATTAAAAAGGTTGTTACAGACAGATATATGGTATGAAACGTTTAGGACGGATAAGAGTTTTATTTCAACTTACTATTTTTCAGTAAACGATTTTTTCGAAAATGATTGGATAAAGCGTAGTGAACAGTACCAACTAGACCGATTTAATGGAAATACATTTGGAGAAGGCGCTAATAAAGCATCAGTGTTAAGTATAGGGATGGAAATACAGTATAGCAGTCGTTTTCCTTCAAACCATTATCTATCCGGAAAAATTGAAACATATTCTTTTCATAGTACGATTTTAAATAACACACGTAAAATTCATATTTATACGCCTCATGACTATTCTCACACTTCACACCTTCAAGAACTTCTCATTGTGTTTGATGGGAATTCATTCATTAATAACCTTTCAATCGCAAAAACACTTAATTATTTAATATACGAAAAAGAAATCCCATCTTGTATTGCTGTTGCAATAGATTCTGTTGATCGACTAGAAGAGCTAACTTATAACGATATAATGAATACATTTTTAACGGAGGAACTACTTCCGTGGATTAAAGCTAGGTATCACGTATATCAAGAAAAGAATCATACAACAATTGCTGGTTTCAGTCTTGGTGGCTTAGCAGCTTTTTATGCAGCGCTTCAAAATCCACATGTTTTCGGAAACGTGTTGTCAATGTCTGGATCCGTGCATTGGAAAAAGGATGGTTATGAAAATCAAATTCCTTGGATTGAAAATCAAATTTCATCTATAGATTTAAATGCGACTCAACCTCATTTTTATATTGCAGCAGGAGAACTTGAAAACAAACCTCTTTTAACGGCTAATAGACGCCTGTATAAAGCTTTAAAAGAAAAAGGATACCAAATTACTTATGAAGAGTTTCAAGGCGGACATGACGGTGTTTGGTGGCGAGAAAAGTTGTTTGATGGATTGAAAGCATTAAAACTTACAAAAACGACACCCTAAATTAAAAAGGAGAGAGAGTCTATGAATCAAGAAGAACTAGATAAAAAACTAAAAAAGCAAGAGATATTAGTAAAAGATGAGAAAGTTTGGTCCTTTACGTATGAGGACCATATTAGTTCTATCGTTAAAGAAGCAGAAAAGAAAGGGTCTTTTGATAATTTACCCGGTAAAGGGAAGCCTCTTAATCTTGATAATGATCTTTCTTACAATCCTGAAAAGCAACTGTATAGAACGCTAAAGAATAATCATGTTTTACCTAGGTGGATTGAGCTTTCAAAAGAAATTGATGATTTAAAAGAGAGACTAAAAGAAAATACAAATACTGCAGAAGCAGCTGATTTAATTCGAACTATTAATAAAAAAGTTTTAGAACATAATTTACTTTGTCCACCAAGTGCGCAAAAAACGAGGATGAAAACGGATATTTAACGATTTTCAATGCAGCTATCTCTTGCTATATAATTAAGTAAGGCATTTTCAATTCATTATTAAAGGGAGGCAAATGTAATGAAGAATACGTATCAACTTCAAATTCCGAAAGAACTAGAGCAGTATCGTAGTATTTTAGAAGAAAGTGTGAAGCCGTATATTAAAGTGTCTGGAGCGAAAGCAGAGACAACGCTTTTTGATAGTAAGTTTGGTGGTTATCCGTATTTACCTATAGATCAAGAGCATCCTAAAGATTCAAATGGACAACCTATGATGTTACTTGCGCAGTTAAACTTTGAAGAAATGCCGCATGTTGAATATATGCCTCAAAAGGGAATGTTACAGTTTTTCGTAAGTGCTGAAGATGAACTTTATGGAGCAGATTTTGATCATCCAACAATCCAAAAAGACTTTCGAATTATTTATCATTCTACAGTTATAGAAGATTTAAATAAGGTTATTACTGATTTTAGTTATTTAAACACTTCAGAATTAGAGGACTTTATCATACCTGAAGCAGCGAAATTAAAGTTTGAATTGGGTTATCAACCCGTAACATCAAGGGATTATCGATTTGAAAAGATGTTTAGCGAGGAAATTGATTGGGAAGAAATTGTTGATGAAGAAAATCATACAGAATTAGGCGAACTGTATGATGATTTATGTAAAGATCAAGGGCATAAAATTGGTGGTTATCCATTTTTCACACAGACAGATCCAAGGGAATGGGAAGTAAAATACCAGCAACATGACATGTTATTGTTGCAAATTGATACAGATGATTCATTAAATATTATGTGGGGAGATTCTGGTGTTGCTAATTTCTTTATAAAGAAAGAAGATTTATTAAATCTAGATTTTTCCAATGTTATTTACAATTGGGATTGTTATTAAAAATATATAAATGAAATACTAGCAAGCTAAAAAATCTTCCTAAAGGTGAGGGAGATTTTTTTATGTTAAAAATAAACGTTATGTTAACTAGAATAAAGAACAATGAGTGTAATGAAAGTCAAGCGTAAATAACAAAAACAACAACAAATAATGTAAAGTTGTAAAACGTGTGCAAATAGCAATAAATTCATTAAGTAAAACATAAAATAATATTACTAATTTATATTTTGTATAGAAATATTTTTTTGTATAAAAATTTCTTGCCAATCAAAAATGATTTTGATTCGATAATTCTTAACGGATTATTGATTTGAATTTGCTGTGATGGATTTATAACAAAAAGAATGATAAAAACTGTAGAAATTCGTTTAGGTACGATTTTATGTGAATCTCACTAAAAATCTCTGTTTCGTCTCATTAAGTATAGTTTACTTGGTTTTTGATACCTGTAATTGCTTTGGTTCTATAACTTCCTATAATATATATTATGTTAACTAGATAAAAGTAATAAACTTATTATATGTTAGTTTATTCTTGTTAGGTTCCCCTTTGCACGGGGTTCATTCTGTGTGGTCAATTATGTAATGATTTGTTGTTGTTAATGATAACGTCTCTAGATATTAATGATATTATAGATAATAAAAAATACAATTCGTTTAAAATGAACGCAGTAAACGAATTGTATTGATATGATGACGAATAAGTTTTTAAAATTAGTTTGCTACAGCAATTGCTTCGATTTCGATTAATAAGTTATCGTTAATTAACTTTCTAACTTCTACAGCTGAACTGGCTGGTGGATTTTTAGTATCAATGTATTGATCTCGTATATCTCTAACAATGGCCATTTGAGAAATATCTGTTAAGAAAAATGTTAATTTTACTACATCATTAAATTGTAATTCTGAAATCACACCTTTTGTTATTAATTCTTCAGTTACTTTTGTATAGAAAAAGTGATACCACCAGATAAAAAACTCTTCATAAGTTATTTCTTTTGAGTATCTGCTGCTTACAAAATATCCTTTTAAAGATTTATCGTTTTCTTTAAACAATAAGACCAAATCTTTACTGATTGTGTTCGCAATTTCGTTAAGTATAGATAAGTCTGTTGATTTAAATACAGGAATAACAGGTTGTGAATTTTGAGATAAGCCTAATTTTTCGTAAACTATATTTAAATGTAAATCTATTTGTCTATCTGCTGCTACGAAACCTTTTACTAATTGCTTTTTCTTATAATTAATATCAGTATTAGTGTTTTGAAAATATTCTTCAAATGTTTCGTTATCTGCTGTAATTAAATTTAATGTTGAATATCGAGAATTTCCATATAGACCAATTTGAACTTCTCCTAAATCTAAATACGTATTACCATACATCCCGAAAGCCTCTATATCTGTTAGTTCTTGTTCTTGAATTGCATAATAATATCGTTTCTTATTTCTTAAAGGTCGCTTCTTTTTTAAATAGTTTCCTTCAATGTAATTTATTTGTCCAAAATCTAATAACACTCCACTATACAGTAAAAGACTATAAGATTCTTTAGATAAATGATTAAATTAGTTTCATCTGCTGCTGTTTGATTTACATTTTATATATAAGAATAATGAATTTGACGAATTTATGAAATGTAATGCATTTAAGATGAAAGGTAATATAATTTCGTTTAAACTACAATTAGCTACAATAACAACATACGTATATTGTTAAACGTAAAAAGGAGAACGAATGAAAAAGAAATATATGAATCAAATTCATACTGATGTAAGTTTTAAACTGAAAGATATTATAGGTTTATTGAATGATTACTTTAAAATGAAAGCAAAGCTGCGTCCTGTAAAGAATTTACCTATTGTTTTATCAGATAAAAATAATAAGTCTTTAGAGAGTGTTTCATGGTTTGGGCACTCTGCTGCTCTTTTAAAAATAGAAGGTAAAACATTGTTATTAGACCCGATGTTTGGAGATGCCTCTTCCCCATTTCCTGTGTTTACTAGTAAACGTTATAGTGGTTCTTTTTCTATAGAACGTGAAGACCTTCAAGAAATTGATGCGATTATCATTTCTCATAATCACTATGACCATTTGAATTACAAGAGTATTATGCAGTTAAAAGATCGTACAAAGCACTTTTACGTTCCAACTGGAGTTGCGCAATATTTAATTAAATGGGGTGTTTCACCTAGCAAAATTAGTGAACATAATTGGTGGGACGAAATTGCGTTTGATAATATAAAGTTAGTTTGTGCACCTGCAAGGCATTTCTCTGGACGGAGTATGACCGATAGAGATTGTTCGTTATGGTGTTCATGGCTTATTCTTGGTCAAGAAACTAAAGTTTTCTTTAGTGGTGATAGCGGTTATGCTCCTCACTTTAAGGAAATTGGTGATAAGTACGGTCCGTTCGATCTTACTTTAATGGAATGTGGGCAATACGATACAAGGTGGTCTGCTATTCATATGTTGCCAGAAGAGACGGTACAAGCACATATTGACGTTAAAGGAGAACTACTTCTTCCGATTCATTGGGGTGCTTTTACATTATCATTACATGAATGGAGTGACCCTATTGAACGTGTGACAAAAGAAGCAAAGCGTTTAGGAGTTAATATTGCAACGCCACAAATGGGTGAATCTATTACGTTAAAATCTACAGACTATCCTTCATCAGCTTGGTGGAGGGAATTTTAACTATAAATAAAAAAGAGCGAACCCTTTTTTAAGGAATTCGCTCTTTTTCTGTATTTAAACTTACTTCACTATATTTGCTTTACCGCTATCTAAAACTCTATTTGTTTGTACAGAGGTAATATTAATAACCGTATTCATACTTTTATCAGTTAGTTCAATGAGTTCGTTTTCGTGATTGATTTTCTGTAAATCCCACACCATTCCATTGAACTCGTTATGCTGTCCACTTACTCTTACTATATTTTTCGTTTTACTTGATGGTTGTATTTGTAGATTTGTAAATTGGTTCCCACTAATTTCATTTGGTGTAGTTACATTACTATCCATATAAATCATATTTACACAATCTTCAAGTGAGAAGTTCATAAAACGGTTGGCATTTATCCAAGCATAACCAGATTGCGGTTTCTTTGCTACTAATTTCAGCCCAGTTTCCATTCCTACAACTTTTATATTTTCAAAGTTAATAAATGAAATTTCATTTTCTTTCCCACCAGAATACAAAGAAATTCCAGTACCTTTATTTGTTTCTGTCCAATTAATAATATTTATATCTTTTATTTGTGTTTTGTGCCAAGTGTTATAATACTTATTTTTGCCGTCTAAATATATAACTTCAGAATTAAATTTAGGATCGTCTATAGCTATATAAGCTCCTTCGATAGAAGCATTTCTTTCTAATTCTAGAACTCTAAAATTACCTTCAACAACAAACTGTGTTCCATAACCGAATAATAATTTTACACCTTTTTTCACTACGATTGGTGACGTAATTTTATACTTCTTATCCTCAAGCAATACTGTTTTAATTGTACTAGCCTCTGCTTTATTAATAGCAGATTGTATTTTGTTTGAATCATTTTTACCTTTAAAGTATTCTACATACAACTTATCATTTTTTACTACACTATCTTTTTTGTTGTATTGATAAAAAGCAAAAGTAATTAGAACTACAGCTATGAGTAAAATAATTATTTTCTTCTTCATCACACTCATCCTCATATTAATTTTCTCCTTAGCTACTCTTCGAATCATTTAAGTTTTAATTATTTTGCTGTGTATTATAGATTACAATTCCTGCTTTTTATAATTGAACTATATTATCTATAGAACTATCCTGCTTAGCCAATTCTTCATTCCTATAATCTATTAATTTATGATTAGATAAAACAAAATTGTGCTCTAATATTAATTCATTGTGGAGTAAATCAGGTAAAAATTTAGGTATCATCTCTCCTACGCCGTAATTATAGTCACTTAGAATCCAAGAAATCTCTTTCCAATCTAAAATTCCTTCTGATACTTTTTTTGGAGTGTGATATGTAAATTCATTATGTAGCTCTATTAAATAAGCATACATACCGCCAGAATATGAAGAGTCCTCCCATTTAATAATACCTTTAAATTGAATTTGTTCATGTTTAACTTCTATATTAGTCTCTTCTTTAATTTCACGAATCGCATTCTCTAAAGGTGTTTCTCCCTTTTCTATCTTTCCCCCTACCCCATTCCACAATCCTTTTACAGGGTCATATTCTCTATTTAACATAAGTATCTCTTCATTTTTCTTTATAAAACATAAAGTGTGCTTGTACATAATGTGATTCCTTTCTTTGCTATTAATAGGCTCTTACTGGAGATATAAGATGTACTGCTGCAGATAGTTTCCCTGCTTCAATTAATATCGGTCTCATAGAACCGCTGAAACTTAAAGTAACCGTTTCTTCTTTTATTGCCTTTAAAGCATCTATCATAAATCGTCCATCAAAAGATATGTTTAATTGTTTTTCACCTTGAATCGTATCTATCTGTTGAGTCTCGGATATTTTTCCAATCTGAGAAGCATTAGAAGAAATTTTAATTGTGGATTCGTCTATGATTTCTAAGTTAACATTGTTATTTGCCCATTCACTTGCTAATAAGCTGGATCGATCTACACCTTGTAAAATCCTTTTTCTATCTACGTTAATGACTGTTTGAAATTCATTTGGAATTAAACTAGATATATTAGGATATTTTCCTTCAATTAATCTTGAATATAATGTAGTTGTACCGAATGTAAAAATAATGTGACTTTCTGAAAGATAGATGTATACGAATTCTGAATTACTATTCATTAATTTTAGCAGTTCACTAATAGTTGCACTTGGTACGATACAACTTGCTTTCACATCTGTAGATATTTTCGTTTCGCGTATAGCAAGTCTATGTGAATCAGTTGCTACGCAAATTAACTTAGTATAATCTAACTCTAAATGAACACCAGTAAGAACAGGTCTAGATTCATTTTTAGCTACTGCAAAGGCTGTTTGTTTAAACACTTCAATCAATTGTTCCGTTTCTACTTGTACTTTTGCATGATCGTCTATAAGTGGTACATTCGGAAACTCATATGTTGGAAGTCCATTTAAGTTTAATGTAATTTCTTCTGACTGTATCGCAATGATTTGCTCATCCTTACTTTTTATTGTTACATTGCTTGGCATTTTCTTTATAATTTCAATGAAATATTTTGCAGGTACTACAATAGTCCCTACTTTTAATATAGTTGTAATTTGGTCGTCTTCGTTAGAACTAGGGATGAATTTTTCGATGAAAATATTTGAATTACTTGCGATTAAAGTAATTCCAGATTGATCTGCAATTATTTTTATACCGGATAGTATAGGGATTATAGCTTTGGTAGATATAGCTTTACTTACTTCTGAAAGTGCTTGAGTGAAATGTTTATGATTAACGATAAACTCCATTTTTTCCCCGCCTTACATGAAATGATAATTTTATGAAGATTGATGAATGATTGTTCCGTTAAAGAAGTAAGGTACTGTTTCTTTCCTTTGTAATGTATTTAATAAGTGTTCTGGTATACGTAAATGCGGTGCTGCTCTATGTAATTCCATCCAAGTAATCTCTTCAATTTCTTTTGGCCTTGATATATATGTCTCTCCGCCAATTATTTCGCCTAAAAAATTAAAGAAAATTGCATGGTGACCTCTCTCTTCGAAAAAAGCTTCGCTGATAGAACAAATACCGTTTACAGTTATATGTAACCCTGTTTCTTCTTTCACTTCCCGAGTTACTGCCTCTTCTAACGTTTCTCCCAATTTAACTGCGCCACCTGGTAGCGTGTAATAAGAACCGTTCTTTCCTTTGTTTTTTACCATTAAGATCTTTTCGTTTGTATTATCGTATAAAAGTGCATATGTAACATTTACTTTTTTCATCTAAGTCCACCTTTAATAACGAGAATTTTCTGCCTTTGTTACATTCTACCATTTAATCGTTTTAAAATATAAAAAAGTTAATAGAGTAGTTCATTTATCTGCTCTTAGTAAAAGTAATAATCGATAAACCTTCATTACTAAATAAAAAAGAACGTATTTTGAAAGTAAATATTCAACGTACGCTCTTTATGCTTTGATTGATTCAGTTTGGGATTCTATCTACTTTATAACCTTTTTTCTAAATAGTATCGATTGTGCCCTTTAGGGTGGTCTTCACTTACTCCAATCACTTTATATCCATGCTTTTTATAAAAATCAGGAGCTTGAAAGCTAAAAGTATCTAAATTGATTAGCCTACACTCATTTTCAATTGCAAATTCTTCAATAAGTTTTAATAACTTGCTTCCGTAGCCTTCGTGTCTATACTCATCAGAAACCCAAAGGAAATCGACATGTACGTGGTGCCAAAATGTAATTGCAGTTATTCCACCTACAATTTCTTCCTTTTCATTTCTCACGATAAAACTAATTTTTTCTGAAGGCTTTTTCTCTTCTTCCGAAATATGTTTTTGGTTATATTCAATTACTTTTTCTCTTATGTAATCACTATCTTCTTGGACCCATTGTTTTACTATTTTCATTTTAATTATCGCGCTCCTTTTAAAGTATCTATTCAATTTAATAATCGTAATATCCTGTCTAACTTAATAGTCGTAGGGCACTGTTTCATTTCACTAAAATAAAGAAAAGCCCTACTACATTTTATCTGTAATAAGACTTTTATGCATTGTATAGAATCGAATTAATCTAAAGGAATGTAATTATCGAAAATATTTACGTCGTTCGATTCTTATTAATTAAAACTTCCGTAAGTTCACACCTTAGTAGAATAATTGAATTGTATCACTGCGGAAAAGAATGAATACTCCTAAACCAATTAGAACTATTGGAACGATAATATGACAATTTCTCTCAAGTACTTTAGCTAAAATAGGAGCTCTTAACAATGTGTAGCTAATAAAACACCATATTGCTATCATGGTAAAAAATATAACTAATGTAACAATATTTGTTTTAAGATTTTGACTAGCGAACATTGGTATATAAATCGAAATATTGTCAGCCCCATTAGCTAACGTTATCAAAGCTACTTTAAATATTGAACCAGAAACGTTATCAATGACTTCATTCCTTTTATAAGAACGAAGTGACAATATTCCTTTCACTCCCATATAAATTGGTACGAATCCTAATAATCCGATCCACGAAACTGGAATGAAAAAAGAGCTTAAAGAACCAATGATACTTAGAAAAGTAATCACACTAAATCCTAAATATTGTCCAATAACAATATAAAGTTCTTTCATCTTAGTTTTTTCTCGGACAGTCCTACCTTCTTTCTTAATTACTCCTGTCTTTACTTGTGAAAATAAAACAAGGAGTATGAAAATGTCATCAATATTTGTTGCAGTGAATGCCATAAAAGAAGAAATTATGGTTGTAACCAATATAAGCCAACTACCTTTATAATAAAATAATGGTATACAAATGAATTGCATATCTAATAACAAAGGTGGTTAATGTAGTTTTATAACATGATTTCAGTACCTTTATAAAACAATATGAATATTTTACTAATCTGCTACTTAGTTCGTTGAGAAATAAATCACTTTATTACTTTTCAAATCATTTCATTTTGAATTAAGTAACTCTTTTCTTCCTACACATTTATTAAAAAGGGGAAATCAAATATTTTGTAATATAAAAAGAGCCCTTTATTAGGACTCTTTTCCAGAATTAAGCTATTTTCCGATATAAATGTTTTGTTTCTTTTTTCTTTTCTGCTTTTGGTGGACGAATTAATATTGAAATAACGAAAGAGATAACAGATAGCACACCAATTATAATAAAGGTTGGTTGAAACCCACCAAGTAGTGCTCCGATGAATGCTCCTGCAAGCGCACCAAATCCGAAACCTTGGTAAACAATTCCGTAATTTGTACTATGATTTTTTAAGCCGAAGAAATCTCCGACAATGGCCGGGAATATTGTAATGTTACCACCAAAGCAGAAGGCAACACTTGCTACGCAAGCGAAATAAATGCCGTAATTTAGAGGAATGAAACTTAAAGTAAAGACTGACAATCCAATTATTATAAACGTTGCAGAAACAATTTTCATTCGGCCAATTTTATCTGATAACGTTCCAAGAACTATTCTACCTACCGTATTAAAAATTGCAATCATTGCAACGGCGTTAGCAGCAGTAGCTGCACTAAGTCCAACGAGCTGTACTCCGATATCTTTTACCATACCGATTAAATATAGTCCACCCATACACGATGTAAATAACATGAAAAACAAGAGATATACTTGTTTCGTTCGCATCATTTCACGAGGAGTATAGTCATTGTGTAATGTCTCAGTTACAGTATTACTTACAATTGCTTCACGTAAGAAGAACGATCCGGTTAATACTAAAAGTAGGACGATAATCCCCCAATATAAAAATGCTTGTGATACACCAAGACTATCGATAAGACTTCCGTTTATATATCTGAAAATTAAGCTGCCCATTCCATATGCCGAAACAGATATGCCAGAAATAAGTCCTTTTCGATTTGGAAACCATTTAATTAAATTAGATAGTGATGTAATATAAGCAGTTCCATCTGCATAACCAACAACAACACCAGCTAATAAATATAGTAATGGTAAGGAAGAAACTTGTGAACTAAGTATTAAACCGAGTCCCAGAACAATCCCTGCAGTAGCGATGAGTTTACGAAGTCCTAACTTTTGCTGCAACTTTCCTGCAAATAAGGTTGAGAATGATAATGAAAAACTTGTTATGGAGAAAGTTATCGCTACGGAATTAAGGTTCCATCCAAACTTACTAACAAGGGGTTGATTAAATAAACTCCATGTATAAATTGTTCCAAGGCCAATTTGAACAATGATTGTACCTAGAACAATTAGTAACGGATTTATAGAAGTTTGTTTCATACTAACTGTCCCCTTCTTTTATCTTGACATGAATTTTCACAGTTAGTATAACCATCATAAATTACAAAATACTGTACGGAAAATGGTAATTCAGTTCATGTACACAAAAAGACACTCCATAATGAAGTGTCTTTTTGTAGGTTATATTAGATTTACTTAAAGAAAGCTTTGTTAAGATAAGACATTTTCAAATGCTTATGTATATATGATATCAAAAGACTTCTGTCATGTGATGGGACTTAAGATGTATTTTTCATTCATCATATAGTCGGATGGATAAAAATTAATATTCGATTTCATCAAAATCCTTCGGCTGCGGTACCGTTTGCATATTAGCAGCATCTTTAGGATCGCTATAAATTGCATTTTGTTCTGTATTCACATCTTTAATATTTTGTTTTTTGTTTTTATTCATTTTATCTTTCATTTTCTTTCACTCCTTTTCATTATAGGAGTAATTATGCCCTATTACCGTTACGAAATGTATCAGCGACTAAATTGCTAAATTCACGTAAATAATATAAATAATTATCACCACCGTAGTTGCATCTTTTATTGTACATTTTCGCAACAACTACATTATATTCTGGTATTACTAAAAGAGTCGGTCCAGTAATTCCTAATATTTGATACGCTCCTTTTGGAACACGTTCACCAAGCTCACTTAAAAGTGCAGGTTCATTTTGAACGAACCAAAACAATCCGTTTTGTGGTAATTCCTTGTTTATAAATGTGGGACTCTGCAAACTCGTAGCAATTTTTATAACTTCTTTTGGAACAATTTGTTTACCGTTTATCATACCTTGATTTAAATGAAGATTGCCCCAATAAGCAAATTCTCTAGCTGAGACAAACAGATTTTTTTCACTACCATCATCTACCGTACCAATTTCACTAATTGCGTCTTCATTTGGATTATCCACAACTTTAACTAAGTTTTCATGCTCTTGAATTCTCCAACCTGTTTCTTGGAAGTTAACTAGATCGAATACACGCTCCTTTAACAATTCAGGAAAACTTTTGTTATATAGCTGATAAATAAGACGTGTTATCATTCTTACATTAATATCTCTATACGCCCATGATTGTCCAGATTCAAATTCACGAAAAATTGTCCCGTCATTCGTTTCTCCTAAACCGTGCGAATGGGTTACTAAATGTCTTATCGTTGTTTTACCAAGTAATACAGGGTCGAAATCATTAAAGTACTTTATCGCCTCGTCATCAATAGAGTTTATTTTCCCCTCGAAAAGCGCATATGCTACCATTAATCCTAAATAACTTTTTCTCGCAGAAGCAACGTTGAATTGTGAAGATGCTGTTATTTTTTTACTTGTAGATATATTTGAATGATGGCCACTATAATGCTCTAGTACAATTTGATTATCTTTTATAATGCACAGTGCTGTTGCAGAACTATGATTTTCTTCTTTTATATTCTCAACCCAAGAAATCAATTTATCGTATGTATACAAATAAATCCCCCTTAACATGAATAAAAAATTACAACATGAAAGAAAAGTATAAAATAGTATTTACACCTTTCTTTCATATGAAATATTATTGATGTTCTATACTTAAATGATCCACCAGTTCCAGCAATTAAAGCAGCTGAAACATCCAGCGCAACCTACGCATCCGCCGCAACGTCCTGCACAACCTCCGCATCTTCCGCCGCCACATCCACCACAGCGTCCACCACAGCCTCCACATCCGCCACAACGACGTGCATCATCTTGAATGTAATAGTATGGATATTGATTTTGTTGTAGTTGATCCCAATACACAACATTACCAGATTGAAAATCATTAAGGTTTAACGATTGTAGTTCTTGTTGAAATCCATTCATTACGAAACCCTCCATTTATACAAATAAATTCCGTCCAAATGTTACAGTTTATCTATTTTTGCAAACAAAGTAGAAATCAGACTATAGACTAAATGCGTACATCAACAAAATATGAACTTACACTAGGTGATGTACCTTGTTTTTTAGCCTATTTTCTTAATCTCCTTTCGGTGGACGTATTTATTATTAATAGAGATGTTTAAAAATTGCTAATCCAACAGTTTACTAGTTCATCACTTAATTTTCTTTCTAGTAACTCTTTAACTGAAGGCTCTGGCATGATTTTATACGTATGTAAAACTTCTTGATTATAATCTATCCAGTGAAACGCTAAATGAGATTCTTTAGATTTTGGTATGAAATCAATATGTAACTCTTGCGAATCTACTTCAAAAATGTGATTGATTTCATGATGAATAACTTCTCGGTCTTCCCATTGGTTTTCTATGACTCCTAAAAAGTTTTTTATACTACAGTTTACTCCGAGTTCTTCTCGTAGTTCTCTTATTAATGCATTCTCAGCTGATTCGCCAACTTCAACATGACCACCTGGTAAAAAATAATGATGGCCAATATATTCAGCCACTAACAATTTTTTATCCTTTATCATAACAGCTCGTACAATATGGTGAAATTTATTTTTCAATTGCTATTCCTCCCAGTTATTTAATTTCATCCTTCATTTCACATCTTTACTTCGTAATACTTAAACGAACAAACGATATACTTGCTCCCCATCGTATTCATGTCCCAATGGTTGAAAACCGTAACGTTCATATAGTTTCTTTGCAGAGATATTATCTTTATGTACTGTTAACCTTATTTCTTTACACGCCTTAAATGTGTTTTTTATTAAATAGATGCTTCCCTGTAACGCCGCTTTTCCATAACCATTTCCTTGCTGCTTTTGATCGATAATAAATCCATTTATCCAATACATATCAGTTGTCTCTCTTACAACGGCATGCATAATAAATCCAACCATTAGATCACCGTCGTATATCGCAAATGGTATGTACTCTACATTGTCACCATCTGGTTTTATATACACTTTAGCTAGTGAAACTGCTACAGCCGGAACAAATTTTTTTTGCTCTTCTTTAACTTGTAATTTTAATGCATCTTCCCAACTCTCTCTCGTGACAACCTTTAACTGGACATTCAATATTGTAAGCTCCTTTATAAAGAGAATGTATTTATATATTCAACGTAGTGAAATATATCCCTTTTTCGACAACAACTTATAACATGATTTTTATAAAATCTTGAATGAATTGTTGTTCATCAATTTCTAACGCTATACGGGAACCTTTAGATATAGAGCTAGGGCGAAAATCAGCGAATGTTTGTCCTTTCGTATCTCCGTATGTATCTACATTCACTGTACGAAGCGCAAATTTAAAAAAACTTGGGTTAACTAATCCACTTATAGCAACCACATCATGTAGCAAAGGCCCTTCGATAGATAGATTAAGTTTTTGGTATGCAGATAAATAGTAATCATACATCGGTTTCATTATCGTATGAAATGGATTTTTTGAATTAGCTTGGATATAGTTAAATACATTTGGAGTTAACACAGCTTTATTTGTTACATTTAAAGGGAATATAAATAAATTCTTTGCTTGCTGAAAAATAATTTTACTTGCTATAGGATCTCCATACACGTTTGCCTCTGCTAATGGCGTAACGTTTCCTACTTCTAAAAAAACACCACCCATGAAATATATTCCTTTTACATTCAGCATTAAATTATTCCATAAATTAAAAGCAATCGCTAACGAGGTAGATCTTCCTACATCGACAATTGTTAAATCTTTCCCGTACTTTACAAGAATCGCAGCAATACTTCCAAAATTGTATATTGGAATAGATAATACGCTTTCTGGAACATGGATGGGCCCTAATCCTTCTGCTCCGTGAATTTCAGGGTAGTACGTAGTAATTTCTTCTGTAAGTGGTTTTGTTGCACCACTAATGACAGGAATGTCTTGTCTATTTGCTAACTGTAAAATATACGCTGCATTATGTGCAGCATGTATATGCTCAACATTTCCGTATCCGGTTACAATACCGACAATTTCAATTTCGGGATGCAGTAAACCAAACATAATGGCAAACGAGTCATCAATACCTGGGTCTCCGAAAAATAATACTTTTTCCAAGAAATACCCTCCCCTCATAAAAAATTGAGTCATTAATAACTATGTATATGAAAAAAGCAAGTATATCTATGCAAATTTTAGAACGGATAATGTTTTACAAAATATTAAAAAGGAACTAGCGTATGCTAATTCCTTTCTTAAGTAACCATTCTCAAATTTAATTAATTATCGTATCCTTCATAAATTGCATCATTTATTTGATTTTGTGTCTTTTTATCTTCAGGTACAGGTTTCCACCAATTTCCTGTAATGAATAACATAGTTAATAAATTATAACTATCACTAAAATAGCTTTCTCTCTTATTCTTCATCCAATCCCAACCGCTATTTACCCACTTTTGATTATTACTATCCGTTATACTTGCAGCAATAAACGGTGAAACAAATACAGCAGTTGGATAACTACCAATATTGGATCCGTTTAATTGATAACCATCCACAATTTTAGAAGGATTTCCATTCGTTTTATTTTGAATCCATGAAGAGACTTTATCAGAAATGACTTTACTTCTTTTCTCGCCGTACATCGCATAGTCCATTACAATTCTCAATGGTACCCGACTAGCATTGTAATAATATGCATTTGTATATTCTGACTCATCTAAGAAGTCTTTAGGTGCGGGTTGTGGTGGGTTTTTTACAACGAAATCTGAAATAAGTCCTGTATTTTGAGAGTACTTATTACTAAATTGCGTATAAACATCGTACAAATTATTAATAACAGTAAGCCAAGTTTTATCACCTGTAAATTCATAAAATGCTCTAAGGTGTGACATCATCCAATCAGATGGTCTCGTATCAAGTGAATTTTTAGAATCCCAATCTCCCAAATTTAGTCGGTTATTATTTGTAACATTACTAGCTTTAATACCTTTTGTAATCATGTCTTGTGCTTCTTTCAAATAATTAACCGTTCCATGTGATCCCCACTGCTTATGAGCAAGAAGAAGAGAATACGCAATATCTAAATCCCCATCAGTAGCAGAATTAAAATGACCTTGTGCTTTTTTACTATCTGCGACAACCCATCCCATTAAATTAGGATTTTGAGAGCTTTTAAAAGTTTTTGCTGTTTTAAATAAACCGTCATAGATTTTTTGAGCATTCGAATCATAACCAGCCATTAATACTGTAATTATCATCCCATACCCTTGACCTTCTGAAGTTCCAAGTGGCTTAAACCCATCAGCATCACCCGTAATCTCTCCTTTTACGTAATAACCACCAGGTAAAGAAGATAAATCATTTTTCAAATATTTCTTTTTCCAATTATCGTAGTAACTTCTTACAGAAGCATTTAAACTTTCCTGTGTAACATGATTTGGTTTTATAACACCTGCATAATTAACTTGCTGGGGAAATGGTTTCATTTCTTTTACAGCAGCTACTTGTTGATTGACTATGGGAATAGAAGTTTGTACTGAATTGTCCATTACATTTGCTGCGAAACTAGAATTAGAAAAACTAGCTAGTCCAATTCCTATAATAGAAATACATGTGAAAATTTTTCTTTTTCCATTCATTATGTTGTCATCTCCTTTTAAAATGCTTACTACATAAAATGTAACATACAATATTTAACTGAAATACAAAATATTATATTTATCAACATAAGAAGGAAATTACATAAAAAAGTATCATAAAATTATTATTGAATTACATTATACGGATTGATTATTTGCTAAATTCCTATGTTTTTCTTTTCTTAATACTGGTATATGAGCAATCACAATTCCAAGTATAGTAATCCCTCCGCCAATTATCGAAACAAAAGTTGGCACTTCTCCTAACCATATCCAAGCAACAAAACATGCAGTTACTGGCGTTAAATATAGAGAACTTGTTGCCTCAGCAGCACCAGAATGAGATATGATATATGCCAATGCGATATATGGGAGTACTGTTGGAAATAAACCTAAAAATATAACACTCATATTCACTTCAAGAGGAGCTGCTAGTATTTCTTGATAAACTCCGGGTAAGAAAATAAGCATACATACAGTACTAGACAAAATTGTATATATGGTAAATGGCAAGAAACCATACTTTTTTAAGTAAGAAGTTTGGAAAACGAAAAATAAGCTTTCTGAAATCGCTGCTAATAATATAAATAATCCTCCACTATTCAATTGAATAGCATCTCCTTGACTAAATGATATGAAAGCAATTCCTATAAAACTAATTACACCACCGATCCAACCATTTATTTTCATTTTTTCATTCAAAAAAACAGATGCAAAAATAGCCGTTACTATAGGTGTGACTGAAACAATTAAACTTGCAGATCCAGCATTTACTGTTTTTTCGCCGTAGTTTAATGCAATGTGATAAAAAGTGAATCCTAAAGCACCGAACATAAAAATTGCTGGGATATCCTTTAAATCCGGTAGCCGTAACTTGTAAATAAAAGAAAACAACAGAAGTATAAATGAAGCGATTAATAAACGTAGTAAAGTAAGATGCTCAGGTGTGTAAGATTCAAGCCCCATACGAATTGCCGGAAAGGCAGTCCCCCATATTAAAATCGTAAAAGCATGAGCACAAATAATCCGAAAATCCCATTTTTTATAATTCATGTTTTTCTCCCCCTTCAAACCAACCACTTTATAATTACCAATTATTTCTTTCATCATATTTAATAGTTGATACAATGTCTTCAACCAGTTACTTATCGTAAAAACCAACCACTTGGCATTTATAAAGTGAACGAGGAGTTTTTTTATGACAACTAATAAAAAACTGCCTAAATATCGGCAGATAGTAGACTATATGAAAGAAAAAATTGAAAACGGTGAATGGCCTATTGGAAGTAAGATTCCTAGTCAACGGCAGTTAGCCAAATTATTTCATGTAAATCGAAGTACTGTAATAACTGCGCTAGATGAACTTATGGCAGATGGATTGATTCAAGGGAAAATTGGAGCAGGAACAATTGTAACAAATAATACATGGTCATTATTAGCGACGAATCCCCCGCCTGATTGGAGTGAATATGTAAAGGCCGGTATTCATAAACCTAGCAAGTTAATAGTACGAGAAATCAATGAAGCAGAAGCAAATAAAAAACTTATCCATCTTAGTAAAGGTGAACTTGCGCCTCAACTTTTCCCGCTAGAAACTATGCAGACGATTATGAAAAGCGTATGTGAGGAATTAGAGTATTTTGGATACGAAGAACAAAAAGGTTTTTTACCGTTACGTGAAGCAATTAGTAAATACGTAAAATCATTCGGAATACATACATCAGCCAGTTCTATATTAATCGTCTCTGGTGCATTACAAGCACTCCAATTAATATCAATTGGTCTTTTGCATAGAGAATCAACCGTTTTACTTGAACAGCCTTCTTACTTATATTCACTTCATGTATTTCAATCAGCAAATATAAATCTATCTGGTATATCTATGGATCATCACGGTATTTTACCTAACGAATTTTTAAAACGAATTAAATATAGTCAAAAGAAAAATATTTTATATTCTATCCCTTGTTTTCAAAATCCAACAGGGATATTAATGTCTCAAGAACGAAGAAAAGAAATATTAAAAATATGTGAAAAAGAACAGTTACCTATTATTGAAGATGATATTTACCGCGAGTTATGGATTGATGAACCACCTCCAGCTCCTTTAAAGTCGATAGATAAACATGGACATATATTATATGTTGGTAGTCTCTCTAAAACACTTACTCCTGGACTTAGAATTGGATGGATTATTGGACCAGAACCTGTAATTGATAGATTGTCAGATATAAAAATGCAAACAGACTATGGATCAAGCTCATTATCCCAAAGAGTTGCTGCTGAATGGATAAATAAAGGTTTTTATGAAGAACATGTTGCAAACGTAAGAATTAAACTAAAAGAACGAAGACAAATCATGATACGAGCTTTAAATAAGTACTGCGCAGATATTGCATCGTGGGATATTCCTAGTGGCGGATTATTTATATGGCTAAAGATTGTACCTAGCATTCCGATGAAGAAATTATTTTCAGAGGCGCTATCAAAAGGAATTCTTTTAAACCCAGGACGTATATATGAAGAAGAATCAGATCGGTACATTCGTTTATCATATGGATATGCTTCTTCGGAGCAAATGACTAACGGGATTAGATTACTGAGTGAATTAATTCGTAAGCTAATGCCATAACAAAAACTCCTCTTTTATTTATAGAGGAGTTTTTGTATATCATATTTACCACAATCTCATTTCCTGTCCCAATAAAATAAGTTCGTCATAAGGATCTCCGTCAATATTTAATACTTGAGCAAAAGCAGGTTCTGTTTTTAAACCGTTCTCTTTTAAGTGAAGAATTTCTTCCCTTATATGGGGATGCTGCATTAATAACATGTGCTCTACTATCATATGTCTATATGCATTTTGGTTACGCACTGGCTTAGGCTGAGCAAATAATTCAAATTTAAAACCTTCAAATTCAAAATTTACCTTTATCGATTCTGTAGTTTTAATTTTTTTCTTTTTTATTTTGAATCCTTTATAAGAACCGTATAAAGATCTCATTTCCTGTTCAAAAACATCAAAGTTATGTACTTCCATTACTATATCTAAGTCAGATTGAAGAGTATCAATTCTAATAGGAATTGTTCCGCAAAGAACCGGACTATACAAAGTTAAATCCTCCATAATGTTAAGTTTATTCAAAACATCATACACTTTTTGTTGCTTCTCATTCCCAGATTGTAAATATGTAATTGATGTAAACATGGAAGTCTCTCCTTCATTTCGCGTAATACGTGTATTATTAAATTCAAGAAAAATTTATCCGTTGAAACTTGTACTAGGAGTACCAATACTTCAATATATTAAGACGAACAAACAATATGTTTCAACTTTCCTCCTATACTGCAATACTATAAAAATAAAAAAGGAGGAATTATTATGAGCATTTTTCACATTCTTTTAACCATCCACATATTATTTGGAACAATATGCTTAATCAGCGGTATTGTAGCGATGGTTGCTCAAAAGAAAAAAGGAAAACATACGGAATGGGGTGAAATATATCATGCATCCTATGTTGTTATCACCGTTACTGCAATTATATTATCCATTATAAATTGGGATAAAATCGCATATTTATTTTATGTAGCAATTTTCTCTTATTCATTTGCGATATATGGATACCTCGCACGAAAAAAACGTTGGAAAAATTGGCTTCACCACCATATTAGAGGTATGTTAGGCTCTTATATAGGTGCCGTTACCGCACTTTTAGTAAACGTCGGTATTCATATTCCCATAATTAATTTATTACCGCCTATATGGTTTTGGTTTTTACCTACATTAATCGGTATTCCTCTCGTAGCCAGTGTATCAAAAAAATATAAAAAGCGTAGTTAAAATTCATTACAATTTCGTTACTTTCTGATGGTAATTATAAAAAATCATACTCAATGTAATATTTTATTAACAAATTCAAATTCATATTGCTTTAAGTTCGTCACTTAGAGCTAAATAAAAAGAATCCAATAAAAATATTGGATTCTTTTTCGGATTGCATTTCAATATCGGCTCTATGTATTCAATGATGTTACCATTTGGATGACAAACTATCTTTGTATACTTGTGGGTACTTGTATTATTGATTCAGTGATAATTACACCATTATAGTTTAAGGCTGTAATAATGAATGTAAACGATCTGGGTAATTCGTAAACATCCCGTCAACTCCCCATAAAATTAACTTTTTCATATCTGTTTCATTATCTACAGTAAATGGATGAACTTCTAATCCATTTTTCTTTATACTCTTTACATAAGCTGAATCAATATATTTATAGTTCATCCCAAGACCGATACAGTATGTTTTATACTTTTTTATCTCTAATTCAGTTAAATGAGCTGCCTTTTTGTAAGGTAGTAATTGTACTAGCGGTATATTAACATCTAAACCATGAATCTTTTGCAGACTTTCTTCACTAAATGATTGAATAATAATTTTATCACTTATTTCGTAGTGCTTTATAATTTCTAATAGCTTTTCTTCCATACCAGGATATTCATCTGGCAATTTTGTTTCAATGTAATAATTAGCGCTTTGCCCGAACGTTTCAATAATTTCTTCTAGTGTTGGAACTTTAGCATCTTCAAATTCTTTCTTCGCTAAACTTGGATGCTTTTCATTAAAAAAAAGACCCTGCATTAAGTTGCTTTATTTCTTCTAATGTATGTTCCTTAACTAGCCCCGTACCGTTTGTAGTGCGGTTTACTGTTTCATCATGCATAGCTACTAAATGTCCGTCTTTTGTCATTTGGAGATCAATTTCTATATAATCTCCTCTCAATTGTTGCCCTAATTTATACGCTGCTATTGTATGTTCCGGCGCATACGCAGAAGCGCCTCTATGTGCAATGTTTTTTATATGATTTAATTGATTAATAGCTTTCGTGTACTTAAGTTCATTTGCTTTATGAAAAACAAAAGTACCTATTACTATAAAGGTGCAAATGATTGTAACTATATATTTTCTTTTCATAATGATGTATTAACTCCTACATGAAATTAATTTGGCTTGGATAATTTATTCAAATAAATGTCGATTTTCAAAAACAGTCATTTGTCCAACAGATTGAAAGCCAGCCTTTTTATAAATATTAATTCCATCAGGTGAAGCTTGTAATACGCATTGAGCAACCTTCAATTCTTTTGCTTCTTGCAGCAAGTAATTAAACATAGTAGAGCCAAATCCTTGCCCTCTCATTTCTTCTTTAGTTGCTATATCATAAATACCAATACTATCTTTTGTACATACTATTGAACCAACAGATACGACTTCATTTTTAAAAATCCCTAAATATAGTTTCATATTCTCACTATTCCATAAATCGAAAGAAGCAGTTTCATTGTAGAATGCTTGTACATGTGTACCTTCCTCTGATGTACCAAATAGATTAGCTAACGTTTCCCCAAAATTTTTAATTTGTCCTGGCGAAGATGCTTTTTGTATCGTAAAACCTTCTGGCATGTTTATTGTTGGATGAATTGTTTTTAAGTCTGCTACCATCGCGATATTTTGTTCTGCTTCTTTTAAGCCAAGTTTTATTAATTCGCTTTTTATAATCTGTTCATACCTATCATTCCAAAACCAAACACTCATTGGAAATTTCTTTTGATTATAGTTGTTTACCACTTTATATAATTTCTCAATACCTTCCGTTAAATCATTGTTTAATAAAGTAATGATATTAAATGTATCTGCAGGTAAACCACAGTCGACAGCAACATAATCCTTCGTTTCTTTTACATTCATTCCATGTACTTGCCGCGAAATATATGACGTTTTATATGTGAAGTTATCTATTAATAACTGTTTATAATTCATTCATTTTCTCCTTTCATAATAATTCGTATTCGAATCGTTCCGTATTAAATATAACATATATGAAATGTGCCTATTTCTATAAAAATAGCTCTATACATCACTCTATTCACCCTAAAAGAATTAAAAATGATATAACGTTGTCGGAATGAAAAAAGTGGTATATAATAAACAGTAACATTACTAGTAATTATTTTAGGTATTCCTAGAATAAAGGAGCGATACATATGAAAATTACTATTTATTTCGGAAGTCATGAAGATCAAGATGTTCGTACTATGGACTGTCATTTAGATGTAGAAGATACAGAAGAGATCGTTTCTGTATCATAATATAAATAGTTGGGATGAACCCTCTTCCCTACAGCGTTTAAGGCACCTTTAATAGGTGTCTTTTTTGTTATTTTTTCATCAAAAACCCTTTACTTTAGAGCGTTTTAATAGTAAAATATACATATACGAACAAGCGTTCTTTTTTATTTTAATTGTACATGAAGGGATGATTTTCACAATGGCTCAAGCAAAGCGCAGAGGAAGAAAAAAGCAAACACCTATTATTTCAAATACAGGCTTTATCGGCTCTGTCTTTATTGATACATTGGAGTTACAAAAGAAATCCTATTATTTCGCTCGTAAAAAACTTCAAATTGTTCATCACGTACTTGATGGCCTCTCTGGAGCAACAAGTTCTCTATTTAAAGAACATAACATTTCAGCATACATGTCATGTGTGTATTTACATAAACAAAAGAAAATCGGCTTTGTTCTTTCAACGAAACCATTTGAACAAAGTGACGGTGTTTCTTACTTTATAAATTATTTAATCGAAAAGAATTTTTACGGTAACGAAGAAGTAGAATATCAAGAAGTATTTAATACAGGTTTTATCGGTGTAGTATTCGCTGATTTATGTAGCATAGATCGTTTTAATTTCGAGTTTGAAATGGGTATGTTAACGAAATTAATGAAAGATATGATTATTCCGGTTAAAGAACTCTTTTTACGCCACAATGTACCGGCCTACATCTCCACTTCTCATTTAGAGGAACAAAATAAATTAGGTTTCGTTCTATCTGTAAAACCATATGATGAACGTGCAGAAGCAGATTTATATTTTGAGGCGTATTTAAAAGAACGCGGTTTATTTATCGGTGATGAAGAAGATGATATTGATAAGATTGTTATTAGAAAAACAGCTGAATTACGATAAAAAAGCGCAGGATAATGATCCTGCGCTTTTTATAATTTATGAAACGGATTTACCAAATAAACGGTATTAGTTTTTTGGTTTTCTGTTTATACACTGTAAATTGTTCCCCGTACTTGTTTTGTAAGTAAACATCAGATTTTGGAATATAGTCAAAAACAAATACTAAGAATAGGCCTATAGGAATAAACAAACTATAAAGATTGTTAGAGATTAACGCTAAACCAAGCACCCAAATGCAATCTCCAAGATAATTAATATGAATCGCATATTTAAATAAACCGCCTGTATATAGCTTACCTTGATTTATAGGATTGTCTTTAAAAGATTTTCTAAGTAACTCTGAAACTGTGTTTAATATACTTCCTCCTAAAAACAATGTCCAGCCTATAATAAGAACTGTTAAGTTTGAATCCTGATTACTAGTAATCATTAAGATTGGAAAACCTACATAATTTATTCCAAAAGCAATACTGTTCATAATGACTTCTTGCCATGCAATCCCTCTAGGCAACCATATAAACATCATAGCTGTTAATCGTAAAGCGGTAATAATTAAAGCTATAAAAAGTTCTATTGGATTCTACGAAGCACTATAATCTTTCGAATGAACTTCTAACGTGAAACGATTTGATGAAACTTTAATTACTATTAAATATAAGATTCCACCTACAATTGGAATGATGTAGGCTGGGATATAATTTAATAATAGCCCGGACACTACCATTGCTATAGGAAGCATCATTTTACCTATACTTAATCCAATGCTGAGAACCCTTCCTCTGTATTCATTGGGAATCTCATTTTGCATGAAATAAATTAAAGGAATATCAATTAGCGCTATAATAAAACCTAAAAAGATCATAACAACACAATACGTAATAACGAATGCAAAATCATTCACTTCAAAACTTTTGAATAAAACTGGAATCCCTAAAATAATCATACAAACTGACAACATAGAACTTAGCTTTTTCAAAAGATAAGAGTAAGAAAAACGATCCGTTATCTTTTTTACTACAATCGCACCAAGTATCATCCCTACTGGAAAAGTCCCTTGAATGATACCAAATTGCTTAGAACTAAGATTGAGTACTGTGTTAATAATGTATGGCAATGGAACAGTTACAGCAAAGCCTAAGAAGAAATTAAACGAAATTAAAATATGAAACGTATTCTTTAAGCTTTCCTTTTCAAGTAAGTAAGAAAACCCCTCTTTTATATCTTTAATAAAATGAACTCCTCTTTTTGAATTTTCCTCATTTATGTTGTACTCGAACAATCTAAAATGAATAAATAGTAATGCTATCCCTGAAAGAATAAAAGAAATACCGTTTATAATTATAAAAGTCTTAATATTAAATACTGAAAAAACGATGCCACCTAACATAGGGCCGACAATTAAAGATACAGAATCGATACTTTTACTTATAGAATTAATACTCATAAGCCTCTCTTTAGAGACGATATTTGGTTTTGCAGCCTCTAATCCTATTCCAAAAAAGGTTGTAAAGACCGTCATTAGAAAGGTAGTAGTATAAATGATGAATAAGTTTAATACATAATAGCTGCTTAATATATAAACAGTTATTAATAAGCACCCACTTAGTAAATCCATACAAACGACGAGTTTCTTTTTATTAACTTTATCAGCAATTACACCGGCAAATGGGTTCATAACAATCATTGGAATCGTTCCTAATATGAGCGTAATCGCGAAATTTAACGCAGATCCAGTTATTTGTAAAACATATAATCCTAGCGCGAAACTATACATAGAGCTACCGAATATTGATACTGTTTTTGCAATTGAATATAAACAAATATTTCTTAGTTCTTGGTTTCTTTTTTTATTTTCTATATGCAATCGTAAACTTCCCATAACAATTCCCCCCACTTTTCTTTGTATTACATTAAGTGTAAGTTATTGGGTTAACCCAATATCAATACATTGTGTTTAAAAATTAATACAAAGAAATAAAAAAAGATGGGGTTAACCCCATGCCCATTAAACTAATCTCATCTACCGTCAATGATTTGAAGATAAATAGCTTAGAATTGCTTAAGCAAATAGTTGTAATTGATTAGATACAAAAATATACATATAAAAAACGCCACCCTTTTCTAAAATTAATTCTACAGAAAGGATGTCGCTTTTTTACTTGATATACCCGTTTAATACTTACGTTTGTTATTTATATAATCTTCATTAGTGAAAGTTAGCAATAGTTGAATTATTTAGATCGCACTTCCATCGAAAGGTAAAATTATTAGAGTTTCAGAAAGCCCATTTTATCTCTTTTATATGGGTACACGTATACGAATGCAAATTTTTTTTATTGAAATGTAAAAAGTAATATGATATCTTCTATTACATTGATTAATTACATATGAGAATCATGTATAATGGCTTGGGGGTCTCTACCAGGAACCAATAACTCCTGACTACAAAACGCGTCTTTTAGCGTTTGTGGTCAGGAGTTTTTTTGTTCTAAGGTAAATAATGATGAGAAGGGAATACAAAAAATGAATTTCAAAGTATTTATATTAGCTTTAGCAACAATAGCAGTAGGGCTTGTAGAGCTTATTGTTGGAGGAATATTGCCAGACATCGCTAAAGATTTTAATGTTTCATTAAGTTCCGCTGGTCAATTAATTACAATTTTCGCCTTTACTTATGCTATAGCAGGTCCTGTATTATTGATTTTCACAAGTAAAGTGGAACGAAAAAAATTGTATATTATTTCACTTTACACTTTTCTAATTGGAAATATACTTACTTATTTTAGTCCGAACTTTACTTTTATGATGATAGCACGAATATTAACTGCTATGAGTACTGCTTTAGTTGTCGTACTTTCCCTTACAATTGCAGCTAAGATTGTTAATCCCTCTTACCAAGCAAAAGCATTAGGATTAATTTATATGGGTATTAGCTCTTCACTTGTTTTAGGAGTTCCACTAGGCATATTAATTTCGAACACATTTGGCTGGAGAGTTATTTTTTTATGTATAGCTATTTTATCATTGGGATCTATTATCTTAATTTCATTATTTTTAGAGAAAATACCTGGGGAGGAAAACCGAACTCCTTTATCTATCCAATTAAAAGCCGTGTGTAGTCCAAAACTAGGTGCTGCTCATCTAGCTACCATGTTTATGTTAGCAGGACACTATACTTTATATGCTTATTTTACTCCTTTTTTAGAAGAAAAGTTTCAACTAAGCCCTTATTGGATTAGCATATTTTATTTAATGTTTGGTATAGCTGCAGTAAGTGGCGGAGCGTTCGGCGGTGGATTATCAGATAAAATAGGCGCTCCAAAAAGTATAGTAATAGTTATTACTTTATTTGCTCTAATCTTATTTATATTACCGTTCACGACAGTTTCTATTAGCCTATTTATTCCCGTTATGATAGTTTGGGCTGCATTGAGTTGGGGACTTGCACCACCTCTACAAAGTTATTTAATTCAAACTGCTCCAGATACGTCAGATATACAGCAAAGTTTTAATAATTCAGCTCTACAAATAGGAATTTCGCTCGGCTCTGCAGTTGGAGGTATAGCCTTAAAACAAGTACATAATGTCGCTCATATGGCCTGGGTTGGTGGATCTCTAGTTCTATTGTCTTTAGGTTTGGCTATCTTTTCTCTTACTAGACATACATCGGCAAGAGAGTGTCATGTGAGTGCTAAACATGTAGATTAACATTCTCTTTGTCTTTTGATCGCAAAGAGTCTAAATATAAATCGTCAAAAAAGTCCAGTTATAAAACCGGACTTTTTTTGACGGGATTGCCCTTATCTTTTTCCGAAAAATGAATATGTATAAATTTCTTCTCCTTGAACAAAGAAATCCTCGTACTTTCCTCCTCGTGTCAAATAATTTGAAGTACTTTCATCAATGGAATGAAAGTGTAGATTTTGGATTTCTTTCGTTACTTTTGAAAGTGTAAAATTTTCTCGAAAGTTATTTGTAATTTGGCTATTTGAGCTGAAATTTTTAAATAAAATAAATAAACTTACTAAATAACAATCCGTTTTAAAAAGTGGATTTAATTCGTGAAGTAAAAAATCCTCATGCTCAAAACTATAATTGCTCGTACCAGAATGATCAATTACAACATCAACTGACTGATTCTGAATAGGGATATTCAAAAAATCAGCACAGATAAAGAGAATGTTTCTTTTCGGATTTCTTCTCGCTAATACATCTTTTAAAAATAAAAGTTTATTTAAATCTCGATCCACTGCAATGTATAGGCAATTTTCGGGCAGTTCTTCATAAATGTTTCTCAAAAAGAATCCAAGTCCCGATCCTAAATCCAGTATTAATTTGTTATTTAAATTTAAATGTACTAGTTTCTTTTTCGCCCATTCCCCTTCCCTATGCATATTTTCCAAATACGCATTATCAGTTTCATGAATATAATCCGATATAGTATCTTCAAGTGACGTTTGCTCATTAACTTTAAATAATTTACCCGCAGTTATAATTCCTGAAGTAATAATATATTCTTCACCACAATTACAAATTAGCTTCCCCTCAGTAATTTGGTTGTTAGTAATAATTCCATCTTGAAGAATTAGTTTTTCGCTACACTTAGAACATGTAAGTAAATGAAGTACGCTTAAATCTATCCCTATAATTGAATTTGAAGTTTCATTTGTTAATAATAAATCTTGTAACACTTCCTTTAATTTATCCCGCCTCTTCTCCAAAAGCTCTATTTCCTGTTCCATCTTGTCATATTTCAATTTAAATAAAGATTGGTAAAAAGTATCATTTTCGTAATTCATAGATTTCGCTAAATTTTTATAAAAAAATAGTTCTTTAATTTCATTCAAGCTAAATCCTAGATCTTTGTAATGTAATATAAGTTCTAAATCTATTTGACAATACTCATCAAAAAAATAATGCGATCCCTTTCTTTCAGGAATAATGAGGCCGAGATCCATATAATGTCTAATTGTATCAATACTTACATTATTTACTTCTGCAAACTTACTGATTTTCATAATATCACTACCATTTATATATATTTTTATATAGATTTCTATTTTTATCTTTAAAAATCCTTTTATCTCTCTATACAACAGAATTTAAGGTATGTATAGGATATTTCAATGCCACATATTTTATAAGTGTATAATCTTTTATTTAATAAAATATACATGTAAACGGATATCATCACCTCTCCTTTATTTAACCAGTGGAGCAGGACTACTATTCTGATGACACTTTTATTTCTATTTCTGTATGTGATGAATTACACCAACTTGCTCGAGAAAGTTAAAGATTCTCATTTCCAAATACCTTACGAAGTTATTGCTAAAAATGTTGGTTTTGTAGAATGAATCGGTAGAAACTAAGCAGAAGATTTAATTGATTTATATGTTTGGGTGAGTTAAAAAATTGCTAACACCTCTTTCAAATGCATGGAATATACAGGGATTTATAACTTAATATAGAACATAAACAGGAGAAGTTCATCTTGTAAATAAGGGGACATACTTATGGAATTAGAATCAAATGTTAAAGCGATTGTTTTATTAGAAACGTTAATTGGCACTGGTAACAACAGTAAGGGGTGGATTAGAAAATGAAAATTGCAATAGTCTGTTTTGATAACTTTACTGATATAGATGTTTTTCTACCATGGGATTTATTAAATCGTGTACGTTTAGTTGGCGGTATTTCTGATTGGAACGTTCAACTATTAGGAACGGGAAAAACTCATATATCCATGTCTGGCTTACGTATTCCCATGACAGAAAGCATATCTGATATTCCGTCTGCTGACGCTGTAATATTTGCAAGTGGTAAGGGTGTACAAGATTTATATAAAAACCAAGAATATATTAATAGTATTCATGTAGATCCTCAAAGACAATTAATAGGATCTATGTGTTCTGGTTCATTACTACTAGGAGCTAAAAAATTGCTAACAGGTAAAAAAGCCACTACATATCCATCCGCAGTAGAACAGCTTAAAGAATTTGATGTGGACGTTATTGAACAAAGTTTCGTGAACGAAGGAAATATTTCGACTGCTGCAGGCTGTTTTGCAGCTCAAGATCTCTCAGCGTGGATTATAAGAACCCTAATCAATGAAGAAATGGTCAATACTGTGCTAGAAACTGTTCAGCCAGTAGGCAAAGGTTTATATTTTTAATTTCAAATCAAGTTGAGGGATTGGTTGCTCCCAAAAATGATAAAATGATCTTTTTTGCTTGATAGCGATGTAATATGCCTCCAATTTCAATTTAATTAAATAAAAAACCCGTGAATCATTCACGGGTTTTCATCTTAATAACTAATTGCTATTGTACCTTCACCTGCATGAACCGCAAATGAAATTGGTAATGGATATAGTTTAAAGTCCATTTCAGGGAATGCTTGTCTAATATCTGAAATCCATTCTTCAGCTCCATCTTTATCATTAGCATGGAACATATGAAGTACTTTTGGTAATTCTTTTTCAAGCTCATTTTTAATGTATTCTCGACATTTTTGGATTTTGCGAACTTTCTTTTCAAGTAAAAGTTCTCCACCTTTTACTTCTAATATTAAGTTAACACTTAATAAACTTCCAAGTAAAAATTGAACTCCCTTTACACGCCCACTTGCGTAAAGGCCTTTTAAACTTTTCGGGAATACGTGGAAAGGTCTTCTTTTTTCATCTACCAATGTTTTGTGTATATCTTGTAACGTCATACCATCAGTGTATAACGATTTCGCTTTTCTAATTAATTCATCCATTGGATAACTTGTTGTTTCACTATCCAATACCGTTAATGGGAAACCTGCCATGTCTGCAGCTAACTTCATGTTTTGATAAGTTCCACTTACTTTTCCGCTAATAGCAACTGCAAATCCCTCTTCATATTCTTCTTTGCATTTCGAAAATAACTCTACCATTTCCCCTATGTTAGGCTGTGATGTAGTGACAGTTTTACCTTCGTTTAACGCATTATAGACGCGCTCACGCACACCTTCTTCACAATCTTTGTACGACACACCATCAATAATAACTTCAATCGGGATAACAAAATTATCTCCTTCTGTTGTAAAACTCGCAGTTGTACTATCAGTAATCCAAGCAACACGCTTCATGTTGTTCCTCCCTTAATTCAATTCCTCTTTTCTGACTTTTCTATATATTTATGTTACGAAAAGAGAATATCCCTGTAATAGTAACAGGACTTTATTGTTTTGGCTATAGTAGATGAATAGTAAATGTGAATATTTTTTGTCATTTTCACCATAAAAAGAAGAAAACCGAAGTATTTGCCCGATTTTCTTCTTTTTATGCATTATTTAAAAGTTTCATTATCTAAAATTACAACATAATCATTTGTCAATCGGCCAGCTTCTTTCGTATAACTAACAAGTCTTTGTACGTTATCACAGCAAAGTTTCGCTCCCCATACGAGTAACGGTACGCCGATGAAGTCGATGTGAAATCTTCTAGAAAACAGGCCACCGAAAGTCATTGGTAAAGGCACTGTTGGTGATGTATTAGAAAAAATAATCTTTTCATGACTTTGATAATGTTTTTGCAAAATCTCTCCTAAATGTTTCATCGCAGGTACAACAACTTTTGATGCGCCGCATCCAATTGTATATACTGGATTACCATTTTCGTCTATTCCATGAAAAATAATTTTCCCCATATCTTCTGTTTTCAATTTATTAAAGTAATCTACATTCAAAATTTCTTCTTTCGTTAACTTACGATCCGTTGGTAATTTATTTAAATGATAAGCTGCAGCAAGTGAAGTTGAATGCGTTCCGCCGAAATCTGTGTAAATGAATATCATATTATCATCCCTTGTTATAAATGTTCAATGTTATTTAGTATTACCGTTCACGGCGCTGTTAAACAATGGATGAATACTTTCATGTTTTTTGTATTAATTCATTATATTTTTTCCAAATATAATATCGTTTACTAATTACAGTACCTAATGTGATACATAAAAAGGTATTTGTTACAACCATTAATGTATAGTGAGTACTGCTAGAAAACATACTTTGTTTAATCAAAACCTTCGTACCTAGAATGGCAAGTAGAATAATTGTACTTAACCAATTTCCTTTTCGTAATACATGACCTGTTTCACTATCTAATCGAAATGTTAAAACTTTTCCCCTAATCATTCCAAGGCCCAATCCAATCCCCAGCATTACAACGAATAGTAATACTTTCAATATAGTTAATTGTCCCATATGAATAATAGACTGGATTGTCGCAAAGCACAGCAAAGTCGGAATGAACCAAATACGATTAATATTCACTTTATATTCTTTACCTTGCATTAATATCATTATAAAAACAACAAGTAGAATAACAAATAGAATATCCATTTAGAGTCCTCCTATTTACTTGTTTACATTTGAAAATTATATTCGCTTCTTTTCATTCCATACTTTAAATAAACTAGCTAATAAAAATTATAAAATATAGAATGTGATTTCCCATCAGTTTTAAGCATTGTTTATGCAAAAAAGACGTACAAATAAATAGTACGTCTTTTTTACATTTATTAATGCGTTCATAAACTCTTTTAACCTTATGAAAAAGAGTTTTCTAATTCTTTCATTATCTTTTCAGGACCCGCTCCTTTATTTGATGGAATAACTACTGTAATTCCTAAGCCTGGATATACGGCCGAGCGAAAACTGACGCCTGGATCATATCCCATTACATGATATTTGAATATTTCGTTTTCTCTTGTTTCAATCCATATTCCATATCCGTAAGACTGATTATTATTTACTTGAATATGAGGAGTTAAAAGTATTTTTGTATATTCTCGGCTTATGATTTCAAAGTTAAATAACGCTTCCCAGAACTTCAGCATGTCTGGCGCAGTAATAAAAGCACCACCATCAGAGCCTCCTATTATTGGTATAGAGTAGATGTTTGTTCTCCAATTTTGGTTAGTTTCATCTTTTATATATCCAAGAGCTGTGTACCTTGGTAATGTATCTAAAGAAAAATAGCCAGAATCATTAATACCAATTGGTTTAAATATGTTTTTTTCTATATACTCCGTAAATTTAAGTCCTGTCTGTTCTTCGATTATTAATCCCAGTATGATAAAACCTGCATTGTTGTAGTGAAATTTACTTCCAGGTGCAAACATCATACTTCTGCTTTGGAATAATGGTAAAAAATCTTTTAAACTTTTTAATAGATACATAGGAGTTTCTTTCCAAAGATCCTCAAAGTTATCCAAAATACTTTCATCGAAATAATCCGGAATACCCGAACTATGCGTCAAAAGGTGATGTATTGTAATATCTTCATTAAAGTTTGGAAATTTAATACTTAAACACTCTTTTAACTTTGTTTGAAAAGTAATTACACCTTTTTCAACAAGTTGACAGATACCGATAGCAGTGAATATTTTACAACCGGAGGCAATCCCGAACTTTGTTTGTAGCGTATTGTTTATACATTCATTTCGATTTGCGTAACCAAACGCCTCTTCATAGACTAAGCCTTTTTCTTCTTTCACTAAAATTACCCCAGAGTAATCTATATGCCGATGTATTTCTTTTACAATGCTGTCTATTTGATCTTTTGTTTTCATTACAAAAACCACCCTTGTTTATCAATATTGTTCACCTTTCTTATATTTCCATATATAGGAGGGAGAACCCTCCTATTGAACACCATACGATTTAAACTAAGAGAACTATTTCGAATTGATTGACTCAGAGGAATGCACTTTAGACTGTGATGGCAATAAAATAAACACACACAATATGATAGTTATAAGGAACATGATTGATGATCCTATAATAACTACAAGTTGTATAGAAATAAATTGAGTTGCAACTCCGAATAGAATCGTAATCAAAATGGTTATGACCGCAATAACGAGCCCATATATACTCCCAATCCGTCCCATAATATGGACAGGTATATTATTTTGATAAAAGGTATAAAATCCCGTATTGGCATATGCCATAGAGAAAGATAAAATAAAGAATCCGATTGTCGCTATTAAAAATTCATTTGAAAAAGCATAAATTAAATAACCGATTGCGATGAATAATGATCCTATTCCAATTAAAAATGAAGGTGTTAATTGTTTTGATAAAATTGTATTTGTTATGGCTCCTAAAATAAACCCTGCTCCAGCGATACTAACTAAAAAGCCATATTCGCTATCTGTTAACAATAAAACTTCTTTCGCAAATGACAATTCAAGTGAATCAGTGGCGGCAACTAAAACCATCATCCCTTGAAATAAAAAGTACACAAAAACGATATATAAAGATTTCTTACTGAAATTTAAAACGATGTTCCAATCTTTTTTTAGTACAGCTAAAGATAACTTGTCATTTGACGTAGTAATATCGGATTTTTTATCAAGATTAGGTAACAGTAATGTAATTACTCCTGATAAGAGAAATGCTATAGCATTTATATATATAGCAAACTCCGATGTACTTGCTATTAACAATAAGCCCGCTATCGCTGGACCAATTAAAGATGCACCAGATCCTATTAAACTACGTAATGAGTTGAAACGTTGTCTTTGCTCAACTGGAACCAATTTCGTCATATACGTCATAGCAGTTGGCTCATAAATTGCATTGGCCATACTTATAAAGAATACGAATACATAAACAATCCAAAGTGATGGAAGTAAAGGTAAAATAGCGATAAATACCGCACGATATATATCAAGGTGAATCATTAACTTCCGTTTATTTAAACGATCAATCATACTTCCTGACCATGCGTTTGTAAATAAAGCGGCTAATGGTTTAATTACATATAAAGTAGCAACAGCTAAGGCTGAGCCTCCCATATTATAGACAAGTACATTCAGTGCTATTAAGTAAATCCATGCCCCTAAATTCGCAATACCAACTCCAGACAGTAGTAATAAAGGATATTTCCAATCTTTAAGTAAGTTTTTCATTTTAGGCCCCCGCTTTCCAAATTGTTTTGAATCAATAAAAAAATCCCACCCCCAAGACTTTTAGTCTTAGGGACGAGATTTATCATCGCGGTGCCACCCTAGTTTGTTAATATGTCGCCATATTAACCTTATCAGGTACTGCATTCTATTTCATGCTTATACCATAGCTCTATAACGGGAGCTCCCGTCACACTATCCCCTAATAAAAGGTTCCGATGTGCTGCTCAGAGGCTTGGTTCAATAAAGAATTTTTGCTCCTTTTCAGCTAAATAGAGCTCTCTGTGAAAAATTCATTTTATTTACTCTTCTCTTCACTGCATTTGATTTTTTCCATATTATCACAAATTAATTTAACTGTAAATATAAAATAATCAGATATTTACGGACATGTCACTGTTTATTCTCTTATTTATTATTTTTCCAAAAAATTACGGTGCGTGAAATTACTTAAATCTATAAAAAAAGAGCCTATTATATATAGACCCTTCACTTTGTCCGAATTAGTTTGTATTCGCCTCTGCTAGCGGTTGTAACGGTGGTTCCAATTCTAGGATTAATGCATCGCCTTCTTGTATATCTTGTCCCTTTTCAATGCTCTGACTCGTTACATAGCCCGTACCTGTAGTTTTTAAATCTAATTTTAATAATTTAGAGAAATACATAACATCACGCATTGACCAACCTTGTAAATTTGGCATTATTGCGTTCTTCCCTAATAAAAATATACGATCCCCTTCACTCATTACTTCACCAGATTGCGGATATTGTTTTATTATTTTTCCTTCGCCTAAAATTATCGGTTGGAGCTTCTCTTTTTTCACACTATTCTCTACTGTATCCATTGATTGATTGACATAGTTTTGTACTTTTAATTGGGATCGTTTCGTTGCATCTGCCATTTGTTTTTCTGTATATGGTTTCACCTTTAAATATTCAAGGCTATTTTTCACAACTGGTTTAAATATTTCAGCAAGCGGCTGAGCTCCATACTCGTCTCCCTTTAACTTTGGCTGTTTAATAGCTAAGTATACAATTAACTCTGGGTCATCAATCGGAGCCATACCTAAAAATGAAAAAATATAATTTTCTTTCCCTTCCATATATCGTCCATTTTCAGGATTCGGAATTTGCGCTGTTCCGGTCTTACCTCCTATTGGATAACCATCCACTTTATACATTGTACCAGTACCTTTTGATGACGTAATAACACGCTCCATTAAATTCCTTACCTCGTCCGCTGTCTCTTTTTTTATCGGATTCCCAATTTCTTTCGGTTGATTTTCCATAATAACTTGTTTGTTTGTGGGATTTACAACTTTGTCAACGATATATGGTTGCATCATTTTTCCGTCATTTGCTATAGCAGTAGCTGCTTGGATTAATTGAATGGGAGTTACTGTAGAACCTTGTCCGAAAGAAGTTGTGACTTGTTGAATTTGTGTATTTAATAATAATGTGTTTTTACTTTCGCCAGGTAAATCTATTCCAGTTTTTTGGTTGAATCCAAATTTATTCATATATTGCTTAAATTTATCCGGTTTTAATAACTTATCTTCTAAAATAGAAAAAGCTACGTTTGATGATCTTTCAAAGCCTTCATCAAATGTAATAGATCCCCATCCAAACCCACCGTTATGATCTTTTATATCAGATGAACCAACTGAATATTTTCCAGATTGGAAATATTCTTTCCCGTTATATACCCCTTCATTTATTGCAGCAGCTAACGTAAATATTTTCATTGTTGAACCGGGTTCGTATGCATTTGCGATTGGATCATTTAAAAAGTACTCGATATCACCTTTATTGGGGTTAAAACTAGGTTTACTAGACATCGCTAAAACTTTTCCTGTCTTTGGATCCGCTATGATTCCTACTAACATAGAAGGATCATAGTGTTCTTGTGCCTTGTTCATTGCTTCTTCTAAAAAACCATTAATTTGTTTATCAAGCGTAAGGTATACATTATTTCCATTTTTAGCGGCTTCTACTTTTCCTATATCATTCGTAAGCGGAATACCCCCTTGCGTGCCCACATATTCTATTTTCCCATTTGTAGAGCGCAAATATTTATCTAGACTTTTTTCAAGTCCAAATTTTCCTTCTGTATTTCCTTTATCATCTGGTCTAGCAAAACCAAGTATATAGGATGCAAAATCTTCATTTGGATATACTCTTGCTTTCTCTGACATAAAGGATACACCCGGGATTTTTAATTGTTTTATTTTTTCCTTCACTTCTCTAGATAAATTCCGACCAACTTTTCCAATTTCAACTTGCGTACGTCCCTCATGAAAATTTTTTAATACGTCCTCTTTATCAATTTCAAGCGCATCAGCTAATCGTTGAGCAGTTTCATCTTTGTTTTTCACTATATCTTTCCCTTTCAAATTCACAACAACACGATACGTTGTGGAATCTTGGACTAGCACTTTTCCAGTTTGATCATAAATCGTGCCACGATTTGCTTCTAAAACACCATTTTTATTATGTTGTTCATTTGCTAGATCCTTTACATCCACATTATGCAGGACTCCTACTGCCTGAATATAGAAAAAACGCAAAAGCATAATAAGAAATAACACAATAAAAGTAACCATAAAATACCGCGCGCCTTTATTCGTTTGAAGTTTATGCATGTTTATCTCCTTTCTTTATTAATTTATACATGCAAAGATGCGCTTTAAAATATGTAATTTTTGTTTTCGATACTATATGTTTCGAAGTTTTCTTATCAATTCCTTTAAAACAATGTGAAACTGGTTATTGTTAATTTATTTAAACACTTAAAATACAGTACGTGAAATTTAAGAATATTCATTCTTTTAATCTTGCTGCATAACACTCAAATTCTTTTTGCAAGTAATCTATTCACTTGTATACAAAAACCCTCCTTTCAATTTCCAAAGGAGGGTTTTCAATATATAAAATGCTAGTTATGAAATTTAACCTACATGGTTATACTTCTTTAGAAAAGGAATTCGTTTCGCTGCGAGTGCGTACATTTTGAAAACAAGTTTTGCGATTGGTTCAAATATACGTTTTTTCTGCAACAATAAACTGCTTATAATACTTGTTATTACAGCTGCACCCATTACATCTAAAGGAAAATGAACACCTACATACAAACGTGATATACAAACTAAAACCGCCCATAAAAGTGCAATATATCTTAACTTTTCTCCTCTAAGAATAAAAATGAATGCAATCGATAATACAAGTACAGAATGATCACTAACAAAGGATGAGTTTTCTGCATGAGGTACTAATTGATTCACATCATATGCTACAAAAGGACGTGGATGATAATATACTACATGAATAAAAACATTTACTAGTAATGCAATTATTACTGAAAGTGTCGTATACAACACTGTATATTGTTTTCTTATCGCATTCTCTTTCTTTCCGTTATGAAACCATAAGATAAACATGAATAGAATAGCCACATATGCAGCGCTATTTGTAATAGCAATCATTGCCTTATCTAAGAGCGCAGATGTACCTGCTAAATTGTTTATCCATTGAAATACTGTGTAATTCACATTACTCTCTCCTTACAATTTCTTGTTTTACTTGAAATTAAGTTACAAGTTTACTTGATTTACACAGTATACAACATTTACACACATTTAGATTTTCACTTTATTCATTTTACTATTTTTCATTTGACAATTATGTAACTATTTACATGTATTAAAAATATATAGGGTGGAAAAAACCTTTTAAATCGAATGATTCACAAACTATAAGTTTATATATTACAAAACATAACCATATAAAAACATAGGTTATTAAATCATATTTTTATTCCATACGTAGAGCGATATTACCGAACTGTTCGCTCTGTTCCATACGGCTTAACGCTTGAATGGCTTCTTTTAACGAATAAACTTTATCAATAATTGGTTTAATTTTATATTTCTCTATAAACTTAATCATTTCATTAAATTCCTCACGGCTCCCCATAGATGTCCCCATAATATCGATTTGATTATAAAATAATGCTCGTAAAGGTAATTCAATTTTATCTCCTGAGCTAGCACCAAAATTAACAATTCTCCCATTTGGTTTTAATACATCAAAATATTGTAAGAATGTTGCTGGACCTATACTATCAATTATTAAATCTACTTTCTCTCCGCGTAAACTCTCTTCCCAATTTCCAGAACTATTAAAAGAAAAGTCTGCGCCATATGTTTCGGCAAACTTTCTTTTACTCTCTACCCTTGAAGTAACACTTACTTTTGCACCAATTGCTTTTGCAAATAACATGGCAAATGTCGCTACACCGCCGCCTATCCCCGGAATTAAAACATGTTCTCCACACTTTAATCTACCCTTTGTAAAAAGTGCTCTATATGCAGTTAGTGCCGATAAAGATAAAACCCCAGACTCTTCCCAAGTAAGATATGACGGTTTTGCCACTACATTTTCAGCTGGCACAATAACATATTCAGCAAACGTTCCATTTTTCGGTCCACCTAAAACCTCTGGTAAATCTGGTACTTCGGCAATATTTTCCCATCCAATGCTAGGATTTATAATAACCTCGCTATTTAATAAATTATTTGAAACACCTTCTCCGATTTCTGTAACAATTCCTGAACCATCTGACCCTATTACTAACGGCAGCTCCATTTCTTTTCTATTGTTTATAATAAATAAATCCCTATGATTTAATCCTGCAGCTTTTAACTTTACTTTTACTTCACCGGCATTAGGATTTGTTTCAGATGAAAATTTATATTCTAATCCTTCTACCCCTTTTTTATATTGATGTACAATAGCTTTCATTGTTTAATTCCCCCTTAATATTTTCAATATACTAGAAATATCGAAATAAATAAAATAATCCGTCTCCAATAATTAGAAATAAAGTATATCGTTATAACAAAAGAACAAATCCCTCCCTATAAATAACGTAGGAAGGGGTTTTTAAAATTTTTCAGATAAGAATCTGTAATTTTAATTTTTTTGAGTTTTGGCCAATTCTAAAATTCTTTGAATAAACGGTGCCTTTTCCTTTGTATACGAAACACGATCAAAAGGATATGTAGCTGCAAGTTTCTCTTTTAATTCTCTATATTCTTTACGTGCCCATTCATGTTTTATTAGAAAGTCTCGAAATAAAAGATTGTTTTTCCATTCGTCACTATTATAAATATAAACATGCAAATGATGGGTACCAGCTCTCCATTTTCCCTTTCTAAAAAAACGTCGATTAGGTGTTTCTTTTGGAACATACTCATATCCAATCTTTAATAAATCTTCAATCCACTTTTCAGTAATTTGTAAATCCGTTACGCCAATCATCATATCAATTAGAGGTTTCGCTCCTAATCCTTGTACAGATGTGCTCCCTATGTGCTGAATAGCAATACATTCTGCTCCAAATAATGAAATAAATTTCTCTTTTTCTATTACATACTCTTCATACCAATCTTTTTGATATGGTTTAATAACGATTTGTTGTTCCATATTGTTCACCCTCTTATAAGTGTTTATTATTATATTTATAAAATTTCATGTGATTAACATAGGATTTTTACAAAATATGTCGAATACTGAAATATACAACTTAATTATAATAAATGTGAGGTATATTATGAAAGATATTCCAGTTGAAATTCAATTAAATCAAGTAACATTCCAATTAAAGAAACATACTAATTTTGATTGGCTTATGAAATTAGGAACCGTATTTGCGGTTTTTGACCAGCAAGATTCAGGAAATCTATCTTTTGGTGTAGAAAAAGATGGACATAAGAAATTTATTAAATATGCAGGAGCACATACAATTGCATATAACGGAAAGACCGGCGATGCAATTGATAGATTAAAAAATTCAGTTTCCTTATATGAAGAATTAAAGCATGAATCACTTATACAATTAATTGAACATTTTCCCGTTCAATTTGGATATGTCTTAATTTTTGATTGGTTTGATGGCGAATGTCTTCATTCACATTGGAGTTTCCCGCCACCTGAGAAATATAAAAATCCAAACTCTCCTTATTATAAATATAAGCATTTATCTGTTTTGGAGCGAATTCAATCCTTAAATTCTATGTTTTCTTTCCATACATATGTCGAAAAGGAAAACTATGTAGCAATAGATTTTTATGACGGTAGTATTTTATATAACTTCCATACAAATGAGACGAAGATTTGTGATATTGATTTATATTCTAAAAAACCATACGTGAATAAAATGGGAAGATTATGGGGTTCCTCGCGTTTTATGTCTCCTGAAGAATTTGAGCTAAACGCTATGATTGATGCAAGAACAAATGTATTTAATATGGGGGCGATGGCTTTCGAAATTTTAGGAGGTGGAAAAGATCGTTCCTTTACAAAATGGGAAGCAAGTAGGGATTTATATGAAATAGCGTATCGTGCTGTAAATGAAAGCCGAGCTGAACGATATGAATCAGTTAAAGTATTTTATGAAGAGTGGATAAACGTAGCAAATACTGAAAAGATATAACCCATATTATTAAAAACATAAAGTTTCTACTATAATCATGTATAATACATATAAAATGGAAATTCAAAATAACGAGGAAAATATTATGAACTTTGTTTATATTAATCAAAACGTATTAAATAATCTTCTTTACATTTTAAGTAGCATATTTATTTTTTATTTTATATATGATAGCGGACGCTATTTAAAGAAATATAAAAAACTACTTATTATCCTTTGTACGATTATCCCTCTTATTTTATGTATGCGCTATCCAATCTATATGGATGAAAATTGTATTCATGATTTAAGACAAATACCAGTTATAATAGGCACACTTTATGGTGGCTTCCCTGTTGGTATCATTTTGTTTGCTATTTTATTAATTACAAGATTTTTATTTTATGGATTTAGTATGTTAACAATACTAGTTTATGGCACAATGTTTATCGTTACAGCATTCGCATCCGCAAAATTTAATAAGTATAATAGAAAAATTAAAGTAGCTTATGGAATGTTTTTAACATTTTTTCTAGCAATATTTACAACTGTAATTGTATTAACTTTATCAGATTTTGAAGTGAATAATTTGTACATTATTTATTTCATAATATTACCAACTATTTTGATGTTGTTTGTCATTTATTTTAATGAAGTTTTAAAAGATGCAGTATGTATGCGATCGAAGATGATTAAAATGGAAAAAATGGAGATTGTTAGCCAACTTGCTGCTAGTATATCGCACGAAGTAAGAAATCCCTTAACTGTCGTAAAAGGATTTACTCAACTTTTAAAAACACCTAATTTAACTCCAGAATCAAGAGATGAGTATATTGAACATATACTTGAAGAGTTACATCGTGCACAAGGAATTATTGATGATTATTTAACGTTTGCCAAACCTGCTTCAGAAAAATTAGATCATATTTCAGTAGAACAAGAGTTGAACCGAGTTATTAATATGATCTTACCATTATGCAATATGAATACAATACATATTACAAAAGATTTTTCCACGGCAACAATTGTAGGCAATAAACAGCACTTTCAACAATGTTTTTTAAACTTAATAAAAAATGGTATTGAAGCAATGCCTAATGGTGGTACTTTACATATCTCCTCATCTATTAGTAATAATAAAGTTATTATTCGAATTGAGGATAGCGGAATTGGTATGTCACAAGATCAAATAAATCGATTTGGTGAACCATATTTTAGTACAAAAACGAAAGGTACAGGTTTAGGTACAATGGTTGCTGTTAAGATCATTGAAACGATGCAAGGTAGTTTAAAAATCCGAAGCGTTGTTAATAAAGGTACAACTTTGACAATTACATTGCCGAGATGTAATAACAACTCATCTGAAAACAAATAAAAAAGGAGCAATTATGCTCCTTTTTTATTTGTTTCGATACATAAGTATCTTCTATGTTTTTTAAGTTTACATTTGTGGAGACTAATTAGAAATTAGTACCCTCCGCCCCAGCAGCTGCATCCAACGATAATTAATAAAATAAATAACACAACTAATAAAGCGAAACCTCCACCAAAACCACAAGAACCACCGTAACTCATATTTTCTCCTCCTTTTGGTTTGAAAACTAATAGGTAGTTGATCATTTTAACTGGTTCGTATTATACATTATGTAAATATCCCTTTTTTGAGCATGTCTACATAAAAATAAGTAAAAGCACTCATTTGAGAGTGCTTTAAAATGGATACCAAAAATTTTGAAATACATGTAACTTTAAATACACTGCAACAATTAAAATAAAAACACCTACAAATAAAGCAATGAAATCCCCGCTTTTCGCTTTATTTGTATAAAACCAAGTTCGTGTATTCTTCTTTCCAAATCCTCTTAAATCCATTGCATTTGAAACTGTATCGATTCTATCTAGTGAATGGATAATTAAAGGCCAGAAAATTAAGACACGGTTTTTCATACGAATCCATAAACTTGCTTCTCCTTTTTCAAAAGCTACTCCTCTCGCCTCTTGCGCATGTTTAATAACTTTATATTCGGACTGAATATCAGGTATATAACGTAATGCAATATTTATTGCATATGTAATCTTATAATGAATTCGAAATTTACTTAAGCTACTCACAAATTTGCTTGGATCAGTCGTATATATAAAAATAAGTGTAAATGGTAATAACGTAAAATATTTTAATGAAAGTGTAGCTGCATAAAATAATGTTTCACATGTAATTGTTGCATATCCGATATGTAAAAACGAAGTATATGATTCGGTTAATTCAGATCCATGAGTTGGTGTAATAAATAAAATCATTACAGAATTTAATAAACTAAATGTAAATATAACAGTAAAAACAATACAAATTTTACGAAATGGAATTTTTGCAACTAGAAGTCCGATACAGCCAATCATAAAAACAATAAGCAATATGCGAAAATCAAGAAACAAAAAAGTAAGCGTCATACAAAAAATAAATAATAACAATTTCACTGCTCCATCCATACGATGAAAGTATGTACTATACATGTTCCTCCCTCCTAGTAACCTCAAAATAAAGTTCTATAAACCTTTCAGGGTATGCAATCCCACTAAATTTAACTAACTTGAATAATGAACTTTCCCTAAGTTTCGCTCTTTGTAACGTTTCTGAATGTCCTAATACGATAGACGAGGTATTATTCGCAATAATTTCCCCTTCATGTAAAACGATTGCTCTGTCTGCATATTCTAATGCGAGATTCATATCGTGTGTGATAAAAATAAAAGATATTCCCTTTGCAGCTAGTTTTTTAATAAACGACATAAACTGTTTATAATGATAATAATCTTGTCCCGCTGTCGGTTCATCTAAAATGATAAGTTTCGGATTTGTTGTTAGTACAGATGCAATCGTTACTCTCTTTTTTTGTCCATAACTTAATGCCTGAATTGGCCAATTACGAAATGGATACAAACCACAAATTTTTAATGTTTCTTCCGCCCTAAGCTTAATTTCTTCATTTGAAACCTTTTTTAATTTTAATGAAAATGTAACCTCTTCTATAACAGTAGGTTGCGTAATCATATGATTTGGATTTTGCATCACATAAGATATAACTTCACCACGTTTACGAATAGACCAAGAATTGATATTTACTTCATCAAATACAATCCTATCATTTTTTGTTTTGTTTATGCCTATAAGACTATGAGCTAATGTTGATTTACCAGCTCCATTATGGCCCAAAAGTGCTACAATTTCACCTTCATATATTGAGAAATTTACATTGTCCAATACTTTTTGTTTATTAGAATAGGAGAATGACAAATTCTCTACTTTCAATAATTCTTTTTTTGTAGGGGTACCTTTACAAAAAACTTGCTTCTCCATCCACTCATCTATTACGCTACGAACACTTTCCCTTTGAAGATTTTCAAGTGGGTAGTATATTACGTCATTATTACCATCAAACTGCAATTTCTTTAATACTTCTATGTACATAGGCTCTCTTAAGCCGATAGATGGTAATATATTTGACGCAAAAATCTCTTCTGGTGTCCCTATCGTAACAATTTCCCCTTCATCCATTAAAATGATTTTATCTAAATCCAGATTTAACATTTCTTCTATTCGATGTTCAATAATTACAATTGTTTTATTATATTGTTTATGTATATCTTTAATAAGTTCTATTGTATGTAAGCTACTGACAGGATCTAAATTCGCTAAAGGTTCATCAAATAATAATATATCAGCATTCGTTGTTAACAACCCTGCTAGAGAAACGGTTTGTTTTTGACCTCCTGATAATTCATGTGGACTTTGTTTATGAAAAGAATGCATCTTTACCTTTTTTAATGAGTCTGAAACAATTTTTTTCATTTCATTTTGATTTACACATTCATTTTCTAAATAAAAAGCTACATCTTCTTCTACTGTAAGACCAATAAATTGAGCATCTTGATCTTGCAAAATTGTTCCTACCTGTTTACTCTGTTCAAAAACACTGCCTTTCCTCGGATCTTTGCCGGCAATTAAAATATTACCAGTACTAATCCCCCCATAAGAAAAGGGGATTAGCCCATTGATACAATGAGCTAAAGTTGACTTCCCTGAACCACTTCGTCCAGCAATTAGTACTTTTTCTCCAGGGTATATATGAAATGTAATGTCTTTTACAGTAGGCTGCGCAGCATGTTCATATTGAAAGCTGAATTGTTCAAAAGAAATAATTGGTTGCATGTTAACATCCCTACTTTTCAATTTTTAAATGTGTATGTTTCTTATTAGATTTAGCTAGACCTATTGTAATTGGCAATCCAAGAACTAGAAATACAATAACATCAGCAATTGTTGCTCCTAATACTTGTATAACAATTTTGTCAAATGGTTCTCCCATCACAATAACATCGAATGCCCCAGCAAATATAATAGCAATGACAATACCAATTAACCCAGTAATGGCTAAATAAGAAATATCCCGCTTATTATACATACCGTTTTTCACACTAAAGCTAACTCTTTTTTGAATGAGTCCCATTGCAAAGCCGATAATGCCTGAACTTATAACCCAACCCCACCAAATACCCCATCCAGCGATTGTATCTGTTACTGTATGACCGATAAGTCCTATTAAAAGTCCTGCTACTGGACCAAATAACGCTCCAAAAACGGTTAAAATAGCTAATGCAGGTTTAATAAATGTATTTGGTGCAATAGAAAATCCCCAAAGTCCTAATATCCCGTATAATGCTGCTCCAATTCCGATTGCTACTACTAACTTTGTTGATAATTTGTTCATTACAATTCCCCTCCCATATTAGTCAACTTTTATTACTCTATATTTATTTTGAAAATGAATTATGCATCGACACTCCCTTTCTATACAACAAAAAATGACCCCTTACATAAGAGGTCATTTTCTTCACGTTCAAGAATCCTCTTATCTTCCAAAAAACACATCGTGTCCTCTGCGGAATTAGCACCTTCCTATAAATTTATATAGGGGTTGCTGAGGTTTCATAGGGCCGTTCCCTCCACCTCTCTGGATAAGTATTAATTTGTAATTCGTATTATGGCACTAATAAGTATAAATTTCAACACTTTTCTAATTATTTTTATTTTTTGTTTAACGGTACGTTTAAACCATTGTATTCTTATCGGAATTGTGAAATAATGAATTCAAAATAGTTACGGGAGGAATGTACGATGAAAGTAATCGGTTTAATTGGTGGACTAAGTTGGGAATCTACATCGTTATACTATAAACATATTAATACACTTACACTCTCTCAATATGATCAAAATGCAAAGCTTGTTTTATATAGCATGGACTTTGGTGAAGTAACTACTTTATTACAAAATCATCAATATGAAGAAGTGAAAAACGAATTAGTCACAGTTGCAAAAAAGGTTGAAAAATCCGGAGCTGATTGTTTATTAATGTGTTCCAATACGGTCCATTTATTTGCTGAAGAAGTAGAAAATGCAATATCTATTCCACTACTTCACATTGGTGATGTAAGTGCTAAAGAAATGGTAGAACAGAATATAAAGCGTATCGGACTATTGGGTACGAAACAAACGATGGAACAAGACTTCTATAAATCACGTCTAACAAATTTTAATATTGAGACGATCATCCCAAATGAAGAGGAAAGAAATTTTATTCATCATGTTATTTTAAATGAATTAAGTAAAGGAATTATTTCAGAAACATCAAAAGAAAAACTTTTACAAATTACAAACTCATTAATTCAAAACGGCGCAGAAGGTATATTGCTAGGCTGCACTGAAATACCATTGCTCATTTCCCAAAACGACCTTACTGTACCTGTTTTTGATACCGCTTTTTTACATGCAAATACTGCTGTGCAGTTTGCAGGATAATAATATAAAAGCATAACGGTTAATCCTCTATGTTTTTATATTGTCCACACTATTTATTTAAAAGAGATTTTATAACTGTAATTGCTTCTTTAGTACCAACACATTCTAAAAAACTATCATTCAGTTTTCGTATACCATGTTTATACTTTTCATTTGAAAGAACGTCTGTTACCGCTTCATTTAAAGTTTGCACATTAACATGCTCTTTCAATAATCGATGTGCTGCTTCAAGTTCAGTTAATCTTTGTGCTATCATTGGCTGGTCTTTATCGTGTGGAATTATAACAAATGGGACATTAAAATAAATGGCATCGTGAACGCTATTCATACCACCATGTGTAATGAAAACATCTGCTTCACTTAATATTTCTGATTGGGGTACGTATGAAGCAATTATAAAATGGTCTGGCGCTTTTTTAATTTTAGAACGATCATTTCGATCACCAATTGCCATTACGACTATCCCTTCAAAATCTGAGAAAGTATCAATACAAGTATTAAAGAATGGTTCGAGTCCTTCAAGTAGTGTCCCCATTGAAATATAAATAACTTTCTTATCTTTAAGCAATTCAAATGGAAACTCTACATTTGTTTTACGATTTGAAATACTAGGCCCAATAAAAATGTTATTTTCTCCGAATGAATCGCTATTAGGTTGAAAATAACGACTTGTGTACACGAGTGAAATATCTCCCTTATTATGCATAAATTGAAGATTATTTTTGGGCTTTACTCCAAATTCATGTTCCATTTGATATAGTAACTTTTTAGAAAGTTCATCGGGTCGGAATTGTATTTCTGCATTTGGATGAAAAGGTAAAGTCTCCAAAAACTCTGGGGGAATTAAAAATATAGGAGAAGAAAGTACGCCTGGAATTTGTAAATACTCCTTTACTAAATCTCCAGCACCAAATATATCGTAAATTACGAAATCAAAATTGATGCTCTCACATAATTGTTTTGTAATTTCTAATATATATAAAGAAGTTTGAACATGTACATGAAAGAAAGAATTCAGCCCATATGAGGTTTCAGTATCAATGGAAATCTCCTTTAATAAATCTGGATGAGTATATACAGTGGCTCCCAAATCTTCAATTCTGCTTTTAAAGTGTTCTGTTGTAATATAATGTACGTGATCACCCCGTTCAGTAAAAGCTTTGACTAAACGTAATGTAGGATTTACATGTCCCTCTGCTGGAAAATTAACCACTAAAATATTTAGCACTTATTTCTCACTCCTTACATTTCAATACTCTTATTAATCATACTGTAATTATTACCGTCAATCTTCCCCTAATAGTCCTAATATACTTACTACTTTATATTGATAAATAATTGTCAGTTAATAAATTAAAAAAGGCATCTACATAAGTAGATACCTAACCGTGATAAGGAGTGTTCTGTGAGGTTAGAATAAGCTTTTCAGCTTGTCCTATGCTATCAATATATGATTTATTTTATAAAGTGTGCATAGTTGATAGAATGATTTCATCCTTCTCTATCATCCATTTTGAATCTATTTCTAAATAAGAAGACTCTAGTTTCTATAACATTTCATATGTTTTAATCTTCTTGAGAGCTATCTATTTTTGTAGTTTCTCCAGTCAATCGCTTATTTTTTAATTCAAAATAAGCATCTAAAACTTCTTTTCCAATATCAGAGTTAATACCAGATTTATCATTAATAACCCACGGCACAACTACAGAGAATGCTACTTCAGGATTATCATACGGCGCATATCCTGCTAACGTTAAGTTATAACATTCTCTTCGCTCACCTTTTTCATTTCTTCCTATATCACTTTCTCCACCGTATACAGTCTGTGCTGTCCCTGTTTTACCTGCTGGCTTATAAGATGCTTTTTGGAACGCCCTTACTCCTGTTCCATCACCTTCTTGGAATACCCTTCTAAATCCTTCTTTTACTTGATTTATATATTCCTCTTTCATATCTATCTTATTTAAAACGATTGGTTCTACTGAATGCACCACTTTACCAATCTCATCTTTTTGCGACGTTTGCTCTCTTACCTCTTGAACAATTTGTGGCTTCATTCGATATCCACCGTTTGCGATTGTTGAAATATACTGTACAAGCTGAAGTGGCGTATAGGTGTCATACTGGCCAATTGAGTAGTCTAGTAAGAAACCAGGTTGATTATCTTTTTTACCAATTTGTCCAGCTGTTTCATTCGGTAAATCGATGCCCGTTGGAACACCTAATCCAAATTGCCTGAAATAATACCTCATTTTATCAAAGTACTCCTGTTTAATATTTAATGAACTATTTTTCACATAATCTACACCTGCAATTTTTAATGCTGTATTAAACATATAAACGTTTGAAGAGACTTGTAACGCTCTTAAATCATCAATATTTCCAAACTCTTTCCAAGACTTTTTTTCCTTTGTTCCTTTAAACTTCATAGGTGCATCATAAAAATAAGTACCTGGTGTTATAGCTTTCGTTTCAAATCCAGTTAAAACTGTCGCACCTTTAACTGTTGATCCAAGCTCATAAGAACTAGTCATTGTGCCTAATGCATAGTCTTCAACTTCTGTTTTTCCGTCTTTTTCTACAAGTCTTTTCCCAGCCATGGATAATACTTGTCCGTTTTTCGGATTCATCATCACAACGAAAGCACGGTCCAACATTGATTCTGACCCTTTATATGCCTTTAATATTTTTTCAATACTTTCTTCTACTTTCTTCTGTAATTCCATATCTATTGTTAAAGTTAAATTCTTACCGCTCTTTCCCTCAGAAACGGTTTCCGTTCTAATTGTATTACCTTGTTTATCTGCAACGCTTCTTACTTCTTTTTTTGTACCATGAAGTACATCTTCATATTGCTGCTCGATATAACTTTTTCCAACTCTATCATTTCGGCTATAATCACGTACCAAGTAGTAATCTAATCGTTCACTTGGTAATCCTTCATCGGAATTAGAAACATTTCCAAGAACAGATCGGAATAATCCATCATTTACATACACTCTCTCCCAATCAACCGATACGTCTACACCTGGGAGATTCGCTAAACCTTCACTAATTATAGTAAATTCCTTTTCACTAACATCTTTTTTTATAATTTGAGGAGCCATTTGATAACCAGAAGTCATCTTACTTTTAATAGCTAACACCTTTATATCTTTATCTGTTAATTCCTGAAGATTTTTATCTGTAACCCGTTTTCTTTTTAACTCTTCTATTTTTTTATCTAGCTTCTTGCCACTAATTTCCTTCTCTCTAAATATATCTATTTCTTTTTTCGATACTAGATTTTCAGCCAGTTTCGGATTTAATTGCATCCAAAAATCTTTCTTATCTGTCTCAGTTAACTTAGCTATATCTTCTTGCGGCATTTCAATTATGTCTACAAGTTGTCTTGCGGTTTTTAATATATCTTCTGATTTTACACCTTTCATCTTTGTATATGTAATTGTACGTAAAGATCTATTATCAACTACTGGATTGCCTTCTCTATCAAATATTTTTCCGCGCGGGACAGAAAGACTTACGGTCGCATTTTCTTTCTTCTCTACTTCATTTTTATACGTTTCTCCATCGATAATTTGTACTTTACCTAATTGTATGATCATGGCAGAAAATAATAAAAATACACAAAAGAATAAAATATTTAACCGCGTCGGTATTGCTCTACCTGTTGTTTTCTCTCGTTTTTTCACTTCGTCTAAATCTCCTCCTTACAATATTTCAAATAATATTTGTTTTCTATATTAAAAGTAACGTACAACTTCCATACATTACCTTGCACAAATATTAATATAATATTTAAAACTTAATAGAAATTAAAACAAATCTAAAGAAAAGGTAAAGTTTACTAAATTAAATATAAAAATCCCCAATAACCGAAAGCTTAACTTTTGGTTATTGGGGATTTAGTAATTTAAGAGTTAATAATTGGACGTATTGATTCGAATCTATCATCATAATTTGATAGAGATTTTTCACTCTGAGCTTTCGGCAAGTAAATCGTTACTGTTGTCCCGACTCCAACTTCACTCATAATACTTATATTTCCTTGATGACTTTCAATGATTTTATAACTTAACATTAATCCGATACCGGTACCTTTTTCTTTCGTACTATAAAAAGGCTCACCTAATCTCTTAATTCTATCTTCAGGTATCCCTATTCCTTCATCAATTACATGAATAATGACACCTTCATCGTTTCTCTCTTTAATATGAATTGTAATTTTCCCGCCATCTGGCATAGCTTCGATTGAATTTTGCAAAATATTAATAAACACTTGTTTCAATTGATTTTCTGAGCATTCAATGCTTATGTCTTTTGTGTCTGCATATAGTTCCACTTGAATATTCGTCATAATTGCCTTTGTATTCATTAACGATACGACGTTATTATAAATTTGATAAATATTTTTTTGTTCTGTATTTATCTCATCTGTTTTAGCAATTGATAAAAACTCTTGAAGAATCGCTTCTATTCTTTCAATTTCAGAAAGCATTAAATCAAAATATTTTTCTTGATCTTCTTTATTAATTTGAAATAACTGTATAAACCCTTTAATGACAGTTAATGGGTTCCTCACTTCATGAGCCACACCAGCTGCTAATTGACCAATTGCTGCAAGTGTATCTGATTTATTTAGCAATTCTTCTGTCTTTTTCCGTTCTGTAATATCGCGTACAATGATCATAATTTTATCATGTAATAATGGTAAGCATCTAGCTTCAAAAAAATCGATACTCCCATTAATTGTAAGTGGATATTCAACAATTACATTCGTTCCTTTTTCCTTCACTTGATGAATTGCTTCCTGAAACTGCTGTGCTACTGGAGATGGTAATACTTCGAAAAACTTTTTTCCCATAAAAGCTTCTGCCGGTACGTAAAATTTCGAAGGCGATCCTGCTTTATAATCTATAATTGTGCCATCATCTTCTGTTAAGAAACATAAATCTGGTAAAGCCTTAAAAATTAATTCCAATTCAGACGTTTGTTGTTTTAACTGCTCTTCTATCGCTTTTAAATGTGTAATATCTACTCCGACCGCCCAGTAGCTATATCCTGTTACAGGAAACTGTTCTGATATATTGGACCACATGATTGTTTTGATTTCACCATTTTTACATGTTAAGTGCATTTCCCAATCCCTGAAATTTTTTCCACAAGTTAAAAATTTCGTTTGTATTTGGTGACGATAATTATGATCTGGGTACAATAATTGAAGGGCATTTGGATTTCCTATTATTTCTTCAGCGGTATAACCTGTTACAATTTCACACTCCCGATTCCACAAAACAAAATCTCCATTATAATCAAGCGCATCAACCATAACAGGCATGTTTTGTAAAATCGTATGCAGTTCCTCCTCTTTCCGAGAAAGTAACGTTGTATTTTTACTTTGAAATACTTTTGTCGCCCCATCTATAATTAGATTTGAAAGCATTTCAAAGTATTTTTGACAATTGAAAATGTCGCTTTTGTTTGTCCATACTACAAAAGATCCTAAATGTTGATTGTATAAAAAAATGGGGATTTCAATTTTGGGAAGTTTACATATTTTCGTCTCATTTATTCCAAAAGAAAATATACATTCTTTTTCAGCATCAAGAAGTTGATGTGATATGTTGGTTAATTTATAAAACTGTTCTGCCATGGTTTCTATTGTACTCACATCAATAAGTTCCATTAGCCGCGCATTCATTCCTTTTTCACCTCAATATGTAAAATTAATACAAATTCAAAATTTATACTTCTCCATTATACGAAGAATGTGCCTTTAGGTATATAGCTGCAGAATAATTATTCGAACAAATTTTATTTTTCAATTAAAAAAGAGAAGAATTTACGTATAAAATGAAACTTTAATCATTATGTATTTTTTAATTTGACAAGCAACCGATAACGCGCCCTCATGCATAGATTTAACTATGACAATAGCATTATTCATATCGCTTGTAGTAGTATAAAAATACAAAAAATATAAAGTTCATAAAATTTTCACAATTAACATGAAAAATATAAACATTTATTCCAATATATTCTATATAATATAAAGTAATAAGGCTTCTATGAATCTCATAGAATACCTTACCCCTAATAAAAAGAAAAAAAGAATCTATTTGGATTCTTTTTTTCTTTTTATATTACATTACATATTTATATATAGCATGTGCAACACCGTGTTCTTCATTTGATAAAGTTTCGTATTGACACATCGCTTTTATTTCTTCCACAGCATTCCCCATTGCAATTGATATGTTCGCTTTTTCCATCATGGAAACATCGTTTAGCCCATCACCAATCGCTACAGTATTTTCGACTGGAATATTCAGATGTTCTGCTAAAGTATATAATCCATTGCCTTTTTGAGCATCTCGATGATTAATCTCTAAGTTATGCCAATATGAAGATGTAATTGCTAAATCAGTATTATGCAGAAACGCTGCTTTTAACTTTTTTAATTTTTCTATGTCATAAGAAAATGGTAAAAGCTTATGCACATGTATATCAGTTTCTACAATTGGTTTACAACTTTCTGCACTATGAAATGCTGTATGTTCAAGATATAATGCTGCAATCGTTTCTAACTCTTTCAAATCAAAATCTTCTTTTGAATTCTTCACATATTCGATCTCATTACGTACACTCTCTACTCCATAATCTGGTACATATACACCTTTATTAGTATAAAGCTGATAATATAAGCCATTCTCTTCAAGATAGTCCACAATCTCAAGTGCCTGCATATTTTGAATTGGATATCTCTTCATCATTTTATTATCTTTATATATAAGTGCACCATTTTCCGCAATAATTGGACACTCTAAATTAACTTCTAACAACAATCTTTCAATGTCGACGATAGAACGTCCTGTACAAATTGCTACAACATGACCCGCTTCCTGACATTTTCGAATTGCTTCTGCATTCTCTTTACTAATCATTTTATTCCCCGAAAGAAGAGTTCCATCTAAATCAATTGCGATTAATTTCATTATTCCTTCACCACTTTCTATAAATACACGAGCTCATTATAAACAATAGGTATCGTTTTCATACTGATCTCGTGAAGTACTCCTTATTTATAATTTATGAAAAGCGTTTCAGGTCAAGAAATAATTAAAAATAAAATCAAAAGCTTTTCTTTTTAAAGAAAAGCTTTTGATTTTAAACTATGAACTATAACTAATATATTTCGTCTCACACATGTACACATTCTTTTCTTCAGTTGGGACATATATTTTAAACTTTTCTAAACGTTTTCCGTAAATATGAATAGTGATAACGCTTTCATTTTTACCTATTTCAAGAATATGACAATCAGCTGGTGGAATGACTTTATCTGTTTTTCCTTCTCCCAAATAAAGATTTCCTGTATGTGTTAAATAAACAAGTGAATTTTCAAGCTGCTTAGTTTGTATAAAGTTCTGCACCATTATTCTTCCTGTAAAAACGCCTTCTACTCCCCATGTACCATCGTGATCATGTAAAGGGGTAGATTGACCATCTTTCCATACAAGAGCTAATACTTCAAAACGCTTTAAAGGATCTTCATATAGCAAGTGTCGTGCATATTGAGTCGAATTCACCTTCTGTTTCTCTAACGGAAGCCATCTTTTCTTTTCTAATAGTTTTCCTAGTAATTTTTCAATTGCACAAACCATTTGCTCTTCGAATAAATTACTATCTATTAAATCGGTTACACCTTTAATAAATGCTTGAAACGTTTTACTTCCATTACACGTTAACATAAGTATCCTCCTCTACTCTTCTTTCACACACTTCCATACTATAAAACACACTAGAATTTTACAATTGAGAAATAAAAAACAAGGTACAATACAATGCACCTTGCTGAACGTTTTACCTAGTTTTCAAAAGAATAGGTAAGTATTTTAATGTTTGTTCATTTTCCAATATACATTTTTCTAAATTGAACGATGGAGATAACTCTATTTTTTCAAAGACTATAACGAAAAAAATACATAAACAAGTCGGAAAGCCAAACCGAAATATGTACGACATAACTGAAACAGGAGAAGAAATTTTTTATGAAATGTTAAGAGAGTTTCCTGAAAAACTTGCGACAAATAACGCTGAGTTCCTTGTACGTATCGCCCTATTTGAAAAACTTGATTACGAAGGTAGAAAAGAAATTTTAACAATACGCCAAGACGTACTACATAAACAGCTTACTGCTCTTCAATCTTTACATGTTAGCTCATCTTTTATTACAGAAGTCATTGAATTTAGTAAATCACGTATAGAACACGAATTGCTCTGGATTACATCACTTATGAAGAAAATATAAAAATTAACAAGAAAAGTTAAAAACAATGAATGAAAATGAGATTTATTATCAATACTATAATTAATAAAAGGGCAACCACGATTTGGCTACCCTTCAAAAATTTTATATTTCTGGATCAAAAGTTTTGCAATCTGTTTCTTCCGTAGTTGATGCATGTTTCCCTTTATTACTTACTACATAAATTGCATCTGCACTACATTTATTGCCGTTAGCCCAAAATTTACAGTTGTTTACTTCACATAAAACGTCTTGTGCCATAGTATCACACCTCCTTGTTCTAATATCATTAACAAAATTCGGAGGTATGATACTCTTTGTCATGCATTTTTTATTCCCTTTTTAGTTTTCTTAATGGTTCAATGTTTCCTTGTACAATAGCATCTATATTTTCTGTTATTTTTTCAATGTCAAAATGCCACCATTGAATTTGCAATAATTCTTCTATTATTGCATTTGTAAATCTTTGCTTTATTTTATTTGCAGGGTTTCCGCCAACAATTGTATATGGTGCGACGTCTCTAGTCACAACAGATTTAGCTGCAATGATTGCACCATCCCCTATTTTTATTCCAGGCATAATCGTTGTATCCATACCAATCCATACGTCATTTCCTATAACTGTATCACCTTTGTAAGGTAAATCAGACAAATTAGGTGTATACTTCTCCCACCCATTTCCAAATATATTAAATGGATATGCCGAAAATCCATCCATCCGATGATTCGCTCCGTTCATAATAAAGGTAACTCCATTTGCAATACAACAAAACTTTCCAATAGTAAGATGATCTCCAAGAAATTCATAATGATGTAATACTCGATCTTCAAATGTTTCTCCATCTTTCGCATCATAATAAGAATAGTCACCAACAAGTATATTAGCTTTCGTTATTGTATTTTTTATAAAATGAATGTTTTGATTTCCTTCAATTGGGTATTTTACATTTGGATTAGGATTCATGTTGTACAGCACTTCCTTTACCATTTATTTCACTTTCTACCGCTATTACTGGCTTTAAATTGTATATAGGTAAAATAAATAATAATCCAATTATAAATAGTAAAGCTGTGCCCTCATACATCGTACTTAATGAGAATACCTCTTTTAATGAACCAGCAATACTCATTGTTACTACCATTGAACCGGTGAATAGTGGACTTAAAATGCCATTTACACGACCAATAAAATCTGTATCGCTGTTTTGAATAATGAGCGTATTAATACCTATTTGGATACATGGAAGAGCTAACCCACTAAAAAGTTGTGCTGTAAGTGTCACCCATAAATTCGTCGAATAACCAATAATACCAATGCCGATCGCCTGACCGAGCATCCCTACAATTAACATCTTTTGCGGAGCAACATTTTTCGCAAATACCATCGCTAAAGCGCCGCCAACAATCATACCCGCGCCATTTACTGTTAGTAACCATTGCAAACTCTCTTTTGATAACCCTAACTGCTCAGTCACAATAAATATACCTAATGGCTGAATCAATCCTATACCTAGTCCTGCTGCCATAAAACAAAGCCCAAGCAAAGTTAATGCTTTTTTCTTTTTTACGTATTTAATACCGTCTAGCATTTCCTGTAACAACGTGATTTCTTTTTTCTCATTTTTATTCTCAAGATCTTTCGGAAGAAATAACAACACAGCTGCTGCCAGTAAAAAAGATATACCTGTTATGATAATTGAAATATAAATTCCAAAACTATGAAAGATAAATGTTCCAAGAATCGGTCCTAACACCATAAAAATCGCAAATATTGTTTGATATATAGACATCGCTAATTGGATTTGTTCCGTTGATAAATGCTGTTTAAACAATTTCATACCTGATGGTTGAGAAAACTGCGAAAGGATTGCAGAAATAAGCGTGACAAAAAACACGATTTTCCATGTTCCAAACATAAGTGTAATTAATACAGCGAATACTGAAATGGAACTTAACGTTTCACACCATATCATTGTCTTCTTTGGCTTCCACTTATCAGCAAAGGTTCCACCTATAAAGGAAAAGATGAAAATTGGAGCAAACTCAGCAACCGAAATCATTGAAATAGCAAAAGCATCACCTTTCGTCATTTCCATTACATATAGTAATACCGCAAAGTTCCGAACCCATATTCCAATTTGTAAAAACAATGCTGATGCAAGAATTCCTTGCACAAACCGATTTTTTAATACTTGTGATACCCCATTGTTTTGTTTCGTTACTACATTTGTCGACATAAAAAAGCCTCCTATTTCATGTTCTGAACAGGAGGCAGCACAAATCATATAAAAAGACTATATATTCGCAGAGCGAAATACATCCCTTTTCTATAAATGCACAGACTAATCCTATTCAGAAGAATATTTCGTTTTTTAACGAAGATCTCTTACAAATAGAATTAGTTGATCATTGGGATGTTTTCACCCTTCCGTTTCGAATTTAAATAACACATACATACTCTATGTAAATCATTTTCTATGTATGCATGTCTACAATAAATATTCTAGAATGTTAATGGTAATTCCTCTAAAGAACGCATTAAATAATTACCCTGCCATTTCATTTCTTCACGGTTACCTTTTATTTTTAGTTCAGGCATTCGATTAAATAAAGTAGTAATAGCAATCTTTGCTTCTAACTTAGCAAGTGGAGCACCTAAGCAGAAATGGCTACCATGGCCAAATGCAATATGACGATTATTCTCCCGAGTAATATCGAATACTTCCGGATTTTCAAATACAGTTTCATCACGGTTTGCAGAAGCTAATGCAATGACAACCATATCTCCTCTTTCGATTGTTCGGTCGTGAATTTGAAAAGGTTCATCTGCCCATCTTGAAGTGGTAACCTCAACTGGAGAATAATATCGTAATCCTTCCTCAATAGCTGCATCAATTAATTTTGGATCTTCTTTTAATAACTGTAATTGATCCGGATTTTCGAGAAGTGCTAATACCGTATTTGTTATTAAATTTACCGTTGTCTCATGTCCCGCCACAATTAGTAACATTATCATTGAATATAGTTCTCGGGCGCTAAGTTTATGCCCTTCACTTTCCGCAAGTATTAATGCACTCACCAAGTCTTCTTTTGGCTCTTTTCGTTTATTATCAACTAAATATTGGAGATATGTAATAAACTCAGATAGTTGCTTTTCGGTTTCTTTTATTTCTTCTGGCGTTTCTGGGTAAGCAATGACAGCATGAGACCAAATTCTAAATTTCGCTTGATCTTCTTTTGGAATGCCGAGCATTTCACTTATTACAATAATCGGTAAAGGAAACGAGTAATCATCAACAAGATTTAATGAACTTTTTCGCTCGACTTCATTTAACAAATCATCTGCAATATCCTGTATTCTTCCTCCCAATTGCGTGATCATCTTCGGTGTAAAAGCTTTTTGTACGAGTGATCGTAAACGATTGTGGTTAGGTGGATCTGAATTTAGCATGTGCGTCGTTAAATAATCACTATTATCAACAGTAAGAAAGACATTCAATGTATCTTGAGAAAATACATTGGCCGGATCTTTTTTTAAGCGATTATCTTTTAATAGTGGCAAAGCATCTTCATATCTTGTAATAAGCCACTCTGCACCTAATTCAGTTTTATTCACAAATAAGATAGGTTGCACTTTTCTAGATTCTTTATAAATTTCATACGCATCTTCTTTAAACTGAGCTGAAGCTAAATTAATACCATCCTCTATTCTTAGCCCAACTTTGTTTTTCATTGACATTGTATTCCCTCACTCTCATTTGTTTTTGAAAACCAACCAACATATGCATTATACTCTAATAAAAACGCGAAAATTGTAAATTTTCATTCAAAATCTTACTTCGTATATTGAAAAATAAAAAGTGAGAGAGTAAAATCCTTCTACTCTCTCACTCTTCTTTACGCAAAACACATGAAATTACTAATTTGTTGATAGCGATAACTTACTTTACGACGACGACCACCTTGCCAAGTGTAACCTGAAACCCCATTTCTCCTCACTTCAGTCGGGAAGAACCATAAGTCTCTTCCGAAAGGTCCAGGACGATGCAAACGTAAATATCCCCATCTTCCTAGACAGTTACACATCCATGATTTCATATTCCCTGCTTGAGCTGGAGAAGCAAATGTAGACGGTAACGACGGCGCTTGTGACGGTGGTGGTGACGTTGGAGCATCTTCCGCATCATCTGGTCTATAATCTTCTTGTTCCATATCTCTCACTTCATTTACAGATTCATACCCGTAGTTTTGTGGATTATAATACATCCCTTGATCATATGGATAATTTTGCTGGTTATACATATTAACAAATCACCTACTTTTCATTCAGTACCTTTAACATTCATATGTAATATGTGCTCTATAGGAAGCTTATGTTATAGCCCAAATTCAATTTAAAAACCTCGTATTATTTAAAATACGAGGTTTTTAAAAATAAAATGTATTTATTATTTCCTTAACTTTACACTATAAAAACGCATTTCTTTTAGTGAACCTTCAAATTCAAATACGTCTTGTTTAATTAATTCCTTTAAGCGATATTCTAAAAACGTATCGCCAACTAACTGCTCTACAAGACCAAGCGCTTCACCAATTACTCTTGGAGCTTTTAGGAATTCTCGATCAGCACCTATACTTTTCGCGCATTCAATAATAAATTGATCAAAATAATCTTCTTGTACAGAACGCCCTTCATTTTCTTTCCAAACTCTTAGAAACTCCGTACTTTTCGATAATCTATACCACTCCTCTTCAAACCTCATTCGCTTCTCTTCAGTTAAATACGGAGATTCTGCAAAACTTTTTTGGAATAGAGCTAAACTGTCAGGCGGTAATTCTCCTGTTCCACGAATAGCATACTCTTTTTTTAATATTTCTTTACTTGCTTCAGACGTATTAATAACGCGAATGTTTTTCTTATCTTTTAATTGCGCCATTACAAAACATAGGCCTACATGTTCATGTGCGTTATTAGCTTTCCAAATTGTAATAGGCGTTTCAATAGGAATAGTGTGTAGTTCTTCCATAGTTTCTAAAAACCTTGGTAAATACTCTTCTTCAAAATAATTATCATAAGCAGTTAAATTGTTTACTAACCATTTCTGTCTTGCTAGTTGTCCCTCATTCATATGTAACTTGTTTATCGGCCCAATTGAAAAGAATTCAGAAAAAGCGACAACCCTCTCTTCCAATCGTTCTTCTTGACTAAGCATATGTTTTAAACATCCAGCTGTTGAATCATCAAATGCAATATGAACATGTGAGCTTTCTTTTACATTTCTTTTATAAGATGTATTACTCGTTAGTTGTTTAGGAATATCCATTAAATTTTCAATGGTATCTTCACTATAGTTTTCTTCTAACAAATTTAACTGAATTAGAATACTTTGAAGTAAATGTTTTGCTTCATCTTCGTACATTTCTTCTACAACATTTTTGATTTTATCTATCACACAAATCCCTCTATTCATTTCATAAATAACGTATATTATAGTGTATCATTTTAGTATCATTCTTTTAAAGTTTTTTTAAATTAAAAGCATTTATTATTCAGATTGCTACAGCAATCCACATTTTCATCAAAATCTCTCCTACAATTCTTAATTACTAAATATCCCTTTGTAAATCCCTTTATTTAAATGTATAATTATATAGAAAATAAAAAATATAGGAGCTATATGTATGGAAAAAGCGATTACTACTTATAAACATTATTTAAAAAATTGGAGATTTATATTTATTTGTATATTACCTACTATCGCCATATTATATGTTTTCGATGTCATCTTCGAACTACTATTTCATCAAGATTTCTATTTATCAAACTTAATTTTTGCTATTATATTATTTTTAATATTTATTAACATCAAAGATATGTTTAAAATTGAAAGTTAAAGCACGGGATAAAAAAAGAGCACCCTGCAATTGGATGCTCTCATGTGATAGAGGTTTTTTCTGAGTATTAAGTAGGACACGAAGGTCTTGTCCTACAACATAATATATGCTTGTACTTATTTTATTGTGCATCTATTAAACATCAAATGTATACGTATTGCTAAAAATTCTGCTTATTTATTAATTGTATAATTATTATATTTACACATAAAAAAACATCCCTATGGATGTTTTTTTATGTACTGATTTTTAAGCTTCCATAAACTTAGCCGGTACACCAATTTTTTCAACTACAGAAGATATATTAGTAGGATTAATCATTACATTTTCAATACTAACTAATTTATTTTCTAATAGTCCATTCTCTGTAGTAATAAGTTCTTCAAACCGATCTAAAGTCATCGAGAATTTGTGTTCACTTCCGCCATTCATACAGACTTTTACATACTTCATAGTGTCACCGCCTTTCATAATAATCTATATTTCGATAAGAAGGCGCTTACATCCTTTTTATTTACTACTAGATTTCTCACTTTTATTCCTTGCTAATTCACGTTTATTTATTTTAGAAAAGGCAGCTACTATTTTATGTTCACGTTATAATTGCTAGTAAGAACGATAAAGATAAAAATGCACAAAGTGGTATATATAAAACAGTATCCATTTTAGCAAAACGCGTATCTTTTTTTCGCTTAAAGATGCCAAAATAATGAAACTCACCAATTACTCTTATAAAAAAAACAATCATACAAATCCAAGAGCCCAATTGAACAATACTATTAGGAAATACAAAATGAACAACATTTGTTTGTTGTAATAAAATCATTGCCGCCATACTTAATAATAACGCAATGAACAATGTCATTCCTACACCTGGTATAAATGCCTTTTCTCCAGATCTTGTTGGAATGACACTATTTGTCGCCCACGTACCTCCGAAAGCCCAGTAAACATGTAAAAAGCTAACTAAAAATAATATACAGACAGAAATATATGTAATAATAAGCATTTTGTCCTCCCATTATTTTATTTAAGTCCTTAACTTTAAGGTATGCTATAAATTTCTCATTAGCAATCTATATATAATTACATAAAAAACCCTTCAATGATAAATCATTAAAGGGTTACTCAAATATCTTATGCATTATACCTATTTCTACGACGTTCCATCCTCGTTTGTCCTTGAGTAGTACCTTCTTTAAATTGATGTATTTGCTCTGTCATTTCATAAGTTGCAGCTGGAGTTGGTTCTTCGTAATTATGCTCACGTATTTTTTCTGGCGTTTTTCGTTTTGATACTTTTCCACCAAACTTAAATAATTTCATCTTAAGCTTCGGTAATTTTGGAAGTGGAATCTTAAATGATAATTTTTTACGCTTCTTTTTTTGATGAAATAGATTTATATTTTCTTTATCAGTATCGTTCTCTTTACGGTGTAATAACATCGCAAGTAATCCACCTAATATAAGTCCTCCAACTAACAGTAGAAGATATAAATAATGACTTGTCATTAAACTCGACATACGTTCAAGTATGACTAACGACTGTACTTCTTTAATATCCCAAAGTAAAGCGGCCCATAATGAGAATAAACCGAAAGTAAGTCCATATGTACGAAAACGGAATAAACATGGAATTAAAGCGATACAAGCGGCGATTTTCGCATTCCCTATTATTGAACTTGTTGAAATATCCTGATGCCAAATGACTAACAGTAGTGTTATAAATGGCGCATACGCTATCCAACTACATATACGTGAATATATTTTTTTCGCAAAATAGCTACCGAAACTAGTAAAAAATAAAAGGCCCCCGATATATAAAGATTGTTCTAGTGGGATTTGCTTTATAATTCCTGCAACCGGAAAGAGGCCGCTCAATAGCATTAATAACACATCTAATTTCTTCACAATTCCTCATTCCTTTCAAATTTCTTTTGAATCAATTCATATTACTTTCCCAAATGATGTAGTTTTTTATTTCTAAAAAACATCTTAATCCTGTATGTAAATAAAGTAAATACGTAAAAGAAAAGATACATGACAAAAGATATCCTTATTTACATGAAAAAATGACAAATCCTGATCAATATAATGAGCAGGATTTGTCTACTATTATTTAGAGCAGAATAATTGAATCTTTCTTTTCTATTTTCATTATATCTACATCCAGTTCATCATCAAACTCTTTAAACTCTCTTGCATCTATATCCGTCATATAGCCCTTTACTACTTTCGCCATATGCATGGAATACGGCATGTGTACATCCTTTTCTAACAGCATACTTGAATTACAACACATGTAATGTATCATTTTGGCAATATAATTCCTTTCTACAGGTTTTACACCTAGCGGTAATATTTCAAGTATGTATCGCTGTAATGTTTCACTACCATTAATCGAATATTTACCAGTGCTATAATACATTCCTTTTTGATCTGTGTATAAACTTGTGCCATCCAGTATATCATCACATTCTATCTCACCGTATTTTGGTACATCAAAAGATATATTTATTCTTATAATGTTTAAGTTTGGAACCTTTAGCACATCAGGAACAATCTCAGGGAAAGTATCTATATCAATTTTTTTATTTTGTAACTCTTTTATCCAATGTTTTCTTAAATTCGCATCTATAATGAAATATACTTGCTCATTTTGCTCTTTTGCATGTTGTAAAATTCCCGTTAGTGTTTCAGAAACAAATTGTTTAAATTGAATCCCCATATCATTTCTTTTTGAAGGCTGCGGTAAAAAGGCATTATGTTTATTTATATTTAATAATAAACGATCAATCGTTAGCCACTCAGTATTCCCGTATAATTTATATGAAATTTCTTTCCCTTTTATTTGTGAAATAATAGGTAAGAAATCGAATTTCGAGATTCGTTCAATTGATAAATTAACATATGTACAAGGTAAATTTATCTTATTCCAACTACGTTTCAAAAATCCTTTTTGTTCTAATAAACTAAGGATACAATTTATAATTGTTTTACGGGATACACTTTGGCCTATAAATAAATTAATAAATGCTGAAATACGGTTTGTTCGTGCAAACCCTTCTCTAACGATTTGCTTTGGATCAATTTTTTCACGCCCATCACAATTTTTCATTGCGATTAACGCCAATGTTGCATCATTGCGCTCACCTGCAGTAGCATAAACCGCTTTCATAACATCCTCTACTAAGTTTGTTTTGTATTTCTGGCAATATTGCATTTTATATGGATTTTGCAATACTTTTTCAATATTATATCTTACTATTTTTAACAATACTGGAGAATCTGCATTTAATACATAAGATGACTCACCAATATGAGCTAACACAATTTCACTTTCAAATAACGCTTGTTCTACTTCCATTGAAATTTTTTCAGACCATATTTCTAACGTTATAGTCTCTAATCCTTTTGGTGCAATTAAAGGGAATAATTCATTTTCATTATTTGTTGCTAGCTTTTTACATTCTGGTAGTAATGTGAAATAAGAGAATTTTTGCTGAAACCCTTTAAATAGATACTCTCTTTCCTTTACTTTTATACCAGGTTTTATTTTAGTACCTTGCACTTTATATATTCTCTCATTGTATGGAAGCAGCACCCTAATATTTGCTCCTAGCATATAATCTTTCGGATATTGAAGAATATGCTCTAATTCAACTTCTCCACCTATATGAAAATCCTCTTTTAAATTTCTAAATATCTTAATCCATTTTATGCCGTTTGTAGCTTGTTGTACTTTTAGTTTTACAAACCGTAATTTTTTATTATTCGATGCAAATTCTGGTGTAGAAATTAATATCATGCCCCGTTTTCGTCTTAATAGCAATGGAATGTCTGGATGATTATATTCTTGATATTAAGACTGTTTTTATGAGCATTTCGTATAAGTGTGATTTAACTGATAAAAGCTATTTTCAAAGACGACATATCAGCGATAATTTATGTCTATTCTGAATAGGTGTTAGCAAGTTCGTTTGCAAACTTGTTAGCACTTTTTTATATTTCTTCTATTACATATACCTTCACAAAAATATCATACCTAGCTGCTAACTCTTCCAGTCTCTTTTTTCTGTAATTGGTCACTGTAAAGAAATGAATTACTGGTACTCTCCCTTTATGCTTCTGTTTATATATCTGCGTAAGTTCTTCATATTTTTTTAACTTCTCTTCATTTACTTTCATTTTCTGCGAGCGATCCACTTCAACCGCATGAAGTATATTTTCTTCATCACGAAACTTCACATCGGGAATTATTTTCTTTTTCTCTTTGTTCTTTATATAACGTATATCCGTTTCAATCTGCCAATCATCCGGGCAAAATAAATGTAACCATGCTTCATTCCGTAATAATGCATGCGCAAGCTTTCCTCTTGAAACAACCTTACCGTCATCACCAAACATGGCATGCCCTTCCTTATTGAGATAATACACGTACTCTTTCCCTTGTATCGTCTTACTCAAATATGGCTTCAAATCACCCATAATTCTGTTTGCATTCCGTATACCACCCATATCATGCACACTCATTACATGTCTTCTTGTTGCAAACTGCAACTTCCTAATCGTCGCAAGTATCGCCATCTGACGGTTGATTTTCATGTGACTCTGGATGTTCATGTTTTTCCACCTCATATTCTTTTAGATGTTTCCACATGACCTTGTCATCGATATACGGCACTTGCAATACGATGAAGTTTTCCTTCATATATATAGCTCTCCCTGGAATAGATGGTAAATGCTCTAATCCGGATTGATCAATTACCACTTCTGATGCGGTACGAGTCGGTAAACGGAAACCGAGTTTTGCATTTGCCATCTGTTTGACTACCCTCGGTAATGTGTCCCCTGTCGGATATTGGGTACAGAAGACAATGCGAAACCCAAGCGCCCCTCCAACACGCGCGATATGACTTAGCATGTATTGGCACTCTTCTAGCATTTTATTATGAGCTCTCGGTAATCCTTTGGCAGGTGCGAGTACTGCCCCTTCATCTACTACAATGAAATACCGCTCCCTTTCTTTCGTGTGAACAATATTCTTGATGCCACGTTCTTTCATGTACTTCCCGCGCTCATGCATTTTCTCCATCACTTTTAACAGCATACCGTGTGCTTGCTCTGATGTTTCTGCGATTTGTTCGACTTGCTTCAACTTTTTATATTCGCTAAATTCCAATCCTTCTTCTTTCAAATCAATCAAATAAAAATGAGCATGATCAGGATTTGCTAATGATAAGGAAGCAAACATATTTTTAAGGAAGACTGTTTTCCCCATACGAATTAATCCACCTACAGCCATATGCGGCGTTTCGTCAAAATCGTGATATACAATCGTTTCTAGACTCTGACCAACTGGAATACGCCATTTCCCTCTCGTTACTAAATCCATTGACCATGACCAGTTTTTCGGTATTTCTCTTCGGAATACACGTATGTTCAATTTATAATTATCGTATTGAATACGTACTGGTTTATTTAATCCTTCCGAAACAACATCTTCTACCTTCTGAATGATTTTACTCGGCATGCCAAGCGGCAAGGTATATACATAAGTCGTACTACGATCATCATCAATTTGCTTTTGGAACTTTGGATATTGTAATTTTTCTTCATTATTTCTTTTGATCGCAATACCAGCTACCTCAAAAAACACTTGTATCTTTCGTTTATCATCATTTTTACTTTTGAACTTTTCACCGAATAATGCCACTGTTAAACCTGCAGCTGGAACGAGTAATAATTCAATCATTTTCTCCACTCCCCGTATACCCTCTATAAGGGTATGTATCCCTTATTTTTGGAAGACTCCCGTACATGCTCTATGTCATCTGTCAGTAAATGTCCTACAATTCCACGTTGGTATTCCCCTATAGAAACGCGAAAAGCACATAACGTAGAAGATACAAGAACGAGCCTGTGAGCGTTGTGTACATAGTCATACGTGGAAGCCAATGTGGAACACTCTGCCCCATTTTTTCTGCAATCTTCATCGTAATCACTGACAAGCCTGTTGCCGTCCATACCACTACCGCTTCTCCTACAATTGTCATTTGAATCCCTCTTTTCGAATGAGTTGTAATCCCTTCGGTGTCATCACTGGCTGATACTCATTGATGACATCTCCCCAATCAAGCACTTCATCCTCATCTTCATATAAATCATCCATAATATCGTTTGATAAACGGTAATAGCCTTTGTACTCACGATTATTAAAAACCTCATGTCTTTCCATGTGGTCCAAAATTGCATATGTTTCTTTTTTGCCATTTGAATCTCTAAACATACCTCTTAATTCTTTTGATTGATACAGGTAAGGCGTTTCATTCAAGTGTGAATATTGCCAACGCATGCGCGCCCTCTCCCCTCTTGGTGTCCTTGTTTCCACTTGGTATGCCGAGTGGTCTTGATATAGGTATATGACCTAGTAGAAATTAAATTGCCTGTATTAGGAAAAATAATTTCCCATTATGAGAAAATAATTTATTAAAAGGTGTTTATCATGGAAATGTTGAAATAATTTGCAGGTGATAAAAATGAGTATTCATTTAAAAAGTAATATTGAGGAATGGATAAAGAAAAGTGGATATAGAAAAGATTTTATAGCGAAGAAACTAGGGATAACTGTTAAACAATTAAACAACTACATAACAAGTACTTCTTTTCCAAGTGCTCACCGACTATTTGAACTAGCTCATCTCTTTAACTGTCAGGTGGATGATTTATACGAGGTACAAGAAAAAGACCCTGCTGATTAATTACTAGCAGGGTTTAGCGCATATTGAGGTAACGGTTGGCCCTCAATAGATTCCATATACATTTCAGCCAATCTTGATCCATCGATTAGTTGTACATTCAATTCTTCAGCATATTTTTTTGCATTTTTTGAAAAGCCACCTGTTGATACCACATAACCACCTTTTGCCTCTCTTTTGGCAATATTACTATGCACCAGGGCAATTGCTTTATAGGACATGTCATTGCACAAACACTTCACCTGCCCCAGATAAAGTTCACCGTTTACTGTATGTTCAAAGTCTACGCCATAATCACCTGTAGCTACCGTTACAAATGCAGATCCACCATAATACTTTTCAAATACATCAGCAACAAAAGCTTCAAATTCTAATGGTGTTTGACGGATAAACACTGATGAGCACTTTTCATTTTCTAACGGCTTCATAAATCGATAATAAAGCCCCATTGCTAAAGTACGTTTAAACTCTTCATCTTTATTAAAACGAGCAATGAGTTGGTATAAATGATGGTCTTTTCTTCTTTTATAAACATACCATGAAATGTAAAGTATACCTGCTACTATTAGAAAAGCATATAACATATACACACCTCCTTAGAGGTAGTATTTCTTACAAAAATCTTTTTATTAAGTAACTTTTTGTAAAAATATCTGAATTATTTGATATAAACAATATTGCCTTACCAATACATATCAAGGGGGATATTTCATGGAAGCAACAGGCGTAAATGGACAATTACAAGTTGAAGGGAATAAAATCGTCATTAAACGAAAAGGTGTGCTTGCAAAAATGTCACAAGGATTAAAGGGAGATAAAGAAATCTTAATCAAACACTTATCTTCTATTCAATTTAAACCTGCTGGAATATTTACAAATGGCTATATTCAATTTTCTTTTTCTGGAGGAAAAGAAAATAAAGGTGGGCTTTTCGACGCTACAAAAGATGAGAATTCAATAATGTTTAGTAAAAAACAACAACCCAATTTCCTGAAACTCAAAGCATTAATTGAACAAAAGATGGATGAACAGCATTCGCCTGCACCTATAAATGCTTCTGGTGATGTTGCCGATCAAATCAAAAAACTAGCTGACTTGCGTGATAGCGGTATCCTAACAAATGAAGAATTTGACGCGAAGAAGAAACAATTACTTGGAATATAAAGAAGCCGTCCTGTTGGGCGGCTTCTTTTTACTTCACATACACATAGACCTCATTTGCTGATACATAGTATGGCTTACCTTTACTGTTGTGTATTTTATATTTTGATGAACCATCAACAATTACCTTTGCATCAATTATAAATACTATACCAATCTCTTTATCTTTCATTTGATTCCTAGCAAAGCGTATTCTCTCTTTACGAACTCTCTCCCACTGACTAAAGACTGTAAAACACAAAAATTTTAAAAAAAGCAAATCTTTTAAGGAAAATATATACAATTATTGTTATAATTAAGTTCGCAATATTTTCCCGGGAGTATTCCTATAAAGAACAGTAGACAATGGACATATACACTAGACGCTCCCCTTCTTAAATAATTTCATAGAAATATAGAAAGGGTTTATACGATGGGACAATTTCAAAGTAATTTTCAATCGGCACAACAAATCGCTACGCAGATGAGAGCAGCTTCGGATACCATCCAAAGTGCAACAAATCGCTCTATAAAAAAGGCGACCCGTACTACGCTTTCTGTTAATTCAAAAGCACAAGAAATGAACCAACAATTTTTAGATTTGACGAAACAATTTTCCACCGCCTTTCAACAAGCGGTCGATAACATTCATTCGGTAGCTAAAGAGTTTGAGAGAATGGATCACGAACTTCACAACACTTTTCGCTAATATGACCACCTTCGTAAAAGTAAAACGGTAGGAGGAAAAAGATGAGTCAAGATATTGAAAAACAAATCAATCAATTGAATCAAAAATTACAAATTGTATTCAAAGAACAGAATCGGAATCAATCTGCAATTCAAACTCAAGAACACGCGGAAGCAGATTTTTACGAATGGAGAAATCGAAGTAATCGTTTATTTAACCGAATTCTAGAAGCTTGGCACGGCGATAGAGAATTATCTCATTTTTTTATGAATATGCGTCAAGAAGCACAACATATCGAACGAAAACTTACATTCGAATTGGAAAACCAAAAAGAAACATTGCTTAAAGAAAGACGAGACCTTAGTGATTTAGAAGACGACCTATCCTACCAGCAACAACAATTAGCAAGGGAGGTCAATGTATGAGTTTAAATATGTATTTGGGAGAAGTACAAAGCCAAACTCAAAGCATGAATGCTGTATGTACGGCTACCATTCAAGGTATGGAACAAACCATTCAGTCGATTGACGCTTTTGCAATTGATACTGTTCTACAAGGGCAAACGTATAGCAGTGCAAAATCATTTTTTGTACAAACCTTTCGTCCTTTAGCGCAAGGAATCATTTACTTATGTGAAGAATTAATCCGTCAAAATAATGCCTTTCCAAACGATTTTCAATCAAAAGTTGCTTCAACAGATGTCATTGAACAAGAAATAAGAGAACAAATTCAAGAAATTAATCAATCGATTGCAAGTATAGAAATGATGAATGCCGTTACACCAATGCCTGGAATAGATGCACTTGTGGCTGTTTTAGTTGAGATGAGAAAAAAACTTGAAGAAAAACTAGAGCATTTACATGAATTTGAATATACATCCAGTAATAACTATAGTACGGCTCTTCAACTAGCAGCGAGTATTGCGGCAGGTTTAGCGGAAGTCCAAAGTGGAAAAGGTTTTAGTCCTGCAAGTGGTACATTTAGCACAAAAGGATTGAATATGGAGTGGACGGCTTCCATTCAGACGATTGAAGAAGATAGGAAGCGTCAGGCTGACAATCTTTTAAATGGTAGTCCAATTGAAGAAGGAGCGATTGATGGTAGACCTTCATCGGAATCAGAAGAAAAAGGTTTTGATGGTAAAAAACTAACAAGAGATATAGCTGGTGAAATAAGTGGTGAATATGATGTTCGTCGTGCTTGGGATGGTATTGATCCATCTACTGGCGAAAAACTTTCCACTTGGGAAAGGATTTCCGCTGGAGGAATGGCTGTAGCTGGTCTTACACCAGTCGGAAAAGTTGCTAAAATTGGAAAAGGTGTTAAAATGACTGCAAAAGCGGCTGAGGCTGCTAATACAGTTAAAAAAGCTGAAAAAGTTGAAAACACAGTCAAAAAAGCTGAGAATTTTGCTGATAAAGAAAAATTAATTGGGCATTTTGATAAACATGGCGGAGAATTTAAAGGTGCTTATGAAAATGCTGAACAATATTTGCAAGGTGCTAGAGATGTAATTGAAAATGGGATAAAAGTTAAGTATGATTACAAAGGTGAAGTACGAACGGGTTACGTTAAATATATGGGTAATACTGGTAAGGGGAAAGCTAAGTTTGAGTTAGTAGGCACAAATAACGAGGGATATATTACAACATATCATACGCAAAGCGGTAAAACGTTTTGGAGAACTTTAAACGGAAAAAATGAACAAATTATAAACCCCGCTGATTAATAATAGGAGGAAAAAATATGAAGTACATGGCATATGTAGAAAAAATCGATGAGCTAATCGAAGAGGAAGTTACAATAAATATTAATGGTATAGTATTCACAGGATTCTCCACTGTTTGTCCATATAAAATTGAAGAAGGAAAAAATTATCCTGTTATTCTCGACATTACAATTTTTGATGATATTGAAATAAATGAAGGAATAGATGGAGTGAAAAATTTAAAGAGAATTGATAATTCTTTCAAGTATCGTATTAGTGGAATATTAAATCCTGAGTTTATTGACGCAGGGATTATTATTACAGACGAAGATGAATTATTCCCGGAACACAGTGAATACTTTAACAAGTATGTTGAAATTGAAGTTGATAGAATCAATATTGAATTTTTAAAAGAAGACTAGTCACTTCTAATAGTTTCTAAACTAAGATTGGTAAGTCATTTTTCTCAGATAACCTCAAACATAAAATTCAGTATAAATAAAGAGGTCTTTATATATGGCAATATGTTTATTAATGACTAAAGAATTTGAAGATGAAGAGATTGTTGTTTATCAATACTATCCTTCTGAATCACCCGATAAAATAGGCAAAATGTATTATAATAAAAAAGAACGAATGTTTTATGACTTAGAGCAAGCTCTAGTAGATTCAGAAACAATGAGAGAACATTATTTTAATTGTGCATGTACTAGGATTGTGCGCTGTCTTAAAAGAAACGAAGGTTTTCCTGATAGCATGGCATATGAAGCATAATTAAACAAACATAAATAGAGCCGATTCCACTACAGGAAACGGCTCTTTTCCTTACTTCACATACACATAGGCTTCACTTGCTGTAATATAGTATATTTTACTTAACTTCATACCACCAACCTTTACGGTCAAGGTATCCCTTCATGGCATTAAGTTGTGTATCTGACGTTGGTTCAGAAACGAAGAATGTTAATCCATCCGATTGTAAGATGAAAGTAGCTGTCATTTTTACGGATGTCAATGCTTGCATAGCATCCTGAACTTCATACGGTGAAAAAGCACCCGTTTGGATGATATTTTGTTTTGCTGGTGGAGTGGCTACATTCTGACTTCCTCCCCTAGTTTCTTGTACAAAGTAGGCAAAGATTACAGCTGAAGTGATTGCATCCACATTCCACTTAGCCATATCTCCATCGTTGTCGATAAACCCTGCTTCTATAAGAAAGAACGGGCAGTTAGATGAACGAATTACTCCTACGTCTGGACGAATTTTTGCTCCACGGTCTTTCCATCCGGTACGTTTAGCAATTTCTGCTGAGATACGAGCTGCCATAGGCGCTTCCTTTTCGGAATAACAGAGTACTTCTACTCCGTGACCATTACCATCAGATGCATTATTATGCCAAGCAAACCCTACATCGTTTGGTCTGTCATTAATATTCCTAACTTGGTTACCTACGACAGCTGAAGCTGTTCTCCCTACGTTGTCTGTATCATCTTCTACAGAATGACCTAATGCACGTAACTTTCTAATAAATTCTCCGTTAGTTTGATCTCCTAAGAGGTGTTCTTTTCTCCCTCCATAGTTAGCCCCTGGTACAATTGCATTGTGCCCCCTGTGGCTCGATACTTTCATTATTCAACATCTCCTTTTTTATCTTGATCCGCAAACCATTTGCCAGCAGTCGGATTTGAAACTACACCTGCAGCAATCAAAATAAACAGGATAATATCTACATACTCTTGATATCTCCCTAAATTAAAATTAGGGATGGTATCCATAAGGACCATCCCTAACAATGCGAATAATGCCACCCATAATCCGCGGTTTTTAAGTTTTTCTTTCATATTTTAATTCATCTCCTTTTCTACATTATCAAGGCGCTTATGTGCGCCTTTGGTGCTTTCTTCTACCCTTGTAATACGCTCACCAAGTACAATCATCTGTCTTTCATTCGCCTTTAAATCTATACGAATATCATCAACCCCCTTGCTGATGTACTCTAATTTCGCGTTCGTTTCTGCTCCTTGTCTGCCTTCTGTCTTAATTTCTTTTGAACGATTTAAAGCATAAGAAAAGTAACCGATAAGCAATGAAGCAGCCGCGATAAGTAAACCAATTTCAATTGTCATATCTCCGCTCCTTTCCAAAATAAAAAAACCTGCATTTCTGCACGTTTGTAATTCATTCACATTCTTTTCACTCTCTTACGATCTGAAAAATGGTAATTTCTCTATTCGATGTACCTACTGAGTATGCGTAATTATCGTTATCGAATGTCATCATATTCTCATAAATATTCTCACCTTCGTTACCAGAGACGTTAACAGCATATTTACCATACTTTTTGGATTTGTATATTTCAGCAAACATTGCGCTACAATAAATCATATTCCGTAATTTTTCCTGTTTTAATACCTGATTTACCCCACTTTTTTGTACATAAATAATCCCTTTTTCTACTTCTTGTGCGAGTGTTATTTTATTTAAAATGCTATAGTATACGTATGAATCGTTACCCGAGGCATTCCATATAATAGCTACATTGTTATTGCCAACACGACCAAATCCATAGAAATTCATCATTGACATAAATTTCGATTGAATTAACCTACCATCTCGCCAATTAAAAATAACAATTTGTTTTGAATCATAGTTAAAACAATACAGAAAGTCATTTTCTATAAATGCCCCTGATAATGTAGGTGGGAAATCCGAATTAAATGTCACTTTGTTTGTTATACTCAACGTATTTTTATTGAAATAAAAACACTCTGCACTTTCTTTTCTTGCGACAATTAATAAGGTAATATCTTTATCTACATAGAAAATATCGTTTATTCTACCTGTACCTGTACTATTAGCTATACTGCTATGAGGTACCTCTTTCACTTTACTTTGCGTTGCCTTGCTGTAAATGATGATCTTATTATCTGTACTAACACCGAAATGATCACCCAATTCAAGTAACCTCTCCATGATTGTAATTTCGTTAGGAAGGTTTGTAATATCCCCTGTCGGCGTAGACTTTACAAAGTTTTTTATATTATAAATAAAACTAGTCTTATCCTCAGCCACTACTAGTAATTTATCGCCGCCAAGATAAACAATGTTTCCTGGTCTTGGAGTTTTAGAAATATCCATCGTTATCGTACCTAACTTATTAAAATACGATTTATGATACATAGGATTCGAATTACCTCTAAAAAGTCCATGATCTTCAAGATATGGCATTACTGCAACACCTCATCTTTCACATTACCGTTTAAATCTGGAATTAATGTATACACATCTGTTGTTTCTACAGTAACTCCATCTTCTTTGTATTCAATGACAGTTTGCTTTCTGTAATTACCATCTGCATCCGCATCTGATAATATCGCCTTCCTGCGTAATTTCCCACTTTTTGTTTTCCATTCCAGTACTCTATAAATACCCCTATCATCTTCATCGGAACCAAATTTACTCAGGGGTTCTACATGCGCTTTTAATTTTTTATCCGTTTCTGCCAACTTAGTAGCAGTTTCTTTCAGCTTCGTTCCAACTTCTTGAAAAACCCCTTCAACATCATCAGCAGTAAACATTCCACCTACATCTTTTATCGCAATGTTAATCGCATCACGGTGTGGAGAAGAATTGATTTTTAGTATTTCGTTGATTTCATTAATCGCTTTAACAATAGTAGTTTTTTCTGTAGTTGTTAACTCAGCCGTATTACCGAGTGTATTACCAGAAGTAGCAGTTTCCTGTAATTCCTTTAAGGCTTCATATGTTCGGTTAAAAAACCAATCAAAATAAGAAGCTGGAGGCCTTTGCGAAACCTTCCAGCCAGTATCTTTTAATATTTGTGGTGGTTCTGTACCTTTGCTTTTCCATTCAGGAAGTGGCTTTGTAAAGTTAGCCATCATAAACCTCCTTTATTATTGCTTCGTCCATTTTTCAACACCTGCATTATCAATACTTAGTTTCCAAAATGATCCGTCTGGCGATTTTAGTACAACACCTTTTGCTGCATCACCAAATTTCAAATCACCATACACCGTATTATCGCTTTCAGTATTTACGAATGTTTTCGCATACTCATCACCACTAGTGGCAAAAATTCGATTAACACGGACTAAAGTGTTTGCATTGTTTGATAAGGATAAGGTGAAACGCAATTTATACGTATTCGCTGATCTTGCTGCTATATGGATTGTATCTGCTGTATTTCCATTCACATTTATAGCTTGCGTATATGCACCATTTAAAGTTGTGACACGCTCGATTTTAATATTCTTAGGTGTTTCACCTTGAGCGAACGCAATCCCTACTGATTCAAGATATTGCAATGGAGTTGTGCCAAAATCAATTTCTATAACTGCTGGCTGTTCCACTGTTGGATTTGTAAAGCGACAAAATTGCTCTTTTCTTAAACTGAACATGCCCCATATATTCCCTGCTGTCCTTGGAGCGCCTGGTAATGTAACTGCATAACGTTTATCTGCTAAAAGAAGCACATCGTCTTGATCACCACTCATCTTTTTACTACCAGGTAAAATTGGAGTGATAGTTATATCTGGAATTGTCTGCTTGTAGTCTGTTAAAGGCAAATACGCTTTACCACCATCTTTTGTTGAAGTAAGCATAACTCTACTAATACCAATCTGCTTATTTACTAAATTACTTCCCCAACATTTAATCCTAATTTTCGTACATTTATCTGTGACTGCCCACGGTGCGGATACAGCGATTGCTTGCGATCTATTATTTTTCGTCCAGTGCACACCAATCCATTGTTTACTTAAATCATCGTACATTTCCATCTCATAATTTTGTGGATGATTTCCCCAACTGGACATAGCCGTTAAATAAGCTGCATACCAAATTGGATCGGTTGCCGTATCAATTTCAATTATTATTGGATTCTCATAAGTAGCGTTTGTTCCATCAAATACAAGCCCTGCTTCTGTATCGAATGTGAGTATATCTGTTAGTTCACCTGCAACAATTGGATGTGTAGATACTTTTGTAACTTTGTATCCACGCAAATGACCATTTACTAAATAATCATCCTGGTTCCCTAAGAAGTTCGGTTTATGTGGTAGACTAATTGGCATTGCATTAATACGTTTTTCAGCCATATAGTTATTCGGACTTACGAAACTGTTCAAATATCCATTATCAATCCAGCCCTCTGTGATTTCTTGTGCCATCGGGCTGACAATCTGATTGAATCTTGCAGACTTTGTAAATTCATAAGCTGCTTCAGCAGGACTGATTTTATGAATATCCCAACCGAAAATGTTGAAACGATTTGTTCCACCTTCACAATAAATCAGACGTTTTGTACCTGCCTCTGCTTGAAATTGCACTTGGTCGAATAAATTACCACCTACATCACTCGGTACTTTGCTATCTCCCTCTAAATACAAGCCGTACTCAAAGTTCATCATGGTAATCTGATGGAAGAAGTTCGCATTCACCCAAGCCATATCTTGCTCACGTTTAATTCTTGGATCTACTCGTAAATGAATACATTTCTGCATGTTCGTTATCGTAATGTTATTGCACTTTACATTATCGATGTAGGTCATTGCATCCATCGCTTCCATCAATATGCCTGTACCTGTCCATCCACTTGTTGCACGTTTCCCAAGGATATTAATATCTTTGAGCATATGAGTTTGCTCGTAGAACTGGAAAATATCTGTCGCATTAAAATAAATAGCCGCCTTCGTAAAAGTGAAAGGCAGCGTTCTTAAATCTATTGTTACGCCCTCCACATAAGCTTCAGGCTTCATTTGTATTACATTTATATCAGCTAATGGTTTTAATACGGCATTTTGTGAGAATACCAATCTAACTTTTGGTGGAACAACTAGTGTACGAGATATACCATAAATCCCATCTGGTACATGCACTGTCGTTATTTTATCCGTTGCTGCAAAAACAAGGTCAAACGCAGCACTTGCATCTTTCCCATCACCTATAGCACCATATCCTTTTACATTAAGCGCTGGTATAGCATCATCCTTATGCATTGCACTTTCTTGCAATTCTTTTACCGCTTCATAGGTTCTGTTCTGCAAATAATTTAAGTATTCAGCTGAAGGTCTTTCATCTATCTTCCATCCATTATCCTTCTTAGAAATAGGCGGTTCCAATCCTCGTGCATTCCACTCTGGTAACTTTTCTTTAAAATCAGCCATTCGATCCCGTCCTTTACCAAGCTTTTAATACATCTTTTGTTCCATCCCTAAACCCATTAATCCGAAAATAACCACCAAACCTACCACCTTTTTCGCCATCAGATATAGAAAGCCCCTTTTGTTTATCAAATTGTTCTTCTGTTGGTCCAAGGGTAAAATCTCCAGGATAGTAAAATGTATCTGATACCAAATCGGCAAATCCATATTCTTCATCTGTTTGCACTTCATTCGAATCAGAAAACTTGAATGATCCAACAAAGTGTATATCTGCTGGAACTCCATTTACCAACAATTCATTCACGATATAACCGAAATCTTCAAGTGGAAACCCTAAATTCACTACATAATCTACATCAATTTCAACATGTAGCCCTACTGGTTCCCCTTTGGTCCACTTTTCTTGTAACTTAATACATTTCTTCTCAACGCCAAGAATTAATGATACAAAGTGCAAAACTGTAGGAAGTGATCCATCAGAATTATTTCGAATGATGCGAGATTTCAATAACATCCGAAATACATCATCATCGAACCCCATCCGATCTTGCCCAATATTTCGGCCAATATAATCTAACGTTACCCCTTGTGCTTTATCAATATCTCGCCAATCATGAATTTGATTTAGTAATTGTTCGCTTTCCTCAATATGATGCGCTGCAAGCTTCATCATTTTTGATATATTACTATTTTCGCTGCGGTTATAGTTATCAGTAATTCTCTTTATCATCTTTGTATAAGTACTAGACAATGTTTACCACAACCTTATTGAAGTTTGTACTTGGAATATGCAAGAAGCCGATAGAAACATTTGAAGTTGTCCAAGTCACACCATTATCCTTTGAAATCTCAAGGGTACAATCTTTTATCCCCTGTACACTTCCAAAAATATTAGCAATAATTTTCCCCGTTACAATGGTGTCGCCCATTCCTAACCCTGTGTAGTTAATACCATCTTCATCTAAACCACCGATGTATTTAATTACTTCTGACATAATTAATTTACGGCCAATCGACAATGCAGGAAATTCACCATCACGATAAATCGTCACACGAGCAGAAATGGACTGCTCAGTTGCTTTACTAAAACTAATTATGTGTTCATTGCCACCTTCATCGAAAACCTTCACTTGTGTTTTCCCATATGCACGAATTCCGACTGGTTTTGATTCCATAATAGACTTAGCAATGGCTTTATCTTCCCCACCATACACAACCGTTTCAAAACTATGTGGAGGTCGTCCATCTTTATCTGGTATATCATCACTATTATTAAAAACAACCACGGTACGAATACCTGGCACATCATTTAATAGTCGTGCCCTTGTACCCTCTGTGGTTGATGACTTCGTTGCGAATGTACTGGCATATCTTCTTCTTAATTCGAGATCTGTTTCTTCTTCTCGTCCATATTCTGTCGGCTTTGGATTAGACACGCTATTTACACCAACTGAAGGCGTAATAATCTCAGTGATTGTATTTGCTTTTACATTGCCTTTTGTTCCTGCTTCGCTTGCTAGTACGTCTACAGTTACTAATCCGTCTGAGTTGTCGTCATATCCGTTTTCTGTAGTAACAAATTCAACGCCATCTTTTGTAGCAACTATAGTACCAGCTTTCACAGTTACACCAGGATCTACTTTAAAATTAGCAGTTCCTGTTGCTGCTTTCGCACGTCTTCTTTCTGCACCGCGATTTTTAACGACTTGATCCAAACTTACACCTTCAGCTGAAAAATAAAACGCACTATAATAGATTGATTCAGCTAACTCATTTTCTTCTGCTCTGGAAAATGCAATGGTTTGAATGAACATTCCTAAAGGACCACGCTCTGACAGGTTCACATCATTCCCAAATAATTTACGCGCTTGTTCTTCCATTTCTTTAATAAAGTCGGCATACCGTTTACGCTTGAAACCTTCAGCTGTTAACACGCATTACACCCTCCCTTCTAACACGTCACCTGTTTCTTTCTCTGTAAATTTAAAATCAACAGAGAGTTTGCGATGTTCTTTGTTATAGTCGAACGTAATATCTTGTATGTTTTCCACTCGTTCATCTTGCAGTGCCGTTTCGAACAATGCATTTGTTACCAAGGATTCGTCATACTGTTTCACTTGTACTGTGGTGCGATCAAAACCGTGTTTTGGGTTTAAAAACCACGATCCTTTTGCCGTTTTAAACGCAACTGCCACTGCTTGCACAAGTTCATCGCTACCTTCAATCATTTTAAAACCATTCTGCATATCTAGTTCTATATCATTCGTAGCTGGATTTATATATAGGTTTTTCATATACATCCCTCACCCTATTTGTGATCCATTCACTTCTACAATGCCTTTCATTATGATTTTACCTCCACCAATAGCAATCGTAGCACCACCAGACTTTTCACCGATTAGGAGCTTGTCTGCATCTGTAGCAGGTAAATCATTTGTAAAAAAGTTAATCCCACCGATAACTAGCGCATCATCTACTGCGAGCATACGCTGACTTGCAGGGTTATTTGCTTCGTACATGATGTTATCTATTTCCCTTTGCGCAAATACCACTGCTACAGGATCATTGCGTTTATATGGCACTCTAATATAGAAATCTCCGCTTTGTTGAATAACAACTGGCACTGATTTAATAAGTGTTTCACCAGGTAATATTCTTACATCAGCTTTTAGCTTTACTGGATCATAGTTTTCTATCAATCCGATTGCACATGTATTTAAACCGCCAACCATTTTCTCTTTAAACCTTCTGAAAAAATCATTCGCTTCTTTCATACTGGATACACTTCCATTTCGGTATAGTACGTGTTTCCATTCGCTTTATGACGGCCTTTCTCCACTCGAAATATACCGTTTGCTGTTTTAGATTTAATTTGTAAAATACTATCCGTTGTAATGCGATGGTGGAGCAGTGATACTACCTTGTATCCATTCATTACAATTTTCTTTTTGTTCTCATCAATACCGACTTCATAACTTGTTTCAATCGGTGAAGGTGTACCAATTAATCCGTGTTCTTTATCCAGGATAAAACCTATTCTATCTCCATCAAATTTATCTCGAATAAAGATACTTCCACGGTTCACATGTACTTTAGCACCGCAATCTTTAGCTACCTCAACAATCGCTTGTCCGAGCATCGTTTTCACGGTTTTAGCGCTCTTATATACAACGTTCGTCGGCAAAACAAAAGACCCAATCTGCAAACCACTCATGCTGATTAGGTCACTTAATACTTGCTTTCCTGTTATGTTTTCTGCATAGGCTTTATCCACCCATTGTTCCATCCATTTATCATTTACATCAATAATATTCACTTTTGTGATCTTATCCACGCCACTCCATTCAGTACGCGGATTTCTTACATATCCAACTAGAACGGCCCCTACATCTGATTGATACCCAGCATTTAAAATGACTGGCATCCTATCCTGTATGTTATTAATAGTTGTGTCTTTCAAGTTATATATTTCAATTTCAGATATATTCGGATCAGCCCCATCATCAAATGGCACATCAAAATTTATAGTAAAGTCTTCACTTTTAAAGACTGCATTCCCAATAATAGCTTCATATTTACGCCCCCATAACATACTCATGATAATCCCCCAATCTCTAATAGCACTGTCTTACCTAAGTTTTCAAATGAAACTCGTGTTTCCTTGCCGCTATTATCTTTAGGAGTAATTGTCACTTTAGGAAGCCGCTTATCATTTAACGCATAAAATAAAGGTAAATTTAAAACCACCTTTTCTCCTGCTAAAATAACATGGCCATCTTTTTCAATTCCGATTGTAAAGAAATCAAATCGTTTATTATAATGCACTTCAAATGTAAATAATTCTTTTGCTAACTCCATTTCAAATCGGTATGGAATTTCTTCTTTTATAATTTCAATATGCACGATATCACCTACCCTGTAGGTTGTTTACGTCCTGCTGAAGATACAGCTTTTGTTTGTATTGCTTCAGCTAAAACAGACGGTTTAGCAATTCGTACGCTCACTAAAGTCATACTGAATTTCAAACCGCCTTTCACTTCAACGCCATGTGAGGTGTTGAAACTTCCGATAACAACACCAAACACACCATTGCGGTATACATAATCCATTACCTTACCTTGCTTTTGGTAGCGAACTAGTTTACTTAATTTTGCTGAAGCTTCTGGACCAGTAAGAATACCGCTTATGTCCATCTTATCGGTTTCTCTTTCTACATGATCCGCAATTGATTCGCCATCTTCAATTGGATGCTCTGTTACTTTTACACCATACTTTGGATTCTCGTCATAAACGGTATCTAAAATGATGTCACCTAGCTTTGCTTTTGGCACAATATCACCTACCTATGTTGCTAGATTCAATTCATTCCAAAGCTCTCTCAAAGCTTTTTTTGTTTCTTCTTTTACCTGTTGTGCAATAGAAGCATCCCCATTGCTATTCACATGGATAACAACTTGCGGTGCAAATGTAGTACCTGACGAACTTCCGCTACCACCGCCACTGTTTCCTCCTGACGGTCCATCTTTTTCAAGATTCAATGTAGCTCTTGAGCCAGTTGTCCCTAGTATTCCTGCATCACGTAAAGCGTTCGACTGTCTAGCGGTTAATACTGCTTCATCCTTATGCAGTATCGCTTTATATCCGTCAAATGGTACTTGTGCAAGACCTGTAGCGTGACTTCCATCAGCTCCACCGCCGCCTAACCAAGATGGTAAAGACGGAAAACTAAATGATGGCATTTTAAAACTTGTTATTTTGCCAACAAAGCCATCCCAGGCACCTTTAGCCCTATCGATGAAATTTAACAGTGGACTGAAAAAATCCTTGATGGCAGCCCCTGCGCTGTTCATCGCATCACCAATCGCTGTACTTATAGAATCCCATGTTTCCTGCGTTTTTTGTTTTGCTGATTCCCATTTTTCAACAATTCCTTGCCAGATTTCTTGAGCTTTGCTAATAACTTTCGCTTTTGCATCATCTATAGCTGTTTTCACTTTATTACTTATTTCATTCCATTTTGCTTCTGTATCAGCCTTTAAATTTTCCCACGCTGTTTTTAAATTAGCCCACAATTCAAGCGCTTTTGCCTTTACTGTGTCCCAATTGAGATAAAGCAGTACACCTATAGCAATCAGGGCAGCAATAGCTGCAACGATCCAGGTAATAGGGTTTGCCCACATCGCGGCATTTAATCCCCACTGTGCAATGGTTTGCATCAATGTACCAGCTCGCCACGCTATCATTAACGTGTTAATAACACCGATTACTTCCATCCCTATCATCGCTAGTTTAAAAGCACCAACCCCCGCTGCTAAACTAATCAAGATATCAGAAATTGGACCCCAATTATCTATAATGCTTATTCCTATATCGGATAATGTTTGGAAAAACTCTTTGACCCCTTCTGACGTAGCAAGGAAGTTTGTGAAGTCATTAAGTAATCCTAATAACTTCTCACCAAGCGGAGCAAGAGCAACCCCTACATCTACAATGAAATCAACCAAGTTCCCTATTGTCTCCATTAGAATAGGACCATTTGTTTTTACATACTCAATGAAATCTTTGAATCCTTGTGATTCTCCAACGCTCGCTGCCCAATTCTTAAATTTTTCAGTCAAGCGGAGTAATCCTTCTTCCATACTCGCACCTAATGGAGTAAAAGCTTGCAGTAATGAGAAGATACCTGCAAATACATTTCCGAACGCACGAGCAAATGTATCTAGTGCATCCGCTGCATTAACTGATAACCATTCAAAAAACGGCTTCAATCCACCCGATTCTATTGCTTTATTTGCATCTGCCATTAAAGAAAGCAAAACATCTGAAACGTTTGAAATTGTAGGTGCCATTTCCGTTAATATACCTTGAACTAATTTCAATCCTTGGCTAAACATTTGAAATATAGGTTTTTCAAATTGTTTAGTAAAATCACCCCAAAAATCTTTAAACGCTTGTAAATCCTTTACTGCTTGCCTTTGTTCTTTTCCCATTTCTTTATATAATGCTGCAAGCTCTTTCTGTGCGGCTAATTTCTCTTTAGCAGTATCTGCATTCGCTATTTTCTCTTCAAGCTGGGCCACTTCATCGGCTGCCGTGAAAACTTGCCCTAGTACGGAAACTGCAACAGCACCAAATGCAGCAGCTCCAATTCCTACTGCCCCAAATGATGCTGCTAATCCCATTATCCCTGCTACAAGTGGAGCAATAGCAGCCGAACCCACTGCGGTTAATGCTACAATAGCGGTTGCGATAAGTCCTATTTTTAAAGCTGATGTTTGGGCTTCATCACCAACATTATCTACTTCTCTTGCTGCACTTTGAGCTGCCCTTTCTAGTTCTCGCATGGAAGCACTACCCGTTGCACCCACTGCGACCAACGCTGCTGAAGCTTCACCTGCTTGATCGCCTACTTCATCCAATGCACGGGCTGTCTGATCAGCTTGACTCTCAACTCCATCAAGCATCCCATCCCCAACCGCTGCCATCGCTGCTAATCCTGCAGCGGCTCCTTGTGCTTCGTCCCCTATTTCATCGATTGCACTTGCTGCGCTATGTGCTTCTGAAGATATTTCATCAAATGCCGCACTACCAACTGCTGCAATCTCAGCAAATTCAGCCATTACCTCATCAATTTCATTTCCCATTTCCTCAAGAGCATCTTCTATATCATCAACATTTCGCTCTATTAGGTCTAAAACAGCTGTATTCACATTATCAAAGTCAATGCTGACTGATAACTCGCGTAGCGATCCCATTATTCACGCCCCTTTACTTTGGGGTTTTTGGCATTTTCTTTTTCATATTCTTTTCCGTTATGCCAATCGCTGCTAAAGATTCCATAACATCTTCTGCATCCCATGTTTTTACTTCCTGGGGACTAATGTTATAGTGGGCAGCAATTGTATGCGCCCACCAAAACCTAGCTGCTCTTTTAATAAAACGCTTGTCAACACTTTCAATGCCAGCAAGCTCTCGTAATTCCTTATTTTCCTTGTTGAAATCGGATAGCTGCTAACACCACATCATCCAATTCAGCTGAATCTTCAAAGTCATCCAGTTTCATTTTAGGTTGTACAACAATATTCTCTAATACCGCTGAATAAAGAGATCTACGTCTAGTTGCTTTATTTTCGTCTACCTCATCCATAATATCTAACCAAGTAGACGGTGCTACTTTTTGAAATACGAACTCTTTCTTCTCAACTTTACTAGTGTGTGTTTTTTGTTTTGCCGCCATATTATTGACCCCTCTCTATTTATCTATTTTTATTCCGCTGAATAATCCGCTACATAAATCGGTACTTCCACACCGCTTACCTCTGCCCCAAATTCTGTAGTTGGTGTTTTGAGAATACGTGCTTCATTACCACCAGCTTTGAATTTGCTATCATTCGCATCGATAACTTGAACAGGGAATTTACGCTTTTCCTTCGCTAATTTACGCAAGAAAGGTAATGAAGAAGAAGTATGTTTTAATGTGAGCGTAATCGTTGCCGTATTATCAGCACTTTCTGCAAAGGTTACATCCCCGTGTGCACCAACATGAGGAATCACATCATCCTCATTTTTTTCACAGTTTACAAAAGTACCATCCATAAAGCCCACCATAAATTGTCCATCTATGATGACACTTACTTTCTTTGGATCATAAGAGTTTACTTCCATACTGTATGAACCTCCTTAAAGTGATTAAAGTTGTAATTCACCAACAATATCTACATTCTCAATTGCACCAGCTATCGTTGCAGTCCACTTCAAACCAGGAAGAGTACGTTTCCCGCGGTCATTTGCGCTTACTTCAGCACGATTCGGTGCAACAATGCTATATAACGGGTTATCAGCTACATCTGTAGCAATAATCCCTTGTTTCACACCATCTTTTAACGTTTTCTCTAGCTCTGCCACAATAAGCGCAATACCAGCATCTGTAAATGGTACTTTTGGTAATCGAGCTAATAACGCGAATACATTTTCTGTCATACGAGCTTTCAAGTAATATTGCCCTTGCAGAATATCAATGTATTCTCCTGTTGTTGTAACGCCTTTTGAGGTAATGTTTACTCCACCCTCAGTAATATAAGTGGATGCATTATTTGTTTCGATTTCTCCAATAACTGCATCATCATAATCAGCAGGAGCAATACCATTAAGGTTTTTAAATGTCCATGTATAAGAGCCGACTTGCATTGGTGCACATACACCAACCCAAGCTGCTGCTGGATACGTATCAGGAGCAGGATGCACCACAATAACAGTGTTTTGTGAGTTTAATGTTTTCGCTAACGTTTTATTTACTGTTGATGCAAAGTAAAACTTCTCTTGTGTATTAATCCATTTCGATAATTCTGTAATAACTGGATCTGTTTGAAGTGTGCAATGCAGATAAAAAAAGTCATTGGACTTCTTAACTAATTCATTTAAAGCAGCACTTAATTCTGTTGGATTCCCTGTAGCTGCAACATAGGCGACACCATGCACCGCAATTTTTTCTGGTCTTGGTGTTTGTCCTAAAATAGCAGAAGCCATTTTATACGTTGCTGAATTTGTACCGTAATCCGTACCAATCCCATCAATTTCCGTATACTCTTTGTAATCCAGTTTCTTGTCTGTAGACAAAATAAGCGGTAAACCAAATCCTTTTTGGCTCACCGCTTTTGTTTGTCTCGTGATAGTTACTTTAACGTAACGATTACCCATGAGATATTCCTCCTTCTGTTATCTCAGCAGTATCAATTGACTCAATATCTTTTAGCTGCTGATGAGGTACTCTTAAAATGACATCAAAACCGTTTCTGCGCTCATAATCCTCAATAACAAATGCATCACGGTTAATTACATCGGTTTGATTTGCTACTGCTACCCCAATACTTTGCAGTACATCTGCTCCAGCAAAAGAGAACCAATCATATATCTCTTGCGCCAATACAACAGAATCGTCATCATCCATCGCATAAGAAGTAAATGAGATAGTAGTCTTGTAATCACTTAATCTCTGTAACTTATATTCACCATTGATAACAACACCTGTTTCTTCTGCTTGTCCTACTGCTTTTCCATGTACAGTTGTAAATTTATAAGTTGCATGTGGTACTTTCGGCCTTTCACCCATTTGATCGGCCATAATGATAGGAGCAGCACAATGCTTATTTATAGCAGGGATTAAAACGGCTCTTAATTCTTTTACATTCACCCGTCTACCCCCTTTGCATAGTACATATATACATCTGCATAATCTTCATAATCTTTGTTTGTATCGATGGTATACATTTGCTTCTTATATTCAATCTTCTGCCCTATTTTTAACGGTGCTAACGTGTAAATCTTACGGTCTTTTCTCGTATAGGTACCATTTGCTTCCTTTTGCAATTCATCCGTTGTCAGAGGAAGAATGATGCCTATCATGTGCTGTGGTTGTGCCTTTGCACCTGGAATCCATTTTCCAGCATCGTCATAATGTCCGTTTGTTTCTTCAACATGAACAACAAACGATACTTGAAATTCTTCTACGAAATCAGCAAATTGAAATGCTTTACTGCTCATTGCTATTCCACCTCGTGTCTAATGGCACCAATCATACGACCAGTATCATGTAGAGGATTAGATGAACCTTTTACATTTCTTGTTGATGCAGCGTTTGGCGGGCTTGATACAGTTCTCGCATGGCGTTGTATCATACCAGCGAATTCCATACCAATCATATCTGTAAATACATCCGGATCAATATTCAGCTCTATAACTTCCGTAAATAACATATCAATTTTGTCACCAATTTTATCAACGTTATTATCAAATCCTGTTCTGATAAAGGAGCGCTCTGGTATAGTGACAGATTTCAGCAAAGCAAAAACAGGTTCGATTTTATCACCATTAACTCTTGCTAATACTCCACTTCCATCCTCCAAGCCAATTGCTTTGAGATCAGGAAAATCAGAAGCACGTTTGTTTTTCGCTTCCGGAACCAATGGTATAGTTAGGAATTGAGCTTTCTTAGGGACAATAGTTGTACCAAACTCATGCACACCAGCAATCGTTACTAAATCTGCATTATTTCCGTATTCATAATTGTCCTCACCGAAAATACCAACCTTTATTTCTTTCTTCCCTAACTTTTCTAATGCTCTTTTATAACGCTTGCTATTATTTGTACTTCTAATTGTTACACCCATTACCGAAACCGCACTTTCCGATATGGTTTCAAAAAATTCAAGGCAGAACGGTATGTTGCACCTTCAAAAAAGCTCTTACTCATATCACCCAGTGATTGGCTCGCAACATTTTGGCTTTCTTTCATCGATTTAATAATCATATCTACAGCAATTTCAACATCAGGAGGTAAAGATCCGTCTGTAAATTGTGGCGAACAAAAACCATTTATATGAGCAATCGCTCCAGCTCTGTATTGTTCATCTGTTAATGCCACAAGCTCGCCCCCTTTTCATTACTCACCGTTTAATAGCTCAATTAACTCCTCACGGTTTAAGCTACTATACCCTTTGAGTCCTTTCTCTTTCGCTAATTCTTTTAATTCAGATACAGTTAAATCATTTAAGTTACTTTGCGGTTTTTGTGGCTCATCAATAGATATGAAGTCTTCATATCTTAGCAACCGTCTTCCGTGTTCTTCTGATACACACCAAACATGACCAGTCTTATTATTTTGAATCCACATCATATCAACTCCTACAAAAGAGAATAAGAGAGCTATGCAAGCCCTCTTATGGTGATTTTTTATGCTCTTTTTGCACTTAATACTGCTAATGCTTCAGGACGCGTTACCTTCGCACCGTATAGATGGAGACCTTTCACCGCATCAGCAAATCGTTTCTCAGGACGGTATCCCTCTACTTGAGTTGCTTGCTCTGCATAAGACCAAGCGATATTATGACCAGCAATAATTTTCGAGTTCTCAGTTGCACCCGTTCCTGCTTTTGGTGTGTTATTAGATTTTAGTACAAGGAAACCAGCAGCTTGTCCGATTACACCATTTAACAAACGCTGATCAGAAGGTAAGTTCCCCGCTTTTACAAAACGGTCATCCTTTAGCATCATACCTTCATACCAAGGCGGCAAAACAACCCATCGCCCTTGTTCTGGTACATCTGCTTCATCTAACTTCACTGATAAATCTACAAGGTATTCATATGCATCGCTTTTTGTTGGCACAACTGGTGTAGTATCATTACCAATTACATGAGCAGCTTCTACATAATGAGATGCAATAAACTGATCTGCCTGATTTCGTAAAGCGTATGCAGCTTCTCTCATGGCTTCATCCATTAACTTAGGGTTTTGTTGGATTTTATCAACATCATCAATTTGGAAGTTGAAAAATTTAGATTGATCGATAACAAGATTACGAGTAGCATCTGTTAATGTTTCCGGATCACTCATATTTCCGTTCTTCGTATAATTACCAACTGTCACTTTACCGATGTTATTGATTTTAACTGTATCGCCAGCAGCTTTAATCTCACCTTCATAATCTCGGTTAACAATTCCTGGTTGTCCAAATACTAATGTCTTTTGTAAGTTTTGAAGTAAACGAGCGCTCCAAATTGTTGGAATAAAATTATTAATTGCCATAGTTTAACGCCTCCTATTGTCCTTTTAAGAATTTTTCAACTTGCTCCCAATTTGCATTAATTTCATCAGGAGTCATCTTTTCAATAGCTTCTTTTGTTAAGATTTTCCCTGGATCAGCTGGTGGGTTTGGATCACGTCCACCCTGCTTAAACTTTTCTTCAACAGCTTGTTGTACTGTTAACGAGAATACTTCCTCTAACACGCCAAGACCTTGAATTGTCGTCTCTTCATCACTCCCAATAAAGTAGTCAACTAACTTAGTAGGTAACTCCTTTTCGGTAGCGATAGATAACGCTTTGTTTTTAAGAGTCTCTTTATGCTTTTCTACTTCCAGTCGCTCAAATTGTTGTTTAAGGTTACGTAATTGCTTTTGATCTTCCGTTTCAGCAGGGAATCGTTTTGCGATTTCATCTTCAATCTTTTTCGGAAGCGTTTTGTTTTCGTATGTTTTAATAGCATCCGTTACTCGTGTATCAGTGAGCGATTGTAACCACTTCTTCCCACTATCATCATCATTTACAAACGACTGAACTGCTTCAAGTGTGATTTGCAGTGGTTCTGGTACTGGTGTAGGAGTTGGCTCCGGATTTGGAGTAGGATCACTAAAATATTGCATGTTCCCTAATCTTAAAACTGGTTGGTACATTCTTTTATATAATGAAACTTTCATTTCGTAGTATCCTCCTTGCCCTTCATAGTTACCTATTCAGTCCCTATTGAAGTTCAATGTTTTTAGCAGTTTATCGTCATACTTAGGACAAATGGTCAATAAAAAAACACCTACTCATTTAAGTACGTGCTACTCATTCATTATTAAGATGCTAACCTTTCTTTCTTCCACTCTTTGAATGCCATGTTCTCTAACTCTTTGTGATTCGGCCTTTCAACTTTTTCGATTGAGTAAGTCAAAAAACAACGACAGTTTATATTCTCAGAGGGGACTCCTCCTAATTGACCAGGCGTAGGTCCTGTCCCAAGATTCCCCACAAACATTTCTTCAACAGGAATCGTTTTATTATTCAACATACGATGATTCGCAATACCTCTTTTACCTTTAGTAGGTCGCACACGTTCATCCTCTAATGTGTTCCACGTCTTAAGCATTATGACCCCATTCTTATTCGCATGAATGGCACTATCATTTAAAGCTGATTGAGAAACACGATGTCCCTCTGTACGAACAATCCGAGTAGCTTTGACAACATCGCCTTCTAATGAATCCTTTAAGCGTTTTGCCATAATAGAATACGTCTCATTCTCCTGTAAGCCTTGTGTGACTTCCTGCTGAATCTTATGAATGATATCTGCCCGGTTCCTCTCTAGACGAGCTTTCAATGTTAATCCTGCTACTGGATTCTGTAGCATTGCAGTAAGTGACTCTGGTCTCACGGATGCATATCCTAGTTTGGTACGTGTAGTTGTTTCCACGCCCCATGCTGTTAGGTAGTATCCATCTTTATATACTTCTCCTAACACTTTAGCCATTTGTTTACTGACTTCGTTGTGATTAACTCCCATAATCCAGTTAATCCGTTTGTTCAGCTTCTTCAGCCGATCATATTTGAGCATTTCTTCAAGTGTTAACTCTCCGTTCTGCTCATACTTTTCATATTGCTCTGCCATCAGTTTTCTAATTTCAACTAATGTTTTCGCATATTGACGAGCAATCGCTCGTTCTGCTTTTTTAATTAATTGACCAATACGGCGATTAATCAGTTTGAAGATGTCAAACAGATTCATGTGCAATCACCTACTCAATTTCTTCATTTTCATCATCTGGTGGTAAACTATCTAAATCAATTGCCCCCTCTTTTTCCTCTCCCATTAGCTGCAGCTCGTAGTCCACATCATCGATATAAGGTATTTGCTCCAAAACTGTTCTGTCACTATGAATGCCTTTCAATTTTGATGCGAAGTCGCCAACATATAAGAGATCAATCGGAAGGTTCCTCTTAAACTCCCAGAAAACATCTAAGTAGTTGATATGAATCTCTTTCTTTGTCCACGCACTACAAAGAACTTTAAACTGTTCACGAAGTCCTTTTCCAAACTTACGCGCTTTTGTTCCGGCTTTATTCTCAAGGTCAATAAGTTTCCACTTACGACTTTCTCCTGTTTGTGCAGAACCAGAAAATTTCTCATCTGCCATGTCAACGGATGCTGAGAACTTGTGTATATCCTCATTCAAGTTCTTACGTGTATTTTCTACAAAAGTATCGTTGACATTTTTAGTGATAAAATCCACATCACCATCTTCTGGAACTTCAAATGCTCCCGTTTGTTTTGCATTATTGATTACTTCATTATCAACAGTTGTACCTTTAAATTTCATATACGCATTAGCAAATGTCTCTACTTCATTTACTGAGTCACTCCGGTTTTTGTCATACGCATCAATTAAAGCTTCCACCTTTTCAAAATCGCCTTTTTCTTCATTGTTATTTTGGAAAAGAATGATCGGAACATAATCAAACATGTGAGATTTCACTTCTTCATCATCTTCCTGATCGGCAATAAACTTACCATCCTCATTCTCAATAAAAAAGTAGATGTTTGTAGAGTCATACCACTCTACTTTCGTACGCTCCTTTTGATCTGTTCCCTCCGTTACAGGAACCTTATAGTAACGAATGGCATGGCTAACGTCATTCTTATCTTGAATAAACACGACTTCCCAAGGATTCAGATTCATAATCCTCTCAGTGCCGTTTTTATCAACATATAAAAGCCTTGCAGCATAACCACAAATACTAATTAATTTTCCTAACTCACTGTCTAAATCGTCAATAACATTAAGAGTATTACAATTAATAAGGTGTCCAGTAAAGGTTTTATGCTTTTTCTCGTCATACTTCATCTTATCGATTTGATATGAAATTGGCTTACCAAACAAATAACCAACTGATTGATTAATAATGTAACCTCGATAGTCATGCGGTAATTTATTATTCGGTTTCTTCGGGTCCAGCATAGAACGTTTTTGTATCTCCAACCCCTCTTGGTCATAACGATTGTACAGACTTAAAGTGATATTTTTCGAAGCGGAATGCAATTTAATTATTTCTCTAATCACATCACTGTTTGGATTTTTAACTGGCATCCTAATAGTTGATCTTTTCATTGTTTCACCTCGCTTTAATATAGGGATGGCACTGCTTTCGCTTTTACATTACCGAATAGAATTGTATTCACAAAATAACGATCACTATCCATCTGATGGTCATTCTGCTTAATCGGTTTATCTTCACCGCGTTCCATTGCTTTCTCATCCCATACATAAGAAGAGAATTCACGCAGCGTTTCTATACAACAGTCGCAGAATTTAATTAAATCGGTCGTTAATGAGGTTGCTACATTTCGTATTCCATCTAAAACATCATTCTTAGCTTTCTTCACTTTCCAACCTTTTTGCTTCAGTAAAATAATAAATGAGCTTGCGGAAGGGTCTACGATAATACGTTTGGTTAGACCGTTTGCAAACTCAACTAGATCGTCATAATATTGATCATCTGTTTTCTGTACATTCTTTTTACGTGCATCATGATGATATTCCTTTACCTTGTACCAAATCCCATTAGATAGCCCCCATAAACCGAATGCCATAGGGTTTTGCGTACCATAGTCGCAGGAGATATAATACTGCTCATATTTTCTTGGGTGCGATGGTACAACATGCTCATCTTCATTAAACATGCTGTATATTAAGCCTTCTGCCATTACCCATAGCCCCAATATATATCGCTGATAAAAGACACCGCTAAACATGCGTTTGAAGCGGTCTTTCACTTTCTCAGAAAGAGATAAGTTGTCATCCATTGTAAATTTCAAATGGCAAACTAACTTTTCTTTTTTCTTATCGATAAGTTCTGTTTTCACAAAGTGATATGGTGAACCAGGGTTACAGTTCATAAACACCTTTGCTCCATCGACAGAACAACGCCCAATCATTTGATCTATAAATGATTTAGGAAATAGAGCAGCTTCATCCGCTAATGACCCAGCAGCAGTTAAACCTTGCAGCGTGTCCTGTGAGTTCTCCTTATTGGCTCCAAATAAGTAGTACGTATTCCAACCGATTTGCAGATAATTTTCTGAACGATTGTAATCATATCGCCATCCCCACGCTGTAAGAATCTGAATCATTGGATTAATTACGTTACGCTTTAATGAGCCAATTGATTTACCAGCAATAATAAATGACTCACCTTTAAACTTTTCTTGTGACCATTGTAGAAAACTACATATCATGGATATTGTTTTACCGGATCGTATTGCTCCATCCGCAATTACAATATCATGGTCCTTATATGGAGAATGCTCTCTCCACCACCATAACAACTGTAATTGTTTGTCTGAAAAAGGTTGAAACTTAAAGGATTTGGTCTTTCGTTTCTTAATCCTCGCCATTTACATCACCAAACACCGCTTTAATGTTTTCTGGATCTGGAGCAGTTGCTTTTAAGAAATCTTGTATTGCTTCTGCATTATCGTCGTCTTCATCACCAGTTAAAACCGTTATTTCTGCTTTCTTCTTTTCAATATCCAATCTCATTTGTTCAAGTTCCATACGGCGTTTGTCATCCTTATTTGCTAAATCATCAAACTGTTTGATTAAGGAAGATAAGGTACTCATTGCCCTGGACTGTGCATTCATAAAGGTAGCATGACGGTCCCAGGCGAATTGAAATTCATATTCTTCTTCAATCGGTATTGCTGTAATAGCCTTTTTGTCATCTTGAAATACTTCAGATTTGGACTTTTTAAGTTCTTTAATCATTTCTTCTTTCGATTCAACGAACATTAATCGTTGCGCCCTAATAATTGCAACATACTGGATTGATATATTTTCCCACAACATATCCAATGGATCTTTTGCTGCAATCTCTTCCATAAGCTCCATAACTTCCTCTGGAAAGTGCTTGCGAAAAAAACCATGAGTAACTGCGTTATCATTACCAGTAGGAGCACCATGGCCAACTGCGTTCTTATTGCCCAATTTCGGATTTGTATTACCACGATTACCTGCTGCATTTGCATTTTTGTAGGGTGCACCTTTTTTCTTTGGTTCCTCTTTTTGTGTGCACCCTTTTTTATCTTTTGTGTGCACCCCTTCTCGATTCCAACCATGTCTCTTTTTCCACGACTTTACTGTATTAAGACTAACACCATATTTTTCAGCTATGTCTTTATATTTCATTTTCTTCATGTAATCCAGTTCAGCTAACTCGTGTTTTTGTTTAGTCACGTCACACCACCACACCACCTCTTCAATAGTAGGTATGGATCGCTATTTCATTCCACACCTCTTATATAAACCATCAATACAAGTAAGAAATGCTCTACGTTTAATCACTGGTAAAATCACCTTACCTTTCACGATTTTCATGTAATACGAAAAAGAGACCTTCAAATGACGGGATAATTGCTCATCGGTCATTTCTAAGTCTCTTTTAGCCACTGCTATTTGATTTTGGAATTGTTGGTTATTAATATCTACCACCTCGCGGTAATTACTTATTATATTTTTAATCCCTTTGAAAATCCATTAATTCACATGTATAATTGTATTAAAAGTCAAAACTTTTAGAATTGAGGTGAAAATCATGAAAAGTTTTGGTATGTTAGTACTCTCTACTGTCTTTTCAGTGCTCCTAGTATATTATAATGTCAATTCCTTTTATAATAAATTTACATCAGGGAATACATATTACTGGGTAAACGGTATCCTAGCTGCTGGATTCCTTATATCCTTAATTATCAACATAAAAGATATCATCAAGAAAAATTACACAACTTCTGAATCGAATTAAGGAGCCTATTACGGTTCCTTTTTCTATGTAAAATAAAAAAGCAGCGGATTCGCTACTTTTATTTGTTCCAATCTTTAAAATCGGTATATTTACTATAAGCTGTTTCTGTTGCATTTCCGTGCCAACGATTCTTAGCATTTTCTCTTTTATCTTTCACATTAAGTTCGCTTATATCTCCATTTTCATTTAACCATTCTGGATTATCATGAGCGTATTTATCGTTAAACATCCTTGCTTGCTTTAACGTTTTGAATCCTTCACCAAGAGGGTGTTCAAATCCACCTTTATGTCCAACAACTATATAGCTTTTCTTATCTCGTTCACCTAACGTTTTAAAATAAGGTTCAGTACCGCGTTTTATTTTCTTCACATCAACATCCCCTTTCAAATCACCCTAGATTTATTATACAAAATAAAAATAGCTACTTTTGAAAAGTTTCATACTTTTTTATGAAAAAAATCTTATTTAAAAAAACCTCTGTTTTTGTTCAATTTTCGTGGAGAACCTTCTTCTAGTTTGTATATACCCTCGTAAGGCAAACTAGAAGGAGGAGAGGATAAAATGGAAACAGAAACTCAACAACAACCGAGCAATAATTTATCACCTGAGCTTATTTTAGCTATCGCTAAATTAATCCAAGTTCTCCATGAAGCAGGAATCATTTGATTCTTGCTTTTTTCTTTCGTTATGTTCGTTTGTTTTGTACAAAAGAAAAAGCACCTACTGAATAGATTCTTTTTTCTCTTTTCCGCCATTTCTCACAATACAAATATATCACGATGATTCCAAAACAACCGGCACAATTCTACCAGTAATTTAAATCTTTCTATGGTTTTTCTATAAATTCTATAACTCTTGTTCCGGTTCTCTCTTAATATATATTCAGTTTCATGCCGTAGCTTTACACAAAAGAATTACATTAATTTCAACTATTGCAAAATAAAAAAATAAGCCCTTTTTAAGTGCCCATTTTTTATTTTCGTTAAACTAATGCAGTTAGTCTATTTATCTTTTCATTAAATTCTTCGACTTCGCTACTTCTTGTATCATTTAAAAAGCTATAGCATTCTGTACATGCTTCCATAAATTCAAGTAAGCTTTCCTTACTAATTAAATCACTCTGTTTTTTATATTTATCGGCATCAGTTGGTTTTGGATGAATAAATGAATTTCGCAAGGTAATTATTGGTCTAATTTTGGCCCATCCTTTTTGCTGCAAAAATGTTTCTCCACATAAAATTTGTAGAAACCAATCCAATTTTTCTTCAACTTTCAACCTAGTTAAAATTTTATTTATTCTAGCATGGGTCATTCCAAACTGTAATTGTAACTCTTCATGCAATTTATCATTTACAGCACTTTCAAGTATCGATACAGCTTTAAATAATAGCATTTCTTTATTCTCTGAGAAGTCTCCTTCATCGAAACGATCTAACAGTCTTAAAAATTTTTTCTTACTATCATGAAATTCAGAAGCAATTAACATTGTGTTTTCCTGATCAAATAATTTGTCTTTTTTTAATTTTTCCCTAACAATCTTTACTGCAGCAACCTTATCTTCAATAAACAAATCATCAACCTTATAATATATTAAAAGCCATGGTAAAAACTCTTTTATGAGGTTATCCATAAGCCCTGCTTCTTTTTTGAGATACTCCATAAGCTCTGTTTTTTCCATTCCTTCTCCACCTTATCATAATATAATTATATTAAATATTACATTATGACAACCTCTTCGTCTACCATTAAATCCCTCTTATTTCTCAGGTATTTCAAGTAAAATAGTAGCTTTAATAAAATTCTTTTAGAAATATATAATTATTTATATATAACTCATATCTTCCTCTCCTTTCTCTATAGATTTTACCAATATATATTCCTACTTTTAACAACTCTATCATTATCTAATTTTAGCCTCACTTACCCATATCTTCTATTTTGTGTAACTAAGCCAAATGCTTTATCACGGTCTGGACTACGTTGTCTCGCCATCTACATTTCACCTGCCACCTCACGTTCAAATTTTAATATTTCCATGAATTCACTACTTACGCTATTCACTAAATGAATTTCACTTTAAAAAGTCCATCTATTTTTGTTCAGTTTTTGTGGAGAACTCCATTTGAGTTTGTATATAGACGTAGACCAAAATCGCTACACCTACTGCGCCTATCTCTTTGGAAGGGAGGTTATGAAAATGAAATTCAAAAAAACAGAATTAGAAAACGGAACACGGATTTCAGAACGAGAATTTGATATTCCAGGATTCATCTCTGCCGTCGCTAATTTAATTACGGCCCTTCACCTAGCAGGAATCATTTGATTCTTGCTTTTTCTATTCATTATGTTCGTTTGTTTTGTGCAAAAGAAAAAGCACCCCACATAGATGCTTTTTCTCAAAAATTATTTAATTAAAAAATCCCGTCTTTACATCCAAATGATCAATTTCAGTTGATTTATCCAAACCTAACTTTTTAACACAAGATTTATAACTAATTATTATTTCTTTGCACAATGATTTTTCAATTTCCAAAATTAAATCTTCAACTTTTTTTCTTTCAGGATGTGATTCAGGTAGGTTCATGAACCACAAGGCTGTTTCATACTTATTAATTAATACGACTAGATTAGGGCTAGCTAATCCCATATTTGACCCTTGGATAATAGATAAAAATTCTTTTTTATCAGCTATACTTGTTAATTCTTCTACATTTTTTTCAAATTCCTTTAACTCTTCATTGTATTTTGTTGTAGTTTTTGTATGCGAAATACTTATGATTGGTATTTCTTCCACAGTCTTATCTGGTACTATAATATCTCTTAACACTTTTTGCTTTGCCAGTAATCCATATAACGGAGCATATACTTCATTTAATCTCCTTTCTATGAATTCCCTATTTTTATCATCAAAATATTTCCTTGCCCCGAAATAAGCTGATATAATAGCCCCCACGGCTGTTATTACTGTTGCAAATTGCGCAATAGTTTTAAGAATTTCTAATGAAAGGTTTTGATTATACATCCAACTATACAATCCTGTTATGACTCCTGTAACAACCAATAACAATAGCAAAAAATTGAAAGTCCATCTAAAATTCAAACTTTATTCCCCCACTCTACATTAAACAATCATTTTAATATGATAATTCAATTCAACTTATGTATTTTTTTCATTTTTCTTTATAGGTTCCCGGGCTCCTACAAGATAACTTTATCACCCGTCACATACATCGAGCAAATTGAAAATGACGTTTTTGGGGGATTTTACGAAAAAACATTTCATGTCACCAATCACCCCAGCAAATTTACCAGGCTCAATAAGAAACACAAAAGCCACGATACAAATGCACCGTGGCTGAATATATAAATTAAATTGGTCTTTTCATTCTCCGTCCATTCCGACCGAGTAACGTTTTGATAAAGGGGCTACGCTATCCCCACACTATTCTTCTTTCAAAGAACTGTATAGGTATAGCGTAATATTAATTATGTTTTGAAAAATCCCCGAAAACGTCCCCTTTTTTGTCGGTAATAATAATTTCTTAAATCTCCCCGTACCAGCAAAAAGATCTAAACTCCCAATAAACTTTGCAAGGAAATCCCCTCATTAAACCATCAATTTGTAAAAATCCTAATTGTTTTTATGTACTATAGTCAATAACATCGGATATAATAGATATGGAAAAAGCTTATTTGTGTTACAGCACAAATAAGCTTCAAAGATTATTGTTTGCCATTCCTTCTATCCACTAAAAGAATTAATAGAAGAACTATTTGGCAAACATCCGATATTGAGATTGGAGCGAATATAATCATTCACCTCCTTTCAAAGCCAATCGTATTACAGTACGATTGGTTTTTTTATTGGGATTTTTATCCTCCCTACGCAATTCATCATAACATGAAAAACCATAATTTTAATCATCCTTATTAACAAAAAAGATTTCTATATTAATTATGCTCTATACATTAATATTTTTCTGAACTTAAATAAAAAAAGCCCCACCTAAAGGCAGAGCAAGGAGACCGTAAAACATGTAAAGTAACCACTTCATATCCCAACAATATGAATAGTACCAAATGCTAGAATTCCATTTTCATCATGTCAAAACCAAATTTATATAATCCCCAATGCCGTAGCTATCAACTGAATTGCACTTTTTTTCTTCTGATAAAACGGATCACGCTTTATCATTAATTCGTTGTATACAAACGAATCTTTAACCTTCCGATTCCCCAAGTACTTCATCTCAATTATCCTGCGTTCATCTTCATCAAGTGCATGTTTTAACGTCCGTTCAATTTGTTTAAAACGTATCTCATGATTCTTATCGTCACCTTTCATTTTAGGAAAAAGAACAACACACCCGGCTTGAGCCTGCTCTTCTTGATTCTTCATCCGGACGCACAATGCTTTGTAGTTTTTCAACTCCTTCACCACAAGTCTTCGCATCTCCTTTTCATCAATGTCTTCAAAAAAGGACAATTGATTCATACGATACGGTTCCCCTCCGTTCGATCTACTCTGTTGAACTTTTACTTCATTTCCTTTTTACATTCTTCAAGAAAAGCGATTACTTCTTGAGTCTGTGCTCTCGTTGAAAGTAATTCCATCACATTTCCTTCTGTGTTATATACACGGATCGTTCTTTCCTTAAACTCTATACCTAACATCCCGTCATCACCTAGAAGCTTTATATTAATTTCCATATTCACCCTTCTTTCTACTAAAATAGTGTTTTATTTAATAGAGTGGATTTTATTATTTTGTACAAGCACTCTTTCCTTTTGTTCAATAAAATATAGAGACATCTCAAAGAAGAACTTAACTTAAAAAAGGTGGTGATTTTTTGATTAAAAATCGCATTGTAAATGGAGGATTCGAGACGGGCACTCTTTCTCCATTTATTGTAAACAACCCCTCTTTTGTTTCTATTAATAGCTCTACTAGTCATTCTGGTGTTTACAGCGCTAAATTATCTGGAGGTTTAACTAACGCTATCATTGCTCAAGCGGTTCCAGTATCCCCAAATGAAACGTTCGAACTTTTTGTATCCATTTCTAAAGTCGGACCATTTCCTAGCCCTTTGATAGCTATCAATGTTCAATATTATAATGGTAATACTTTTTTGGGTGATGGCTTAGTTACTTTTATACTTTCTAATCGTATCCCCGATAACAACGAAAAAGATTGGTTAGAAGTTTATGAGACTGCTTCTCCAGTGCCGGCTACAGCTAATACAGCATCAATAGTTATTGCTAAGTTCCCCGAATTAGGAAGTGCTGATGTATTTATTGATGATATATCCCTTCTATCCGTCGGATCTACTGGGACATCAATACCTGAAACAACCTGTTTCCAGGATACGAAAGCTAAACTCCAACATTGCACTGGTCACTATGTCTCTCTCGTTCTTTCAGGATGTTGTACTCCTATACAAGGTCAGATTTCCAACGTAGACGAAGGAAGCATACTTTTTATTTCTACAGAAGGAACAAGCGCCATTGCTATCTGTAATATTGTTTCATTTACTTCAATTCCCCTTGTCTATGGCGCGAATCTCAATGAGAATACTGTATTTATCGTTAGTACATTATCTAACACAGCTGTCAAGGCACCTATTATTGTCGGAGATTCGCCTATAGATATAGCAATTACACCAGACGGAACTCGTGCCTATGTTGTAAATCGAGGAGACTCTACTGTATCCGTTATTAACACGATCACCAACACAGTCATTGGAACACCTATATCTGTTGGTAGCTTCCCTGTGGCTATCGCCATTACATCAGACGGAACTCGTGCCTATGTTGTAAATCAAGGAAATTCTACAGTATCTGTCATTAGCACAATCACCAACACAGTCATTGGAACACCTATATCTGTTGGTAGCACTCCTGAAGATATTGCCATTACACCAGATGGAACTCGTGCCTATGTTATAAATCGAGGAGACTCTACTGTATCCGTCATTAGCACGATCACCAACACAGTCATTGGAATACCTATATCTGTTGGTAGTATTCCTGTGTCTATTGCCATTACACCAGACGGAACTCGTGCTTATGTTGTAAATCAAGGAGATTCTACAGTATCTGTCATTAGCACAATCACCAACACAGTCATTGGAACACCTATATCTGCTGGAAGCTCTCCTGCGGCTATTGCCATTACACCAGATGGAACTCGTGCCTATGTTACAATTAGAAATGACAGTACGGTACTCGTCATTAACACGGTTACCAACACGGTTATGGGCTTCCCCTTCTCTGTTGTTACCACTCCTGAAGATATTGCCATTACACCAAATGGAGCTCGTGCCTATATTTCATATCCGTCTATCGATGCAATATCTGCTATCGATATCATTAACGATTTTGCCATTGGAGGATCTATATCTGTTGGTGATAACCCTATAGGTATTGCAATTACACCAAGTTGCATTTAAGCTTTTGCATTTATATACCAAATCTAACTATATTAAAAATTACAGATATAGATCGATCTTTAAAAAAATCATAAACGTTAAATGACTTGGCAGACAGTTTCTATAATTGTCTGCCAAGCGACTTCTAACACTGTACTTTTTATCTTAATTGGAATATCTATGGCAATATTCGGTGCATTAGATCATAACCACAAAATGTTCATGGGTTCACTATTCGTAATTGTACAAGCTGTACTTGTAATTACATATATTAAGATGTTTAAAAAAATTGGTTTCTAAACATTGAATACCAGCTGAAATGTTCAGTAGATATACTTATCATTTCAGCTGTATTTTCCTATTCAAATAAGGATTTTATTAAAAACTTACATGTATATATTTTTCGTTATATAATTAAAGTATCGATATATTAGGATTGTTAATTATGTCAGGAACGATAATGATTTTGTTATACATTTGTTTCGGATTAAGTGCAGTTTTCAGCTTAATAAAAGAATTTAAAAAGCCACAGAAAAACCAGTTCTTGATTTTAGTTGATTCTCTAATTTTGCTAGGAGCTTTAATCCTATTAGGTAGTATCTTCATCTAAATTACATAACTAGAACTCCAGTTGGGAGTGGAGCAGTTAGCGAAAGCTAACTGCTTTTTATAAATTAACTATTTTATTAAATTTCACATATACAACCGCTTGTCCATTTCACTTCGCCCTATCCTTGCATTTACTATTAGTAATACGAATTTTCAGAGGTGAATTATATTGGACAAGTTTTTATCTTCCGCTGCACTTAATCCTGGTTCAATCGGACCTACACTCCCACCTATGCAACCTTTTCAATTTCCTACTGGACCCACTGGTTCAACGGGAGCTACCGGGGTGACTGGGCCAACCGGACCTACGGGTAGTACTGGATTTACTGGTGTGACTGGACCCACTGGGCTTTCTGGCGATACTGGGCCGACCGGTAACACCGGACCTACCGGCATCACTGGACCTACTGGGCCAACTGGACCTACGGGACCTACGGGACCGACCCTATTTTTCACTCCCCTTACACCAGAACCTGAATCTATAGATCTTCCACCAAATACAAATAATTTAACAATTATGGAAGTCTTTGTCCCTATAGAAAATATTGGCGACAGAGTCCTATTAAATGCGACTATAGGAACAGTTGTCGTTGTTGAGATTGGAGTAGACCAAAGTAGTTTCTTTGACATAGCTAACATTAACTATCAGTTATTCCGTGATAATTTGTTGTTAACAGAAACATTTGTATCCGGAAACTATTCAGTCGGTAGTGACGGAAGTTTTTTCTACCCTTTTAACTCCACATTTACATGGGTAGACTCTCCTGGAGACCCGGTAACACCACCAGATCCAGTTCATTATCGTGTTATAGCGAATATAGGAGAACTGAGTGAGACTATAACATCAGCACACGTTGGAAATCGTGGGTTTGCTGCAATAAAATCCCCTGGCGATCCAATTTAATTAAAATTATTTCTCACTTATTCCACTATGGACATGTAAATATTAAAATCTCTAAGTTTACTCTACCGAGCAGTTAGCTTTTGCTAGCTGCTCTTTTGTGATTCATCGTCACATTATGATGAAATGTTCATATATTATCTCGAAGCAAAAACCCTAATTTTCTTTTTAACATCTCACTTTTCCCATAAAGAGCATTTTATTTAGTGCTCTTTTTGGTAATCTCGTAAAGTTCTATTGTTCCATTAAGAGGACCCGCACCTCTAATCGGGTCTTTTTTTATGTTTTCTACTCAAATAGCGTTTTTGTTCAAATTCACACTAAAAGTAAAATTGTCATTTTTTCATTCAACCGAGTTCATAACATATTCTTTTCCTCCGATAAAATAATGATTAGGTGTCCCATGCGCATTTTACCCATTAGAAATAATACCTTTCACGTACTTACGTATTAGAAACTTAATTTCTACATCTTCTGCAATAGCAATTTTGTTCACTTTTTTGATACATTTATGAAACATTCACATGTTATCTTCAGTATGTTCTATTCTTTTTGAAGAACCATGTGAGAATACCAAAACAAGAAGCCCTAGAGCCCTAACTCTAGGGTCTTTTTGTTTTTAAATAAGGATTTTGTTTCAAATGTATTCACTCTTTATTTTCAACTTCCATATACTTATACGGACTATAAAAAATACAAAATATAGTTCTTGGTCCAAGAGCATCGTTAGGGCAAATGGTGCTCTTTTCAATTCAAATAACTATTTTTTATATTTCTTGCACTTTTAAATGAGACAAGCATATGTTGTAGTATAGTGTTTCATCACTTATAAACACTTCCTTTTTTCAAGAGTACATATTCGATATGTACTCTTTTTGCATTAATATAAAATAACGCTTTTATTTCAAAATTATATTATTTTAAACTATCTATTCTACTTCTCTTCTCTTGTTCATATGCCAAGCTCTTTATTCATAAACTAAAAATAATTGACATAACTGAATGGAGGCTAACTATGTCTATTTCAAATATTATTAATTACGGACGCGTTCCCCACTTCAATCCTAACTTCCCTTTGATCTTATTTTGGAGTCAAAAAAGTGGTTGTACCTCCCTTGCACATTGGTTTTTTTATCAAATTAATTTATTTAAACCGGCTATAAAATATAATTCTTTCATCCATCATTACGAAAATGATATATATAAAAACTCCTCGGACTACTTTATTGAACTTGCTGCGGCTTTATATACAAAGAGAACAGATACTTATAAACTAGTTAGAAATCCATATACAAGAGCTGTAAGTTCATTCTTTTCACTCATCGCTCCCCCATACATAGAAAACCCTGCATGGAAGCCCATTCGAAGTTTTTATTATGGTAATGATAATTGTAATAAGCCTATTTCGTTTAAAATCTTTCTCTATTACTTAAAAGCGCAAATGAAAGATTTAGAACAAGTAGATCCACATTTAATGCAGCAATATGTACCAGCTGAGGAGGAGTTTGTTACAGAGTATATCTACCTTGAAAATTTCTCTAAAGAAATTGTACGCCTAGAACAAACATATCAATTAAAAACTTCTCCTTTACACATACTAACCAAATCATGGCATCATCAGAAGGACAAGGCGATTTTTAGCGGTACTTTTGCAGATGCTGATATTACCGATCCTTTATTCCCACGCCTCCCAACATACGATAGTTTTTATGATCAAGAAACTATCCAATTAGTACAAGATATTTTTAATAAAGATTTCAGTACGTACAAATACCCATTAACTCCTTTAATAAATAAGTGATTTTCTAATTGCGATTTCATATATTATAGAGAAACTTAATTTCACAGCAGTGCAATTATCACCACATGCCGAATAAATCTTTGCGATTTTATCTACAATTCTTTTAGAAGCAACCTTTATATGGATTGATAAATTTGAAACAACTGATGCTAATGAAGCACTCGAATAGAAATTAAAATGATTATCTTAGAGCACATATAAACATGTGCTCTATTCTCTTTTAAACAAATAACGATTTTATTCAGTTTCTTAACAATTCCTTTCATTCTTTCAAACTGTTTCTATATTTTTGCTGAAACTGCACTTAAAGTATAACTAAAGACCACCTGTGCATTCACATCAATAATTCCTGCTAACTTTTCGATTTCCGCTATCTATTTCCCTATTACCGCTAACCTAAAGAATCAAAATCCCTCATGAAGTATCATGAATAGAATATACATTATTAAATCTTCATTGAACAAATGTACAAGCATAACTAACAAAGTTGAATATATCTATACTAATCTAAAAAAAGGTGGTGATTTTTTGATTAAAAATCGCATTGTAAATGGAGGATTCGAGACGGGAACACTTTCTCCATTTATTGTAAATAATCCCTCTTTTGTTTCTATTGGTGGCTTAAACAGTCATTCTGGTGTTTACAGCGCTAAATTATCTGGAGGTTTAGCTACCGCTATTATAGCTCAAGCGGTTCCAGTATCCCCAAATGAAACGTTCGAACTTTTTGTGTCCCTTTCTAAAACCGGACCATTTCCTAGTCCATTGATAGCTATCAATGTTCAATATTATAATGGAAATACTTTTTTGGAAGATGGCTTAGTTACTTTTATACATTCCAATCGTATCCCCGATAACAATGAAAAAGATTGGTTAGAAGTTTATGGGACTACTTCTCCAGTGCCGGCTACAGCTAATACAGCATCAATAGTTATCGCTAAGTTCTCCGAATTAGGAAGTGCAGATGTATTTATTGATGATGTTTCCCTTCTATCTGTCGCTAATTCTGGAACTACCGGACCTACAGGACCTACTGGTTCACAAGGACCTCATGGTAACACAGGTGCCCAAGGACCTACTGGTAACACGGGTGCTCAGGGACCTACTGGCAACACTGGTTCACAAGGACCTACTGGCAACACTGGTGCTCAGGGACCTACTGGCAACACTGGTACTCAAGGACCTACTGGCAACACTGGCGCTCAAGGACCTACTGGCGACACTGGTGCTCAAGGACCTACTGGCAACACTGGTTCACAAGGACCTACTGGTAACACGGGTGCTCAGGGACCTACTGGTAACACGGGTGCTCAGGGACCTACTGGCGACACGGGTGCTCAAGGACCTACTGGTAACACGGGTTCACAAGGACCTACTGGCGACACGGGTGCTCAGGGACCTACTGGCGACACGGGTGCTCAAGGACCTACTGGTAACACGGGTTCACAAGGACCTACTGGCGACACGGGTGCTCAGGGACCTACTGGCGACACGGGTGCTCAGGGACCTACTGGCGACACGGGTGCTCAGGGACCTACTGGCGACACGGGTGCTCAGGGACCTACTGGTAACACGGGCGCTCAAGGACCTACTGGCAACACTGGTGCTCAGGGACCTCAAGGTAACACGGGACCTGGTTCAATATTATTTAGTGATACAGATACGGGAACGCAATCATTAGGTGCTTCGTCAACAGATGTTCTTCAGGTAACAGCTGTACCTATAACAGCAGGTGATCAATTGAAATTTGATTTCACTGTACAAGTTTTAGTAACTCCTTCATTACCATCATGGTCAGTTGCCCTTACCGTCGTATTATCCAGCTCCGTTGATGGAGCTCTCCTCACACAGACTTATCACTTATCCGATGATACTAACATTGGTATTCAAACAATAAAAGTAGCAGAGATATATACAAATAGCCCTTCTGTCAACTCCCATGATTACACTGTTAGCATTACTTCTACCAATGTCAATGCTTCAACTTCAGCAGAAGTTAGAGGATTAACAATTCTTAGATTTGATGCTTAATTTCTGCAAACAGAAATAATTGAGTTTTCAAGAAGTTGATCCAATCAATCTCATGGCTCAAAGGGATTAATTGGGTCTTTTTTTATTGTAGGTTATGTAACTTCACATCACTACACTTCCCTCTCAAACTTTTCATTCAAACTACCACCGACAAAATATTGTTATATTTACTCATAACTTTTCTCTTTCGCTTCACTAATTAACTGAGTGATTTCATATACAGCATTTTGTGCACATTCCATGTTTCTTCACCCCTTGAATATTTTTCAAAAATCAATACATACTATTTTCAAGCCGCTTAATCCACGGCTGGTACTTCCTTCTTTTTACAGTAAGAGGCAGATTGGTTCATCACTTTTCTAATTCTTACTGTATATTTTTAAAAAATATCAAAAATAATACCAACAAGCTGTTTGAACTAGCAGCTTCACTCTTCTCGTAATGGGAATGCAATTTATCACATTTAGCTAACTCATCCGACTAACTGGCAAACAACCGAAAATGTTGTCTGCTTTTTGTATGGAATTTTTCATGTTACATATACTACTTTTGAGCCTGTTACCAATGCAAGTCATTTGGTGTTTTGAATTCCGACTAAGCGTTTTTGTTGCATAGATTATTACATCTTTGACAACACTGTTTTAAAGCGCGTTTTCTGGTTATTCGTAGTTCTAATCCAGAATAATTTTTCTCCTATAAAGGACGGCAGGTACGACTGCTCGTCCTTTTTTATTTATACCGCATACTCTCCTTTTTGGTAGTTTTGCACCACATTGCCCTCATCATCGTAGTAAGCAATTTCCCAATAGGGATGGCAGTTATGTTTCTCAATTTCCCCATCGAACAAAACGAACAAATTAGTTTTCCAGTTTCCAACGATCGTACCCCACATGCCAGCTACGTTTACTCGCATACCCATGTATGCAAAATGTAGGTTGCGGTAATTCTGCATTTTCTTGAAAGCTTTCTCTGCGCTGTACATGCGCTTGATGTCAAAAACACCTTCGTTCTCACACTTTACAAACTTCATAAATTCCACCCTCGACATCGTTAGAAATTTTGTTCTGAACTTCTGCCAGTACAGAAATCTTGCTTTACTTTCCGTTTCTGCTACTACAAATTCTTCATTTAGCCAATGTTCGAAAATAGTTGTAAGTTTGAATTTGTAAAGGATCGCCATCTTTCCACCTCCACCTTAATTTGCAATCAACTTGCGGAACAGTTTTTCGTTTCTTGTGTCTAGTGCGTAATCTATGAGTTGTGATTTACAGAGTTTCTCTAAATCGTTGACTACCTGTGCTAATTCCAATCTTTCAGTAAATGGTAGATCTGTTTCATCAGATGCTTCACCTTCTAATACCTCAATGAATAATGGATATCTGAATTTATCAGTGAAGTTTAATTCAATAAAAATTGCTTCTTTTAGATTAAAACGGATCTGATCAAAAGCTTTGTCTGGATCATCAGAAACTAAATTGTTTTTATAAAATTTAAATGGTACTGTTTTTGTGCATTGTGTAGACATAAACAACGAAATTGGCTTATCGAATTTAACCCGTTCTACAAAATGAACCCTTTTTAATTCCCCTTCATTTTTCAGTAAATACTCCAGAATCCAAAGGCACTCTCTCCATTTCATTTTGTAATGCTCTTTGAACCATTCAATAAACTCACGCTTCTTCTCAACCGACACGTTGCTCATGCAGTAACCCCCTTTTCCATCCTTCAAATTTTTCTATCCAAGCATCCCAATTTTCTTTTTGCTTTGCTTCTTGCTGCTTTGCTACCTCACAAGTACAACCCTCAATCTTTATTGCACCTGAAAAAATTTCTGTATGAACCACACCAGTGTTACTGCATGTTTTGCACATTTTCTTCACTCCTTTTCACGATAATCATCGCCTTCTACAGCGATTAAGTAATGCTTACTCATGCCGAACAATCGGCTCTTGGCTGCATAACCAATCTTTTCAGGTAATGTTTCATCATCTTCATTAGAGCTGTATAAAATCGGTAAATTATGTCGATACCGATAATCAATAATTTGATAGTAGAGGTTCTCTTTCGCTTCTGACCATTTTGACTTCCCTAAGTCATCCCAGATAAGGACCTCTACTTGTTTTGCGTGGTTTAACAATCGGTTAAATTCTTTCTTATCATCGTTCATCATCTTGGCTGCAATAAGATCATCCATGAAAGTTCCGTCTGATATAAGCAGTACGCTATGCCCTCGCTTCATGAGATACTTTGCTGCAGCTACTTGAAGATGCGTTTTACCAAGTCCAAAACTGTTATGTTCTCTCTTTGCTTGTGCTCGCTTGGCTGGTTCTAATTGCTTAATTCGTAACTCTCCAAATGTTGCGATGAAGCCCAGGCTGTTTTGTTTCGTATCCTTGACCTCTTTGAAGTTCTGCAAGTAGTTCCCCATCGTACTATACAAGAGCTTTTGTTCTTGTGTTTGTCGTTTGTACGAATCAAACCGAGCATCTGTAAATTCTTCTGGAATCATCGCGTTTTTCAACCTACGTTCCATTACTCGTTGCGCTTTGCACTCACAATCCTTTTGCATAGATACTCTCATACCGAATTCATTCACTTCTTCGTAAAAAACTACTTCTGAATCCTGACATTTTAAACATCTATACTCGTTTAATGAAGCTTGGCATGTTGCGCTCTCGGCTTGCATTTTCTTCCTCATAGCTTCTGCTCGTACCATAACCTCTGCCAGTGCGTGCCCTACGTGTTGCATTTCCTACACCACCTCTTTGATTTTTATAATCTTCATCAAGCTTGATTACATCTGCCAATGTTTTCACGTTGCTCTTTTGCCAGTTGAATAAAATACCGCTAATGTATTTCCAACGCTTTGCGTTCTGATCCACTGCTCTATCGACAGCTTCCATAATGATTTGACTTCCTAATACATCACTGAACTCTCCAAGGTCCTGCATTGCCGTTTCACTTAATGGAATGTTGTTCTGTAAAAGGTAGTTGTAACTTTTTTGAAATTCTCCATCTATCAAAGGATGCTTATCTACATCATCATTATTTAGATTAGTACTTGGTATTTCAGTACTTAGTTCTTTAGTACTTAGTAGTGTCGGATTTTCCACAAGTGGCTTTTCCACTTCTGGCTTTTCCATATGTGGTTTTTCCACAAGTGGCTTTTCCCTATGTGGAGTTTCGTGAATTTCGGTTTCCCAACTAGTTATTTTCTTTGTCTTTTCATCCCGAACTGGATATCGTTTTACATAACCTGCTTTTTTCAGTTCGTTAATTCCTGTCCTAAGCGAATCCTCACCATCTTTAGCGTGTTGAGCTAGTTCGCTGATATGGAATGTCCAATCGTCAGGTAATGTAAGTGCATACGCCAGAATCCCTTTCGCTTTCCAAGACAAACTTTTATCCTTCAAACCAGTATTGTTAATAACCGAATAGTTGTTATCTTTTTTGACCCGAAAAATCCCCAAAGTGTCTACCCCCTAGTGCAAATCGCGATGTAAGACTCATTTTCCTTAATGACTTTCTCTATCCGATAACCCGGATAGTTGTTGTGTATATAACGTGCAATTGACTGTTTCAACTCATCGTTTGATTGCTTCTCTCCCACAATTTGCGAGAGAGAAGCACTTTGGACATGTTACTCACCTTCAATCACGAAGTCGCCTTGTCCGTCTCCTTCACCTGACTGTTCCACTTCACTTTGATCCACTTCGATAAATTCCGGTTCTTCCGTGATATCCTTACGAACCACTTCGTCATGCTGCGCTTGTGACTGAACTTCAATGCTAATTGGTAAGTATTTAAACATGTAACGAACCACTGTTTTCTTTGCCATTTCATCATAATCACTTGCCCATGGACTATAACTGGAATTAGCAGCTGCCGAACGTTGGCGGCGCTTTTCGATTTCGCTCTTTGGCATAAACTCCATTTGATGCCCGCCATCTTTGAAATGCGCTACTGCATACGCCCCAATAAATTCACCACGTTCACCAAATGACGGCTTATGTTTTAACTGTGGATGTAAGCCAAGCTCGTACTCGAACTCATCATTTTCATAAACGGCATGCGCATAAATACTTTGGATGTGACCAGAACGTCTTGCTAAGTCAATCATCCCTTTGTAACCGATAATGAACTGGACTTCCATTTTGTTTTGCTTTTTATTTTTAAACGGTAGTAGGTAGCAATGACCAAGTAAACCTGGTTCTAATCCTAATTGCACTGCTTGCATTACAGCTCCCATCAATGACGGTACTTCGCATTCTAGCAATTTTGGATTTGTACGGATTGTAGTAAGTGCAATACGGCTCATACGCTCCATGCTCATGTGTTTTGGTAAGACTTCCGCAAAACGTGGAGCCATTTTCTTCATATAACCTTCAACCAGTTTATCCGGTGTTGCAGGTGCACTTGCCTTACGATTTGCTAATTGATTTTTTACATCTTGATTAGTTGCCATTGTTTATTTCCTCCCTTATTTAACTGTGAATTTTCTGGATATAGATTCTTTTGCATACTGCTCAAACAAATCAGGGTGATCTGCTTTAAATCGCTTGCTATCAAAACGATTTGTTGTGTATGACTTCCAGTACACTTTGTAATTTTCAGTTCCGCCAGCTTCATTGGTACCGAGCTTTGCTTTGATTTTGTTTTCGTACTCTGCCTTTTGTTCTTGGAGTACTTTAATTTCTCGGTCAACTTGATCACGCGCTTCAATCAGAAGTTCTTCTTGCTTACCTAAAATCACAAAACTATCTGTAATGGATTCTGGATATAGATGTTTTAATAATTCAGTTGATGCATCCGAACCATCAAACATTGGCGGCTCGTTCTTCTCAACATTGTTGAGCCAGAAGTCTTTTTCAATATCGATAAGGTACTGAATCAATTCCCCATCGCGTTCGATTTTTTTATGAACAAATTTGTTACCACCAATCAATACCGCAATCCACCATGCTTCATAGCCAGTTACGGCCATATAATGTTGGCACTGTAAAAGATAAGCCGCTGGAACTTCTTCATCTTCCCACTCTTTTTTTAAATATTCCGACGCTGTTTTACATTCCAGACCAATCTTTTCACCGACAATTAATCGGTCCACATTCGCTAACATCCACGGATATTCAGGATGCTGAAGGATTGCATTTCTTCGTTGTACTTTCAAATCTGTGCGCTTGGAAAATTCCCTTGCGACTACTTCTTCCAAAACATTACCGAAATATGCTGCTTCACTTGGTATATCTTCTTTTTCAATCGCTTGAGTTTTTTCAAGGAACACTTGAACCGCTGATTTCCATTTATTTAAACCTGCAATTGCAGAAACATCTGAGCCGCCAATACCTTGTGTACGTGCTTGCAACCACTGATCATGGTCCATATTGAGTGTATTAACCAATACTTTTGCTTGCATGTTCTATTCACTCGCTTTCTGTGATATACTAGCCCTAACTTATCTTTTAAAGGGGCCTCCTGCTGCTACAGGTGGTCTTTTTTTGTGCATATCTCCAAATAAACCCTTTGGACGTTCTTCTTTTTCCTTTACATACATTAGCTATATGAACAGGACTAATACCGATAAATCTCGCTGCAGCCTTCGTTGATTTAAATTTCCTAAGTACCTGTAATGTATGTTGATCTATTTGCTCAACGGGTTTGGATGTCTTTAACTTTAAGTCTTTTGCATAATCTTTCGGCAATAAATACTTATAAGCGTGCTTTATATTCTCCGAATTTGTAACCCATTCCAAATTAGAAAAAGTGTTATTACTTCTATTTCCGTCCTTATGATTCACATGGTTTTTTCTATCTGGATTTTCAATAAAAGCTAACGCAACTAATCTGTGAACATAGAATTTTTGAGTTTTCCCATTAAGGTGCAATTGCACTTTTTTATAACCTTGACTACAAAATTGTTTGCGGTGCTTCTCTTTTTTGAACTTAACAGATTTTACATTTCCTAGGTTTGAGACTTCATAATGCCCTTCGTATCCTGCTATCGGCTTCCAAACCTCTTTCATTTCACAACCACCTCATTTATTCCCCTGCGATTTTCTTCTCAAATCCAAGCTGCGTAATCATGTAGTCCATGATGTTGTCCTTTAAAATCACTTCGCCATCTGGTGCGATTAAAAACTCGTCACCTGGTAGAATTTCATTACCTAATGCATCCTCAATTGGATGGTCTATCATTTGTTCTTGCGGATCTGCTTTGCCGTAACCGTTGTGCATTGCCATTTGGTTTTCTAGCATCTAACTCACCTCCTCGCAAAGAGTTATATAATGCGCTCTTTCTACCAAATCCGCATTAATTCCCTGACTTCTTAACCGCTTAATCACCTTTAGAATGTTTTTACGATCTCTTTCACGTTTTACATCGTGCTTTTCTTTTGCTCGATACAGTGCTGCAAGTTCCCTTCTTGCAAGGCGCGCTTCCTTTACCCACTCACGCAATAACTTTTCATCATGTGTTCTTAATGCTTCAATTTGCTTCTGTTCGCAATGTTTTAAAAATGAATCTAACGTTTGTTTCTTTTGAATGTCCTTTTGTAGAACAGGTGCTGTAATTCTCATATTCTTTTCACCTTCCTTAATTGCTGATTTTCTTGCTTGAGCTGCTCGTTCTCGTTGATAAGTTTTTCAAATGTATCAAATAGCGCTACACCACCCACGAATGACACGATAACCATCGCTGTAATAAAAAGGCTGAATGTACTTTCAACCAACGTTTTGTGCCTCCTTTTGGGCTTCTAACCATGCTTCCAAATCTTTTTGTAAGAAGAGTAATTTGCGCCCTTCTCGGATAACTGGAAACTGGGGATGGTTTGCCAACTCATACATTCTGCAAACCGCGATGTTAAGGTAAGCTGCCGCTTCTTTTACTCGCATTACTTTGTTCGGCTGTGCTTGTTGTTGAAATGAAGCCAAAGCTGCTTGAATTTCTTCACGAACAACTTCACGGATTGATTCTTTAATGATTTGATCTAATCCCATTTTGTTTTGCTCCTCTCTATTTAACTTAACCAACTTTAACTTAACTATAAGTTAAGTTAAGGACAAAAAATTTTAATTGCATCTAGTTTCACTTTTAAGAAATCAGCAATTTTTACAATTAAGTCATAATAAGGACGGCGTTTGCCATTTTCTATGTACCAATAGTAAACTTCGGTAATACCAACGGCTTCAGCTACTTCCTTACATGTATATCCTTGTTCTACACGTAGCTGTTTTAGAGTTTTCATATGCAACTCCTCTCTTCCGTTTTTGTTGTTAATTACATAATAACTTAACCTAAAGTTAAGTTCAAGTATTTTTAAAAATTTTTTTCAGAAATTTTATCTTTCCACTTAACTGATAGTTAATATATAATGACAGTGTAGCATAGTGTAGTGAAGTATAGTGCCGTGTGTCACACTATAACAATGATAAAGAAGAAATAACTTCATAATAAAATAGATAAAATAAACTTGAGGTGTTTTAATTATGTTTAGTCATGATAGGTTAAAGTTGTTAATTGAAAAAAGAGGGATTACCCAACAACAATTAGCTGATGCAATTGGTGTTAGTCATGTTTCTGTTTATAACTACGTCGAAGGAAAAAAATCACCAGGTACACGTACACTTCAAAAAATAGCTAATCATTTAAAAGTTACTACTGATTATCTATTAGGATTATCTGATTCGCCAGATTTAACAGCAGACCAAGATCTACAACTTACAGCAGAAGCCCAAGAAATACTTCAAATCATAAATGATCTACCTGAAGAACAACGAAAAAAGGCATTAGAACAACTAGAAATGTTTGTGAATTACGAAAAAGCAAAAGGGAATATTTAACGAAAAAAGACTATCCAAAGATTAGATAGTTTTTTTACATTGCTTTTTCTCTTTTAGGTTCACTTAAACAAATAGATAGTAATGTCTCTTTTGGATCATTTTCCTCTTGTAGTAGTAATAGAGCTTCTTTAATCAGATTAACTTCCCCATCTTTACTCTTCATCTTCTCTTATCCCCTTATCATTTTTGTAATTTTTTTACATAAATTTCTTTTTTGTTCGTAAACCTAAAAAGGAAATCTCCCCTAAAACTACAAATGACATCGTCAATTAAGACGATGTCATTTTAAATATATATGTAAACCTTAATTACGTATCTTACCAACCGCCACCAGGATCAACCATCATTTGCTGAACTACTGGTTTTGAGTCATTTGTACTAGGCTTTTCTTTCACGGAATCAGTGTTAACAACTAGTGTAGCTGCTAATAATAGTGCAGGAATAATTGTAATTAATTTTTTCATCTTTTCACCTCTTTCCAATGTTAATTGTACCAAATATTCAAATTAAACCCAAGTGAATTTTCGGTAAATTCGAATAAAATATATTCCCCGACTTTTGACACATTAGAAGAGATTGCTTCATTAACTCTTCCCTTTTAGCTCCCTCATATGTTAAAGCTAAATAAGCGGTCTGTATGTCTGTTAATTCACCAGTAGAAATTTTTATTTGATTTAACATTTCCCTTGCTCCTGTTGTATTACCTTGTTTAATCATTAAATATGCCATCTCACTTGGATGTACAACATCTGAATCGCTAATTTCTTTGTCGTGATGAATCTTTAAAAACGATAATGTATGTTGCACCATTTCTTTCTTTTTCTCTATACCTTCAACCTTTCTATCACCAATCACTTGTAAAGTTTTCTCTAGGTAATATTTTGAGTTCTCATATTCACCTTCTGAGAAAACGTACGATTCACCTAGCTTTAAGTACGCATTTACTTTTGGAAAAGAAAAAAAGTTATCCCACTCAAGATCATCTATTAATTTAATACAAACGCTTCTGGCTTCAACTACTTCTCCGCCTTGCAATGAAGTAACAGCAATCGCTTCTCTGTAACGTAATTTGAAGCACTCTCGAAGATGTTTATTACTAATTTTATCAATCTTTGTTTCAAGTGACTTCAGCCGCTCGTTTAAAGCAGTATAGTTACCTGTTTGATATTGCGCTTGACATAATAAAATTTCAGTTAACACTTCCATCTCCATTGTTTTCACTGATTTACTTTCTATATGCAACGCTTTATAGTACTGTTTGGCATTCAATTCACCTATATATCGGTTATAAATAATCTGATATACTTCAGCGAATTCTTTATTTTCAGACACCTTAGAGTTTAATTCACTATTTATTACTTCCATCAAAAGATTGAACTTACCTCTTAAAGCTAAGTCCTCCATCGCTTCACGTAAATTCTCTGATTTCGGGTTTGTGACATCGATATAATTCTTTAACATATTCCCTTGTACCTGTATGCCTTTATTTAATAGGATGATTGTTTTAGAAAGAAAACCAAAACTAATATCTGTGTTACCTTTAAATACTTTTGTAACAGTACTTGGCTTAACACCCCAATGATCTGCTAGTTTGTTTTTTCTTATACCAGCTACACATAATTCTTTTTCAATTTGACCTAGAGTTTTCCACATGTTTTGTCCCCCTTATTGGAACAAGACACACTTCCCTAGCATGAAAACGCACCTTAATGATGAATTACATCTAAAAGCTGTGTTATACTAGCCGTATACGTTACGTAAACTCGTAACCGAAAGGCTCATGGCAAATGTTTTCCCTACTTATATTAGGGTTAAACGGTGTAAACGTGTTCCCAGCACAATTACACACGCTATGGGTCTTTTTCGTTCCGTTTGATTTCTTAAAATCAGTTCATCATAAGATTCAGAATCTTCACCCCACTTAAAGTCAATTCATGTTGAGAAAGTTTTTTCGAAAAGTCTATGCCCCAAAACTATTAGCATTATATTAATTGTGGCCTATACTCTGGCAGTAAGCGTCAATTATTTGCCGTTTACAATTTGTAAAAAATCTATGAGTTAATCTCCTTACACTACATGTGAAGGTTTTTTACCAATAGAAAACAGCTAATTACTAAAATTCCTCTGGTATTAAAAAGCGAACCGACCTATCAGCTATATTATTAGCTAAACAAATTACCACCCGAAGCGGAAAATCAAAATAAAAATGAATGTGTGAATTACATTTTGATCCGACACTTAATAAGTAATGTAAGTTCTATATCTCTATCAAATCGAAGAAGTGACAGCACAACTTCGATTTGATAGTACACCACAATATCAATCTTTTTGATAATTTTTACCAGTTTCGAGGTTTTAGTTCTGGACCAACAACACTTTTAATTTCTTCTTCGCTAGATTCATCATGTACGAAATGTGCTGAATACCAAATAACAACATCTTGTCCATTAATAAACTCTCCATTAAGGAATTTATCTATATTAGCCCTTGCTTTATTTACATCTACTGTGAATCCTTGTCCATCATCTAACTCCGAACTATGGTAGCGAAGAATCCACACATCTCCAACACCAAAACTATCAGCAGAACCATCGTTAGTACCTGGTATCAAAGTATAACCTTCACCTGTTGATTTGTTGGAGATTATCCATTGTCTATTATGTGAAGGAGAACGTAATCTTCTAATTTCATAATTCTTGGTATGGAGATTAGACTCTCCAATAATAGGCGGGTTGTTAAACTCTTGTACAACATTGTTACCTGGAGTAACAATGTCGAAATCAAATCTCCAATATGCGTGATGAATATGTCGTTTGCAAGTACACGAATTTGCTATCGCACTAAAGCCAAATCGTGGGAGGATCGTCCCATCGGCATGAAGTCGCCACTCGCTAATATATCGATACCACCCTGCTTGCATTTCACTAACTAATACTACTTCTTGTCCATCAACATAAATTGCAACACCGAGGTAGTTACCGGTATCAAAGCCAGTATCAAGGATAGTTCGTGCTGGGGTTGAACACAATCGGAATCCGGGTGCAACATCTGTTCCAATCGCTTCAATCTTTCCTTCCATCCACTGCCAATCACGGAAAGGACCGCAAATATCATTATCATAACGAACATTAAGGATTGGTAAATGGGCACGGTATAAAACTTGTTTTTCGCGATATTTCACATGTCGAAGTTCGATACCTGAGCCGACTATACCCGTAGAAGAAGCAGGCCTAACTGCAGTGAAGCTCCAAAGCTCAGTACCACCTTGATGAACTGTTACCTGTACTTGTCCCAAATCCCCTTTATTTGACGTAGATTGATTTGAATCTGGCGGAGGCTCGCAGATTTGATCATTTGCTATTGAAAATGGTGGGGCCCCATTTTCATAAAAAATAACTTCTCGTCTAATCATATTCGCTCCTACAATCTGATGCAAAGGTTCTAGAGTATCTTGTTTTTCAACCTCTGCATTTTCATCACTGATAATACCACAAGGGATAAGGCCCACAGCGAGGGTTCTTTCAATTTGACCATCTGGAAGTTCTGTCTCAATGAGTGAAGGCATTGCTCTGTAAGGACGTACAAGATTTTCTCGAATTAACCTGCCAAGTTCAGGATTCTCTTGAACGATATTTACTGCTAACTCAAACTCTTCAGGGCTAGGTAACGGTTGACTATCAAACTGTGAAACACTTATATGACTTGGTTTATTAATATGTCCATTGGCTATAACTGTACGATTATTAGTGTAGTCATAGTATGTGGCTTGATAATGACTGGGGGATGAAGGAGTATCACTTTTGGGGTGGTTTTTGCATTTGTTTCTATCACTAGGAGTGTCCTCTCGATTAATAAATTCCAACGAGAGCAACAGGTGCCTCGTCCCCTGCAAGAATTGCTGAACAGAATGATTGTTTTCTAAAACACTTATTATTTGATTAATTTTTTTGGGGCTTGGACCAAAAGGAACTACATTAATATTTAAATCTTCATTATTACTTGGTTTTACATCCATTGAATCACTCTCCAATAATAATTGTTGGGGTAGAATTAGGATTTTGATCTTTGTAACATTAATACAAAAAACTTTTATATCAAAATTCAAAAAGATTCGTATTTATAGAAGGAATAATTCTATTATTAATAAACCTTCTTAAGTTTTTAAAAGTATAAAACGTCGTATATATGCCAAAATAGAAATTACTATAGAGCATCCTAATTAAAATATACAAATAAATTTTGGAACGCTGTAAATTCGAATCTCCCTTACGATACCCCTACTATCAATAAATGCAACTTATCTATTTTTAGGAACGGCTTTTATTAAGTGAACCAAAAACAACTAAAATACTTTTAAACAACCATCTCCTATAACTGAAATTGTTCATATATGCTAAAATATATCCATCGCTGATATGTCCAACTTTGTAATTTTCATAGCAGCAAAATTACAACTAGACTTATACACCATGATTCAAAACAAAATGAAGGAGTGTTTTAAGTGAAAGGACATATTCGAAAAAGAGGAAATAAATATTGTATTGTGGTCGACATTGGGCATGATCCAGAGACAGGAAAAAGAAGACAAAAGTGGTTTTCTGGTTATAAGACAAAAAAAGAAGCACAGGCTGATGTTGCGAAGAAGATTACAGAATTAAATGAAGGAACTTTTATAGAGCCATCTAAAGTTACATTAAAGGAATACCTAAATCATTGGCTAGAAATTAAAAGTATGAGTATAGAAAGGAGTACATTTGTCGGATATAGGGCATTTATCAACCAGCATGTTATACCTAGTATAGGAATGGTTGCACTCCATAAATTAAATGTTATGCACATTCAAAAATGCTATAAAACTGCGATAGATAAAGGTATTGCAAACAATTCTATTCTGCTTATGCATAGAATATTAAAGAGCGCTTTAAATCTAGCTGTAAAACAAAATATTATTTCTCGAAATCCAGCTGCTTTTGCTGAGATACCGAAAAAAGAAAGAACCTCTATCCAGACTTGGACAGAGGAAGAAGTAAAAAAGTTTCTTTTGCATTCACAAGAATCACGATATCACATTGGGTATCTACTTGCAATAACTACAGGTATGCGTATGGGAGAAGTTCTAGGCTTACGATGGCAAGACGTTGATTTTGAAAAACACACTGTTACAATAAACCAAACATCTGGCCATGACAATAAAATCAAAAAATCAGCAAAAACAAATTCATCAAAGCGTACCATTCCTGTGCCTAAAGAAACTATAGAATCCTTAAAAAGACATAAGATTTTAATTAATAAAGAAAAATTAAGGTTTGGTTCTGCTTATCAAGATCAAGATTTAATTAATTGTAATGAGTTTGGAAGAATTATAAAAAAAGCACATTTCAGAAAGAATTTCATTAGAGATACACACAAAGCGGGTATAAAAGAAATTAAATTCCATGATTTAAGACATACACACGCTACCATACTATTGAAACAAGGAGTTAACCCTAAAATTATCAGTGAGCGATTAGGCCATACAGACATTTCAATGACATTAAGTGTGTATTCGCATATTTTACCGAATATGCAAGAAGAGGCTGTTAAAAACTTCGGTAAAAGCATCTTTGGATAACTTATGTTTGCAAAATGTTTGCATTTTATAAAAATAAGTCAAACAAACGCTGTTATATCAAGGTTTGTTTGACTCAACATCTTATATTCTTGATAAAATCTTCGAATTCCTATTGAAACATTTAATAATGGAATATTCTCGCCTCCGCGCGTTATATATTCGAACCGATATACATAAGCGAAATAATCTTGTGTTTTTTCGTCTTTAATAGGCTCTGACATAGCCTCACAAATATTTTGTGATCTTAGAGGAGAAAAATATATATCTTCTTCGTGTATGTTTTCTAATTGTAAAGGACGTTCACAAAAAATATGTGAAATTAATGCTGGCACCCACTTAGAATATATTTCATTATCATGTAATACTGTTACATTAGAAATTAAATCGTAATGCCATTCATATTTTGGTGGTTCTATTAATTTATTAGGTTTCCAATCATGAATAATTTCATACCAACTTTGGAAAATATAATCAAGTTGTTCTTTTCTAATAGGTTCTTTACATACAATCCATGGTGTATTTTCATTTAATACATATGGATTATGCTGAATAAATAATATATCAGAAAACATATCATATAACCTTTCATTCAATCGTTTCAACTTACTCGTTAATAAAAATGTCTTATAATGTATCTCTACAATATCGAGCCATTCAATAGGAAAATATATAAATGATACACTTTCATTTAAAAGAGGTTCTACTATATTCTCAAATGTTAATAACCGTAGTTTTTCCATGTAATGAATACTTCCTTTCTTCATTTGCTTTGATCATCAAAAAACTAGAAGAAACCGTTACATAATCTAATCAATTAAAACCCGGTTCTTTATAATTTAATAGTTATTCACTTATATAAATAATACATTATAAATAAAAATAATAATTGTTTATCTTCTATATTTTATAAAACACAACATATACATCACCACCTACTAATATTAAATACAATACATTCGAATTATACAATATAAATAGTATATTGTATTTGCAATTTACAATAACTTTACAAAAATAACGATAAAAAAGGTATTGTTCATTCCTATGTTCAACAATACCTTTTTTATCCAATTACTTCTTTTACATCTGTATTCACTGGCCACTTTTCTAAAGTATAAGCCATTTCCCAAAATGAATATTCATTTTGGCTGCTAATAATAAAATGCTGTTTCATTCGATTTCGGTCTGCCTCTGTTACTTTTTCAGCTATTGCATCTAATCGTGTAATTTGCTCTTCAACTAAAGTACGGAACCAACCCGATGCAGAAATCCATTCTTTATAAATTGGCTCTTCTGGCTGACGCTCTTTTAAACATTCATAAATTGAGTAGAAATCAATATCATGCCCCGGTTTCGACTCAATAGTAAAAAAATATCTGATTGGTTAAACTCTTGATATTAAGAATGTTTTTATGATTATTTGGTATTAGTGTGTTCTAAATGATAGTGGCTATTATTGAAGATGACATATAAGCGATTATTAAACGATAGTCCTTCTACATCATAGATAGAAAGAATACCGTTTTTTCGTTTAGAGTATTTGTATATACTTCAAAATATTAAGACGCTAGGCATAGATCATGCCCCAAGGTTTGAGAATCTAAAGTATTTGAATAAGAAACTTTACTCCGTTCGTTATAGTTATTCACATCATAATATATTATTATTATTATTATTTCTACCTTAAGAACTGAAAATAGCTATTTAAAAATATGGCTGCTAATTTCAGTTCGATCTTCCTTGCACCCAAGTAGCAATATCATTTATAACATACTCAGGGATATTAGCGGGACTATAATATTCATCCGGTTTACTTAATTCTCCATCTCCTTCTGTAAAGAAGTGATTTAACTTTGGATATAGTCGATAATCAATGTTATCTCTCTCTTTTAATTGTTCTTTCCAATAAGGAATTTCAATTTTTGATAGAACTTGATAGTCTCTTTCTCCTTGAAGAATAAGAAGCGGTGTTTTTTGTTTTTTTGACATTTCTGCTGCTTTAATTTTACGGATAGAATCCCAATATACTGGTGGTCCTAAAGAAAAACCCTTTGGCGGATTCTGACTAGAGAAATTAGGATCCTTTAATAATTCAAACTGCGATTTGTAAAATTTATATTCTTCTGGTTTCATTTCTCCAATAGAAAGACGATACTCCAGTTGATCTAAAACATTGTCTGTGAATGCCTTGCCCGCTCCTCCCATCACAATTGCCCCAGCAATATTTTGATTTTGATTTTTTTCAATTATCCTCGGAATCATCATTCCACCTTGACTATGACCAAGAATATAAATTTGATTCTTATCTATCATAGGTTCATTTTGAAGAAAATGAGTCACAAGAAGTGCATCATCTGTTGTCTCTTTATCAACTGTATAAAAAGGACTAAGTTCTGTTTTCAATCTATGTTCATAGGTTCGTTTATTATAGCGAAGAACAGCAATTCCTTTCGAGGCAAGACCTTCAGCTAAATCACGAAATGGTTTTAAAGCATACGTTGCTGAATCCTGATCGGCTGCTCCAGCTCCATGAACAAGAATAACCGCTGGAAAAGGACCCTTTCCCTTTGGAACAGATAATGTTCCTGGTAATGGAAATGCACCACTTCCAACTACTACTTCTTTATCAACAAATGATTTAGGATTACTATATGATGGCCGATCTGTAACAGGACTAAACGGCATACTGAGTTGAAAATCATCTATTTTTCCAGATGGATCTAGTTTTATTAGTAAAGGTACAGTAATTTGTTCAAAAACTAAGTTAATCTCTACATTTGTATGAACAGAATTTGTCTCTTTTTGTGTAACCTCTCCAATTTCTATAAAAGAACCTTTTTGTAATTGCGTAGGAAGTTCTTCCCAATAGTTCTTCAACCATTTTTCAGATACTATTTTCTGTAATGATCGAGAAGTTAAATCAAATGCAGATTTATAATCTTCAGTATGCATAGAACAGACAAATGGAAAAGCAGTAGATATAACGGGATTTCCCTCTTCAATATTGTCTATTTTTTTTATATTTGTGTTTGTTTCCTTTAATGTCGATTTAATTTGGTGACTAAACGGATTATTATATGTATTTGGATATAAACTTCTTTTCAATACGTCCTTATTCCGTCCCTCAAACAAGTTTGAATAATCCTCAAAATTTTTAGGTGACATTACTTCCTCCGCATATGAAACCGAAGGAATAGTTATCGCACAAATTGCACTGACAAGTAATAACTTACTACCCATTCTTTTTTTCGTACTCATATATATTAATTCTCCCTTCAAAATTAAAATTTTTAATACAGCATGCCTAGTACTATAAGGTCATAGATATTTTCAAGGCGATTAATAATCTACTTTACGATCCCCCCTAACAGGTTAAAAAACTATTATAAACAAACTTCAATATAAAATGCCTTCGCTCTCTTTTTCACATGTATGTTAACTCTAGAAATTACTTATTTTCTTTAAAACACTCTTGTTACTGGTTTGTTTTTCATATATAAGTCGTACCCTTTTCCCCCTTCGCGCCACTTTATATTTTTATCATATACAATGAAAATCTCTTTTTCCTTACCTATTACTTACAAATTCCTTACATCCGAAATTGCTTTTATAATAGTGCTGCAGGAACCACTGTGCCCGAAAGCGCAAAAAAAGAAACACCAATGTAATTTGCTTTGGTGCTTCTTTTTCAGGCTTTAAATTTTGATTATTTTTCTTGCTATGTAACACAAATTACATTGTGCTATATGATACAATCCTAATGTTGTTAGAATCACTTTTTTAAATGGTAAATTTATACTAGAAGGTACTCATATCCAACAGTTTAAGAAAAAGAAAAGTCTCAAAATAACTAAATGTAGAGACAGAAAATTTTCATTTAAGGATGACTTCAAAACCATTAACTTAAGAAACGGATATTCTTCAGAGCGAAAAATAAAAAGGTTTCTTTCAAAATGTATGGAATTTTTGTTCTGGAGGTATTCATATTTGTTAACTGAATGAGCATGGGCTATTTATCTATATTTTCGTTTTTCATACCATAAATAAAAATACCAGTCGTTATAGACTGGTATTATAAAGCTAATGTTTTTTAATTGATAAATGTAGTATTTTTTACTTTCCAGTCTTCAAGTTTAATGAAAACCCAGAATGAGTAGATTCCTAGAGTGATAATTGATAAGAGCAACCATTTTATCCAATTACCAAACAAGCCTACAGCAGAACCATTGAATTTCATACGGTGCCCGTTAACTACTGTATGATTTATTTTCCAACCATAAACCATACATAAAGCCCAAGGGTAACAAATACCAAGGGTAAAAACTGTAATAAGTACACCAAGGATACTCCAACCAATAAAGCTGAATAATCCACCATCAAAAAATGAGTGGCGACCATTTTTTAATTCAGAACCGATTTCCATAAAAAACTCCTAACATATATACATTCATAATGACAAAAACAAATTATATCACAATAAAATGGTTTCAGGTCTATAAATCGTAATATAAAGTAAAACAAAAACATCTTACAGAAACAAAGCGCCTTATCTCAAGTTCTTAATTTTGTATACTAGAGCGGTGCATTTAATAAAAATAGTTACATAGTTGTAAAAATTTATAAGGTGGTAAGATTTTTTTATGATTAAGTTTAATTATATGAGAAATATGAAAAAAGAAAAAAGGGCTGATAGAAGCCCTTCTTTTTGGTTCTGGTGCAATAAATTTACTTACGAAAGTCAAAGATCGCATAAATGGTATAGAACATAAAAAAGACATTCGATTGTTGATTTGAAATAAAGTCACAATGTTTATAAAAAGGTGGGATAAATTGTTTCTTTAAATTAAAGGATGCTACATGTGTTTTGATTAAATTTTTTTATAAAAATTGTATAATACTTCACAAATGGATTCCTTTTTTCTCTAATCAATATTCATATGTTACAATAGTACCAGTTGTATCAGTAGTACCATTAAAACCACTAAAACAATTAGAACAACCACCACAACCACCACAACTACCACAGCCACCACAACCGCCACAACCAAAACAACCGAAGCAACCAATACAACGGAATCCACCACAACGAAATCCACCACAGCGACCGCCACAACCACCACAGCGACCACAACCGCCACAGCGACGAGCATCATCTTCAATATAGTAATATGGATATTGGTTTTGCTGGTCCCAATACACAATATTTCCAGATTGGTAATCATTAAGGCTTAACGCTTGTAGTTCTTGTTGAAACTTATTCATTTTCATGACCTCCGTTTATAAACTTCAACCTTTTCAATGCTTTCCTATATTTCTGTTCGTTAAATCTAAGTAGAAATAGCGCTATAAACTAAGTTCAATACGTACCCCTACAAAATATGACCTATCACTAGATAATGCACCTTGTTCATATACCTATTTTTAGGTTATTTTTCCATAGGCTCATTTTTATAAATTGAAAAAAGACGCACTTAGATTGATGCGTCTTTTTGCGATACTTCTTTTATGAAATCATATACATAGGTATTATCCATACCTATGTATAGCAATACCCCTACTCATTATCCAATGACATCTTCTACTTCTGTATTCACTGGCCACTTTTCTAAAGTATAAGCCATTTTCCAAAATGAATATTCATATTGACTGCTAATAATGAAATGCTGTTTCATTCGCTTACGGTCAGACTCTGTTACGTTTTCAGCGATAGTATCTAATCTTGTAATTTGCTCTTCAACTAGCGTACGGAACCAATCAGATCCATAAGCAGAAATCCATTCGTTATAAATTGGCTCTTCTGGCTGATACTCTTTTAAACGCTCACCAATTTCATAATACAACCAATAGCAAGGTAAAATTGCTGCAATGATATCGCCTAAATGTCCTTCATACGCAGCACGATACATATGTGAAGTATAAGCGTATGCAGTTGGAGCAGGGATAAAATTATCTTTTTCTTCTTGTGTTATCCCAAGTTTCTCCGCAAAATTCTCATGTAAAGATAATTCCGCCTCGTATGTATTTTGAGCATGGTGTGCCATACGAGCTGTTGTTTCTAATTCCAGTGCTTTTGCAGCTCCTAAAGTTTGTACTCTAGCAAAGTGACTCAAATAATATGAATCTTGAAGCACATAATAGCGAAAACTAGCTAAATCTAAAGTTCCTTCACCAAGTTGTTTTACAAAAGGGTGATGAAAACTAGCTTCCCAAATTGAATCTACTTCTTGACGTAATGATTGTGAAAATTTCATTTAAATCCCTCCAATAAAGTATAAAATTTAAGTATTTACCCACAGTTATTAAATCTGTAAAATAAAAAAACTTTCTTTACAAACGTAAAGAAAGTGAAAGTGACAGTATTTATTCATAAAATAGTAATGTCTTCCCACTTCCCTACGCTAGTATTAACCAGATCAGGTACTAAGAGTCTCAAATTCTCGTTTGATCTCAGCCTATAATAGGCCCCCCTAGTGGATAAATATTTAATTTTCGTATTGTATTCATCATAACATACTTCATGTTACTGTCAAAAACATTCATGATACTGCTACTTAAAACCCTTCTTCTTTTCTTACTTTTAATGAAGTTTCAATAATCATATCTAATAGTTTACTATAATGAATACCAGCTGCATCTGCACTTTTCGGTAGTAAACTTGCTTGTGTCATCCCTGGTAATGTATTAACCTCCATTACATATGGAATTCCGTCCTTTACCATCATATCCACCCTTGCATAAACGCTGCATTTCAATGCTTTATAACAAGCCAGTGACGCTTTGTTTACACGTTCCTTCAATTCAGCTGGAAGCTCGATAACTTCTTCAATTGTACTAACATCATCATATTTTGCATTGTAATCAAAGAACTCAGCTGCATGTCGGATTGAAATAATAGGTAACTGTTTTCCATCAAAAATTGAACATGTAATCTCATCACCTTTTATATACTTCTCTATTACTACTTCAGAATCCCATTCAAACACAGTTTCCAGCATTGAAATTAATTCATCTTTATCATATACAATCTTTACCCCAACACTTGATCCACCAGAGTTTGGTTTTACCACTAACGGAAATCCTAACTTATCTAATTCATCAAGATTTAGATCCGCCATTTTTGTAAGTTCAATCCAATCGGGTGTTTCTATACCTTCATAGCGTAAAATCTTTTTCGAAATATTTTTGTCCATACACATACCGCTAGATAACATATTGCTCCCGCTATAAGGAATACCTAAACTTTCAAGCGTGCCTTGAACCGTCCCATCTTCTCCGTATTTTCCGTGTAATGCGAGCAGCGCAAAATCAATGTCTTTCGCTTTTTCGATTAAATCTATTTTTTCATTTAACGTAATTGGTACGATTTCATATTTATTTTTATCTAAATTTGCAATCATTTCATTTCCAGTCATAATTGATACTTGTTTTTCAGAGGATACTCCACCCATAATAACGCCAATTCTCATTTCCTCAACTCCAAATTTCATTTTTTATTGTATCACCGATTATTTTGATTCCACGAACTATTTCTTCTTCTTTCAGACGTGAAAATCCTAATCGAAAAGTAGTCGCTCCTCCTCCATCAGAATAAAAAACATCTCCAGGAGAAAATGTAACCCCTTGCTCATAACACTTTTGTAAAAGTGTGCGGGCATGAATTTTTTCTTCTAACTCTATAAATAAATGAAGTCCACCATCACCGGTCATTCTTTGAAACGGAATGTACTCATTACACGCCCCAACAGCTAACTCATATTTTTTCTTATAAACTGATCTTGCCTTTTTTAAATATTTTTCAAAATATCCTTCATGTAAATATTGAAATAGAACAGCTTGATCTAACGTAGATGTGTGAATCGTTCTTGCTCTTTTTACACTTTCTAAATGATGAATCAGCTCTTTATCTGCGATGATCCAGCCTACACGTAAGCCAGGGAAAAGTACCTTTGAAAAGCTACTAATATAAATTACATTATTACCAGCGCCAGCAAAAGTTAATAATGGTGCTAAATGTGAACCTGAATAACGTAGCTCTTCATTAAATCCATCTTCTATAATAGGAACCTTATATTTTGAGAATAATCTCATCAGTTCCGTTCTTTTCTCCGAACTCGTAACAATACCGGTTGGATTATGATAGGAAGGAATTAAATATGCGAAATCAAACTCTTTTTCACGCAAACTTTTTTCTACTTCGTTCGTATCGATGCCATCTTCATTCATATTAATTCCGTGAACTTCAAGTCCATGTAAACGGAAAAGCTTCAATGCAGCATGGTGAGTTGGATTCTCACAAATAACCCGCCCTGATTTCTTTGATAACGAGGATAGCACGATGTCTAATCCTTCTGTAAATCCATTTGTAATTAAAATATCTTTGTTCGAAATATCTACACCTTTCATTTCCATATAATGAAGTAGATAATTCATTAACGGTCTATAACCTTTTGCGTATCCGTAGTTTAATACGACATCCCCTTCAATGGACATACGAGTAAGAAAAGCTCTTTTGAAATTTTCCACATCAAATAGCTTTTCGTCCGGAGCAATGCTATTAAAAACAATCATTCCTTTTTCCCAGCGAACACCATGTTTCATTAAATCTAATTCATCCGCTAATAAGGTAACGGTATTAAGTTTATTTTTCCAATCTATTTCAACAGACGAAGTGTTCGATATATCAACCTTAGCTACAAAATTCCCTTTACCTTTAACTGCATAAATGAGTCCTTCTTGCTCTAAATCCGCATAAGCAGCGAGTACAGTATTTCTGCTCACACTTAGTAATTCACTTAATTCCCTAGTTGAAGGGATTTTTTGATCCCCGAGCAAATGACCTTTCATAATCATCTTTTTCAAATAATCTTTCAATTGAATATAAACGGGACGATCTTTCACAACTTTAAAATCTTTAAACAATTCCTTACCCCCTGCAATCATTTTTGCATATTTATTTCATTCTCAAAAGGTCCACTACATATGTATTTTTTATAAAGGGCGGTACGGTCTTATAAAGTGGAACTTTAATCAATGGGGCTGATTATCACCCACTGATTATTATCCCTTAGTAACAGGCATTTTACTGCCTATTACTAAGGGATAAATCTTTGCGGTATAAGTTAATTACATCTTTTAAAGCTGCTGCTGCGGCTCCGCGTGGATTGGAAGCACCACCAATTGTAGTAACTTGCCCCATCGTATCTGTAAAGAACGTAATTCCTTTTTCTGTCCCATTTACTTTTGCTAGCGGATGATCTTTATCTATTTCGTACGGTTCCACATGAAGAACCACTTTACCGTCCTTATCCTTATATGCTGAAGCTATTAATTTAATATATTTATTTTGTTCTTTAGCATTTCGAATTTGTTGTTTTGTAACATGTTCGATTCCTTTTATATGTATATCAGTAAGCGTATTTTCTGTTCCCATTAAACTATTTGTCAAAAGTAACAATTTACACGCACTATCAGAACCACTTACATCTAATATTGGGTTCGTTTCAGCAATCCCTTTACTTTGCGCTTCTTTCAGTGCTTCTTCAAACGTAATATCTTCCTCATTCATTTTCGTAAGAATATAATTTGTTGTCCCGTTTAATATTCCTTCTATTTTTTCAATATGGCAACCAGCTAAACTAAATTGACCAATATCAAGTGTCGGTAATGCGGCCGCAGTTGCACCACTATATCGAATTCGTACATTTGCGATTTTTGCTGCTTCATTTAGTTCTCTCCAGTTTGTAACGAGTGCGCCTTTTGAAATTGCGACAATATCCATATGTTTCTCAATCGCTTGTTTTATATATTGTTTTCCTGGATTTCCATCTTTAAGGTTTGTAACTGTTGATTCTACTAATACAGTTCCACTTATGCTAGTTGTTGCTCGTTCCTCTGGATGATGTTCAATGTATTCTTCAATTGCAGCGCTACCGCCACCGTACGTTAATAAGTGATGAATAGATAATCCATCCTCATTATGTATTGCAACATTTCTACCTAATACAGCGCTTACCACTAAATCTATTCCATATGATTCATTTATATATAAATATTTTTCATTTAATAATTTTATAAACTCTCTTCCTACTGTCCCATATCCTGATAATACAACTTGAACTTTCATAATATCCCCCCATATTTTTCTACCATATCCCTCTTTCAATATAATATAAAGCGCCCTCGAATTCCATCGAGAGCGCTTTATTATTACCTATTTCGGTAAACGTGATAGCTTTTCAGCAATTGTTCTATAAAATTCTTGAATGCTAGAAAAACCTAACGTATCTGAAACACTTAATCCTACCATGTCGAGATGGTCCCAATTCGCTTTCGTTTCGATATGATTCCATTTTCCAACCTGTAATGACTCATTATTATTTACAGCAACATTAGAAGATGGTGCAATCATAGAATTTGTATTTACTACACCATCATTTTGCCACCAAGAAGTATCAACTAACGGACGGTTTTCTTCATATCTCGCATAAGAACCTAAGAAAAATGCATTCCCCATCAACACTTTATTCATCGTTATATGAGGTAAATGTAAACCTGTTATAGGTGCTGCTTGTGATGCATGTCCACTATAAGATAAGTAATACACATCCGGTTGCGTCTTTACCCAATTATTTAACTCCTTTGCACCATCAGTACTTAAATCCCATTGACTAATGTCTTTTGTATTTTTCCAAATTGAACTATTTAGAATACGATTACTATATTGGAAAAAGGACTCTCCAGCATTCTTCTTTATACCCCATTGATCCAATTTAAAATCATATAACGATAAATTATTGTTTCCTCCAAAGCTTGCAGCTGTAATAAGTAAATCTTTAACGAACGGCAGCAGAAGACTACCATCCGCAAGTGTTGTACCGTTGTGAGGGGTTGCTAATGTTGTCACACTATGAACATATGATTTTCCGCCTTCAAATAGTGGTGATATTTTGGTGTCTGGGTGATTTTTCACATAATTCTTTTCTTCAAAACTACCTTCTTTTAATAGCTGTACTAATGTTCTAATCGTTTGTCCACCCATACTATGCCCAACTAAATGAACTTTATTTGTTTCACTCCAATTCGGTGCAAAACCACTATAAGTTCTACCAAAACGATTATGTCCATGTTTCTCAGCATGTGCGGCACCGTAGTCTACTGTACCACCGTTAATTTGCGCATATAATTCACATGCACGATCCCAGTTACTAGAAACAGGTCCAACAGCTGCGGTATGTACCATATAACCACTTTGTTTCAAATCTTCCTGTATATCATGAACACCACCCCAATATTTTACGCCAAGCATTTCTTCTCTACCCCATCCAGCAAATCCATTCACCAATATGATAGGATAATTATTTTGTTGTCTCTCTTCAGCGTACGTTATTTTCATTGCGAATGAACATACAGTCACTAATACGAAAAAACATATTTTTAAAAATAACTTCCCCATACTTCCCCCCCTAATAAAACGTTTACATTTTTCTTTTAAAAAATTCACAGCATGCTTTAATAACTTAAACATAATGTAAAGTATTTTATATACGTTGTATATATAGAAAACATATACAAATGTTGATAAATATTAATTCAAGTAAACATTTACTGTTTACAATACAACTTGTAAATCTGATTATTTGAATTTATAATTAGATATAGTTTCCTCATGTTAAATAGATTTAAAAACCATAAGAAAACTAATCTCATTGCTTGAAAAGGAGGAAAAAGCATGAAAATCGGATCAAATATTCATACATTATCTCAACCTACTAACATAACTCCATCTACTCTTGAGCATAATACTATCTCTTCTACTAAACTTGAAAGTAAGAAAGTAAATGATCCTATCAAGTTTGATATTCGTTCATCTGAAAAAGAAATGAAACAACCTGAGCATAAATTTAATGAATTAGATTTATGGAAGATGTTAAAGGATAAAGGTATTCCTTTATGGATCATCCTTGAAATGCTACAAAAGTCTCGTAAAGAAAAAGAAGACCAAAACAATTCGGTTCAAAATTCAAATGCGATTGAAGAAACGAGTGAGACTCGATTAAATGAAGTAATGTAAGGCAAAATATTTGAGTGATCTATAAACTAAAAAGAGTTCGAGGTTGATAAAATTTTCATCAGCCTCGAACTCTTTTTTAAGGTTTTTCTCCAATCGTTACAAACTGAAAAGATACGTCTCCTTCCAATCCTTTAATTAGCTTTTTTACTTTGACATTTTCATTAACCAATGTATTATCTGTCGACATTTTAGGGTTTTCATCACCTAAAGTTTTTTTAAATTGAAGAAGATGCATTTTCGTTTCATTTGCTTTTATCTCCTTATATATATCATTTTTTGATACAATCACATACCATTGCGTTGGATAAATACGTTTGTTACCTATCCAAGCGTCACTATTGTATATAACAGGAACCTCTTTTCCTTCTAATTTAATACTTCTCAAAGTCTTTTCGTCTTCTTGTGCAAACAGTAGCGAACCCTCTTTTGAGAATTTCGGTAACGTATTTATAGGTATAAAATTTGAGCCATTATCTCGTTTACGAAAAACTTTATCTTTAATCAATGCTCGTGCTGTAGATTCATTTAAAATTAATACCCGTCCGTTTCCATAAGTACCTGTTTTCACAGAAAACACTTCATTGGCTTTCGTAATTTCCTGATAACGATTAATAATTGGTGAAATTTTATTTTCATCTCCAATGGTTAATAAACCGTTTGCTGGAAATGGATTCTCCTTTTTAGAACATGCACTAAAACTTATTAATAGTAGTATCATTAACATAAAAATAGTTAAAGTTCTTTTCATCTCGTTTCCTTTCATCATACAGTTCATTTTTCCACATACTTTAGTGTAGTCTTACAAGCTAATAAATTCTATTGCTCCATAACCTTATAAAGCTTTTGCAGGTAACGCCAACGAGTTATAAAGAAATATAATACTTGTATACATATAAATGAAATTAAAATAACGATAGAACTATTTATGATAGAAAAATCGACTAATTGCTGTAATGCCATATAAGCGACTACAGTATGAATCACTGCAACGACAATCGGTAAGAAGAACATTAATAATAACTGCCTCGTTACAACTTTTTTCAACTCACCTCTACTTAATCCCATTTTCGAAATCATTTTATATTGCTGTTGATCGCGATCCAAATCTGTATATAATCTGAAATAAATAAAACTAGCAGCGAACGTAAAGAAGACGATTCCGACTAAAACACTTGCCATAAGTAATAACCCATTCGTTTGCTTCGCACTTAACAAATCTATAGTTAAAGCTCGAAATTGAAAATTACCTACCCTAGTATCTTTCTCAAATGTATTAATTAATTCATTTGAAATCCCCTTCGTTTTCATCCAATCGTCTACAACAAATCCGTAAGTACGATATGGAATTTCTTTATTAACTGGGTCACTAGTAAGAGGTATTCCATCATATACTTGATCTTGAACAGCGATATAAATAGTTCTAGAATCATGTGGTAAAACTAAATTTTCTACAGCTTTTTTCACATAAAATGTCTTTGTCCAGTCACCTTGAATGACTTCTATATTCTTTTTATACTCGCCATTTTTAAATTCTTGTTTTTGTGATACGACTCCAGGAATTAATAAAATTTCATCTTCTTTTTCAATTATTTCTTGTTGATAGCCTAGTGCTTTAGCAAGATCGTTATATTCACTTAACTTCATTACATTTACGCCATTTTCTGTGTATATATATGAAGATGAAGCCATTCGGTACGGAATATTAGCATCAGAAAGGTGTTTTTTTATAATAGAAAGATTTTTATTCAATACTTTGTCATTTTCAAAACTTCCATACAAAAATGTATAGGGATTTGTCATCCTTACCAAATCCCTATTTCCAATTGCGGCTGTTGTACCAATTGCTGTAAATGCAACTGCTGAAACAATAGATACTATAAAAAACATCGTTGCATTATCTTTCATACGGTAAATTAATTCAGAAAATGTTAATATATTTGTTCTCTTTAAAAAGAAAGATTCTCTCCTTTTAGCAAAGTGCAATATATAAACGCTACACTGTGTATATAAAAAGTACGTTCCTATAATTACTAGGAGCACACCTATTCCAAGCGTAATAAAATTGGTACTTGATATGAAGCGAAATACTGAAAAATATCCATAGCCTATACCAATTAAAGAAAGTAGTGATAATAAAATTGAAGATTTCGGTTCAGGTTTTGGCTTTTCCTCTGCTCGAATAAGTTCCACAAGTTCCGTTACTTTTATCATTTTAAATGTAAATAATGAAACAATTAAAAACAAGAAAAGAAATGTGATAACTGTTAATAATACAGCCCGCACTGGTATATAAAAAGGTAAGCCATTATTAATCATTAATACACTTGCACTTATCAATAAGACTAGTTTAGAAAATATGAGTCCAATGAAAATCCCTATACAAATTGAACCAAGTCCAATCAGCATATTTTCAATTAATAATAATTTTTTAAGCTGTCTCATTGACATACCTTGCATCATTAAAATGCCAAATTCTTTCTTACGCGTTTTTAAAAACGAACTAACTGAATATAAAATGAAGAAAAATGAAAATACAAAAATCAATCCTTGCGAAACTGAAAATCCCAATGTACCAAATGCACTTATTGTTGCACTTGTCGATTTCAACTCACCTTGTAAATCAGGATGAAATAATAAAAGAGCATACGTAAAGAAAATCATAATAGAAAATGCACTACTTAAAAAATGGGCAGCATATGTACGCTTATTGCGAAAAATATTGTTAAATGCGAACTGACGAAAAGTCATGCCTTTTCCCTCCTAACAAAGAAAGGACATCCATAATCTTTTGATAAAATGTTTGCCTGCTTTCGCCACAATAAATTTCGTTATATAGTTGACCATCTTTAATAAAGATTACTCGGCTGCAAAAACTCGCTGCATACGGATCATGAGTAACTAACATCATCGTAGCTTTTTCTTCCTTATTGAGAATATCTAACATCTCCATTACATCATTTGAAGATTTAGAGTCTAAATTTCCTGTTGGTTCATCTGCAAGTAATAATTGCGGCTTATGAACAATTGCACGAGCGATTGCTGTTCTTTGAGCTTGGCCCCCTGATATTTCAAACGTTCTTTTATTCAATATATCTGTTATATTTAATTTCGCTGCAATTTCTTGTACTCGTTTGTTCATTTCTTGCACAGCAACACCATCTAAAGTCATCGGCAGTACGATATTTTCCTTTACTGTAAGTGTGCTAAGTAAATTAAATGATTGAAAAACAAATCCTAATTGTTTCCTACGAAATAAAGCTAAATCTTCTGATGATAACTGGAAAGGATTTGTACCATTTATTAAAATTTCTCCTGAAGACGGAGAATCGATAGTAGATACCATATTTAATAATGTAGTTTTCCCGCTACCAGATGGACCCATAATCCCTATAAATTCACCTTCTTGAATTGATAAATCAATATCTACTAATGCTTTAAAAGGTATTTTCCCTTTATATACTTTACTAATATTTTTCGCATGTAAAATTTCCATTTCTATTCTCCCTTCATTTGCACTTCTCACAATAGAGTGTAAATGAATTGTCTTAATGCTCATATTGATTCATCTTTCATTTACCTTACACGCTTGTAAGATTTCTAAAAAAACTGACAATAAAACTGTTTTCAAACTAAAATTAACGCATAACTATCTTATAATAATTGTATAGTGGCAGGAAAGACAATGTATATCAAATCTTTATTATATAAAAGAAAAAAGACCGATTGCTTTATCAGTCTTTTCCTTCCCAAAGCTATATTTTTAACTAATGACTTTAAAGAGCAATATTTTTGATCCACACTGATTTAGTCAATACATAATGATTATATAGTTGATTTTCTATCGTCTGTTGACCCAAATAAGTAAATCCACATTTTTCAATAATTTTATTTGATGGTACATTTTTAATTAAAGCAATTGCGTTAAGGACATCCACATTTGTATTTTCAAACAAATAGCCGATTAAGCCTTTAGTCGCTTTCGTTGCATAACCATTATTATGATATTCACTTGAAACAGCATACATAATTTCTCTGTTCGGTGCAGGGAGTTCGCCTTTCATACCTGTGCAGCACCATCCAATAAATTCATTTGTGATTTTCTTAAATATTCCTAGTCTTAATATGTGATCATCTATGTTAGTCGTAGTTCTCACTGCATGAAGAAACGCTTTGTTCTTTCGTTGATTTCCAGTCTGGTAAAAACTTTTCTATTTCTGGTTGATTTGATATTTTATAAATACTCTCTGCATCTTTGAACGTAAACTCTTGTAGGTATATATCACCACAATCTATTCTAAATAACTTAGTCAAACTCTCTTCTCCCATCTTAATCCCCCTTCCTTACTTTAAAGCACCTTAATCTGCTTCGTAAGTTCCATAAACCGTTCATCTAGTTCTTTATATTCTTTGTCTTTAGAAGTTAAAAAGCTTAATTTCCCTAATACTTCTTGTCTTTCTGTTTCTAACGTTAAACGTAGCTCTTCAATTTCATCCCTTGTTTTCGTAGGTTCTTCAAGTTGCTTTTGTATCGTATTGTTTACAAACACGAGTTTTGTGTTAGTTGTTTTCTCCAGAAAATATCGATCGTGAGAAACGATAACGAGTGTTCCGTTATACTCAGCTAATGTATTTTCAAGCTGTTCACGTGAAGGCAGATCAAGGTGATTCGTTGGTTCATCTAATATAAGCACATCTTTTTCATCTAAAATATAAGCCATTAGCTTACATTTTACTCGTTCCCCCATACTCATATATCGTATCGGCTCTGTCCATTGAGAAGCTTGGAACCCTAAATGTTTCATTAAATTTTGGACTTTTCCTCTTTCTTCAAATGTAACTTTATAAAATAAATCTTCTGGTGTTTTATCAAGTGGTAAATCAAATACTTCTTGTGTTAAATAACCGATGTTTGCTGATGGTGAAATCCATACTTCTCCTTCAGCAGTTTCGTTTCCCATAATCATCTTCAGTAAAGTTGTTTTCCCACTACCATTCGGCCCAATAATCGCAACCTTCTCACCGTGCTGAATTGTAAAATTAACGTTTTCAAATAATGTCCGATTATTAAATTCTTTCCGTAATTGTTTTACTTCTAAGAAACGTTTCCCTACTTTTTTAGTCGCTTGAATAGAAAATTCAACTGAATAATCTTCTTTCACACGTTCAACTTTCGTTTTCTCAAGCTCTTTTTCAAGACGTTTTCGTTTCGATTTTACTTGCGCATCCATTCGCTTTGCCTTTACACGATAAAACTCTTTCACTCCTTCTTGCTTTGTAGACTGTGCATGTGCCTTTTGTGACCATGAACTTAATTCTTTTATATGAGTTTCTACTTGTTCTATCTTCTTTTGTTGTTTTTCATATTCACGCTGCTGCGTCATTCTTTTATGTTCACGTGCTTTCATATAACTTATATAATTACCACTATGATCAATTAATTTCTTATCCTCAATTGACCATATTCTTGTTGCGATAACATCTAAAAAATATCGATCATGTGATACGACGATAACTGTACCTTTCATATTTTTGATTTGTTTAATAAGAAATTCCGTACTCATCTCATCTAGATGATTTGTCGGTTCGTCTAATATTAAAACATTAGGATTTTCGGAAAATCCTTTTGCTAATCGAACTTTTAGCTTTTCACCACCACTTAAAGTTAGAAAATCGTTCGTTGGCACGCCCCATTTTGCAAGGAGTTCCGCTTCTTTTGCAATTATATCCTTACTAACAAATGATTCTTTTTCTTGTTCAACATATGCTGTTGTCATATTCATTTGCATCCATTCAACAGTACCTTTTGATGGTTCAATTTTCCCATTTATTAATTGAAGTAACGTTGATTTACCAGCCCCGTTTTTACCAATTAACCCGATAACATCCCCTTGTCTTACTGTCACATTCATTTTCTCTAACAAAGTGTTTTCCTTTATTTCAACATAAACATCATTTAATTTTAATAGTTCTTTCATAATACCGATCCCTTTCATTAAGGGAGAATAAAAAAATCCTCCCAAATAAATTTGGCAGGATTAGTCGTTAAAATATTTATACCCAAATAAGCTATTGCGTAACATAAATAGCAATACCGTTGTATGGAAATTGGGTAGACTAATCCTATTTTTTAGAAATTGAAATTTATTGAATTTCAACATTTAAAAATAAGATTAGTTAATCATCGTCCACCCATCATTCCTTTCCGTCGTTAGTAACCATATTGTACCATGATAGTACTGTATGAGTAAATGCAATTATATGTGCTATTATTATGATTACTTTCTTCTAGGTCTATTTATCATTTCTTAGCTTCAAATTGAACAAGCATACTTTACATTTGCTATACTACTTTTCCTTTAGATTTCCCTAATAATAACCTTCTAAGCACTCCCTCTTATATAATTTTTATATAACTGTATGATTAATTTTATATTATACATACTACATTTCAGTTTTTATAATAAAGTTATCATTTTTAAGGAGGGATTCTACAATGGAATTTAGCAAACTCGGAAACAGTGGATTAACAGTAAGTAAGATTGCATATGGTAACTGGATAAACCATGGTGGAAAAGTAAATGAAGATACTGCAAATGAATGTGTGAAAGCCGCATTAGATGTTGGAATTACAACGTTCGATACTGCAGATGTTTATTCGGACACTATTGCTGAGGAAGTGCTTGGCCGCTCTTTGAAAGGTATACGCCGAGAAAGTATAGAACTTTGTACAAAAGTATGTCATCCGACCGGACCTGGAAAAAATGATCGAGGTTTATCACGAAAACATATTATAGAAAATTGTAATGCATCGTTACAACGGCTACATACAGACTACATTGATGTCTATTATGCACATCGATTCGATACAACAACACCTCTGGAAGAAACAATGTTAGCTTTCTCAGATCTTGTAAGACAAGGGAAAGTCCTTTATTTAGGCGTAAGTGAATGGACATCGGAGCAAATCACACGCGGTGCAGCACTTGCACGAGAATTGAAAATCCCTCTTATTGCTAGCCAACCTCAATATTCGATGTTGTGGCGAGTTATAGAAACTGATGTGATTCCAACATGTCAACGTGAAGGACTTGGCCAAATTGTTTGGTCTCCCCTCGCACAAGGTATTCTCACTGGAAAATATCAACCAGGTAAACCACTCCCCGCCCAATCACGTGCTAATTCAGATGCAGGAAAACCCTTTTTCAACAAACTCGTACAACGTTGGATGAGTGATGATGTACTTACTGCAATACAGAAACTTAATCCTATTGCAATTGAAAATAATCTTACCTTACCTCAACTCGCAGTTGCTTGGGTACTACAAAATCCAGCTGTTTCCTCTGCAATTATTGGCGCTTCAGATCCGGAGCAAATAAGAGAAAATGTAATTGCTTCTAGTGTTACATTGTCACCTGAAATTATGGGTCAAATTGATAGTGTACTAAAAGGTTTCATTGAGTATGACCCAAGTAAAACAGGTTAAATCGTCAGTGACTTAACAATAAATATAGTACCTTTCCCAAATTACTACTGCCCATCCAATCAAGATGGGCCTTTACTTTTCAAATTCAAATTGTGAAGTCGTATAAATCTCTCTAACAACTGCTAAGAAGTTCTCGAGCACGACAGACTTTTCATCCTGCCTCCATCCAGCGTATAAGTTTATTTCCGGTGTATGTTCCTCAATGTCTTTATATATGACTCCCGATTTTTTATAACTTTCCACCGATGATGGAACGACAGAAATTCCCATTCCTGCTGCAACTAAATTAACAATCGTCTGCATTTGAATTGCTTCTTGAACAATATTTAAACTTACTCCATGCTCCCAAAAGTAACTAATAATTAAATCATAAAAGTTAGTACCGAAATGACGAGGAAATAAAACAAATGGTTCATCTACTAGTTCTTTAATAGAAATATTAGGTAACGAAACTAATGCGTGATTTTCATGTAAAACCAATTTTAAACGTTCTTTAGAACAAACTTCGGAAGAAAATATTTCATTATTCTGCTTAGAACGAATAAATCCAATGTGAATTTGCTTTTCATAGAGTGCTTTTATCTGCTGGTCTGTTGTCATCTCGCGTAATATAAGCTGAATTTTAGGAAAGCGTTCTCGAAATGTTTTTAATATGTTTATAACCGTTTCTGTAGAATCGACAAAACCGATGATTAAATGTCCAATCTTTCCTTCATCCGCAAGCTGTGTTTCTTTAATAGTTCTTTCTACTTGAAGTAACGTTTGCCGAGACCCTTCTAAAAATATTTTCCCAGCATCGGTAAGCTCAACCACTCTTTTTGTTCGATGAAAAAGTTGGACCCCTAATTCATCTTCTAATTTACGAATTTCTTGGCTTAAAGGAGGTTGTGCCATCATTAGGCGTTCTGCTGCACGGCTAAAGTTTAATTCTTCTGCCACCGTTATGAAATATTTTATTTTTCGAATATCCATTACAATCCCCCTATCATTCACAACTAGTAAAAAATCCCTCCTTCTAATAAATTGTAAATAAAAACAGGAGGAAACTATATCAATCCCTTTTCGTTTCTTTTTTATCATAAATCATTTCATGAAAATACGAGAGATTTATACTAAGTTGAATTACATGTTTTGGGCAATTTCATTACTTCCATATATTATTTGATTTACCATTTGGTTGAGTAACGAGTACTTGATATTTTATTCACCCAATTATAAAAACAAAATGTTATTCGTTACCCAATAATCACTTGTTGTTTTTCGATAAATTTTTATTGATTATCCCCCTACAATAAGCTATTATATGTTTGCAGAAAATATTAATGTAAGGGTTGATTTTATGGACAGGGCATTAAAAATCACAAAGTTAAATATGTTTTTAAAGATTTTTCTCATCCCGATTATAGTAGGGATTATTGTTGGTATACTAACTAAATTGGGGCAAGGTATACTTCCAGGACATTGGAATTCATTAGCTAATCTAGGAAGTGTTTGGTTAGTTCCATCCTTTTTTGTGGCTAGCTTTAGTTATTCTAAGCGTACAGCTATACTTTCTGGTATCCTTGCACTACTCGGTATGGTATTAGGCTATTATGGTTATGCAATAGTTATTAAAAATGTAGCTCACTCTATTTATTTTATATCTGTATGGATTGTATGTGCATTTATAGGAGGAACTATCTTTGGAACTGCAGGTTTTCTATGGAAAGATACTACAAATCCACTTCATAAATTCGGAAGCGCGCTTATTAGTGGAGTTTTTGTAACGGATGGACTTCACATTCTTTTAAATTTTGAAGACTATAGTCACATGTTACCTGTTGGATATACCGAAGTGATAGTCGGGATTATCTTGATTCTTGTGTTAGAACGCTCTAATGCTAATCGAATTTCTTCTTTCTTAATGATGGTTCCTATCACTATTTTAGGAATAATTGGATATACATTATTAAGTTTGTTTACTTAATTACAATACTGTATCATGAAAAAACAAAAGACTAATTCTATAATAATCCACAAAACATATCACGAATTCGAACATTATACTTATTAATGTTGATACACTTATTCATATGATGGATTCATGAAGCTATTTCTTTCAAAGGGGTGGCTTTTTTCTTACAAAAACTATTTATCAGCTTTTTATTAAATACTTCTAATTTAACAATCGTATTTATTTGCGTGTCATTATACATACGAAGATTACCTTTTACCATTTCATATAATCGCTATAAAGTAAGGCTAAAAAACTTATCTCCAAAGTTCTTTAGCCTAGTTCACTTATTTACACATTAAAAAATATAATTCGTACAACGGTACCTTTACCAACTTCTGAATGGATTTCTACACTATGTCCTAATTGTTTCGTAATTTCATATACAAGATATAGCCCCATTCCAGTTGATTCTTTAAAATCTCTGCCATTTTCTCCTGTAAAGAAAGGTTTAAACACTCTTGGTAAATCTTGCTTCGGTATCCCTACGCCATTATCGGCAATTTCAAGTATAACTGTATTACCTTCCTTACAAGCTTTCACTTTAATCTTTTCTCTACTACCTGATGAATATTTAATCGCATTCGATAGTATTTGTCCAATTAAAAATTGTAACCATTTCGCATCACTTTCTACACTAATGTCCTTATCAATTTTAAGCTCTGGATATACAAAATTCCGGATAAAGAAGCGTTTATGTTCATGTACAGAATCATTCACTATTTTATGTAGTTGTACTTTTTCCACATAAAAGTCTTGTGTAAATGCTTCTAAACGTGCGACATACAGAGCCATCTCTAACCCCTTTTTCAGCCTATCTGTTTCCTCATTTATACTTTCAAAACGTGAATCGACTTCATCTTGTGTAATTAATTCTATTACAGATAAAGGTGTTTTCATTTGATGAATCCACTGATTCATAAAAGTTAAATGATCATTATTTTTTCTCTCTTGTATTTGCAGCTGATTTTGATAATGTCGATATTGCACCTCAAGAAGTTCTTGAAGAGCATCAGATAAAGCTGCAAAATCTGATTTTTGAACAGATTCATCCAAAGAGTTCAACGGATTTGCTAATCGTTCATAGAAAGTACGATGAGTAAAATAACGAAATACTAAATAGCCTACCATAAAAAAGACACCTAAAAACATTGCATATAATGCCGTTGCAATATGGTTATGCCCATCAAACCAATATACAAGAAATATGGCTAGTAATTGGATTGCTGTAAAACAAATAAGTGGTATATGATCACGAATAAATAATCTTATCATTTCTCCATACCAGTATCCCAAGTAATATGTAATCTATAACCGACACTACGAATCGTTTCAATCGCATCTTCAATCTGTAACGTTTTTAACTTTTTTCGCACACGAGTTGTATTTACGCTTAAAGTATTATCATCAACATAAGATTCGCTATCCCATAATTTATTCAACAGCACTTCTCTACCCACAACACGCGGATAATTTTTCATTAACATTTCTAATAAAATGGCTTCGTTTCTCGTTATATCAATCCCTTGATTACGCAATTTCAATACAAGCCTTTCAGGATATAAACAAAGACCTTGTTGCTCAACCATCCGTTCTTCTACTTTCGGTGCATAATCTCCATAAGCACGTCTTAAATGACTACGAATTTTAGCCATTACCACTTCGTAATGGAATGGCTTTGAAATGAAATCATCACCACCGTTTTCTAGTGCCATAACTTGATCCATCGTACCTTCACGGGCTGAAATAAATAGTATCGGACATGTAGAAACTCCGCGAATTTGACGACACCAATAGTACCCATCAAAACTCGGTAAATTAATATCTAATAAAACTAACTCTGGTTGTTCTTCTAAAAAAATGTTTAATACATTTTGAAAATCCGATACAATAATTCCTTCATACCCGTATTTCGCGACATGTGTTGATAATAGTTCTGCAATTTTCATATCGTCTTCTACAATCATAATTTTAACCATGTGTTTACTCCTTTTTCGATCCACAATCTTATATTCAATTATATAAAATAAATACTACCTGTTTTTATATCATCCGTAAATCAAAAAAGGATACTTTTATACAACAGCATCCTTCTTCTATCATTCTTATTTAAGATGAAATTTACTCAAATTAAAACCTAGCTTCTCCACATAATTCATACCTAGTTCCATTCGTGCTGTTTTCAGTGGATCTACAACTTGGCAAACTCTTAAATCGCCTGCAGCTGATAATAAAAGTGTTGCATTAGCTTTAGACATTTCTAATTCCTTATGTAAAAATGTCACCATATTACGTACAGCGCGATTCGCTGCATCATCTAACAATTTCTCTGAAGCAATCGTCATTATTTTTTCTTTTTGGATCGCCATTGGTAGTGACCATTTCTTTCCTTTTATAATTTGAACTGTAACAGTTACCTCACCAGCAACCTCTACTCCACTAACACCAATTTCACCATCACCCATCGCCGCGTGTAAATCACCTAATGCTAATAGGGCACCAGGAACATTTACAGGTAATAATAATGTTGTCCCTTCTTTTATTTCTTTACAGTCCATATTCCCGCCGTGATCATGCGGTGTGCCACATGAAATACTCTCTTCTTTCGGCGCAGTACCAATAACACCGATCATTGGATTAATCGGGATTTGTAGTTCATTTGAAAACAAAACATGTTCATTATGTATTGGGACGATTTTCACTGTATTTTCGTTTAGATCTTCACCCATTACGCCAAGATTCGCTCCTGTAGTTAAAACACCTTGCTCTGCAATTTTAATCTTTTCAATCATTACAACTAATATATCACCAGGTTCTGCACCATTAATATATACAGGCCCAGTCGCCGGATTAATTCGGTTCCAATCTAATTCTTGAAACGCAACATCTTCAGATTCAATTTGATTTTCAAAGCAATCATATGTTTCAAATACAAGACGACTCCCAATTTCTACTTCCATACACGGCTTATTTTCTGGTGACATTGCGTAAATAATATGGTCTTTATGAATTCGATACACGTTATCTCTCCCCTTTTACATTAGTCTACAATTACTAATTAGCTTTTTTCATAAAAGCTAATTGTGAAAATTAATGAATTTACATATAGAAAAGCACTTAGCTTATTTTCATACATACACTCTTTACTATAACAGATAAAGAAAGGTGGTAGCACTATGCCCCTTATTCCATATAACGAAAGTGATGTTGATTTACTAGCTCGTTTAATTCGTGCAGAAGCTGAAGGAGAAGGTCGACAAGGTGAACAACTTGTTGGCTGCGTAGTAGTAAATCGTGTATTTTGTGATTGCTTAGATTTTAAACAGCTTCGTTCTGTACGTGACGCAGTATATCAAAGTCCCGGTGGATTTGAAGCAGTGCAATACGGATATTTTTATCAGCGTGCTCGTGATTCTGAAAAAGAAATTGCAAGAAAAGTTTTACAAGGTGAATGGCGCTGGCCAGCACGTTGGGCTCTTTGGTATTTCCGTCCAGTTGGTGCTTGTCCACCTGAATGGTATAATCAGCCGTTTGTAGGACAGTTTAAAAGTCATTGTTTTTATGAACCACGTGGTGATGAATGTCCGAAAATGTATTCACGGTAGCAAAATATGAAACGCAAGTACTTAGCTTAGATCTCTGAGTACTTGCGTTTCCTTTATTTTTTAGAAATCTAATAATGTGATGAATTTTTCAATGCCTACTACATGTATTAATAACGGTATACGTGGGCCGCTAGACTGATTTATTATGAGCCTATATATAATAATAAATAATTGTTTTTGATTTTCTTTCATTATTTTTTTATTTTCATGATGACAAATCGAATACAATTGTTCCATTAAGTTAGAGTAATCTTTGTTAGAACGAAGTATGTTGCAAACTTCTACTAGCCACTCTTTCTGTCTTTCATCTAATGTGTTGTAAAACTCTGTATTTCTCTCTAGATTTACCGCAATTAATTTTTCAGATTGAAAGTTTCTTATCCAATACTCTGCACGGTTACATATCGCTATCATAGCATCTAATGCATAACTCCTATCTGTTTTTTCTAATATACCTTGTAAAATAGATGAATCAAAATTTAATAGCGGTAACGTTCCAGCAACCTGATTAAACTTTGGATACTCTTTAAACCCGCTATCAACTTTAGAGAGTTTAATTGCATCAAATAAATCTTCATTTTTGAGCGTTTTATTTTCATAACTATCTTTTAATCGTTCATACTCTGTATAATTGCGAATCACATCTTCATCAAGGCCGATATGAAAAGCTGCGTTTGGTCTATATTTAGCAAACATAAAAAGAATCACTTCGGGCAAATACACTTTTAACAGCTCGCTAGGTGTAATACTATTCCCTGAAGAACTAGACATTTTTTTATGATTCCCTTTAATGCCAATGAAATCATAAGAAACATAATGAGGAGCTTCACGATTGAATATTTCCATCGCAATTTCCTTTGATACATTATAACTACCCGTTTCTGATGAATGATCTCTTCCGCCCGGTTCAAAAATAACATCCTCTATCATCCACCTCATCGGCCAATCGATTTTCCAATTCAATTTCATTATATTTGTATCTAAGACCGATAATTCATTTTGCTTTCCACATTCACATTCATACCGTACTGTTTTTAACACTTCATCAAAATGTGTAATCGTTGTTGCATCTTTCCCGCATCTCTCACAATATAACGTAACCGGATAAAAGCTCTCTCGCTCTTCTTCACTACACTCCCCAGTTTTAAATCTCATTAAAATATCATATATTTCTTTTCTTTTATATAAAGCCTCTAATATGTTTTTGTTATACCTTCCGCTTCTATATTCAGCATGTTGGTATATGAATTCCACTTCAATCCCAAATACTTGAAGCGATTTCTCAAACTCTTTTTCAAAATGCCCTGCATACGAATTATGACAGCCATATGGATCTGGAATATCACAGTATGGCATACCAATATATTTTGCAAAAGATGGATCAATATTTTTAGGGACTTTTCTAAACCTATCATAATCATCCCATGAAAATATAAAACGAGTCTTTTTCCCTAAATCTTGAAGTGCTCTTACAACGAAATAAGTCGTTATTATTTCGCGAAAGTTCCCGATATGAACAGAACCAGATGGACTTATTCCAGATGCGCAAACAAAAGTTTCTTTATTTGGATGTTTTCTTATTAATTCATGTGCTACTTCATACGCCCAATGCATATGTTATTCACCTCAATTATTATTTGTTTTCATATTTTCAAATTTATGCAATAAAAAAACTCCCACCCCCAAGATTATTCATCTTGAGGACGAGAGTTGTTAGCTTCGCGGTACCACCTCAGTTTGTTAATACGTCGCCATATTAACCTCTTCAGGTACGGCAAAATATGCTTATACCCTATCTCTATAACGGGAGAATCCGTCGCACCATCCCTAAACAAATTAGTTCCTTGCGCAGCTCCAAGTCTTTTTTCATTAAGATTTATACCGCTCATTCTCAGCAACCAGAGCTCTCTGTACGTAACCTTTCTTAACTACTCTTCTCTTCCATGCCACTTTATATATTAGTTTTTTTCATATGATAATTTATAATGCTTTTATTGTCAAACTTTTCCGGACATATAAGCTATCTAAATAAATGCTTTATCGCTTCTAATTGAATTTTGTGGCTACACTCATCGCAACAATAAGTTCCTTTCGGTTTCTCTTTAAATCGCTTATATTTTTCACTACCTTCGTAAACACGAAATACATTTTTACAAGAAAAGCAAACAATTTCATAAAACATCATATGCATTTTCCTCTCCATGTTTATACATTTTTTTAATCACTTAAGAAAATCAGTTTTCCACAGTAAGAATCTTAATATCTCTGGCTAAAAGGTTTACCTATATTCTTATCGAATTATACAAATATCTTATAAAGCGAGGTGAAAATCTTGATCAGTAATATAGAATTAGTTTTAGATGCTTTAGCAAGTTTTGCTAAAGGACCTCGTTAGAATGAAAGTATTGGAGTTGAAATACAATGAATCGTATTAATTACATAAGACACGAAGAAAAGAAATATCATGACCTTTGCTATGAACAATACAAATTATTTGAAACTGGCTCTTGGCTTTACAAACCGGTTAAAACAGTTATGGATTTAATAATGGATTACTTTGAAGGACAAAACAACTTGCAAGTACTTGATCTCGGCTCTGGCGTTGGAAGAAATAGTATTCCAATTGCACAAAAAATAAAAAATGCTAGTGGTACTGTTACATGTGTGGACTTACTGGATTCCGCTTTAACAAAATTACAAATTTATAGTAAAGAACATGATGTTTTTGAAGTTATAAAAACAGAACAAGCAGCAATTGAAAACTACTACATCCAACCTGATACTTTTGATTATATCGTTGCAATATCAAGTTTAGAGCATGTTCAATCAGAAGAAGATTTAAAAAACGTGCTCCATTCTATGAAAAAAGGTACAAAGACTGGTGGTATCAATTGTTTAATTATTAACTCGAACATACAAGAAATTGACTTACATACGAAAGAAGAATTAGATGCTTTAATTGAAATTAACCTTCCTACTGAACATATGATATATCTATTAAAAAGCATTTATAAGGAATGGCAAGAAATAAAAATTGAAATAAAAGAATTAGCTTATAATATAGTCCGAAACGAAAGACACATTCAATTAAAAACAAATGCTATTACTTTTGTCGTTCAGAAATAATAGTATAATAAAGAAGTGACTCTTTCTCTCAAATTCATTTTTATTGTACAAAATTTGTTACTTTATATATTTATTAATCAAAACACAAAAACCATGCTTCAGTATCATTAGAAACATGGTTTTTATTATTGATCATACTAAATTGCTTAGCTATTTAATGAATTCATTAACTGGAAGAAATGTTCAGGTTCATGTGTCTTATTTAATTCATACCATGAATGGAGTGTATCTGGCGCAAATACATCTAATGTTTTTAGAACTTCCATTGCAAATTCCAAAGGAGCTACTCCAGATGCAGTAATAAGATTTTCACCAGACGCTACAGGTCCCATTTCATATAAATTTTCCCCTTTATATGTAGGGCAAACCATTTTCATATAATCTAAACTATTACTTGTATGCTTTCTAGAATTTAAGTATCCGTAATTTGCAAGGCCTATTGTTGCACCACAAATTGCAGCCACAATAGTACCAATCTTTAAAGCTTCTTCAACTTTTTGCAATATGGGTTTATGTATGTTTTCAGTCCAAGTATTTCCTCCAGGTAAAATCAATAAATCATTACTCTCAAGTACACATTCATCTAGGGAAATATCTGGCTTTACGCTCAAGCCTCCCATTGAAATAACCATTTCTTTATTTATTCCAACTGTAACTACTTTAAAAGGTGCTAAACCCTTTTTAAAATATCTACCTGTATTAAGTTCAGCAATTAAATGTCCGTATTCCCAATCGGACATCGTATGAAATACATATAAATAAGCTTTTCTAGTTTGCATTCAATAACACTCCATTCACAACTTAATCTAATCTAGTCTTTTCTAAAAGATAATCTATTTATTATTTATAATTGCTTGTCGAGCTTTTTCTTTATCATCAAAATAAATAGTCGAATCCTTTAAAATTTGATACGTTTCATGCCCTTTCCCTGCAATCAAAACAATATCATTAGAAGATGCCATGTTTATTGCATGTTTTATAGCCAGTTCACGATCTAATTCTACTTTATAATTCAAATTATTATTCTGTGAAAATCCTTTTTCAATATCTTTCATTATTGCCTGCGGGTCTTCCGAACGTGGATTATCAGAAGTAATATAAACAAAATCACTATAACTTCCAGCAATTTCACCCATTATAGGTCGTTTTTTTCATCTCTATCCCCACCGCAACCGAAAACAGTAATAATTTTACCTTTTGAAAACTCGCTAATTGTAGAGAGGACATTTTCTAACGCATCGGGTGAATGAGCATAGTCCACGATTACAAGGAAATCTTGATTTTCGTCTATGATTTCCATTCTACCTTCAATGCTCTTTACATGAGATAAACTGTCACTAATGTTTGTAAGCGGAATACCTTCAACCAATGTAGCTGTTATTGCTGCTAATGCATTATATACATTAAAGCGGCCTATTAGATTTAGATGGATTTCTATTTCTCCATTAAAGGATGCAACTACAAAACGAATTCCTTTTGGGCTTAAAGTTATGTTCTTCGCTTGAACATCTGCTTTATTATGTATCCCATATGTGATAACCTCAGCTGAAGTAATTTTTTTAAAGTATTCTACCGACGGATCGTCTGCATTCAATACAACAAATTTTTTATCTGTAATAGAAAAGTCATTTCCTAATCTGGAAAATAGAAGGCCTTTTACTTGCTTATATTCCTCAAATGTTCCATGGTAATCCAAATGATCTTACGTTAAATTTGTAAAAACAGCGGTTTTAAAGTTACACCCTTTAACTCTTTCCATATGTAAACCTTGTGAGGTAACTTCCATAACACAATAATCTGTATTATGATTTTTCATCGTTTGCAAATTCCGCTGAAGTATCGGTGGTTCTTGCGTATTAATATCAGTAGGATACCATTTCGAACCAACTTTCACTCCGTTATTCCCCATAAGCCCTGTTTGAAATCCATAATCACTCAAAATCTTTTCAAGTAAATAGGAAGTAGTTGTTTTACCATTTGTTCCTGTAATTCCAATTAGTTTCATTTCATTAGATGAGTAACCATAGAAATGTGACGCAATAACTGCCATAGCATACCTAGCATCTTTAACAATTATTTTAGGTATTTCAATATTTACATCTCTTTCTACAATTAACGCCATAGCGCCATTTTTCACTGCATTTTCAACAAATTGATGTCGATCTTCAAGAAAACCATCGATACCTGATACACATATAAATAAATTTCCACTAGTTATTTTTCTAGAATCCATTTCTAATCCCGTAATTTCTACATTCATATCTCCAATGGTTTCTTTAATCAATAACAAATCCGCCAGCTCTTTTAGTTTCAAATCCCTCGCCCCCTTACAAATTTCCCCTACTTATTTTACCACTTTATATAAAATAATGGTTTAAAATTCCATATTAGTCGGATGAAATTTAATCATCTTCAATAAACAAAAAAATAAAAGAGCACTTGTTTCCGCAAGTGCTCTTTTTGGGGATTTTGAGATACCCTATTAACGAAAGTTAAGGTTACTTAAAGTTAATAGGTATTTCTATTATATGCTTGTCCTTTTTATTTGTGCATAATCAATATATAAGAATTTATATTAACACTAAATAATTTCCTTAATTACTATTTTAGAATAAAGGTTATTCAACTCATTGCAAATAGCCTAAAAAAGATAAGCCAAAACTATTATTAAAATATAAATTTAATATCATACATTACTTGTTCAGCTACAGTATCAGCTAATTGATTAACAAATTGATAAAACAAATACTAAATTTATTTTAAACCTAAAATCGGTAATACTGTGTAATTAATCCTATATCCTTCAAACCCTGATGGCTTCACATCGTATTCCCACTTATGGAAGCATTCTGTTAACATGTATCCTACTTTTCCTTTATTCTCGTCTGTATTATGATTAATATAGCCGCATTGTTGGTGCGAGGTAATGAGATCCCCAGAAATTTTCTCCACATTCTTAAAACGGCTAAGATCAGGCGTCACATCTATCCAACTTTGATTTGTTACTTTATCATAACGAGCTTTTAAACGATAAATAATCCAACCATTTGGTTGTTTAAGTACACTATTCTCTAAAGAGGCCTTACCTGAATAGTAAGTAAGTAACTACATCAATCTCAACTTCTTCTTTGTTTTTCATATCTTCCATGAATTGTACAACTTCACTATAATCTGTTTCTTTTAGTTCTTCCTCAAAAACACCAAGTGATACTAAAATTAGTATGAACGCTGTAATTGAAAATAAGGTAATGATTATCTGTTTTCTTGTCATGTAGTTCCCCCTAATTATATTAAACACTACACATGATATGGCTTTGAATATATTCACTCTAGTGTTCTAACGTTTTTCCTCCATTTTAAATTTCACCATAATTAACCACATTATTGTTTCTAGAAATACTAAATGAAAATCATATTTTCAACATGGTTAAACTTCATTTTAAGCAGACAACAGATAAGGTATACCTCGCCCATTACGATATGACTACCTACTAATCTTTTTCTTTTGTACAAGCGATTAATAGCCGAAATTTTCACAAAACATTTTGACGTATTACTTATTCCAATATAAAATTATATGCAAACAATCAAAATTAACCTAAAATATATAAAGGGTATACCATACTAACAGTTAAATGCTTAGATTTGTCCTTTTCCATAATTAACAAGGATAGAGTAACATGAAAATAGAGAACGAGTACCGTTACTAATCACATGCAGGTTCTTTGAAAATTACATTTTCATACTATAAACATAAATAAAAGGGGTACATATGAAATGAACGGTTTAATGGAAAATAATTTAAGAACTTTGTTCCTTCTCTTTGTAAGTATAATTGTACTAGTATTTCAAACTATTATTTTTGTAAGAATAGTAAGAAACTGGTTCAAAACCAAAAATATAGATAAATTAAAAGAAGATAAACAGTATATTAAAAAGCTAACTATAGTATACATAGCAATTATGGTAATAGGCGCTATTACAAACTTACCTTTATTCGGATTTATATTGTTAGGTTTTATGTCTAATACTATTATATTAATGTCTTTAAAGATAGAATTGTCTAATACAAAATCAAGTCAGTTGAAAACTGTGAAGAACTCAAAGCTCATGTTATGGTTTGTAATGAACACTATACACTTAGTGCTTTTCTTTGTTGAGGGGATAAAACTCATTAAACGTATATAAGGCGATACTTTGGGATAACGATACGAGTTCTTACGCATCACTTAATTACATTACATTGACAAATTTATAGAAGGGACTGTATCTTTTAAAAGAAACGGTCCCTTCTATAAATATATATGTATTAAAATTTATATTTTTTTACGGTACAAGGAATAGTTACAATGTACAAATCTATAGCATAGATTGTAACCCAAATACCTTTACCTTCAGCTTCTAACTTTTTATCTAATTGAGACAAATGCTCTGAAACTTTTCTTTTCCCCCATCTTCTAGGAAGCCATTGAAAAACCTTAGGAACATTATATTTCTTATTATACCAAGTATTCAATCTCCAGAAAATGAAAAAAAACAATACAATAATTATGATACGAAAAATATCAAAATATGAAATTCCTAAAATCATATTTTATTTTCTCCATTTCTTCTTTTTCTGACATTAAAACTCCACAAAAAATATCAAACACATTTTGTTTCTCATTTTATCACTGTATTTCCCCATATTTTAAGCGCTATCTAATCTTGTTTCTCTAGACCTATCTCTATTAAGACTTCTAATTCATTCATAATTTCTTGTGTGTTTTATTATTTATACATAATATACAATTAATATATACTAATTTTTTACAGGTCTTTTCTACATTTTATCATTAAGAAATTAATTGAAGGTTTATTTTCTACATTCTTATTTGGTTCATCAATTTCTGAAATCTGTACTAATCCATATTTATTAAAATCTTGCTTTATAGATTCAGAATCGTAGAAGAACATTTTTACACCTTCCATTATCTCATAATAGTCTTTATCCAACTGGTTTCCTTTTCCGTACATGGGAGCTTTTTTAGAAACGGTTGTAAAAATCAAATACCCGCCTGGTTTTAACTGATTATAACAATCTTTAATAAACTTCTCTCTTTCCTGCTCATTCAACAAGTGAAGAAGTGCATGACTAAATATCCCATCATAAAGTTTATTATCAAAAGGCATTTCGTTTACCGAACCGTGATACATACGAACATCTTCTAGTCCGTTTTGTTTTGCTAAATCAATGGCTGTTTTTGAAATTTCAATACCTGTTACATTTATACCATTTTCGATAAACACCTTTGCGTTTCTTCCATATCCAATACCCGGAACTAATATATCTTTAACGCTCTTTTCCAGAAAAAAATCTTTTGTCAAAATTGCAGATTCTGTAGGTTCAAATCCCCACATCGTTTGTTTCTCAATAAAGCTTGATTCCCAAAATTCCATTTTATTTTTATCTCCTTATTCTTATCTCATGTATAGCATCACATGAAAGACCTATTAATTTTAACGCTGCTTTTTTCACCACAGTCACTATAGGTCCATTGAATATAGCATATTAATAAGCCTATATCTATTTTAAAGATTGGTTGAATATGTATTCTAAATATTAACCATTACGTTTGTAGAAAAATAAAAAAGCCAATACTCCGTTGCAGTATTGTCTTTTTTAAAGAGAATTTATCTTTTTATTTTGTGTTGATCTAATATTTTTTCTAAAATTTCTAAAGTTATCGGTTGAGCTTTCTCTATTAATTGATAACCAATACGCCCATTCGGTTCAGCTGTAACTTGTTGTAAACACTTTAAATCATGAATTCCTTTTTCTCTTAATTGCATATATAGTTGTTGTTCCGACATTTTTGCTTTCATCAAATTCTCTTTTACAATTTCTCCATTCTCAACAATTACAATGCTACTGCCATTTAGGAATTGCTCCACCTTCTTTGATTTCAATTCAAAAAAATGAATGATAAGAAGTATGCTTGCAAATATTACAGCTGCAAATATAGATGGGACTACTTTCCTACTTAATACAGGCTCTACAATAATACGTCCAATTGAAACTACTATAATTATTTCAGCTCTCGTCATTTGGCTAACAGAATTACTACCTGTCATTTTTAATGCAATCATTCCAGTAAGAATTAAAATAATACTTTCCCAAATTATATTCATAATTGCCCAATCCTTTAATGGTGAATGTTACTAGCATTCCCATTAAAGTTGTATTTTACATACTTACCAAGTTTTTAAAGCCTTCAGACCATGATGGAAATATAGGGTTCCACCCATACTCTTTACGCGCTTTATTATTTGAAGCTCCTCTTTCCCAACTATTTTTACCAGTTTGAACTTTAGGCATAGGTGCCCCTATCGCTTCTGCATATATTGGTAACCATTCTTTACTAGCTGCCGGAAAATCATCCACAATATTTACGGTTCCCGTCGGCCAATGAAGAGCTAACATAGCTGCTCTAGCGGCATCTTCGACATGTAAAAACGAGCTTATCCCGTCTGATGCAATAATTTCATTATTACGAACTTGATCTGCTATTAATCCGTTTTCTGCATACCATGTGCCTGGTCCATATAGCGTACCGTAACGAAGTATAACCGCTTCTGGTAACTCAGAAACAGCTTCTTCTAATTTTAATATGCCATTAATAGTCACATGCCTAGACATAGGGACAGCAATATCTAGTGAATCTTTTTCTGCCGCAAATGTATCTCCTGGTTCATACACCCATGAAATACTTTGAGCGATTATTCTCTTTACCTCTACATTTTTAGCAGCATCAACAAGGTTACGAGTGCCTTCAATTCTAATTTCGGCATTATCCTCAACATTCCACGTAGACAATGACGTTAATTGATGAATGACTACTTTAGGAGTTGTTTCATTTAATACAGAAAATACAGCATGCCGATTAAATATATCAGCTATTACTGGGATAGCACCAACTTTCTTCATTACCTCTACTTGTGATTCATTACGAATCATTGCATATACCGTATGCCCCTCTTTTATTAACATCGGTAATAAAGAACGTCCTATTACACCCGTAGCACCTGCTACAAATATTTTCATATATATTTCCTCAATTTATTATCATAAATGTGACGAAATATATATGAAATACGTGACAAATAATTGCTAGATTTATTTGTTATTCATATGAAACGAACACTTTTAAAGGCTTCAACGCCCCTTCACTTAATTCCTTAAAACATTGTGTAAGTGCAGTGTAATGAATTTCATGTTGAAAAATCTCTTCTATCCATGGCGTCTGTTCTATTTGATTAAAAAACCAATCTGCATGTTTTTGATAATCATATCCGTCACTTGAACCAATGATTTGCAATTCTTTTCGATAAAAGTCGGCGATTAATGTTAAGTCTTCTATATTACCATCAGAAAGAATACATATAGCCCCATTACTTTTAATAACCTTTTGCAATGTGTGAAACCCTCTATTTGTAGCAGAACATTCCAAACCGTAATTATACGTATCTATAAGTTTCTCTTCCGAATCAAAGAGGTTTTTCGCACCAAACTTCTTTGCAAATTCTCTTCTATTTTTATTAGGCTCAACAACATCCACATGCTCAACACCTACATAGTATTTTAAAAAATAACAAGCGAGTAAACCGATAACTCCCATTCCAGTAATGAGTACTTTTTCATCACGTCGCGGGTCTAGCTTCAATACCCCTTTAGCAGCATCACACGAAAGAATAGATAATAAAGCAACTTTAGATTTTATATAACTAGGCACTCGAATTACTTTATCCCCTTTAACTATTCCTACCGTTTCATGCCCATAAAAAGAAACTACTTTATCACCTACGTTTAAATTTGTTACTTTATTACCAACTTGAATAACTTCACCATAACTTTCATATCCAGTTTTTCTTGGATACATAGGATTTGTATCTGTAACATCAGATTCTTTATACTGCGGTAACTCTGCTCCAATACTTATTGCACCTGCAATTGTTTTAATAATAATTTCCTCATCCTGTATAGACTTAATTTTACATGTTTCCCACTTAAGACGTTTTGATCCTACTAAAACTAATTTATTTTGTTCCATTTATAACCCTCACATTATATAAAAATATATTCTCACTAAATTTCAAACAATGTATAATAGATTCATCTAAAATTCAAGCTATAATGTTGGCTAGCAACCAACAGTGATAATATGATAATTGAATTTGATGGATATAGAATAAATGAGTATGTTATTGGCCGTAACTGTTCTCTAAACGAATTAAGAAGAATGTATTTACATGTAAAAAATGAAGAGATATCTAATGAAGATCTTCTAAGCTTATTTTGTGTACAGTACCATTATGAAAAAATTCCAAAATTACTACAAGAAGACATCACGAGCGATGTTTTCATTGATTTAGATACGGACTATATTTATACCCCTAATAGATAACAGTAAACTAGATTGAATGAATAGAAATTACGATTCAGCTAAGAGTTTAATAAAATAAGTAATTGTCCAAATTACTGTTGCAAATTGAGTGACAAAATACATTGTCCATTCAAAACCAGTCAATTTTCTCTCTCGTCTTACCTTTTTTAAATATCTGTAAAATATAAATGTACTTAAAAACATTAGTAACAACGATAATTGCTGTAAATCATCGACTATACGTACCCCCATAGACTCGATCACCCTCCTATTCAAAATAAATGCTATACTTTAAGGATATTATCTATTGGTAATTTATTTCCATTTAAAACAATTATGTCCTAAACAAAAAGAGCACTCAGCAATTGAGTGCTCTAAAAAGTATTAACGTAACACTTTTCTTTTACTTTTTATAACTCAGTTCTATCACTTCCGGTATATGATTACTATCATATTTCCTTGTATAGGGGTAACGTCACATGCCCATCAACTTAAGAATTCCAAATTACCCCAAAACAAAAAAATGAGCTTTTTTGCTACAAGTTAGCACAAAATTTCGTTCTGGGGGTATTTACTTTTCTTAGCTTGATAGCAATGTGGTAGGGCCCTATATTTGACTCTTTTTCTACACCTAGATATTCTAGAGTTCATTCTAACATAAGTGCAGCCTGTTGACGTGTGAGTGTGCCATATGGCGTGAACTTAGTAGCTGAAACACCTCGGATAATTCCTGTATCGTATAGGGCTTGTACATCATAATACCGGCTGCGAACGTAATTACATCAAGAAGATTAATGGAGCAAATAATGATTGCCCTGAATTGGTATGATAGCTGTTTTTGCAGAATTTGAGCGTGATATTATTCGTTGAAATTCTCTTCTTAAAGATAATATGTAAATACAAACAAAACCAGCAAAACACCGTTCCTATGTCGTACTGGTTTTGTTGAAGTCCATCTTGAATTGTAGCTAGTTCAACGTAATTGCAAATTCTGAGTTCGGTGCCCCAGCAATTACAACCGTTCCATTCTTCGGCAGTTTTACTTTGTTATTGCCGCTCACGATGGTAAAGTTGACGCATACTCCATTCTCATCATACACCGCGAACGCACCCTTTGATGGCAATGTCACGGTCATCCTTTTTCCTGCTGCCGCTTGCGGGATCGTAAACCATTTAGCATGCCCATTTGCTTGCAGCGTAACTTTGGATGATTGGCCAGCATCAAGTGGTTTTACGTTGGTTCCACTTACGTATAACAACCCGGCCATTTCCATATATTCATTGCCGCCTTCTGTATAGAAATGCGTTTCCGTCGTATCACGGCCATTCATCACGGGGATTTGGAGCTGATGCGTCGCGGTGTTCGGACCTGTAATTTTTCTGCCCTCCCAATAGCCCGCCAGGCCTTCCTTACGATTAATTTGTGTGGTAATAAGTTTCGGTTGTACGAGATATTCAATAGAACTAAATTTCTCATTCACAAGATAGAACTTAACACCTTCCCGCTTCGCCCATGCGGCAGCGGTTTTCTTCGATAGCACATTGTCTTCTAGTTTCTCGGCTAAATAGTGAGTCATCACACCTTGCCCTAAGTCTGGTGTCGATTTATATGTGCTCTCCCTCAAATAAGTTCTTCCATTCTTCTCGGTGACAAAGTTGAGCTTAGAAGTACCCTTCTCATTAATAAAGCTTCCATCCGCAGTATATACATATTTTTCTTCTTGATTAGATGGTAAGAACAGTTCTCCATTCTTCGTAATTTCAATTTTGAAATGAGTTTCGCTATTGCCATAAAATCCCGCTTTCTTTGCCACGTCTTGAGGCATCTTGACCTTAACCGGCTTGCCAAAAGATTTGTTAGGCTTGATGTTCTTAATTGTACCCTTCTCTTTAAGCGCGGCGAGCAGCAATTCCGTTGCCAGCAGTTGATTTATAGAGCTTCGTCCACCGGATGACAACACAGCCGCTGCCATTTTCTGTTCCGGAAGCACGACCAGTATAGCATGTTGCAGTGCCGTGTCGCCGCCCTTAGCCAAGCCTTTTATCCCATATTCACTGAATGGGTATAGTTTCACACTATCCCAGCCAAGACCATAGTTAAAAATATTATCTCCATCCCCCGGCCACATTCCTTTTTTATATTCCTCTTGCTCCATCGCCTTGACTACCTTATCAGAGAGGATCCCTTTTCCCTGTCCTATAAATAATTGTGAGAATCGTACCATATCTTCTGCCGTGGAAGAGACCCCTCCCGTACCAATCACATTCACAGATTCAATTGGAAGCTGCCCTTGGTACGCCGGAAAATAAAGTCCAGCCCGCTTTTCGTCCCTCCATTTGTCCTGCGGCGTTTTTGTATGATTCATCTTTAAGGGTTCTGTAAACCGTTGATGTAGAAATTTGGTAAAGCTCATACCGCTGACTCTTTCCACCAAAATTTCGGCCAGCGTAAAGCCATCGTTGCAGTATACCGAGAACGCGCCAGGGTCTGCTTTCAGGCTCTGGTTGGACAATTGCTGCAACAAGAAATCATGGGAATAGGTATCATTATCGTTAAATAAAAATGCATTACTTAACGTTGAACCTTGCAAGCCGGAGGAGTGATTCAACAACATACGCGGGGTAATGCGTTTGTACCGCACATCTTTCATATTAAAATCAGGAACATAGTTGACCACAGGAGCATCCAAATCGACTTTTCCTTCGTCGGCCAATTTCATTACAGCCGCTGTTGCATACATTTTACTGACTGAACCAATCCCGTATAGAGTATCTTTGGTTAGTGGCTGTTCCCCTTCCATATCGTTCTTTCCAGCCTGCCCCGACAAAGTAAGCTTGCCATTATCAATTAGCGCATACTGCACGCTAGTCGTCCCATGGGACTTCGTAAGTAGCGCAGCCTTCTCTGCTGCAATCTTCTTCAACTCTTGGCTAGCTACTTCTGCGTTAGATACAACTGTAGTCTTACTGTCAGAAAATGCTTTCGCCCCTGTTGGTAGAATCATAGTTAGCGCTAATGTAACGGCTAATACACCAGTTAGTTTATTTTTCATGAGGGAATTGCCTCCTTAGATAAGTGATCAATTTCATCATTTATTTGTTTAACTATGAAAATATGATAAAATTTATCTGTTCTTCCTTTTGGCTTACTTGCTAAATTCAGCAAGTAAAATATTTTTAAAAGGGTCAGGACTATCAGCATTAAGGCTGTTCAAATTGACAGCTAATGTATGCTTGCCTCCAAGTGTGCCTCCAGCAAAAGTAACAAACCCTGGAATGCTACCTCCGTGTCCCCATATTGAGACACCGTTTGGAAGCTTAGCTTCATAGATTCCAAGACCATATCTGCCAAGTGCAGCTTCTCCTGTTGGAACTGTAGTAAGCATTTGTTTTAGTTGCTGTTCTTTTAGTAATTTACCCCCAAGTAAATAAGAGAAGAATTTGTTTAAATCATCAGCTGTAGAAATCATATCTCCGGCCGAGCTCCCCATACTTGGGTTATAATCAGTAACATCTTTTGGCTCACTTGCTCTGTCTAATTGGATATATCCACGGGCATGCTTGATTCCTGGAATCACGCTTGAATTTCCGAGTAAGAATGTATTCGATAATTCAAGTGGTTCAATAATTCGATTTTCAATTTCTTCCGCATAGCTGTTACCAGTTACTTTTTCAATAAGAATCCCTAGTAATACGTATCCTGTATTTGAATACGACCAGCTCTTTCCTGGAGCAAAATCTGGAGGCATGGATATTCCCATCTTTACTAATTCTTCAGCAGTATAAGATTTTTTTGTATCCATGATATTAAAATCCTTTGACCTTGTGTAATTAGCGATACCACTTGTGTGGTTCAATAATTGCCGGATAGTAATCTGTTTATCATCATACCCGTTTCCTTGAATGACACCAGGCAACCATTTTTCAATAGAATCGTCTAGATTCAAGCGGTTTTCTCCTGCTAATTGAAGTATAACTGTTGCAGTGAACGTCTTTGTCACGCTGCCAATTCGGAATCGAAAATCTGTTTTCATTGGTTTCTTGGTACTTAGATCCGCTACCCCAGCTGCATAACTCCATGTTTTTCCACCCTTAGAAACTTTAGCAAGTATCCCCGGGAATCCAAGTTGCAATGTATCCCGCACTGCTTGCTTGACAGAATTACGATCTCGTTGAGTACTTGTTTGTACCGAACTAGATACACTTTGAGTAGGTTCTGCTTTTGCAATTAAGGTCGGCGTTGTGTATAACAGAGAACTTCCAGCTATTAAAAGGGCCAGACTTGCACATGTAATTTGACTACGTGTTTTCATAGGGCATTCCTCTCCTCTATTCATATTGTATAGGTGGTTTCTTGCTATTTCGTATTAACCACACAGCTACCATCTCCACCAATGAAAAAAGGTCAACATTGAATTCGTAATCATCTTCATATTTATTATTTTTACAAACGCTATTCTGTCCTGGGTAAATCCCTCTTTTTCCACATATATGTTAACCACATAAATTACTTCTTTTCCTTGAAACAGTCTTGTTACTGGTCTGTTTTTCATATATAAGTCATATCTGTTCCGCCTTTCACGCCTCTTTATATTTTTATCATACACAATGAAAATTTCTTTTTTCTTACCCATTTCTTACAAATTACTTACTTTCAAAATCGCTTTTATAATAGGATAGCAGGAACATCTGTGCCGTAAAGTTCAGTAAATATATTAATCAAAAAGAAACACAGTTTTTTTACTTCTGTGTTTCTTTTTACCATCCTTTTAAATATTAAGAGTCGATTTACCCTTAACAGGATGAATTCTGGCTCTTTTCTAATGTAATTTTTCTTCTTGCAATACAACACAAATGACATTGTGCTGCATGAAACACTCCTAACGTTGTTAAAATCACTGGTTTTTAAGTCAAAATTTATTTAACTTAGGGCGGATACTCCATATCCATCAGCTTAAGAAAAATAAACGCCCTTAAAACGAAAAAATAAGTTACCTTCTCAAAGTAACTACCTGTAGAAAAAGAAAATGTTCATTTAGGAGATATATTAAAACCTTAGCTTGATAGTAATGTGGGGCTACCCCACATCCATCAACTTAAGGAGAATAAACGCCACCAAAACAAAAAAAGCCCCAAATTTTTCTCGAAAATAAGGTGGGGCTTTTGAACCAGAAAAGTATATTTTTAACTATGAAAACTACGGTAAATTTTTCCTTTTTCCTACTTGCTAAATTCAGCAAGTAAAATATTTTTAAAAGGATTAGGACTGTCAGTTCTACCCAAACTATTCCAATTGACAACCAACGTATGCTTGCCTCCAAGTGTACCTCCAACAAGAGTAGTAAACCCTAGAATGCCACCTGTGTGTCCCCATATCGAGACACCGCTTGGAAGCTTAGTTTCATAGATTCCAAGACCATATCCATCGATTCCTTCTCTTCCTGTAGGAACTGTAGTAAGCATTTGTTTTAGTTGTTGTTCTTTCAGTAATTTGCCACCGAGCAAGTAAGAGAAGAATTTGTTTAAGTCGTCAGCAGTAGAAATCATATCTCCAGCCGAGCTACCTGCACTTGGGTTATAATAAGTAACGTCTTTTAGCTCACTTGCTCCGTCTGGTTGGTCATATCCACGGGCATGGTTAGTGCCTGGAATAACGCTTGAATTGCCAGGTAGGAATGTATTCGACAATTCAAGTGGTTCAATAATCCGATTTTCAATCTCTTCCGCATAGCTGTTTCTGGTTACTTTTTCAATAAGAATGCCCAGTAATACGTATCCTGTGTTTGAATAAGACCAGCCCTTTCCTGGGGCAAAGTCTGGAGGCAAAGAAACCCCCATCTTCACTAACTCTTCAGCCGTATACGATTTTTTTGTATCCGTAAAATCAGCGTCTTTTGACCTTGAGTATTCAGCGATACCACTTGTATGGTTCAATATATGCCGGATAGTAATCTTGTTACCATCATATCCATTTCCTTGAATGACACCAGGCAACCAGTCTTCGATGTAGTCGTCTAGATTCAGGCGATTCTCTCCAGCTAATTGAAGTACAACTGTTGCGGTGAACGTCTTCGTCACACTCCCAATGCGAAAGCGAAAATCTGTTTTCATTGGTTTCTTGGTTCTCAGATCCGCTATTCCAGCGGCATACCCCCACGTTTTTCCACCCTCAGAAGTTTTAGCCAGTATCCCCGGGTATCCAAGTTGCAATGTATCCCGCATTGCTTGCTTGACGGAAGTACGATCTCGTTGAGTATTTGTTTGTAACGAACTAGATACATTTTGAGTGGGCTCTGCTTTTACAATTGAGGTTGGTGTTGTATATAACAGGGAACTTCCAGCTATTAAAAGGGCCAGACTTGCACATGTAATTTGACTACGTATTTTCATAAGGCATTCCTCTCCTCTATTCATATTGTATAAGTGTTTGCTTACTGTTCCTTACTTCCTGACAAGACTTAGGGAAAGGCCCTCACGCATATAGATTAAAGCCCCAGTACAAAGGTATCTATCAATACCAACAATTTGAGCCAGTTAAATCTCCATCCCTTCTATTACAAAATTATTTAAAGGTATGAAAGCATATTATGTACCCTTATTTATTGTTAGGGTTAACACAACATGAGACATAGCCCCAACCCATATTTTACTTTATTTATCCATAATATGTATTGAGAAAGAATGTAAATTCGAATCCTTTTCGTACCCCAACTATTGATCGTTTTTTTCACCTATTATAATTAGTTATTTAGAATTTCATAATAAAAAACTGTAAAAAAAATAACGAGTCCCTTAACGTACAGGAAGCGGTTGAAAAATATGTCTAAACGCACAATTTTCTTTTTTTTGATATGGTGACCCCATCGCAATCAAGCTAAGGTTTTGAAGTACCCACTAAATGAAATTTTTCTTTCTCTACAGTTAGTTATTTTGAGAAGTCAGCTCATTTTTTTGTTTTTACGGTGTTTACTTTTCTTAAGTTGATGGGTATGTAACGTCACGAAAATACGGATTTACAACGTTTAGGAATTTTCAATACTAAAAAGCCCAACTTCACCGTTAATTAATAGAGAAATTGGGCTTTTTCATTACTCCATAACCATTTTTTAGTTATATTTAAAAACCATGCTTTGACATTGTCTAGAGCATGGTAATTATTTAAACAAATATAAATCTGCTAAGTTGATTTTTCAGCTCAGCTATTTAATGAATTCATTAACTCGAAGAAGTATTCAGGTTTATGAGTCTTATTTAGGTTATACCATGCATGTAATGTATCTGGTGCAAATACATCTAATTTTTTCAGTACTTCCATCGCAAATTCCAGAGGAGCTATTCCTGATGCAGTAACTAAATTCGCATCAGATACCGCAGATCCCAACTCATAGAACTTTTCTCCTTTATAGTTAGGACATACCATTTTAGTGTATTCTAAATTATTACTTGTATGCTTTCTAGTATCTAAGTATCCCCTATTTGCAAGGGCCTCAGTTGCACCACAAATTGCAGCAACAATAGTGCCAAGCTTTAAAGCTTGGCCAATTCTTTCCAAAATAGGTTGATGAATTTCTTCACTCCAAGTAGTCCCTCCTGGTAAAATTAAAAGATCTTTACTCTCAAGAGTACATTCATCAAGGGAAATATCTGGTTTTATGCTCAGTCCTCCCATAGTAGTAATCATTTCTTTATTAGCTCCTACTGTAATTACTTTTAAAGGTACTAATTTTTTTTTGAAATATCTTCCTGAGTTTAATTCAGCAATTAAATATCCATATTCCCAGTCCGACATTGTATTAAATACATATAGAAAAACTTTTTTTGTTTGCATCCAATAACACTCCAATCACAATTGATATGGCTATTATAATATAACTTCCCTGACAGTTAACGTCAGGGAAGTTATCATACTTGATGAAATTTTATTAATTCCGACAGAACTTCAATAAGTCTTTTCTTAAGACTTATTGGCTCAATAACTTTAATAGATTTATTGTACGGTAAAAGTAAATAAGGTATATATGTATGTATAATATCTTTTTCAAGAAGAAAAACTGCTTGATTTGAAGTCCGTTCTTGTAAATAATGTCCTAAAAACCAATGTTGGCAAATATCAGCCAATACACTTTTATCCCCACTAATAACCAAAGAAATAATCCCTTCCTTATCTTCTATAGTTGGAAGAAGATTTTTTATAAAAAAGTCACGTGCTGAAAAATTTTCTGGCCGGTTAAACTTATTTTCGGTTAGCATTAAACTTTCAATTCGATCTACTCTAAAACTACGGATATCATTCCTAAGATGACAAAATCCAATCACATACCACTTATTATTCCAATAGATAATTCTGTACGGATCGACCAATCTATAATCTAATTGCTTTTTGCCACTTTTATAGTAAAGAATTTTTACTGAGTACCCGTCAGTTACGGCCTGCTCCAATTCCTTCAAAAAATGTTCCATAGAGAGTGAACTACATCGACTTATTACTTCTAGACTACTTAAATGTTGGTTTATCTTTGCTTCCTGCTCTTGATTTGAGTATTTACTTAGTTTTGAAATGGCCCTATTTAATGCTTCACCTCCATAATATCCGGCTTCTTCTGCAAAAACAGCAGCGTGAAATAGTGAAGTTTGCTCCTCAAAATCAAAAAAAAGAGGAGCCTCAATAAAATTGTTCAATAAAGTGTATCCACCGTTATGTCCTGGTTCTGAAATTATAGGTACGCCACTTGTTGAAATTGTATCAATATAACGATACACAGTCCTTATATTCATCTCTAACTTTTCTGAAATTTGTTTTGCAGTAATTTTTTCACCTGAGCGAAGCATCCATAGAATCGCTAACATATTGTCAATTTTAGGCATGTAATTCCACCTCTCTATGGAATTTATTCTCTATTAAATATTTCTGATTTTTGGTATAACTCATCAACTGTTCCTTTCCGAAGCTTTCTATATAATGAGGCCCTAGACACATTTGTAATTTCACAAATGTGATTTACAGTCATATCTCCCTCTTAATAAAGCTTTACTGCATAGTTCATTCCTGCATGATTTTTATGGTATTTCTTTAACCGACCTTTAAATTTTCCTTCTTTCTTATTCAGTTCAATCCCTTTATGTTTCCGCCTACGGATCAGATCACGTTCTAATTGGTTTACACCCGCTATAACCCCGTAATTAAGAATTGGCTGTAGGGATTACCTTCTGATAAATCTAGCCATGTATCTTTTAAGGATTATAATTATCATCTTTATTATAATATGCAGTTACAACAATGGCTTCAATTATTATAGCGATACACACAAACAAGAGAATTATTTTGCGCCTCACAACAAACCTCCTTTTTCATTTTTTTCTTTTTTAAATTGAAAGGTTATACGCTCCACTTGTTTGATTTCCTCAATTACTTTACGAATTCCTACTTCAATCCTATCTTCCTTCACATTCGATACGTTTAACTTTAATAGTCTTTCTTTCGGAAAACCTCTCACATAATTTTTATCAATTGTATCAATACTTATTTGTTTTTCACTTAGTCTTTGGAAAAACATTTCTGAAATACTCGTTTTATGTAATTCTAAACAAGTGTGGATTCCAATTGCATTTTGCTTTGTATATGTAAATAAAAGCGGGTTTTCATTATGCATTCTTTCTAATGTTTCTGCTAGTTTTTTAGATCTATCGTGATAGGAAGATTTAATTTTATTTTTATGACGTTCAAACATGCCACTCTTTATATAAATTTCTAAAGCAGCTTGAGATATCATTGGGCTATCGATATCTAAAATCTTTTTATATGTATGGAAATCATTTGCTATTACCGGTGGGATTACTGCTACACCAACTCGTAAACCTGGAAAAATAATCTTTGAATAACTTTTCAAATATATGACATGATTCCCATTATCCAAGCTATATAACGGATCTGCTTTTGAATCCATTTCTAAATCTGCTAAATAATCATCTTCAACTATATATACATTATATTTCTTAGCCAATAACACAATTTTTTCTTTCTCATCTTTAGAATAAGAAGTTCCGAGCGGATGATGATATCTTGGTATTGTATAAAAGAATTTTATTTTACCTGTTCGAAAAATGCGTTCCAATTCATTTAAGTCAATACCTTCATTCGTACGTTTAATACCGATTACAGGAATTTTGTTTATTTCTAGATATTCAATATATAGATGATATGTTGGTTGTTCAATTAATATCGTTTCATTTTCATTTGGAAATGGTATAGAAGTTAATATTGCTAGCGCCTGCTGTACACCTGACGTTATAAAAATATTCTCTTCTTTAGTGAAAACTTGATAGTTTATCAGTTGTTTTTGAATAACCGGAATTAAAGACGGTAAACCTTTTGGCGTCCCATATACGAACAAGTCATTTTTATATGTATCAATGGCTTTATTAATACAATGTTGAAAATCTAAATATGGAAAAACATCTGGATCTGGTGCTGAGGTAGCAAAATCAATTATCTCGTCATTTTCTACAAAACTCCCTGATTTTCGAACAACGTAGTATCCACTTTGAGGGATGGAATAAATAATATGACGCTTTTCTAATTCATGTAGTGCCCGTATAACTGTCGCCTTATTGCATTCATATTGTGTAACAAGTGATCGTATAGAAGGTAATTTCTTTCCTTCTTTTATCTCTCCATGTTGAATCATTTTTTCTATATCATTAAAAATATGTAAATACTTATACATTATTTCACTCCCTTATTAAAGCACTTAAAAAGACCCCTCATTCTCATACGCTCTCTATAAAGCAAAAGTAAATACATCCTTTCTATCACTTTAAAGTTTAACATTATTTCACATTTTCTCCTCTTAACAAGGAAATTACAATTAATAAATAGAATATCTCCATGAATAAATAAAAAGTGAGGGATATGTTATGGAGCGTTTAAATACAATTGATATTAGTAATGTTCTAGAATTAGAAAATACTCTTTCTACTTTAGAAAATGAAGTGATTTCTTCAAAACTAGAACTTGAAAACTGGTTAAAAGAGCAGTCAAAAGTTATTTGGGAAATAGAAGAACAATTAAGATTACATTATATCGCCTTTCAATGTAATACGGATGATGAAGAAATAAAGGATACTTTTGAACATGATCAACAATTTGTAAAGCCACTTTTAAAGCGATACCAAAATTTATTGGATAATAAATATTTAGAGTCACCTTTTCGAATGGAATTAGATTCTAACGTATATGGTTTGCTAGATGCAAAAATAAAAAATGCTCAAAAGTTATTTTGTGAAGAAAATATCGAACTAGAAATAAAGGAAGACAAATTAGTCACAGAGTACTTTGAAATCACTGGAGGATTAAGTGGAATTTGGAACGGAGAAGAAAAAACGATAACGGAATTACAATCCTATTTACAAGATTCGAATCGTGACATCCGTAAAAAGGCAAAAACCATTATTTCTGAACAATTTTTATCTGTTGAAAAAGAACTCCAAAACATATTAAATCAACTAATTGAAATTCGCCATCAAAAAGCAAAGAATATTCAACTAGCGAATTATCGTGATTATATGTTTAAGAAATACGAGCGTTTTGATTATTCAGCGAAAGATTGCTATGAACTAGCTGAATCCATACGTAAGTATGTTGTGCCGCTTAAAGATAAAATATTGCTAGAGAAAAAAGAAAAACTGCAAGTGGATACGCTTCGCCCATGGGATGTATCAGCTGTAACTCCAGATCAAAAAGTACTTAAACCTATTGCAAATGAAAATGATTTAATTGAAAAGAGCACTCATATCTTTAATAAACTAGATGTTGAATTTTCAGCAATTTTAAATCGAATGTATAAATACAATTGTCTTGATTTAACAAGCCGCAAAGGAAAAGCAGCTGGTGGCTTTTGTGAGTACTTACCAGCTTCACAATTATCTTTTATTTTTATGAACTTAAATTATACACAAGATGATATTATCACTTTTATACATGAAATGGGGCATAGTATTCATAACGAACTCATAAAACCATTAGAATTACGACAGTATATAGAAATTCCAGCTGAAACAGCTGAACTAGCCAGTATGACAATGGAGTTATTCTCGCTTAATTATTGGGATACCTTCTATACAGACAAAAAAGATTTAAAACAAGCAAAAATTAACTTCTTTAAAGATGTTATTTCATATTTACCTGTTATGCTTATTGTCGATCAATTTCAACACTGGCTATATGAAAATCCAAGTCATACTTCTGAAGAAAGAAATGAAAAATACTTACAACTTCAAAAACATTATCAGTCTAGTGTCATACATATTGATGGCTACGAAAACTGGATAGCAACGAGTTGGTTACCTGTACTCCATATTTTTGAAGTACCATTTTATTATATTGAATATGCGATCGCCCAACTTGGTGCATTACAAATGTATAAACAATATAAAGATCAACCTAAGCAAGCACTAGAAAATTATAAAAAGGCATTATCACTAGGAAGTTCGCAATCTATAAAAGAAGTGTATGATGCAGCCGGTATTCGTTTTGATTTTTCTGGTGAAACAATTAAAGAACTAATGCTATTTGTAGAAAAAGAATTAGAATTACTTGAACAAATATAAGAAGAAAACTACACCTATATTTTAGGTGTAGTTTTCTTCTTTATTTTATTAATCAGTTCTATGTACTGAGAATCTCCATATCCGATTGTAGGAAAAAGATGAAACAACTTCGTTAATAATTCTTGAGTTGATAAATCTTTATTTTTAGAGATAAATTTCATTACAGTATTATCTTCTTTTAGCATTTCTAAATATAAATCGATAGCCTGATTCATTACTGGCAGTATTTCAACAGATGTTTTTTCATGATTTACGAGCACTTCTTTATATGCAGAGTGATAGTTTTCTAACTTTATTTCAGTTTGACTTACTTTAAATTCATCCTCTCTGAAGCTATTTAAATATACTTTCCCTTCATAATAAGACTGTTCAAGATATGAAAGTATTGTAAGTAGATTCATTTGGCAAAACATATCTTCACCAAACCATAAAACAATACATTTATAATTTTTCGTAAAAAGTTTTTCTAACGGATCTATAACCTTTTTTGTATAACTTTCTACGGAACTGTTATGTCCTTCCGCTCTTGTTTTAATAAAATCCTCATCAAAAACTTGTGTAGTAGCAGGGTTCACACACATCGCCTCATTAAATGGTGCATAATCCGAATCACCCATTAGCTTTTCGGTTTTAAATTCTTCATACATCATTTGACCATTTAATATGTTTAATACATCATTCTCAAACAGCTCACTCATTGCACTACGCAACTGCTCAACCTCTAATTTTCTAGAAAAATTCATTTTAAACTCCCCTTCTTTATTTATATTGAGTTTAACAAATGATTGAATTGGCATTTTGTTAAGCTTAAAGTCTCTTGGATTCATCCCAAAAACATTTTTGAAAGCTCGGCTATATGCTTCTTGCGAAGAATACCCGTAATCAAAAGCGACATCGATTATCTTTCTATCCAGTTTTAGGTCTTCAGTAGACAAGTACATTTTTCTAAGAAGGACATAACGTCTAATACTAATACCTGTTACTTGATGAAATTTAAAAGAACAGTAATACGGAGAATACCTCATATAACGGGATAATTCATTTAATGAAAATTCTTCTTTTAAATTGCTCTCAATCCAATCAATCATCTGCTGTATATGTGCATTCATTTCCTTCACTCCTTATATAAAAGTATAAAAGAGATTCGTTTCTTTCTTTTGATATTTCTTGTGTTTTATAACATGAGCCATTCATTACTTCATGCTTCATTTTAAAGGATATCAAAAATAAAACACGAATGTTGTAAATTACGAATCTTTTAGTTCTCTAGTAAAAAATTAAAGTTTGGAAAGGACGTTACAATGAACGAGCTAGAAAAAGAAATACTTCAATTAATAAATAAACTATATCCTTTGAATTTTATTAACATTAGACCAATAACAAATGAGATGTATAAATGTCTCACAGAACAAGTTACATACTTCATTAGAATTACAAACTACAAAACATATGAAGAACAGTTAGAAGAAATTACATATACGAACTTTTTATATCAAAATGGTTTAGCGGTTCCTCCAATATTACCTTCTCTTAATGGGAATTTAGTAGAAAAGTTAACATTAGACAAAGAGATTTTTGCCGTATTATATAAAACTGCGCCTGGTATACATTTACCGAGGTGTGATTGGAATTCTAATATATTTAAAAATCTTGGTAAACAAATTGGAAAATTGCATCGTATTTCTAAAAGCTTTGAACAGACTATGCCGGTTAAACATATAAACGATTGGTATGAAAATGAAGAATATAATTTTCTTAAGTATATCCCTAAAAAAGAAACTACTATAAGAGAAATTGCATCTAACATTTTAACTTCTATAAAAGAGATACAAAAATCTCCTTCAAATTATGGCTTAATTCACGGAGATTTATGGTTAGAAAATATTTTAGTTGAAAATAATTCAAACTTAACAATGATTGATTTTCAAGACTGTGAAAAACATTTTTACATATTTGATTTAGCAGTTCCTATTTATAGTGCGATAGAATATTCATTTGCTGGAAATGGGAATATCGTTGACTATGAGCATTCTATTACAAAAGCACTATTTGAAGGGTATCAAGAAGAAAATGAACTACCTAAAGAGATGATAGACAAATTTCCATTATTTATAAAATTAAAGGAGATTTTTGAATATAGCTTAATGCATATGTATTGGGATAAAGAAGAATTAACTGAGGAACAAGTACGGATAATGAATCTTTATAGGATGAAGATTGAAAATAAATATACCTATATCAATATTTAAAAATGCTGTTGTTTAACTACAAGGAAACTTTAGTTAAACAATAGCATTTATTTATTAATTATCTACTAAACAACCTTTGTTTTATTACTTATAAATACTGCTTCAATAATATGTTTAAATACACTTCATTTTGCGGAGATACTTTCTCAGAAAATCTAGCTGCAATCATAATAGGAGCCCATTGAAAGATCTCATCTCTTGTTAGATCAGTATTACTGCAATATATTTGTAAATACATTTCTGCTAATTCTATATAAGACTGCGCATACAATAAATATGTACGAAACACATCTGCACGAATATCACCTGAGCAAGCATCTACCCAGTCTATAATACTTACATTCTTTTCACTCAAAATTAGATTAAATGGATGGAAATCACCATGGCATAATCTAGGTTCAAATTTGATTGAATGTAACTTATTCAATATACTTTCCTTTTGTTTTTCATCCAATTTATGTACATATTTAATTTGACGCTCTAACCTTTCCCCCATCGCTTCCATTTCATCCGTATTCACACGTATGGCATGAATCTTTTTTTGTTCATTAACACAAATATTTATGTAATGCTCTGCCTCATTTAGATTATTAAGCAGGAGATCACCCATACTGTCACCTTTTACGTATTCCATAATAATTGCTTGTCTATTTTTTATCCTTGTCACTTCAAATACGTTCGGAACTGATAGTCCACATGAATAAGCATATTTTTGTTTTTTTGCTTCATTCATAGACTCTGTATCAGGCAGATATTCATTAAATAATTTTACAACCTTAGTATCATAGAGATAGATTTCTGCTGTATTCCCTTTAGCTATCGGATTTCCTAAATTCAATTCATTTCTCTCCTTACTGTAAATTAAGCTGACACATTATACTCCCCTATAAATTCAGTGTAATTATACTGAAACCCTTCTCCACGAAAATATAAAAAACTTACCACTTTCTATCCTTAAATAGAAAGTGGTAAGTTTAATTTACTAGGAATATCGGAAGGGAAATGTGGTGTATGCACAATTGAAAATGCATATCCCTGCTCAATAAATGATACTTCATTATGTTTACATTGAAATGGGACACTATTTTTCTTAAAGTTAATTTGGATTTGCTGTAAAAATGCTTGATCTGTTGTTCCGAAAGATACGTGTACTTTTGGTGGTAAAGCTTTCATCGCAATCGGGATCCAAGGTCGCTGCCACCAAGTTGCAACGATGTATGCAGTGCCACCTATAACAAAGTTGAAAATATCCCCATCTTCCATCGTTTTCATATTTAAATTTGATTTCAACCATTCTGTAAATACAGGTACACTTTTAACAGGAAGTCCGATTTCCCTTACATATAAAATATTTAAAGGGGACTGCGGTACTAATACATCTTCTTTAACATAACTATGAGCGATAATTTCGAGAAGATTTCCATCTCCGTCTTTAAAGTATACATTGAATAAACCATTCTCTTCACCAGTTACATTTCCATTTTGCCATTTCACAATGAGTAATCCAGAATCCTTCAACCATCTTGCTGTTTCGTGAAATTTTGAATACGGAATCTCAAAAGCGAAATGTGCAGGTGCGATTGGTTCGTATACTTCTTGAAAACTAATTGTAGTGTATGGTGTTACTTCAAATTGAATAAAAGATGCCGTTTCTTTTTTTATTGGAAAAGATAATATATCCTTATATACTTGTTTTACCCCTTCTATGGAAACCGTTTGTAGTTTTATATCTGATATATGTGTAATCATTGTAATAAACCTCCAAATTCATTATATCTATTAGTATTGTATTTCAAAAACTAACAGGAAGAATCCATCTAGAGATTGAAACTTTAATTAACAAAATAATACTTTTGTATTAGAGCAGTTACGCTAACATTTTCGGCTAATGCAATAAAATTTTAACTTCAAGCGTTTTGCGCTATAGTTCAAATAATTGGTATAAACGACCATATCAAGATATAATGAACAATATCTTAAGCTAAAGGAGTGATGTTTTGTGACCCAAAGAATTTCTTACTATGATGCTGCACCTGATGCTATGAAAATTATGATGGACATGGAAAAGTACACAAAGCAATCAACGATTGATCGAATGACTAGAGAGCTTATTAAAATTAGAGTTTCTCAGATCAATGGCTGTGCTTACTGCATAGATTTACATACATCTGATGCACGAAAAATGGGAGAAACTGAACAAAGAATTTATTGCTTAAGTACTTGGGATGAATGTACTTTTTATACAACAGAAGAAAAAGTCGCTATTGAACTAGCTGAGCATATTACACTTATTCCTACTAAAAGAGTTCCTGAGTCCCTATATAAACGAGTATGTGAACATTATGATGAAAAACAATATATTGACCTTGTCTTGATTATTAATCAAATTAATAGTTGGAATAGAATTTCTATCGCAATGGGAAATACACCTGCTAAAAAATAACACTCTAAGCAACTTACTTACTCTATACATTATTTCTTTATTACATATAATTCAAAAAGGTTGACTTTGCCAACGTTACCTTATTTCTACTACTATTACTTCTGGATAATCCCAATAAAAATGCTTAGAATCTGGGATTAATTTTACTGTCGTACTTGTTCTCTGTATAAAAATACTCGCTGCCTTACCTCTATATCCATCCCAATTTTCTGTTACTGAAGCACGAATTAATATTAGATTAAATGGAGACCATTTTGTATAAACTTCTTTCCCGCACAAAAAGCTGCTTTTTTTAAAGAAAAGCAGCTTTTACTTTATAACATATTATAATTTTGCAGCAGTAATCATAAACCTTTTTGAATTCGTACGAATCCCTTTTTCAGAACTATTTGCGTCAATGAACTTTTGTAAAATAGTAAAATCTTCTTCCTCTTCTCCAAAATTAGGAATAATAGGCGTATGTTTTAATAAGAAAATGAGGTCTTCAGGGCTACTGTAATAATCAGTGACATCATATTCACTTACTTGAACGCGTTCAAATCCTGCACTACTAAGTTCCCTCATATACTTTTCTTTTAAAGTTCCATCTCTTTCACCTAAGCATTGTCCTCTACCAAATGCTTCTTTTAGGTTTAATTTATCGTGTTCACTAACTTGTTGCGTTAAGAAAACAGCATCCTTTTTCATTACTTTTGATAATTCAGTCGCTGTAAATGGTGCATGACAACTTGAAGCTATATCAAAATGTGCATGCGGAAACACTAAAGCTTCAGAATCCATTTGAAGAAACTCAACATTTTGTATGCCTGATTTTTTTAAGTTAGAATGTGCTGTAGCAATCATCCCATTAGAATTATCTATTCCAATTAACAATTTAGCCGAAGATGCTATGTTAAGTACATTTTCTCCTCCACCTGTACCAACATCTAGTAAAATATGTGATGGCTTGCATCTTTCTTTTACCTCTCTATAAAAGTCCCATGAATCTCCTACAGTTTCACATTTTATTTTACTAAAATCCCATCCATTTAATCTTCCTACTTTATCATAAAAGTTTTTGTATTCTAATTCGTTCATTTTATTATTTCCCCTTTGTTAAAATGCATAAAATGTTTAATCCTGATCATCCCCGAAATAGCCTCATAGTTTATATATTCGTAAATCTCCTTTTATATCAAGTACGCATCTCTCAATCCCAAACAACTACTTACTTCGAGCTATACATAAATTCATCCCACCGCAATTAAAAGAATATATGTACGATAACATCATTTAATTAAGTATATTATAAAATAAAAATTATCAAAATAATAACTTTACACACTTTAGTTTACATAATATATTTATAGTTAATCTTCATTAATATATTCTAAATGTCTTCTTCCCCAACGACACATACTATCTAAGACAGTAGTTACTGTTTTTCCATGTTCAGATAAACTATATTCCACTTTAGGTGGTATTTCTTGATAAATTTCTCGTTCTATTAGTTGATCTTGCTCTAATTCACGCAATTGCTTCGCTAAAGTCCCTTGAGATATATCTGGTATTAATCGCTTTAATTCACCAAATCGTTTTGTTCCATCAGTTAATAATATAAACAAAATGAGTGGCTTCCATTTCCCTCCGATGATTTGTAATGTCGCTATTACTCCTTTTAATTTCGGTTCTTGTAAATCCATTTTTTCACCTCTCAAATCCACATGAATAGCGGTTAGTACGAAATTTGCGACTATGTACATATAAAGTGCGTACTTTTCACTCGCTATCTTTTAGCGAATAATAAAAGCATAGCAATTTTATTTTAAAGTTTTTATTAAGGGAGTGGCTAAAATATGTCTATTACTACATTAAAAGATAATCGTATCGTTATCATTGGTGGGAGCTCAGGTATCGGATTAGCAACAGCAAAACAAGCAATCGAACAAGGAGCACATGTTATTATTGCAGGGCGTTCGAAAGAAAAACTAATGATTGCTCAAGAAATAATAAGTAACAACCGTCTTGAAACTTATGTATTGGATAATCAGGATAAAAACCAATTAGAAGATTTTTTCAAAAAGCTTGGGAATTTTGATCATTTGTTCACCCCAGGAGCCTCTTATACCCTTGGACCAATTACTGCTACGGATGATATTGCTGAAAGCAGCTTTATCGGCAAGTTTTGGCCACAATATTATGCCGTAAAATATGCAATTCCTTTTCTTTCAGACTCCGGATCTATCGTATTAATGTCCGGTGCATTTAGTCAAAAACCGCTTAAAGGGGCACCTGCTTATGGAGCTTGTAATGGTGCTATTGAGAGTTTAGGGAAAGCTTTAGCTGTTGAAATAGCTCCTATAAGAGTTAATGTTGTTTCCCCTGGAACGATAAGGAGGGAAAATGAACAAAACGAAAATAGACTAGCTGCTTATGAAGCTTATAAATCTCTTTCTCTTCTAAAGAGGCCTGGGCATAATGATGAAATTGCACATACTGTTCTATATTTAATGCAAAATAGTTTTACTACAGGCAATGTATTGTTTCCTGATGGAGGATACACATACCATTAAATTATTTAAAACAAAAGCCCCTTATTAAGGTGGCTTTTGTTGCTAATTTAGAAACTGCTGCAGTAATACAGGATCCTCTTTTAAAATTCCTGCTAAAAACATAAGTTGCGGATAAGGTTGTAAGATTAAGTCTATATCCATTTTTTCTTTCAATATAGCTATTCCACCTTGCTTAATATAATCTTTTAGTGTTATTTCCTTACTACAAATTAGCCTAATATCACTTAAAGTAAGTAATAAAAGTCCATTCGTTTCAGAAGATGGATATGGCTTATTTTCTGAATGTGCCATATACATAATAGATAAAGTTTCATCTGGACTATCAATAATTAATATTGGATTGATCTCATTTGCTACCTTTATTTTCTTTGATTGCACATTCCAGTTCTCTTTATAATATGTACTTGGTGAACTCAAAATAGTAATATCGATAGTAGCTTCTTCTCTCACTTCTCTTTTAGCAGTTTCTACTGCTGTTTCTTCATCTTCTTTATGTCCGCCGAGCCTTACTACACCTAATGTATCTCCTTTACTCGTTGGCCCAACTTGGAAAACAAATAAGTTCTCGTATATTACATATGCACCAGATGTTCGTACATTTTTATCTATATGTATCAATATTTCCCCTCCTTAATCAACTTTCTCGCAAAATAGTTTACTATAATTTTATTATGTTTTTAAATAATCTTCAATCCAAAGCCTTCATTTTTATTCCCTCCTTAAAATTTTAAAATACATCTAAAAAGTAGGATTCACAAAAGAATCATAGAATTCTATATATAACAAATATTGAACGGATTTTTTTCAAATTCCTCTATAATAAAGGTGGTATAAATAGTGTGAAACTTAAACAAGAACAAAGATTTACCGTAAAGACAACTTTCTCTAAAGAATACAAGATTTTTATTTTTGGTTTACTCATTTCACGAATTGGGGATTCACTATATACTTTTGCATTGCCTTGGATTGCCTATCAATTAACCGGTTCAGCTGTAATTATGAGTTCTTTATTTGCTATTAATGTATTGCCAATTGTTTTATTCGGCCCTTTAGTTGGTGTAATAATTGATCGATACGATCGAAAAAAATTACTTTGGATAGCGGATATTACCAATATTATTTTAGTAAGTCTCGTACCAATTCTACACGCATTACATCTATTAGAAATCTGGCATTTATACGTAATTACTTTTATCTTAGCAGTTATGTCTATGCTTTTTGATGTAACAACTGTTACAGTCATTCCGCAAATTGCTGGAGAATCCTTAACGAAGGCCAATTCTTTCTATCAAATGGTCAATCAATTGGCTAGTTTATTTGGTCCAATGATAGCTGGGGTTTTCATTTCTTTTATTGGCGGCTTTCAGTTGCTTTGGATTAATGTTCTTTCATTTATTGCAACATTAGTTGCTGTGATGTTATTACCGTCTATGAAAAACACAAATAAAAAATGTGAAGATAAAAATACACTTCAAAATGTACTATCTGATTTGGTTAATGGATTTACATGGCTCAAAAATGACCGCTTAAATTTAGCTTTATCTTTTCAAGCTATGATAGGAAACTTTGGAGCAAGTGCGGTTTTAGGTGTATTCATGTATTATTTATTATCCATATTACAACTTACCCCAGAACAAAGTGGGGTTAATTATTCATTAATTGGAATAGGTGGTCTTTTAGGAAGCTTGATTGCAGTTCCTTTAGAAAAAAGGTTGCAGCGCGGCATACTAATTCCTTTACTCCTATTTGTTGGAGCAATCGGCTTAACTTTTGCGCTTTGGAGTACATATTGGTTCGCTCCTGGAATTGCTTTCGGTGTTGCAATGACTTGCAATATTGCATGGAATACACTTGTAGCCTCAGTCCGCCAGGAAACAGTCCCATCAAATATGCAAGGGCGAGTTTTAGGGTTTTCACGTGTGCTTACACGATTAGCTATGCCACTTGGAGCGTTAGTAGGAGGCATTATTTCGGCCTATAATCCAGTGTTTGTATTTGCTTTAGCTGCCTTCACAAAATTACTTGAAGTTTTCATTGCACTATATAGTCCGATACGAAAACTATGAAGGAAAGATAATTATGTATGATTGGTTAATTGAAATTTATGGATAAGTTTACAAAGAAAAAAGGCATATCATAATGCCTTTTTTCTTTATCATCATTTAACTGGATAACAAACTTCTGTAACCCACTTATTAGGATCCGATTCCATCGCTGGGCTCACATGATAAATATTAAACATCGGGCCTGCTAATTCATAACCTTCTGACTCAATCCATTTTGCTGCAGCCTCATTTACAGCTGTCATTTGTTCATAACTTCCATTAACTGTTATAGATGCTACATGAGTTGATTCAATATTTTTAAATATAACATCATTTGTATTTTCATGTTTACCTAAAATACTTAGCTGTATTTCTACATCTACATCATTTTCTTTGTATTCACGATCATGGAAAACCGCAATACTATAACTCGGATGAGCAATACTAATATTTTTCATATGAATTTCTTGCATTAATATACTCCATACATCCCCTTCGCAATTATACGATGGAATAATCTTTCTAACACTAGCTACATTTCTTTCTGGAATTTCTTTTATTAAAACATGATAGTTCATCTCAACAACATCCTCTCTCATCATTTTCATTGAGGCTTCGAGAAGACGTAATTGTTTTTGGAGGTCATACATCTCATTATTTATTTGTGCACTACGATTTTCAAATTGTGATTTTATTACTTCCATATTTTCGCTCTCTATTATTTCTTTAATAGTAGCAATATTAAAGCCCATATCTTTTAACGTTTGAATTTGATTTACTTTCTTTAATTGGGCTGCTGAATAGTAACGATAACCACTTTGTTCATCGACTTTTACTGGTTGTAATAATTCCACTTTATCGTAGTGCCTCAACATACGAATACTAATGGAAGATAGTTTTGAAAAATCCCCTATTTTAAACATATTTTCCTCCTATAAATTACATCTACTTCGAAGCTCAACTTCATCTTAAACAATGACATTGTGTGAGAGTCAACTGTTTATAACGCTTAAATTATATTTCTTTAATTATTTACCTTTATACCCTTTTCCTTCTTAAGGCTATAAAGATTGGTATTAATCCGTTCGCAGCTAATAAAATTACTATAATACTTGTAAGGAAGGCCACATCTGCCGCAAATATTTTAATCGTACGCCATGGTGAGCTTGTACTATAAGTAAGAAGCGGGATGAAAATAATAGATACTAGTAGAAATAGATTTCCTACGAATAACCAAGTTAGTTTTTTAACAGTTTTCTTATGTTTATATTTTTTAATTAACATAATTGATGTAATGAAAAGCACGAATATAACTATCGACATAACAATTTGTGTAAATGGTATGTTTTTAGGGGGATCCATGGGTTCTTTTCCATTCAAAATACTAATAATCCCATTCTTCAACACTGATAATGCTGGCTCTTCTAATACATGATTTTTATTCGTTAAAATCATGTATTAGAAGAGCCACTTTTATTTAAAATAAATATTTCTGCACGAGCATCAGGAGTTGATCCTGAATGCCAAATCATCTTGTCACCCTTATTTATATTTGTTGTTCTTAATCCAAAACCATAACTTTTTTCTGAATTATTTTTATAAAGTGATGATAGATAAAGGTCTATGTTTTCTTTCTTTAAAAATTGAGTGTGCTCTTGGCGATTCAAAAACATAATAAATTGAATCATATCTTCTAAACTTGCAGTAATATAGCCATACGGTGCCCCTGCATTATCATAGGACACTACACTTTTTCTTGGTATGCCAAACCACGACTGATAACCTGTTAAATAACCTTTTTCATATGCAGTTTCTTTACTTGCTGCCGCGCCATTCATATTTAATGGCTGAAAAATATGCTTTTCCATATATGATGAATATGTTTCATTTGTGACGGCCTCAATAAGCGCACCAAGTATTATATAATTCGCATTACTATATTGATATTTTTCACCTGGTGGAGCAGTTAATTTTAAATTTGAAAGTTTCATTACATTTTCTTGTAATGCTGTAGAATTTTTGGATTGTTTATCTGATAATGCTAAGCCCTCATATGTACTTATTCCGCTTGTATGAGTTAGTAGTTGTTGGATTGTTATAGTTGAGGATATTTGAGGATCTTTTAGTTTAAACCATGGAAGATATCGTTGAACTGGATCCTCTAATTTTATTTTTTTATCTTCTATTAATTTCACTATAGCTAAAGCTGTTAAAGATTTACTTATTGAGCCGATTGCAAATGGTGTTTTACTAGTTACCTTTTTTTCCGATTCTCCAGTAATCCCCACCGTTTTTGTAAAGAATACGTCTTTATTATGTACAATTGCAACAGAAGCTCCTGGAATGTTCTGCTCCTTTATAAATTTTTCAATATACTTATCTAATGTGATTTTAATATTTTGCTGAGCGTAAACTTTTGGATCTGTAATATATAACATAAATACATTACAAAGAATAAAAATTAGAGACATTTTATAGATCGTATTCTTCATTATGCTTTTGACAGCTTTCTTTTTTTATAACTTACTAAAATAATAAATACTACTACAGAGAGCGTAAAACTAAACATTATTAATAATGAATTCCACCATTGATTCTCTGAAATACGATATAAAAGATTATACTGAAATGTAGTTTTACTATTAGTTGGATTAAATGATTGAGTTAAAAATATTGTAAATGTAGTTTGCGAGATGAAGTAAGTAATAATTACGATGAATATGCCCTGTAAGATAAATGTATTGAATTTTCCTTTTTCATTTTGAAGTTGTTTCATCTTAACTTGTAAATCGATTTCATTTATTTCTAAATAATCTTGAACAAATAATTGAGGTGTACCTAAATCATCTATACTATCTTCACCATGTTCGCGACATTCTTGAATATGTTCTAATATTTGTCGCTTAATATTTTCCCTTTCTTCTAAACTTATATCGTATTGCTGTAATTCCTTAAGTACGTCTGTTAAAAATTGCTTTTCTTTACCTATTAATCTATTCCTCATTTCAGAAGGTCTCCTTTCAAACCGCTTTTTAATAATGTTTGAATATCCGATTGCAATTCTAACCACTCATTAATTTTTTTCTCAAGACGTATTTTCCCGTTTTCATTAATTTCATAATAAATCCTAACTTTACCACTGTCTGTTACTACTTGATAAGTATTAACCCATTCTTGATTTTTCAACTTAGTTAAAATGGGATAAATACTTCCCACTCCTTTCAGTTTTAAATTGTTTACTTCAAGTTCTTTCATAATCTCATAACCATAACTTTTCTTTTTCGACAAAATAGATAATACACACATTTCTAAATGACCTTTAATTAAACTCGTTCTATCCATAGGATAAATTTAACAGAAATATATACTTCATTCAAGTATATATTTCTGTTAAATCCAAAAAATCAGACAACAGAACGAAGATATTATAAGCAAAAGATATTACTTGCGAACTGTTTTTACCCCTAAAAATCACTTTTATAATATAATAATTACATAATATATCAACTGTTTGTCCCTTTTATTTCTCTATCTCTCCTCCATATCATATCTTAGCTGGAAATATAGTATACGGGACATGAAAATACTAAAAATTCCAATTCCTTAATTTTCACATTAAGAAATTGGATCTTCTTTCATTACCTTGTAATACTCATACTGCGTTATTATAAACATTATAAAGAATATACGTTTTATATAAGTTATGTTAATAACATATAAACTAATATAACTTTACTGATTACTCTCAAGACATTCATAAACCGCCATCATATCTCGTTTATCCAATTCGCGAATACGATTAAAAATTGGTATTTGCGAAACAGCTTCTGTTAATAAGCTTTCATCCACAACATCACAAACTTTTCCAGTTAACCATGTTTGTACACCCACGCCCTCAACAACTTCTTTTAGTCCTTCGTCATTAATACCAGTTGCATTACAAGTTACACATGGAATTGTTAGTTTAAATACACCATCATGTAGATTATCTTCCGTAATAACTTTCTTTCCTTTACAAAATGGACATGGATTACTTTTTTTAATTTTATTAATTTGGGTAACTAACTTTTTGTATCCAAACGCTTCGTATACATACGTAAGTTTTTTATATTTACCATTTGTGAAATAATTATCTATAATGGTTTCTCTCGTTTCATAAACATTAGGGAAATCACAAACAGTTACTTTATTATTAACACTAATGGATTCGATATTTCCTTTTATTTCGTCCCAGAATGGTAAGACATTTTGTAACACCATTTCATAGTTTGAAAAGCTTGCCTGTTCTAATTCAAACATTTTCAGTGCAACTTGTGCTTTTCTTGGCAGTAAAGAAACATCTTCTGTCAATCTCATATCGCCACCAACAATAAATTTCAATTTTTGAAGTGCAGGTAAATCACTTACTATTTGCAACACTTCATCAACTGGTTGATTAATAATTTCACGAATATCAAAGTTACCAAATTTAAGCGGTTTATGATGATTTAATACCGTCCCTTCACAAATTGGACATGTCATCTTTTCTTTAGAAGTCTTAATTTCTTCTTTAATAGCTGCTTTTGAAATAACAATATATCCACCAATAATCGTATTAAATCCTACCCATGTTCTGCGTGTCTTTCCTTTTTTATCATAAAATGATTTTTCAAAATATCCGTACCAAAACGTATGCTTTTCTTCTTCTGACATATCATTATAGCTCTTTGATAAATCGTGACCAAGCTCATTTTTAATTTCTTCAAATAGAAATTCTATTTTTTCATATTGATAAAATTTTAATACTTTCATGATTTCCGGATCGAATAAACCATCCCAAAATGGAACGTTTTTATCTTGAATTGCAATATCTTTATCAAAAACTTCAATTTGAAGGCGTCCAGAACAAGATGGACAATGATTGTCCTGTGAATAGAAATCAAAACTTCTCGTATCTTTATTAGTTGGATGAGCAGCTACAATATGATTAATTAGTCCACCAATTTCATATAAGAAACTATATTGACTATATAAATGTCTTTCAAGATCAATAGCAACAACAGGTGCAATTGTATCAGATTCATATTCACTATAAATTAAACGGGCCATTGATGATAAACTTTTTAAAATACCACCCTTATAAATGTTTTCGGCATTTTTAAAATAGTGAATATGATTTTCTTCTAAATAGTGAACGCCTTCTTTATGCTTAAGTGCTGAAGAAATATGTATTTGCTCTGCATTATTCACACTGCTTTTTTGACGATAATAATCTTCATGACTTACTACATCAAGATGCTTTATAGATTCAAGCTGTCTTTTCCCGAAATCTACAATATAATCAGAGCTTTCTAACATATAACTATTATGTTCAATCATGATGATAGAGACTGATTCATCTTGTAATATCCCTCTAACACTATCTATAAATTGGTTTAAAATATTTTGTGATAAACCTTTTGAAGGCTCATCAAAAATAAATAATGTATGTGGATTTCTTGTGTTTGCAAATAACTCCGAAACTAAATGAACACATTGGAACTCACCTGTTGATAATGTTTGTGTTTTTCGTTCTAACGTTAAATAACCTAGTCCTAATTTAATTAATAGACTCAAGCGTTTATACGCAATATCTTCATTTGGGAGTTCTTCTATAATATCCTCAATCGAACGCTCAAAAATATCATCAATTTCTTCGCTATACTTTGTGAGTTTCTTTTTAATATCTAGGAAAGTGGCTACAGTTGATCGACTTGTAATGGATTGATTTCGATCTTGTCCTACCATAACTAATTTATCTTTTGGATATCGTTTCAAGAAATCTGTAGCTAAACATTCATTGACAAGTGTAGATTTCCCGCATCCAGATTCTCCAGTAACCGTCACAAGCCTATTTTTAGGGATTTGAAACTCCGCCATTTGGATATTACGGCAATATAATTCATGGAATGTATAATATTCTGTTGGTACTTCTTTATTTAGATCCGACAGTATTGGTTTTGGTCTTGGCGATTCTTTCACAATTTGTCCACCATATTTTCCGCTACCAGGTCCAAAGAACAATTGCTCATCTGTTGTATCCAGTACAGTATCTGAATGATCAATGAGCCAAATTTGATTTTTACACCCTAACTGCTTAATCTCTTCTAATATTTGTAATAATGTTTCATGATCAAGTCCAACTGAAATCTCATCAATAATAATTACAGCATTTTCGCTTACTGCCATAAATTCAGCCAAATATAGTCTTGTTAACTCTCCACCTGACAACGTACCCATAATTCGATTTAATGTTAAATAACCAATGTTCATATTAATTATATTTTGCAGTATATGTTGCTTTGCTTCACTAATATTTAACTCTTCCGCTAACGAAAGAATAGACTCAACACTTAAATCATTAATATTTGAAATTGTATGTGGTTTAGCAAATAAATCTATCGTATGTTGTTCGATTTCTTCGCTATAACGTTTTCCCTTACATTTTTTACACTCAATATTTTTAGTAGTACCTCGGCCTTTACAGCCAGTACACCAGCCTAACTGGTTATTGAATGAAAAAACCTCAGGTGAAAGATGAAATACATCAGCAAGTTTTTCACGTACCTCTGTGAAAACACCAGTATGTGTACCGATTGTTGAACGTGGATTGGAAGAAATCGATGATTTTCCTAGAAAAAGTACTAAAGGCATATCCTCCATCTTAATAGCACTAAAATTTGTTTCCATGATATTAGGAAATAAATATTGATATTCAGCCTTTGGCAATAAAGAAACTAATCGTTTTTTTGATTCTTCGCCAATCGTTTGGCAAAAAGTTGTTTTACCCGATCCTGATAAACCAGCGATTCCAAACGACTTATTAAATGGAATAGCTGTATCTAATTTATTTATGTTATTAGCAATTAATTGTTTTACTTTCATATTAACCTCTATTCTTATTTTTCATGAAAACCATTTTTACAATATAATAATTACATAATAAATATATTATCTTACGTAATTATCCTCTCACTTCAAGAACCTTATCCTTATATATTTCAAACCACTGTTGCCATTCATCTTTAGAAAATTCTTTTTCTTCTCCTTCTAGAACGGAAGAAAAAAGATCTAAACAAATATGCCACCCAGCTATATCTTTCGGTGTATGATCAGTTAATTCATTAATGTATTCTTTGAGAAGTAACAGAGTACAATTTTCATCTTTATGTATTTCAAATCGAACACGATCTTTATCCCAAGTAAATTCAAGTACTGAGTTTAGTTGACACTCTAAAATATCAATATTTATAAATGAACCGTCCATCATGTCAAACTTGATTATTCCACCTATTTTAAGGCTTTCAATCTGTAAATTAGACATCCATTTTTTTAGCTTACTGTTTTCTGTTAAAACAGACCAAACTTCTTCTATCGAATATGAAAAATAGCGCTCAAATTGCACTACATATTCATTACCTTGTTTATCTATTACTGCTAACATTATTAATTAACCTCCTTTTTGCCCGAACGAACGAATGTACGTTCTATATTTTATTTTACATGATTTCAATCAAAAAAGAAATCACTATTACATCCCATTAATTTAAGAGGTTTTTGTTAGCTCCAAAATTGAGTGACTTATTATATATAAGAGCTCTAATCTAGTTGACCATGCTTTTATAGGGTCAATAATATTATCTTGGTTAAGCTTGTTCACGTATTTTAAACCTTCTACCGCAGTGTAACGAATATTAAAATCTGTAAAAGTATTTATAATCATCGGCCATTCTCCATCAGTCATTCTGCATTTAGAATATTTTATTATGTAATCAATTGCTCGTTTGGATAACGCACATGAACCAGCTGTAATATCTACTTGTTTCCCTAATTGTAATGACATAATTTTATTTGATACTGTTTCTGTAATTTTCCATTCTTCAGGATGTGTCTGAAAAGCTTTCTCCGTTCTGCCAATGATTAAGTAATCTACATCAACTATATTCTGAATGAACGAATTAAGCTCAGCTGGATATTCTTTAATCCAAGTTAGCAAACGATCAAAATCACAATAGTGATAGTAATCATGATTATAGTTACTAACAAACTTCAAAGAATCCCTACGTGCGTTCCCTACTCCTAATTTTTCTACTATATTTATATGGAAGTTACATTCTGCTAGTTCTTTTACAACCTCTTTAGGTGTTACATTACTAATTGTTATATATTTTTTATCATAATTTAAATTTAACAATTCCTCTTTTAGTTCTTTTATTGTAGATAATAAGCTCCCTGTTGGATCATGAGTAATGCATGTTAATGCCACTTGTTTTATAGGTTGCATAGTATATTCATCCCCTTTGCAAAATAAAAAGCAGAAAGAACACTTTCTGCTTTTTATAATTACTTGCTTGAAAAATTTATCATTTAATCGCATCAACAATTAAAGATGGAAAACCAAGTTTATCACCTTTATTTCTAGAATCATACCTTTTCGAACGGAAAATAACACCGTCATTTGCATCCCATTCGTTGTAATAAAACTGACCATTTTCATCACAATATTCAAGTAAAACTACCTCAAATCCAGCAGTTTCAAACATTTTCGTTAATGTTTTATAATTATGAACAATTTTATGACTTGCTGCTGGATGATCTTTCGGACCAGGTCCGCCTATTTGAACTATATTTTGGTATGCTTCGTCTCGGAAAAATGCATCAGGAACACCGCACCGAATGTGCCCTGCTGGCTTTAAAAATTCATAACAAATTTCTGCTGCCCTTACACCTTCTTCAAACGTAAGGTGTTCCCATACATGCTCAGCTAAAATAGCTGAAATAGAATTGTATTCAAATCTTTCTTCCCACGTAACTTTATCTAGTAAATTAAGTTCATCTTCTTGCGTTTGTATCCAACCTGGATTATTATTAAACACCCCAGCTCCGACTACTACTTTAATTTCGTCTTGTTTTATTGCCATCACTTTCACCTCGTAAACATTTTAATTATTAATATATTCTATGTTTACTATTATCCTTCCTTCTTCAACAAATTTAGTAGCATGAATCTAGTACAATGCCGAACTTATCCCCTAAAAACTATCTAATGTAACGATTTTTCTTACAGAAATATAGCACACCAAACATTAGCACAAAACCAGTCACGTAAAAACTTGTTGTTCCGCTGCCACCAGTATTAGGAATTACCCAATTATTTTTCACATTTTTCACTGTTAGTTTTTGTGTCCTTACCGCTTCTGTAATTTCTATTTCTATTGGATCTCTAAGTAACATATATCCGTTTGGCGCTTTTATTTCTTTAACCGTATACTTTCCAATTACTAACTGGTTGGAAATCACCTTTCCTTTTTCATCCGTTGTTAATCTAGTAACTTCTTTACCTTCTTTATCTAATACTTGAAATACAGCACCTTTTAGTTTTAAATTAATATCCTTATCATCAACTTTCTCAATTTCAAATTGCCCAGTCGGGTCTGGTAATTTCTTATTCCCTATTTTAATTTCTACTACTGTATCTTTTTCTATTTTTACAGCTATTTTATCTTTTAATAATTCATAACCTTTAGGTGCTTCTACTTCCACTAGGGTATAGTTACCTATTGGCAATTCTTTTGATATCGCTTCTCCTTGTCCATCTGTTACTAACTCACCAACTACTTTTTTATTTGAATCTTCAATATGAAACTTTGCTCCTGCTAGCTTTTTATTTTTATCTCCCGTATCTACTTTCACTAGCTTCATTTTCCCCATCGGATCTGGTAATTTCTTATTTTCTATTTTAATTTCTACTACTGCATCTTTTTCTATTTTTACAGCTATTTTATCTTTTAATAATTCGTAACCTTTAGGTGCTTCTACTTCCACTAGGGTATAGTTACCTATTGGCAATTCTTTTGATATCGCTTCTCCTTTTTCATCTGTTACTAACTCACCAACTACTTTTTTATTTGAATCTTCAATATGAAACTTTGCTCCTGCTAGCTTTTTATTTTTATCTCCCGTATCTACTTTCACTAGCTTCATTTTCCCCATCGGATCTGGTAATTTCTTATTTTCTATTTTAATTTCTACTACTGCATCTTTTTCTATTTTTACAGCTATTTTATCTTTTAATAATTCGTAACCTTTAGGCGCTTCTGTTTCCACAAGAGTATAGTTACCTATTGGTAATTCTTTTGATATCGCTTCTCCTTTTTCATCTGTTACTAACTCACCAACTACTTTTTTATTTGAATCTTCAATATGAAACTTTGCCCCCATCAATTCTTTATTATCATTATTACTATCTACTTTTTTTATCTTTACTTTTCCTGTACTAGGCTTGTTCCAATGTTGCCAATTAAATTTGAAATTGTGAAATTCAAATCCACCAGTTTGTTGTACTGCACCGACAAATGCTTGTCCATTAATCGAACCGCCTTTTGTTTCTAATACAGCATTTGGAGCAAACACACTCCCAACGACACCATATCCCTCTGTTGTGATTTTTTTTGCATTAGGAAAAACCCAAATCACCTTCCCGTATAACTCAGTGAACGGTGAATTAGGAGAATAGGGTTGTGATGTAGGAATTATATCTGTAGCCCTACCAATATTGTTCGTGTCATATAAGATAGCACCATTTTTAAATGTAACCTCTATTGCATCTGAATACATAACGATAAAATCTTTTCCTTTAGCATTAGGTAAAAAGACATCTCTTATATCTAAATTGATTTTCCCTACCAATTCTGATGAAACATAAATATTAGGATTGTTTATATCTTTTCCGATTCCATAACTCATATTTGGAATTGGGGTATTCGTTTTATATTGACCTGCATTTTTACTGACTTGGTTCACTATGTTGTGAAATTCATTAAATTTCGCGTTAATTTCTAGTTTTTCTTTATAAACGATACGATCATAAGAAGATTGTATGATACGATCTGGATCACTCTCTTTTGTCATTACGACTATTCCGTTTTGAATGATAAAAGATTCCTCTCTTGACTTTTTAAATTTTCCAGACAATAACAAGGATGGATATCCCTCGTCATCCCATTTCCCCCCAACTATATTAGATGTTCCCGCTGCTGCACCTACAATTGTATAACCAGATGCATCCATATCACCTTGAACTGCAATTGCTCCTTCAATGTCGCCACCTACTGCTATATGGTTACCAAAGACAACAGCATTATAACGCGATATATCCCCTAGACCTTCTAAGTTAGTCGTGGATCCATATGCTTCTTTTGGTGCATATACGACAAAACTTACACATAACATTAACAAAACCATAAAATGAATACTTACCAACTTTAATCGTAACCTCAATTCCTTTGTCCCCACCTTTACCGTATTTTTTCTACAGTCGAATAAAGTGAAACTTTTTTCAGTGAGGATTTACTTCATCCCCTATATACCTTCTTTGCTTATCTCTGGATTTTCGGTCCCACTGCCCATTAATACAGGATAAATAAATTCATTCTATCGAGTTAATTTTTTCTTATAAATTGCGACTAGTAACACACATAATAATAGGATTAAGACTACTACGGTCCACTTATTAAACATAAATATCTCTTTACGCATTTTTTGTTTTTCTTTCTCGTTAAACTCCACACGCTCACCTCGAACCAGTAATCTATTTGTGTTTACTCCATAAGGCGTACATGTAATTAATGTTATATAATCTTTCTTTTCCACAATTTTTAAATCGTCCGTTTCGTGTGGTAACACTACTTTAATTTGATCTACTTTATAAGCAAGAATTTTGTCTAAAGAATGAATATAAAAAAGATCTCCTTCACTCAACTTATCTAAATCTGTAAATAATTTTGCTGATGGTAAACCACGATGCCCTGTTAAAATAGTATGCGTATTTTCTCCACCTACCGGAAGTGAAGAATATTCTAAATGACCTACCCCCCGACTCAATACTTCCTCAGAGGTCCCTTGATAGATTGGCAGTTTTATATTAATTTTCGATATTTCAATATACCCCATTACATCACCTAAATTTAACGCATCGGCATATGCTTGATGATTATTTTTTTCTTCAGAAAATGGATCTGCAAATGTTTTCATGGAAGTTTGAACTTGTTTATTATATTCGGTTGCTTCTTTTTCCCTACGTTCAACTTCTTTCTTTTGTAGTGCTTTGATCTTCTTATCGTAGGAGCTAATCTCAGAATAATGTGCACGAGTCGCCAACCAATTACTAATAGTAGGATATAAAAAAATAGCTAATCCAAATAAAAAAATACCTCCTAAAACAAGATTTCGTTTCATATTTCCACCTCTGCATATACTAAAATATCGAAAAGAGGGAAGCATTTTGCTTCTCCCCTTTTCACATCACTTGGTTACATGTTCCTAAAACCTTAATTATTAGCAAACTTTTTTCTAAAGAAAACAAATGCCGCTGTAGCCATTAACGCAAGGCCTAGTACAGTAAATAGAGTCGTTCCGATACCACCCGTTACAGGAAGAATCCATCCACTTTTATTATTTTCAATCAATAATTTAACCGTTTGATTATTTTCGCTAATCTTTACATCAATAGGGTCCTTTAATAATTGATATGAAGCTGTTGTACCATCTTCTTTTGTATAAGTTGGTGCTTTCGTTTCAAAAATTTGATAGTCTCCATACGGAATGTTAGTCCATTTAATAACACCATTTTCATCTGATACACCTGTGACTTCTTTACCTGCCACAACAACTATTTTTCCATTTTTATCTTTAAGTACAAACTCCGCACCTTTTAATTTCTTCTTATCAGCACCATCAACTTTTGTTAACTCGATAATTCCAGTTGTCGGAACAACAACTACAGGTTTAGATTCCTTTTCTCCAATTACATCATTTTTATTTATAAAATCAATTTTTGCTGTATTTAAAATTTCCGAACCAGATAGTACTCCTTCTTTTACTTGTGATTTAATTTGTAAATGAAATTCTTTTTTACCATCTAACTTTGTGAAATCTTTTACTGTAGCTGTTACTTTTTGGCCTTCTACAGCTACCTCTACAATACTTGCATTTACTTCCGCTCCATCAATTTTCACGACTGGTTTTCCTTGAATCATTAAACGATTGTCTAAAGTATCTGTTACTACATATTTTTTGTAGTCTTTAATGTCTTCTGGAATTAATGTTTTGATATCATAATTGTAATTAGTTAACGGATTAATTAGTAACGCTTCCAAATTCCCGTTAATCTTTTTATCAATATTTGGTTCTTCATAGTTTTGCACTTCTACTTTAACTACTGTACCAGAAGTAATTGTTCCATCTTCGTTAATAGTTCCGGAGGTCTTTATAAAAAACTCGTGTTTAGTCAGATCTAGTACATACCCTTTCGGCGCTTTTGTCTCTTGGAAATAGTATTCCCCATACTCTAATCCTTGCACGCGAATATGCCCATTACCATCTGTTGCTAACTCTTTTTTCACTTCTGTACCATCTTTCTTAAATAAAGAGAATACTGCACCTGCTAATGCTTTTTCATTTGCACCAGTCTTTACTAAATCAACTGCACCACGTTTAATCTCATTTTTCGGATACATATGAACATCATAGTTTAGCACCTTACCCTCTTTATTCGTTAATGGAATATCCACTGTATACGTATTTGGATTTAGGTTAACATGCGGAGGTCCTGCCACTTCTTTCACTTCATAACGTCCTAGCGGAAGATCTTTTAATACAGCTTGTCCGTTATCATCTGTTACTACTTGAGTTGGAGTTGCTCCCATTACAGGCTTCACATCTTCTTTCACGATTTTCCCATCGTTTGAAATTTTTTCAAACGATGCAACCCTTTTCACTTCAAACGTTACACCTTTTAACGGTTTCGCATTTGATGGTACCTCTTGATTTGCAGAGCCATCACCTTCTAGCCCCGGTGCGCCATCTTTTTCTTGTTCATATTTATGAATCGTTAAAGTACCTTTGGATGGTGAAGCTGCCTTCACTAATACACTAGACCATGTAGAAAATGTTAAGAAAAATACTAAAAGCACACTAAATATTTTTTTCATTTCTCTTATCCCCTTTACTACTTCTATCATTTTAAAAATCTCTTTATTACTATTACCCTCTTAAAAGCAATAGTGTGCCAAGTACCAGATTTAAACGAGTAACCTAAAACATAGTCGTCCAACAATCCATTGTTTACAATCACTTATTCACTCTTCTTATTTTCTATTATTACGTTGTCTCTCCGTATGATATATGTAGTTTTTCCCCTGAATTACACTTATATCTCTACTTCAAAAATCGTTACACATTAACTTCTATCGCAAATTTTCATTAATTACTTAACTTCAATTCATTAATCTCTTCCTTCCTATCCCTATTTAAAATCCAATCTTAATCATTTTTGATACATATAAGCAATGAACAACGAATAAGTGTGACAATTAATATTTTACGTTACTCCCTAAAACTATTACCTGTATATTCAAATAATATGTACTAACCATGTTAAATTATGGTATTATTCTTAGAAGTTTATAATTTTTATAGATAAAGTTTTTCCGTTTCTACTTATGAAAAAAAGGAATATGTAAACATTCAACTATTACGCACAACTGTAAGGAGGAATAATATGACTAAAAAGCTCAGTCTAGTTGAGATAGAGTACATTTGTAATATGTTTTTCCAATCTTTTGAAATTCCAGTTTGTTTTTTAGATTGTAACAAAAATATTCTTTTAGAATTTACATCAAAAGATGATTCACATTCGTTCTATAAATCAAAAATAGAACAGTTACATGTGCTTTTTCAAAAAAATGATTCATTTAATTCGCCTATCTTCAGAACTCACCAATATTTAGGGCACTTCATTTTAATTCACATAAAGAGTCATTATATGGTGAACGGTACTGTTATTATTGGGCCCTTGACACATGTAAATTTTTCTACAAGTAAAACGGATAGTAACCTTAATTTTATTTCGAATTATAAAAGAACAAGAGATCACTATTTTTCATTGTCAGTCAAAGATCAAAATTTCTTTGTAAATATAGCAATATTGTTCTATAACATTCTCTATAAAAAAAATTCAGATGTAAGTAACTTTTCAAATAACAGTGACTCATTTCATGTAAGTCATAGCAATATCTTAAACGAGGATGTATATATTTCAATGCAAAAAAACGAATCTATCTGTCATAATTTGTATATAGAGCAGCAACTACTTGGAGCTATAGAAAACGGGGATAAAGAAAGCGTACTCAAATATTATTACGAATTCCAACAAGAGACTCTTTCATCCTTATCTTCATTCCATCAATTAAGACGTCATAAAAACATTTGTATTTCATCCATCACACTTGCTACTAGATATGCTATAAAAGGAGGACTTCCTTCCGGGCTTGCTTACAAGATTTACGATCTACACATTCAAAAGACAGAGGATTTAAAAGACACAGAATCTGTATGGGATTTATTAAGAAATGTCTTCTGTACTTTTGCAGACCGTGTAAAAGCACAAAAAGTACAGAAATACTCAAAGACTATCGCTATTTGCAAAAACTATATTTTTGAAAATATTTACAACCAAATATCTGTTAAACAACTTGCTAAATTTGCAAACGTAAATTCAGATTATTTATCTATATTATTCAAAAAAGAGGTCGGTATTTCATTAATTGAGTACATTCAACGTGAACGAATTGAAGAAGCAAAAAAATTATTAACTTTCACAACCTATCCCTTATCAGACATATGTGCTTCGCTCAACTTTAGTGATCAAAGCTATTTTACTAAAATTTTTAAAAAATTCACTAACGAAACACCTGGTAAATATCGAAAATCTCATATTGTCATATAGAGTTAAACTTTCATTAAAACAAAGTGTTTTTAATAACTTATCAATGGCAGATTAGAATTACTTCCACATCCATGACCTTTTAAATTCAGGCTATTTTTAAATCAAAAAAACACGTTACTATTCTTTTATTTGAATGAGAATAGTAACGTGCTTTATATGTAATGTAGGTCTGTAGGAAAAATAGCGTCCAAGCACAAATTTTTATAGAAGCAAAATACACTACTTAAATACTAAAATCTTATTAAGTAAAAAATTCATCTAATAATTATTGTGTGAGAAATAATCCCTACTATTATTTTTATATCTTTCTAAATTTGCGAACCAAAGTGAGTACTGTACCGACAATAATCATCCATATGCCCATTGTTGCACTGTTAGTTGTACTTGCACCCGTGTTGGGAAGCTCTTTATATGTAGATTCTTTTTTATCAGAATTAATGTTCGTGATATTACCGTTATTACTATTATTAGTAATACCTTTAGCTTTGCTAGTATCTTTATCCTTCACTAATACTTTTTGTATTGCATGTACCTCATTACCTACAGAATCTGTGACACTATATATTATTTCAAAAGTACCAGCTTTAGAGGGATCTATATCTCCTTCATAAACTACTTTAGAAGTAAGGTCACCGCTTTCCTTATGAGTAGCTGATACTCCTACCATTGGATCGAATTGATCCCCCTCAGTAATTGTAGTTGTAGCAGGTACTTTTAGTATTGGTATTTCATTTTTAACTTCATCTCTAACTTTGACCGTTACAGTTTGTTCCTCAGTTACTTTATGACCTTTAGAATCTGTAACTGTGTACTTTAATACGTAAGTACCGGCTTTAGAGGTATCTACTTCACCATTAAGTTTTACTTTAGAAGTAAGATCACCATCTTCTTTATCAACAGCTAATACTTTTTCCATTGGATCAAATGAATCTCCTACATGAATTGTCGCTCCAACAGGCGCTGTTAATGTAGGTTTTAAATCTAATGTTTCTCCATTTTCCTCTACAATTACAGTCTGTGTAGCCGTTGCATTCCCCCCTTGAGAGTCAACGACCGAGTAGTCCACAATGTATGTACCTGGTTTAGAAGTATCTACATCGCCTTTATGTTTTACTGTATTTGTTAAATCACCATCTTCTTTATCAACAGCTTTTACATTACTCATCGGGTCAAACGTATCACCAACACGCAGTGTAATTGTAAGCGGTACAGTTAATTCAGGGACTTGGTTTTCTGCAGTTTTTTCGTTTTCTTTCACTGTCCCTTTAATTTTTGCTGCATCAAAAGCGTTTTGGACCGCTTCAACCTCAATTGAGTTCGCTCCATATTTATTTGTTGCAACTTTAAGACACGCTAATCTTAATTCAGAGAAATTAGAAGTCATGTTCAATTCATCAGTATTTGCATAATAGAAAATATCAAACATTTTATCTTCACCAATACTATTTACAGTTACACCGTTATGAGTGCCACCTTGTGCAATTAAATACGCGACTTTATTAATAATACTTGAGTTGAAATGAACGCCCTCATTATCTTCTCCGTTTAAATCACTGTATTTGCTATAATCATCTGGATACGGTACTCCATCAAAAAAATTGATTGAAGATGGATTTTTCATATTACGTAGAACTGAGCCGCTTTGTTCTCCTATTGTCCAATTAAATTCTCCATTATTTATATATTTCTCAATAGCCGTTCCCATAATATCAGATAACGCCTCGTTAATTGCTCCAGATTCTCCGAAAAATTCAAGATTAGATTCGCTAGATGTAACCGCATGCGTAAATTCATGGCCCGCTATGTCAAACGCTCTAACCATTGAATCACCATATATAAGCATACTAACATTGTTAACATTAGCACTAAATGCATTACTCCAATTTTTAGGATCATCTGTTTCTCCAGAATCCCATGCATGTACAACTGATACTACTTTGTTCCCCTTATTATCAAAACTATTACGCTTATATTTATCTTTATAAAAATCATATACCTTTGTTGCTAAGAAATGAGCACTTACCGCCTTTGGATCATTAAATGTTGTTGAAGTGCTAGTTGCTAATATACCAGGATAATATTTTTCTTCAAAACTAATATCTCTATAATTCACATCATATGTCTCAATTCCTTGCCCTCTTGTGTAATCTGCAAGCGCATATTTCCCATTACTTTGTTCAGAAATACCAAATGTGCGAGTTATCCCTAAATCATCTTTACCAGTTCCAGTTAATGATATGGAATTGCTTTTTTTAGTTTCCTTTAAAGATTCCACTTGCTCTTCACTTACTTTTAAGCTTGACTCTTGCACCATATTTTTCAACATATCACCATTATGAGCATTCACTAAATAAGTTCCAGATACATAGTTTGGTGTTGCAGCAGTAAATGTAACTTGATATGCATTGCTAGCCTGTCCATTATTTTCATTTACAAAAATAACTTCCTTAACTTCTGGCTCAGAAATAAATTTAATATCGTTCCCGTACTTCGTATAAATATGTTGTTTTGCTTCTTCTTTTGATAAATTACTAGCATTCTTTAAATCTTCTTGTGTTAAATTTTGTGCACTTTCTCCTGAAATACTTTTAATAATACCCTTTTTATCTACATGAGCAGTCAATTGGTGTCCATATACTTCTTTACCTTCATATATTTGTTGCATACGCACAAGTGTAGTCCCATCATAAGAACTACGTTTTTGAACAACGTTGTAATCTACCCCTTTGTCTCCACTAACTTGTTTTGGAGACAAAGCATGCTCGGTCTTTTCCTTAAGTGCATCTTTCACTATATTCTCTGGCGTCTTTTGTGATGGTTGTGTAAGTTCACCTGTACGGAACGAACCCTCTTGAATATCAACTTGCATTTGACCCGTTTCTTCTGCATAAGCTATTCCATATGGTGTTACACTTGTTAAAATTAACCCTGTTGTTAATGCAACTATAGCTATTTCTTTTTTATTCTTCATTTTATTTTCCTCGTATAATTTCCTAAAATATGAAACTGCTTCAATGTATTCCTATCAAAAATAGAAAAAATAAAAAGTACATCACATTACGCAAAACTGTATTATAAAAAGATGACTTCTGTAATCAACAAAAGTCACCTCTTCAATATGTCATATCCCTAATATGTTTTTAATACATACTTTCTATATGAAAAAGAAAAAGTATTCTTTAACGAGCATTTTGCAATACTTTTATTAGGTCATTTATATTTTCAACTTTTTGCTGAAACTGATCAAGCCTGTTATGTAGCAATGAAGGATTCTTATCTTCAGTTGAAATAACTTTTTTTAATTCTTGTTCTAATTTATCATATGTATCAAAGAAATTATCAAATTCTACACTTATAAGTTCTTCATTTTCACGATAAAATCTTTTTGCTTCTATATAAGTCATATATGATTTATTTAAAAACCCTAATGAAATTAAATATTTAGAAGTGTTTTCTTGATAAATAGCAATATCACATGCTATTTTAATATCAGAATAAGTCTTTTGAACGAAACAATGCAATTCAAAAATCTTAAACTTTAATCCATTATTCATTTCATCCCCTCCCATCCTATCTATTTTACATAAAAAAAGAATATTATACAAAGTAAAATATCAATATAGCAAAAAAATAAAAAGCGAAATAATGACTCCTTTCGCTTTTTATAACAATACATACATTTCATATTGTGCTAATGAATTCTTTTCAAATCCAGTTTTCTTTAAAAACCCTTCCAGTAAATTGTTGTTTGGAAACCCAATTGATAAACTTGATACATGTAAGTTTTCTCTTGCTACTTGTAATAATTTTGATCCAATACTACGATTTCTATAGTCTTTGTCTACGAAAATAAAACTAATTTTACCTTGTTCATTCATACATATTGAACCCTTTAAATCATTATCGACATATGCACCGTAAAATGTATTATTTGTTTTTTCGATATAATCCATATCATTTTGCCAATTTATATGGAAGTGTAACCATTTCTGAATTTCAACTTTAAAAGCTGGAAATTCTAATTGTTTTACTTCAATTTCCTTACAATCTTTATTTATTATTTTAGTCATATCTTTTAAATTATAATAAGATAGATCGTACACTTTTTCATAGCCTAATTTCGTATAAAAATGAATCGCTCGGTCATTGCCTACAATGACTTCAAGAAAAAGTTGCTTACACTCATTTTGAAGCGCCTCTTCCTTATGCAGTTCAAATAATTTTTGACTCACACCAATACCGCGGTAATTAGGATGAACCGCTAATGTTCCACAACGCATTGTTTTTATGTTTTCATAATCCTTTATCCCGCCAAGTATTACACCAACAGATTTGTTACCGTCTAAAGCAAGAAAGGAATGTTTTAGTGAATTCCCTTCTGGTCCCAAAAACCTTTTTATAAAATCTTCTTTTGAAACTTCCATTTTAATAATGTAATCTGAAAATCCATCTTTAAAAGCTTCATACACTAAATCTATACTTACTTCACTGCATCTTTTGTATTGAATCATATAAAATTCTCCCCCACTTACTCGTGTTAAACTTAGCATTCAAATACGTAAAATGTACTAGTGCCAATCTACCCATCATTCTTTAACTTTTAATTAAACCATTTAATTTGAAATAAACGGGCACTTCCCTACATATCTCTCACTGTTAATTTGTTTTATCACAAATGGTGCAATATCACTATTTTGAATTTTGATTCCGGGCATATCTACTAAACTCTCTTTTATATTTCCAATGCTCTTCCCTTCCATAACAAATGGTAATCTAACAATTGTCCAATCTACATCACTACCTTGAATAGTTTGCAATTCTTTATATTTATCTTGCATCATCTTTGATAAAAATGCTTTAAACAAGGTAGCTCCTATTTTATTTACAATTCCCTTCTGATCTCCTGTAACATCTAAAGAACCTCCAGAAATCAGAATATATCGTTTTATTTCAAACTCCTTCATTGCTTCTAAAATATGCTTCGTTACTGTGCTAAAAATATAAGATTCATTTTTCGGTTGACCTACCGCATTAATTACAGCTCGACAACCTTTAAGTAATTCACGTATTGAAGAAAAATCACGTGCATCCCCAATAATAGTCTCTAAATTTTCATTAGTTATCGTCATATTATTAGAATTTCTCGTTAATATTTTTACTTGATATCCCTTTTTTAATGTTTCGTTTACAAGGAATTTCCCGGCTTTTCCGTTTGCACCCAGAATAGCTATTTTATTTGTACTTTCCAATATTAACCCCTCTTACTATCTATTATTTACTACATTAATCTCGTACACACGTAAAAAAGCAATTAAATGCTCGCACGCTCGTTCACATGCCAACATTTTAAAGATTTTTTGTTCCTCTTTCGTTTTATCATTCGCTTGATCTGAAGCAGCTTTTAAACATAGAAAAGGCTTTTTATTGATTTGGCATACATAAGCGAAAGCTGCCACCTCTTGATCAACCGCTAAAGCTCCATATACAGTATGGAGTAAATATCTCATTTCTGAACTACGGATACGTTGATCTCCAGATAAAAATGTACCGAAATGAATCGGATCATAAGATCGTATCTTTTTTATTCTTCTTACAATTGATTTTGTTGTTTCAATAGGTGCTGTTCTACCATTATATAAATTAAAAACATCTTCTCCCGAACCAGCAGCAGTAACGTCATGTTGTATTGCATTAAGCGCTACTACAATATGACCATTTTTCACCTTATTTGATAAACTTCCGCATATCCCTGTCATAAACAACTCATCTGGCTGAAACTCACTAATTAATAATTGTACACAACTTGCACAACTTACTTTCCCAACTCCAGTTATTACGGAGATAACTTCCATATTATTAATATAATGAAAATGAAATTCCCAAGCAGCTCGTTTTTCAATACGTTCACTTGGATAATATTGATGCAAATACGTAAGTTCTGGTTCCCATGCGGATACGATTGCAATACGTTTCATTACACGCTTCACTTCCCCCATTGTTGTCATGTAAATAAGTTATCTATACTTTCTCGTTCATAATCTGGAATCCACTCTTTATATTTCTCATATAAATTTCGTATTGTTTCTTTATTCTTCGCAATTACTTCACATCCTCTATCATCGTAAATAAACATGATAATATCTTTCGATGCATTTATGAGAAATACATCTGGATAAGAAATCTCTTCCTTACGTCCAAAACGAGGATTAAGACCTGGAAAATCTTCATGATTCGTAGCTTGAATAAGTGGTTTATACTTTATATCGCTAGCAAAACATTTTAATGAAAATTGATATGTACAATATAAATTAGCTTCTTCATCTTCAAATAGAAAAGGTAATGTTTCTTGTCTTATTTGGAACTTTAAATCCCTCTTTTTAATAAATCGATTATATACATTTATTTTCTGCGAATTTTTCACGTTTTCCTTTTTAAATCGATAAACATTTGTAACTAAAAATACTTCATCTTCTTTTGAAAATATATCTTCAAATAAGTATTTATTATATGTATATAGTTGAGAGAAGTATTCCATATTTATATCGTCGGTGCCTTCTACATTTTGATGTTTACCTTTCCCAAAATCAAAATACAAATAATTTTCCCCCTGAAAGGATATATGTGGTACTAATGTAACCCCAGGAAATGTTTGATTCATATATTCTTTTAATTGCATTCTTATACCCTTTCTACTCTACAATTTCTTTTAACTGCCAATATGCTTCTTCTAGCCACGGATGTATAACTTTCAAAGTGTCTTTTCTATCCCACAAATATGAAATATATGCAAAAGCAGCATGTTATAAAGATTTTTCTAATCCTTTTTTTACTTCTATTAAATATTGCGGTGTACTATTTTGATCCCATTCTATTTTATCAGCAACAAATAACACTAAATCCATTTTCGTTGCATGTTTACGTAGTGTTGTATGACAACAAATTGCATTTAAAATCTCTTCATCTTCCACTTTAAATATCTCTTTTGCAATTACTTTCGATAACTTTTGATGAATAATCATTGGAAATTCTCGTTCTTCTTGTAATATCTCTATTCCAAATTGCTCAGCAACTACAATCCGATCTTCATTCGGAAAGATTGCACTAATATCATGTAAATATCCTGCAATTGCTGCCTTTTCTTCATTTACATTATAAGTAACCGCAATTTTACGAGACTCATTTGCCACCCAGATTGAATGTTTATATGTAACTTCTTTGCTGTATTTTAATAGAAAAGCTTTTATATCATTTTCAAATTTTCCAGTTGGAGTAAATGAATAGATATCTTTATTTAACATTGCAAATCCCCCTTATTCCTCACTTTCAATATAATGCATTATTTAAATATCCTTCTTCTTTGTATTCGTTATGAATGTTTTAATCCCCTTTTTATACGTTACATGAAATTTTATGGCGATTCATTGCTACAAAATACATAAATGTTTGATATTATAGTAATGTTAATGATTTGTTAGGAAAGGAACTACATAATGAATAAAAACATATTAATTATTGATGATGATAAAGAAATTGTTGAGTTACTTGCTGTTTATTTGCGAAATGAAGGCTATAACATTTATAAAGCATACGATGGCGATGAGGCATTGCAAATGATTTCTACATATGAAGTTGACCTTATGGTTTTGGATATTATGATGCCAAAACGCAATGGATTAGAAGTTTGCCAGGAAGTTCGTGAGAATAATACTGTACCTATTCTTATGCTGAGTGCAAAAGCCGAGGATATGGATAAAATATTAGGTCTTATGACAGGTGCAGATGATTATATGATTAAGCCATTCAATCCATTAGAATTAGTAGCTAGAGTGAAAGCTTTGTTACGAAGATCATCTTTCCAAAATGCCACTTCCTCCAAAAATGAAGAAGGTATTATTCGTATTCGTTCTGCTGAAATACACAAACATAATCATACTGTTAAAGTAAATGGAGAATATATTAAACTTACATCTATTGAATTTGATATTTTATATTTACTTGCGAGTAATACCGGAAGAGTATTTAGTTCCGAAGAAATTTTTGAACGCGTATGGCACGAAGATGGTTATGGCTCAAATAAAACTGTAATGGTTCACATTAGTAATTTACGGGATAAACTTGAAACAGGAATGAATGGAGAGAAATTTATTCATACTGTTTGGGGAGTAGGCTATAAAATTGAGAAATGAAGCATTTGATATATTAAAAGATATCCCAAAATGGAAATTGATTTTTTGGTTCATGTTAGCTATCACCCTTACCCCTATTACTGAATTAATAATATATCGTCTTGTTACAAGTGTAATTGAAAGTTCACTTACATTAAGCGAACTTGGCAAAGAATTCATTAGAATTTTTGGATATGAAAAATATAAAGGAATAAAGGAATCTCTCTGGATGATGATTGTATCTTATTTATTTTTATTTTCTATTTTTTCATCCTACCTATACATTTTTTATCGTCATGAAAGAAAGCTTTACTATGAAACTTGTATTAAAAAAATGATAGAAGAGATTCGTTATATTGCAGATGGAAACTTCAATCATAAAATTTCTATCGTACATCATAATTATCTGGAAGAGTTAGCGACCGGTGTTAATCAAATTGTTGAACAATTGAAAGTCTCAATTGATGAAGAGAGACAGGCGGAACAAGCTAAAAGTGAACTTATTACAAATGTATCGCATGATTTACGTACTCCTCTTACCTCTATAGTTGGATACGTAAATTTAATCCACCATGATAATTATAGAGATGAAGTGGAATTACGCTATTATATACAAGTCATTTACGATAAAGTAACCCGTCTTAATGCATTAATGAATGATTTGTTTGAATATACACGTGTTCAAAATAAAGAGTTAAGTTTATTTTCTGCTCCTATTGATATTGTAGAGCTACTTGGACAATTAACTGTTCAATTCCGCATACAGGTTCAAGAAGCTAATATAGAATGTCGACCTTCTTTCCCATCTCAAAAACTCATGGTATTAGCTGATGGAGACAAATTAGTGCGTGTGTTTGAAAATCTTATTATAAATGCTATCGCTTATGGAAACGACGGTGGATATATCGACCTTGCTGCCTATGAAAGCAATAATATGATTAATATAGATATAACAAATTACGGACAACCTATTCCTAGTACGGATTTACCTCATATTTTTGAACGTTTTTATCGCGTTGAAAAATCTCGCTCTACGAACACTGGTGGATCTGGACTCGGATTGGCAATTGCAAAAAGTATTGTCGAATTGCATAAAGGAACAATTGAAGTATATAGTGATGATAAAAAAACAACTTTCACTGTAAAACTACAACCATATAAATGTTAATACAACTTAATTTCAGGTCCAATTTCTTACCATATAAGAAATTGGACCTTTCATTTTCCATTAAAATCCAAAATTTAATAATATTTTATAATTCTTTAGAAATTCTTTACCTTTTCTTTCTTCCTAATTAAGCATTACTTTTTACAATAGTATTATTGATGTCATAGTAGGAGGATCGCTTATGCAATTCTTGAAAAAGTTCACAATTTTATTCTTATCTTTTGTTATTACAGCACTTATCGTTTTATATTTTTACCTTTATGTAAATGGTCCAATTATTCAAGCTAAATCAGCTATTTTAATAGATTCTAATTCAGGTGAAGTTATTTATAAAAAAAATGAAGAAATTCCTATACAATCAGCTACTTTATCTAAATTAATGACAGAGTATATCGCAATGGAACAACTGAATGAAGGAAAAATACAGTTAGATGAATTAGTAAAAATAAGTAACGAAGTTTTCCGAGCAGAAACGAGTCCTATACAAGTAACTTCGAAAGATAAAACGACAGTTCGTGATTTACTTCATGCATTGTTTTTGACAGGGAATAATCGTTCCACACTTGCCCTTGCAGAACACATTGCTGGAAACGAAGATAACTTTACACTTTTAATGAATGAGAAAGCAAAACAACTAAAGTTATCACAACCATCCCCGTTTCTAAATGCTACTGGAATGAATAACGATACAAATAAACAATCAACTACAACAACTATAGACGTAGCTAAACTAGCGACACAATTAGTAAAAGACTTTCCAGATGTATTGAATATTACGAAACTAACCTCTTACCAATTTACCTTCAAAGACTCAAAGGTTTTCAACACAAATAAAATGATTTATTCCCTTAATAAAAACATTAAACTCCAAGGTGTTGACGGCTTACAAACTAGTTTTTCAACTAATGGTAATTATAGTTTTGTCAGTACAACAAAACGAGGAGATACTAGACTTATTTCCGTAATATTAGACTCCAATGAAGAAAACAGTACTTTTATTGAAACAAAAAAGTTACTACAGTACGGTTTTGATCCTTCCTCGTACTCTGCACTCCAAGCTTTTAAAGATGCTGTTACATCTTGGACAGTTTTGCTTCAATTTAAAAATTTAATCATACAAACATTGTTGATTTTCTTCATCATTACAATTTTAATGTTTTTACATATACGTCAGAAAAAATCCGAGGATTTCAACTAGGAAATCTTCTTATATATAAAAACCGGCTTGCCTTTACAGTGCAAGCCGGTTTCTAAATTTATAATCCTCTTCCAATTAAATTCGCTGAAACAGGCTGAAGATTTAATTCTCTCGCCCATATAGATAGCTGACCGATATGGTGAATTTCATGCACAATTACATGTCTTAAAACTTCACCGTATGTATATGTTTTATCTGTCCACGAAGCTTTTAATATCTTACATTCTAGGCTAGATGACCACAACTGTAAAAAAACTTCTAATTCTCGTATATATAAATCAGATAGCGCTTTCACTTTTTGGATGGATTGATAATCTTTAAACTGCGGTTCATTATCTTCTTTTCCTTGAAGCGCACGAATCCAGCTGTACTCAACATCGACAATATGGAATAATGTTTCTAAAACACTACCAACACCACCTACACGCTTGCGGAGTAATTCTTCCTCTGAAAGTTGTTCACACCACTTAAACCAATCATCTCTTACTTGCCAATTGTATTGAAATAACGTGTACATATTTATCTCTCCCCTACTCCAATTATCCACCTAACAGCATCTATTACATAATGTGGCTCATCTTTTTGAATATAGTGACCGCTTTGTTCTGCAATTACAAATTTATTATTGCTTGATAATCGTAATAATTCTTCTTGCAACTGTAACCACTTCAGTTGTGCAGCTTGCGAATAAAAAGTTTTTTTACCAGCAGCTAACACGACAAGTGGAATATTTCTAGTTGACTGACAATGTTTATCTGCTTCGCCTAGACTAAACATAAACTCTTCATAAGAACTTTCATATACAAATTGTTTATAGTAAGCTTCTTGAAATTCTGGGGACATGATTGGTAAAAAATCTTCTTTATAATTTTCTGGTGTCGAATCCAACAAGACGATTCCCAGCATATCTTCGGGATAAAAAGCCGTAAATAAACGTGCATTTATACCACCAAAAGAATGTCCTACAAAAATATAAGGTGGTTTCAATTGTAATTGCTCTAAGCAACTTCTTAAATCTTTTACCATTTCAGAACTAATACGTCGCTTGGAACTCTTCCCACTTTTTCCTAATCCAGCTCGATCATATGTAATTACCGTCCCAAATTCAGTCAGCCCTTCAGCAATATGCTCCCATGCCTTGGAATATTCTCCATAACCTGCTTCCATTATAATAACAGGTTGCAACTGCTTTCCTTGGAATACTTTTGAATACATTTTAAAATCATCAACTTGTACATATTCCTCTATACATTTAACCATTGACGATTACTTCTCTCCGATTAAGTGACTCTAAAATTTGATTAATTATTTCATCGACAGATAAAGATCCATCCAAAACAATATCTGAATTTGGCTTTACGGTATGAAGTGCCTCTAAATAAGCTTTTCTAGCATATGTTATATAGTGTTTTAAATCATTTTGTATTTCACTCATTGTATCTTCCTTAAAATCTCGCAAAATTCTTCTAGCCATCGCAATATCTAAAGGTGTGTCGATAAATATGGTTACATCAATGAATTGTCGCATTTCACTATTTAGGTATGCAAAAGGATAATCTACAATAATATAATCTAGATAACTATTTTGTAACAGATGCTGAATATCCTTAATTAATGGTGTAAGTACCCATTCATCATAATTTGCTCCATCATCAATCCATTTACAAATATCAGCAGGACAATTATCAAAGTCATAGCTATCAAAATATAGTGCTTTTGAATTCATTAACTTGTGAGTTAAACTTTCTGTAACAGTAGTTTTACCTCCTCCTGAAACAGCTGCAACTGAAATTACTTTAGTATTTTTATTCATAACTTCCCACCATACCCCTTTTAATTGACATAACATAATTATAAAAAACTATTATTTTTTATCACTCCATTCATATTCTAACATACTCATTTCCCATAAATTCCAATATGTTTCTCCTACTTTTTTGGATTCTCTTAATAAACCTTCTTTTACAAATCCTATTTTTTCATAACATGAGATGGCCGACGTATTAAAATCATAAACACCAAGAGTTACTCTATGTAGTTTTAATTCTTTAAATGCAATTTGTAATACTGCTCTCATCATATGTTTCCCTATAGAACGCCCTCGCATTTTCGTATCACCAACTAACACTTTTCCAATTCTTGCAGATTTATTTATATTGTCAATTTGCCCAAGTGAAATATGACCAATTACTTTTCTAGTCTCTTCATCTATTACTTTAAATGCAAGCGTATTTTTGCTTTCAATATATTTTTCTAATTGTTGTTCATGTAAAGGGTATGTAAATAAATTTCCTGACCACTGTATTAAAAATTCTTCGCAATCAATCCAATTTATTAATTGTTTGAAATCAGTTCTTGTAAATTGTTTCAGATTGATCACTCTCATTCTCCTTTCACACAACCTTTTATACACCTTCAAATTTATTTCTATATGAAAAATATATTCCCTTTTAAACAAAATAAAAAGCCATTCATAAGAATGGCTTAGCATCAATAAAGCATAATTACTCTTTATTTGCTACGTCAACACCGTTAAAATCAAACTCATCAGCAACAGTTGTAGCAGGTGGTAAAATCGCTTCAATTTTACAAAGAGATATAATTGCTGCAACTGAACCAGGAATAGCAGCCAGCTTAACAACATCGCAAGTTACAGAAGAAACAGTACCTATATAAGTACGTCCTTCAGTGTTAATTCGCACTGTTTTATTAATTAATTTTTTAAGTTCGTCTCTAATTCCTTGTACACAAGAGCTGTCACATTTCTCATGCTGTTCTTTTTTACACTCTTCAAAAACATCCCAACAATCATCATGTTTACACGTACATTTTTTTCTACAATTATTAAATCGAGAACCCAAATCCTCACCCCCTAATCCTTTCTATTAGTAAAGTATGTCCAATAGCTTAAAAGTGTACGAGACAAAAGCATAGAAACAAAAAAACAAACACTTGTACTAAACCTTTTTATATATATTAAAAACGAATATACTACTGTATGAATACTCAATTCAAATACTCCAAATATGTAGCATTATTAGTATAAACGTGCTTTCAACGACAATAACATTCTTTTCTTTATTAATAACAAAACGGACCTCTAACAATTAAAGGCCTGTTTAATGATTGGACTTGGATTTAATTCTGCTGAATTTAAAATTTAGACAACCTCTTTCTCAAACGAACCTGTTTTTTTTTATAAGCCGGCTCCTTTAAGAGGGACCAGCTTTTCCTATTACTTCACATATACATAGGCTTTGTTTGCAGTAATATAGTATGTTTTTCCTTTGCTGTTGTGAAATATACATTAAAAAAAGCGTACTCCAAAATAAGATATTATTTAAAATCAGAACGTTTTCTTCAACAAGTGTTTGTTGATTAATATCATAACCAGCAGTTCTCTCCACTACCTTTTGAAAATTAAGCATAGTTTGTATGAATTCTATATTTAGTAGAAAGCACTCTATCATATAAAGGTAAAATAATAGGTTAATAAACAAGCCATTTTTTTACTAAAACATAGAATAATATGAACCCTAATTGAAGGGAGGTATAAAAAATGTCCTGGAAAAATGATTGCTGGAGTTCTAAGAAAAAGCATTGTTGTGATGACTGGTGGAAATCTAAAGAACAGCACCATTGTGATGATGATTGGCGTTCTAAAGAAAAGCATTGCAATGATGATTGGTGGAAATCTAAAGAACAACACCATTGTGATGATGATTGGCGTTCTAAACGAAATAAGTGTCGCTGTAAATGTTTCTTTATTTGTTGTCATTGTAAAAGAAAACATTGGTAATATATTAAATGTCAACTTAAAGGAAAGAATATGTCTTTTGGGACCGATAAATACTAGAATATATAAAAAGCTGACTAAATATAGTCAGCTTTTTATATATTCACACGCAGAGATTTAAACTGGCATCTATAATTACTAGTTGAGTGGAGTATTGAAAAATAAGCTGACTCTTATAAATCGACTCTTTAATTACTTCACATACAAATAAGCTTATTTACAGCAGTATGTTTTTCCTTTGCTATTGTGCACCTTGTATTGTAGTGTTCCTTTAACACTTACTTTTGCATCAATAACAAACTCTAATCATACATTAACAGAACCAGCAACGTCTTTATCCTGCCAAGTTGATGAATCATAGAAACATAAATTATTTCTTTTAGAAACACCACGTTTTCCTCCAATAGATGAATCTACTGTACTTTTTTATCGAACTTCACATAAAAGAATCGTATTTAATCTATTGCTCTTCGCCAAGATTCAACCAGCCGTCTATGAGTTTTAAAAATGTACGCACCATTTTGTCTAACTAAAAGACCACATACACCAAAATCCCGAATACTCGCAAATTCTAATGCTCCTATAAATTTTTGAGCATATAAATTAGGGAATGGACGATTTGTAAGCAAGAATTTCTGACCATTTCGCAATGCAACATTCTAAAATTAGTATTATAATGGAATTTTCTCATATTTTATTAACTTCCTTATTAGAAAAAGATTATTTTATATAGATTACTATAAGCATCCATAAAGCCAAGGCGCCAATGATAGCGAGCGCTATACGTGTAGATAGTACCCTTACTTCAAAGTCTGTTTTCTTGGAAGGTTCAGGATATACAATTATGTAGATTCCCTTTAATAATGCAAGCCATGCAATAAACGTTAGGAACCCCTGCCAGTTGAATACCCATACATTATGTAGGATTACACTACCTAACCCTAGGAAAATCGATAGAAAACCATACATAATACCAAATCCTCTGTCTTCAACCACTAATTTTTTCAATTCACGTAGTACCGATGGACGTACGAAAAGTATTCCCGATACAATAACCGTTACCCATCCCCAAAACAATCCTAAAAAAGTACTAGTTTCCATTATTAGTTCACTCCCCTCAATTATTTATATTTCAGATATTCCCCCCTTTAGAACAATTCCAACATCTTTATATATAGGCTAAATTCTGCTCTTTTTTAATACAAATATGGCATATTCTATGCCCATCCTTAATCACCTTATTTCTCTACGAAATGAAATTTTCACATCATTCTTCGTCATCATCTATCCGAATCAACCAAAGTCGCTTTGTACTATTACCGCACACTTTTTCATAGCTTGGAACTAACATGCACCGAAGCCAATATAATGATTTATTCGCCTTTTCACTAACCTCAAAAATTGTCCCCTCTGTAATAAAATGATCACCTTGATACAATGTATACTCGCTTGTCCCATGGAATCATCATTATTCCCCTCCCTATTAAAATAGCGTTTTTGTTTCAAATGATGCTCTCATTAATTCGGATGAATTTACCAGTGTTTTTACCAAAAAATTCATGATATCGTTAATTAGTCGAGTACTTCATTATTTGACGATTTCCCTTAGGAGCCCGCAGACAATCGGGGTTTCTTTTATTTAAATAAAAATTTTGTTTAAACTTTACAAAACTCACCTATATTAAAATATCTTCTAAAATCCTTATTGAACATTTATAATACTTTTAAATAGTTTAAATTCTACAATCAGTAATGGAGGCCTTTTAATGGGAAACATCCCAAAAGTATCATCCCAACAATCAAATCCTAATATACCCTCACAGCAAGTGAACCCTAACACCCAACAAGGTAGTAATAAAAAAACAAGACGCCGTATTATAACTATTTTGGTTTTAATATTACCTATAATTTTTGTCCTTCAATATTCTCTTAATAACCAACAAGAAATGATTAAAGAAAAACAAATCACGCTTAATACGGAGCAACAAAAATTATCTTCTTTAAAGAAGGATGGTCATTCCCTTAAGAATGATGTTAAAACTTTAACAGATAGTGAAGAAGAAATTTTAAAATTCGCAAGGAAACTGTATGGATTTTCCAAACCGAATGAAACTATTTTTCAAATAACTGAATAAAATTACACTGCATTACCCAAAAGGCAATTTGAAAATACTCGCCTTTTTATATTTAATTTCTAAAGGAATCGTACTAATCTCTCTTTCTATCAAATAAAAATTTTGTTTAATTTATTAAAATACAACCGCTTATCCATTTCACTTTGCTCTATCATTACATTTACTATTAGTAATACGATTTTTAGAGGTGATAAATAATGGACGAGTTTTTATCTTTTGCTGCACTTAATCCGGGTTCTATTGGACCTACACTTCCACCTGTTCAACCCTTTCAATTCCCTACTGGTCCCACCGGTTCTACAGGAGCTACGGGTTCAACCGGACCCACTGGACCAACTGGATTTAATCTTCCTGCTGGGCCTGCATCTATTACTTTGACTTCTAACGAAACCACGACATGTGTATCCACTCAAGGAAATAATACTTTATTTTTTTCGGGTCAAGTATTAGTAAACGGTAGTCCTACTCCAGGAGTAGTGGTCAATTTTTCATTTAGTAATCCTTCTCTTGCTTTCATGGTTCCTCTTGCTGTCATTACAAATGCTTCAGGTAACTTTACCGCTGTATTTCTAGCCGCTAATGGGCCTGGAACAGTAACCGTTACTGCTTCACTTCTTGATTCTCCTGGAACTATGGCTAGCGTCACTATTACCATTGTGAATTGTCCGTAATGGTTTTATCTTTAAGTACTAAGCAATTTCTGATAAGATGAGCACTGATTTACAGTGCTCATCTTATCATTGGGATGTTCCTTTCAAATGAAATTTCGAAACACCCTACTAAAATAAAGCTTTTATTAAGAACTAATGATCTTTATATTTCTTAAACTTGTCATCACAAGTGATTTTTATAATTAGTTAAATTCTCAATATAGTTTATGTATATAATTCCATTCAAAGATACATAATACCCACGTAACTATTTAAAAACACTTCGTTTTTATATCTAAATTCAAAAAGGAGCTACATAACATGGATAAAAAAAATCTATTAAGTCAACAACTTGATTATGTGTCATCGGATGCGCTGAATACCCCTAGTAAAGCCCAAGAGCAAATGCAAGAAACATCTCAGAAGGCACATGATTCAAACAAAAAGGACAGTACTCAAGCTTTACATGGCGACGATTTACCAATTTCAGATGTATATAGAACAACGAACAAGCAGTAAATTTAAAAGGGAAAAATCTTAAGAACGAGTGAACTTAATTCTTTTCCCATTTCCTATTTAATTGACACTTTTATATGAAACCCGTACACATTTTTGACACATCTACTATCACAATCTCCTGAAAATTCGTGATAATATTAATTTGTCGAATACGCCAAATTTCGACATTGAACGACAATGATATCTCCTTTATTGAATCCCTGTCCCCCAGGGATTTCTCCTTTTATTCATTACTTTTTTCTTCACTAAATGTTCATTCTTAACAAAATTCAATTACTCCATTGGATAGATATGCAACAGTATCCTATTTTGATAAAAACTAAAAACAAACAGACATACTTAACACTAATAGTAGATTTTTTAACTTCAAATTTACTTTTTCTCTCTTATCTTTTTGTAAACATTAAAAATGAGCTCTATTTACATAGAGCTCATTCGTAATTTTATAGTTTACTAGACTGTAACCCCTGAATAAACGGAACTACTTCAGGATTTACAAGTGATGATAAATCCCCTAATTCTTTTCCTAAGTAAGCAGCTTTAATGACGCGTCGCATTACTTTAGAATTACGTGTTTTTGGTAAATCTTCTACAACGTGAATATCTTTTGGACACAATGCTTTTCCGATATGAGAGTTTACTAAACTCATTAATTCTTTCTTTAACTCTCCTGTGAATGTTACATTGTCCCTTAATACTACAAAACAATGACAAACTTCACCTTTTACATCATCAGGTACACCAATCGCGGCAGCTTCTATGACATCATTATGCTTAACAAGAATAGATTCATATTCTGCAGGTCCAATACGTTTTCCAGCAATGTTTAACGTATCATCTGAGCGTCCTGTAATAATATATTGCTCACCATCATAAATCACCCAGTCACCATGAACCCATTTATTTTCAAAACGTGACCAATACGTGTTCACATAACGCTCATCGTCTTCCCAGAAACTTTTCGTCATACCAACCCAAGGTTTCTCTAAACATAATTCTCCAACTTCATCACGAATTGGATTGCCTTGATCATTGAGCACAACCGCTGCCATTCCTGGTAAAGATGCGTTAAAACTAATCGGTGCAATCGGTTTAATAAGGACGTTTCCGAAAATCCCACCAGAAATTTCAGTTCCGCCTGAATAGTTACAAATTGGTACATTATTTTTTCCAACTGTTTCAAATAGCCACATCCAAGGATCTGGATTCCAAGGTTCACCTGTTGATGCGAATACTTCTAAACTCTTGAGCGAATGTTTATTTACATACTCATCACCCTTTGCCATTAACGCACGAATTAATGTTGGTGATATACCGAGATGTGTAATTTCATATTTATCAACGGTCTCCCATAAACGATCTGCTTCTGGGAAATCTGGAACACCTTCGTACATAACCATCGTTGCTCCATTAATGAGAGAGCCGAATAGTAAAAACGGTCCCATCATCCAGCCCATATCAGTTACCCATAATACGCGGTCACCTTGTTTGATGTTCATTCCAAATCCTGCATCAAATGCAGATTTCAAAGGGAAACCAGCATGTGTATGTACTGTTCCTTTCGGTTTCCCAGTTGTACCTGATGTATAAATGAGCATTAACGGATCATCACTATTCATTTCTTCAGCATGTGTAAATGGTTTTTCTTTTTCTAGCGCACTCCATGAGAAATCGTAATGATGCGGTGTAAAATCATTTCCTGCATGACGAACGATAACAACTTTTTCAACAGTTGGACAATGTTCACAAGCTTTATCTACTTCATCTTTTAATGAAACAATTTTACCACGGCGTGAAAAACCATCTGCAGTAATGATCATTTTTGCCCCTGCCGCTTGCACGCGTGTCATGACTGCATCAGACGCAAATCCTGAGAAAATTGGTGAAATAATTGCCCCAATCTTCATTACAGCTAGCATCGCAACAACTGTTTCTGGAATCATCGGCATATAAATTGTTACACGGTCACCTTTTTCAATACCCGCATGTCTCAAACCGTTTGCAACGCGACTTACCCAGTTGTCAAGCTCTTCATATGTAAATGATTTTGAAGTTCCATTTTCCCCTTCATACTGCAGTGCTGGTTGCCTTCTTGTTTCATCATCTGCAAGCCAGCGTGATAAAACTGATTCTACAACGTTACATGTTCCGCCATTATACCACTGTGCAAACGGCGTACCATTTTCTAAATCTAGCACTTCTGTATAAGGCTTCATCCATTGATAGCCAACCGCTTTCTCAGCTTCTCCCCAAAACCAATCTGTTTCTTCAATAGATTTATTATAAAACGTTTCATAATCTTCATAGCCCAATGATTTCATCCAACCATATAAACGCGTTTTTTCTTTATATTCTTCTGTTGGAAACCAAACTGCTTGTTTCAATGTTTTCCCCTCCTTGACTTTTTGAGCAAGAAAGCCCTAAATAGGGCTTTTAAACTGGATAAACAGGATGTTTACGATCTGTAAATACTTGATATTTACTCATATACATTTCGAATCGTCCTTTTAACTCTTCTCTTAAATTGTTTGGATGAACAATACCATCAATGACCATCTCTGATGCCAAATGGTAAATATCAATATCTTTCTTATACTCTTCGCGTTTTTCAGCAATGAAGCTATCACGCTCTTCTTCTGGTAAAGCTGCAATCTTATTTGCATATACAGCATTGACTGCCGCTTCTGGACCCATTACTGCAATAGAAGCTGTCGGTAATGCTAGGCAGCAATCTGGTTCAAAGGCTGGACCTGCCATTGCATATAAACCAGCACCGTATGCTTTACGAACAACAATAGAAATTTTCGGTACAGTTGCTTCACTCATTGCAGAAATCATCTTTGCACCATGACGAATAATACCAGCACGCTCTACTTTAGTACCAATCATAAATCCAGGTACATCTGCAAGGAATAACAATGGAATATGATATGCATCACATAAATTAATAAACTTCGCTGCTTTATCAGCTGAATCGTGGAATAATACGCCGCCTTTCATACGCGGTTGATTTGCAATAATACCAACTGGCTTACCATCAATACGTGCTAAGCCTGTAATTAGTTCTTGAGCAAATAATTTTTTCACTTCATAGAAAGAACCTTCATCAATAACTCTATTAATGAGATCTTTCATATTGAAAGGAGCATTTTGATTTTCTGGAATGATTTGTTCTAACGTTTTTTCGAATTGTTTCGGTTCTTGAGGTGTAACCAATGGAGTCTTCTCTAAGTAGTTGTTTGGAAAATATGAAATGTATTGTCTTGCTTGTGTAATCGCATCTTCTTCTGTTTTACATAAAACATCTCCGCATCCTGATACAGAGCAATGCATACGAGCTCCGCCCATCTCCTCTAAAGTTACCTTCTCGCCGATAACCATCTCCGCCATACGAGGAGAACCTAAGTACATAGATGCATTTCCTTCTACCATCATAACAATGTCACAAAAGGCTGGAATATATGCGCCACCAGCTGCCGAAGGTCCAAATAATAAGCATACTTGAGGAACTTTACCTGATAATTTCACTTGATTGTAGAAGATTCTTCCTGCACCGCGGCGCCCTGGGAACATTTCTACTTGATCTGTAATACGCGCTCCAGCAGAGTCAACTAAATATAATAACGGAACACGTAATTTTTCTGCCGTTTCTTGAATACGTAAAATCTTTTCAACTGTACGTGCGCCCCATGATCCAGCCTTTACCGTTGAATCATTTGCCATTACGCATGCAGTACGACCATGTATTTTACCCGTTGCCGTTATAACACCATCAGCAGGTAATCCAGTTTGTTCACAGTTTGCAAATAATGCATCTTCTACATATTCACCATTATCAAATAGAAGCGCTAAACGATCTCGAACGAATAGTTTTCCCTTTGCTTTGTTTTGTTCATGATATTTTGGTGCGCCGCCTTGTTTAATCGTTTCAGCTCGTTCTTCAAATGTATTCGATTGTTGTTTTTGGTCTAACATATTTACTCCCCCTTATACATTGGTGTGCGTTTTTCCTTGAATGCTTGTAATCCTTCTAATCTATCTTTCGTATGGATTACACCTTCATACGCTTGTTTTTCCATTTGTAATCCGGTATGTAAATCAACTTGAATACCGTTTGAAATTGCTTCTTTTGCTAATCGAACAGCAATAGGACCATTACTAGCAATTTTCTCTGCTATTTCAATTGCTTTCTCTTCAAGTAAATGAGCTGGTACAACAAATTCTACTAAACCATATTCTTTTGCTTCTTGCGCCGAAATACGTCTTCCTGTATAAATTAATTCCTTCGCTCTACCAACACCAATTAATCTTGGCAAACGCTGCGTACCACCTGCTCCTGGTATAATTGCAAGTGTAGTTTCAGTAAGACCAAGACTTGCATATTCAGCCGCAATTCTAAAATCACAAGCTAAACTTAATTCCGTACCACCACCAAGTGCGATTCCATTTATAGCAGCGATAACTGGCTGTGGTAATTGTTCAACCATTTCCATAGTAGTGCGAATCATACTAACAGCATGACGAACTTGTTCTTCATTCATACCAGCGCGTTCTTTTAAATCAGCACCAGCACAAAATGCTTTTTCACCAGCACCTGTTAGAATAACTACTCTAGTATTTGACTCTTCACTTATTTGAGTTAATATGTTTTGTAACTCTTCTAATAACGCTAAAGATAATGAGTTTGCTTGTCTTTCACGATTTAATGAAATCTTTACAACGTGAGGTGTTACATAATCAACTGAAATGTTTTGTAATTGTAGCATCTTCTCACCTACTTATCGTTTTATGTTGAAGCGCTCTATACACATGACTTGGTAATTGGATATTTAATTTACTTTGAATAAATTGACTCGCTCTCAATAACTTCTCTTCATCAATATTCGTTTGGACCCCTAACTTATGGAGCATATAAACTAAGTCATCAGTTGCAACATTACCTGATGCTCCAGGTGCATATGGACAACCCCCAAGGCCACCACAAGAACTGTCAAATGTTGTAATACCGTATTCTAAAGACTTAACTACATTCGCCAGAGCCATACCGTACGTATTATGGAAATGCATTGCAAACTGCGAAGCATCGTATTTCTTTAATAAATGTTCTAATACTCCCTCTACTTGTAGCGGATTCGCTACACCGATCGTGTCACCAAGCGAGACTTCATAAATGCCGTATGAAAATAGTTGATTACATAATTCATCAACTGCTGCGGTACTTATATCCCCTTCATAAGGACATCCAAATACAGTAGAAACATAGCCTCTTACCTTTTTCCCTTCGAATAATGCCTGTTTTGTTATATCTTCAATTACAACTAATGCTTCTTTAATTGATTTATTAATATTACTTTTATTATGAGATTCACTTGCTGATAAAAAAACATTCACCTCATCTACATTTTGCAAAAAAGCTCGTTCCAAACCATTTTGATTTGGAACAAGCGCTGCATATGTAACATTTGGTTCCCTTTTTAGCTCAGAAAACACATCATTTGCATCTGCTAATGCAGGGACCCATTTAGGGTGAACGAATGAGGAAACTTCAACGTACGATAATCCCGCCTCTGTAAGTAGTTGAATCCATTTTACTTTATCTTTTGTGCCAACAATCTTTTTTTCATTTTGTAAGCCATCACGTGGCCCGACTTCTTTAATGACAGCAAAATTAGGTAGTTTCAATTCACTTCCCCCTATATCTCCCTATTCAATTTCTAGTAATACATCTCCTTCATTTACAAAATCGCCTTCTTGCACATTAATTTTCATAACTGTGCCAGCTTCTTCTGAAATGATTGGAATTTCCATTTTCATAGATTCCAAAATGACGACATCTTGCTCTTCCTCTACTGTATCTCCTACTCCTACAACAATCTTCCATACATTTCCTGCCATCGATGCATATACTTTCGTCATCATTTTTTCCCCCTTAATATTGTTAAATCTTATTTTTTAACAAGTTGTTTCGTTACAAAACCTGTTGTATAAATACCACTTTTGAACACATCGTCTTCCAATACTTGAAGTAACATTGGCGTGTTCGTTTTAATACCTTCTACTTTTAATTCTTCTAAAGCATCATGTAATTTTGAAATTGCTTCTTCACGAGTTTCACCATGAGCAATGACTTTCGCAATCATTGGATCGTAGAAAGGTGTAATCGTGACTTGATTCTCCAAAAAGTGATCAATACGTACATTTGATGGAAGCGTTAAATCTGTAATCTTTCCAGGTGATGGGAAGAAAGTTTTCGGATCCTCTGCATAAATACGTGCCTCAATGGCATGACCACTACGTTTTACATCATCTTGTGTAAATGATAGTTTCTCACCGTATGCAATTAGAAGTTGTTGTTCTACAAGATCTAAACCTGTAATTTCTTCTGTAACTGGATGCTCTACTTGTAATCTCGTATTCATCTCTAAGAAATAAAAGTTCTTCTGATCATCTACAAGAAACTCAACTGTACCTGCATTTGTATAGCCTAGAGCTTTGGCAGCTTGTACAGCAACTTCCCCCATCGCTTTTCGCGTACCTTCATCTAAAAATGGTGAAGGTGCTTCTTCAATTACTTTTTGATTTCGGCGCTGCACTGAACATTCACGCTCCCATAAATACACTGTGTTACCATGTGTATCTGCTAAAAGCTGAATTTCAATATGGTGTGCATCTGCAATATAGCGCTCTAAATACATTTCTCCGTTACCGAAGAAGTTTTGTGCTCTTGTTTTGTTACTTTCAAATGCTTTGGTGAGCGTTTGCTCAGTTTCCATCAACTGCATTCCAATGCCTCCGCCGCCTGCGGATGCCTTCAGCATTAATGGATAACCAATTTGTTTTGCAATTTCAATTGCTTCTTCAGCAGTTTCAATATTTGTAGTAATACCTGGAACTACTGGGACATCTGCAGCTTGCATTGCAATACGAGATTCGATTTTACTTCCCATCTTCGTAATAATTTCTTCTGATGGACCGATAAATACAATTCCTTCTTCTCTACAGCGAACCGGAAAAGACGGATTCTCTGATAATAATCCATATCCCGGATGGATTGCTTCAGCATTTGTCTTCTTAGCTATTTCAATAATTTTTTCAAGGTTTAAATAGCTTTCTTGGACACGCGGTCCACCTACTAAGTAAGCTTCATTTGCCATTTTTACATGTAGGGCATTTTCATCAGCCTCAGAATAAATAGCAACAGTGCGAATGCCAAGTTTTTGACAAGTTTTCATAATACGAACTGCGATTTCCCCGCGATTAGCAATTAATATTTTTTGAAACATAGTGATTCCTCCTTTTTATCTACATCCTAAATGTCTTGCAATTACGAGACGTTGAATTTCAGAAGTTCCTTCACCAATTTCTAATAGTTTTGCATCACGAATATGTCGTTCCACTTCATATTCACGCATATAGCCGTATCCACCGTGAATTTGTACCGATTGATTTGCAATACGACTAGCAGCCTCAGATGCAAATAACTTTGCCATAGCCGCTTCTTTACCGAAAGGTTTATCATTATCTTTTAACCAAGCCGCTTTATGTACTAAATTACGTGCAAGTTCTACTTCAGTCGCCATATCAGCTAATTTAAATTGAATCGCTTGGAAATTAGAGATTGACTTTCCAAATTGTTGACGTTCTTTCGCATATTGCAGCGCACGTTCAAATGCAGATTGTGCAATACCTACTGCTAATGCTGCGATTGAAATACGTCCTCCATCAAGTGTATATAAGAATTGTTTAAATCCTTTATTTACATCACCAAGAATATTTTCTTTCGGTACACGTACACCATCAAGTACGATTTCACATGTATTAGAAGCACGAACACCCATCTTATCGTAAGGACTTGAGATCGTTAATCCTTCACTTGTAGTCGGTACGATAAATGCCGAAATACGTTTTCTACCATTATCTTCAACACCGTTGATAGCGGTTACAATAATTGTATTTGCATACTCTGCATTTGTAATCCAACACTTTTCACCACTAATAACATACTCATCTCCATCTAATACTGCTTTCGTTTTTGTACCGCCTGCATCTGATCCAGCGTTCGGCTCCGTTAATCCGAAAGCACCTAATGTTTTACCTGACGCCATTGGAACTAAATATTTCTGTTTTTGTTCTTCTGTACCGAAATAATAAATTGGAGAAGCACCTAATGAAATTGTTGCAGCGTAACTTAATCCTGTCCCACCACAAGCACGACCAATTTCTTCAACTGCTAACGCGTACGATACAGTATCGCCACCTGAACCTCCATACTCTTCAGGGAATGGGATACCTAATAATCCTAGTTCGCCCATTTTTTGAAATGTTTCATATGGAAATTCCGCAGTTTTGTCATAATACACAGCTTTCGGTGCGATTTCCTTTTCAGCAAAGTCACGTACCATTTCTTTAATCATTTGTTTTTCGCGAGTTAGAGTAAATTCCATTCCGCTACACACCCCTTATCGAATATTGAGTTTCGACAGCGTGCGAGTTTCTACTACAAACATTACGAATTAAAAGACACGAATATTAGTTAGACAATTGCTACAATTCTGTCATAACTTAATTTTAAAACAGATTCTGTACTAATGCACAAAAAAATTCCTACATTGTTCTACAACAACATAGGAGTTTTCTTGTCGAATTATGTAATTTTTTGTTTAATAATCTCTACCTTTTCCCGAATCAGAAATTTCTACTAAAGCTTCAGGGTAAGGTTCAAAATATGTTTGTCTTAATAAATACTTTTCGTCAAATCGAATGGCCCATGATTTTAAAATTGTAAGTAAGCTACTAAGCGGGACTTTCTTTTCTATATACTTTTGTATCAAATCTAAAAAATGATCTTTTTCTTGTTTTTTCAACTTTGTTTTAAAATATCCAAAAATATGCTCACATACATTTACATTCGATGTATAGCGGGAGGTGCGCATAAATAATTCATATAAAGTCTTCTCATACTTATCAAATACAACTTCAATCGTTTCATTTTTTTGATTTGCAATAATACGCCCTAATTCTTTTTGTTTCACTTGATTATATGCCATAAATAAATACTTATAGTCTGATTGAAATGATACGAGTTCTTTTATGTTTTTAGTATGTTTAATCATTTTGTAATGCGCGATTGTAAACAGTCTTGTAAAGAAATGTTCTCTAATAATAAAATTCGACAATCTACCCTCTTCTTCAATTGGAAGATGTGAAAATTTTTTTATTACTGCTCCGCCAAATAAGCCAGATCCCTTTCCTTTTACTGGCGCTTTTTCAAAACCAGAATAAATTTTCACATCGCGCGTACCACAACTTGGCGAACGATTCTTTAAAATAAAACCATCCACATCGGATATCGTTTGTAAAAAGTCATTTGAAAATTGCTCCATTTTTTCAGTTACATCTTCTCGTGTCGACGGCTGTACAAGCCTATTCGCACCATTTTCTTCTACGATTCGTATCGTTTCACGAGGAGTCCCCAATCCGATCTCGACTTCTGGACAAACAGGTATAAATGTAACAAATGGCTGCAAATTTCGTATTGTTACATCTGGTATCATCTCTGCATTATAACGACAGGCATCAAATTCTAAACATTTACTTACAACAATTGTTGGTTTTGCAAATTGGCGCATCACATTACCTCCGTGGTGTTAATCCATACAATATAAATTGAATTGTATTTTCAATTTCCACTTCATCATCCCATTTTTCTTCAGGCAATAATAAAAATCGTGTTAATAGTAAACCTAATACAGCTGATAAAGTAAGACGTAATACAGAAGATGGAGGCATCTCAATAATTTCCCCTTCTTCTTGAAACTTTACAATCAACTTTTTAAAATGTGAAAGTAACTCTGTTTCTACTAAATGTTGTATTTCGTTTTTCAATTCTGGCTGAAATGGCACTTCTTGAATTAATATTTTTATCATTGGAAAATGCTTTTTTGCAAATTCAAATCTATTATGAATAACAACTCTTAGCAGCCCTTCATACGATTCATACTGCGATTTGAAAATTTCCTTTGCAAAGGCTTGTACAAAAAATGGTGCAGCAAACTTTGTTAATGTCGGCATGACGACTGCTAACAATAAATCTTTTTTTGTTTTATAGTAGCGGAAGATTGTTCCTTCCGCTACACCAGCACGCTTTGCAATTTCACTTGTAGAAGTTGATGCATATCCTTTTTCTCCAAACATATCAACAGCTGCCTCTAAAATACGCATTTGACGTTCATTTCGTTTATCCGTATTAGTTGCGGCAATTAATTCATCCAGCCAATCCTTCTTCATCTATAATGCCCCTTTGTACCGTCATTATATTTTTCGATGTTTCTTTAATGCATATACATTTCCTATTGCAAATAATAGAGAAAAAAGTAGTAATACAGTAAGATCTAATGCAATCTCTGTAAATCCTTGATTTCGAATCATCACTTGTCTCATTGCGTCAGCTCCATATGTGAGCGGAAATAATTCCCCTAACATTTGTAGCCACTTATTCATAGATTCAATTGGAAACAACCCAGAAAAGAAAATTTGTGGCACAATGACAAGCGGTATAAATTGAATCATTTGAAATTCATTATTTGCGTATGCTGATAAAAACGTCCCTAAAGTTAATGCTGTTAAAGAAAGCATACATGTAATAAGTAGCGTTAACCATATGGAGCCAGCTACATACAAGTCTAAAATATAAACTGAAAAATTCACGATTATAATTGATTGTATAAATGCAAAGATTCCGAAACCAATAATATATCCTACAACTATTTCCCATCTTCTCACTGGAGTGGACAATAACCTCTCTAATGTACCACTTAAACGTTCTCTAACAAAGGAAACTCCAGACAATATAAATACAAAGAAAAATGTAAAGAAACCAATCAATACTGGACCAAGCCCATCAAACATTGTAAAGTCTTTAGAGCCATGTAAGTAATTTACTTCAGGCTTCATAACTGATACTTCATTCTTTTCTGTACTCTTTTGTAAAACTTGAAGTACAGCACGATTTTTTGATGAATCACTTCCTTCTAATAAAAGATTCATTTTCCCATTCTCTAAATAAATTACTGCATCTACCTTTTGCAGTTCTAACTCTGAAATTGCTTTCTCTTTGCCGTATTCATAAATTGAGGCTTCTTGAGTTTTCATTGTTTTTACAATAGGAGCAGGCACATCAACTACAGCAATATGCGGTACATAGTCTTTTTGTGTAAACACTAGAGACAATAACCAAAGTAATAACATAGGTGCCCCAAACATCATCGCTAACGAACGTTTATCTCGAAAAAATTGGCGAATAATACGAATGATTACACCAGTAACTCTCATGATAGGGCCACCTCTTCCAACAAAAAGACATCTTCAATCCGTCCTGATGATACCCGTTTTTTCAATTCTTCAGGTGTTCCAGTCGCAACTAGTTTTCCTTCTCTAATCAACCCTAGACGCTCACAAAACTCAGCTTCATCCATAATGTGCGTCGTTACAATAATAGTTGTGCCTTTCTTTTTCAAATCATAAAATTTTTCCCAGATTGTTTTTCTAAGAAGTGGATCTATCCCCACTGTTGGCTCATCTAAAATTAATATTTCAGGTTCATGAAGGAGTGCTATCGCTAATGATAAACGCTTCTTCATCCCACCTGAAAAATGCTGCACTTGCTGTCTTATATGTTGTGATAATTGTACAAGGTCAAAAACCTCTTCGATTCTTTCTTTTTTATGTTTTCCCTTTAATCCATACATCGTTGCAATAAAATCTGCATTTTCATATGCTGATAGTTCTTCATATAATGCATCAGCCTGAGCCATATAACCAATTCTTTTCATTTCATTTAAATTAGGCATGTTCGTGTTGTATACAAGCACTTCACCTTTCGTTGCCTCATGAATACCTGCAATCAATTTAATAAGAGTCGTTTTCCCTGAACCTGAAGGCCCAACTAAACCAAATATCTCTGCTTTTTCAACTTGCAATGAAAGATTGTGTAACACTTCTTTTTTCCCAAAACTTTTTGATACAGTCCGTAAAATAATGGCAGGTTGCTGCACGTATTCTTCCCCCTTTTCTAAAATGAGTGAGTACTCACTTTTATTTTACTCTTGCGTAATTATATGTCAAACTTCATTGATTAGTATGTATTTTCAATCTTAAACAATGAAACAGAGTCGACATTAGAATATCATTTCTTAAAGTCGACTCTGTTTCATTTAAATTATATATTTTATTTTACGTTTTCAAATTCATATATTTCCTAATTCTAGCAACATCTAAAGAATATTCGATAACTAATTGCTGTAACGGTAATATAACTGTGTCGGGATATAAATGGGCATATTGTAATGTTTCTGCATATTTTTCTAACCTTTTTTCTAAATACTTTATAATTTGATCAGGATGACTTACTAATAAACATTTACAATAATAATGTATTTGTTCCTCAATCGCCGTATACTCTTCAATTTCATATTCTTTATGCATTTGTACACCCCTTTATGTTTTTATACAGATTCCTTATCACACTTTTCACTCGACTAATTTTTAAGTTTTTTGATTATTTACACTATAACAAACTCTACGGGTCAAATTTTGTTACTTTATGTAACGTAGAAAATTTTTAACAAAATTGTAATGTTAACTTGTATAAATTACATATGGCTTATTTTTCTATACAAAAAATCGTACAGTTCAATTTAACTGTACGACTACAAGTTCTGGCCTATTAAAAATTCTTTGCGGAATGATACTATTGCCTAATCCTCTACTCACTACCATAGACGTATTTTATTTTTCATATAAACCAGCTGTATATGTAGGGAATATACCTTGATTCGGGGCAACTAACCCTCCGATAAATGGCAATCTAACTTGCCCTCCATGAGCATGCCCCGATAACACTAAATCAATTTTCTCAGCAGCATAATTCTGAATAAATTCAGGTCTATAGAATAAATCATCTATTTCTCCTATTTTAATACACTATCTAAATGTATTGCTCCTATATATAGATATATTCCTATTTAATCCGCAATTTTCCTTATCGGATAAATTAATAAAAATTATTTCCCTACACATTGCGATTACATGTTATATAAGGAAGCTCCTCTTTTTTCCATGCAAGAAATCCTCCCTTTAAATTCACTACTTCCTTTATACCAGCTCTTTGTAAAATACTAGCTGCTATAGCGGAACGCAATCCGGTTCGACATTGTAAAACTATTGGGCAATCTTTCGGTATACAATCTAGCTGCTTAAATAGATTTCCTAAAGGGATATGTATTGCATCATGAAGATGTCCTTCCTCCCACTCTGTTTTACTACGTACATCGATAACCTTAACGCTACCATCCTTTATATGCGGATTTAATTCAATCGATGTTTTTTCTTTGTAACTTTCAAATCTATCAAGTCTTTGTATAACTTGTAAGGGTGCAAAAGCAATAATATTATTTAGCCCAATAGATTCAAAGTCTCTAATAACCTCCTCCACTCTAACCTTTTCCTCATCTAGAATGATTAAAGTTTCTGTTTTATAATCTAGTAACCAGCCACACCAAGTTGTGAAGGAATTGTTATACGGTATGTTAATTGATTTCTCAATGTGACCAGAAGCAAAACTTGCTACATCCCTTATATCAACTATTTGCTGAACGCTCCTCATAATTTCTTGAAGTTCTTCTACTGTATTAATAGCAGTAACTTCTCTCTTATTACGAATTGGTGGACCGTACTTATTTAAATTCTTCATTAATGAAAAATACTTTGGAGGCTCTGGCTGTCCCGTCAATAAAGTCGATACAAAATCACTTTCTTTATTACACTGAAATGCCCAATTAAACATCTTTTCATAACCTAATGTAGAAGTTGGAATTGCTCCTAATGCTTTTCCACATGCGCTTCCTGCTCCATGTGATGGCCATATTTGCAAATAATCAGGGAGTATTTTTATTTTTTGTATAGAATCAAATAATTGTTTCGCTCCTATTTTTGCAGTATCTTTCATACCTACAGCGGTTTCTAATAAATCCGGTCTTCCTATATCTCCTACAAATATAAAATCACCTGTGAATATTCCTATCGGCTTATCATTCTTATAATTATTTTGACTTGTATCAGTTACTAAAAAAGAAATACTTTCAGGCGTATGCCCTGGTGTGTGAATTACATTAAATTTTATATGACCTACTTTAAACTCTGTGCCCTCTCTAACCAAATTATATCGACCTTCGTTAAGATATTGATATTTCCAATCACAATCTCCTTCGTCAGATACATATAAATTTGCATCATAAAGATTAGAAAGTTCCCTAGACCCAGAAAGAAAATCTGCATGAATGTGAGTTTCAGCCGCAGCAATTACTTCCATCCCCTCCTTCTTAGCAAATTCGATATATTGTTCTATATAGCGACCTGGATCAATTACAATTGCTACACCTTCCTTCTGACAACCGACTAAATAGGAAGCATGTGCTAATTTTTCATCATAAAAATATTTTAAAAGCATAGCTATTCCCTCCAAATAGTTATTTCAACTTGCTTTTCAATTTTTATTACCACTTTCTCTCTCCTCTTATAGAATCCCTTTCAACATAAAGTTCCAATACATATAGGGCAACATATATCTTTTAAGTAAAAACATACTATACCGTTCTTTCGCTTGATTAAACGGAAACGTTTCTTGAGGTTCATGTTCATAGTTAAATTCAGCTAGTATTAGACTTTTATATCCTGTAACAATCGGACAGGATGTATATCCATCATATTTAGCCTGTAAGTCTCTTCCGTTAAGTACGTCCATAATATTTTGTTTTAAGATAGGTATTTGTTTTCGAATTGCCGCTCCAGTTTTAGAGGTGGGTAAATTGGTACAATCTCCAAGTCCGAAAATATTCTTATACTGTACATGCTGCAAAGTATAAGGGCTTATATCTACCCACCCCTGAGAATCACTTATCTCACTCTCTTTAATAAAACTAGGTGGCCCCATTGGTGGAACAACATGGATCATACTATATGGTACTGTTTCTCTTTTCAGTGTTTGCGTATCTTCAAAAATTGCTTCTTTCTTCTCAGCGATAATTTCTACTAAGTTTTTATAATAATTTGTTATAATTTGCTTTCTTTCAATTACTTGTTCTAATGTATTTGCATAAAGTGGAACCTGAAATATGTTAGCGTTCGCAGTATAAAACATTACTTCACTTTTGTTTCTTACACCGCTATTACAAAAATATTCTTCTGCTAAATACATTATTTTTTGTGGAGCACCACCGCATTTTATAGGCGTATTGGGGTGGGTAAAAACAGCATTTCCTCCTTTAAATTTTTCAATTTCTCTCCAAGTAGAATCAACATATTTATAAGAGTAATTGCTACAAACCCCATTAGTCCCAATAGACTCCTTTAAGCCTTTAATGCCGTCCCAATTTATTTGTATACCGGCTGCTACAATAAGAATTTCATACTCAAGCAGCAGTCCATCATCTAAAAGTAGCTTATTTTCTTCCGGAAACAACTTAACAACACTTTTAGGGATCCACGTTGCCCCTTTTGGAATAAGCAATTCTTGATTACGCATCGTACTTTCCTTTAAAACAATCCCTCCCCCCACTAAACTCCATAATGGTTGGAAATAATGTTTTTTTGATGGATCAATAATTGCTATACTTTCTTTCAATAGGGGTACATTTCGTAACAAATGTGCAGTAGAAGATATTCCTGCAGTCCCAGCACCAATCACAATGATTTTATATCTATCTCTGGTCTTCATTATCCTCTTCCTATCTAAAATTGATTTTTAAAATAACTAATTCGTAGCCGTATTTTCATTGAAGTAACATTATTATAAGTTAAAAACTCCATAATTTTATCTGATTTAAATGAATTTTTTGTTAATTTTACCATCAATATTACTTTATGCGTAAATCCCCTATGCTACTTCCATATTTCATATTTTTCAATACTAGTCTTTGCCCTATCTTACTTTTATTACAGTTTCTCTCTACACTCAAAGCTATCTTTATCTTCTTTTTCGAAGAATACCTCGTTACTTGTAATTGGAATTTAAAAGTTCGAATAGTTTTTCTTAAATATATAAATTTATATAATCGTATAGAGGGAATTCTATTTAAATATGGAGGGTTTTTATAACGCGCTAGGTATTCATGTGAAAAAATTACCAATTACATAAAAATTAGCAACGGTTCATATTCAATTGAGTGAAATTATTGAGGTTACTGAAGATAAAATATATGCTGATGTTAAAAAAGGAGAAGTAAACCTTATTGGTAAAGTAGAATTATCTATTATTTGCTTTCAATAAAATAGTCCTTTTAAATATAATGAATGCATAAGTATTGCTGTATTGATTAATCTTAAAAATAACCAGATTTGGATTCTAGTTCTTAAACAATACAAAAAACAACGAAAAATAACACACCTTTTTGCATTATACAAGTGTGTTCTTTTCTTTTTTTAGTTTTAATTGCTATAATTCTTAGCCTATAGTAACTAAATTAAATTATTTTACACCGACCTGATTCCAAGCATTTTCTATAGCTTTATACGTTACACTATCATAACCATCATAATCAGCCGCAGATTGTAATAAAGCAGTACGAGCTTGTTTAAAGTCGCTAGTTGGAGTCAAATATGTTGTTAACGCACGATAATAGATTTTTTCTGCCTTTTCTTTACCAATAGAATTAATTGTCAGATATGCAGCCTTATTCGGAATACCGCTATTTATATGCACTCCACCATTATCTCCTTCTTCAGTTTCTGGAAGATATTGATAGTTTCTCATATGAGCAGGCTGTCCATATTTCTCAGGATTTGATAAGCTTCGCAGTGCGTCCCCAGAAACACCAGGTGTAAATACAGCATCTCCTACATCCCAATTGGTAGGATCAACAAAATAGCCAAAAACATCAGAGAAAGATTCATTTAATGCACCTGATTGATTTACGTAACGAAGATCAGCAGAATACTCTGTAACAGCATGAGTTAATTCATGTGCCACAACATCAAAAGAACCAGAAAGCGGAATAAATCTGCGACCATCTCCATCCCCATATATCATTTGCTGGCCATTCCAAAATGCGTTATTTACGTTAACTCCATAATTCACAGCCGAGCGAATTGTTTTACCTTTTCCATCAATACTGTTACGATTATGAACGTTTTTATAATAATCATAGACTTTTCCTGCATGATAATGGGCATCAACTGCTGGCCCTTGATCTTTATTTGTCCAAGCATTATCCTCATCAAACAGACGATAATTTATTGGATAATCTTCATCACTATGATTAACTGTAAATGTTTCAATGTAGCCACCATTCATAGGTTTTGTTGTGTCTTTTAAGTAGTATTTTCCCTTTACACTACTAAAAGTTGTATTCAATTCTTTTTTATCACCTAATACCCCATATCCGTAGCCTTTATGAGCACTATCTGCATCTGTAACTGCATTATATGAATCTACAATTGTTCCATCTTCCGCATTAACATAGATGTGCCAGTTAGCACCATAAGGTTTAATAAATTGTAGTTTCACTTTAAACGTTAAATAGTATGTTCCATCTTTTTCATATACAACTAAATCTGCTGTTTCATTAGTAGACTCTAAGTTTTCTTTTATCTGATCTAATGCATTCCCGTCCATTTTTACTAGCGTATCAATTTTTGTAAGTTTACTATGTTTCCAAGCATTTGAAAGTGCTGTTTCCTTTGTAATCTTTGCTTTTGTATTCCCCTTTAAACTCTCCTCTGCAGCTGGATGGACATCTCCATTGACCGTTGTTACTTTCCCCTCTTTATCTGTATGTACAATAAATTGTGCACCGTCAACAGGTATTTTATTTATAGATCGTGTATAAACATAATGTTTCATACCTAAATCATCTGATTTCACTTCTTTAAGTGTTAAATCTTTTTGTGGATTTATTTTAAATAATTCTTTATTTTCTTCAAGAAACTCTTTTACCGCTTTTTGAGTCTCTACCTTTTTATCAGATAAATCACCTGAAAGAAATGATGGACTTCCCTGTTCCTCATTCCAATTTTTTTGTAGTACCTCCATTTTATCCATTGCTTCTTGTTGAGAGACTTTTTCTTCTGCAAACGCAGTTGAAAAAGGAGCACCTAACATTGTTCCCGCAGCAAGTAATGTAATAACCGTTTTTTTCATTCGTTTTCCCCCTTCAATATGAGTAATTTAAAAGATATAATTGCAAAATTTAATATACAATTATTTTTGGATTTTTTGTATAAATATGAATAATTGCATATTATTCATTTATTAATTTATTGAGATATAAATTACTTATAAGGGTACTAACCCATCGCTATCAAGCTATGCTCATAAAACGTCAATTAGAGTAGAGGCTGTTTTCTTATCGTATCGATGAGATTTTTCGCCCGTTTTGCTGTTGGAGGTTGAACAGGCGAATTAGAATCTTTGATAGCTCTTGGGTATCTTTCTGTATAGCTTGGAAAAGAAGAAAATAATCTTTAATCATATATATGGCCTTATATTTACTCAGTTCTCGTTTCTTTTTAAATAAGAAGTAATTACCATATTTGAAACATGATAGAAGAAAAAAGTAGGATGGTTGTCAGTTGTCCATACACATAAAGCGATTAAATCTTTTGCTTGGTATTTACTGGTTCGTTGAACAAAATCAACATCTCTAGCAAGATTCCGTAAGGCATTTGGAGAAAAAAAACCTTGAATTTCTTGAGCAAATAGTTATAATTCGTCAAACACAGAAACAGACACAAAAAACGCCATCCTTTCCTATGATTTAAAGAAAGAACAGCGTTTTTTTTAATTTTATGGAGAACTAATTATTTCTTTTTTTATAATAAGAAAGGAGATTTATTATCATATTAATTAAACATATAAAGATAAGTGAGTACTTAAAAATAGTACTTTTATAGTTTCCAAAAAACAAAAATAGTATAGCTAAAAGTGATATTATACTAATAATTAAATGATACATATATTGAGACTGTTTCTTCATTAATCATTACTGTTATTCATCTAATATAAATATATAGATTATATATTATCATAGAGGAGATTAAAATAAACAAAATATGCCTATTGCATATCTAATAGCAAGATACCACTCCATACCTCATTAACTAAAAAATAACCTGACCTTTCAAAGAAGTTTCTCTTCTCCCTACTCTCCTGCGAGACCATATTTTTTCATTGAAATTTTCCATATCTTATTTGATTTATTTATTCTGTAACACCAGATTGAGTTACTTTTACATCAGCTGTTACACGAAAACGTAAATGTTTATAGGATTCTTCCCATTCTTGACTGTTCCATTTTCTTACGTGAGTTCTACCGAGCTTTCTAAGTCCTATAGGATCTGTGCCTTTTTTAATAAATCTCTTTATCAATGTAGTTGCTTTTTTTTCTATTTCTTTTTCCATAATTTTTTCTAATTTTTTTATTTCTTTAGGATTATCTAGATTTTTGGTTTTTGTAAATTCTTGAATTTCAGCTTTAACTTGAATATGAGCATTTACGAATGGATGCTTACTATTCCCCTCCATCTTATATTTTGTTCTAGCTTTTATATTCTCTATCGTGGCGTAAGTATTTGAAGAACTAGGTAGTTTGAATTGGTATGTACCTTGTTTAAATTTATCTGTCAACAATTTAAATACAAATAAATCTTTAGGGTTCACTTTATCAACCATTTTACATCTTTTAAAAAGTGCTATTCCATTTAACTCCAACACGTTCCCTTTTTTAGATATCATCGGCAAATAGGAATCCCTCGCATCATCATCAAGTTGATTTAAAAACATAAAAAAGTTTGTTTTTGGTTGCGTCCCATTGTTCATATTTTGCTCCAGTAAAGAGGATAGATAGGAAGCAATTTCTTTTTCTTTAGAATAGTTCCCTTTTAATAGTGATTCCCCTTTTACATTTGTAATTGCTAAATAAATTGCATTTCCTACACTAGGATTTCGGTTCAAAGTCTCTAAAATTTCCTGCATTCCCTTTTCAATTATTTTTTCATTAAATATAATAACACGCAATTGACCCAACTCTAGAGGTCCAGAAGATTTTTCGGATGCCCTTGCAAGAACTTCTCTACCAGTCTGGCCTGATGCTGAATAGATTTTTGTTTCACCTTCTCCGCCTCCTTTATAAGCTGAAATCGCAAAGGTTCCTTTTAGCTTACCTTCTGCTTCAGTATCATATGCCGCAACTTGAACTAAATCAATGTCATCCACAATTTTTGTTTTAGCACAACCTATTAAGAAGACACTTAATATAAGGAAAAGTATCCATCTCTTCATGTTTATCTCCTTAACTTTATTTTGGCGGTTTGAATTAGCCATAGTACAGGTAGGTATACATATATATATACAAAGCCAATTTGACCTGTCCAAGTATTTAATAAGTTAATTTTATTACGGTTATTCAAGAAAAATGATAAAACAAAGATGAATACGATGATAACTGGCAAAACATATTTTTGCTTTATTCCCAGTGCCTCTTTTATACCACGACTTACTCCCCATAATGTAAAGGAAACATTAGGTAATATAAAAAAAGCCCAAACAGAAACAACAATGTATTCAAACCGCTCTATAAAGGGAAATTGTATAATTTTAATCATGCTTAAATATGCCCATATCGCGTTCGCGAGTTGTTTTTCACTAAAAAACGCAAGAGTTAAAATCATAAGGTATGTGTAGACAATAGTCGTTACTAAATTTGCATAGTGCGCATATTTTTGAGACTTTTTTGCCTTTCTAATAAATGGGTAGTACAACAATAACATTTCAAATCCAAAAAAACTAAACATATTTCCTTTCATTCCTTTCATAATTTCTAGGAATGAATGCTGTGCAATTGGAAATAAATTCCGGGAATCTGCATACTGCAAAGGATAAAAAAATGTAAAGATTAGAATGCTTGGGATAACGATTCCAAAGAAGCCAATTCCGACAACTACACGAAACCCTCCAGTCACAATGTAATAACATAAGCCTAAAAAAGTCCCCGCTATAACCCAAGATGAAATTGAAGGAAACATCCAAACATGTACTACTTCGATATAAGTATGTAGTGTTGTTGCACCTAACAATACAATATAGGATAAAAAAATGAAGTTGAACAATCCACCAACCCATTTTCCAAATACGTTTTGATTGATTGCAATGATGTCTCCATTACCCTGATTTAAAATCTGATATATAATCCAAATCATAAGATTAACAGATATTCCAAAAAGTAGCGTGCTAATCCACGCATCATTTCCAACTAACTTTGCACCAATCCTTTCAAAACCAAGCATACCAACCCCCATCTGTATAGTAATAATCGAAAAAAACACCATATATGGAGATACTTGATACTCAATCGGGATCTGTTTCATAATGCTCCTCCATGCTAAATTCAATCATCAAAATCATTTCGTGATAAGATTTTATTTTTCTCTACCTCTTCTGGATTAAAACGAAAACGCTGTTTAGATCTTGAAAAAATCGGACGTCTGAACATCGCTGAGATTGGCATACGTATAATGCTGTCTTTCCAATCTGTAGGGCGTGTAGGATAAAAAGGGAACAAATACGGACGACTTAATGATTCTGTACGTAATAAGCGTGCTAAAAGGAAAGAACTTGTTAAAACAATTCCTAATAAGCCCAACAGGTGTGCAGCCATTATAAAAGGAAAACGAATTACTCGAATTGTATTACCAATTCTATATATTGGTGCTGTAAATGAACTAAGAGCTGAAAGTGCAACAATGATAATTAGTACATTACTTGTAAGACTTGCCTCTACCGATGCTTGGCCAATTACAATACCACCTACTATACCGACAGTTAAACCCACTTTAGTTGGTAAACGTGCCCCCGCTTCTCTCAGCAATTCAATCGTTATTTCTAAAAAAAGTGCTTCAATTAATGGAGGAAAAGGTACTTTACTTCTCGATATGATTAACGTTTCAAGAAGCTCTTTTGGAATAAGCTCGTAATGATATGTTAATATCGAAACATATAATGGAGTCGTTAAAACAGAAAACATAAAAGCAAAAAGCCTTAACAGTCGAAAAAAGGAGGCAATAATCCAAGGCATGGTGTAATCTTCTGTCGTAGAAAAAAAGTCAATTAATGTTGTTGGCAGAGTGATAGCATAAGGTGAGCCATCTACAAAAAGTGCAATTTTCCCTTCTGCCAATACAGCTGCTACACGGTCTGGACGTTCTGTATTCAAAAATTGAGGGAATATAGAATTAGGATTGTCAGCAATTAATTGAATCAAATAAGTACTATCTAAAACATGGTCTGTTTTTATTTGACTCACTCGTTTTATAATTTCTTGTAGATTTTGATCATTTACAATTCCCTCAATAAATACAATTGCAACGGTTGTGTTAGAGAGAGATCCTACCTTCAATTCCTTCATTTGTAAATAAGGTGTTGGAAGCTTTCTACGTACTAAATTTAAGTTTACATCTAAATCTTCAACAAATGCGATTTGTGGACCCACGATATTGTATTCAATTTCAGCTTTTGTAATATCTCTTTTTTCTTTCTTTGACACATTTATTAACAAGCCATTTAATTTATCTGTATCGAACTGAATAAGTATATAGCCGTTTAAAATACTATCCTGAATATCTTTCATTTGATTTGTTACTTTTGAATTTTCAAAGGGTAAGATAGACTGAATATCTTGTAACGAATCGAAGCTCCTCTCTTTTATATAAGTTAAAACCTCTTCATGAAATATATTTATATCGATTAATGTTCTAAAATATGAAATGACTATAGCGGAATTCTTTGAAGCAATCTCCAATGTTATAAAATCTTTAGATTTTTTTAGCAATTGCATTAATTCCTGCAAAGATTTTATAGAGTGAATAGGTACTTTTTCATGTGGTTTCAATTGATAATACCCTTCCTTTCAAAAAGAAACTATATATAGTTTTTAGGAAATTTCTATTTTTAAAATTAGGGATAGTTATATGTAAATATGCTCATTGAAAATAATGTCTTTGGAAATAACTTAACCAAAAACAGTTAAAAAATGTACGTAAAGTAAAAATAAGGAATGATTATAAACGAAATTATGATGTGGATTAGATGGTATATCCAGCATTTCGGAAAGTTCAAGCCAGTCAAATGTCATTGCTCGAAGAAACTTTTTAAAACGATAGCCGAGACAGAAAAAAGAATCTTAATAGGGGTCACTGTACATGCCTATCAACTTAAGAATTCAGTATTATCCTAAAACGGTAAAATGAGCTTTTTTGTTACAAGTTAGCAGAAAATTTCGTTCTGGGGGTGCTATAAAATTTTAGCTTGATGCAATGTGGCGCTACCCCAAAATACAAAAATCTCTTTCAAAAAAAGAAAGGCGCCTATGCACCTTTCTTTTTTTATTCACTTGTACTCTCTTCAGCATCCAAAAATCCTTCTGAATCACTTTAATGCATCATTGTACGGACCTAATTGCTTTTTAGAAAAGTAATGAATTGTCTCCTTACTTTTCAGTAACATATTTCCTTTTATAATTAAAAAATAGGTAGCTACTAGAAAATAGATTATCCCTAATATCCAATTCAAATTTGTAGCTAAATTGTGTAAAAGAACATATCTCATATATGCATAACCAATTGGTACATGTAGTAATACAACCGCACCTAATCCTGGGTTGTATATTGTTTTAGCTTTTATATTCGCAAAAATACCATGCCATATGAATTGAAAAAATCCCATTAAAATAGGTCCCAACCCAAGCCATATAATATCTGGAAAGAAAACGGGAAGTAAATAAAAAACATACGCAATCAAAACATTTATTACCATAGCAGATTGCTTATTTAATGGATAGCGATCTGGTATATCACTTTTAAATATAACTACATTAAACAGACCAGCGAAATAACCTGGCCAACGATACTCTTCAAATTGATGCACTAAAATGGCTACAAAACTTAACGCTAACAGTACTTTTATTTCACTCATTTCTCCAAAATTCGCGACTAAACAACCTACGACAACAATTGCCATAGCTAACCCTACATCACACCAACGCTTTCTAAAGAAATTAATCATCTCTATCACCCACTATCTTAAATTTTTAAAAATAGCGTTCAAATAGGAAATCAATTTGTTTTTCTACAGGCAGTATTCTTATATCTGCCCCTGATTCAAGAATTGGCATCATTAATGCTGAGAGAAAAATGGATCCGAATATTTGCACTATCATCATCATTAAAATTTCCTGATCCGTTTCATTTGTTATTTCACTTAAAATATTCTTCACTTTACTAAAAACGAGCCTCTTCAAAAAATCACCATATTCGTATTGAGATGTAAATACCGTAGTTCCCCTTGCAATAATTTTCCTAACTAACTCAGGGTATTGCCGAATTACTAGTACATAATCAAGTAAAAATATTTTTAATCTTTCTTTTGCTGGCACATTAATATCATCTAAAATAGAAAAAGCGCCTTGAAAGCTAATTAATAAGACTTTAATCGTCTCACTAATCAACTTTTCTTTTGAGCCAAAATGGTAATTTACAAGCGCAATATTTGTATCCGACAATGCCGCAATTTTTCTTATTGTTACACTTTCGAAGCCTTCGTCTTTAATGAACTCCAATGTTGTATTTACAGAATTTTAAACCTTATCAATCTTTTTGGGGATTCCAAATATAATTACCTTTTTCACATTATAAAAATTTTTCTATAAATTTTTTATATTTTCTACTTTTTTGGCACTTTCATTACTGTAAGTAGAAATTTTTCTCATTTTAAAAATAATACAACCTAAACTAAATGCGAAAAGTGAAAATATCCCAAAAGTAACCTTTATAGTATTTAATGATAGACTCCAGCTAATTAGAAAAGATACTAGTGCCCCCCCTAAACTGGCCGATGCAATAAATAAACTAGTCACTTCATCAATATTATTTTCCATAATACGGGAGGCTAGGATTAATGTTATTGGAAAAACACCCGCTATAACTAAACCAATAATGAAGATGATAAACAAATACATACCTGTACCTTGAACAAAGGGGAATAGAAATAATAGAATCACTAATGTAAAGCAACTAGATGTAATGTATGTCCAATAATTAAATTTATGAGCTAACTTACCTACAAGTATTCTTCCTATAACTATGGCTAGCCAAAAACAAGATATACTTACTGAACTGATTAATTCATTATTGGTAAGAATCATTATTGTAGATAAAAAATTTGCAAGATTGGTTTCTATGCCTGCATATAAGAATGCAAAAAGTGAAATAAATACTATAACTTTAATCTTTTCACTTTTAAATTTAAGAGTGAATGAGGAAAGGGATGCTCCTCCCTTTTCATTTTTTTGAGGAGAAAAATTTAGAAATTTTGTACGTCCAAGCATGTACCAAACAAATAGTGTAAAAATAAAGAATAGTAATATCCCATAAAGAATAAAATACCATTCATAAAATTTTGTAATATAATTAACTAGTAACGGAAACCCTAGCGCCCCAACCCCAAACCATACTTCGAGAATACTAAATTTAGCAGCACTATTCCTTTCTGCTGAAATAATAAAGGAACCCACCGTAGTTTCTAACAAACCTGCTCCATAGCCTAATACAAAGCAAATAACGGCTAAATATGCCCATTCTTTAATATACATAAAACCTCCTAGAACGATGGACATTACTAAAACACCTAATGTTATTGTTTTAAAATAATGATACTTTCTTACTAGTATGGGTGAACTTAGAACACCAAATAAAAAACCCGTAAATTGAAAAAATATTAAAACACCTAATTGATCAGGGGTTCTTCCATAATATTGTATTAATGAAGGAATTAAACTACCTATACAAACATGTATTATTCCTACAATAAAATAAAACAAGCAACCATAATAAAATATTAACCGCATCTTTTCTCAACTCCAATCCAAAATAAAAACAGGGATTTAAGTAAAAGTTTTAAACCCCTGTTTTTACCATAAAACTAAATAGTTGCTACAGATCGTTCTTTATTACTACTGCTTTTATCAAAAAACATATCCAATATTACTTGTGAACGAAACCCATCTTCAAATGTTGCTACAGACTTATTTGGCCCACCTTCCGCAGCCTTAGCCCATTCTATAATTTCACTTCTAAAAGAATCAGACCATTCAAAAATCTCGTTTTCTGGATCGACTAGTAAAGGTAATGGTAACGGGATTTCATGTTTTTCCAATCCATCAAAGAGTATATATTTATTTGGCTCTTTAGAAGAATACTTATATTCTTTCTTCGTACCTATTACCTCTATACTAAAACCACAATCGTCAAGAAATGAACTTTTAGATGTTGTAATATTAACAAAAACCTTATTTTTCAATTGGCCATAAACCTCAGCATAGTCATCAACAAAAACTGGTTTACTTTCTTTTTCCTTAACATTTGTTTTAATTTTAGTTCGAACAGTATCCTCTCTAAAATCACTCTCAAATAAAAACCATAATAAATCTATTAGATGAATTCCTAAATCTCCCAAGGCCCCACTAGTTCTATTGCTTTGAAAATGATCTCGCCAAGTAAACGAAGTTCTCCTAAAAGCGCTATTCTTTTTAAAATGCAATCTTACCACTACTATTTCCCCTAATTCTTCATTTTGAATTAATTGTTTTAAAGCCTTAACATAAGATAGGTGGCGATAGTTAAACCCCATTGAAGCGACTAAATTAGTATTTTTTGCTATTGTCATCATGTATTTTGCTTCTTCACAAGAAATTGCCATTGGCTTTTCACATAACACATGTTTGTTTTTTAATAACGCTTGAACAGCTTGAGATCTATGACAAAAATTCGGTGAAGATATTATTACCCCATCAACTACTTCAAGTAACTCTACATAGCTATTAAAAACCTTCCCACCAAAATTCCCTACCAACTTTTGGGCATTCTCATTATTAACATCATACACTCCAACTAATTTACAACTATCAACAGTTGATAATGCTCTAGAATGAGCTCTTGCAATACTTCCTGCACCTATAATCCCAATATTCATTATATGAACATCCCCTTTTAATTAATAATGTGCTTTAGAGTATTTAAAATTCCAATCGAGTATTCACCTTGAGCTAACATTGAGTGTGTGTTTTTGGCTTCTTCTGTTGCATTTTCTACTAAATAACCATGTCTTACAGCTTGTAGCATTCTTAAATCATTCCCACTATCTCCAAAAGCAATGGCATTTGTTTTATCTAGTTCGTACTTGTCTAAAATAAACTTCACTATCTCATCTTTACCTGTTCCAAGTGGAATAAAATCTACATCATAGCAATTTTCTGGATCACCAGCTAATGGATTACATTTGTTAATATTAACTCCCACTTGGAATATTTCTCCGATTTCTTCTATCTTTTCTAAATTCTTTGCATCAATAAATTCATTTTGCTCTTCATAATAAAAATTAAATTTGTACTTAGAACTTCCTAATTGTGTCTGAGGTCTTAAAAAAATTTCATATTTTAATTCTAGCAATTTAAGAATTCTTTCAATATTTGAAGAATCAAAACCACCCTCTATAATTCTCTCCTCCCAAATTTGATCATCTATAGTAGTCCCATTACTATCAAAGTACGTTATTTCTGTACCTAATCCACTCGCCACAAAATGAGGGAAATACTGAATACCACCCCTTTTCATTTTTTCAACAATTGATTCTAAACTACTTCCCGTTACCCAACCAATTACTAAATCCCCTTTACTTCCGTGTTCATACAAATACTTTTCTAACAATTTCATATTGCTTCTTTTAGAATCATCCATGTTATGAGAATAATAAGTTTCATCAAAATCACAGAACACTACATATTTAGGTTTTTGAACCTGTGGTAGTCTTTCAAAATTTAAAGATTTTAGAACTTCATTATTTATTGACATTGAATAATCCCTCCAAAACGAAATTTTGCTCTTCTAACATCATGTTTGGGTGTAAAGGTAAATGTAATATTTCTTTATGAACTTGCTCTGTATTTAATATATTTTTTTGCAAATCATTTTCCTTTACCCTCTTAGTATTTTGTTTATGAGATAATACCGGATAATAAATATCTGTTTCAATGTTATACAATTGGTACAATTTATTTTTCAACTCGTCTCTTCTTCCATTTTCAACTCTAATCGGAAAAAGGTGCCAGACATTATCTTCTGTCATCTTAGGTAGCTTAATTAATTCTCTATCTTCTAATTCCTTTAAATCACGTATATATCGTTGAGCTAAATACGCTCTTTTTAAATTGTTGTATGATAAGTACTTAATTCTTTCCAAACCAATAGCTGCTTGCAAATTATCAATTTTAGAATTGAATCCAAAGTCTAATACCTTTTTATTTTTTTTATCAATTTCAAATCCATGATAACTATATTGATTGCAACGTATTGCAAGAGTTTCATTATCGGTAACTATTGCACCTGCCTTACCACATACACCAAAATTCTTATATGGGTTAAAACTAAGAACAATAATATCTCCATATTCTCCAAGATTTGAAGAACCAATAGCTTGACATGCATCTTCAATAACTCTTAATTGATATATATCCGCAATTTCACGAATTTTTTTCATTTCACATTGTTTACCATACAAATGTACTGGCAAAATGCATTTAGTTTTTTGGGTTATAGCTTCTTCGATTTTAGACGGATCAATACAATAACTCTTCTGATCTATATCTACAAATATAGGTTTTGCTCCGACTGCTAACACAGCATTTTCAGTAGCAGCAAAACTATTAGCTGGCATAATTACTTCATCCCCCGGCTGGATACCGATAGATAACAATGACACCATTAGAGCATCTGTACCACTACTTGTTGCAATTACAAACTTTTTATTCAAATAACTTCCGATTACTTCTTCTAGTTTTTTTGAAAATGGGCCACTTGTGAATTGACCTGTCAGTAAAACATCTTTTAAAACCCCTATAATTTTTTCAACCTCATCTTGAGAAATCAACCGATTTACTGGCATAAATTCTATTTTCTGTATATTTTTTCTGCTATAATTGAAAATAGCTTTTTCTATATCAATATCTATTTTCAATTTGTTTTCCCTAAATAATTTCTCTTTCATCTTGTGATTCGGTAATATATTACTAATTTCAAATTCTTTTTCTTTTGTTTCCCCCTGTAGGCACTTTAATAAAGCTAAATTGTCTTTACTATGTCCAGAAATTGTAGTAAGAGTTTTCACGTTAAATCACCTCTAAGAAATTATTTTGAAAATCATGAGTAGACTATATTTTATGTTATCGATTACATGTCAACATATTTTTTACGGAGGGTTTCTCTATGGTAACAATTAATGAAATAGCTAAATTATGTAATGTATCAAATGCTACGGTTTCAAGAGTTCTAAATAATCATCCTTATGTAAATTCAGAAAAACGTGAGAAAATAATAAAAGTAATGCAAGAATTCAACTATACTCCTAGTTCTATTGCAAGGAATCTTAGGATAAATAAGACACAAACCATTGCACTATCAATTCCCAATATAGATCATCCCTTTTTCGGAAAATTAGCTAGAGAAATTTCTAAAGAATTATTAAAGCATAATTACAAATTGCTAATTTATCAGACTTTTTATGAGAAAAAAATTGAACTTGAATTACTTTCCTTACTAAAGAATAAAGCTGTAGATGGTGTAATTCTCGCATCCCTAGAAAATAGTTGGGAAAATATAGAGCATTATTTAGCATATGGGCCCATAATACTTTGTAATGAGTATGAGGAAAATGCACCTATTCCGATAATTTGTTACGATGAATTTGAAGCTGGATACAAAGCTGTTAAACATTTAATAAGCAAAGGTCATAAAAAAATTGGCTTTTGTTTTGATTCTCTTAATAGTCAAGCACAATTAAAACGCCAACAAGGTTATCTGCATGCCTTAAAAGAAAAACAATTACCATTCAATAAAAAATGGCTATTTGGAGATGCAATTACTATTAATGATGGGTTTAGAATTTTTGAGAAGCTAGATAAATTAAAAGATAAACCTACTGCATTATTTACAGGAAATGATCAAGTTGCTGCTGGAGTCATTAAAGGAGCTACTATTAAAGGGTATTCTATTCCAACTGACTTAGCTGTTTGTGGTTATGATAATCAATTAATTTGTACAGTTACAACCCCAACAATTAGTACTATTGATATTCCAATTGTTAAACTGAGTAAACGAACCGTTAACGAGATACTACTATATATAAATACAGATGAATCTATTAAACGTAAAATTATTGAATATCCTACTAACTTAATTATTCGTGAATCTACATAATTAAAATAAAAGTTTCTGCTTAAATTTATCTAATATATAAAAAGAGGACGTAAATAATAATGCGTCCTCTTTTTATATCAAATTAAAATGATCCATTAAAATGCTTTTCACGAAGTCAGATAGATAATGTTTTTAAGAAAGTTAAGAACTTACATATTAGCTGTTACAATAGGTGGATCACATAATTCACACCTATTACAAGCATTACATATCACTCATATACTGTTACCTTTTTTAGATATATATAATGATTAAAAATTGTGAAATTTTATAGCATTATGTAAGACATTTAATATCAAATATATTACATTCACTATGAAATTAGTTTGTTTATAGGATTTCTATAGATAAACAAGGTACTAAATTGACTCTTAAGAAGTCATTACTATTACATTTATCTAAAAATTGAAAAAACATGTGTAGATAGATATCATCTTAAATACATATATAATTAATTTTAATTCTCTGACATAATTCCACATAATTCTTAAACCAGTTTTTTGTGCATTATTAAATAAAATATTGCACAATGTCAGTCTTTAAAAGATTATATATCAAAACTTTAAGAGAGGAAGAAAAACTATGAAGATGAAAAGAAAAATCATGATGACAACAGCACTTGCAGCTACATTAGCTACAGGTGCACTACCAACTACATCAGTGTTTGCTGCAGAAAAAGAGGCTCCTATCCAACAAAAAGAGGCTCAAATGGGTATTCAACCATTAGCACAAAATAATTTAGAAACAGCTGTTAATGCTGCCTTAAATGGTCCAGAAATCAAAAAAATAAAAGTATTTGAGCATGAATTTAACGTAAAAGAAATAGAAGTAGTAAATCTAGGTGGAGAAAAAAAATATGTTAAGGGACAAATTTCTCATCATTTAAGTTTCCGTCCAGATGATCAATTTTATTATGAGTTTACTGTGCAAGATGGAAAAGTAGTAGATAAGCCTGTATTTAATATTGATAGAGGTGGTTGGACACCATTTGCTGCTCCACTTTTATCAATTCTTGCTGCGTATAATGGAATTCCAGTTAATCCAAATGATTTAAATACACTTGGTCAGCAGATTGGTAAAGTTATAGATGGAAGCTGGGAACATGCAGCCCAATCTATCGCAACTGTAGTTAGTCTAAGTTTTAATGAGTAAAATGTTTTAATTTTTATTAGCATTGTAGGGACCACTTTTCCTAAATAGCCTTGTTATAAGAAATTCCTGAAACAGCTATAAATAGATTTTTACCGCTCACTCACATTATCTTAATTTGTTAACCACCTTATCATTCATAATATGTCACAAAATAGAAGTCTTTTTAAGGCTTCTGTTTTGTTTGTATACAATACAGCAAAAAGATTATTTTTACCTATCTATGCTTCAATTTTTTAAAAATCCGTTTGGCTATTAGATATAAATTATTACAATAAACTAATAATATCTTAAGTTAGCTCACTACCTCTTTTTAATTACAAAAATTCATTACATTAGGAATAACAAACAATAAATATAGTAAAAAACCATCTTATTATAGCTATTGTTTAAAAGTCAGGAGAGATATAATGAACAAAATAAAAATGAAAAATTTCTTTAAAATTAGTATCCTCACTTATTTTACACTAGCAATTTTAAGTGCACCATCTACTATTTTAGCTGATAGTCATCCAGGTTATTCTTATGAACCCAATATAGGATATCAGAATCCATCATGGATGTCAGAAGTAGCTGATTTAACAAAATTAAGTGAAATATCTATTCCAGGAACTCATGGTACAATGGCTTTACATGGAGCAAGTTTTCTTGATGAAAATTTGACAAGAAATCAAACTATGAGTCTACCCCAACAATTAAATTCTGGAATTCGATATGTAGATATGCGCGTTAAACGTGTAAAGGATTCTTTTGCAATGTACCATGGCATTGTAAATCAAAAAGCAGTGTTTGAAGATGTATTAAAAGACGCAATTCAATTTTTAAAAGATTATCCGACAGAAACAATTTTAATGCGCTTAAAAGAAGAAACTACACCTGAAAGTGGATCTCCATCATTTGAGGAGATATTTTTAAAATATAAAAACGTTAATGCTTCATATTTTTGGGATCCTAATTCCGTACCAACTATAGACAAAAACAACCCTACTTTAGGAGATATCCGAGGTAAAATTGTAGTCTTACAAAACTTTACATCCTCTCAATTGTACGGTATTGATTACGATAGTTTGAATATACAAGATAAATTTGAAATTGGAAGCGGACCAAACGAAATATATGAAAAATGGAATGCGATAAAAATTCATCTACAAAGTGCAAATACTAACTTTAATAATGGAAAAATATATCTTAACCATTTTAGTGGTACGGGTGGTGCAGCCGCATTTTTAAATAATGTATATCCTTGGTTTGTTGCCAGCGGAAAAGAGAATAGAAATACTGATAGTAACCCTAATTTAATTCAAACGAATTCCACTAATGCGTGGGGTGATTTTCCCCGCGATAGAAATGGGCAAGTGTATTATGGTGGGATGAATACACTTGGGACCGAACTCTTACAACAAGGTGGAATTAGACATTCTGGTATTATCGCAGCTGATTTTCCTGGACCAGGTTTAATTGATAGTATCATTAAATTAAATGGTGTACATTCAAATGAAAAAGAGATATTAATTTCGCAAATTCCATCCGAATCTAGCCCTTTATCCGGACAAAAAAATCGATCCAGTCAAAACTTTAAAATTGATAGTTTACCTGTAGGTACCAAAGAATTAAAATGGGTTATTGAACCTTCAGAAAAAGATCATCCTTCTACTATCTCTTTCAATGTAATGATTGATGTTTCCCTAGGTACCGATTCTATTCGTTGGAAAAATATTTCACATGGATCTAGGACTGAAGCTTACACAAATACTAAATATTATATCGCAAGTCCCATTGGTGCCACTAACAAATTCACTGTGAAAATATACGCTATTACAAATTAGAAAATAAAAAATCCCAATGGAATACCATTGGGATTTTTTGTTAATTTCATTTCGTAAACATTAGATGGGGATTAAATTTATTAGTACATCATTTAGACCATTAGAGAATTTATTTTTCAAACACCCTTTATTTTCAAAGAAAAACCCAAAAATGTTAACTACATTTTCCTGATTATCATTTATTCAAAACTGCCTTCCAAAGCGATAGAGCAAAAATCCAATTTGTGTCACCATTGCCTTGATAATCTTGAACTGCTTCATACACTTTTCCCTCATGTACTACTCTATCACCTTTAGTATATGCTTTTCTCGCATCCCATTTTTCATATGTGGAATCCTCTGCCTTTGTTGTTACACTCAAAACATCACTTCTACTAGATTCATTTCCAGCTAAATCATCCGCCGTTACTACATATTTATACGATGTATTAGCCTTCAATTCTTTATCCATAAAGGATGTATTAGCCGTTGTCCCAATTTTATTCATAACTCCAGCGCTTTCTCTATATACAGTATAATGGTCTACACCTACATTATCTTCAGACGGACTCCACATCAAATCAACAGTTGTCGCTGTTGTACTCATACTATGTAATCCTTTCGGTTGAGTCGGAGCCTCTATATCTGGGGTTTCATTTGTTGTCTTAACTTTTAGTTTTTCACTTTCTTTTGATATGTTTCCAGCAGAGTCTAATGCCTTTATTGTATAGGTATATTCCGTATTTGCTTTTAGCTTTTTATCAATAAATGTTGTACCTGGTACCGTATCAATTAATTCTCCATTGCGTAACACTTGATACTCTTTTACACCTATATTATCCGTAGAGGCCTTCCATGTTAGTGTAACACTATTGGCAACAACTTTAGACGCATTTAATCCAGTTGGTTGACTTGGAGCTACTGTATCGGGAGTTTCATTATTTACTAGATTTACATCAATTACATTATAAAACGCATTTGACGTATCTGCTACATCCCATACAGCTAAAATAACATGATAACCATTGCGATCAGTTGGTACATTAATTGTATGTGTTAAATTATTTGATGCGGCCGAAACGTCATGTTTCACAGTTCCAATTGGTTCTAAGTCAGCACGTGTTAATGGCTTATTAGGATCCCATCCCTTTTTTGTAATGTAATAATGCCATTTACTTGTAGAATGTGCAGCTGTATATTTCCATGTAAATGTATTTGCTCCACCCATAATCGTATTTTTAAACCAGCGATTTGATGTTTGTTGGTCAAGAATCCCTCCAAATAGTCCTCCTGCCGAAGCGATTTTCCCATCAATCGGTCCACCATCTGGGAATCCTTTAGGTGCTTCTAGGCTTTGAGGCTCGTACATTATATTTCCACAATTTAAATTCAATGCTCCATAATTCTGACTACATAAAGTAGCACGACTGCTTGGCTTTTCAACAAATCCATGTGCATACGCACTTTGAGGAATCATTGTAATAGCCGTCATCCCTGCAACTAAAACACAAGCACCAATTCCTTTTTTACTTTTTCTTAATCTTTCAAATTTAGATGTAAATTTCAAATTCATTCTTGTCCCCCCAATATATTATTGTTATCGCTAATATAATAGCAATATAAAGATAAACGAACAAATTACTAGTAAATATACTAATATCACTCATACATTGTTATATTTATTATTATTTTTAATCTCATATAAAAATAAAATAAATACAATAACTCTATTTTGTAACATTATGTATTAATAGAGGAATGAAAACCTCACTTAATTTCACAAAAAATTCAAATATTAATTTAAGGAATTATACCTTATTTAGAAAAAATACACTTTTAAAGTAAAAAAGTCTGGAAGGAACTCATAATATCAGTTTCTTCTAGACTTCACATTTCTATTATATAACTTGCAAATAAGTCATTTCCAAAGCTAGATTCACACATATTTTCTAAACCTTAAAAAACACAATAAATAATTTACTTATATTCACATGGTGAATGTACACAAATCCTTTTAATCTTATATTTATTCCTATAAGATACCATAAAATATCCAACTTAACTTTATAGTACTGGTGAATAGTCATCTTCTACCCTGTAAATCCTTATTTTAAACAAATCATCTATAGATTGATAATGTAAAAGAAAGGAATTGAAAATCCAATTTCCTCCATAACATTCTATCAATTTATTATATTATTTTTACCTAATAAGGTACAGGAACAAACAAAAAACTTCAGTGTGCTTGCAATTATTAATAAATATAAACGTTTTTAGGGTGAAACGTTTAAAGGGTACTTTACTGAATTGTTATTAACTGCTCCTGTACCTAGTATTTAAATTAACTTATGTCAATATATTTTACAATACAAGTGTTAAACGTTACATATTTCTATATTTAATGATACATTTCATCAATATAGCCCCCTAATCTTTAGGCTAAATATAGAAATTTAGGCTCGTTAGGATTTAATTGTGGAATTCTCATCATTGCAAATGAATAGATTAGGCACATAACTGTCACAAATTAATCACTTATCTATTTTTTCAACTGTGAAAATTTTATTACCACTTCAATATTTACTCTTAAACTAAAACACATTTATACCTACAATTAATTTATTATCTTTCAAAAGAGTCGATAGTTTTATATTTTTTATTTTTTTATTGTACATTTGTACATTTGATGTTAGGATTATGCCTATTAAAATTGAATCCTAACGATTCTTCTTTATAATTTCTATATTTTAAATACCAAATAAAAATATAGATTCTGAAACACGATCAAAATCAGAATAAAAATGTCGTTATTTTACAATGATGTCGTGGAATACCTTTAGAATGGAAAGATACATGCAACAACGTGTTAAGGGGTTACAGGGGGAACAAAAATGAGAGACTTTTTTGATGATAAGTATAAAAATATTGAATTAAAAAGGAGGTTAATAAATTTAATAAGTGACATTAGCGAGTTCAAAGGAAAATTAGCTGCTTATCAGGAACAAAACCCTGACATATTTAATAATTTAGAAAAAACTATACCACTACATTACATAAAAAATTTCACAACTATTTATGAAGATGTAAAAGTTCCTAATAAAAGATTAAAAGAGCTTATTTTAGATGATATAGTACCTCAAAATATTTCAGAAGATGCTATTTTTTGTTATTATCAAACACTTTCTTTTGTACATAAAAACTCCTGTACTTTATTAATTAATCCAGCAACTATACAGGAATTACATTTTCAACTAATACATTACCTTACCTCTGACAGTGCCAAATGGCGTGAAAAACCTTTTATTATTCCAGGTATTCCCGAGCATGGAATGCACTTGAATAGTTACCACATTCTTCCACATGAACTTATTCCGCAGTTTATGGAGCAATTATGTGATCAATACAACTCATTAAATACTAGTAAGGGACTACATTCGCTTTTATTAATAGCTCGTTTTATATTAAATTTTTATTGCATTGTCCCTTTCAATCAAGGTAATAACAGGCTAGCATTTATGTTAATGCAATTACTGTTAATTAAGAGTGGACATACATTTGTAAAACATGTATGTTTGGATAAATATATTAAGAAAAATGAATCTGATTATTACAATTCGATTTATAAATCTTCCGTGAATTGGTACTGCGAGGAACATAATAGTAGCTTTTGGTTAAAAACGTTTTTAACAATTATTTTAGAGGCTTACAAAGATCTTCATAACACAGTTCTAGATTCTATATGTAAACATACTAAAGTTGAGAGAATTCAGGATTTTATACTTAAACAAAAACACCCCTTTACTAAGGAGAGTATTCGTAGCACTTATCCAGACATTGCAGAGAGTACAATCAGTAAGGCTTTAAATTCCTTGCAATTATTTGGGCATATTAAGCTAGTTACAAAAGGAAGAAACGCAAAGTGGACTAAAGTTTGACCATACTTTTATAACTCTTACAGTTCAAAAATTCAATTATAACGTTATCAATTGTTTCCATGATTTTGGGATCAAATTCATGGAATGTCATTTTAATTTTAAGCTATTATTACTACTTTAGTTATTTCTAATTCCTACACAACAATTTATAGGAAAAGGTACGTTTCCTTCCACCTTTTCCTATAAAAATATTAGATATTAACACAGAAAGATTGTCGAAAAAAGTCGTATTTTACTATTTTTTCTTTATTTTCTGGTTGTAAACGTTTTAATTTCATGTTACCATCTTAATCAAACAATAGAGGGTAATAAAAATGAAAGTATTTCTTTCCCTTAGGAACATATAAACGTACGGTAACATCAAGTAAATAAGGCCAAAGAAATATTTGATACCTTCCAAAATAAACAATAGGAATTTTGCACTTTAATTTTTTCTTTCAATTTAGAAAAATACATTTTGTCCCTAAACAAAAATTGTTAGCATGCAAAGTTCAAATACACTAGAACACCCAAATAAATGTAATTTCTTTTTAATCGATCATTAAAATATGAAAAAAGTATTCTTCCTACAAAATTCAGCTGATTAACTTAAAGACATCTAAATTACTATCTTAATTTCCCTCTATTGTTGACAACATATTTACCAACTATGAAAAAGAGCCTTACAAGGGTTCTTTTTTGTTATAATCATTCAAATTTCAATTCTATCTTGATACTTAGATTTCCACACAAATTTCCTCTACTTTTTTACTCTCAATTATTAATTTCCATTCCAAATTTGTTTAAATTTATGAATAAAATTCCATCATATAAAAATAATAAATACAACTAATTGTTATATATTAAAGAGGTGTCAATTTTGTCCTTAAATGAAGAGACCTTAGAAACTAAAACAGATAAAAACATTGAAAAGATCCAAACAAGTAACTTAGAAGAGCTTAAAAATACATTAGATAATATCTTTGATATTAGTGCAGATTTAATCGAACATCCTTTGCAATTAAAAACAAACACGAATATTTTACTATATTATTTTGAAGGCCTTACAGATGGTGTCGCTTTAAAAGGCAATGTTGTTACACCATTATTACAAAAAGTAAATGAGGACAGCCAAATATTTAATTCTAATATTATTGCTACTCATACCAAAATAGTTTATACATGGAATGAAATTAAAGAAGGATTACTTGAAGGTCAATGTGTTCTATTTATGGAAGGAGAAAAGCGGTCACTTCTAATAAATACAAAAGGCTGGGCAGAAAGAGCAATTCAAGAACCAATTTCAGAAGTTACTATTAAAGGCTCACATGATGGATTTATTGAGAATGCCACAAAAAATATAGGCTTAATTCGTCGATATCTTCCTTCTACAGAGTTAAAAATCAAAAAGCTGACGATTGGAGAACGAGCAACTTCATTAGTCTTTTTAATTTACTTAGGTGATGTAGCAAACGCAGATGTTGTCCAAGAAATAGAAACTAGAATCTGTAAAATTAAAACGGATGCGGTATTAAGCATTGGAGAACTATCTAATTATACAAAAGATCAAAATTGGACTCCTTTTCCACAGGCTTATTTAAGCGAACGCCCAGATGCCATTTCAAATCATTTACTTGATGGGAAAGTAGCAGTGTTAATGGATAGATCCCCTGGTGCAATGATTGTTCCAATGAATTTAATTGGATTTTTTCAAACTCCAGATGATTATAATATTCATTGGCTCATTGCATCTTTTTTTCGCCTATTACGATTTGCAGGATTTATTATAGCTATTTTTTTACCGGCATTTTATATTGCTATAGTCTCTTTTCACTTTGAAATCATTCCTATAGATTTATACACTTCTATTGCAACGTCAAGAGTCAAAGTCCCTTTCTCTCCCTTATTGGAAGCTTTTATAATGGAAATCACACTAGAAATGCTACGTGAAGCTGGTATTCGCTTACCACAACCCATTGGACAAACTATAGGAATTGTTGGAGGGATTGTAATTGGACAGGCTGCTGTTCAAGCTGGTCTTGTGAGTAACGTTATGGTTATTATCGTATCTATTACAGCCATTGCATCATTTATTGTTTCTAATTATGATTTATCAAGTTCTATACGCCTTATTCGTTTTCCAATGATGTTATTGGCATACTTTTATGGGATTGTAGGTATTGTTAGTGGATTAATGCTCTTATTCGCTCATTTTGTTTCACTAACTTCCTATGGTTCACCATACGGATTGCCAATCGCGCCATTTCGGCTCAAAGAATTAAAAGATTCTTTTGTAAGATTTCCTATTTCTATGATTACCACCCGCTCGAGTACAGGACAGCCGAAACAAAAAAAGAAAAAAGAAGGTGGTTCGCATGGGGAATCTTAAATTTCAAAACCTAACTTTATTCGAATTTATTATTTTCATTCATTCACTGCAACTAGCATCAGGTATGTTAATTATGCCAAGTCCACTTGCTACTACAGCTGGCACAGATGGCTGGATTTCCATCATTCTTGGATGGATAGTTACTTCTATAATCGGCGTATTTATTATATTAATGTTACAAAAAAATCCTAACAAAAATTTCTCACAAATCTTAAAAAGATATTTTGGTAAATGGATAGGGACAATTCTTTTTCTTTTATATGCCTTTTATCTATTTTTTGCTGGCTTTAATACTTTATTAAAGGCAACTGATATTGTAAAAGTGTGGATATTCCCTTCCACTCCTGCTTATCAAATCACCATATTATTACTATTACCTTTTATTATTTTAGCCCTGAGTGGGTTAAGGGCTCTTACTAGTTATTCTATGCTTGTTTTCTTCTTCACTACTTGGATGCCACTATTTCTTCTTTTTTCACTAAAGACTAACTACAACCCTTTACACCTACTACCTATTTTTAAAGATGGATTATACCCTATTGTAAAGGCAACAAAAGAAACCATTACTCCTTATGCTGGCTTAGAAATTGCATATTATATATACCCGTTCTTACAAAGAAAACAAAAAGCCATAAAAGGACTACTAATTGCGAATACTGGAACTATGTTTTTCTATCTATATGTGACTATTCTTTCTTATATATACTTTAGTCCGGAGGGGATAAAAGACGTAATCTGGCCAGTATTTCATCTGTTAAAAGGGGTTCGTTTTTCATTCATGGAACGATTAGAAATTATATATATCGCTTACTATTTAATTGTATTTTCCACTACGATATATCCGTATTTATTTTTCAGTTTTGAATCTGTGACCATTTCACTTCAAAAAAACACCCGCAATTGGGCGCTGCTTGCTTTTATGTTATTTATAGTTGGCATATTTATTTTCCTAAATCCCGATGTGGATCAATATTTGTTTATATATTCTCTTATGGATATCTTAAATGTCGTTTTCTTTATTCTATTACCAATCTTATTTTTCTCTTACAGTATTCTTTTTACTTGGATTATTAGGAGGAAGCAACTTTGATTCGAAAATGTATATGGATTGTAACTTGTTGTGTATATATAATTGGTTGTAGTCAGAGAATTCCTCTTGAGAAGGTTTCATTAATCCTGTTAATTGGCTTGGATAAAACCCCTAATGGAGACATAAAAGTTGGAACAAGCATACCACTCTTTCATCATAAACAGCAAAAAAGTACTATAGAACATTGGACACATGCATCAACTGTATATACTGGATTCAGTAAGATAGATACGAAATTAACGGGCTATATGACAGCTTCCAAAGCTGAAATCATTTTAATTGGGAAAAAATTAGCGCAAGAAGCAAATTGGTTGCAGGAGCTTGATTCGTCATACCGTGATCCTTACGCTACCATTAATACTAAAGTAGTACTTGTAGATGGACCTACAGAAGAAATTTTTAAAATTCATAAGCCTAGTAAACCATCACTTTCATCTTATATAAATGGTGTAATCGAATCCTCAATTCAAAATAACCAATCCGTCTCTTCTACAATTCAACAATTAATGAGAGAACAAAATGAAGAAGGAATGACGCAAGCTGTTCCAATTATCAAAAAAACAAAGAATGAAATCGACACAGTAGGAATTGCATTTTTAAATCGAAAAGGGAAATATTTAACTCATATCCCTAAAAAAGATGTTAAATTTTTCAATCTTATTAATAAGCCAAAAAGTAACGGCCGAATGATACTACACCTTGCGCTTCCTCCTAAAAAGTCCAACAAAAAAACAAACACCTCTATCTTCGTACAGAACGCGACAAGGAAAGTAGATGTTGATTTTCAAAACGGAAAGTTTATATTTAATTTCAATATATATGCTAATGTAGCTTTAATAGAAAAAACCAATGCGAATTTAATTAAGGGGCACTATGATAATAAAACAAATATAAATAATTTAAAAAGTGCTATTCAAAAAGAAATTAATAATAATTTACAAAATATGTTGAATGAAATACAGCAGAATAAAATTGATCCAATTGGATTATCCCTATATGCTAGAGCTTTTCAATATAAAGAATGGAAAAAAGTAAAAGGAGATTGGTTGCAAGCGTTAGCAGAGGCTAAAATAAATGTAAAGACACACGTCAAAATAAAAGATACTGGGACCATTAGAAATTAGTCTTAGATTTAATAGCATTTCTCAAAGGAATCACATATTGTTCTAGTGATTCCTTTTTATGAGAGAATAATGCCTTGCTTTAACGAAAATACAATATATGCAATAGACAATGATAGCTAAACTCCAACTGACACCATAGTAATCCTGTGTGTAGAAGTCATAACCTGCCTTAATACCTGTTTCCATTACAACTAACGTAAATCCTAACGCCACCCACTTGTTAATTTTCATCTTAATATACGTTATCGCTATAATTATTAAAAATAAAATATTTGTAAGGTAGTTTATCTTTAGCTCATATTTTTGAATGTATACTGCCATTATACAAGCAACGATATTAGTCGCAATGCCCAAGGCAACCACGGCTCTCCAAATCCTGTCCGAAATTCCCACTTCTAATTCAGTCCCTTCCTTAATCACATTCGTTCCTACACCCTATTCAAGGTATGCTGTATTATCCTTGTCTGATGAATATCTATTTATCTTTTCATATAGAGCAAACAAAATTTTTACTCATAATTTTTTCTTTATCAGGCAAACTAGATTTAAGCCGTTTGAACTAGCGGCTTCACTCTTCTGGTAATGAGATAGTAATTTATAGTAATTGACTAACTCATTCAATCCATTGGCACTGGCAGGCGACAAAATTGTTGTCTGCCAGTTTCATGTATACTTTTTCTAATTTCATTCCAAACCATACGTTCGCTTTACTGATTTTGAAAAGGACGGAATTAGATTTTGAATTAGTAAAAAAGATAAAGCTCAGTCCACTTTTGGTATAGGACATTTTCTTTTTACATATACTATTTTTGAGCCTTTTTACCAATACGTGTCCTATTGGTGTCTTAAATTCCTCCTAAAAAAGGGCGGCAGATACGACTGCATGCCCTTTTTTATTTATATTGCTGTTCTCTATCCAATAAACCAAATGAAAACTAAAAATGCACTATTACATATTCTGTTCAGTCCAGATTATGTTAAAATTTCTTATGTTGTTTATTTCATAGTCGAATTATGGTTTCATATCTAATTCAACAATATGTGAGCTGTATACCAAAAGAAAAGACACCCGAATGGTGTCTTTTCTTCTTTTAATCTAAAAAAACATTTTTCTTTTTCAGGAAGATTTAATTATCTCACTAACCCAAACCTCTAATTAAAAGACATTTTGATCACGGTGCTCAAGAGGGCTCATCTATATCAACATGTTAATATTTTAATTCCAAATCAATTTTCCAGCACTAAATTTGCTTTCTTAAAGATTTTCTGTCTTGTTCTTAATTTGGTCAAAATCCTCATATAGCTATACAAAAAATATATGCTATTATGATTTTAAGAAACTATGCGTTCCCTTAACCCTGTGACCCTGTATTTTTTACAGGGTCCTTTTTTATTTTATTTACTTTTATTTAGCTTACACGAGTTAATACACATGCCCATCAAGCTAAGATTATATAGGTTTAATTTCATATGAGATTTTCTCTTTTTTCTAAAGGTCCAGTGTAAATTCTTTAAAAATCTACGTATTCTATATACGTCTTAAGAGAAGATAAAAAAATATATTTTTTTATCAAAATTGGAACTTTATCTTGATTACTGTCCAATATATAGTGAAATCAATTTTAAGGAGGGTGCCTGTTTGGCTAGTAATGACAACATAAGCACATGGATAGACCGTCTGTTATCCGGTGACGAAGAAGCTTTTGAATATATATTTGATTTAACAAATCAGAGGATATATGACACCGTATTTGCCATAGTTAAAAATAGTCATGATACAAATGAAATTGTAAATGAGGTTTACTTTCAACTATGGAAATCCATCTCAAAATATGATCAATCTAGACCTTTTTTATTTTGGGTGAATGGCATTGTCTATAAACAAATTAGTCAATGGCGAAAACAAGTTTGGAAAAGGATGCGTTTATTTGAAAAACAGCATTCAATGCAGGAGTCAGTTGTAGAAATCCCAGAAAAACTATTACTTGAAAAGGAAACACAAAAGGAATTGCTAACATTGATTCAAGAATTGCCGTTCAAATTTAGAGTTGTGATAGTGTATCGTTTTTATCACGATTATACATATGAAGAAATTGCGGAATTATTACAAATCCCTATAGGTACGATAAGGTCTAGAATTCATAGAGCGTTAGAAAAAATTCGGAATCAATCTAATATTGAAATTGATGAGGAGGAATATAAATCAAATGTCATTTTCAAATGAATTAAAAAAAGAAATGAAACAAGAAGTTCCTAAAGAAGTTAAAGAGCGTGCATATCACTCATTTACGCAAATTCACAAGAGGGAGAATAAAAAGAAATTGAAAAAGAAATTATTAATAACAGGTTTAGCGGCAGCTATCATTATACCAACTAGTACAATGGCACTAAATAACTCTTATTTTACGCAACCTCAATTAAAATTGAATGACATGATTACTGATCAAGTTAGAAAGTATGCAGCAGCGGGAAAATCTATACCTTTGGATCAAAAAATAACAGATCAAGGAATTACGCTTCATTTAAAAGAAATGTTAATCCAAGAGGATAAAATACTTGTTTACTACCGATTTGAACAACAAGATGGATTAATAATTCCGTATGAATTTAATACAAATGGATTGCATATCATATCCAGTGGTAAAGAAAAGGGTAAGCAAGTGGCAAGTCCAACGTATAAGAATGAAAAATTTAATACTGTAAGTGAATTGCGTTTTCTTAGTAACAATAATCTAGACAGCTATCAAAAGGATCGTATTGGTAATCCAAATGCACCGGATATTGGTATGTTTTACTTAACTGATGCAACAGGAAAGGCTTATGAAACTGCGCTGGCTTTTCATGATAAACCAGAAGGAGCAGTAGTTTTTGAAGAACTTCAAGGAGAAAAATTCCCTAATTCTTTAACTATAAACATCAATATTGATAGAGTTGGAAAAACAGAAGGAAATTGGAAAAACAAAATTTTAGTTGATGTAGAGCATAGATCCGTACAAAAGATTGATACGGATAAAAATCAGTAGAAATCATAGGAAAATTTCCGTACCTTATACTTTTCAAAAAGTATAAGATACGGAATTTTCGAAATCAATCGGTTTAGTATCCTACTATCAATATCTAAATATTTGTGAAGAATACCAGCATGATGACTGTATTTAAGAATTAGTCCCCAAACAAAAAATAAGCTAAATTTACATAAATAACTGTAGAAAGAAAAATTTTGTTATGAGGGCATTTAAAATATTAAGTTGATAGGCATGGAGTTAATACACACCCAATTTCAATTAAAATCGTTTAAATCTTAGTTAAAATTTGAAATGATAAATCTATTAGCTTTTTTGAAAATTGTAATCTAATACTAGATATCTCAATGTATACTTCACTAAACACCAGTTAACACTATAAGCATAGTGTTAACTATCTTAATTGAATATTAATAATAGTAAGTATAAACATTATCAATTTACTATATCTTACATTTATGTAAAAATAGATGTATGTTAAGCTTTTTCAAAATCTTTCCCCTAATAAAGATTTGAAGTAGCATTTCATGATTCTCCTTACAGTTAATATGCCTTGAAAAAGAACCCTATAGGGTTCTTTTTCTTCTTATTACATCTACAGCAGTTACTTATTTAACATACAAAAAGGGCTGACAATTACTTGTAGTCCTTTTTGTACCTAAATATACACTTGTCTTAAGTACTTAATCCTTTATTTTATTATGCATTATTATTAACTAAACATGTCATTATCATTTAGAAATATTACACTTCCAAATTTAGAAGTACACAATAACAAATCTTTCCCAGCTTCCAGCTACATAACTATTAGCTGTTAATTCTCTACCACCATTTGCTGATATAAATCTACCATTACTTAACGCTTGTAATACATATATCCTATTGTCTCCACCATTATATAAAATAAATTTTTCCCACGCCCCAATTAATGTACGATCTGCTACTACTCTACCATTTGGCTCAAACGAAACGTACTTTCCATTACTTTTCGCTTTTAAAGCAAATGTATATAATTCCCCAGTCGGAATTAATTCAAATTTCTCCCATTCATTAACTACACTACGATTTGCTACTACATTTCCCGATGGCTCAGCAGACACATATTGTAAATTTGCAGCTTGTATAGCAACAGTCCAGCTTCCATTAAATAGATTCACACCTTTTAGTGAACACGCATTTAATTGGCTGGCTGCCAATGCATCATTCGATGGGGTTATCATCATTATCATTAGAACCATTGGTAACACCATTAAAACTAACTTTTTAAAGATCTTATTACCATTTGCATGAGCTATGAACCTCTTCATTCCCATTCCTCCCTTAATATATAGCACTCATATACATCATACTAAATATGTAAAATTTTGTAATAAAAGAGAGTCTTTATCAACAAATACCTTATTATTCTGTTTCTTTTTTCTCAAATCTATAGCACCTAAACATTGCTCTATTCTCAAACATATTTTTAAAATTAATTTAACTTTATTTTAAATAAAAGCTAAATAGCCGTTCATAATGAACGACTATCAAGCATCTAACTAATAATTTGAATGTTTTTCATGTTAATCTATTTTGTTTAATCCCGTTGAAGTAACTTGATAGATTCTTTTTTTGCCTATATATTCTTGTTTATTATTCTCAAGGTTAGTAAGTGTAGCCCGTGTCTTTTCATTTACTGCCTCCCCTTCTATATGGGTAAACTCGATATAATCTCCCACTTTGACTGGCACAGTTTGGCTTTCAGCAGTTTGCTGTCTATTTCCCACTATTTCCTTATTGTACATAACACTACCGGATGAATTCTGTACTTTGATACTTGTATACGTATTATTAAAATAAGAATGTGGTACGCCTGCCTCTAAATTCACCTGCATTTTCTCTGTTACCCCATTATAATTTATTTTTGCAATCTCTCTATCACTATATCCTTTTAAAGACCAGCCAAATTGATTCCCGTCTAAAACCGTTGTTTCTGGCATTTTTTCTACTTTTTTCAGACCTTCTTTTGTAACTTCGTACATTGCTTTTTTTCCAAAGCTTTCTTGTTTACTATTATCTATATTTGTTAAAGTAGCTCTATGCACACCTTCTAGATGTGTTAACTCAATATAATCCCCTACTTTAACTGGAACTTTTTGCGATTCAGCATTTTGTTGTTTGTTTCCATAAATGTCTTTCTTGTATACTACTTTGCCTGATGCATTTTGTACTTTAATACTCGCATATGTTTCATTAAAATAGTGATGCGGTACGCCTGCTTTTAAGTCCACTTGCATTTCTTCTGCCGACTTATTGAAATTGATTTTAGCAAACTCGAAATCACTAATTCCTTTCATTGACCACGCAAACTGTCTTCCTTCTAAAATATTATTTGCATTAGGCACATTTGGTTTAATCGGATTAGAATCAGTACCCTTCCAAATCTCTGCTGTTAAAATTGGATATCCTAATGCAGCCACTTTTTGAATGGTATCATTATTTGGACGTAATCCCCACTTCTCAAAGAAAGGCATCAAATTTTGTTTGGCTACTTTTGATGCTGAGATCATAAATAATTGTTTTTTATTTTCATCTGTTTGTGGAAGTTCATCAGAAGGCATATCTCTATACAATTGATGCAGTTTAGGATAGAAGTCTTCTCCATATGCTAATTGTAGTTGCCAAAGCATAACAAGCTTAACAAAAGCATCACTAATTTCATCATAATTTTTATTAGATTGTTCTAAGTATTGAAATGCCTTAGTATAAGCACCCTCTTGTTGCAATCTAAAAGGTTGATTAGATGTAAATGCTTTTTCTACAGAAAGGCTGTAAATATTATTTTGTACTTCTGTCATATTATAAAACTTCCAAGGTGATTGCTGTCTCAAATGCCCTGCCTCATGCCATGGACCCCAACCATCTTTTATAAATTTATTAATATCTAACACGTATTGGATTGCGTCTCCCACATATGCGGTTCGATAAGAAGTTGCATACATATAATAATCAGGAGAATGATTTTCTTCTACGTAATGAATATAATGTTTATCTGCTTGTTCTTCAGATAGTCCAGCTACTCTGTCTTGAATTCGAGTAGCTTCATCCATCTTTTTTAAGAGTTGTACAGGATCTGTATTAGAACCTAACAAATATTTCTTAACACGTGCCGGGCTGGCCGTAATTAATACACGTTCTCCTTTTAACTCCACTGCATGTGCATTTGGATATTGGTCCAGCATGTTTATTAAATCTTGTTTCGTATGTTTGCCTAGTTCAAAGAAAGGAGTAGTCGCTCCACCCGTTGTGACTGTTGTTCGAATAGTGCCACCTTGTTGTTTATTATAAAAATAAATCATCCCCCCATTTGGAGATTGGATTGTGTTTATACCAGGTTTTAATGTAAATAATTTTATTTTAGAATCTTCTCTCCAAGAAGCATCATACGAATACGTTCCAATGTATGCTTGAATATTTTGATTTCCTTCTACATTAATCGTTATTTGTTCATTTGGCTTTGCATATAAACCAGTGGGTTCATATGGACTAAATGCCATACTTTTTCTTTCCTGTTGTTTCAGTATCTCAACATCCCCTTTTCCTGGGACTGTATATATTCTGCTTTCTGATTTAACTGACTTTTCCTCTTGCAATGATGTCGATATTTTTTTTTGCTGCTTTGTTTCCTCTGCAAAGACATCTGATGAAGAAACCATTCCAGTCGTAAGCATAGTTACTGTAGCAGTAGCTGCAAGTATTTTTCTAGTTTTATATTTTGAGTTATTCCCCATATTATCTCCCTCATTTTCCCTTAGTACATGTAAGGACTATTATTTTATTTATCATGTTTTTACATCAAAAACTATTTACGCTATTTATGTTGTATCTAATACTCTATTTTTTCTCATAATAGTCTCCTTTTCTTTATTTCTAATTGTTTATAAATGTTATTTGATGACACATAAAATAACAACTTTACGATAAACTCATCAATAACAACCTATTATGTTTTGATTTAGTATTCTTAACTTCCATCTAATTGTATAAAAGTATTCAATTAGGAAAATAAGAATATAAAGCTCACTAATCATAGATTAGGTTTTACGGAAAAATTCATAAAAATCATTCACCTTAAAAATTCAAACTTGTATAACTACTTTCTACATATAGGATGGAATTATAAAAATATTTCAATAAAACAAAAGACAGAGGCCTGATTATACCTCCGTCTTTTCAATTTATAAAGAACAAAAAATCATTTTATAACTGTATAAATGCCCTTGCAACAAATACCGTATTCCGCTATTTTTTTGAAGAAACAGGATCCATTTTTAATGTTTTTATCCCTTCTTTTAATGTAAACGCATCCGCTCTCAATGTTTTCCAACTATCTTTCGCTGCATTCAAATTAGGTTTTAGGAATTTGAATTTATTTTGATCCGCTTTTTGGGATGCTTTATCAATATGACTAAGCACTCCCGAATATTGAGAATCTAAATCATGCCATTGTGCAGACATATAGGTAAGTGCATTAATAGCCGATCCAATCGCATTGTGCATTTCATTAATATTATTATACGCAACACCAACTACACGATTTAATGTTACTTTATAATCTATAGTCTGACGTAATTGTGCTAACAACGGCTCTAATGTACCTAAATTATTTCTTGCTACCCCTATCATTACACCACCAGCAATCCACGTAGGAATTGAGGGAATTGATACAGTTATTATTCCATCTGATTCTACTTGTTTAAAATGTCTAACTTGCTCTAAAACTTCATTTAGGCGCTTTTCATCTTCATCAATTCCAGATGCTTGGTTTTTCAGAATCGAATGCAAAATATCTTTATGACCTCCAAATGCCCGGACATCTTCTCCAATACTATCTCTTAACTTAGCTAGTTCTTGTATTAAATTCTGTGTATATGCTTGATTTTGTTTAATCTCACCTTGTAAATCTGTAATGCCTTCTTTTAATGTGTCTGCATCCCCTTCATTAATCGCTTCTACTAATGTGTCATAATAATTGTCGAATTTAGTATCATACTCTACAATCCCCGTCAGTGTATCTAAAAGTTGTTTTTTTATGTGTGAATCCCATTTCGTAGCATGCTCTCTTGCATTCTTTTGATCTTGTAGAATTTGACTAGGTAGATTTGTATATCCTTTAATGTCAATTCCTTCAAAGTTAACATCTGGGTTTTTAATTAACAAATAAGAGTAATCATTCATAGATTTTGCAAATACCCCAGCATCTTGCAAAGCTTTTTTCATCTTTTCGCTGTTTACAGAAAGAGATATATCTTCGGTACTAGTTTGTTCCATTTTACTTTCACTTGCGAAGGCTGCCACTGGAGAAACTACAGTAGTTGTTGTCACAGTTAAAAACGTCGATAAAGCAAGTAGTTTATAAGGAAAGTTTTTATTCATTTTAATTCCTCCTATACATATATATTGATTTTTAATTTGTTTTTTCTTGTTTAAAAGCAATGTCTTTTGAAATGAATTCTGCATCCTTATGAATATCATTCCAACTTTGTTTTGCAGCCTTTAAATCATCAGGTATTAAAGACAGTTTATGTTCTTGCATTTGGTCGATATTATCATATAGATCTTTATAATTCGCTCCCATCGTATTCCATTGTTGCTGAACATTCGTTAGAGACATGATTGCTTGATCCACTGTTTGATACAAATATGTCAACGTGTCTTTTGTATTAGTAAGTGAAATAACTGCTTGGTTAGCAAGATCGGCTTTCATACTTAATTCTCCGATTTTATTAGAAATTTCATTATAAGAGTTCATATGATTAGATGCCGCAACACCAGCTGCTGTTCCTAAACCGATACCAGCTGCCCCTAGAGCTGTTAGACCACCAACAACAGCTGGTGTCGCTGTGCCACCGGTCACAACAATTACTACCGCTCCTGCAATCGTTCCAATAACTAAAATAGCTGCTCCTAATCCACCACCAATTGACCAGGCTAATACATTATCAAAATGTGCTTTCTGCGTAGAACGTAAATTCTCAATTTCGGCCTGAAGTTGTGGGACTAGTGCTTGTTTTCCCGCTAATATAGCCGTTAATCCCCCTTGTCCATCTGGACCTCCAACATTATTTTTAAAATCTACAGTATTTGTATACAACTTTGTTTTGAAAGCTTCTAACATCTTAATAACTTCCGTAACTTCATTTGAATTTGTATGAATTGTACCGATTAAATCCCCTATTCCTTCTTTGAGGCCCGCCTTATCTTTCTTTTTTACAGTATCTACTAGTGTGTCGTAATAATTTTGAAATTGTTCATCATAATTTACAATATTACGTGCTGTCTTTTGAATGTTTGGCTTCGCTGTATCTAGCCAGTAATTTGCATTGATTCGTGACAGTTCCTGATTCAGGTGAATGTTTTTAATTAATTCTCCCCCTCCTGAACCTAATTCAATGTTGGATAAATTTACATTCGGTTGCTTAATCATTGTTTTTGCGTACAAATCCATTACAAGAATATGAGAGCCTGTTTCAGCCAATACTTTCTTTAACCCTTCAGGTCCTAACGCATAATTTTCTATTTGCTGTTCTTGTGCTGTCTGTTCTTGTGCAAGTGCATGAATAGTACTACCATTCGTAGCAGTTATAACCGTTGCTAAAGTGGCCAAAGTTATGACCTTAAATGGAAATTTCATTATTTGATTCTCCTCCTTATTTTCAGTTGCATTATAATTTTTTGTTAAACCTAATTTCTTAATATTAAAATTTATTAACTTGTTCTTCGAGTTGATTTATTACATTCTTTAGTCGTCTTAATGTATCTTTTTGAGACTGAGTGTTATTCGTATCAACTTCATTCGATAATTTTGTAATACTATTATTTATTAGATTCAAATCCTCTTTATAACGTTTCATTAGCTCAATCTCTCCATCTACTTGATTAGCAAATGTATGCAAATCATTTTGCATGAAAAGAATCATTGATTTTTGTAAATCTGCTACTGTTAATTTAGTTGTTAAGTCATATAATTTTTGATTTTGTTTCTCTAAATCATTTAAATATGCTCTTTGCTCTGCTGTTAGTTTATTAATTTCGGCAAAGGTACTATATGTTTTTTTAATTTTTTCAGAATCAATCACTTTCATAAGATCATACTCTTTCGTTTTTGTAACTGCAGCTGCAGCAATTTCACCTTTTTTACTTTTCTCTATCGCTTCACGTGCTTCTTTTTTGGCAGCTTCAATTTCTATAACTGATTTTCCCTTTTCTGTTGCTTCTTGCTCTGCTTTCTTCTCTGCTTCTACAATAGCATTGTTTATTTCTTTTCCTTTGTTATACGCCACTACTGCGGTTTGAGCAGCCGGTTCAATGATATCTTTTGATAGACTATAAATTTCTTGGAATACCTTTAGCCCTTGTTCATTTAAAGCTCCTGGTAATAATGCTATTTGCTGTAAATCATTTTGAATTGATTTTTTTGTATTTAGCATTTCATTTTTTAACTTGTCTATTTTTCCTGTTCCCTCTGAACTAAGTACACTCTGTGCTTTTACCACATCTTTATCAAGATTTTTCAGTTTCTTATCTACCTGTAGTTTAAGATCTGTTAACTCATTAATCTGACGTTGCACGTTTTCTTGGTTTGTTATAGTCATATGTTGAAGAACTTCCAGTCTATCTAAAAACCCTTCTTTATCTTCCTTATTATCTACAAATCCTTTTAATGTTGGATAATAGCTATTAAATTTGGTTGCAAATCCTTTACTTTTTGAATTTAGTAGAATTAATTTTGGATATAGTTCTGAGGACCACTCTTTCATATCTTGTTTAATTAGAAATTGAGTTGTATTTAAAGATGGAACTTCTTCAAGTTGCACATTCGGACTTGCTAAGGCTCCATCTATAAAGGTTTGTGTTAATTTGGAGTGTGCACCTATTTTTCGTAATGCTGAGGAAATATCTATATTTTCTTGTTTCGTTTCTGCCTGAACGGTTGGCGTTGCGAGAGTATTGATAGGAATAGTCGCTCCAGTAACGATTGATGTTATTAAAAATCCTGTCATAATTTTATTCTTCATTCCGTACACCTCTTCACTATTGTTTTTTACAGTTTTAATCGTAAATGTTGTACAACCTAACGTTAGGATTTCTTCACACATACTTGAGGATAGAGATTTTTTCAAAAAAGTAATTCCATCTCGTTTTTTATTTATTTTTGAAAGAATATAAGGACCTTACTTCCCCCTCATTTTAAACACTATGTTTTTCATAAGTAAACCAGAAAATCGCTTTTATTAAATTTGATTTTTCAGATATTTATTATTCAAATTATAAAATATTATATTTAAAAAAGTTAAATCCAAATTTCATTTCATAAAGTGAAATAATTATACTATGATAATTAAACATAAAAATCCTTTTATTCACCAAAACCTATATCAATCCCTCATTCAAAAATGATTTTAATATAATTTAATAGTAATTGACGCATATGTGTCTTTTAGATGGATATGTAAAATTACATATCCATCTAGGAGTAACTAGCATACATACGCCAACAATATTATTATCGTATAAATAATAATATTGTTACTACGAACACCACAGGAGAAAACTCCCCTCATGCACTCTAGGGGATAGAATGTCTATGTAATAAAATTTTTTACTTATATACTTACTATTCATTATAGAAATACAAAAAAAGCGATTCTTTTCACATGAAAAGAATCGCTTTCTAGGTTCATATTTTCAATTACGTTACATAAAGAATTGAGAAATTATCATTTAAGAGCCTTAACTATCATTTCAGTTGCCTCTGCAATTAGTTGATTATCATAGGTAGCCTCTTTCTCATCTTTACTAGATAAAATTGCGATGATAATGGGTGCTCTATTTGGCGGCCAAACGATAGCAATATCATTTCGTGTCCCATAACTTCCAGCTCCTGATTTATCTCCAACTATCCAGTCAGTTGGTACGCCTGCACGAATAAGTTTGTCTCCTGTAGCATTTCCTTTCATCCACCCTGTAAGAATGTTACGTTTATGAAGCGGAAGCGCATTTCCGACCGTAAAAGCTTTTAGATTCGTAGCAATTGCTTTCGCTGTACTAGTGTCACGAATGTCTCCTGGAATAGCCTCGTTTAATTCTGTTTCAAAGCGATCAGACATAGTAACCCGATCACCCATCTGTCTAAGCGCTTTTTCATATCCTTTTGGTCCGCCTATTTTGTTAAATAAAATGTTCCCTGCAGTATTATCACTGTTACGAACAGCAGCCTCAGCAATTTCTCCTAGTGTCATTCCAGTATCTATATGTTTCTCGGTAACAGGTGAATAATCCACTAAGTCTTCTTTCGTATAAGTAATAACTTCATTTAATTTCTCAGTAGAGTTTTGCTGTAGTAATACCCCTGCCGCTAACGCCTTGTATGTTGATGCAAAGGCAAACCTTTCGTTAGGTCGATAAGAGATTGTTTGATTTGTACCAGTATCAATCGCATATACACCTACTCGTGCATCGAATTTTTTCTCAAGTTGAGAGAACTCTTTATACGTCGCCTGATGTTTATGCTTCACTTGTCCTGTCTTTTCTTTCGCCTCAACTTGCAATGGCCCTCCTTTAAAAGCTTCTAAGCTTGTAAGACTTAAACTTAATATACCAACGCATATACCTATTTTTAGCATCCTCTTATTTTTCAAAATCATCATTCCTTTCAAATTTTCAACATCTGTTTTTATACGTACACATAATAGACCATCTAAGAAACAAGTTTGTTCCATAAATTTAAAACTTTTTAACTAGTAGCCAAGATATTAACAAAATAAAAGATAGCAGCTACGAGCGCCGCTATCTTTTATTTCACATCTCATTTTTTTACTTATAAATACCTTTATATAAACAGGGTCTCTTCCCTGAGAAAAGTACTAAAATCTTACTAATTTTGCTTAGAAATACCTGTACTAGGAGCTCCCCCCTGTATACGTTGCTGTTTCAAATCAAAGTATACATCTAAAACTTCTTTTCCAATTATAGAATTAATTCCACTTTTATCGTTATGAAGCCATGGAACTACTACAGAAAATGCTACTTCTGGATTATCATATGGAGCATATCCAACTAACGTTAAGTTGTAGCATTCCATACGTTCTCCTTTTGCATTTCTACCAATTGGATCATCTCCACCATAAACAGTTTGAGCTGTCCCTGTCTTTCCTGCTGGTTTATATGGCGCGTTTTTGAAATACTTCACGCCAGTTCCATCACCTTCTTGGAATACCCATCTAAACCCTTCTTTTATCCGATCAATATGTTCTGTCTTCATATCAATTCGATTTAATACGACAGGCTCTATAGAGCGTATAACTTTGCCAACCTCTTCTTCTTTTATTGATTGCTCTCGTATTTCTTGTACAATTTGAGGTTGCATTCTATACCCCCCATTAGCAATCGTTGAAATATATTGCGCCAATTGCAACGGTGTATACGTATCATACTGCCCGATAGAAAAATCTAGTAAAAACCCAGGCTGACTATCTACTTTTCTAGTTTGTCCAATTATTTCATTCGGTAAATCAATACCTGTTGGAACTCCTAATCCAAATTGTTTAAAATAATAGCGCATCGTATCAAATGCTCCTTGTTTTATATCCAACGAACCATTTGGTACGTAATTAACTCCCGCAATTTTTAAAGCTGTCTGGAACATGTATACATTCGAAGATACTTGTAGCGCTCGTAAATCATTAATATTACCAAATCCGGATACATTCCACGATTTCTTAGCTTGTGTACCTTTAAATTTCATAGGTGCATCATAAAATTGATCTCCTGGCTGTATTGCCCCTGTCTCATATCCAGTTAATAAAGTTGCACCTTTTACAGCTGACCCTAGCTCATACGAGGTTGTCATGTTACCTAATGCCAAATCTTCAATCTCTATTTTCCCTTCTTTTTCTACAATCTTTTTGCCTGCCATAGATAAAATCTGTCCGTTATTTGGATTCGTCATGACGACAAAAGCTCGGTCCAACAGTGGCTCTGAACTCTTAAACGCTCTCAAATTTTTCTCTATACTTTCTTCCACTTTCTTTTGTAATTCCATATCAATCGTTAATGTTAAACTATTACCACTTTTTCCTTTAGAGATTATTTCTGTGTTTATAATGTTTCCTGATTTATCAGTAATGTTTTTCACTTCTTCTTTTGCACCGTGCAAGACATCTTCATATCGTTGTTCAATATAACTTTTTCCTACACGATCATTTCGGTTATATCCACGTACCAAATAAGAATCTAAGTTTTCTTTCGGTAATCCTTCTTCACTACTCGTAATATTACCTAACACGGAACGAAATAGATTACCATTTACATAATTACGTTCCCAATCAACTGTTGCATCTACTCCTGGAAACTCAGCAAGGTTTTCACTTATTCGCGCATACTCTTGATCTGTTACATCTTTTTTTATAATTTGTGGTGTTAGTTGATAACCTGAACTCATTTTACTTTTAATAGCTAACACCTTTAAATCTTGTGCTGTTAATTCTGCCAATTCTAATTCTGTAACACGACTTCGTCTTAAGTCTTCTATTTTTTTATCTAACTCTTTTCCTTCTATTCCCTTATCTTTTAACTTTTCTATATCTTTTTTAGTAATCATTGTCTCCGCACGTTTCGTATTCAACTGCATCCAAAAATCTTTTTTATCGATATCTGTTAATTTATTTATATCTTGTTCAGACATTTCAAGTACTTTCGCTAAGTCGTTTGCTGTTTTTAAAATATCTTCACTAGTAATTCCCTTTACCCTTGTATACGTAATCGTACGAAGAGATTTATTATTAACGACTGTTTTCCCTTCTCGATCTAGTATTTGTCCACGTGGAACTGGTATACTAGTTGTTTCATTTTGACTGCTCTCCACTTGGTTCTTATAAGCCTCTCCCTCAACGATTTGTACTTTTCCTAGCTGCATAATAATGGCTGAGAATAGTAGAAATATGCAAAGGAACATTATATTTAATCGAATAGATATATATGTCTGCTGCTTTTTTTCTTTTTGTTTTTTCATAAATCCTCCATATAATTCTTCCGGAACTCCTCACTAATACTTAGTAAATAAATACGTTCCCTATATATTAGAAATCACCATTCAGTTATAAATAGTGTCTTATCTTTTTTTCTACATCCTTGTAAGCATCAAGCCTTCTTCGTTTAGCCGCGTAATCGATAAATCCCCTTTCCTGTTTTTCTCTCTATTTTTTTATTGCTTGCATTAGAAATGCTAAACTGTATAATGACTCATATTAAGCTTACACATAGACTTGCTAGTAACTTTTCATACTAATTATTCCTTTCTTCATGCTGTTATACTTAATAGACAACCTAAATAATAAAATTGTTCCACATTTACAAAAAAAATAATTAACTATAAGATGAAATAGGCTACATAAGGGAGGGTTATATGTTTCATATAAAAAGATGGAGATTTTTTGCGGTTCTTTCTATTGTAGGTTTGATTTTACTAATTTTATTAAAAATCAACTTCATCTCAATTACTATCGCAACTTCTTCAGCTGAAAGAGGAAAAATTTCCGATCAAAATGGTGTAATACTAGCTACAAATAAGAAAGTTAAGTCTCTATATTGCACTTCTAATGATGAAAAGGTATCGAATCAAGATACATCAAACACATTAGCTTTTTTTAATCAATTTTCAAACGAGTTTCAACATGACATTTCGGCAGAGGACATAAAATCACAATTACAACAATCTTGTAAAAAGCAGACTATGAATGATATACCGTTATACTCTGACATAAATGAGAGTGAACTTACATTCATAAACAAGAAAAAACCCAATAATGTAATAATTAAAGATGAATGGATTCGATATTATCCTAAACACGAAGTTGGTTCACAGCTAATTGGGTATGTAGAAAATGACCTTAATTCTAAGTATGGATCCGTTGGAAAAAGCGGGATTGAGCTGCAATATGAAAATGATTTAAAAGGAAAACCCGGAAAAACTCTTATTTTTAAAATGAATAATAAAAAGTTCTTATGGAACATTCAAAAAGTACAAAAAGGAAAAGATATCCGGCTAGCTTTAGACTCTAAGTTGCAGCAAAAAACAGAGGAAGCATTAAGATCTCAAATCAAGAAAATAACTGATGTTAATGCTGGTTACGTTGTGGTAACCGATGTGAAAACTGGCGCAATTTTAACTATGGCCAACTCAGCAGTGTTTGATCCAAATACATTATATGAACAAGTATCATCTAAAAAAGAAAACATCAAATCACTTTCGCAAAATAAAGCAATTCAAAAATTAAAGTATGGTGAATCTTATGTAAATATGGCCTCAACTATAAAGCCACTTACTATTTTAATTGGATTAAACGAAAAGCTTTTTCAACCTGAAGATACTTATTTAGATAAAGGTACTTTTCAATATGATAATCAAAATAACATTACGAATGCACCTGGAACGCCAACAGGTGAGATTACACCGAGGCAGGCTATCATTAATTCATCTAACACATTTATGACAGCAAAAGTAGCTCTACCCTTATTCAACCAAAATAATGGGAATATAGAAAAAGTTGCACATATATGGACAGAGTATTTAAAACAATTCGGCCTTCGTTCTAAAACCGGGGTTGATTTACCTTTTGAAGAAGACGGACAATATGAATTTCATCCAACAAATAAGTTTGAAAATGGTATCTCCGCCTTATTAAATGCCTCTTGGGGAGGAAATGAAGTACACACGCCTCTTCAACTTGCTCAATATGCAGCAACTTTAGCAAGTAAAGGTGATAAATATAAACCTCAAATCTTAAGTGCTATTATTGATCAAAATGGTAAGGAAACCAAAAAGTTTAAACCAATTTTAGAAAGTTCAAATCGTTACCCGGTGAAATTTTGGAGTGTCGTGCAAGGTGGGATGAGCCAAAATATAGAGGAAATTAAAAACTTACCCTTTCATGTCGCAGGTAAAACAGGCATAACAGGTGCTCCGAATGAGCAAGAAAGAATGATAAACCATTCTCTTTTCATTGCATATGCTCCTACGGAAGATCCACAAATTGCCGTTTCTGTCGTTATTCCTGGTAGTAATTCAGAAAAAAACATTGCTGCTCTCGTTACATCAGAAATTTTAGAGTACTGGAATACTCTTCAATAAGAGAATAAAAACAAAGAGGAAGGTTCATTAAAGTGAACCTTCCTCTTTACCATATAGAATCTATATTCATTATTTTCCATTTACCTTCATGATCCTTTTCGAACATGAAAGAATATTTAATATCAGTTAAAACATACTCTTTTTGTACATATCCAGTATTACCGCTAATTGTCGATACTTTTATATATCCATTATTCTGCACTTTTTCTGGAATCCAAGCTTTTACCATTTCATTAGATACTTCATATAAAACTTGTGATTCTCGCTTTGGTTCAGCTAAAATTTCCGTTTTATTTCCAGTAACAGTTGCATATATATAATGCGCTTGCTTTGGTTCGTTACTTTCTGTCAATCCACTTGGTACTTTGTATACTTTTTTTGTATCATTTGCAAATTCTCCCCCCATTGTAAGAGCGACTTGCAACTCATGAAAAATATCTTCATCAAACTTCAATTCATCCTTCTTATAACTCTTCCCTTTAAATAGAACTTCATCATTTAACGCTCTATACAAGTCATTTTCATTTTTTGAATTTGTACTTTGATATAATTCATTCATAAATTGTTTTAATGTTGGATCTTGAGCAGACTCATCTTTAGTTTTAGGCTTAATTTGTGTACTACTTTGGACCGGTGATTTATTATCATCAAGCCATGGTTGTTGAACGATAACAAATAACATTGTACAAACCAAAACAACTACTATAGGCAATGCTCTTTTACGAAACGGTCTTTTATGTTTTACAAGATCCGCTTCATTATTTTCATATATAGACTGCTTTATTTTAAAAATAAACTCTTCTTCATCTTTACGATTCTCCATTGGGCCTTTTTTTAATTGTTTATACCAGTCAGGATTTTGTTTATTGTTCATCACTACTACCCTCCCCTATTAATTTTGAAACCTTACTTCTCGCTCGGCTTAATCTAGATTTTACAGTTCCAATGGATACTCCTAGTGTTTCGGCCATTTCTTCATAAGATAATTCATATTTCGCGTCTAAAATTATTATTTCACGGTGTTTTTTAGGTAGTTTTAATACAACATCCCACACTTCATTCATTTCCTCTTGATTAAAAAATTCTTTTTCTGCCGATGGAGATTGCTTATCATCACTAAAAAAACCTACTAATGATATCCTTTTAAAATAGGAGGATTTCAAATAGTTTATTGCTGTATTTCTTGTAATTTTTAATATCCACGTTTTAATAGATGACTCCTTTCGAAATGAATTCCAATTTTTAAATACCTTTATAAATACATCTTGCGTGATATCATCTGATAAGTGTGGATCTTTCGTAATAATAAATGAATAATTCCATACATCTTGCCAATAGTCTTTTATAACATAGTCAAGCTCATCATGAATACACTTTTCAATAAACGTCTCTTCCATTTCCACACCTCGAACTTATTTGAATAAAGATAACACTGCCCTCACTTTTATTATGGTTTCAATATATAGACAAGATACAAGTTTCATTTGTTCCGTTCTTTATCTTTTTTTAATAAAAAAATCCTCCTAAAAATGTAAAGGTGTGCAATTACTTTCATAAAATAATCATCTATACATTCTTTTACATGACAGGCTCCGAAAAAACAAGTAAAGCATCCAATGTTAAAAATACACTCATAAAAAATCTGATTATTATTTGTGCATTTCACGCAACACTCCACTTGTATCACCTTTTTTCTTAGAGCATACTTATTTGTGTGCTCTATTTATGTTTTACTAAATAACTGTTTTGTTAACGTTTATAATTCCCCCTCACTTGTCCCTTTCAATTTGTTTTACTCTTCTATTTACTATTAGCAATACCAACCTTTCAAAAATGAAAACAAAGATGTGTTATTATCTTTATTCAGCCACAACAAAAAAGCATTCTCAATTAAGGAGAATGCTTTTTCGAAACTTAATTGTTCTTTGTATTGCTCAATTTATACCTTCGTGTTAAGCAAACAATGAATGTAGTAAAAGATTTCACCTTATAGTTACTTATTTTTTCTGAAAAACATGTTTTACTTTTTCGCCTGGAACGTTACTCCCCCCTCTTCCTTTTACATCTTCGATCATCATGGTAACGATCATGTCGGGCGCATTTGCATCAAAAGCTGCAAACCATCCAAGTTCTTTTCCGTCTGCTTCTTTCGACTCCTTCAGTTCTGCTGTACCGGTTTTACCAGCAAGAGTTATACCATCAACCTTAGCCATTCTCCCCGCGCCATCAGGGTCATTAATGACTTTTATTAATGCGCTCTTTAATATCTCTTGATTCTTTTTAGAAACCACATTTTCTTTCCAATTCCCCTCTACTTTTGCTTCTTTTAAAAGATGAGGCGACGGAATATTCCCTTCATTCACAATCGGTGCATATGTTAATGCTAAATGGAGTGGTGTCATTAATACTTGTCCTTGTCCATATCCCGTGTCTGCTAGTTGAATATCATTTTTTATCCCATCTCTTGCAATGATTGAAATAGGAAATTCGTATTCGATTGGTAATTTTTCATAAAATCCGTATTTCTTAAATTCATTTACATACTGATCTTTTCCCATTTTCAAAGCTTGTTGAGCAAAATAAATATTATCAGAGTACTTCATTGCCTTATCAAAATCAATTGGACTAGCTTCCTTCACACGTGTTACATAATAATTTCCCCAAGATGAATCTTTTGCCCACTTTAATCCTTGAATTTTAAATTCTTCCTTAGGGTTTATAGTGTTTGTTTCCAAACCAATTGCACCAGTAATCGTTTTAAATACGGAACCTGGTACAAATGCTTGTGTGAAACGATTCATCATTGGTAGTTTTGAATCGTTATTCCATGCTTCTCGTTGGGCTTTTGACGCTCCTCTAACTATTGTATTTGGATTATAAGCAGGGCTACTTACAAGTGCTATAGTTTCACCTGTTTTAGGATTGACCGCTGCACTAGATCCTGCTTCATTTTTCATCTCATTAAAGATTTTTTCTTGAATTGCAGCATCAATTGTTAACGTAACGTTTTCCCCTTCTTTTGCTTCTTTTTTTGCTACATTTTTAATCTCTTTTCCATTCTCATCTTCTATAAATACGCGTCCACCTTTTTCGCCACGCAATTTATTCTCTAATACTTTCTCTAAACCTGTCTTACCTACTAAATCATCAGCTTGATAACCTCTTTTTTGAAGCGATTTTAACTCCTCTGCATTCACCTTTCCTATATATCCAGTTAAGTGTGCCGTTGCTTCTCCTAATGAATACGTACGAATATTTACTGGGCGAGATGATACTCCTTCTAATTCAATATAATCATTCTGTCTAGTTCCCTCTTTTAAAATCCCAATTGGTACAAAGGAGTCTGGTTTTATCCATTTCGCTGTAAGCTTCTGATCAACCTCTTCTATAGACATATCCAGTAACTGTGCTACTATTTCTTTTGTTTGCGCTGCCGTTTCGCCTAGTTTCTCTGGAATAATTCCAACCTCAGTCGCTTTACCATTCGTTGCTAGACCCTTCCCATTTCGATCATATATTTCTCCGCGTTTTCCTTGTTCTATTTGCATACGTACTTTGTAATCTTTTTTCATACCTGGAAAAATGAAATCTGGTGTCCAATCTATTTTCCAAGATTCTTTTTCTTTCACAAGTTTTGCTTCATGTATAAATGAAGCTGTTCCTCCATCCGTATCCATCTTAACTTCAAAAAGAAAAAGTTCTTTATCTTTAGCATTCTCTCCTTTCGTTTTAATTTTTAAATCCTTAACTCCAATACCCTCATAGATTTTTTGATATTTCTCGGTGAATTCCTTTTTAGAAATCGTTTTTTGGGCATGTTCTGATAAATGATCATACATATTTGCGAATTTTTTATCATTCCATAAATTTATATATTCTTCAAATGCTTGTTTTGGCGGTTCGTTTTTATTACATCCTACCAACATAACTGCAAAACAAAAGAAAACCAACATCCATAATTTTTTCAATTCAATCTTCTCCCTTAGTTAAAAATATTTATTCCTTTCTTGATATATTAAATAAAAAATGTTGTAACGCTTAATAGACAGTGTAAGTAATGAGATTGTTCCATATTTACAAAAGAAATTAATTTATGGTTCAGATGCATTCGAAGGGGAAGATTTTAAAATTCTTACAAATTAAAAAAGCGGATCTATTTAGCAATCGGTGTCATTATTAGTGCTGTTTTAACAATTTTATTTAAAATACCTTTTAGTTTGAGTTCTCCGCTCTTATCTTTTTTGTAGATATTCGAAACAAAAAAGACCCCTTATACTAAGGGTCCTACAATAGAAAATAACTAAGTATAAACAATAAAAAGAATTACTGAAAGTATAATTTATAGGCGCTTTATATCCTTCTATTTCGCATCAAAACCCCTGCGCTGTATGCGACAGGGGATTCGATGCGTTCATTCTAAAGCTTATTTAGAAGAGTCATGTACAGGCAAACTACTAAAAATCAATTCAGCAACTTTTACATATCCTTTTGAGTTTGGATGAATCAAATCCGTAGACCAAAGCGTATTATCGTTTACTAAATGATGATTCCAAAAGTCAACATGATGAAGCTTATACTCTCTACTCAATGAAAGTATAATTTCATTTGCCTCTAATAATTGTTCTTTTAACACTTGTTTTTTTTCAGAAGAAATAGGTAGCCGAACTGTAAAATCTGGAAGGTTTGCTATAATAATATCAGCATCCGTTTTACTTAATGTATCTATCATAAATTCCATTTCGTTCTTATATTCTTGATGATTCCAACGTCCTTTTAATACATCATTTGCACCTGCAATTAAACTAACCAAATCTGGATTAAACGTTAATGCTTTTTCCAATTGCTGTGAGCGAATTTCTTTAGTTACTAACCCACGCTTTGCAAAATTAGCATATTCTATATCGTTTACACAGAGTTGAACAAAATGATCTACCCAGCTTTTTAATGCTATTCCCTCAACTTCATCCCCTATGCCCTCTGTAAAACTATCACCAATCGATACAAATCGCTTCCACATATGTAGTCCCCCTTTATTATTAACCATATCTATACTATACAATAGCTCACACCGTAATTGTTATTTCTAAGTGGTTTTCGATTTCAATTATATTCCACTTTACTATATTTACATTTAGAATCCAAAATTGACCGATTCCTAAGTATACTTAGGAATCGGTCAATTTCGTATATTTACTAAAGAAATAAAATCTCTCTAGGAATTATACTTTTTTCAAAAAATTGGTTGTTCTTTGTTTTGCCCAGTTTATACATTTCTTTTCGATTAAATGATACGAAATTATAGAAAAAAGTAGTGTCATTGCAATGCACAAAGTAAGCAGGAAAAAGATAGGTATCTTTGTATACAAAAGTTTAAATAGTACCATCATGATTGGAAAATGACACAAATAGATACTGTATGAAATTTCTCCTAAATATACAAATACATTCTTATTTAAAAATGCTTTTACTTTTAGGTTACTCATAGCCATTATAATAAATATACTAACCCCCATTACGACACCCCAATCTTTTAATAAGAAAGTAGTATCATTACGGGAAAAACCATAAATTAAAATGGAATATAAATATAAAATAATCCCTAATGCAATAAGAAATCCTTTTTTAAATTTTTTCATATTCCTATATGAGTAAATAAGTTTTTCCTGATACTTAAAAAGTAACATTCCAACCATAAACATAGATGTAAAATGCAGTGTATCAGCATAACCATTATAAAACCCTTCAGCTTTCCCAATATGCAACATATTAAGAAAAACACTAATGAAAGAAAAGCTCAAAGCAAATAGTACCGTTTTCTTCCAATTCAGTTTATAAAAAAGAAGGAATAATAAAGGAAACACAATAGATATACGTATTTCTTGAGCCAATGACCAAATAACTGGATTATAATTTTCCGTAAAAAAGTTATTAAGAAGCACAAAGTGGTTTAGAATATCTAATTTTGTTATAGACCCTTGCCACCTATCATAGAACCAATCCCGTAGTCCTACCACTTCATACGACGAAAATAAAATAAATAAAACAAAGGTAACGATTATCCAAAAATAATAAGGAATATAGATTCTTACAAATCTCTTAATTAAATATCCCCAATAATTTGTTTTTGAATGATAAAGTGCCATAGATAACACAAAACCACTTAGTACATAAAAAACGATAACAGCTTCCCCACCCGCCCATAAAAACCTAAGCGGGGAAAATTTAATAGAATTAGGCAACGATGGTAGCATTAAACAAAAATGTCCAAATACCACAGTAAGTGCCGCTAACCCTCGTATAGAATCTAATTCTTTTATTCTCTTACTCATAAAATGTTCTCCTTGTAAATTGTAGATTTTGCTGTTCGTAAAGGCCACTATACTAGTGTAGTGGAAGAATTGTACATAATGTCTATCTAGATCCCAGATATAAGCAGTTCAAAGTCAATCTATGCATCTGTTTTCTGGTCTCCATTTCCTTATATAAATAATTTAAAACAAAATATTTAATACAAAGAAAAGATTTTATTAAATTTTTATAAAATCTAATTACAGAAATACGTACCGGGTATTATTTTTTTATTGTCATTTAATGAAAAAATGGATGTTTTTTCTTCATGTAACTTTATTAAACTAACTTTGTACTAGAATGCTTTGAATCAAAAAATACATAATAAACGCCATCCTTTCTGTATATTTCTACAAAAAGAATAGCGTTTTTTGATTATATAGATACAAATTTAATTTAGCTTGATAGCACTACCACTACAAATAGTTCTGAAGAGCCAAATTTGAGAATTAATGCAATCTACCATTCCAAGCTATCTACACAAAAATCCATAATACTTTGAAACTCTGTATTTCAGATTAATTTTTAGTTTTATCTTATAAAGTTAGCTTTTTACTATATCAACCGCACTATCCCATATACTGCTAAAGAAAGATCCAATTTGGCGCATAAAACGTGTAAACCAATTTGCTTGTTCTACATCAGATTTTGTTACAAGGTCTATTTGTAATGATTTACCTGATAAGAACCCAGGATCTGTATTATCTTTAGGCAAGATAATCATTTTACTTATTGTTACACCTTTTTTAATAGGCGCTTCTTGTTCTTTATTCGATACTTTAAATTCTTTTTTATAAACATCTTTATTGCTCTTTGGTATTGGAAGTGAAACAGCTTGCTTCGTTTGAACTACTACATCTTTGTCTTTTGCATTTGCAACTCGCAAAGTTTCATGCCCTTTTACTACTGAATCTTTTCCGTAGATATTCTTCACTTCAAAATTCGCAAATCCATAATCATATAATTTCTTCGTTTCATCAAAACGTGCTGTATGGGAGTTTGCTTTTATCACTACAGATATTAGACGCATACCGTTTCTTTCTACTGTACCAGTGAAGCAATCACCGGCTTCTGGAGTAGTTCCTGTTTTCAACCCATCTACACCTTCGTATTGCTTAATTAAACCTTTTAACATCATGTTAAAATTCACCATATCAATTGGATACTTGCCACCCTTTTGGAATGTTTTTTTAGGAATTTTCGCTGTATCTAACATTTTTGGAAAATCTTGAATAAGACGTTGTGCTAAAATCGCACAATCTCTTGCGGACATTTTATTTTTCTCGTCTGGAGTTGTCCCTTCTGGGTGATATCCTTTTAAATCATAGTTTGTTAAGCCTGTAGAGTTTACAAATTTATAATTTTTCATTCCAAACTCTTTTGACTTATCATTCATCATTTTCACGAAATCGGCTTCTTTTCCAGCAATTTCTTCAACTAAAGCAATTGTTGCACCATTTGCAGAGTAAATTGCCATTGCCTCATATAACTCTTTTACTGTATAAGAGCCACCATTTTCTAATGGAACGTTTGATAATGAGCGATCTTGTGAAATCTTATGTGCATATTCAGAGATTTTAACTTTTTGATCCCATTTAAGTTTTCCTTTATCCACCGCTTCATGAACTAAATATTCACTCATCATTTTTGTCATACTAGCAATTGCTAGTGATTCATCCGCATTTTTTTGATATAAAATTTTTCCGGAATTCGCTTCTACTAAAATTGCTGATCCTGCTTCTACATCTAAAACAGGGACTGTTTCCGCTGTTGCTCTTCCAGATGTAACAATTATGCTACAAAATAGTGTAAGCACTGTTACTATTACAATGAATTTTTTGTAAAACATACCTTTCAATCCTCTTACCTCCAATATATTTTTTAGGATTACAATGAATAGACAATCTAAATAATGCGTTTGTTCCATATTTACAAAAAATAAAACCAGTGTATCCCGATTAAATATCGAGACACACTGGTTTTATTAGCTATCAAGGATTTTAATTATTTAATTCAGCTACTTACTATACTCATACCAGAGATGAATTTTCCTTAGTCTAGACTATTAATTTTTTATAATAAAAAAACTACATCCTATATAGAATGTAGTTTCCCTCACAGATCTATCTATTTTTTACTTCCTTGTTATAAAAATCATATAATAATTCAATAGATGAACTAGATAAAAGCGGCATTGCCTTCTCAACTAATTCTCTATCCCAATCAAACCAACGCATTTCCATTAGCATTTTCATTTCTGTATCAGTGAATCGTTTCTTTATTTCCTTAGCAGGATTTCCACCAACTATTGTATACGGCGGAACATCTTTACTTACGACAGATCCCGCTGCAACGATTGCACCTTCACCGATTATAACGCCAGGCATAATAATAGCATTCATTCCAATCCAAGCATCACTTTTAATGACTGTATCGCCCTTCGGTTCATATGAATGTTCAATTTGCTCAGCGAATGGATATACTGTAATCCATTCTGAGTGATGATTATGATTACCACCCATTAAAATGACTACTCCACTCGCAATACAAACATAGTTCCCAATAATGAGTTTATCAAGATGCCATCCCATCTGTTCAATTGGATTGAACAGCGCTCGGGACTTAGCATCCCCCCACAAATACCTTACACAGCCATCTTCAAAATTTTGATGACCATAATAACCTGAATAATAGGAGTACTCTCCTACCTCAATGAGTGAATTTGTTACTATATCTTTTAAATACTTTGTTTCTGACCAATGATTAAATAATGGATGCTTCATAACTTTATTCCTCGCTTCTAAGTATTATATATTTTGCTATTTACTTAGAAGCTTACTACGACTGCTACATTTTTTAGCTTTCTCAAACGACGAATCATTGTCTTCAAGCCTTTCTTTTATTATAAAGCAATCATATCGTGATAAATTATATAAGTCAAATTGTAAAATTATGTACTGGAACTTGAAGTATGAATTGAAATTTCAGCATTAAAACAATCGAGTTTTCAAATAACAAAGTCCCAATTACATATAATAAAGATTTCTTATCTATACATCTAACTTCTTTCTTATATTAGCATTAACTCCCTCGATATAGTTTTATTATTTATTAATTTGTCTGATAAATCAATAAATGTTAATATGATTATAGAAGATATTATCATCCATTAGATTTCACAGCTAGTTTTTCACAAAAACGATTTCTGAATCCTTAAGTAAATAGGAGGTTTAGAACATGAAACTTTTAAGGCAATCAACAATTATTGGTGCATTGACTGTTGGAGGATTTTTATTTTCGAATACAATTAGTACAATCACACCTGTGTCTGCTGAATCGCAACTTACACAAAAAGAATCACGAATTTTAGATAATTGGCGGTGGCAAAGCTATTTTTTATTACATCATAATGCAGATTTTATAGAAGAGTTAGCAGTTGGTGACTTAAAACATGGAGATACATTCGATGTTACTATATATACTGGTGGTAAAGATACTGGTATTGTAAAAATATATCAATTGAGTGGAAATGAAAATGATGAAATAAACTTGCATAGATATAAAACCATTTATGACTCGGGTTTGAAACATAATTATGGTAGATTTGTAACACCTATTACTAAGGTTTATAATCCAGGAACATATGTAGCCGTTATGAAACTTGGAGAAAATTATTATTATGGGGGCAGCTTTAAAATCTCAAAATAATTTGCGTATATCTGACCAGTAAATATATATTGAATACTATTGTTATTAGACAAAAACTATTTTAAAAGCTTCTCTGCCCTATATAAGGTAGAGGAGCTTTTTGATTGTCTGCCCTTTTTAAGATTAGAAAAAATCCTTACTTTCTTTATAAATTAGCATTTTTATTCAACAACTGTTTCCACGTCTTTAAGTTCTACAATTCAATATGCAATATTGCATATTCTATATGTTCACTCTTTAAAAATGCGATAATTTGTTTATAAAAATATTTAAAATTAGTATTGGAAGGAGAATATTACATGTCTTTCTATTCTTGGTCCCTCTTATTTTCTTAATATTTGTTGCAATTATCATTTCTATTCAAAAGGCTAAGAAACAATAATTTATTATTTGGAGGTGTAATAATGTCATTTGCAGCATGGAGTGCATTTTTTATGACTTTAATCGGAGCAGTATCCGGAGCAATCTTTGGTACAATATCCTCTAGAAATAAAAGTAAAAATTAAATACTAACGTAAAAAAAATTTCTAATAAAACTCTATACAAAAAAGTAGCCTATAAAGTTTTATAGGCTACTTTTCATTTCATCCATATTATTTAGCTAATTCTTTCGTACCCTTCATTACATCAACGAAGAATCCCCAGTTATTCACAACAGAAGAAATACTAATATGTTCATCTGGTGTATGAACGTTAAAAATGTCTGGACCAAATGAAATTGCATCTAAGTCAGGCATCTTTTGAACGAATGCACTACATTCAATACCTGCATGTACAGCGAATATTTCAGCATCCTTGTTGTATTTTTCTTGATGCACTTTTTCAAACAAATTACGAATTTGTGAATTCGGATTGTATGGCCATTCTGGATATTCTGACTCTATTTCAAATGTTGCACCAACTAATTCGGCAATACATTTAATTTCATTTGCAATATGTTGTTTTAAACTACTGACAGAACTTCTCACTTCGTTACGTAATTTAATTTCATCTTGCAACGTTTCAATAACGCCTAAATTTGTTGAACTTTCTACTAGACCTTTAATATCCATGCTCATACTTTGAATGCCATTCGGAATTAAGAATAATGATGAAATAAGTTGCTTTTGTGTCTCTTTAGCAAATACTTTTTCTACTTTCTCATCCAATTTTGTAAGTGTTACATGAACATCTGGATCAACAGCACGCATTTCTTCTTGTAATACTCTTGTCCATGATTCTAGTTTTTCTTCTACTTTCTCTACATCTTCTGTAGCTAATACAATTGTAGCTACACTTTCACGCGGAATTGCATTTGTTTTTAATCCGCCGTGAACTTCACTTATTTCAAATTGAATATTTGCTGATAAATCACGTAATACTCGTCCTAATACTTTGTTCGCATTACCACGTTGTTTATCAATTTCCATACCAGAATGTCCGCCTTTTAAACCACCAACATATAGACGGTATGCATCCGTATTCACTGGCGCTTCATCCCATATTACTGGAATTGTTTCTACAGCTTTCGCACCACCTGCGCTACTTACAAGTAATTTATGATCTTCTTCAGAATCGATATTTATAAAAATCTTTCCTTCAAAGTGATTTGCATCAACAGCGAAAGCCCCGCCCATTGTTGTTTCTTCTTCAGTAGTAATAACTACTTCAAGTGCTGGATGCGAAATGTCTGATGCATCTAATAAAGCCATTGCATACGCAACTGCAATACCATTATCCGCTCCTAAAGTCGTTTGATTTGCATATAACATGTCCCCAATGATTCGTAATTCAATTGGATCTTTTTCAAAATCATGTACGGTTGCTTGATTTTTTTCACATACCATATCCATATGGCCTTGAATGATAATAGCTGGTACATTTTCATAGCCAGTAGTTGCGTCTTTTTTAATAATGACATTCATTGCTTCATCTTGAATCACTTCTAAGTTACGCTCTTTTGCAAAACCAACTAAATAATCACTAATTTCCTTTTCATTACCAGATCCTCTAGGAATCTTTGAAATTTCTGCAAAATGATAAAATACAGGGTGCTTTGTTAATTGTTCTAAAGTAGAATACATTTTTAAGCTCCTCTCAAAATGACAAAATAATATGTAAGTCTGCTATCATTATACCATGATTCGTTACTTTCCCTTTCTATTTCATACTTTATAATCCACTTGTGAAATATTTAATCGTATAAAAAAACGAAAGAAAATGCACTATGCATTTTCTTTCGTTTTTTTTGCTCTCATATATTTTGAAGTACCATTATTCATTAATTTCTCTAACCGATTTATATTTTCCGTTAATGCACCTTTCACAAGAGAGAAATCTGTATTTGGTTCTTCTTTTTTTTCTTTAAAAAATGAAGACTTTTGTACGTTTACTTCAGCCATCTCTTCTCCCCCTTTTCAAAAAGATACAATCTTCTATTTATATTATATCGCAAATGTAGACAGCGTGTACACGTATCATTTTCTTTTTAATTCTTCTTCTAATTCTTCTACTTGCTGTAATGTATCTCCTTTTATTAACGAGAAATCTGTTGTATCTTCATTATCTTCTTTAAAAAAATCATTGTCATAATCTTTTATCATTACAATCACCTCTACGTGCTAGTGTAGGAATGATTGTCCGATTTTATACAAGTCCTTTATGTATAAGTGAAAAGGACAGAAGAAAATCCTGTCCTTATTTACTAAAATAACTATGATGTATTGTTAAATTATATACATTTTCAAAATCTCGATCTTGCAGGTTATTTTTCTTCCCATCAATAACAATGAAAACATCACTCACCATTTTTGCTGGTATTATTCCGACATTTTCTACTTGCACCGCTTTCTGCTCATTCAATTGCTCAATGTGTTCTAACGGAACGATAATACTAAATTGAGAACGGATACCACGAAAGTTTGTATTTAATTCCTTTGCCGCTTCAAATACAACAATTTTCGCACCAATCTTTTCTCCGTACGAATCTAAAAATGCGTTTAAGCTCTTTGTATATTCCTCTTCCGTATGCCATTCCATTGTACCGAATACTGCTGGATTGACATTTTGAATAATTGTTGTGTATATTTCTCCTCTTGCTTTAGAAGCAATTAATGACCGTTTTATCGATTGAACAGTCTTGCCGATATCGCTAAATTTCGCTCCCCATATTTCTGAAATATTTGGTGTTAAAATAAATGCGATATCAACGAAAATAACCATTGCAGTGAACATTAAAAGATTTTTCCAGAGGGTTAAATCAATTCCTTTTATCATGAAATACACGGTGACTGATATTATAAACAACCCATACCAAGTCTTTCTAATACGTTGCTTTTTCTCCTCGTACAACTCTTCGTTTCTCCAGTAAAAGAACACAAGAACGAGAAAAACGATTGCTAAAATAAATAAGCCGATTCGAATGTTAGAGATCACCAATGACATCACCCTCCATTCAAAAACTACTCACGATATAATTACATGCACAAGCAGCTCTCTTTATGACAAAAGACGTGGACAAGCTTCTAAATTTAGCAATATCGCATATACATTAGAAGGTGCCACGTCTTTTACCCCGCATTAACGGGCAGTAAGACCCCCACCTGAAAATTTAGCAAAAGCATAGAAGTTAGGTAGGGGATCAACTGCCCATAAAAGCCCGATTGGTTCAACTAATAATCAATGGGGGATGAACCCCCCACTGATTAAAGTTTCACTTTATCATGAATCTACATTGTATATGTAGACAAGCATGCGTTTCAAATTTTCATGTTAAAAAGAAATATGTTTCGGAATTTCCCCTTCTGGTACTTCTCCGTCCATACTTAAGTAATAATGACGAATCGGACGTAAATCATCGTCTAATTCATAAACGAGTGGAATGCTCGTTGGAATATTTAATGAAACAACACCATCGCTTGAAAGGTTATCTAAGTATTTCACTAGCGAACGAATCGTATTACCGTGTGATGAAATAATTACCTTTTCACCAATTTTTAATGACGGCGCAATTTCTGAGTGCCAATAATCAAGTACTCTTTTCTCCGTATCCACTAAACATTCAGTCAATGGAAACTCACCTTTTTTAAGTGCTTTATATTTTGGATCATTCATTTCATATCTAGGATCATCCTCAGTAAGAGCAGGTGGTCTTACATCAATACTTCTTCTCCAAATATGAACTTGCTCCTCACCATACTTTTTCGCAGTTTCATCTTTATTCAACCCTTGCAATGCACCGTAATGTCTTTCATTTAGCTTCCAAGATTTATGTACTGGTACCCAAGCAAGATCCATCTCATGAAGTACAATCCATAACGTCCGGATTGCTCGTTTTAATACAGATGTATAAGCTACATCAAAAGTATATCCATTTTTCTTTAATATCGCTCCTGCTTCTCTCGCTTCACTTAATCCATTCTCTGATAAATCTACATCTGTCCATCCTGTAAAGCGATTTTCAAGATTCCATAAACTTTGTCCGTGACGAATAAGTACAAGTTTTATCATAATAATTCCCCTCTCGGAAATGTGAATTTTATTGTTCCATTGCGTACACGTATAAAGTATCTAGTAATGTATCTTTTTATCCATTCACTCTATGACCAATCCATAGTTGCCAAATGTATGGATAAAATTTTTTCTTTTTCAAACTATAAAAACAGATATATTTCTTATTATTTTTGATCGATTACAACTTCTCGTTTTGATATCCAAGCATCAAAACCTGATCGACTATTTGCCATTTCATTCATAACTTGATGCCAATTTTCTTCACACGATTCACCAAATTTTGAAAAAATAACACTCATTTGTTGTCTTTGAACATCGCTCAGTTTTTTCTCTAAATCTACACCTATTTCTGTTAAAGATAACTGTTTCACACGGCGATCATGTGTAGCTTCATTACTCTCAATTAAGCCCTTTTCCACAAGTTGTCGTAGTGGTCCGTGAAGAGCTTGTTTACTTATTTCTAGCAGTGATAATAACTCATTTACACTTATCCCTGGAAATCGTGCGATAAAAAATAAAATTCGGTGATGTACTCGTTGTATGCCATACTCTTTTATAATTTCATCTGGCTTTTCAGTAAATGTTTTATATGCAAAGTAAAATAATGCTAATGCTTCATTCATCTGTTCTTCTTTATGTTGTGTCATCTACTTTCCCCCTGTATGTAAATTATACCACAATCTAGTATTGAATATTTTAACGAACACATTAGAACTTCTTTAGTTTATTGAAATATTCAATGCACAATTAGGAGAGGATTCATTTGAAATCGCAATATACTATAAGTACATATTTATTGGATAGACTACACGAATTAGGAATTGAACATATATTTGGGGTTCCTGGTGATTATAACCTTGCCTTTTTAGATGATGTAGTAGCACATGAAAATTTAAAGTGGATTGGAAATTGTAATGAATTAAATGCTGCATATGCAGCAGATGGGTACGCTCGCATAAAAGGAATCGCTGCTCTTATTACTACTTTCGGTGTTGGAGAACTAAGCTCCATTAACGGTGTTGCTGGCTCATATGCCGAAAACGTACCAGTTATAAAAATAACTGGTACGCCAACAACTAAAGTAATGGAAAATCGAGCACTCGTTCATCATACGTTAGGTGATGGAAAGTTCGATCACTTTTCCAATATGTATCGAGAAATCACGGTGGCACAAACAGATTTAACAGCTGAGCATGCCGCTGAAGAAATTGACCGTGTGTTACGTGCATGTTGGAGTGATAAACGCCCTGTTCATATTCAATTCCCAATTGATGTATATAATAAGCCAATTAATAAACCTACGGAACCAATTTTACATAAACCAGTTTTAAGTAATAAAGATGCGCTGGATAAAATGCTTCTACATGCGACTTCAAAAATAAACCGTGCCAAAAAACCAGTTATTTTAGCTGATTTTGAAGTGGCTCGTTTTCATGCGGAAGAATATTTGCATCAATTCGTAGAAAAAACTGGGTTTCCTATCGCAACGTTAAGTATGGGAAAAGGAATATTCCCTGAAAAACACCCTCAATTTATAGGGATTTATACTGGGGATGTTAGTTCTCCATACATACGAAAAAGAATTGATGAATCTGACTGTATTATTAGTATTGGTGTGAAATTAACTGATACTATTACCGGCGGCTTTACACAAGGTTTTACGAAAGAGCAAGTTATAGAAATCCATCCCTATACTGTGAAAATTATTGATAAAAAATACGGACCAGTTGTAATGAAAGATGTTTTAGAACAATTAAGTGATTTAATCGAACATCGCATTGAGGAAACACTTGAAATTAAGCCCTTTATTTCAGAATCACTATCTATGACAGAAGAGTTCAATCCAAAAGCACAAATGGTTACACAAAAACGTTTTTGGCAACAAATATACCATTTCTTACAAGAAAACGATGTTTTAATTGCAGAACAAGGAACGCCTTTCTTCGGTAGTGCCGCTATCCCTTTACCAAATAACACTACATATGTAGCACAACCATTATGGGGCTCGATTGGTTATACATTAGCTGCTCTACTCGGTACACAGCTCGCTGACTTATCGCGGCGTAACATTTTAATTATTGGTGATGGTTCGTTCCAATTAACTGTCCAAGAGTTATCGACTATACTTCATCAAAATTTAAAACCGATTATATTTTTAATTAATAACAATGGATACACTGTTGAACGTGCAATTCACGGCCAAAATCAACCGTATAATGACATACAAATGTGGGATTACACGAAACTAGCAAACGTATTCAGTTCAGAAGAAAAAAGCTTAACATTTAAAGTGGAAAATGAAACAGAGTTAGCAGAAGTCTTAACTAAAATAAATTTTAATATAAATCGACTTATCTTTGTTGAAGTTGTAATGAGCCAAGGGGATCAGCCTGAATTGTTAGCTAAACTTGCGAAAAGATTCGGTAAGCAAAATTCTTAATAAGAAAAAGCGTAGCCCATTTATAGATACGCTTTTTCTTATTAAATTTTTATTCCGCAAGCGCTAACTGCCAAGACACACCATACTTATCATTTAACCAGCCAAACTTTTTGCTAAATGGATAGGAACCTAAAGGCATTAGTACGGATCCATCCTGCACTAGTTTATTAAAGACCGTTTCAATTTCTTCTTCTGTCTCACAAGTTACATAAAGAGACATAGATGGTGTAAATGTAAAACCATGCTTTACATAACTATCAATGCACATAAATTCTTGACCATTTAACGTAAAAGTTGCATGAATGACAGTTCCCTCTTTACCAGGTCCATTTTCATCGTAGCGAGAAATACTTACAATTTCTGATTGATCGAATAGCGACGTGTAAAAATTCATCGCCTCCTCAGCTTTACCTTCAAACATTAAAAACGTAGTAATTTTTTGATTTGTGTTACTCATATAGAGACAACCCCTTATTATGTATTTATGCAAAACATACACCGGCAAGCAAAAACCGAACGTATATTCTTATAAGTATATTGTCTATAAAAACGATGAGTTTGTCAATTATCTACTTTCTTATTTCTTCTTAAATAATGCTGTCCAAAGAAATGATTCTCCAAACATAGTATTTGGTTGGTCAATTTGCTTCATCTTTCTAATTTCGATCACTTCAAACTCGTCAAATATATCTCTTAATTTTTCTTCTGAATATGCAAGGCCACCTTGTAGACTCCATCCTCTATATACATCCCAATCTGTTATTTCTGATCCATTTCGCTCATCTAAATCACCTGCCGAAAAACATGTTAATCCAAAATAACCACCCGATTTCAAGGAGTTTTTAATTAAATTCACATAATTTATTCTTCTATGCGGTGGAATATGATGTAAACAGCCCGAATCGTACACAAAATCAAAATCATTTTGACACTCTAAATTAAAAATCGAATCACAAATAAAATCGATTTCTATTCCTGTTGCTAACGCCCTTTCTTTCGCCCAATTAATGCCCTCTATAGATAAATCCACTGCTTTTACTTCAAATCCTTCATTCGCCAAATAAATTGCATTTCTTCCTGGACCACATCCAAGCTCCAACACTTTCCCTTTGGAGATCCATTCTTTTTGTATATAGGAAACTAGGTTCTCATCTGGAATATTTTCAAAAAACGGAACATCTTTTTCTCTGTTCGCATAAAATTCATTCCAAAACAGTTCTGCCGGTCTTAATAATGAATCAAGCATTTCAATAATATCTTCTTGAGTATGCAACGTTTCATTTTTCATTTGTACCCCTCCAAATTTAATAGTCAGAAAATTATTATATATCTTTTTGAACTTTCAAACAAAGAAAAAACTCCTATATTCAATAGGAGTTTTTGTCTTTAAAATCCAAGTACAGCCAACCATTTTAACAACTTCTCTTCTCGCGCTTTTAAATCATCGTTCCTAAGCTTGCCTAACTGTACTTCACTCACAATTTCTCCGTCTGCCATAAAAAGAACTCTTTCTGTTTTCGCTGCTACCTTTACATCATGAGTTACTAACATAATTGTAGTTCCATCACGATTAATATTTAATAAGATTTGCATTACTTCTTCTGTTGATTTTAAATTTAGAGCACCCGTTGGCTCATCAGCAAAAATAATATTTGGATTATTAATGAGCGCTCTACATATAGAGACCCTTTGTAATTGCCCTCCAGATGCTTCGGTTATATAATGCGACGCTATATCACTTATCCCCATTAGCTCCAGAGCACGTTTATTTACTATTTTCTTACTCTCACATTTCGCTAAATATGCTGACAAAATGATATTATCAAATAGATTCAAGTTTCTCAGAAGGTTGCTCTGCTGAAAAATAAATCCTATTTCAGTAAGGCGCAATTTGGCTAACGCTTCTTCTTTCATACATGATAATTCTTTACTATCAACTTTCACACTTCCAGATGATATTTGATCCATTCCGCTAATAGTATAAAGTAACGTCGATTTTCCGGAACCAGAAGGTCCCATAACCGATACAAATTCTCCCTCATAAATCTCTAAATCTATATTTTTTAACACGTGATAATTGGCATTTCCATCTATTGAATATTTTTTGTTTAATTCCTTTACTTCTAAAATTTTTTTCAAGTTATACACCCCTACTCCCCATTTGGCTTTACATCGTTTGTTTGCTTTATAGTAAAACTAATGAAAAGTGTTGCTGTAGTCACAGATATAAATAATATAGCTGGACATATTACATAAGAAACGATAGGATTTACGACAAACTTTATGTGAGCTGCTCCCATAAATGAGCCTAACCAACTTACTAACATTTCACCAAACATAGCAGCTATACATGTCCCAGTCACAATGCCTAATAATACAATGACGATAGAACGTATTATATACTGTATACGAATATCTTTGTATGAAAACCCTATACTTTTCATAATTAATATTTGCGAAGAGTCTTTTGCCAATAACATTTTAAAAAACATTGCAGTGATTAAAACTGATATGAATATAGCAATCAAAATAGCCACTTGAGTCACGAGTCTTAATTGTCTCTCCTAAAGTTTGTGTTAAATAATCATCCGTATCTGTTATTTTTACAGAACTAAAATTATGTTTATACTCCTTCACTTTTTCTTTTAAATTCACAGTAGGCTTCATATCTACATTTACTACATACCATAATATATTTTCATTATTATAAGAGAAGCTCACTTTAGCTGTTTTCCCGCCATTCGTTACATCTTGATATATACCACTAATAGTTAGTACGTTCTCTTTTCCTTCTGCAAATAAAATGATTTTATCCCCTACATTCTTTTTCAATTCATTTGCGTTCATATAAGAAAGAGCAATTTCATTTTTATTTTTTGGTGCCATACCTTGAATATTGTCTAATGGGAATTGAGTGAAGTCTCCTACTTCTAGATTTAAATTTTCATGTATGCCATCAGCATTCACCATTTTAAATGTAATCGTTACAAATGCTGCATATTTTTCTACTTCATCATCATTTCGTAAATATGATATAACGTCCTTAAATCGTTTCTCTATATTTTCAGTTTGCTGTAAATCTATTCGAATATCACTTTTTCCTGTTCCCATATAATTAACAAACTTCGGTGACTGAATCGTATACAAAAAGTTAACAGGTACAACAATCATAAACACAGCTATTATTAATACGATACTTAATACGCGATATAACTTAAATCTTTTTATAACATCTTGTATACCAATAAATATATTTACATTTTTAAATTTAGATTGATTGAGTGAAAAAGAGTTTCTAATCTTTCTTTTCCCTAGTTTATCTCTTGATTGTAAAGCGTCTATTGCTGTAATTCCCCTAAAATCCCGCAAAATGATGCGACAGAACAGGATAACGACTAAAAATAACAATGTTGTAATTATTAATGGCACAACATTGTGTAAAATACTTTTATCTGCCACCCCCATATAAAGTGTGATATTCGAAGTGAATATTTTTGTAACAAATAGTGAAAGTATATATCCACATATACATCCACCAGCTGAAATAACAACATATTTTGTTACATATAGTTTTTGAATATCTTTACTTGTAATACCGATAGCTTTCATAACACCTATTTCCCGATATTCTTCTTCCATTGAAGTCATAATCGTAAATCTAATACATAAACTTGCGATTAACATTAATAATGCACTTATTATAATAAGCACTGCAGCTATAATTCCATCTGTTAATGAATTGAGTGTTTTAAAGAGTGAATACGTAATAGAGGGACCTTTTTGAGGTAAGTTCGATGACTCGTATAGATTTTCAAATTCATTTATTTTATTTACATCTGTTAGCTGGAATTCAATAAGATATTCGCTTTCTCCAAAATTCCTTTTTATTCTTTCGAAATCTTCATTGCTTATTACGAATCGTTTTGAACTAATAATTGATGGATTCATTTGAACATCACGAACAAATGCTGAAATAGTAAATTCTAGTTCATTCTTATTTTTATCAACCCATATTTTATCTCCAATACGCAAATTATATTTTTGCATATAATAAATTGGTACACCTATTTCTCCTTTCCTAACATCGACCACTTCATTATTTAAATTTAATAAAAAATCAAACTTACTATTTTGTTTAACTAAGCTTATGTCCATTACACTATTATGTTCCGCTTGACTTTTCTTCTTTATAAAAATGTTAGATCCATTTATTTGAACCATCTCAGCCGTTTGCTGTTTTTTTACAAACGGAATTTTTTCTACAAAGGAATCAATTGACTTTTGATTTACTTCTCCGGCATGCATTTGTACGAAATGCGGTGCGTTTGATATTTTAACCAATTGATCCATTGAGTTCAATAGATTTATAACATTACTTGAAGCACTAGCCATTAAAAGACTTGATAACATGATAAACATAAATAAAATGGTAATTATCATTTTATTTTGAGAGAAATCTCTTTTTAACATTCTCCTAATCATATAAAGCTAGTTCCCTTCATTCAATAGTATTTTCTTCATCACAACCGCTATTAATATCATTATGAAACTAATAACTAATATAGGTAAATAAATTTTCATACTGAATTCTTCAAACATAAAACCATAAATGACTTGCCCAATCGGTGCCATACATTGGGATACCGCTGTTATAATTGCCATTACTTTTCCTAAGTGCTCATTTGGTGTTTTCTTTTGAACTACAGTAATCACATAGATGGATACAATTGTCATGATCATTGCAATTAGAATAGAAGAAAGTATAAAGAGGATAAATGGTGGATAGTATCCTAAATTAAGAATAAATGGTGTAACTGATAGTGCCATTGGTATTACTAATAAAGCTATTAAAATCATCCAATAATACAATGTTTTCATCTGTAGCTTTTTCGCAAAAAAACCTATTGATAATGCACCTATAATAGTAGCAAAATCGATCAATCCCATTCCAATTCCGTATAACGTGTGGCTACTTCCCATTGTTACTCGTATAATAATTGGAGCACAAACAACAAATAGCGGTGTTAATATTAAATTTAGTAATGCGGCTAAAAGCATTGATTTCAAAATAAATTGTTGTTTTAAAACGAATATAAACCCTTCTTTCATATCCTTTACAATTGTCGGTATTATATGGCTTTCTTGCGTTCTTTTTATAAAAGGTATTGTAATAAACATTTCGAAAATCGCAGATAAAAAGAAAGCGAAGCAACTTATTATTACGAGCATTTTCAAACCAATTATGCCGTACAATATTCCTCCTAATACAGGAGCAACTATATTAGATAATGCTTGCACACCATTTACGATACCGTTCGCTTGTTCTAACTTTTTCTCTGGAACTAATTGCGGAATACTCGCCATTACTACCGGTGAGTACATTGCACTAATGATCGCTAGTAAAAACATAATTGTTCCGATCAATAGAATAGATACAGATCCAGTAAATAACAAAACTATAAAGCTTAACACAATCGCAGCGTTTATAAAATCAAATATAACCATTAAATTACGGCGATTGAAACGATCTGCTATCGCTCCGCCAAGAGGAGCTAGCAAAAACGGAATACTCGTAACCGCATATAGTCCTGCGAATATATCAGCACGCCCTGTTATATCTAATACATATAAAGACAGAGCAAAACGTAAAAGTGTTGAACCTAAAATAGTAATAATTTGCCCACTTACCATTAAGTGAAAATCTTTCATAGAAGATTTTATACTTGCTGGCATCCTCATCACACCCTTCATTTAATTTAGACCGACTGTCGGTCTGTAATAATTAAACAGAAATCATGATTTCTGTTTAATTAAAACCTCAACCATATAATTAAAGGATCCTTCTTTCGCTCCAACAGATACTTCCATCATTTTAATATAAGCTTTAGCTCTTCTGATCATTTCTTCCGGTTTCCACTGGAATAAACCTTCATCAAATATGACTTGTGCTGAAGAGAGTAATAGTTCAATCGTTTCTTGTGGGTATGGTGTAGAAAATATGCCTTCATCGATTCCTTGTTCTAAAATCTCTGCTAAAACAGGAGATAAATGAATAATGGATTGCACTATACTTTTTTGATGCATTTCCGCATTATTTGGTTGATGAAATTGTTCAATCATTTTATCTTTAACATCCCCTGATTTTGGCGATTGCTCCATTAAAACTCGAAATAATTTTTCTAATACCGGGATATTTGGATTAGAGACAATTACTTTCGCTTTAGCAACATCATCTTTAATGATCCTTATAATGATCTCATCCATTACTTCTTCTTTCGACTTAAAATAGTGATAAAATGTCCCCTTTGCTATCCCTATCTCTTTTAAAATGTCATTTACTGTTGTTTTCGTATAACCTTTCGTAACAAATAAACGTTCAGCAGTTTCTAAAATTTCCTTTCTACGCTCCTCATACTCCTTTACTATTCGCATTCACGTTCCCCTTCCCACCAGACCGACTGTCGGTCTATTTAAATTATATGTTTAGTTAGTAAAAAGTTTCCTATTTGTTTATATACAACATTCTTCTTTCTATTTCCTTTATAAATTTTTATTTTTTAACTTCCGTTCAATTTGTTTAAAACGTATCTCATGTTTCTTATCGTCACCTTTCATTTTAGGAAAAGAACGATGCCCCCGCTTGATCCTATTTTTCTTGATTCTTCATTCAGACGCACAATACTTTGTATTTTTTCAGCTCCTTTACCACAAGTCTACGCATCTCCTTTTCATCGATGACTTCAAAAAATGACAATTGATTCATACGATACGGTTCCCCTCTGTTCAATCTATTTACTTATGAATGGATTATTTTGTTAAGTTCCAATATGTAATTTTGCATATTTCATACTTTTAATTTTTGCACATGCGATAATTTATTTATAAAAATATAGATTATTAATAAGGGTGATTTATATGAGCAAGTTCCGAAAGAAGATGATTAAATATTTGCAAACATTTTGGGGATGCTTAGCATTTGGTGTATTAATGTTTGCTATCTTCTTAATTATGGATTTAACAGATACGCCTTTAAATTCATTAGGCTGGAGAGACTGGTTAGGTTCTGCAGCAGGTGCAGCCATTTTATCTGTTGGGATGTTTACTTTAAATAAATTGGATTTAAAATAAATATTCGGTCAATACTGTATGTAGGCTGTATGCCAAATCTCATTTAAAGTAGTTTTCCCTGTATCTCCTTGTATTGAGCAGTTAGCTTTTTCTAGCTGCTCTTTGTTTGTAAAAAACGAACTCAATTGACTACACGCACATATAATATTCTGTGTTCCTTTCTTTATAATTTGAAATAGTCATTACAAAATGAATCTCGTCACGAGAGCACTTTATTGAGTGCTCTTTTTTGATTTTTGAATACTTATTAAATGAAATTTTTGTTTAATTTATAAAATAAAAACGCTTGTCCACTTCAACCCATTCACCATCGTATATTATCCAACCATTATAATCGTATAATTCTTCTTGTATTTTCCATTCACTACGATACATTCTTTAATTCCCCTTAACAATCCTTGCCCTTTTATATAATTGCTTTCCAACTTCATGATTTACTTTTTGCTACCTTCACCTCCTATGACGAGCAATTATAGGAGATGAAGGTATGAATGAAGAAAATATTGTTTTACATGGAACTGCGGTTAAATCAAGTTTAATCGATTCAACACTCCTATCTATTTTTCGTCATTCACTTTACCAACAGAAGCAACAGAAGCAACAGGTTCAACGGTATTGATTTAGGAAGCGGACTCCCTTATATATATTAAAAGCTTTTTGGAGTGAACCCATGTTCCTTATATATTATGTAATGAGTTTATATTTGTGACATAAGGGCTTAATTTTTTATTTATTTTAATTTTCAAGGGCCTTTTTCTTATACTTGTGTGTTAACCAATTCATAAGTTGTAGTGTGTAAGTGGGTGAATGAATGTTAAGGATGGTGTAAAAATGAGTGAATTTAAAAAGAAATTTCATATTCCATGTGATTGTTTTCTCCCCCCTGTACCCCCACCTCAAGTTGGACCGACTGGACCGACTGGGCCGACCGGAGCGACTGGACCAACTGGGCCGACCGGAGCGACTGGACCAACTGCTGTAGGATGTTGTCCATGTAATAATGTTCTTAACAACCCTGGATTTGACATACCACCTGTAGGAGTAGATCCAGTTCCAGGTTGGAATCAAGTCGGTTCTGTTTCAGAAGTAGGTTTTCCAAACGTTCATAGTGGTCGTTTTCTGCCAGATGGGTCATTTAGTCTCTTAGCTGCATCAATTGGTCCAGGTGGAAGTATTAATCAAACAGTTGATGTTGACGAAGGTTGTTGTTTTACATTTTCATTTGCTGCAGATGTAAGGGATGGTGCATTTCTTATAGCTTCTGTATCTTTTCCAGAACTTGGGCAAGCATGTCCCCCAGCCCCTGCAACTCTTGGTCCATCAAACATTCCACATATTGTACCAGTTATGAATCAACCACAATCTCTTTTCCAACATTATGTTCTTGTTGTGTGTATACCTGCTACTGTGACTATAGCTTGTATTTCTTTCCAAAATACTGCTACAGGTGGTGAAGGCGCAACAGCCTTTGTTGACAATGTTGTATTTCAACCTACTGGTGGACCTTGCACTTCATGTTCACAAAATTTTTAACACATTAATACGCTTGAAAATTCCCTTTTTTCTGGCGAATACAACAACTATTAAAGAGGGCCTTCTAGCTCTCTTTTTATATTAGGAATCATTATAATCTGGCCCCTCAACCATGACTCCACTCACTATATATTCATTAATAAACCATTGGTTACTCTTCATTTCATTTCATTCCAATAACTATTTTATATTAAATCCGCACATCCCTCAGAAGCATACATACGATATTATGTTGTATTCTTTTTCAATATCAGTGTTTAGCCGAGAGTACCTTGGATGGCGCTCTTTAATTTTCAAATAACATTTTTAAGTAATTACGAGAGCGGATTTTATTATGTTGTACAAGCACTACTTCGCCTTTTTAAATAAACTATATAGACATCTAAATGAAGGGAGATTTATATTCATATGGCTGATTACTTTTATAAAGATGGTAAAAAGTATTATAAAAAACAGTCACATTCGGGCAATCAAAAAAACAACTGTTTTATTGAGACGCATACAATTGCAGGTTCTGAAGAAAATGCAAATGGAAATATACCTGTATCTGTTTTCCTTGAAACTACCACTCCACAAACTGTATTTGAGGATTTTACAAACAATCACAATAAAACATTAATCCAGTTATTTGTTGTTGGTATGAGTGCACCCGTTCAAGTAACTATTCTAACAAGAAGATCTAGCATACCAATTACTACTACATTACAACCCGTTCAAACAAAAATATTTCAAGTTGAAGATTTTCAAAGTCTTACTTTTACCAAACAGGAAGGTCCTACTAGTATAGTTAGTTTATTTGTGCAAAAAACATTTTGTATCTGCTGTAACGATAATAACGACTCATGTGATGAATATTACCATGAGTGCAATTAATAGATTAAATCACTTGAATAACTCTTTATATAGAGGGTTCTTTTCTTTTTTTAATGTCGTGTGAAATATACCAAGGTTTGAACCCCTAATCCTAGGGCTTCTTTATTTAAATAAGCATTTTAGTGAAAATAAATTTACTGTTTATTCTAAAAATCCATACACTTATATGAACTTTAAAAAATACAAAATATAGTCCTTGGTCCAAGAGCACCACACTCTCTGTCGGTGCTCTTTTCAGTTAAATAATACTTTTGCGAAAATTCTGTTATCTAATTTTTCACTTATCCATTTCACTTTGCTCTATTTTCGCATTTATTATTAGAAATACTAATTTTTTAGAGGTGAAATTATTATGGACGAGTTATTATCTTCCGCTTTAATAAAAGCCTGATTTACTCGGACCTACTTTACCAGCTATTCCACCATTCACTCTGCCTACCGGACCAGGATGTATAGAACCCCTACCAACTTTCACTCAAATCGTCTATGTAAACAAAGCTGGTGATGACGCTACTGCTGATGATTCTGAATGCGCACCATTTTTAACAGTGACTGCAGCAATGGCATCAATAACAGATGCTATAGCACCATTTCCGGATCCTTTAAATATAACTAAACGTTATGCTATCTCTATTGGACCTGGCAACTATATCGAACCATTAATTCATTTAAAAGCTAACGTTCAATTAGTAGAAACTAGTACTTTATTGACTAGATTACAAATTCCTTTCGATATAAATGATCCGTCTTGGTTTGATTTAAACTTTTCCCAGGATCCTAGATCTGGGTTTGTTAATCTGACATTACTAAGTTCGCCTCTTGATTTTAACTTTCAAACGGCACAAAGTGTTTCAGGTAAATTATTCTTTGTTAGCGTTAATATAACCCCTACTCCTATATTCACAACTTTATCGACTTCTCTGAATCAAGTGAATATCCGTGATTCAATATTATCCGCTGGTTATACTCAAAATGGAATTAACATGGAAATGTTTGCTTCGTTCGTTTCTAGTGGCAATATTACTATTAATTCGCAAGCAATCACAGATACCCAAGTCAACTTAGTTGGTGGAGGAATAAATGGTAATGTCATTATTAATGTGCTACCTGGTCATATTCCAATTGCCCCCTTAAATTTAACCAGCTTTGCTATTACAGAAAACATCTTCAATCCCAGCCCTAATTCTGGAAATTTATTTGTCAACGGCGCTAATAACGATATTACAAGAGTCAGAGCGACAGTTGATTCATTACCTATTCGTTCCCGAATAAATCTTATAGGAACAAATACATCTTTAATTAGAGTTGATGATGCTTTCGATTTAGCTTATACACCTAATAATCCAGCAAACTAGGCTCCTCTTCCTCCTACTACAGTACAGGAAGCTTTAGATGGAATTGCTGCATTGCTGGCAGTAACTATCGGTACGCCATAAACATCTTAGAATGAACTTAAATCCTAATTTAACACGAGCTAAATTGCTATGATATGTGAAAGAAAAGTCTCTTCAAATCTGATTGGAGAGACTTTTTTGTTACTAAGCAAATCCGATATCTGAAAATTAATATACATCATAAACAAATTGTATTAAACTTTATTTCCATCATTATTTTTTTGCATAACCGCTATTTTATTTTCCTCTGCTCTAAAACCAAAATAGAGTAAGCCACAAGTAGCAAACGAACCTAATACGGATCCTATAATGATTCCAAACCAGAACATAACGTAACTCCTCCTATACATTAATTCAGACATTTATAAAAAAATTAAAATATATAAATGCAACGTAAAACACTTGTTAAGATTGCTGTCATTCGCACTATTTGTTCTGATAACGTTATATAATCAAGATGCAACAAGCGACAAATGTGGGAAATAATATTCGAACATTTTCTTTTTAATACTAAAGGTGTCAGTTACTACACCTTTTACATCACCGTTTGGCAAATAGATCATGAATTCTGCTTTATATGTAATTGCATCAAACCGTTTGCCATTCTTTTTATAACCAGGTTGTAGAACAAACGATGGTTGCAAATCGATTGCCTGTATTTCACCTGCACCTTGCTTTTCTTTTAACAGCTCATAATATTTAGACTCGGCTTCTGAATTAAAGATACAACCATCTAGCTCAACCTTTTTATTGTTATATTTGCTCTTTGTTTTTCTCTTTTGTTTTATTAATTAGCTGATTAATTTCACAGACATCATTTATCAAACGTTCCATGTTTCTTCACCCCTTGAATATTTTTCAAATAAAAATACATACTATTTTCAAGCCGCCGTGTCCACGGCTAATACTTCTTTCTTTTGTTACAGCAGAAGCAGGTAGGTTCTTCACTTATCTGCTTTCTCTGTATATTTTTTAAGAAATCGAAAATAATACCAACAAGCTGTTTGAACTAGCAGCTTCACTCTTCTCGTAATGGGGATGCAATTTATTACAATTAGCTAACTCATTGAACTCACTGGAAGACAACCAAAATCGTTGTCTGCTTTTTGTATGAGATTTTTGGTTTTACATATACTACTTTTGAACCTGCAGACCAATACGAACCATTTTGGTGCTTGGGATTTCCCTTCCTGGGGATAAGTATTTTTTACTTATCCCTTTTTGTATAGACACGTACATTTAAGGTAAAGCTAATTACAAGCAGATTTTCTGTTTATGCGTAGTTCTAAACAAGAATACTTTTTCTCCTATTAAAGGACGGCAGGTACGACTGCTAGTCCTTTTTTCTTATATCGCATACAATCCCTTCAGGTAACTTCGTACTACATTACCTTCATCGTCGTAGTAAGCAATTTCCCAATAAGGATGGCAGTTGTGCTTCTCAAGTTCCCCATCGAGCAAAACGAACAAATTAGTTTTCCAGTTTCCAACGATCGTATCCCAATACGAGTTAAATCCTTCATAAACTTCTCTTGTTCCATTTCGATAATTGCGGAATGTGTAATGAAAATACTCGCTCGCTACATTACCTTTTCTTTCAACCAAAGTATTCTGCCGAAATAGTAGACATAATAAGTTCCGTTCTCTTTTTGCTGCAGCATAACATTCCCGTACCGTTTGAATGTGTTACGAATTTCTTTCACCAAATCGTCCAATTCTTTGTTAGCAAAAAATGTTTTCGTATCATTATACCAATTGATTTTTTCATAACCCGTATCATCATCAGGGCGCTAGTACGAATTGTTTTCTCTCGATTTTTTTTCCGATTAAATATTGTTCATACGTAAGTTGCACTTGTTCTTGAATTGCGACATGGCAGTAATACCTTTGCTCTACTGGTTTTGGACTATAAAATTCATTTTAAATACGGTGAATGAAATTTTTGCTTTTTCTCGGCATCACCCTTGTTGTCTACAAACAAAAAAAGAGCCGCAACACTTTGCGACTCTTTTTAAATAATAACTATTTAACGGCCACGTCTTTGCTGACCTTGTTTTGTACTACTTTTCTTATTACTTGGCTTATTAAATGATCGATTGTTATCATTTCTCGAACTATTTCTTGGGCCACCTTTTGAACCACTTCTTGAACCTTCACGGCTATCTCTTTGACGATATTGATCTGATTTCTTTGGAGCCGGCTTTGGTACCGGTTTTCCATTTTCATCTACACGTTTTATCTTCGGTTGTTCGATTATTTCTCTTTGCAGTGGTGCACCAAGCGTTTTTTCAATTTCTTCTAAATGTTTTTCATCTTTCGCTGCAACGAACGTAATTGCAATACCTGATCCACCTGCACGTCCTGTTCGGCCAATGCGGTGAATATAACTTTCTACATCTTCAGGAATGTCAAAGTTAAATACGTGCGTTACACCATCTACATCAAGTCCACGAGCTGCTACATCAGTCGCAATTAAGTACTGAATTTTAGCTTCGCGGAAACTCTTCATGACTCTTTCACGTTTCGCTTGAGGTATATCACCATGAAGTTCAGCACAATTATAACCTAGTCCTTTTAAATTATCATAAAGCTTACTTGCTCTAACCTTTGTACGACAGAAAATAACAGCTAAAAATGGCTGATCACGATCCATAACAAAACGAAGTGCATCTGGCTTTGCACGATCTGTCGTCTCAATGACACGCTGCTCAATTGTATTTACCGTTACTTCTTCACTTTGTACTTGAATCATTTGCGGCTCATCCATATAACGTTTCGCCAATTTCTTAATATCTTTTGGCATCGTTGCTGAGAATAACATCGTTTGTTTACTATCAGGTGTCTCATCTAAAATATCTTCAATATCATATAAGAAACCGAAATAAAGCATTTGATCCGCTTCATCTAGTACAATCGTTGAAAGATTACTTAAATCAATTGTTTCACGTCGTATATGATCTAATAATCGACCTGGTGTCGCTACAACAATATGTGTATTACCTTTTAATTTTCTCAATTGTTGTGCTACATCTTGTCCGCCATATATCGCTAGTACATTAATATCTTCTCTTTGAACAAGCATTTTTTTAATTTCAGTTGTAATTTGCAGTGCTAGTTCCCTTGTTGGTGCCACAATTAAAGCCTGAACATCACTAGACTCTGGATCGATTTTTTCTAAAATCGGTAACACGAATGCTAACGTTTTACCCGTTCCTGTTTTCGCCTGCCCAATAATATCTTTACCTGACATAATAACAGGAATTGCCTTCTCTTGAATTGGTGTTGCTTCTGTAATTCCATTTTCACGTAATGTATGATTAAAAGTTTCACTAATTCCTAATTCTAAAAAGTTTTTCAAATAGACCACTTCTTTTCCTTATTTTTCACATTAGCTTTCATTGTACCATTTGTTTCGCCAAATATGAAAAATAAAAAAATTCTTATCTTCTTTTTTTATATTCATCGTGTACTAAATGAATAAATTCTTTTTGTTTTTTCTCGGATTTTATTAATGCTTCCATATTAATAGAAGACAAAATGAACTTTTTAATTTTTCTATTATTCCAAATTAATTTTGTATACTTTGTATCTTCGTGTAGCTTTCGAAACCACTCGAATTCACTTAACTTTGCAATATGATGTTTTAATTTCATATCATTTCGAGGATAAAATAAAATTATATCCATTATTATATCAAGCAATAAACTCATCTTCTCCCCTCCTATACATATATATTTCAAATTTACGTAAATATAGTTACAGGGTGATGAAATTGACGACTACATTCATAAAGAGTTTTTGCGTATTTTTCTTACTATATTTTCAATCGAACTCAATTATTATGGCGAAGTCTCAAACAAATGTGATAAGTGAATTTAAACAAGCTTTACTCAAAAATGATAAAAAATTAATGCGGTCAAATGTAACAGAAGGGATTGAATTGCCTACTTTCCTTACAGATAAACATATTCATGAAATTAAAATAGTACCGTCTCCAAAAGAAGATACTACAATTCTTATTTCCTATTTCAAAGACACTGGTGATGAATTTACTATCGGTTGTATTTTAGAAATAGTAACAAAGAATATTAAAATATCTCGAATTAATCAAATTTATGATGGAACTAACCCTCTTATGAAAGAAGCTACTATTGTAAAAGAATATGAATTGAGGATTAAGCGGCATATACTAACACCTACAAAATTCCCATTCGAAATTCACGAATTTCAAGGGTACATCTATAACGATTACTTAAACCTCCAATACTACAATGAAGATATTCATGGGATTTTAAAAATCACTGTTTCACCAGTTCAACATAAATTAGATCAATATGTACATAAGGGAACTAAATTTCACATTTTAAAACATAATATAAAAAAGACGGTTTTCAAAATAAAATCGCCATTGGTAACAAACTATACATAAAAAGAAAATACAGTGTTAATGATTTGATTAGAATTGCAGAATCTATGAATTAAAAAACCGATCTTTCCTATATCGAAAAGGTCGGTTTTTTAATTCATACAGTGAGTTTTCCTCCATGATAGCAATAATAACTTGCAGCTTTAAGGTTTTTAATTCTCTTTAAAGATTCTTCCGCTTTTTCTATATCTAAACAAAAATCCGGATTAGCTATTTCTAATTCACAATTATCTTGAACGGCCGCATCCCCTGTAATTACACAATTTAAATTTGGAAAATATAATGAAATATGCCCCGAAGTATGTCCTGGGGTCGCTACTATTTGACATTCATCATTCAAAATCATTTGCCCATCATATACTTTTTCATCGACGGAAATATGTCTTATATTTTTTAAGTGTTGTATAAACCACTCACCAAATTCTTTCTCCTCAATTGGCATACGTTGTAACATTTCTTCAGCTTGAACTAATCTCTCTAATTTTATGTCACCATTAATGTAGTGGGATTCAATTTCACTAGCAATAATATTAACGTGAGGATATTTCACTTTGAAATCATTTAAAGATCCTATATGATCGTCATCATAATGAGTAACAATTATATTTTTTAAGTTTTTCATCTCATACCCCTGTTTTAAAATTGCGTCCTCAATTAAAGGTAAAAAATTGATATAACCCGTATCCACTAAAGTTAATTCATTGTTTATTATAATTAAGCTCGGATAAATACATTGTTTTGCCCCGTTAAATTCGAATTCAATTGGTAATTCTATTATCTTCATTTTTCTTCCCCCATACCGCTTATTAAATGTTTAATAATAAATAAATCCTCCACATACATTTTACTGTACATACTTATGTAACGAAACAATGTGAGTCGTTACATAACAAACATTCTATTATTTTGAACAGGTAATTCCTTATTTTTATGGAAATATACAATAAGATAAATAATAAAATTGATTACTTCCTCACTTTTTTGTCTATCCTTTTAAAAAATCTCTGTTTTAGTAAAAGGAGTGTTTATATGGAGAAACAGACACTTTGGAAAAAATTCAAACAAAGCTCAGCAAGCCTCGGAAAATCTAGCGTATATGAAAGTATTATTTTATACTACACAATGAGAAAAAAAGGGTTACCTACTAAAGCGAAATTTATAATTTTAGCCGCTTTATCCTATTACGTATTAACAATCGACTTCATTCCAGATATAGCTGCTATTATTGGGATTGGCTTATTAGATGATGTTTTAGCAATTGCTATAGCGCATAAGTTTGTAATGCGCCATGCGGACGCTGAAATTCGAGAGAAGAGCAAAGTAAAAATGGAGTCATTATTTACTTCAGCACAAGTATAATTATACTGTCCATTCATTTACCTAGCTTTTTACTTTCAAAAAAGCTAACTATAATTATTGATAGTTTTATTTAGCATTCACCATGAGAGCATTACAGAATAAATTCTTAATTTCTCTTAGCTCTCAACCGTAAACAAATAAGGTGTCAGTACTTGTTCCTAAGTTCTGACACCTTATTATTTGTTCTGAAATTTATCTGTTATACAATTCATTCAGGAAGGATTCCAGTAGTGACATTCTTATATGAAGAAATACCATATTAGTGCATGTAGTTTATACAGTTACATGCGTCCCCTTATACAAAACTGCTATTGCAACTACTATAAGAATCATCCCCATAAAAGCAGGTGCAGCATGACCAAGTGATACATAGATTTGCCCTCCAATAATTGGACCAATCATTCTTGCCAAAGCTTGAATAGATTGGCTACCGCCTTGAATCCTTCCTTGTTCACTAGAATCGACAGACTTTGAAAGCATCCCATTGAATGAAGGTCCGAAAATTGAGTCACCAAAACCAAACAGTAACATCCCAACGATTAGAAGAGGATATAAGGAAAATGAAGCAGATGCTGCAATAAAACTGTAGCCAATAATCTCCGAAACCATTCCAAGCATAGCTATTTGTTTATCAGTAAGCTTGATCAAAAGCTTTGGCATTATAAAAGCTTGTGAAATGATATCTTGAAAGCCCATAATTGAAAACATAAGTCCGATTAGTGCAGGTTTCCAGCTAAAAGTATCCATCGTAAATTGTGTAAAAATTGCTTGTAAAGATCCGTTAGGTATCCAAAGTAAAAACGCTGAGACAAGTAACCATTTTAAGTTTTTCATGGAAAGTATGTTTGCCAGCTGTGCAAAAGGATTTAACCTTACAAAAGTAATTTCTTTTAACCTATTATTTTTGTCAAGACTCTCAGGCATATATTTCATCCCATATAAAACATTTAATAAAGTTATAAGTGCTCCGAAATATAAAGGTACAGAATGACCAAACTTTGCAAGTAATCCCCCAAGAGTTGGTCCGATAATGGTTCCTGCACCTACCACTGCACTCACCCACCCAAAATACTTCGTTCTCTGTTCTGAGGGAATGATATCTGCAAAATATGCAAAAATTGTACTGATGCTCCCGCCTGTTATTCCTTCTACTATACGTCCAGCAAATAGTACCCATAAAGCCCCTCCTATACCAAAAACTAAGTACCCGATTGCAGAACCGAAAAGGCATATTAAAAGTAATGGACGACGGCCATATTTATCGCTCAAAGCTCCGAGTGCAGGAGCAGCGAAAAACACGCAGACCGCATAAACAGAGGTCAGTAGCGTAACAACTAGAGCCTGTTCTTCTGGACTACTTATATAAGGCTCCACTATAAGGCTCCACTAAGAATGGCACTACAGGCATAATGATACTGAAACCTATACCACAAAGAAATACAGAAATAAGACCGAATATTAAAGCATGTTTATCTATGTTTTTTTCAGTTTCATTTTTTGATTTTAAAATAGACATTTAATTTCTCCCCTCAGAACATTTTATTGCTTTGTCAACAAAAATAATAACTCTATTTTGTTGATTAGTCAACAAAAATAAAATAATAAAAAGGTAGCCTTACCGTGAATAGGCTACCTTTTTATTATTTAAATATATCTCGCATTAACAGGCAAATTTACGACTTAATATGTATACCTTGTTTCTTTATTTCTGCATCCAAATGCCTACTATACTTTTCCACGAAGTTAATAATACTGTCGAATTCCGCCTCGGTTACTTGCTCAAATACAGCTTTATCCCGTTGTTGAAACTCATTGTGCAACTCTTCGTGAATTTTATATATTTCTTTCCCTTGTTCAGTAAGCTTAAAATAGATTTCTTTTTTATTCTCTGATTTCTGGTAACTTTCGATAAGGCCTTTGTTTATGAGCTTCTTAGTCATTCTACTTATTGCACCGCGAGTCACATAAAAAGCCTCTGCAAGTTGTGTCACGTTAGAATCGGCATTGTTTTCAATGTATTCAATACAATGTACTTCAGAAGACTTAAAACCTTTAAGACCTTCTTCCATTTTATCCTTATTAAGCCAAACCATCTTATTATATAATTCCCTGAAACCGTTCATGACCTGTTCTTCCTTATTCATGGTCTATCCTCCTAACCGCTCATTCATACGTTAAAACCATTATAATAAATTTCTGTTTCCGTTTCGACAATATTGATATAATTATTTGAGTTATCTATGAAAGTAGACGATAAAATATAATAATTCACTATACGGAAAATAAAGCATGTATATTATAATATGCCCTACACGGTAAACAAAAAGTAAGAGCTAAGATTAGTTGTCTTAGCTCTTCTTCCATAAAATTTATGTTTTTTAAATACTATTTCACTTCATTGGCTACAAAAAATTGCTCACAAACACTGGAAATGCGCTGCAAGTCTACGTTTCCACCAGATATAACCGCGACTACCTTTTTCCCTTTAATATATGGATCCACTTTCCCTGCAAGTAGAGCAGCAGTAGCTAATGCACCAGCACCTTCTACAACAGCTTTTCCACGTTGTAATAAGTCTTTCATCGCTACTTCTAATTCACCTTCTGACACTGTTACGATATCATCTACTAATTCGTTTACAACTTCAAAAGTTAAATCGCCTGGTATTTTAACTGCGCAACCATCTGCTATAGTAGGTGCCTCATAATGTTCTACAATCGTGCCTTTGTCATAAGATGCCTTCATCCCATGAACATTTTCTGCTTGGACACCAATTATATTAATGGATGGATTAAAAGATTTTAATGCAACAGCAATACCAGAAATAATGCCACCTCCACCAATTGGTACAATGACAGTATCAACATCCCACATATCATCAAGAATGTCCAAACCAATTGTACCTTGACCAGCCATTACCTCTACATCATCATATGGATGTAAATATGTTTCACCTGTTTCTCTTATAATCTCCTCACATTTTGCCTTCGCATCATCAAAAGTTTCACCGTATAAAACAACTTCTGATCCATATCCTCTAGTAGCCTCAACTTTCGCTAAAGGCGCAGAAATTGGCATTACAATTTTACTCTTAATACCAAGCAAATGAGCAGATAAAGCAATACCTTGTGCATGATTACCTGCCGAACAGGCAATTACTCCTCGGTCTTTTTCTTGATCTGTCAACTGTGACATTTTATTAAATGCACCACGAAATTTAAAAGAACCCGTTAATTGCATATTTTCTAATTTCAAGTGAATTTCTCCACCTGTTTTACTAGTCAAATAAAAAGACTTTACTAATGGAGTTTTACGAGCATTTCTGTCTAGAATGTTTTGAGCTTTTTTAATGTCTGCTATATGTAATGGTAGTTTTTTAGTTATCATACTAATACCCCCTTCTCATGATTTATGATTTACTATTTGTCTCATTCCTAAGTTTTCTTAGGCAATAACTCCTTTATACGCAACCAACCCTGTTAAAAAATCATTCCTCATATATGTACGCTATTATTTACTGTACATATATGCAAACAATTCAACATCCTCTTCATATCACGTTCTTTGTAATGATTCAGGCATGCAATTTGGATCCAGTTATTCTTTTGTAAATACGCTGATTCATAATGGACGATATATCCTTGTAGCGCTAACATATCACCTACCGCTTTAGAAGAAAGACCTTCGCTTAATTGAATGGTAAGTATAACTGATGCAGCATGTTCTTTAGGTGAAACAAGATTTAAACCCATATTAGTAATAGCTTGTTCAATATATGCATACGTCTCGTTTATTTTTTCAAATGCTTTTGCATCTTCAAATCTCTTTAATGCTTCTTGCAGTGCATAAATTAAATTCCATGAATGAGAATATGGAATACTGTCATTTTCTTCGTACATGCCAATGTCCATATAGGCCGGTAATGCCTCATTTACTTTCACATTGTGATTATAAAAAACGAAAGATAATCCAGTAAACGATTTAATTGCCTTTCCACTTACACCGCTTGCAAAATATACATCTTTCAAATCTATCGGTATTGCTCCAATTGAGCTAATGCAATCTACACATAGTTTCACTTTATACTTTTCACAAAAAACATTTAGTTCGTCTAAATCATTTAACATTCCGGTTGATGTTTCATGGTGAACAAACCAAAGCCATTCATAATTGCCAGTTTCCATTATTTGTTCTAATTCTGTATAAATAAATGCTTCTCCCATTTCTTTTTTATACGTATCAAAATGTAATTGCGCGCGTGCTGCATGTCCAACTAATCTATTACCAAATTCCCCATTTGTTAATACTAGTCCTTTCCCTTTTAAAGAACGTAACTGTAAAGCAATGGCATCATTTGCTAACGTCCCTGTTCCTAACATAAGTTGTACATGCTTTGCTTTTGTCATGTGAAGTAACCGTTTTTTCACATTGTCCATTGTCATTTGAAATGACTTAGAACGATGCGAAATAGGCTTAGTAGAAAATGCCTTTCGAACATTTTCTTCAATATCTACTGGACCAGGTAAAAACGAATATTCTTTCGTCATAACCCCTCCAACGCTCGACGCTTCAAACATAGCAGGCGTAACATACATTGGCTGGAAGGCTGCTTCTTCTGTACCAACTAACGTATGGAAAGATTTGAATCCCATTTGCTCATATAAAGGTAGTTCACGTGTTGTAGCAGAAATGAGTGCCAATTCATATCCATTTAGAAGCAAATAACGATGTAAAAAGCGAATTAAACCTAACAACGCTCTTCCATTTCTATATTCACGTTCTACTGAAAGTAAACGAATTTCATATACGTTTTCTCCATGTTCTTGCAAATAATAATCTAGATTTGGAATTTTATTATCTAACGAGAATGGTCGTTTTCCTCGCAATGTAACCATACCTACTAACTTATCGTCATCCAAACAAATTAAATATGTATTTTCTTCATGGAAACGATCTATACGAACACGCTCTTGCGTTTCTTCATGTTGCGGAATTTCTTCTACAAATGTTTTATAATTCAACTTATGTATACTTTCAAATTCCCAAGCTTGATCAGCAACTTTATAAATTAACCCCATGTTGTATCTCCTTTATGTATTTAATAAAAATTATAAGTGGAGATTAACTCCACTTATAAAAAGTTCATTTCATTCTCGATTTACATATAAAATAAGTACAATTATAAGTGCACTTAATATAGTCGTAACAATAGAGTAAGAATACAAAATTATGCAAACTGGTAAACAAGCGATTGTAATTAGTCCTGGCTTAGTAAATCCTTTAAAGATTAAATAAAATATAATGAAAACAGCAACAAGGGTAAGCGCTATCAAATAATCAAATGCAATTAATCCTCCAATAAATGTTGAAATGCCTTTTCCGCCCTTGCCTTTAAATATAATTGGGTAAATATGTCCAAGTAAAACAGCCAGTAAAGCTAACATTACAAATGTAGAATCTCCAAAAAGGTATTTTGCAATAGAAACTACGATTGCCCCTTTGATCGCATCACCTAAAAATGTAGCGACGAAATACCCTTTTCCATATACCCGCCCCATATTTCTTGCGCCAGGATTACCGCTTCCTTCCTGCCGAATATCAACATTATGTTTCCATTTCGTCACTATATAAGCGGTCAATATGTTTCCAAATAAATAAGAAGCCACCAAATACAAAAATTGCATACTATTAATCATGTAATCATTCACTTTCTACATGGGAGTACTTATACAATATTCAATGACCATGTATATTGTACTTTTCTTACTTTACATCCCTTTATACATTTTAACATCATATTTTTACAAATCATACAAAAATTCTCATATAGCTATTTATTAAAATATAAATTCTTCATTAAGTAATAGGTTCCTTTCACTGCTAGTTCTGATGGTGATACAAATATAACTTCTCCCATACTTTTCTCGCAGCATTTCTTAAATTCAGCATATATTTCAGGAACGAAACGTAATATACTGCCACTTACTGCAATTGAAGTTGATAAATCAAACTGCATCTTATTGTAAATATTCACCGTAATTCTCGTTAATTCCGTAGCCGCTTGCACCATAATTTCACGTGCGTCATCATTCCCATTTCTCGCTTCCTCAATAATGAATGGTGCGATTGCTGCAACTTTATCTTTTGAAAAACTATATACTAGTCTTTTTATATGAGACGATGTCAAAAGTTGAAACTCTTCTTGAATTCTTACGCTTAATGGGCAAAGTGTAACTCCTTGATCAAATTGATTTGCCATTCTCTTTAAACCTTGTAACGCAATCCAATATCCGCTTCCTTCATCTCCTAAAATATGTCCCCATCCCCCACTATACTCGTACACTTCCCCTTTCTTTCCTATACAAATCGCACCTGTACCGCCAATTGTTAAAATTCCATCCTTTCCTTTTAAAGCAGCTGCATGAGCAATCATTGCGTCATTAAAAACTTCAATTTGTGTTCCGTACTTCTTTTTCAGACGTAATGTTAATTCATTTGTATTTGCTCCGCTTACACCCGCTAATCCTAAACAAATACAAACGCAATGCCCATTTAATAAACCTTTTTGGCATTGATCAATCGCTTCCATACTATGAAAAAGTGCTTCTTCAAAATCTATTAATATATTTCCAAAACCACTCGTAGCCCTTTCAAGTTCACTTCCGTCTTGATCAAATGCAATTGCTTCTGTCTTTGTTCCCCCGCCGTCTACTCCAATCATATATTTCATATGTTCGCCTCATTCTCTTCGAATTGGAGGGAATGTTATATTCCCTAAAACTACAGATTGCTTTGCACCTGTTGCACTTGGCACATTACTCGGATTACGATGATACGTTTCGTTTGCTAAAATGGCAAAGGCGATTGCTTCTTTCGCCTCTGAAGAATAGCCTATATCTTCTTGAATGAATATGGCGCATTTTTCATCCTTCAATCCATACCGTATCATTTCAACAAGTGTACGATTATAACTGCCACCACCGCCTAAAATCACCTCATCGATTTCATAATACGGCAGAATAAACTCCTTATACTGATAAACAATTGAACTTGCTGTAAACATCGTGACAGTCGTCACTATATTTTCTTTACTATGCTTTTCATACCGCTTCAACAACTCACTGACAAATTCTTCTCCAAACTGTTCTCTACCAGTTGATTTCGGTGGATTCATTTTCAAAAATGGATGGTTCATACAATAGGTCAATATTTCATCTACAACTACTCCCTGTTTTGCAATCTCACCATTTTGATCATATGATAACTGAAATAGCCTTTGACATATTTCATCAATTACCATATTCCCTGGACCAGTATCAAAAGCTATAACGTTCTTATCACTTAGGTGACTTGGTATTACGGTAACATTACCGATCCCGCCAATATTTTGTAATAGTCTATTTTTAGTTGGATGACGATACAAAATAATCTCTGAATATGGTACAAGTGGTGCACCTTGTCCCCCTGCTGCGATATCCATCGTTCGAAAATTAGAAATAACCGTCGTATTCGTTTTATATGCTATAACTGCTGGTTCTCCAATTTGCAATGTGGAAGGAATCATATTACCATCTTGCTTTGGCTGATGATAAATCGTTTGTCCGTGAGAACCAATTAAATTTAATTGTCCCAAAGGAAAATTGGCCTCTTTACAAACTTCCCTTACAGCATTGGTGAAGCATAAACCGAGTTTGAAATTTAAACTGCATATGAGTTGTACATTTGAATTTTCTATTGATAATGCCTGCTGGATCTCATTTTTCATATCATTACAAAATGGAACTGTAGTAAAATGGATGAGTTTGACCTTAGACTCTACACCACTCCCCTCTATATGAACGAGTGCTACATCTATTCCGTCTAACGAAGTACCGGACATTATCCCTGCAATATACATAACATGCATGACCTCCTATTTACTAATAAACAATCATGTAAGTTACAAACGTACAACCGATGGAAAATAATATAAATCTATAAAACAACTGAGCTTTCGATGCAAACGATCCATCAATGAAAGAAACAACTACTGTAAGCAAAATACTTGCCGCAATGCTTGTAACGAGCCATATACTATGCATTTGTGATAAATGTAGCATTCTTAATAAAGGTACGAAAAGTAAATTCGCACATACCACTCCAAATAATAATAAAAATACACCTTTATAACTAAATTTTATACCCATTCCATTTCACCCTCTCTGGACTTCATGTGAAAGAAGTGATAGACAAAATGCCTATCACTCAAAAATAAAATATAAAACTTACGGATTAACAGATTCCCCATCACCATTTTTCTCAATTTCAAGCATGTTTTTGTCGTACATTTTAAAGAATGGTAAATAAATAAGGAATGATATTGTTATGTTTATAAATACGAGTACAATCGCTCTCCAATCCCCACCTGTTGCTAAATATGCACCAATTGGAGCTGGTAATGTCCATGGAGGCATTATATGTGTTGGTGTAACAAACCCCATCGCAGTTGCTGAGTATGCAATAGTTGCTGTTACTAGTGGTGTAATGATAAATGGGATAATTAATATTGGGTTTAGTACGATTGGTAATCCAAAAATAACAGGTTCATTAATATTAAAAATACCAGGTACAATACAAGTTCTTGATAATGCCTTCGAATATTTTGATCGACCAAATACAATCATAGCTAATACAAGTCCTAACGTCGCACCAGAACCACCAATCCATATAAACCATTGGTATAATGGTTCTGGTGAAATGAATGGTAACTGATTTGCGCCACTAGCAACTGCTTCACCATTTTTCCCTAAATATACTTCCCATAATGGCCGGGCAACAGTTCCAACAACCGATACACCATGAATTCCGAATGACCAAAAAAATGTAATTAAAAATACTGGAATGATTACACCGAAGTAACTATCACCAGCTTTTACTAACGGTGCCGCTAATTTATCAACTACATGATGTAAATCAATACTAAAAACGACAGTTACTAAACTCATTAAAATAATAACGAATGCAGCAGGTATAAGTGCTTCAAACGAACGTGAAACAGACGGCGGTACTTGTTCTGGCATTTTAATCATTACATTTTTCGTCTTACAAAATCTTAAAATCTCAACTGATAAAATAGAAACAATCATTGTCACGAATAATCCATGACCTCCGAGATTTGTCATCGGAAGCATAAACCCTTTTTTATCAATTAATTCAGGCGTTAATGTTAATAGTAATGAACATACTGCAAGCTGTGCTCCTGATAAAGCATCTAGCTTATAACTTTTCGCTAAATTATACCCTATTCCAAATGCTATATATAAAGACATAATAAACATCGTTAAACGATATGGTATTAATATACTTGTTTGATTTTTTAATGCCCAAACAGATATGAAACTATCTTTCGGTAATGGTGGAAATGCTACGATTAAAAAGAAACTTCCTACAATAATAAATGGTAACGCTGAAATAACTCCATCACGGATTGCTTGTAAATGCCTCTGTTCAGAAAGCCTTGCCATCGGTCCAGATAAGTTTCTATCAAGAAACGTGACAAATTTATTCATAACGCTTCCCCCTAACTAATTAAATCATTTACAGTTTTTAATAAAGTCGGTCCGCCAAGCGGCGTGTATGCTTGTGGCGGTATGATACCGCACGGGATAGATTCCTCTTCTGCGAATTTTTTAACAGAGTCAAATCTATGTCTTACTTGAGGTGCAACCATTACAACGTCCCAGCCATTCTTTACTTCTTCCTCTATCTCACTTGTTCCAATGGCATGGACTTCCATGTTTACACCTTTTTTCTCCGCCTCTTTTTTTAAAGCGTTTACAACAATTGCACTGGACATCCCTCCAGAACAAACGAATAAAACCTTCATTTATTAATCCTCCTATACTTATAAATTATCCCCTTCGGATGAAAGGAAGTTTCACTTTACTAACAAGCATATGAAGAAGTAAAAGAATTTAGTTATATTGAAAGTAAATTTCAGTAAAAATATTTTTCCTATTAAATTAATGTTTCAATATTTATTTTTCTCAATTGTAAGTACAACCTCACCTCGGATATCATATTAGCTAACCATATAATAGGGAGGCGTATAAATAATCATGAAACGTTTATTAGTGATATGTTGTATCGTCATCTTTTTTATTCCTTTCTCTTTCATTTCTCCTCACTCTACTTACGCTGAAGTAAATACTACGTATAAAAAACACGAATTACGTGCTGTATGGATTGCTTCTGTACTTAATATTGACTGGCCCTCAAAAACTGGCTTACCTATCGCAAATCAAAAACAAGAGTTTATTAGATTATTAGACGATGTAAAAAACATTGGTATGAATGCAGTTGTTGTACAAATAAAACCAACCGCGGATGCTTTTTACCCTTCCAATTACGGTCCTTGGTCAGAATACATTACAGGTACACAGGGAAAAGATCCCGGATACGACCCGCTCGCATTTATGATTGAAGAAGCACATAAAAGAAATATAGAATTCCACGCATGGATTAATCCATACCGAATAACGATGAATCACACTGATATAAATCGATTATCGGATAACCACCCTGCAAAACAGCATCCGGATTGGGTTGTACCTTATGGAGGAAAGTTATATTTTAACCCTGGTATTCCAGAAGTGAAAAAATTTATTACAGAAGGCGCTTTAGAAATCGTACAAAATTACGATATTGATGCTTTGCATATGGATGATTATTTTTATCCATATAAAGTAGCTGGTGAAGAATTCCCCGATCAAAAAACGTTCGAAACGTATAATAATGGTAGATTTACAAATATAGAAGATTGGCGACGTGACAATGTAAATGAACTTGTCAAAGGTTTAAATACTGCTATAAAACAAGAAAAATCATACGTAAAGTTTGGCATAAGTCCGTTCGGCGTATGGCGAAATATAGCCGACGATCCAACTGGCTCTAACACAACTGCAGGCCAAAGAAACTATGATGACCTTTATGCTGATACACGTGAATGGATACAAAAAGGTTATATTGATTACATTACACCGCAAATATATTGGAATATTGGTTTCACACCAGCTGCATATGACATATTAGTAGATTGGTGGGTAAAAGAAACAAATAATAAACCGATTCACCTATACATCGGTCAGGCAGCCTATAAAATTAATAATAATTCTGTCCCAGCTTGGTCTGATCCTGAAGAATACCCAAGACAAATTGCATTAAACCGGTTATATCCTGAAATAAAAGGTAGTATGCATTTTAGCTTAAAAGATATGAATAACAATCCACTAGGAGTTAAAGATAGACTCTCAAAAGACATATATAAACATCCTGCATTAATCCCATCTATGCCTTGGCTTGATCATGATCCACCAAAACAACCGACTTTAAAAGGTGCTATTCCAAGAGATGAAGGTATTGCTGTAGGTATCATTGATGATAGAGAGAATGACACTGCGTATTACGCCATTTACCGTGTAAAGGGGAAAAATGAAGTGGATACAGAAAATCCAAAAAATTTACTTACTGCTGTAAGAAAAACAAAGCTCGGAGAAATTTATGTAGATAAAACAGCTATTTCTGGAGAAACGTATACGTATGTAGTAACTGCAGTCGATCGATTGCATAATGAAAGTGTTGCATCTAGTCATACAACCGTTAAAGCAAAATAACAACTAATAAAAAAACGCCTTAAAAGCTAAGCACTATAGCTTTAAGGCGCTTTTTTTATTTATTCTTAAACTTCTCAGTCGCTGCTCTCATCTTCACATTCAAATCGTGATCAATCGAGTCACGAATATCTCGCTCGACTACTTCCATTTCTTTTTGGAAATTTTGCAAGTAGATTTTTAATTCTTCTTCTTTTTCTGGTCGTTGTGAAGGAGGTAATTGTACGACTAACGATAGCATAGCTGTTAAATCTTTCATTAAAAACGTTTCAAGTTTATGTTGTTGTTCAAACATACGCTGCTCCTGATAATACGGCAAGGCATTTAATACTGAAATTGTAATTTCATCAACCGTTCTTTGTAATGAAGGGTTGATTGAGCGCTTATACGTTTGAATTGTATTTAATGCATCTGGATATCGATCATAAAAATACAATTTATAAAACGAAAGGTCTGATGGTTTTACTGTTTGCTGCGTTTCTTGTCTTAAAAAATCTTTTACTTTCATCGCCGCTACATCAATATCTTCATTTGTAAGTTTTTTCGTTGTTTTCGCCATTACATGTACTTTTTTCTGTTTTTCTTTCGGTAACATTGAGAATACTTGCTCTCTCGTACGTTGACCCGATGCACAGAAAAGAGTGTTTAATGTATATTGTTCTTTCTTTCCTTCCGTACGAATCCAGCGATAAAAGAGTGGGTGTTGTGTAAATTCTTGTAGAAACGGTAATGATTTATTCGATAACTTATCTAAAGAATCATGTGCTCTTTTATATGGTTTCGTCCATGAAAAATACAGTTTACGTCCGAAATATACAACTAAAACAACGACAGTAAATGCGATTAAAAGCAATGTACCCAATAGTACTAATACTGTTTGAATAAAACTCATTTTTTCACCTCCTCTAAAAGTCTGTTATTTCCTTGGACGCTGAATGAGTTTTTGTTTCATTTCATCATTAAATGTGTCTAATTCAATTACAAACTTCTTACTTGACTCGATAATACGTTCTGATGATTTCTCAGAAGCTTCAATCGCAGCAAATACATTTTGGAATGATTCACGTAATTTATCCATGCTAATAGCAGGATTTTCAAGAAGTTTTGTTGTTTCTTCTGTATTTTGTTTTAATGCTTGTGAGTTACTTAATACCATTGATTCAATTGCTTCATTTGTCGCATTCACTGCATCAATTGTTTTACGCTGATTTGTTAACGCTAGCTGGATAGCAGCTGAAACTGTTACAACGTTTTGCGTCATCGTAATTGCATTACGAATTGCCTCTGTTAACTTTTCATTATTTTTCTTAATAATGTCTACAGATGCGATAGATTGTAATAGCACACTTTTCGCTTGCTGCATATTTCGTGTACGTACTAGAATTTTTTCTAATGCATCGTTAATTAATGGAATATCTCTTTGACGTTCTGGATTTTGTTTCTCAGCTTCCAGCATACCAGCGAGTTTTCTTCCTAAGTATACTTGTTTATCAAGAGCGTGAATTTTATCGTGCGATTGTTCTTTAAGCATTTCAAGACCAACTGTATCTTCTTGTAAGTTGTCACGACCAATTAGAAGGGATCTTATAATCTCTTCAATTTGTTTATCTATAGATTGATATTTATGCACGTATGTTTCAAGTGGATTTTTCTTGAATACTTTAAACATAATTTTCTTCATACCACTTGCTTTTAATGAATTCGGATCAAGCTCTGATACCACTTTGCGTAATTCTAACAATGTATTTGGAATTTCTTCATTCTTTCCATTCATCATCGCTGTTACAGGACGTTTTAATGCTGATAACGTTTGTCCTGCTGCTTGTTGCTCTTTATCCCCTAAATCTCCTAGCTGTGACAATACTTTTGATAAATCCGTATTTTGCTCGCTATTTAATTTTTGTACATAAAGATCAGCTTCTTTATTCAGTTCCTCTAATTCTTGATCTTTTATAACTGTATCTACTACTACTTCTACATTATTATCTTTCACAATGGATACAGGTTCTTTTTTCTCGAGTTCAGTCAACAAAATCGCTCCTTTATTTATATGTGCGAATTTATATGCACTATATTTCATCTATTATATCGTATTTCATATACATTCTAACTGCTTGAAATCGATTTTTTTAGAAATGCCTGTTTATGCAGTCATTCCCTGTTTCTTACTATAAGTATACCTGTTCTCAACATTATTTTCCTCAGACTTAAGACCTAGAGAACAACATGCTGAAGGCGGATTCTTCGTATGTTACGTATATAAATTACGTCCTTCCCATCTTACTGTACTCAATCTTTTGACATACACCCTTTTTCAATGTGATAATTATATTACGCTCAATCCTAACTCTTCTTAAGCGCTACAAATGCTCCATTTTGAAATGCCAATAAGACCGTTTCAAACATTTCATCTTCTTCAATCATTTTTCTAAACTCGGCTAATTCGCTTGCATGAGAGGTTGCGTTATCAACAACAAGAAAACCCTTTGGTTGTAAAATGCGTTTTATATGCTCAAGCCACCACATGTATTGCGTACGCTTTGAATCTAGGAAAATAAAATCAAATGAGTGATCTAATTGCGCATCTAAAAATGCCCCTGCTTCTTGATTATGAACATCAATCCTTTGTAAAAGGTTTGCCTTTTCAAAATTGACAAGTGCCTCTCCAACTCGTTCTGAAGAAAGCTCTACAGTTGTTACATTTCCATTTGTTTCTTCTACCGCATTAGCTAACCACAATGTAGAATAGCCATTAGAAGTTCCGATTTCTAAAATGTTTTTTGCGCTACACCCTTTTACTAAAATCGATAAAAACTGCCCCATCTCACGAGTAATATTCCGTAACTTTTCTTCCCGTGTTTTTTTATTTCGATCATGCTCTTCTCCATATTGTTCAAGTTGAAATAATAATGAATCTAACGTATCCATTTTTTCATCGCCTTTCCAAAGCAATATGATGAAAAAGCTCTTGCTGCCCGTCTACTTTCATTATATGCGAAACAAAAACCTTTTTCTCGTTATATGACAAAGATTTGAATTTTTTTATAGCATATTGTTTCGTTTTTTGGTAAAGTTAATTTCTACGTGCAATTATTCCATTCATACTATTTTTAATTCAATTGCAGTTATTAAAAAATATAAACCCCAATTAAATGAATCGGTATTTCAAATTCAATTAAGCGCCCTTTCCGGACGCATTTTCTTTTGTTTATATATTTCTAGAAGAAAGGATGCTTACAATGAACGTGATTAGCTTAGATGCTGCTCGAAAGCGCAAAGAGCATAAAAAATTAATGATTACTATACCGATTATTTCACGTATTTATGAAGAAGATGGGGAAATTAAATTTGAGGTAGCAGGCGAAAAAGATGTACCTCTTGAAATGTTAGAGAAATAAAAAAAAGACGCACTTCTAAAGAAATGCGTCTTTTTTTATACTGTTACATTTAAGTGCATAAGTTTTTCAGGATTAACCATCATATAAATGTTTGAGATTTTCTCATTTTCAAATGTAAATGAAAGCACATAAGTCACTTTATTATTTACTTTAACAATAACACCTGGGGCACCATTTACCATCTTATAATCAACATTGTACTCTTCCGGGAACTTCTTCCCAATTCCAAAGAATAAACGTATAATTCTATCTGCAGAATAGATTGGATGGATTGCAGTTGTAGCTTTACCACCACCATCAGCTTTTAATATCGCATCTGTTTTTAATACTTCTAACATGCCTTGCGCATCCCCACACTGCAATGATGATACAAATTTCTCCACATAGGCAGCCATCTTCTTCGTACTTAATGTTGACTGCTTCGGCTTATCCAAAATACTTTTTCGTGCACGTTGAAAGATTTTTCGGCAGTTCGCATTACTCTTATCTACAATTGAAGCGATTTCTTCGTATTCATAACTGAAAACCTCTCTTAATATGAAAACAACTCTCTCTACCTCAGACAATTGTTGTAAAAGTAATAAATATGCCGTAGAAATTGATTCTTTCATTACAAATGACTCTGATGGATCATCAACCTCTTCCACAAATGGCTCTGGCAACCACATTCCGACATATACGTTCCGTTTATGTGCTGCCGAACGTAATTTGTCAATTGAGCGATTTGTTACCATTTTACATAAATAGGCTCTCATATTTTCTATAGATTGAACGTCCTCTATATTATTAAGTGATATAAATACGTCATGGACGATATCTTCAGCATCCATAACACTCCCAAGGATTCTATATGCTAACGAAAATAATAATGATTGATACGTTTCATATAATTGCTCCGTTTCCATGATGAATTGCCTCACTTTCGGATTGCTTTAATATGTGTAACGCTGCACGTTTTCCGCTTGCTACCGCAGCATCAGCTAATATTTCATCATGTCCTAACCAATCTCCTGCAACGTAAACACCTGGCATTCCAGGTATATTAGGGCCTGGTTTTTCAACACGGTCAATATGAGGAAAATCATATACTACCGTTATTTTCGGTAAATATTGCTGTGCAACAACTTCCCTTTCCCAATTCGGATGTAATAATTCCATCGTATTTTCTAACTGTTCTTTATCATCTTGAATATGATTTAGCTCAAACACAGGGGTATGATACTTAATTAGACTTACTGCAATTGATCCGTCTTCACTTAATTTAGCTGCTCTCGATTGATTTGTATAAAATATAGGTTGATCTAAGCCTAATACAAATTGATGTGTAGGATTGGGTAATCGTCTCAAACCAATATCTAATGCAGCAACGGTAACCGGTACTGATTGTTCACTCCATCTATGCAAACTTGTTCCTTCCGCACCTTTTATAATTTTACAAGCTTCTTTCGGTGGAGTTGTTACAATGACTGCACCTGCTTCAAATACTTCATCGTCAAAACATTGTATTCTTTGTTTCCCTTCACAATGCTGTATTTTCAAAACATGCTTTTTAGCCAGAAATTGCACACCACTAGTACTTGCTATATTCCTTAAATTTGTTATTATCGTCTCCCAACCGCCATCTACATAAAGTACTCCTTCTTTCATAGAAAGCTGTATTTGCTTTAGTACAGAAGATGCTAATTGTATTGTAGGAGCATACGTATATGTTGTTGTTCGGCATAATGCATAAAATATATTTCGAACCATTGGATCTTTAATTTCATTTTCTGCCCATGTAGTTAGGCTCATTTTCGGAACTTTTCCTACATCTAAGTTTCCTAAATGAATCATAAGACGAGCGAACTGTACTTTTGTAGACCATGAAAGTAACGGTGTTGATAAAATGGAGCGAAAATCTGTTGGAATGGTATAAATATCCCCTTTCCATATTCCATGTGCTTTTGTAGATGGGATTTCACCTGGAAGATTTACTCCTAGCTCATTAAAAGCTAAAAACGCTTCTCCACCTCTATATAGAGCATGTGCACCAAGATTCATACAAATGCCGTTTTTATTTATTGTCATCCCTCGACCACCGAAGTGACTGGACTTTTCTAATACAATAACTTTCCTTCCAGCTTTCGCTAAATATATAGATGCTGTTAATCCAGCAAGCCCACCACCAACAATTGCTACATCAAAATGTTTCATAACAAAATCCCTCCTTATACGTTCTACATACAAGACGAACGATTAAGGGGGGATGTGACATTCAGTTACACATAATTTATTTCATCTAACCACTTTATTGCAGTATCAACTGTCAAACAGTTACACCTTCTACAAACAAACTTATTTACATAATAATGTTATTTTCTAATCAATTACATGCTGGTGCCAAATTTCTCTTTCTTCTTCAGACATCCCTCCTATTATTTTTGAAAAATCTATTTTCCTATCAAATGAGTCTTTTAACATATAAAATTGTTCAAACGATCCTGTAAATATTTCTAATGATCGAGAACAACAAACCGTTTCAAGGTTATCAATTGTTGCGCCATCTAATTCTAATTCCTTTAGCCCTTTCATTTTACCTAATGCCGATACATCTTTTACCTTTGCATCTGTCAACTTTATATTTTGAATTGACGCATTGTGTCGAAAGCAATATAAATTAGCGATGTCGCTATTTTCAAATTCAATTGTGATTAACTTATTTAAATTTTGCAAAACAAGTAAATCCAATTCACTAACATTCTCTAAACCTAAAATATATAAATGCTTTAAATTATCTAATTTCGAAATCGCATAGAGCTGCTCACGATTTGAAATATGTACAGAAAGCGATTCTAATTTTTGAAACCGCGGTAGCAACGAAAAATCTTGAATACTAGTATGTGAAATATTTAATTTTTTTAATGATGACATTTCTACAAGTTCCGATAAATTATTTATCTTCGTATTCTTTATATTCATTTCTTGTAAGTGTTTTAGATGTATGATTGGCGTTAAATCTTGAACCGGATTATTAACTAAATATAACTTCTTTAAAGAATTCATTCGTTCTAATCCTGCTAAATCTCGAATTTCATTTCCGGATAAAATTAGTTCTCTCACTTCTGTACAAATCTGTAATGGACTAATATCTACTAACCCTTTTCCACCTAAATATAATCTCTTCTCTCTAATAAACCTGTCTGCACGTTCAGATGCACCCACTATATTTCTCCAATTCTCATCTAAACTATCGTACCAATCTTTCACGTTATTTTCAGATTGAAATATAAATTGAGGATGTAAAACAGGTAATTCAATATTAAATAAAGCGTCTAAAAAATGTATATTATCGTTAGCACCATAACTCCAATATATATAATCTTCCTCTTGATGAATGGTGAAATTTTTACTTTTTAGCGTTTGTAAAATAAATAGTAATAAATCTGAAATTCTATTTGCAATTACGTATTTCACTTCTTCATCTCTTCCAAAATTAATTACTTGTCCCATTTCCCCCTTTTCATCCGGATCAACATCTATTCCTATATTGTTACCGCCATAATCTTTACTAATAGGTATCCAATTGTGATTCACATATCTTTCCTTAATCCATTCTGTTGGTATTGAAAATGCATCAAAATTAAAAAAATCATCCTCTTCAATTCTTTTCCATATTCTCCACTCATCCAAAACTTCATCTAACGAGAGAAATGGCAAACCAAAAAATAACCCTGGTCCTGATTTATCCTCACCGTTATGTGCGAGATAAAGATTACGTAATTCATCTGGAAACGAAATTCCCATTTCACTTTCGGCATATTGAATTTCTTCTATTGTTGCAGGTGCATTCAAAAACGGTTGAAAGTAATTTGTTAATTCAACTTCCAACTCTTTTAAAATATTATGGTTCATTTTCTGCACTCCCCTTGTACTCCAAATTAAAAAAGCGCTATCTTTTACATTAATTGTAATTAATAGCACCATTTTTCGCAATGAAACTCTTGTAATTATAGTGCATTCAAACGAACAATTTTATCACTTTACAAACGAAGAGCAGCAACGCTTTCACATTTCAATAACTAGACTCATATCCTAAATTCAAATTGCATGAAAATATAAGAAAGGCAGGTAATACAAATGACTGCTAGTATCGACTACACTTCCCCCTCAACTAATTTCACCCATGATTTAAGTAAAAGTAATTTTTTTAAGAAAAATGCCCAAAATTATATAAACGTACTTGGCATGAAACAATTAAATACGTTAGAAAATACTTCTTTATTAGATATCTATTTAAGTACAGGAAATGTTATAGAGCCGCATATTCATCAAAATGCAGCTGAACTTGTTTACTGTATTTCAGGATCTGCTGTTGTTTCCTTACTTAATCCTTTTACAAACCAAATATTAAACTTACCGATAAAACCAGGGCAAGTTGCCAACATTCCACAAGCGTGGTGGCATTATGAAATTGCTACAGCAGATGGTACTCATTTATTAGCTATTTTCGATGCCCCAACCCCAGAAGTTATTTTTGGTTCTGATATTTTAAGATTAACTCCCGCTAATATGATAGCTCATACTTACTGTCTCGATGAACAACAATGGAAACAAGCGGTATCCCCTATTCAATCCACTACAGTAATTGGTCCCCCAGCAAACTGTAATAAAAACCGAGGAATGATAAACCCACCAACTCATCCTCCTAATCCACAACAAAATTTATATTACCAAGATTCATACTATTTCCCTCTTTACTGGGGATATTAATTTATTTCATTAATAGACAATTATTGATCTCCTCGGAAAATACGTAGGAGATTTTTTATTGTATATCCACCATTCCTATTTTTTTCGTAACAATTAATAGAGTACATACATATAATATTTATATATCTAATTGGAGGTGATAGTACTATGAGTAATTATAACTATCGAAAAAACTACTCTAATAATAAAAATAGTAGTTCATCAGCATCCTCTCAGTCTTCGAATTCTCAATCTTCCAATTCCCAATCACAAAGAGATTTAGCCGAGCAAGGCTATGTAAAGAAAAAAGGATGTAACTGTAATAAAAACAAATAGTTTATTACTAATTTGAACTATAACATTTCAACGCTCACGATAAATAACTTTCTTCCCTTGTATACCATTTATGAAATGGATGAATTCTATTTTTAATAGAATTCATCTTTTTTATTTATAGGTAATTTTTTCAAACCATTTAACTTATTCCATAAATAATAAAGTATAAATCATACATTTTGATTTACCACCTATCTTCCCATAAAATATAGCCCTTCCTAATAAAATTAGGAAGGGCTATATACAGAATACATTACCACAAGTTATTCGATATTAATACCTGCACTTACAAATCCAGCAACTGCAGCTATTGGACTTGCTGCTGTTAATGAAACATATAACAGTATTTTATCTCCAGCAGCTACTGGAATAGCTTCAGGAATGATTCCCGATGCTGTAGCACCAATCGCTATTACAGCAAATGCTGGTGCTAATAATAAAGGTGCGCCCTGTACTGTAAACGTATTACTCGCTGCTGGTGCAGTTAATATTTGTATCTGCACTTGAACAGGTGATAATGGAGCTAATGCAGCTGTTGCACTAAAGAAACCTGCTAATGACGTAATAGTTCCTGCACGTGGTGCTACAAATGCATAATCACCTATACCTAACGCTAATGTGATACTTGTTCCACCCGTTAAAGCTATGCCAGGCTGACTAAATCCAAATCCAAGAAGAGTTCCTGTATTAGCTATTAATGCGTTAACTAACGCAGATGGTGTTGTACCTGAAGCGAATGGAATAATAGCTCCGCCACCTGTTGCACCAGTTGCTCCTGTTAATCCTGTTGCTCCCGTTGCTCCTGTTGGACCTGTGTCTCCCGTTGGACCTGTTGGGCCTGTTGCTCCTGTCGGGCCTGTGTCTCCTGTTGGGCCTGTCGCTCCTGTTGCTCCTGTGTCTCCCGTTGGACCTGTTGGGCCTGCTACTCCTGTGTCTCCCGTTGGACCTGTTGGGCCTGTCGCTCCTGTTGCTCCTGTGTCTCCCGTTGGGCCTGTTACACCTGCTCCTGTCGCTCCTGTCGGGCCTGTTGCTCCCGTTGCCCCTGTTGCTCCTGTTGCTCCGCCTCCTGGACCTGTTGGACCTGTTGGACCTGTTGGGCCACCTCCTGGAGTAGCACCAATTAGTTGAACTAATAAGTTTAATAGAAGTTGTAAGCTTGCAGGATCAATAATTAAAGAGAAGAAGAATGGTGCAAGAGCACTGAAGAATTGTTGTAATAAAGAAAGTAATTGACCTAGGTCTGGGTTAGGAGATTGTAGTAAGTTAATAATACTTTGAATTAATTGTTTTAAGAAATTCCCTTCTGGAGAAGGTGCTAATTCATTTAGTAAGTTCAATAGTTGAGTAAACAAATTGAGTAAAGCTAATCTGTTTGCATCACTTGGATTTGCAAAAAACGCTGCAATAGCCGCAATTAAAGAGTTTAGTAAAGTTATTAATCTTCCTAATTGTTCGCTAGTAATTGGAACCGTTTGTGGATTGTTACAACAATCTGGAGTGAAAACAATCGGATTATTGCAGTTGTTATGACCAAAACAATTGTTATGTGACATTTATTTCCTCCTTACTTATCTTATATTTGAGTGTTTTCCTATTATAAAAACTATAAAATTGCGTATAGGTTTCAGTCACTTAAAATAGGAAACATGAATTATAATTAAACTGAAAAAACGATATTTAATTATGTTCATGACTCACATATTAATTATATGTTTTTAATAATTGACTGCTTAGATTAAACACCTAAACTTAAGAGTTTATTTTAATTTTCCACGTTTATCTCTTAGGTCCAAAAGCACATTTTAATTTAAATATTAAAACTAAGCATTTGCATATAACCAACAAGTAACAACACCATCTTTTCAGATAAGTAACAATATCTTTACTAAAATTATGTTCTCTCAATAATTAAGAAGCCGTTTCTATTATAGAAAACTCTCATACAATATATCGGACAAGTTATTCTATAATTCGTTCAAAAAATAATTTAGGAGGTGAGAATTAATTGCCAATCATCCAACCATTTATGGCATCTAGAAGATTTACATCTACACTAGGAGCTGGAACAGGAACAGGTGCAGCTTTTGCAATTGCTGCTACAGCTTGTTTAAACGATGCTGGTACTACTGCAACTGCTTTTCCGACTTTTACGTATTACAACTTTTATGTAAACGGCATTCTTCAACCTAGTGTGAACTCCAGTATTACTACTGGACCTACTGGTGCTATTACAATTCCTGGCGGAGATGCATTAGACGGCGGAATTCCAATTACAATTGAATTTATCGTCACTTAGTTTAACTACTTTAATGTAGAACAAAAAGACAGATTCTTTTTATTTAAGAATCTGTCTTTTTTAATTAATAATGATGAATTGCAAAATAATTGAAGAACCTTGCGTAGGTGGTTGATTATCCAATAAAGTTAGCTGACCATTACTAACCAGATATAATGGTTGTGGTTGAAGTATTCCATTAATAAACAAATTAATATAGGAAACCTCATCAGGAGGTAATATGTGTGTTGTACCATATTGAGCTATCCCATCTGAATCTGTATATATAAGTTTTTCTCCATCTGAAAAAGTGTAAAATAATAAATTAGTTGTTGTTATGGGACCAATAACTCCCGTTGGACCCGTTGAACCCGTTGAACCTGTTGCTCCCGGTGTTCCTGTTACTCCCGTTGGACCTGTTGCTCCCGGTGTTCCTGTTACTCCCGTTGGACCTGTTGCTCCTGGTGTTCCTGTTACTCCCGTTGGACCTGTTACTCCCGGTGATCCTGTTAAACCAGTCGCACCTGTTACTCCCGGTGATCCTGTTAAACCAGTCGCACCTGTTACTCCCGGTGATCCTGTTAAACCAGTCGCACCTGTTACTCCCGGTGACCCCGTTAAACCAGTCGCACCTGTTACTCCCGGTGATCCTGTTAAACCAGTCGCACCTGTTACTCCCGGTGATCCTGTTAAACCAGTCGCACCTGTTACTCCCGGTGACCCCGTTAAACCAGTCGCACCTGTTACTCCCGGTGATCCTGTTAAACCAGTCGCACCTGTTACTCCCGGTGACCCCGTTAAACCAGTCGCACCTGTTACTCCCGGTGATCCTGTTAAACCAGTCGCACCTGTTACTCCCGGTGATCCTGTTAAACCAGTCGCACCTGTTACTCCCGGTGACCCCGTTAAACCAGTCGCACCTGTTACTCCCGGTGATCCTGTTAAACCCGTTGGACCCGTCGGACCCGTCGGACCGGTCATTCCCGTTGGAATATAAATTGGGGGAAGAACTGGAAACGTAGGTCCAATGTTTTCAGGTTCTATCATAGCTTTATTTATTGATGATTTATCATCTCGCTTCACTTTAATACCTCGTTCCACATTTTTGTTTACTACTTAACAAAATAATACATCTATCATTTTAGAAGAATTCCATAACTACTTTTTTCATTCTCAAATGATTTTTACATATAGTAAACTTTTTACCGTTGCTATAACTAGTAGTAATAATATAATAAAATGATAGTTCCATTTCAAAATACTAAATCGGTTACGTTCTAATTTAAAAATGAGGTGATTTATATTCAAGATAAGAATGAAAAAATGAAAAAAGAACTATTATCACTGGCTCTTGAAATTATTCTTCCATACAGACTTACAGGTCCTACTGGGCCCACAGGTAATACCGGTCCTACAGGCATTACTGGACCCACAGGTATTACTGGGCTCACAGGCATTACTGGGCCCACAGGTATTACTGGACCCACAGGCATTACTGGACCCACAGGCATTACTGGACCCACAGGCATTACTGGACCCACAGGTATTACTGGACCCACAGGCATTACTGGACCCACAGGCATTACTGGACCCACAGGTATTACTGGACCCACAGGCATTACTGGACCCACAGGCATTACTGGACCCATTATTACAACAAACTCTATGTTCGCTAATAATACATTAGGTGGTCCCATCTCAGTCATATTAGGTGGAACTAATATTCCACTTTCTAATAACCAAAGTCTCGGTAATTTTACAGTGAACGCTACAAATGATATATATACAATTCCTGTTACTGGAAGATATTATTTAACCTATCAAATTAATACAACAACTTCTCTACTTGCTGGTACAAGGCTACTATTAAACTCTTCGACTCCACTTCCCGGATCTATTTTTTCACCCGCAATATCAACTTCAAATTATAATAATAATTTAATAACCAATTTAATTGCTGGTAATACAATTTCCCTTCAAATATTCGGCGTATTATCCATAGTTAATTTAGTTGGAGGTGGTTCAACAGGTGCCTCTTTAACAATTATACGAATCGATTAATAAATGATTCATTCTTTTTTATAATAAACATTCTTAGCTGCTAAAGTAGTAACTATTACGTCATTCCTAAAGCTAATAATATTTCAATAATTTCACGACAGTGATTAAGCAATAAAAACAATTTGTACTATACTCATAGTAATAACCATCTATACTAAATTTTCCGTATATACATTATCAATTTACACTTCTCCCTGCCAATGTTACATTAAATAAGAAGACAGTTTCCCAAAATGCGAACCATCTCAAAACGTATTTGAGAAACATAATCCAATCCTATACGCGAGAGCAATACTATGTCGACACTCAAACGAGTGTCTTTTTTTATGAATTTTAAAAAATAAAACCATCTCTTATAGATGGTTTATCAACACACATTTCTTTATATTCTTGATGCAATTGTAAGTTTATGCAGCTGGATAATAAATGGTCATACTTAACCGAGTTAGCGTACTTCCGGAATTATGATAAGAGTGCGTTCTATCCGCCTTAAAGCGAATTGCATCTCCGCTATTTAATGTATATTGACAATCATTTATTTCAATTATCAATTCCCCTTCAAACACCGTTATAAATTCTTCGGTCCCTTCTTTATGGCCTTCCGAACTTAATTTTCCTTCTGTTTCAATTTCAACCGTATAGATTTCAAAGTTCCTATCATCTTGAAAAGGAAAAGAAGGATACACTTTATATCTCCCATTGTCTTCTGATAATACTTGAACATCATTTCGTAAAACAACTTTCGTATCTGGTTGCGGATTATTGATTAAAGAAGTAAAAGACACTTTCAAACCATTAGCAATTTTCCATATCGTTGTTAATGTTGGACTTGACTCCCCTCGTTCAATTTGTCCAATCATCGTTTTACTCACACCTGTTAATTGCGAGACCTTTTCCAAACTCATTTTCTCTTTCTCTCGTATTGTTTTTAAATTTTTCGCCAAAATAAGTTGAATTTCTTCCATAAGAAACACTCCTACACTATATACAATATAACGACCGTTATGTATAATAAAAAGCACACGTTATATTGTTCTTTTTGGTCATTATAACACACACTAAATAATTAGGGGGTTTTGAAATGCCTATATTTTCTTTTTTGTTATTTGTTTTTATAAGTAGCTTCACACCCGGTCCTAACAATTTTTTAGCTATGACATACGCTAATCAACATGGTTTAAAAAGGAGTATGCAATTTTGTTTTGGAGTAGCTTTCGGGTTTTTCATCCTCACTTCCTTATGTAGCTTCTTTAATATTGTACTAATTAATATCCTACCCATAATCGAATTCCCTTTAAAAATTTTAGGTGTAGCATATATGCTATATTTAGCATTTAAAATACTCACTAGTAAAACTAGTACAGATCCTGATGAAAAACATAATAAAAACTTATTTACAGTGGGGATTTTTCTTCAGTTTGTTAACCCTAAAGGGATACTATTCGGCCTAACTGTAGTGTCAACTTTTATTCTCCCTTACTATAATTCATATTCAAGTTTTCTACTCTTCTCATTATTTCTAGGTGTAGTTGGGTTAATGAGTACATTTAGTTGGAGCTTATTTGGTTCCATGTTCCAAAAACTTTTATTAAAACATACTAAATCTTTTAACATCATTATGGCCGCTTTATTAGTTTTTAGTGCTTTTTCAATTGTAGTCAATTAAATTCAAATTCTAAATTTTTTTGATAGTATATTTTAAAAATATAGCTGAGATGCCCAATGAATCCTCCGCTCCATACATCACTTATTTAGTTTTAGGGCGGTGTCTTGTATATATTCTTATTCATTCGGATAAAAATTTTAAAAAGAGGATTACTCATTAAAAGTTATCCTCTTTTTGGCGCCAATTATTTTTTAAACGTACTGTTCCTCAAATTAAACTCTTTACTTAACTTCATACCACCAACCTTTACGATCAAGCCAACCTGTCATACCATTTAATTGCGTATCTGATGTTGGATCGGAAATAAAATATGTTAATCCATCAGGCTGTAAAATAAATTTAGCTGTCATTTTAACTGAATTTAAAGCTTGCATAGCTTCAGGAACTTCATACGGTGAGAAAGCGCCTGATTGGATAATATTTTGTTTTGATGGCGGAGTTGTCCCACCAGATTGCCCTGTTAACGCATAAACAATTGAATTTGCAATCTTATCTGGATTCCATTTTGACATATCTGCTTCATTATCGATAAATCCAAGTTCAATTAAGATTGCAGGTGCTTTCGTATTCGCTAATACATAAAGGTCTTTTCGCTCCTTCGCGCCACGATTTGACCAGCCAATATCTTTTGAAAGTTGCGCTGCTATCTTTGCTGATAAAGCTTGTTGGTCATAATACAGTACTTCAACACCATTAGCATTCGTATCATATGAGTTTAAATGAAATGAAACTACTAAGTCTACATCATGTGAGTTTGTTTTAGATACAATGTTATTTAAATTTTGCGCTTGTGTTGTCCCTACTTCATCAGTATCATCATAAACTGTATGCCCTAATGCTCTTAATTTAGCAACAACTGCATCCTTAACTTGGCGATCCATAATATGTTCTTTCCGATTCCCATAATTTGCACCCTGTACAATACTATTATGACCTCCATGTAAACTATATCTAGCCATTGTTCAACATCCCCTTTTTTATTAATATATTCAAAGCTCGTCTTATTGTCCGGTCAAATATCCAGTAAAGCTCCAGCAAACAATAATAAGGGCACTAATCTATTTTCTAAAACAAAGGACTCATAAATAAAAACCACAACTAATATTTTTTAGTTGCGGTTTTTACGCATTTAAACTATTTATTTCAAAATCTTTTTATTATAATACATAAAAATGCATTATAATATAAGCTACTGTTCTTTAGGAGGGATTTAATGGCTGATAAATATAAATTTTTGATACTCATTGTTACAGCATTTTTTTCTTTCTTTTCCTTAATAAAAGATTTCCGTAACACTTCAAAAAGTTTCTTTTGGGGGAGTTTTGCTATCCTAACAAGCTTTATATTATTATTAACTCACGCTTTAGAATTAACTCCTATACTTCTCTATTCAGCACAGATGGCTCTTGAGATTATTACAATTCCACGTAAATTAATTCTTCCATCTAGCACTGAAGTTGCTAGTTTTTGCTAACGAGAGGTGATCACTATAAACTGGAAACAAAAATACAATCCAAAGTATCTCTTTTACCGCATGTATAGTTATATTTATAAAGCCCTTGATGATATATCATGGTCCTTAAAATAATTTAGATTGTTATGAGTACACATTTTTTGTGTGCTCTTTTCATATCCCTATAAAATAACGCTTTCATTTCAAAGTTATATTGTTTTAAATTATCTTTTCTACTTCTCTTCTCTTGTTCATATACCCAGTTGTTTATTCATAAATTAAAAATAATTGACATAACTGAATGGAGGCTAACTATGTCTTTTGCAAATATTATTAAATACGGACGCGTTCCGCACTTTAACTCTAACTTCCCTTTGATTTTATTTTGGAGTCAGAAAAGTGGCTGTACTTCACTTGCACATTGGTTTTTTTATCAAATAAATTTATTTAAACAAGCCATAAAATACGATTCCTTCATCCATAATTATGAAAATGAAATATACAAAAACTCCTCCGACTACTTTATTGAACTAGCTGCTGCTTTATATACAAACGGAAAAGATTCCTATAAATTAGTGAGAAACCCCTATACAAGAGCTGTAAGTTCATTCTTTTCACTAATTGCCCCCCCTCACATAGAAAACCCAGCATGGAATCCTATTCGGAATTTTTATTATGGTAATGAATTTTGTAATAAGCCTATTTCATTTAAAATCTTCCTCTACTATTTAAAAGCGCAAATGAAAGATTTAGAACAAGTAGATCCACATTTAATGCAGCAATATGAACCAACTGAGGAGGAGTTTGTTACAAAGTATATCTACCTTGAAAATTTCTCTACTGAAATTGCGCGCTTAGAACAAACATATCAATTAAAAACTTCTCCTTTACACATACTAACCAAATCATGGCATCATCAGAAGGGAAGGGCGATTTTTAGAGGTGATTTTGCAGATGCTGATATTACCGATCCTTTATTCCCACGCCTCCCAACATACGATAGTTTTTATGATTATGAAACTATCCAATTAGTACAGGATATTTTTAATAAAGATTTTCACACGTACAATTACCCATTAACTCCTTTAAAAAATATGTGATTTTCTAATTGTAGTTTCATATATTATAGAGAAACTTAAATTCACCTATTTAAGTTTCCTCATAAAACTCTCGTAGTAAGTTGGGGCACTGGAAACAGTGTCTTTTTTTAATAAAATTCAAATTGTATTATTTATTAAATCATTAAAACGTATAAATATAACGTGAAACACTCATTAAGGTTGTCTTCATTCGCTCTATTTGTTCCACTGCCGTTGTATAATCAAAGTTCAATTATTTCACTATTAAATACAAAAACTTCAATTTCCAAACGATTAGTCTCAATTGTTAAAAAAGCAATTGAAGCATTATAATAACCTAAAATTATAACACACACTGATAAAGCAATACTTGGTCAAGCGTATTACGGACTGTGATTGAGTTGTTAGCATCAAAAAAGCTACATGGGGTTGTCGCAATGGGTTTCATGATATTTTTAAGGCTTATTTAATGAAATCTGAATTTAAAAAATTCAATTTCATAGTTTACGTCAGACTCATGCAACACTTTTTTTGAACAATTTGTACATCCGAAAATTACAAGTGAACGATTGGGTCATAAAGGTGTTTTCATAACCTTACGCATGTTTTACCTTTGATGCAAGAATACGCAGTTAAAACATTTAGTGAACAACTATTTGGATAATAATGTTTACAAATATAAAAATACGGTTTCTCTTTCCTAGAGAAACCGCACCATATCAAAGTTCTTATTATATTTTAAACTGACTCGTATACAGGTCAAAGTAAAACCCTCTATCTTCCATAAGAGATTCATGATTCCCTCTTTCCAAAATACTTCCATCTTTTATAACAAGGATTTGATCTGCTTTTTCAATCGTTTTCAGTCGATGAGCGATTACAAAACTTGTTCGACCTTTCATTAAATTATTTAGTCCTTCTTGAATTTGCAATTCTGTTCTCGTATCAATATTTGATGTTGCTTCGTCGAGAATTAATATATCTGCATCTGCTAAAATCGCCCGCGCAATCGCAAGAAGTTGTTTTTGTCCTTGACTTAAATTCGATCCTTCTGAAGCAATTTTTGTTTCATATTGATTCGGTAAATGTTTAATAAAAGAATGTGCAGATGCTGCCTTAGCTGCATTGATTACTTTATCATCACTAGCATCTAATCGACCATAACGAATATTATCCATAATCGTCCCTGCAAATAAGTACGTATCTTGTAAAACTACTCCTATTTTACTTCGCAACGAATTAATATCATAATCTTTTATATCTTTTCCATCGATATGAATTTGCCCTTGCTGTATATCGTAAAAGCGAGTTAGCAAATTAATGATAGTTGTTTTACCCGATCCAGTGGGACCAACTAAAGCAATTGTCTCCCCTGGTTGCGCCTTAAGACTCACTTCTTTTAAAATCGTTTTATTTCCCTCATAACCAAATGAAACATTCTCAAGTGCAACATGCCCTTGTAAATTTTGTACAACGAACGCATCTTTTTTATTTTGAATTTCTGGTACTTCATCCATAATTTCAAAGACACGTTCTCCACCAGCAACTGCCGCTTGAATTGTATTCATTAAAGTTGCGAATTGACTTAGTGGTCTTGAGAATTGACGAGAATAATTAATAAAAGCCGCAATGACACCTACTGTTGTCATTCCATTTAAAACCATAACTGAACCAGTCCCAATTACAAGCCCCATACCTAAGTTATTTATAAAGTTCATACTTGGAAAAATAAAAGCTGAAAATGTATCCGCCTTCGTAGCTGAAACTCTTAATTGTTCATTAATTTTATTGAAATTTTGTACGGTTTCTTTTTCTTTCCCATATAACGTTGTAACATCCGCTCCTGTTATAGCTTCCTCAATAAAACCATTTAATTCTCCTAAATCTCGTTGACGCTTTGCAAAGTTTTTACCACTATAAGTAACTAGTTTTTTTGTAACGAAAAACATAATAGGCACTGTAATTAAAGTAACAATCGCTAAAATCCAATCTAATGCGAACATCGCAATCGTTACACCTATAAAGGTTAATGCTGATGAAATAATTTGTACAACACTTTGTGTCAACGCTTGATTCAAATTATCTATATCATTTGTAACACGGCTCATTAAATCCCCTTGAGAACGTACATCAAAGAACCGTAAAGAAAGCGTTTGGATTTTCTCAAAAATATCTTGTCGTATTTTTTGTATTGTTTTTAATGCAACGTTAACCATGACAAATGTTTGTAGCCAAGTTAACAATACTGTTACACCGTAAATCGCGATAAGTAACAAACACATTCTCGCCGTACCGCTTAAATCTTTCGGTACAATATATTGATCTATAATTACTCCCATTAAATACGGACCTAATAGCCCAAGTAACGTCGTAACAAATACTAAAAATATTACGAACGTAAGAGCAGCCTTTTGATACCCCATATAGTTCCATACTCGCAATACAGTTCCTTTAGTGTTTCTAGCTTCACCCATTTTAGGCGCGTTACGCCCACCTTTATTAGCAAATTGCCCTTGAAAATTACGCATGTTCTTTCCCACCTTCTTTATGTAAATTGCCACCTTGGGAAAGATAGATTTCTTGATATACCTCACATTGTTCTAACAATTCTTCATGTGTACCATCACCAACTAATTCACCGTTATCTAAAACGAGAATTTTATCAGCATCTATTATTGATGAAATTTTAGAGGCAATTAATAATGTTGTTGTTCCTTTATATTCTGTTCTTAATGCCGATTGAATGTTAGATTCCGAATTCGCATCAACTGCTGAAGTAGAATCATCTAATATAAGAATGGATGGCTTTCTCACAAGTGCCCTTACAATGGATACACGTTGTTTTTGTCCACCTGATAAATTCGTCGCACCTTGTGTTAAATGATATTGATATGAATCTTCCAACTTGTTAATAAACTCAGTCGCACAAGCTGATGAAGCCGCTACTTCCAGTTCGTCATTCGTTGCATCTTCTTTACCATAACGTAAGTTCTCTTCTATGCTACCTGAAAACAATAATGCCTTTTGAGGTACAAACCCGATTGAAGCACGAAGTTTTTGTAAATCGAATGCTCTAACATTTATTCCATCAATGCATACTTCCCCTTGATCAACATCGTATAAACGCGGTAATAGTTTTGCTAAAGTGGATTTACCACTCCCTGTAGAACCGATAATTCCTACTTTTTCGCCTTTACATATGTTAAATGAAATATCTTTTAATACATATTCATTATTTTTCGTGTAACTATAACTAACATTTTTAAAGTCAATATGTCCCTCGATTTGCTTAGGTACAAGCGCATTTGTTTCACTCATAATATCAACCTCAGTATTTAAAACTTGCTGTACACGATCCGCAGATGGAAATGCTCGCGCGATTTGCATAAATACCATACTTATAGACATAAGTGACATTAAAATAATATTCAAATAGTTTATAAACGCTAAAATAGCTCCTACTTGAAGCGTTCCATTAAATACTTTTTCTCCACCAATCCATAATGTTGCGACAATCCCGCCACTTACAACTAACATAATGATTGGCATCATTAAAGAAATAAGCTGCACCGCTCGAATATTTATCTTCGTTAAATTCGTATTAACATTTCCAAACTGAGTAATTTCATATTTTTGTCTTACATACGCTTTAATAACACGTACTCCAGATAAATTTTCTTGTAGCTTTGTATTCACTTTATCTAATGCTTCTTGCACTTTTTTGAACGTTCCGCTCGCATTACTTGCAATGAATATAATCGCAAGTAATAAAATTGGAACAACCACAAGTAATATAGGAAATAACTCGCGTGCTGTTACAAAAACAATTATTATACTTCCGATAAATAACAAAGGACCACGAACAAGTACACGTAATGTCATCGTCATCGCCGATTGAATAGAAGTAATATCATTTGTCACAATCGTTAATAATTTCCCAGTTCCAAATGAATCACGATTTTCACTAGAAAATATTTCTACTTTCGCAAATACATCTTTTCGTATGTCTGTAGCGAAATTAACAGCTGCTTTTGTAGAATACATCATACACCCAAGTCCTCCAACTAAACCGAGTGCTGCAGCTCCTATCATAAGAAGCCCCATTTTTATTACATAATTCAAATCACGATTTGCTATCCCAACATCAATAATATGTTGCATAATAGTCGGTTGAATTAAGTCCATCGCAACCTCAAGTACCATAAATAGTGGTCCAATAATAGCGAAGAACATGTATGGTTTTAAATAATGTAATAATTTGCGAAATGATTTCATACTTAATCTCCTTTTTCCTATGAAATTACCATTTAATAATTCATACCCTCCTTACTTAAACCATATAATTTTTGATTTTCCCAGTACTTCTATTATATTATGTAAATTAATATTTAACATTATTAAATGATAAGCATTAATGACTTTCCGGTCAATAAATGTGCTTTATATTACGCAAATAGAAAAACCGTATTCTCAAATAGAAAGAATACGGTTTTTCTATTTATTTGTTAGATTGCAAAATTCAATCTCAAATTCATTTTTTCAAGTGGACTTCATATGTATAAACCTATTTTAATAGTATGTATACTTGTATCCCCCTCAAAAATATCTATATAAACATTTAAAATTCCGTTAACACTGGGAATTTAAATCCTTTAAAATCTAACTCTTTATTACTTCGAACCATTAAACACTTACTTGACTGTAATTCTGTAAATTGTACATCCTCAATCCCTAATTGATCTGGTGAGAAGTAAAATTCGATTTCTGTAAATCTTTCAGCAATTTCCCCGCATATTTCATCTAAAACTGGAAGTACTGGTGCAAACACTCCATATAATTTCAACTTTTCATTATCTACTTCATACACAATAAGAGCATCTAGCTTCTCTGAATAATACAATTTCTCATTCCATTCCGAGTCATACATATTCAAATAAAACGAAGGGCGGAAGTTTAATGTTGCAAAATTATTTGAAAGTCTTTGGCTACTATCAATAGTTTCATGTATTAACTTTCTATCCTCTTCCATATAATAATCTAACTTTCTAAGTAAAGAATCATTATTATTCTTTTTATCATATGGAATAGTCATCAAATACTCCTGCACAACTTTAAACCCAAATGATGCATATAGTTCAGGTATTTCCGTAAACAATAAAGTACATTCACATTTCTTATCGATTTCTTCTATCATTTTACTCATTAATTGTGTCATGAGTCCTTGTCTACGAAAATTAGAGTGTGTCATTACCGATTGAATTCCCGCTGCATTTATTCTTTCACCATTTACTAGCAATGGTAGCGAAAATGCCGCAACATTTGCAATTGCTTTATCGTCATGTAAAAATGATAAAGCTTTGTATGTATCATCCCAATAACCTCTCTCTGAAAAATCATTCAATGTTTGAATTGTAATCCCAAACACTTCTTCAAATAAAGGAAATAACTGCTCTCTTTTCGGTTCTTCTAAAAGAAGTTTTTCAAAATTTTCAACATTCCCCATGTTGTCCCTCCATACGTTAATTCCATCAAATTAGATGTAGTTGTAGAACCTACTCTTAAAGTAATAGGTCTTACCAATCAATATACTATCATAAAATATAAAAAAAAAGTCTAATTTATTTTATGTTTTGACTATTCGAAAATAAGTCGAATAAAATAATATTAGGATTTTTGAATATTAATAAGTTTGTTATATAAAAATAGTGCTTTCTAAGTCGTTTTTACTAATAGAAATGCACCATTTATAAAAAATATTTTTTTATTTTTTTTCCTTCTAGTCTCTCCTGCGTGTTAATTTCTTCTCCCCTCATTCGCCTTTCAAATGTATTTCTCCAACTCGTAGAAAGTGCCTGTACTTCTAAAATCCTTTTTAGCCCTTTTACATTTTGTTTTTCTTTATGCATGATACGATTAGCAAATGCTACCGTAACACCTTTTGGATCAGACTTCAGTAATTTTAACGTATCAGCAGGTGATACCCATCCTTCTTTTAATACGCGAAAATAAAATCCTGTATATCCTGTTTCTTGAAAATATAGTGGTAACTTTGGAATATTGTATTTCTTAGCTAATTTAAAACAAGGTTGTCTTGGTTGCGTCACTTGGACAATCGCTTCTCCAATTTGAAATGTATCACCTATACAAACATCCTCTTCACACATACGACTAATTGTTATATTTTCTCCGAATGCTCCATATACAAGGTCTTCATTCAACTCTTTTTCCCAGTATCTATAATGTTCTCCAGAATACACACAAACTGCTTTATCTACTCCGCCATGATGAACTAAGTCCGCTTGCCCATCTCCATTAAATTTTAAAAAGGATAAAAACACTGGTTCCCTTACTTGATTCTTATTTATACCTGTATGAATTACCTTTCCGCCGTATGTAACCTCTTTTGGTAACCCTATATTTAAAGATAGTACCTCATATACTTTATTCATCTTAATTGCTCCTCTTACTTACCCCAAAATTTTTCAATAGATTAATTTATACTTTCAAACTCTCTGTCTATTTTTCATTTAAAGTGACAAAAGATCAGCAAATGTAATAACCACTCAAATATCCTTGCTCCGATACTTATCTATCCTTACTTCAAAAACTTTTCAATCCCTCTCTAATAAAGTGATTATAAGCTCAACAAAATCATTGTTCAATCCAATTATTTATATAATAATGATAGGTATAACCTATCATCAAACTTGAGGTGGTCCCAATCGAATTACGACAACTTGAATATTTTTTAGCTGTTACAAAAGAATTACATTTCACAAAAGCAGCTGAGAAATTAAATATTTCACAGCCTTCACTAAGTCAGCAAATACGTGCATTAGAACATGAAGTTGGAATGCCACTTTTCGATCGCATTGGTAAAAAAATATCTTTAACTAACGCAGGAAGGATTTTATTATTACATAGTAAAACCATTTTTCATGAAGTCGAACAAGCTCGTTCTGCTATTCAAGATTTAAACGGGTTACAACAAGGTTCCTTAACAATAGGATCATTGTTAACCGTCGTAAATTATTTACTACCACCCGCTATTTTAAATTTTAATCAATTATATCCTAATATAGAACTCTCTGTATTAGGGCTTCGTACAGGAGATATTCGCGAAAAATTATTACAAAACGAACTTGATATTGGCATTACATTTCTCCCGGTGCAAGATAAGGAGATTATTTCTATCCCTCTATACAAAAGTGAACTTACATTAGTCGTACCAACCGATCATCAATTAGCTGAACGTAATCATGTATCTATTGCTGAATTACAGAACTACCCTTTAATTCTTTTACCTAAAAATTTCTTTTTAACCGAACTAATTACATCTTATTGTCAAAAATTTAACTTTAAACCAAAACCAATTTTAGAAATTAGTACGATGGAATCTTTAATCCAAATGGTTTCAAAAGGAATGGGAATTACAGTGTTACCAAAACCGTATATAGAATTTTTACAAAATAAAAACATTCAAGCAATTAAAATAGAAGATCCTACCCCAACAATAGAAATTGGGCTTATTTATAGAAATGATAAATATATGTGTGCTGCAACTCGAGAATTTATTGAACAACTAAAAAGAACAGTACGTTCTTTACAAAGCTAAACGAACAAAAGAGATTATCCTATAAAACCGTTTCACAACGCTCTAGTAGAATAATCTCTTTTCAAAACAAAATACAACATAACTTTTAAACTCAAATAAATTTCAATGTACCTTTTTAGATATTGGAATATATTTCGTAAAATATGCCCCCACTAGTAATAAAACAATTGAAATGAACCAAATAAAAATACCGCCAAAGTTAAACCAATATGCAAGCAAATTTAAGATTGCTAGTGTAAAGAAACAAATTGAAGTTAACGCACTCTTCAATCCTTTTACCCCTGCTTTTTTTCTTTTTTCATAAGTAATATACATTGAAACGGCAACAAATAAGATAAGAACAATCGGTAATATTACTTTTAGCAATGGCAATCCCTCCCGTATATACACCTTACTATTACCATTTTATCTCATTTATTCTTCTTGAATCAATTAATAGCGTTCTTCTTTCCAAAAGTTAGTATACGTTTTATTATTAAATTTCACATTCACCTTAGAAAAGGATAGGCTCTCTCCAACTTTCAATGAGTACCAGTCGTTGAATATTGGAGATCCGAAGCAAATATTCATTGTACGGTTATGCAAATCAAATAAGACAGAATGCAAAGTTCCAAACCATTCTTCATAATTATGTACTGTCAGCCCAGTAGGATACTCTTTTTCTACTAATCCTTTTAAAGACTTCATGCTCACTAGTTCATTTTGATTTAAATATTCATACAATGTGTGATATCTGTTTGTGGATTGTTCTAATCTTCTATTATTCAATTTTTGAATAGGTAAACTAATCGCATGGTTTGTTGATACGATAAAATCATGGCTTTCCTCATCAATTGTGGTTATTGATTTAAAACCGTCAAATATTTCAATACGCGCTGCGTCTAAAGGATCTGCTACAATTAGATTAATATTACTTGCAATTGGCATTTCATCAACTAGTGATATCGCCTCCTGCACATTTTTACATTTCTCCAATAATACTCGAATTACCGCAAAACATTGTAAACCATTTAACACCGGCTTTCGTAAGCCTTCAATACTCCCTACTGGTTGACCACATGCTGAAAATGTAACAGCTAACCCATGCTCATTAACACCTTCAGTTCGACCAAAATAAAAAGTAGAAAATCCACTATGGGCATACGCGCCTTCAACATGTGTAGAGCAAAAACGCATATCATCTATTTTTGGTGACAAATCATAATTTCTTAATACATATGTGTGCTTTGAATCTGTCTTTTTAGGTAATACGACACAATGACTACATCCTGCTTTTAATAGTGTTTGATAATAATACATCATATTTCTAGCAGGAATTTTCAACACTTCACAAAACCCGTCAATTTCTTCATTAATTCCTGGACAATATTGATTTAATATATTTCTAGATTCTGTCCAATAATTATCTGATACTAAATGTTCTTGTTGTATAAATTGTGGAATGAGATACGGATGACTTTTCACAAACTCTCCTTGTTGCCTTCCAATATCATAATGACTTCCTTTTAATGATGAAAAGTACCCCTTTACTTCATACATCATATTTCCCCCTCTCATTGATTATATCCATATCATACTAAAAGGATTTTATTCATTCTTGATGTTTTTTACTGTCTTTCAAATCAAATTTGGCTGGAATAAAGAAAACAATTATAAAATAAAAATTAGGAAACTGTAATCATTAACAGTTTCCTAATTTACCTATACTATATTATCCCTTCCTCCACCAACGTTTCTGCAATTTGAACCGAGTTCCAAGCGGCCCCTTTTAATAAATTATCGGAAACAATCCAAAGATGGAATCCTTTTGGTGTATCAGGGTCTTTTCTAATTCTCCCGACAAATGTATCTATTTTCCCTTCTGCATATAATGGCATTGGGTACAGCTGTTCACTAGGATTATCTTGCAGTATAACACCTGGTGCATCCAGCAACACTTCTCTTATTTCTGCAACAGTCGCTTCTTTTTCAAGTTCAATATAAACCGATTCTGAATGCCCTGAAACAACTGGAACACGCACACAAGTAGCTGCCATTTTTAAATTGAGATCTTCTAAAATTTTCTTCGTTTCTTGAATCATTTTTACTTCTTCAAATGTAAAATCATTATCTGTAAATATATCTACTTGAGGCAGTACATTAAACGCAATTGGATAATGCTTTTTATCTTTTTTCACAGGTAATATCGTACCCTTAACCTCTTCACCTGCAAGCATTGACTTAGTCTGTTCTTTTAATTCCTGAATCGCATGAATTCCTGAACCTGATACAGCTTGGTATGTGGAAACAATAATTCGTTCCAATCCGAATGCTTTTCGAATTGGCTGAAGTGCCGTCACCATCTGTAATGCTGAACAATTCGGAACTGCAATGATCCCTTTATGCTTCTTTAAAGTGTGCGCATTTACTTCTGGAACAACGAGCGGTACATCATGTACCATTCGGTATTCACTCGTGTTGTCAATTACGATAGCACCACTAGAGACCGCGTGATTGACAAATTGTCTAGAAACTTCTCCTCCAGCGCTAAAAAAGGCAATATCTACACCTTCAAAGCTAGTTGTTTTTGCCTCTTTTATTATTATCTCCCGTCCTTTAAATCGCACTACTTTACCAGCGGATCGTTTTGACGAAAGCAATGTAACTTCAACTATATTAAATTGAGTTTCTTTCTCTAACAGTTCAATAATTTTCTGTCCGACTGCACCTGTAGCCCCAACTACAGCTACATGATAGCCCTTTTTGATCATCTTTTCTCCTCCAATATCACTTAAATGAATATTTCTACAATTTCATTTTATAAAGAATTTAACCATTTGGAAAATTGAAATACGTGATATAATCATTCACAAATCATGATAATAAAAGAGGGATTGCTTATGGAAATGAGACACGTTAAAACATTTTGTGCGATTGTTAAATATGGTGGTTTTTCTAAAGCTGCTCATGCGTTAGGTTATGCGCAATCTACTGTAACAGCGCATATGAAAGCATTAGAAAACGATTTACATCTCCCTCTTTTCGATCGATTAGGGAAAAAAGTACTTCTTACAAAAGCAGGTCATCAATTTCATCCTTATGCTCTAGAATTACTAGCTATTTATGAAAAAGCGCAAGAAATCCCTCAAAATAGTGATGATTTAGAGGGAACATTAACAATTACATCTAACGAATCATTAGCAGTGTACCGATTACCACAATTATTACGTATGTACAAACAGGAGAATCCGAAAGTAAATATCGTACTGGAAACAACTACAAACGAACAAGCAATGAATAAGCTACGTGAAGGAGAATCAGATGTTATTTTCATAATTGGAGAAAGTATGGAACATAATGATTTTATTACGCGTACTTTTTGTAATGAAGCATTTGGATGGATTTTACCTCCCCATTACTCTACACACTCTAATCCATTTTGTTTACTAAATGATACTCAATTTATCTTTACAGAACAAAGCTGCGGCTATAGACAGATGGTAGATCGGTTTTTACGTCAAAGCGGAAATATTCCAGCTAAAACATTTGAAACTTCCAACGTTGAAGTCATTAAACAATCTGTGATGTGTGAGTTAGGAATTTCAATTCTTCCTTACATCGTTGTACAAGAAAGTTGTCAAAAAGAGCAACTCTGTTTTCAGCCTATCGAAACTCCAGCAGTTATTCAAAGCCATGTAATTTATCATAAATCTAGATGGATTTCACCCGTTTTACAATCGTTTCTTTCCTTACTAGAGCGGGACTAAAAGGTGCACAAAAAAAGAGTAACTGCCTAATAAGCACTTACTCTCTTCCAATATTATCTTATTTATTAGTCTGTCCCCCATCTGCAATTAATTTACTGCCTGAATAAGTACCTTTTTGTATAAACACTTGATTAATTAACTCTTTTTGTTCCGCCTCTGACATTACTCCTTTTCCTTCGCCTAAATTCCCGCTTTGTAATTTCCAAATCTTATTGTGATCCGCGTCCATCTTTTCATATTTTCCTTGTTTCCATCTCTCTAAAATATCTGCATATGTATTTCCTTGTACTAGATCATTACTCTTTACAATATCAAGTAAACTTTCAATTCGTTCTTGTGTGATAAAAATATAGCCCCACTTTTGATCAGCTTTCGTTTTTTGATGTGCCATTTCATGTAATGCTGTCTGTATGTTCTCATCTGTCCATTTAAAATTTTTATTAAAACCGCTATTTGGTAATGAATGATTGCCATTTTCTAAAAGCTTTGCATCTTCAGCTTTTACTTTACTATCCGCTAGTACTTCTGCTGCCGGAGCAGCTGGTGATGCCTTTTTCGCAGCTGGTTTACTATTATTTAGATAATACAGCATACCATATGTTAAACCTACGCCGATTACCGCCATACCAGCTAAAATACCTATTATTTTAAAAAATGTTTTCATATTGCTTGTTTCCTCCCACATATCCCATTCATATTTTCTATTTCTTGAACCACATGTATATTTCCTTATATTGTATTTCTTTTCTTTATAAATTGAAAGATTATTCTGTCAAAAAACTCGATCTTTTTCAAATGCAGATCCATCTCTAAGCATTTCGGTTTAATTTTATAAAAATATATGCTAGCCTACCTATAAAGGAGATGAATAAATATGAGTTTATTGTATAGCGGTTTAACTTTTTTAAACTTTGACGATACATATTTATTACAAAATAAACTTCATTCTTATTCACATGAAGATATTGATTTTAGTCATTTAGAGCACGCAAACCTGTATTGCGAGACTCCTTCTTTTAAGCGTATAAAACGGGAATTATATCGTAGAAAGCAAAGAGGAATCACCTTTATCGGTTCTGGAAATTATCATTATGTATCTTATTTGCTACTAAAAGAAATAGATGAACCATTTAGCCTTATTTTATTTGATCATCACACTGACATGAACTTAAAAGAAGAAAATGAACATACTCTTATTTCTTGCGGTTCATGGGTATCATTCGCACTTCAAAATAACCCGAAATTAAAGAAAGTAATTATTATCGGACCTTCTTCTTTAACCATTCATTCTAATGATTATTCATGCGTAGAAGTATTCCCGATAGATACAACTTATGAAGTATCTACACATACGATACTTTCGCATATTCATACAGATACTATATATGTAAGCATTGATAAAGATGTTTTAGATTCAAAAGTAACTATTACAAATTGGGATCAAGGACATATGAAACTTTCTACACTATTAAAATGTTTACATTCTCTTATTAGGAATAAAAATGTCTATGGTATCGACATTTGTGGTGAACTACCGGTTTATCCTTCTCAGCTCTTTCTAGCTAAATATGCAAATGCTATTAAGAAAAATGAAAAAGCAAACTTACAAATTTTAAAATCAATATATAATACATAAAAAAACAACGAGTACCTTATAAGGCACTCGTTGTTTTTATGCACGATGTTCTTTTAACCACTTCGTAATCGCATCTAACCTCGAAACATCAAAACGTCTCTCTTCACACACATTTAAACTGTTTACACTTTTCACAATTTCTAGTTCATTCGATTTTACACTTTTTGCTTCAATCATTTTGCAGTACCCGTCTGTAACCGTATTTAAATTTTCATAATAACGTTGAAACGATTTTGATATATGTAAATGTTTTTCAAAGTTTCTTCTTCTTTTTGTCTCGTCAGATTCTTTCCGTTTTCTAAGTTCTTCATCATTCGTATATAAATAAAAATATTGATCAGGAAAACCAATTTCCTTATTGATCAGTTTTTCTTTATAAAAGTTTTCTATTAAAGATAATGGCTGATTAAATATATCAAAATGGAAACACCAATTATAACTAAGTGGCTGATAAATATCACCATCAAGTATTACTAATTCATATTGCTCAGACTTCTGCACTGCTATTTTCCAGCGCTCTACTTGTTTTTCAAAATACCATGTTCTATGTTCGTTTTTTGGTCTTTCAAATAAAACATTCACTTCAGGTATAATATACGCACCATAATTTTTTTCTAATTCACGACACGTGCTACTCTTACCAACCGCACTTGCTCCCTCAAACTCTATAATCCCCATAGTTTCTCCCACTTTCATTAACTTAAATCTCTTTGCTTCGCATTTTTTCCCCATAACTGTCTCCATAAAACAATGGAAGCGATAGAAAGCATGATTGTTGTAATGATACTCCCCTCAATACCGAACGAGCCCCCATGAAGGACTTCCGATCCTTTTGTTACAGGTTTAAAAAGTGGTGTAGAATACATTGCCATTCCACTTACTGCAAAACCATAAATATTAAACTGTGCCCAATTCCACAACGAATGCCACGCGCATATCCCCCAAAGACTACTGTCCTTTAAAGCGTAAAAAGCTGCAAATACACCAACTAATATTATATTCGATATTGAAAGAATTGTAATACCTGGATTTAGTAAATGAAGAAAACCAAATAAAAAAGAAGTTACAACAATCCCAATCCATATACGACTTCTAACAGAAAGGACCGGAAATAACCAACCTCGAACAACAATTTCTTCTGTTGCACCTTGTATTAAAAAAGCAACTAAAGATCCTACAATTCCAAGTATAGCGGTTGGCGTAATTTGTTGCATTTGTAGTTGTACAATTCCTGTTAATAAAAGTAGCATGACTGGTATTGAAATGAAAACAAACCCTAATAATCCACCTTTCAAATATTTTCTTATCCACTGATTTCTCCAAAACCCAATGGATGAAATTGATCTTTTCTCTACAAATCTAACCCATAAAAAAACAAAAAATACAGCTCCGCCAAACGTCAATATCATCTCAATATCACTATGAATTGCCTTCATTAAAAGTGTTTCTGCTTTCGGTAAAAACAACATAAATAACATGAACAATTCACCTAAAGTTAAAAATACAATTGCAAGTATAACAGCGAATACTGGATGAATTTTTCTTCTTCCTTCTTTGGCTGCTTCAATTATTTTAAATTGAGTAAATTGCAATATTCTCGCCTCCTTAACAAATACATCAGCACTATTCTTATACTATAAACCGTTTTCCTAATACAAATATTCAATAAAAAAAGTTCTCAGTTTAGCATAAACCAAAATTAGGAATAATATATAAATAAAAGAGATGTCTTTGTGTCTTTTCCCATTATCTCCATCCTATTGCACACTGGTATTACCAGCACTTGCTATTTCCCACCATTTGTTGTAAAATAGTAATTAAGGTCAATTTAACACCATATTTCCTTTGCATATTATCAAGTATCAATCAGGATTATTTTGTACTCCTTATGGGTGTTTGATAATATGTGAACTTTTATTTTTCATTCAAATAAGGCCGATCATATTGTAATCTTTTTAAATTTTAGGAGGCATTACCATGACATTAACAGGTAAAGTAAAATGGTTTAACAGCGAAAAAGGTTTCGGTTTCATCGAAGTTGCAGACGGTAACGACGTATTCGTTCACTTCTCAGCTATCACTGGCGACGGCTTCAAGTCTCTTGACGAAGGTCAAGAAGTTAGCTTCGAAGTTGAAGACGGTAATCGTGGACCTCAAGCTAAAAACGTTGTAAAGCTATAATTCAAACAATAAAAAGGTTGTTACCAGCTCGGTTAACAACCTTTTTAATATATAACTAAAATTTTTTACATAAAAGGAGTGGTTATATGTATCGCAATCGAAAGAACGATGTAGCTGAAGTACCACCAGAACAAACCCCTGTCTGGGAATGTGAATCAGAGGATTGTTTAGGATGGATGAGAAAGAACTTTTCATTTGAAGAAGAGCCTAAATGCCCTTTATGTAAAAGTAGCATGAAAAGCGGAGAACGTTTATTACCTAAAATAGGTTAATTTTTACTTAACCCCTCTTTTATAAGAGGGGTTTTTTATTATAAATTTATATCCTCTACATCCGTTCGAACTATAGAATACAATAGTGCATCATGTTGCTTATTTCCTTGATGAATATATCCACGTAATATTCCTTCCTTATGAAAGCCTATTTTAGATAACATTTTACAAGAAGTAACATTTTCAGGGTATGTAATAGCTCCAATTCTAAATAAGCCTAAATCTCGAAATCCATAATGAATAATTTCTCGAGCCGCTTCTGAGGCATAACCATTCCCCCAATAACGAGGATGTAAGTCATATCCAATTTCAGATCGTTTACTCCATAGTTGTAAATTATTTAATCCAATTGTACCCACTAAAGTATTTGTTTCTTTTAATACAATCCCCCATCGTATTGCCTTTTTCTCAAAGTAATTTTTTGAAAAAGATTCAATCATACGTGAAGCTTGTCCAAACTCCGTAAAAGAATTCATACCGTAATAACACGTTACTTCATCCAATGAAAAGATTTCATATATTTTTTGACAATAAGATTGTTCTATTTCAACTAAACGCAAACGTTCTGTTTCTAATATAGGAAACGCCATAGGATCACTCCTTTCTTTCTACTCATTCATTATAGCAGAAAAAGTATTTATAATTAGGAAAGTCCTCAATGTCCCATTTATCAAATATTTCTAGAGAAGCTTATCCTCTTAATTCAATACGAACTAAAAATAACCCTTCTTGCTTTTGCATGATTAGAAAAAATAAAGAGGTGATCAAAATACTATGATCACCTCTTTATGCTCTAGTTTTATAATTAATTGTATTATTTTCATCTCCATCACCCCGCCCTTAATAATACGTCTTATAAATTCGATTCCGTGCTCACTTTTCCCTTCTAAAACAACACCTTATACATACATTTATGGTAAAATGTAGTTAATATTATATTTTACTGTGGAGGTGTAAATGTTCTATGTATATATTCATCGGCTTATCCCTCTTACTCATATTACTCATTTTTTTATTTGCAAAAAAATTCGTTCCAAACTCATTCATGATGACTAGTTTTAAAGGCAATAGCTTTAAGACATTTTCAATTGGCATGTTAATCGCTGCCACTCTTTCTCTTTCATATGGAATCTTTCACGCAGCAACCTATCAACCTAAACATTTAGATATCACGTTACAAAATCAAAACTTTACTGTTTTCGGTAATGTTGGGGAGCTTGGATATTTCTCAGAAGTATTACTAAAAAAAGATACAGAAGTTGAACTACATTTTGCCTCTTGGGAAACAATGCAATTAAATAATCCAGAAATAATAGTAAAATACCCTTCAGGTAAACAAGAATCATGGAAACCGAACATAACATCACTTGCAGCCAATAAATTAAAAGAGACACATGGCATAAAAGAGCTTTATCAACTCTCATCCTATTCATTTAAAGAATCCGGGAACATAACATTAACGATTACTGAGAATAATACAACTAATAAAAAAATCTCAATTCAAGTGAAATAAATAAAACGTCCCTCCAATATACTGGAGGGACGTTTTATTTATATATGTATTCTATTTTGACGGTTCATTTAATGTTGCAATTATTTCATTTGCAATGTTCTTTCCATTTCCAATACACGCACCAATTCCGACACCGTAATATGAGGCACCAGCTAAATATACATTAGGATAAAAATCCGTCATTTTTTCTTGTAATGTTTGAACCGCTTGATTATGTTCTAAATGATATTTCGGCATTAAATCTTTCCAATTTGTAACTTCAACTACTTCTGGTTCGCCTTTAATTCCGAGACTCTTTTCAATATCAAATAAAGCGACTTGTACCAATTCTTCTTCACTATAATTTTTAATCGTTTCATATACTGGATTTGTACTCTTATAAAACATTCTTACTAATAGCTTTTGTTTTCCCGATGTATGCTTCCACTTCCGGCTTGTCCATGTACACGCATCACAATGTAAATCGCTGTTTTCCGTTACGATAAATCCTGTGCCGTCCGCCGGTAATTGTTCATCAAGTACATCAAATCCTAAGTAAATACTTATAAGAGATGCGTTTTTAAATGTATGAAACTGCTCGTTTAACTCATTAGACTGTAATAAAGTTTGTGCGATATCATGCGGAGCTGCTAAAACAACATAATCAGCTTGGATTGATTCATGATTTGCAAAGGAGATTTCATAGCGATCACCTTGTTTCCTTACAGCAGTCGTTACAGCGCCTTTCTTAACGACTGTCTCAGTCAGCATTTCTTCTAAACGATCAATAATCGTAGATAGTCCACCTTTAAATGATACGAACTTTTTGTTTCCTGCTGATTGAAACTGTTTTTTATTCTCTTCAAAACCTTTAATAATACTTCCATATTTATTTTTATAATCCAGTAAATACGGTAATGTCGATGCCATAGTAAGCTCATTTAATTTACCGGAATATACTCCTGAAAGCACCGGAGCAATTTGTTTTTCCACTAACTCTTTCCCTAAAAAACTTTCTAAAAATACAGCAAGCGAAGTATCTTTTGTAAACTCTTTATTTTTCGTTATAAAATCTTTTAAAGCAACAATTTTCCCTTTCGTTGATACTAGCGTACTGCTAAACAAAGACTCCACACTCATCGGTATCCCAAATATAGTGTCAGATGGAATTGGGTGTAAAGTATTATCAGAATATATGTAAGAAATACCCGTTTCGTTATATACCATTTCTTCTTCTAGATTTAAATCTTTTACTAGCGGCATAACATGTTCATTACGAGCAACGATAGAATCCGCTCCTGATTCCATAATAAAATCCTTTTCTTCTACACTATGGATTTTACCACCTAAGTACTCTTCTTTTTCTACAAGGATTAAATTTAAATCGATATTATTATCCTTTTTTAATTTTTCTAAATAAAACATAGTAGAAAGTCCCGTTATACCTCCACCGATAACAACAACTGTTTTCATATGTGCTGCGCTCCTAACCGATACAATTAATAATTCCTTTATTATTATACCCAAAAGTCCTTATATTCGACTAGCAGCTTGTGCATTCTGTAAGAAATTAGACAATATATTCGAATATATTTCCGGTTGATCATTGTGCACTAAATGACCAGCAAACGGAATAACAGCAATATGTATATTGTCGTTTAATTGTTTAAATGTTGTAGCAGCTGTAACTTCATCTTCCGAATCTCCCCCTGCAATACAAAGTGTAGGTACTTGAAGATTAGCTACATCACCAGTTTCATCGAATGGGTACCAATCTTTAACTTGCCACGATTCAAGCAATGCTTTCCAATCACTTTTTTTATGAATTTGATTCATATAAGTTACAACTTCTTCATTTTCTATCAATTGCTGATGGCACTTCGCTTCATACTCCTGAGACTCCTCCCAATTTTCTCTCCTAAGCGGAAAGATACCAGAAAAAGTTAATGTTCTCACTTTATCCGGATATTTTTTTGCAAATAATAAAGCGACTAACCCTCCTAGGGAAACACCAGCTATATGACATCTATCAATTTGTAAATGCACTAACGTATCATGTAAATCCTTTACAGAACGTAGGAAATAATTCTCCAATGTCCCCCCTGATTTTCCATGCCCTCTTAAATCTGGACGAATGACTTCATAGTTTTTTTCTCGAAAAAATGCTACCTGCTCTTCATACTCTACTAAACCCGTCATACCACCAGAGTGTAAAAGCATAATTGGTTCCCCTTCGCCTGAAATGTGCGTATGTAATATCATATATCCCCCTCCTACAAAACAGAATATTCTATCTATTACCAGTATATAGAATATACATCTGAATTTCCAAATAAAAAAGAACTATAACATTTTCAAATCATGCCATAGTTCTTTTTATTTTAAAAACATAAAGTAATTAATCAATTTGTCTATTTCTTGACTTAATGCCAATACTTTTTCATGTTGAATTCCGTAATCCGATACTAAATATAAAAGTTCTTCTTTCTTTATTTCAATTGCTTTTTCCAATTTTACTAATTCCATGTCGTTTTACTTCTCTCTCCAATACTAAAATATATGTATTTTAGTATAGCCTATTTACATAATTAGTAAAAGTAAAATAAGCATGTAAAATCTTACAAATATAAAAATAATATACTATCAACATAAAATTTTAAATTTAACCCTTTATACAGATCATTAGACTTCATTACGTATTAATAAGAAATCGGAATTTATCTAATGTAATATCTTTATATTCCGGAACTCTCTTTATATGATCAAAATAACTATATGAGAATTTAAAAACATGCCCAAAATCCCAATTAAACACACTATAGTCTTTTAGCCAAAATTGATTTTCTGTTGGTAATACATGAGCACGTTTTGATTCGATTAAAGGTAAACGATCTATAGGTGAGTGCAAGTTAATTTCAGTATTCGGCATCAGATTTTGGCTAGCACGTAACACGTATACTAGTTTTAACAGTGGCCGTATCGCTCGATGGAATATATCTATATGCCCTAAGTCATACATAATATTAATTGCATGAGAAAAAGTAAGTAAATGACCAATTAAATCATGATGCGATTCCGCTCTATAAATAATATTAAATTGCGAGAGCTCCTTTAAAATAAACTTAGATAATTGTTTCGGATTTTTGAATTCACTTTCTATCTCATCGTTTATACTTAATTGTTTTACTTCCTTCGTCGTAAAACCAATCCACGATCTACCAGGAATTGTTTTTCGAAACGATAATATAAGGTTAGTAATCCCTTCAATTGCTTGATTATCACCCCATTTTTGTAACTCTTTCATAGCTAATAAACTTAATGCAGCATAAATGACATTATGCCCCACCCAATGAAGTTCATCAATTGTATGTTCCAATGATTTTATAATTATTTTTTCAGCACTTTGAAAATCAATTTCTTCTTTACTATCGATGATTTCACCTAAGTTTTGATTGTTCAACATCATTTTTGTTTGGGAATACATACAATGAGCGATCTCTTCTTCCATATTGTTATCTTTCATAAAAAAATAACTAGCAATTGCAGCTGCTCCGAAATGCGCATGCCAAATATCATTTGTTTGTTTTTTACACTGAGAAATAATTGAAAGACCATCTCTTAAAACAGTTTTATTTTCCATCTTTTTATCCCCCATAATAAAAATCACTTTATACTCATCCTAAAGATGGCGTCAATACAAATAAAATATGATTGGAAACATCACTTTTATTCAAAAAACGATGTTTCACATTTGGCGGAATACGTACAACATCACCTTCTTCTAAAAAATATTCTTTTCCTTCTAACTCCACATACACTTCTCCTTTCATAACAACAGCAATCTCTTCTTTATCTTCATGTGAATAATAACTTTCCGTTGTGCTTGCTTGTTTATTTAAATCCATTATTAACATTTCAATACGTGCTTTCATAAAATCCGGTGTTAATACATCATATACAATGTGATCATTGTTCTCCCGATATACTTTTTTTCGATCTTTTTTCTTAGAAATGAGTGAATCTGTATCAATTTCATTAATAAAAAGTGTAAATAGTGGTACATTTAATGCTTTCGCAATTAATTCCAATACACTTAAAGAAGGATTCGCATATCCTCGTTCAATTTGACTAATTAGTGAAGTACTAATCCCTGCATAATCAGCAAATTCCCGAATTGTCATATTATTTTTCTTACGATAACTTAATACAGTTTGTCCGAGTCTATCATGTATCATAGTAAAAACTTCCTTTCGTCCATCATATTGCATGTTTCATTGTCTTTGTGCTGACATACTAAACAAAGGCAAATAATCCTTTCCTATCGTCTCTGGGACTTATATACTTACCTTTGTACATTATATCGTATTTAGTTCATTATAATAAACAACCTATCGGAGGGACAAACTGTGAAATCACCTATTCTTTCATATTGCATCTTATTTTTCGGCGTATTCGCCCTATCAACTTCAGCAATTTTCGTAAAATTGGCAGATGCTCCTGCGGCTATCATTGCTTTTTACCGTTTATTCTTTGCTGCACTGATTCTATTACCGTTATTACTATTTAATAAAAATAATCGAAACGAGCTAAAAACAGTAACAAGAAGACAATGGGGATTCGGATTCATATCCGGGCTATTTTTAGCTGCACATTATGTACTATGGTTTGAATCATTACAATATACTTCTGTAGCGAGTTCTACAGTTATCGTAACGTTACAACCTTTATTTTCAATGATTGGTGGTTACTTTCTATTTAAAGAGAGATTTACGAAAGGAGCGGTTATTGGTTGCCTCATCGCTATTTCAGGAAGTATCGTCATCGGATGGCAAGACTTCCAAATTAGCGGAGAAGCATTATACGGAGATATTTTAGCATTTATTGCGGCCGGAATTATTACCGCTTATTTTTTCATTAGCCAACATGTTCGTAAAGATTTATCACTTATACCGTATTCGGTAATTAGTTATGGAAGTAGCGCCTGTTTTCTCGGTATATTTGCCTACATGCAGCAAGAATCTTTCATCCATTACTCTACACAAACTTGGTTGTGCTTTATTGGCTTAGCTTTCATTGCTACGATTTTAGGTCAAACAATATTCAATTGGTTATTAAAATGGATGAGTGCTACAGTTATCTCTATGAGCATTTTAGGAGAAACGATTGGAACTTGTATACTAGCGTACTTTATATTAAATGAGACTATTTCTTTACAACAAGGACTAGGCATTACAGTTATTTTTATTGGCTTAGCATTATTTTTAGTGCAACCAAAACTGCCTAACAACAACTAACAAATAAAAAGCATGACAGTATAATGTCATGCTTTTCACTATCCATTATGTATGATTAAACCATCAGGTCTAAAACGACTCATCATAATTTCATTAATAAACTTTCCGTGAGCCTTCAAATTCCCTACTTTTATTCCCTCTTCTACAAATCCAAATTTTTCATATAGCGATTTCGCTTTAGGATTCGTTGCTAAAACACCAAGCTCTACTCGCTCTAACATTAACCAATTATCAGCCAAATCAAGCATTTTTGTAAGAAGTGCTTTCCCAATGCCTTTATTATGATATTTACTATCTACCCCCATAAACAAATCCCCCGAATGAGATCTACGTCCTGGGCTTTGGGTTAATCCAACAAATCCGACAACTTTTCCATCATAATCTGCAACAAATTCAAATTGATTTGGCGCTAAATTACGAATTCTATTTTCCATCGCATCTACACGCATACTAGGTAAGAAAACCATATAAGGTAAAACATCATCTTGTATGCATATACGATGAATTTCTCTAGCATCTTGTATTTCTACTGCTCTAATGTTAATTCCCATTTTTCTCTCCTCCATTTGAATAATATATTGTTGTTTTGTTTTATTCTAGAACCCTGTATTAATGACCCTCTCATTCTTATTTCTTTATGTTATTTTTACATAATTATTTTGGTATTACACTTAATTCCCCCAAAAATTATCAACATAAAACGCGGTATGGTTAACTTTTCAAATTATTATATAAATCAAGCAGATTTTCAATTGAAATACCATTTATTATCATACCGACTATATCACAATTTTCTATTTCAACATTTTTCAGATTACTATTACTTATCGTACTACCTTCCAAATCACATTTATCGAATAAAATAGGTTCCTTCTCGTCTCCGAGATTTGTATTTTTGAATTGTACTCCACCTAAAGTCACCAAATTAAATTTACTACCAGAAAAATTTAAATCTGCATATGATGACCTTCTAAAATTTATATTTCTAAACTTTGATTGACTTACATTACAATTACTCATGTTCATATTCATTATATTGCTGCGAACAAATGCACTATTGTTTAAATTCACTTGATAATACTCTGTATTTGCTAAATTACAGTTTTCGTATTGACTATTTTTCATATCTTTATTTGTAACTACACTCTCTTTGTTTGAGCTTGTTTTTATTCTTTTCACGTAACAATACTCATCTTCCGATTCAAAAATCATTTGGTAACCCATCTTTTTATAAAAGTGATGATTATTAATTTGTCTACTAGATGTTTCGAGATCCCAAATCTTTATGTTCGGATATTCTTTTTCTATTAATTTAATAACATGTGATCCAATTCCTTTTCCTTGATACACAGGATCTACAAAAATACGATCAATTCGACCGTACGACTTACCAGAAATCGTAACTATTATTCCTCCGACTATTTCTTTATCCATTACAATTTTGAAAGAATCCAATTCTTCGATGGAATATTTCATCATTTCAACTGAAGAATATCCTGGTGGTTGGATGTTATAGTCAATAATATCATCTTGGCCGTATAACCATTGTTTTGCTTCTGCATCAAATGTTTTTTTCATTATTTCTGTTAATTTCTCAGCATCCAAAATTGTAGCTTTTTCTATGGATATTATCGTCATTTTTGTTTTCCCCTTCATTGTTACAAACCGACAACTTTTTTAAATAACATAATTATCAATTCACTTTTGCTTTTAATGCTTTCCCCATTATTACATATGGAACATCATTTTTACTTGGAAGAAATGGCTCCAATACATTTACCCAATCCAACCTTTCATATAGCGAACGTGCTTTTTCATTGTTAATTTGTGTTGTTAAAACACTCGTTCTATTTGAAATCCCTTCTAGTAATTCATTATGTAAGTTCGTTCCAAGACCTTCATTTTGATATTGTGGGTGAACTGCTAACTCTACAAATTCAAAACAATCTTGTAACCACTCGTCTACTTGCTCTAGATTTAACGCTGCTCTCATTAATTGATTATAGTACTGTCCCTCCATTGAGCGATAACCATAAGTAAAAGCAACTACTTCATTTTCATCATTTATTGCTACTATACCTTTAAAATCTGTATATTCTATATGTCTTTTCATTCTTTCGATTATTTCATTGAAATTTGTTTTCTCAAATGCTTTACAATACAATTTTGCCATATTCTCAATTAGGATCTCATCTTTTTCAATACTTACGAATTTCACTTTACTTCCCCCCTATTAAAACATTTATAGCTTTAATAAATCACAAAATAAAGAAAATTAAATCAACAACTCTCTTTACTATTAAACTACAAATCAATCTATATTTTCCACTGTTACTTAGTAGTAATGAAAAAAAAGAGACCATGCAATATAAACATGTTCTCTTCTTTTATTCATTTTCAATTGTGTATAATTAAAAATTACATATTACTTAAGGTTGCAACTATTACTTAACTCCTGTAAATCTTCTATAAATCGACTCGCATGATATCCATCACAAACCGAATGGTGTACTTGCAATGAAACTGGTAGCATAACCTTATTTTCTTCATTAAAATATTTCCCACAAGTTATAATTGGTAATAGAAAATCAGCATCATTATTAATATTAAGATTAAATCCAGTAAAACTAGTCCAAGGTATGCTAGAGATTGGAAAAGCATTTGGCGGAATATTCTCTTTCGTGAAGAGACCATGAACATTAGCATAGCATCTCATATCTTCTTCATAATTTTTATAGAAAATGTGGAAATCACTTGAATAATCCGTCCATATACTTGAAAAAGACTTATCATCTTTATGGAAGATTGTATAACTTGGTGTCATTTCCTCCCAATAGCCTAAAACTCCTTCATCGTTAAAACATGTTCGAAATTCTTTATGATTATTTACTACTCTAGAAATTAAATATATAAAAACGGGATAAAATTTTATTCTTTTTTGATGTAATTCCTTTAATAACATCGTGATATCAACATTTACAGTTATACTAAACGTACATTTCAATTTTAAATAATGTTCAAAATACTGCTCTCTATTCCAATTTTCCCTGTCAATTATATGAAACTTCATTGTAATAGCCTCCTAAAATTTTCTTTTTATTTTAGAAGGCTAATTTCCTTGCTTTCACCATAATTGTTCACTCCTAACAGTTTACATTTCACCCTAATTGTTTATTTAATTATATAACATCTATAAGAATCAATTCACATATTTCTGGAAATCCATCCACATACTATAAATAAATCAAATGAAATTTGGAGGAATCATACATGAATAACAAAAATGTAAATAAAAAAGAAAATGTTATCGAAAACGCTGTACCTATCCAAAATAATAATACTGCAAATCTTAATATCGAAGAACAAGCAATGAACGGCTTATATGGAATGCCAGAAACTTCCATTGAAGATGCTGATCATGCTGTAACTGATGATTTGACTTCAAAAGATTAATTAAATGGAAAAAGCCAAGGGAAATATCCTTGGCTTTCTTAACTATGCATCCACTTTTTGTATCTCTTCACTCTTTCTCGAAAGTTTCCCTGGCCAAAAAGCAAACCTTCCTAGAACAACTGTGATTGCTGGTACAAGTAATGGTCTAACAATAAAGGTATCTAGTAATACACCAATTGCTGTTACAATACCAAATTGAACAAGAACTTGAATTGGAAGTGTGCCTAACACCGCAAATGTTCCTGCTAAAATTAAACCTGCTGATGTAATGACACTACCTGTTTGTATAACGCCATTTTTTACAGCATCCAGGTGATTTTGCGTCTTTCTGTTTTTCCATATTTCAGAAACCATAAAGATATTATAATCTTCACCTAATGCTACTAAAAATACGAATGCGTATAACGGTATCGCCCCTTGTATCGCTGGAGCCCCCATACCGAAATGAAGTAATATCCATCCTGCTCCTAGTGCCGAGAAGAATGATAAAACAACAGTTACAATTAAATAAATCATCGCGACAATAGATCGTAAGTAAACAAGTAATAATAAAGCTATAATACTAATCATTACTGGAATAATAACTGCTTCATCACGTTCCGTAATTTGCTTTGTATCATATAATGACGCCGTTTCTCCGCCAATCCACAATTGATCTTCAACATTACTAATCCCAGCACCCTTTAATACTTTTTCTACACTACTTTTCAATTTAGGGATTTGATCTAACGCTTCAATTGAGTATGGATTTTCCGCTAAAGAAACCTCATACATTTGTATTTGCTTATTTTCTTTTCCCTCTTTTGGCTCTTTCACTGTATTTACAAAAGAAAATTTCTCTAGTTCTTGTTTAATAGGAAGCTCTTTTCCTTTCGTATCAACAACAATTTTTACTGGTGCTAGTTCACCAGCTGAAAAATGATCACTAATTAACGTAAACCCTTCGCGTGAAGGCATGTCTTTTGGAAACGATTCTAATAGGTCATATGTGTATTGTATACGTGGTACGAATGAAGCCAATCCGCCTAATACAAATACAGTTAGCATAATTATTGTCCACGGTCTTCTTACTACAATATCTCCAAGTTTTTTACTAAAGGCGCCTTTTGATTTTTTTACTTTTACTACTTTCTTTTTCTTTTTTGCAAATTCTTCATTCATTGAAGTTGTTCTCGGTATAAACGGGAAGAATGCAGCTCTACCGAAAATTAATAAAAATGCAGGAAGAATTGTTAAAGCAGCGATTCCCATTATGAATACAGCAACACTAAATGGTACTGCAAAACGATGAAAGGCACCATAATGAGCAAGTAATAATGTTCCTAATCCAAGTACTACCGTTAATGCACTCATTATAATTGCCCCGCCAGATGCTTTAATCGCAAGTTGCAATGCTTTATATTTACTTTCTTCCTCTAGTAAGTACTCTCTATATCTCGAAATTAAAAATAGACAATAGTCCGTTCCAGCACCAAACAATAATACTGTCATGATTGAAATCGCTTGGGCATCTACTTTAATCCATCCATGATCAGCTAAAAAACCAAGTGTAGGACTAATAATACCGTATGCAAATCCCACAACAAGTATAGGTAAAATTGCTAAAATTGGTGAACGGTACAGTAAAATTAATAAAACCAATACTAGTAATACCGTAGCCACCAATAATTTCACATCTGCTTGACTAAATAAACTAACTGCATCCGTTTGAATACCTACAGGTCCAGACAATCGGACATGTAAACCAGAGTCACTTATTTTTTGTTTGAATGGATCTTCATCCACTTTACTATTTACTATCTTTCTTAAATCTTCAAGATTTCCTTTTAATATATCTGTACCCGCTGATTTATTAAAAAATACTGGTGTGACAAATGATGTACCATCTTTTGATGCACTTTTTGATAATACTTGTTCCGGGATTGTATCAAATGGTGGTAACGTTGATTGTTCCTTTAAAGGACTAGCCTTTAATTCTTTATAAACGTCTTGTATGAGTTTATAATCCTGTGACTGTAATCCACCATCTCTATGCCATACTACAAGCAACGGATTCCCTGCATTATTAGGGAATTCTTTTTTCATAATTGCTTCCGCTTGCTGCGACATAGCTGTTTCAGGTAAATTTTTCGGATTCGGTTCTTTCGTGCTATTTACTTGTGGTAACGTAAATGAAAGTACTAATGTAATAAGAATCCAAACCGATAAAGTTATCCATTGCGTATTCTTCCCTGCTACAAGCCTCCCTAGCATATGTAACGGGTGCTTTTTCATAAAAAACCCACCTTCCTTTTTTCCTCCACTATTAATTATATATACTGGTCGGTTAATTAATCAAGAATGATTAAAAATTATGTTATAATTATCTCAACAATACATGTCAGGAGCGAATGGATTTGGAACAAAAACAACGTCCTCTCGGAAGGCCTCGTCAAAATAAAAATACAAAATCTACAAAAGAAACCATTTTGGAAGTTGCAACTCGGCTATTTCTTACTCAAAATTATCAAGTCGTTTCCATGGATGAAGTTGCAAAAGTTTGTGGTGTTACGAAAGCAACCGTCTACTATTACTATTCTACAAAAGCTGATTTATTTACCGCTACTATGATTCAAATGATGATACGTATAAGAGAGAATATGGATCAAATACTTTCCACGAATAAATCTTTGGAAGAAAGGTTGTTAGACTTCGCTAAAGTATACTTACACGCAACGATGGATATTGACATGAAGAACTTTATGAAAGATGCAAAACACTCTTTATCTGAAGAGCAATTGAAAGAATTAAAAAATGCCGAAGATAACATGTATGAAGTGTTGGAAAAAGCACTTCATAACGCGATGCAACTTGGAGAAATAAGTAAAGGCAATCCTAAATTTGCTGCCCATGCTTTCGTATCTTTATTATCAATTGGGAATTTTAAGGATGAAAATCACAATCCTATTCTTGCAAATATAGATGAATTAGCACAAGAAATCGTTTCTTTTTATTGGAACGGGTTAGGTCATTCGTATTAAATAGATTCCCTTTAATAAAAGAGCATATTTGAATTTTTCTCAAACATGCTCTTTTATCAATTAAGTGTTGTATTTATATACTTACAATTAGACTATTCTTTAGCACCAATTAACAAAAAATTATTATTTACAGATTTTGAATTTGTGCATTTATATTCCCTTTACTTAATCCCCCGTGGTAACAAACTACGGATTCAATATCTAGATTTAAATACTTCTTCAAAGACTGTAGTGCTTCCTGAACATCCAAAGTAGTTGGAGCGTGAATTCCTCCTAACATTCCATTTACACTATACATTGAATCCCCTGCGATAAGAGTTTTACTTTGTTTCAAATATAAACTAATATGACCCGGCGTGTGTCCTGGCGTATGGAGAATTAGTATGCCACCGCAATACGGAAGTTCTTGTCCATCAATCACAGTATCACTCACTTTTCCTTTTGGTGGATTCTCCACATTTCCACCTTTCAATAAAGGTAAATCCCCTTCAATATATGGCTTATCTAGCTCGTGCGCATAAACTTTAATATTACTTCCACAGTTCTGCAACAACTCTGGAAGACTACCTATATGATCTATATCCTGATGCGTTAAAATCACGGCTTTTAATTTATCAAACGATACGTCAACTCTCTCCATCTCTACTTGTATATCTTCAATTTGTCCAGGGAAGCCAGTGTCTATTAAAACTGCCATTTCATCATTCCATAAAAGAATTGGGTGAATAATAAATTCTTGAAATTCAAGTTGTAACATTTCTACCTCTTTAGCAATCTCCATACAGCAATTCTCCTTTATACTGAAGTTTAAAAATATGTGCGAGTAAACTGAAAATATAAAGCGCCACTATCTTTTAATATGTTTTGTCATCCCAATAGAGAATACCTCAAACCCTATAGATTCATAGTAAGATTGCAATCTTTCCACACACATAAGTTGGGGAATAACTTTGTTTTGTTCACAGTGCTGGATTAATCGTTCCACTATTTCTTTTCCAATGCCAATGGACTGATATTTTGGCAATACACATACACCACAAATAACGCCTGTTATTACACCATCGGATATAACACGCCCCATGCCAATTAATTGTTGCTCTTTAAAAGCATATATCACATACCAACTTTGTTTACACATTTGTTCCAATTCATTAACCGTTAATTTTAGAGAATTCCATCCTAAAGATTCATATAAAGCTAATAATTCATTGAAATTTGTTGGGTGTTCAATTGTATAGCTTATTTTAGTTTTCATAAACGCCTCCCTATTCTCCTATTTATATCCTCTTTTACATTACTCTATTAAAAATTTTAGCCCCTCACCAACTTAACTTGAACAAACTTCAATAAGAAAAATAGAATTCCTTCTCAACATAAAATAAAAAGAAGTTACCTCACCTGAGATAACTTCTTTTATATAAATCTAACACTATATTATCACCCAAAAATTATGCAGCTACATACGATAAGAACGAACAAAACTAATAAACTATTTGAGAAATAACCCATAGAATACTACCCCTTTATTTCATTATGTAAAAGATTTTATCATAAAATTATTTACAACATAATAACTGAAAAAGACATTGCATTCATTAGTTATGTATATTTAGTAATATTTTATTTTTGGCCATATTCGTCTTTTCTAAAATCACTTCTCATCCTCCTCTTCTTTAGTTCACATAATTTCAAAATAACAAATTAGTAAATGTTAATTTACTATAATAAGTTTAAATATTTGATTTGCAGCTAAATTAGTAATAAAATAATGACTAAATCCAAAAAGGAAGCGAAAATAATGTTCCATAAAGAATTATTAAATGAATACATGAATTTATTATTAAATATGTCAGGTACTTTCAAATTACTATCAGAAAAATCCTCTGAATTTACACATTTAGAACAACACGTAGTGGAGTATATCGCCCAGCAAAAAGTACCTGTAAATTCAAAGATGATTGCTAATTATTTAAACATTCCTAAGCAACAATTAAGTGTAACTGTACGTAACTTAGAACAAAACGGATATATTGTAAAAAAGCAAGATACGGTAGATAAAAGAGCTGTATTAATTTCTCTGACAGAAAAAGCTGAAAAGGTACATTATGAGAGATGGAAACAAATTTATAAAAATTTCACAGTAAACCTCGAAAAGTTATCCGAAGAAGATAGGCGGGATTTAACTTACGGACTATATAAAACAAATACAATGCTCTCAAAAATGTTAAATAACGACTAACTATATTGTTTTATTATGCAACGGAGGATGTTTCATGGTTAAAGAGTTAGATTTACAATCAGTACAAGGTACGATGCTTATTCCCCTATGGGGACGAGCATATGGCAGTGAGAAAAATAAGGATATTTTAGATGATACAGAGGCTATACGAATAATTAAAGAATGCGATTTCGACTTCTCAACAATAGCAGATACATTTGGCGAATACGGATGTATCACATACATTACCCGTGCACGAAAAATTGATGATACGATAAAACAATTTATAGCAAAACACCCGAACGCCACTATAGTAAATATCGGTTCAGGACTAGATACTACTTTTTCAAGAATTGATAACGGTACAATACATTGGTATAACCTTGATTTACCCGATGCAATCTCTTTTCGCAAGACTTTAATTGAAGATACACCGAGGAATATTAGCATCGCTAAGTCATTTTTTGATACTTCTTGGTTTGACGATATAAGATATGATCCAAACGACGGTATTCTTTTTATATCAGCAGGTGTATTTTATTACTTTAAAGAAGAAGATTTAAAAGAGATCATAGTTGCTATGTCAAAACGTTTTCCTGGAGGAGAGCTATATTTTGATGCTGAATCAAAATTCGCACTGAACCTTTCGAATGCAACTGTAAAAAAATCTGGCAATAACGGCGCGATGATGTATTTTTATGTAAACAATCCAAAATCAATAGAAAAATGGTCTTCTACCATAAAAGTATTAAGCTGCTCCCCTTTCTTTAAAGGTATACCTACAAATAAAGATTGGGATGGTAGTACACGTATTATGATGCGAATTGTAAACGTAATAAAGATGTTGAAGTTTGTTCATTTGCGGTTTGAAAAATAATAAATAAAGAAGGCCGCAATACATTTATATTTAGGTCATAAATGTTAAACTTAATAAAAGGGCAGGAACATATTTGATATGTTCCTGCCCTTTTATTATGGGTACCGATACATAGTCATCTAGCTATGAAAAGCAACTACCCCAAAATGAGAAATTTGGCATCTTAACACCCCTCAAGTGGCTTCTGTATATAACACATTTAAAATTTAATTTTTCTTGATAAATGAAAGATTTCCTGGCATACCCTTAAAATTATTTATGCACGAATAAAATCTCTCCGTAAACGTCCAATTACACTAAAATATACAAAAATTGAGAAATATGAAAAAGACACTCTTATGAGTGCCCTTCTTAGCAACTAAGTCCACTACAGCTATTATCATAACCCATATGAATTTCGCCTGTAAGAGGAAATTTTAAGTTCATATTTAATTATTAAAATAAACCGCACCAAAGTTTTCATTAAATCTTTTACACCAAACAGAAACCGAACCATATTCACTTACATCTATCCCTTCAGGAATTTCGTAGTTTTGGTCTCCTTTATTTCCCTTTAATTTTCCTAATTCAATATACTGATAGTTTTTTACGTCTTCATTATTTTTCAAACGATTTGTAGGAACTAATACAACTCGTACATCTGGCCCATTTGATGTTGCAAAATTAGAAAGTCGTAAAACACGTTTTCCATCCGCTAATTGGTGAATTTTTGCCGTTCCAGTTGTTTCATGGACACCGTTTTGAAACTGACCTTCCCTTATTACTCGATCACTTTGTTGCCTTACTTCAGTTGATTGTATCTCTGTTTGTGGCAATGATTCATTTACGTGCTTATCAATAAATAATTTCTCTGGTCGGAACAATGACCATAAAATCCCCAATACAATTATTAAACCACCTATAAGCCATACATATTTTCTTTTCATAAAGTAAAAAACCTCCTGTAACATACTGTGTAGTAGTATGTTAACAAGAAGGTCTTTCATTTTTCTAACGTAAATGTTACAAAAGTCTTTCAGCCATCTTATTTTTTTACTGATGTGATGGGAAGAGTGAACCAAAATTCACTTCCCTGCTTACCATCTGCGCGATTCCTTACACCAATTTCCCCTTTGTGCATTTCAATCAATGATTTTGCAATAGCTAATCCAAGTCCGGAACCTCCAGATTGTGAACTTCTTGATCGATCTGTTCTAAAAAAACGTTCAAATACACGTAATTGATCATTTGGAGGAATTCCCATTCCTTCATCCCGCATAGTGAATTGGACCTGTTGAGTTGGTTTATTTTCCACTACAGTCAATTCAATTGTTCCAGAGATAGAAGAATATCGAATTGCATTATGTAATAAATTACCTATGACCCTTTCAATTTTACAAGGCATAATCAAAAGTCGAGGTAATGTATCAGGGACATCCAATTGCACATGGATTTGTTTGTCTCCTAATAAGACAGAATGTGACTCTAATACATCTAATAGAACTTTATCTAAATGTGTGAAACTTGGGTGAAAATCTACTTGCTCAAACTCTAACTTTGAAAGATCAAATAAGTCGTTAATTAATCCATTTAATCTTTCTATTTCTTTTAAAACCGTTGCTAAGTATTGCTTTTTCATTTCAGGATCTTCAATCAGGTTATCTTGTAATGCTTCTATCATCATTTGCATGCTAGCCATAGGTGTTCGTAAGTCGTGTGAGATATTGGTAATTAGCTCCTTACGAGAGTTTTCCTGTTCCTCTAACTTAGTAAACCCTTCTTCTAATTTTTTTGCCATCTGTTGAAAGGCTGTTGCCAATTCTTTAAACTCATGTGGTTCTTGCCCAATTATATACATCGTTTCAAAGTGTCTATCACTAAATTGTTTCGTCAATTTTATTAAATTTTGTATAGATCTCATGATAGGACGTGTCATTAACCAATAAATAAACGTTGAAATAATGAATGCCACAAATGCAATTACTGTTAATAACCGCGTTTGTTCCGGTTCAAGTAACATTTTCGTCTCACTATACCATATAGCAATTACCATAATACTGGTACTTAATAGATTCATGAGTAACAATTGAATACGTAATCTCATGTTTCATTTCCTCCATTTGGCTCAAAGCGATATCCTATACCCCAAACCGTATGAATCCAACGATTCTTTATCGTATGCTTTTCGAGCTTTTCACGTAAACGACTCACTAACACGGTAACTGTGTTTGATGCTCCTTCATGTCCAAAATCCCAAATTAATTCAAGAAGCTGCGAGCGAGAAAATACTTGTTTTGGATGCTTTGCCATGAGATAAAGTACCTCAAACTCTTTCACCGTTAACTCCACTTCCTTATCACAAACAAGTACATATCTTGTCTTTGGATATATTTTTAAATCTGGAAACTCTATCACTTCCAATAGAGATTCTTTCGCTTGTATTGGTACATGGCTTCCTCTTCTTAGTATAATTTGAACCCTTAATACTAATTCACGAGGGGAAAATGGCTTTGTTAAATAATCATCTGCCCCCATTGTTAAGCCTAAAATTCGATCCCTTTCCTCTCCCTTAGCAGTTAACATAATAATAGGGACATTTGACTGTTGACGAATTTCCTCGCATAATTCCCATCCATCTTTTTTTGGCATCATCAAATCTAATATAATTAAATCTGGTTGATGTGTAAGAAATAAATCCCCACCTTCTTTACCATTTACAGCGGTATAAACTTCATATTCTTCTCTTTCTAAATACCGTTTGCATACTTCTCGAATATTTTCTTCATCTTCTACGATTAAAATTCTTTTCTTCATATACTATCCTCACTTCTTTTTCACCAATAACGCAAAATTTATTTTTTCTATTATCCAATAAAAATATCTTTATAGGTAAAAATATAGAAACTAATCACATAAATAAATCAGAATTCCTCATTTCAGCCTCGAAACGAATGAAGATTCAGAAAATAATTCATGTAATACAGATAGTAATCTTAACATTTGATTACTTATATGACTAGATAGGTATTTTAAATAGTAGTTACTAAATTATATAAATTAAAAGGAATGAGTCCGATTCAACATCGAACTCATTCCTTATTAGTAACCTAAATTATTGTATCTAACTTTTCGGATTCAATTCATTTCCGGTTCTCTTTCCAAACTTAGCAACAGAACTGTTACCTATTACTGAACTCTTGATAGATTCCATGCTATAGTATCAGTCCCATTCTCTCCATTACCATATTTCATATAATCAATTAAATATCCTACCTTTAACTTGTTACCATTAGATAGTATGTTCCATTGCTTATGGTATCCAGTGAAATTCTTTGGATATGCATGATTAAATTTAAAAGTACTTGCATTCTGTTTTTGATCTAAATGGATATAACTATCTTGAAGTTTTAAATATGCATAATCTGAATAAATAGGATTTCGAAATTTAATTAATACCTCTTCATCCTTTTTAATTGGTTTTCCAGGTTTAGGTTGACCTACTCTTTCAATAATTACATTCACTTTTTCATCACTAGATTTTTCAGCCCAAAGATACTCCCATTTATTCCCGGCATGATGACTTCCCCAATAAGCTGTATTTCCATATGAAGCTACGGTATAAGGAACCCCTTCTGTAACAAATTCACCTGAATTATCTACTACATAATCTTCAAATTCTTTATTAGCTTTAATTTCAATATCAATCTTTTGTGTAGGCGTTAGATTGTGTGCGTCATTGATTTCAAATGTAACTTTTCTGTGCGCAGCAATTTCAGATTTAATAGGGTGTATATTTTCTCTAGACTCATATGTAAATCCATTCTCACGTTTAACTAGTGTGACTGTTTGTGACGGAGCATTCCATTTCTTACTATAAGTAGTAGGAATCTCTTGACTCACACCAAATAAACCAGGTAAAATTGTTGCCCTAATCTTTTGCGTCACAGAATCATAACTACCTTCTACTAATGTTGGTTGCTGTAGTTTTGCAAAAGCACCGTGTACAGAGTCTTTATGTAAATAACCGCGATCTCCCTGTCCCGCTTTTAAATTGTTCAATGCATCAGTTCCATTATTAGCTGAAACCACTGATACGTTATTAGTACTTTTAGCCTTGTTTACAATATGATTTACTTTTTTCGTATCTATATTTACATGTTGAAAAACTTCATTATAGGATAAAACTGGCTTATCAGCAAGGGATTTGTCTTTAGGAGTGTATAGCCTAAACTTTGGTATATTTCCTATATCTGTTTCTAATTGTTCAGTAGCTGCATTTACTCTAGACTCATATCTCCCTGAATCCCCCAAATGCATAATTTCTTCACCTTTTTCAATAGATAAATCCATTGTACTTGTAGGTAAAACTTCAATCGAAAGAAGTTCCCCTTGTTCAACAGCTTTCAATTCATCCAAAGATAAGACAATATTCGCATCTGCTTGTCCTTCTAAACTGTCAATTACTACTTCTGTTTTATTCCGTCCACCTTTTTCTGTACTTAAATAGTTTGCTTTATAACGATCTTGTGTTGCCTTTACAGTATTAATAATTTTGTTTCCTAAACGAATATTAAAATGAGGCGAAACATTTTCAGCGGATGCTGTTCCTACATTCTTATATTCCAAATGTACCCGTAATTTTGCTGCGTTCGTTGTATCCACAGTTGTTGCAGTAGACCAATCAAAATTATTTGTATAACTCTCCGTTTCCGTAGTTGTTTTTGAATATCCGTATCCCACATTTGCTGAAACACTTCCGGAAGGAACAGGACCAGCTGCTGAGCCTTCTACACCACCTGAACCACTTAAACCTACATTAAATGAATGTTGTGTAGATACACTTTTTTCCCATCCTCTGCTAACTGATCCGCCATTATTATCCGTAATGGTTGCAATAGGAATTACTTCAATTCGTTTGACACCAATTTGCAAATTCGGCATGTTGGCAACTATCGGATTGAAATTAGTATCAGAATCGTTGTTATAATTCTCAACCTCATACATATCAGTAAAAGGATCACCATCCGTATTTGCATTCATAGGATTCGATATAAATTTTGGTTTCCCTTTATCCTTCTCGGGATCCCATGCTTTCACTTCATTTTTTCCAGTTTGTGAATTGAATTCAATTTTATATCCATTCATCTCTAAGTCGTTAGAAATACCATCTTTATCCCAATCGTTGTTTGCCATTTCAATGTTTTGTGTAATGAGTGAACCTATTTCCCCATCAGATCCGAGCGTGAAATTCTTATCTTCTTTTTTTACATTTGCATTCTCTTTGAATATTTCAACTGTACCTCCTGGATTCGGTTGTTTTACATCTGCTAAAGCAGGAGATGCTAAAGTCAGTGCCATCGATACACTACCTAATACACTAATTGCTGGCTTCAATTGTTTCATTGTAATTTTCCCTCCTTGGTTTCTAGGTCAATTAGAACACCTACTAGTAAGATTAATTTCATCATATATAACAAATCTTTCTTTTCTCTCTCATAACTGTTAAAAAAGTCTCTCGTAAATGTTACAAAACACTTACAGAGTTTTTAAAATCTATATATGAAACATTAAAAAGCCGTAATATGAAGAACCGATTACAATATATACAAAAAAGCAGCTAGCCAAAGCTAACTGCTTACTAATTTATAAAATCTCAGTAAAAGAATGTATTAATTTTGAAGTGTGCAAATTGGAAGAGTGACTTCAACTATAGTTCCCTTATTCACTTCACTCTCAATAAATACCTTCCCCTGGTGTGTTTCAATAATTTTATAACAGACCATTAATCCTAAGCCGATTCCCTCTTCCTTAATACTGTAAAAAGGTTCTCCTAAATATGGTATACGTTCTTTTGGAATCCCACATCCTTGATCAATAAAGCGAATCCTTATTTGATTATTATCAAGTTTATCAAATTGAATCAAAATTTCTCCTCCTGTTGGCATGGATTCAATTGCATTTTTTATAATATTAACAAATACTTGTTTTAATTGATTTCCTTCACATGGAATCAGTGGAATACCAGGTGTAAAATCAATTCTAATTTTTATATTATTCATCATTGCTTGAGGTTGCAGTAGCATTAAAACTTGATCCATTAGCACACTAATATCATTAGGTTGTATCTTTAACACCTGTGGTTTGGCTACCGCCATAAATTCATTAGTAATACTTTCTATACGCTCAATCTCTGATGATACTATATTTATATACCCCTGATTATTCTCAGTTTCCGTTGATTTTAGTAATTGCATAAACCCTTTCATTGCGGTTAATGGATTATTAATTTCATGAGCCATTGCAGTCGCTAATTGTCCTACGACTGCAAGTTTTTCAGATTTCCGTAGTAATTCTTCTGTTTTTAGCCGTTCAGTGATATCACGAGAAATACTCAGGAAAACTTTTTTACCATTTAAGTTAAAAACACGGACACTAAACTCAGTTGTTATTATTTTTCCTGTTGGAAAAGCATATTCGTCTTGCAAGGTGAAGGAAGTTTGTCCCTCTCTAATTTTTTCTAACAACCTTACAATCATTTTAGAATCTTGTGGTACTACATTTGGAAATGATAACGAGAGCAACTCTTCTCTACTATATCCAAATCTTTTACAACCAACAGGGTTTACCTCAATGAATCGACTTGGAACATAATTTTCATTCAGCTCTACTACATATACTGCATCAGTTGCTTGTTCGATTAGTGCACGGTACTTCATTTCACTATCTTTTAATTGTTGGTGTAATCGATGTCGTTCTCTTTCTGCTTGTTTTCTTTCAGAGATGTCTCTACATATTGCAGATAAAGCTATCACATTTCCTCTTACGTCTAGTATAGGAGAAACTGTCAGACTGACATCAAGAAAACTTCCATCGTTACGTCGTCTAACAGTTTCTAATCTAGTAACTACGGATTCTCTTGTTAGAATTTTCCGAATGTTTTCAAGTGATTCTTCCATTAAGAAATCTGGTACACAGGGTAATCTCTTACCTATGATTTCTTGAAATGACCATCCAAATATCTTTTCATAAGCTTTATTTGCTTGTAAAATATGCCCTTCTCGATCAGATATGGTAATAGCATCTACATTATGCTTTATAAATGATTCTAGTAATTCTTTGGTAGCTCTTAATTCTGATTCTACCCTTTTCCTTTCGGTTATATCGACTGTAGAACCAACAACTTCAATAACTTGTCCATTTCGTTTAATCGGCCTAAGTGCAATAAGAATAATCGTTTTATCATCTGGCCAGGGTAATTCAAATATAATTTCTTTCCCTTCCCATGCCTGAAGATAATACTTCATCAATTGTGAAACTAAATGTGGTGGAACAATAGAAGCATCAATAGTCCGTAAGCTTTTTCCTACCACCTGTTCAGAATAAAATCCTTTTTGATAATAAAACTGTCCATCACATAAAGTGTGTATAAAGTGCTTACCCACTTTTTTAAATTTAAAAATCCCTCCTTGAAGCTCATGTACGGTATCTGTGAGTTCTTGCTTTGATTTTTTTAATTCCCGATTCATTTTAGATAAGTCCTGTGTTAAATAATATAATCTCTGGTAGGCTTCCATAAGAAATAGCCCAATTAAAAGTCCTAACGCTATATATAATAAACCTCCAGAGTAAAGTAACGTAGTATTAAAGAATACACCAACTAACCACTTTATTCCGACAAAAACAGAAAAATATAAAGATGCACTTTTAAAAGGATGAAGGTTTTTAAAATATGTTTTAAAAGTAGAAAATAGAACACTCATACTTAAATATGCAATCACAGGTGGCTCCCAATACCCACCAATGAAAAAGATACGCATTATAATTATGCTAATTAGTGTAATCCAGCCAGCAATGCGACCAAAGTAAATAAAAGATAGAATAAGAGGAACAACTCGAAGATCGTAGGAAAATCCCATGTATGGAAAAGAAAAGAGCATCAAAGTAACTGCAATAATCCCTCCATAGAATTTTTCGAAATATCGCCTGGAATGAATCAAAAACACTTGAATAAATATCGCTGCGCTAACTAATAAAGAAAAAATAGAAAGATTGATGAAATATTCTTTAATAATCATGTAATGTCCCTCCTTGCATTAAAGATATATTCGACAAGAAAACAGAAAATCCTACAATTATTACAAACAGTTCAGGTGCAGAAAATATAATTCCCTACATGACAGTACATGTAAATAGTATCATATTGATTCAAATCGAAAACCAGGGAATCTTCCATCAGAACCTTCAAATCCCCCAAAAATAAGGTGTTTTTTTAAATGTTATGTACAAAAAAACGTAGGAATATTTAATTCCTACGTTTTTTATAAATTAATCAATTCCTTCACTATTACAATTCTTCTAATTCCTCAATTTCGGCTTTTCGCTTTAAAAATATTGCAATATCTCTATTCTCCCTTTCTATTAAACCAAGAGCATGTCTATCATTTAAAATCAATTCTTTATAACCCCATATATAATTCTATTGTTGTCGCTTTACTATGTTTATGATCCGCAAAATACCATTCTAAAGGTTCTAAAGGGTTAGATACTTCAAACAATTCAGCTGGCTACCATGAAGGCAAGTTTTCATTTTCACCCAGTCGCCTTCTTTGGGCCAACGAGGATCTGTCATTGGTATTCTCGCTAGAACTATACTTTATGGATTTGAATTAACTTTTTTATTACTTGTTGCTCTTTTAATGTATTTGCAGTGCTTCCACCTGCAGAGCCTCTTCCTAATATTTCAACTTCATATTTTGTATCCTTTGTAGCCTCTTCTAGTGCCTTTTCTTTCTTTTCAAGTTCGCCTATATTTCATGTCAAATTACAGGAGTGAGTCAGGCCACTCTAAATCGTAGATTAGAAGAACATGAATAATATTCTTTTTTGAATTGTAATTAAACCTCAGAGTGGCACCTCATACTCAGAACCATTTCCTTACCCAACAGAAGTTAATAAAACATAGTTAATTATTGCTTCACCGCTTTGGCTACAAGTGCTGCGTATGCTTCTGCACCTACTTTGGTTAAATGCACAACGTCAGGTGCAAAGTAGTCTTTCTTTCCAGCACTTGCTGCATACCAATCAACTAGAGTTACATTCGGATATTCAGATGCCGTTACTTTCAGTCTCTCATTCACGATTGATTCCCACGGACGTGGTACTCTCGTATTAATAAATATGATTTTACGTTCGTTTCCAATTACTTTTATTAATGAAACAAGTTGCTCAGTAGTAAAGGCTCCATTTGTACCTAATCCAATAATGACATAGTTTCCTAAATTCCCTTCATATTTTAACTGTTCAACTACCGGAATCGCTTTTGACAGCTGGCGACCAATTTGCGCATCAATCCTAATATCAGGAAAAGTATTTTTTAAATACGGAGTAATATCAATCATAACGGAATCGCCTATCGCAGTAACTGTGAGTGAATTTTTAGGTTGCCCAGAATTTACTTCTCTTGATTCCCCTTGTTTTTGAGGCGTCTCTTGATTTGGATCTTCCCAAACTGCAACTGGATGTGGCGCCGGTTGTGTTTGTGCTGCTTCCACCTTATCTTGTTGAGAGTTCTCCTTAGCCTTACTAGCTTTTGATACCCCTACAACTGCTATCGACGAAACGAATAATGTACAAATTAAAGCTAACTTAACACCTAAAGTGACATTTTGAATTCTTAAATTCTTAAACTGAATGTTCCGGAGCGCACCTTGTCGGATTGGTTTTTCAATAAACTTCCATGAAATTTGCGCAATCAATATAATCAAAAGAAATTGAAGGATTGCTCTTATTAATGAAAAATCCCCAGCATTTACCTTTGGAGTCGTCAATGTAAGAATTGGATAATGCCAGAGGTATATGCCATACGATCTTATCCCTATCCAACGTAAAGGTCTAAATCGTAAAAATTGAGCAATACGACTAGCTGGATGAGCTAGATTTGCCACTAACAATGCTGTTGCAATTGATAAGAGAACCATTCCTCCCTTGTATAGAAATGGATCATATTGATTGGTCTTCCAAAACATAACCAAAATAATAATAAGGGCAATGCCTCCCACTACATCAAGAATGAAACGCGCCTTTGGGATAATTTTATTTGCAAGCCTATTGCTTGGCCAAACTAAGGCAAGTACCGCTCCGATAAGTAAGGAAAAGGCCCTCGTATCTGTACCATAATATATTCTGCTCGGATCAGCTCCAGGTTCATACAAAATTGCCATCGCTAAAGCTGAAGCAACGGCTCCCAGACAAATTAATAAAATCATACGGGATTGTTTTTTTATGTAGTAAAGCCCTAAACTAATGATAAACGGCCAAACAACGTAGAATTGTTCCTCAACTGCTAACGACCAAAAATGATTCAATGGAGAAAGCTGGTTAAAATTATCAAAGTACGATAATTTATGATAAATATACCACCAATTACTAACATAAAATAATGCCGCTAATGAATCTCCGCGCATTTTTTCAAGTAAAGAGCTATGAAAAACCGTAATCCATGCCAACGTTATAACGAGCATAACAAGCATTCCTGGAAGCAATCTCCTTGCCCTACTAAGCCAGAATTTTTTTAAATCGATTCTCTTATTTCTCTCCCACTCTATGGCTAGAATATCTGTAATTAAATAACCTGAAAGTACAAAAAATACAGTAACTCCTAAAAATCCTCCAGGCATCCAATTAAAATTAATATGATACAAAATAACACCTAGTATAGCTAGACCCCTTAGACTGTCCAATCCAACCATATAACGACTATTTTTTTTAAAAGGTTTAGTCATCCTACATTCACCTCTTTTTCTTGGAAATTAGGTTAATAATAACGGCACAAAATGCTATTAATCCCCTGAAATCGTATAAGCTAAACTATTACAAACATCTTTTTGTAAGGCTCTTTTTTTATCTTTACATGCACAGTAATTAATACTTTAACACGTTATCTGGCTCTGTTGTGAAAATTTTTAAGCTAGATGTTCTTGTTGCTCTTCCGAAAAAGAGGAATATGATATATAACGTATATTTGAACATTTCCCTGCAAAATAACGTTATAAAGAAGGGCTACTGGTTATGAGCAGCCCCTCTTTTACCTTACTTCACATATACATATGTTTCATTTGAAATCACATTTTATGTCTTGCCCTTACTGTCGTGTATTTTATATTTCAGCGAACCTTGCATCAGAACAATATGTGTTCTGGTGCAAGGTTTTTTTAACTAGAATAAATTCTGGGAAAGCAAATAAGGAACATGACAGATGTGATATTTTAAAGAAAAATAGTTTAAGAAAAATAATAGTAGCCATTTGCTACTATTATTTTTTCTTTAAGTTATCGTAATATGCCTGAAATTCTAAAGGGACGTGGTATGTCAATTCATCTAACAACCATTATGTGCTGAGTTCGTGAATGCGGAAATTTCATTCGTGATTTTTGAAAAATAAAATAAAAAAGAAAAACTATCTTTGAAAATGGATGAAACCTACATTAATGTCAACTAATCTATGTACGAATTCCTTTGCTTTAGCTAGGTGTTCTAGGAAATAAGGAGCCATATGCCGGTCAATTTTTCAATTAACTTGGTGTCTAGTTTAGTGTACCATCTCCAATTAATGCGTTTTTTCGGGTTCAGTTCATTATATTTTCTACTTTGTCTTTATATACAACATATTCTTTTCCATCCACTACTGCTACCACCACAAATTCATCATTTGGATTGAATGAAAGCCAGTCAGCCCACATGCTTGTATTAGCACCTCCACTCCACATATGATGAACAGTGTTTTTAGTTAAATTCATAACTTTATAAGACGCATTTGGTGCATTTGTTCCAGTCTTTATTTCAAAAGTGTATGCGTTATGGATTTTTTTATAAAAGTAAAAAACGTTTGATGGACGAAGTAGATTCATAAAATCTTGTTCTTTTTTCTCTGCAATTTTTATGCCTTCTAGTAATGTGACAACATCTGTTCTTAATGTTTTCCAACTGTCTTTAGCTGAATTCAAGTTAGGCTTTAAAAATTTATATCTATTTTGATCAGCTTTTTCATCAGCTTTATCAATATGCCCCAGTATGCCCGAATATTGAGAGTCTAAATCATCCCATTGTGTGGACATATAAGTAAGAGCAGTAATAGCACTATCAATCGTACTATGCATATCACTAATATTATGAAATGCAACTCCGACTACACGATTTAATGTAATTTTATAATCTACAGTTTTACGTAATTCTGCTAAAGCAGGCTCTAATCGACCTAAATTATCTCTAGCAGTACCTATCATTATGCCACCAGAAATAAGCGTGGGGATAAAAGGGACTTTCACCATTATTAACCCATCAGATTCTAATTTCTTATAATAGTTTACTTGTCCTAAAACTTCATCTAAACGCTTTTGATCAGTCTCTACATCAGCTCCTTGGTTTTTTAAAATCGATTGCAAGGTCTCTTTATGGCTTCCAAATACTCTAACATCTTCTCCAATAGCGTTTTTTAATTTAGTTAATTCTTCTATTAATGCTTTTGCAGACTCTTGGTTTCGTTGAATCCCCAACCTTAAATCTGTAATCCCCTTTTTTAAAGTATCCCCATTTCCATTATTGATCGCCTCTACTAATGTTTCATAATAATTTTCAAACTTTGTATCGTATTCAATAATGCCGGTCAATGTATCTAAAAGCTGTTTTTTTACTTTTGTATTCCATGTAACAGCATGTGCTCTTGCATTCTTTTGATCCTGTACAATTTTACTAGGTAAATCTGCATATCCATTAATAGAAATTCCTTCAAAACTCACATCCGGATTATTAATTAGCAAATAAGAATATTCATTCATAGCTTTTGCAAATAACCCAGCATCTTGTACAGTTTTTTTCATCTTTTCTTCATTTGCTGAAAGAGACATATCTCCAGTGTTCGTTTGTTCAGTTTCAATTGCAAAGGTTGCTACTGGTGTGACTGCATAGGTAGTTGTCATAATTAAAAATGCTGATACAGCCAGTATTTTATAAGATTTTTTTTTCATCTTTTCTTATTCCTCCTGTATAGAGTATGATTTCAAGTCCTATTCTTATTAAAAGACGATGTTGTTGCATAGATTCGATATTATTAAGCAAATCTATATAACCTGTCCCCTATTGATTAATTCTGTTACAGATTTTTAAAAACAAGTAAACTACATGACTATCTTTTTATTTGGATAAAACTTATATATAAGTGAAAGGCGAAGTCTTTAATGAGACTCCGCCTTTTTAATATATAAGGATTTATTAATTATCGCTTTACTGTTTAACAGTGTAATCATAGACTCTCTATGTTATGGATCACTTTGCAATAGAATAAATATTTCCCTATTTTTGTGGAGTAACAGTTTCCACTTTTAATTCCTTTATCCCCTCTTTTAATGTAACCGCATCTGTTCTTAATGTTTTCCAACTGTCTTTCGCTGCATTTAAATTAGGTTTTAAGAATTTAAATTTATTTTGATCCGCTTTTTGAGCTGCATTCTCAATATGCCCTACAACGCCCGAATATTGAGAATCTAAATCATGCCACTGCGTTGACATATAAGTAAGAGCGTTAATAGCATCATCAAGCGCCTTGTGCATTTCATTAATATTACTATAAGCAACTCCAACTACACGATTTAATGTTACTTTATAATCCACGGTCTGACGTAATTCTGCTAATAAAGGCTCTAACTTACCTAAGTTGTCTCTTGCTACTCCCACTATAATACCGCCAATTATTGGTAGACCCAAAATAGCACCCTTCATTACATTAAACCCATCAGATTCTAATTGTTTATAATAGTTTACTGATCCTAATACTTCTTCTAGACGCTTTTGATCTGCATCAACATCTGCACCTTGGTTTTTTAGAATCGACTGCAAAAGATCTTTATTGCCTCCAAATGCTCTAACATCTTGTCCAATAGAGTCTCTTAATTTAGTTAATTCTTCTATTAATTGTTGTGCGTACTTTTGGTTTTGTTGAATTTCACCTCGTAAATCTGTAATTCCTTCTTTTAAAGTTTCTCCATCCCCTGTATTAATCGCCTCAACCAATGTTTCATAATAATTGTCGAACGTGGTATCATATTCAACAATACCAGTCAATGTATCTAAAAGCTGTTTTTTTACTTTTGTGTCCCAAGTAACAGCATGTGCTCTTGCATTCTTTTGATCTTGTACGATTCTACCAGGTAAATCTACATATCCATTAATAGTAATTCCTTCAAAATTTACATCAGGATTCTTAATTAGCATATAAGAATAGGCATTCATAGATTTTGCAAATAATCCAGCCTTTTGCAAGGTCTCTTTCATTCTCGCTTCATTTGCAGAAAGAGCCATATCTCCATTGTTCGTTTGTTCAATTTCACTTGCAAAAGTTGCTACTGGTGAGACTACTGAAGTTGCTGTCATAGTTAAAAGAGCCGATGCAACGATTAGTTTGTACGGGATATTTTTCATCATTTTCTATTCCTCCAATATAAGTTTTCATTTTCAGTTCTATTCTTGTTTAAAAGCGATGTCTTTTGAAATGAATTCTGCATCTTTATGAATATCATTCCAACTTTCTTTAGCAGCTTTTAAATCATCCGGTATTAAAGAGAATTTGTGGTCTTGCATAGAATCGATATTATCCAGTAAATCTGTATAATTTGCGCCCATTGTATTCCACTGCTTTTGAATATTTGTTAGAGACAATATCGCTTGATCTACAGTCTGGTATAGATATGCCAATGTTTCTTTCGCGTTAGTAAGCGAAAGAACTGCTTGATTAGCCCGATCTGCTTTCATACTTAATTCCCCGATTTTGTTAGAAATTTCGTTATAGGAGTCCATATGCTTAGATGCCGTGACACCAGCCGCAGTTCCTAGACCGATACCAGCTGCTCCAAGAGCTGAAAGTCCACCAACAACAGCCGGTGTTGCTGTACCGCCAGTTACAACAATTACAACTGCTCCTCCAATAGCTGCAATAACTAAAATAGCTGCTCCCAATCCACCACCAATTGACCATGCTAATACATCATCAAAATGTTTTTTCTGAGTAGAACGAAGTTGCTCAATTTCAGCTTGAAGTTGTGGAATCGTTGCTTGTTGACCTGCTAATATTGCAGTTAATCCACCTTTCCCATCTGGACCACCAACATTATTTTTAAAATCTGTAGAATTTTGATATAGTTTCCCTTTGAAGTCTTGTAGCATCTTAATTACATCTGTTACCTCTTTTGAATTTGTATTAATTGTTGTAATTAAATCATTTATGCCCTCTTTTAGACCTGCCTTATCTTTCTTTTGTACAGTATCTACTAATGTGTCGTAATAATTTTGAAATTGTTCATCGTAATTTACAATATTACGAGCTGTTTTTTGAATCTGTGGCTTCGCTGTATCTAACCAATAATTCGCATTGATTCGTGACAGTTCTTGATTAAGGTGAATATTTTTGAGCAACTCTCCTCCTTCTGATCCTAAATCGATATTAGATAAATTTACATTCGGTTGCTTAATCATTGTTTTTGCGTACAAATCCATTACAAGAATATGAGACCCTGTTTCAGCCAATGCTTTCTTCAGTCCCTCAGGACCTAAAGCATAATTGCCTACTTTTTGTTCTTGAGCGGTCGTTTCTTGTGCAAATGCATGAATAGTGTTACCAGTAGTAGCAGTTATAACCGTTGCCAGCGTGGCTAAAGTTAGCACTTTGAATGGGAATTTTTTCATCACTTTTCTCCTTCTTTCGCTAGATTCTTATAATCTTTATAGTTTTTTCAAAAACGTAATATCAAAATTTATATACCTGTTCTTCAAGGTAACTTATTACATTTTTTAATTGTCTTAATGTATCTTTTTGAGACTGCTCGTTAGTTACATCAACATTAGTAGATAATTTTGTAATGTTATTTTTTATTAAATCTAAATCTTCTTTATAGCATTTTAGTAGGTCAAGTTCTACATCTACTTGATTTGCAAACGTATGCAAATCATTTTGTGAAAGAAGAAGCATTGATTTTTGCAAATCTGCTATTGATAGTTTCGTTGTTAAATCATATATTTTTTGGTTTTGTTTCTCTAAGTCATCTAAATATGATCGCTGCTCTGCTGTTAGTTTATTTACTTCTGCGAAGACACCAAATGTTTTCTTAATCTTTTCAGTATCAATGGCTTTCATCAGGTCATATTCTTGCGTTTTTGCGGCTGCAGCTGCAGCTATTTCACCTTGTTTGCTTTTCTCAACTGCTTCACGAGCTGCTTTTTTGGCCGATTCAATTTCTAGAGCAGTTTTACCTTGTTCTGTCGCTTCTTGCGCTGCTTTTTTCTCAGCTTCTAGAATAGAGTTGTTAATTTCTTTTCCTTTGTTATACGCTGCCATCCCTGCTTGAGCAGCCGGTTCAATAATTTCTTTTGAAAGACTATAAATTTCTTTGAATATAGCAAATCCCTGCTCATTTAAAGCTCCTGGTATTAATGCAATTTGTTGTAAATCATTTTGAATTGCTTTTTTGGTATTTAATATTTCATTTTTTAACTGATCTATTTTTCCCGTTCCATCTGTACCTAATATGCCTTGCGCAGTTGCCACATCAGTATCGAAATCTTTTAATTTTTTATCAAGCTGTAATTTAAGATCAGTTAACCCATTAATTTGTCGTTGCGCATTTTCTTGATTCGTCATAGCCATTTCTTGAAGTACTTCAAGTCTATCCAAAAAACCTTCTCTATCTTCTTTATTGTCTACATATGATTTTAATGTCGGATAATAGCTATTAAATTTTGTTACAAATCCTTTGCTTTTTGAATTTAATAGAATTAACTGTGGATAGAGTTCCGATGACCATTCCTTCATATCTTGTTTGATTAGGAATTGATTTGTATTTAAAGCTGGGACTTCCTCTAGCTGTACATTAGGACTCATTAAAGATTGATCAATATACGTTTGGATTAATTTAGATTGCGCACCTAATTTTCGTAATGATGAAGAAATATCCATGTTTTCCTGTTGAGTTTCTGCTTGAACGATTGGTGTTGCGAGAGTATTGATAGGAATAGTCGCTCCAGTTACAATGGATGTTATTAAAAATCCTGTCATTATTTTATTCTTCATTCCGTACACTCCTTTACCATTTTTTTTTATAACTTGATTCATATAACTTGTACGACCTAGCGCTAGGCTCTCTCTTTGTACACGGATGAGGAAAGAGAATTCTTTCAGATAGGGTGTTATCCTTATTTTTTACTTCTAATAGGATGTAAGAATTTTACTCATCTCTCATTTAGATACTCTATTTTTCAAAAATAAACAATAAAAATTCATTAGCTATATTTGAATTAGACACCCAATGGGTAGTAAAATATTAATTCTCCCATAGAGTTGCGGTTTAACTTACAGAGCCGCGAAGATAGATAAACCAATGCTTACAGTTAATCCTGTTTTGACCTTTTTTAATATCAATTACATAATATGTCTCTTAGTTTTGTCAGCAAGAGCCTTACAAGACTACAAAAGATGAACTTATACTGTACATTGCTTATACTTTTATTGCGGAATAAATTCACTTTTGTTATGCAAAAACTTAGAACACTTTTATTACAAACTTGATCCTTCTGAGATTCTAGGTCTCTCATTAATTAACTGATTATTAGGAAAATTACTTCCGACATAATGTTACTTACAACTTCGCTATACTCCTATTAGCGTAATCTTCTCCTTTCTCTCTGGTCATACCAGTTATGTTGTTCATTAAAACATTAAATTTTTAATGCGTAAATAGCAAAATTTTGTCGATTGTACTCAATAATTTAACTGTTAAGTAAAAACACCAGCCAAAAACATTATACAAATATAATTAATTAAAAATTTCACCTCTGCAATTGTAATGATTACAAATTTATATGTATAAGGTTAAAAAATAACTATTTTAGCTTAACCAAGAAATTATATTTTAGAAAAAATACTTATAGAATAATTTAATAGGTTTTTTTATACTTTTTTACCTTTATTTAGTTATGTATAATTGCATAAAACATAGATATATCATGTGATATATGTTACATTATTAATTTTCACGAAATACACCCTAATATTAACATTAATAAATATTTAAAATGGAGATATTAATCTATAAACTTATCCATCGTTATAACCATAGGTTTTAAAATATAAAATAGCTGCAAAGCTTTCTTAAAAATCCTTTGCAGCCTCCTGTTTTTTTGTTTTCTTTAGAAAAATAGTGGTTAGTGTATTCTTTCAAGTTAACAATATGGTATAAACATTTCCATTTTGCTTGGATATATGTTTCATGGACTCTTCAAAAGCTATTTGTTTGAGCTGACGTCAGACTCGTTTGTCTAATTCAGAACTATACTGATAAATCCAGCACATAATTATTATTTAAAAAATAGATAAGCTTCGTTTCTCCATTATTTTTGCCAACTCCTGAAAATTGAAACTGTTCCACTAACAAGATAATATCAGGTTAATCATACGTCTATTTGAATACAAGTTCCTTATCTAAACAAATCACACACTTTTTCTAGAGTAATAAGCTCAGTATTTTCAAGTTTTAGAGATTACTTACACCTATGTTTAAGTTTTTACATTGAAACCAGATAACAAACCTATATTATTGTATATTTTTCACGGTACTGTCTAGGGGTCATGCTAGTAATTTTTTTGAAAACCCTCGTAAAATAACTTTGGTCATTAAAGTTAAGCCAAGCACAGATATCTGATAACGAATAAGTAGTTAGAGTTAATAATTTTTTTGCTTCTTCCACTCGTTCCCTTTGAATATATTCGCTTAAAGTAATTCCCATTTCTTTTTTAAATAGTTTAGACAGATAAGTAGGGGTAATTTCCAAATGATTAGCAAGTTCATTGAGAGTTATTCCATCGTAAACATTTTTATTAATATGTTTCATACATGTAGTAACCGCGTATGAATACTTTTGTGCATTGTATTCTTTCACACGATCTGCAAAGGTACGTAAAGCGTCTCCTGACAATCGCTTTGCAGATTCTACGTTATCTAATTGTTCCAAGGTTTGTATATATAAAATACTATGAGCAAAAGCAATATCTGGTGGCAGGTTTCCTTCTATCGCATACCGAGTAGCTAAGGTAATCGCAATAATTCCAAGGTTTTTTTGATTCCTGAGCGGATCCTCTATTAACATAAGTTCAACATCCTCTTGTGAAACTGCATACATATACTGTATTAACTTTTTTTTATTTCCTTCTTTGATAGTCAAAAAGAAATCATTTACTAATGCCATGTTGTGAGTTTTAGGTTTGTTTTGTCGGCGTTTTAAAATATATAAATCAGGTTTCACAATTTTATTAGGAACTTCCTCTAGTACTTTATTTTTTTCTAAAACAATACCTACATCTAACTTTTCATTGAAAATCATGTAATGTAATAAAATTCCCATATCAATTAATGTAGTTTTTTTAATCTCAGATAAACACTGATAATAGGCTAGTCTTTCTTGAATTTTATCATTTGATTTAAATTCTTTTTGAAGTTTTATGGTCATATCATCTGAACCTTTTGGATGTATAGTGGGACCGATAATAATAGTCCCTTTAATGTGATCATGATTTTCTATATGTATTAGAACAAAATTTTCAAGATAGCTGTTACATCTGAAAAGTGGTAAGTTAAAGGGATCGTTTTCTTGATAAATATCACTAAGATGTTCTTCTTTTGAAGAATAAAAAGGACTATAAACATCATCAGATATAGAATGATATAAAATTTTTTTGTCTGTAGATAAAATATGTACAGGGGCATTAAATGCTTTATGTGCAAGATCACACAAGTGTTGTATATCGATGGAAGTATTCATTACATTCTCCTTTTAAGTAAATTATTTGATGAATTTCCGCATTGTTCCTTTTATAGTTTCATAAAATATATTCTGCTAGGTATAATTCACGACAAATAATACTATAAAATATCAAATTAGTACAATTCACGACAAAATATTACTATATCTTTTTTATGAAAATCATATATTATTTAATTGTAATTAGCATCTAAATATCAGAGTAGATAAGAAAATGAAATGAACGAAGGTCATTTCTTAATTCTACAAGATCTAATCATTACACTTGAGAAAACAGTGAAGAACATACAAAATACAGTGGTACTCAATGCGAGGACCAAGCTGGAAAAAGATTCAAAATACAGCGAAAGTAACAGGAGATACTGTACCACCGCAAGAACCAACAATCAAAATTTCAATTCAATTACTTGTACAAATTGAATTCCAAAAATAGATAATGCTAATTTAAATGTAAAACTGAAAACCTACTGTGTTTCAAATTTTAGACAAAGATAACAAAAAGTCGGGAAATTAACAACAGAGGACAATGATAAGACTATTTATGAACCACTATGCTTCGGAAAGTACACGTTGGAAGAAATTCAAGCACCAAATAGGTCTACGTTATTTAAAGATCTAATTGAGAGAAGAATCTTATCATCAGTACAAAAATAAAAAAAGAAAACATAAAAAACGAATGGAATATTTAAAATTCTGGCGATATAAGTACAACTATTTTTATCTAATCCTCACAATATTACTGGTCCCAACATTAGTTTTATTTTCCACAAATGAGGAAGAAATATATAGATTTCAAAAATACTAGGAATTGCAGAGGAGATAGAACATATGAATAAACTTTATTTATATGTTGTTCATCTTTGTATTATTAATCTTTATGCTACCTAGCTTTAATACCGCACCACATCAACATATTATTAATTTTCCACTTTATTTTTAATTAAAAATCAAAATGCCTTTAAATGAAGTTGTATTATAGTTTATTAAATACTATAAATAAAAATGAAATGCTATTTAAACGCCCTCTGACTACTCATATGAGGTTTTTTCTCTAATGATACCTATGGTATTAACTTCACTTTAAAGAATCATTTTAAAAGAATTTGAGAAGCCATTTTTCTAGTTCACCATCAAAAATCTTGAAATTTATGTAAAAAAAGAACCCATTTTATATATAGTTTCTTTTTTCATTTCTTTAACTTAGTCTAATCTATATTGGCCAGTTAATTGTTCCTCAGCCATTCGAGCTAAGTGTAATTATTCTAATCATTAACACCTTTTTCCTTTAAATTCTTTAGACCCTATCCTTGTTTATATGAATAGCTTTCTTATTCGAAAATAGATTTTTAAAAATTCCTACCCCTACAATTACTACACCTATTCCAACTAATTTATTTATTTGTATTGGAACGCTCTCCATTCCAAACAATCCGAATGTATCAATACATAATGCAAAAACTAATTGTGTAATAAGACTAATTAACACCGTATACGCTGGACCTAAACTCTTTATTGCACCCATTATACAAATAATTAATCCGATACCAAATAACCCACTTACATAAAACAAATAATTTGTAGTGTAAAAATTAACGCTTATACTTTTCTCTGTAATGATATAAAATAACACTGAACTTATAAGACCTATTCCAAGAACACATGTAGTTGTTAACCACTGCCCTATATTTTCATTCACTTTCGTATTAAAAACAGATTGTAAGCTAATTAATATTCCTGCTAATATAGCTAAACTAAATCCAATCAAAATCTCCCTCTCCCTTTCATTACTCATATATATTATCTTTAGCAACTTCCTTCATTTTAAAAAAGTCTTTAATTACAATAACTCCATTTCTCTTTTCAATTAATTTTTCTTTATAAAATTTTTGTAACACCCGAATTACGTGCCGATAACTTACTCCTATAAAATCCGCAATACTTGATATCGAAGTTGCATCCAAATCTTTTTTATTCATATTCCCATTACTATCAGTAGAAATAGAAAGTAAATAACTAGCTACACGTACTTCTACTGGATAAAGTAAATTAAGTGCTGTAAAACGAGTCGATATTTTTAATGTGTTTGCAATGTTTTCAAGCAAGAAGTTCATAAATATAGGATCATGTAATAACTTATTTCTAATTACAGCATGAGAAATAGAGATGGCTATAACATCTGAACAAGCTTCAACGACATTATGCGCTTTGCTATTTTGTATGAATTCAATATCACCAACAACCGCCAATGGGTTGATAAAACGAAGGATCAGTTTCTTCCCCTCTTGTGTAATCGTATAAACTTTTACTTTACCTTTAACAACAAAGTATAAACGATCCATTGCGTCATCTATATTGCATATAAACTTACCTTTCTCAAAATGATTTACTTGAAAATAAGCTGTATCTATCTCTGAAAAAATTTCAAGCATTTTATTAGTTTTCAAATAATGGATAATTAAATCTGATCTATTCTCCATTTTCATTTCCTCCTTTCATTTACATATTAAATACAACAATACCTATAATCATTACTATTGTTCCCACAATATGATATCTCTCCATCTGTATCTTTTTTATTTGAAATAATCCCTTCATTTCAATTAGAGTTGCTGTTAATAATTGAGCAACCATAAGTGTTCCAGCTGTTAATGTAACTCCCATTGAATGTATTGCTATTGTTTCTGCACAAATAATTAACCCACCAAGTGCACCTGCTACTAAATATATTTTTTTCACATCCTTTAAATCTGCTACTTTCTCTTCTTTCTTTAACAAAAATACAGTTGTTGCAATAAGGAATCCAATTAAATGCGTTATAATACTCGTTGACCATATACCGATATGTGAACTAAGTTTTGCATTAAATGTACCTTGAAGTGTAATAAATACGCCAGCTAAAATAGCAAATACAACGCCTTTCAAAAAATCATCTCCTAATCTTCTATTTCTGACTTAATTAAAAGCTATAATCCTATAAAGGCAAAAGGACAAATGTCACATCAGTATGAAAATAGCTACAAATGAACAATAAAAAACACAACTCAAAATATTTGAGATGTGTTTTTTATTGTTTTATCTGTATAAAATATTTTAATAATTATAACTACGCTATATTAACAGGTTTATTCTTCATAACAAACTTTCCAAATAAAACACGCACAAGTGGCCCCATAATAATTAATTGTAGTGGATACGCCAAAATAAAATTTTTAATGAAAATTGAAAAATACATCGATACAAATGAGTCTCCTTGTAGTCCACCATGTAAATACATCATAGCCATTCCGTAAAAAGACATAAAGAAAACCATTCCAATTACCATAGCTGTCGCCATCGCAACTATAATATTTATTTTCTTCGATTTATCAAACGGTAACATGAATACAAGTTTTTTCGCACAAGGTCCAACGATACATATTTCAATTAATAATGCAATAATGAATCCAATTATTAGTTCTAATGCGATCTCCTTAATATGAATTGGCCCTCCTGCTCCATTCAGTAATACATTATAAAACGTCATTACAATAACCATCCCAAGGCACATCATCATACCAAATTGGAGGTTTTCCTTTCTTGTTGTTGGCAATTTCTATCATCCTTTCTGTTTAAGTCTTTGTCATTATATCGATTATGGAAACCTCTTCGTAAGTGAACATTTTGTGAACATATTTAAAGCGTTATCATATATTCACTATACTTTCTGATTAAATTCTCACTCTTACTTATAAAGGTTTTATATATTTCAATGTTGAATTACTAAATTTAACACTGAATTACATTACTACTAGGAGGATAACCATGAATGACACAGAATTTTACGTATACCACATCGTTACAAGGGAAAAAATGGATATTAGACAAATCATTCATTTCGATAAAAATCAAACTAATACCCTATTTCATTTCTTTTTTGAAAGAGAACATTTGAATTCTAGTGGTGAAGATGGCATAAAAATTATAAATAACCACTATAAAAATGAAGAATTACATATAAAGAATGAAAATGCTAAAGTAGTTATGAGTTATATCGATCAAACAATTAGAGCGGTTAGAGAAACGATTGTAGAAATGGTTAGACTACAAGAATTTCCTGAATACCCTTCAAGATTATCTTGTTTATATGCTGCAAAGAGCTATGATGATGCTTTAAAATGGAAAGCATTATTTGATTCTTACAATCGAGAAGTTTTGCAAATTGTTAAACTACGAGTAATTGGAAATTGTTTTGAAGGTGACGGAAATCTTTTACCGAAAGAAGATGGTATTCCTTTCTCTCAAAAAATTGAACAAGCGAGAGAGTATTGGAAAGGAACTGTAAATAATGAACTTCCGGAATTACTGATCAATGGAAAAATTGAAGTGGTGGAAATCATTGATGATTTTTCTAAAATTCATATTTAATTCCTTACTAAATCATATAGGATGGAGATTACAATGAGGGAAAAAGTGTACTTCAATCATGATGGTGGTGTAGATGATTTAATTTCACTATTTTTATTACTCCAGATGGATAATGTCAAGCTTACAGGTGTTTCAGTTATCCCTGCAGATTGCTATTTAGAACCAGCCGTGTCTGCAAGTCGCAAAATTATTGATCGCTTCGGCAAAGGCAATATTGAAGTAGCTGCATCAAATTCCCGTGCGAAAAATCCATTTCCAAAAGAATGGCGGATGCATGCATTTTATGTAGATGCTTTACCCATTTTAAATGAGTCTGGAAAAGTTGTAACACCCGTAGCAGAAAAACCTGCACATCATCATTTAATTGAAACCTTACTACAAACTGAAGAGAAAACAACTTTATTATTTACAGGGCCTCTTACCGATTTAGCCCGTGCACTATATGAAGCACCTATAATCGATGGGAAAATTGAGCGCCTTGTCTGGATGGGAGGAACATTTCGTACTGCCGGCAATGTACATGAACCAGAACATGACGGAACAGCTGAGTGGAATTCGTTTTGGGATCCTGAAGCAGTAGCTCGTGTATGGGAATCAAAAATTAAAATCGACTTAGTGACACTAGAAAGTACAAACCAAGTCCCATTAACTATAGACATACGTGAACAGTGGGCAAAAGAGCGTAAATATATTGGTATGGATTTCCTTGGTCAATGCTATGCTATGGTTCCTCCCCTCGTTCATTTCTCAACGAACTCTACTTACTATTTGTGGGATGTATTAACTACCGCACTTGTCGGAAACACTAGCCTTGCAAAATCTCAAACGATTAATAGTATCGTTCATACATATGGACCAAGCCAAGGACGTACAGAGGAAACTGCTGATGGACGGCCGGTAAATGTAGTATATGATGTAAACCACAATGAGTTTTTCGACTATATAACTGGGTTAGCAAAGAAAGTCTCTAATTAAAAACTTATCTATATGGAAAACCCAAAAATGATGTAGCTTCAGATGGTACAGTAAAAATAATTAGAAATTGGTTGGAACTTAATATTAAAAAGAGTATTGAAAGTTAATTCAATACTCTTTTTGTGCAGTTTAATGTTATCTGATTAAAGCTGCGTTTTATAGATTCACCATTTCATAACCATTTACAAAAAACGTTATTGTTTCTAGTTCATCTTCATTTAATTCTCTATCTACGTCTCGTTTATACGCTGCCTTTATGTTCTCTTCATCGCCTTTATGAGCTTCTGTATATGTTCCTACTGTTTTCAGCAAATGCATTTCTTGTAAAAACTCATCCCGATTTATAGCTGTCCCATGAGAAAGAATATATGTCTCAGCATCAAATTTTTCTAATTCATCTATTAATTTAGACGTTCGTTTCGTCGTATAGTTCCACTTCGAAGAAAAAATATCTGCATATATACAGTCTCCTAAAAACAATATCTTCTCTTCTTTTATATACATAACAACAGAGTCATGTGCATGATCTCCGCCTATATGTTTTAACACGCATGTCACTTCACCAAGATCTAATTCAAGTTGATCGTGGAACGTTAAGGTCGGAGGAATAATTTTAATATTTCTTTGTTCTTCACTGAACTCTTTTTTGATACAATCCGCACAAAATTCTATTTCAGTACCCTCTTTTACGCGTGCGTCCAATGCTTCATCTGTCCATTCATAAGATACTAGTTTCTGCATCTCTTTTTTCGTTTCAGTATGCGCAATAGTTAATGCATTTTGTAGTACAGGCAATCCAAAAATATGATCCCAATGCCAATGTGTTAGTGCTACGAGATCAGGATTTGATACGTTTTGTTCTTTTAGCATTTCTAAAAATAATTGTGCATGTGCTTCTGAATTCCCTGCATCAATCATTAAAGTTTTTTCTTGTCCGACGACCATTCCTAATATAGGTCTATCTGTTTCAGAAACAGGTGTCATATACCAAAATGAGTTTCCTATTTTTTTAATTTGTTGCATAATTAGTTCCTCCATTTACTACTATTCTCTTCAATTTATACTACTTATGAATTTCTTCCATCTAACATACTAACTATTTCCCTTTATTCATATACTGTTCTTGTACATGCTGCATTAAATCTCTCATCTTCTTTTCAGCAGGATGCTCTTGGTTCTCTGGTACCTCTCTACCATTTGCTGAAAATTCTTTAGAACATGCTGTACGAGTTACTTCTAAGTTTGCAAGTGGAAATTCCCAAGAATTTTCGGTTCTACTTCCAGTTGAAGCAAGGCGTATACAGCTAGAATCAAGCTTCGTACGCCTCCCTTCTTTATTTACTGTGTAATATAAATCGTTCACTGTACCATATTTCATATCTTTTGTAGATGTAACAGCAGTACCGTCAGCTGCGAAAGTGACAACACTAAACTCTTCTTCTTTTGGTAACAATTCAGCACCAGGTACGTTATATAAAACAATTAAATCCCCTTCATATTCTTCAGGAATTACGTAAATTGTATCTGTAGTTTCTTTACCAAAACTGATACATCCACTTAAAAATAACGTTAATATGATTCCGAAACAAAATGTACTTTTCTTTACAACGTAGTAAATTCTTCTATCCATTTAAATACGCATCCCAATCATAGTCTTCAATCTTATAGAATCTACCTTTATCATTTCTTTCATATGCACATAAAGGTGGTTCCTCAAGAAATTTTAAAATAGAATCATCTATATTCAATATGACTCCAACTGAAATAACTTGAAAATTTTTAGGATCATTTACATAGTCATCACTTTCATAGCCACTTAATATTGACCAACCAGAGTCGCCTTCTTCTCTCGAATCCTCTTTAAGCATAAAGTTAAATTCTCTTCTTTCCAGTACATCATTACTAACAATTACCTTCGTATCAAAATAAAAATCCCAATCTTTTGAAGCTGGATCCTGATATTCCGTATCACATATATTTTGAATTCCAAATGAAATTTCATCACCTATTTTTAAATTTAAACGATACGGATTATTATTGAGTTTCCCTACAAACTTCTTCTCATTTCTTTCAGTAATTTCAACCCACATTCTTTCTCAATTAAACCCATCCTCTTCTTCATTTTTAGTTACAAAAATTAACTTTACCAAATCTCCAACCTTTAATTTCTCCAAAACTTCTGAACTAGGAAGATAGAATGTATAGGGCGCTTCTTTATTTATTTCATAAACATTATCTAAGTACCAAGTCATCTTTTTCTCTCCTTAAAAGCTTTTCAAACTCATATTTTAAAAATAACACTATTTTTTCTTCCGGCAAACTATTACCATAGAATAGCAGTCTTCCCCTAACTCATTTCCTTCCCAATCATTATATATATGTAATAGTTCAAAACCATTCGCTACTAATAATCTTTCTAACTCTTGCGGATATGTATAGCGAAGGTCAATCGTTGTTTTCAGTTCCTCTACTTGCCCATCATCCTCATAAAACCTTCTTGTTGTTATGTAGTGCTGTATTTGCTGAATTGAATCATATGTCATTTCAGTATATAAATCACATTTTCTTCCCATTTCATCACGAATAGTTGTCCAATATACTTCTGTAGATGGTTGTATTAATTCTTCTTTTGAAGGAAAACGTGTATCGAATATGAATATACCATTATTAGCTAACACATGATGAATAGATGTTAATAGCTTATTTTGATCAATATTCGTAAGAAAATGCTGAAATCCATGACCAACCATAAATGCTAACGGAATTGTTTCTTCAATCTTCAATTGTAAGCAGTCTTGTTGTAACCATTTTACTTTCTTATATTTCATAGATTTTCTCTTCGCCTCAGCAAGCATACCTTCATGTATATCTATACCAATCATTTTATATCCGTTTTCTATAAATGGAATTGTAACCCTTCCTGTTCCGCAGGCAATATCTAGAATCCATTCATTTTGTATACTTAGTTTTTTTGCCCATGATAGTAAGAACGGAAAATCTGACAAACTTTTATTTTCCACATCATATCGTTTTGGATTTTCATATTCAGATAGACTCCATTTTGTTTGCAAACGTATTCCCCATTTCATATTTCCACTTAAGCTTAATATATAAATTATAACGAATTATTAGTTTTTTCTCTATAATCAAACACAATTACTTGGACTAATCTAACTTTCCTTTTCGTAAGCTAAAAATAAGTGGAAGAATCGGAGTGTGATACGATGGAACGATTATGGATTCCTATGATAGTTACATTTTTTTCATTCGGTGGATTACTATTAGGCGGCGCTGTCGGCATTGCTACGCGCCAGCTAATTGAAGAAAAAATGCATCGTTTATATGCATTATGTGGCGGAATTTTGCTTGGCCTTTTATCCCTTGAAATTATTCCTGAAACATTTGCAAGCTATGAAATAATTGGGCCTATACTTGGTATAGCTATCGGTATTTTAATTATGAGCTTATTAGATAACTATTGTCACCATCCAATGATACATAAAAAAGATCAACAAGCGTGGCAAACTTTCCTTTTTCTTTCTTTTGCTATATTTATTCATAATTTGCCGAGTGGCTTTGCATTAGGTACAGCATTTATAAATCATAATGATTCTGCCATTCCTTTCTTACTTGCGATTGTAATTCACCATATTCCTGAAGGCCTAGCATTAATCATCCCCTTCCTCTTTACAAAGCATAAATACATTTCATTTTTATTAACGACTTTATTACTTTCACTTATTCTCGGAACTGGTACTGTTTTTGGCATTTTGATGGAAGGAAAAGCTCTACATTTACAAGGGCTCATTATGGGGAGCGCTATCGGTTCACTTGGCTATGTCACAATTCATGAAATGCTTTGGAAAGCTAAGAAACAGCTCTCTTTCCTTTCATTTTTAACATGGGCAACTAGTGGATTTTTACTAATAACAGTATTTACACTATTTACTGGTCATCATTAAAGATAATAATATAATCATTTGTATATTTTTCCTTTTTCTCCAAAACATAATAGTATCTACCTATTATAAGGAGGAAAAATTATGTTTGGGAAAACAGCCGGTGAAGCATTAGTTGACCTATTAATTGACTGGGGAGTAGAACACATTTACGGAATGCCTGGAGATTCTATCAATTCTATAATTGAAGCTTTAAGAAAAAAACAAGATAAAATCAAATTCATTCAAGTTCGCCATGAAGAAGCTGGTGCACTAGCAGCAGCTGCCTATGCTAAGTTAACAGGAAAACTCGGTGTTTGTATGGCAATCGCAGGGCCGGGTGCTATTCATTTATTAAATGGTTTATATGATGCTAAACTCGATAAAGCCCCTGTTCTAGCAATTTCAGGTCAAGTAGAAACAGATTTACTCGGGACGGATTTTTTCCAAGAAGTAAACTTAGAAAGATTATTCGATGATGTTGCGGTATATAACCAGCGCATTATGTCAGCAGAACAGTTGCCTGCTGTCGTGAATCAAGCGATTCGAATGGCTTATACGAAAAAAGGTGTATCTGTTCTTACGATTCCAGATGATGTTCCGAAATTCGAAGTAAAAAGTGGTGCTCGTGTTACAAATACTTCTTTTACATTACCTGAGTTATTTCCGCAAGAAGAAGATTTACATGCTGCAAAACTCGCAATAAATGAAGCGAAAAAGCCTGTAATTTTAGCTGGAAAAGGTGCGAAACATGCGAGAGAATCTTTACTTACTTTCGCAGAACACATCGGTGCTCCAATCGTACTTACATTACCAGCTAAAGGCATTATCCCTGATGAACATCCACTTTGTATCGGTGGATTAGGATTAATTGGAACGAAACCTTCTTATGAAGCAATGAAACATGCGGATACTTTAATTATGATTGGTACTTCTTATCCGTTCACCGGTTTCTTACCCGAAAAAGCAAAAACAATCCATATCGATACTGATCCTGCCCAAATCGGAAAACGTTATGTAACTGATATCGGCTTAGCTGGTGATGCTGATAAAACATTAAAATGGTTAATTGAAAATGTAGAAAAACACGAGAATCACTCCTTCTTAAAGCATCACCAAGAAATGATGAAAAATTGGGAAGAAAAATTACACAATCAAGAAGACGATTCTTCTACTCCAATTAAACCACAACGCGTTATGCATACACTGCAACAAGTAGCTCATGATGATGCAATACTATCAGTCGATGTCGGAAATGTAACAGTATGGACTGCAAGGCACTTCCGTATGACAAACCAGCAATTTATCATTTCTAGCTGGCTCGCAACTCTTGGCTGCGGTTTACCTGGTGCAATTGCTGGAAAAATTGCTTTCCCGGATAAACAAGTGTTTGCAGTTTGTGGTGACGGTGGTTTTGGAATGACAATGAACGACTTTGTAACAGCTGTTAAATATAAACTGCCAATCGTTGTCATCGTATTAAATAATAATAAGATTGCCATGATTAAATTTGAACAAGAAGTTATGGGTAATATCGAATTTGGTACAGACTTAACAAACCCTGATTTCGCAAAATACGCAGAGGCGTGCGGAGGTATTGGATACCGCGTTGAAAATTTAGATGAACTACTTCCTGCTTTCGAAAGTGCGGTAAAACAAAATAGTCCGTGTATTATTGATGTAGTTGTAGATGTAAATGAAGCACCAATGCCAGCAAAAATCACCTTTGGTCAAGCAGCTGGTTATACGAAGCATATGATAAAAGAATTATTTGAAGAAGGTAAGATTGATTTACCACCACTTTAAACGAAAAGACGAGGATAGATAAAGCAGAAAGTATTATGCATTATCTATCCTTTTTTGTACATGTACTAAAACACATTTTTAGGCCTTATTGAACTAAAGCATTCTTTAATTCAATAAGCTTTACAGAAATGCTACCCTTTAGTTCAATGAGGAAAAACTGCCTTAATTGCAGCCCTTGCCTCTCCTTTTGTGCGTGGTGGGTGGTACTTCCATTTTACCAATGGATGGTTTCTTCTTGTTTTTCTTGACATAAAAAGGGGCCGTCCCAAAAGCCAATTTCCCATGGCTTTTGGGACGGCCCCTCTAACCCTTTAACTGAAAGAAAACCTGTTCAATATTGCCTCGGTACTAAGTATAACAGTGTTAAGCTCATTCCCTCCGCTATCTTGTCCCCTTCTGAAATAGAGACTGCGTAAAAAATTTTTGCTGTTCACGCGAGCAATCACCTGACTGCGACTTCTCGGCAAATTGCAGCATTGCGCTAAACCACTAATCCAATCAGCGATTTCTTGATGTGGAAGTAACTCTTTGTCAATCATCGTACCCACGATGTTTACTAACCGTTCATCATCCTCATCGCTAAAAATGTGTCTACCATTATGAAGCATGCCAGAAATAGCGACAAGAACCTTACGCAGCATTGTGACGCTGCTCTCCTCACACTGCACCAGCTCGACAAAAACATCCGCACCATGAGACGCGCTGTGAGCCCAGCCTCCTACTGAAAGGTAACCTCGCAGATCCTTCTCCTCTTTATAATAACGGAGCATCGCATGCATTAATTGCTCAATTTCCGCTTGATTAAAAAATGGATTCTGTCTGTGGCGTTGCACAATCAAAGCGATAGGTAAGGCCGAGAACGTCCTTGTAAAAACTGACTGATCATCCTCGCTACCAATACTATAGAACAAATGGTTCTCATCAGTCAGAACAGTTAAGAGGCTTCGTAACTCCTCTTCACTGAATCTATTCTCTTCCTTAATCCACATATAAAACATTGAATAAATCAAGTTATCTCGTAATTCTGGCTGAGGATCGCCAATATATTGAAGTAACAAAGGTAAGAAATCTTGATGCCGCTCACCTTCACGTAACTGATACTCATCCTTCTCAATTCTTTGCAAATCCAGCATCAATTTAGTCCTTGTATCGCTCATTTCCCCATCTCCTTCAACATTAACATAATCTCCTCTATAACAACTTCTGGCTCATCATGATGAATATAATGTCCACTTCGACTAGCAATCCGGTACTTGCTTGACGTTGATAGCCATTGGAATTCTGCTTGGAGCCTTTGCTCAATTCCCAATATTTCTTGAGATGGCCATCCCTCTTCAACATTGTCAGCTAAACCTCTTGTAATAATTGCAAGAGGTAGGTTACTTTGCTTTGAATGATCAACGATTTGCTTATAACTTTGTATTTTATCAATCTTCTCACTATTCAACATAGGATTCTCGTAATATTCCCTATTTCTTGCAAGCAGATTTTCGGGTAGAACCTTTTCATAGGCAAGTTCTTTATATTCCGGTGCAGCGTCAACCAAAACCATACCACAGATGTTCAGTGGATAAAGGCTGGCGTATAATCTAGCAACCAAACCACCAAAAGAATGTCCCACCAATATATAGGGCTTCTCCACTTCAAGCGCTAGCAACAATTCGTTTAGCTCCTCGACTAGATTATAGCAAGTCGTCGGGACGGATGCGACTTGACTCCTGCCAATACCCGACCTGTTATAGGAAAAGGTTGATGTTTCTTGCGATATTCGGTCTTGGACTTTTTTCCATGTCTCATAACTATCGCCTAACCCTGCTATGAAGATTACGCTTGGAATACTGTTACGTGAATATTTATTTAATAGTCTGTGGTTATCACATATATCAATTATCTTTTTATTTCGTATAGTCACTTTTAATCACCCAGTTCAATTATAGGATTTACACTATCGATATTTCTATAATAATTCGATTATTATTTCTTTTAAAACTTTACTGTTTTTTTAACTTCAGCTATCTTTTTTATTTTTGTATCTCTCTATAAAAAGAAAAATCATTCACATTAGTTTGTATTCGTTTCTCTTCCTTTACTTCTTTATCCTTGCTCTTAGGTATTTTTACATTTCCTAGTTTAATCGCATCTTGCATACTGTTACTAATCAGATTTCCCGCTAAAATTGTCATACTATAAAAAGCAATCGGTATAAGTACAATCCATGTATGTGTAGTTAAATGGCGGAAGTTTTGACCAATTAGACCCGTCCATTCTTTTGTTACACTATCTGGATCCATTCCACTGAAGGTTATTGTTCCACCAAAAAATAATTGCAACAAACCAAGGTGTAAAAGAAGCAATAAAGTACTCACAAATTGTTGGGCTACTAATAAAAGAAATGTTGGTAACATATGCGGCCATATATGGCGCTTCAACCTCTGCCATTTACTCCCGCCGAGAACAGTAGCTGCCAACATAAATTCCTCTTTCTTAATACGTTTTACTTCTTGCGCTACATATAGCATAACTGTTGGTACAGCAAGGAATACAAGAACTATAATTTGAAATGCCACCCGCAAATACAACGGCACAACTTCCGCTCCACTGTCAAACGTTAAAACTTCATTTAACATAAAATAAGAAATCATGACCATTGGTACAATACTAAAAGGATCAAAAAATGATGAAATAACTGGAAAAGAACGTTTACCATACATACCAAGAAGTAAACCAACTCCCCCTCCAACTATAACTCGTAAAATCGCTATAATTATACTCGCTCCAACTGTCCATTTCGCGCCTTCTATTATTAATTGAACAAGGTCGCGGCCTTTCACATCACTTCCAAACCAAAATTTACTTGATGGCGAAAATGGAGCTGCCTCTAGTTCTCCTTTTTCGTTATACATCATCGTAAGTTCGCGAATATTCCCATCAAAAAACACCGTATATCCAATACTAACAATCATTAGTACACTTAAAAAAGTAATACCTATCCAAAATCTCACATCTCTTTTTACAACTTGCCACATATTACACACGCTCCTTTATCACATTTTGCAAGAGTGTATGTACTATACGAAATAGTATAAAAAGCGGTACGTATAATATTACTAGACTCACTGTAAATATTTCTAATTTAGAATTTTCTTTTACAAAAACAAACATACCATATGTATTAAATATCCATTCAATAATATATAAATTGGAAAGCATAAATAATATATTTGTTTTCGCATAATAAATTGTCGTCAATAAAACATTTCTTGAAATATGATGTGTCAAAATATGCTGTAAGCTTAATCCTTTACTCTTGGCAAACAAACTATAATCTTTCTCTAACTCTTCTTTAAATCGTAATAACAACAGTTTAATAAATAATAATGTTGTTGGTATTGTAAGACATATAATCGGTAACAAACGTATCCTTTCTTCCCCTAATCCAGCTAGTTTGACCGGCATAAATCCTGTTTTTTGAAAAAGAATTACGACAAGAAGTTGTGATAATAAAATAAGTAATATATCTGGTATACTCTCAAGCGTAAGAAAAATCCCGTTCCACATTTTCTGTTTCATATGAGAACGTTGCAATACCCAAACGACAAGTACATACGCTATAAGCAAAGATAGTAAAAACGCTGAGAGAAATACAATCATCGTTTCAATATAATGAATCCATATTTGTGGAAATAATTTTCTTGAGTCCCGAAATCCATATGTAATTTCACCTGGTTGAAGTAACTTTCCTCCAAGAAATACAATCGTGTTCCAAAAACCGATTAAATCCATTTGCAATCCCTTAAATAAACGTGGCAGCGCACCTAAGCAGATTATACATAAAATAGCAGCTACTAGTTGTAAACAAGTAATCCCACACCATTTAACAATTCGCATCAACATAACGATTTCTCCTTACTATCCGATAGAATATTCAGAAATCAAAACCAGATATATTACATCTCTTCAGCTATACCTTGCACTCGTTTCTTTCCACTAGGTAAAATGGCTTGATATAAACACGTAACAAAAAATAATAAACCAAATAAAATAATAAACAACGTATCTGCAAGAATCCATTTCGGGAACAACATCGCTATCGCACCGAGAGATAACAGCTGGAATCCTGTCGTTAATGGACTAAGTAAACTTTGAACGCGTCCCATGAATGACTCTTCTACAATTTCATACATCCAGCCCATTATTGCAACATTAATAAATGGTAAAAAGAAAGTCGCAAAAGCGATACATACATAAAAAGACCATACGTGATTTACAAAGTAACACATACCGAAAAAGACTCCTGAGCCCGCCATTCCAAATACAATAATAGGCTTAGGTGCATATTTCTTACCTATACTTGTTGCTACTACACTTCCAATTAGTAATGAAATCCCTCCAACTGCACCACCCACCATCGCTAAACTTTCATACGTTGCTGGTGCTAATTTATATTTTAATATGTAAGTTGTGGATACGCTTAAAATACCATTTAATAGTCCAAACACGATAAATCCTAAAAGTAATTTTTTTAAAGTATCATTTTGATATATGTACTTGATCCCTTTTTGAAACTCTGTTATTAACATTTTCAAATTAACTTCTTTCCATTTTGTTCTACCGTTTGGCAAACGCACTTTTTCTGGAATGGAGATCGTTTGAATCAAAATACCACTCATAATAAAAGTGAGCGTATTTACTAAAATACTCCCGTATATTCCAAAAGTCCAGTACACCATCGTTGCAATTCCTACACCAAACAAAGCATACAAACTATTCACCATTTGATTCACACCTGCTGCTGCACCGTATTGGTCGGATTCAACTACTCCCTGTATCATCGACTGTTCTGATGGAGAGAAAAATTGTATACATGCATTTTCCAAAAATAAAAATATAAAGACGAGTATAATCATTCCGTAATAAAGCGAAATTAGAATTCCGATATTACAGAGCGAACAACATATGTTACTTACCGTACAAATACGTTGTCTATCAAAACGATCCACTACTGTCCCTACTAATAGAAAAAAGATTAATGCAGGTAATGCCATCATAATTTGTGTCATCGTTGCGTAAACTGGTTGTTTTCCGTATTGGTCTAACAAATAAAACATTAAAGAAACTCCAGCAATCATAGAACCGAGTCGCTCTAAAATATTTGCTAGAAAAAAACGTGCATACACTTTGTTACGAAATAACTGTAGCATTTCTTTCATACTTCTAACCCTTTCTCTCGACAAAATTTTATTTTTTCAGTCATTTCTCGGAAGTTACATTATATTTTTCGACCATTATCCAATCTTTTCCTTCTGTATAGAGCACAATAAAAAAAAGACTCATGTTTTTTATACAAGAGTCTTTTTATTTAACTTCGCTTCACGTAATAATATGTAGCTAAAATCTTTATACGTCTCGCTAACTATTTTAATTCTCTAAAGTTCGGATATACTTTATTTATTTTATAAATGTATCGCACATCCACTCATAAAATTTTTCCTTCTCTTCAAATTGCGGATAATGAGCTGACTTTTCAAAAGTAATGAATTCTTTTTGATTCACTTCAATCATATCAAAATATTTTTTCGCTGCATGAAATGAAGTATTATAGTCGTATTTTCCCATAAGGAAATAAAGCGGTAGCTTCATTTCAGTCACCTTAGTAGGCAATGGGTTCTTTAAATCCTTTTCTAATAAGACAGTTTGAGAATGTGATAATCCAACGTTATAACGAATTACATCTAAAAAGTTATATTCATTACTGAGTAGCATCCCAATGTTATCACCATCTGGATTTTCAATGAGTCTTGATGTTCCACCATATTTTGCAACATAATTCCTCGGAGTGTATGTATCGCCATTTTTAATTTTTTCAGTCAACTCATTTAAATAGGCAACCTCATCTGTATTCCCAGCACTTTGTGCCTGTTCAATCACATAGTTTAAACTATCCATTTCACTTTCTACTGTATCACTCATTTGCCCTATGCCAACATATGCTTCATATTTTTCAGGGGCTTTATTGGCAGCTTGCAATCCGATATATGTACCGTAAGAATGACCAACCAATATTACTTTTTCTTTACCAAGATGTTTTGAAACATAATCTGTCATAGCTAATAAATCTTCTACAAGAAGATCTGATGTAAGATTCGAATAGTCTTCAAAGAAATGATACGACTTCCCACTCGCTCTTTGATCGTAATTAACAACTGTGAATTTCTCTTCCAATAAGTTTTGGTATTTTTGCGCATATGGTATTTCTGAAGTACCTGGTCCACCATGTACAAAAATAATAACCGGATTGTTCTTATCTTTTCCGCGTATCATAATTTCATGATCACTTCCATTTATCTCTACTTGCTCTAATGTACTTATACTGTTTTTCCCTTTTATTTGCGAGGTCCATGTAGGAAATATTAGTGCTACGATTAATAATAGTAAAATGATGACTCCAATAAGTTTTATTAATTTTTTTATCTTCTTCATAAGTAGTTTCCTTTCTTTTAAATTTATAAAAACATTAATTTAGTTCAGTAAAACTACCTCAAAAAAATATAAATATACAACAATTTCACCTTGATCTTTTGCACATTTTTAATATCCCATACACTTCTTAATTTTCCCCTATATAAACTCTTAATATTTTCTTAATTTTCAATACATTAATCGTAGAAAAACTTGATCACAGGTATTACAAATATAGAAAAAAGCCCTTGTTTTCAAACAAGGACTCTTTTCTTAAACTATTTCGCTACTTCTTCTTTCGGCATTACCATACCTTTATAAAGTTGGACAGTAATCCAGTAATAGATGAAATAAATGACTAAGAAAATCCCAATCGGCACCCACACCTTTACAAACGGGTCAACTAATATAAAACTGAATAAGTTAAGCCCTACTAACACGTGGGAAATTCCAATAATCGCTGGGAAGATAAATAAATATGAAATTTCTTTATAAATACTTTTCGTTAACATACTACGTCTCACACCAATTTTTCGTAACATTTCATAACGGCGTACGTCACGAGAAGCACCTGTTAATATTTTGAACATTAGCGAACTTGCCATCATTGCTAAAAAGGCAATTCCGAGGAAAAATCCCATAAACATTGTTCCACTCATGAAACTGTTCATAAACTGATAAATTGTCATTTTTGTAAATAAGTCTACTTTTGTACCTGTTGTTTTTTCAATTTGCTCTTTTTGTCTCTTATCTATATCGAGCAACAACGGTTTATATTTTTTCATATCATCTACTTTTGCTAATGTTACACTATGTTCCGTTCCTTGAACTGCTTTGTAGTGTTCTTCATCAGCAATTCTTACAGGTTTTCCGTTAAATTGATTATGTGTAATTTGTATTTCTCTTACAACCGCATCTTCCCAATCTTTTGGCATACGAGGAAGCTTATTGGCTGCTTCGGGAGCTTCTAAAGCAGAATAGACAGGTTCAGTTAAAGGTTCAGCAACACGTTTACGAGCAGGCTCTTTTAAAGTTTTTGTATCGAAGTGATCGGAAACGAGTGGTGGTTTCGCCGTTAAGTCGTTACGTAAGTAATACACCGCTTCTCCATCTACTTTATACTTGTACTTACTTTCTTCCACAATTTCCATTTCTTTTAATGCCGCTTTATCTTGATCATTTGGATCATGAATTACAACATCATATACACGTGAGAAGTCTGTCATAATACCTACATTTTTTTGAAATGCCATCCCTGCCGTCATCGCTCCTGCGCCTAATGCAATTAACATCGCTACAGTGCCTAATACTCTCGATAAACTATTTACGCGAAAGCGCAGCTGTGCATATGTAAAACTATTTAAGCCCGTTTCATTTCGTTTTTTATTCCCTTTAATTTTCATCACAAAAAATGGGAGTAATGAACTAAAGATAAAATATGTTCCAAGAGTTGTAACGATTGTCGCTATTATAAAGCCTAATTCAGCATATATTTTTACATTGATCATAAAGTAGTATCCTATACTTACTAGCAATATACCAAGTACCGTCATTATAATAATGCGAGTTTTACTTTTCTTTACTTCATCTAGTGTTTCATCTTCACGAATTAACTCCAATTCTGTTTTACGTAATAACCGGATGCTATTCATTAAACCAGTAATAAAAAATAGTATTAAGAAGAAAATAGCTGTAACTAAGATTGCTGGTGTATATACAGATGAATAACTACCTTTTGCTGAAATTTCCATACCATTCATTAAAAGGTTTCCTGCTACACTTGCAAGTAACATCCCTACTAAAATACCGATAATAATACTGACAATACCCATACCGAATGTTTCAATAAATAGTAACTGTGCTACTTTTTTCTTTTTCGCACCGAGCATCATATACATACCGAGTTCTTTTCTTCTTAATGTGAGTAAGAACGAATTGGCATATATAATATAAAATACAGTAATGAAAGATAATAGTATGGCACCTACCCAAAATACGAGTCTAATACTACTAATAAGACTATTATCCTTCGTAAATTCACTATTCATCGCCATTGTTTGGAACATGTAGAAAATACTAATACTAATAACGAGACCAATTAGTAACACCATATAATCTTTTAACATCTTTTTCATACTATGACGTGATAATTTGAATAACATAGTCTCGCCCCCCTACTTGGACTCAGCAGCTGAGCCCATATGAGCGAGCACACCTAAAATGTCTTGATAGAAATTTTCTCGCGTTCCTTGACGCTTTAGCTCTTTATATAGAAGACCGTCTTGAATAAATAAAATACGTTCACAATAACTCGCACTAAATGCATCGTGTGTAACCATTAAAATACTTACATTGTGATTTTCATGTAAGTCTTGCATCGCTTCTAACAAGCTTTTTGCATTTTTACTATCTAACGCTCCTGTCGGTTCATCTGCTAATACGATTGCTGGATTATGTACTAAAGCTCGTGCTGCCGCTGTTCTTTGCTTTTGTCCCCCAGAAACAGCAGTTGGATATTTCGTTAAAATTTCAGTAATCCCTAACTTCTTCGCAACCTCATTCACCTTTCCAGTAATCTCACTTGAAGGTACGCCTTGCAGAGAAAGTGGTAAAGCGATATTTTCATAAATTGATAAGTTTTCTAGTAAGTTAAAATCTTGAAAAATGAACCCTAATTTTTGAGATCGAAAATCAGATAATGCATTCCCCTTCATAGAAGTAATATTTGTACCAGCTATTGTCACACTGCCACCCGTTGCTTGATCCAATGTACTAATCACATTAAGTAAAGTCGTTTTTCCAGATCCAGAAGGACCCATAATCCCGACGAATTCCCCTTCTTTAATACTTAATGACACACCCCTTAACGCTTTTGACTGATTCTCATTTCTTTTCCCATACGTTTTTTCTACACGTTCTACAGTAACTACATTTGTTGACATCTCTTTCACTCCATCCCTTTTGTGTAAAATTAATTTCTCACATATTTCTTATCTTTTTCTCATGTAAATCCTTAATAATTTTTAAATTTTTCAATCAGAAAGGATTACACGAGTTACGTAAACCTTTTTCCTATTACATGTTCTCACTTTTCTAAAACTCGTTCCTTCGATTTCGCTTACATTTACCTTACATTTTTGTAAGGTAAAAAATATTACAGACCATTTCATAAGGCGGATTCCTTTGTAATGAGCAAGTTTTTTATTTTTATCAAAATTAATGGGATACATAAATAACAATAATAATAAGTTAAAAAACAATATAGTTTTATTTTAAAACGATAAATTATATGATAAAATCATATTGTCATTAAATAAACGAGGTGCTTTTTATGAAACAAGTTTCAACACTCTTTTTAAAACTAGCTATTGTTTTTATAGGTATAGTAGTACTTGCATTGTGCATATTTTTAGTTCCTAAAATCGGGAATTTCGCTGGAGAATTGTATCCAGCTATTGCTTATATGAAATCTCTCGTTTTAATCGATATGTACGCAGCGACGATACCTTTTTACTTCGCTCTGTATCAAGTTTTTAAACTTTTAAGTTATATTGATAAGAACAAAGCGTTCTCGGTATTATCAGTAAAGGCTTTAAAAAATATAAAATACTGTGCCCTCACTATCGGTACCATATACATACTAGGTATGCCACTTTACTATCTTATGGCAAAAAAAATTGATCCTCCAAGTTTTATACCAATTGGATTGATCATTATTTTCTCCTCTATCGTGATTGCTGTTTTTGCTGCAGTTCTCCAAAAGCTCTTACAAGAAGCCATTAATATAAAATCAGAAAATGATTTAACGGTATGAAGTGAAGTATATGGCAATAAATGATGAAGGAATAGCGATTAAGCTATCCCTTCATCATTTATTATGGTTCTTTAATGAGTTTAAATTCAGTAATACATGTTAATGGTGTATTTTATTATCAATCTCTATTTCTTATTTTTTATTTCCTCTTTTATACTCTCCACAAACCCATTTAGTTCAATAACTTCTGACTGGTCTTCACCGTATTTACGTACATTTACAGATCCGTTCTCCATTTCCTTATCCCCAATAACAAGAACATAAGGAACTTTTTGCATTTGTGCTTCTCTTATTTTATATCCTAACTTTTCATCTCGTACATCTCTTTCAACACGAATGCCAGCTTGTGCTAATTTATCCGCAATCTCATCTGCGTATTGTACATGGACTGCATTCGAAACTGGAATGACCTTCACTTGAACCGGTGCCACCCATGCCGGGAACGCGCCTCCAAAGTGCTCAATTAATATCGCTAAGAAACGGTCTAAAGATCCTAAAACTGCTCTGTGAATGACAACTGGTCTTCTCTTTTCATTCTTCTCATCTATATAATTTAAATCAAACTTCTCTGGCATTTGGAAATCTAGTTGGATTGTCCCGCACTGATGACTTCTATTTAAGGCGTCTTTAATATGGAAGTCGATTTTCGGTCCATAAAATGCACCGTCACCTTCATTTAGTCTATATTTATAATTCAATGAATGTAATACATTTTCTAATGCCTCTTCTGCTTGCTCCCACAACTTATCATCACCCATTGAATCTTCTGGACGAGTAGAAAGCTCTACTTCATATTCGAATCCAAAAGTTTTATAAACATAATCAATTTGCGCCATTACAGATTTAATTTCATCTTCAATTTGTTCTGGAGTTACAAATAAATGAGCATCATCTTGGCAGAAAGTACGTACTCTTAATAATCCATTTAATGCCCCGCTAAATTCGTGTCGGTGTACTTGACCGAACTCACACATACGAATTGGCAATTCGCGATAAGAGTGTAATTTATTTTTGAACATTAACATATGTCCTGGGCAGTTCATTGGTTTTAATGCGAAACTTTTATTGTCTACTTCAGAGAAATACATGTTGTCTTTGTAATGTCCCCAGTGTCCTGATTTCTCCCATAATTCTTGGTTCATCATAAACGGAGTACGTACTTCTTGATACTTATACTCTTTTTGAATTTCTCTTAAAAATGCTTCTAATTCATTACGAATAATTTGTCCTTTCGGTAAATAAAATGGCATTCCCGGAGCCTCTTCAGAAAACATAAATAACTCCAGCTCACTACCTAATTTACGATGATTTCTTTTTGCTGCTTCTTCAACGAAATGTAAATAATCTTCTAATTCTTTTTGAGAAGAGAACGCAACACCATATATACGCTGAAGCACTTGATTGTTACTATCACCTCGCCAATATGCACCAGAAACGTGAGTTAATTGGAATGCTTTCAAATAGCCTGTTGACGGTACATGTGGTCCTCTACATAAGTCTACAAATTCACCTTGTTTATATAGTGTTACACTTTCCCCACTAGGAATTGCTTCTAACAATTCTAATTTCAGGTGATCATTCATTTCTTGAAACAGTTTTTTTGCCTCTTCTCGTGAAACCTCAACTCGCTCTATTTTTACATTTTCATTTATAATTTTTTTCATTTCTTTTTCGATTTCCGGTAAATCTTCTACGTTTACACTACTCGGAAGATCCATATCATAATAAAATCCATTTTCAATAACAGGTCCTACACCAAGGTTTACATTACCATGCATCCTCTTTACAGCTTGCGCTAAAATATGTGCCGCAGAGTGTCTTGCAATTTCTACCCCTTCATTTGAATCTATTGTAACGATTTCTACTTCCGCATTTTCTTCAATATTTCGGCGTAAATCATATAACTGATCATTTACTTTCCCTGCGACTGCTTTCTTTTTTAAACTACTGCTAATGGATCCCGCAATTTCTTCTAAAGTAATTCCTTTTACAAATTCTTTAACGCTTCCATCCGGAAATTTCATTTCAATCATCTGTTCTTTCATTTTTCATCTCTCCATTTCATAATAAAAAGCACACTCATCCCTAAAATAGGGACGAGCGTGCTTTTACCCGTGGTTCCACCCAGATTCCCATTGTAAATACACAATGGCTTCTTTTACGGTAACGTCGTTTACACGGCACTAGATACTTAATTTCCCCAGTGCAGCTCTAAGGTGGTAAGTTATTTTTCTGCGTTAGGAAGTTCTCAGCTTTCCTTCCTTCTCTGTATAACCGGATAAAATAACTCGTGTCCTTTTCTTCGCTTATTATGAAATTGAATACAAAAAAGCATATTCATCCCTAAAATAGGGACGAATATGCTTATATCCGTGGTTCCACCCAGATTCCCATCACAAAAAACATAATGGCTTCTTTTGCGATAACGTCGCTTACACGGCACTAGATACTTAGTTTCCCCAGTGCAGCTCTAAGGTGGTAAGTTATTTTTCTGCGTTAGGAAGTTCTCAGCTTTCCTTCCTTCTCTGTATAACCGGATAAAATAACTCGTGTCCTTTTCTTTGCTTTTAAAAGTACATCCATTAATTGTTATTTACTATATCTTATTCATTTTATTTTTGCAAGTGTTTAAAAATGATTTTTTATTTAATAAAAAAGAAACCAAAAATAGATTTTGGGTTTCCTCTTCTCAATTTTACCAATCTTGTGGTTCATAATTTAAGTCTGAAAATAGACGTCGTTTCTCTTTCTTCGATAAATCTCTCCACTGTCCAACAGGTAAATTATTTAATTCTATATTCATAATTCTTGTACGCTTTAAAGTGTATACTTGATAACCTAAAGCTTCACACATACGACGAATTTGACGATTCAACCCTTGAGTTAAAATAATTTGGAATTCATATTTTGATAACTGTGTTACCTCACAAGGAAGCGTTTTCGTTCCTAAAATTTTCACACCAGCTGCCATTTTCTCTAGAAAATCAGGTGTAATTGGCTTATCTACTGAAACGATATATTCTTTTTCATGTTTGTTTTCAGCACGTAAAATTTCATTTACAATATCACCATCATTCGTTAATAAAATTAAACCGTCTGAGTCTTTATCAAGACGTCCAATGTGACTAATTCGTAATGGATGATTCACTAAATCGATAATATTACCTTTTACAGCTTTTTCACTCGTACATGTAATACCTACTGGTTTATTTAAAGCGATATATACGTGATCTCGAGCAATACGAAGCTGCTCTCCATTTACGCGTACATCATCACCTGGATTTACTTGGTCACCAATTTTTGCAACCTTACCGTTAATAATTACTCTTCTCTCATTAATTAATTTATCTGCTCCACGTCGAGACGCTTTTCCAGCTTCACTAATAAATTTATTGATACGCAAATTAGGCACATCCTTTTCTAAACAAAATTTCAAGCTCACACTGCTTCTACCGTACAATACAAAAGGGTAAGCCTTCTATTATAACTTAAATATATTAACATGAAAGGGTATATAACGTCTTCTATTAATTACTCGTTTATAAGAAAATATCTTTATTATACATTCATTTATGCACGTTTTGAACACTTAATATACAAGCCACTCTTCCTTACATACAGCTTGTTTACCTCTTATATCTTCTAAATCCTCATGAATATTAGCTAGTTTATACAGCTCTGAGAAAATCTCTTCTACATAATTTTGATGCGCCATTTCATCTTTCCAATAAGTTAACACTATGTAACGATTTTCAGTTTTTAAAGACTTCCCAACTACTCCACCTATCATCCCGTTTGCTTTTTTCATTCCTTTATTCCAAATTGTTTCTTGTTTATGTAAAAACTGCTTTTCCTGTTCCACCTTTACATCACATATAGCAACTCTGACAAATGACCCTTCTGTAACAACCTCTTTCAAAGGCATATCAGTTATATCATACAATGTTTGAAACAGTTCAATTTCACATGAAAGAAACGTATCCTCTTGATTACTATTTAAATAAATGGTATCGTGAGCACCATTCATAAATGATTGATACGCCCCCCTATCATTCCATAAAGTATAAACACACGCCTCATCTTCATTCCATCCACCAAATTGTCCGTGAAAACCATCTAGATGCTGTATATCACGCCATTTTTCTTGTGCGATTGAAAATAACTCTTTTTTCTCTTCTTCCACCTTACAGTAGATTGTTTTTAGTAACATTTTTAACTCCCCCTTAGGATATAATTTATCTTCCACTTATATTTTTTAGTTTACATAATATTTTTATAATCTCCTCATTGCTCTTTATGTGCATATAGAACTAATCATATTTATCACTATATCTATCAAACCATCTATCTGATTTCATTTCAAATAATTCAGAATAAAAAGAAAAGTTGTAACCCTTAACGAATTACAACTTTATCTTACCTCCCTTCCTTATTCATCTTTTTTTCAAATAAATAATACGTAATTTCTCCCGGATAATGTACTACCGTTACCTTCCTCTCCCCTTTTTTAAAACTATTAGTATGCCCGTTTTCCCCTAAGTGCTCCCATCCACTTGCCTTTGTAATAGGTATTACACTTATATATTTATAATCCGCTTCATTATCATCGTTAATATGGATTGCTGACATTGGTACTGGAAAATCTTCCATTTTAGATTCTTTGTCCAGATATATGAGTGCAAATAAGCCAACTAATATCATAGCCATTGAAATATTTGAAGCTAGCTTTTTTCTATTCGTTTTCACTAAAAACCCTCTTTTCTCACATATTACTTTCATCATTTTACTAATCTTAGTTATTTATGTATATAAAAAATATAATTAAAATCAATTACATACTATATTCTCTACCATTAATAATATTATTGTTATATATTATAATTATAAAATGTTTATTTTTGGAGGGATTACCCATTGAAGAAATTATTTTTTAATAAATGGACAATAGTTATTTCTATTTTTATTATTACCTGTACGATTTTCTACACAACTAAAGATAAAAATAATAACGAAAAAACCACCGTAGAAACAATTGATACAAAAACTTTTAAAACTAAATTACAACCAAAAATTGATGAATTAACTACAAATTATAATGACATCATCGAAAAAGATTGGTTGCCTGCCTGGGAAGAGATTAACACGAACGGAGATTCAGTAGACAGAAATAAACTATTAGTCACAATGACTGCTATTTCCAAGCAATATGAAAAAATAATAAACGAAATAGACACTGTGAAAATTAAAGAAAATATATCGGAAGTACAAATACAAGAACAACTAATTTATTTCACAACTGAATTTAAGACTGCTTCTAAATTTATGAAAAACGCAGCAGATTTAATTATAGACGGAGCAAATAACTCTACTCCTTCCAATGAAACAATTGAAAATACTAAACATGCTTTAGGACTTGCGGACCAACATATTGTCCTCGCTTTATCTACGTTAAATGAAGTTGAAGTTAAATTAGGACTTGCAAAAAAATAAAACTGGTTACTATTTTAAAATAAAAAAAGATTGCAATTCACATTTTGTCTGTCTATAATGTTTTTATTGATTTACAATCAATGTTTTTATAAATTTTATAATTCGGATGAACCATTCAGGAGAAGGTCTATTGATCTACCGACGGGGCAAAAAGTTGCTGAATCAACTTTGAAACTCTCAGGTCTTGGTTACAAGTAGAACTGCATGGGGACGAATCTCTGGAGAGACTCCCTCTCGCTTGATATAGCGCGGAGGAAAAAGAGCACCGAAGGAGCAAATCCGCTACTATAGCGGATAATCTCTCAGGTAAAAGGACAGAGACAAGCGAAAGAAAATGCCGATTTGTATCGGTTTATTTTTCTATCCCTTGTTTCTCCAGAGACCATTTCATTTACTTGAAGTGGTTTTTATTTTTTCATAAAAAGGAGAATACAGATGGAGACAGTAAGTACAGTATTAGAACAAATCAATCACTATGTGTGGGGATTACCAACGTTGTTGCTACTTGTTGGTACTGGTATCATTCTCACAGTGCGTTTAAAAGGTTTACAGTTTAGTAAACTATTATACGCTCACAAACTAGCTTTTAAAAAATCAGAAGATACATCCTCCTCTGGAGATATTAGCCACTTCCAAGCACTTATGACAGCTATGGCGGCAACGATTGGTATGGGGAATATAGCCGGTGTTGCAACTGCTGTGACAATTGGTGGACCCGGTGCAATCTTTTGGATGTGGATTACTGCTTTGTTCGGTATGGCAACAAAGTATGCCGAAGCCATTCTTGCGGTGAAATACCGTGTTAGTAATGAAAATGGTGAATATTCAGGTGGTCCAATGTACTATTTAGAACGTGGTTTAGGTAAGAAATGGCTTGCTGTTTTATTCGCTATATTCGGTACAACTGCTTCTTTCGGTATCGGTAATATGGTGCAATCTAACTCAGTTGCAGAGGCAATGCGAATTAATTTCTCTTTCCCCCCTGCTTTAACTGGTATATTCATGTCGTTTTTAATCGCCATTGTTATTTTAGGCGGTGTGAAAAAAATCGGGAAAGTGACAGGATACATCGTTCCTATTAAAGCTTTCTTTTATATCATTGCTGGACTTATTATTATTTTCTATCACTACGATCAAATTCCAGAAGCATTTTCACTTATTTTTTCTGGCGCATTCAATGGTACTGCAGCTGCTGGTGGTTTTATTGGCGCAACAATTGCATCTGCAATTCAAATTGGAATGGCGCGCGGTGTATTTGCGAACGAAGCTGGTTTAGGGAGCGCCCCTATTGCAGCAGCGGCTGCAAAAACAGATTCGCCTGCAAAGCAAGCTTTAGTTTCTATGACTGGTACTTTTCTAGATACGTTTATCGTATGTACAATTACAGGGCTAGTATTAATTACTACAGGTGCATGGAAATCAGGTAAAACTGGCGTTGAAGCGACGACACTTGCGTTCCAATCTGTATTTGGCACTGCTGGTAGTATGATTCTTGGTATCGCAATTATATTATTTGCCTACTCTACTATTTTAGGATGGTCGTATTACGGCGAGAAGTGCGTGGCTTATTTGTTTGGAGAAGGTGCTGTTAAATATTATAAAGCAATCTTTATCGTCATGATTGCAATTGGTGCGAATTTAAAATTAGGCATCGTATGGACGTTTGCTGATATTGCAAATGGACTTATGGCGATTCCAAACTTAATTGGCCTTATTGGGTTAAGTGGTATTGTTGTTGCTGAAACAAATCGCTTTTTACAAGCAGAAAAATTGAAAGAAAGTCATAAAAAACAGGCAAGTTAATCTATGAAAAAAGGAATGACTCATACATGATGAGCATTCCTTTTTTTATCCCCTCTTTTACTTAATTACTTTCATTAAAAATATATTTATATCAATGTTTACTCCTTTTTATTCCTCCAAAAGTTTTTCACATAAATGTCATAAATCGTATGGTCTAACTATATAGTTGAAAAAGAATGCGACATTAAAGTGTCGCTGAAAAACTCATACAAGAAAAGGGAGGAAAAATCTTTTGAAAAACAAAATCATTGTTTTCCTATCTGTTTTATCTTTTATTATTGGTGGTTTCTTCTTTAACACGAATACTTCAAGCGCTGAAACATCATCTACTGATTACGTTCCTAACCAATTAATCGTTAAGTTCAAGCAAAATGCATCTTTAAGTAATGTGCAATCTTTTCATAAATCTGTCGGAGCCAATGTCTTATCTAAAGATGATAAGTTAGGTTTTGAAGTCGTTCAATTTTCGAAAGGTACTGTAAAAGAAAAAATAAAGAGTTATAAAAATAATCCAGATGTAGAATATGCAGAACCGAATTATTACGTTCACGCCTTTTGGACTCCAAACGACCCATATTTTAAAAATCAATATGGATTGCAAAAGATTCAAGCTCCACAAGCTTGGGATAGCCAACGAAGTGATCCTGGTGTAAAAGTAGCTATTATTGATACAGGAGTTCAAGGCTCACACCCTGATTTGGCTTTGAAAGTAATTTACGGGCATGATTATGTTGATAACGACAATACATCTGATGATGGTAATGGTCATGGTACACATTGCGCTGGAATTACTGGAGCACTTACGAATAACAGTGTCGGAATTGCTGGTGTTGCCCCACAAACTTCAATTTATGCTGTCCGCGTATTAGATAATCAAGGAAGTGGGACTCTTGATGCTGTAGCGCAAGGTATTCGAGAAGCTGCTGATTCGGGTGCAAAAGTAATTAGTTTAAGTTTAGGAGCTCCAAATGGTGGTACTGCATTACAACAAGCCGTTCAATATGCATGGAATAAAGGTTCTGTTATAGTTGCAGCTGCTGGAAATGCTGGAAATACAAAAGCTAATTACCCTGCTTATTACAGCGAAGTGATTGCAGTTGCTTCTACAGATCAATCAGATAAGAAATCTTCATTTTCTACTTATGGTAGCTGGGTAGATGTTGCAGCACCAGGTTCAAATATATATTCCACATATAAAGGAAGCACGTATCAATCATTAAGTGGTACATCTATGGCAACACCTCATGTTGCAGGAGTCGCTGCTCTTTTAGCAAACCAAGGATATAGCAATACACAAATCCGCCAAATTATTGAGTCTACTACTGATAAAATTAGTGGTACAGGTACGTACTGGAAAAACGGTAGAGTCAATGCATATAAGGCTGTACAATACGCTAAGCAATTACAAGAAAATAAAGCTTCTTAAGAAATAAAGCAAAACTTTAATCAGTCGATCTATCATTAATACGAAATAAAATAGAAGGAGAGACTTCTACAATTAAAGCCTCTCCTTCTTACAAACTATATTACTCCCCCTGCTTTTTAACCATATGTAAATATAGCACAAAATCCGTCATTGTCGATGAATGACCAAGTTGACGGATCATCGCTGTTATATTTCCTCTATGATATGTCCCATGATTTACAACATGTTGTACTAACTCTAAAATTGAAGTTTCTAATTTCCCTGCATATGGATTCTCAATAACAAATACAGCATTCACGTCTTGTATTGTAATTAAGAAGTCTTTATATTGATTTGCCATGTTTTCAAACATTTTTTCTAATTCATGTAACGATTTAGTTTCGATTTGTTTGCGTAAATTTTCTCGGTCTTGTATTGCTTCATTCATACTTTTACCATGCAATACGTGTAACCACACTTGATCTGTAATATAAATATGCGTAAAAGTATCCTTAATTGATGGAAATACACTCTGTATCTGTTCATTAAAAATAGTCTCATAGCTTGGTAATTCTTTTAGTCGATTGAATAACCGTATATTAGCCCAAGCATGGTAATCCACCTGTTTTAACATGTACTCTTTCAATCTAAATCGCCTCCTTATTGTACGAAACGAATGTTTTGTTTCTCCATTTCCGATTCTCTATCAGCTTTTGCAATTCCTTTTTCTTCAATTTCACGTTTATTTATTGTTTTATAATTTACATACGTATGAAATTCCGTTTGAAATGGAAACGGTGTAATCCGAATTGTTTCCTCGTCCACCCATTCAGCTTGAATAGGTTTCTCCACTTTACTATTAAACATTTCTGTTCCTTCAAAACCATCTTTAAACAAATCAATTTCATCTGTCTTTTCTACGCCAGGTTTATTCATACACACATATAAAGAAAGTTCATCGCAAAACTTTAATAATCTATAATGTTTATCGAACATCGCAAATTGTTCTTTTGTTAACGTTTTCAATATTCTTTTTTGTCGTTCCAATTCCCCTGTATAAAATGAAAGCATCTCTTCATCTTCATCATTTAATGGAAATGATAAAAAATGTTTACTACAAAGTAATGCTCCGTATGGATTTGAATCTTCAATTTCATTCAAACCAATCGTATAAAAAACAAAACGCAATGAACTTGGACAATCCATAAATGTATATGGAATATTTTTAGCATCATTCAAAATTGGTACTTTATCAAGTTCTATCCATCCTCTATCATGCTCATATATTGCATCAATTGTCTCTTTTAAGTATGTTTCATCTTCAAAAAAATCTTCTTTTATATGCTTTGCAATCTCTCCAGCTAAAAAACCATGATCATGTTGACGAATTAATATACTTTCTTTCTCATTCTTTTCACGAAAAATCATTCATATTCTCCCCCTCATCCTCATATTACAGCGTTTTCTATACATCAATTCTTAATTAATCCCTAATTATTAGCAGGGATTCAGTCTCTTACAACGAAATTAACATAACTATATAGTATTCTTTCTAACCATATAAATAGCTTTCTCTATACTATCCATTATACTAAAACATTCATTCTAAAAAACTTTTTATGAGGTGAAAACATGAACAAAACAGAATTAGTTAAAAACGTGGCACAATCCGCTGATATTTCTCAAAAGGAAGCTTCTGCAGCGGTACAATCCGTATTTGACACAATTGCTACTGCATTACAATCAGGCGATAAAGTTCAATTAATCGGCTTTGGAACTTTTGAAGTGCGCGAAAGATCTGCTCGTACAGGACGTAACCCGCAAACTGGCGAAGAAATTCAAATCGCAGCCGGTAAAGTTCCAGCATTTAAAGCAGGTAAAGAGTTAAAAGAAGCTGTTAAATAAACAAGAAACCAGCCATTTTATAGGCTGGTTTCTTGTTTTATTTAAGTAATTCCTTTATATTCTCAGCATGATACACTTCACAAATATAAAATATACATTTGCAGTTACTTACAATTTGATATTTTCTAGTTGGATACACATTCGCCGTAACAGAGCATCCATCAAACAATTCAATAATATTCCCAGATGGCTGATATCCTTCGTATAGTACGTTTCTTCTTACTTCCATCTTTTCTATAAGTTTTTCAACTGGAATATTTCCACTCTCTAATTCACTCTTAATTGTATTTGGTAAAAACGAAGTGTCCGCAAAAATTAGATTCTCAGATAACACTTTTCCTTTATAACTAACATTGGATACACGGTAAAGAAATGTTCCGTTTTTATCAAAGAAATTCTTTGCTTCTTTTGGGATGTACTGTCTATCAAGTACCTCTTGTTCGAGAACATCAAACTGAACTGTATCATTCAAAAGCTTTTCTAATGCATGAATAGATGATGTATCTCCAGAAAATAAAATATTTTTTATTGCTTGTACATTATAAGTGAATTCATTTGTTCTATTTTCCGCTACTAACATGAGGAACACCTCTTCTATAAGATTTTTTATTTAACTTATTTATAATTTAAAAGCGCTACTGCATCTAACTGTGTGATTTCAGTTACTTCTTTACTAAATATTGCAATTGAAGCCATATAATCTACACTAGGCCTTATATCTGCCATCATTGTATTTTCTACTAATTCTTGCCTATCCTTAAAAACTAACAAATTTGGAGGATCATTTGGAGCCGACACAGTAATATGTACTGGCGGAATCATTAGTCCTTCACCTGTCGCTTTTAGTACTGCTTCTTTTCGAGTCCAATATGTTAAAAAACCTTCTATTTTCTGTTCATTAGGTAATTTCATAACTTGTGCTATTTCAATGTCTGTTAATACGCCCTCTGCCATTTTCATAACATCTACATTTGGATTCATTTGTTCAACATCAACGCCAACAAGTGCAGACTTTGTAAATGCAACAACAACCCACTCACCCGAATGTGAAACAGATATTTGCGGCATTCCTTCTGGTAATTGTGGTCTACCATGTTGTAACTTACATACAGGGCACATTCGATCAATCGGTACTTGAACTGGCGACATAGAAAGGATCTTTCCAAGAACTAATCTACTAATTACACAACCTATTATAAATCGTGCACGATCTGCCGATTGATGATATGAATTTGCTTTCTCTCGTTCAACATCGTTTAGTAAATTGTAATGCCCTGATTGTAAATCTGAAATTCTTGCCCACCATATTTGACAACTATTCTCATTAAGAGTTGGTACAGAATCTACAACTTTACTCTCTATCATGTAAACTCTCTCCTTCTTAGTACGAATATCACTTTATTTCAAAAATATTATCATGCTATTAACTTATTCGTTTACAGCTTCTTTCTCTTTTTGTAATACAGGTAACGGCTTTTTCTTCTTCTTTGCCATTACCTCTTTATCAGAAATACGTAAAGAAAATAGTAATGCTACAAGTAAAAATATTGCTGATCCAATTAATGCAGCTTGATATGGTAAGAAATCTGACTGAGCATTATTTTGTACACTATTATTTCCAAAACCGGCTAGTATACTAGCTAAAACTGCAACTCCTATCGCTGAACCTAATCGATTTTGCACATTAAATATAGTCGTAGCTCTCCCCATAGAAGGTGGCGTGATATTATTAAATGCCGAAAATTGAACTGCTCCAACAGACTGACCTAAGAAAATACCGATACCAAACAATAATGCCCGAATTTGCCATGGGTTCGTATCGTGATTTACAAAACTTAATAAAACAAAAATAATCGCCGTACAAATTAGTCCAATAGAAATTACCTTTCGAGCTCCTAATTTCTTATATGACCATGGGACAATCTGTGACGATATCATTAACCCAATCGCCTCTGGGAATGTCGTAAGACCTGATTCCAATGCGGAAACTCCTATTACATTTTGATACATAAGTGGAAAAACAAATAACATTCCTAGTAAACCAGCGGATGAAAACAATGAAATAAGACTCATTTTTCTAAAGACTGGTTCTTTTAATAAGCGTAAATCTAACATCGGTTGCTTTACTCTAAGTTCTACAATGATGAACAATGTAATGAGTACAATCCCAGCTATCCCAGTACTCATAATTTCTGGAGAAACCCAGCCTTTTGATGGTCCTTGGCTAAGTGCATAAATAAGCATCGCAAATCCTGGTGCTGAAAGAACAAAACCGCGAGAATCAAAGCGACCAGCTGATTTTTCAATATGCTCTTTTAAAAATAGAAGACCGAATAGTAACGCTAAGATTCCAAACGGTACATTAATATAAAATGCCCAGCGCCAAGACATTTGATCTACAAAGAAACCGCCAATAATTGGTCCTACTGCCGGTGCGACAGCAATTGGCAACACAATAAACCGTGAAATTTTCGGCCTTTCCTCTGGTGAGAATGTTCGGAATAACATCGCCATCCCAACTGGCGTTAAAAGCCCCCCGCCAGCACCTTGAATGATACGAAAAATATTCAATGAAGTAATATCGTTCGCTATTCCACATAATACAGACGCAGTTGTAAATACGAAAAGAGCAGTTAGAAATACCCTTTTCGTACCGAAGCGATCTCCTAACCAACCAGAAATCGGAAGGAAAACAGCTAAGCTAACTAAATACCCAACATTAACCGTCCCCATTGCAGATGGAGGCACTTGTAGTTCTTTACTTATTGTTTGGAGTGCTACATTCACAATCGTTGCATCCATCGCAGCCATAAACATCGCTGTTATATATACGATACTTACAACTATTTTTGGATTTATTTTTGCCTTCATTATCGTTTTCCTACTAATATTTTTTCGCCAACTTGATTACTTTTTGGATTCAAATCTTTCCAGTTATTTTCAACATATTGTAAACAATCATTCCTACTAGCCTCTTCATGTACGACATTCCAACCAATAGGTACATCAAGAAAGACAGGCCAGAGAGAATACTGGCCCTCCTCATTTTTTAATACTTTGTATGTGTAATTATCATTTTCAAACGGATTCGTCATACTGTACTTACCCCTTTCTTATTCTGCAAATATTTCGCTAATACTTGTCCAATTTCTGTAAGTGGTCCTGGTTGACATAAATCTTTATGTCTACAATCAATATCGTGTTGCACAATTTGCCCATCTAAATAATTTAGCCACGTATTTGGAGAGATAGGATCAAACCAGTCTGGTATAACAGTAGATCTAAAGAATAAAATATCTCCGTTATAAACTTTCGGTACATATTTCCCTAACAATCCTACCGAATTTACATATGTTTCTTTCAAGTTCAAAATAGTCTCTTCTTCAAGACTTGCTAATGCACTACCATCTTTACGAAGTATTTCTACTGCACTTTCCATCGTAAGTGGTTTACCATCCATATTATCTGGATCGTATCCGCCTAAAGCAAGTAATGCGATTAACGCTTCTTCTTCAGTAGGTGCTTCCGTATTCGGTAAGAAGTGACCTGGATAAGAATCTAACATAACGAGTAATTCTACTTCTTCTCCTTCATTTTGCAGTTGCGCCGCCATTGCATGAACAACATTTCCTCCGAGCGACCAACCGAGTAACCGATATGGTCCGTGAGGCTGTACTTCACGAACGTGTTTTAAATAATCCGCCGCCATCTCCTCTAAACTTCTTGGAAGTTCTTCATTTTTAGCGATACCACGTGCTTGGACACCGTAGATTGGATAATCTGTCCCTAAAGATTTCATAAGTCCTGCATAGCACCAACTTAATCCACCTGCTGGGTGTACACAAAATAGTGGTAGTTGTTCTCCGCTTGCTCGTAATGGAAGCAACACATCAAGTGCACTTTGTCCATTTCCGACCTCAAGTCTTTCAGCAAGACCCGCAACAGTAGGTGCGGCAAATAAAGTTCCGATATTTAGTTCAACCCCAAGTGCTTCTTTAATACGACTCATAAGCTGCACTGCAAGAAGTGAATGGCCACCTAGATCAAAGAATCCGTCATCAATTCCAATTTGCGGCACACTTAAAACTTCTGTAAACAAGTCACATAACATTTCTTCTTGCGGTGTTCTTGGTCCACGACTAGAAGATGATGCGATAAATTCTGGAGCCGGCAATGCCTTTCTATCTAATTTACCGTTTGGAGTTAAAGGCAACTCATTTACTACTACAAAAGCGTATGGAACCATGTAATCTGGTAAACTACCTCCAGCATACTTACGCATTTCATTCGTATCAATCATTTCATTATTTAATGCAACGATATAAGAAACTAACCGTTTATCCCCTGGTTGATCTTCCCGTACAATAACAGCTACTTGCTCAACTTTAGGATGTTTCATTATTACCGCTTCTATTTCCCCTAATTCAATTCGGAATCCACGAATTTTTATTTGATGATCTGCACGTCCTATATAATCTAGCGTCCCATCTTGACGCCAACGTGCTAAGTCTCCAGTACGATACATTCTTGTACCTGGCTTACCAAATGGATCTGCAATAAAACGTTCTGCAGTTAAACCTGCTCTTCCTAAATATCCACGAGCAAGCCCTGCACCTGCAACATACATTTCTCCAACTACTCCAGGTGGCACCGGTTGTAAATAGTTGTCTAACACATACACTTTAAGATCAGGTATACTACACCCAATTAAACTATTTGCTCGTAAAGAGACGATTGTTTCATCTAATTCAATATAACTAACATGTACTGTCGTCTCCGTAATACCGTACATATTAATAAGTTTTGGTGCGTTATGAGAATGTCGACTATACCAATCTTCTAATCGACTTAGCTCAAGTGCTTCTCCTCCAAAAACAACATATCGTAAAGATAATTTTTGGCCAATTTCTTCATTTTCACGATCTGCTTGCATCAATTGATAGAACGCTGATGGAGTTTGGTTTAAAACAGTTACCTTTTCTTTAACAAGAAGTTGTAAAAATTCTTTCGGTGAGCGACTTACAGTATGTGGTACTACGACTAAACGCCCACCATATAATAAAGGTCCCCAAATTTCCCAAACCGAGAAATCAAAAGCATATGAATGAAACATTGTCCATACATCGTTCTCGTCAAATTGGAACCAATGATCAGTTGCGCCTAAAAGTCTTACTACATTTTGATGAGGTATCATAACGCCTTTCGGTCTACCAGTTGAGCCTGATGTATAAATAACATACGCAATGTGGGAAGGAGATAACTGCTTCATGAGCTCCATTTCATCAATATTGTCTTCACTATATTTCTCAATTTCCCCTATTACTTTCACATCATCAACTAAAATTTTCAGTTCCTCATCACATTCAATTTCCACATCTGAATTTGTTAAAACACATGATGGTTTCGCATCGTGGAGCATAAATGAAATACGATCTGACGGATAATCCGGATCTAACGGAAGGTATCCCGCACCAGCTTTCAGAACAGCTAGTAAGCTTACAACCATATTTAAAGATCTCGGCATCGCTAAAGCAACGAGTTGATCAGGGCCAACTCCTTTTGCAATTAGCAATCGAGCTATTTTATTCGCTTTTTTATTCAACTCTTCATAAGTTAACTTTTCATCTTCAAAGACGACAGCAATAGAATTTGGATTTATATGAGCCTGCTTTTCAAATAATTGTGGCAATGTCATTTCTGGTACAATTTGAAAACCACCATTCCACTTTTCTAACACTGTATTTTTCTCTGCTAAAGTTAATATTTCTAATGTGCCAATTGATTGATCCGGATGTTTCGCTGCATCAGCCAATAACAAAATGAATCGTTCAATCAATTTTTGAATCGTTTCACGTTTATATAAATCCGTACTAAATTCTAGTAACCCGTGTAAGCCGTCTGGCGTACCATCAACTCCGTTACTCTCGCTAATTTCAAATGTTAGATCAAATTTCGCAGAACCAACGCTTTGAATTTCAAGGTTCGCTTCTATATCCGGAGCATCAAACGTTGCTTCTGGCGTATTTTGGAAAGCTAACATAACTTGAAACAGCGGATGACTATTTCGAGTACGTACTGGGTTTAACACTTCAACGAGTCGTTCAAATGGAACATCTTGATTTTCATAAGCTGCAAGATTTGACTGCTTCACTCTATTTAATAATTCTTTAAAACTTGGATCTCCTGATGTATTTGTACGTAACACTAATGTATTTACAAATAAACCAACTATGTCAGTGAGTGCATCATCGTTTCTTCCAGCAATCGGACTACCGATTGGTATATCAGTACCTGCACCTAATCTTGTAAATAGCGCACTAAGTCCTGCTTGCAACACCATAAACAAACTAACTCCGTTTTTCCGTGCAAGCTCTACTAACCTACTATGCATACCCGCATCTATTTGAAAATGAATTGTTTCTCCGCGATAACTCGTTTCAATTGGACGCTGGTAATCTGTAGGTAACTCCAGCTGATCTGGTAAACCTTCTAGCTCTTTCTTCCAAAACTCTAATTGTGTTGAAATAAGACTCTCTTGTGTAGTTTCATCACCAAGCAACTGTTGTTGCCAAAGTGCATAATCTGCGTATTGAACTGGAAGTGTCTCTAACTGAACTCTGTTACCTTGACATCGTGCTTTATATGCCGCTGTAAAATCTCTCGTTAACGGTTGTAATGACCAGCCATCCCCTACAATATGGTGCAATAGAATTAGTAATACATGTTCGTTTTCATTCACTGTAAATAGTTGCAGACGAACTGCTGGTTCAACATCAAGGTTAAAACTATATCTTACCGCCTCTACAAGCACACTTTCTAATTCATCTTTACATGTTTTTGTTATTATCATCTCTAGATTTAAATTTTCCATATCTAAAATTTTCTGATAGGAACTACCTAATACGTTAGGGAAAATCGTTCTAAGCGTTTCATGTTTCTCAACTACATCATAAAAAGCACCTTGCAATGATTCCTCGTTCAACTTTCCAGAAATACGAATGACTAATGGAATATTATAAGTAGGACTTGGACCTTCTAAACAATTTAAGAACCATAACCTGCGCTGCGCAAATGAAAGTGGAACTTCATTTGGTCTACTTACTTTCTTAATAGCTGGTCTTGCAGTTTTTGCTTGATCCAATTGTTTCGCAAGTTCAGCAACAGTTGGCGATTCAAATAGTTTTCCAATTCCTAATTCAACACTTAACGTTTCACGGATTCTTGCCATTAGACGAGATGCAAGAAGCGAATGGCCACCCATTTCAAAAAAATTATCATCAATACTAATGCGAGAAACACCAAGTACTTCTGCAAATAAATCACATAATATTTCTTCTTTCGGATTTCTAGCAACTCTCTCCTTATTCATTTCATTAAAATCAGGAGCAGGTAATTTCTTTCTATCAACCTTACCATTTGGCGTTAATGGTAATTCTTCTAGCACAACAAATGCCGATGGCACCATATAATTCGCTAAACTTTCTGAAACATAAGAACGAATTTCTGAAAGGTTAATCCCTTCACTCCCTTCGGCAACGATATACGCAATGATTCGTTTATCATTTGGGCGATCTTCTCGTACCATTACTACCGCTTGTTGAATATATTCATGTCGTTGTAATACCATTTCAATTTCAGCTAATTCAATTCGGAAACCACGAATTTTAATTTGATGATCTGCGCGGCTCATGTACTCTAACACTCCATCGTTACGCCATTTTACCAGATCACCTGTGCGGTACATGCGCTTCCCTGGTTTTCCATAAGGATCTGCAACAAACCGTTCAGCCGTTAACTCTGGTTTTCCTAAATATCCGTTCGCAAGCCCTTCCCCTGCAATATATAATTCACCAATTACTCCAGGTGGTACTGGTTGTAAACCTGCATCTAATACATACACATCTGTACTCCAAATTGGCTTTCCAATAGGAGGTATACCACTTTCCCTTTCATCGATGTTCATGAAAGTAGACCAAATAGTCGTTTCAGTTGGTCCATATAAATTTGTAATAGAGCAACCTAATTCTTTTAATGTATTTGCTAAATGGGCCGGAAGCGCTTCACCACCAACGAGCACATTTAGTCCTTGTAGCCTCTCTGGATATTCAGTTACTAACGCCTGCCATAGTGTCGGTGTAGCTTGCATAATTGTCACTCTTTCTTCTTGTAACAATGCCGTTAACGCCGAAGGCTCTTGAATCACCTCTTTTGGAGCGATTGTTATACTTGCACCACTAACAAGAGGTAAATAAATCTCTAGAGCAGAAATATCAAACGCAAATGTTGTAACTGCTAATAAATGATCATTTTCATGTAATGAAAACATATCATCCATGGACAATAAAAAGTTACTTAAAGCTTTCATAGGAACAATTACACCTTTTGGATTGCCAGTTGAGCCTGAAGTGTAAATTGTATACGCAGGCTTTAAAAGTGATTCTTCATTTCTAAATGGTAGATTCATATGAGAATATGTGTTTAACGCTAGTTGCATTTTTTCACTATTTAATTCGATCTTTTTTATATCATTTTCTATAACTAAAGTTGATGCAACCGATAAATGCGTTATAATACAAGCTGGTTTTGCATCATTTACTATATAATTTATTCGCTCGGCTGGATATTCTGGATCTATCGGTAAATACGCTGCACCAGCCTTTAATACTGCTAGCATACTAACTACCATTTCCGTTGATCTTGGAAATACTAAAGCTACAAACTGATTTGACCCTATTCCTTCTTCTACTAAATAGTGTGCTAGTTCATTCGCTCGTTCATTTAGCTCTTTATACGTAAGATTTATTCCATTACAAGTAACTGCTATTTTATTTGGATTTTTTTGTACTTGTTTTTCAAATAATATAGGTAGAGAAATTAACTCTTCCGCTTCTTTAGTTTCATTCCATTCGAATAAAACTTTTTGATTTTCTTCAGGAAGAGTAATGTTTATACTTCCAATCGACGCGTCTTTTTCATAATCATTTATCACTAATTCTAATACATTCATAAATCTTTCTTTATGCAATGCTAGTTCCGAATAACTATATACCTCCGGGTTCGCATCAAAATGAATCATTAACTCATTTTCATCGAAACGTTTATAAACATTTATCGATAAATCATCGACAGGTCCTGCTGATAAATTATGTGTAATACCACGATTCCCAGCAAAATTAAGCCCATAATCAAAAGGCATCACATTCACTAACGGCCCGAATAACCTTTGATTTTCACCTAGTAACTTTAAGTCTCTTCTTAATTCCTCATGACGGTATTTATGATGACGACGTACTTCTCGAATCTCTTTAGAAACTTGCTGTAATAATTCCGCAAGAGTTATATTTGGAGTTACTGTAATACGAAGTGGTACTAAATTCATTACCATGCTCGGTGTATAAATAGATGCAGAACCGAGACGCCCCATCATTGGTAAACCTAAAACAATATCATTTGCACCTGTTAATTTATGCATATAAATACTTGTTACAGCGACAATAAATTCCGGCCAATTTGTTAACGAAACATTGATATCTTCTAGTAAAGTTTTCGTGCTAGAACTGGATAAATAAGCTGTTTCTCGTAAAAATCCATTTGATGTTCTCGGCGCTCGTTCTGCTAAACTTATGACATCCGGTTCATCTGCAAACTTTTCTAACCAAAAAGTACGATCTTCCTGAAATTGTTTAGACTCACGATACTCCATATCTTCTTGTACAACTTTTGCAAGAGAACCAAATGGCTTTTCATTCTTTCTTATTTCTTCTATAAGTGATGTATACTCTTTCGCTACCTTTTGGCTAAGAAGTGAAAATCCATAGCCATCCATCACAATGTGATGGATGCGCTGATACCAAAAGAAACGATTATTTTCAACTTGAATAAGTGCTTCAGTAAATAATTTATCTGTTTTCAAATCGACTGGCATATATAAATCATTTTTCATCCATATTTTAGCAGCCTCTTCAGGATCTTCTTCTTTACGAACGTCAATAAAATGCATATGAAAATTTGACGATTTCTCAATAACTTGCCACGGGCCAATTTCATCCTCTTCGAAACGAACATGTAGTACTTCTGCTTCTGTTACAACTTTACGTACTGCTAATTCGAAAATTTCTTGATTAATATTTCCGTTTATTTCAACATATTCCCCAGTATTATAAATCGGATTTAGCGGATCTAATTGCTGTGCAAACCACATACCAGTCTGCGCAGATGATAACGAATGACGAACCTTTTGACTATTAGGCATTCTTTACTACCCCTTTATTATGTAGTCTATTTGTTACAGCACCTGTGCTGTCTGTGAAGATAGTAAACTGTACCAATCGGAAACAGTTGGACGTTCTGCTAAATCTGCAAAAGTTATTTCTTTCCCTTCGCGACGCCACTTCTCTACTAAACTCATAATTCTGACCGAATCAAGTCCTCTATTTAGTAAGTCCTCATCAATATCAATACTCTCTACTGGCTCACGAAGTAGTTGTGCAACTAGTTCATGCACTTCCTGTATAGTGATTCCTTCACTCTCATCACTTTTTACACTTTGTAAATCTTTTAACAGTAAGTTTGTTGATGTCGTTACTGCACATCTATTAGATGCATACTCCAATGCTTGTTTATGATGGTCTAGTGAAAAATCAGCAACTGCATCTGCTACAAAAAATGGCTCTATACCATCCATAAATGCTTCGCAAGCTGTTAAAAGGCAGCCGATATGCGCATAAATACCGCAAATAATAAGTTGATCTCTTCCCTGTTCATTTAAAATTCCTAATAGATTTGTCTTTTTAAATGCACTATATCTCCATTTTGTTAAGAATATATCATCCTCATCAGGAGTAAGTTCACCGACAATTTTCTTTTTATCTGGTCCAGCAGGAATACCGTCCCCCCAAAAATCTTGTAATAACCCTCGTTGTTCTAACGTTTGTCCACCTGGTTGTGCTGTATAAACAACTGGTATACCAAGTTCCTTACATTTTTCTCTTATCACCTTAATATTTGAAATAAGTTCTACTTTTGGTGATTCTTTATCGCTATATGCATCAAGAAAATATTCTTGCATGTCATGGATTAGAAGAACCGCACGTTTCGGATCTGGTGTCCAGTTCACTTTATTTTTTGGTAGTTCTGATTCAACTGGCATTTTGTATACTGAAATAGATGGGATAGCCATCTAATCACTTCCTTCCAATTTTTATATTTTTTATTGTTTTACCGTAATAAGTTTTTCAGTAATGACTTTACGTAACTCTTTTTTGCTTACCTTTCCAACACCTGTTTGCGGGAATGATTCAATAAATTCAATTCGATCTGGAATCTTATAAGCTGCTATACCGCGTTCTCTTAAAAACATTTTTAATTCGCTTACTGTTGGAGCTTGTCCTCGAGCTATAACAAAGGCACAAGTACGTTCTCCTAAATAATCATCAGGCATTGATACAATGGCTACATCATGTACTGCATCGTGTGCTAATAGATGATTTTCAACTTCTTCCGCAGCAACTTTCTCACCACCACGGTTAATTTGATCTTTATCCCTACCTTCTACAATGATGTAACCTTGTTCATTTACTTTTACAAGATCACCTGTGCGATAAAATCCATCCTTTGTAAATGATCGTGCATTATGCTCTTCTGCTTTATAATAGCCACGAATTGTATATGGCCCTCTTGTTAACAAACTACCTACTTCACCAGGTTTCACATCGTTATCATTTTCATCAACGACCCTTACTTCATCGAATGTAGACATCGGTCTCCCTTGTGTATGAATGATGATTTCTTCCGGATCATTTAATCTCGTGTAATTTACTAACCCTTCTGCCATACCGAACACTTGCTGTAACGTACATCCAAATGTAGGGTGTATACGCTTTGCAACCTCAGCGCTAAACTTAGCACCACCTACTTGAATCACTTCTAAGCTCGATAAATCGTTATTACGAGAAGAAGCTGCATCAAGCCAAATCATTGCTAATGGTGGAACTAGAGCAGTAATCGTAACTTTTTCTTTTTCTATAAGAGCAAATGCCTCATCTGGGCTACCACCAGTTGCTAACACTACTTTTCCACCCGCATAGAAAGTTCCAAATGTCCCTGGAGAACTCATCGGGTAATTGTGCGCTACTGGAAGAACTGCCATATAGACGCTATCCGTATTCAAATTACAAATTTCAGCGCTAACACGTAAACTATAAATATAGTCATCGTGTGTTCTAGGAATTAATTTAGAAAGTCCTGTTGTCCCTCCTGATAATTGGAGAAACGCAACATCACTTGGCTGAACTGCTGGTAATGGAACGGGATCTATATACAGATCACTTATGTTCACAAACTCTTCTTCTTCTCCCACTACAATTACATGTTGTAAAGTTGGTACTTTCTCTTTCACTTCTCTTGCTAGTTTTCGATAATCAAAGCCGAGAGCCTTATCTGAAATAACGTAAGCACTCGCCTCACCAAACTCACAAAAATAACTAATTTCACTGCTTCGATGTGAAGGTAGTGCAAAAACAGGAAGTGCTCCAATTCGAAATAGCGCAAAGCATATTTCGAAAAACTCGATAATGTTGGGTAACTGTATTACAACTCGATCCTCTTGCTTTATTCCTAAATTCAGTAAACCTGAAGCTAAGCGATCTACTTTTTTATCAAGCTCACTATACGTCATATGCATATTACCACTTACAACTGCAATTTCATCTCCATACTTTTCAGCACGTTCTCTTAACAACGAACCAAATGTTTCTCCAAGCCAACATCCTTCTTCTCGATAACGATTTGCAAATTCTTCTGGCCATTCCGTGAAACCTGATAACATTATTTCTTCCCCCTATTTTTCATTCAGCGAATTATCTCTTAATCCTAAAGCCTTCAGCATTGTTTGGAACTTAGCTGATGTTTCTGCTAACTCATCTTCTGGTTTTGACTCAGCAACAACTCCTGCTCCTGCATATAATCGAAGTGTATTTTCTTGCACTTCAGCACAGCGAATTGTAACAATCCATTCACCATCTCCATTTAAATCGCTCCATCCTAGCATTCCTGTAAAGAATTCACGATCAAATGGCTCAATTTTTTGAATCGCCTCTCTCGCTTCTTCCATCGGCGTTCCGCAAACTGCTGGCGTAGGATGAAGAGCAATTGCTAATTCCAAAGAAGTAGTATTCGGATCCTTTAGTTCACCTTTCACTTCAGTAGACAAATGCCACATCGCTTCACTATGAATAACGGATGGTTTTTCCGGAACATGTAATGTATGACAGTATGGACGAAGCGCAGCAGTAACCGCTTCAACTACTACCGCATGTTCATGTAAATCTTTTGGTGAAGAAAGTAATTCCTCTGCTCTTCTCTTATCTTCCACTGGATCATCACTACGTGGTCTTGAACCAGCTAATGGATTAGAAATAACTTGCATACCATTACGTGAAACGAGTAATTCAGGACTTGCTCCAATTAATGTTTTATTACACTCGTTTTCATCTTCCGGTAAATTCACAGCAAATGTATAACCGTGCTTATTATGCTCTGCCAATTCGCGAAGTAGTTTTTGTTTATCAATCTTCTCTGAAGATTTAACATCTAACGATCTAGATAGAACGATTTTCTTTAAATCTCCGTCCTGAATTTTTTCAATCCCTTGCTTCACACCATTCATATAAACTTCAGGAGCTGGAACCGGTGTCATTTCAAATGTCAGTTTCTCATTTCGTTTTATCTCATTTGTTTTCTCTAACTGTAAACGCTCAGTAATTCTACTATGTTCTGGTACGATAAGTTGAACTTCTTTTCTACGATCAAAAGGCAAAGCACCAACAACGATAGGATTCGGATTTCCAGCTTGTTTTGCATTACTTAATACCGCTTGTACAAGTTCTGTAAAACTTTCAATTTCATGATGTTTTACTTTAGTAAACTCTCCTTCTGTCAATATCGTTCGAGTTGGTGAAGCAAAAAAGAACGAAGATTCAGTTTTATAATCTTCTAATAATTTTTCCGACAGTTCCTTTACGGCTATAAGTTCATTCATAGTATTAAAACCTCCTGAATTTTTTATTAAACTCCTAATGTAGCTCCGCCATCGACACATAAATTGTGCATTGTAATATGACTCGCTTTATCAGAGGCTAAAAACAATACTGCTTCAGCAATTTCTGAAGGTTGTGCAATTTTTTGTAACGGAATACCGAGTCTATATGTATTTTGAGAACCAGCAATTATATTTTCAGCTCCATTCTCATCAGCCCATAATAATCTTTGCATTTCAGTTTCAGTAGAACCTGGAGAAACTAAGTTACAGCGAATATTGTATGCTGCAAGTTCTAACCCTAAACATTTCATAAACATCGTCGTTGCAGCTTTTGATGCAGCATACGCAGCCATCTCCATTCTCGGAGTATTTGCCGCATTTGAGCCAACTGTAACAATTGCCCCTGACTTTCTTTGCATCATATATTTACTTACTGCTCGGCACATATAGAAAACTCCTGTAGAATTTACAGAGAATGTTTTATTCCAATCTTCATCACTTAAAGAGTGAATCGCTCCCATACGTAAAACCCCTGCAACATTTACTAATATATCTATCGGTGCTATATCATTTTCAATCCGTTCTACTACTTCTTCAACAGCGGCACTATCACTCACATCTAAACGAAAGGTTTTCACACGTGTTTCATTTAATTCATTTTCATTTAAGAGTACGTTTAACCCCTCTTCAGTTTGATCAGCCCCAATAACTGTAGCTCCTCTTTCTAAAAACATGTTTGCTACAACACTACCTATACCTTGCGCTGCACCAGTTACTAAAACCGTTTTCCCATCAAATTCCCCTATGTTCATTTCCTCTATCCTTTCATTTGAAAATTAATCTAATTAAACAAATAATGATAATGATTATCATTATTGATGTAAAAAATAATACACTTACTAAACTAATTGGTCAAGTGTACTTTTCATCAAAATATTATTCATTGATAATGTTTTTCATTTAATATTCTTACACCGAAATGATAATCTTTCTCAATAAACTTGTCAACCTATTTTTATTTTTCAGATAAAATAATTTAATGATTCTCAACACAATTACATCTAAAAGCATTAATAAGTACTTACATTACACATTTAATTCATACTCCTCTTTTTAAACTTGTAGAAGACTAACTGTAGATACCTTCCTTTACAAAGCCTTATCAAAAAACCAAGTATATATTTTCTCAACATTTTTCTGAAAATATATCTTGCAATTACTGATGTATGTCTTGTTTATAATTTAAGATTTAAGACGTATTTCGAATATGATGTATCATTTTTTGATATTCCAATATAATCCAAATAGGCATTTCACTCACTTTTTTGTCTCAAAAAATCCCAAATGTTATATAACCTCGTTACAATCATTCATAAAAAAAGCACCCTATTTAATAGGATGCTTTTTCGTATTTATAGTGTGATAGAAGATTTATATACTTATGCTACGCTGCGATACTCTTCTTCTTGTTCTTTTTTCTGCTTAGGTGCTTGAATTAAAATTGCGATAACAAATGATACGACACATAATACACCGATCACCATGAAGGTTGGTTTGAATCCACCTAGAAGTGCACCGATAAAGGAACCTGCAAGTGCTCCAAATCCAAATCCTTGATACACAATCCCGTAGTTCTTACTATGGTTTTTCATACCGTAGAAATCACCAACGATAGCTGGGAAAATAGTGATATTTCCACCAAAGCAAAACGCTACGCTTGCTACACATACGAAGTAGATACCATAATTTAAATCTACGAAACTTAAAACCAAGACTGAAGCTGCCATAACAACAAATGTACCAGTAACGATTTTTAAACGGCCGATTTTATCTGATAACGGTCCTAAAATAATACGACCTAATGTATTGAAGATTGCAACCATAGCCACCGCATTAGCTGCTGTCGCTGCGCTAAGCCCTACAAGTTGAACACCAATGTCTTTTACCATACCAATTAAGTATAAGCCACTCATACATGATGTAAATAACATAATAAATAATAAGTATACTTGTTTTGTGCCTAACATTTCTTTCGTTGTATATTCCTGAGTTTTTGTTTCATGAACTGCTCCTTGATCTGCAGCTTGATGGATTAAACAAGCACCAAGGACAATCATAGCTGTAACAATTAAACCCCAGTATATAAACGCTTGTGATACACCAACTGATTCAATTAACTGTGCGTTAACGTATTTAAAGATTAAGCTACCCGAACCATATGCAGAGACAGAAATACCAGCAATTAAACCTTTACGCTTTGGAAACCACTTTATTAAATTGGATAATGAAGTGATATATGCTGTACCATCTGCATAACCTACAACAACCCCTGCTAGTACATAAAGCAATATTAATGAGGAAGCTTGTGAACTAAGTATTAATCCTAGTCCTAATGCTAGTCCAGCTATCATAATAAGTTTACGCAGTCCCCATTTTTCTTGCAATTTACTCGCAAATAAAGTTGAAAATGCTAAGGAAAGACTAGTAATTGAGAAAGTTATAGCAACAGCGTTTAGGCTCCAACCGTATTTACTAACTAAAGGCTGATTGAATAAACTCCATGTATATATCGTCCCAAGTCCCATTTGTACTATGACTGTGCCAAGGACAACAAGCCATGGATTAACTTTTGATTTTTTCATATCATTCCGCCTCCTCTTTCTATTTCAATGCTATTAGCTAAATTTTCTTTTTTTATGTTCATATTGGTCACCTCATTTGATTTAACACCTTCATTGTATAAGATGTCCCCGCTTATGTAAGCACTTACAAGATAGAGCGTCAAAAATATGGAATCAGTTACAGAAAACGAAGGTCGAAATACAAAAAACGAATTATTAAATACGTAAGTAGCTATTATAATGTTTTGCATCAATACGACTTACAGCTGTTTTATCATCTCTCTTTATAAAAATTATGTCTCAAGTTATACGATACCTATATTGCGATATTTCGATTTACCTATGCAAACAAAAAAAACTATTTTCACACTACGATGCACTTTATTTTTTATAAAATAAAAAATATTTTATTGATAAATAAAACTAAATATTCACTAATATATCTATACGTGGTTTAATATATATAATAAAAAAATATTTCTGTCTTTAATGAGGAGGTACTATGAAAGCAAACGTAGGGGATACTATACTTTTTCAACGAAATAATTTAAAGATTACAGGATCTGTATTAAAACTTTATACTGAATCGGTCTTAGTTGAAATTACAAATGTAAGCGGTGGTACTTTTGAATTTGATCGAACGATTGTAAATCATAAAAACTATAAAATTTTAAATACGAATACATAAAACAACAAAAAATAGCCCCTGCTCACCAGCAGCGGCTATTTTATATGAAAATACTTCATTAGTTTATATATCCTAAAACACTTACAATCTTACTCGCTTTTAAATTATTAATATGATAATAAATTTCTAAGCCCCTTCTCTCAGCTCGTAACACTTTACCTTTCATTTTTGATAAATGTTGCGAAACAGTCGATTGTGGAATATTTAGTAATTCTGTTAATTGCGTTACATTACATGTTTTTCTCGTACTTAATTCATTTACAATTTGTAATCGGATTGGGTGAGCCATAATTTTTAAAATATCTACATCTTCTTCTGAAACTAAACTTTTTCTCATTTCACTCGTATATGTTGTCATAAGACATTCCCCTTTTATATGAATTTCTCTTATTTAGATCTATTTCCAAAATATTTAAAACTCCGACAAGAAACCTTTATATAAAAATAATAGAATTTTAAATTTTTAAAAACAGAACGAAATACAATTCACTTTATTTATTTGGTACATATACATAATACAATGTTAATATGTGCTCTATGTGAAGTTAGCATATATTTATAATGAAGATTTTTCAAACAATTCACATCTAACTATATACTTCCTCATAATACTATCCAGTGATTTTAACATATTTTAGGCGTTTGTATATACTATCTACAAAATAAATGTTGTTTAGGGGGATTTCAAATGCCAACAATGTTACAAGAAGAAGTTGAAGAAGCGCGCGAAACATATGTCAGTCGTATCATATTGGTCGGTGGATCAGCTTTATTTTTAGTAGGTGGTGTTATCTCGGCAATTTCGGCCTTTAAAACATATAATCGCTTGGAAAATACACCGCCTTCTACAGATAACTCTTAGGTGAATTATTTAATTCTGAATAACAAACAAATGCCGTCTCTAAAAAGAGACGGCATTTGTTTGTTCATAAGTTCTTTACTAGAAAATCGCAAACAATACTTTGTGCATGAATTACAATTGAACTTACTTCACCACAAACTTCGTCTGACTACAACCATCCTTCTGCTTCGTTACTTCTAATACAGCCGGCATTGCGTTTTTCAGCTCTTGAACGTGTGAAATGACACCGATAAATCGGCCTGATTTTTGTAAGTCAATTAAGGCGTCAACTGCTTTTGTTAATGACTCCTCATCTAATGAACCAAAACCTTCGTCGATAAACATCGTTTCGATGGAAATACCACCTTCATACGATTGAATGACGTCTGCCATTCCAAGCGCTAAACAAAGTGATGCATTAAATTTCTCACCGCCAGATAATGTTTTTACATCGCGTGTTTGACCTGTATATGCGTCGTATACATCTAAGCCTAATCCACTTTGACGATTTCTCTTCTCAACTCGTTCACTTCGTTTTAAATAAAATTGTCCATTTGATAATTTACGTAATCGTTCGTTTGCAATTTGAACAATTTGTTCTAAATACTCAATTAAGATGTAACGTTCAAATGATATACGGCTTTCGTTATCACCTTTCATTACTTCATATAAATCAACAAGTTCTTGGAAAGCTTTTTCTTCCTCATGAATTTGTTCATCAATTCGTCTAATGTTTTCATGTAAATCAGAAATATATGTTACCGCAGTTTGCGCACGTTGGCGTTTTTCTTTTATTATATCGAGATTAATTTGTAATTCTATTATGTGTTCACCTAACGCCGTAATATCCATGTACTCTTTATCTTTTAATTCAGCATGTAACTCTTCAATTTGTTTTGCAAGCACTTCAAGAGATGAATAATAACTTTGAATTTCTTTTTGTAACATCTCCATCTCAATATCACTTAATTTAGCTTCTTTATACGTGGATTGATCTGTAAATCCGCTCTGTTCAAGCTCTTTCATAAAGCGCGTAAACGTCTCTTCTTTCTTTAATTTTGTACTTTCAAATTGATTAGAAGCACTTTCCTGTTCTGCTTGAATTCGTATATTTTCATTTTGCCAATGTTGATACGCTTCCTGCACTTTCTTCCATTCGTCCTCCATTAATTTGAGTTCATGCATAGCTTGGTCAAACTGGACTTTCCAAGCTTGGACTGTTTGTAAGTTTTCAGGAATATTTTTCTTATCATGTTCATATGACGTACGAAGCTGCATACACTCCATTTCTATACGGTGCTGCTCTGTTTCTACCTCACGCTTTTGCTTTTGAAGTGCATCTATTTTTTCTTCTACGCTTTTTATATTCACAGCAGTTTGCTTACGCGTTTCTTCGCTTGCTTTTAACGTATTCACTTCAGTTGCTAATTGCTTTCCCTTTTGAACAAGCGCACTATATGTTTCAACTAATTCTTCCGAGCGATAGCCTCGCTTCTTAACATCTTCTATTACCTGCTCATATTGAAGATGATAGAAATTCCATTTCTCCTCTAATTGAACATGTAACTTTTCAGCAATATTCTTCTTGTCTCTTAAATCATTTAACTCATTTTCATCGATCGCATTACTTTGTTCTATAGCTTTTTTCGGATGGTTCGTACTACCGCATACTGGACAAGATCCACCATCATGTAAATGAAGAGCTAATATACCAGCTTGTTCACTTAACCAGCGGCGTTCCATATTTTCATATGCGTTCACTGCCATTTGCATCTTATTGTATGCCGCTTCTTTTTCGTTCTCGAATTTTTGTTTTTCTTGCCAAACATCATATGCTTGCTTTAAAACTTTTGCATCTTCTCGCATATTCGTTAGTTCTTCTACTTTAGCTACATATTGCTCAAGTGCTCGTTCTAATTGCTGTAATTCACCAGACATTAGCTGTTTTTGATTTGTATGCTCCTCTAATTGTCGATCTAAGTTTTGCATACTTTCTTTTAGTTTCCCTACTTGAAGTTCTGCATTTTTTAAATTCAATTGTTTCTCAGCCAATGATGCAATAATCGGTTGTAACTCTTCTAATCTTTGAACAAGTTTTTTTGCATTTTCTCTCTCAGGTTCTTTATTCTTTACTGCTTCATATTTCTCCTGAGCAAGTTCAAAGCTACTCGTTATATTTTCTTTTTTGGCGATTATTTGTTTTAACAAACTTTCAGCCTTCTGCTCATTTTGCATTGCTTCTTCATACCATTGTTCAAATGGTAATAAGCGCTTCGCTTCTTCCGCACGTTTAAAAGATGTTTCTTTCATTTCAATAACGGTACGATTTTCCTGTAAAGTATTATATTTCTCATTCTTTTGTTGTAAATCTATAAATTTCTCATTTACAGATTTCGCTGTATGAAAACGAGTTTCAGCATCTTTTAATTGCTTCGTTTGAACATCTTGTTCTAGTTGTAATTGCTCAACCTCTACCTTATACGCAGCTGTTTCTTGTTCTAATGCTTCTACTACTTGATGCGTGTTTACATGTTCTTGTTCCACTAATGTCTCTAATAATGCTCCATCGCGGATTGGTAATTTAAAAACATTACGGAAGTATAACTCTCGCTCTTTCTGCTTTTCTTGTAAAACGTCTTTCCATTGTTTTCGTTTTTGATCAAGTAACTCACGCATTAACTTATAACGATCCGTTTTAAAAATTCGACGTAAAATTTCTTCTTTGTTTTCTGTCTCAGATGTTAATAGTTTTCGGAATTCCCCTTGTGGTAACATAACAATTTGGCTAAATTGATGTTTACTTAAACCAATTAAATCTTCCACTTTTTTATTTACATCCGTTACATGGAAACGATCAACAGCTGGAACATTTTCTTCATCAATCACTTCATATAGTTCTACTGCATGTCCCGTAATTGTCTTGTTCCCTTGTTTTTTATGTCCAAGTTGTCGTTTTATTTCATAACGTTTCCCTTTTAACTGAAAGGTTAGTTCTACACTTGTATACATATTATCATCAGCAAATTGACTGCGAAGCATGCTCGTATCACTACGTTCTTCTCCGCTTGCCTCACCATATAACACATAACAAATCGCATCAAAAATCGTTGTCTTTCCAGCTCCTGTATTCCCAGAAATGGCGAAAATACGATGATCTCCAAGATCGTTAAAATCGATTACTTCTTTCTGTTTATATGGCCCAAATGCTGTCATAATTAGCTGAATCGGTCTCATCCTCGTTCACCTTCCCGTTCTTGCACTGTTTGTAGTACTTCTACAAATAGACGTTCTTTCTCTTCTGATAAATCTAAGCCTTTCATTTCTTTATAAAAAGCCTTTAATAACGATAAATCATCCGTTTTATGTCTTGAAACAGTTACTTCATTTGACTCTGTGAACTCTCGTCTTTGAATAGATCTTTCAACATGCATTGCATTTGGATATACAGAGCGTATTTTTTCCATTGGCTGCAAGACAGGATTTTCATCTAATAATTTTACAAACACGTAATCTTCACTTACTGGATGTTGTAATAATTCATCTATTTTCGCTTCTACTGTTCGCATTTTACGACGTGGTGCAAGTAACCTTTTTTCAATTGTTGCTTCACCTTGCTCGTCCAGTTCCACCTTATAATATCCTTTTTTATGTTTTTCTTCAGAAATAGAATATGCAAGTGGAGAACCTGAATATCGAATTGTCTCATTACGTACGAAATGCGCTTGATGTAAATGTCCAAGCGCTGTGTAATGAAACTTATCAAAATAATGACTATTTACGTATTCAGCACCACCAATTGAAAGTGGTCGTTCTGCATCACTTGTATTCTCTTCCGCTTCTCCCGCAGAAGTCACAAATGCATGACCAACAAATACGTGTCTTGCTTCTTTATCCATCGTTTCAGAAAGCTCATTCATAAAAATACGCATCGCATCATCATGAGAACGTACATCTTCGTTTTTCAAAACATGTCTAACTATGCTTGGATCCGCATATGGAACGAGATGGAAGTGAACCTCGCCATATTCATCATTTAATATAATTGGCTCATATGGAAATTGAAATTGTCCCACAATAAATAATCCTTGTTTCTTCATTAAACTACTTCCAAAATGAATACGATCTGGACTATCATGGTTTCCTGCAACCGCAATAACTGGTGTTTGTAAATCAATCACTATTTTTTGTAAAACATCATTTAATAAGTCTACTGCTTCCGTAGGTGGAATTGCTCGGTCATATAAATCCCCTGCAATAATTACGGCATCTGGTTTTTCTTCTTCAACAGCTTGTACAAACTGATCTAATACAATCTTTTGATCTTCAGTCATATACACGCCATGAACGAGCTTTCCTAAATGCCAATCCGCTGTATGAAATAACTTCATAGTTTCCTGCTCCTTTTAATTTACTGATTTTAGTGATACGAGTTGATAGTTTATTGTAGTTTTTCCGTTTTCCCACTCTAACTTTTGTATCATTGCACTACCAATTCTTTCTTCATTTGATTTATATAAAGGCAATATTTCTTGAACTGTAAATAAGTGATAACCATCCAATTTTAATTGAAATATGTTTTCTTCTATATGTAATCTTACTTCTTTTTCATTTGAAATAATTTTTGTGTGCATCTCAAATTTCATGACAGATACAACCCCTTTTTCTAATCTCTACACTATTAATAGTATATTGGCTATGCAAGATTGACAAGTAAATACACGGCAAAGTACACACTTTTCTATCGCTATATGTTTTTTATTTTTACATATAATACGGTATGTGAAATTTTATTTATTGTAAAAATAAAAATGTCTAATATGACATCTTTATTTTTGTATAAAGTCTTTCATTACATAATATAAAACTGTAATGAAAACGATCGCTACAAAAAATGAAAATACTGCGATAATGTACCCATCCTTATTTAATAAAATGCAAAAAGAAATAGATATGATAAAAATCGGAAATACAAGTCGTACTTTATCCTTCACTTCCTCTGTCGTATCTGTATGATGAAAATACTGCGTTATCCCTATCATTAAAGAAGACAAAATAATCAGCGACAATAGTAAAGGTCCTGGCATTCCGATTTCTCCTTTCTCTATTTCTAATGAAAAGCAATTTTTCTTACATCATAATCACTTCAAATACTCTTTTTGAAGTGATTATGCACAATTTATACATATATAATAGCGTGTTTATCATGAAAATTTCAAATAATTACAATTACAGTAATGTTGTAATATTCATTTTCAACCTCAGAAATCCTGCAAATATATCTCGTCAAAATATGCGGTATACAAATTAACACGTACCGTCAACTTTAGACAAAATTTATAAAGGACATTTCAATACGTATCAAGAATTAAGAATAAGAAGATATGTAAGGGAGGATGAATTATGACTGAACACGTTTTATTTTCTGTTAGTGAAAACGGCGTTGCATCAATTACTTTAAACCGCCCAAAAGCACTTAATTCTTTATCTTATGACATGTTACAACCAATTGGGCAAAAACTGAAAGAGTGGGAAAATGATGAGCGAATTGCGCTTATCGTATTAAAAGGAGCTGGCACAAAAGGTTTTTGTGCAGGCGGCGACATTAAAACTCTTTATGAAGCGCGTTCAAATGAAACTGCATTGCAGCATGCGGAACGTTTTTTTGAAGAAGAGTATGAAATTGATACATATATTTATCAATATAAAAAACCGATCATCGCTTGTTTAGATGGAATTGTAATGGGCGGTGGTGTCGGTCTTACAAATGGTGCGAAATATCGAATTGTAACTGAGCGTACGAAATGGGCAATGCCAGAGATGAACATCGGCTTCTTCCCAGATGTCGGTGCTGCTTATTTCTTAAATAAAGCTCCAGGGTTTGCTGGCCGCTATGTTGCTTTAACAGCATCTGTTTTAAAAGCTTCTGACGTATTATTTATAAACGCTGCTGATTACTTTATGACATCTGACTCATTACCAAATTTCCTTACTGAACTTGAAAGTGTAAATTGGCATAAAGAAGATGATGTACATACTAATTTAAAAGAAGTCATTGGTACATTTGCAACTGCTCCAAACTTAGAAAGCGAGCTTTCTCCTTCATTAGAAGAAATTAATTCACATTTTGCATTCGATACAATTGAAGAAATCACCCATTCATTGGAGAAAGCTCAAAGTTCCTTTGCTTTAAAAGCGAAAGAAACGCTATTATCAAAATCCCCTATTTCATTAAAAGTAACATTAAAACAATTTATTGATGGACAAGATAAATCCGTTGAAGAATGTTTCGCTACCGACCTTGTACTTGCTAAAAATTTCATGAGACATGAAGATTTCTTCGAAGGAGTACGATCCGTTGTCGTTGATAAAGATCAAAATCCGAATTATAAATATAAGCAATTAAGTGATGTTTCAGAAGAAGATGTAAATCGGTTCTTTAACTTACTTAATGCATAAGGTGAAACATTAATAAGTGGGGGCTCATTACCCGCTTATTATTAGCCCTCACCGCTCGTCCGGTCATGCGGGATAAAATTGAGGCTATATAGTAGTGGAATTCCACTACTATATAGCCTCTTTCTCATTTAATATTTTTTAATAAAATTTAATTTTATTAAATCAAAATGTATGCTACACTATTTTTAATCAAATATTCTAAAAATAAAAAAGGAGGAGCAACTATGATTGAAAATTATTTTCTTTTCATCATTATGTCTATTTGTCTTATTATTTTACCCGGTCCTGATACTGCAATGGCGACGAAAAATACATTGGTTGCTGGTAAGGTGGGTGGAGTGAAAACTGTGTTCGGTACATGTGTTGCACTTTTAATTCATACTTTAGCAGCAGTAATCGGACTTTCCGCAATTATTGTAAAGTCAGCGCTTTTATTTTCTATTTTCAAGTACGTTGGAGCTCTATATTTAATTTATATTGGCATTAAAGCCCTTTTAGCGGTAAGAAACAAAGAAGGCTTTAATACGAACGATATATCTTTAAATAATGAAGATGAACACACTTCTTGCTTTCGCCAAGGGTTTCTTACGAATTTATTAAACCCTAAAGTTGCAGTCTTCTTTTTAACCTTTTTACCGCAATTTTTAAATCCAAATCATAATACGTTTATCCAACTTCTCGTAATGGGTCTTACTTACCTCGTTTTAACAGTTATTTGGTTCGCTTTTTATATATTTTTAATTGATAAAATTAGTGCTTTTATGAAAAAACCGAGGACGCAACGTTATATTCAAGGCTTAACAGGAATCGTCTTAATTGGTTTTGGTATTAAACTAGCTTTTGAAAAAAATAATTAACAAGACGAAAACCACCACTATTAATAGTGGTGGTTTTCATTTAACAACTGATTTGGCTGTTTACTCTCTATTAAAACCAGCGCTCAGTTACAACTTTTTTACGTGTATAGAATTGAACGCCATCTGTACCATTTGTACCTAAATCACCAAAGAAGGAAGCTTTATTTCCTGCAAATGCGAAGAATGCCATTGGTGCTGGAACGTTTACGTTTACACCGATCATACCAGCATCGATATTATCACGGAACGTTTGTGCATGTTTACCATTTGAAGTATAAATAACCGCGCCATTTGCAAATTTAGATTGATTTGTTAATTTAATACCTTCTTCTAAATCTTTAACTCGTACAATGCTTAATACTGGAGCAAAAATTTCATCTTGCCAAATTTTCATTTCTTGATTTACACCATCAAAGATTGTCGCACCTACAAAGTAACCTTCTCCAACTTCTTCCTTAACTTTACGGCCATCTACTAATAAAGTTGCTCCATCTGCTACACCGCTATTAATATAGCCTAATACGCGCTCTTTATGAGATTCACGAATTAATGGTCCAACATAATTATCTTCGTGGAAACCGTCACCTACTTTTAATTTCTTCGTCTCTGCTACTAGTACGTCGATGAATTCATCAGCAATTTCATCCACTACTGCTACTACTGAACATGCCATGCAGCGCTCTCCACTACTTGCGAATGCAGATCCAATTACACCTTGCACTGTTTTCTCAAGATTGCAATCTGGCATTACAATCGCATGGTTTTTTGCACCAGCTAACGCTTGTACACGTTTCCCGTGTTTCGTACCTGTTTCATACACGTAACGAGCTACTGGCTCAGAGCCAACGAACGAAACAGCTTGAATATCTTTACTTTCTAAAATGCTATTTACAACATCTTTTCCGCCTTGTACTAAATTTAATACCCCTTTTGGAAAACCAGCTTCATAGAATAACTCTACAAGTCGCTCTGCTAAAAGTGGCGTTCTTTCAGATGTTTTTAATACGAACGTATTACCGCAAGCAATTGCAAGTGGGAACATCCATAATGGAATCATCATCGGGAAGTTAAACGGTGTAATACCAGCAACAACTCCAATTGGATAGCGCCAAATCGATCCATCAATGCCGCTAGCAATATTCGGAAGAGCTTGTCCCATCATTAAATTTGGTGCTGATGTTGCAAGTTCTACCGCTTCAATCCCGCGCTGCACCTCACCAGTTGCATCCGTTAATGTTTTACCATTTTCTAGCGTAATGATTTTAGCAAGCTCTTCTTTGTTTTCTTGTAAAATATGTAAATATTTGTATAATTGTCTTGAACGATTCGGAACTGGTACTTTAGACCATGTTTCATATGCTGCTTTTGCCGCTTCAACAGCTTTTTCAACATCTTCTTTCGGAGATAGCGGAACGTAAGCGATAATTTTTCCAGTCGCCGGATTCGGAACTGCTTCTACTTCTGTACCAGTAGATTCTACCCACTCACCATTAATATGATTTTTTACCCGTTTAATTTCAGTTGTAATCATTGTATTCTCTCCTTTTTATGATTTATTTTTGATTAGAAATTAATTGTTCACTAACTTTCTTATATAAAGCAGCCATATCGTTTTCGCCATACCCAGCTTCACTTGCTTCTTCATATACGTTTAATAGCATCTCGCTAACTGGTAAGTGCAGTTCGCTTTCTTTCGCTAAATCTACTGCAAATCCTAAATCTTTCTTTAATAAATTCACAGTAAAGCCTGGATCGTAGTTTTTAGTTGCAATGAAACTTTTATAATTACGCTCATAAATTCTACTTTGACCGTAACTTACATTTAAAATATCAAACATTTTATCTAAATCCATATTATTCTTTTTCGCTAATGTTAAAGCTTCACTCACACCAGCTGTATAAAAACCAATTAATAGGTTATTAATTAATTTAACTGTTGTGCCACTATCAATCTGCTCACTAACATGGAAAACATTCGCGCCTAGTACGCCCATGATCAATTCCGTTTTCTCATATACTTCTTTCGATCCACCAACCATAAACGTTAATGTACGGTTTTCGGCTCCAATTACCCCACCACTAACAGGTGCTGCTAAAAAGTCTACTTTCTTTTCCTTTGCAGCTTCCTCTAACTGTTTGTTTAATTGTGGAGATACAGTACTTGTATCAATTAAAACTACATTCGAGTGGCTATTTTCAAACAATCCTTCTTCCCCAAAATACACCGCTTCAACAGCGCGAGGTGAAGGTAAACTTGTAAAAATCACATCGCATGTTTCTGCTAGTTTTGAGATTGATAAGCCAATAATTCCTCCTTCATTTTCAAAGGAAGCTTCAGCCTCTTTATTTAAATCCACACCGTATACTGTGTAACTTGATTTAACTAAATTTTTAGACATTGGAAGACCCATGTTACCTAAACCGATAAAGCCAATCTTTTTCATATCGCTTTCCTCCTATTTACACAATATACTTTCCGCGATTTATAATAGCTTTCGCAATTTCTCTCTTTTTCGTAAACACGTTCGTGTATAAAGGCACTAATAATTGACGAATTTCAGCTAGAATTACGTGTCTATCTTGTTCTTCTGTGACAGCCGCTGAAAGTATAGAAATCGCTGCTTCTTCTACTTTACGATAGCCCTCTTCACAAATAACGTCAGTTATCATTTGTTTCGTACGCTCTTTCTCTTCACCATTTTTACTAATTGCTTTACTCGTACGTAAAAATGCTGATTCCATGACGTACACGTCCGTTAACATATTTGATAATACACGTGAATATTCTTGTTCTTGGTCAATTTTTAACCCTGGAGTTTTAGAGAGCGTTTTCAAAGATTGTTTCAACAATTTTTTCGCTAATAAAATGTAACGATGGTTTCTTTCAACATTTGCTACATCAACTTCTACTTCAGTATCTTCAATTTTTTCCATTTGCTTCATTAACATTTTAGCAACTGTTAATCTATTAATTTCGTTCGTTCCTTCAAAAATACGACTAATTCTAGCGTCACGATATAATCGTTCTACCTCGTACTCTTGCATATAACCGTAACCACCATGAATTTGTACAGCTTCATCTACGATATGACCAAGTGTTTCAGAAGCATTTACTTTATTAAGTGCACATTCAATTGCAAATTGAGACATTTTCTTCATAAGATCTTCATCACTCTCATGAATTGCTTCATCAATTACACCTGCTGTACGGTAGGCTGCACTTTCTGCTCCATATGTAGCAATGATCATATTTGCAATTTTCTCTTGAATCATCGTAAAATCTACTAATTCCGTTTGGAACTGTTTTCGCTCTTTTCCATATTGTACCGACAGACCAATTGCTTGTTTTGCCGTTCCAATATTTCCAAAAGCCAGCTTTAGTCTAGCGAAGTTAAGAATATTAAGAGCTACGTGATGCCCTTTGCCAACTTCCCCTAAAACATTTTCAGCAGGGATGACAACATCTTCTAAAATTAGAGTAGCCGTTGAAGAACCTTTAATCCCCATTTTCTTTTCTTCTAGTCCAATGGATACACCTTCACATGTTCTTTCGACAATAAACGCTGTCATTCCTTTATTTGTCTTCGCAAAAACAACGTATACATCTGCCATATGAGCATTTGTAATCCACTGCTTCTCACCATTTAACTTCCAAGCAGTACCATCTTCATTTAATACTGCACTCGTTTTTGCACTTAAAGCATCAGAACCAGCATTTGGCTCAGTTAAAGCATAAGCCCCAATCCATTCTCCAGACGCAATTTTCGGCAAATATTTTTCTTTTTGTTCTTTCGTTCCGTAATATATGTAAGGCAATGTACCTACACCAGCGTGTATATTAAAGGAAACGCTAAATGCACCAGCATATCCCATTTTTTCTGCTACAAGCCCTGAAACTGCCTTTCCTAACTCAAATCCGCCGTACTCTTCTGGGACTTCGATACTTAATAATCCAAGTTCTCCAGCTTTCTCAAATAATTGACGAGAAACTTTATAATTATGTTGTTCAATATTCTCTATTTGTGGAACAATTTCTTGTTTAACGAATTGTTCTGTCGTTTTTGCGATTAAATCTTCATCTCCTGAAAAATCTTCTGGCGTAAAGAAAGCATGATTCACATCTTTATTAAGTGAAAAAAATTCATCCCACGGTAACTTCGTTTTCTCCATCTGAATCCCCCTATCATTTCGGCCTTACTTGCTACTACGTATGCTCGTCTACGATGAGTGGAATTTCTTATTTTTGAAAACAGAAGGCGATGAATTGTCACATCAAGCAGTTCGTTTTGCCAAAGATGTATTCTCATCGCCTTAGTTGTTTTATCTATTGATCCTCTGATAATACTGTTTTTGCAATTCCAGTATCTAATTCTTCAAAGTCATGATATGAAATTGTTTCATATAACTCACTTCTCGTTTGCATACTTGAAAGTGCATCTTTTTGAGAACCTGTTTCCTTAATTAAAGTAAACACATTCTCATATGCTTTCGCTGCAACACGAAGTGAAGTTACAGGATAAATAACTATTTGGAAGCCCATATTTGCAAATTCCTCTGCACTATAATACGGCGTTTTCCCGAACTCAGTCATATTCGCAAGTAAAGGGGCATTTACTTTACTATTAAATAGACGGAACTCTTCTTCTGATTGAAGCGCTTCAGGGAATATTGCATCTGCACCTGCTTTTACATAAGCGTTCGCTCTTTCGATTGCTTCATCTAAGCCTTCTACACCGCGAGCATCTGTACGTGCCACAATATATAAGCTTGGTGCAACTTCTTTAATCGCTTTAATCTTTTGAACTAATTCTTCTGTAGTAACGAGTTTCTTACCATTTAAATGTCCACATTTCTTCGGTAATTGTTGATCTTCAATTTGAACAGCCGCAACTTTTGCTTCCACCATTTCTACTGCTGTTCTCGCTACGTTTAATACACCGCCAAATCCTGTATCAATATCAACAAGAACTGGTAAATCTGTAGCTCTTACTAGATCTCTTGCTCTTACTGCTACTTCAGTAGACGTCACGATTCCTAAATCTGGTAGCCCTTTACTTGCAGTATAAGCAGCTCCCGATAAATATAAAGCTGAAAAACCTGTATTTTTCGCAACAAGAGCAGCCATTGCATCATGAGCACCTGGAATTTGCAAAATCCCATTTGCTTCTACTAAAGCTCGGAAGCGATTCGCAAGCTCCTCTTGTGTTGACTGTTTATTCACAACCCAAGCCATTCTAAATTCCCCCTATTATTAATTTAAGAATAGATCTACAAATTCGTTTACATTCATATTTTCTAGTTTTTCTTCATTTAGACAAACTTCATGAATTTGTTCTTGTTGCTTACTAGAATAATGACCTGCCATATTTGCAGTGAACTTTTGAACAACTTTTGGAATTGCTTCGTCTCTACGGAAACGGTGACCAAGTGGATATTCACATTCCACATTTTCTGTTACAGTGCCATCCTTGAAATGAACTTGAACAGCGTTGGCGATTGAGCGCTTGTTCGGGTCAAGGTAATCTAAACTGTACTGTTTGTTTTCAACAACAACCATCTTATTACGTAATTCATCTACACGTGGATCATTTGCTACTACATCCTCATAATCATCCGCAACGATATCTCCTTTTAATAAACCGATTGCCGTAATGTATTGTAAGCAATGATCACGATCAGCTGGGTTATTTAATGGACCTTCTTTATCGATAATACGAATTGCTGATTCATGAGTTGTAATTGTAATACGGTCAATTTCATCTAATCTTTCTTTAATTTCTGGATGTAATTTCACAGCACACTCTGCAGCTGTTTGTGCATGGAATTCTGCTGGATATGAAACTTTAAATAATACATTTTCCATTACATAAGACTCTAATGGTCTTGCTAACTTTAATTCTTGTTTATTAAATAATACATCTTGGAATCCCCAACCTGGTGCAGATAATGCTGTTGGATAACCCATTTCACCTTTTAGAGCAGTCATTGCAAGATGAACACCGCGACTTGTTGCATCACCTGCTGCCCATGATTTACGTGAGCCTGTATTTGGTGCATGACGATATGTACGAAGACTAGAATTATCAATCCATGCATGTGATAATGCATTAAAGATTTCTTCACGTGTTCCGCCGAGCATTTTTGCAACTACAGCAGTTGTTGCTACTTTTACGTATAATACGTGGTCAAGACCGACGCGGTTTAAACTATTTTCTAAAGCAAGTACACCTTGAATTTCATGTGCTTTAATCATCATTTCTAATACTTCACGTACTTTTAATGGTTCTTTTCCTTCTGAAATACGAACACGGCTAATATAATCTGCAACTGCTAAAATTCCGCCTAAGTTATCAGATGGATGTCCCCACTCTGCTGCAAGCCAAGTATCGTTATAGTCTAACCAACGGATCATACATCCGATATTAAATGCACCTTTCACTGGATCAAGCACATATGACGTACCTGGTACACGTGTACCATTTGGTACGATTGTTCCTGGTACAACTGGTCCTAGTAATTTCGTACACTCTGGATATTGTAGTGCTAAAATTCCGCATCCAAGTGTATCAAGTAATACGTAGCGAGCAGTACTGAATGCTTCTGCACTAGTTACCTCTTTATTTAATACATAATCCGCAATTTCTTCTAATAATGCATCTTTTTGTTTAATTTCATTTGTTTTAATCATACTATTCTTCCCTTTCTGTCGAAAATTCGTTATTATTAATGATGGGTGTCGGTCAAACACCCATCTAGCGGGCGGCGCTAACAACTCCCGAGTTGTTCTTATTTACTAAGTACATGTCGCTCGCCAACATAATTTACACGTGGACGGAACAATCGATTGTTCGCATGTTGCTCAATTACGTGCGCACATAGTCCCACTGTTCTAGAGCTAAAGAAGATTGGTGTGTAAAGTTGAATTGGAATACCAAGCATCCAATATACTGGAGCTGCATAATAATCAAGGTTCGGATAAATTCCTTTTTCCTTCTCCATAATCTTTTCTCCAGCTTCACACATTTCATATAGTGTATAATCACCTTTTACATCACATAACTGCTTTAAAGCTTCCTTCATCATCAGTGCTCTTGGATCCATCTTCTTCATGTACACACGATGTCCAAAGCCCATAATTTTTTCTTTGTTATATAATTTCTTCTGTAACAACTCTTCAAACTTCTCAACATTACCAGCTTCTAACAGCATGTACATAACCGCTTCGTTCGCACCACCGTGTAAGCTACCTTTTAAAGATGCAACTGCCCCTGTTAAAGCACCATATAAGTCCGATTGCGTTGATGCAATAACGCGCGCTGTAAATGTAGAGTTTGGCATTTCATGTTCACTATATAAAACAAGGGAACGATCAAAGATCTTCTCCTCAAGTTCAGTTGGTTTTTTACCTGTTAACATATAGAAGAAATTCGCGCTATATGATAATTCTTGAAGAGGCTGGATTGGCTCTTCATTATTTAAAATATGATAGCTATTCGCTACAATGTTTGGTACTTTGCTCAATAATTTGTACCCGCGGCTTTTGTTTACTTCTAACGAGCGGTTTTCGATATCATTATCGTAACCAGCTAATGCGGACACACCTGTACGCAATCCATCCATCGGGTGCGTTTCTTTCGGTAATGCCTTTAATACGTTGAATACACCTTCTGGTACCGCGTATTCTTCTTTTAATTTCTTTTCAAGTTGTGCTTTTTCATCCTCATTCGGTAGATGTTCTTCCAATAAAAGGTGCACAATATCTAAATACTCTTTTGTTTTTGAGAGTTCGATTAAATCATACCCTTGAATTACAATTTCACCTTTCACTGTGTCAAGAAACGAAATTTTCGTCTCCGCTGCCACTATACCATCTAATCCCGGGGAAAATTTTTCTTTAGCTTTCATCATTATTTCCTCCAATCCTAATAGATCTTCGTGCACATAACTGTAAGCCTTTACAAATTCGTGAAACTACATTTCTATTTCAATGTATCAGAGTTTTTAGAAGATTTCAATTTATTTTATAATGATAAGTTTCCTATACTTTTACCGATGTAACAATACAATTTTTCAAAAATAATTTTCACATTTTATAAAGAAAGGACTGACTTCTTTATGTGTCTTATTAAAACAAAATATAAGGATGACTCAGAAAATCCCACAGAATATATCATTCAACCAATTTTTTTAAGAAAATAAAAAAAAACGAGCTGTACACATATACAACTCGTTTCTACATGATATTTATTTCACTATCTCATCAATATAATTCTTATATAAAACTTATTTATTTTTAAAAAAGTTATTATTTCACATAATTAAATTGAATTTCTTCCGTTTCCTCATAGTAACATTTAACTAAATGATAGTTTTTAAAGTACCAAAGATTATAAACATCTCCCAAAATAGAATGACTTCTTTCTCAACTGACACGATTTCCCCATCTGATTTCTCAGAAACTATCCCTAAAGAATAGTCCGGCTGAATTGAACTATTATTATGTTATCCTTTAACCATTGTAAATCGTTAAGTTCAATTGAAATTTTCCTCTTTGTTACTCCCGTTTACGCAAATTCTTTTTTACCTAATCGCTGTTTTACAAAAATGACAAAAATAATGAAAGCGATTAGTCCTGAAATTGCACTACCTGCAAATAAAATACGGTAACCAAACATTTGCGAAACAACTCCAAGTAAAATCGCACCAAGTCCAATCCCTAAATCAAATGCAGTAAAGAATGAAGCGTTAGCAACTCCTCTTTTACTCGGATCAACAATTGTAAGCATCGCTGCTTGTAATGCGGGCTGTGCTGAACCGAATCCAACACCGTATAATGCAGCTGCGATAACTACCCCTATTAAACTATTTGAAATCGTTAATACAACTATCGCGATAATCGTAATACATAGTGCCGGGAGTATAATAAATACTTCTCCATACTTATCTAATAGTTTTCCTGAAATTGGTCTTACAATCGTTAAAGCAACTGCATATACAAGAAAGAATGTCCCAGGATTCACATCGATTGAAGATGCAAATAGCGGTAAAAACGTCGTAATTCCTCCATATGCAAATGATAAAAAGAAAACTACAATTGTAATGGATAGAACCGATTTTTCAAACAACTGCATTTTCCCTTTTTCTTTTTGTGGTGTGAATGGCATTTTCGTCATGAACGATAATAGGACTGCCATAAAGGATAAAAGAGTTGCCAACAAGAATAGGCCGTGAAATGAATAATGTTGTACAACCGATAATCCAATCATTGGGCCGATTGCCATTGCAATTGTCATAGCCATCCCGTACCAACCCATACCTTCACCACGGCGTGAATCTGGAATAATATCAGTTATCGCTGTTCCAACAGCTGTTGTAGAAACAGCCCATGTCACCCCATGAATAACCCGTAAAACAGCTAAAAGAACAATAGTCGATGCTAAATTATAAGAATACATCGTTATCCCAAAAAAGACGAGTCCGAAAATAATAAAAGATCTTCTCCCATATTGATCTAACATTCCTCCGATAATCGGTCGTATTACAACTGCTGCTATTGTAAACATTCCCATCATAAGTCCAACTTGTGATTCATTGCCGCCTATCTCTTTAATAAAGAGCGGGAGCGTTGGTACAAGTAAATAAAATCCTGTAAATAAAAATAACATTGCGAAAGTCATTTGAATAAATGATTTCGTCCATAATCGTTCCATTAAAATTCCTCCATAAACACGTATATTCTTGCAATTAACACCTCCATTTTACATTTTCTTAGTCCCTTTTCCCTCCGTAAATAGACGTAACTTTTTATAATAAATGGTCCACCATCAATATAAATTGGTCTTACAACTTTATAAGTATACATTAGCCTAAAGTCCTATCTATATGTACCTTTATACGCGTGAAAAGAATATACTACTTTATTATCACAACTTAGGAGTGATTATGTTATGTGGGTATCTTCAAGAGTAACAGCCGTCGTTCCTTCGACTCCTGGGATACACGTTCCAGCCGTTCATACAGCTAGTTCCGATGTAGGAATTGAACTTCCTGCAACTTGGCAACAATATCAAATTCCAGGTCAAGTTACTCCCTCATTTTGGCATCATGGCGCACATCCAAGTAATACTACCTTTCAAAGTCACAGTTATCCTCCACTACCCCAGGCTCAAGTTTTTTATCATTTTCCTTCCATTTATTTTCAAAATTTCTATGGTACTTTTAACATTTAAACGAAAAAAGCACTTAAGATTTGTAATGTTTACAAATCTTAAGTGCTTTTTAATATTATTCATAAAATTTTCTTATTGTCCATTATTAGCAGGAGCTTCTCCTGCATTCCCACCAGTCTCTGGTTGTGTGGTCGCTGGTGGAGTTGTATTTCCTTGACCTCCCCCATTATTTGCTGGAGGTGTCGTATTTCCTTGACCTCCTCCATTATTCGCTGGAGGTGTTGTATTTCCTTGGCCTCCTCCGTTATTCGCTGGAGGTGTCGTATTTCCTTGGCCTCCTCCATTATTCGCTGGAGGTGTTGTATTTCCTTGGCCTCCTCCGTTATTCGCTGGAGGTGTCGTTCCTTGGCCATTTCCATTATTTTGTTCATTTTGTTTCTTTTCTTCTTCTTGTTTCTTTTGCTCTTCTAGTTTCTTTTGTTCTTCTTGCTTCTTAAGTTCTTCTTGTTTCTTTTCTTCTTGTTTTTTAAGTTCTTCTTGTTTCTTTAATTCTTCTTGCTTTTTCTCTTCTTCAGTTTTTTGTTGTTGATCTTGTTTTGGTTGTTCCGTTGTATCCGGTACGCTCGTATTTGGAGAAGAATCACGTTTTTCCCCTTTTATACGTAGCTCACTACCTTCTTGAATTACACTACTTGGCATTTTAAATCTTGATTTATCTGTAGCCATCTCGCTCATCATTTCTTTAAAGATCAACTGTGCAATTTTCGTATTTTTACTACTAATATACTCTTCTTTACCATCTTTCATATACCCAGTCCATACTGCCATCGTATATTGCGGCGTATAACCTGCAAACCAACTATCACGAGTTGCACTTTCTGGAATTTTATATTGAGCTAATTGTTTTGAAGCATAGTTTGTTGTACCTGTTTTTCCAGCTACATCTAAAGAACTTATATTTGCCGCTGTACCAGTACCTGATGTCACTACTGAACGAAGCATATCAGTAATCATATATGCTGTAGAGTCAGCTATAACTTGTTTTGGTTTTTGCTCAAAACTTTGTGACTTGCCGTCTGGATAAACTATTTTCTTAACAAAATGCGGTTTTGCATACTTTCCACCATTTCCAAATGTCGCATAAGCACCCGCCATTTCAGTTGGCGATACTTCGTTTGTACCAATAGCTGTAGATTCTGCCAGCGGTTTATTAAATGTAATACCTAATTTCTCAGAGAATTCCTTTGATTTATTAAGTCCTACTTCTTTCGCAGTTTTAACTGCTGGAACGTTACGTGACATTTTTAACGCTTCACGCATAGTAATTGGGCCTAAATGAGTTCTGTCCGCATTTCGAAGTTCTTGTCCAGTTGAATATTTAAATGGAGAGTCATCAATTTGATGATACGTAGCCCATTTTAAGTATTCAATTGCAGGACCGTAATCAAAGATTGGCTTCATAGTTGAACCAGCTGCACGATCTAATTCAATTGCCATATTATGCCCTTTAAATACTGCTTTATTTTCACCGCGCCCACTACCTATAGCACGAACTTCTCCTGTTTTCGTGTCCATAAATGTGAAAGCACCTTGGAATTTATCATTTGGATAATTAATAATATTTGTATTTAAAATATTATCAGCTAATTTCTGTGCATCTGGATCCAAAGTTGTATAAATTTCTAAACCATCAGATCCAATATTAGCATCGGGTAATTCTTTTTCTACTTCTTTCACAACTGCATCCATAAATGCAGGGTATGGCATTGCTTGAAGTTCAGTTGCAGGTTTAAGACCATCTGTTACTGAAACTTTTGATGCTTCTTCCATTTCTGCCTTTGTAATATAACCATGTCGGTTCATTAATTTTAGTACAACATCTCTTCTTTCTGTTGCCCTTTGAACATTTTCTGGTTTCGATGGATCATAGTTATTTGGTGCTTTCGGTAAACCTGCAAGCATCGCAACTTCTGGTAATGTTAAATCTTTCAATTCTTTACCATAGTAGTTTTGTGCTGCTGTTGCGATACCATATGAACGGTTTCCTAAATTAATTTTATTTAAATACATTTCTAAAATTTCATGTTTTGAATACTGTTGTTCTAGCTTATACGCTAAATATATTTCCTGAACTTTACGTTTTGATGTTTTTTCCATCGATAAGAAGTAGTTTTTAATAACCTGTTGCGTTATTGTACTTCCACCTTGTGAGCCGTAATCTCCTTTAAGACTCACCAACACAGCACGGGCAGTACCTTTAAAGTCTACTCCACTATGCTCATAAAAACGTGCATCTTCAGTTGCTAAAAATGCATTTTCTACTAATTTAGGAATTTGATCATACGTAACATTCGTCCGTTTTTCTTTCCCGTATTCATATACCAAATCGCCATTTTTATCATAAATTTTTGAGGATAACGGATTAACAAGTTTTGCTTTCTCAAGTTTTGGTGCGTCCTTAATCATTACGAAGAAGGTAGCAACCCCCGCCACTAAACCAACAATACCAAGTAATAAACAAGTAATTAAAAACTTACGAAAGAACGATGTTTTCCCTTTTGGTTTTTGTGTTTTAGAAGCTGGCTGTTTTTTCTTTTTAACTTGTCGTCGCTCCTCTCGAGAACGATAATTTTCTGACATGTTACTTTCTCCTGCCTTTCAATTCTCCCGTTGATTTACTTAAAAATATTGAGGTCACTTTCTAAACTGAATTTAATTAAGAAAGTAAATTGACCTGGAGCATTCAATATTTTCCTAATTCACAGATTATAAATTTTAGAATTCTTCTTATGCAAACTATTTTCACTTCTATTTTCCTAATAATGCTGCCCCTTGAAGCATAGAATGTAAAAAGTGAATTTTTCATACCTCGTATAAATAATATACCTTTTTTTCAAATGGTCAATATTTTCTTATTTATAAATCAAAGGTGAAATAAAAATAGCACAACGATATGTACTTCGTGTGAACTTCCTTATCATTACGTATAACGAACATTTAATATATTGTATATAAGTATAATACCTCTTTAATTATAAGGATTTCAACACCACAACCTCAACATCTACAAGAAATTATTAAAAATGAAAAGTGAGGAGTTGCATAATGATGAAGCTATCTCCCGTGAGTTCTAAAAATATTGTTGCTGTTGGCTATAATCCTTTTTCTATGATTTTACGCATTCAATTAAGGAATGGAATGTATGATTTCTTTAACGTGCCTGAAAACATTTACACCGGTTTATTAAGCGCACACTCTAAAACTAATTATCACAATACTTATATTAAAAATTCTTACCGCTATACTAAAATTTAAACTTAAACAGAATGAAAAAAAGAAAGGAGGTAGTCCCCCTTTCTTTTTACAATCATTTCACGACTTAGCTATCTTCTATTCCTCTTATTCATTTCATCATATGCTTCAATTTGTTTTTTTAATCTCCGGTCTGCTTTTTTATCATGTACAACTAATATCGCATGTATAACTCCTGGAACCCAAAATATTAATGTTAATAGGAAGTTAATTATTGCTTGAAATGGTTTTCCACAAAATAATACGGCTACTGGTGGTAGTAGAATTGCCAATAAATACATCATCTCTTGAAAACTCCTTGTTTTGTATTTTTTATCTCTCTTCTTATCATACGCTCACAAAACCAATTATTTTTATATTTCATACATTCCAATTAAGCATAAAAAACTTTTCTACTCTTATATATTCTATTCAAATGCCTAAAAACCTACTACTTTAATCTTACCACGTATGTAAAATTGAAATCCCCCTTCCTTTATCAAATGTGTATTTTCACATTTTTATTTTTTCTAATCTTTCTTCTTTCTCTATTATAGTTAATCCAATCGCAGAAATAATAGTTCCTATTGCTTGTATCCAAATACCAATGAGTGCTATTATCTTCTCATTCTTCTTATCAACCATACTGTCTTCATTTTCTATTTCGTTCTTCGATACATTAATAATACCTTGATACGCCTGAAGTCCAGCACCTAAACTTTGCAAAGAATTACCTAGTATTATAATTCTCTGTATTGCTTTCATCTGAAGCAAAGCTGCTTCTACTCCTAAAAAAGCACCAATCGATTGTAAACTGTTCCCGATAATTATGAGATAATCATTCTCTTTCAATTGTTTATTTATATTAAAATATGTTCCTATTACATTTGATATATTCCCTAATGCTAATAATTCAATGCCCATTTTATCAAGCATTTCGCTTTTATTCTCCAAACACATATTTTGATTTTCTCTTTCAGCTTCATCTCCGGTATCATTACTCGCTATTATTTGTAATATATAACCGAGGGCTTGTAATGAGCTTCCTACAATTATAAGATCTGATTCAACTTTCTCTTCTCCAATAAATCCTCTTGTCGTCCCAATAGCCGCAGTAAGATTTCCTCCTACTTGAAACCATGCTCCTGTCACTTTTAAACCGCTTGGATTCATTTTTATCACCTATTTAGAAATTTTCTAGTGCTTTTTTCGCCATACACAAATGACATCCTTTATCTCATATTTATTTTCTATATGTAATTTTGTGCATTCTAAAATGTGTTAATCATACAAAAAAGCACCTTTAAGGTACTTTTTTTAGACAAAGCGTATATCACTGAAAATATGCTAATTAAAAGATACGTATACACTTCAAAATATATTTACATACATTCTGGGCATGTCAATGAAGCTCCATTTTTATCTATTGTTATATTTAATATATATTGAATCGCATTACGTGACCACATTTCAGGTGTGGGTGATTCATTTACATACTGTGGTGCACATGAATACAGCATTGGAGTGCTAATGCTGCCGCCTGGATCTAAAGCGACAACAGCCATGCCATAGGGCAATTCAAGTGCCATAGATTTCGTGATACCTTCAATTGCAAACTTTGAGGCACAATATGGCGCCAGCTCAGCTTCTCCCTCTCGGCCCCAACTAGAACTCATATTAATAATCATTCCTTCTTTCCTAGCTACCATCGCTGGGACAAATGCCCTAATTACATTTACTACACCATTTACGTTTACATTCATTACATTTTCGAATTCTTGAGCTGTTACTTTCCACAGTGGCGCATTTTTATTAACAATCGATGCATTATTTATTAACAAATCAGGTGCTCTATATCTATGAAGTATATAATTCGCCCAATTACTTACTTGCTGGGAGTCTGAAACATCGATTATTTGAAAATCATGTATATTACCGTAATATTTTTTCAATTCTTCAATTTTATCTTTTGAACGTCCACAGCCATATATATTCCATCCCAATTCATGAAATCGATCAACCATTGCACGACCTAATCCTTGCGTCACTCCTGTAATCATTACAATTTTTCCAGTTTCGTTTCGTTGCATGTACCTCTCCTCCTTTATAAAATTTTACACTCTCCCTTTTCATTCAGCCATTTACTAAAGTATCAACTCATTTCATACTTTAGTAGGAGTTTTTATGTAAGCAAAAAGAGTAACCATAACAGTTACTCTTGCTTATATATCAAAAAAGTCATTATTCATTTCGTTATTACTTTTATATTTCAGCTTCTCTTTCCCGCATTTCTCACACCGATACATAAAAGCTACACCTAGATTACTTCTTTTAAAATCTTCATTATCCTGCATCTTAATAAACCCACATTTATGCTTACAGTGAGATTCATCTGAAAAAATTTCAAACCAATTTTTCATCATAGAACAGTTCACCTATATGAAAGAATCTTCATCTAGTCTGATTACCTATTTTTATTTAAATTCTCAATCTCATTTTGCAACTTTTTGAATTGTTCAAAATGCATAGTGATAGATTGACTGTTACCATAATCAACACTATGCTTCACAAATAAAACACCAGTGTCATGAAAAATTGCTTCCAGTTCTTTTCTGATAGTTACTTTCATTATATGTGCTGTTTTAATAGCCGATAAAATTGCAATTTCATTAAACTTTAATTTTATTTCATTTGGACAAAATGCTTCTTCAACCAAAATAACTTCATTGCTATAAATAAGCGCAACAAGATTACTTGATTTTGCATCTGTTAAATCTACTTTTTTTATAACATTATTCATTACATTTTGCCTCCTTTGATTTCGTATATATTAATTATACAATTGTTATTATTAATTACTCAACCTTACATTAATTTTAGCATACTTTTATTACGGGATTAAGCTACACTTCAAACGTTTTACGATTCCACAATTTTTGTTACATGAACTATTTGGACTATAAGACCATATAGTAGTGTTAACAAATGATTGTAAAGCGGGTGAAAAATATGCCCTCAGTTGTAGGGAATTTAGTTGTACAAAATAGTAACGGTTCATTTAACTTAGGTGATTTCTACAACGTTTCTCCGAAAGAAAATACGAAGGCTTATAATGGATCTGGTGCTTCAAACGTTGGTTTTGTTGTTAATACTTTTAATGGCGTGAGCGCGACTAATACGTTTGATTCTGACCTTGCAGATCAAAACCAAGTGGGTACAGCCTAATCCTATTTTTTTCATCGTTCTGTTTAGGAATTTTAAATTTGTCTATACTATAATCAGGCTGTTACACAGCTATTGTTGATTTTTGGAGTACCCTATCTTTTTCTCCCTTTCCCTGGGGCTAAGCAGCTAGTATGAAGCTAGCTGCTTTTTCTTTTCATTATTTATATCCCTCATCTAACATAACGTAAAGGAAGCTAAAATTGAAATTCCAGCTTCCTTTACGTTATTTCAATAATATCAGAAGTATTAAATACGTAAGTTTTATAAAATGCGTCAGTACATATTACAATGTACTTTAGCGGGTTTATATGCACTACTGTCATATAACTTGTAAGGATGTAACCATCTTCAAAATATGTCACCAATATTTCTTTCTCAGACAATAATGACGTTAATAATTTATCAGAAATTCTCTCTTTTGCTTCGTTTGTTAAGAACGGTTTTTGTACTTTAAACTTCTCTCCAATAACCTTTCGCAAACTTAACAACTGTTCCGACATTACTGTAAATGGAACCCATTCTTTTTCTATTTTCTGCACCTTTACATCATTCATTTCTTTATCTCCTTGATCATTTATCCATTCAATTTCACACTTAATGGTACTCAATTATTCTTTCATAATGCTAGGCTCATATTTATCCCGCATTAACAGGTAGTGAAGCTCCTACCTCAAAATCCGCTATATACGAGGAGGTAAGACGAAAATCAACTGCCCGTAAACGCTTAATTGGTGAAAGCTAATAAATAACGGACGATGAACACCCCGCTAATTAAAGTTTCACTTTATTTCTTATTCGCATACTATCTGCATATACAAGAACATTCGTTCTAATTATACACGAACCTACGTTCTTTTGGAATGATTTAAATTATATTTTTATACATCATTTATTGTTTCTTCATCAAATGAGCTTTTCACTTCTTATATAATAGGCCGTTCACATATCAACAGAAAAAGCGACTTCATACAAAATGAAGTCGCTTTTTTCTAAAAACGTATATTTCTATATTTACTTTTCTATCCTGACAAGCGTTCTTTCCGGAATACAAATCTCATCTATATTAAAATGATTTATTTTTAATTTTAATTCTCCCACTCGTTCCTGATCTTCATCACCAACCCAACAACTGAATAATTCAAAATAGTCCCCCTCAATTAAATAACCTTCCATAATCGAGCATAAAGCTAATAGCTTTTTTTAGCTTCTTTCTTCTCCTTTTCACTTTGCTACTCAACAAGTTCAATGCCCCAGCTCATTGAAACTTCATACGTGTAACTTGTTTGAAATTGAAACTCTTGTAAAATTTCAAGCATACTTTCATCTGAAAAGCACGATCCAAAAACAATTACATCATTAGAATCTGGATCCGTTAACTGAATTTCTACATTGCATCCTATATAACTTGCCAAACTCATTTTTACTCCTCCAATATTCATATGTAAAATACTTTATATTAACATTTATCTATTTGGATATAAAATCCCTGCCTAAACTAAAAAGCTTTTTTCAAGTTTATTAACCAACTATAAATGAAAGCATATATTATACAGAACGAACTCACAAAATTTCTATAGAAAAGAGAGCAATGTAAACACTCTCTTTTCGTACATACTGTTTAAGAATACATAATCTCCCCTTACTACATATATTTTGGTTGTACTATTATATATAATTCCCTCTCCGTTACTGCTTTTTTTGGGTTACGAAAATACTCTAATTCGTATTTTAATACTTCATAGTCAACCATCCCAATCTTAACCCCTTTCGTTTCTTTTAAAATAGCTAATAAGTTACTTATATCTTCATCATGCGATTCAAAAACCTTCCCTCCGCCTTCTCTTTGAAAAATTACTTTCATATTTTCTCCTCCTACATAATATATTTATCTATTAAGTAATTCGTTTAAAAGCATTCTTTATTTATCCTAAAAATTTCATACTAAAAAGAACATCCTTTTTTAGTAGAATGCTCTGCTTTTCACTTCCTATAACCTCACTATTTTTTAATACTATTGTATGTATCACCGATGATTTTATGAGTTTTTTAGATTAGTTAGTTCAAATTTGTTTATGGCTATTTCATAATGAAATACCAGGCCTTTCCTTTCGTATGAGAAATATTCTTGTTGCACGTTGTTTCTTATACCTTCCATGCCCTTGCCCCTTCTCCATCACGTTCAGTGCCATACTATATACATACACCGATATTCCTTTCATTCGTTCAACATATTTCAATTGTTTATGTTCGCTACATCCCAGTCCCCCTTCTTTTAAATCAATTACACACAAATGGGCATAATCTAAATTTACTAACGATAATGAAGCAAACATATTTTTAGGAAGACCCTCTTCTTTTCCTATTCAAAAAGTATTTTCATATATTCTGTACTTGTAATATGATATATAAATTTTTCGACATTTTTCTACACAAATAGACATTTTTAGTGTATTCTATAGTAGAAGAATAATTAAAAGACTTATTCTTTGCTATTGAGAGAAGAGCCTGAGAGCCATATCAGGCTCTTCTTTGCTTATATATGATGTATGATTCTTCAAATTATGTTTATTCACTTCAATCAAATTAATCAATTAAAACATTATAATATCAACATTCTATAAAGTGCTTATTTTCCCCATTCGAAAAAACCTATAATTTTCCATTGTAATTCTTAATATTTAAATGTAATATTATATTGTCTTACTATCTATTTATAACTCACACACTAACTAGAAAAGGGAACCTATAAAGGTTCCCTTTTCTAATTACAGTCATTATTTCTTTTCTAGAAATTCAAATGTATTTTTAAAGTCTTTATCGTTCACTTTAATATCAGCATCTTTCAGTAAATCATTGACTACTTGTTGTTTCCATTTTCCAGTCGTATCTTGTAGTCTTTGCTGTTCTAAATCTTTACGAATTTGATCTTTTACTTCATCAAATGGCTTCAATTCTTTTTTATCTGTCACTTTAATAATATGGTAACCGTGAGTTGTTTTTACTGGCTCACTTACTTGTCCTGCATCTAATTTATATGCAGCTTCCTCAAATTCTTTCACCGTTTGCCCCGGAGCAAAACCAGTTATTTCTCCGCCTTGTTCTTTTGAACCAGGATCCTCTGAGTATTGCTTCGCTAAAGCTGCAAAATCTTCACCATTATTTACTTTCTCTTTCACTTCTTTAGCAGTCTTTTCATCTTTCACTAAAATATGACTTACCTTAATCTCTGGTTTATAGTTATCTTTTACATCTTTTTCTGTGACAGTCGCTTTAATCGCTTTCTCAAATGCGATTTCCGGCTTCATTTTTTCTTTTAATTCATCTTCATTTTTCAATCCAACTTGCTCTAAAGTCGCTTTGAAGTTGTCACCCATTTTATCTTTTGCTTCTTCTACTTGTTTTTTTGCTTCCTCATCTGAAACTTTATATTTATCTAGTAACGCCTTACTTAACACCATTTGGTATAAAGTACTTTCCCCATATTTTTGTCTTAATTCTTTACTTAACTCTTTCTCTGTAACATTTCCTACTTTTGATGTTACTACGTTGTCTGAGGAACCGCATGCCGATAATGCCAGTACTACGCATGAAATAATTGTTCCTAAAAATAACTTTTTCTTTTTCAATTCAAAATACCTCACTTTTATTATTATATAAGAATAACTATACAATATACTTGTGTTAACAATGTGTTTTCCACATGTAATTCATTTCATTTGAATAAACTATGTATCGTGTCCTTTTTTCAATACGTAAAGGGTCATCTTACTATGTATTAGTAAGATGACCCTTTACGTATTCCTAAAACATTTATTTACTTATAGGTACTTAATATTTAAATGTTCTTCCAGTATCCAATTATTTTGCCCGATATCTACCGCATTTTTCGCTCTGCCCCACACACGAAAAGATTTTGATCCATCAATATTTCCTTTATAATTTATACATTCAGGCTCTGCATAATAATTTACTCGATACCCAACAGGATATTTTGAAACTGCATAAAACCATTTCACATCAAAATGTTTTACATATACCCACTGTTTATCATTGCCTAAGCAAATCATATCTTTATCTGCGTCTTCCCAATAACCATGTAAGATTAAATATGGATTTTTTTGAGTGATTGTACCTGTAAACTGAGGATTCGCAGGATTTTCATATACGTTTATGCCATATCCATCAGGATATTTTGAAACTGCAATACCAATACCATTTGATTGCTGTGTATTCTTTTTGTTAAATTGAATAGGTTGATTTACTTGATCCGAACCTATAAACCAAGAAAGCGACTTATTTCCTATTAATTGATTTAAATCACATTTCCCAATACCAGGAACATTTCCCGCATCAGTATATTGCCAAATATCACACGGATATGCTGGCTTATTTCCTCCATAACGAGGAATCCATACAAAATCAACTTCAATATTACGTGCTCCAAATGATACATACGTGTGATGCCCCACGTATAGCCCTACTTTTTTCGCACCTAAACAGCATAATTCATCTATAAACGCTTGTGTCCCCCCTTGCATATCCATCATCGTTTGAATTTCTATGTCCACCACCCAAAACTTAGCAGATTTATCGCCACGACTCCAAAAATCTTGTGCCTCTTTCCTTGCATCAGCAATAGATATAAAGCGACAAAATGCATAATTACCAAATGGAATACTGCGTTTCTTCATTTCATTCACATAATTTTGATACATAAAATCTACTGTATTCGAGCCATCTTGAGCTCTAGCAATAACTAAATCTAGCTGAGATGCTGCAATATCCCAATAAATAGTTCCATTCCATTTTGAAATATCGATAATATACCCCAATACAATTCATCTCCTTTTTAATATCATATTCAAAGCTTGTCTTATTGAAAGCCTCTTATGCCTAATACTAGCTATCTATAATATAAATAAGGAGAATCTATATTTTTTTCAAAATATATGATCTTTTAATTAAGTTTCTACTAATTCCTCATAATCTAATTACACCATTAAACTCCATATCATTATCAACTCAACTAAAAATTTCATATTATATATTAATACGCCTTTATCATCTAAACAAAAAACGCAGTATACAATACTGCGTCTTAGGAGCTGATTTCATGGAAAAAAAACCTATCGTGGTCAAAGTTCCACCAAACTCAAAACTAAAAATCACATTTTTCGGTCCTTGTAACGAGGTAATTACAAATGTTTCTATAATAAATCAACTTTCCACACCTAAGTGTCAAACTATTACGCAATATCCAAACTATAAGAAATACGAAACTGAAGTACGATCATTATCCAGTTGTTAATCCATTCTATTCACAATCCTTACAATTTGGTTAGCTCCGCGACTTCGGGAATAGACCAAAATTACTCATTTTATGTTATTCCATTGATAATCTATTGATTTTTTACACGTTTTTATTAGTCGAGCATATATTATCGTATGGAGATTATCCACTCATAAAACCTATCTTTCTTTAGAGCGTACTTTTTATGTATGCTCTTTTTTTATTTATCTCTCATTCTGTACACATAAACCTGCTTACTTTTATATTTCACAGGCAATCAACCTACCTGCTGCTTATAAACAATTTAATCAATGTGTAATCAACAATACTCCTTTATTTATTATACATTCACTACACTGTTAAATTAGTGTATTCATTCAATCATCTTTCATCTAATATATTTCCCTTCTAAATTGACCATAAATGTATTAAAATTCTTTATATACTCAAGGAGGTCAGATATGTTCAAGTTGTATCCAATACTACTCATCTTAGGATTTATTTTATTTTTATATAGTGTAATCGTCTTAATGTTTTTCCTTTCCATACAATAGCAATACCTACACAAACCTATGTTAAATATGTAATTTCTATATAGTAAAGAAAAAGCCCGTAATTATACGGCCTTTTATGTATTTATAAAATAAGATGTCTTTTCTATTCCATAAGACGACTAGCAAATGTAATGCCTAAGAACTTTCACAACCATGTTACTCGTTTCGTTGTACGCTTTTTATTACCTGCAGAATATCTAATACTCATAATAAGCTAGCACTTTCAACCTTACATCCTAGCATGTGAAATTCTCCTGAAACAAACTATATTTAACCTATTTACTTATATATTTTAGAAAAACAATAATAATCCCCCACCATTTGGTAAAGGGGATTAACTAAACCTACTGAAAAGTAATATATTCTCTTCGTTATTTTATTGGAGAAGGAAATCTTGCAGCTTCAAAATGAACCGTATTCAAACCATTAACATTTTGAACAATTACTCCAGCAACACTACTCTCAGCAAAAACTTCAACTGAATCCCCTGCTTCTAATTGAAGAATAGACGTTACTGAAACATCATTGTTAAAAAATACACCGGTCCCAAAGAAATCATTATCAATTGCTATTGCTAGATTTCCATTCACACGAATTTCAACTCTAGCTCTGTAATTTACATTAAAATCATTTGGAGAGAATGTTATATTCCCTAATACACTATATACCCCTTTAGTCTTCGGAATAAAAATAGATGTTGCTGCATTATATTCATTCGCTAAATCAAACTGTTCATTTTGAAATAATACTTTAACTGAAGTATTTTCCGGAACAGGTTGATTCATTGTATTAACAGCTCTAAATGCAGACGCCCTTACAAGCTTTTCTTTCTTATCATCACAACAATTCACTTGTACATACTTTCTATCACATTGACTATTTTTTCTAAAGCAATCGTGACTTTTCTTTTTGTAATCTTTACAATACTTACAGTAATAATAAGACGTAGTAAGTCCCCCCTTTAAATTTATTATTACATACTATGCAATATAGATTAGAATAGCTTGGACAAACTGTTACTATTTTCAATAAAATAAAATATCCCCACCATTTGGGTGAGGATTATTCTTTCTCTTTTTTTTACTCGACTTTATTTAATTGGAGAAGGGAATCTTGCAGCTTCAAAATGTGAGCCGTCTTCTGAAGGACTTAAAACTCCGTCTATGCTACTTTGTGCATAAACCTCAACTTGATCTCCTTCATTCAATTGAATAATCGTCGAGACACTTACTACATTTCCAAAACCTATTGGGCCGAAAAAGTCATTATCTATAGCTATTGCTGCGTTTCCATTTACACGAATTTCTACACGAGCTCTATAATTTAAGCTAGGATCGTTTGGAAAGAAACCAATCGTTCCAATAATAGAGTAAACTCCCCTAGTCTTCGGTATAAAAATAGACGTTACTGGATTATACTCATTTGCTAAATCAAATTGTTCATTTTGGAACAATACCTTTACAAAAGTATTGGCAGGAACCGTTTGATTCACCGTATTTCTAGCTCTAAATGCAGATGCCCTAACAAGCTTCTCCTCGTTGTCATTACACTTACTCGTGCTCTTACAACAATCATGCTGTTTCTTTTTATACTCTTTACAATACTTACAGTAGTAATAGCAAGACATACTAGTTCCCCTTTCATGCTTATTACTACATATTATGTAAGAGGGATTCGCAATGTTTGGACGAGCTATTGTTTTAGCACTATACTTGTCGCCTATTTATATACACTTGAGAGGAAAACATATTAATAAAAACACAACCTAGATGTATCGTGCAATCCATTCAAATTTAATGGATTGCACGATACATCTATTTTACTTTCATTACAAAAAAGAGCGAATCTACATTCGCTCTTTCCCACATATTTATGGCCCAAAGCTTACCATCCAACCTAACATAAATCCAAATATAGCAAACAGCAGCATAAAAACAAATAAACTACATGCCCACAATGCATATTTTCGACTTTTGCTTTTTGTGATCATACCTACGACTGAGCACACCACTCCAATACCAACTATTTGTAGAAAACCTTTACCTATAAATGTTTCTTGAATAAGCAATATAATGTTTAAATACAATAACGCTAAAAAGGCAATAATTAATGAAAGAGTCCCCATCCACGTTTCCTGTTTATAAATACGATTCTTTCTTTTTTTTAAGAATGCCAATTCCATAACCTCGCTTCACCTACTTTCAATTTTCTAACTTTTTCGTGGCTCATCAATTTTTCAACTTCTACTTTAGGCCCAGTTACAACCATCCCGTATGTTTTTACCCCATTTTTTTCAAGGAAAGAAATACGCTTTGACAACTCTAATACTTTTGCTCTAGATAGCTTCACTGCTAAATTTTCATGCTTCTGTAATGACTTTAAAACATCAATAAATTGTTCCTCATGAGGTGAATCACTTTCAAAAGCACCACTTGGCCTTGAAATCATATCTGCTGGGAAGCCAATCGGGGCTACATACATACCCTCATCATTCATTTGCTTCTCCTCTAATCCTGTATTAACGGCATACCAAACGATATCAATAGTAGGAAACATATTTGTTACCTCTTGTACACTTAATAATTCTCTAAAAGATACAAATGCTTCTACAACAGATTCTTGCGGAAGACCCTTTAATACCTGCGCTTCTTCACCACTATTATAGGACGCATTATAATTATTAGGATGAGATAATACTTCGTTATCTATATACGGGATTTCTGGAATTTTCTCATCTGTTGTATATTCACGGCTTACTTTCGTTGCTCTACTAAATACATAATCTGTTTTCTCTTCTCCTATTCGAATATCTTTCTTCCCTACCCTTTTATATAAATCAAAATGCAATTGCAAACTAAGTGGTAACAATGTTTGCTCCATGTCCCTATCTTTCAAAAATACATTTGGTTCTGTTACACTTAACGTTTGATTCACTACATTCCGTATCTCCATTGCGTTTGTAGGTGCCAATGTATAATATAAGAGTGTTGATATATATAAAATAGGTTGAATAAGTAATAAAAAAGTAAATACAATTAAAACATTCGTAATACGCGCTCTTTTTTTACCTATTTTCAACACTTGCTCTTGTTTTCCATCAGGAAGGGCAGCCGGTCTTTGATGAAGAGCTTCTTGTAACAATTCTTTATAATCATCTTGTTCAGAATGAGGTTTATCATTTGTCATTTTGACTCTTTTCCTCCTTTAACAATTCTTTTAATCTCTTTCTCCCACGAAATATGTGACTTTTATACGTATTTAACTTTAAATCTAGTACAGAAGCACCCTCTTCGTACGTTAATTGATGTACGTCACATAATAAAATAGCTTGTGCCTCTACCACCGGTAAAGTATGAATAATCTGAATTAACTTTTCATAACTATTTTTTGCGACTACATACTCTTCTGTAGATTCCCCCGCTTGTATCGTCTCTAATTCCTCCGTTCCTACAAAAGTTACTTTATTTTCTTTCCTAACAAAATCAATAAAAGTATGATATGCCACTTTAAAAAGCCATGATTTTACCTTTTGATTTTCATAGTCTTCTAAATAAAGATACGCTCGATAAAAAGTCTCTTGCATCAAGTCCTCTGCTACGTGATGGCTACGAGAAAGGGAAAATAAATACCGGTACACATCGTTTATATAAACCTTATATATTTCTTCAATCTCCATCCCCCTCCTCCTTTCATATATAACACGAATAAACAAATTAAAAAGTTGCATTATTTTTCCTATTTTTTTTATTAATAAAAAAATAACATTTACACATTTCAATAACTATTTACAATTATAAACAAAATACTAGATATTATGGCTGTAAATATCTTTCAAAACCAGTAAAAAAACTATTCAGATGTTCTCCTGCTTTTTGTAGGTTGATAGTTATAGGACAATCATCCTGTACGATATACCCGCAGATAGGACTTCGTTGTTACATCTCGATCTGGTCCGCGTAAATAAATGTTCATATATCCTTGCATACAGAGCCACTAACCATCATTTGTCATGATAAGATAATTCTCACTTTTTCTTTAATCGGTATCTTCTCATCAAAAAAAACACTTGTAGTATGTACGGAGATTATCTCATCGGTTAATTACAAATTGTAGGTGAGGACTATTTGGCGCTTACATATCCCTCTCCATTTGCGGGTAATAAGACGCCCAAAAAAATTTCGGAACATGCAAGAAAGGTAGGTAGGAGCCGGATCGTCCGTATATGTCCAATTGGCGAGGACTAATAATCGGTTTGGGATACCTGCCCCCTACTGATTAAACTTTCAATTTATAGATTAAATACAGTTCCATATGGGATAGTAAGAAAAGAACTTCCATACGGTGTGATTTGATGCACTGGGTAAAAATACTCCATAGATGAATAATACGGCTGGATACCTTGTTGCTGCATTTGCATTTGTTGTTGCATTTGTAACGCTTGTTGAACAGCTTGAACCGTACTTTGTGCTCCGCTAAACGTTATTGATGTACCATACGCTGGTCGTATACCTGCTTGGGTAGTAAAATATGAATAAAACATTATTTTCATCTCACTTCCGTAAAAGTAATTACAATTTATGTTATGATTTTTATTTCAGTGGGTGTGGAGAATTAATCTATTAGCTTTGATTAAGTTTAAAGAATTTTTATTATCTGTTACACTTGCATATGTCATTTACAAGGTTCATCTACTAATACTAATTTAATTTTTGGAGGAGCATTTCATTAACAAGTTTCTGATAACTATTTTTTAAATTCGACCACTTTCAAAATTTTAGAAATGAATGTTCAAGATTACTAAAAATAGATTACTTCTCTATACAACCTTCACAAAATAAAAACACCCTAAACGGATGCTTTATTTTTCACTACTTTTATTCATTAACAATACTTCAATTGTCCACGAATTTCACCATTAGGATGTTGTACGGTATGAACATTAATATATATGTTTCCAGATATGATTTCATTTACAAGAGTACCTAATGTTTGACCCGCTAACGGCCCGACCAAATCATCTTGAGTAATCATTCCTGTGAGGGTTGCACACTCTATTGAAACTGGATTTGTTATAGGTCCAAATAAAAAAGCTACAACAGGACCGTTCGTTCCTTTTGATCCAAGATGCAGATGGGCAACAACTACATCCTCTATATCGAATAAATCTAATTTGAATTTTAAGCTAAGCTTGTCCAGGCTTAATTTAAAGAAAGCCTCTCCTCGAGCATCTGTTTCTACTGATGGAACTTCATTCCTACCGCGTAACTTTGCAAAGAACATATTTACCACTCCTACGTTTTTATATACTCCTAATATATTCTTGCCCTTCATATATGGTGTTAATAAATCGGCTGTTAGTCTACTTAAATTTTTTATACCATAGGTTAAATTATCAATTCTATTAAATTCTATAATCTGACTATTACGTATTAAATTTTTATTCATATACTATATTAGATTACTCGAAAGGAGGCGTAAGTATGGAAAGTTGTGTTTTGTTCGTTAATGGACAACCTCTTTTAGTGGTCTCAGTCGCTGGAATCGAAATTGCTAGATTAGAACTTTCTCTTCAAGTAGCATTGACCTTAATAGCATTAGGAATTCCAATCTGTGCATAAACGTTAGGTATCTATTCAAAAGAGAGCTTAGGCTCTCTTTTTTATTTATATCTTTCCTTCACAACAAAAAAGACGCCACTAAAATCACGGCATCGTTTAAAATAATTGCTATTTGTTTAATCATTACTTCACTAGCAACCCTAATTCATATAGAATTTCTGAGAACGAATAGCCATATGCAAAACCTACAATACGAATCCCTGGAATCCATCTATGTTCTAAATTTTCATTGTATGTTTTCTTATAATACTTTAATTTAGAATCTATACTGTATTTGTCGTTAATAATTACTTCATCACTATGAAATCCATCCATTTCAATCTGAACAGCTACGTACTCTGCTCCCTCAATAAAGGCTTTATTATAACACTTTTCTAATTCTTCTAATGTCATCCCCATTAATAACCTCCTATCCAAATGGGTGTTTTGTTCAATAAAAAAGAGCATCTAGATCAGTAAATGCGAAGATATATAAAAGGTAAGCTCTTTGAGTATTTAATAGATTATAAGCTGGTTGCTTGTCCTCCAATATATTATATGATTTTCATATAAAAATGGTTCATCAAAAACAAGGTAAACATTACTCATTGTCATTTTAGAAAATAGTTACATTTTAATTTTTTAAGCTAGTCTATCAATCGCTCCCTTCCAACTCCTCACTTTCTTCACGTATTTGTCCAATTAATGAAATTACGGAACCTACGGCTTGTATCCAACTTCCTGTTATTTCTATAAGTTGTCCTTCTTTATTTTTTTCATTCGGTTCGCTGTTCACTTGAATGTTTGAATTTTTTTTAATATCATTTAATCGATTTTCTTTACCATACTGTCTCTCTTCTCTATTAGTTTTCAGTTCATAAATACCTCCAATTGCTTGCAATGAATTCCCGGTAGCTTGCATTAAGTTTCCTACTATATTTAAAGATTCATCTTTATCTGAAGTATCCTCAAATTCATCTGCTAATGCTGTAAGTCCTCCTAAAGCCTGTGTCCAATTCCCAGCAATCACTAATTTAATTTTTGTTTCATCTTTAAACTCAATAACCAATCCAGATATTACAGTTACATTACCAATTGATTGAATTTCATTCCCGATTTTTTCAAGAGATATTTCCCCTTGACCATCAGCCTCTAAAGCATTTCCAACTGCTTGTAATACGTTCCCGTATACACTCAAATCTTTCCTTACATTACTGCTTATAAAATAAAAAGGTGTACTTCCAATAGCGGCAGTTATTGTACCTATAGCTGCTATCAATGCACCAAATATTTCTTTTAGTTGGTTCTCCATTTATAACCTATCCCAACATTAAGTAATTACTTTCATCTTATTCAATCCCACATCTACCTGTTAAAAATTCAAATTATCTCTTCGTTTTCCCTCTTTTATTAGGTTGCTTTATAAAAGCAAATTTTCTAAGTAATCATGCTCATATATTGAGCGTAATTCTGTATTATTTTTATACATATTGCTACTTCTTTTTTAATGACTATACATTTGTAAGGTATTAAAATCCCCACTTTCTTTCTACAAAATAAAAAAGCAACTGTTAAGCTACTTTACATTCGTTTTATCCCCAAGAGAAATGATATATATATTCCCCCGTTACACTTTGATTAATTCCAATAATTCTGGCAAACCTCATTAAGTCCGCACCCTGAAGAAAATACATCGCAAGCGTGACTGGCACTTGTGACCACATAAATTGATAAAACTCCTCGACTCTCTGATTTGTTGAAACAATTAAATCATTTACAGGCCCTTGATTCCATACAGAAGTTCTAACTGAATTAAACGGAAGATCCTTCCCATTAACCACTATTCTTGCCATGCTTTGAGTTATGTCCACATCAATTCCCTCCATCATTACAAAAATCGGACCTGTATATTTACTCCTATGGTTATAAATATTCTCGACTTTCATAAATGACTAAGGCAAACCTCTATTTTTCACTTCTATTCAAATGAATTTATTTATTACAGTAAAAAAGCAAATGAAATTTTAGTATTACTCTCCCTCAACTTCCATGTGTATGAACATCGTTTTTCTAACATCTAGTTCACCTACTTAAAAATGCAGGATTTCCCTTTCCAATATCGAATTAGTAATGTTTGGAAAGGGGGTGTAACATGGCGGAAATTAAAGTGGGACTTACACAATTTTTAGACTTCACACTGAAAAGTAGTACTGCTAAAACAAATTTTGTAAAGAATTTAAAATCTCAACCTGAATATCACCCGGTTTTTGATTACTGGAAACAATTACGAGAAACTGTTATTAAATTTCATAAAAACGAACTACCTTTTGAATGTTTTGAAACATTAGTACAAACTGTTGATCAGAAGAAAAAGCAAAACTACATTGATGTTATAAAGCAGTACAAAAAATTTATTAAAAACAAAGACGTCTCTTGGTTTGATCCAGGTAAATCGCATTGGTTATCAGATAATTTAATCGTCCGCTCATCACCTGAACTCGGTTTGCTCATTAATGATGACCCGCATCTTATTAAACTATTTTTCAAAGGAAAGAAAGAGCGAATTGATAAATATAACATCAACTCAACACTAACATTATTAAATGAATCAACATTTTCAAATGAATATAACGATGTGAATTATACTGTCCTTAACATCCAAAAGAACAGAATGTATACGAATAACTCTATTAATAATGATCATTTAATAGCTCTTGAATCAGAAGCCCACCAGCTTTCTTATTTATGGAATAAGGTGTAAAAAGGTATAGGTATCTATTTCAATACCTTGTTCATGCGTAATTTGGGCACAATTTTCAAAAATCCAATTCGTTTCTTTTAAGTGAAGCTCACCTTGCATTGTTTCTCACAAACAATGCAAGGTGGGCGTTTTTTGAAAACAGTTTCTTTACCCATTTCAACATCCTAATTCCCCCTCTGAAAGAATAATATAATAATCTTTTTCTACCGCATCTACATCCCCCTTGTTAGTCACGCTTCTTTCACCCACATTTCTTTATTTGGTTGTGATTATTGCTGGTACTCAGATAACGCCGCCCTAATCTCTTCTCTCACAACTTCACGAATAAGTTCTTATAACGATTCCTCTAAATTCATATATGCATCCCCTACATCTTTTTTTGAATTTCCTGCTTGTTGTTTAATTCACTCATAAAATTTATGAGTAATGATCATCCACCATTTACCTTCTCTAAGTGCCGGAAAGAGATTGCTTGTTTTATCCGACATTATATTATAGGCGCTTCATAAACATCTCATAAAAATATGTGAGAAAAGAACGTTATAGCAATGGCTATCATGAATACAATTTGATTTACCCTACTTAAAATAGTAACCTTACAATTCATAAGTTTGACACAGCTCATGAAAAAGCTTATAAAGAAAAGTGAGGTTCCTAATATTCGTTTCTAGTTTCTAAGGTATACATCCGAAGATTATTAGCGAACGTTTAGGACTTAACAGAGTAGGTATCACATTGGACAATTTTTTCCATGTTGTACCAGGACTTCAAGAAACTGCGGTGGATCAATTTGCAAACGAATTATTCAGAAAGAAAACTCTCGTTAGAATTTCGTTAGAAGTTTTCATTTCACAGCAAATACACCAACTAAACAACCAAAAATATTGATAGTGAAAAAGGAGAAACAAAACATGAAAGAAATCAAATCTGAACAGGAATTCAAAGACATCATCGCAAGTGAGGAGCCAGTAGTTGTTAAGTTCTTTACTACATGGTGCCCTGATTGTGTGCGTATGGACAACTTTATCGGAGATGTAATGGAAGAGTTCAATAAGTTTGAATGGTATTCTATTAATAAAGATGAGTTCCCAAGTATCGCTGAAGAGTATCAAGTAATGGGTATTCCAAGTTTACTTGTATATCAAAATAGCGAGAAGCTAGGCCACTTACATAGTGCTAACGCAAAAACTGAAGAGCAAGTTACTGAGTTTTTAGAAGCATACTAAGATAAGATGAAGACCCTCTGAAAAATATTTTCTAGAGGGTTTTTATTTTGCCCAATCACCTTTGAGCGGTGTAGTATACGGATTCATCATAATATATGTATCCTTTCCCCTATCCCCTCGATCCAAATCGCGTTCACACCCTAACTTTGCACTTTACAACATATTTTTCCTTTACGAAACTTTGTTATCCCCTTCTTAAAAACCTAAAAAACGTCAACAATGTTTGTATAGACCCACACAAGTTTCGTTTGGTACTCTATTTATAGAAAGAAATTCCTTGTAGAAAGGTGAGTGATTAAAATGGATACTCTTTCTCATAAAGAAGCTGATAAAGGTGCGATTGTCAGCATTATGGCCTACATATTTTTATCCTCTATGAAAATCATCATCAGTTATATTACCCTCTCTAGCGCATTACGTGCTGACGGTTTAAATAACTTAACGGATATCGGTGCTTCTTTAGCGATATTAATTGGTCTAAAAATCTCTCGTAAACCTCGTGACCCAGATCATCCTTATGGGCATTCGCGCGCAGAACAAATTGCATCACTCGTTGCTTCTTTTATTATGGCAACGGTCGGTTTAGAAGTTGTTATTAGCGCCATTCAATCTTTTTTTAATCCGAAACAAGCAGCGCCTAATGTACTTGCTGCATGGGTAGCCTTATTTTCTGCTGTCGTTATGTACTTTGTGTATTTGTATACGAAAAAGATTGCAGCGCGCACAAAAAGTAAATCATTAGAAGCCGCTGCAAAGGATAATTTATCAGATGCTCTCGTAAGTATCGGTACAGTAGTAGGTATTGTCGGTTCGCAGTTCCAAATGCCTATTTTAGATCCTATTGCCGCTTTAATTGTCGGCCTTATTATTTGTAAAACTGCATGGGAGATTTTCGTAGAAGCTTCTCATATGTTAACGGATGGAATCGATCCAGATAAGATGGAAGAGTACGCTGGTGCTATTGAACATATTGGTGGCGTGGAAAACATCGTAGACATTCGCGCGCGTATGTACGGGAATCAAACGTACGTTGATATTACAATCGAGGTAGATGCTCGTATGGATGTTGGTGAAAGTCATTGTATTACTGACAACATCGAGGCTATGCTTCGGAAAAAGTTTGGCATTTACCATGCACACATTCATGTTGAACCAATGGAAAAAGAACCTATTATGACATAGGTTCTTTTTTAATGAACGCTTTATGAAATATAACACATAAAACGAGCCAGCTACCGCCAGCTGCCCATCCTGCTAATATGTCAGATGGATAGTGAACGCCAAGATATATTCGGCTAACTGAAATAGATAATACAACAAAGCTCGCTATAAAAATAATCAACAATTTTTTATGCAATGTAATACGTTCTTCAGTAATTGTGACGTATGCAATAAATCCTAAAAAAGCAGTAGCATTCATCGTATGACCGCTCGGAAAACTATATCCAGTTGCAGTAACAAGCTGCGTTACATCAGGTCTTGCTCGTTCGTACCATAGTTTAAGCATACTGTTTAAATAACGAGATCCATAATAATTAATTGTTAGAAGTAATGCACTAAGCAACTTTTTTCTAACGAGAAAATACATTACAAGAATGATGAGTAACGGAAAATATATTCTTTTGGAACCGATAAAAGACACCCAAGTAAAGTAGGCTGTCAAGTAATCGTTTCGAAAGCTTTGAATAAAATGCGCGACTATATTGTCAAATTTCTCAATACAAGCGGTATGATACGAAAGTGATAATACGACAAAACAAATGAGTAGCGTAAAACTTAACAAGTATAAATGTCGATATCGTTTCACATACATAACCTCACTATGCAAAAAAATGGAGCGGTTGTTTTAGTTTTCCTCTCCATTTCTTTTTTATGCATAGTTTATTAAAAAATATAATTGTTAATTTTTTCTTGCATTGTTGGAATATCTTCGTTCGTTACTGTAAAGCGAACCACTTTCTCGTCAAGATCAAGCGCTTCCGCAAATAAACCTGCTAATCCACGAGATTTTCTGTCTACTTCCATAATAATTTCTAAGCGATCGTAAGCGCTTGGTAAGATTAATAATTCTAGTTCATCTAATTTCCCATAATACTCTCCGGAAACAGGAACAAACTCAAATTCTTGTGCAAACGGAACTTGCTTACGTAATCGATACGGTAATTCTTCACATTCTATATGACGCGCTTTAAAACCTAATTGATTTACACTCTCCAACACACTATTTAATAGTGCATTGGGCAACACTTGAATGTAATCACGATCAATTGGATCTATACTGCGTTTAATATCAAGACCTGTATGCACCCAAACGGTTTTCATTCCAAGTGTAAGCGGCGTTTCAACTGGCATTATAAATGAAAATGGAATTTCTTTTTTTTCATTCGGCTCAACAGAAAAAGGTTCTGTTAAACGAACTCGCTCTAAATCATATGTTGCTGTTACTTTTTTATCATCCACTTCTCGTACATACGACGTCGATAACGTTAAGTAAATGCTTTCAATTTGTTGGCTAACTGAACCACCAGTTATATGAACCTTCCCTAGTATCTCTTCTCCAACAATATACTCATCTTTTTCAAGAACTGTATCTACTTTTGCATTACCAATACCAACACTTGCTAAAAACTTTTGAAACATGGAACCTCCATCCTTTCTAAAGCAAAAGCTATATCTTTTTTTAAATCTTGTACATTCTCATAGTACGGCGTTTTTATTTGTAACATTCGCATAAGCATCTCACGGTTATAATTTTCCAAAGTTAATTCGTCATACCATGGTTTTTCATGTTTTTCATGAGATTCATAGCCTGCATATAATAAAAATAACGAGAAATGACCAAGCGCATAAAAATCGCTACGAAAGTGAACTTCTCGCATCAAAGCTTGTTCACCTTCATAAGTTGTAGCTCGTTCATCACCCTCACCCTTCAATTTAGCCAAACCAAAATCAATAATACTAATTCGATTTTCTTTCATTAATATATTCGGAATACGTAAATCTCGGTGAATAATACCTTTACTATGAAACACCGATACAATTTCTAATATTTCATATAAAATTTTAAAAACTTCACGTTCTGTATATGCATGCCCATCTAAGAAAATATAATCTTCGAAATTTTTACCAGGCATATATTCCATCACGAAAAAGCTTTTTTTCTCCCATACGAAATGATCATATAAACTAGGAATTGCATGATGATTTAATGTTTGTAAAATCATTTTCTCTTGTTCAAATGATTTTCTACCAGACTCATATCTTTGTTTACTCTGTCTTAATTGTTTTAAGACTTTATATCTATTTATTTGTAAGTCATTAACGACATATGTAACCCCATAACTGCCCATTCCAATTACTGATTCAATTTTATAACGTTCTGCAACGATTGTATTTTTTCGCAGTGGTCTATCAAATAAAGCTAGTATACGACGCCATTTCATCAGCTACTTGAAAAGAAGCTACGACTTTTACGTTTTCTTTTATAATGCTGATGCCCATAACCAGATGAACGTCGTTTATAATCGCTACTTGAATAAGAGCGACCTCTATGGCGATAATCACTACTAGAATACGAACGATTTTTTTTCCTACCTAATAAAGAATCAATAATTTTTTTGAACATCCCTTCACCTCTTGAGTAAAATTTCCTTTTAATTATACCAATAATTTCCGACTATATTTGTGACAAGTTTGTAAAGAGTAAAAAACGACGAGTTAAGCCCGCCGTTACTTTCACTCATCCTCTTCATCAAAAACTTCATCAATCATACATTTCTCTAATAAATACTCGAATGTAATATCTGCGAGATCTTCAATTTCTTCTCGTTTTGGGACGTACCCTCTTTCAATTAGTTGCTCATAAAAAAACTCCGCAATCTCTTCCGTATCAATTACGACCTCAATTTCCTTCATGAGCATCACTCCTTTATTTCTGTTTTATGAAAAAATCTCAAAATTATGTATATGAGATTAGAAAAATAGTTTTTCTTTTTTTATAGGTCATATCCTTTGGACGAGATGCATACGATGGTAGTACAAGCTATCAAAAAGGGGGATTTAATTATGGAATACCAATATGAGGTAGAACAAGAAGTAGGGCAAACAAAAGAAGAGTTCATGCATGAAGATCAATGGGCAGACTCTCTTATTAAATGGCTTTTTATTTTTTTAATAATTGTAGGCATACCTTATACTGCATATGTTGTTGTTCAATTCATTCTCTCTTTCTAGTTAACTATTTTTTCTCTGTCAATTTAACTAAATAATTATGAACAACATCCATAACAATTTTGTATTCTTCATCTTTAAATGTATCGAATAACAATTGATAATCGTTATAAATATCAAGTAATCCATCAATGATTTCTTGACGATTTGTCTTAACACTCACTTTTTTTGAGTTGTTAATTGACTTTAATTTTCCTAAATCTAATTTATTCATACCAGCTTTATCTTGTTTCATTTTCTTCAAAATTGCATTTGCCGTTTGAGCATTAGCAAGTAACGTTAAATCTGACTCATCCGCTTCTAACCATTCTCCATCCGTAATTCGTGACAATTCGTATATAGTATCTTCCCATGCGTCATTTTTATATCTCCATACTTCTGTACGAAAACCAACAATACGAAACACATCTTTATCATATCCTGTTACTTGCACGAGATCACCAAATGTGAAATTATAGTTTAATTCAATCCACTCAGTTTCACCTTTTTTCATATCTTGCTCTGAAACGTGCTGCAACGTTTGCTCTACGTAAAACCCATCGTGATTATTGACTTCGTAAACGTAAACTCCATCTAAAACCTTCATATTTGTGATTTTACCAACGGTTCCATATAGCGTAATCACGACTATGTCCCCTACGTTATATTTAGGTTGCTTTTTTCTCGCCATCTATATCTCTCCTTTTTTTGACGTCGTGATTTTGATAACAGTATATGCAACCTACATAAAAACGCTTATCACAGAAGCGTATATTCATAAATTTTTTCAATAAAAAATATCACCGTATAAAAAAATTATTTACAACGTAAAAAAAGCTAGCAAATAGACTAGCTTCACGTCAAAAATTTCATATAGTTCTTATCTCTCTTGTATATATAAATCCCAAGCTTCATCAAATATAGACATACTTTCTAGCAATCCACTTAACTCTAAGTATGAACTAATTTCATCATAATCTTCAGATTGCTTTGGAAAGCTTAAATCATCATACATTGCTTCTGCTAAATTCGATACTTCATTACTAAATAAAGCTGCACGATGCTTCATCATATAGTGGTAAAATGTCTTTTTCAAAAATATTCCCTGCCTTTCTAACTTGGATACATTATACAAGGCAAAAAAGAAAAAAACCAGCATAAAAGCTGGTTAAAAGTCGAAATAATTTCTTTTTAATAGACGTGGTCTTCCCATTAATTCTTCATATGTTAGTTGTTTTGGTAAATCTTTCGTATAAATTAGAAACAATTGATCTTCTATTTCTTTCACTGTTTGATCTGCTTGATAGTCCATACCACATGAGGAACAAGAAATGCATGGTGTCTCTTGGATTTCAATGGCTTTCGTACCATCTGGTAATTCCCAATATACAGTATTCAAGCTTTCTTTCGCTTCTGTACTGTCACACCACATACAATTCATACTGCATCACCCTCATTTTTTTTGTCGTTTTCTTCTAATTTAGCCATTTGCGATTGATACTTTTTGTCTTTAAGTTGATCACGCTTATCACGTTTATCTTTTAGTGATGCATGAGTGTCATTATCTTCATAGTCTTTACGACGGCTCATACGCTGTAAGTCGTCTGGAACAAGGTTAAATTTCTTATCACTCATAAGACCTGCGATACCAACATCTGAACGTTTTTCTTCGTAGTTTGGATAGATTTCTTTAAAGTACCCTTCTGCTCTTCCTGGGATATAGCTCTCTGGCTCTGGATACGTTGTAATAACACCTTCAAAGTTACGAAGCACAACTTTATCTGCACTTTGCGAAATTAAATAGTTTGGTTGAAGCGCAATTTTCCCGCCGCCTCCTGGTGCATCTACAACGAATGTTGGAACCGCATAACCAGATGTATGACCGCGTAAACCTTCAATAATTTCAAGACCTTTAGATACTGGTGCACGGAAATGACCAATACCTTCAGATAAGTCACATTGATAAATGTAGTATGGACGTACACGGATTTTTACTAAGTCATGCATAAGTTTTTTCATAATTGGAACGCTGTCGTTAATACCAGCTAAAATTACTGCTTGGTTTCCGACTGGAACACCAGCATTCGCTAGCATTTCACATGCTTTTTTCGATTCCTCTGTAATTTCAATAGAAGTATTGAAATGTGTATTTAACCATACTGGATGGTATTTTTTAATAATGTTACATAAGTTTTCTGTAATACGCTGCGGGAATACTACCGGCGCTCTCGTTCCGATACGAATAATCTCGACATGCGGAATCTCTCGTAAATTTTTTAATACATATTCTAAAATTTTATCGTTAATAAGAAGACCGTCTCCACCAGAAATTAATACATCTCGTACTTGTGGTGTATCACGAATGTAACCGATTGCATCATCTAATTGTTTCTTCGGCACACCCATTCCAATTTGTCCACTAAAACGACGGCGTGTACAGTAACGACAATACATAGAACATTGATTCGTTACTAAGAACAATACGCGGTCTGGATAACGATGTGTTAGCCCTGGAACTGGTGAATCTTCATCTTCATGAAGCGGATCTTCTAAATCATATTTTGTTTTATATAACTCTTCCGAGATCGGTACAGATTGCATCCGAATCGGACAGCGTGGGTCATCAGGATTCATTAGCCAAGCATAGTACGGTGTAATATTTAACGGGATCGTTTTTGTTGAAATTTTAACGCCTTCTTCTTCTTCAGGTATTAAATTAATTACTTTCTTTAAGTCATCCAAAGTTTTGATCGTATTCGTTAATTGCCAAACCCAGTCATTCCATTGCTCTTCCGTAACATCCTTCCACAACTCGATATCCTTCCAGTGACGATTTGGTTTGTATACATCATGTAACATTGCTATTCCCCCTTTTTATACGCTCATCCTTTATATAAGCAATAGTTATGCCAACTTTACATTATTGATAAGTAAATGTACGGAGAACGCTATTACATAAACAAAAAAATATTTGTAAGCACTGTATGAAATCCATACATACTATCATATTCATTACTTTTTATATATGTAAACACGCTTTTATTGGTGCAAACACACAAAAACCGCCAATTATTCGGCGGTTTTGTCGTACTTACTCAATTTATATTGAAGCGTTTGGCGAGGGATACCTAACATTTTTGCAGCTTGTAATATATTCCCTTCCGTTTCAATTAGCGCTTGATCTATTAATTCCTTTTCCGTTTGATGAAGTGCTTCTCTAAGTGGCAATATGCTCTTCTTCTTTGGCAGATTCTCTTTCCGAAATGTACGCGGTAAACAATTGGCTGTTAGTGTATCCCTTTCTGCAATAATGACAGCATGTTCAATTGTATGTTTTAGCTCACGAACATTGCCAGGCCATTGATAAGCTTGTAGTCTTTCTTTCGCTTCCTTATCCATTTGAAGTACACCTTTTTTATAACTTTTATTATATTCGTTCAAAAAATAAGACGCTAATAATAATACATCCTCAGTTCTTTCACGTAGCGGCGGAATATATAATGAAAAGACATTTAATCGATAATATAAATCCGTACGAATTTTATTCTCTCTTAAACATACTTCTGGTGGCTGATTCATTGCGGTAATAACGCGAACATCTACTTTTCTCGTCTTATTATCACCAATTCGACGAATTACACCATCTTCTAATACACGTAGCATTTTCGCTTGTAAATCGAGAGGCATTGAATTCAGTTCGTCTAAAAACAATGTCCCACCATCCACAAGTTCAAATAACCCCGCTCGTTCAATTGCCCCAGTATAGCTACCTTTCGTCGTTCCGAACAATAAACTTTCTAATAGCGACTCTGGCAAAGCTGCGCAGTTTTGTGCAATAAATGGCTTGTTCTTCCGTTTAGAAGCTTCATGAATCGCTTGTACAAATAACTCTTTCCCTGTTCCTGTTTCCCCATATATTAAAACATTTGCATCAGTTGGCGCTACTTTTTGTGCTAATTCTTTCGTCTGTTTAAATCGAGCATCATCCGTCACGATCGTCTCAAATGCAACATGCTTTTTAATTGCTTTTTTTCTAGATGACCGCTTTATTTTTGACTGCAAATCTACAATTGTATCCGTAAGTTTTTGAACTGTAGAATAGTCCTTTGCAATTTCAACAGCTCCAGCAATATTTCCATCTATAAAAATAGGTAACGTCGTATTTACTGTACAAATGTCTTCCCCATTTAAATTTTGATAATGCTGAACTTGATGAACGATTGGTTTTTTTGTATCTAACACTTTCATTAACGTACTTGTTTCCCTAGATAAAGAGGGAAACGCTTCTAACAAATGTTTACCTAACACTTTTTCAATTTTTGATCCATCGTGTTTTGCAGCTACAGTATTATAGAAAATTGTAATACCATTTTCATCTACTGCGTGTATAGCCTCATCAATACTGCCCAAAATCGCTTCAATGACTTCTTGTGTCGAAACTGCTAGCAATGTCATCCCCCCTTTTGCCGAAAATCCAGCAATAACATGCCGGATTTCCGGCATACCTATATGCGATTATAAGCATGACGATTCCGTTCTATTTTTTATACCGTACTATTTAGACAAATCTTTCACCCATATATTCATATCTTCCAGCTTATCGAAAATGTAGCAATTGTTCGCCAATCTTCCTGTATACGTATAACCTAACTGATGAAAGGCCGCATTCATTCCGAATGAAAGTGATCGAGCAATTGTATAGGAGCAGAAAATCGATTTTTCTTGCAGTTCTTCTTCTAACTTAATTAGTAAACTTTTCATAAACCCATGTTTACGATATTCGGGTAAAGTAGCACAATTCGTTAATTCTGCATTTCCTTCTTTTATATTCATTTCTGCAGATGCTGTACTAATTATTTTTCCCTCGAATTCATACACATAGTAAATTGTATCGTCTTCTTTCATCGTTTGTTTTACATAACTCGCTTCGTTTAAAGGCGTCGGATAAACTTCAAATACTTTTCCAAAGACGGCTGCTAATTCTTCCGCATCCTCTTCTGTCGCTTTTCTTAATAAAAATTTCTCTGGGACTATTTTTTCCTTTACTTCTTTTGCTTTAACACCGCTTAAAATGGTATCTTCCTCTGCCCAATGAATACTATTTCGTCTTTCATCACTAATAAATTTCACAAAGAAGTATGCATCGTGACCTTGAAAATAATGCGGTATTGTTGCTTCCAATAAAAAACCGAAAGAGAGCCATGTAGAAACATGCTCTCCCTTTCCTTTAATAATACATTTAGTGAAAGAATGCTTCTCTGCTAATTCGTCAATTGTTTGGATAATCCTCTCAATATTTCCTGTGTAGTGGTCTACTCGAATACGTTTATTAAAATAGTCTAAAACACCTTCAACTGTATAGCCATTCGTCTGTTCTCTAAAAGATTCATAGTATTTCATTTTTTCACCTCACACCAATCTAGTAATGTACATGCAATTATTTTTGCGGCAGCTATCATTTTATCAACTTCTATATATTCGTTTGGATAATGTGCTACTTTCGTCTCTCCTGGACCAAATACTATCGTTGGTACGTTAGCGATTTGTGTAAATAAACCTCCATCAGTCCCCCACGGAGATGCTTCAATAATTGGTTTGTTCCCTTCGATTTCAACAAAGTTATGCTCTAGTGTCGTAATTAACTCATGATTTTCTTCTAGTTCACCAGGAACCCATCTCGCTCCAAACCACTCTACTTCTACAGGATTTTCAACAAACCAATTGTCCACATCATTTAATTCAGCGATCCAATTCTCAAACTCTTCTTTTGCTGCCTCTATAGTCTCATTCGGCGCAATACCACATCTTCCTTCTAAATTTAACGAATCAGGAACAGAACTTGGCCAGCTCCCTCCTTCAATTTTCCCAATATTAATTGGAATTGGAATTGGAATTCCTTTAAATAATGGATCTGTAATTCGATTATTTCTCTTCTCTTCCAATTTTCTCAAATGATCTACAACAAACATACTTTTTTCAATTGCACTTACTCCTTCATAACGCGTTCCACCGTGTGCTGCTTTGCCTTTCACATGTAGACGAAACCACATGGACCCTTGTTGTTTCGGGAAAAACTTCATATTTGTCGGTTCTGGAATAATGACACCATCTGCTTTATATCCTCGTAATATAGTCGCTAATGTTCCTGCCCCGCCGCTCTCTTCTTCTATTACACTTTGAAAATAAATATCTCCTTTTAATTCAATACCAGATTCAATAATGGCTTCCATCGCAAGCATCAGTGCGACATTGCCGCCTTTCATATCCGTTGTTCCACGACCATATATACGATTCCCTATTTGCTCACCACTATAAGGGTAATGGTCCCACTGATTCACATCTCCTTCTGGTACGACATCAATATGTCCATTTAATATCATAGATTTCCCGTCGCCACTTCCTTTTAAAGTTGCCACTATGTTCGGGCTATCTGAAAAACTTGTACGCGGTGATACAAAATAAGGATGCTCTTTCATTTTAGAAAATGAAGGTTCCCAAATATCAAGATCTAAACCTAGCTCACGTAATTTTTCAATCACAATTGCCTGCGCACCACTTTCATCACCAGATACGCTTTTTTCTTGAATTAATCGTTTTAAAAATTTTACGCTCTCCTCTTCATGACTCTCGATATAATCACAAATTTTCTTTTTTAATTGCTCCATATATTACATCTCCCCTCATTCGATTACTAGTAAGTTAGAACCAATTTTAAAATCAGCTTCTGTATGTTGTTTTATATCTTCCACTGTGTATGGGCTCATTAATTCTTGTAAAACGAGTCCACCCTGCGTCACTTCCATAACTGCCATATCCGTAATAATTAAATCTACACATTTCTTTGAAGTTAATGGTAATGTACACTCCGAAACAATTTTTGCATTTCCGTATTTATCAACATGATTCATCACAACAACGACCCGCTTCGCTTTTTGTGCCAAATCCATCGCTCCCCCAATACCTGGAACGCGTTTTCCTGGTACAATCCAGTTTGCTAAATCCCCATTCTCACTTACTTGTAATGAACCAAGAATCGTTATGTCTAATAAACCTTTTCGAATCATCCCAAACGCTGTGCAACTATCAAAATAACTCGCTCCTGTAATAAGAGAAGTCGGTAAACCTGCTGCGTTACATAAATTTTCGTCTTCATTCCCTTTTCTTGGCGTAGGTCCCATACCTACAATTCCATTTTCCGCATGAAACATAACGTTTATATCGTCAGGAAGATGATTCGGTACAAGCGATGGTATACCAATACCTAAATTTACAATCATACCATTTTGTATTTCTTTCGCCGCGCGCCTAGCAATCTTATCTCTCACTTCTACGCCCATACCCATTTCCAATTCACTCCTTCCGACGGTACGATATAATTTACAAATACTCCTGGGACAACAATTTCTTCTGGATCTAAACTTCCAAGTGGAACGATTTCTTCTGCTTCTACAATCGTTATATCCCCCGCCATAGCTACGTGAGGATTCATATTACGAGCACTTTTATCAAACACAAGATTACCAAACGGATCCGCTTTTTTCGCATATACAATTGCAACCTCTGCAGTTAATGCTGTTTCAACTAAATATGTCTTGCCATTCATTTCAACTGTACGTTTTCCCTCTTCTACAATCGTATCAACACCTACATCAACTAATACACCTCCAAGTCCTACACCACCAGCGCGAATACGCTCTGCTAATGTTCCTTGAGGAGAAAACTCGATTTGTAACCTTCCTTCGTTTAGCTGTCTTCCTGCATTTGGATTTGAACCAATATGTGAAGTAATTAATGATTTTACTCTTTCATTCGTAACAAGACGACCGATTCCTACATCAGGAAATCCCGTGTCATTTCCTATTAAATTTAAATTTGTAACTCCTTTTTCTAAAATCGCCTGTATTAAAGATGGAGGGGATCCAATCCCCCCAAATCCTCCAAACATTAATGTCATATCATCGTGGAACAAAGAAATTACTTCCTCTATCTCTTTTAATTTATCGAATGTATTCGTAATAGTTGTCATGCGATACTATGCCCTCCTTTTTGCATCATTTCTTCTACACTTTTTGCAAAAATTGAAAGTAATTCATCTAACTCGGAATATGTAGTTGTCATCGGCGGTGCTACAAGCAGTGCACTATCTTCTTTTCCTGCTTGCCCTGAAACAGCTTGATATAAAAGAAGACCATTTTTAGCTGCAACCGAAATAAGTTCCGACGCCTTTGTAAACGATTGCAATTCTACTCCAATCAGCAACCCTTTTCCGCGCACATCAGCAATGATTGTCGATTGTTGCTGAACTTTCTGTAGTCCTTTTATTAAATACTCTCCCTTTTCTGCTGTTTTTTCAGGTAGATTATGTTTCTCCATATATTCAATAACAGCTAGAGCTGTTGCTGCAGATAATGGATTTGCACTTAACGTATGCCCACTCATTACAGAACGCGATCCACGTAAAATTGGCTCCATAACACGGTCACTTACAATCGTCGCTGCCATCGGTGTATATCCAGCTCCTAAACCTTTACCAAGAGTCATAATATCCGGTTCTACACCCCAATGCTCCATCGCAAACCATGCGCCAGTACGACCAAGCCCTGTCATTACTTCATCAGCAATAAATAAAATATCGTAATGACTACAAATATCTTTAATGACTTTATAATATTCTTTCGGCGGAACGACTGCGCCTCCAGCTGCTCCAATAATCGGTTCAGCGATAAAAGCTGCGATATGTTCTGCACCAATTCTTTCAATGGATCTTTCTAGTTCAGTCGCACAAGCAAGCTGACAAGTTGGATATACCTTTTGCACCGGACATCTAAAACAATATGGAGCTGGAATAGTTGGATAATCTTCTAAAATTGACACGAAACGTTGTCTGCGCAGTGGATGCCCAGACATTGATAAGGCTCCCATCGTAATACCGTGATAACTCATCCATCGTGACAAAATTTTATGCTTCCCTTGAATACCTCGCTCTTGAAAATGCTGGATTGCAATTTTCATAGCTGTTTCATTTGCTTCCGTACCACTATTCACAAAAAAGCTCCAGTTCAAATCTCCTACACTTAAATCGCTTAATTTCTTCGCTAATTTTTCAGCTGGTTCACTCGTAAACTGTGATCTATAAACGAAAGCAATCTCCTCTGCTTGCTTTTTTATAACATCTGCAATCTCCTTTACGCCATGCCCAATCCCTGCCGTAATTGCCCCTGACGAGCCATCAAAATATTTATTTCCGTTTTGATCATACAAATACACACCTTTTCCATGTGAAATCATTGGATACGGCTGACCAACAAGTGGTTTAATTAAGTAATCGCGCATAGCGCTCCCCCATTTCTCCAATTTGTATATATATATGAAGAAAATTGACGTTTCTTTCATAAAAAAGAACCCTCTGCGAAAGCAGTGATTTTATCAAAAAACTATTATAAAATATACAAATGAGTGCTAAATATTAATTTCAAAAACAGAAAATTCAGAACTTAAAATGAAGACCAACCCTTATCTATACGCTCGAATAACCCTCCTTTATATAAAATAAACGCTTCACTACATACTTTCTCAAAATAATATCAGCTTCCCTCAATTGCCGACATTGTGTAAACTTCGACGAAACTCCCTTTAAACTCCTTCCTATTCTCCTACTTTATATTGCATATTTTCAAACAAATATCGACAATTAATCCCACTAAATACATAGCAATTATTTTTATAGAAACCAATATTTCACATACATTCTCCTCCGTTTTATACAATAAAAAAAGAACCGATTAACCACATTAATCAGTTCGGCACGACGCTCTTTTATCGGTTAATACTGCCACTTGCTAACGTAAATAGAAAAAATAATGTTACAAATTCAAAATTCATCCTACATCCTAAAGCACAAAATCGTCCATAACTCCATTCACAATTCCTTTTGGGATATCCCCATCCCAATATTTCATTCCTTTCCTTATATTTAAACTACCTTTCCTTTATAATTTATGTAGGACAATTATCACTTTGTATGTGTATTTGCCCATTATTAAAAAAATCCCTAGTTTCCTAAGGATTTTTGGACATGTTTTCGATATGTTACTTCATACGCTCTTAAGGTTTTTTATTTCGAAATATACATTGTAATCGGTACATCATCATCCAACATAGATGATATATTGCTGTATACTCTAGAAAATTATAAGGCTCTTTCGCCTAAAAAACACTTATCCATAAGCAATACTCTTTATTAATTTTCAACTTTTCTCCTTCAAAAAACAATTTTTTCGCATAACCTCTTTCTTGTTAAGCATATAGTTTTAATGATGACAAAGGAGGAATATTCATGTCTCAATCTGAAATCGAAAAATATGGACAAGAAGCTGCACGTTACGAACAGCTCGCTCGTTACTATCAATTTAATAATCCGAAAAAATATGTAGAACTATATATGAAATATTACGACGCGCTTACGAAACTTGTACAGGCGTATGAAAAAAGAGATTCACAAGAAGCTGCTTTACCGTCACACATACGTTTTTTTCACTCTGCTTCAAATACACCTGCGGTTGACATTTTAGTAAACGGGCAAAAGGTTATTAAAAATATTTCATTTAAACAATTTAGTCCCTATTTAACATTAGTGCAAGGTAAATACCGTATAGATATTGTCCCAGTTGGAAATGAAACTCCCATCTTTTCAGCTTTAGTACCAATAATGGGGAATCACACTTATACTTTTGCTGCAATAAATAGTGACAATCATCTACAATTACAACCTATGCTTGATAATACACATTTACCAGCTGGTCAAGCAAAAATGCGTTTTGCACATTTTTCTCCAGATACCCCTGTTGTAAATGTAGATTTAAAAGGTGGAGATCATTTATTTGAAAATGTACTCTTTAAACAAATAACAGATTTTTTAGAAGTTAGTCCTGGTACAGCAGATATTGAAGTTTCACTCGCCGATAATCCCAGCGTCTTACTAACTATACCGAATTTCAAAGTCGAACCGAACATCATATATACAATTTCACTTTTAGGTTATTCAGCGAAAGATCCTAAATTAGAAGCCGTTATACTTACAAATTAAAACAGTCTACACCATTCATTTGGTGTAGACTGTTTATTTTTGAAATACAATTTGAAATTCTGTCCATTCGTTATCTGAACGGCACATGATGGACCCATTATGTTTTTCTACAATTTGTTTACATACAAATAATCCAATACCAGTTCCTAACTTTTTAGTAGTTACAAATGGTTCAAAAATCGTTTCTACACTTTCAGCTGGAATCATTGGCCCATTATTTTTTATCACAATTCGAATCGATTGATCTTCTTCAAATACATCAATGATAATTTTCCGTTCTTCTTTCATTGATTCTAGAGCGTCAATTGAGTTCATTAATATATTTAAAAATACTTGTCTCACTTCACTCCGATAGCCAACAAGTGGAATTTGATACGGTAAATTCTTTTCAATCGAAACATTTGCATTGACCAAACTCGGATATAAGAACTGTATAATATCTTGAAACAAATCGTTAAGCCAAAATCGTTCTGATTCATTCCACATTTCTTTTTTCGATACGAGTAAAAATTGCGAAATACGAAAATTTAACTGGTCTAATTCATGCGAAATAATATCTAAATACGATAAACTTGGATGATCTGCTTTTAATAATTTAACAAATCCCATAATTGAAGTGAGTGGGTTACGGAATTCATGTACAAAACTTGCTGACATTTGCCCTAAAATCGTCAGCCTTTCTTTATGTGTTTCGTTAATATATTGCTGTTTTTCCTCTAAATTTTTTGATATAATTTCCGAGTATTTTAAAACAGTATAATAAATTAATTTATCAAAACAAGTATGTATTTGGGCCATAATCGGTTTCAATTCACGTGCGCTAACATCTAATTCACACATCGCTTCGAAAAGTTCATTTCTTCCCACATTTGCATTATAAACAAAATCTCCAATATTCGCATCTGCCCCTGCACGTTCAATAGCAATTTTCTCGCATAATGGCTGAAGATAATCTATATCTTTTTCTTCCATAGTAAGTTCGATAATTAACTCTAATAAATCCTCTCCATTTTGAACTGCTTCTAGTTTATATGGATCTTTATCGGAAATTATCATTTTGTTTTTCCAGTTCTCAACGAATTGGTGCCTGTTGTTTTTCAAGTGCGAACAAAATACTTCTTTAATATCCTTATCGATTGGAAAAACCCCCATTCCCTCCATTTCCATGCGACGAATACCCTTTATATTTTGAATATTAACACAAAAAATGCGATTCGTTAATAGATTATTGTCACATTTTGTTAATATGTGTTGATAAAATTTTTAATGTCTTTATTAAAAGTTTAAATTGATACATTCCATTTTCCTTCCTTTCATTCAAATTTTTTTACATTCGATGCGACTTTTTTTGCATCCTGCTTCATTCTTTCGTACAATAGAAAATGAAAGGTGTGAAAAATATGGTAAATAAAAATGTGGAAGATTATCTCCAAGAAGGCATTTACGGCCAAAAGCAGAACAAACCAGAAGAACGTAATATGTATTTAACTACATTACGTGAGCGTGTAGAAATCGCTTTAACTATCGGTCAAGTAATGCAAAGTAATGTATATTCTGAAGTAGCTAGTAGCATGCGCTCTTCTCAATCATTACAAATATTCCTAAATGGTGGCATTGCTTACCCACATTTATCAAAATACATTAAATTAGCAAATGAAAAAAATGTTCCTTTTACAATTGTTCAAAATAAAGGCATAGAAACACCAATCGGTTTAGTATTATCTCATAGCACCGCTATTGACAAAGAACAAATTTATGTAGAAGATGCTATTTTCAAACAAGAAATGAAATAAAAGGTACACTTGATTAAATGAAATCGTTCTGAAAAACGTAAAACAAACAATAAAAAACGAGTATGGAATCGTAAACATTTCCTTCTCGTTTTTTATTGTTTTGTTTAAGCTTAATCTACTTTATTTTTTAATACACACTAATTTCATTTCTGTCATTTCTTCTATTGCATATTTAATTCCTTCACGCCCCGTACCGCTTTCTTTCACACCACCGTAAGGCATATGATCTACCCTAAACGTTGGAATATCATTTATCATGACACCACCAACTTCAAGCTCATCAATTGCACGCATTGCTTTAAACAAATTATTTGTAAACACACCTGCTTGTAGGCCGTAACGTGAATGATTTACTTGCTCTATCGCTTCATCAAATTCTTTAAATGTATTTACTGTCATGAGTGGACCAAATACTTCTTGGCACTGAACAGATACATACTCTGGAACATTTGTTAATACAGTTGGTTCAAAAATCCTTGCATCACGTTTCTTACCACCGTATAAAACAGCTGCCCCTTCCTTAATAGCTTCTTGCACCCACATTTCTATTCGCTCTACATCTTTTTTCGAAATTAAAGCCGATACATCCGTTTCTTCCAGCAATGGATCCCCAACAACAACTGTTTCCATCGCTTTCTTTAGCTTTGAAAGAAATTCATCCATTCTCTTTTCATGTACAAAAACACGTTGTACCGAAATACAAACTTGTCCATTGTTTACAAATGCTCCCCATTTTACACGTTCAATTAATTCATCTGCTAATTCTACATCTTCATCAATAATTACAGCAGCATTTGATCCTAGTTCCAATGTAACTCGCTTTAACCCAGCCTTTGCCTTAATTCCAATTCCAACTTTCGGACTTCCCGTAAAAGTAATGGAAGCAACATCATCATTTGTAACTATCGCCTCACCTACAGTTGAACCGGGACCAGAAATAATATTTAAAGCTCCTTTTGGCAATCCTGCCTCTTCAAATAATTCAACTAATGCGTAAGACGATAATGGCGTTTGATCAGCTGGTTTTAACACAACTGTGTTTCCGGCAGCAATTGCAGGGCCGACTTTATGCGCCACTAAATTTAATGGGAAATTAAATGGTGTAATAGCTCCTATAACCCCTATCGGTTTTCGTATTGTGTATGCAATACGCCCATCTGCACCAGGTGCTGCATCAAGTGGCAGTGTCTCACCGTATATACGCTTCGCTTCTTCCGCTGCAAATTTGTATGTCTGAACGGTACGATCTACTTCTCCCCTCGCAGCACGAATTGGTTTTGCAGCCTCTTTTGCAATAATCTCTGCAAATTCTTCTCTTCTTTCATCCATTTTTTGTGCAACCTTCTCTAAAATAGTCGCACGATCATATGCAGATAATGTATTCATTTTTTTCATTGCATTTTTTGCAGCAGTAACAGCCTCTTGTACATCTTCTTCCGTTCCTTGTGCAATTTCCGCTAACGTTTCTTCAGAATATGGTGCGTATAATGGTTTATAAGTGTTTACAGGCTTCCAATCTCCATTTATATATAAATGCTTTTTCATAATTCTTCCCCTTCCAAATATATGTTTACAACAATATTTCACCTAGTGAAAGGTCTGACTTATGTCATTGTATCATAGCACTTATTCTGCCAAAAACATTATGCTCAAAAAAACCCTGCCATATAGCAGAGTCTACGAACTAATTTGTTCTTGAAATGGAATTTGTTTTTCATCTTCTAAAATAACAATTGATTCTACAGTTTTTGTTACTTCTAATCTCTTTATATAGTGTCCATCTAATTCTTTTACACAAAACTTATAATTTTCAATTTCAATGAAATCCTCTTCAGCAATTTCTATATTCTTCGTTAAAATCCAACCACCAATTGTATCAACACCATTATCATCAATCGTTAAACCTAATAACGTATTCACTTCACTAACAAGCACTTTTCCCTCTAGTATTGTTTTCGTTTCACTAACTTTTTGAATTTCTGGCTGTTCATCCGTATCAAACTCATCTTGAATATCTCCCACTATTTCTTCTAAAATGTCTTCAACTGTAACAAGTCCAGACGTACCACCATATTCATCTATCAATATAGCAATATGTGTTCTTTCTTTTTGCATTTTTAAAAATAAGTCGTGTATTGGGATAGAGTCGATAACTAAAATGATTGGCCTAATATATTGCTCTACTTTCTTATTACTTACTGCATTATGCTGCACAAAATCTGTGAAAATATCTTTAAAGTTTACAAAGCCTATTACGTGATCTTTGTCCCCATCTACAACTGGATATCTCGTATATTTTTCCCGAGACATTTTTTGCAAAGCTTCTTCAGCAGGCATTTCTTTACTTATAATATGCATCTCAGTTCGGGGTACCATTATTTCTTTCGCTATACGATCATCAAATTCAAAAATTTTATTTACATATTTATATTCAGACTGATTAATCTCTCCATTTTTGTAACTTTCTGAAACTAATAACCGTAATTCTTCTTCTGAATGAACCTCATCGTGCCCTTTCGGTGGTTTCAGCCCTAACAACTTCGTAATAATGCGGGCTGATCCATTTAATAGCCAAATAAATGGAAACGCCATACGATAAAAGAAAATTAATGGTTTAGCAACAAACAAACTCACTTGTTCAGCTTTTTGAATCGCGAATGTTTTTGGGGCCAATTCCCCTATTACAACATGTAAAAATGTAATAAACAAAAACACTAAAATTACAGCAAACATGTCTGCTAGTTGAGTAGAAATGTTCAAATTTGCAAAAAGCGTGTCAAACATTTGCTTTAACGCCGGTTTACCAAACCACCCAATCCCCAGAGCTGTAACTGTTATTCCTAGCTGACAAGCAGATAAATATTCGTCTAAGTTTGTAATGACTGTTTTGACAGATGTTGCGCGATTATTTCCTTCTGCAATTAAATAGTCAATTCGTGAACTTCGCACTTTAACAATTGCAAATTCTGCTGCAACGAAAAATGCCGTTAAGGCAATTAAAACAATCACTATACTTATACTATATATGTCCAAATACTTCTCCTTACTTACATTGTAAGCAAGGAAGCCACCTCCTACTTAATTTTATTCAAGTGAAGTAAGCATTCTAATACTCTAACAAAATTCTACATTAGCAACCACCTTTTTATATATTATATGCATACATAAAAAAGATATTTATCATTATGATAATCTAATTCATTTCCCTTAGTCAAATAGTTCTAAATCTTAAGATAAAACATTTTATATAAACGATATATTCTTCACAGCTTCATTTCGTGAAAAAACACTTTCTTTGCCGATTCCACACTTCTTTTGTCACACTAGAAGGGAACTTCCTTCATAGATCGAAATCATTCAACAGGATATATATAGGAGGGATTATTTTGGAATATAAAACACCATTTATCGCAAAAAAATTAGGTGTTAGCCCAAAGGCTGTTGTCCGGATTGCACAACAATTAAATCTTACGATAGAAAAAAATAAATATGGTCACTTTATTTTCACACAAGAAGATTTAGATCAAATGTTAGAATTCCATCTTTTACAAATAGAGCAGTCTCAAAACTCTCACCCTACTCAAAAAACATCATCAAATGATGTTGAAGAATTAAAAACTCAAGTAAATACAATTGTTCAAAACAAATCATCACATGAATTTGAGCAATTAGCAGCTCAATTAAACACTATTACGAGAAGGCTAGATCGAATGGAAGAACAAATGCAAGATAAGGCAAATGATGTTGTTACGTACCAACTTTTACAACATCGCCGTGAAATGGAGGAAATGTTAGAGCGGATTCAAAAGCTAGAAGCTTCCCTCAAGAAAGAAGAACCAATATATATTACTCCCGATTCAAAACCAACATATGAACGAGAAAAGAAGCCGAAGCGCCGCAAAATGATTTTTAGTATATTTGGATTATAATTTTTAGACCCTTATTAAAATAATAAGGGTCTTTTTTCATGAAGAAAGACTTCATATTAAAATAGCATTCTCTTTATTATATATATTCATTTCGCTTTATTTTGTTAACATAATATTTTTACTGTATTCTGCGATTAATGCCTGTGCATGAGCATTCCCTTGAATCACATCTCGAAATTCTTTTAAAGAATACAAATGCGTAGCCCCTTTTCGGGCATGAATTCGCACTGGTACACCTTGTAAAGTATCATGAAACTGAAATGGCTTATCTACCGGTTCAATTGGGAAACCGAGTGTTAATAAATACATATACATTCTTTTTGTCACTGCTGCAATATACCATTCTGCTTTCGTTTCTAATGCATGCATAAATAAAATAGCTGTTAGTCTTTTGAAGTGTCCTCTCCCACGAGACGTTTTCGCAATACTTAACTTGCCTATTTCATACACATTTTTCAAATCTTTCACTAAATCATTTTTAGAAAACGGATAGAAAAACTCAGAATTCGATTGCTCTGGTTCCGTATACTTAATACATTCTACTGTACCAATATGATGTTCATCTTCTATTAATAAAAATCGTGATGGATTTAAATTACGTTCTACGAACATTAAGTTTCTTTCTTCACAAAAATCTCCCCATAGTTGCTCGAACCAAAAATGTTCTTCTTTTGTTTGAACACGCTGGAACATATTTACCCGCCTTTCCCATCGCCGCTCTGTTTTTGATAACGCTTTCACTATCTATCATATAAGAACAAATCTTCGTATGCAACTAAAAATATTTATGACTTATTATATTCTGCAAAATGAATTAAATTCCATCTTAATTGTCTTTTATCCCTCATGTACCGTTCTTCTAACAATATATTTATATTACTTTCAAATTCAAATCGTATAAAGCTGCCTTCCATACAGCATATATTTCTTCTTAATCTAAAAAAATCCTTTATAAAAAAGGATTTTTTTACTTCTTCATGCTTTTTAACCACTTCTCAAAAATTTGTACCATTCCATGTTTTCCGGCTAATTTCTCTTCCCCTTGTTTCGTTTTATATGGATATAATTGCAAGAACACACCACATCCAGACTCAATTTTTTTACTATGCATATGACTTCCTGGATATACACAAATAACTTCATAAATGGCCCTTCGATAATAGACTCTCTTTCCATCCTGTTCTTCTACATATTTTATAGACCAGTACTTATACATTTGCTCAGTTGCCTTCGTATTTCCAACGTGCTGAAAAATATTGTACATGGGGCTATACTTCACTTCGATAATAATAGAAGATTGATATACGTATTTCCCTTCTTCCTTTACATAACAGTCTAAGCGAATGTCTGGCTTCTTCGTATCTTCTCCATTATAAAAATTACTCCCTTTACTTAATGCAATAAGAGGATGAGTTTCAATTAAATCATTAAATGCGACTTGTACTCTAATATCATCTCGTTGTAAAACTACTGTCGTTCCATCCTGTAATCCATCTACATAAAAATGTTCTTGAATTTGTTCACGAATGGAATTTCTAGCCTCAAAACCAATTTGCTCTAACATGGAAATAACGATAAAAAAAGCGTAATATTCATACACTAAAAATGTTGGTTTATAAACAAATAATAAAGATGGAGATTGTTCTGTATATTGTGGAAGTAAATCTAAATGCTGTAGTAGTTGTTGATGTGGTATCGGTAAATTATGTGAGTGCATGTTACCAGTTTCGGAAACTTCTCTCCAAAATGGAGAATGCATTAAAGTTTGAAAGTATTGTACACTTTCATGTACAAAATGCGCTAATATTTTATATTCTTGTATCTTCATAGAGCTTTTTCGCAAATCCGCCTCTTTTAGTAAATGTATATTTTTATATTTTTGTTTCTCTCTATCGGTCACTGATCCATTACGCTCAATTGTTTGTATAATCGTTTTTACAGCTTGAAATTCTTCTGATTTCTTCCTTTTTGCTCTTTCTAATATTTCAATTGTTTGGCGCAAAAAACTTTCCGCTTCAAGTAAATAGAGATAAAATTGCATCGCTTTAAATTTAAGAAATGCATTTTCCTTACTATTTTTTTGTTCTATCAACTTACGATTATAATATTTTGCATACGGTTTTCTTTCCGCCACTATGGCTCCTTTTCTCGTCGCTTTCCGCTCCTGTTCTTCCCATTTATATTCATGTATAAATTTTGAACTCGATTCTATTTTCTTGAAAATTTGCTTTATCTTTTTCATTTTTTGCGGCAACTTTCTAAGTAACACTAAATAAGAAGAATCTTCAATATCACTAAGTGCAGAGAAAGTCTTTTTATAATAACCTCTATCTAAAATCAACTCATTCAAAATTGACTTTACATAGTTTTGAATCATTTCAAATTGATCATCAAAAAAATTTTTGGGAACGATTTGAAATGCGCCATAATACGTTCTATCTTCTATATTCACTTCAAAATGATATAATCCACAACGCCATGGATAAAAGAATTCCGTTTTTCCATGTTCATATATTAATACCTTTTGTTTTTTTTCATTTATTTCATATTTTGACTCTTTTATATTTTTCTGTCCCTCATATACTTTATTCCATATAAAAGTAATATTCATTGGACTTTCATAATGGTAATGCAATCTAATTGGTTTTAATTCTTGTACTTTATAAATACATTGAACTAATTCTGTAGTAGATGTACAAAGACGATTTAATAAAATATATTCCCCTTTTGCCTCAGTTCCAATGATTAACTTTAATACAAAAGGGAGCGTTTCTTTCGTATCAACGATTTCTGTTTCATATCGCCCTTCATTTTGCATAGCCATACAGCTCCAGTTCTCTACGCTTTTCTCTTATATATGCTAAAGAGTGTTCAAATGTAGATACTCTGTTTGCAAGTGGCGATTGCAAAAGAGGTAGTAATGTTGCCCCCCTTTTTACGTCTTCAGAAAGTAAAGACCCAACCATCATTTCAGTCCCTCTTATTTTCGTCAATACACGTTGCTTGATTTGTAAATCAAATCCCTCTTCTCTACTGATCATATAGGAATGATTATTTTGGAACGGTATATTTTGCAAGTAAGTAGCGATTGCGTTTGCACATCGAAATGAAATTCCCTTTGACATATCATGTGATGACAATACAACATGTAACTTATCTAATAGTTCTAACTCTTCTTCAGAAAACACCTCAATCATCGCTTTATTCCTGACCCAGCTTATACGAAATTCTCCTGCAGTTACTTTCAGAGGTGGTTGTAATACAATTTTCTCTTGTTCCATACACATCTCACAAAACGGAATCTTTTGTAACGTTATTAAATTCGTCCGATCTAATAATCGATCTGAGAGTTCTTTCGTTGTTTCATCAAAATTTACTGTACCTACAAATATAATATTTTCACCAATTTCAATTGTTGATGGAATTGGATTTTCTTTTTCTTGTACACCTTCATACAAATTTAGAATACGGTTTTGCTTTTCAAGTTGAAGAACAGATAGAAATGGAGTAAACCAATGCTCAATATGCGACATATTCATTTCATCAAAAACGATTATATATAGTTGATTTTGATTTTCTTTTGCCTTCATTAACGCCCTAACTAATTTTGTTTCACTTTCAATAAAAGTACCATTTGGGTGAAGGTAACCAAGTAAATCATGTGGTTCTTGATACGATGGTGAAATCGGAATCCAAACCAATTCTTCCCCATACTGTAATCCAAGTGCTTCTGCATAAGCTTGCACAAATCGGGATTTCCCAGCGCCTGGTATACCACCTAGAATCGTCAACATATTTGTTTTCGCACTTATATGGAAATTATAAATGTCCGTTTCATCCAAATATAGCCCTTTATTACGTACAAAACTTTTTACATACTGTAAAAAGACGGATTCACGCTCATCCCATTCCCATTCATCCTTGTGCACTTTTATTTCCTCTACTTCTACATGCTTACCTTCTTCAGTCATTCGTTTTTTTAATTGCTCATACATGTGATTGCTTACAAAATACAATTGATCTTCTACCGCTATTTCCACATACTTCATCCAGTCATTTAAGTCTATATACTTACATTCCCGCTGCTGTTCAAAATAGGCGATTGAACTAATTGATGATGATTTTAAAGATATATTTCCATATAACCTTCCATCGTGCCACAATAATTCGGGAGGCTCAAAGTCTTTCGGATATTTTGGCATTAGAAATGACAAATAGCCATTTCCAAGTTTTCTTTCTAAAGACTCTCCTTTTTTGTATTCGGAAACTTTAGGTACTGGAATCATTTTATAGCCATTGGCCATTTCTCGTGGTTCTTCCGCACAAATTAACTCCACGTATATATGTCCTCTTTCATAATAGAGACGAAACATAACCAATTGCTTTTCTAATTTTCTTTTCTTTAATTCCGAAAAGACTTTTTCATTCTTTTTATTGCTACATAAACCTTCAAATACGTATGGTTCATTTTTTAATTGCTCTTGTAACGTGAATGGTATTGGCGATAGGCATTGCACAAAAAAATTCTCTCCATTCTTCTCTCTCTCTGCTTTTGTAAACTTTCCGATAAACCTCATATAGTACATTCTTTTTATAAAACTTGGCTGAAGAGCTTTATGTAATTTCACCTTCGTCACCTTCTTTTTTTCATACTATTCTTAGTGTATGAAAGAAATGAAAAACTAGAAACAAAAAACCTGACGTTATCCGCCAGGTTCAAAATAAAAACGTATATTAATGAGATGGAAATGCTTTTTTCTCTTGTAAAATGGCATTATGAGCAATTTTCATTTTAGCAAGTACATATCGTAATCGATCTTCAGCGTTTTCATCTGTATTTTGCTGTAATTCCGCCAAATTCTCTACAGCACTCGCTAAATTTTCAATCACTCCTCGTAGTTCAGGATGGTGATTAAAAAAGGATTCTTGCACTAATACTTTCCTTACTTCACTCGCTAAATCAACAATTCTGGTTAACTGTTCTTTTTCTTCCATTTTTATCCCTCCTGAATATCTTATGTATTAAATATTCTCTAGACAAAGAAAAAAGCCCTTTATTTAAAAGGACTTTTACATTTTTATATTTCCAGTTAATAGCATATAAAGTGATGTGATAGCTGCGATAACAATTGCCCACATTACATATCTCTCAATACCTTTAAAACAACGATTTCCTTTTTCTTTTCTTGCATACATGTAAACAATAATCCCGATTCCATACACGATTGAAACAAGTAATAAATTTTTCAAACCTGCTGCATATAGAAGCCATACAGAATAAATAGAAGCAATTAAAGCTAACGAGCCGTTTTTTACTTTTGCATCTTTTAGTTCGTTTGTAATAACTAATTTGAATTGGAATAACGCTGATAATAAATATGGTACTAAAATTGATGTTGAAGCTATGAAATACATAATTTGATATGTTGATTCTGAAAACAGAACGATTATAAATATAATTTGGGCAACGCAATTTGAGATCCATAATGCCATATGTGGCGTTTGTTTTTTATTTGTTTTCGTAAAGACTTTCGGAAACACGCCATCTTTTCCTGCTACGTGGGAAATTTCAGAAACAAGTAAAAACCAGCCTATTAATGTACCTACAAGTGAAGCAACTAACCCAATGTTAATCGCAACTGCGCCCCATGTCCCAACAACATGTTCTAATACATGTCCCATTGATGGGGTTTCTAACACGGAAAGCTCTCCTCTTGTCATCGCTCCCATAGACAAGACAGAAATTAAAATATAAATAGACATTACTAAAATAAGTCCAAGTACTGTCGCTTTACCAACATCTCGGCTATTTTTCGCTCTACCAGATAATACAACCGCTCCTTCAACCCCAATGAAAACCCAAAGAGTTACAAGCATTGTATTTTTCACTTGACCAAGTATAGAGGAAACTGATATAGTTCCTTCTCCCCAAAAATCATGTGTAAACGTATCCCAGCGAAACGCTGTTACCATTACAACAATAAATAATACGATTGGAACTAATTTCCCTATCGTTGCAATAACATTCATAATAGATGCTTCACGAATTCCAAATAAAATTAGAAAATGAAGTGTCCATAATAAAAGTGATGCTCCAACAATAGACGCAACATTATTTCCACCTTTAAAAATGGGGAAGAAATAACCTAATGTACTAAACAGTAACATGATTGTTGCAACGTTTCCTAAAATTCCTGCTAGCCAATATCCCCAAGCACTGTTAAATCCGATATATTCTCCGAAACCAGCACGTGCATAACTATAAATTCCGCCCTCAAGCTCCGGTTTTTGTCTTGCTAACGTTTGATATACGAGCGCGAGTGGAATCATTCCCATCGCTGTAATACACCAACCAATTATTATAGAGCCGCTATTCGCTCCTACTGCTAAATCATGCGGTAAACTAAAAACACCGCCACCAACCATCGTTCCGACTACTAATGCAATTAATGGAAAAAACCCTAACTTCTTTTCTATTTGTACCACCCCATCTGTCATTCTAGGTGTTATGTTCGTTCAACTATTAAAGTCACCTTTTTCTCTAATAGACGTTTCTCTTATATTTTTTCAGGAAAACATTACTTATTCTAAAAGAAAATGAAGAAAAATGGAATACTTTTTTGAAAAAATGTATAAGTATGCACAAAAAAACCGTTCATTTTGTAATGAACGGTCATTTCATACATATAAATTTGTATATTTCTTATAAAATTAACGAAGTAAATTCTCTTTTTGTAAAAATTGTTTCGCAACTTCTTCACTACTTTTTCCATTCACATTTACTTCATAATTCATTTTTCGCATTTCTTCATCTGTAATCTTCCCAGATAATGTATTTAATACTTTTTCAAGTTCAGGATATTTCTGTAACGTCTCTTTTCTTAATAGTGGTGCACCTTGGTACGGTGGGAATAACCCTTTATCATCTTGTAGCACTTTAAGTCCATACTGCTCAAGTTCACTATCAGTTGAATATGCATCGATTACGTTAACATCCCCTGATTGAATTGCACTATAACGTAGTTTCGGTTCCATCGTTTTCACATTTAAAAACTTATAGTTATATAATTTTTGCATTCCTTTATAACCGTCTTCACGATCAGCAAATTCTAATGTGAATCCTACTTTAGCATCCTGTGCCATTTTTCCTAAATCAGAAATTGTATTTATATTATTTTGATCTGCTATTTTTTTCGGCATAGCTAGTGCATATGTATTGTTATACTCCATCGGCTTCAACATAACCATATTATATTTCTTTTCCATTCCAATGCGAGCCTGCTCATATACTTCATCCCGATTTGTACTTTTTGGCTCTTCTTTCACGAAAGTAGATAAAGCTGTTCCTGAAAATTCAGGGTATATATCTACTTCTCCTGATTTCAATGCTTCAAATACAAATGCTGTTTTTCCAAGACCTGGTTTTAATTCTACGTGTAAATCGGTATCTTGTTCGATAAGTTGCTTATACATTTGAATTAAAATTTCAGGTTCTGATCCAAGTTTGCCGGCAATAACAATATCTTTCTTTTGTGTGTTCCAAAGAAAGGGAGAAGCAATCATTATACAAGTAATACATATCGTCAATATAATACGCTTAGAAGAGCGTTTTGGACTCTCAAGCACTCTAAGTACTACATCAAAGAATAAAGCGAGTAACGCGGCTGGTACGGCCCCTAAAATGATAAGCGCATGATCATTTCGATCGATACCAAGTAATATGAGTTTTCCGAGCCCACCAGCACCTATAAGAGCTGCTAATGTAGCTGTTCCAACAATTAATACCATCGCCGTACGAATACCGGCCATAATAATTGGTAAAGCAAGAGGAAGTTCTACATTCCACAGTCTTCTCCAGCTATTCATCCCCATAGCTCTCGCTGCCTCGATTAAAGATTCATCTAACTCCCTTATTCCTGTATATGTGTTTCGTAAAATAGGTAATAGTGCATACACAACTAATGCAATAATGGCCGGAAGTTTTCCAATTCCTACTAACGGAATTAAAAGTCCGAGTAATGCCAGTGATGGGACAGTCTGCATAACTGCAGAAGTTCCTATTATAAATTCAGCCATTCGTTGTTTTCTCGTTAATAAAATGCCAAGTGGCACCGCAATAATTACTGCAAAAAATAGTGAAATAAGCGATATTTGTAAATGCTCACTTAATGCAGTTAGTAATTCTATTTTTCGCTCTTGGAACGTTTGTATAAAATCAGTCACTGTTTAGCCTCTTTCCTTCATTTGTTCAACAATGTAATTAACAATATGACGACTTGTTAAAGCTCCAACATATTGACCATTTTCTTCAACTGGAACGACTTCGTCAGCTCGTACACGAATTAATGCTTCTTGTAAAGAAGAATGCAATGATAGTGCATCCCCTTCTATCCGCATACTTTTATCAAGTGGTAATACATCTTCTACACTTTTCCCCTCATACCAAGGCCGCCCACGATTTCCAATGAACTCCTCTACAAACTCATTTTTCGGATTATGTATAATACCTTCTGGTGTATCTAATTGAACAACTTTTCCTTCTTTCATAATACAAATACGATCTCCAAGCGATAATGCTTCTTGCATATCATGTGTTACGAACACAATTGTTTTTTGAATCTTTTTTTGCAATTGTACGATATCCTTCTGAAGCTGTTCCCTACTTAATGGATCTAACGCACTAAACGGTTCATCCATAAGAACGATTTTCGGGTTTGCGGCTAATGCCCTTACGACACCAACGCGCTGCTTTTGCCCTCCTGACAATTCATCAGGCATACGATCGCGATATACGTCTGGATCTAGCCCGACCATCTGTAGCAACTCATCGACACGAGCTTTTATTTTTTCTTTGCTCCATTTTCTCATTTCAGGAACAACTGCAATGTTTTCTGCAATTGTCATATGCGGAAACAAAGCGATTTGCTGCAATACGTATCCTATATTCCAACGCAATTCATTAATATTATATTGTTGAATATCTTTTCCATCGATTAAAATAGATCCTTCAGTCGTTTCAATTAAACGGTTAATCATTTTCATTGTCGTTGTTTTCCCGCAACCACTCGGACCAATGAGAACAAAAAATTCTCCCTTATTAATTTCTAAATGCAATGAATCCACTGCTTTCGTGCCATCTTCATACGCTTTTGACACATGATTAAATTGAATCACAAATACAGCTCCTTTAATGTTGTTTCCTTTATTTTGATGGAATACGGCATTCATTTCAAATGATACGCTTTATAATTAAAAAAGAGCCCACATTTGAGCTCTAACGGTCGAACAATATTGTTTTCATTATTGCAGCATATTCACGTACATACATTTTTTTCTTAGAGCGCATTGGTGTTTCAGCAGCTAGTGCCTCCATCTTCATGCCTAAACGCTTTGCAATTATTTTCGTTCTATATAAATGATACGTATTACTTACAACTACCGCATGTTTCACATCATATAAATCCATACTAAACTTTACATTCTCATACGTATTTGTAGATTGATCTTCTATTAAAATACGACTCTCATCTATACCATGTACCATTAAATAGTTTCTCATACTGTGAGCTTCTGGTATATCTTCGTCTTCTCCTTGACCACCTGAAACAATTACTTTCGCTTCAGGATGGGAAAATAAATATTCCAACGCTACTTCCAAACGGTTTTGTAGAGATAATGACGGTCTATCTCCAAATAACTTTGCACCTAATATAAGAACGTACGGAGAGTGATTACTCAATTTTTCACGAGCAACTTTCTTCATTCGAAACGTCATATAAAGAATGTACAGTGGTGGAAATAATAAGATTATAAGCAAAATCCATTTGTTCATAAATAAGTTTGCACTCCCTTTCTTTTTATTATATAGAAAAAGATAGGAAGGCAGAAGTATTTTTTATACGATTAATTTATCACTCAACTCCTAGTTGTTTTTTCACCTCTTTATATACGCTCATATATGCTTTTAATTCTTTAACTAAATCATGAATTAATGGTTTTGCATCTTCTCCCAGTTCACCGTCTTGTACATGAAGTCCATCAAGCACAACTTGTTTTGGGATTGCATTTGCGTACACCCCTCTAGCAACAATCCGCATATTGTTTAATGCGTTAATGCCACCTTTACCGCCTCCAGCAACTGCAAGTAATGCGACAGGTTTATGAACAAATTCACTACTGCTTAAATAATCTAACGAATTTTTCAACGCCCCACTCATTGCATTATGATATTCAGGTGTACATAGTACTACACAGTCTGCAGTTTTCACTAATGTCTTTAATTTTTTTACCGCTTCTAATTCACGTTGTGATTCTTCCCCGTTATATAAAGGCAGTTCCTCTACTGATAAATCGTATAACTCCCCTTCAAATTGATCAGCAATATATTTTGCCACCACACGAGTTCTACCGAATTTTCTTGGCGTACCGTTAATAACGACTAGTTTCATAATTATTTCTCTCCTTTGTTTTTCAGTTATACTTATATATTATCAGAAATTTCTATACAAAACACAATATAAAGAGGGAACTAGCTTGATAAAATAGTATGATAGACGAAAAAAAGAACTCATACGAAAGTATGAGTTCTTCACAATTACTTTTCCTCCTCTTTATGACACAGTATGCCAATGTTTCCTTTCGCTTCAAAATGGTTATACGCTTTTTCTGCTAATTTAATACGCTCTTCTGGTAAAGCTACATATTTCATAATACTTTCTATTATTTTTTCGTATGGAGTAAACACAATTCCTGGCCACTCTATCTCGTCCTCTCGATTACTATTTTCCGAAATAATAAATTTCTTATTTGCCACCGCATAAGAAACTCGAGGTGTTTCAAGAATGCCTGATAAGTAAAAATGAATATTTAATATAATTTTAGACCTAGCAATCAACTCATTTCTAACAATTCCCCACGCATTATTTTTAAAAACAATATTTAAATTTGGGGCAACTGCTTTTAATTGATCTAAAATAGCTTGCCGCCTCGGATTAAGAGCACCTATAAACAGTATATCGATGTCTTCAGTCACCTCATCTTCAAATGCATCTTTTTTTATTTCCAAAGTTGGGGCGTAGTTCATTCCTACATGTTTTATTTCTGTTCCTACACCTTTTTGTTTTAACCATTCTATATTTTGTTTACTATAATCCCAAATTTTCTTATCTTTTAATAACATTAAATAAAGTGGGTGTGCATAAGGGCTTCCTTCATATAGTTGTTCTAAATTATAAATAATTGCATTTTTCGGAAGTAGATTTGGATTATGTGCATACGTATGCGCTCCAAAAACAATTGTATTTTTCACATTTTCTAGTATTGTTTCTGAAATAATTGCTGTATTTCCCTCCTGCTCCAATCGCCATTTCAAAGCTCGCGCGACATCTATGAAACTACCATACGTCTTTGGGCATATAAAAAGACAATAATCATATTCTTTATTTAAATAAGCTTCCATTAGCCTTAAATTATTTTTATACAAATCCACATCCGGATATTTAAGTAAAAGCTCATTTGCATGTTTTTTTGCTACTTTATATAATCCAGCATAATAAGCAGCAATGCACCTTCTTAATTCAATTCTTTGCCGATGCTCATCTGCTACGTCCATATCTAAAAGAAGATTTGCAATACAATACGCTTTTAAATGATCACGATCATAATAATAATCTAGTAGTGGCATCAATTCTTCATACGTATTTCCATGCACAGATTCCCCTAGTTCTAGCGCCCATCGTATTAATTCCATTATTACTCCACTACTCCTTTAACCAAAATTGTATTTAATAAAATTTCGCATTACTTTCTACCATATTTGCTATATGCAACGGTAACTCTTCTTTTTTCGATTCCAAAAATTTTTGTGACACTGCGCCTAAATGTTTTTTATGCGGTATATAAAAAGCACTTATAGAAATCTCATAGTCAAATAAGTAATCATACACATGATAATCTACAAATAGAAGATCATTATTCGGAAAAGGAACTTCCTTCCCTTGCAACGCATACATCAAAGCAATATTATTTTGAGATTTTAATCGATACATTCTTGCAAGTTGGTATAATGGCTCAGCCCTAGTTGGTCGATATTCCCACGCTTTTTGAAAATAAAGAATTGCTAATGCTGTATATTGTTCTTCTTGCTTCTTCATAGTTTCTTTTTCATCCGCTTCTGTTACTTCATGTTGCTGATTTGCCGAACGGTTTGCTAATTGTTCATAACAAAATCCTATTCGCAATAACGAATAGAAAACTTCTTCAACCCATCCCCCTGCTTCCACTCTTTTTTTGTACCATTTAATCGAATCTTCAAATTGACTTAGATGAAAATAAGTTTGGGCTAAATAAAATAAATATCTTATATGCAAATCAGGCGTTGTTTCTGGATCATTAATCCCTTCTAACAACAATCTCTCATCTCTCTCAAATTTATCAGCTTTACTCCCACCATCCCCAGGGTCGTTAACGACAAGCGTCTCTAACCTTGCTACTCTCGTATTGTAATTCGCACCAACTTTGGAACGATCTATATCCCAATACTCATGAGTAACACCGACAGATTTCCATGGTAAAGAAGCTTTCAAAAGGCGTGTAAGCCAATACTTAATATGAATATCATATTGCAATGTAAGATAATGGTCTTCCGTTAAACTAGTCTTATCAAACTCAGGATCAACTTCTAATATCATATCTGCATCTAATATTAATAAATAATCTGCTTCTGGATATGTTTTTTGTGCCAATGAAACAGCTAAACTTCTGTTATAACCAAAGTTTTTAAATGGTTCATGATGAACTGTTCCTGGGATTTCATTTTCTTTACACCAACTTTCAATAATTTCAGGTGTATGATCAGTTGATCCCGTATCACAAATAGAAACAAAGTCTACAATTGATTTTGTAGCATTTAAACATCTTTCCATAATTCTAGACTCGTTCTTAACAATCATACAAAGACATAACTTTTTTTCTTCCCCTGCATTCTTCACTTGCTCATTTCCCATTTAACCACCCCATATTTTATTAACACGCTCTTTTCATATGTAACACCACTTCATAGCTACACTGATGACATAATCATCCTTTTACTATTTATGAAAATTTCATTTTATTTATTCTTATTTTTATGTTGGGACATCTTTCATGCTTCCTTTTATATTTGATACAATCAGTACAAATAGACAATGATTGAATGGTATTTTTAAATTAGAGATTTCTTACACTATAAAAAAAGAAACTTGCGCCTATGCACAAGTTTCTTTTCAAAAATCATTTCCTATTTTTTCACAACTTCATGTCCACCGAACTGATTACGAAGAGCTGAAACTACTTTTCCGTGGAATGTATCATCTTCTTGAGAACGGTAGCGCATAAATAATGACATCGCGATTACCGGTGCTGCCGCTTGAAGTTCAAGTGCCGTTTCCACAGTCCATTTCCCTTCTCCTGAAGAATTCATCACACCTTTAATACCATCTAGTTTTGGATCATCTGCAAACGCCTTTTCAGTTAAGTCCATTAACCAACCGCGGATAACCGATCCGTTTGCCCATACTTTTGCAACATCTTCATAATTGAAATCAAAATCACTTTTATCTAACACTTCAAAGCCTTCAGCGATTGCTTGCATCATACCGTATTCAATACCGTTATGAACCATTTTTAAGAAATGACCACTTCCGACGCGGCCTGCATATGAATACCCATTCTCTACTGCTAAATCTTTAAATAAAGGTTCTAATTGATCATATATTTCTTTTTCTCCACCAACCATTAAGCAAGCACCGTATCTAGCTCCTTCTACACCACCTGATGTACCGATATCTACGTAATGTAAGCCAAAGCTTTCCGCTTCTTCCGCACGGCGTAACGTATCTTTATAGAATGAATTTCCGCCTTCAATAACGATATCGCCTCCTTCTAATAATGGATATACATCTTTTAGTACCGATTCAACAACTTCTCCCGCAGGTACCATTACCCAGATTGTACGAGGAGCTTCTAGTTCAGCAATCATTTCTTTTAATGTATGACGAGCAGTAATCCCTATTGCACCTGCCTTTTCAACAAGCTCTTTATTAACGTCGTATACAACTACTTCATGCTTGTCTTCATATAAATGTTCTGCTAATGGGAATCCCATTTTTCCTAATCCAATTAAACCTAGTTTCATATTAATCAATCTCCCATTCTATACAAATATATTTAATAACGAAATTAGTCCAAGTGCTACAACAGATAATATCGTCTCCATTGCAGTCCATGTTAATAATGTTTCTTTCACAGTCATTCCAAAATACTCTTTAATCATCCAAAATCCAGAATCATTTACATGTGATAAAATTAATGATCCTGCACCTGTTGCAAGTGCTAGCAGTTCAACATTTACACCTGGTGTACTTGTTGCAATCGGCGCAACAATACCAGCTGCTGTCATCATAGAAACCGTTGCCGATCCAGTTGCAATTCGGATAAGTGCCGCAATTCCCCAGCCTAATAATATCGGTGAAATATGAGATTCTTTCGCCATTTCTGCGATTGTCGTTCCAATTCCAGAATCTAATAATACTTTATTAAATGCGCCGCCTGCACCAATAACTAACAGTATGTTCGCAATAGGCCCAAGGCAATCGTTTGTAAATTGTAATACTTTATCCTTTGAGAAACCTTTTGCATAACCAAGACTAAAGAAAGAGTATATCGTTGCAATTAATAACGCGACGATTGGATCTCCAATAAAGTGCAATACTTGTGCAAGTTGACTTGTTTTGTTTAGTGCTACTTCCGCAATTGATGCACCTAGCATTAGAAATACTGGAAGTAAAATTGTAAACAATGTATTTCCGAAACTAGGAAGCTCCTTCTTCTTATCTCTTTCAATAAATTGCTCCGCTATATCTAATGGTACTTCTTTATGTATACGAGCACCAATCCATTTCCCGTAAAGCGGACCTGAAATGATTGCAGTTGGAAGTCCGACAATTAAAGCATATAAAATTGTCTTCCCTACATCTGCTTTAAAAATACCTACTGCTGCCATCGCTGCTGGATGTGGCGGAACAAGTCCGTGTACAACAGATAAACCTGCTACTAGTGGTATACCAATTGTAATAAGTGATACCCCTGTTTCTAACGCAATTGTAAATACTAATGGAATTAACAGTACAAATCCAACTTGGAAAAACACTGGAATCCCCACTAAAAATGCAACGAACATCATTGCCCAGTGAACACGTTTCTTCCCAAAACGATTAATTAATGTGTTAGCAATTCGTTCAGCACCACCAGATTCGGCCATCATTTTTCCAAGCATCGTTCCTAATGCTAATACTATCGCTAAAAACCCTAACGTATTACCAAGCCCTAGCTTAATAGAATCGATAATCCCTGGATCTTTTGGTGAAGTTCCAATCAATGGCATTCCCATTGCAAGTCCTACACCAATTGCTGTTAAAATTAACGCGACAAACGGATGCCATTTTACTACTGTAATAAGTAAAAGTAGTATGACAACTGCCGCTAGTACGATTCCAACTACCATTTCTCCCAATCCCCCTATTGTTTACGTTGGAAAGCAGCTATACAATCAAATTCTTCTTTCAAGCGATTGTAAAGTCGTTCATACATATAAAACATTTCTAAATATATAGCCGTATTTTCTTTATTCGGTACATGATGATGAACAATATCAATCCAATCCTTTACCTCTTCAAGAGAATCAATTTTTCCTACAGCATATAAAGCAACTGCCGCTGCCCCAAGCGCAGATGCTTCATGACTTTCAGGAACAAGCAATTCTTTTCCCATCATATCGGATAACATTTGTCTCCAAAATGCAGATTTCGCAAAACCTCCTGAAACGCGTATTTCAGTAAGTGGCCCTGTACAATCCCTGATTGCGAGTGCAACAGAATATACGCTCATACAAACACCTTCCATGACTGCACGTATAAAATGTTCTCGTTTATGCTGAAGGTTTATTCCAAAGAATGTACCACGAGCATTTGCATTCCAGTAAGGTGCACGCTCTCCAGATAAAAACGGTAAAAATAGCAATCCACCCGCTCCAGCTGGTACACTTTCCGCATACTTAATTAATAAATCATACGGATCAATGCCAAGTTTTTTTGCTACTTCTTGCTCTGGGCTACCAAATTCATCACGTAACCATCTCAGTAATATTCCGCCGTTATTCGTTGGTCCGCCGATCACCCAGTGCTCGTCTGTTAATGCATAACAAAACGTTCTTCCTTTTTCATCTGTATTAACACTTGATGAAATTGTTCGAACCGCACCACTTGTACCAATTGTAATTGCAGCTGAGCCAGGCGATATTGCTCCAACGCCTACATTCGCAAGAACACCATCACTTGCACCAATAACAACTGGCGTATCTTCACGAATGCCCATCTTTTGTGCTAATTCAGGTTTCATACCCGATAAAATATATGTAGTTGGCACAGGTTTTGATAATTGTTCTGGTGACATATGTAACATCGTTAAAACATCTTCATCCCAGTTTAATGTTTCTAAATTAAATAACCCAGTAGCAGATGCTATTGAATAATCCACTACGTAACGTGAAAACAATTGATAAATAACATATTCTTTAATGGAAATAAATTTATAAGCGCCCCTATATAATTCTGGCTCTTCCTCTTTCATCCACAATAATTTAGAAAGCGGCGACATCGGATGAATTGGTGTGCCCGTTCGTCTATAAATGTCATGCCCATTCATATGTTGTAATAATTTTTCCGATTGTTTCGTACTTCTATTATCTGCCCAAATGATAGAACGCGTTAATGGTGCACCGTTTTCATCTACTGCAATTAATGCGTGCATTGCTGTACTAATACCGATTGAAGCAATATCTTCTGGTAACACGTTACCTTTTTCAATGGCAACGCTTACAGTTTTGTATACAGCAGCACATATTACATCAGGATCTTGCTCAGCCCATCCGACCTTTGGTTGAATAATTGGATAATCAACTGCATGTGATGCAACGACTTTTCCTTTTTCTGTGAACACAACCGTTTTTGTACTTGTGGTACCGATATCAATCCCGATTACTCTCCCCCTTGTTTCCATGCGAATCTTCCCTTCGTTTCTAGTAAAATACGAACTAGTAAACCGTTTACATGAATTAGTATATAAAATTTTTTTCATTAATCAAGTTTTAAAAAGAAAATTTTTTTCATAACAAAAAACAAATCCCCTCATTCCATTTCACTTACATACTAAATTTAGCTTTTACGTGCGGTAAAGTTGCATTATATTCGTTTCGCAACACATTCTTTTTCTTTCATTAACAACACATATATAGTCCTTCCGTACTTTCTACTCATTTGTCTGAAAAATGAGTTGTACAGCAACTACCTCCGCAATGGAAATTTTGTGCACTTTGCTCGTTTTTATTGTATTAAGTTCACTCTTCCTTTTATCTTAATAGTCTTAGAGTGCGGATCCTACTATCACTTTATTAACTTGTAAATATATGTTCCATACTATAAAATCTAATAGTATTTATATTTTTCAGAAAAATAAAACAATATTTTAGACTTTATTGTATAATGTTGTAAAAAGATGTCGGAGGGATTTAATGTTACATAAAATATCTCAATTCACAATTAAGCTTTCATCAATTCTTTTATCACTGTTACTATTATTAAATTTACCTTATTTATTTATCACTCAACAAGGATTCACCTTTCAACCAATTTATTTTTTTAACCAGATCGTTACTATGTTAAAACAGGTTTTCTCACCTGAATCATTGTTGGTTATAGGATCAGACCCAAAGTTTGGTCATTTAAAAACAACACCATTATTTCCAACTGTTTTAGAACCTTACCTATATTCGTTTATTATATTATTCGTAGCCTTTTTGCTTGCGCTCTTTATCTCATCTAGCATGGCATTTTTTTATTTTTTAGCAAAAGATTATATAAAAAAATGGATAAACCGAATTGTGTTCATATTAGAAGCTGTCCCTGATATGATGATGATGATTTGTTTACAAATATTTTTCATATGGTTACTGCGGAAATTCGGGGAATTACCTGTCACCATTATTTCTTTTAATGAAAATCGAGCTTATTTACTCCCTATTTTATCTTTAGCTGTCTTACCTACATTACAAATGTTTCGGATGATGGTGTTATACATAAAAGAAGAACATGGAAAACATTATGTAGAGGTTGCATATGGAAAAGGGTTTTCATCAAGTTATATACTATGCATTCATTTATTCAAAAATATATCTATCCACTTCTTCCACCATTTAAAAACGATTTTTGTTTTCTTACTTTCTAACTTATTCATTTTAGAATTTGTTTTTAATATGCAAGGCATTATTCAATTTTTATTTAAAAAGGCGTTTATTTCACCTCCGGCTGCATTTATTATACTTGTCATGATTATCTTACCGTTTTATGCCATTTTTCAAATAATCTCTTTCATGATGAATAGATGGCAAAAGCAATTGAAAGGAGCAGCTTTATGAAATCTATTTGGAAATCAAAACGCTTTTTAATCGGCTTTACTTATTTATTCATACTTGTTTCAGCTAGTTTTATTTATAGTTGGTTCTTTAAAGATAACATCCCAAAACCTCCTCAGTTACTTTACAATGACAATAACGAATTACTTGGAAAGGCCCCCTTTCCACCATCGTTAATACCGCCTTTTGGATCTGATCGTTTTGGAGAGTCTGTTTTCTTACAAATTATAGAAGGAGCAAAATTCACTATCTTATTAGCTGTGGCAATTAGCTTCTTTCGAATTTTATTCGGAACATGTATAGGAATTCTCTTAAGTTTATATGCTCCAAAATTCAAGAGATTTTTCCAGGCATGCTCAGAAGTGTTTTACTATATTCCTACTTTATTTATCGCATTTATACTCATCACGCCCGTTAATATTGTAATCATATCAAATGCTGATAGATTAGATCCAAATATTTCATTTGCGTTTTATCAAGTACTCGTACTTATTTTCGTCGCTCTGCCTACACTTTCTTTATATATATCCTCAGAGGTTGATGAATTTATGAAACAAGATTATATTTTAAGTTCACAATTACTGGGTGCTAGCCGTTTTCATATTATCAAAAAACACTTACGAGTCTTATTACTTGACCGCTTATTTGTGTTATTTATGGAACATATCGTCCAAACTCTCATACTCGTTATCCATTTAGCGTTGCTTGATATTATAATTGGTGGGATACAAATGCGTGAACTCTATGACGGAGTACTCAAACCTGTTTCTCTATCGAATGATTGGGCAGGCCTTATTGGATTAAATCGTTATGAAATGAATATTTCATGGTGGATTATTTTGTATACTCTCGTTTCATTCTTTATTACGATTCTATTTATTAAGCTTATGACAATCGGGATTCAAGATGCACTGAAAGCAAGAGATTCGCAAGTTGTAGCAATTCAAACCGTTCCAAATCATAAAAAATTTGTTAAAAGTAAAGACTCTTTTTCGTTTGTAGATAAAGTGAATCTTTAATCATTTCTCATTAATCGGCATTGATATAAAAGAAGCTGATCCCTATTGAATACAGGGATCAGCTTCTTTATGCCGTCTAACTTTTTTACATGTCCTTTGCTAGACTCATGCTTTTTATATTTAAAGTGAATTATTTACAATCACAATTATGCTGTTTAAAATCGATTACCATACGTCCTTGAATTCTGCCTTGTTCCATTTCTTCGAATACATTTTGTACTTTATCTAGAGAACAAGTTTGAACAACCGGCACTACTTTTCCTTCTGCACCGAACATGAACGCCTCCTCTAAGTCTTTACGAGTACCAACTAGAGAACCAACTACTTCAATTCCATCTAGTACAAGTCGCGGAATGTTTAAATCCATAGTTTCTACTGGTAAACCTACTGCAACGACTTTACCACAAGCACGTACTGCATCAACTGCTGAATTGAATGCTACTTTAGAAACGGCTGTTACTACAGCAGCATAAGCACCACCAAATTCATCTTGAACAATCTTATCAGCAGGACCTTGAGAAATTGGATTGATAGTCATATCCGCACCAACTTCTTTTGCTAACGCTAATTTATCGTCATTAATATCTACTGCAATTACCTTTGCACCAAATACGTTTTTAGCATATTGGATAGCTAGGTTACCTAATCCACCACAACCATAGATGACGATAGGTTGACCAGGTTTAATGTCTGATACTTTTATTGCTTTATATGTAGTTACGCCCGCACATGTGATTGATGATGCTTGAGCAGGATCTAATCCTTCTGGTACTTTCACAGCATAATCAGCTGTAACAATACATTGTTCTGCCATACCACCATCGACTGAATAACCAGCATTTTTAACTTCACGGCAAAAAGTTTCTCTACCAGTTATGCAATATTCACAACGCCCACAAGATTGGAACATCCATGCAATACTTACACGATCACCTATCTTTAGTGAAGTAACATCATCAGCAATTTTCGTAACAATACCTACACCCTCATGACCAAGAATACGGCCATCTGTGTTTCCAAAATCATGATTTGCAACGTGTAAATCAGTATGACAAACTCCACAATACTCTACATCTACAAGCGCTTCACCTGAGTGTAACGGACGTAATTCTTTTTCAATAACTTCAATGTTTGCTTTACTATTTTTATTAACTACTACTGCTTTCATATATGATCTCCCCTTTAGTGTTTTAGAATTTTAATGAGTACATCTCAAATCTTCTGTCTTCACTGATTTGGCTAATCATTATGCCAAATTTAAATGTTCAATCATCATTACACGTTCATCATAACATGTAATTTTAAAAGCTTATTGTTAAATATTGAACAATATTTGAATTATTAACCAAATGTTTTCTTACTATATTTGAAGGGAAAACTGAGATTTCATCTATGTATCGTTTATTAGAATTCAAGACGCGGAGTAATAAATAAAAATTTTTTTAATATAGGAAATTATTATCATCATATTTTCAAAAAAATTATAACGAGTAAACCTAGATTATATATCATCAAACTATTGACGAATATAAAAAGCCCTTCAACTGAAGGACTTTTTATATTCGTTTCATCGAAATTGTTTCACGTATACTTTGTAAATTTTGCAACGTTTCTTCTTGGCGTTGTAACGATAACCCAACGTATAATGTATCTAACAAACTTAACTGTGCTAATCTTGATGAACTTGCTTCTGTACGGAATTCTGTCTCACGTGTTGAGGTATACAAAGTAATACCAGCAAGTTGACTTAATGCTGATTTCTGATAGCTCGTAATTGCAATAATGTGAGCTCCCCTTGCTTTTGCTACTTCTAACGCTTCTAGTAACCCTTTATTGCTACCAGAATGAGAAATTGCAATTACCACTGCTTCTTTAGTAAGTAAACCCGCACCCATAATTTGAAAATGTGAATCTGTATGAGCAATACAAGAAATACCCGTTCTCATAAATTTATGATATGCATCCCTCGCAATAATACCAGAACCACCATTTCCATAAAACTCAATACGACTTGCATCTTGCAATACCTTTACGGCTTGCTCTAGCGCTGTATCATTTAACAAATGCAATGTATCTTGCAGTCCTGTAATATGCGAATGAAAAACTTTTTTAGCAACTGTTACCATACTATCTTCTGCCGATACTTCTTCATGAATATTTTGCATAGGAGTATGTACAATTTCACGAGCTAATGTAATCTTTAAATCTTGAAACCCTTGAAAACCGAGGTGCTTACATAAGCGGAATATCGTAGCTTCAGAACTATTCGTAACTTCAGCTAATTCTGTAATAGATTTATGTACAACATCTTGTGGATGTTTCAATATATGTTCGGCAATACTTCGCAATTTCGGTGATAAACCGTTTAACGAAGCTTGAATTTTTCCAATCCCACTTCTTGTAACTGGCATAGCATATCTTCCCCTTCCATCGTAGTTTTATTGTACCTAATTATAGAAAGAAGAAAAACCTTTATTTAGCACTACTATAAATTGAAACTTTAATCAGTGAGAGTATTGTACATCTACCACTAATTATAAGCCCGCAAATAGCATGATAAATTTTAAATACTCCTATGTATTCTGTCGTAATATGGTACATAATTATTCATACTTATTATTTCCCCCGTGCTTCACCGCATATAATGCAGCTTGCGTACGATCATCTACTTCCAATTTAGCTAAAACATTTGAAACGTGTGTTTTCACAGTCTGTTCTGTAATATGAAGCTCTGCTGCAATTTCTTTATTACTTCGCCCTTTCGCAATTTCACGAAGTACTTCTTGCTCTCTTTTCGTTAACATGGAAAAAGGGTTCTCTTTTTCTTTCTTGACTGCTGATTGTCCGAATAGTGCTGGTGTTACTTTCGGATGAAAATTCGCATTTCCTTCATGTACTGCAATGATAGAAGCAACAAGTTGCTCTGGTTGTACTTCTTTTAATTGATAACCATCTGCTCCAGCTTCCAGTGCTGGTAAAACATAATCTTGCTCTGAAAAACTGCTTAATATAAGTATCTTTATTGTTTCATCATATTGTTTTATCCGTTTTGTTGCTTCTATACCATCCATCTTCGGCATTGATAGATCCATTAATACTATATCTGGTCTTTCCGTTTGAATGAATATTAATGCCTCTTCACCATTTTCTGCTTCCCCAACTATTTCAAATTCTTCTCTCGTTTTTAAAAAGAATACAAGTCCTCTTCGAACGATATGATGATCTTCAACTAGTAGTAATTTAATCTTCAATCTTCTTCTCCCCTTTAAACCGGCAATTGAATTTCAATTTTCGTACCCTTTTTCAGCTCAGTTTTTATTTGAAATGATCCCCTCATTAACTGAATACGTTCCTTCATACTTTTTAAACCGAGCGCTGACTCTCTTACGTGATCTTGTATAAATCCTATTCCGTTATCCTCTATGTAAAAATACAACTGGTTATTTTCTATTTTTAAAAGAACATTTACCTTTTCACATGAAGCATGTTTTTTACAATTATGTATTGCTTCTTGACTAATACGCCATAAAACTTCTTCTATTTCATCTCCAATTGAAACCATACCATCAATTCGAACTTCCACGTGGATCCCTAACAACTTTCCGTAATTTTTAATTGCTTCTGCTAAACCTTTCTCTAATCCTTCCGGTCTTAATTGCCAAATTAAAAGTGTCATTTCTTGTAATGCTTCCTGTGATAATTCTCCAATATAGCTCAACATCTCTTGCAAGTCTCTATCTTGCGTCATATTTAAAGTACCTTTTGCTGTTAGCATAATAGAAAATAACAATTGTTTTACTGAATCATGTAAATCACGTGCAAGTCGATTTCTTTCAGCTACCACTACGTATTTACGTTCTTTCTCTACTAACTGAATACGTTGTATTGTCGTTCCTATTTGAAATGTAATTGATTCTAGTAATGCTAATTCTTCCTCTGAAAAATGTGTTTTTTGAGGTGAAGCCACATTTAATAGACCAAACTTCTCCGATCCAGACCTAAGGGGAATTGTCGCATGATGCGTAACATCTTCGGTCTCTCCCCAATTACATTCAATCGCATCCTCTATCCGCTTACATTCAATAATATTTGTTGCTTTTTCTAATCTCCCATTCACAAAACGCTCTACACACCAGCAATCTCCTTCACACATCGGCTTCTTCTCTTTCCATGTAAGAGCCGGTGGTAAGTTTTCATCTACAAGCATACGGTGCTTTCCACTTTCATCGATAAAGAATATCCACCCTGTTTGTAAATTCATAACTTGTAACAATGTATGTAACACTTTTTCTAACATGTCCTGTAAGTCTGTTGCTTCATTTAATAATTCAGCAATTGCTTTTAATGCTTCTAAACGATGCATCTCTTTTTCTTCAAAGTTCATTTTCATCACCAACTACCATTATAACATTAAGAAATTTCTAAATTCTACAAATAAAGAAAGAACCGCATTCCTTCAGTTCTTTCTTTAAATTAATCATTTTATTATTGTGTTTCTATCCAATATTAAAAACAGAATTTTGTTAATAAACTGTTCTTGTTCTTCTTTAGCTGTCCGATAAAGATTGTCCACCATGGTTATGCTGTAAACTTTCAGTAGTAACGACCATATTTGCTGCTGGCATTTGCACTTGATTCTTATGGAACATAGACATTAATTCAAACCTTACTTGTCTAGAAGTTTCAAAATAATCTTCTGGCTTTATTAAACCTGTAATACAAAATTCATATCCAACATATTTAAGATTCGGGTTTAAATCTGTGACACCAACATATTTAAACGGTTCAACAGCTTCATCCTCTACTTTATAAAGACTCGAAGCCAATTTTTCATTACAATTAACACAAACTTCTTCTAACAATTCCTTAACTCTTGTAGGATCTTCCTGATAACTTACCGTAATCCGTTCAATTACGCGCATCCATCCTTTATTAAAATTTTGTATCGTCCTAATCTCTCCGTGTGGTATCGTAAGAAGTTTTCCCGACCATTCACGAATTTGCATAAAACGAATACTAATTTCCTCAATCGTTCCTGAATTTGTTCCGTTAAAAGTAACAAAATCGCCAACACGAAACTCTTTGTCCGCTAATCTCGCAAAGCCTAATATAACATCTTTTAACATCTGTTGTGCAGCAAAACCAATAACAACTCCCGCTATCCCTGCACCTGCAATGATACTTTTTATATCTACAAATTGGCTAATTAAATATATGATTAGACTGATGATAATGATATATCTAAAAATAGATCGAATCACACTTTGAATCGTTTGCTCTACCTCTTCATCAAAAAAGCTTGATTTCCTAAAAAACCAATCAATAATGCGGTTAATTACAAAAGAGATAATGATTAGTACTAAAGCAAATAGTAAAAATCTTAAAAGTAAAAACTCTCTTACATAATTAAAAAATTCTTCAGTATACGTTAATAAACTCATCCATCCACACCCTTAACTAATGAAAATTTCATGAAAAACTAATTTATTGTCATACTTTTTGATTTCCTTAAAACTTGTTACACTTTCTTCTATAAATATACCCTTTTTTATTATCTAAAGGGAGATAACAATAGAATTTTTTATAAATGACTTTATGTTAAGACCTCAATACTTACCTAAACAAAAAGGGGAATATTAACACAACGCCGAATTGTTCATTTGAAAATATTTTGACTCGCGGAGGTTAACTAACAATGGGCTATATCGAAGAACTAAGAGAAGTTATTGGATCAAGACCACTCAATCTAGCTGGCGTTGCTGTAGCTGTTTTCAATGAACAAGGACGAATATTACTACAACAAAGGCGAAATGGTGTTTGGGGTGTTCCCGGTGGATTTGTTGAACTTGGTGAATCAACAGAAGAAGCCGGAAGACGTGAAGTTCTTGAAGAAACAGGGATTGAAATAGGAACTTTACAGTTAATACATGTATTTTCCGGAAAAGAATTTTTTGTAAAATTACCGAACGGAGATGAATTTTACCCTATAACAATCGCATACCTTTGCAAAAATATTACAAGTGGTACGTTAAAAGCTGATGGGTTTGAATCATTGCATGTACAATTTTTTAATTTAAATGGATTACCAGAAAAAATTAGTCCATTCATAAAAAAACTAATCGAGCAAAACGTCGTCACAATTTAAACGAAAAAAGAGACCTTTTTAAAGGCCTCTTTTTTTCACTTCACTTCTGCATGTAAGCATGACTTAAAATGTCCAAGTGCAAATTCATGTCCTTGCGCATTAAAAGATGCAACTGCCTTTTCATAAACTACAATTTTAAATCCTTTATTATAAGCGTCTACTGCTGTGTGAAGAACACAAATATCAGTACAAACACCTACAAGATGAACTTCTTCTATTCCTCTTTCTCTTAACTTCATCTCTAAGTTTGTTCCTGCAAATGCACTATATCGTGTTTTATCCATATAATATACATTCTCTGCATTTTTATATGTTTCGTACACATCTTGTAATTCACCAAACAAATCACTTCCATTTGTACCAGCTATATTATGAGGCGGGAATAACTTTGATTCTGGATGATATACATCGTTTTCTTCGTGTTTATCGATCGCAAAGACAACATAATCTCCATTTTCAATATATTGCTTCGTTATATGGACAATTTCCTTCTCAATTTCTTGTCCTGGTTTCCCGCAGGTTAAAGCACCTTTTTCAGCTACAAAATCATATGTATAATCAATATTAATAAGCGCTCGTTTCATAACTACTATCTCCCCTTCTTCTGTTTCACAGTAAACAATAGAAAATTTGTTATTACGACATCGTATGTACTATTCGACATTTCAAATGAAATACCTACATTTTTCATGTAAAACTTACCTTAATCTGAGTTTATCATATGATAGATAAACAATGGTAAAACAAATAGCTCCTATTAACAAATCATGAATTTGTTCATTGAGCGTAATTTGAATTACTTCTTGTATCATAAACCAAATTAATGACATCGTTATACGAATAAAGACGATACGAATACACCGATTCACATCTTCAGCCTCTTTCTCTGTCATAGTAGAAACAAGTGATTTACTATGACATCCTCTAGTATAAATAAAAAAGTACACTACTTTTTGAGTAATGTACTTTTTATTCTTCTTAAGACGCAGGTTTTGTTTCAAATGTTGCTTGATTAAAACTAATAACCTTTCCTTTCGGGTCATTGTTTTCATACTGAACTGCAGTAACCGTATGATTACCTGTCTCAAGCGCCTTTTCTTTTAATTGTACTGTTGTCTGTGTTGTACTAGTGACTTGATGTTTATCTGCATATACTTGATCTACAAATATAAATGTTTCTTTATCGTTTTGAAAATTAGAAAGCTCTAATTCAACTTGCTGAATTAAAGTATCCTTTTTGATGAACACAGCCGGTATATTGCCATTTTCAGAGGTGCCATCTGGAGTAATAACTTTCACTTTTCCTTCTCCGACTGGCACCGCTCCTTCAGGAAATACAACTATATTCTCATTACTTGCGTTTACAACTTTTTCTTCCTGCTTTGATTGTGTGCCCTCTTTTTCCTGTGGAGTACCGCAACCAACTAGTAACAATACAGACAATCCAGTGATTATGAATTTTTTCAAAATTCATCCCCCCTGTCATTTCATTATAATTTATTATACAAAAATAACTTTTAAATTTTAAAACTAATTTTAAAACTTTCATGAACAAATAGAATCTTGCCCACGATTAATGTATCATATTTTCCTTAATAGAACATTAATTTTTTTTATGAAATAAATAGTAATTCCCTCTTATCTATCATTTTAGCCCAACAAATTAATTACATACCTGTCCAAAATAAAAAGACATTGTTCATTCAATGTCTTTTTATTTTAGGCTTTAAAAAACAAATGTTGTAATCTCATCTACTTCTTTTCTTGGAAGTTTCTTCGGCTTATCTTTCGGAAAACCGAGTGAAATAACCATATTTATTTGTTTTTCAGGCTCAACTTGTAAATATTGTCGTAGTTCATCTTGAGCTAACAATACCGGTCCTGTCATCGGGCAAGTACCAAGCCCCTTTGCATGTGCAGCCAGCATTAAATTTTGTGCCGCTAAACAGCTACTCTTAATTCCTTCTTCTTCCCAAACTGAATCTGGAACAAAAGCAATTGGATCAAATATCTTTTCACGAAACTTTGATTCATATGGTGTTGCCAAACATACGATTAATACTGGCGCCTCCGAGAAAGCTGTTGCATATGGTCCGAAAGAACGTGTAAGTAATTTCCCTGCTTTCTCTTCTCCGTTTTCTGCCGCTTTTGCCGCAAGTTTATGTAATGCATCCCATGTCATTTGTTCAATTTCTTTAATTTTCTCTCGGTTCATAATGACCAAGAACTCCCAAGTTTGTGAGTTTGTATCACTCGGTGCATAACGAGCACAATCAATAATTTCTTTTATATCACTAGTGGATACTTCTTGTTCTGTGAACTTCCTAACACTTCGTCTACCGTGAATTACTTCTTTAAAATCTTCATAATTCATACATTAAATCCCCTTTTTACAGCGTTTTCAAATCTTGTCCTATGCTTGAATTATATCATGAAAAAAAGCTGGAGGAATACCAGCTTTTTTCTTCAATATTAGTTCGTAACTTTAAACAAACGAATACTTTCTTCATATGCAACTTGGAGTTTCTTTGTAATTGGTCCTCTTTCGCCGGTTCCAAACTGTTCATCACCTATTTGAACGACTGGGAATATTTCAAGTGGTGTCGCTGTAAAGAAGCACTCCTCAGCCTCATATACTTCTTGTAGTGAAAATTCTCGTTCTTCTACTTCAATATGTAACTCTTCCGCTAATGTAATAACGAAGTGACGTGTAATGCCGTGTAGAATGAAATTGTCAGCCCGATGTGTAATCAATTTATTATTCTTCACCATAAAGAAATTTGAATGACACCCTTCAGTTACAATTCCATCTCGTACTAATATCGCTTCTTGATAGCCTTGTTCATTTATTTTATTTTTAATCATAATATTAGGTAGCAGATTTAAAGATTTTATATGACAGAACTTCCACCGTATATCCTCTTCTACAGTAACTTTTATTCCTCGTTCCATAGCAGCAATTGGTCTTGGAAACGAAACAATATTTGCAAAATATGTTGGTTGCATATTTGACTCATATACATGATTACGTGCTTGAGCACCTCTTGATATTTGCAAATATACATTCCCATCTTCTTGAAATTGATTTTTTTCAATCATTTGATGCAACTCTTCCACTAACTCCTCCTTAGTAAAAGGTGGAATTAGTTTTATTTTTTCCATAGAATTAAAGAATCGTTCCAAATGTAGATCTAATAAATGTGGCTTCCCATCATATAGTCTGAATACCTCGTATATACCATCACCAAATTGAAAGCCTCTCTCCTCTAATGGAATCATCGGCTGTTCTTCCTTCGTATTTACAATTCTTCCGTTAAACAAAATCCAATCTTTATGAGTAGCTTTCATTCATTCCCACTCCTTTATTCCATAATTGGTTTAATTGTACAACTTATCCACACTCAAAAGAAGGAATTTTCTGTATTTTCATAAATAAAAAAGTACATCACCCATTTAAAGTGATGTACTAGACCATTCATTTACTTTAAAAAATATTTTTCAATATCATCTAACATAAGGTTTGCAGCTACAATACCACCTGCTGTATTCCAAATCACTTCATCTACTTCGAATACTTTATTATCTTTAGAAGCCTGTAACTGCTTAAAGAGCGGATCTTCTGTCCATTCTTTCGCTAACGTGTTTCCTTCATTATTCTTATCCGCATCTTTATCAGATGTGAAATAGAATAAGTAGTCCCCGTCCATATTTGGAATTTGTTCTTTTGTAATTCCTTTTATCGCAAATTCATCTTTATCTTGTAGTGGTGGTCGTTTAAATCCAATATCATTTAATACAACGCCTGAGAATGAATTTTTTTGATAAATACGAACATCACCTGGGACGAAGCGAATAATTGAAACTTTAGAGTTAATTTTATCACCTAATTGTTCTTTTATTGCTGCAATACGCTTTTTATAATCATTAAGAGCATTTTGCCCTTCTTTTTCTTTATTTACAGCTTTTGTATAAAGCGTAAAGTTTTCTTTCCAATCACCGCGCAATGTTTCAGCATATACTGTTGGTGCGATTTCTTTTAACTGCTCGTATATTTTTTCGTGACGCATTTTATTTCCAATAATTAAATCCGGCTGAAGCTTCATTACTGCCTCTAAATTAATGTCACGTTCAGTTCCTACTACTTTCGTATCTTTTAACTCTTTCGCTAAATGAGGATACCATTCATCCCCAGCTCGTGGTTTTGTCGTTCCAACTGGCGTTACTCCAACACTTAAAAGTGCCTCAGCACCCTCATTTGTTAAAACAACAACTCTTTTTGGCGTACCATTTACTGTCGTTTCGCCCATTGCATGTTTTATACTATATGAATCTTTTGCCTTTACTGATGTATCTTTATCTTTCTTCTCTTCTTCTTTACCGCACCCTGCGATTATGACCATTAATAACATAATGCAAAGTATAAGAATATTTTTAGTGCGTGTCATAAATCCTCCCAGTTGAAAATGATTTTCAATTATATTCACAAGACTAATGTATATCTTATACATTGTCAATAGATATATCAGAAAACTTTTTCAGTATATATAATTTAGATCTCATTTTTATTCAAAATATTTTTGTACTTATTTGCTATTCACTTTTTAACCGTAACATGTGAAACATAAACGGACATAAGAAAGTAATTGTAATTCCAATCAATGCATAACGTACATAATACATATCAGGTATTACTTTTTTTAGTATGAGCTGCATCATTAACATGAAACTAAGACCTAAAACTGTTTTTACTGCTTGTATTTTAAAATTATTATTTTCATTCATTTTAATAAAATGATTCTCTAACATGATACCAATCGTTGAACCTGTCAAAACTCCAAGTAATTTTAAATTATCTATTTGGTCAGTCATAAAATACATAATGAGTGAAACTGCCAATACAATTCGTTGTAACAATATAAATTTCCTATCACTCAATTCCCCTGTTACTTTCGTATATAAATAAACAACTATGACACTAATTAAAACGGCACCTATTATATCACTGAGCCAATGTACACGTAAATATAGACGAGAAGTAGCAACCAATATTATAAAAATAATTCCAATGATCCAAATGATTCTCTTTTTACATAACATCATAAAAGAGCCCCAAAATGTTGTCGCTAACTGGACGTGTGTACTTGGAAAAGAATAACCAGCGGCTGATTTTTCATATAAAGCTTGAATTCCGTCGTATGTATACGGTCGTGGGATTTTCATGAATTCTTTTACCACTATCCCCATATAACCAGAGAAGCAAAGCATAACAATCATATGAAACGCTTTTCTTTTAGAAACGCACCAATATAAAATCGAAATAATGACTAAATACAACGTTTCATTTGCAATACTGGATATAAGTTTAAAAAGTATTGTAAGCACACTTCCCTCCAGACTGGTCATCCATTCAAGAAATAAAAGATCAATATTAAACATACAAAAACGATACCTCCAAAAAAATTTCTTTCTGCTATTTGTCAGCACTTAAGTTAAACTAGTTGATTTACATGTCAAATTTATACACCTACTTACGTTATAGATTAAGAATATATAGTACCACATACTAATAATAGATACTATGTTAAATCATCTAATCATTTTTATAAATTTTAATGAAATTTTGAGCTTTATATACAAAAACATCTATATCTTGTATCCCATTACTTATCTTTCATTTCAGATCGCACCCATCGCAGTTCGTATTTTGGGTTATATGGAACTACTATTAAATAAAGCAGTATACATATAACTTTCAAAGCCATTACAATTACAAATAAAAAACCGCCTTATGTAAGGCGGTTTCTATCATTTTGCTTTAACCAATTTAAAATAAATATATACGATTGATAGTGAATATAACGTATGCAAAATAAAAGAAATAAAAGGGCTATTCCAGTGCTACTATACAGTAAACCGAACTTTAAAAAAATATTTAAAAGCGGTGGAAAGTTCGTTATGTTTTGTAATGTAATAAGCATACAAAATAAAAGGAAAAACACAGGGGCATATTGCAATTCATACGGCTTTCTCTTCTTATTCATTCTTTTTCGAATGAACATATGGCTTAGCTCTGCTACTATAAAACACCCTCCAATTAATACAAGACCAGAAGTCATCGTCATACATCCACCTGCCTTATATTTATCCCGCACGACTACTCATCGTTATATTTTCTTCACATATATTCCATCTTCCTCATTAAAACCAAAGCTCTCTATGAACGATTTTGCTTGTTCTGTTAATTCCGTTTGTAATACCTTTATCTCTTTCACATTTCTTTCTTTCATCATCGCTTCAAATGTAAAATACGTATTTGTCCCATAACCGTAACTTTGATAATCAAAATGAACAATTAACTGAGATAAAACCGCACTCTCCTCTTGAACACGATAATCTATCACACCAATATATGTATCATCAACTTTCACACAATACTGTACCTGATTCTCACTTAAACTATGTGAGCGAAACATTTCTTTAACAACGTTTTCATTTTCTACATTTACTTTTTCAAACGTAATCATATGTTGTCCATCCTTTTACTATTATTGTATCAATAATTCGTTCCATTTATGAAAAAAACCTTAAGATCCTATGCGATCTTAAGGTTTTTCTAATTAAACTAAGCTATACGCACGTTTCGTTTCTTCGTGGAACTTATTCGTATCGTATTTATGCTCAACATAAATTTGATGCCATACCATAAACGCAAGTACAGTCCAAATTTTACGGCTATAATCGCCTTTATCTGCACAATGTGCTTCCAGTAAGTTTAATACATACTGTTTGTCGATTAAATGCTCTGTTTTACTCTCGTTTATAATATTGATAGCCCAATCATGCATTTCGTCTTTTAACCAGTGACGAATTGGTACTGGGAATCCAAGTTTTTTACGATCTAATACGTGATCTGGAACGATTCCGCGTGCCGCTTCACGTAAAATAGCTTTCGTAGTTCCGTTAGCAATCTTAAATTCAGTTGGAATTTTAGATGCAACATCGAATACTTCTTTATCTAAGAACGGTACACGAAGTTCTAATGAGTTTGCCATTGTCATTTTATCAGCTTTTAATAAAATGTCACCGCGTAACCATGTGAACATGTCAATGTACTGCATTTTGCTTACATCATCATAATCTTTAATTTCGTTATACAATGGTTTCGTGATATCCATATAGTTAACACTTTCATCGTAATACTTCATTAATTCAGCTTTCTCTTCTTCACGGAAGATTTTCGCGTTTCCATAGTAACGCTCTTCAATTGGCGTACATCCGCGCTCTAGGAAGCTCTTTCCTTTAAAGCCTTCTTTAAGAGCACCACTTAATGCTTTTAGAACGCTCTTACCTGGGCTAGGAATGTAAGAGAACATTTTTAGTGAGTTTGGCTCACGATAAATGTTATAACCACCAAATAGCTCGTCTGCACCTTCACCTGAAAGAACAACTGTTACATGCTTACGTGCTTCTTTTGCAACGAAGTACAATGGTACAGCTGCTGGATCTGCTAAAGGATCATCCATATGCCAAATGATTTTTGGGAACTCATCCATAAACTCTTTCGCTGAAATGAATACGTTATGGTTTTTAACGCCTAATTTCTCAGCAGTTTCTTTGGCAACATCAACTTCACTGAAACCACGTTGTTCAAAACCAATAGAGAATGTTAAAAGATTTGGATTCATTTCTCTTGCGATAGAAGCGATAATAGATGAATCGATACCACCAGATAAGAATGAACCTACTGGTACATCACTGCGCATATGCACTTTTACTGAATCATATAACACATCACGAATTGCTTGTATATGCTCCTCTTTCGTTGCGCTTGAAGCATTGAAATAAGGTTTCCAGTAGCGATGGATTTCCATCTCTTTACCGATTTCTTTTACGAAATAATGACCAGGCTCGATTTTATTAACATCAATTGTTAATGTTTCTGGCTCTGGACCATATTGGTACGTAAAGTAATGTTGTAGTGACGTTGGATTAACGCCTTTATCTTCCATCACATGCATAATACTTTTCTTCTCAGATGCGAAGAATGTAGTATCACCTTGTTGTGCGACGTATAAAGGTTTAATACCGAAGTGGTCACGTGCACCGAAAAGTTTCTTCTCTTCACGATCCCAAATCATAAATGCAAACATACCACGAAGATAGTCTACACATTTTTCTTTCATATGTGCATACAATGCAATGATAACTTCTGTATCAGATTGTGTTGCAAACGTTGCACCTTTTTCAAGTAACATTTCACGTAATTCTACATAGTTGTAAATTTCACCATTAAAAATAATTACATATCGATCATTTTCATAAGTTAGCGGCTGATGTCCTGCCTCTAAGTCAATGATGCTTAAACGGCGGAAGCCAAATTGTACATGTTCATCACGAAAATATCCTTCGTCATCTGGACCGCGGTGGAAAATCATCGTGTTCATATTTTCAAATTGATGTTTTTCTGTTTCTGAAAACTCTCTAGGGTTTTCACATAAACATCCTACAAAACCACACATACTTCTTACCCTCTTTCAGTTTTCATTCTGTCTATATACTACTATATCAACCCTATTTATACTAGCATAATCAATTGAATATGGCGACCAAAAACTATAAAAAAATCACTCCATTTCACATTTTTAACAATTTTTTATGAAAACATGAAAACTAGGCAATCACCTTTCTCCGCTTTTGTCATATGATATTGCAAATTGATTTCTAGGAGGGAATACCATGAGTGAAGAAAAAAAAGACTCTTCTCGCCCACCGGTTCGCAATTATTTAAAGCAAATTGATGATTTCTTCGAGCAAACACCTCTTCGCAATGTAATCGCTGATTTAAATCATTTTTTCCAAAAAGGAAATCGTTTATTAACATTCCCTGTAGATTTATATGAAGTTGGTGAAGAACTCGTTGTTACAGCCGAACTACCAGGTATACAAAAAGAACAAATTCAAATTGAAATACAAAGTGAATACTTAAAAGTCTCTGTAAAAGAAGAGATACTTGAAGAGGTCGAGGAAGAAACATCTCATAACTATTATCGCCGAGAACGTTCCATTTCAGAAGCATCAAGATTGATTAAATTACCGTACTCAATTAATAAAAAAGCAGCGAAAGCTTCGTATCAAAACGGCGTGTTAGAAATTCGGGCACCAAAACTTCCACAACAACATGACATTTTATCCATAGACTAATGTAAAAAAAGAAGGGTGCTGTGCACCCTTCTTTTTAATCCACTAATCTCTTCATATCACGTATAATGTCTTCGTACGGCGTATTACTAATACCACTATACTTTTTCATTACTTTTCCGTTTTGATCAATTAAATAAAATGATGTACCATGCATAACTTGACCATTCTCTGGTTTATCTACAAGTGATTGGAAATTATCTTTTGAAAACTTTGTAATATCTTCTAACGAATAACCCGTTAATAAATTCCAGTTACTAGTATCCTCTGTAAACTTTTGAATGAAAGCCTTCAAATTTTCCGGCTTATCAAGGTCTGGATCTACACTAAACGAAACAAACTGAACGTCTAATTTCTCTTCTTTGGCCATCTTTTGCAGTTTTGCCATATTAGCAGTCATTGGCGGACAAACTGTTTGGCAATTTGTGAACATAAAATCAGCAACCCAAACTTTCCCTTTTAAATCTTTTGTACCAAATGACTTTCCATCTTGATTTGTAAATTGGAAAGTTTCTAAATCCCAATTCAATGGTTTACGAAGCTTTGAACCCGATCCACTACATCCAGCAAGTACAAAGAGACAAAATACAACCATAAGACCAATTATTTTTTGATAACGCTTCATTTATAAACCTCTTTTCTCTATCCTAAATTTAAATAGGTTATGTTTATCATAACAAAAGTTAACACTACGAGAAAATTGTTTACTACATTTGTTCACGAAATCGTACGAATTTACGTATGTTACTTCTTTATTTCAAGCCAATTACTAGACAAAATTTATTTTTTTACTATTATTTCTCTAAATAGAAGTTGCAAAACTAATTTTATTGTTACTTTTGTAAACGCATCCCCCTATTTTTTAACAATTCCTTAAACATTCATCCATGTTATACACTGTATTCCTTAACAACATTTCGGTACAATACAATTACAACGATTTTAAATGAGGTGATGTTCATGACAAAACGTTATGAAAACATGGATAATGTGAGTACAAAAAAATCAATTCGTTCCTTTATACGTTGGCGAAAAGAACGAAAACAAAATAAAAAGGATTTTTCTTTTTTAGTAGAACAATCACCTGTTAAACAAAGTAAATTCCTACAAAACAACTTTGAAAAGACGACTATAACTTGGATTGGTCATTCCACATTTCTTATCCAAACGAATGGGCTGAATATATTAACAGATCCAGTATGGGCTACTAAATTAAAATTAGTTCCAAGACTTACTGAACCTGGTCTTTCTATACAAGAACTACCTAAAATTGATATTGTCCTCATTTCACACGGTCATTATGATCATTTAGATTTTTCAACGCTTCGTCAGCTAAATGATGATGCTTTATACCTTGTACCTATTGGACTGAAAAAACTATTTACTCGCAAAAAATTTACTCGTGTAGAAGAGTATAATTGGTGGGAAAATACAATCATTAATGATGTTTCCTTTCACTTCGTACCTGCTCAACACTGGACGAGAAGATCCTTATTTGATATGAATACATCTCACTGGGGTGGATGGATTATTAATAATGAACCAACGAATGAAACCGTTTATTTTTGTGGTGACAGTGGCTATTTCCAAGGTTTCAAAGAAATTGGCAGACGCTTTTCAATTGATATTGCCCTTATGCCAATTGGCGCTTATGAACCAGAGTGGTTTATGAAAGTATCTCATGTTTCACCTGAAGAGGCAGTGCAAGCTTATTTAGATTTAAACGCTACACACTTTATACCGATGCATTACGGAGCTTTTGCCCTCGCCGATGAAACACCCCGCGAGGCAGTAACAAGGCTTCGAAATAATTGGAATTTACGTATGTTACCGTGGGAACAACTGCATGTACTCTTTTTAGGCCAAACTTTTACTTATAATAGCGCAACAAGCGGTAAGCAAGTAAATGAAAAAATTGAAACATTACACGTATAACGTAACTACTTATTTTCTATATCCAACATATACTATAGAAAATCATAAAGTAAAACTTTAATCAGTGGGTGTTTTCTATGAATGAATATTTACAGACTCGCTATATCATTAGCGGGAGTGCCTGTATAACCCTTCTTATTTCTTACTTTCTATTCACATAAAAAAAGCTACTTGAAAATATATTTCAAGTAGCTTTTTTATTACTCTGCTAAATACATAAATCCGATTGCACCTGGACCTGTATGAGTACTAATAATAGGCGTTGTAAAGAAAATTTCTGATTGAGCAAATCCACTCACTTTTTCAACAGCCGCTTTTACATTTTCAGCTAAAGGAATTGCTTTCGCATGCGGAATTGCAACAGCTTTTACAACTTTTCCAGCTGTATCTTCCTCAAATAACTTAGCTAACGTTTTTACAATTTGACCTTGGCTACGCACTTTCGTTACAGGGTTATAAACACCATCTTCAAGGCTAGCAATTGGCTTTATATTAAGTAGCGAACCGATAAACGCTTTTCCTTTACCGATACGCCCACCCTTCACTAAATTTTCTAATGTATCTACTACTACATATAAACGAGTATTCTTTCTCACTTCATCTACACGTTTTAAAATTTCTTCTAGTGAGCGTCCTTCATTTGCCATTTTCGCAGCTTCTATTACTTGATATGCTAAAGCATGTGTAATAAATTGAGAATCAACAACTGTTACTTTTGTGTCGGTCATTGATGCAGCACTATTGGCAGTTGCCACAGTACCACTCATTCCACTTGTCATATGAATGGAAAGTACTTCACTTCCATCTTCACCTAACTTGTCATACATTTCTACAAATGTACCCATTGCCGGTTGTGATGTTTTTGGTAATTCCTCTGATTTGATCATTTCTTCAATAAATTCATCAGGTTGTAAATCAACGCGATCTAAATATGTTTGTCCATTTACAGAGATTGATAATGGTAGCACATGAATGCCATACTTTTCGATTACATCCTGCGTTAAATCTGCAGTTGAATCTGTTACAATTTTAATTTTTTGCATATTATATTCTTCCCTTTCCAATACGCTCTCCTTGTTATTATACTAGCATTCCCTGTGCTTTCAACAATTTCGAACAAATTTCACCAAATTAATTATATTTTTATACCTAAAATGAAAAAGACAGAGTTTACTAACCCTGTCCATACTCTGTATCATGCATTTTTTTCAAGGGTATTTGTTTTATATACATTTAAATAATCATTCCACTTCAAACAATTTTGCAAATATTCACGGAAAGAATACGAAAATCTTGGGTGCTTTTGTTTTTGAATTTTTGCAATAAATAATTGAAGACGAGACTGAATTAGAAACGATAATGGATGCTGTGCCTGTAGGACAGGGATTTCGAATATTTTAATACAATCCCCTGTTGAATGAGTGAAATAAAAACTTTTCGTAATCACAATATCAATCCTCTTTTTCATTGGATTTTTGAACTTCCTCTACTTTACACTGTAACACGTTGTTTAAAGTGGAGACTTCTATGAATACAAAAGTATCCTTAGTCAATCCCTGTAGTCCTTTTGGTTAGAAGATTTATACTCTATTCATCCTCCGTCCTAAATATCCGATAAGACAGGAATCCCGTTATCCGTATATTGCTTAATAATTTTAGTATAAACTTAGCAAAGCGCAAAGTTTGTCTAAATTTTGGAGATTCTATAATTTTTTTCTTCTATATATTGTATACGTTTATGTCTAAAGTATAACAAATAAATAAAAAAAGTGCCTTTATAACGAGGCACTTTTCGACTGTATTTCTTCTTCTCTTTTCTTTTTTCGCTTATTAACAATCTTTGATAAAGCGATACTAATTTCATAAATACAAATAAGCGGTACCGCTACTAAACTATGAGATAAAAAATCAGGCGGTGATATACACGATGCAATGATAATCAATGCTACGTAAGCATACCTTCTTATTTTTATTAGAAATTCCGCCGTTAACAGTCCAATACTCGTTAAAAACATGACAACTACAGGTAATTCAAAAATTACAGCAAATGGAACTGTTAAATTAAGAACAAAATGAAAATACTTTTCTGTCGTAAACATCGTATTAAACATTTCATTACCTATCGTAGTTAAAAAATGAAATAAAAACGGCATTACAACGAAATATCCAAAACATAAACCTGCAATAAATAATATAGACAATACCGGTATATACATTACTGTCATTTTTTGTTCATTTGGATGTAAACCCGGTTTTACAAATAACCAAATTTGTATAGCAGCAAAAGGAATTGTACAAACGATAGCAAATACTGTAGCAATCGAGAAAAAAATCCATAATACATCACTTGGACCGAGAACAGTTAATTTCATTGGTAAATCTTTTACTAGCCAAAAATAAATATCCTTCGTAAAAGTAAATCCGATAATTAAAAATAGGACAAAGGATAGTACTGTATATATTACTCGTTTGCGAAGCTCAACAATATGTTCTACTACGCTCATTTCCCGATCTTCCATCTCGTTCACCACACTTTATTTATCCATTTCGAGGAAAATTCATTACATTTTTTCTTTCTTTTCCTTCTCTTGAAATGCATCATCAGTCAATTCTTTCGTTGATTTTTTAAATTCTTTTAACGTTTCCCCTAAAGCCTTTCCGATTTCCGGCAATTTTTTCGGCCCAAACAAAATGAGTACAGCTACTAAAATTAAAATTAATCCTGGAAAGCCAATATTTGAAAACATTTCTCCATCCCCTTTATTAGTAGATTCTTTGTCCTACTATTGCATAATTTTATTTTGTCAAAAAAGTTTGAAAACGTCAACAAATCCATTGCCTTTTGTCAAAAAAATTCAAAAATATAATCAATTATACAAATTTCATTTTCTATTGCTCTTGTGTATGATATGGTAAGGGAAATGACATATTATTTTATGATAGTAGAAAGGATTTGCATTATGACTGAAAAAATGACACGAATGACACATTTTGTGAAAGAAGAAATTGCAAATGCAATTACACATGGTATCGGTGCCATTTTAAGCATCCCTGCCTTAATTATATTAATTATTCATGCCTCTAAGCATGGTACCGCATCTGCTGTAGTTGCATTTACGGTTTATGGTGTAAGCATGTTTTTACTGTACTTGTTTTCGACCTTGTTACATAGCATTCATCATCCAAAAGTAGAAAAATTATTTACTATACTAGATCACTCAGCCATTTATTTATTAATCGCTGGCACATATACTCCTTTTTTACTGATTACGCTTCGCGGACCATTAGGCTGGACGTTACTCGCTATTATATGGACACTAGCAATCGGAGGTATCATCTTCAAAATTTTCTTTGTACGCCGCTTTATTAAGGCATCAACATTATGTTATATCATAATGGGATGGCTCATAATCGTTGCTATTAAGCCACTTTATGAAAATCTAACTGGACATGGTTTTTCACTACTTTTAGCAGGCGGAATTTTATATTCTGTAGGGGCTATATTCTTCCTTTGGGAAAAGTTACCTTTCAATCATGCCATTTGGCATCTTTTCGTTTTAGGTGGTAGTGCGATGATGTTCTTCTGCGTACTCTTTTATGTCTTACCTACAGCGTAATAAAAAAGGTTTCAGCTTAATGTAAGCTGAAACCTTTTTTATTACTTATGTAATTGTGATGCGATTACATCCTGTGTATGCTTCGTTAATTCTTTAATATCCATATTCGCATACTCTTCAGATGTAATCGGCTTCGAAATGGTTACTGTTGCATGAGCTGGTTTCATACGGTTTCCATTCGCTTCAAACATTTTATATGTCCCATCTAATGTTACAGGTAAGATTGCTACACCAGATTTTACTGCAAGGTGAAAACTCCCAGCCTTAAACTCTCCAATTTCGCCACCCTTACTTCTCGTCCCTTCTGGGAAGATTACGATAGAATGCCCGTTCTTTAACAGCTCAATTCCATCTTTAATTGCTTGAAGAGATTGACGACGATCATTACGAACCATAAATACACAATTCATAAGTTCCATCCAAGTTGGCACAACTGGAAACTTCTTAATCTCTGCCTTTGAAACGAATCCAATTGGTTTATTTAAGTAACCTAGTAAAACAGGAATATCCATATTACTCTGATGATTACTTACAACTAGTACCGGCTTATCTTTTGGAACATTTTCCAGACCATTTACTTCAATTGCCCCACCAGCTACACGTACCATTTTCTTACCAAACCAATTTGTCGTTTTATACACAACATTATCTTTTTCTTGTGGCGACATCGTATTTACTTGTCTTTTCAGACGCCACATTCTCGGTGTAATCGCAATTACGATTAAAATTAAATAAAAGATTTTAAAAAACGTTTGAATCATACAGAACCCCCACCTATTATCATTCCGTCCTTCATTATACTAGACAAACGAAGGAAAAAGAAGAAAAAATGTCCAAACAGCAAGTGCTTGGACATTTTTAAGTATTCTATATTAGAAACGTTTTGCTAATTCACGAGCATTAGCAATTGCTGCTTCTTTAATTTCTGGTGCTTTTTCAGGGTTTGCATTCATACCTTCAACTGCAATGTATTCAGTTTCATTTACACCAATGAATCCTAATACTGTTTTTAAGTGATTGCGGCCGAAGTCTACAGCTGCGTATGCTCCTTCAGAATAAACGCCACCTGTTGCTTGAATGTGAAGTGCTTTTTTGCCTTCTAATAAGCCAACTGGACCATTTTCAGTATACTTGAATGTTTTACCTGCGATTGCTAAGTTATCTAAGTATGCTTTTACTACTGGTGGATAGCTAAAGTTCCACATTGGAGTTACGAATACATAACGATCCGCATGCATAAATGTTTCTAAGTTTGTGTTCATTGCTGCAACTTTTTGTTGTTGAACTTCAGTTAAAGTTTCAAAGCCTTCACCTGCTGCAAATTTACCCCAAGCAGCGAATACATCTGCATCGATTGCTGGTACTGTAGTGTTGAATAAATCAATTGTTACAACTTCGTCTTGTGGATGTTCGTTTTTATAAGCCTCTATGAAAGCTTCCCCTACTGCCACTCCGAAAGAACCTTCTGCTGAATTTGGATTTGCTGTAATAAATAGTACTTTTGTCATTGTATTCTCTCCCTTTTACACATTTTATCTTTAATTTGAGATTTATATTTCGAAAGTAAATAACTTACCTTATGTAAGTATAATACAAAAAGTTGTGTTCAATGTCAATAAAAAATAGCTACTTTTTTTTCGTAAGTTAATAAACACTATCTTTTCAATACGTTTTTGGTGAAACAAAAAACTACCTCCACATTCCATGGAGATAGCCTTCATCATTTTCTATTTTTGAAACACATGTTTCACTTTTTCAGCCGGAATATTACTTCCGCCTCTACCTTTTACATCTTCAATCATCATTGTAATGACCATATCTGGTGAATTTAAATCAAATGCAGCGAACCAGCCTAGCTCTTTTCCTTCGGCCTCTTTTGATACTTTCAATTCCGCTGTACCTGTTTTTCCAGCAAGCGTCTTACCATCAATTTTAGCAATTTTCCCAGTGCCATCTGGATCATTAATTACTTTCGTCATAGCAGTTTTTAATATATCCTGATTGCCTTTTGAAATGACATTCTCTTTCCAAACTTTTGGCTGCTTATCTGTTTTAATAATGTATGGAGAAGGTATGTTTCCATCATTAACAATTGGTGCGTACGTTAATGCTAGATGGAGTGGCGTCATTAATACTTGCCCTTGTCCATAACCTGTGTCTGCCATTTGAATATCATTTTTAATTCCATCATTTGCGATTTTAGAAGCTGGGAATCCATATTCAATTGGTAATTTCTCATCGAATCCGAATTTTTTCGCTTCACTCATAAATTTATCTTTTCCGATTTTCAAAGCTTCTTGTGCGAAATAAATATTATCCGAGTATTTCATTGCTTTATCAAAATCAATCGGATTTGCATCTTTTACACGCGTTACATAATAATTACCCCAAGAAGAATCTTTTGTCCATTTGAGTCCTTCAATTTTCAATTCTTCTTTTGGATCGATTGTTTTCGTTTCAAGACCAATTGCACCTGTAATTGGCTTAAATACAGAACCTGGTACCGATAATTGTGTAAATCGATTCGTCATCGGTTTTTTCGGATCATTATTCCAAGCCTCGCGTTGTGCTTTTGATGTTCCTCGTGCAATTAAATTAGGATTATAAGCTGGACTACTTACAAGAGCAATTGTTTCTCCACTTTTCGGATTAATTGCCGCACTTGAACCAGCTTCTCCCTTCATTTCATTATACGTTTTTTCTTGAACAACACTATCGATAGTTAAAGTTACATTTTCTCCATCAACAGCATCTGTCTTCGCTAAATTTTTAATTTCTTTTCCCTGTGCATCTTCCATGAAGACACGGCCACCTTTTTTCCCGCGTAGCTGTTCTTCCAATACTTGCTCTAATCCAGCCTTACCAACTGGTTCATCGGCTTGATAGCCTTTCTTTTGAAGCGTTTTTAAATCTTCAGCATTTACTTTTCCGATATAACCAGTAAGATGCGCTGCTGCTTCCCCTAACGGATATGTACGAACATTTACAGGTTTTGCTGCAACACCTGGTAAATCGATGTACGTATTTTGCGTTGCTCCCTCAGGCAAAATTCCAATTGGTACGAGATACCCTGGTTTTACCCATTTCGCAGCTAGTTTTTGATCAATCTCTTCTACAGACATATTTAACAACTTCGCTACTGCTTCTTTCGTTTGCGGAGCAGTTTCATCTAATTTTTCTGGAACAATTCCAATCTCAGAAGCTTTCCCATTCGTCGCAAGACCTTTTCCATTACGATCGTATATTTCACCACGTTTTGGTTGTGTTGTTTGCATACGCACTTTACTATCTTTTGTCATACCTGGGAATATAAAATCAGGAGTCCAATCTATTTTCCAAGATTCTTTATCTCCATCTTTTTCTTTCACCATTTTTGCTTCATGACCAAAAGTGATTTTACCACCAACTGTATCCATACTTACTTTAAAAGGAACAGGACCTTCATCTTTTTTATCTTCTTTTACTTCCCCTGTTTCTACTTTTAAGTTTTTCACTTCAATGCCAGAATAAATTTTTTCATATTTCTCAGTGAACTCTTTCTTTGAAATATCTTTTTTTGCCTTTTCGGATAATTGATCATACATTTCTGCAAATTTTTGTTTATTCCATGCTTTTGTATATGTATCAAACGCTTCTTGTGGTTTTTCTTCTTTACCGCATCCAACTAACATGAACGTTAAGCAAAGAAAAAGAATCCCCCATATCTTTCTCAATCGATTCTCCTCCTCTTTCTATATGAATACTTTTGAAAATTTTAGCATTTTTACATGCTAGATTTCATTATAGCACTATTGAATATCATCTATAAACTTATATTAACGAATACAAATAAAAAGATTGATGTGAATTTCACATCAATCCTTATTATTATTGTTGCTTCTCATATACATGATAATAGTACGTATACGGATTCTTTTCATCCGTTAAACCTTTTTCAACAAAAACTTCTTTCCAATTTGTCATATCCATTTCTGGGAAGAATGTATCTCCTTCAAATGCATGATGGATTTTTGTTATATATAACTTGTCTACGTAAGGTAAAAAGAGATCATAAATTTGTGCTCCGCCGAAAATAAAGATTTCCTCTTCATTTTTGCATAGTTCAAACACTTCTTCTACAGAATGTGCTACTTCACAACCTTCAACATGATACCCTTCATTACGAGTTACAATAATATTACGTCTTCCAGGCAGTGGTCTACCAATCGCTTCGTAGTTCTTTCTGCCCATAATAAGTGAATGGCCCATCGTTGTTTTCTTTACATACTGTAATTCACTCGGTAAACGCCAAGGTAAATTATTATCTTTGCCAATTACTCTATTCTCGTCCATTGCGACCATAAATGAAACAATCATTTTTTCATCTCCTCTACAATTATACTGCAACCGGTGCTTTAATTGCTAGGTGTGGATCATATCCTTCAATCGTTAAATCTTCCATTTCAAAATCAAACACAGATTTCACATCTGGATTTAATGTAAGTTTCGGGAATGGACGTGGTTCACGTGCCAATTGCTTTTCTACTTGTTCAAAATGATTCGTATAAATGTGTGCATCTCCAATTGTATGAACAAATTCTCCCACTTCAAGACCACATTCATGTGCGATTAAATGTGTTAGTAATGAGTAACTTGCAATGTTAAATGGAATTCCAAGGAATATGTCACCACTTCTTTGATATAACTGACAAGAAAGTTTGCCATCCGCTACATAAAACTGGAATAGCGTATGACAAGGTGGTAATGCCATACTTGGTACATCTTCAGGATTCCAGGCAGAAACAATTAGGCGACGGGAGTCTGGCGTTTTTTTAATCATTTCAATTACATCTTTTAATTGATCAAGCGTCTCACCAGCTGTCGTTTTCCAGGCACGCCACTGCTTTCCGTATACATCTCCTAAATAACCATATTTATTCGAGAAATCATCATCTTCTAAAACGTTCTTTTTAAACAATTCCATTTGCTCATCGTACTGCACTTTAAATTCCTCATCTTGTTGTGAGCGAAGACCGAAATCAGTCATATCAGGACCAGTATACTCATCGCTTTCTACCCAGCTCTTAAATGCCCATTCATTCCAAATATTATTATTATGCTGCAATAAATAACGAATATTTGTATCACCTTTCATAAACCAAAGCAGTTCACTTGCTACAAGGCGAAACGGCACTCTCTTTGTCGTTAATAAAGGAAAACCTTTACTTAGATCAAAACGCATTTGATATCCAAATACAGATACAGTGCCTGTCCCTGTACGATCTTCTTTCTTCGTACCATGCTCCATTACATGGCGGCATAAATTTAAGTATTCATTTTCAGCATGTTTCATATGTAGTAAAACCTTCTTTCAATCGTGTATGAAATTTATCATAACATGAAAAATAGTAAATTTAATCATCCTAATCAATAAAAAATATTTCTATATTAACAGAATTCTACCCCTTTATATTTTTACAAAAGGTAAATTTATAATCGCCTGATCCTAAATCCTTTTCAATGTTATGTTCTGCTTTCCAATTCGTTTCGTCTATCCGCAATGTAGTGCTTGTATTTGGTGGTACAGAAATCTTGAGAAAGGCTTGTTCATTTTCTACACGCCACTCAATCTTAATTTCTCCATAAGCTGTCTCACGTTTTACTCTAATCCATTCTAAATTCGAATCAAAATGTGGTTGTACATAAAAATGTTTATATGCAGGTTTTGTCTCATCCATTTCTAATCCAATAATATATCGGTATATCCATTCAACGATAGAGCCATATGCGTAATGATTATAAGAATTCATACTATCATTCCAAAGTGTTCCATCCTCTTTCACGCCATCCCAATGTTCCCAAATCGTTGTGGCACCTTTTTTCACTTGGTATAACCATGATGGATAATCTTCATAAAATAGAAGCTTACAAGCAAGGTCATGCCTGTTAAACTTGCTTAATATTAAATTCAAATACGGTGTTCCTAAAAAACCTGTTGTTAAATGATTTTTATTTTCTTTTAATAGCTCAATTAAGCGATTAAATACTTTCTCCTTCACATCATCTTTCACTAGTTCAAAAAGAAGTACTAATATGTGGGCTGTTTGGGTATTTGAAATTAACCTTCCATTCGGTGTAACGAAATCATTTTGAAACGCTTGAACAATATTTCCATGTAACTCTGCATAAAACTTAGCATCTGTAGTTTCATCTAAAATCTCAGCAATTCTTCGTAAAAGCGATGTAGAATACGCATAATAAGCTGTCGCAATAAAATGCTTGTCTGTTCCGCCTTCATATACATCTGGTTTCGTATCTAATGCAAGCCAATCTCCTAAATGATAGCCTGTATCCCATAAATACTCGTTCTCACCTTGTGAACGTATGTAATCTATATACTTCTTCATACTGTTATATTGTTCTTTTAAAATCGATACATCTCCGTAATGTAAATAATGAACCCACGGGCATATAATTGCTGCATCGCCCCAACCACCAGAAGTATGTAAATCAAAATCCGCTCTTTTCCCAAAAGCATCTGGAATAACTAAAGGCACAGCTCCATTAACATTTTGATCTAATGATAAATCTTGGAGCCACTTTTTAAAGAACAATTGTACATTCATAATTTGCGTAGCTGTCCCAATGAACATTTGTGCATCTCCGGTCCATCCAAGTCGATCATCTCGCTGCGGACAATCTGTTGGCACATCAAAAAAGTTCCCTCTTTGAGACCATTCCACATTATGATGAAGTTGATTGATTAATGGATTAGACGTTTCAAATTCAGTCGTTTTTTCCATATCCGTATGTAATACAATCCCTTCAAAATCTGCTATTTGAGGCGGCTGGGTTAATCCACTTATCTTCACATACCTAAAGCCTTGATATGTAAAATGAGGTTCAAACGTTTCCTCTTCTTCTCCTTTTGCTATATACACTATTTTTTGTTTTGCCTTTCGGAGATTTCCGGTGTAAAAACTACCGTCTTTATTCAATATTTCAGCATGATGCAATTCTATCTTTTGGCCAATATAAACATGACGGACTGTAAATTGAACCCAACCTACCATATTTTGCCCCATATCAATGAGCCATTCGTGATTCGGTAGTTTTGAAATAGAAATCGGTTTAATAATTTTCATTTTACGAATTGCTTCGTTTTCTTGCGCAACAAGTATTTGTTTGGAATGCTCAATTACTTCAACATCTTCTAGCCCTTGCCCACTTTCTTCTAGCCTAGCGTCGTAAACCTCCCCTTCATAAATTTCTGAATACAAAATTGGGCTTGGTATTACCTTCCATGTTTCGTCTGTTACAATTTTTTCTTTCGTTCCATCTTCATACGTTATATGTACTTGAGCAATTATCACACGTCTTCTACCGTAATAATTACGTACATGATGCATGGTAAGTGGTCCCTTATACCAGCCATTACCTACCAGAACCGAAATAGTATTGTGCTCACCCTTTAATAAATGCGTTATATCATACGTTTGATACAGTACTCTCTTATCATAACTTGTCCATCCAGGGGTAAAATAACAATCTCCAATGCGCTCTCCATTTATAGAAGCCTCGTATAATCCTAAACTTGTGATATATAAACGCGCTTTTTTAACTACTTTTTTAATAGTAAAATTTTTATTAAAGGACATAACTTGCGCTCGTTCTTTTTTCGCAGCAATCCAGTTCCCGCTCCAGTTATCTTGCCCTTGTAATCCAGTCTCCCAAAATGCTACTTCTGACCAAGATGATTCTTCTCCGTAATTATCCCATACCTTTACCCGGTAAAAATAACGCGTTTCCGCTCTGTATGAAAATGAATTGATTGGTATATGTAAACTTTGATCTGTTTCTACTTTTCGCGAATCAAACATTATAATTTCAAAATCTCTATCCTTCGCAACCTGCAATTGATAAGCAAGTTGTTTTACATTTCGGTTACTCGACTCAAGCAGCCAACTCATTTTAACAACTTTTGAATCTATACCTATCGGATTTTTTTTATTATCGCAAAGTACTCTCTTTATTGTTAGCACACTTCTTCACCATCTTTTCTATATCTTAATTTAAATTAATTATAATAAAAATAAAATTCTAAACAAATAATAATTTCATTCATTCTTACAAAATTATTAACTTTCCAAATTTATAAAGGTTTTCATTTTCTATTACCGAAAGTATAGTGCGGTAGAACAAAATTTATATTTGGAGGTTAGAAGTATGTCTAAAATTGAAACTCCTGTTATGACTTCTTTACAAACAACGGTTGAAAAAATGATGAAGGATTTAAATGTTCCTGGAGCTGCTGTAGCTGTTATAAAAGACGGTGAAGTTATTATTTCAGAAGGATTTGGCTATCGAAATTTAGGGACAAAAGACACTGTTACACCGAATACTCGGTTCGCAATCGGTTCCTCAACGAAAGCTTTTGGTACACTTTCATTAAGCTTGTTAGCACAACAAAATAAGTTTAATTGGGATACTCCTGTCCAGTCTTATATACCTAACTTCTCTTTATCTGAACTACTTGCTAGCTCACAAGTTACCGGACGAGATTTAGCTTCTCATCGAACTGGTGTAAGCCGTCATGAGGCTCTTTGGTACAGCTCTTCCTTATCTCGAAAAGATCTCGTTGAAAAAATAAAACATTTACAACTTGATGCACCGTTCCGCACAGCATTTCTTTATAACAACTTAATGTATGCAACAATTAGCTACATTGTTGAAAACATTACGAATCAAACGTGGGAGCAATACGCTACAGAACATATTTTAGAACCTTTAAATATGAGACATACAAATTTCTCTGTTACAGATTCACAAACTACAGATGATTATGCTTTACCTTACATTGAAAATGAAGGTGAAATAAAAGAAGTTCCATTCCGCAATATTGATACGGTTGGCGCTGCTGGTTGTATTAATTCTACAATTGAAGATATGGCCAATTGGGTCCTTCTTCACTTAAAACAAGGGAAATTTGGAGAGCATGAATTAATTTCTCCTGAATTATTACAACAAATGTATACACCGCACAATTCAATTCCAGATCAACCGGTTTTATCACTACCTGAATCTCCATTAAATAGTTACGGCCTTGGTTGGTTTATTAGCGCTTATCGTGGTAATAAGGTGATTCATCATGGTGGTAATATTGATGGATTTTCAGCGCTTGTTTCATTCATACCAACAGAAAACATAGGCCTTGTCATTTTAACGAATGCTGGAGGTACATTACTACCTACTTATCTCGCTAATCAAATTTATGACGAACTACTTGAATTAGAATCCATTGATTGGCATAAACGTGCTGTAGAAGATACTGAAAAAATGAAGGAAATGATGAAAGAAGCAACTGAATCCATTCCTGAACAAATTAAAGGGACTACACCTTCTCACAAGTTAGAAGATTATACCGGTACTTTCGAGCATCCTGCATATGGAACATTACAAGTATACAAACGAGATGAGTCGTTATTTGTAAAATTTATGGAGATGGAGATGGACATTCAATTAGCGCATCATCATTACGACATCTTCTCTGCAAAAGTTGACTTATTCCAAATGAAAATGAGTTTATTATTGGCTTATGAAATGAGTGTTAGTGGTGAATTCCCATCCCTTCAGTTACATGTACCAGCTATGTTAAGCACGCAGCCGCTTGCATTTAAGAAAATTAAATAAATATTTTAATAGAGGGAAGATAACACTTCCCTCTATTTCCCTTTAAATTATCCATCCCAAAAAAAGGATAATACGTAAAGGATACAGAATTCTATTATTCAACTAATTAAATTACCAGGAGGAAAAGCTGTGTACACAGAAATTTCCAAAGAAATTGTTTCGATTACTCATCACGATTATTCAGGTTGTATAGATAAGGAAGGATGGGACGATCCTGCTACTTATTTACAGACAGTTGAAAAACTAGAGAGACAAGGAGAACTAACACCAGTACAATTTACTGAAATTGTACGTGATTACTTACTAGACTTTAAAGATAATCATATGTTTTTCAAAATGCACTCTAAAAATCAACCTCTTAACAGTGTTGGCTTCCAGGTGAAAAGATACGAAGACCGCCTATATATTACATCCAATTCACAAGAAATAAGATTGAAAAAAGGACAGGCTATTCTAGCATTAGATAATATGAAAATTCCAGAGTTATTAATAAAATATAAGAAGTATTTAAATGAGAATACATATGAACGTGAAAAATGGGATTATGTTTTATTAAAATCATCAAATTGTACACTTATAAATGAAAATGGCGTAACCGAAACCATTACTTTACAAAAGTATAAACAAAGCGAATATACGCCTATTTATTCATTTAAACAGCAGAATAAAGATACACTCTTAATTACTTTGACGGATTTCGCAAATACTGATGCTATTAATAAATTATTAGACTTACATAAAGATGAGCTTAATACTTTTCCGAACTTAATAATAGATGTGCGATTGAATCGTGGCGGGAGTGATGATGCATTTTTTAAATTACTTCCTTACTTATTCGAAGACAAAGAGATTTCCCTTTTAGATTCTTCAGATACAATGCAATTAAATCATACAGAACGAAACTTTCATTTACGCATGAAAGACATCGAAATGGAAGATTATGATTCTTTAGACGAACTTTCCAAAATATTCACAGATATATTTATTCAAGATTTAAAAAAGAATTATAAAAAAGGATTCGTTACATTTGATACTTCTGAGTTACCAAAAGAACTTCAATCATTAAAAATACACGGACGAAAATCACCTTGTAGAGTAGTTATATTAACAGATGTTACATGTGGAAGTTCTGGTGATTCTTTTGTAGAAGTAGCAAAAAAATCATTGAAAGTAAAAGTAATAGGTCGTCCTACTGCTGGTTTAAATGTTTATTCTAATTTAGCGGTAATGGAATGGGCTAATACATTCGCACTTTACTACCCTACTTCACGGCTCTCTATTATAGATAAAGGCGAAGGAATGTCCGGAATTGGTATACAGCCGCATATACATATCCCGTGGACTCCGGAACATCTACAAGAAGATGTTGATTTAAAATTAGCATTACAACTGCTTCAAAACGAAGAATGGTAAAAAAATAAAGGGAGATGTGAATCACACCTCCCTTTTCTATTTCATATTAATTTTTCTGGTTGAAACCAAATTGGCTTTAATGACTCAAAGTCTTTATGATCTTCTAAAACTATAGTAAGACGCTCTAACGTATCATCTAACATATGCGGTGCTGCTCGTAAACTCCAGACAACTGAAGAGAAAACCGTCATGCCAACGTAAACCGCATATAATTTCCAAAACTCCTCTGGTATTCTCCCGTTAAAGTATCCTTCTATTTGTCCGATTGAATACGGAATACTAATGTCCCTTGCAAATAGTGCAATTTTTACGAAATCATGAAGTGGGTCGCCCCAATCGTAGCCATTAAAATCAACAACACCTACATATTTCGCATCACGTACAATTATATTTTCTAAATGAAAATCATCGTGTTGAAATCGATTTGGGCGGTTTTGTAAATATATTTCATTTTCATCTATAAACTTAATGATTTTATCATCTTTTTTTATTTTTATTCCACATGTTTTATATGCCTCTACATATTTTCGATGTTTTTTCATTGCTCTTTCATACCATGGAAGGATATCCTTAGGAGCTTCATATGTATGCATTTTTGCTAAATCTTTTCCTGCCTCTATACCAATTTCATATTGTTCTTTTGGTGAATACGTAGGCAATAGCTTCTTCGCATCTTCCCCTTCTAAATATGAAAAAATGCCATAGCATAAACCTTTTTCTGCCAACAAACCCATTTCAATTGGTTTTTGTGCTTGCACACTACGGTTTTGCATTTCATTTAAAATTTGAAACTCTATTTTCTTTCTTTCATACTCTTTCATATCGCCTGTCCGCAATAAATATTTTTCGTTATTCGCACACGTAATTATATATTTCTTATCTGGTGAGAAACCTTTGGAGATTTCTTCAATATTAACTGCATCCTTTACTATTTGTATATTGTTTTGCCATGCTGTAATTGTCTTCATATATACTCCCCTTACATTTCTACATTTGGTGTATACGCTACTTCTATTATAAAACCATTCGGATCGTAAAAAGAAATGGGCTCCTCTAATTTGCTACCCAAAATTCAATATGATGAATACCTGCTCGAAGTGTATTCATATTAAGAATACGCCCCTTGTACTACTTGTACAATTTCCATCGGTGTATTGACCATATAATCTGGTGCATCTTTTTTCACTGTTTCAATGACATCATATCCCCAAGATACCCAAATTACATTTACCCCAGCCTTTTTACATGCTGCTACGTCTCGCTGTTCGTCACCAACATATAACATATCTTTCTCTGTTATCTTTTTGGATTTTAAAAACCGTTTTATCATTTTATCTTTTCCGAACAAATTTTTTGAACAATACACTTCTTGAATATTTTCTATATCATTATTGTGTAAAAATGCTCGAATATGCTCTTCTGAGTTCGATGATATGACTGCAATTCCGTAGCCTTTCTTATGTAGTTCATCTAATACATCCTTCATCCCATGGAACAAAATGAGATCTTTTATAGCAGGTTGATACAATTTATAAAACTCTAATGCTAATATCGGTAGTTTATACAGTGGTACATCGAGTTGTTTACATCTCTCCGGCATCGTTAATTTACGTAAATACTCAATTTCTTCTTCCCTTACGGTTTTATATCCATGCTTTTCAGCAAGCTGGTTATAAATTGGTACAAATATATTTTGTGAATCTACTAATGTGCCATCAAAGTCAAAAACAATATATTTTTGCATTCCCATACTCCCTTACTTCTTTTTTCCTAAACCTATTTTATTCAACAATATAGTTGTCTTACCCTTCTATAAGCATAAAAAAGAACAAGATTTTCTCTTGTTCTTTTTAAGAAAGCCATTTTGGCGGTACATTCGTATTCCAATAAATATTTCCTAACTCATGGTGTCCTGAGTACCCATCATCAAATCGATGATAGTGGAAATTAAAATAGTAACCATCTTGCGGTGGATGATCTCTTCTTACATGAAATCGCAATAAGTCATTTCCTGATTTCGTGTCATACACATGAAAAATCTTTTCATTATTTCCGCCAGCTGGCCTTTGAGAAATCGCTAATGATTGCAGCGAATCTTCTGGTACATCATTGGCAAGCTCAGCAATTGCCTCTTCAATTTTCGGTAATATTACATCTTTAAACTCATCTTCAATTACTGGACCAATTTTAGTGCCAAACTTTTGCATCGACTGCTTCTCTGCTTCTAGCATTGCATAAGTAATAAAAGTATCGGTGGTTAACCTGTCATTCGTTTCTTCATATGTATAGGACGTACTCTCCAAATTTTGTTGCCCAGCTGTACTCGTAGGCTTGTCCGCAGCTTTGGCATTATCAAGCAATATGGAAGGAGGCGTCACTAAACCAAATGTAAATACGGTAATTAATGCGACTAAGGTTTTTCTAAACCAATTTGGCATTTATGTTCCCTCCCTTTCACTCATTATATTTTATATAACGGTTGTTTCTTCTATTATACAAAATGATTGTAATTTTTGCACTTTACAATTTTGTTAACGTTCACATATTTTTCACTTGAATATGAAATTGTAAGATTTCATACAATATAAGTACAACAACAATGAGGAGGCAATCAGATGACTTTAGATGTCATGTATTCCGCCGCAAGCATACTCGTTTTAGTATATTTCCTTTATCAATGTGTAACAGATTAAAAAAAGAGCCATTTTCCGGCTCTTTTTCTATGGTAAAAATACAATCCAACCAATCCATACTATAAAAATAATCCCGGCAATTACAGTAGGTAATAAATAAAAATGAGAAAGTATAACTATTCCATACAAAAGCAGTACTGGAAGTAATAAATAGCAATCTGCCTTCCATCTTAACAGTAGTAATTTTCCTTCATCACAATATAAATGAAGAAACATTTTTTTCGTAAATTCATTCCAATAATCGCGCGCATAACGAGAAATTGCAACTAAAGAAAATACAAGAATAATAGCTACAATCCACCTCGGACTCATGATAATACTTACAGTACTTATACATACAATTTGAATATAAAATATTCGTGCACTACTTGTACGGAAAAATTCTTTTAAAAAGGATTCAACAATACGAGAATCTTTTTTCTTCCCTAAAAACTTTTTAGAACATGGAAACATCCACGGCTTTTTATTCGAACTACTCGGTTTAGCCGCATGACCACCAACTTGCATAATCCCACTCGTCCAGCGCATACTTTCTTCTTTCTCTTTCTCAACTTCTTTAAAAAAGCAATTTTTATAATTTAGTTTTTCTTTTATCAATACGATAATTAATAAAACTGCTAGACCGATACATAGTATAGAATAAAAGGAATTTTTATAAATAAGAGACAGACTCAATCCAAAAAAGGATAGACTTATAGAAAATATCACATTTTTTACAATCCATAGTAGCCATCGTTTCCCCACACGTATATGAATAAATCTCGTTAACAACGACAACATAAATCGAAATGCAGTAAAAAATAGCCAAAATAATATGATTTGTACCTGCGCCACTCCAATACTTTTCATCAACACTGGTAACATAGCAACTACTACCACTACATTCGTTATCGCTATTCGAATTAACGTATATGTCATGCCATACTGGATTAACTTTTGCATGTGAGCGGGATAAGAAATTAAAAATAAACTATCCGCTTGTTCAAAAAATGAGCGAACTCCTCTAGAATATGTAATCACATAAAATGCGAGTAAACCTAATCCGAAATAAACTGTCTCTCCCATCGATAATTCTTCCATCCATAGTGAACGATAATAAATCCCTATAAATATAAGTGCAGGAATAATAATATATAGTGCAACCGTCCAATCAGTTATAGAACGTATGGACTTCCATTTACGCCCAAGTTCATGGCGCAATCTTTTATAAAATTGTTGTTTAATCATGCTGTTCACGCCTTACTATTACATCAAAGCAGTCTAATAATGAACTCCCTGGCATTTCTGCTAACGCTTGGATAGATTCTAGATTTCCATCTGCGACTAATGTACCTTGTGAAATGAGTAAAAATCTCTCACAAATTCTTTCAGCTGTGTCTAATACGTGCGTACAAAGTAAAATACCTGCGCCACGTTCTTTTTCTTTATATAAATAACTTAAAAACTCTTTCGTAGCTACTGGATCTAAACCGATAAAAGGTTCATCAATGATATAAAAATCTGGTTCAGTTAAAAATGCCAAAATGAGCATCGATTTTTGTTTCATACCTTTTGAAAACTTTGATAAATACTCATGTTTATGTTTATCCATTCGAAACATATGTAATAACTCTTCTGCTTTTCTTTCCCAGCTTCCTACTTCGTTCTCGCGAGCATCCATTAATAGTTCGATATGTTCCCAAAGCGTCAAATAATCATAATATGTCGGGTGTTCCGGCACGTATGCATAAGGATTTTTCTTTTCACCAAATGATATTTCACCATTCATATTTACAAGTAAACCGAGCATCGTTTTAATCGTCGTACTCTTCCCAGCACCATTCGCACCAATAAGTGCAACTAATTCACCTTTTTCAATTGAAAAGGCAATATCATGAATTGTCTTTTCCCCTATATCATATCCGGCAGAGCGAATATTCACGTCTAACATACATTCCCCTTCTTTCCATTTCCAATAAAATCAAGGAAAAGAATAACAGATAACTATCTATATATCATTATAAAATATTTATTTTCATAGCAGGAATACATACTTTTTAACAGAATATTTAATGTTTGATTACATTTTATTGGAGTGGATTATATGTCTTTTCAAATTCGCGAAGCTACAATAGACGATATAGATGCACTTTGTTCTTTAGCGAAAGAATTAAAAGGTTCTTCTATTTCCTATGAAGATATGAACAACCGATTGCAATTCGTACAAATGAGTCCTTTTGATTTTTTATATGTTTATGAGGAAGAAGAAACCATATGTGGATTACTTGGGTTTCGTATACGTGAAAATTTAGAAGATATAACTCGTTATGGGGAGATTTCAATTATTAGCGTTAATTCTACAATACGACGGAAAGGCATTGGACAAGTATTAATGGATTATGCAGAACAATTAGCAAAGACACATAATTGTATCGGCACATGGCTAGTCAGTGGAACAAAAAGAGTAGAAGCACATCCTTTTTACAAAAAATTAGGATATGAAGTAAATGGATATCGATTTGTAAAACATTTTTAAACTACTTATAAATGGAAAGGACTAAAACTATGACAAACATCGAAGCTATTTTTATTGATCGTGACGGTACAATTGGCGGTGACACTACAATACATTATCCAGGCTCTTTTACATTATTTCCTTTCACAAAAGCAGCTCTGCAAAAACTAAAAGCTCAAAATATAAAAATTTTCTCTTTCACAAATCAACCAGGTATCGCAGATGGGATAGCGACTGTAGCTGATTTTGTAAAAGAATTAGAAGGCTTCGGTTTTGATGATATATACGTATGTCCTCATAAACACGGTGATGGTTGTGAATGCCGTAAACCAAGTACAGGTATGCTGCTGCAAGCGGCTGAAAAACACGGACTTAATTTAACAAAATGCGCTGTAATTGGTGATCGCTGGACTGATATCGTTGCAGGAGCAACAGTACATGCGACAACGATATTAGTTCGAACAGGCGCTGGATATGATGCTTTACATACGTACCGAGACAAATGGGCACATATTGAACCAAACTACATTGCAGAAAACTTTGAAGATGCTACAAATTGGATTTTAAATCAACAATAATACAAATTAAAAGAGACGTTTTCACAATGAAAGCATCTCTTTTAATCTTATATTTTTTTAAAACGTTAATTCATAATGGAAATAACGATTATCTCTCAAATAACCATTTTCAGCGTATAATCGCTGTGCTGATAAATTATCAATCTCCGTTTGTAATTTTACACCTTTTGCACCATTTTCTAAGGCAAATTCTTTAGCAGCTTCTAGTAATTTTTTACCTGTTCCTGCTCCGCGCTTAGTGGCTTGTACAAATAAATCATTTAATATCCATAATTCTTTCATCGAAATGGAAGAAAATGATGGATATAATTGTGTGAAGCCAATATATTCACCGTCTTCAACTGCTACAAAAATAACGGATTCTTTTCTCTCTATTCGATTTCGCAAAAATCCTTTTGCTCCTTCTATATCGGAATCTTGTCTATAAAACATACGATAGTTATTAAAAACTGATGCTAGTCCATCTAAATCTGCAATTGTTGCCTCATATATTCTCATTTCACTCCATTCCCCTTCCAATACTCTCTCATTATATCTGTTGCCCATTTAGGCTGTACAATTTCTTCTTTCGGCATAAACTCTTTCATTATCGGCTTTATATCCAATATAGGGGTGCCATCAATAGCATCTAATCCCTCAACAATAATTGATTTACCTTCTCTTTTGATCACCTTTACAATTGTGGTTCCTATGCGATTCGGACGATTTTTCCCGCGCTGTGCAAAAATGCCTACTTTAGGATAATCATTATTATTTCTAGGATGTCTAGCAAAATATTGAATTTGTTCATCAGTTACTTTATGAAAATAAAAAACAACTTCAATATGAGAAAAATCTTCAATCCCTTGTATACTTTCCTCTGTATATATTTCAGTTAAAGTAATATAGGATCTTACTTCTCCCCACTCATCATCTTTTATTTCCTTTCTTTCATTATGTACAAATGCGATTGGTTGAACTGAAAACATACGCATTCCCCCTTAAATGTAACCACTTACATTATAAAGTATTTTCAGAATGTTTTCCACAAACACGAACTAGATTACATAATATAATTATGATCTATTTCGTAAAGCGAAATTAACTGCTTCAACTGCATGTATATGAGTTGTGTCAAATATCGGAACTGATACGTCTTCCTGCTTTATTAATAATCCTATTTCTGTACAACCTAATATGATTCCTTGTGCCCCTTCTTGTACTAGCTCTTCTATAACTATTTTATAATACTCTCTAGATTGAGATGTTATCTTTCCTAAACACAATTCTGTATATATTACTTCGTTTATCTTTTCTCTATCCTTTTCTGATGGAACCATTACTTTTATACGATTCTCTTCTATGCGTAATTTATAAAAGTCTTGCTCCATTGTATATTTTGTTCCCAGTAAACCAACCGTTTGAATATCTTTCCTTTTAATTTCTTTCGCAGTTGCATCAGCGATATGTAAGACTGGAATATGAATATTCTCCTTTATTTTCTCAACTACTTTATGCATTGTATTTGTGCAAATAATTATAAAATCTGCTCCTCCCCTCTGTAACGAATATGCCGCATTTCCTAACATTTCTCCTGCTCCATTCCAATCTCCGTTAGACTGGAATCGCTCAATCTCTTCAAAGTCCACACTATGAATCATACATTTTGCTGAATGTAACCCTCCCAATCTCTCTTTTATTTCTTCATTTATGATTCGATAATATTCAGAAGTTGATTCCCAACTCATACCACCAATTAAACCTATTGTTTTCATTAAAACCCACCCACCTTATACTGTTTTTTAAAACTAATCACAACATTTTATTATGTATATTATACACAATAAAACAAGACTTTACGTTTATAATATAAAGTCTTGTTTTAACTATTTCCAAGGAAATTTTTATAAGAATATTCTGAAATTAACTTTCTGATGTTTTTATAGAATCTTCATATTGATAATGAAAACATTCTCGATACAACTGTTTAATTTCATCATATGATGGCACACGTGGATTATTTGCTGGACTTCCACTTTCAATTGCATCTGATGCCATTTTAGAAATAGCTGTTTCAAATTCAACTTCACCAATTCCGTATTCTTTTAAATTTGGGATACGAAGATCAAAACAAAGTTTTTTTATTTCCCTCAGCGTGTAGTCGGCTACTTCTTCATCACGATAGGAATACAAATCTTTATTTAAACAACGTCCAATATCCGCTAGTCTTTTTACTGCACTAACTTTTGTATATTCTAAAACTGTAGGTAATAGTATTGCATTCGATATACCATGTGGTACATGAAATAATGCTCCTACCGGCCTTGACATTCCATGAACTAACGTAACAGATGCATTGGAAAATGCGATTCCAGCTTGTAAGGAAGCAATCATCATCGCTTCTCTTGCCTCCATATTCTCTCCATCCTCATATGCAATACGTAAATATTTCATAATACCTTCAATAGCGGAAAGAGCTAGTACATCTGTAAGTGATTGTGAAACTTTAGAAATATATGCTTCGACTGCATGACATAATGCATCTATCCCTGTTGCTGCTGTAATATGGGGTGGTACCGAACGCGTTAAAATCGGGTCAATAATCGCTACTTGTGGGGTAAAACTCGGATGTTTCATCATCATTTTTACATCTGTTCGTTTATTCGTAATTACTGCTACACTTGTTACTTCCGATCCAGTACCAGAAGTTGTTGGGATTGCAATTAGTGGTAGCGGATCGTTTTCTATTTCCATATCTTTTTGGACGTAATCTTCCACTTCTCCACCATTTGTATATAACACCGCAACTGCTTTCGCAGCATCAATACAACTTCCACCACCAATACCGATAATAAAATCACACTTTCCTTCTTTACAAAGTGTTAACGCTTCTAACACGTGTATATTTATAGGCTCAGCATTTACTTTATTATATGTAATAACAGTTATACCTTTCGTATTTAATTGTTGTATACACCTCTCAACATATCCTAAATCCTCCATAATTGTATCCGTAACTATAAACGCTCTTTTCCCCAACTTCTTAGATTGTTCCCCCAGCTTTTCAAGCGAATTTCTTCCATATAATACAGACTTCGGCATACGAAACTCAGCAACATCTTGCAAGTACTCCACCCCTTCTTACCCTAATTTATATTTTAGTTTATAAAATATCGACTTAATAAATTCCTGTTGCAGTATAGAATGCAATTACTAAAAATACAGCAACCGTTTTCAAAATTGTAATAGCAAAAATATCTTTATACGACTGTTTATGTGTTAAACCTGTGACTGTAAGAATAGTAATAATAGCCCCGTTATGTGGTAATGTATCCATTCCTCCCGATGCCATTGACACGATACGATGCATTACTTCTAATGGAATATCAAATTGATTGGCCGCTGCAATAAACTTATCTCCCATCGCACTTAAAACAATTCCCATTCCTCCTGATGCAGAGCCTGTAATTCCAGCTAAAATATTCGTCGTGACCGCTCCATTCACTAGAGGATTTGTGAATGTGGCAGAAATGCCGTCTCTCATAATCGCGAAACCTGGAAGTGCTGCAATTACCCCACCGAATCCAAACTCAGCACCTGTATTCATCGTTGCAAGTAACGCTCCACCAATACTTGTATTTAATCCAGCTTGAAATCCTGTTACTACTCGTTTCCAATATAATAATAACGTTGTTACAATACCTATAATAAGTGCCAATTCTACTGACCAGATTCCAACTACTGCACTTAATTCTACTTTTCCAAATGCTTTCATACCAATTGCAGAAAAATCAAAACCATTCGGATACCACTTCGGTATCATAATAGTAAAAACTTTATTCATTACACCTACTAAAATAAGTGGTATAAAAGCAATCACTTGCTGTACTCTTGTAATTTCAATACTTTTAAGCATCGGCATATCTTTTTGTTCTACTTGCAAAGAAGCTGCCATTTCAGTATCCCCATCGTTAAAACCAAAATACCCTTCTCCTGCTGCCTTCGCCTTCTTACGTCTACTCTCTAAATATAGTAAACCTAACGTAAGTACAAAAATTGCCCCTACAATACCAAGTATCGGCGCAGCATAAATGTCCGTTTTAAAAAATGTTGTAGGTATTACGTTTTGAATTTGTGGTGATCCAGGTAGCGCATCCATTGTAAACGTGACTGCTCCAAGTACAATCGTTCCAGGGATTAAACGCTTTGGAATATTCGCTTGTCGAAACAGCTTAGCTGCGAACGGATATACAGCAAACACTACTACGTACACACTAACGCCACTATACGTTAAGATAGCACCCATTAATACAATCGCTAAAATCGTACGTTTTTCACCAACTAACTCTATAATTGTCTTTGCAATCGAGTCCGCAATTCCTGACATTTCTACTACTTTACCAAATATTGCCCCAAGTAAAAATACAGGAAAATATAGTTTAATAAAACCTACCATTTTCTCCATAAAGATATTCGAAAAGAAAGGTAATACAAAACTAGGCTCTGTCAAAAATACCGCAAATAATGCAAATATCGGTGCAAATAAAATAACAGAAAACCCTCTATATGCTACAAACATTAGTAAACTAAGTGCTAATAATATAATAACTAGCTCCAATTATACCCCTCCTTTAAACAGAAAATTCAAACTTTTATAGATAAACTTCTACTAATCTTTTGATTCTGACATCCCTCCTCTTATTCATACAAATTTTTCATGCTGAAAATGTCTAATTATACATATTCGATTACATATGAAAAATCCCTTTAAACATAAACGATTTCATCGTCATACGTTATAAAGGGATTGTTAGTCTCTACATTTACTACTTTACCAAACTATTTTCTAAACAAAAATGATGTAGTTCTTTTACATCATTTACTATATGAGTCGCACCAACTTCAGTCAATTCTGTTTCACTACCATAGCCATATAAAATACCAATTGAAGCAATCTCATTATGATTCGCACCGATTATATCGTGTTTTCTATCTCCAATCATAACAATTTCTTCTTTATTAAGTTCTTCATTTGTTTGTAAAATATGAGCAATGATTTCTTCTTTTTTTCTTCTCGTACCATCTAAATTACTTCCAATGATACTTTCGAAATAATTCTTTAATTGAAAATGCTCTATAACTTGTTCAGCAAATATAGTAGGTTTTGAAGTCGCTATAAATAAACGATTTCCGGTATCTTTTAATCGTTTTAAAAGATTTGGAATACCCTCGTATACATTATTTTCTAACAATCCACGTTGCTTTACATACTCTCTGAAATAAAAAACAGCTCTTTCAACTTCCCCTTCATTCATATTGTACCTCTCTACGAATGATTGTTGGATGGGCGGACCGATAAATGAGTCTAACTCATTTACATGTAATTCTTCAATTCCAAGCTTTTTTAATGCATACAATACTGAATTTACAATTCCTTCTTTCGGATCCGTCAATGTTCCATCTAAATCAAATAGAAATGTTGTATACACATTTAATCCCCCGCTCCTATTTACTTTACATATTATATGGAAGGCTTTTTCATGGCCACCTTTTACTATACTATCATTATTTATCTTTTCGAAATTTTTTCTTCTATGTCACATACTTTCAGTTACAAAATGTAATACATATGATAAAGTAAAAAAGTTACAATTATTTTAATAGAAACTGGTGAATCTAATGTCAATTACGTTAATTGTTATAATGGCTTTCACAATTGTTATTCATGCGGTTGAAACAAGCTCTTATAGTATTCGATTAGCTGGAGTGCGTTTAAAGAGAATTGCTGTTGCTTTGTCTGTCGTAGGCATGGTGTTACTCATTTCAAGAACATCTAACATGCTACAAGCCTTTTTAATCAGTGGGTTTGTCGATGAGGCAAAACGAGACGCATCCATTAATTTAGAACATATTATACGGCTCGTTCTATTATCCGCCTCTGTCGGTACATTGATTGCGATTATACTGTATCCAACTTTAACCAAACTATTTGGATATGTCATTCAAAACTTTGAAACAGACGGTTCTTTCATTCGAATGATGAGAACAAATAACATTCAAAAATTAAAGTACACAAAAAAATATGTACGCTTCCCAAAATTAGAAATGATTCATAGACTACGCATTGGTGGTATTCCAAAACGTATTATGCTTATTAACATGTTTGCTACTGCTATTTATACAGCTGGTGTTCTTTCAGCCCTATACGCTTCCTTTTTACTTCCAGATTACGCAACAAAAGCTACTACAGCTTCTGGCCTTATTAATGGGTTTGCTACTATTTTATTAACAGTGCTGCTTGATCCACGTATCGCTCTTTTAACAGAGCGAGCTCTTCAATCAGAAGAAGGTGCAGAAGCAATGAGTAAAATGTATGGCTGGCTAATGATTTCTAGACTTTTTGGTACGTTATTAGCACAACTATTATTCATACCAGGTGCTTACTGGATCACATGGATTATTAAACTGATGAATTAGTCCTCTATAAAAATAGTAGGTGGGATAACAAATGACTATACAAACAGAGCAAGATATAATTCGCTTAATAGAAAACGACGAATGGATGATGAACGTATTACAAATGGCAAAATCACTAGAGTTACCTGATTGGTGGATTTGCGCCGGATTTGTTCGCTCTAAAATTTGGGATACTTTACATAACTATGAAGCTAGAACAACTATGCCTGATGTTGATGTAATTTATTATAATAGTCTACATAAAGATGAGATATACGAACAATCATTAGAAACGAAATTAAAGAATATTGATGCTACTATCCCTTGGTCGGTAAAGAATCAAGCTCGTATGCATGTGGTGAATAATATGCCACCGTACTCTTCTTCTGTTGATGCTATTTCTAAATTTCCTGAAACAGCAACCGCTTTAGGGGTTACATTAGACGAAAAAAACAAAGTTATATTAACAGCCCCATGCGGTATTGAAGATGTTCTTTCCTTACAAGTGAGACCAACAGCTCCTTTTCTTGAAACAAAAGAACGATTACATATATACAACACTAGAGTTAATAAAAAGAACTGGCAAAACAAATGGCCTAATATTACAATCACTTATCCCAAAATGTAAGAAAAGGAGCTTCGCATTACACGAAGCTCCTTTTCTACTTTATTTCAAAAACTGAATGACTATTTCAGCAAATCGATCTGCTTCTTCATAATGCGGTGTATGACCACTCTCTTCAAATACAATATAATCCCCATTTTGAGCATCTTTATTAAATGTTTCAATTTGTTTTTCACACGTTACTACATCATGTTTTCCTACAATTAATAACATTGGATTTTGTATATCTTGTATCTTAGGTAATAATGAAGTATGAACTGCTCCTTCTACTTTTAATCTATCAAAATGAATTTTGGAGCGATTTGAACATACTTCCCACTCTTCATCACTATACAAACTCTCGTCTGTCATATCTTCCTTATAATTGTAAATCTCCATTCTATTTTCTTCTAATTCATTGCTTAGTCTTATATAAGCTTCTAGCAACTCTTCTGAAGTAGCATTGCTAGATGAATAGGCGATGGACTCTTCTGCTACTTCTTCTTTTCCATACTTTTTTAATAAATGCCCTGTCTTTTGTAACAAAGCTCTACTTGTTAATGCAAAATCGAAAGTTGGCGCTTCAAATATGATTTTCTCTATTGAACTTGGATATATCGACGCATATAACAATGCTACATATCCACCGAAAGAATGTCCAATGACAGACCATTTCTCAATTTGTAATACTTTTTTTAGTTCCTCACAGTCTTCAATCAAATCATTTAATCCAAAAGCTTCGTCCTCAGTAATTTCTTCTGAGCGACAAACACCTCTTTGATCTATCATTATTACATATAAAGAATCGTTTAAACGTTCCGCTTGATGAAATGAAAAATCATAGCAACTTTCTCCTGGTCCACCATGCAAGTATAGGACTGGTTTATTTTTAAGATTTCCATACGTTTCAACGTATAGCTTTTTCCCTCTAATGTTCATGTATTTCCCTGTTCCTATCAAATTCGCCTTTATAATCATCACCTTCTTTTTTACTGAATATTATAACACCTTAGATTAAATAATCCCTATTACATTTAAAAAGACGATGATTATTGCAAGTGGCGCTACAAATCGAAGTAAAAACGCCCAACAAGTAAATACTTTCTTTCCATAATTTCCACCTACAAAAAACTCTGCTTCTAGCACCTTCTTTTCCATTTTGAATGAAACGAAAATACTAATAAATAGTGCTCCAAGTGGCATTAATATATTACTAGATAAGAAGTCCACTGCATCAAAAATATTCTTTCCGAAAATCGTAATATCACTCCATATTCCAAATGATAACGCGGATGGTATACCTACTAAGAAAATGCTGAAACCGATTATCCATGATAATTTCGTTCTCTTTTCTTGTTCACCATTTGCTAATGCTGAAACAACTGTCTCTAGTAGAGAAAATGCCGATGTTAATGTTGCAAATGTAAATAGTGCAAGAAATACTGTTAAGAACAACCCACCGAATGGAATTTGACTAAATACAGATGGTAATACGATAAATAGTAATCCAGGCCCTTCTGTCGGCTCCATTCCTAATGAAAATACGGCCGGAAAGATAGCAAGACCTGCAAATAATGAAACAAATAAATTCAATCCAACAATTGTAACTGCTGATTTTGGTAAACTTTCTTTTTTATTTAAATACGAGCTATAGGTAACCATAATCGAAATCCCGATACTAATCGCAAAAAATGATTGTCCCATCGCGAATAAAATACTTTCTGAAGTAATCTTTGAGAAGTCTGGTTGTAAGAAAAACTTCACACCTTGTATTGCATTATCAAGTGTTAATGAACGAATAATAAGAGCAACAAATAAAACGAACAATGCTGGCAACATATATTTACTTGCTTTTTCAATTCCATTTTGTACACCCTTTGATACAACCCAAATCGTAATGAACATAAAAGCGAAATGTCCCATAATCGCCCAAGCGGGATTTCCAATTGTTTCAGTAAATAATGCTCCATAATTTTGTCCCGGAGTAATAAGTTGTCCCGTTACTCCTCTGAATAAATAAATTAACACCCATCCACCTACAACACTATAAAACGAAAGTAGTATAAAACATGTTCCAACGCCAAGGCGTCCAATCCAGTGCCATCCTGTATTAGGTGCGATACTTTTAAATGCTCCAACTGCTTGTTTCTGCGTACTGCGTCCAATCATAAATTCAGCTATAAGTAGTGGTAGTCCAATTAATACAGTAAATAATATAAAGATTAAAAAGAATGCTCCTCCCCCACTCTTCCCAGCGATATAAGGAAACTTCCATATTGCGCCAAGTCCAATTGCTGATCCTGCTGCAGCCATTATAAAACCTAATTTCGAAGTCCATTGCTCCGTCTGTTTCATCTTATTTTCCTCCTAGTTAAATTACTTTATATAAATAATTAAATTTTATAAACCAATCCGAATAAACCCTCCATTTCTATTTCCATAAAATAAAAAAATGGCTCAACGTCTCTATATAAAGAGACGCTAAGCCATTTACTTAACGCGGTACCACCCTTATTGATTCCATTATGAATCCACCTTAGTAGTAATCGTTTGATTACAAACCTAATATCGAAGGTTAACCGTTAAGATTTACTAAGAATGTGATTCCGTTCCACCTTACTGCTCCTAGGCGAGTTCAGGATGTCATTTGACTATGTCACACCAACCCATAGCTCTCTGTACAAATATACGACCTTACTACTCCTATTCAACACATTTTAATATTTAGAATATATTTTCTTTTGAAATTAATATGAAGTATATCGGTTATATTTATAACTGTCAAGGGCTATATTAAAATTTGATGAGAAACCTCTTTTATTTTTCATTATCCTTCGTCATCATCATCACCGTGATTATCAGTACTTTCTTCTTGATCATCGTCATCTTGTTGTTGAGATGACTCCTTTTGCTGAATAGCATTATTTACCGCAGTAGTAGACATGACTTCACCTGTTATTGTATGTACTCTTACATCAACCGTTTCTGTTTGTTTTTTTATTATAATTTGGTAGGTAGACGTACCATTTATATTGACTACACTTACCTTCTCGATAAAACCGCCTGGTACTTTTTGTAACGCAACTTCTTTCGCCTGCACTTCTGTAACGACTTTTTGTATTTGTGAAGTACCAATAAAAGCACCCGTCGCTTCTTCAATTTCTACCATTACATTCTCATTTGCACTTTTCTCTATCTCTATTACATATACATTTTTTTCGTTCTTTTTCTCTAGTCTTATCCCTTTCACATTCCCTTGTACTTGCTGCACTGCAATCTCTTTTGCTTGCTGCTCTGTAACTTTTGTCGTTTGTTTCTGTAACAATTGAATTTTCCCGGTAGTTTTTTCGATCTCAACTATTGTACTTTGAGTAGCATTTGTTTCTACCGATATTACAAATACCTCTATCCCCTTTCTTTTTTCTAATATAGTTTGTTTAATGATCCCCTGTACTTTCTGAAGTGCCATTTCTTCCGCTTTTTCTTTCGTTATTGTATTACTTTTTAATGATATTTCTTTTGCACGTTTTATGTTACCACTTTGAGCATCTACTATTATTTCATATGAGCCTTTTTCATTTAAAAGGTTTACCTTATATACATCTTGTTCCCCTTTGCTTACTAATTTCATATTTTTTATTTTTCCAGGATACTGTTCAGACACAATATTCTGAATTTGTTTTTCGGATAATATTTTTTCTCCTTGATTAGAAACAATACGTTGTGATACAAAAGCTACACTTACAAGCACAAAACAAAGTAACAATGCAACCTTCCATTTCTTTTTCATTTTCAAGCTCCTATCTCTTTATAAAAAACGAGGCAAATATACGGTAACTTTCGTCCATTTTCCCTCTTCACTTTCCAGTTGTATATTCCCTTCATGAGCATCAATAATTTGTTTCGCAATCGACAATCCTAGACCTGTTCCTCCTGTTTCCCTACTCCTCGCTTTATCAACTCGAAAAAAGCGATCAAACACTTTCTGTATATCCTCCTTAGGAATTCCCATACCGTAATCTTGAATAGAAAAAAAGACTCTTTCCTTTTGTATTCCTACTATCAAATCGATTGAATCTTTACTGTATTTCATTGCGTTATCCAATAATACTACTAATACTTGTTTTATTTTTTGTTCATCAATATTTACAACAATCTTTTCTTCCTCTGTAATAACACGAAAATCCCGATTATATGTTTTTTCTAGTTGTTCCGCAGTCAACTTGCATAAACGAACTACATCTGATTCTTTTGTTTCCAACTTCCACTCTGCACTACTGTTGGCAAGCAGTAACATTTGATTTGTCATGCCTTTCATTCTTACTGCCTCGGAGTATATCGCTTCTACAGATTCTTCTAAAACATCTTGTTTTTTCATTCCCCATCTTTTTAATAATTTTGCATAACTTTCAATAACTGTTAACGGTGTTCTCAATTCATGTGAAGCATCTGAAACGAACTGCTGTTGTTTTTCAAAGTTTTGATGTAATAAATCTATCATTTTATTAAATGTCGTTCCCATTTTGTACAATTCATCTTTTGATTTTTTCTCTAGCGATATCTTTTTGAATATCCCTCTATCTTGTATATGCTCCATTGTTTGTATTAAAGAGTTTACAGGTTTTAAAATGAGTTTACTTAACATTCTTCCCGCAAAAAAAGACGGAATTAAAACGAAAAGTGAAGCAATAACTAATACATTTTTTAACATATTTAAATTCTCTTGCAAACTATCTAAACGTTCCGTCATTTCTAACGAAACGATCTTCCCATCATTCCAAATGATTGGTATTTTTATATAAGCGAATTTCCCTCCATTTTTCTCATAAATTCCCGCTGATTCTTTTCTTTCAAATTTCGTATTTACTACTGGGATTGGTTTTGCAATATCCACTTCTTGTCTAATCATTACCTTTGAATTTTCATTAATAACTCTAATCATACCGTTTGAAGGTAAATATGGTTGCAACAGATTTGCTGCATCTATTTCTTTTACTGATTCTGCATTCATTCCTTCTATAATATGTACTGCCTCACGTTTTAAGCGTTCTAACTCTCCGTTCGTTGTAACTTTATAAAACAAAAAGTATATAGAACTATTAATAAGTAACAAAATAAGTAATAACCATACTGTAGAGAATAAATATATTTTATTTTTAATTTTCATATATTACACCTTTAAGACATAGCCAACACCTCTAACAGTGTGAATAAGTGGCACGTCCACATTACAATCTACTTTTTTACGTAAATATCGAATATATACATCGACAACATTTGTATCACCATAATAATCAAATCCCCAAACATTCGTTACGATCTGTTCTCGATTTAACACTTGATTTTCATGCTTCATTAAAAAGAGTAATAAATCAAACTCACGTGGTGTTAATTCCACTAAATGATTTCCTCTTTTCACTTCTCGTGTTTTCTCATCTAAATATAAATCTGCAATTTGATAACTACTATTTTCCTCTTCTTTTCTTACGTTTGAAATTCTTAAACATGCACGAATTCTCGCTAAAAGTTCTTCTATTTGAAATGGCTTTGTAATATAATCACTTGCCCCTTGATCTAAGCCACTTACTTTATCAACAACTGAGTCACGAGCAGTTAATAAAATAATAGGTATTACAGCATTTTTCAAACGTATCCTTCGAAGTACTTCTAACCCACTTATATTTGGAAGCATTACATCAAGTAAAATTAAATCCCATTTACCAACTTGAAACTTTTCCATTGCCTCTGTTCCTGTTTTAGCAATCTCACTTTCATATCCTTCAAACTCTAATTCTAACTGCACGACACGCGCAATTTTTTCTTCATCCTCAACAATTAAAATCCTTTCTCCCATAAAAGCCTCCCGCATTATATAATCTTTTCATACCATTTCAGTATAACAACTAATACTTTCCTCCAAAAGAAATAATACCCAATATTCTTTTCGACTTAATGAAAAAAATCAGGAATGAATTATATTCCTGATTTTTAGAGAGACAATCCAACCCACTGCCAATATGCATAGTAAAATACAACCATTACAAACATATACATAACACTTAAATAGCTGCTTAACTTTAATAAATCTTGCGGCTGAAAAGTTTCTCTATCACTTTCTTGAAATAAAAGTAATGCTTTAGAACTGACTGGAAAGGTTAAACAATAATTCATGCCAACAATGCCTAAAAATAGTACAGCGACTTCGTTTAACTGTAGACTACTTGCAAAGTATAATAATGGCGGAATAAAAATTACCGCTCTCGTTGTGTGAGATGTAATATATAAATGTGATGTGACTGAAAGAATAACAATTACGAGTAACACGATGAAAATGGATTGCTTATTAATTAGTTCTGTTACTAAAAATAACTTCTGCATAATCCATTGCGCTGCACCACTCTCCATTAAAGATTTCCCTAATGCAATTGCTGCTCCAACAAATAAAATTAAGTTCCATGAGACACCTTTTAAACTTTCTTTCCACTGCATCACGCCCAGTTTTGGCAAAGTTAATAAAAACACTCCGATTATCGTTACAGTTGCAATTTCCAAACCGTGAAACGACTCTGTTAACCAAAAAGCTACCATCGCTATTAAAATACTGATTGTATACTTTTCATTTCGCGATAATTCAAACTTAACTTTTTTCTGTTTCAGTTTTGTTTTTACTTCCTCTTTATCTAAAAATAAAAATAATATTACACGACAACTTATAAAGCTCATTATGAATCCAAATGGAAATCCCCATATTAACCACTCTACAAATGTAATATCCTTATTATTAAATTCCTTTAACATATCTAGGGCAATTAAATGGGAACCTGCACCAATAATTGTAGAACTTGTTGAAACTAAAATAACAGTAGGCATTAAAATTGCTAATGCTTTCGTAATTCTTCTACTCCCAATTTCTTTTGATATAGCTTGAAAAACAGGTAATACAACCGCTGCGCGTCCAGATGTTGATGGAATAAAGAAAGCGAGTATTTGAATAATCATTGTCAAAATCCCGCACAAGCCCAAAATATTCCGAGCACGATTTACAACAAAGCACGTCATTTTCTCAGCTAAACCGGTAACTTGAAGTGCCCTTCCTAAAATAAAGGAACCGATCATAAGCCAAATGACATCTGAAGCTAACGAATCAAATAAAAGATCTTGCTTTGCTGTTCCTGAAATAATTAGAAATAGGACAGATCCAAGTGCGATATAGGCCGAATTTATCGTTGTTGTTGTCCATAATATAATTGCACAGCAAAATCCAAACAAACTCCATTTCGCTTCCATCGTTAATGACGATGGAAGCAAAAGAACTATTTCTACTATTAATATAAGTGCTATGGGCAGAATCCAAGATGGCTTAGTTTTCGGATGATCAGTACTGTTCACATGTAATTCCACTACATTTTTTTCAATCATGATACGTACCCACTTTTATTCAACCGAGAAGCGATTTGATAACCGACTAAAACTGTACGCATCGTACTCTCTGTACAATCACGAAGCCATTTCTCCGCATTAGAAAATGCATTTTCTAATGAAGATGGCATTGGTAATATACTTGTATATGCATCAATTCCATAATCGTAATTAATACGTGCACCTTTACCGACTGTCCCAACTAATGCGATTACTGGTAATCCATATTTTTTTGCGCATTTAGCCACCTCAGCTGGAATTTTACCACGTGGTGTTTGAAAATCTATACTTCCTTCCGCAGTAAATACAAGATCACACGCTAGCAATAGTTTATTTAAATCCATATACTTCATAATAATATCGTATCTCGGATGAAGCGTTGCACCAATTAAAGCTTGCAGTCCAGCACCAAGTCCGCCAGATGCACCACTACCTGGCGTATGATGTACATCTATACCTATATCTTTTTTTATAACAGAAACATAGCGCTCCAGTGCTTTTTCTAGTTCTATTACTTGGGCTTCGTTAGCACCTTTTTGCGGACCGAATACTCGCGCTACTCCCTGCTCGCCGCATAATTGATTAAACCAATTACAGGCAACATCGATTTGAACATGCCTTAATCTAGGATCTACTTGTGATGTATCTATGTTTGAAACTTGTAATAAAGAGGTTCCACCTTGAATTTGTATTTCCTTTCCATCTTCATTTAAAAACTTTACACCTAACGCTTCAGCCATACCAGCTCCGCCATCAGATGTTCCAGAATCACCACACCCTATTAATATACGATCTACCCCTTTATTTAAAGCTAATTCTATTAACTGCCCAACACCATGAGTAGTCGTTTTTCTAGGATCACGTAAATTTCTCGGTACAAGGCGTAATCCTGCTGCAGCAGCCATTTCAATAACAGCTGTACGCTCACCATTTCTCGTTTCAAAAACACCAAAATAAGATTGTGTCTTTTCTCCTACAGGTCCCGTTACTTCTACTTCATACATTTTTCCACCAGTAATATTTGTAATTGCCTCTGTAAAACCTTCCCCACCATCCACCATTGGTAAAGTTTCTACAGTAGCTAACGGCATGACTTTTAAAATCCCTTCTTTCATTACATCAGCAGCTTCCTTCGCCCCTAAACTTTCTTTAAATCCTGATGGTACAACTAAAATACGCATGTAATATTTCTCCCTTCACCTTGTATATCTCTTTCGTTTCTAAGGCTTATACTAAAGGTGAAAAAAGAGAGAACAATTAAGCTTACATTAAAATTTGGTGAGAAAGTGCTGAGTTTTATGAACTAAAAAATCCGTTGTACTATAAAATAGCACAACGGATACATTTCCTTCCCCTATTATTAAGGGATAAGTCTTGTACAGTCCCTTGGAAAAGCACTCGCCTCTCGTACATTTGTTAATTCTAATAGTTTGTATACAACTCTCTCTAATCCAATTCCAAAACCACCATGCGGGGGACAACCGTATCGGAATGTATTTAAATAAGATTGAAATGTATCTGGATGTAATCCCTTTTCTTTAAAAGAAGCAAGTAACTTTTCATAATCATGAATTCGTTGTGCCCCTGATGTTATTTCTAACCCTTTATATAGTAAGTCGAACGAATCAGTAATAGACGGATTCTCATTATTCGGCATCGTATACATCGGCCTAGCTTCTTTCGGATAATGTGTAATGAAAACTAACTCACTCTTATATGTTTCCTTCACATATTTCCCTAGTAGTTTTTCACCTTCTGTATCTAAATCCCCACTTGGCGACTCTTTCCGGTATTTATTTTTCAAAATTTCTTGCGCTTCTAACAATGTAATTTTCGGTATTTCTATAATAACAGGTACTTCTATTTGTAATAGTTGTAGTTCTTTTTCACAGTTTTTTGCTACTTGTTGAAACATATATCGTAAAACATCTGTTTCTAATTGCATCACTTCATAAAAATCATGAATAAATCCAAGTTCTACGTCTAACGATATATATTCATTCAAATGACGGGAAGAATTATGATGTTCCGCTCTGTAAACAGGTGCAACTTCAAAAACACGTTCTAACCCTCCAGCTACCATCATCTGTTTATAAAACTGTGGTGATTGTGCTAAATAAGCTTCTTTTTGAAAGTATGGAAGTTTAAAAACATTCGCTCCTCCTTCTGCCCCTTGTGAAACAATTTTCGGAGTAAATATACGTGTGAAATCGTTCTCTATAAGAAATTCACTAAAGCTCTGAACGAGTGTAGATTTCACTTTAAATATCGCCGCGGTTCGCTCATGTCTTAATGATAATACCCGCTCATTCAGTAGTTGATCTAAACCAATTTGTAACTTCTTTTTATTTATTTCAAACGGAAGTGGTTCTGCGCCATTTAATATTTTCACTTCGTGAGCAAGCACTTCAACCCCTAACTCTGTTTTCGAAGTCTCTACAATTTCACCAACGACTTGAACGACACTTTCCACATCTACCTTATATCCAGCTAACTCATTTTCTAATACACATTGCATAACTCCCGATCGATCCCTTATTAATAAAAAACTAACATTACTTAGATGACGAATCTTTTTTACCCAGCCTTGAAGTAATACAACCTTTCCACCTTGCTCCGTACATTCTTTTGTGAGTGAACGCTTCATTATTGACCCCATTATTTTTCCCTCCATTAATTTTATATTTATTTACATTATTGTTGTCATCGTCATCATCCACGGTCACTCACCTCCTTTCAAAGAATACAAAAATCCGCCCCTATAAATAGGGACGGATTTTTCCGCGGTACCACCCAAATTGTCATAATGACCATCTTAGCCCTGATAACGGTAGGTACCGTTTGCTTTTACTAATTATCACGTTCAAAGCAACACTCACAGGTGTCCTTCCATCATGCGGTATCGCAATCTTCTCAGCAACCGATTGCTCTCTGTAGACCTTTGCATCATGTACTTTTCCTGATCCTCACTTTTTATATTTACAGAGTATTCTATCTCTTCGTTTTATAAAACGCAAGCCTTTTTTAATATATTTTGATTTTTCATATCCATTTTTGTACAATTTCCTCTAAAGCCATTCCACGTGAGCCTTTTAGTAATACAACATCCTTTTTCGTTATAACTTTTAATACTTCCTCTGCTATCTTGGCTTTACTATTAAATGACTGTACTTTTCCTATATCATATTTCTTTCTCGCTTCTTCCGCTACAATTTCAGCTAACTCTCCATAAGTAAATACATATTGAATGCTCTCTTGATTTAACATTTTACCAATTTCTCTATGATATGTTTCAGCATTCTTCCCTAACTCCAACATATCCCCAATTACTATCATTTTTTTCTTATAGGCATTTAATGTCTGTAACGTTTCAATTGCAGCCTTCATTGAAGAGGGACTGGCATTCCACGCATCGTTAATAATTGTAAAACCTGTTTTGGCAGTTAAAAATTGAAAGCGCATATGAGTAATATTTACTTGTCGCAATGCTTTCTGTATTTTTTCTGTAGGGACATTATAAAATTGACCTACGGCGATTCCGACAATCGTATTTAAAATATTATGTTTTCCATGTAAGGGAACATCGTACTGTATTTTTGAATCATTTAATTTAAAATGAACACCATATTCATCTAATTGCACGTTTGTTGGAAACAAATCATTTGTATACTTTTCACCAAATGCCTTACAATTTATACTCGATAAATTCTTATTTTTCAAAAGCAATGCTTCATCACCATTATACAAACATAATCCTTCATCTTTTAATCCATCAATAATTTCTAATTTAGCCTTCGCAATTTCTTCTTTTGATCCAAGTGTCTCTAAGTGAGAATGGCCAATCATTGTAATGATCACTACATCTGGCTGTGCTATTATTGATAAGTTTCGAATTTGTCCTTTTTCACTCATCCCCATTTCAAGAATTAAAAACTCTGTATCTCGTTTCATCTCTAAAATTGTTAATGGTAAACCGATTTGACTATTAAAATTCCCCTTTGTTTTATGCACACGATGAGTTGTACTTAAAATCGTGCTTATTATATCTTTTACTGTTGTCTTACCATTACTACCTGTAATTCCAATTACTTTTACATTTAGCTCTTTTCGATAAAATTGTGCCAATTGTTGCAAAGCAAACAAAGTGTCATCTACAAATATAATTGGCATCCCTTTTGGCGGAGTGCCGTAAGACTTTTTCCATAAGGAAGCGACAGCTCCATTATCGAATGCCTCTTTCACATAATCATGTCCATCTTTCACCCTAATGATTGGAACAAATAAATTTCCTTCTTTAATGCTTTTGGAATCTATGCAGACACCATGTATCTCTATGTGATGAAACGATTCTTGTAACCCTTCACCACCTACTACTTCTTCAAGTTTTTTCAAATTCATTTGAATCAAATTATCACCTTTTTCCATTTCATTACATAATTTCCGTTTCATTTACGCATATTGATAAAGTGAAACTTTAATCAGTGGGGATTTTGTTCCTCCCCACTGATTATCAGCCCTCACCAATCGGGCTTTTACGGGCAGTTGATCCCCCACCTAACTTCTTTGCTTTCCCTGAATTTTGAGGTGGAGGGTCTTACTGCCCGTTAATGCGGGATAAAAATTTTATAGCGAGGTGTTTATATGAAAAAAGCGATTAGTTTCTTTCTTCTTTTGTTATGCCTAATTGCAGTGAATGAAACATACGCCTATTCACCAAAATCTTTACCAATCTCCCAAAACTCTGATCAATGGAAAGTGAATATTGATGAACCGAAGAACATAGATAAAAATATGCTTCAAGCTAAAGAAGATGAATTTAAAACATATCAATTTTCAGTAAAAAATGTTGGTAACAGTGAAGTATATAACGTACAAGTCGAAGTATTCCGCAACGAGCCAAAAACGAAAACGAAATATGAACTTTTCTCACGAAAGGAAAGTCGCTTAGCAAGTGGAAAAACTGGATTTGAACATACTAATTTTCCAATTGCCACAAAAGCAGATGAAGTTGATGTAATCATTACTTGGCAAGAACACCCTTTCCGCTCCATGAGAAACGGTCAAAAAGTTGAGTCTAGAAAATTTAAAGAGCATTTTGTTTTTAAAGACGAAAAAAACAACTAGAATGCGGATGAATTTACATTAGCATTCATATAGCTTACTTTACTAGTACCAGTGCTTAAGCAAATTAAAAAGTCGTGGCTTATAAACGCCACGACTTTTTATATTAATTCGTACTAATTCCTCTTGCTGCCCAAATACGATCGATATCAGCAGCATGTTGTCCACCATATAAAAGAGCATCCGCTTGCTTAATCGCTTTTGCTCCATCACTGAATTTAGAGTTTGGTGTTAATGACCAGTGTGATTGTAAAATAATTTTCGTTGCTACATCACGTCCAAAAGCTTGTGCCATCTCATATTGACCTTGTGCCCAAATTTCCCCATCATCATGTACCTCATTTGTAATATCTTTCGGATACACTTTATTCGTATCTAATCGGCGTAAGCACGTCGGGTCTGAACTAGAATACGCAGCCGCATCCCATTCTCCAACACATGCTTTTCCGTATCCTGTAGTTGATACTGCATCTTCATACGTAGCACCTAAGAAGTCACCAAATCCTTCTCCCATCGCTCCGCCTTCTACTGAACTACCAAAGCCAGGAACTTGGTTATCTTGAATTGAATGTCCGTATTCATGTGCGATAATACCAGCATCTTCTGCATCATCTACTCCGCCAGTACCAAAAGTTAAAGCTTTCGTTGTCGGAGAATAAAATGAGTTATCCGCCGTCGTTCCATTCACATTCACTTTAATAGAGCGATTATTAATATTTTTAAAACCTAACCCTTGAATGTAACGCTGTATTGTATCGATATGATAATACGACATAACATCTTCAAAGCTATCATTTGCACGTGTATAGTTAAATTGTAAATTTGTAGATTTTGTTTTTGATTTTGAAGAAATCGTTACATACTCTCCAATTAAAAATCCTGTCCCATCTAAACCTTTTAACGTAACAGTCTTCAATTGATTCGTTAACGCTGTTGAATCTGCATCGTTATTATCTTTTAAGCCTACTTTACTACCGCTAGATACGACTGGGTTAGGTAAAAATACTTTTCCTGTCCCTTCAGCTTTTCGGTTTATATCAACCTTTTTAATTAACTTCCCATTTTCTGCATCAATAAATGTTTCCCATGCACCAAATGGATTATTAGAATGGACTACAACTTTATATACTGGACGAGCAATTCCCTCTTCAACAATATATCCAAATTCTTTCTCTGTAGGAGCCCATAAGTTTTGTTCACTTGCTTCTCCAACATACGCCATTGATTTTTGTATTGCATCTTTTTCACTAATTTTTGTCGTTACTTCCTTCACACCTTTGACAGATTGATAATCAGAAACAGCAAGTACGCCCTTTCCCTCTCCGTTAAGAGTAACTGTAATTTGTTTTGAAAATACAGGTGCACCATTAACAACTTGCTGGAACCTAACATATGAAGCTACTGACGTTTCTGTTGTAGAAATATATTGCAAGTCTGAAAGGTCTGTTTTTAATCCATATTGCGCAGCATTTTCTTTTAAATATTCAGTTGCTTTTTTCTGCGGCGAATAAGCTTCTAGCTTTACTTGCTGCTTTTTTTCCAATGCCGAAACCGTAGAAATCGTCCCCATTACTAACGGCACAGTCATTGCCATTGCCACCATTTTTTTATTAAACATAGAACCACTCCCCCTAATAAAGTAGCTCAACCTTATCCCATTACCACTAGGCAATCATTCCCCACAAAATGGGGGGATAAAAATTGAATCTACGAGTAATTCTCTATAAACAATTCTATTACCTTTCCATTTAGGGTCAGTGAAATTTTCTCAATATTTATGTGTAAAGTAAAAACAATACTTTAGAAAGAAATTTCTAAAGTCATTCCTTACCCCTGAAACTTTTCATATTACTGTTTTAAAAAATAGGATTTTTTACCTAACGATAGGTTGAAAAAAATATAAATGAATGCTACGATTTAAATAACCTTTTTTAGGAGGATCTATTATGAGTAAAAGTGAAGAAACACTCTCTTCAATAATGGAAGCAAGTTATCGCCTTTTTGCTACGTACGGTATCGCTAAAACAACTTATACGATGATTGGTGAGAAGGTTGGTATCGCAAAACCATCTATATATTACTACTTTAAGTCTAAAGATGCCTTGATTGAATGTATTTTTACTGAATTATGTAAAGCTATGCAGTTCTCTTCGTATTTTCATACAGAAGAATTTACGAAAACAAATTTTATTGAAAAATGTATTGCAATTGGCCTTAAAATAATTGATGAACAGCGAAACGACCCTTATTTTAATCTTGTGTTACAAGAATATGTTTTACTATCTTCAAGAAACAATATGTACAAAGATCGATTACTAACTGTGCAAACAGAATATTTACATGGATTTGAGGTACTCCTTACAAAAGCAAATAAACTTCAATTAATTGAAAATAAAAATCTAGTTTCAAAAGCTCATATGTTAGCATTAGTGCTTGATAATATCGGGAATTTTATGATGATTGATGCAAAGATAGATTATAAACAAATTTGGATTGAAGCTGTAAATAGCATTTTTGAAAGAAGGGATTGAAGTGAATACAAAAAAGCGCATTATCGGCTTAGATTTCGCTAGAGCTTTGGCGATGTTTGGTATGCTACTTGTTAATTTCATGGTGATAACAGGTGCAGAAGGAAATGGTCCCCCTTTTTTAATAACCCTCATGTCACTATTTGAAGGTAGAGCTTCTGCTTTGTTTGTTATACTTGCAGGCATCGGTATAACTTTAATGACTAGGTCAGCCGTTGCTAGCAATGAAAAAATAAAAATTTCTAATAGCCGAAAGACCATATGGAAACGATCACTATTCTTATTTATTTTAGGATTACTACTATATGGACTAGAGTGGACTGGGGATATAATACACTACTACGGTGTTTACCTTTTCGTCGCTGCATTACTCATTACAGTACGCAAAAAACTATTACTTTTTCTTTCTATCATTATTTTATTAATCGCACAAGCTCTTCAGCTTACTTTCAATACTTTCGAAGGTTGGGGAGGACCTACTCCATTCATAAACTATGTAGACTTCTGGACAATACAAGGTTTTCTTCGCAATTTATTCTTTAATGGCTATCACCCTATTTTCCCTTGGTTCTCGTTCTTCTTAATCGGTATGATAATTGGCAGGTTAGATCTTCATAATAAGAAAATTAGAGAAAGATTACTCTTACTGGGTATTACAATTACAATATTGTCAGAACTTTTATCAAAAGGGCTTACTCACTTTTTTATTCCATACATCGGCAAAGAGGCTGCCACATTTTTATTTAATACAGGACCCATCTTACCAAATGTATTATATATTTTATCTGCTACAGGATCCGCTATTGCTATATTAATCATTTGCCTCAACATCGCTGAAAAATATAGAAATAATTGGTTTGTCACTTCCATTGTACAAACAGGACAATTAACATTAACTCATTATGTCAGTCATGTATTTATCGGTATTGGGACGTTAATTCTATTAAATAAAATGGAACAACAATCACTACTATTCGTTTTATTATTTGCTAGTGGATTTTTCATTTTCAGCATTTTAATTAGTGTGTTATGGGGAAAGAAATTTTCTAGAGGACCTATCGAATGGATTATGAGGAAATTAGCCGGATAAATTTCCATCATACAAAAAGGAAGTTGGAATGATTCCAACTTCCTTTTTTCTTTAATGAGCCGCGCTTAATTTAATTCGAACTTTCGCTTCACCTAAAGATAGTTCATCGTCTTCATTCGTTAAGTGATCAAATGTAAATTGCTTAACGAGTAAATTTTCTTCCAATAAATCTTTATGGTTCGTTAATGTTCGTTGTAGTTCTTCCTCTGTATCAAGAATAACATCGACTCGTAAATTAACCGGTAAATTCAACTGCTTACGATATTCTTGAACCGCTCGAATGAATTCGCGCGCTACTCCTTCTTGTAACAATTCTTCCGTTACATTCGTATCTAACATAACTGTATATTGTCCGTTAGTCGTATTAGAGAACCCTGATTTCGCAACTTTCTCTACTAGTACATCTTCAGCTGTTACAACTACCTCTTCTCCTGATGCTGCTTCGTAAACTGCTCTTTCTGTAGATACAAAGTGTTGTACTTCTTCTTTTGATAATTGTTTTAACCATCCATTTAATGCATTCACATTTTTACCAAACTTCGGCCCAGCTGCTTTAAAATTCAACTTTAATTGATAGGACATGTATTTCGTTTCATCGAGTTCAACATGAAACGCTTTGACATTTAGCTCATCCATGACGATATCACGATAAGATTCCCAATCCATATCATTTTCATTATGCGCTAGTAATACAAGTTCTGCTAAAGGCTGTTTTACTTTTAAAGAATGCTGATTACGGTTACTTCTTCCTAGTTCAACAACTTGTAAAACAGCATCCATTTCCGCTTCTAGTTTCGGCTGAAGTAGTGATTCATTTACAACTGGATAATCCTCTAAATGAACGCTACTTCCAGTTAAATTTAAATAAATATCTTCAGCGACAAACGGTGTAAATGGTGCGATTAATTTACTAATTGTTACAAGTACTTCATGTAGTGTCTCATATGCAGCTGCTTTTTCAGCATTCATACCAGATTCCCAGAAACGATTACGTGATCGTCTTACATACCAGTTACTTACTTCATCTACAAGCGCCGCGATTTCACGAGCTGCATTCGTAAATTGATAATCATCAAGTGCTGTTCTCACTTTTTTCGTTGTGCTATGCAATCTTGATAATACCCATTCATCCAATTTCGTTCGCTTTACATCATACGTTTCATTCGGGTTATACTCATCTAAATTTGCATATAAGACGTAGAAGCTATACACATTGACTAATGTATCTACAAATTTAGATTTTGCTTCCAGTACTGTTCTTTCCGAGAAACGTTTCGCATTCCACGGAGCACTGTCAACGAGTAGCGCCCATCTTAATGCATCTGCACCAAACTGATTTACTAAATCAACTGGATCTAGTGCATTCCCTTTACTTTTAGACATTTTCTGTCCTTCTTCGTCTAATACATGCCCTAGTGATAACACTCGTTTATATGGAACTTTTCCTGTATATAGTGCTGATACTGCTAATAAACTATAAAACCAGCCGCGTGTTTGATCAATGCCTTCTGCAATAACATCCGCTGGAAACTGTTCTTCAAATAACTTTTTATTTTCAAATGGATAATGATATTGCGCAAATGGCATGGAACCACTATCAAACCAAACATCAATTACTTCTGGTGTACGATTCATTTTACTTCCGCATTTTTCGCAGCAAACTTGCACTTCATCTACATACGGCTTATGCAATTCCAAATCTTCAGGTGTTTCTTTCGTACTATGCTCTCTTAAGTCAGCAATGCTTTTCGGCGCGAATTGATGATCGCAACTTTCACATTCCCATACGTTTAATGGTGTTCCCCAATATCTATTTCGGCTAATATTCCAGTCCACCATATTTTCTAAAAACTTACCAAATCGTCCATGTTTCATATGGTCTGGATACCAAGTAACAGAATCGTTATTTTGTAAAAATGTATCCTTAATTGCAGTTGTTCGGATTAACCAACTCTCTCCTGCGTAATAAAGAAGTGGTGAATCACAACGCCAACAATGTGGGTAGCTATGTTCATACTTTTCTTTATGGTATAGTAAGCCTTCCTTCGCTAAATAACGAACGATATCCACGTCACAATCTTTTACAAATTTCCCTTTCAAAAATGGTACTGCTTCTGTATATTCACCTTTCTCATCTACAACATGCAAGAATGACAATCCTTCACTTTGAACGACTCTATAATCGTCCTCCCCATATGCTGGAGCGATATGAACGAGTCCTGTACCACTATCTGCCGTGACAAAATCGGCTGCGATAACTCGATAGCCATTTGTAACTTCCTTCATTGGAAATGGCGGCATATAAGATGTGTTTACTAATTCTTCACCTTTATGAACAGATAATACTTCATAGTTTTCTTTTAATACATCTTCTACACGTTCTTTCGCAACAATGTATACATGACCTTCTTGTTTCACTTTCACGTATTCCATATTTGGATGTACAGCGAGCGCAACATTTGCTGGAAGTGTCCAAGGTGTCGTTGTCCAACCTAGGAAATATTCATTTTCACTATCTTTCACTTTAAACTTAACTGTTGCACTTAAATCTTTTACTGTTTTATACCCTTGTGCAACTTCATGTGAACTTAGTGAAGTTTGACAACTTGGGCAATATGGTGAAACTCTATGTCCCTTATACAATAATCCTTTTTCATGAATCGTCCCTAAAATATGCCATACACTTTCGATATATGGATTCTCTAACGTAACGTATGGATCATCCATATCTACCCAATAACCGATGCTTTCAGTGAATTCACGCCACTGCTTCTCATATGTGAATACACTTTCTTTACACTTCTGAATAAATGGCTCAATTCCATACTCTTCGATTTCATGTTTACCAGAAATACCGAGTTGCTTCTCAACACCTAATTCTACAGGTAAACCGTGTGTATCCCATCCCGCTTTTCGTAGCACTTTATAACCAGCCATCGTTTTATATCTTGCTACTACATCTTTAATTGTCCGTCCAAGCGCATGACCTACATGCGGTAATCCATTCGCCGTTGGTGGTCCTTCATAAAATACGAAAGACTGTGCGCCTTCTCGATTCTGAATTGATTGCTCGAAAATACTTTGCTCGTTCCACTGCTTACGAATACGTGTTTCTCTCCCTACAGCTGACTCTTTTACATCTACTTTCTTCATCTACAATCACTCCTTTTGAATATTTTAAAGCACACAAAAAACCCGTCCCCATGAAGTAGGGACGGGTTTAACCGCGTTACCACCCTAATTCTATTAGCTCTTCGCTAATAGCACTTAGCAACGTACTATCATACGTGTTCTTTGTAACGGTAGACATCCGTCCGGGCTTACTTATTTTCAGCCTCGGCTCCTCGGAGATGATTTTCAAATAATGTCTGCACACCGGCTTTCAGCTATACACCGGCTCTCTGGGGAACAATTCATTATTTTACTCGTTCTCGTCTTCAGATTTGTATACTTTATTAAAAGCTATTTTATGCCATTGGGCAATAAATTGTCAACTAATTCGAAATATATATTTATTTATATCCTTTTTTCCCTATTCCTATACAATTATTTCTCAAATTCTTGTATTCCAGCTAAATCTTCATCTTCTTCAATAAGCTCAGCAAAGAATCCTGATTCATCCTCACGAAGAACAATTTCAAGCTCTTCCTTCGCCTCTTCAATTCTGTTTAACTGTGCTAAATAACAAGCGCGATCGTATCTTGCTAACAAATCACTCGCATCTATTGTTAATACATCATTTGTTATTTTTTCTGCCTTTAGTGTTTGGCCGGTATCATGATATGAAGATGCTAAAGAAAGAAGAATTGCTGCTTCATTTGGATGATGTATAGAAGCATTTTCTAATACATGAATTGCCTCTTCAAACCTTTCTTGACTTTGATACATTTCTCCTAAAGCAAGAAACGCTCTACTTACAAACGGTGTTTGCTCCATTAATTGTAAGGTAATCTTTTCTGCTTTTCTTTCTTCTCCTATTTTAAAGAATACTTGCGCTTGTAAAAGAAGCGTATCATAATCATCTGGTAACTCTCGAACCATTTGCTTCGTTATTTCTGAAGCATCCCGTAACATATCTTCTTCCTCACACGCTATGAAAAGATTTACAAGTTGCTTCGCTACATCGTAATCCCATTTATTTTCTAACGATGTTTGCAATACATCTATCGCCTCTTTATACATCGCCACATTCTCGTAAAATAGTGAAAATCGCTGCGCTGCCATACTATTTTTTTGATTTAACTTTAACGAAATTTCATACAAATCAATGATTGTAGTAATAATCGAAATTTCTTTCGCACGGTTTTTCATACGATAAAAAGCTCTCGTAATTATGGATTTCTTCGGCTGTTCATTTTGTTGACGTTCAATCCATCTTTCCGTCACCGCAGATGCAGCATACATAAATGCCATACTTCTTTCTGCCTTCTTCACCTTTAATGTATGAAGAAAATCTCGTATGTTAGACAATTTCTTATGTTGTTCTATCGCTTTTACATACACATCAAATATTCGTTCATTATTTGCATCTTTTTGTATAACTTTCATTGCAATTTCAATTGCTTTTTCATTTCTTTTTTTCACTAACACTTTGGCATAATGATATAGAACTTCTATATGCTCACTATCTAATTGAAGTGCCTCTTCAATCTGTGCTTGTTCTTTATCTATTTCATCCATCGCTCCATACACATATGCAATCGCATCTAATCGCCATATTTCAGGTGCTTCGTCCGCTAATTGTTCTAGTTCTGTCAGTAACTCTTCCTGAAGACTCATTTCTACTGAAAGCTGCGCCAAATATTCCATATTAATATGCATCGGCTCTTCTTTCATAGCCTGAACCATATGACTTTGTTCTTTAGAACGATTTTCTTCTTTTTCGTATATTTCTGCAAGCTGTAAATGTACACCTTCGAAATTCTCATCAAGCTCTAAACATGTTTCATACGCTTGTTTTGCTTCCGTCAATTGCCCTAATACCATAAGTGTTTCACCCATTCGGTAATAAGGTAATGCCGTTTCCTTTTGTTCTATCGCCTTATTATACCTTTTCATCGCTTGGCCGTACTGCCCAATAGATTCATATAAAATACCTGTATAACAACCGTATTCGCTTATTTCATTTCTTTCTTTGTGTAACGTTCTTAAGAATGCTATACCTCTTTGTACAAATACCGTTCCTTTAATTCGATTCACATATTCATCTAACGCACTTGCCACATTATATTCGCTCTGCTTTATACCACTCTCTAACTTAGACAAAGCTACTTTAAACCCTTCTTCATTTCCACCAAGTTCAACCTCAGCATCCCATAGAACCATTCCCGCATTCATAAGAAAATCTTGGCTCTTTTCAATTTGTTTTTCAATACCGAGAATATATTGTTTCGCTTCCTTGTATTGTTCTTTCGCCATATAAACTTGCGTAAGTCCAAAGTGAGAATAAACATCATCATGATTTTCTTCTAATGCACGATTATACAATGTTTCTGCTTCTTCCAGACTATCATTTTGAAAATGATAGTCACCGAGTTTTACGTATAGAGGTGCCTTATCGTCACAATTCTCAATACCTTTTAATAAAATTTCTTTCGTACTTTCCTCATCCTTCAAATCAGACTCGTATATTTCCGAAAGTTTCGTATAGATGTAAGGCGCATTACTATCCAAATAAATCGCTACTTTAAGCCCTTTTATCGCTAAATGTAATTTCCCTAAATGATGCGCACATCTCGCGCGCTCATACCATACATGTGCCTCATTTTTATTCTCTCTTAATAGGTCATTAAAAATTTCATACGCTTCTTCATATCTTTCTAAATCTATTAATATTAATCCGTGATTCGTTAAAGTGAATCTTTCTGGACTACGTTCTAAAGCAACTTGAGAAAACTGCAACGCCTTTTCAGATTGATCGATATACATGTATGATAAAGCGAGAAAACTCCAAGTAATCGGCTGATCTGCGTCTAATTGTAATGATGAACGAAAACTTGAAATCGCTTCTATATAACTCTCCTGTTCAAAAGCATATCTTCCGTTTATTAAATGATATAAAGCACGATTATTTTTCTTCTCAACACTTGTCAGCATTTGCCCGGCTTTTTCTAATTCTTGAAGGCGAATAAAGCACTGCGCACCATGCAATTTAACAAAATCTGAGTTTGGAAACTTCTCCATTAACTTTTCAATACAACATATAATAAACTCATTATCTACTTCAACATCTAAATGCTTAACCGTATATAACCACGTATTCGGATTATCACTCGTCTCTTTTAAAAATTGTACTAAGTTATGAATCCCCTCTTTATCATGTTCATCTAAATGATCCGTAAGAGAAAAAACAGATTTAAAATAATGATTTTCTTCTTCATTTAAAAATGCTAATCGCTCCTTCTTTTCTTTCGGAACAAACGTAATCGCTAAACAACCTGTGTAACGATATTTTTCTTGTAACTTACTATATTCCACAATAACTGGTTCTATAAAGTTCGGATCTTGAACATAAAAAGCTTGTAACGTATCATCATATCCAGATAGCACTTGTACATGTGAAGCATGCTCAATATCTATACTTAATAAAACAGGAATCCCTTCATCCAGCAGTCTCTTATAATTTTCCTCATTACCTTTAAAATAACGATATTCATAACCTAATTCTTCTAAATAAGAAACAGTATCTGAAAACTTTGAGCCTGTCATATCAAAAATAAACTCTGCTATTTCATCTTGTGTACGTTTTTCTCCCCATAACTGCAACATCATTTCTAAACTTGTCGGAACACAATAATTATCCTTTTGTACAATCGGAACTATCGGTAAATACACCTTTTTTCCATCTGGATTTTTTTCTAAATTATGATATAAAGACTCTTTTAAACTTTTTTCTTCTTTTAATAACTGTTGTAAATCTACAAGTTTATTCATTTTGTAAAGCGCTTCTGCACGTAAATGTACAAAGTAAGCTTTATACGCATGATAAGGAAGCTGATTATTTATATTATCTATTACCGCTAACATTTCTTCATACTTCCTTAAATCTAATAAATATTTTACCTTTTCAAAATGAAAATATGGTACTTGCGGGAACTTTACAATCGCATCATCAATTAGCTGTAAAGCACGTTTTTGTTCTCCTTTATTCGCATATAATTGTGATAATAAATAGGTAGATAGCTCTTCACAATCTTTATGCTGCATGCCAGCTATAAATTGTTCTTCTGCTTTCTCCCATTCACCTGTATGCATATAGACGTAGCCCCATTTATCAAATACGGCACGTGAACTGTACTCCTCTGCCTTTTGCATATAGATTAGGGCTTCTTCATTTCGTTTCATTTCCAACAAACATCGTACTAACGTAAAATATGTTTTCGCTAAAAGATCAGCTTCTATTTCTTCTTTATTTACCTCTTCTAATGAGTCTTTTAACAACTGTTCTACTTCAAGTATTTTCCGCTCATCAATTAACTCATCACAATATAAAGAGAGCGTTCTCATATTTGGGAATTTTTTGTAGGCGTAGCGAATGAGGAATGAACTGTATTGGTGCATAAGCCCTTCATCAGTAAGACGTATTAATATGTCAAACTCCTTATGCGAAGGAACACTAGCAAGCCAATTCTTCAAATAAGATAAAGTATTCTTTTCTTTTATATATGAAATTTCATTATTTATTTCCTGTAATCCATCTATAAATCTCTTGTCTTTCAAACAAGCATCTAACTGCTTAAAATCTAGCATGTATTCACCTCGAATATTTATTTATACTGCTACTTGCTTAGATTTTACACATCATATTGTAGGTATTCAACTAAAATCTCTTATAATGGATGGTATTAATTAATATTATTCAAATTTATAACAAAATATAGTAAAAATGATTGTTTTTCTCCATATTTTGTTTAATTAAATGGAATAACGTAACATGAGGATCTTATCTTTTGGAAGCCGAAATCCGTACATGGAATTATATCGGCGATAATTCAAATATATCAGCGATTATACGGTGCATATCGACTTACTACATATAATGACATTTTTTTCATTTATCAAATTTCAAATCTACAAAAACACCGTAATGATCGCTAGGAAATACGCCAGATGAAGTTAATGATGAATTCCCAAATATAGATACGTTTTCAATTATAGGAAATCTCATTGGGGCATTTTCTTGTATCATAATCCAGTCATATCTTTTGTCTTTCTTTATCTCTCCTCTTAAATTAGGATTCTTTCTATACTCTAAAGTTGGTTGAACCTCTTTAAGCTGCGCTACATCTATCCAATGATTATTTATTAAATATTGATGCACCCTTGAATGTGGATCGTCATTGAAATCACCACATAATAATTCGTAATCACTCACTCTATTTGTAATCCAATTATTTACGGCATTCATTTGTTCTTTTCTTAACCTATTAGATTTCCAATTTAAATGAACATTCGTTACTCCGAACTTACAATCTTTATATGTAAACATGATTCGAATGGCACAATAATTTGATTCCTTTATGTCATTTTCCCAAATTGCTTCTTCAGCTATAATAGGAGTTTTACTTAAAAAGCTAGCCCTTCATCTGGAGAATCAGGGTACTCCTTAAATATACAAAACGGATAACCTATTTGATCCGCTATATACTGCGCAACATTTTTCTTTGAATTCAAATTAACACAACTTCTAACTTCCTGTAGAGCAAGAATATGTGGGGAAATACTTCGAATCTCCTCACAAATAGCTTCTAATCGCTCCAACCAAAGATTATCATTGTTCCATATATTGAAGGTAGCAATCCTTAATAAACCGCTATCTTTCAACATTCTATTTCACCAAATGTAATTTTCATATTCGGAGCATATACTAAAGAAGAATGCAATTGCAATGCTTTAAAAAATCGTAGTTCTGCTTCATACTGAACTAAAGCTTCATCATATGTTAACCCTCTAGCCATTAAACATTCTATAAAATGCTGTTTATCACCCGGATCCTCTGCAATCCCCTCTTCTTTTAATGAATGATACAACCTTTGTTTATCATTATGGTGCATATTAGAATCTAAAAAGTTCACTTTATCACTTACTCTACATTCAATATTTTTTACGCCTAGTTCACTTAAAAACATCGGTATTTTCATGCCAATATTTCCATCTTTTCCGCTTCTCTGCATGTCACTTTCAAATAACTTCTGCAAAGCACCTAGCCTAATAATTTCCGATTGATTCTCTCCATCTACAGAGTATGAAGACATATTTGATATCCAATGTGGTTCAAAACAGATTATTTTTCCGCCCTTTTTAATTGAATGTATCATTTTTTGTAGCATCATTTTTGGCGAACTCATATGTAATAAGAAAGCATGACAAATTGCTATATCATATGTATCGTTCAATTCAATTTCTGTAGCATCTCCCTCAAAAAATTCTATCTCATATGGAAGTAAACGAAACAACTCTCTCGCTTCAGCTAGTAATGTTTCTCCACTATCAATGCCTGTATACTTTGATCCTTTTGGAAGTAATGGCATTAATACTAAGCCTAAATAACCATATCCACAACCGACATCAACAATTTGTACGGGCTTATGAATCTTCCAAACTGTATTTACTAAAAAGCTTACATAATCGTCATTGTAATATAAATCTCTCGTGTTTTTTTAAATATGTTAGTTTACTGTTCCAATCGTATGTTTCCAAGTTTAACGCCTCCTTTTTATATATGACATTACAATTCTCCATTTAATAAGGACATTCCTACACTTGAAACAATTCTAGAAAAATTTAGATTTAATAAAATAAAACTTCTGCTTTCACATTTTCTATAAAAATAAATAGGCATACATATCTACTATGATACGTATACCTATTTGTTTTACATCTCCTTAGGTGCCTCCACCCCAAGTAAACGTAATCCCTCTTTTAATACAACTGTCACAGCAAACACTAATGCCAGTCTACTGTCTTTCTCTTCGCTCTCTTCCAATATACGCACATTTCCGTAATATTTATTAAACGATTGTGCTACATCTAATACGTATTTCGAAATGATTGATGGCTCATTTTTGTTGAAGGCTGCTTCGACTACTTGTGGGAATTTATTCAATAATTTTACAACGCTCCAGCTATGATCATCTTTTAAAGCAAACGTACACGTTTCAAATTCTACACTTTCTTTTCTTAAAATAGAGCACGCACGTGCATGTGTGTACTGTACATACGGCCCTGTTTCCCCTTCAAATTTCAGCATGTTTTCTAATGAGAATTCAATATTATGCATACGCTCATTTTTTAAATCGTGGAAAATAACTGCGCCAGCGCCGACTTGCTTTGCTACTTCTTCTTTCTGCTTTAAATTTGGATTTTTCTCTTCAATATTTTGTTTTGCAAGGTCAATTGCTTCCTCAAGTACTTCTTCAAGTAAAATAACTCTTCCTTTACGTGTCGACATTTTCTTGCCGTCTTTTAAAATGAACCCAAACGGTACATGTTCCATGCCGTCAACCCAATTGTAACCAAGCTTTTTTAATACAGTGAAAAATTGATTAAAATGTAAACTTTGTTCTGGGCCAACTACATATAACGCTTTATCAAATGCATATGTGTTTTGACGATATAACGCTGCCGTTAAGTCACGTGTTGCGTAAATCGTCGCACCATCTGATTTTCTAATTAAGCAAGGCGGCATTCCCTCTTCTTCTAAATTAACGACTAACGCACCTTCTGACTCTTCAAGCAAATCATGTTCCTCTAAAATCCCAATAAAATCTTCCATTAAATTATTATAAAAAGCTTCTCCTTGAAAATTAGTAAATTCAACACCGAGCAGTTCATAAATATGAGAAAATTCTTTTAAGGATTCGTGACGGAACCAATTCCAAAGCTCAACTGCTTCTTCATCACCTTCTTCTAATTTCTTAAACCAAGCGCGTCCATCTTCTTCTAGTTCTTCGTCGTCTTTTACCTCTTCATGGAATTGAACATATAACTTAAATAGTTCACGTATTGGATCCTCTTTCACTACTGCTTCATTTCCCCATTTTTTATAAGCAGTAATTAACTTTCCAAACTGTGTTCCCCAGTCCCCAATATAATTAATTCCTACAACTTCATAGCCACATTTTTCAGCGATATGTTTCAATGAATTCCCTATCATTGTAGAACGTAAATGCCCCATTGAAAAAGGTTTCGCGATATTCGGAGAGGAATAGTCGATAACTACAGTCTTTTCACATCCAAAGTGATTTTGACCGTACTTTTCTTTCTCCGCTAAAATCGTTTTTAATACTGTATCACTTACAGTTTCACGATTAAAAAATACATTTACATAAGGGCCAACAGCCTCTACTTTCGTAAAGAACGGATCATGTAATTTCTCCGCAACTTCCTTTGCGATAATAGCTGGTGATTTTTTATATTGTTTCGCAAGTAAAAAACATGGAAATGCCGCATCTCCGAATTCATCTTGTTTCGGCGTTTCGATTAAATCTAAAATTTGGTTTTGCGTTAATTCATTCGTGAAAATATTAGATAAACTTTCCGCAAACTGCGTTTTATAATCCATACTACAACCTCCTTAATTTTTAAAACACAAAAAACTCGTCTCTAAAAAAGAGACGAGTTTTAACCCGTGGTACCACCCTTGTTGTTCGTTAAGAACCACTTTCCCGTTTATAACGAGGACAGGGGGCCTCGGCTTTCTCTACTATTCGTTCAAGAAGCATCTCCGAAGTGCGCTTCATCTTTTTCTTCCGTACTAGGCTCACACCATCCCTAGCTCGCTTTCCTTTGAAAAAAGACTACTCTCTTCATCACAGACAGTATATTTAATTAATTATTGCTTATTATACATCTTTTCAAACAATTAGCAAGGGTCAATTACACCAAAGTGAAACTTAGCACTTTTTCTTTTGTATACGTGAAAATTGTGTTTTTCAAATCTAGAACTACGGAAATGATCTTTCAAAACGACACGCTTTCTCGCCACACGCTTCGCTTCCGCAATTGTTTCGTCAGTAATATCATGATACAAAGCGAAGTGTTTTAATCCTTTTATTCCATCTGATTCTATAACAGTTTCTTCGAACATTGGATCAAGGTAAACGACATCATAACTATTGTCTTCACATTGTTTTAAAAATGAGTAATGCTCCGTTTGCTTCACATCGATTTGTTGCATTGCCTCATCAATTTCAGAAACAGATGAAGACCATGTTTTCAAACCATTTTCCATAATATAAGCCATATACTCATTGCCTTCAAGTCCCGTTACTTTTCCGCTTTCACCAACAATATAACTAGCTACAATACTATCTGATGCCATGCCAAGCGTACAATCTAACACTGTCATTCCGCTCTCTAATTGCGTGGCTTGTACAAACGGATCATGTTCTCCGCGCATTAACCTTTTCACACGAAACATCGCTGAGTTTGGATGAAAGAAAAACGACTCTTCCGTTCCTCTCGGATAAATAGCTAATCGGTTTTTCCCTACAACAAGTACATCTTGTTCATACTGCTCATGCAGTTTATGTACTGGTACGTCATTACGTTTAACGAAAGAACGATTTAATTCTGCTGCTACCTTGTTTGCATAATCTGTCATTTCTTTGTTCGTTCTTCCTGCTGTTGTTACGATCATTTTTTCACCTCTATATAAAGAAAAGAGGGAGATTTACTCTCCCCCTTCTTTAGCAATTCTTTTCAAAAGCTTGTTCTAAGTTCGTAATAATTTCGTCCATAGTTGCACCTTCAATTTCATGGCGGTGAATGAAGTGAACAACTTCTTTTCCTTTTAATAATGCCATAGATGGTGAAGATGGAGGAATTTCTCCGAAGTATTCACGCATTTTTGCAGTAGCATCTTTATCTTGGCCTGCGAATACAGTTACAAGATGATCAGGTTGTTTTTCAGCACGAACAACTGCTTGACCTGCTGATGGACGTGCTAAACCAGCTGCACAACCACAAACAGAGTTTACAACTACTAAAGTTGTACCTGCCGTGTTTTCCATAAATTCTGTTACAGCTTCTTCTGTAGTTAACTCTTCAAACCCAGAACGCACTAATTCTTGACGCATTGGGATTACCATTTGACGCATGTATTCTTCATAAGCATTTGACATCTTGTAATCTCTCCTTCAACTTTCATTCCAAATTCATCATATCACGCTCTATTACTAGGTGCAAAAGAAAGATTACGATGATTTCATTTTTTTGTAGGGATTTCACAAACCCCTTCACGGCAATGTCCAACTGGGACAAGTTTTCTATTGTTAGCGATATAATCGTATACTTTACTTCCAAATCCAAGTACAATAGATAGTTTTATAAAAGGCACGGCAAACCAGTAAGATGGAACAGCCTTTGCTAATACATGTATGCTATGAATCCCGTCATACCACTTATTATTTTTCAAAATATACAATCTTTGTTCCATCTTGCTTTGTAGTTCTTGAGAGAGTTCATATTTCTCAACTACATCTTCATCTCGAAATGAAACAAATTTCATCTTACCCTTTTTATCTAATTTTTTCGTACGTTCAGCAACCGCCGTACACATCGGGCACCAACTATCATAGAAAACAATCATACATTATTCTCCTTTACGAGACTCCGTCATTTGTTTCCATACAGAACCTTTTGCTTCTTCTCCGCCTTCAATACGCTCTAATGCTAGACGCGCTTGCATCGCTACTTCAAACTCTGGATCATCTTGCGCTGCTTTTAATGCCGGAATCGCACTTTCATCTCCAAGTTCAAATAAGAACATCGCTGCACGCCAGCGTACTAATTTACTTGAATCTTTCAGAGATTTAATCATAACGAACATCGCTGCTGGATCACCTACGTCTGATAAGCAATCGCCCGCTGTACGGCGAACACTTACTGAACGATCTAATAACGCTTTATATAATAACGGCAATACTCCATCACCTTTTACCATACCTAAATACGCTGTTGCTAAACGGCGGATCGAAACTTTTTCATCATCTAACGCCATCTTCAACACTGGCATATCTTCTTCAGTAGGATCCATTTGTTCTAATGCCGCAAAACGGTTTTTCCAGTCAGCATCTTTCATCATCTCTTCTGTTACTTTATATGGCTCACGCTTTTGAATCGTTACTTCAACAGCACCTGCCTGGTTTAATAATTCTTTAACTGTTTCATTTACACGTTCTTCTGAATAAGCAGCAACAATTTCTTCTACTACTTCTTTCCCGATTTCTTCAAAATTACCGTAACGTGTACTTTGTTCCACCCATTTACGTTCTTTTACAACGTTTGGTGCAGACATTTGAACTTTCATAATTGATTCTTTAAAACGATCTGGTAAACCAACACGTTCTTCCGTTGTTCCATCTGTTAACTTTACTTGCATTGGAATTGTAAAGAACATTTGAACAAACACTTTCACTTCTCCAAAATGAGCAAGTTGTTGTTCTTCACTTTCTTCTACTACTTCTTCGCCGAAAACAGCACGAACTTGTTGTAATAAAACTTTCCAGTCAAACTTCGCATTTCGCTCCACTGCTAAAAAGTCGGCTACATGATATACACCTTTAATGCCTTCAATTTTCAAAATTTCTTGCACTTGCATTGGTGCTTGTTCTTTATTTTCATTTGTATAATTATTACGCGCTCCTGATGGTAATACTTCATTCAAAATAACTTTCATTGTATTTGGACTTGGCGTCGGTTCAATTGCTTTAATCTTCACGTAAAAAACTCTCCTTTATTGCATGTTCTTAGCTGTATTGTAACATGTTCCACCTCTTTAAACCTACTCGGATGCTTTATCTTGCTGATTTCTTTCCATCATCATACTTTTTCATTCTTTCTCTTTCCACCTAATTCCCCCAAACCCATTGTTTAAAATCCCATCTTATTGCGATGCCCCCTCCCGCCTTTTCTCCAAAAATGTAATGCTCTCAATCAGAACTTCCGTTATATATATTCTCTTTCCTTGATCATCCTCGTAATTCCTCGTATGAATACGTCCGGTAATTCCAACAAGTGACCCCTTCTTACAATATTCAGTTACATTCTCAGCCGATTTTCTCCAAACGACACAATTAATAAAATCTACTTGTTGCTCACCTAAACTATTTCGAAAACCTTTATTCACCGCAACACATATTCGTGCATAAGCGACACTTTGCTTTGTGTAGTATAATTCTGGCTCCTTTGTCAATCTACCGATTAATACAACTCGATTCATCATATGTTATACCACCTCACATATTTTTCTTTATTGTAAAGAAAAATGTATGAAGGGTAAAAAACGTAAAATAATATATTTTAAAGTAAAAAATATTATTTTATATGCTGTAAAAGAAAAAAAGAAACCTTACATATATTAAACATGTAAGGTTTCAAAATTTATACTTCACTACAGGAAATGTAATATCCACCGCGAGCCATCTTTATCTCAACACGATACATTACATTTTCTAAGTAAAAAGTAATCGGTTTAACTTTACTCTCAAAATTCAATTGTTCCTGACATTCAACCGCATACCTTTCGATAGCGGAAATAATAACTTCTGATGATGGATACGTTAAAGCATCTTCTAGTTCTATGAAAAAACTTTTAGAAAATAGTTTTTTCATAATCCCTTTCTTCTCTTTCATCATATTCCATCCCCCTTCAATTTGATTTACCAAAAACCATATTATACCATTACCGAAATTAACCTGCATTAACAGGCAGTATAAGCCTCACTGATTAAAATTTCACTCTATCTTTGAAAATAAAAAAATCCTGCATTTTTCATGCAGGATTTTTTTATTAGTCATTTTTCGTAAAGTAAGAAACGAAACGAAGAATTTCTAAGTATAACCAAACTAATGTAAGCATTAGTCCCATCGCAGTGTACCACTCCATATATTTCGGAGCTTGACTACGTACACCATTTTCGATTAAATCGAAATCTAGTAATAAGTTTAATGCAGCAACTACGATAACAACTGCACTAATAATAATACCAATCGTACCGCCTTGGTGAATGTACGGAACAGTTACACCAAACATGTTTAGTAGAAATACGACTAAATACATAACCATAATTCCAAGTGTTGCTGCCATCACGCCTGTACGGAATTTATCCGTTACCTTTACTACACGCGTTGCATATAACACTAACATTGCAAATAGAATTGAGATTGTTAGTAATACAGCATTTAAAACGATAGAATCGCCAAACTTCATTGTATAAACCGCTGAAATACTACCTAATACAACCCCTTCTACTGCCGCATAGATTGGTGCACCAAAAGGTGAAATACGTGGGAAGAACATAGACGCAAATGCGATGATTGCCGCAACGATTAAAGCACCAATTAGTACTGGCATCTTCATCGTCCCCTGCATCATCTGTATGTATGAATAGACAGACGTTGCAAGTAGCAAGATAAGCATAATAAACGTTTTGCCTACTGTTCCGCCAATCGTCATCGCAGAAGCACTTGCTCCCTCTTTACGGAATGCCTCTTTTTTCAACATTGGATTAGATGTTCTCATTTTTTCCCTCCTAAAATAGGTTCTACCAATAGTGTAAAGTTTTTCTCTTTACTTTTCAATATATGCAGCTTGTTTTTATTTTAATCCTTCAACGATGTCTGATAGTTCACTCCATCTTTCCATCGTTTTTTCTAGCTCTTCTTCTGTTTTTTGCTGTGCTTCAGATAATTCTTGTGCCTTTGTGAAGTCAGATCCAACTTTCGTAAGTTCTTCTCCAATTGACTCAATTTTCTCTTCTAGTTCAGCAATTGTATCTTCAATTGTTTCCCATTCACGCTGCTCCTTGTATGAAAGTTTACGTTTACGTTGTTGTTTCGGAGCTTCTTCTACCACTTTTTTCTCTTTTTGAACTTCCGCCTTCTCAATAAGTTCTTTCGTCTTTTCCATTTCTAAAAAGTCCGTATAACTACCTAGGAATTCACGCACTTCGCCTCCACCACTAAAGATGAACAATTCATCTACTACTTTATCTAAGAAGTAACGGTCATGCGATACAGTTAAAACGACACCTGGGAAATCTTCTAAATAATCTTCCAGTACTGTTAATGTTTGTGTATCTAGATCATTCGTAGGTTCATCCAGTAATAGTACGTTTGGTTCTCCCATTAAAATACGTAATAAATATAAACGTCTTCTTTCACCACCAGATAGTTTACCAAGCGGTGTACCATGTGAGTGCGTCGGGAATAAGAAACGTTCTAGCATTTGAGATGCACCAATTACTTTTCCATCTGTCGTATGAATAACTTCTGCAATCTCTTTAATGTATTCAATCATACGCTGATTTAAATTCATCTCTTCATTTTCTTGCGTATAATAAGCAACTTTTACAGTTTGTCCTACTTCAACTTCACCACTATCAGGAGCTAACTTGCCTGCAAGCATATTTAATAGAGAAGATTTTCCGCTTCCATTCGCTCCAATGATTCCGATACGATCTCCTGGTTTTACAATATGATTAAAGTTGTGTAATACCGTTTTATCACCGAATTTTTTCGTTACATCTTTTAACTCAAGTACTTTTTTACCGAGGCGACTGCCGCTAAGCGCAATATCAACTGACTGTTTTGCAGCTGGTCCTTCTTGACCTTTTAACTCATCAAATCGTTGAATACGTGCTTTTTGCTTTGTCGAACGAGCTTTTGCACCGCGGCGGATCCATGCTAGTTCGCGGCGATATAAGTTTTGACGTTTTGATTCTTGCGCAATTTCTTGTTCTTCACGAAGTGCTTTCGCTTCTAAAAATGTACTATAGTTTCCTTCGTAACTATATAGTTTACCATTGTCTAATTCAAAAATACGGTTTGTCACACGATCTAAGAAATAACGATCATGGGTTACAAGTAATACCGCACCATTATATCTTGCTAAATATTCTTCCAACCATTCAACTGTCTCATGGTCAAGATGGTTCGTAGGCTCATCCAAAATTAATAAATCAGGTGTTTCAATAAAACATTGCGCCATTGCAATACGCTTTTTTTGTCCACCAGATAGGTTTCCAACAGTTGCTGTAAAATCAGTAATTCCTAATTTCGTTAATAACGATTTTGCATTCGCATTTGCTTCCCATGCACTCATCGCATCCATACGTTGCTGCACTGCAAATAATTGTTCCTGTACTTTTTCATTACTTGGATCTTTTTCGATATTTAATAACGATTGTTCATAATCACGAAGAAGACGAATTAAAGGTGTATCACCATGGAACACTTGCTCTAATACTGTTAGTTTTTCATCAAACTCTGGTTGCTGTGATAAATAACTAATTGTATACCCACGGGAATGCGTCATATCACCTGTATCAGGAGTTTCTAACCCTGCAATAATTTTTAATAATGTCGATTTACCAGTACCGTTTACACCAATAATTCCGACACGTTGTCCTTCTGTAATACTACATGATAATCCATCAAATAACGGTTTTTCTCCGTATGATTTCGATAAGTTTTCCACAGTTAACATTTTCATATTTGTGCATTCCACTCTTTCATAAATTGTTCAATAAACTGTTCCATATAACGATGACGAACTTCAGCCTCTTGTTTTGCTGCGTTCGTGTTCATTAAGTCTTTTAGTTTCAAAAGTTTTTCATAAAAATGATTTAAAGATGGATCGTTATTTTTTCTATATTCATCTTTCGTCATCACTTCACGTGGAGGAATAGTTGGATCATACATTAATCTCCCTTTCGCTCCACCATACGCAAATGTGCGAGCTATTCCAATTGCTCCAAGAGCGTCTAAGCGATCCGCATCTTGAACAAGCTTCCCTTCAAGTGAATCCACTTTACCGCCATGACCACCTTTATAAGACATATTGGCAATGATATGAAGAACATGTTTACTTTCCTCTGCTTCAACATGTAACTCTTCTAACCAATCAGAAACTTTTTTCATTCCTGCTTCTTCACTTTCATTTAACTTCTCATCTGCCACATCGTGAAGTAATGCTGCCATTTCAATTATAAAACGATTTCCCCCTTCTTGCTCGGATAAAGAAATCGCCAGTTTATGTACGCGTTCAATATGATACCAATCATGCCCACTCGCATCTTTTTCTAAAATATGTTTTACAAAAGTAATTGTTTTTTGAATCTTTTCTTGTTTTGTCATTTTATCTTCACCCAGTTACTTATTGTAACACGCCCGCATTTTTTCATCACATATTTTCTTGTCCGCCCATACACTGGGTGGTAGGCATCATCATGAAGGAGGAATAAATATGTTCTATAATAATCAACCGCCTTATCCACAACAACCATTTTACCCTCAGCAACAGGACCAAAGATACACAGAACAATATGAAGAACAAGAGCTACAAGAGCAACACTATGAACAAAATCCATACGCATCACAACAAAACCAAGAAGCTAATCATCAACAAAATTCATTCGACACACGTCCAAATTATGAATATCCTCAAAACCCATATGCAGCACCGCAAAATCAAGAACAACAATTTCAACAAAATCCATACGTAGCACCACAAAATCAAGAACAACAATTTCAACAAAATCCATATGTAGCACCACAAAATCAAGAACAACAATTTCAACAAAATCCATACGTAGTACCACAAAATCAAGAACAACAATTTCAACAAAATCCATATGCAACTCAGCCGCAAATGCACCAACCAAACTATGACGCGCGTGTTTCACCACCGGCACCTCAAACAATCGATCCAACACAACCACAAATTTTACCACCAGGACCAACACTCGATATTACACAACCGCAAATCTTACCACCAGGACCAACATTTGATATCACACAGCCTCAAATCTTACCGCCTGGACCAATTACAGAACCAACGCAACAACAAATTCAACAAGTTGTCGGTACACAGTTTTTACCTTTAAAGAAACCTGTACTAGATTTCGTAAAACCTTGGGTAGATTACGGTTTAAATGAAGCAAAACATACATCACACAAACATGCTTTAACAGAAGTTGCTGCGATTATGTTTTTAGTTGGGAAAGGATTCAACCCGACGATTGCACATTATATTGTAGAATCTTGGGAGAAGAATGAGCAGTTTTAGGGTTGTTTATTTGCTAAAACATAAAAAATATAAAAGTGCCAAATCCCTTATATCACAAGGGGTCTGGCACTTTTTAGTATCCGGAATAAAGTTTATTAGAATAATTATTTTTATGGATTTTCATACTTTTTTATATAATACGTGAACAAAATGTGAGCAAATATGTGAACATAAACGGCACACGAAACGCCTTTACTATTTTGAATTTCATATCAGGGCAAACCATTTACTTTAACTTTTAGATTCACAGTAAACCCTAATTCTTCATCATCCAAAGTATGTCTAAACTTGGGCATACTTTTTCACTTCATATATACATAGACTTCACATGCAGTTACATAGTATATTTTCCCTTGGCTGTTGTGTACTTTATATTGCGGTGAGCCATTAACACTTATTTTGGCATCGATAATGAAACCAAGTCCTTCATCTACAGTTCCAGCTACATCTTTATCAGACCAAGAAGCAGAATCATAGAAGCGAAGGTTGTCCACTTTAGAAACAACGCGTTTTCCTACTTCAGAACTTGCAGCAGAAGTTTGTTCCCCTTGATATTTAATGTAGGATGGATTGTTATAAATCCATTGATTACCACCAAGATTTAACCAATCACCTTGTTTTCCCCACACTTGATAGGATTCATCTTTACTTAATTGACGGATAATACCGTAATTTGTTGATGGTCCATTTCTAAGGTTTACATTATATCCATCGATATAAGCAAGCCCTGTTGTCCATGTTACGTTTTGAGAAGGTTCTTGTGGTTTTGGTTTAACTGTAACTGTTTCGCCTTCATACGCCTTTTGTACTATCTTCTGATTCCGCAATGGTATAACCGCCCTTAATAGATGAAAGTATGTCCTTCATATCGTCAAGAGCAGCTGCCATACGGTCGATATCGGGATTACTTTCCCAAATCTCCCAATAGAACACATCTTCAAATAAATTAAAAACAGCCCGTAAATCACGCTTTTGTTTTTCATCAATAAAGCGGTCTTTAACTTCGCCTTTTTTAATTTCGTGTTTTTCACCTTTGACGAAATCTAGCATTTTTCGAATGAGACTTTTATCTTCATGAGTAAAATCATCTGCCTTCGCAATTTCTACACGTTCAGCAAATCCCCCCATTGAAAACCCTGTAATATCGCCTTTCTTTACTTGTTCCCATGTTTCTTCATCGTCGACGCGGACTGTCATAAGCCAGGTACCAGCTGTTACCTCTTGATCGCCAACCATCATATCGCTTTTAGCAATCCAGTTTTCGACGACAGTACCTTTACCAGCTATTTCATCATGCTGCTTATCGATATGTTGGTAATTTTCCATAAAAGTATATGCAGCCTTTTCTATCTCTTCTGCAGTCATCATGTCATCGTGACTATCTTCAACAAGCGGTTCATATACTACACCTGTAATAAGCTGCTTCTCTTCCTCTGTTTTAAGGATTGGGATCTGTTTTGATATATTTGGTTGTTTAGCAGCTTCGCTTTTCATGATGGCAAATTGACGACCATTAGCTCCCTTTGTAACTAGGGAAACATAGCTAATATTAGCGTTTTTCAGTTCATATGCCATTGTTTTACCTCCTTCCCTATAAATATTGGGGTTCCACTGTCAAAACGCATAGCAGCCAATTTAAAGCTGTATACGTTTTGACGATGAAACCCCAATCAGATAGGTGTATTTTATTACTCTTCTGAAATCATAGTGCAACGGCAATGCGGATGAGCTGGTGGGCACATCTTTCCATTACTAAATAGATCATCAATATCTACCGTTTCCCCATGTAAACCACCACATTCTTTACAAACACGCTCGTCATTTCCTGTAAGCCATGTTTTCTTGTTTCTATTTGCACCCTTATAAGCAATTAAATTGCCGTAATTCATTGCATATGTTATTTCTGTACGTGCAATCATCATTGCTCTGTAGTTACTCGCTTCAGACATTACATCTGCAATAGAAACACTTAATGCATCGACACCCATTCCCTCACTAAGATTCTTTAACATCGTTTCTCTTAATCTATCTTTAGTAGTTTCATGGATTCCCTTTGCTAATTCAAATGCATAAGCAGCAACCCATTTTGCAGCGACGTCACCAATTGGATCTAATACCATCCAGGTTAAACCGTTTGATACAATAGTACTCTGTACAAACTCTGTTACATCACCCTGTAGCGTAGCAGTGACTTCATCGACAAACATTTTTCGTTCCTCATCCCAATCGACACTATCAAGAAATTCATCAACTTCTGCTTCTGTAATCACAAGATCAATCTCTTCATCTGCTTTATTAATACGAATTACGGGAAGCAGGTTTAAGAGCCGCTTTCCCTGCTCTGAAAAAAATCAGCTACCTTCTTTTGCATAGCTTTCTCTATTTCTTCATGCTTTTCTCTAAATGTATTAATAGCAATTAAGTTATCTTGTTTATCATCTGCAGCTTTTGCAATCTGCTCTACTTGAGAAACAGTTTGACTGCCTTCAAAGAATGTATCCCCATCTGCTACTGGTTCATAACCTACTACTTTATGAGATTCATTCCTTGTTAATATACGTTTCTCATAACCATCAGCCGCATATTGCATATCTGCTTCACGATCATCTGTATCAATTTCGTTTAATTTAAAATACCAATCTAAACCACCTAATATTTCAGCGAATACACGGAACAATTGATTATTCAATCGATGTTCTAATATTTCTTGCCCAGGCTCAATAATAGAACGCTTGTACATCTCATTCATTTCCTTAGCAGTTGTTTGTCCTAATGAACCTGTCATAGCCCAACCGATACGATAAGGTGGTACACGATGGGCCACACATATCTCCATTGCGCTATCCTGCTTATATAAACGGAAACTACCTTCTTTTACGTCTGGACGGACTGACTTTTTCTAACCTAGCTTTTGCTCCTGGCGGTACAGGAACAACGGCCAACTTGTGATGCTCTCCTTTTGTTTCTGCAGAGAAGAACTCTTTTAACTCGTTTTCTGTTCCATCATCTATTTCATCGACGCCCTCAAGAAATAACAAAGCATCTGGAATAGTCTTACCCGTGAAAAAGTTAATATCGTAATCTCTCACTGCTTGAGATCCAACTATTGAGCCAATAGAACTAACGTAATTAGGTATCCCATAATAAGAAGAACGAGAACCGAATTTACGAATAACAATAACTTCACCGGCTTTTTCTGTTCCATTTTCCGCGATATCCTCCGCTCCTAAAGGGCGACCATCAACAAGGCTATAATCATCTGGATAACCGAATTTTTTAAACCATCGTTCTTTGTTACTTACGATTTGAGCAAAACGTACTTTATCTTTATGAGCACGTACTGTATGAGCTGGAATATGGTAAAGTTTTGACGGTTCATCTTTGTTATTCCGAACAACCTCGATAATACCCCAGCCAACTGTTTCATAATCATCCCATACGGCCCTTATAATCTCTGCGCTTGTCATTTTTGGATTACAATTACGCATGAATTCTTTTAATCTTTTATATTGCTCTTGGTTTGCTTCTTTCACTTCTTCAAAAGGAGCAAAGTCGAAACCAACACCCGCAATATCATCGACTTTTGCGCTAATACAAGCAGAATGGATTGGATTACTTTCCTTTATTTCCAGCAGTACTGACATATCATAAGGAGGTATAATTAATCCCTTATCACCATATATTTGCGCGAATGGGTCAACCGCCATTTGCTTACTGTTGTCTTCCTTATTCTTCGGATCATCTGCAGCTTTATTAATACCAAATACTTTTACATTCTTAATTGTCTTCTTATCGCTCATATCGTTTATGTGTCCTCCTTTCTTCTATTAGGGGCACCGCCACATCGCTATCAAGTTAAGAAACACATTCTTCCCCAAAACGATAAAAATGAACTTCGGTGCTATAAAAAACACACAATAGTAAAAAGTTAGCATATAATATAGTGATGAATAGATTTCATGTAAGGTAACTGCTTATATTCCTATAACAAAATATACCCATAGGAGGTAGTTATATGTTTGATAAAAATCAAATACTTCAAGCTAATGCATTGAATCCAAATTTAATTGGTCCTACACTTCCCCCAATTCCCCCATTTACTTTACCAACAGGAGCAACTGGCCCAACGGGAGGGACAGGCCCAACGGGAGCAACTGGCCCAACAGGAACAACTGGCCCAACGGGAGCAACTGGCCCAACGGGAGCAACTGGCCCAACAGGAGCAACTGGCCCAACGGGAGCAACTGGCCCAACGGGAGCAACGGGAGCAACTGGCCCAACGGGAGCAACTGGCCCAACGGGAGCAACTGGCCCAACAGGAGCAACTGGCCCAACGGGAGCAACTGGCCCAACGGGAGCAACTGGCCCAACGGGAGCAACTGAAAGTTGTCTTTGTGATTGCTGCGTTTTACCTATGCAGAACGTTTTACAACAACTTATTGGGGAAACAGTAATTCTTGGCACTATTGCAGACGCGCCCAACGTCCCCCCTCTTTTCTTTTTATTTACTATCACTTCCGTAAATGATTTTTTAGTTACAGTTACAGATGGTATCACATCCTTTGTGGTCAATATTTCTGATGTAACAGGGGTAGGATTTTTACCACCAGGGCCATCTATAATATTACTTCCACCTGTAGACTCAGGATGCGAATGTGATTGTCGTGAACGACCAATTAGGGAATTACTAGATACGCTTATTGGTTCTACAGTGAATCTTTTAGCAAGTACTGGTTCTACTGCAGCAAATTTTAACGTGGAACAAACAGGTCTTGGTATCGTTCTAGGTACTTTACCTATAAATCCAACTACAATCGTTAGGTTTGCTATTTCAACCTGCAAAATTACAGCTGTGAACATTCTATAAAATTTAGAGATGTATGATACAAAATAGCACCAAATGCCCATCAACCTAACATTTTGAAGTATCCCCAAAACAAAAAATTGTACATTTTCACCTGAGGATGCCAATTTTCTTGTTTTTGGGGTATTTGCTTTTCTTAGCTTGATAGGTATGTGGCGATACCTCTATTAATAAAAAGCAAATGAAATAGCCGAACAATTTATACCCGACTACATTCTTTTAACCTTTCCACCCATAACGACTTTACGTTTACTCATATCGTCCTCACATGCATAACGAGTCATATCGATACTATGATTATCTTTATCTTGTAATCTATTTTTAGGATTACCGTCTTTATCAACTTCATAATCAATATTCTCGAATTCACCTGCAGTTTTCGGACAACGTTTAGGGTCGATTATGATTTCCACTAAATCATCTAGCCATTTTTCCCCGTATTCAACGGAACCAGGACCTTTAACTGCACCTTTTATTTTCTTAATATCATGATCGTTTTTCATTTCATCAATTGACTTTGGTTCCGATGAATCGGCAATTATCTCGACGTCATCCCAACCGAGTTGTTTAATCTTTTCAGCTAAGGAACGGTTACTGATTTTAACGCCATGTATTTCACCGAATATATAAAGCTTTCTGCGCGTTTTATCATAATGCATACGGCCAAAAGACAGCGCGTCATTCCCATAACCCCAGTCAATCCCTTGACGTATATTATCAAATGTTTTAATTTCTTTATCTGTAATACGTCTGAATGTGAGATTACTAAATGGAACAACGCCACTGCCTGTCGGTTTCCCTTCATATTCATGTTCATATTGCTGTGGTTTAAGTCTTTTTGTTTCTTCTGCTTCTTCCACGAACTGCTTAGAAATATGAGGATTATCATGATATGTACTATGATGTACAAATGTATTCTTTGGCTTGAATTGCGTTTCAAACTTCTTATTAACCCAGGACTGTTTTCTCTTCGGTGGTTTATACGAGTAATACATTTTATATCGCAGTCCATTCGGTAATTCTTTACGCAAAATAGACTTCTCTATTGTAGAAACATCTTCTTCTAATTTAAATTCGGCCAACTCTTCAAACCATGCAATAGCAACTGGATACTTCGCTATTTTAATAGATTTGATTTTTGCAGGGTCATCAGCACCACGGAATATCATTTTGTTTCCACGCGGTTTATAAATGATTTCCATCGGACTTTCTTTAAAACGAAATAAATGCTCTACACCTAAGATTTCTATCGCTTCTTTTATTTGCTCATAGCAGGATTCCCTTATTGTATCCTTTACTTTACGTATACAAAGAACCGTAATAGGAAACTGAATAAGGTCCATCCATAACGATACAAATGGATATATCAGTAGATTTACCCGAACCACGACCGCCCTTACAAACGATTTTTAATATAGATTCACATTTACGGGCTAACCAAACTTGATGAAATGCTGGTGGAAGTATTTCATCTATTTGCTTTTTAGACATTTAAATCACCACTGATATTATCTACAATGACAACTGGCTCAATATTATTATCATCATTATTAGTAGATTTAATCTTATCGATTTGAACCTGTATAAATTCAAGTTTAGCGCGTCGCTCATCATCTATATTAGCCAACCTATCAAAATCTTTAATAAGAGCAGACAAGGTAGAAAGTGCTTTAGATTGAGCATTTAAGAAACTTGCTTGTTTATCCCAAGCAAATTGAATCTCCCACTCTTCTTCAAAGCCGCTTTCACTAAGCTTTTTCTTTCGTAGTTCCTTTGTCATGTCCTCTTTATTATTAACGAACATAATACGTTGAGCATGAATGATTTGAGCGTGCTGCAGCATTATACTTTCCCATAGAATTGATAATGGATCATTGTTAATGGCTTCCTCTAGCTCTTCTTTTAAAGCGTATAATTCTTGTGGTAAATACTTTCTATACAAACCATGTGTAGCAGCATTACCATTACGTAGCGGAGCAGAACCTCCGGGATTACCGGTAGCATTTTTATTGCCCTTTTTGGCTCCACCACGATTGTTTACAGCATTCTTATTACCTTTGGGTGCTCCTGGTTTCTTTTTGGAGTACTCCGTATCTTTCTTTGGAGTACTCCGTTCATTTTTATGGAGTACTCCATTTAATTTGTCTATCCATCCATCTTTCGATTTCCATCCGCCAACCGTTTTTTCACTTACAGTTTTTTCGGATGTAGACAACAATTCGGCAATTTTACGATTCGTAATATCACCATTATGTTCTTTAAATATTTCATACGCTTTGTTACGGTCTGGACTTCGTTGTCTGGCCATAATTACATAACACCTGCCCCCTTATCCAATTGTTTGCACTTCCTTCTCTAAACACTCAATGCATATATGAGCATTATCCGTATTTGCTTCACGGATATATGTTTTATCAAAATGAGTAATAGTTAATGGCATTTTTAATGTCCACATACAAGGTTCATTACAAACAGAACATGTAGGAACGTTTATATTTTCTTCTTCCATTTACACCACCTCACGGTAATTCCTTTAAATCATTTTATTACATCCTATTATTGTAAATCTATTTATCTATATGTAAAATTATAAATAATCTCTAACATTTTGAATCGAGGTGAAAATCATGAGAAGTTTTAGTTCATTATTGATCTCTACCATCTGTTCAACCATCCTTTTAGTTTGGAATTCCCTTTCTTTTTATACTGAATTCACAACAGGACATACATACTACTGGATTTACGGTATCATAGCCTTGGTTTTTCTTCTATTCTTTATCCTAAACATGCGAGATATCATCAAGAAAAACTACAGAACATCAGGACAATAGGAGTTGATACATATGTGGAAAAAGATTAATAATTATAAGTTTCATCTAAAAGATTTGAAATTTATGACTTGGCTATTCCCAATTGTCGGTTTGTTATACGCTTATGACTTCTTCTCTGGGCTAATCTTTCACCAGGAGTTCTACTGGCTCAAATTAATATGCATGATAATAATGGTCCTGGGATTTATGGATATTAGAAAAAAGCTTAAAAACAACGATTATAGAACGGCAAGATGACAGAGGAGCCCTTTTTAGGGTTCCTTTTTCTCTGTAAAATAAAAAAAGCAGCAGATTCGCTACTTTAAATGTTTCTTATTTGGTGCTACCCCTATTTATAAACTGAAATCTTCCAATGATTTATCAATCTCATCTTGTTGAATGCCTATATAACGTAATGTAATTGATGGAGCAGAATGATTAAAGATCGTTTGTAGCATTACTACATCTTTTGTCTTTTGGTAATAATGATATCCAAAAGTTTTTCTAAGAGTATGCGTTCCAATTTCATCAAGGCCTACTTTTTCAGCAGCAGCGTTCATAATTCGATAAGCTTGAATTCTTGTGATTGGTTTTCCTGTCTTTTTAGAAGCAAATAAGCAATCTGTTTCATTCATTCCAGTTACATACTCATTTATTTTTTCTCTTAACCCTGTATTGATAATGAAACGTTTCTCTTTTCCGGTCTTTTGTTCTTTAATAACAATGTGAGTTCTTTCTTTTACATCATTTACATGTAACTTTAATAAGTCACTAATTCTTAGACCAGTATTGATTCCCATCTCAAATAAAAACAAATCACGATAAGACTGGCGACGTAAAACCTCTTTCACTTCTTCTAATTTTTTCTTATCTCGAATTGGTTGCACAAACTTCATTCCTTACCCCTCTATACGTTATGTTACATTAGATGTATCTTTATTATACAATATGTTACATAAAATATGGTATTTATTTTTAAAAATAGAAAAAAACGCTGATATAACGGCATTTATAATAATAAATATAATGTAACAAAATATATGATGTGTTACATTATATGGTTTTTGAACCTTCTTTACAATATTTGGTTTGTGTTGAGTTTGTTTTGTTTGTAAATGGCCAGCCTTTTTTAATTCTTACAGTAGCTGGTATCGAAATTGCTAGATTAGAGATTTCTCTTCAAGTAGCATTAGCTCTAAGAGTACTTGGAATACCGATTTGCGATTAATTAGCATATCAAAATAAAAAGCACCTGAATGTGTGCTCTGATATTAATTATTTATTTGTATTTCAATTACGGTAAATGAAGTTTTCTCCTTCTTCCAATCACCTAATATTGCTGCATCAATTTATTTGTACATTATTAAGTAACTGGAAGAAGAGCAAAAGCCCTTCTTCGTTTACACAATGTAAATTGTAATTGAATGTGAAATCAAGAAACAACTGTTCATTCAATCTGCAACCATCGCCACCGGTTATGACGATCCATTTTCAGTTATAAGGAATTTTGTGAGCAATGTTTTCCGCCACTTCTCACAATACAAATATAACACGGAAATGCCAAAACAACCGGCACATTTACTGCCAAAAAGCGGTCACGACTCTGCCACTACTTCCACATCTTTCTATTCTGTATTTGAAACTGTAGTTTGAACTATTTTTTCGTTTTCCCACCAGCTTTTAACAAAATAAATAATTTGAATGATTTCTAACTCTTTTTCCTTATCGAGTGTTGTTTTACTCCTATATATCATTTTTTATTTGCTAATGTTGTATATTCTACTTCTACAAGAACAGCAGGATATACAAGACTATTGATAGTTTTTATAGGAATATATAATCCGTCGTCACCATTTTAAGCCGCCAGGTATCTCGCCCTCTTCTTCCTTAGATTTTTCCTACAACTTCAATAAAAAAACTCATGTTTCTCTTTCTGTAAATCTTATTAGAATAATATATTATTAAATTCGTATATTGAGCACAATAAATTTTTTGTAGAAGCATACACCTTATAAAAATATCTTCTATTAATAAATTTTTATAAATAAATTTCTATAAATAAATTTTAAAAACTAGTATACATGCTTATACATAAATGAAAAAAACGAATATATTGACATTGAAAGATTTTAAAAATCTAAATTTATTTTAAAAAGGAGATTAGATAATATGAGTGAACAATGCCCAATTAACGTACCTTGTGAGGTAAATGGACAAACTCAAACACCATTAAGTGATGCAGCTGCAACACCAATTCTTACTCCAGGAGCACCCATTGTAAAAATCCCAGTTGTTTTAGCAGAAAGAACGATTCAAATTGTTGTAGAATCTGATATTTCATTAGATCCTCCAGCAGTTGAAATCAAACGCATTTTAAAAAATGCATTTTTAACACAATGTAAGTTAGTTCCTGTAGCATTTACTCCAGTACCAGGTACACCTTACCGCCGAGTTACAAGAGCAAAATTATTTGTACAAGGATATATTCGTAAAAACATTGAATATGCAAATGACGAGTGTAATGGTGTGCTATATGACCGCATTGCCAATGTCCCATTTTCTGGTTTTGCTGATTTAACAGCTGGTGATTTTCTATCACAAGCTATAGTAGCTGCTTCCTCAGATACTACTTCTCACTTTATTAATCCTAAAAATGGTGATCTACCACGTTTAGACAAATACTTCTTCGAAAATACAGTTTTTTATAATGAACAACCGTATTGCGAATTAGTCAGCGCTCAATTTTTTGAATTAGACTTTTCACCTTGTCCAACAGACCTAAACGAACCATTTGATACTCTTCGTGAAAAAATTGTACTAGATCTTACTTTAAAAGTTTTACAAGTACAACAAGTACGAGTTTAAAACAAAGAAGCACTCAAATTGAGTGCTTCTTTGTTTTATAAATTTGTAAATAAGAGAACTTCTAAACGTTCAAAATTAACCTACTTAAAAAGAACACCAATGTCCATTTTGGTGTTCTTGAAAAAGAAAACTATAAAATAAAGTAAACTGAAATAAGTGAGTGAAACCTATTCCGATACTATATTATATGCTTGACTAACATTTATAGTGTTAAAAATTTCAAATTATATATCATTATTAATAAAAGATCAAAAGCGAAATTCTCTTTAGCATTAAATTTTGAGTTCTTTACCAAACAGACGACTCCAAAATGACTTTTTTGTCCTGATTTCTTAAGTTGATGGGCGTGCTGTCTTACCTCTGCTTTTTTACCCGTATTAATAAAATGTGCATTGACTACCAATGCTATAATCGCTCCTATAAATCCTGAAATTGGTGCAACTTTAGTTATTATCATGTTCACGTTAATTCTCTCATATTAAATAGTACAATCCCATAACTACCATCGTAATTTCATCATATAAATTCTTTTCCCAGTTACCCATATCTTATATTGTGTGTAACTGACCCTAGCGTGAAATCCCTTGCTATCATTGATTTCATTTCACTTTCTCTTTTGAGTTACACAGTACAAAAATTATGAGTAACTGTATAGGGATACCACCAACATTTTGCAAAATAACCTACGCTGTGTAAAAAAATAAAATAAGCTGCCCATATGGACAGCTTGTTTACATATTTCTCGTTATTGGAAGTTAAATTTTATCAGTTTTTCCTTCTTTGAGTACCTGTATTAATTTTTATAACTTGTTTTTTTAAGTAAGAAAAACCCTTTAGGTTCCCATAAAGGCAATTATGTCCAAACTAACTAATTCCTTTTCTATATAGTATTAAAAAAGGAGGTGAGAAAATGAGTAATAATGAGCATAAATCTTTAAGTAAAAATAAAGTGAAAATAGAATCGGCACATCAAGAGTGTATTGACCGTGCTTATCGTATTCCCATATTTTTAAGTACGACAACTCATTTAAATGACAACCAACAACGGTTTCTAAACCGTCTAATTTTAGAAATTGAGTATGCTTTGCTTTTTCCACGTACATTGCCTTTAAGTGAAAGTTATCCGGAATCCATTTTAACTGATATTCGTCGTCTAGTTTCATCAAGCTATGGAATGTTGGCAGTAAACCTTCGTCGTTTTAAAATTCAAACAGTTGACGTCAATGTAGGACCTCTTCCACCATCAACTCCATTCTGGGTAGGATCAGTTTATTCACAAGTAGAACCTTCAATGGCTTTTCAATTTGGTCTACCCTTATTATTAGTAAGAGAAGAAGATACTGACGTAAATAATGGAATTTGGGCAGGAGGAATTGCCCCACTTAACCTATTTATAGTTTGGCATTCTGAAACTCAAACTGTAGACCAATTCTTTAACACTCCTGAATGGAGATCAGCTTTTGCAAATTGGAGTGCACAAGTAAGAAATGCTTTTTATATTCAGACAGAACCTAAGTTCAAGTACAGTTGTGAATGATAAACTGGCCCTTTAGTTTTCTAAGGAACACATGAATATTCTATACAAAACTAGTTAATATAACGTCCTATTATCGATAGCAAGGAAAAAGTGGCCCCTTACTCTGACAAGGGGACCTACTCCTGGTGCGGGTTTTCGGGTTCTCGTTTGTTACTGGATTAGTCGAAAACTGTATAAAATTTTGTATGCTCTTAGCGTGGTTTTTTCAACAATGCTGGCAATACCCCTAGATTTAAAAAGAAAAAAGCAATGATTAGATTTTAAACCTAATCATTGCTTTATCCATTGCATCTTGATTTACACCTATATAACGTAACGTAACCTTCTCTGACGAATGATTAAATATTTCCATAAGTAATGCTATGTTTTTCGTTTGCATATACATATGATACCCATACGTTTTTCTTAACGTATGGGTTCCTATTTCATCTAACCCAAACTCTGCCGCTGCTCCACTTAATATCTTATATGCCATGCTACGACCAATTGGACGATTCTTCCCTTGTCTACTTTGTAATAAATACTCATTGTCTTCTCTTTCTTCAATAAACCATTTAAGTTCTCTTTTCAGTGCTGCAGTAATTTGTATTCGTTTTTGTTTCCCTGTTTTCTTTTCCCTCATAGATATATGACTGCCTTTGACATCCCCTACTTTTAGTTTCAAAATATCTGAGATTCTAAGACCTGTATTAATACCCATAATGAAAAGAATGTAATTACGTAAGCTTTTTTCCTTAAAGTACTCTTTTAGCTGTTGTATTTGCTCCGGATCACGTATCGGTTGAACGAAATTCATTATTCATTACCTCCCTTTTCTTCTGTCTCGTAAACTTCTAATCTAAGTGCAAAAGCCAGTTTATAAAACGCTTTAGACTTCCAACGTCGATAAGTACGCTCTGACATCCCTATTTCGTTATAAACCATATAATCACATACGTCCTCTTCTTCTAAATAACGTTTATAAATAATATCTCTTTGGATACTGCCTGCACGTCCATTTCCTAATCGGTTTAAAAACTGATTAATACGTACTGACATTTTCTCAAGCCACTCTTCTCGCTTGCTTTGTTGAATATTTGCTATAGCAACATCTTCTAACGGCTTACCAACTGCATGTGTAGGACCATGCTCACGCATTTCATAAGAAGGAGTAACTTTCATTTCTTTACGCATCATCCCAAATTGCCTATGTATACGTACGCTTTCCAACACACCTTCTAATTCCTCCTGTGTTGCTGATCTATCGATTTTTGGTAAGAAAGATAATTGTTTAGTCATGTAGGACCACTCCTTTTTATTTTTTTACTTTTGTCTTAACGCTCCACGTCTACGTTCATAACGTGGACCACGAATTCCCATTAAATCTTCAATGTCACGAGTGCTTAATTTTTCTTTTCGTTTTTTCTTGTTTTTCTTCTTAGCTTGTTTTGATTGCTTTTTCCATTCGCGCAATTGATCTTTTAGCACCTTCATTTCCCCATCTCCCTTTTCAAAATAAAAAGGACACCTATCCCTAAAACAGCTTTCATTGCTGCTTTAATGAATTGGTGTCCTCTAGTTTTCTAGCCGGACTATATTCTGTTTGCTTTCACTTTAAAAGAATTACTGTTTTAACTGTTCTATTAAATTACTCTATTCATCGTTCCCTTCCAATTCCTCACTCTCTTCACGTATTTGTCCAATTAATGAAATTACAGAACCAACTGCTTGAACCCAACTTCCTATAATATCTATTAGCTTTCCTTCTTCATTTTCATTAGTTTCGTTGTTTACCTGAGTGTTTGTATCTTTCTCCACATCATTTACATTACCTTCTTTATTAGACTGGTCCTCATTTCTGATACTTTTTAATTCGTCAATACCCCCTATTGCCTGTAATGAATTCCCAATTGATTGTAATAAGTTTCCTATAATATTTAAGTGTTCATCTTTATCGGATGTATCCTCAAATTCATCTGCTAATGCTGTAAGTCCACCCAATGCTTGTGTCCAATTCCCGGCAATCACTAATTTAATTTGTGTTTCCTCTTTAAAATCAATAATTAATCCAGATATTACAGTGACGTTACCAATCGATTGGATTTCATTACCAATTTGTTCAAGAGAAACTTCTCCTTGACCATCAGCCTCTAAGGCATTTCCAACAGCCTGTAATACGTTTCCATAAACATTTAAATCCTTTCTTACATTACTGCTTATAAAATCAAAAGGCGTACTTCCAATAGCGGAAGTAATTGTTCCTATTGCTGCAACCCATGCACCAAATATCTCTTTAAATTGGTTCTCCATTTAAAACATATCCCAGCATTAAGTAATTAATATAATCCTATTCAATTACTCATCTCACTGTTAATAATTTCAAATGTCTCTTTACCATCTCCTTTTTTATAATAATGTCTTATAAAAGTACCTTTTTAGGAATTATACGTATTTATTAAACGTAATTCTATATTGCTTTTATACATATTACTTAGCATTGGTTGGATTGCATTATTCGGAATATGGTGGTCTGCATTCTTTCATTAAATGCATCTATCCACTGAATAAAACTCAATATTCCATCCATACTATAGATAACCCATCTTTAATGTGCTGTAACCAGTTAGATTTTATTTAAGACTGAGCAGTTAGCTTTTGCTAGCTGCTTTGTTTGTTAGTATTCTTTTAAGAGGAACAAGTTATATGCATAATAACTCAAACAAAATCCATACTATATTTAGGTTAGGTCTTAAAATTTAAAACCCTTATTCCAAACTTAGACCTAATATATCGCTCCTCTCCCTTCCCTGGGGCTCAGTAGCTAGCTTTTGCTAGCTGCTTTTTTATTAAAACGAATAAAATTCGATATTCTAACAATATTAATCGCAATACAACTTGCTTCTTACCCAAGTTGTATCTACTTGAGCAGTTAACTTTTGTTAACTGCTCTTATATTGAATAAATTTCTAAAACATGTTAACAATATAGGTACACCAAGGTTGAATACGAATGACCATTGCGTTCTTCTTATTCACAGAGCAGTTAGCTATGATAACTGCTCTTTTTTGGTTTGTCCGAATAAAACTCTAAATTTTGTCCAATACTATACATGGGCTGATACAGCTTGAATTCACAGTGACCTCTGTAATTTTCTTTTTCCCTTTCTCTGAGGGCTGAGCAGTTAGCTTTTGCTAGCTGCTCTTTTATATTGATTTAATAATAAAATTTAGGTCTTATTTCTTTTTTTACACCATATACTTCTAACCTAGCCCCAGCTCAAAGTGTTACCTCCTATCTTAAAGGGAACTTATGCATGGTGCTCTTTTTTAGTTTCTATATTTCTACAAAATGAAATTTTTGTTTAGTTTTCTTTCCTGCATAATATTTCGATATCCGTTTATACTATAGTTGTATCCTATGCTACTTCTAAAAGCGTACAATGGAGCAGTTAGCTACTTCAGCTAGCTGCTTTGTTGTGCCAAATAATTTTTTATTTCTCAACAACCATTATTGGAATTAAAATCCCAATAATGGTAATATGAAAGTAACTTTCAGTCATAATTATTAACATGTCAAGTGTTGTTCCCTTTTAAAAGGTCCTGTGTCAACCAGGGCCTTTTAAACTTGTTCCCTACTAAAATAGCTTTTTCTTCAAATACTTCACGCACATGAAAAAATTACATTTGGTATCACGTACTCTTTTACACTAAGAGATTTGATCCGAAGAGCACTTATATATAGTGCTCTTTTTGGTATGGAATGTGAAATAAAGGCTTGCTCTTAAAACCTTTTATGTAATTATTGTAGGGTTTTTCCTTACACCCGTGTGTCTGGTTACTCATAAGTTGTTAAAGTATAAATATAAATTGTTAGTTAATTTATAAGGGAGTTGTAAAAATGAGTAAATTTAAAAAGAATTGTCACATACCCTTTCCATGTGCCTTTCCTTTACCTCAAATCGGGTCTACTGGATTAACTGGTGCTACTGGACCTTCGGGACCTACTGGAGCTACCGGACCTTCAGGTGGACCTCGGGGACCTACCGGGCCTACTGGAATTCAAGGTAGCCTGGGACCTACTGGGCCTCAAGGTATTTCTGGACCTCAAGGGATTCCTGGGATTTCTGGATCTATTGGTTCAACTGGACCTTCTGGAATTCAAGGTAGCCAAGGTATCCAAGGCATTCCTGGCATTCAAGGTCCTATTGGACCCACTGGAATAACAGGGGTCACTGGAATTCAAGGGATTCCTGGCATTCAAGGGATTCCTGGCATTCAAGGGATTCAAGGGATTCCTGGTCCGACCGGCCCTCAAGGGATTCCTGGCATTCCTGGTTCTGTAGGTCCAACTGGACCTTCTGGAGCTGTTGGACCTACCGGCCCTTCCGGGGGACCGCCAGGACCAACGGGCCCGACTGGACCTTCTGGGGGACCACCAGGACCAACCGGAGTGACTGGCCCCACTGGACCTTCTGGGTCACCAGGACCAACTGGACTTCAAGGTATTCAAGGTATCCAAGGGATTCCTGGCCCCACTGGACCTCAAGGAAGTCAAGGGATTCAGGGGATTCAAGGTAATCCGGGGCCTATTGGTCCTATTGGACCCACTGGAATAACTGGGGCGACTGGAATTCAGGGTATCCAAGGTATTCAAGGTAATCCGGGACTTATTGGACCTATCGGCCCGACTGGCCCAACTGGGCTTCAAGGTATCCAAGGCATCCAAGGCATTCCTGGGCCTACTGGATTACCAGGAACCGCTGGAGCTACCGGACCTACTGGGCCTACCGGTCTTACAGTATCTGGGTTATCTCATTATGCTTATGTTTTCAATACAGCAGCTCAAGTTGTTGCCTTAGAAGCACCTATTCTTTTTAATTCACATGGTAGAATGACATCTGGTTTTACTCATACACTGGGAACTTCTCAATTAATGGTTCTTAATGCAGGAGATTATAAAATTTCTTTTTCTGTATCAGGAGTTGAGCCTAATCAATTCACACTTTTTTTAAATGGTGCTCCGGTTACCAGCGCAGTTTATGGATCAGGTGCAGGGACTCAACCAAACAACGGCCAAACAATTCTCGCTTTAGCTGCAGGTGATATTATTACCCTTAATAATCATACTTCCGCTGCTGCAGTTACTTTGCAGACTTTGGCAGGTGGAACACAAACGAATATAAATGCTTCGATTGTAATTGAAAAATTAATTTAATTTAATGATTTATTTCTTGAAACTCTAGCAGTTAATAACCTAGAGTGGATTCTTTTTTTTAACAAGCAGTTAGCTTTTGCTAGCTGCTCTTTTAATTAAAATAACGCTTTTGTTTAAAACTTTTCACATTTAAACCAGACAAGCATATGTTATTTTATGGAAACTTCCCATTCATAGCATTCTACCTTTCTTATTTAAGAGCACGCTTATATGTGTGCTCTTTTGTATTTGCTATGAAATAAGAATTTTATTTAGTTGCCATTAACCTTTTTATCCACTTTGAATATAGTATTATCATCCAAGTGAATACACAGGTCGCCCTGGACCAGCCTCCTTGTATTCCTTGTACACAGAACCCGTTATAACTAGCGGGTTCTGTATATTTTTATCTATACAATAACTATTTTGTTTAATTTATAAAATACAAGCGCTTGTCCATTTCATTTTGTTCTACCCCTACATTTACTATTAGTAATAAGAACTGAATTTTTCAGAGGTGAAAATATAATGGACGAGTTTTTATCTTCTACTTCAATAAACCCTAATTTAGTTGGACCTACTTTACCACCCGTTCCACCATTCACACTACCGACTGGGCCAACTGGACCGACTGGGCCGACTGGACCGACTGGGCCGACTGGACCGACTGGGCCGACTGGACCGACTGGACCGACTGGACCGACTGGGCCGACTGGGCCGACTGGGCCGACTGGACCGACTGGATCACTATCAGTAGCTTACGGAACTTTTTGGCAAACGGAAATCATTACAGTTCCTTTCGAATCCCCTTTTTCTTTTAATCAGGCTGACCCTATGGTGGGGGGAATTTCTCTGTTAAATCCAACCACAATTAATATCACACAAGCTGGGGATTATCGAATTTCTTTCATTTCCTCGATTAACTTGACTGTAGCCCTTTCATTTCCTTATTCGCCTACCATTTCTATACTATTAAATAACAGTCTGATTCCAAATTTCAAAGCTACTTTCGGTCTTTCAATACTAGATCCAGAGGATGTAGATTGCGCTCAACTCATTGGAGACACTATTTTATCAGTCCCAGCCAACTCAACACTTCAACTTATAAATAATAGCTTTGTAGGCGAAACAGCCATTCGTACATGCGATAATGGAATAAATGCTTTAGAATTAAACATTATCAAATTAAACTAGTACAAGTACGCCTTTAAAACTAGGTGTTATTATGGCATCTAGTTTGCAGTTTCCAATGAAATTTTTGTACAAAGAATACACACAAAATCAAAAATAAATTCATAAAATATTTTATATTCTTTTCTTTTAGAATGAATAGTCTTTACAGAGCACTTCCCGAAGTGCTCTTACATTTACATATCAAATAACGTTTTTAATTAATTACGAGAGCGGATTTTATTATTTTGTACAAGCACTCTATTCTTCTTTTAATAAAATATATAGATATCTCAAAGAAAGGAGAGCGACATAAGTATGGCTGATTATTTTTATAAAGATGGTAAAAAATATTACAAAAAACAATCGTATTCTCACCACCAAAAAGACAACTGTTTTATTGAAACCCATACATTATCTGGTTCTAATACAACTTTAAATTTCAGCGTACCAGCTAACACTACAAGAACTGCTTTTGAAGATTTCACCAATAACCACAATAAAACATTACTTGATCTTCGCATTCCCGGTACTTCCCAACCAATTGAAGTAACTATCCGAACAAGAAGTTCTCGTCTGCCGATTACTGTAACAATAGTTGCAGGTGAAACCAAGGTATTCCAAGTAGAGGATTTCCATAGTCTCACTCTCACAAATAATACTAATATCAATAGCAATATTGGTATATTCATTCAAAAAACATTTTGTATCTGTTGCAATAATCAAAATGATTCTCGTAACAAGTATTATAAAGAACAATCAAATTCTCACTATCAAAAAGATAACTGTTTCATCGAAACTCATACCGTAGCTGGTTCAGAAACTACCCCAACCGAAAATGCACCTTTAACTATTATCGTACCCCCTGACACTTCAAGAAGAGTTTTTGAAGATTTCACTAATAATCACAACAAAACATTACTTCAAATATCTGTTCCCGAAGATGTCTCCCCCATCGAAGTCACTATTCAAACAAGAAAATCTCCTACACCAATTATCGTGACTCTTGCTACAAATGAAACAAGAGTATTTCAAGTAGAAGATTTTCAAAGCCTTACTCTCACAAATAATACCGAATTCCTTAATTTCATTGAAGTATTGATTAAAAAGACATTTTGTATCTGCTGCAATGATAGAAATGATTCGTGCGATGAATATTCCCGTGATTACGAATGTGAATGTTAGATTGACTCCCCAAAAGAATCCTTATAAAGGGTTCTTTTTCTTTTACCTTAGTATCATCTAATCATTCACATTTATTCAACATTTCATCTCTTAACAAAATTCCGATTTAATTAATATCCTACAAAATAATACTTTCATTAAAAAACCATTCATATTTCATTTTACGAATAATCTTTTTTATATCGTACATACTATCTGCAAGCCGATTTCCCACGGCTGTACTCTTTCCAAACGGAGCTCTCTCCTCCGTACCACTTGAGAACAGGCGGGTAACTTAATTAGTTGCCTGCCGTTTTTACGTATAATCGTAAAACTTCTTGTCCATACTTTTTAGAGAAAACATCTTATGCCATTTGGAGCGACCTCCAGCACATGATATTTGTACGGCCGTTCCTATAAAAGGAGCGGTCTTATTTTATCTTTGCTTGCCTCTTTTCTATTCAAATAACGCTTTTTTTAAATCCCATTGCCTAATTCCTCGTTTGTCCATTTCACTTTACTCTACCTTCACATTTACTATTAGTAATACGAATTTTTCAGAGGTGAAAATATAATGGACGATTTTTTATCTTCTGCTTCAATAAATCCAGATTTACTCGGACCTACTTTACCAGCTATTCCACCATTCACACTGCCTACCGGACCCACTGGACCTACCGGGGGCACTGGACCTACCGGAGGCACTGGACCTACCGGAGGCACTGGACCTACCGGAGGCACTGGACCTACCGGAGGCACTGGACCTACCGGGGACACTGGACCTACCGGGGACACTGGGCCTACCGGGGACACTGGACCTACCGGGCCTACTGGACCTACCGGGCCTACTGGACCACCCGATGGACCTACAGGAGCCACTGGACCTACCGGGCCTACTGGACCACCCGATGGACCTACAGGGGGCACTGGACCTACCGGAGACACTGGACCCACCGGGGGCACTGGGCCTACCGGGGGCACTGGGCCTACCGGGGGCACTGGGCCTACCGGAGACACTGGACCTACCGGGGACACTGGACCCACCGGGGGCACTGGGCCTACCGGGGACACTGGACCTGGATGCATAGAACCTCTACCAATATTCACTCAAATCGTCTATGTAAACAAAGCTGGTAATGACGCTACTGCTGATGGTTCTGAATGCGCACCATTTTTAACAGTAACTGCAGCAATGGCATCAATAACGGATGCTATTGCGCCATTTCCGGATCCTTTAAATATAACTAAACGTTATGCTATCTCTATTGGACCTGGTAACTATATTGAACCATTAATTCATTTAAAAGCTAACGTTCAATTAGTAGGAACTAGTACTTTATTAACTAGATTACAAATTCCTTTCGATATAAATGATCCGTCTTGGTTTGATTTGAACTTTTCACAAGATCCTAGATCTGGGTTTGTCGATCTGACATTACTAAGTGGGCCTCTGGACTTTAACTTTCAAACAGCGCAAAGTGTTTCAGGTAAATTATTCTTTGTTAGCGTTAATATAACCCCTACTCCTATATTCACAGCTTTATCGACTTCTGTGAACCAAGTGAATATCCGTGATTCAATGTTATCCGGTGGTTATACTCAAAATGGAATTAACATGGCGATGTTTGCTTCATTCGTTTCTAGTGGAAATATTACTATTAATTCACAAGCTACTACAGATACCCAAGTCAATTTAGTTGGTGGAGGAATAAATGGTAATGTCATTATTAATGTGCTATCTGGTCATATTCCAATTGACCCCTTAAATTTAACCAGCTTCGCTATTACAGAAAACATTTTCAATCCCAGCCCTAATTCAGGGAATTTAATTGTCAATGGCGTTAATGACGTTATTACAAGAGTCAGAGCAACAGTTGATTCTTTACCTATTCGTTCCCGGATAAATATTTTAGGAACAAATACATCTTTGATTAGAGTTGATGATGCTTTCGATTTAGCTTATACACCTATTAATCCAGCAAACTGGGCTCCTCTTCCTCCTACTACAGTGCAGGAAGCTCTAGATAGAATTGCTGCATTGCTGGCAGTAACTATCGGTACACCTTAAAAAGAACTTAAATCCTATTTTAATAGGAGCTAAATTGCTATGATATGTGAAAGAAAAGTCTCTTCAATTCTGATTGTAGAGACTTTTTTAGTTTCTAAGCAAATCCGATATCCGAAAGTTAATATATATATCATAAACAAAGTGTATATTTCTTAACAAAATTCAAATTTGATTAAAGTAACTGTGTTTTTCGTTCTTCCATACGAATTACTTTTCCACTTTGATATACAAATGATTGTTCACCAAATCCACCTTGGGGTGGTTCTATTAGTTGGACCTGACCATTTTTAACAACATATATTCCGTTTATTTCCAAATCTATTTCAGCTTTCATTTCTACAAGATTTTCTTTAATAATTCCCATTAAGACCACTCCCGTATGTTATGATTATTTTGTCGAAGCAAGTCGGGAGCAATCTCGACTTTTTTATTTTGTTATAGATATTCCACAACATTATCGGGAATAAATGATTGTTCTAATGATAAATAAATTCGTATTGAAATCGGTTCTTTATTATCTCTCGCAGACTTGCAAAGCTCCTCCGCTTCTTCCCAATCGAACTGCTTATCTTCCACTCGCTTAAATCTCCAAATTCCAATTGTATATTCCTCAAATAATTCATACTGATCATTTGGCGCTGTTGTTGGTTTTAATTCATCAGTAGCTCTTACTTGCTTTGGTACTTGAACAACTACATCCGTAAAACGAACTTTAGAATTTAATCGATGAATGTTTGCTTTCTCAGTATCGAATGCTACTACAGGCTCAACATCAAATATTGTTAACTGCTTTGGCATTACAATCCTCCTAAACCTCTTTTTTATATTTAGATAACACTTGTTCTAAACGTTTACGTTCACCCTCTAAATCCATTTCATCGTGCTTTACAGGCTGAGATTGCACTTCTGTATCTTGTGTATGTAACCAATCAGGGACGATTTCTTTTCTAGTATTACTTCTCCCACCACGAGACTGGTATTTCTTACGGAATTGAGTTTGTGCAGCCTCAACATCAGTAATACTCTTATACCCCTTAGCATGCCAATCTCTTAAAATACCTTGTACATAAGACATATTAGGTGCATTCTTTTCTAGAGCTATTTTCATTGCTTTGATAACAAGCTGTGCATTCAAATCTTCAATCCACGCATTAATCCCTTCAGCCACAAATGGTTTAAGAACTCCTAAGTTTTGCTCATAAAATGCTATTGGATTTTCTTCTGCAACTTTTTTATCACTTGAGCAGCTTGCTGCTTCTTCTTTTGTTTTTGTTTCTTCTTTTTCTTTTGTTTCTGTTTTTGTTTCTTCTTTTTCTTTTGTTTCTGTTTTTGTTTCTTCTTTTTCCTTCGTAGGGTCTTCGAAGCCCCTTATAAGCCACTCAAAACGAGCTTGGAAGTATTCCTTAATACGAGGAATTTTAAAATCTTGCTGCTGTTCTAAATCTAAACATGTCTCATAAAAATCAATTAAAAAATCTTCACACTTAATATTTTGGATTTCTTTTAACACACACTTTTCAATATTCATATTTGTAATAGCATTGAATTTAAGCCAATTAATCAACACAATTTCTTTCGTCTTTTTGTTGTAATGAATTTTCTCGTAATCAGCAAACCGCTCTAGCAGCTTCTCAACCGTTTCACGGTTATATCCTGTATCCATTTCTATCACTCGTAGTGGAAGCTCATAGATACCACTCTGAGAAGTTTTGCTATTAGTCATTAAGTATAAATAGAAGTATTTCTCCTCCGGTGTAAGATCTAAAACGAAAGCATCTTGCCAATATGAAACTTGAACAGGTCTATAAACTGCCATATTATTCATCCTCCATTGTTTTACTTGATTTGCTTTGATATACTTAATCCAATTCAATTTTTAGAAAGACTCTCTATAAGAGTCTAAAATCTATCACTCTGCCAAGTGATAGATTTTTTATTTTCTTCGACTAACTACTGATGCATTTATCCCCTGCCCTTGAAGGCTTTTAACAACTACACGATAACTCTTTGATACATCGTGATCCTCTTTTTCATTACGAAGGCTCTTAAATTCTTTTGCGCATCTATTTAATTCCTTCTCCCAATGATTTGCTTCATCCAACGATTCAGCGTTGAACAAATTATGAAGACATGTAACCATGCAGAGGATTTTGGTCATGAGACCTGTCACATCCTATTTCATTCTGGTAATCAATTATTAATGCATCAAATGTTTCTAGATTATCAAGAAGCAAAGGCTAAAAACTTCGCACAACAATTTTGTGTACCTACTTTTATGTTACGAAAGCTTCCTCCCCTACAGTTAAAAGCATATATAATCTCAGAAAAATTCAATGTAACAACACAATTTGCTGAAAAAAGGCTTTTACATTATGAAAATCAATTATTAGCAAGTAAATTACAGAATCAAATATCACAATACTGTAATTTTCAAAAATAACGATGCAGGAGGTATTGAATATGAAAGGAAGTTTTCGTAAACGTGGAAATACTTGGTCTTTTACAATAGATATCGGTATAGATCCGGCCACAGGAAAACGCCAGCAAAAAAGTAAAAGTGGATTTAGAACAAAAAAAGAAGCCCAAAATGCTGCTGCAACGATGATTACGGAGATAGAGAAAGGCATATATTTTGATGACAAACAATTAACTGTTTTAGATGTATGGGAAAAGTTAAAGCCTCTTCGTAAAGCTGAATTAAAAATTACATCTTATGAAAAAGACATGAGCTTAGTTAGGCTCTATATCCTTCCCCCATTTAGTTATAAAAAGATTAAAAGTATTAAACCCGTAATGATTCAAAGCTACTATGCTGAACTTAAGGAAAAAGGCCTGTCAAATGGTACAATCAGCAATATCCATCGCTGCTTCAGATGCATATTCAAACATGCAGTAGAATGGGAAATCATACATGATAATATAATGAATAAGGTTAAAAAACCACGTGAAGAGCAAGGTAAGATGAAAACATGGTCTAGCGAAGAATGTAATCGATTCCTCCAGTATCTAAAAGAAAAAAATACTAAGTACCATATGTTCTTCTTACTCGCAATCTATACAGGTATGAGACGCGGAGAATTACTTGCACTAACGTGGAAAGATATTGACTTTGATAATAAACGTCTCCTGGTTAATAAATCGCTTGTAAAAACAGAAAAAGGACTATTTAAAGCTGCTACAAAAACTAAGTCTTCAAATAGAAGCATTAGTATCTCTTCTTTTGTTATAGAGAAATTACAATCCTACTACTCCTATAAAAAGAAAGAATTTTTCCGCTGGGGTATACACTTGAATGAAGAGGCCTTTATTTTCACCGGCAATACGATGCATTCGCCCTTACATATAGATGCTCCTCATCGCTTTTTGAATGATCACTATAAAAAAGCTGGTGTTCCTCGAATTCGTATACACGACTTACGACATACTCACGCTACACTCATGCTTCAGGCTGGAGAACACCCTAAAATCGTACAAGATCGCTTAGGGAATTCATCTATTCAAATGACTTTAGACAAGTATAGCCACATCACACAGAACATGCAGCAACAAGCGGCGGAAAACTTCGAGAGCATAATAAAATCTAATGAAAATACCTGATAAAAGATGAACAAATTTAATGTGAGCAAAATGTGAGCATCGAGGGAAATCACCACTTAAAAACCTTGATATAATAAGGTTTCTCATACTATCTCGTTGAATCTTGGGAGAAGAATGAGCAGTTTTAGGTTTGTTTATTTTATGTTATTTAAAACTATAAAAGTGTCACAAATGCCTGTTATATACGCATTTGTGACACTTTTTATTTGTTATATATTTTAAAACAGTAGTTTCATATTAATTGAGTGGAAAATATGAGCAAATAATCGCCTTTTAATTTAACTGTATTTGATAAATTTTTATTTTAAAAACCATTCATTATTTCTCTGTTTATTTTTTCCTATTATCTTATAATTTAGATTAGGAAAGGAAAGAAAATATATATGTCTAAAAATGAAACTGTACTCTATTAAATAAAATTGAGATAGTAATTGAAATTTTTAAAAATATATAAAAAGAAGATCCCTTCTATAAAGATTTATTAAAACGATTAAACCGTTTAGCCACATATCTGCAAAGTAAATCTCGTGGAATTAAAGGCGCAGTGAGAGCCTATACTGAAACTGGTCTCGTAAAAAGATTTGACGATCCTCTACTTATTGAATTAGATAAATTAGAGGCTATGCTAAATGAAAATAAATAATAGTAAACCGACATCGAAAAACGACTCAGATATGTAGAGGAACAAACTGATAGAATCTTAAAGGAAACTTGCATGTATCCCCTTTTTAGAAAAACAAGTAAAACTTTAGTCAGTGGGGTTTTATTCACCCACCACGCGAGTAAAGGTGTGAAAAATTTTGAGTAATATGAATAAAAGCCGAATTGAAATTCTAAAAATGAAAGCAAAAAGAAATGGTAGTAGAAAAGAACTGATAGACGAACTTTCTAATATTGTTACAGTTTCTATGGACTCATTTATGGATCCAGAATCTAATGATTTATTTTGTAAAGACTTATTTAATACGCTAGCACAAACTTCAAACATAAAAAATTTTGGTAGCACTAATTATGAAGAAAACAGAATACTATCAATAGCATTGTTAAAAGAAATAGCTAAAACTATTAAATTTCCAGTTAATCAAGGGAGACTCTTTTTCTCTAAGGGTGGTAAATTTGAAGCAGTTAAACTGAACATTGCTGAAGTATTTGAGAATTTAGAAGCGTTATCAACCATATCAAGATTTCTAACTGGATATGCAGATTTTGTATTAGTTGGGGACGATTTAGAATTCGGGATTGTTATTGAGCGCACTGAATACCACTACGAATTCAGTATGTGGGGCGTATCCACAATATGAAATACGAAAATACAAAAGACCACTTCAAAAATGAGAGTGGTCTTTTTATTACTTTATCTATCAACCTTTCCAAATTATTCATATCAACACTTTCTTTTAAGACCTTCTCTTCCTAGGACCTACAATTAATTTAATCGCCGTTCTTTCTTGATCATTAATAGTAACCTCTTGAAATGCTGGAACAAAGGCCAAATCAATACCACTTGGAGCAACAAATCCTCTTGCGATTGCAATTGCTTTAATCGCTTGATTTATAGAACCCGCCCCAATCGCTTGAATTTCCACATTGCCACTTGTTCTTAGTACACCAGCTATTGCACCTGCTACTGAATTTGGTTTTGATTTTGAAGATACTTTTAATATATTTTCCATGTAAGTTGCTCCCTCTATTATTTAATCGCTCTTTTGTTACGGTTTAAAATATTTCAACGTATCTTTTATTACTATTCACACCAAAAGCAAACAATGCTACATATGTACATTCATTCGATACTTTTCGTCTTCTTCCTGCCCCACTACGTAAATAAAAGAGAATAACCATAAACTCTAATGTACAAATTTTCAAAATAGACATTCGCTTTAACGATCACATCATTGCAACTGAGGATAATGGTTTTATTTTTACATGTGAAATTAAAATAAACATTCCCACTATACTTTAACATTTCAAGATATTCCACTGATATTTTTACCAAATCATTAACCTTTTCTTCTTCAAAAATTGTTACAACTACTATTCTATTACTATATTTCATCGTATTAGCACTTTATACTCCAAATCTATCACCTTTTATATAAGACAAGTATAAAATACTATGTGTATACACTTCATTCATAATAGGAGGTAATATATTGGGTTCATACTATCATTCTTCAAATTCAAATAAAAAATGTTCATGCAACTCCTCTTCTAGTTCCTATAAAAAATGTTCATGCGACCATTCACATAAAAAAAGCTGTCCAGCATACGGTACTTTTTGGCAAACTGAGTTTATAACTGTTCCTTTTGGAGATCCTTTTCCATTTAATCACGTTGGCCCTATAGCAGGAGGAGTTTCCTTACTAAATCCTACTACTATACAATTTAGTCAAGCTGGTGATTATAGAGTTTCTTTCATTTCAACGATTAACACTACTTCAAATCCTGTATTTCCACATATTCCAGTCATGACTATATTTTTAAATAATAATCCACTTGCTAATAGTCAAGGTGATTTCGCTTTCCAAATGAATACTTCATCAAATAACGAATGTCTTCAACTAGCAGGCGAAACGATTGTTACAGTGACAGCTAATTCCACTCTTCAACTGAAAAATAATAGTGGTTTTAATCGTCAAAGTATTGCAACTTGTGATAATGGTATTAATTCAGTTGAATTAACAGTTATAAAACTAAGTTAATAATCCTCTTCACATTCAGATGCTATTTCAGCATCTTTTTTTATTGAATAATGCTCTTTTGATTCCTATAATCAAACATAAATTCCATTGTACGTTTCTGTTAATCTAATAAACATGAAAAAAGTACCGAACTCTTCTACTACAAAAGTTCGGTACTTTTTATATTAAAAACTTCTCATTCTTTCTTACTTCTCCACATAAACCGACTTAACAATTGTACGATTATACGGTTGTCCTTCTTTATTCGTCCCTTTTATATCCATCGTAACGTTATATACTCCTGGTTGCTTTATGTCCTTCAAAGCACCAGTAAACGTATTGTTATTACCCTTTTGTAATTCATTGTATTCAGAGACTAGTTTCCCTTCTTTATTAACTACTCTTACTGTTATAGAAAGATCCCCTTTCATTTCAGGTGCCACAGGTGATTTTTTCAGTTTATACTCAGATTTATTCACTTTAACTTTTGTAGGCATTTGGAGAACAAATGGTGCACCACTATCGTAATCGCTTACAATTAAAAATGCATCTTTCGACTGCTTCGCCATCATTTTAACTTTCCATTCTCCTACATCCATTTTATCAAATTTAAATGTTCTAATTGTCGCACCACCAAAGAAAGATTCACCTTCACCAGTAGTAATAACACTATCCTTATTTGTATACATTTTTCCTTTTGGAGACATCATTTGTACTTCTACATCAGAAGACGCTGTTAAGATAGAAACTATTCCTTCAGCTTTTTTATCAACCGTAACAGTTTGCTCTATCCACTGATTTTGTGGCAATTCTCCTCCTAATATGTTTTGATTTGAAGTTGTATTTAATTGTTCTATATTTTCATTTGAATTAGTGCTGGATGCTACTAAAGCTGGTACGGCTACATTTGCTGTATGTAAATATGGTTCAATTCGAGAGAAAACAGCAGATCCTTTTCGTATATTATCATGATCAAATCTGGAATCTGTAAATAAATGCGTTCCATATGGCAGCTTAGCACTCCACTCATTTACTAGTCCATCATTTGAACCGTATGATGACAAATATAACCCGCCCATAGATAGCGCAGAAAATACTGGTCCCCAGCTAGTACCGGTAACCGTATAGTAACGGTTTAATTTAGCTGCTGGATTATTATCAATCGTTGAACGAAATTTTGCCATTTCCCCCATTTGTAATGAGTACGTACCATCATCTTTTTGACCTAATATAGAAGCAAGCCATCCTGCCCACCAACTATATGATAAATCCGCCAAGTTTGATCCATGATGTGGCGTCGCAAGCGTTATAACATTTCCAACAAATCGATTTGCACCATATTCTACTAATGCAGCCTGTGTATCGATACCGCCTTTACTATGTGCTACAATATTAACTTTTTTACCGAAGTGATTATATATTTCTTCTAATTTTTGTGCTAACAATTTTCCGTTATCCCACTGACTAGCTGACCCTTTCCCAGCAGCATCATATAATTGGATAAATACTGTTTGATAACCTGCTTTTAAAGCATAGTCATACATATCATTTATATCGTGATACACTGTCTTTCCATACCAACTATCAGCATTCCCATTCCTTCCTTGTACAAAAAGAATTGGAGGCTTATTCTCATCGTAATTAGCAGGTTTTTGACCTAAAAACCATTCTCCAGGTGTAAATACTTCTTTATCTGGAAAGCCTGTTTTAAGCTCTTTTACAACTTCTGCTCGCACATTTGTGCTAATCATTGGAACCATGATAAAAAATACAATTAGTAAAGCAACACATCTTCTCATCAATCGCATGTTACTCCCCCCACTTTTTTTGAAAGAAGGTGCTCTTTGTAATTTTTTTATCTTCTCTCTTAATACTAGATAATCTTTTTACTTAAACAAGATCTTGTCCCTATTTTCAAGAGATTACTAGTACCCCTTCTTCCTTAACACACGTTATTCTCTTTGATTCAATCTCTTCCTTTTGAGAGAGCGCTACAAAAAAGTTTCTCAACAATTGTTAACTTTACTGAATCCAAATATCCTCCAATTATTATTGTTTATATAAAGCATACAAATCTTGAAAAAACTTTAGTAAAAAAACACTTTATTACCAGCTAATTATAAAAAAGTTAATGAAGATATGTACTTTTATTTAAATTAAATACAAACTAAACAAAATAGAGGCTTATAATATAAGACTTTCCTACCATTAAATATTAAACTGAAATTTCCGAATAGAAAATAATATTTCCAGAAACATATATTATGATAATTTCCGCAGACTTGAATTACACTTTTAGAAGTACTAACCTAGCGATGAGCAGAAGAAAATTCTGTAACAAGAAAGGAGAATGCTTTATGATGACCAAGTTACAAAAGGAGTTTTTTAAACGATTAAAAATTCCTGCAGAAGAAGTAACATTTGATGATTTAGATGAAATCCTCTTAAAAATGGGATTGATTCTCCCCTATGAAAATCTTGATATTATGGCTGGTACTTTTAAAGACATCTCAAAAAAGAACTTAGTAGAAAAGTTACTTATTCAAAAACGAGGCGGTCTTTGTTATGAATTAAACTCCTTATTGTATTACTTTTTAATGGATTGTGGATTTCAAGTATATAAAGTAGCTGGTACTGTTTATGATCTTTACGATAATAAATGGAAACCCGATGATGGTCATGTCATTATCATATTAAATCATAATAATAAAGATTATGTTATAGATGCCGGTTTTGCCTCTCATCTACCTTTACATCCAGTCCCTTTTAACGGAGAAGTCATCTCTTCTCAAACGGGTGAATATCGAATTCGCAAACGAACTACCCGAAAAGGTACACACATTTTAGAAATGAGAAAAGGGGCTAACGGGGAATCTACAAATTTCTTGCAATCTGAACCATCACATGAATGGAAAATAGGCTATGCCTTTACTTTAGATCCAATAGATGAGAAAAAGGTGAATAACATTCAAAAAGTGATTGTAGAACATAAAGAATCTCCTTTTAATAAAGGAGCTATCACTTGTAAATTAACTGATTATGGTCACGTATCATTAACAAATAAAAATTATACAGAAACCTTTAAAGGCACCAAAAATAAACGTCCAATAGAATCAAAAGATTATGCTCGCATTCTTCGTGAATCTTTTGGAATAACGCAAGTGAAATATGTAGGAAAAACACTAGAAAGAGGCTAGTTGACTAGAAGTATTTCATAATAAAGCAGATTCCATATTTAGAATCTGCTTTATTTTATATTTTGTTATAAAGAAATTTATTTTGCTCTTATCCTTTAATTTTCAATCATATACTCATCATCATATTTATCGTATTGGAGCCCTGATCCTATTTTTGATTCCGTAACTTGATCTCTTAAAAACGGTGCAGCTTCCATTTTGCTAGTTGCAATTTCAATTCCATATTTTTTCGTTAAATGGGCTAATTCTATTAAAAACCACTCTCTTCGCAATGTAACTGGAATATCAAATGTTCTTCTTTTCATATATAATAGCACCTCTTTAATTTCATAACTTAATGAACATCATTACACGCACGTGTGAAAACTACCTTTCATCACTAACATCCAATGAAACATTATAGTATATGCATGTCCATTTTAAACGTGCTATTACAAAACAACATTTCAGTTTACATAATCATATTATGTAAGAGTAAAAGAGAAAGGTATATCCCTTCTCTTCTACTCTAGAAATTTAAATTAAGAACATCTTGGTACACCTAAAGCTAAGAATAAACCTGCTATTCCCGCAGTAATCGGTACTTTTAACGTAATAACATCGTCTACTTTCGTTACTAAAAAGAAAGCATTACCTTCTTGTAATATACAAGTTACCAATAATTGAAATTCCATTTAACCCCCCTCCTTTCAATCGATATATTATACTTTATGAATTTCCTTTAAAAATGTAATAGGAAACACATCTATTTTTCCTTATATATAAAATAAATGTTTATAAGTCTATTAAAAATACTAATTTTCTAAATTTATATAAATCGTGTAATATCCAATAAGTTCCTATATAATCAATAGTGAAAATCTTACAAATGGAGGTATAAAAATGGCGATTTTGAGTAATATTGGTGCAGCTTTATTTTTTATTGCTTTTATTCTTTTAATACTATGTATCATTTCATTCTTTAAGAAAAATGGAAAAGCAAAACACTATGGTCGTCCTACTGTTATTCTTTTTATGATTTCAATTCTCTTAATAGGAATGGGCACTACAAAATCTGAACACCCAGTCATCGATTTTTTTGCTACTTTAAGTTTAATTTTATTTATTTTTTTCCTTGTTCTAGCAATCTTATCCGTAATTAAAAAGACAGGTGTAGCAAAAAAACAATTTATTATCACTGCTATTTTATTTGTCATTTTTGTTGCATTATCAAGTATTTCAGCTCCTTCTTCTGAAAAGACGACAGCAACAAATAAACAAGTCGCTTCTAATAATGCAGAGAAAAAAGATGATAAAAAGAAAGAAGCGGACGAGAAAACTCAAAAGCAAGAAGATGAGAAGCGTCTAGCCGATGAACAAGCTCGTAAGCAAGAGGATGAAAAACGCCAAGCCGAAGAGCAAGCTCGTAAGCAAGAGGATGAAAAACGTCTAGCTGATGAACAAGCTCGTAAACAACAAGAAGAACAAAAACGTCTAGCTGATGAACAGGCTCGTAAACAACAAGAGGAGCAAAAACGCCAGGCTGATGAACAGGCTCGTAAACAACAAGAAGAGCAAAAACGCCAGGCTGATGAGCAAGTTCGTAAACAACAAGAAGAACAGAAAAAAGCACAGCAAGCTCAAACACAACCTGCTGCAAGTAGCAATAGTAATGTAACTTACAAAAATTGTACTGAAGTTAAAAATGCTGGGAAAGCTCCATTATATAGAGACCAACCAGGTTATAGCTCTAAACTCGATCGTGATGGTGATGGAGTTGCATGTGAAAAATAGTAATGAAAAAAGAAGCTTAGTAGAAGCTTCTTTTTTTTACTGTTACGTATAAAATCTAATTACTCTTCCATTCTTGTAAGCAATATATCAATTTAAAATAGCATCTTATTTTTTAAATACTTGTAACATTAACCATTAACTGGATCTATACTCCAATTAATGATTTCAATATGTTTCACCTCCACTTTCCCTTTGACAAGAACATGTGGAATTAGGTGAAACATCCCAAATCTTCTACCCTTTTCGTATTCATCTCTGTAATATTCTTTTGTGCAGGTATTTAATTGCTTTAATTCTCTATATTCATTAAAGTTGATGAGTTCTATTTCACATTCTTTTAATTCTCTATTTGGTCCATCCCAATTATGCTTTGAGTACTTGTATATTGCCATACACTGACCATTCAGTGCACTAATAGGAATTTTATAAAACAGTTTATTTGTATTAATGTTTATTCCTATTTCCAGTAATACTTTATAAATCTCATAAGGATGCAGTGGTAAAAAATGCACAACATCATTCCATAAACATTCTAGTTTTGGTATTTTACGTGTTAATAAGTTCTCCCTTTGAGTATGATCTTTATATTTTTGTATATACTCACCATATAAAATTGGATATACCCTTTTCAATTCATTTAATGGGATTAAATATTCTCCTTTTAGTTCTTCTGGTACCATATGATAAACATATTCCATAAAAACCTCCTATAAAAGATATACTTCCTACCCAAAAGCGTCTTAGATTGATAGAAAATAAATTTGTAAATCATCTATACCTTAATAATGCACTATGGATAATTTCCTGCTCAAAAAATTCTTCGTCATCAGTTCTATTATTTCCTCTATTAAATATCACTCCTATTATTCTCAAATCAGACACATAATAAGTGATTTCAATCACCACATTGTTTTTCATTTATCGCTATTCTTAATTTAGATATTACATTTAAACTTTATGGAGGCATTCATATGGAACATACATTTACTGAAACTTCAATTGTTGGTGAGATTGTTACACAATTTCCGAAAGCTAGTGATCTTTTTAAATCGTATAGAATAGATTTTTGTTGCGGTGGTAATAAGCCACTTATTGATGCAATTCATGAAAGAAATTTATCAGCTTCTGAAGTAATTACAGAGTTAAATACGCTTTATCATAATACGAAACTATTAAATGAATCTGAAATTGATTGGAAAAATGCTTCTTATCGCGAATTGATTGATTATGTAATTAATAAGCATCATCGTTATTTAAATGAAGAGTTACCGCAGTTAAGTCCATATGTGACGAAAGTATTACGTGTTCATGGAGTAAATCAGCCTCATTTAGCTCAAATTCATAAGCTATTTCATGAACTTAAAATGGAATTAGAACAGCATTTAATTAAAGAAGAAACGGAAGATTTTCCATTAATTTTAGAATTTGAACAAAATCCAACTGATGAAAACTATGCAAAGTTACGTAAAGTAGTAGATGAACTAGAAAATGAACACAATCATGCCGGAAATATTATAAAAGAACTTCGTAAAGTGACAAATGACTTTACTCCTCCAGAAGGAGCTTGCGGCACTTATCGACTTGTGTATCAACGCCTTGAAGCGCTAGAGTCTGATTTATTTGAGCATATTCATTTAGAAAATAATATTTTATTTCCACGTGCCATTACGAGAGCATAAATTAAGTGCAGGACATGAGTGTAAATACTTATGTCCTGCTTTTTCATTTTGCGAAAAATATCCACGCCCCTCTCAAACAAATCAGAATTTTAACAATTTGTGAATCATTATAGAAGTGTGATAAATATCACATCTCCCGCTTTTTTGATTTTCTATAATAGAAATATAATCCTTTGTTCAATATTTCACATAAAAAGGGGAAACGAAAATGAAAAAACGTTTAGTTATGATCGGAAATGGTATGGCTGGCATACGCTGTATGGAAGAAATATTAAAACATGATAGTGATTCATATGAGATTACTATTTTTGGAGATGAACCGCATCCAAACTACAACCGTATTATGCTCTCTCATGTTTTACAAGGCAAAACAAATATGCAAGATATCATTATGAATGAATATAGTTGGTACGAAGAAAACGAAATAACTTTATACACAAACGAAAGAGTTCAAAGTATTAACCGAGAAGAAAAAATTATCATTACAGAAAAGAATCGTACTCTTACATATGACAAGCTCATTATTGCAACAGGTTCTAGTGCTTTTATTTTACCTGTTGAAGGTTCCACTCTTCCTGGTGTAACAGGATTTCGAACTATTGAAGATACACAATTTATGATAGATACCGCTAAAGAAAAGAAAAAGGCCGTTGTCATTGGTGGCGGGTTACTCGGTTTAGAAGCCGCGAGAGGTCTAATTGACTTAGGAATGGACGTGCATGTTGTTCATTTAATGCCAAACTTAATGGAGCAACAACTAGATACGAAAGCAGCTTCTCTATTGCGTGAAGATTTAGAAGCGCAAGGCATGAAGTTTTTAATGGAAAAGAAAACTGTAAAAATTCTTGGTACAGACTATGTTGCTGGCATTCAATTTGAAGATGGTGAAGTTGTAGATTGTGATTTAATCGTAATGGCTGTCGGAATACGACCAAATACGAAAATAGCCAGAGATGCTGGTCTCATTGTCAATCGCGGCATTGTAGTCAATGACTATATGCTAACAAATGATGAAGCCATTTATGCAGTTGGCGAATGCGCAGAACATGATGGTATCGCATATGGACTTGTTGCCCCTCTTTATGAACAAGGCACAATATTAGCGAAACATATAACGAATTTACAAACGAATGGATATATGGGCAGTATCGTTGGTACGCAATTAAAAGTTGCTGGTTGTGATTTATTCTCTGCTGGCCAAATTTATGAAGATGATCAAACGAAAGCAATTTCAATCTTTGATGAATGTAAACGTTCCTATAAAAAAGTATTAATTCGTGATAATAAAGTCGTCGGTATCGTTTTATATGGTGACACAGCTGACGGTACACGCCTCTTTAGCATGTTAAAGAAAGAAGAAGATATACAAGAATATACAGCCGCTTCCCTTCTTCACAAAGCTGGTGAAGAAAGTGAACTTGACGTTGCTACAATGAGTGCAGATGACACGATTTGTGGATGTAATGGTGTTACGAAAGGTACAATCGTTCATGCCATTTTAGAGCAAGAGTTAACTACTTTTGAAGAAGTAAAAGGCTGCACGAAAGCCGCAGGATCTTGTGGTAAATGTCGTCCGCTTGTGGAACAAGTTTTATCTCATACACTCGGAGATGCTTTTGATGCTTCTGCGCAGTCTGCTGGTATGTGCGGATGTACAACTTTATCACGTGATGAAGTCGTAGCAGCCATTCACGAGAAAGGCTTAAAATCTCCAAAAGAAGTACGCAATGTTCTTGGTTTTGCACATGAAGACGGCTGTTCAAAATGTCGCCCTGCTTTAAATTACTACTTACGGATGGCGATTCCAGAAGAATATGAAGATGATAAATCATCTCGTTTCGTTAATGAAAGAATGAATGGTAACATTCAGCACGATGGTACATTTTCTGTTATTCCACGTATGTACGGAGGCGTTACAACAGCTGATGATTTAATGAAAATTGCTGAAGTTGCGAAAAAATATGACGTCCCTCTTGTGAAAATTACAGGTGCGAGTCGAATCGGCTTATATGGTGTAAAAAAACAAGATTTACCTAACGTATGGGCTGACTTACATATGACTTCGGGATATGCGTATTCAAAATCTCTTCGTAATGTAAAATCATGTGTTGGTTCTCGCTTCTGCCGTTTCGGTACGAAAGATTCATTAGGACTTGGTATGCTACTTGAACAATCATTAGAAATGGTAGATACACCACATAAAATGAAGATGGGTGTAACGGGCTGTCCTCGTAACTGTGCGGAAGTACTAACGAAAGATTTTGGCGTTGTTTGTGTCGAAAATGGATACCAACTTTATATTGGCGGAAATGGTGGTACAGAAGTACGCGAAGCTGATTTTGTAATGATTGTCCCAACTGAAGATGATGTCCTTCGCATCGCTACAGCTTACATGCAATATTATCGTGAAACTGGTATTTATGGAGAGCGTACTGCCTACTGGACAGAACGTTTAGGCTTCGATCACATAAAAGAAATACTACAAGATGCAAGTATGGTGACTACGCTAAATGAACGCTTCCAAACAGCTCGTAGCACATATACGGAAGCGTGGGGACAAGCACTAGAAACGAAGTCATTAAAAGCGATGTATGAAGTAGAAACTGTGAAATAAGGAGCTGTGATCTATATGATACAAACGAAAGAAAAAATAAAAGTTATGCGTGCGGAAGACCTTCCTATTCAAATCGGTAAAGAAGTGCAAATGAAAGGTACGTCTATCGCCCTATTCCGCCTTTCAAATGGAGATATTCGAGCTGTAGAAAATCGTTGTCCTCATAAAAACGGACCGTTAGCAGAAGGAATTGTATCTGGAGAATTCGTCTTTTGTCCACTGCATGATTGGAAAATCTCATTAATAACAGGTGAAGTTCAAAAACCTGATGACGGCTGTATCCAAACATACGAAGTAGAAGTTATTGATGGTGACATTTATATAAACATGTAATTTACGAAAGGAAGCCTCCCCCTGGCTTCCTTTTACATAAAAATAGAAGAGGTGCGATTATGAACGGATATGTATATTTAGTTGGTGCAGGACCGGGTGATGAAGGGCTTATTACAAAGAAAGCGATAGATTGTTTAAAGCGTGCAGATATCGTTTTATATGACCGTTTATTAAACCCTTTCTTTCTTAGTTATACAAAAGAAACATGTGAACTTATTTATTGCGGCAAAATGCCAAAGAATCATATTATGCGACAAGAAATGATTAACGCCCACCTCCTTCAATTCGCACAAGAAGGAAAAATCGTTGTCCGATTAAAGGGCGGAGATCCATCTATTTTTGGCCGCGTTGGTGAAGAAGCAGCAACTTTAGCAGCAGCGAACGTTCCATATGAAATCGTACCAGGTATTACATCTAGCATCGCCGCTAGTAGCTATGCAGGTATCCCCCTCACCCACCGTAACTACAGTAATAGCGTCACTTTATTAACTGGGCATGCAAAAGGCCCTTTAACCGATCATGGAAAATATAATTCATCCCACAATAGCGACACAATTGCCTACTACATGGGTATAAAAAACTTACCTACAATTTGTGAAAACTTACTACAAGCAGGAAAGAAAAAAGATACGCCAGTAGCCGTCATTGAATGGGGTACAACCGGAAAGCAGCGCGTTGTCACAGGAACACTTTCAACCATTGTTCCTATCGTCAAAAACGAGAATATTTCAAATCCATCCATGACAATTGTTGGTGATGTCGTTTCCTTACGTAATCAAATCGCTTGGAAAGAACGTAAACCATTACATGGTAAAAAAGTTTTATTTGCATCCGCAACAAATAAAACAAGTTCAATGGTGCAAAAGTTACAAGAAGCCGGTGCAGAAATATATCAAATTCCAACTTTCAAAAAGGAAGAATACACATTAACATTTGAACAAATCAATGAAATTTTTAACGTTGATCGCCTTGTTTTTTATTCAGCTGAAAGTGTAGAAATATTGATGCGATCATGTAGTAAACATCAGAAAGATATTCGTTCCTTACAGGCGAAACTGCAATATATGAACGTTGCCACTCAAGAAAAACTGATGCAATATGGGCTACTAAGTAAACAAGCAGCATTCTCTTCTGATACTACTGTTTATTTAGGCAGAAATATTAATCGGATTGCTTTTATTCAAGAGAAAATTGGTGCCGGGTCATATATGATGACTCATGCGTATACAATTGATCATCGTTTCGATGAAGTCCATTCTCGTATGCTTTCTGAATTCTCATGGGATAGTATTGTATTTGAAGGGCGTGCCTCAATTGATACATTTCTATCAGAAATAAAACGCCTTGGCTTTATCGATATTCTTACTCTTCCCTTCTCATATACCGATATTCCAACTTTACACTATGCGAAGAAAATCGGGTTTTATAACGTAGATCAACAATTACAAGACATGATTATGAAGAAAGACATGGTGGGACAATGAAAGGAATTGTATATGTTGGACACGGTAGTCGCCTGCAAGAAGGTAATGAACAATTCATTCACTTTATTCAATCTGTTATGAAAGAACGTAACGAACAGATTCAAAAAATAGCTTTCCTAGAACTAACGACACCTACCATTCAAGATGTAGTTACAGAAACGATACTAGAGGGCGCAACTGAAATAATGATTGTACCTGTTTTATTATTTGCAGCAGCTCACTATAAACGTGACATTCCTTTTGAAATAGAGCAACTACAAAAGAAATATCCACAAATAACATTTTCAGTTGTACCACCCTTTAGTACGCATCCACATATGGTGGAACTTGTAGTAAAAAGAATACGTGAAACTATGCCAATGCAAGATAGTAGTATTTTACTCGTAGGGAGAGGTAGCAGTGATCCACAGCCGATACATGAGTTACAACAAATCGGAGCAACGGTCGAACGAAAACTCAGTATGCCAGTATCGTGCTCCTTTTTAACGAAAGGAGCGCCCTCTTTTACTGCTGAGCTCAAGGCTATAACATCGACTGCCTCCCATGTTTATGTCATGCCGTACCTTCTCTTTACCGGATTGTTGCTTCAAAAAATTAAGTTGCATACGAAAAAATATGATCACGTTACGACTTGTAACTGTCTTCAGTTTGATACATATATGAAATTAACATTGTTAGAACGAATGGAGGAATGTGTGTATGTATGACATGTACCCTCTTATGTTTAATCTAAATAAAAAAGTGGTCGTGATTATTGGTGGAGGTAAAATTGCATATCGAAAAGCGTCTGGATTAAAAAATACAGGCGCTTTTGTGACCGTTGTCAGCCCAGAAATTTGCGAGGAAATGAAGGAACTACCTTTTATTACTTGGAAGCAAAAAACTTTTAGTAATGATGATATTAAAGATGCTCACCTTATTTATGCAGCTACAAATCAACATGATGTCAATATGATGGTCAAACAAGCTGCCCATGATTTTCAATGGGTTAACGTTGTAAGTGACGGTACAAAATCATCGTTTCACACACCGGGTGTCATTCGATATGATGAATATGTTGTCACTATTTCAACTTCAGGTAAAAATCCATCGTTTACAAAGCGTTTGAAGCAGGAACTAACATCTATATTTCCTAAACTTATAAAAAAGCTTTCTCGTACTCACAAATAATAATCTATTTCTTAACTAAAATAGTAATTACCTTTGGACAAACGTTTTTTAGAAGCGTTTGTTCTTTTTGTTTTGGTTCCTTTTTTGAATTAAGCCGCTTGATTATCAGGCATGGTACAATTGTAAACGACACCTAATATATCAAAGACTGTTTTCTTCTCATATCGATGGGATTTCTGTCCATCATTTACCGCCTCAAATCTATTCGTTTTTGCACGTATATTCAAAACAAAATATATGACAAATAAATAACGACAGTTACTGTAATAATGCTGAAAAGTGTTGAAAATAAAACGATTTGTGCATGTAATTCAGGCTCTATTTGATACTCCATAGCAATGGTTGATGTATTTCTTGAAGTAGGAAAAGAACTTGCAATAAATAATAATTGTGCAACAATACCATCAATGTTTAGTAGGTATATCATGGCAAGTGCTAATAATGGTCCCATCAATAATCTTCCAATTAAAGCCCATGTTATGACTCGATGGAAAAAATTAAGCTTAATGTTGGATAATTGCGCTCCTAGCAATATGAGTGCTATTGCAACAAAACTATTCGCAAGCTGATTAAGAGGTAGAAAGATATAATTAGGTATTTGAATTGTAAAAGATTGAAAGAGAACCCCTAATATGAGTGCATGAAATACAGGTAGTCTTAGAAATGATTGAATAATACTTCCGATTGTTTTTGTTGCTGATAGTAAGTTATATATCCCATATGAATAAGTTAAAAGATTCTGGAAAATGACAATAAAAATCTGAATGGAAACCCCCACTGGATTGTGACTGAAAATCAATTGACTTACTGGTAATCCATAATTACCGGAATTCATTAACGAAATGCTATTTTTTAGAGCTGCACTTTCTCCTTTTTCTAACTTTAATGTTTTTGAAATGAAATGACTTACTATCATCACACTCAGACTGTAAAGTATTAAATAGTATATTATCTGGAGCAACAAACCTGTTTCTATACTAATATCATATATATTCACAAATACAGCCGCTGGCATCAAGCAATAAGTAATAAGTGTAGATAGCTGCTTTAAGTTAAATTGGAACTTTCTTTGTAAGATTGCACCAATTAGCATCAATATTAATATTGGTAATATTACGTCTAATATAATAAAAACAAACATTTAAAACCTCATTCTACATATATTTTAGTTGGATTAAACGCTCTCTTTTCCTTAACATATCAAATATGACTCATAAAGAAAATTAGGGATTATTTATACAAATTCATAATTTTATCTTATCACCCTAAACTGTATTCTTTATTTTAAGTGTATTTTTTCACAATATCCATTAGCCTTACCCAAAAATCTGGGCCTAAAAATATGCAGTTTTTTCTCGTTATAGATACCTCCATATGTTTTTGAATTTCGAAACATTTCAATATTTTAATATTTTTTTATACATATTAATAGATATAATTTAGAAAGGAGCGACTATTTATCGATTCGTTAGCGATCAATAGTCATCGTTTCATTCAAAAGTTATTATTTTCGTTCTCGATATATTCCGACAAAGGCAAAGTCCCTTTCTAGTACGCTAAACGTGTAAGAGGCGAAGTACCTTTAGCTACTCGTTCCTTTAAAGTTCCCCATTGTGGAATTCGATTTAATTTCATACATTTATCGCTTAATTTCTTTATCTGTAGGCAAAACAATTGCAGCAATTATATAAAGTAACACTGTAAATCCACTAGTAAAAAAAGCTGATAATGCAGTTACTATGCGAAGAATACTTACATCAATTTCATACTTGTCGCTTAAGCCACCTAACACACCTGATACTTGTTTATCTTGAGTGGACTTATATAACTTTTTCATCTAAACACCCCGATCCAATTAAATATTTGTATGTTAAAAATTAGTTCGATCTTTGGAAGAAATTTAAACTTTCTTTAACTAACCTACCCTTTAATTGAATAACATCTGATATCTATATTTTAACATAAAATCCCATAAAACTTCTGGTTTTCATTTTAATACCACATTATTTTAGAAAACAAGCATTTGTTAAGATAGCAATATAACATATTGAAGCCTATTACTAAAAGAACCATCCTAGATTACTTTAGGATGGTTCTTTTTCTTTATCCTTTTCGGCAAGAAGACTCCATCTGATGTGTGTTACGGGTGAAACCCAACAAATCAGGTGGAGATGAATTGCTATCAGTAGGTAGACCAAACACTTTTGTTTCTTTTTGTCTTACGATACAATCTGCCCTTAGATAAGGAGGGAATAGATCGTAAGACAACGAAATTGGATAATCATAATCCTTTTGTTACTTGAGCCAATAGGAATTGCGATGCAGACTATGTTCACATTTTGTTCCGTTCCAAATATTGATTTGTCAAAAAAATAATTTTAATGAACTTTCTAAGAAAGGTGGTGAAAACTATGACTAGGAAGAAAGCAGTGAAAGTATTACGTAAACAAAAGAAAAGAGAAACTATGCAACGTTTTACGCAGAAACAAAATATCGGACGAGCTTGCCTGACTGCCAAAGAATTCCGCTTACTGCAACGCATGTCACATAGTTCAAAAGCATTGCGAAATGTTGGGTTGTACACGATGAAACAAAGTTATTTGAACCATAATAAAATGGCTACTGTAAAAGAAGTGGATACTGCCATGCAAGCCGATATGAACTACTGGGGCATTCAATCAAACTCTGTTCAAGCAATTCGTAGAGCCTTATATGCAGAAGTAAAGAGCTTTTTTAAAGCGATGGAAAAATGGAAGAAAAATCCTGAGAAGTTCACAGGTCGTCCTAAGTTTCCGAATTATTCTCGTCCAACTGACAAACGAATCATTGAAATCTATCAAGTTCCAAAAGTGGATGATAACGGATATTGGATGATTCCGATGAGTGTTGCATTCAGAAAAAAATTCGGTTCCATTAAAATACGTATGCCTAAAAACGTAAGAAATAAAAAAATCTCCTACATTGAGATTGTACCGAAGCAAAAAGGTCGGTTCTTTGAGGTGCATTATACATATGAGATGCACGTCTCTCAAATGAAGAAACAATCAGCGACCACTAGTAACGCTTTGAGTTGCGATTTAGGTGTAGATAGATTAGTAAGTTGCGTGACAAATACAGGTGATACATTTTTAATTGCTGGAAAAAAACTAAAATCCATTAACCAGTACTTCAACAAAATGATACGTAATCTCCAACAGAAAAATATAGAAAATGGACTTTCGAAACGTGTTGTAACGAATCAAACGGCTGCACTTTGGCATAAACGCGAACGACAAATAAATGGTTACATTTCACAAACTGTAGGCCTGTTGTTCAAAAAAGTGAAAGCATTTGGCATAGATACGATTGTCGTAGGCTATAACGTTGGTTGGAAACAAAGATCTGATATGGGGAAAAAGAATAATCAAACGTTTGTTCAAATCCCGTTTCATGAACTGATTGCAGCGATTGAGAATAAATGTATAAAAGAAGGGATACGATTTTTAAAACAAGAAGAAAGCTATACTTCTAAAGCTAGTTTTCTTGATAAAGATCCGGTTCCAGTTTGGTCTAAGGATGATAAAACTTATTATCGCTTTAGTGGCAAACGAATCACCCGTGGTCTGTACAAAAGTAAAGCAGGAACATGTATCCATGCTGATATTAATGGTGCGCTGAATACATTGAAAAAATCAAGAGTTGTAGAATTGGATGAAAGTCTTAAAGTGAAAACACCGATTCTATTAGAAGTACAAAAACGTAAGGCTGTTGCTTCGCGCATAGCTTAGTGGGTGCGTCAACCATCTATGTGTACTCGACTTGTCGGGGCTTGTAGTACACGCCGGATTCATCTGAGTGGTGGCTTCTTCCATAAGGAAGAACTGCTCTTTTTCGAAAGGGTGGTGCAAGTGGGAAAACAATCGTTCGTTGCCAGTACCAACCAAAAACATACTTGGGGTGTTACGGTAAGGTGGCATGAATGCTAGAGCGTCAAATGTCTAGCGATAGATGAAAAGACCTAGCTTTCTAACTCAAGCCCCCACTGAAACGCTTCATCTCAGTGGGGGTAGTTGACTAATGATTCTTTAACATCACTAACAGCTTCTCTTGACTATACATCCATACTGTAATGATTAAACAAGCAAGTGCGACTTCTGATAATGCCATAAATCCAATTGCATAATGACCTGTTAGTTGGAATAGTAAAGTTAAAATTAGGGGTGGGAAGAACCCTCCTAGTCCGCCTAAAGCTGAAACGAGTCCATTTACAATACCAGCTTGTTCTGAGAAGTACATTGGAACGAGTTTGAAGATTGTACCATTACCAATACCTGCGCAAAATGCGACTAGTAGGCAACCAAATGTATACACGTTCATACTAGGCATAAATGATAAAATAATACCTGAAAGTGTTAAACCGATAAATACGAAGATTAATATTTTAAACGGGTTAAACTTATCACCAAGCCAACCACCAATCGGACGCATCATTGTTGCTAATACGATGAATCCGGCTGTCCGCATACCTGCATCTACTTTTTCTAATCCGAAATGAGATACTAAAAAGTTTGGTAAGTATACTGTAAATGCGACAAATGATCCGAATGTTAAAAAGTAAAAGATACATAAAAACCAAAGTTTTTCATTTTTATATACACCTTTTATTTGTTCCATTAATGGTGTATTCACCTTTTTCTCCTTACGATCACCTAATAAAAAGTTCATAAGTGCAAATGCTGCAAGTAAAACTAAATAACACTGTACTGTCGTTCTCCAGCCAACTGAAGTTGCAATGACAGGTGCTAAAAACGAAGTAATTGCTGTTCCGGCGTTACCGACACCGTAAATACCATTTACAAAACCGTGACTCTCTTTCGGAAAGTATTTCGGTAAAGAAGTTACCCCTACGGAGAATACGGCCCCACCGATTCCGACGAATAAGCCACCAATAATTAAATCCATCATTGAATTGGCAACACTAATATAAAAGACAGGAAATAATAATAGAATAAAACTAATAAAGAATAATTTTCTTGCTCCGAAACGATTTGTCCAATAACCAATTGGAATGCGAAGAACAGAACCTAAAATAACCGGTACTGCTGTTACCATAGAAATTTGTCCCGCAGTTAATGGAATATCCGCTTTAATATAAGGCATTAATGATGATAAAATAACCCATACCATAAAACCGATAACTAGATTAGAAGTTTGTAAACTTAATTGAAAATTAGGACCTTTCATCCTGTTCCCTCCTATGTATGCATAGTTATATTCATTCCCTCCAGCCTAATCACGTCCTAACATGATTAGGCTGAAAAGAATCAACCACCACTTACTGGCGGAATCATTGCTATGACATCGCCAGTTTGAATGATATCATCCTCATTTGCATACTCTTCATTGATAGCGACCATTATCTCACTTGAAATTGCTACGTTGTATTTCGTAATAAGGACTTCCTTTAGTTCAGCAACCGTAATATTTTCACAATCTATGTGTAATGCTGACTTACTTACTTCTTCTTGTAAATGTGCAAATAATAGTACTTCAATCATATTCTCATCTCCTTTCTAGGCTCACCATTTACATACGCTACCTTCTCTAACTGATCACCTATCCATGACTCACCATCTTCCCAAAACTCTTTCTTCCATATTGGAACAATTTGTTTTATACGCTCCATAATATATTCGTTCGCCTCATAGGCAGCTTTCCGATGTGGTGTAGAAACAGCGACGACAACAGCAAGATCAGAAATTTGTAATGTACCAATGCGATGTGTAATGGCGACATTTGTCCCAGGCCACTTCTCTCCTACTTCGGTGCCAATTCTCTTAAGCTGTTTCTCCGCCATTGTCTTATAAGCTACATACTCTAAATATAGTGTACGACGCCCTTTCGTAAATTCTCTGACAGTACCAATGAAAGTTGCAACTGCGCCACATTCACGACGAATTACTTTGTTTGTAACTTCTTCAATTGAAATAGGTGTATCAATTACTTCATAATACGTATGTATCATCTTGCACCTCTTATCTTTGTATAAGTTAGCAACCTATTTTTCTATTATTTGTATGATCGAAGTGGTTCTTCCCACGGCCACTCACTTCCGGCGCTTGATTCTAATAACAGTACCGAAACAGTTATTCCTGCTTCAAATCCTCTCGTTCCTCCCGGCAGGACTATACATGCATTCGCCTCTGCAAGTGAAGAAATTGCACTAGATTTGTCTAAACCAACTGGTGTAGCTTGCAATGTTCCATCTACAATTTCCACTTTCCCTCGTACAAAACGAGTAAATGGGTTTGCTTTCAGAAAGTCTTTCTGTAATATTGCCTCTGCACGATATACGTGCGAATCTTTTCTATGCAAATATGTTCCAATGGCTGGCCGAACATATAATTCACAACCGACATAACAAGCTGAAGGATTACCAGATAGACCAAATAATAGTTTTCCTTCTAGCTCAGCTACAGTTGTCACACTTCCCGGTCGCATCGCTATTTTGTTGAAAAGCACATTAGCTCGTAATCTCTCATAAATAGCAGGTAAATAGTCATAGTCTCCTACCGAAACGCCACCAGTTGTAATTAAAATATCGACTTCTTTTATCGCTTTTTTCACAGTGTTATAACACGTCTCAAAATCGTCAGCGAATTGTCCATAATACTGTACAACTCCGCCCGCTCGTTCAACTTGAGCAGCTATCATATAGGAGTTACTATTTCGAATCTTCCCTGGCTTTAATTGTTCATGTACTTCAAGCAGTTCACTTCCTGTCGTTACAATTCCGATAACCGGCTGTTTTACAACGTAAACGGTACTATAACCAAACGTAGAAAGAAGCGCCACTACTCCAGGGTTAATAACAGTCCCTTTTTTCACAAGGATGGTATTTTGTTTTACATCTTCACCTTTAAAAGAAATGTTATCACCGGCGGCGAAGGAGCGTTTTAATTTCATATACGTCTTTTCTTTTTCTTCAAATCCTTCCGTTAGCTCTAACATAACAACCGCATTACACCCTTTTGGAATTGCGGCTCCGGTCATAATACGGACAGCTTGAAATGCTTTCACTTCTTCTGTAAAAACAAAACCGGCTCCAATTTCACCAATCACTTCAAACAGAATGGGATTACTGCTACTTGCTTCTTTTGTATCTTCTGCTCGAATCGCAAACCCGTCGTATGGAGAGCGATCAAAATGAGGGACATCATGATCTGCAATAACATCTTCTCCAAGAATTCTTCCGTAACTTTCTATAAGAGAAACCTCTTCTATTTCACCTTGATGAGCGTATTTCATTACACGTGCCACTGCTTCTGCCACCGGAATTGGTATACGTTTTTCTAACATTCTTTTTCACCTCGTTTTAATAAGGGGCAACGCTCTTTCTGTTCATCCTATATATTTTGCGTATAATCGTTTTGCTATTTTCACATCATTTGTTCCATGAATAAATGCTCTACCGTCTGTAAATAACACGAAACGATATTCATCAATTAGAAATGATAGTAAGTAAGGCGTTTTTTGGACATGTACACTTTTTTGTAATCGTTTTTGAATTTCGTTTAAATTAAGATTTCTCTTTATTCCTGAACGGATTTGAACCGTATTCCGTCCGCATAGCACTTCCGTTTTCATCTGCGCTTCAAATGCTAGACTTGGATACGTTCGTGATTTCCCACAAGATGGACATGTAGTTTTTTTCTGTCTATTTACTTTTAATGAGAGATATTGATTGTTCCAAATATCAAATGATAACATCGTTCCTCTTAGCGACTCATAATCATCCACCAATATTTTCATCGCCTCTGTCACTTGGTGAGCAACAACCATCTGTACAGCTGGCTGAATAATTCCGGCTGTATCGCATGTTGCACCGCCCATAGGATGATCCATTAGACAGCGAAAACATGGTGTTTTCCCAGGAAGAATTGTATACGTTACACCGTAACTTCCAATGCATCCACCGTATATCCAAGGTATATTTTCTTTTTGTGAGATGTCATTTATAAGTAGGCGCGTATCAAAATTGTCAGTCGCATCTAATATGAGATCTACTTCTTTTGTTAACTCTTCTATTTCTTGCATTGTGACATCCGTTACAACTGGTACAATTTCCACTTCAGAATTAATCTTTCTTACATGTTCTGCCGCTGCAATTGCTTTCGGTTTAGACTGCTTTGCATCTTCTTCTGTATATAACTGTTGCCGCTGTAAATTACTCCATTCGACGTAGTCACGATCGGCAATTGTCAATTTCCCAATTCCCATCCTAACGAGCGCTTCCGCATTTGCAGCTCCTAGTGCACCCGCACCGATTAGGAGCACTTGCTTTTCTCTTATTTTGCTTTGTCCCATTTCACCAATTCCAGAAAACAATACTTGCCTTGAATATCGCTCTTGCATAGAGGATCCTCCTTTCACTATCCGCCAATGTAAGACATTTCAACTTTTGGACGTTTATTTGTACTTTCCGTCGTTCTTTCATCTGAATATCGATCTGTTCTATATCGCCATGTATGTTGTAAAATTTTTAATAGTGAGGCATCCGAAATATTTTCTCGAAGAAGCGTTCGCAAATCCGTTCCTTTTTCTCCAAATAAGCACGTATAAAACTTGCCGTCTGCCGAAATACGAGCTCTCGTACAAGAAGAACAAAATGACTCAGATACTGAAGTAATAAGTCCAACTTCGGCATCGCTCCCTACATATCGATACAATTTCGCAACTTCTCCAAAGTAACGAGGTTGAACAGGCTCAATCGGATATACGCGATTAATCTTCTCTATTAATTGTTCCTTCGTAATAACTTGTTCAAAGTTCCATCCGTTCGTACTGCCAACATCCATAAACTCAATGAAACGTAACTGTATTTCTTGTTCTTTAAAATACTGAGCCATAGGAAGAATTTGACTATCATTCATTCCTTTTTTTACGACCATATTTACCTTTACTTCTAATCCAGCTGCCTTCGCTGCTTCAATTCCTTTTAATACAGGTTTTGTGCTTACATTTCGGCCATTTATTTTTTTGAAGACGTGATCCTCTATTGCATCTAAACTAATATTTACACGTTTTAATCCCGCGTCTTTTAACGCCTTAGCTTGTTTTGCTAAATGAATACCGTTTGTTGTGAGCCCAATATCCTTTAAGCCTTCTAACTTTGCAAGCCTTGCGATTAACTTCGGTAAGTCTTTACGCAATAACGGTTCGCCGCCAGTAAGCCTAATTTTATTGACTCCCATACTTATAAACAATCTTGCTAATCTTTCTATTTCATCGAACGTTAATAATAACTCTTCTTGTAAAAAAGCGTAATCAGGTCCGAACACTTCAGCGGGCATACAATATGTGCACCTGAAATTACAACGATCAATAACTGAAATACGTAAATCTTGAAGTGGCCGTTCTAAAGAATCTTTCATTTTCTCGTGCATCTATATCCCTTCTTTTCTGCTCAAATCCTTAGTAAGTTTTCGTTTTTTTATTTGCTTTCATTATAAAAAAGAAGCGACATATTCAATGTGACATTTCTCACATCACTTTCCCCATTCAAAAAATCTTCACAAATCCGTTCGAATTTTGTTCACATCTTCAGTCTCTCCTCCTTACGGTCATTGAAATTTCACTTTATTTTTAAAATAGCTCTTGCATTTTCAGCATATTTACACTCAAAATAGGAAATGTATTGCTTATAAGAAGAAAGGTGATTGCTGTGGCAAACAGTATGACATTATCTCAAGATTTAAAGGAATTACTTGCATCTGTTGAATATAAAATGCAGATTAAAAAGGGGAGTTTTATTTTTCAAGAAGGTATGGAAGCAACAGAACTCTATATCATCCACTCTGGAAAAGTACAAATTAGTAAACTAAGTGCTGACGGGCAAGAATTAACACTCCGTATTTGTTCGGCATACGACATTATTGGAGAATTAACATTATTCACGGACAATGCGAAGTATTTATTAAATTCAAAATGCCTTGAAGATGTTGAAGTAGGAGTAATAAAGCGTGAAACCTTAGAAAAAGCATTACTCCAAAAACCCGCACTTGTATTTGAATTTATGAAATGGATTAGTGAACATTTAAGAAGAATGCAAACGAAGTTCCGAGATTTAGTATTACACGGCAAAAAAGGTGCCTTGTATTCTACTCTCATACGAATGACAAATAGTTATGGTGTGTTAAAGGAAAATGGTATTCTCATCGATTTACCATTAACGAATCAAGAACTTGCTAATTTCTGTGCAACTTCACGTGAAAGTGTAAATCGAATGTTAAATGAATTAAAAAAGCAAGGCACAATTTCTATTCATAAAGGAAAGATTACAATCCACGATTTACAATTTTTAAAATGTGAAATTGCATGTGAAGATTGCTCTACCTCTGTTTGTAGTATTGATTAGCATCTTATTTAGATACTTATACCTATAAGGAAAGCCGAGGTCTCCAATTAGATCTCGGCTTTCCTTATAAACTACTAAACATATAAAACTAAATCATTTTTTCAATTCATTTGGAATACGTCTTCTGTAAATCACATAACTACGGCTTAAGTATTTAATTGGGGCACTAAAAACATGTACCAGTCTAGTAAATGGCCATACTGCGAAAAGCCCCATCCCTGCAAGAATATGAATTTTAAACCATACAGGCACTTCCATCATATATTCGACTTTCGGTTGGAAAATAAAGAGACTTCGGAACCAAGGACCGATCGTTGTACGATAATCAAACCCTTTTGAGTCGATGTTTAAAAAAGTTGAAGAAAGTCCTGCTAGCATTACGATAAGTAATAAAATAAGCGCAATATAATCTCCCTTTGTACTCGTTGCAATGATGCGTTTTACTGTTACACGGCGGTACGTTAATATAATTAAACCGATGATAGAAGCAATACCTGCCGGAAGTCCGAAACTAATTGCTATTATGTGATACATATGCTCCGAAATACCTATTGAACGATATACAGCCTCTGGAATTAAAATCCCCATAACATGACCGCCAATTACGAACATGATCCCAAAGTGGAATAATAGACTTCCAATTCGTAGCATTTTCTTTTCTAATAGTTCACTAGATTTTGATGTCCATCCAAATTGATCATAGTTGTATCTGAAAATATGTCCACCGATAAAGATCGCAAAAATGATATAGGGAAACAATACCCATAGAAATTGATCCATCATTTTGACAACTCTCCTTTCTAATTTGTCTGTACACCCCATGTATCGATAGCGAGTAGAACAGCCGCAAGAATCGGTTCATACATACTACCTGCTTCTTTTAACTGTACGTGTAATGCTTGTATGTTCTCCTTGTATTTACTCATAATTGGTTCACTGTCTTGCTCATTTGCATTTGCAAAAAACTCGAGTAATAACGGTAAATAATCAGGTAGTTCTTTATCTGTTACTTCAAAACCAGATTTTTTATAATGCTGCTTTAACTCTAGTAATTCAATACCTCTTTCTCTTTGTTCGCCGGTGTTCATATAAGTTAAATACATATTTGTCTTTTTACCAAAATCAAATGTATATACGTAACAGTCAATTAATTGATCATCCATTTTATCCAGCGCTTGCTTTATAAATGCTGTAAGTGATGCTTTAACGTCTTCCTGTTCAATCGCTTCAATCTCTTCTTGCAATTCAGTTAAAGCTTCTCTCCACCCGAGTTCCGGATAGGAAAGAAGGAATGAAGAACATGAAAAAGCAGTTTGTAAACTTTGTTTCATATTTTTCCGCCCCCATTATTTAAGAAATTGTCGTGCAAGAGCCTGGGCCACCTGTGAAAGATAAACCACAGCTTCCTTGTTCGTTATATAAATCTGCAACTTGCTCGCGGTGAGATGTCGGGATGACGAAGCGATCTTTATATTTCGCGATAGCAAGAAGACGATACATATCTTCTACATCCTGTTTCGTTAAGCCAAGTTCTTTTAATACCGATTCATTTGGTTCTTTATTAATTTGCAATGCTCTCATATGTGTTCGCATAACAGCCATTTTTTTCAATGTAAGTCGAATATGTGATTCATCTCCTGCAGTGAGTAAATTTGCTAAATATTGAATTGGAATACGCATATTATCAATAGTAGGGAAAATCTCTTCTGCTTGCCAGTTACTACCTTTCCCCTCCACCATGTTCATAATTGGGCTAAGCGGCGGGATATACCAAACCATTGGCATTGTACGATACTCTGGATGAAGAGGTAGAGCGATTTTCCAATCGATAATCATTTTATAGATTGGTGACTGTTGTGCCGCTTTAATCCATTCTTCAGGAATCCCTTGTTTTTTCGCTTCAGCTGCTACTTCTGGATCATTTGGATCGAGGAAAACAGTAAGCTGAGATTCATATAAATCTTTTTCATCTTCAACAGACGCCGCTTCTTTTACTTTGTCAGCGTCATATAGCATTACCCCAATATATCGAATACGTCCTACACATGTTTCCGAACAAATTGTTGGCATACCCGCTTCAATACGCGGGAAGCACATTGTGCATTTTTCAGCTTTATTTGTTTGCCAGTTAAAATACACTTTTTTATACGGACAAGAAGATACGCAAAATCTCCAAGCACGACATGCATTTTGATCTACAAGGACAATCCCATCTTCTTCACGTTTATACATCGCACCCGATGGACACGAAGATACACAAGATGGATTCATACAGTGTTCGCATATGCGCGGTAAATACATCATAAAGACATTTTCAAAATCCGTTTTAATTTCTTCTTCCATTTTCTTTACGTTCGGGTCTTGCAATCCTGTTATATGTCCGCCAGCTAAATCATCTTCCCAGTTTGGACCCCATTCAATTTTGTCGATAAATTCACCTGTAATTGCTGATTTCGGACGAGCAACTGGCTGATGCTTACGCTGTGGACTATTTGTTAACGTTTCATAATCATAGTTCCAAGGTTCAAAGTAATCATCAATTGTTGGTTGATCTGGATTGTGGAAAATATTCATAAGGCGCTTCATTTTTGAACCGGATTTCAGTTGAATTTCACCATTTTTCAATTCCCAGCCGCCTTTATATTTCTCCTGATCTTCCCATTGCTTCGGATAACCAATTCCCGGTTTCGTTTCTACGTTATTGAAGTACATATATTCAGCACCTGGACGATTTGTCCAGGTGTTTTTGCACGTTACACTACAAGTATGGCAGCCGATGCATTTATCTAGGTTCATTACCATTCCGACTTGTGCTTTAATCTTCAAGCCAATCTACCTCCTTCAGTTTGCGAATTACAACGTTTAAGTCACGCTGGTTCCCTGTTGGACCATAATAGTTAAATCCGTAGCTTAATTGGCCATATCCACCAATCATATGTGTCGGTTTCACATGAATACGGGTTGGACTATTATGCGTTCCTCCGCGGGTGCTTGTTAATTTCGTACCAGGCACGTTAATGTGACGATCTTGTGCATGGTGCATAAATGCCATTCCCCTTGGTATACGGTGCGTTACAACAGCACGTGCTACAACAACTCCGTTACGGTTAAAGCACTCAATCCAATCATTATCTGCAACGCCAGCTTCTGCAGCGTCCTCTTTATTCATCCAAACAGTTGGACCACCTCTAAATAGCGTTAACATCGGTAATGAATCGAAATACATACTATGAATTGACCACTTATTATGTGGTGTTAAATAGTTTAAAGTAATTTCTTTCCCTTCTACTTCAGGCCGTGATTTACGGAACGGCTTATGTTGCAGAATTGGTTTAAATGTTGCCATCGTTTCACCAAATTCTTTCATCATGTCATGATCTAAATAGAAAGATTGTCGACCAGTTATCGTTCTCCAAGGAATGAGACGTTCTACATTTGTAGTAAATGGTGAATAACGGCGTCCACCTTTTTCTGAACCTGTAAATGCTGGAGAAGTAATTACTGTTTTCGGCTGCGCTGTAATTTGTTCGAATGTGAAGCATTCTTCTTCACGTTCTTCTGCTAAATCACGTAGTTTTAAATCCGTTTGTTTTTCAAGTGCTTCCCATGCTTTTACAGCCATATGACCGTTTGTTGTAGAAGAAAGTGTTAATACCGCTTCAGCAGCATTAATTGCTTCTTTTATGTCTGGGCAACCTTTCGCAATAGAATCCGTTCGAACGACTCCTAATCGGCTCTTTAATTGCTCATATTCTTTTTCCGCAGACCAAGAAATCCCTTTCGTACCAATTGGCTGTTTTCCGGTATTTGGTCCTAGCGCAGTCATTTTGTCATAAATCGTTTTATAATCCCTTTCGACAACATGAATTTGTGGCATCGTTTTACCTGGGATCGGTTCACACTCACCTTTGCTCCAATCTTTAATCTTGCCAAGTGGTTGCGCTAATTCTTGTGGTGTATCGTGAAGAAGTGGTGTTGCAACAACTTCTTTCATTGGTTCAAGATCTATTTTCTTCGCTAAATCAGACACAGCTTTAGAAAGAGAAGTGAAAATGTCCCAGTCAGAGCGTGCTTCCCACGGTGAACCGATTGCTGGATTAAATGGATGTACAAATGGATGCATATCTGTACTACTTAAATCATGCTTTTCATACCAAGTTGAAGCAGGTAAGACGATATCAGAATAAAGCGCTGTTCCAGCCATACGGAAATCTAAATTAATGAGTAAATCTAACTTCCCTTCTGGTGCTTCTTCATGCCACTTAATTTCTTCTGGTCGTAACGAATCACTATCGTCATTCATTAATCCGTTCGTTGTACCTAATAAATGTTTTAAGAAATATTCGTGTCCTTTACCAGAACTTGAAATTAAGTTTGCACGCCATACGAATAAGTTGCGCGGGAAGTTATTTTTATTATCAGGATCTTCAATCGCAAATTTCAGTTCTTTATCTTTTAATTTTTGTGCAACGTATTTTCCGATTTCTTCTTGCGTTGTTGCACCAGAAGCAACAGCTTCTTTATATAATTCAATCCCATTTTTCTCGAATGTCGGATACGAAGGTAACCAGCCAAGTCGCGCTGCTAATACGTTGTAATCACCGTGATGTTGATAACGAGAGTTGCCTTCCACTGGTGATGCTAAATGTCCAACTGGTGTATCTTCATAGCGCCATTGATCTGTTACGAAATAGAAGAAAGATGTACCGTTTTGTAATTTTGGTGGCCCTTGCCAATCTTTTGCCATCGCGATTGTTTGCCATCCTTCTGCTGGTCTTAATTTTTCTTGACCAACATAATGCGCCCAACCACCGCCGTTTACACCTTGTGCCCCAACGAGAAGAACAAGATTTAAAACGGCGCGATAAATCGTATCAGAGTTAAACCAATGGTTAATACCCGCTCCGACAATAATCATTGAGCGACCATTCGTATCAACAGCATTTTGTGCGAACTCACGAGCGATTTGAATAATAAGCTCACGTTTTACTCCTGTCATTTTCTCTTGCCATGCAGGTGTAAACGGTACGTCATCATTGAAGTCTTTCGGCTCTTGCCCGCCAAGCCCTCGGTTCACACCATAATTTGCTAACGTTAAATCGTATACAGTTGTAACGAACACTTCTCCTTCTTCTGTCATAACTTTTTTCACTGGAATTGTACGTTCTAATATTGTATTTCCATCATCAGAGAAGTACGGAATTTGTACAGTTTGAACACTATCCTCCATTCCAAGTAAAGAAAGACGTGGATCAATCTTTTCACCTGTTTCTTCGTCTTCTAAACGTAAGTTCCATTTCTTTTCGTTATCCCAACGTGACCCCATTGTGCCGTGAGGTGTTGCAAAATCATTCGTATTCTCGTTCCAAAGTACAGGTTTCCATTCTCCTAACTTCGTTTCACGTCCAACATCAGAAGCGTTTAAGAAACGATCAGCAACGTATTGATCTCCTTTTTGTTTCAATGTGACGAAGAAAGGAAAATCAGTATATTGTTTCGCATACTTTGTGAAGTATTCCACTTGATTATCTACGTAAAATTCTTGTAAGATCACGTGCCCCATTGCCATCGCAAGTGCACCGTCTGTACCTTGTTTCACACTAATCCAGTCGTCCGCAAACTTTGTTGACTCAGCGAAGTCAGGACTTACAGAAACGACTTTCGTTCCTTTATATCGAACCTCTGCTAAAAAGTGAGCATCTGGTGTTCTCGTCATCGGTACATTTGAACCCCATGTCATAATGTATCCGGAGTTATACCAGTCACTACTCTCTGGTACATCTGTTTGATCGCCCCAAATTTGCGGAGAAGCTGGTGGTAAATCTGCGTACCAATCATAGAAGCTAAGCATCGGTCCACCCATAAGTTGCATAAAGCGGCTACCCGCTGCATGACTTAACATCGACATAGCTGGAATTGGTGAGAAACCAACATTTCGATCTGGACCGTATTTCATTACTGTGTATAGTAAAGAAGCTGAAACGAGTTGTAACACTTCATTCCAATTCGCACGAATGAATCCCCCTTTACCACGCGCCTGCTTATACGTACGTGCCTTCTCAGGGTTTTCCACAATGCTTTTCCAAGCGTCTAATGGTGACTCGTTATTTTGTAATTCTTCTTGCCACATATTCCAAAGAACACCACGTACATACGGATATTTCACACGAAGTGGACTGTAAATATACCAAGAAAAACTTGCTCCACGTGGGCATCCTCGTGGTTCAAAATCAGGCATATCAGGACCTGTAGTCGGATAGTTAAGCTCCTGCCCTTCCCAAGTTACAATTCCATCCTTCACATATATATTCCAACTACATGAACCAGTACAGTTCACGCCGTGTGTAGAACGAATTACTTTATCATGCTGCCAACGCTTTCTGTACACATTCTCCCATTCGCGATCTTCATATGTTTCTTGTGTATGATTATCGTTATAACGATCTATTGGTGAAAAATATTTTAAACGTCTCATTAGTGCTGAAGGTTTCTTCTTCATACTGTTCACTCCTTTAATACGTCTCTCTTACATACCCTTACTATAAGAGAGGTTGTAAAATACAGATGTGACATTTCGCACAGTTCAAGAGATTGTCAAAAATTACGGAACAAATATAAAAAAGTGAAAATCTAATCATTGTGGAGGGTTCACATCCTTCACTAACTGTTAAATTACTTCCTTACTTCTAGCAAAGTTTAAGATGAAGTACAGATTATAATGAGCGTGCAAAAAATTTCTTATATAATAGAGGAAATAATTTAGGAATAGTTAAATTTGATATGCCTAAATCGTTAGATGAGCTTATAAATGAAAATACAATACTTTCAATCCACCATACTAAGGGTAAATATCCTGAAAATAGTTGAACAAAAAACGCCAGGAAATCCATATGATTTGCCAGCAACTTGGATTGAATGAAGAGAAGAAAACACCAGAATGGCAGGATATTAAGATAATAATAAAAGGAGTAGATTATGATATTAGAACCGCTTTATGCCGAAAACATTATAGTAGCCGTCATATATAAAAATGAGTTTAGATGGTATGTAACAGATAAAGAACTATGGTTTTTAGATTATAATAAATTAGATCAAGCATATAAAAATATAGGTATAAGCATTGAAGATAATGATGAAACGGAAGAAAGAAATGGAATAAAAGTATTAGATCATGAAAATGTAGAAGTATTTTTAGTAAGGATTAATCAATATAAAACAACTAAAGAAGAATTAAATTATTTACTACTTGAAAATATTAAAAGGAAGAATGCAGGAGAAGATCTATTAGATTATAGTCCAGTCTTATTAATTAACTTTGATAATAAAATACTATATTCAATGTTTCCAGAACCGGCATCATACGAAAACTATGTTCCAAAAGATTGGATTGGTACATATGAAGATTTCACTGAACTCATACCTACATCAGAGAGATATTGGATAAATAAGTTTAATAATAATCTACTTTTACTATAAATGTAAGTAAGACAAGAGTAATGATTGTATAAGAATTTATTACCTTAATAGAGCTTATGAAATTAATAGAGAAGTAAATAGAATCACTAAAGCCAGAAATAAAGGAGTAAAATAGTCATGAAATATCCATATAGTTTTGAAGTACTTAACAGTAGTGATTTAGTTATGAGACTTCCTCAAGAAATAAAACTTGTTGAAACTTTTTTAGGAATTGAAGTTTCAGCTTTTGGAGATTGGATTTTAGAAGAAATACATAGTGTTTTAAACGGAGAAAAAAATTATGTAGTAGTGAATGGCAACATTTGCGGTTTAGAAATCCGGAACGATATAACTACTGTGTTAGACAATTTAGCCGAAGATGGTAAAGGCGAATATTGTGAGATTGAAACAATGAAATTGGTAGAATTGATTCATATTTGGTTAAATAAACGAAAAGAATATAAAAAAGATAACGGAGTGTAATAATTTAAATAGATGGTCTCTTCATGTGAAGCCGACTTTATTTTATTCATATACATTTTAATCACAAGGCGTATTAATATATGTTCCAAACTTTACGCGTAGGGTTTCCTACGCTATTTATTTTGCTCATTGAGGTCAATCTTTCCTGTCCTTCCCCTCTTCTACTTTTACCGACGATACTATTCTATATCAAAACGTATTTCACATAAAACGAGAAATCATTATTTACCATATTGCCCTTAGTTACGGAAACAATTATACTAGATGTAATCAGAATAAATAATCTGAATATTCTTAGAATTAAAGATAAAATCTTTAATTCCCGCAATTAGATGGATACATACTATTTTCCACTAAATAGATTAGCAAACGATAATAACATTAGGAGGATTACGATGCACCAGCTTGATTCATTACATCCCATTATAGAAAAAATAATTAACAATATTGAAAAGTTAATGGTCGGAAAACGAAAAGAAACGATCTTAGCTTTGACAGCGCTCTTAGCTGAAGGTCATGTACTATTAGAAGATGTGCCTGGCGTTGGGAAAACAATGTTAGTACGTGCTCTTTCTAAATCCATTGATGCTGATTACAAGCGCATTCAATTTACACCTGATTTACTGCCGTCAGATGTAACAGGAGTTTCTATTTATAATCCGAAAGAGCTCCAATTTGAGTTCAAGCCTGGACCAATCATGGGGAATTTTATACTTGCTGATGAAATTAATCGTACATCTCCAAAAACACAATCTGCCTTACTTGAAAGTATGGAAGAAGGCAATATTACAATAGATGGCATGACAAGACCGTTACCAAAACCGTTCTTTGTAATGGCTACACAAAATCCGGTCGAATATGAGGGAACATATCCTTTGCCAGAAGCACAGCTCGATCGTTTCTTATTGAAACTAAAAATGGGATATCCTACACCAGAAGAAGAGTTTGAAATTTTAAACAGGATGGAAAAAACAAATCCCCTCTCCCATTTACAAGCTATTACAACAATAGAAGAATTACTTTATTTACAACAGAGCGTACGGGAAATAAGCATGGACAAAGCAATCAAGCATTACATTGTAAAGCTTGTTAGCCAGACTCGTTCTTATAGTTCTATACAGCTTGGTGCAAGTCCACGTGGCTCGATTGCTTTAATGAAAGCTTCACAAGCTTATGCATTTATCCATGGTAGAAATTATGTTATTCCAGACGATGTTAAATTTTTAGCCCCCTACGTGTTAGCTCACAGACTCATTCTAAAAATGGAGGCAAAATTTGAAGGAATTACAGGAGAACAAGTTATCGCAAAAATAGTTGCGCGAACTACCGTACCTACTCAAAGGAAGATGAACCTTTGATGAAACGGATACTACGAGCACTCTATCATTTTACTAAGTTATCACTCATTCCGTTATGCCTAGTCTTAACATTTGTATACGCTATGCTTCAAGGAGGATTTGTAAGTTGGTTTTTGTTTTACAGTATGATTCCTATTGGCCTTTATTCACTACTGCTTCCCTTCTATGCTTTACGGAACGCCGAGGTAAAACGAACAACAAATCAAGACGAATATGTAGCAGGAGAACCCTTTTTAAGTACGATTACACTAAAAAGAAGTTTTCCTTTTCCCTTACTGTATTTAATTATAGAAGATGTGCTGCCATCACAATTTACAAATTGTAAACAAACGAAGATGAATAAAGTAATACTCTTTCCAGGATTGAAACGAAATATTTCGTTTCAATATGCAATTGACACAATACCTAGAGGAGAGCACACTTTTTCAAGCGTACGTGTCAAAACTGGTGATTTATTCGGTATGATGGAGAAAGAAGTAACTTTTTCAGTTCCAGATACATTTTTAGTCTACCCTCAGTATGTAGATATAACATATCGACAAATGGAAAATCATTTCGAACAAGGAGCACTTTCAGCAAATATAAATTTAGTAAAAGACTCTACCATTTCTGTCGGTGTGAGAGACTATAAACCTGGTGACCGCTTTTCATGGATTGATTGGAAAGCAACTGCACGAACAAACAACATTATGACGAAAGAGTTTGAACAACAGCGCAGCCATAATATTATGATATTCATGGACAGAACCCCATCCCCTCTATTCGAATCAGTCGTCACATTTACTGCCTCTATTGTCAGGTCTGTCTTGAAGCAAAATTCACCGGCGTCATTCGTATCTGTCGGAAAAGAACGAACTTTTTTCCCTTTAGACAATGGAGATAGTCAGTTACATCAAATCTTTTGTCATTTAGCGAAGGTACAAGCAGATAGTGTATTCCCACTCTCCCGGAGTGTAGAAATGGAATTAAGAAAAATTTATGAGCCCGTCACGATTATACTCGTGACAAGCGATCTTTCTCCCGATATTCAAAAGGCGGCTGACTTTGCTGCTATAAAAAATAGAAGATTAATGGTGTTTGTCGTAAAAGAAAAAGCAAATCAACTCTCACACCGAGAACTCAGTATTCTAGAAACTCTACAAAAACGAAAAATATTTGTAAATGTGGTTTATGGAAACCAGTATACAAACGTGTTTTTTGAGGTGAGCAAATGATAACATTACAGGTAAAAAAACAATTGGATATGACTAGATTTTTCATGCATGCATGCGCATTTCTACTTTTACTAGAATGGCTAAGGCCCCTTATAGGTATTACAAACGTAGGTAGATTAGATATTTTCATAATATTTATAGGGATTTGCTTCACGCTCTCTTTTTTTCAAACAAGGTGGCAGATTCCAATAAAGATCGTCACAATTTTATTCATCATTCATTTCCTATATTATAAAAACACTTTTATAAATCCATCTTGGCTAATGAAATTTTTTACTGATATTTCTCGAAATGCCTCCTTGTTATTTCAGGGGAATTTGCAAGATGTTTCTCCAGTTTTTCCAACACTTTTATTTTTTTTATCCTTTTGGTTTTTGAGTGCTTTCATCTCTTTTTGGATGATTCATAAAAAACGTGGGCTGTTATTTCTTATATTGACTATTATTTATATCACCGTTTTTCATAACTTACATTTATATCATGCAAACTACGCTATTATTCGTACTGTTGTCATCGGCTTTTTTATGCTTAGTCTTCTCCGCATAGAACGAATAAAAGAGATGGAACACTTTCAAAATTATGCTAGAGAAATCTCAAAATTACTTAAATCTCTTACAATATTTATTGTATTTTCAGCAACTATCGCATACTTTGCTCCAAAATTTGGTCCTCAATGGCCAAACCCAATGGATTTTTTAAAATTCAACACATCCGAAGCAAGTAAGAAGCAAGAAGTTTCTAAAATTGGGTATGGTTTAGATGACTCGAGATTAGGTGGTCCTTTTAAGGCTGATCCTACAATTGTTTTCACAGCACAAACGCAAAACAAACAATATTGGAGAGTCGAAACGAAAGATTTTTATACAGGAAAAGGCTGGGAAGTTTCTGAAAATCAAAAAAAGATTTCTTTTAAAAGTAAAAACGACGTCGTGAGCTGGTACGAACAAAATACAAAAACGGAGACAACAAAGGCAACAATCAACATGCAAAAAAGTTATCCTCACCTTACCTATCCAGCAGGGTTAATCTCAGTTGAGGCTTCCTCAGATGTATCATACAGCGTTGACCCATTTTCTGAAAAAATCTATACGATGGACGGAGGTTCTTCTACTACTTTACATTCATATAAAGTAACATATGGGGTCCCGGAGTTTTCCATAGAAAACTTGAAAGCTGTAAAAACGAATGAAGGTCAAGAAACAAATCCTTATTTCATGACAAAGTACACGCAACTTCCCGAATCATTACCGCAGCGAGTAAGAGACTTAGCTATTAATCTAACAAATGATAAAAACAACCGATATGATAAAGTATTAGCTATTGAAAATTACTTCACCGACCATTCTTTCGTATATGAAACAATGAATGTGTTGTTCCCTGCCAAAAATCAAGATTATGTTGATCAATTCCTTTTTGATACAAAAAGCGGCTACTGTAATAATTTTTCGACATCTATGATCGTGTTACTTCGTTCTGCTGGGATTCCTGCTCGATGGGTAAAAGGTTATACAGAAGGAACTCTTGATAACACACTAGTTGGTGCAGAAGGTGAGGATGTATATAAAATCGCGAACGATAACGCACACTCTTGGGTCGAAGTATATTTCCCAGGATACGGATGGATTCCATTCGAACCAACAAAAGGATTTACCAATCCCTATAATTTCACAAATAATACTCCTGCTCCTACTACACAAAATAGCGAAGAAACTAATTCTCAAAATGCGCAAATGCACCAAAGAAACAATGAAGCAAAGCTCAAAAGTTTAATTGAAGATACAGAAGACGCTCCTACTAAAAAGCTTACAAATTCTAAAAATGGACTTTCTTGGTGGTACGTATTCCTCTCTACGATACCAATTAGTATCATCGGATACATTCTCTTCACCACTAGAATGAAATGGATTACATTTTTTATTATTCTTTTCTACAAATACCGAAAAGATGATGCTGTTTATAGCAAAGCTTACGGTGCACTTTTAAAACAATTTGGCAGAATTGGTATACCGCGAGGGGAAAGTCAAACATTCCGAGAATATGCTCTCCACATTGATACACTTTACAACTCGGCTCATATGCAACAACTTACTTTCAGTTATGAGAACGCTATGTATCAAAAGGGACAGGCCGCAGCAGAATGGAAGAAATCCGTACACATATGGGAAATTCTTATGAAAAAAGCAGCCTCTCCGCCTAAATCAAATGACTTCCATTCAGCGATTTAATCTTGATAATGTGAGTTGAAAGAAAACGCCTCAAAGAACTACATTGTTCTTTGAGGCGTTTTTTAATAAAGTGAAACTTCTAGTTATTCTCCAAGTACCTTCTCAATCTCAACCTCTAAATCCACCGGCTTCGTCTGCGGCGCAAAACGCCCTACTACTTTCCCGTCTTTTCCAATTAAAAACTTCGTAAAGTTCCATTTCACTGCTTTCATACCGAGTAAACCTGGTGCTTGTTCTGTCATGTATGTATACAGGGGATGAGCCTTATCACCTTTCACATCAATCTTTGCAAACATCGGGAAATTCACACCATAGTTTAATTCACAAAAACTAGTAATATCTGCTTCTGTACCTGGTTCTTGTCCTCCGAATTGGTTACAAGGGAAACCGAGTATTTCTAGTCCTTGGTCTTTATATTTATCATATACTTCTTGTAATCCTTTATATTGTGGTGTAAAACCACATTTGCTAGCTACATTTACAATAAGAAGTGCTTTTCCTTCGTAATCTTTTAACGATTTATCTTCTCCTGTTATCGTTTTAGCTGAAAAATCATAAATTGTCATTGTCCTGCCCCTCTCTTCACTATCATTCCATGTTTATACTATACTACATTCGTGAATATACAGCTCTTTTTACGTACTTATAAGCTGAAATGATAGCGCTTTGTTTTTGTTCGAAAATTCGACACAGACTACTAGACTTTTATGATGGAAAGTTTTACAATTGAAATGTGAACAAAATGTGACAGTTTATATTCCATTATAAAAGAAAAGGATGGTGTCCATTATGAAAACTGCACAACATGAAACGATTTCAAATCGCGAGTTTTATTTCGTACTATATATGATGTTATTGTATGTTACTGGCTGGGTAATCGATGTAAATGGTTTATTCTTAAGCTCCTACTTTAATTTAGCAGGAGAGATTATGCTTCCATTAGTTGGCGGCATTGTTGGGCTGTTTGTTATGTCTATCAATAAAGAACAAACGAAATAATAACACTTTAAAAGGGCAGAAGACGAGCTTTCGTTTTCTGCCTTTTTTCTATTTTAGCGTATAATAGAAACATGCAGTAAATAAGGAGTGGTAATGATGAAAAAAGTAGAGCAATTATCTTCTCACCTATATCTTATTGATGATTTTGATTTACAACATAATGAACGAACTGGTACGTACGTTTTATTAGGTGACGATATTACTTTAATTGAAACTTGTGCAGCCCCTTCTCTTCCGTATATTTTAGACGGCTTACAACAATTACATATTGATTTAAACGAAGTTAAAAACATTATCGTTACACATGTTCATTTAGATCACGCCGGGGCTGCTGGTTTAATGATGGAAAAGTGTCCAAATGCTACTTTATATGTGCATTCTCGCGGTGCTCGTCATATGATTGATCCAACAAAACTCATTTTAGGCGCAAAAGCTGTATACAAAGAAGATTTCGATAAACTATTTGATCCAATTCTTCCTATAGAAGAAGAACGTGTTCATATTGTACAAAATGGTGATACATTACAGATTGCAAAAGACCGCATCCTGACGTTTTATGATACACCGGGACATGCTAAGCACCATATTAGCATTCACGATTCATTAACAAATGGCATTTTTACTGGCGATACAATAGGAATTTACTATAGAGAACTCGCAGACCTTGGTGTAGAACTATATTTACCATCAACGTCCCCTTCACAATTCCAACCAGATGCGATGATTGCTTCTAAGAATCACATTCAAAGTATGAATGTAGATACTATTTATTTCGGTCATTACGGTGCATCATCCAATGTTACAGAAGTATATAACCAGCTTGAACATTGGTTACCTATTTTCGTTCATACTGGTAAAGAGGTCTTTGAACAGTATAATGATTTCGATGAAGCGACTAAAGCTTTACAAACTATATTAATGGATAAGATCTCTTCTCACCTCACAAAGTTAAACGTTCCATCAGATCATTCCGTTTATAACATTTTACATCTAGATATAGAAATTAGTGCGATGGGCATTATAGATTATTTCACGAAGCAAGAAAAAGCAAACCCCACTATTAAATAACCGTAAAAGAAGAGATATACAACAGTAGTTATTGTATATCTCTTTTTTCTTTGAATATATTTTGAGTAAAGGATGGTGGAATGCAATGCAAAAAGTAATGCTATACCTCTGCTTTACATTATTTATCGTCTTATTATTATTTGTCGGAGTGAAAATTCAATTTTATTTAGATACAGATGCGCAGGTGAATTTTAACGTTTATCCAAGATTATTCTACTTTACACTCTTCCCTCTTATAGTTGGCATTTTATTACGATTTCTTCAATCCATTAATCGCGAAACAAGTAAACAAAACTGGCGCTTTCAACCGGATAAATTTATCGCTATTACTGTGCCTACGCTATTCATTTCCTTTTCTCCAGCTCTACTCTTTTCACCAGTTGGTGCGTACCTACCTTATTTAGCAAATATTATTCTTATAAATACAACTTTTGTTACGATAATTAGTTTAATAGCTGGTTATTCCCTTTTAGATTGTTTTATACAAAAAGATAAGGAGCATAGTAAGGAATATAACTAAGTGATTTCCCACTTTTATTTTATTAAGCAAATCAAGATAATTATGCCCTGACTTGTATGCAAAAGAACTTAATGTTCAATTTTTAAGTGTCGTTGGTTATGGTAGTTTATTTATAAGTGCAATACTCCTTGTAAGAGTTGCTATACATACGGTAAGGAAATTTATGTAATAACAAAACGAGTATGAAATCGCATAGATTTTATACTCGTTTTTTATTGTTCATATTTTTAATCGGTAATAGGAAATTTATGTTAAACTTAAGAAAGTCGTGCACTAAGTCAAAATACATTTCAAACAAGGGAGACTTATTATGAAATTAGGTACTTTCTCGTTTCTAACGTTTCTCGCAAGTATATGTTCTTTCTTTATTTTAAGAGGACCTCATGCAAATTTAACTTTAATTATTGCGATTCTCAGTATACTTTCATTACTCGGAATTATTTTTGCGATCGCATCAAAAAATTGGTTATTCGGAATAGTTGGTACAGCATTAAATGCAGTAATATTAGTATTTGTATATTTCTTATTGCTAGCAAAAGGAATAGGTGGTTAATATGTTTACGTTTCAATAAGAAAACCTCACAGCTTAGGCTATGAGCTTTTTTATTTATCGTACCTTTTCATCTACATACTCCATAAACTGCTCTGCTTTCATAAATCTTTCTTTGTACGCCTCAGGTATATCTTCTACTTTTATTCCACCAGTTGATTTAGTCTTCACTCGTACTATTTCATGTGTCATTAAAGCTTCCATATAGCGATCAAACTCTTCTTGTGTTAATACTTCTTTACTAGATTTATGACCATTTAATTTATCAAAGTATGGTTGAAGGCTCATACTTAAATTTTTCATTTCTTCTCTTTTTCCTAGTGATAATTGATCATAATCAATATTACCGTTCGAATCCCCGTACTCAAGTTTTGCATTTGTTAATTTCTTCAGTTCTGTTGTAAACTCTTCATATTCCTTCGCACCCATTTCATCTTTCGCTTCTGATAATTTTGCATTAAAACGCATATACGCTTCTAATGTCATTGCTCCAGCATGTTTTTTTAAATTCTCAAAAGATCCGTATATACCATCCGCCATAATAGATTGGTAAGCAAAACCAGTCGTTGGGATTAAAAATACTGCTGCAAGCACTCCTGCAATAAGTCGCTTCTTCCTTTTGTTACCCCTGCGATTCATTTTAATCTGAACAATTACTTTTTCTTTTAACTCCGGCGGGGCAACAATCCCCTTCGCTTCTTCTTGTATAGATTCTCTAACTCTACAATCTAAGCTCATTTCACATTCCCTACCTCTCCTAAAAAGATTTCTTCTATTTGTTCTTTTTGGCGTAGTTTCTTTAATGCCGCATGAATTCTAGACTTAACTGTACCGATTGGAATATGTAATATTTGTGCTACTTCTTCTTGAGAGTAATCGTGTAAGTATCTTAAGATAATAACTTGTTTCAATTTATACGGTAACTTATGAATGAGTTCGATTAATTTTTGATTTGATATTTTACTTACAACATCGTTAGAAAAATCAATTTGTACTGGTTTTCTTTGCTCTTCTGCTTTTTTTACAATTCGCAGTCGCATCCATCTCTTTCTTCTATAAGAATGAATTTGTTTAATTGCAAGTCCAATTAGCCAAGGACGAAATGGCTTCTCGACATCATATTTACGAAGCGATTCATATAGTTGTATGTATATTTCCTGAACGATATCATCTACATCCGTTTTATCTTCTATTAAAAAATGTGCTGTTTTATATACTTCTTGAATCGTTTTATCGTACAATTCGCTATATGCTTCTTTATTGCCTGATAAAGTTAATTGGATTAAATCTGAATACAATGTTTCATCCTTCATGTACCTTCCCTCCCTTGTCATACACTATATATTGGCAAGTAATTGATGTTTCGTTCGATTTTTTCAAACATTTTTTATATAAATTAATATAATGATTCAATGAGTTCATAAGCTTCACTTATAACCTTGCATAACTATTATATAATTTTCCAATTTCTAATGAAGACTTAAAATGATTTATATAGTTAAATTTAGGAGGATATATGATGAAAGCTATCGTTGTAACGTCGTTCGGTGGTCCTGAAGTGATGCAATATACAGATGTGGATATACCGGTTATTTCAGAAGATCAAGTTTTAATTCGTGTTGTTGCTACTAGTGTAAATTTCGCCGATATTAAATCACGATATGGAAAAAAAGGAAATAAAGCACTACCTTTTATTCCAGGTATAGATGCCGCTGGTATTGTAGAACGTGTCGGTTCTCATGTGAAAAATATTTATCCTGGACAACGTGTCATTGCTTTTCCTCAAAATGGATCTTACGCTGAATACGTTGTTTCAAATGAAAATCTTACTTTCGTATTACCTGATGAAGTTGACTTTCAAATTGCAGCTGCTTGTCCGATCGTATCTTTTACAAGTTATAATTTACTCGCAAATGTTGCACGACTTCAACAAGGCGAATCAGTACTCATTCATGCGGCTGCTGGTGGAATTGGTACTACAGCGATTCAACTTGCAAAACGATTAGGGGCTGGAACCGTTATCGGTACTGTCGGAAATGAAGCGAAAAGTAAAATCGCTTTAGACGCTGGAGCTGATTATGTTATATGTCATCAAGATGTAGATTTTGTAGAGAAAGTCAATGAGCTGACAAATGGTGAAGGGGTTGATGTAATTTTAGATTCTATTTCTGGAACGGTTTCGGAAAGAAGTTTAAAATGTCTTGCTTATTACGGTCGCCTCGTTCATTTCGGTAATGCAAGCGGTGAAATTGGTAACTTTCAAACGAAAGATTTACACGCAAGTTGCCGCTCTATACTCGGTTTTAGCTTTGGTACTACACGAAAAAAACGTCCTGAACTACTCCAAGAAACTGCAAATGAAGTTTTCCGTTATTTACGTGATGGCCGTCTGAAAATGAAAGCTGCGAAATCTTTTCCACTTCAAGATGCAGGGAAAGCACATGAATGGGTCGAAAGTAGAAAAAGTACAGGGAAAGTAATACTAACTGTTCAGTCCCCTTCCTGAAATGAATACTTGAAACCGAGGTGTCATTCATGGGATCACGAATTATGCATGCTATTATCGCTAACAGGATTGCCGAAAAACTAAATATCCAAGATAAAACTTCTTTCATACTTGGAGGCGTAGCCCCCGATGCTGTGCATTCAAAGATAGAAAAAGTCACCTCACATTTTTACGCTGGCTCAACAAAAGACTATACGAGACGAATTGATTATGAATCATTTATTCATAAATATAAAGATTATATGGAGTCCCCTTTTCTCCTAGGCTATTGCACCCACCTCATTGCCGATGATAATTGGCTAAGCGGCTTTTTTCTACCTTGGCTTAAAAACAGAATCGAAAATGACGAAACTATCGCGCCTATGTACTACAACGACTTTAAATTATTGAACGCAAAATTACTTTATCATTACGATAAAGAACAACGGCTCTTCTCTCTTCTCAATCAAGAGGCTCACATTATAGATATTGAAGAGGTTTCTAAAGAAAACGTTTTAGCTTTTCGAAAGTATCTTTTTGAAGATATGTTGTATCCAAAGCAACATTTACATGAAGACTTACAAGTATTTACGTTTAATCAAATCATTGGTTATATTGAGACAGCTATTAAAAAAGGCGTATTTTATATTAATCAACTCTCTAATGAAAAATCCACTTCAAACATGTAATCCCCCTCAATATATTTGAGGGGGATTTTCACATAGCAATATTATTATTTGTTCTTTTCCATAACCGCAAAATAATTGCCTTCACTATCAGCAAAGTTAAACACTTTACCAGAAGGCATAGTTACCATTTCGCCAACAGTAACATTTTTATTTTTTAAATCTGTATATAGTTGATCAAGATTTTCTGAGAAGAACATTAGGGACGGTGTACCAAGATTTAATTCTGGGCTCATCTTAGAAATAACTTCTTTATTATGTAATATAATGCTCGTTTCTGCACCGCTATTCGGAGCAATTTCAATCCATCTCATTCCTTGCTTGTTATCTTCCTCTGCAACTACATGAAACCCTACCTTTTCCGTCCAAAAATGTACTGCCTCATCTTGATTATTTACATATAACATAATTTGTCCGACTTTATGAATCATTGTTTTTCCCCCTAATGGTTTTAATATTCTATGTAGGTTTCTACAGGTACTATTATTATTCCTTTTTTCATTCAGTTGAATACTTGTAAATCGCTAGTTAGTGAACTGTGAACTACCCACCACTTAGTATCTCTTACGTGCTTACCCGGAAGTGGAGGCTTCTCGGTTCATCGTTACTTTTGATAGCTAACCCCTTGTTCCAAAGGTCATTTTGTTACTATTTATGCCAACGCTAAGAAGCTTATGGCTTCTTTTTTGATATTGATAGCTGCGTTATAATCACGACTGATTGTGAGTCCACATAATGGCATTTCTTTTTTATTTTCACAACGACTACACATCTTTGTAGAAGGAAACCATTTATCTATTTTTACAAGCTGTTTACCTTGTTCTTGTAGCTTATATGCTAAAAAAGGGCGTGAGCATCCGCCAACCGTTATCCGCTACACTCTTACCAAATCTAAGTACTCGTGACATTCCTTTCATATTGTATTTAATAAATCATGGTAATGTTTAAGGTCGATTATGGCTATAACTCTATATAAGCTTTTTCCCCACCTGGAATCTTAAATTTCTTTACATCATATTCTTTAATTATATATTTCTTTATCGCTTCAAAATCTTTACCAAAAGCAAGAATTGGATTTTTTGAGAAATATATTATTTCTTCCTCGTCATAAATTCGGGCTTTGATTACTTCTTTGTCAGAGTGAAACGATAAATTGACTCCTTTGTAAAAATATTCATAGTATCCCTCTTCATCCTGTTCACTCTTATCTTCAAAAGGAACAGATTCAATATGATATATAGTTCCATTTACATTTATTGATTTCATACAACACTACTCCTTTTTAAGAATATCCATCAGAACGTAAAGTGATAATAAAGTTGTTTAAATGTTGTTCAACTAAAACACCCGTTAGTTCACTTAAGGTAATCCTATTAAACCTGGAGTAACTCCTTCTATTCTTGCCCAGTCAAATAAAGTTTCAACTATCATTTGATTCTTACATTTAATTTTTAATAAACTGCCTTCTGAAGTCGTACTTATTTCAAAATGCTCAATGATATTTTCTGTTCCTAAACTTTCTATTGTTAAATTGCGAATAGTAAAGAAAGAGATTTCTACATAAATTACATCCCACTTATTCCAGCGTTTAGGTTTATATTCAACGTTTTCTTTTGTCATCAATTGGATAACTAAGGTAGGGCCATCCCTTTTAAGACACACTTCTAATAACTCTGCGTCTTCAAATTTTGGTATTTTTCCAAAAATGCTAATTAACGCCTGGGGATTTAAAATTTTTAATTGATCAATCATTTTTATACTCCCTATTTATTATTCCTCTTCTCAAAATAATAATGTTTCTCCATCCCATCTACTTGTCCCATTCTTGTATTGTACTCAGGTCTTTCATTTTAATGAGTTGGTTGATCTCCAATGCCACGTTTCCCGAAGATATGACCGGCTAAATGATCTAGAATTATAATTTTTTATCCATCGACTTCATATGTGAATTCCTGGGTCATAATAGGCTGTTTTTTATCGTTTAGTATCCATTTTTTGAAGAGTCAATGGGCTTTATGTCGCAACACTCAAAATGAATTTCATAATATTCTTCCTCAGAAAATATTTGTACAATTTGTCCCGTGCCCTTATCAGCAATTGTAAATTCGTTAGTTTCAGAAATGTCCCAAAGCTCCTCAATAAATTTTGTGAAGTTCAATATCCTAACATTTGCCCATATCGGTTCTAAACAATTAGGAACTAATATAAAATATTCTGTTATATGATTTGAAAAATTTAAAGAAGCTAAAGAATTTTCAATCCATAAAATATACTTACTTTTAACATTACCAATTGGAATACAAAACTTTGGTTTAGAGTCAACCTTACGAAACTTTTTCAATGGTATATCGAATAGTTCTATCCATGCAGAATCGGGATTTTCAAATTCAATAAATTTTAAATTTGAAAATAGGCTAATGATTTTTTCAGCACTAATTAATGCCTTCTTCCTACGAATCCTATCATTTTGATATATCATAATCTATACGCCTCTCATTTATTATAATAAGTATGATGATCGTTATTAAGCCTGAAATGTTCAAATATCTTTTCTTCATAAAAATCCTGTCTTTTTTCAAGACAATTATGGATGGTATCTTCCTTTCACGAGCTGTTGTAGACCCACTCTGTATTCCACGTTCAATAATATTTTTTCATAATAATTCAATTCTATCTTAAGGTCAGGGAAGGTTTTCGGCATTCTCGTTCGCCAGGGGTTCGCAAAATCTGTGTAATATTTAAAACTTCGATTCTAAAACACCACGTTTTATGGGGGAGAGATAAATCCCTTTAAATATATTTGCATTACTTCGGATATGTCCACTTTATTCTACTGATAGTTCTCTATGGAAAACAACTATAAAATATGGAGTAATTAAATTTAAGTGAAAAAAGACCACACTTTCTAGTGTTTTTTACGCTTCAATATCTTTCCCTTCTGCTACCACTGTATCTCGCCACAACACAAGTAGTTTTCTAAATTCAGAGGTCTCAATTTTACATTGGTTATTTGGGGCACTCATAAATAAGTTAATAGCACTAGTATAATTAGGTTCAATGTAGACTGCTGCTACGTTCCCTTCTATTTCATATTGTGGAACTTCTTGCTTCACTACAGTATCTAAAATCTGTATATACTCATCTGCTTCATCATCTAAAATATCTTCTAAAAAATGAGAAATTATAGAAATCTCTTTGGGTAAACGTATTCTTAATCCGCCGAGTCCATCACGATAAAATTCGTATATGTATTCCATTTTTCACCTCCTAGTATAAATAGATTACATATTTATTATCTCATTATTCTGTATAATTATTTCTATTTTAAATCTGAGAGAGGTTTTTCTTACATATCTAACTGTATCGACTTCAATCTTATTATTATTTGCTTCTCACGCTTTGGAATTAACAGTTACTGTCGTACGTATTGCATGTGGTATTGTTTTTGAACTGCTTCAGAATCAGAACTCATTTGCGTAGCAATTTTTTCAGCTTTTTGAACATCACTTTGAAAGATTGCCATTATAATATAACTCCTTACTGTAATATGTTTTTTAATTACAAAAGAAGAGCCTATGTAGTTTTTTATATTAATGATATTTAACAGGGAATATGTAGTATTTTCATATAACCCAAAGTATAGACCCTATATCAATAAGTTAATCCATAAAATGGAGCACATCATTAATTATACCAATACATCCTTACATTGACTTAGAAAAAATTTAAGTTAGTGAATAATCTTTCTATATATTTTTAAGAGGAAATAATTAGTTACCTAAAATGAGCATATTGACTCAAATAAAAAAGGCGTAACTATAAATAGTTACGCCTTCCCTATTATTTATCCCGTAAACGTCCGATTGATGAGGGATAATAATCAGCGGAGGAATCCCCACTGATTAAAGTTTCACATTATCTAGGCTTTTTCTTCCCAGTAAATGCTGGTTTCTTTTTCTTTGGTGCTTTCGGTTTCGTTTCTACAAATGATCCGTTGAACATTTCTTGCTTTGTAAATACGATGCCTAGTTTTTTTGCAAATTGAAGTAATTTACGCTCTTCTTGTTGTGTTACAAGAGAAACGACTGTTCCTTCTTTACCCATACGTCCTGTACGTCCTGAGCGGTGTATATATTGGTCGACTGTGTCTGGTAACTCCAAGTGGATTACATGTGTTAAATCATCGATATCAATACCGCGTGCTGCAATATCAGTAGCAAGTAGAATTTCTAATTTCCCACCGCGGAAAGCACGCATCGTTGCTTCACGCTCTTGCTTACTTGCTTCTGCATGAAGAGCTGCTGCTTTCATTTTACGGAATTGCAATTTCTGAGTAATTTCATCTAAACGGAATGGGTCATTTAAGAAAGCAACTGCTTTTACATCGCCCATATGCATAATTCTTCTTACGTAATCATTTTTTTCGCGTCGCTCACAAATGATATACGTATGCTCAACTAAGCTTTTTGACTCCGCACGTGTTATACGTACTAATTGTGGTTCAACTGCTAAATCACGTGCAGCATCTTCTGCCGCTTTTGTAATTGTCGCCGAGAAGAATACTAATTGACGATCTCGCATTGTAGACTTAATTACATCTTGTACTGCGCCCATCATCTTTTGTTTTACAATTTGATCAAACTCATCAAATACAATCGTTTTCACTTCATGCATCTTTAGCTTTTTCATTCGAATTAATTCTAAAATACGTCCTGGTGAACCGACAATTACTCTCGGATGTTTCTTTAATTTTTCAACTTGGCGCTTAATATCTGCACCACCAATTAAAGATGCCCCTGAAATTTCAGTCCCTGCTGTAAACTTTTGAACCTCTTCGTGAATTTGCATTACAAGCTCACGTGTTGGCGCTAAAACAACAACTTGTGGTTGTTTTACTTCAGGATTAATTTTATGTAAAAGGGGTAATAAGTACGCTAATGTTTTTCCTGTTCCAGTTGGAGATTCAGCTATAACGTCTTGCCCTTCTAAAATAGTTGGAATCGCTTGTTTTTGAATTTCAGTTAATTCTTTAAAACCAGCCTTCTCCCAAGCTTGTTGTAAAAATGGTTGCATATCTTTTATCATTTGTTTTTCTCCTTTATCTCTATTTTTGAAGAAAATGTTGTATTGTTCGCACCGTTTCTATCATGTGTGAAATAACAGCTATTAAATCATCAACATGGTCTTCTGTAATCGCTTTTTGAAATAGAACCTCTACCTTATTATGATATGAAATCGCTTGCTTATTATATTCGTATGAAATTTTTTGCGTAATCATTCTTTCTTTTCCCCATATAGAATGCATGAAAGTTTCAATTTCTTCACACACTACCTCTGGTTTTTCTATCGGGAATGAAAATGCTAACTTCATTTCACAACCTGGTGTAAATTGTGGTACTTCCAATATTTCACCAGACAAGTTCTTTGCATCTACAGATAGTGAAAATGTTGCTTTTACTACCGGTTCGAACGGTTCTGTTAATTGAAATGAAATATGGTATATACGACTTAATGAGGCAAGGTCCATCATATCTTTTCGATCTGTTACAAGAATATCTCCATGTAAATCAAAATCATAAACAGCACCTTCTACGATTACTTTTAAATTATCAAAAGCAGTTGGATCAAACATAATTTCCTCCAAAAAACAGGCGCCTTTCGATGGAAAGGCGCCACTTGATGTATATATAGTTTACAGATAAACGAGATGAATTACAACCTTTTAGAATAAACCTACTGCTTTTCCATCTTCATTTACATCCATTTGTAGTGCTGCTGGCTGTTTTGGAAGGCCTGGCATTGTTAACATTGTTCCTGTTAACGCAACGATAAACCCTGCACCAATAGATGGTTTTAGCTCACGAATTGTAACGATAAAGTCAGATGGACGACCTAATTTTGTTGCATCGTCAGAAAGAGAGTATTGTGTTTTAGCCATACAAATTGGTAGGTTACTCCATCCTTCTCCTTCATATTGAGCTAATTGCTTACGTGCTTTCGGAGCAAACTCAATATCTTTTGCACCATACACTTTTTGAGCAATTGTACGAATTTTTTCTTCTAATGGTAATTCTAATTCATAAAGTGGTGCGTAGTTGTTCTCACCTTTTTCAATTTCTTTTAATACTTTTTCAGCAAGGTCAACTCCGCCTTGGCCACCCTTTTCCCAAACTTCCGTTAAGGATACTGCATAGCCACGCTCATTGCACCACTCTTGTAAGTATGCAACTTCTGCATCTGTATCTGTAATAAATTTATTAATTGCAATTACGAAAGGTACACCGAAGCTTTGAATTGTTTCAACATGCTTCTGTAAGTTTTCCATACCTTTTGCTAATGCGTCTACATTTTCTTCTTTTAATTGATCTTTTGCTACGCCACCATGCATTTTAAGCGCACGAATAGTCGCAACAATAACAACTGCTTCTGGTTTAATACCAGCTGCTCGAGCTTTAATATCTAAAAACTTCTCTGCACCTAAATCAGCACCGAATCCAGCTTCTGTAATAACATAATCACCTAATTTTGCTGCCATTGTTGTAGCGATAACACTGTTACAACCGTGAGCGATATTCGCAAATGGTCCGCCGTGAATGATAGCTGGTGTATTTTCTAACGTTTGTACTAAGTTTGGTTTTAATGCGTCTTTTAATAATAATGTTAACGCACCTTCTACACCTAAATCTTTAACCGTTACAGGTTGATTTGCAAAGTTATAAGCAACTACGATGCGAGATAGACGTGCTTTTAAATCTTGAATATCTGTTGCAAGGCAGAATACGGCCATAATTTCAGATGCCACTGTAATATCGAAACCGTCTTCACGTGGTACACCTTGAACTGGTCCACCAAGACCAATTACTACGTTACGTAGGGCACGATCATTTAAGTCAACACAGCGTTTCCAAACGATTTTACGCGTATCAATCCCAAGTGTGTTTCCTTGTTGGATATGATTATCAATAAACGCCGCTAACGCGTTATTAGCAGTTGTGATCGCATGAATATCTCCAGTAAAGTGAAGGTTAATGTCTTCCATAGGTACAACCTGTGAAAAACCACCTCCTGCTGCTCCACCTTTTAGCCCCATCGTTGGTCCAAGAGATGGTTCGCGAAGTGCAATTACTGTTTTCTTACCAATTTTATTAAAAGCTTGACCTAAACCAACTGTTACTGTTGATTTACCTTCTCCAGCTGGAGTTGGGTTAATCGCTGTTACTAAAACAACTTTACCGTCTTTCTCGTTCTGTAAGCGCTTAAAAATATCAAGAGATAACTTACCTTTATAATGTCCGTATGGCTCTAATTCATCTTCTAAAATATTTAATTCAGCTGCAATTTCTTGAATCTTCTTCATACTCGCTTCTTGTGCGATTTCAATGTCGGATTTAACTGTTGTAGTAGTTGTCATATACCCTAGTCCCCCTTTAATTGGTTCTGATGATATTGTATCAGTTTTTTGTATTTTCTGCACTTATTTACCTCCTAAAAATTCTTTCATTTCTTTATATGTTTTTTAACATAAATACCCATAAGAATGTTAACGATTGTTGTAACTCGATAGGTAGTTGACCTAGCATCTTCTCATTTACTCCGCGCTTATATACACCGATGCCATCTACAACTTCAAAACCTTGTTCTTTCGCTAACTGTTCAAATTCCCAAGGCATCATCGTATTACAAACAACGTCTTTGCCGTATAAACGAGGATAGCTGTTCTCTCGAGGTTTTGCTGTCGGTCCTAAAATTGCAATACATGCATACCCATCGCTTTTTAAAACGCGCTTTATCTCATTTAATGCTCGTAATGGTTCCTCGGTCCATTCTAAAGAATTAATTGCCATAATTGATTCAAATTGCTCATTTTCAAATGGTAAGGAAGAAAGATCCCCTTTTATAAAAGATAAATTCGGTCCTTCTCCGCGCTCCTTCCCTTTTTGAATCATCACTTCTGATAAATCTACTCCAACTGCTTTGTAGCCCGCGCGACTTAATTTATATGTACCGTATCCATCCCCACAACCAACATCGAGCACCTGAGCTTCTTTCTTCACATACTGTTCAAAAAATGGAATAATTGTACTCCTACTCCCGCTATCCCACATCTCCTGACTATTTTGAGTCCAAAATTCTGCACTACTATCCCATTTTTTCTCTGCTGATTCATGCCAATTAAATTTCGTCATACATTCCCCTGCCTTCACGTTTTATCACTCATTTCATTCTACACCATTTTCCAAAATTCCTGTTTATCTTCACTAGGAGATGTACAAGCTAATAATGGAATCTTTATTCTCCAATTTTTGCTTTACTTGGGTTTAACTCATACTCATGTTCTTCTCTTTATGTAAGATACTATAGGTACACCCAATTGAAAGAGAGGGATGTACATGCGAAGAAAGAGAAATCATCATTTTAAAAGTGGTGAAAAAAACGAAGAGTATGCAGCTGAAATATCACCAGCTGGCATACCAATTAGACATAAGCGTAAAGAAATTGCAAATGAAATAGAAGGTACAAATACCGGTGCAATGGTAGGCTATGTCGCTTTATTTCTTTCGCTTTTCTCAATTGCATTTTATCCGGTTACACTCGGCTCTCTTGCGATTTTAGTCGGCTTATTAGCTGTCAATTTCGGCGCAAGAACACTTGGATATACAGCAATTGGTTTTGGTAGTTTTTCTGTTTTATTTACTTTACTCTATCCGCTTGCTTTGTCAGCGTTTTAAAAAAAACACACCAAGTTATACTTGGTGTGTTCATTCGTGGTACAACATAATATGACCGCATCCACAGCAATGTTTCGCTGTAATTTCTTGAAACACTGGATAATTTTCTTCATCCCGATGCTCAATAAACACCTTTTCAAATCGATACATATTTTGTGCATATGCCCAATCTTGTTTCGTACGTGCATACAAAGTTGAGGAAAAAAACTCCTCACCACCGCAAACGATACATGTATTCTTCATTACTACCCCTCCTATGCTTGTCTTACTTCATCTATATGAACATAAGCATAAGAAAAAGACCTTCTATTACTAGAAAGTCTTCTCTGAAACAAAAAGAAATGTACCAAACATTCCTACTCCGCTATATTCTTTCGTAACACCAGCTTCTGTTTTAAATGTTTGCTTTACAGTCATAAAGAATACACCATTTCGTGCATCTGCACTTTCAAATTGTAATTTTTCTTTTTTACCATCTACATTTTGTGTGCATTCAAAACTACTCTCATTACATTTCAATGCATACTTATCTTCTAGATACAATTTAAAATCTGATTCTTTCGGACAAGTTATAAGTAATATCGCCACGAGAATAATACTTACAATACCCACAATTGTATAATATTTCTTCATTTGTACTCCTTTCAAATGACAAGAAAACTTGACTGCATGCGCCAAGTTTTCTTAGTCCACAACCCATTGCCACTCTTGTTCTTTCTTATCAAAAATGAGCCAACCTGTCTCTGTTGCTTCTTCTTTCAATTCGTCAATATTATCTAGTACCTCATCCGTACTTTCATACGAACCAACTACATATACCGGAATTTCAAGACCTCTTCTTGACTCAATTTTCCCTGCTAGATCAATATAAAGACCATCTTCCATTAATGGAAGAAGCCCCATGATCACTTCTTTCGAAATTGCTGGGAAAATTTTTGATTTTTGGAACAAAGAAAAACGTTTCTTACCGAAAGCACCGAGTTTATAAGGAATGACTTTACTTAACATTCCTACAAAGTCAGCAATTCTACGATAATACACTTTGTTGTACCATCCGTCATCATGTGAAAAATAAACAAATCTATTTTTCAATAGCGGAAAGAATGTTCTTGCAAGTGGTTCTTTTTTGTGAGCCAAATATAAAAGCTCTGCAATTTCTTTTGGCTCTAATTCATCTAAATCGCTTGCATCATCAAAATCTACCCAACAAAATTCATCAAATTCATCAATCTCTGCTTGAATTAGCTTATGTATATTTTCTTCCTCAACATATTCAAATAAAGTATGATAATGAAAATCTGTCCATTCAAAGTTATGCTTCAAAAGCAACACTTGATGAAGCGGTGAAGGGATGTTACTTGCAAACTCTTTAAACGTAATTCCTGATGTAATAAAACAATGACCCCGACGATTACCATTAATATATATCATATTCTTTACTTGGTCAGATCCTCCAGACAAAGCACCTAGCCACCTTCGTTTTATATGTTTCAATTCTATAGCATATTTTAACATGAAAAATTTTAGAAACATAGAAAAAAATTCAAAAACTATTTACAATTTCATGTGTTTTATTACATAGTGATTACAAGAAAAAACACCTGCTCGTGAGCAGGCGTTTTTAAAGGATTTCATCTGGGTTTTGAGGATGATGATTTCCCTCTTTCTTTTCATCTTTTTGGAACATCGATTGAATTTTATCAATTGTTTGTGGAGCTAATTCAATCATTTTTTCTGCTAAATGTGTCGCATTTTGTAGATGCAGAATATTTACTCCATCTTTATTCACTACAAGAAATGCTACTGGTGTAATAGAAACACCACCCGCGCTACCGCCACCAAATGCAGGGTTACCGTTCGCTCTTTGTCCATCATTCGTTTGGAAATCAGAACCTCCTGCTCCAAACCCGAACGCTACTTTAGAAACCGTTAACACCACACCACCGTCAGCCGTTTGAACAGGCTCTCCAACAATCGTATTTACATCGACCATTTCTTTTAAATTTTCCATTGCCGCTTTCATTAACCCTTGAATTGGATGATCCACCGTTCATAACCTCCTTTGTCATATCTTTCCTAGTTTTTCCGAAAGTTTGTGAACTAAACATAAAATTTTATATTGATTTCAAAAAACTTAAGTTGTAATATTTAGAAAAATAAAAAAAGAGGTCGATTCGTTATGATGCGAAAATTAACAAAGAAAGATCATGAACAAGTATTCGCTTACCTAAAAGAAGAAGCAGCCATTAACTTGTTTATTATTGGAGATATTGAAGCTTTCGGTTATGACACAGATTTTCAAGAATTATGGGGAGTATTTAAAGAGAATGGAACATTAAAATCAATTTTACTCCGCTTCCACGATTCATTTATACCCTATAGTAAAGAAGACTTTGTTACCATTGATTATGAGACACTTCTTTCCGCATATAAGCCGCTTAAACTCTCTGGCAAGTCAACTATCGTAGAAAAATTTGAAACTTCTCCTGCTATTCAACTAGGTGCCAAAAGTGATATGTATTTTTGTGAATGTCTAAATGGCAACAGCTTACCTGACACGCCTATTCATGAAACGATTAAGCTTGCATCAATAGATGATGTAGATCGAATTATGCAATTAAGAAGTAGCATCGATGAATTCCCGACTGCTCATGAATCAGAAAAAATGTTAAGGCAAGCTATCGAAACCAATACAGGACGTACATATTATATTGAAAAAGACGGTGCAATCATCGCATCCGCCTCTACTTCCGCTGAAAATTCATTATCTGCAATGGTTGTTGGCGTATGTACACACCCAAATTATCGCGGAAATGGCTACGCTTCACTCATATTACAAAAAATGATTCGAGACTTTACGAAAGAAGGCCGAACACTTTGTTTATTTTATAACAATCCAGCTGCTGGACGAATTTATAAACGTCTAGGGTTTAATGACATCGGGATGTGGACGATGTACCGATAATAAGAGGTACTCTATAAGAGGAAATAGTTGTAACTTAGCAATAAAAGCCGATTACACAAAAACTTCACACCGTTATTATGAAGATTGAAAAACTACTTGCGGAGCAATACTCTAACTAAAACATGTTATATATTCAAGCTAAATTTAGATAGATAAACGCCCCAATTGTTGCATCTACTCCAGCAATTGGGGCGTTTATCCTCAAATTCTTTCCACTATATTTATGAAACATTTATTCCACTTATGTCGCTATTATCATTACGTGCAAATGCTCTTCTTAATATTACTGCTTCTTATTATACTGTGCTTTAAAATCAATATATTCCTGTCTCGCGTCTTTGTTATTATCCTGTTTCCTATTAAAATAAGTTATAATTTGGAACATATTTTCTACTAATTTTCCATCCTCATTCTTTTTCTTATAATCTATATCAATACTTAATTGTAATATCTGTTTTGGATTTTTTGCAGAGTCAAAACTAAGTGAAATTGTTGATCCATCATATTCATCATAGTTAATTTTTAACTTATCATTAATAATACTTTGGAATTCGGATTCAGTTAGTCGATATCCCACTGAATTAGGCTGATCAAACTTTTTTATATCATCCCCGGGCTTCATCTTTAGTTTCCCTATCCCTTTTAAACGATCTACAATTAAGTTCACGTATGAACCATCTAGATTTGAATCCGGACTTTGCACCTTTTCATTTTTATACATAATATTTGTACTATAATTAACTTCTTCTTTATAATTTTTATCATCTACTTCCGAGGTAATTTCTTGTGTTGTATTCCCATATAAACTTTTATCTTTTATATTATATACACCTGTCGAAGTTTGGTAGATTGTTTTACTATGCTCTCCATCTTCTTTTTGTTCATATGTACTATATATACCTCTTTGTTCCACAAAAGCATACCCATCATCACTCGCAGACATAACCTTTTTCATGTCACCTTCATCCAATGCCTTAATAAATGGCTCATACTCTACCTTTTCTTCAAAAAAACTACATGCTTGTAGTAGGCTGATTGTTATTATGATAGTAATCATTTTAGAAACCTTTTTTGTGTTCATTTCATCATCACACTACACTCTCTACATTTTCGATCAGATTATCTTCTAATCACTTTAATCACCTTACATAATTAAATTTTCTTTTAAAAGTTAAAATACTCTCCTGTAAATAATTACTTTTCTATCATCAAAACTTACAATACACACTTTCTTTATGCCTTACGTTTCGATTTACCTTTTTTATTTTTCTTTCGATATCTTGGAGTTTCTCTTTTATGTTGCTCCCACGTTTTATTAAATGACGGAAATTTAAATCTGCAATACGCTAATAGCTGAAATTCAGCTGCACCTATGGCTATCGTATACATTAAAAAGGTCCCTACTACATACATACCTAAAGTATCAAATCCATAATCGTTATGAAAATATAGCAAAATAAGAATAGTTACTGCGTATAATGTAGCCCACTTCATCATCTTTCCTTTTGCTTTACTAAAAAAGGAAGCGGATCTTTCATCCATACTAAATGCACCTTCACTTGCCTGTTTAAACGTATCAATTGTTGTCAAAATATGAAAAATTACTGCTCCTAAAAATAATAATCCTGCATACAGTAATGTAATCTGATCAATTGAATTATTAGCCATTTTAGTACCAATCAAAACTACGAGTAATATTATTGCCATTTGAAATGCATTTAATAATACAACAATTGTTTGTAGCTTTTGAAATTTAAATTGAGCTTTTGGAAATAAATATAGAATGAAAAAAATTACTTGCAGAGCATATAACAACACTTCCAGCTTAACAATTCCTATATTAAGGAGAACCATACAGTAATCCCAATCACCTGATACAATAATAGAAAAAACGGCTATTGAACTATAAAGTATTCCTCCAAACATAAATCCTGTAGCACCCTCAGGACTTAAACGATCATTACATGTCATCCTAAACTTATCTAAATCTTCCTCTTCTATATTCCACATCTTGGCTCTTCACCTTCTATACGTTTCAATTATTTTTCGAACACTAAAATTCTATTAATATATTATTTATTTTTCGTTTTGGATTTCTTATTTTGTTTTCGAATTCTTCCACACTTTCTCTCATTCTCTTCCCACTTCATATTAAATGACTTGAATTTAAATCTGCAATACACTAAGAGCTGGAATTCTGCCGCTCCAATGGCTACTGCATACATAACAACATTACACATAACATAACCAAACATTGTGTTTAATGAGTAATTATTATTTATATAAATTAAAACAAGAAGAATTAACACATAAATTACAGCACCTTGTATAACATGTCCCTTTGTTTTACTAAAAAACGAATCTGATTTGTCCCCACTACTAAATGCACCTTCGCTTGCTTGTTTAAATGTATCAACTGTTGTCACAATATGAACAATAATTCCACCTAATACTAATAGACCTACATAAACACGTGTATTGAGATCAATTGAATTCTCAATCATTCCAGAAAGAACAAATAACGTGCATCCGATAGTTCCAAGTTGAAATGCATATAATAATATAACGAGCGTTTGTAATTTTTGAAATTTATAACGAGCTTTAGGGAATAAATATAGAATTAAAAACATTACTTGCAAACCATATAACACTAATTCAATCCTAACAATTACCTTATCAAACAAGGTAGTATAATAATCTATTCCTCCTATAAAAATAATAACCATAAATAATGAAGTATAAAATATCGTTCCGAGCATAAATCCCGTCGCACCTTCAGGACTTAAACGCCCTTGACATGTCATTCGAAACTTATCTAAATCTTCTTCTTTTATATTCCACACCTTGACATTTCACCTTCTATACAGTTTAAATAATTTCCATTCACTTCAATTCTATTTCCCTCTTATTTACTTTTCGATTTGGATTTTGTATTTCGCTTTCGAATTCTCCCACGCATTCTCTCATTCTCTTCCCATGACATATTAAATGACTTGAATTTAAATCTACAGTACACCAATAGTTGAAATTCTGCCGCTCCAATGGCTACTGTATACAGTAAAACAATACCTACCGCATAAAGAACTAAAACATCAATTCCATAACCATTATGAAAATATATCAAAATAAACAGGATTAGCGCATATATTGTAGCCCACTTCATCACATCTCCTTTTCTTTTACTAAAAAATGAGATGGATCTTTCATCCTTACTAAACGCACCTTCACTCGCTTGTTTAAATGTATCAATTGTTGTCACAATATGAACGATAACTGCTCCTATAAATAATAACCCTACACAAATTAAAGTCATTCGATCAATTGAATAATCAGATATTCCAGGAAGAACTAACGCTGTAAATGTTATTGTACCTAATTGAAATGCATATAATAATACAACGAGCGTTTGTAACTTTTGAAATTTATAACGTGCTTTTGGAAATGAATATAGAATTAAAAAGATGAATTGTAAGCTATATAAAACAATTTCAGTTTTAACAATTGTTTTATCAAAATAAGTATGATAATAATCCAATCCCCCCATAAAAATAAAAAACATAAATACTGAAGTATAAACTATCCCTCCAATAAAGAAAACCATAGCACCCTCAGGACTTAAACGATCATTACATGTCATCCTAAACTTATATAAATCTTCTTCTTTTATATCCCACATCCTGGCTCTTCACCTTCTATACAGTTTAAATAATTTTCATTCACTTCAATTCTATTTCCCTCTTATTTACTTTTCGATTTGGATTTTGTATTTCGCTTTCGAATTCTCCCACGCATTCTCTCATTCTCTTCCCATGACATATTAAATGACTTGAATTTAAATCTACAGTACGCCAATAATTGGAATTCTGCCACTCCGATTGCAACCGCATACATTAAAATAGTTCCTACTCCATACATAACAAAAAAATCAATTGAATAATCATTTTGAAAATACATCAGAAGAAGTAGTATTGATATATATATTATAGCCCCCTTTATCATAGCTCCTTTTGTCTTACTAAAAAACGAGGTGGATCTTTCATCACTACTAAATGCACCTTCACTTGCTTGTTTAAATGTATCTAGCGTTGCTGCAATATGGATAATAACTGCTCCTACAACTAGTAGCCCGGTATACATCCTACCAATTGAATTATCAGCCATTTCAGAAACAATCGAAACTACAAATAATATCGTTCCAAGTTGAAACGCATATAGTAATACGATTAGCGTTTGTAACTTTTGAAATGTAAAACATGCTTTCGGAAATAGATATATAATTAAAAATATAATTTGAATACTAAATAACACAATTTCAGTTTTAACAATTGTTCTATCAAAAAAATTGTTGTAGTAATTCAAATCACCTACAAAAATAATAAACATAAATATTGAAATATAAAATATTGTTCCAAGCATAAAACCCGTAGCACCTTCAGGACTTAAACGTCCTTGACATGTTATTCGAAATTTATCTAAATCTTCTTCTTTTATATTCCACACCCTGACATTTCACCTTCTATACAGTTTAAATAATTTTCATCCACTAAAATTCTATTCCATTCTTAATATTTTTAAGTACATAAATTTTTGTACAACTAAATTCAGATAATCTTTTAGGTATATCATTACCACATTAATTACCATAATCATATACTCAGAATGCTTTTTGATAGTTCAAATAGTATCCTTTCTCCTCAAAAGTTCCAAATATTCTTCTTTCAATTAAGTATAACCGTCTTCTTGTCACCTTCATCCAATGCCTTTATTAGACTCTCATACTCTATTTTGATTTACCAAAACTATACGCGCTCAGTAAAACATAACTGTTATCACAATAACTATTTTTTACTACCCCTTTACTCATATCCTCACAACATTTATCGTTCTCAAAATTCAATCAAAATATATTATTTTTAATTTATATACTCTTTTTCATAATTTACATATTCTTTTTTGGCACTTTGATTATTATCTTCTCTGGTATGATAATATGTTGAAATTTCTTGATTGCGTTTTATAAGCTTATCTTCTTTTCTTTCTTCATAATTTACCGATATTGTTATTTGTATTATTCTCATTTGATTTTCTTTTGTATCATTAGGCGTATTAAATTCAATCATCAATATTGCAGAATCAAATTTATCATATTTTAAATTTAACTTGTCATTTATTATGCTTTTAAACTGTAATTCAGTTAAATTATAGCTTATTATGCTCGGTTCACTAAATCTTTTTGTATCTTCACTCGGTTTCAATTTACTAAGTTCATTTAATCCTCTAAACATTATTTTTACATATGAAACATCTATGCCTTGATTCTGGGCTATTGAACGAGATTTTTCATTTTTCAAATTTGTACTATAGACAGTTTCTTTTTTGTAATTTTGATTACTACCAACGTTTTTATCATTTTTTATATCAGTAGCAATCTTTTGAGTTGTTTTCCCATATAAGTCGTCTTCTTTCACATTATATACTCCATGGGTTGTTTGATATATTATCCTGCTATGTTCACCATCTTCTTTTTCTTCATAAGTACTTTCGCTAGTCTCTTCTTTCACATATGCATATCCATCATCACTCGCAGACATAACCGTTTTCATATCCCCTTCATCCAATGCCTTTACTAATCTCTCATACTCTATCTTCGTCTCCCCAAAACCACATCCACTTAATAAACTTGATACTATTGACAGAACTATCATCATCTTAGATTTCTTCTTTAACTTCATACTGACACCCCGTTGATTTCTCTAGGCATTTTTAAGTTCATTATGTTCCCTTTTGGAAAGTAATACACTTCACCTGTACTTATTGGTATTTATTTACTCATACAGATTATATTGAAGATACTTTAATTTTTATTAGCATCGATTTTTATACAATTCTTAATTGCTTATATACTCTGTTCGAATTTTCAGAAACCAAAACTTATTTTATTTCTTTCGCTTTCTTTTCCTCTCTCTCTTTATAACGCTTTAAGAATTCCTGACGCTCCCTTTCATGCTCCTCCCACGAAATATAAAATGACGGAAACTTAAATCTACAATAGGCTAATAATTGGAACTCTGCTGCACCTATGGCTACTGCGTACATTACAAGGGTTCCTGCCATATACCCCACTAAAACCCCTGTTTCATAATTATTATGAAAATAAATTAAAATAAGAAGGGTTAGTACATATATCGTAATACCAATCATTGTATTGTTTTTTATTTTACTAAAAAATGAAGTTGCTCTTTCATCGGTACTAAAGGCTCCACTCTCTGCTTGTTTAAAGGTATCAATTGTTGTCACCAGATGAACAAAAACTGCTCCTAGAAACAATAAACCCACATACAATAATGTAATTTGATCAATAGAATAATTCGAAATTGCTGGAAGTATAAATAATGTGAATCCTATAGTTCCTAGCTGGAATGCAAATAATAATATCACAAGTGCTTGCAACTTTTGATATTTGAAACGAGCTTTTGGAATTAGATATAGAATGAAAAAGATTACTTGCAAACCATATAACACTAATTCAATACTAACAATTATTTTGTCAAAGAGAGTTGGATAGTAACCCCAGCCAATCTTAATTAATGCTACCAAAATAAAAAGCATGAATAATGAACTATAAACTATTCCTCCAAACATAAACACCATAGAATCTTCTGGGCTTAAGCGATTTCTACATGTTATTTTAAATTCATCTAAATCTTTTTCTTTTATGTTCCACATTTGTTAACTCCACCTTTCCCCGAACTATAGTATATTACCAAAATATAGATGCAATTTTCTTAGTCACTGATTTTATACCTTTTTATTTTCATCGCCACTCTTAACCATCTCTTTTGTTGTACTGCGCCTTGTATTTTAAATATTCCTGTCTCGCATCTTGGTTATTATCCTGTTTTCTATTAAAATACGTTATTATTTGGAACATATTTTCTACTAATTTTCCATCCTCATTCTTTTCTTTAAAGTCTATATCTATCCTCATTTGCAAAATTTGTTTTGGATTTTTTGGGGCATCCAGGTGCAATACGATTGTTGCTCCATCAAATTCATCGTATTGTATCTTTAATTTATTATTAATAATATTTTTAAATTCAGATTCAGTTAGTCGATATCCCACTGAATTAGGCTGATCAAACTTTTTTATATCATCTTCAGGCTTCATCTTTAGTTTCCCTATCCCATTTAAACGATCTACAATTAAGTTCACGTATGAAACATCTAGATTTGAATCCGGACTTTTCACCTGTCCATTTTCATACTTAACATGAGTACTATAAATCGTTTCTTTTTTATAATTTTCATTTGTCCTTTTTCCCTTGCCTTTTTCTATATCAGTCGCAACTGTTTGTATCGCCTCTCCATATAAACTTTTATCTTTTGTATTATATACACCTTCCGTAGTTTGACGAATTGTTTTACTGTGCTCTCCATCTTCTTTTTGCTCAAACGTACTATAAATACCTCTTTGGGTCACATAAGCATACCCATCATCACTCGCAGACATTACCGTACTCATGTCCTCTTCTTCTAATGCCTTAACAAATCTCTCATACTCTATCTTCATCTCCCCAAAACCACATCCACTTAATAAACTTGCTACTATTGACAGAACTATTATCATCTTAGCTTTCATCTTTAACTTCATACTGACACCCCGTTGATTTCTCTAGGCATTTTTAGGCTCATTATGTTCCTATTTGGATAGTAGTACACTTCATCTTTACTTAATGGTATCTATTTACTCATATAGATTATATAGAAGATATCTTAATTTTTTAATGGATCAATTTATATACAGTCCTTAATTGCTTATGTACTCTATTTGAATTTTTAGAATTCCAAACTTATTTTATTTCTTTAGCTCTCCTTTTTTCCTTTTCTTCATAAAGCTTTACTCTTTTCTGACGTTCCCTTTCATGTTCCTCCCACGAAATATAAAATGATGGAAATTTAAATCTACAATAGGCTAATAATTGGAACTCTGCTGCGCCTATGGCTACCGAATATAGTATAAGGGTCAATACGGCATACCAACCTATTTGCCCCATCGTATAATCATTATTAATATAAATTAAGATTAGGAGAGTTAATACATATAATATAGAAGCAATCATAAAAAAATCTTTTGTCTTACTAAAAAATGAAACTGAATTTTCCCACTTACTAAATGCGCCTTCGCTAGCTTGCTTAAAGGTATTAATTGTTGTAAAAATATGAATAATAAAGGCTCCTAACAATAATAAGGCTACATAAGTCAATGTAACACGATCATTTGAATAACCGAAAATACTCGAAACAACTACTGTTACAAATCCTATAGTCGCAAGTTGAAGTGCATATAGCAATATAACTATAGCTTGTAACTTTTGAAATTTAAAACGGGCTTTGGGAAATAAATATACAATAAGAAAAATGATTTGTAAGCTATACAAAAATAACTCTATTTTAATAATTGTTTCCTCTAGTAAACTAGGGTATACTGACCAACCAAATTTCACCAAACCATAAATTACACCTAACATTATTAATGAGGTGTATATGATTGAACCTAACATAAAACCTACAGCAGCCTCAGGACTTAAACGATTTCTACATGTTATTTTAAATTCATCTAAATCTTTTTCTTTTATATTCCACATCCAAGTTTCCCACCTTTAACTACCTTTACTTAAATCATGTAGATTAAAAATAAAAACCTTCTCATTTTAACGAAAAGAGAAGGTTTTCTTGCTGTTATACATTCATGCCATATTCAGAACTTTCCCTCTTCAAATAATGTATTATAGTTGTTAATCTTTGAAATTTTATTTTCGCTATTAATTTAGGCATTTTTACTTTTCTTAAAAAATACCAAATATGCAAATAATGACGAGATTAAGAGGAATACACCCGCCCCTATCCCCTCATATATTTTAAAATAAACAGCAGCAATTATCACAAATATTGACATTATTATTATTAGAATCATTGTATATTTCATTATAAATTCTAACGCTTTATATATAGATACTATTGTCCTTTCAAAAAAACTTTTCTCTGTTTCCAAAACATTTCGATCCTTATTCAAATTAACAACCTCCTCTTTTTACAAATTAACATTTGAATAAATTTACCCCTTCAAAATAGCAACAAAGTGAACTATAGTACGTAACTACTGTCAATACAGAATAATCCAACTGAAAATCACATGTCGAAATATTAAGTTAATTACATATAGATTTGAGAACGAAAAACCTCCTCATTCTAACAAGAAGAGAAGGTTTTATTTATGTCATTTCCCCAAACCCTATTCAAAGCTATCTCTTTTATGATATTTCATGATGTTTCCATATTTTAAAAGCCACAAGCTTAAAATATTATTCTTCATTAAATACAGCAATCTTCACTTCAACATACTGTAAAGACTCATCACCGCTAAACACATGATAAATTGGCGAGGCTAAATTCAGATTATTATCCTCCATATACAGAAGCATTTCACCATATACCTGCTCTGTTAATTTTTCATAATCTCCCGTATATCGTTTCATGAGCATCTCATCAACATAATAATAGCTCCTAAATTGAAGTGTTTCTGATGTTGGAATTTTATCTTCATTTACTGACATGAATAATTCAACGTACATATTTTCATCAGATGGTATATTTTTTAAAGCATAAAACATCGGACCTTTTACTGTTAAATTCGCTGTTGCAATTTCTGACATAAAATGTTCAATTGCTTCTTCCATATCTTCGTAATGAAAATAGTACTCTTTTGAAACAACATTTGTATATGCAATACTTTGTCCTTCAATTATCATTTTATTGTTTCACCTACTTCTATAATAGGAGCATAAATATCTAGCCACATGTCACCGTATACATCTAAACATACGTGATAAAAACCGCTATCTAATTTAATATGATGCTGTTCTGCAAACTCATGTATTAAATTATAAGCCTCCTCAATATCACCATCTTCATCAGTAAATCGAACACTTAATGCCTCTTCAATAATTAATCCATCAACGTATTCATATGCAGAATTCTCTCCCAATTTAACACGCTCATTTACTGGAACAGAATACGTATATTCGCCGTACTCTGGTTCATTTTCCAATGGCTGATATTTAAAAAGAACAGGACCTACAGCATATATTCCATTATGAACAACTTGATTTCTCAGTGCGATAGCAGGTAATAACCAATCTTCTTTTTTTACAATTTGAGTAATACTAATTAAATTTAAAAGTGATAATGCTTTATATTGAATTTTCATAATACCTACTCCTTTTACTATTCTTTCTCTTGGCTATATATTCTTTTGTTTCTTCAAATGTCACTTACGCTCTCTTTCATATTCCTTCCACATTATAGTAAATGGCGAACATTTAAACCTACTATACTCATTTCCTTTACGCCTTACGTTTTGATTTACCTTTTTTATTTTTCTTTTGATATCTTGGAGTCTCTCTTTTATGTTGCTCCCACGATATGTTAAATGAAGGGAATTTAAATCTACAATACGCTAATAGCTGAAATTCAGCTGCACCAATGGCTATCGTATACATTAAAACAGTACCTATTACATACCCAATAAAAGTATCAAACGCATAATCATTATGAAAATAAATCAAAATAAGAAGGATTAATGCGTATATTGAAGCAACTTTCATCATAGTTCCTTTTGTTTTACTAAAAAAGGAAGCAGATCTTTCATTCATACTATATGCACCTTCACTTGCCTGTTTAAACGTATCAATCGTTGTCACAATATGAATAATCACTGCTCCTATAAATAAGAAACCTACATATACTAATGTAATTCCGTCGATTGTATAATCAGACATTCCAGGAAGAATTAAAGCCGTGAATAATATCGTACCTAATTGGAATGCATATAATAATACGACAATCGTTTGTAACTTTTGAAATTTAAATCTAGCTTTTGGAAATGAATATAGAATTAAAAAAATTATTTGCAAGCTATATAGCACAAGTTCCATTCTAACGATTGTTTTCTCGAAGAAAGTAGTATAATAGTCCCAACCAAACGTTACCAAAGTACCAATAAGAAAAAACATCATAACTGAAACGTACACTATTGTTCCTATCATAAAACCTAAAGCACCCTCAGGGCTTAATCGACTTTTACATGTCACCCTAAATTGATCTAAATCTTCTTCTTTTATATTCCACATCCAATTGTCCCACCCTTAACTACATTCACTTAAATCATGTAAATTAAAAATAAGAACCTTCTCATTTTAACGAAAAGAGAAGGTTTTCTTGCTGTTATACATTCATGCCATATTCAAAACTTTCCCTCTTCAAATAACGTATTATAGTTGTTAATCTTTGAAATTTTATTTTCGCTATTAATTTAGGCATTTTTACTTTTCTTAAAAAATACCAAATATGCAAATAATGACGAGATTAAGAGGAATACACCCGCCCCTATACCCTCATATATTTTAAAATAAACAGCAGCAATTATCACAAATATTGACATTATTATGATTAGAATCATTGTATATTTCACTATAAATTCTAACGCTTTATAGATAGATACTATTGTCTTTCCAAAAAAACTTTTCTCTGTTTCCGAAACATTCCGATCCTTATTCAAAATAACATCTTCTCCTTTTTACAAATTGACTTTTGAATAAATTTTCCCTTTCAAAATAAGAACAAAGCGAACTGCAGAACGTAACTACTACCAATACAGATTGATCCAAATGAAAAATCTCATGTCGAATTATTCAATCAATTACATATAGATCTTAGAATAAAAAACCTCCTCATTCTAACCAGAAGAGAAGGTTTTATTAATCTCAGATATTCTTACATTATAATAATGATTCTTTTTGAGCTATTTCATAGTGCTCTGCTATTTTTTTACACATCTTTTTATATTCCAGCATCCACTCTGCTATTTCTTCTATCTCTTCATCAGTGGACTTTTTCTTATATTTAAAACCAATCACTTTCATATCCGAAAACACTTCTTCTTCCATTTCTTCATCTACCGGAATACATTGGATAATAACTTTCGTTGTGTTTGAGACTTGCACAAAAATTTCAAATGTGCCAACAAACATAGCAACCGTTCGGAATAATTCTTTATTACTCATATATAAAACCCTTGCAAGTTCTTCTGCAAGTTCAGGATATATAAACAATACATCAATCATTTCAGCAGCTATTATGCAATCATCTACTGATACTTTCTCCAATATTTGCTGCTTAATTAATTCCCCAGTTTTATGCTCACACTCTTGTTGAAAATATACAGTTTTTTCTTTTGAAAATAGCCACATATGTAGACTCCTTCCTACTAAAAACAACAATTAGAACTCTTAATTCAAGAATACCTTTATATTATTCTTCTATAAAACGAAACTAAAATCTGGTTTTTACTTTTCATATTTCCAGAACTATAAGTACACTAAATTATTATTGTGTATCCACTGCAATTTTTATTTCAACATACTGTAGCTCTTCATCACCGCTAAAAATATGATAAATAGGTGAAATCATATCAAGTTCATTATCTTCCATATACTGAAGCATCTCAGCATATGCATACTCGGTTAATGTTTCATAATCTCCTGTCAATCGTTTCACAAGCATGTCATCTACATAGTAATAGCTTCTAAATTTCATTGTTTCTAATGGTGGAACTTTATCCTCATATATCGGCATAAATAATTCAATATACATATTTTCATCTGAAGGAACATTTTTCAATGCATAAAATAGTGAACCTTTTGCTGTTAAGTTCGCTTTTTCTATTTCTAGCATAAAATCGTCAATCGAATCTTTCATATAGGTATAATGAATATAGTATTCTTTTGAAACAACATTTGTATATGCAATACTTTGACCTTCTATAATCATTTTACGGTTTCACCTACTTCTATAATAGGAGCGTAAATATCTAACCAAGTATCACCGTATACATCTAAGCATACATGATAAAAACTACTATCTAATTTAATATGGTTTTGATTTGCCACCTCGTGTATTAAATTATACACATCTTCAATATCACCATCTTCATCCGTAAAACGCACACTTAAAGCATCTTCAATTATTAAACCATCAATGTATTCATATGCAGAATCTCCCCCCAGTTCCACACGTTCATTTACCGGAACACAATATGTATATTCACCATATGCTGGTTCATTTTCAAGTGGTTTATATTTAAAAAGAACCGGTCCTACTGCATAAATCCCATTACGGATAACTTGATTTCTCAGCGCAATAGCAGGTAGTAACCAATCTTCTTTTTTGACGACTTGAGTAATACTAATTAAATTTAATAGTGATAATGCTTTATATTGAACTTTCACAACATCTACTCCCCTTATCTTTATTTCTTTCTAATTCGAATGGAAACGTGCAATTTCTCATTTCATACGCATAAATTAACAACTTATGCTATAGCAAAAATTCATTTCTTTTATTATCTACTTTTCGATTTGTTTTTTTTATTATATTTTCTAAATTTCTGACGTTGTCTCTCATTCTCTTCCCACGTCATATTAAATGATTTAAATTTAAATCTACAGTACACTAAAAGCTGGAATTCAGCTGCACCTATGGCTACTGCGTACATTAAAATGCTCCCAACCACATACATTAGTAAAGCATCAAACCCATAGTCGTTACGAAAATAAATTAAAATCAGAAGGAGTGGTACGTATATCATTACTCCCTTCAGTACATTCATCTTTGTATTACTAAAAAATGATTTAGATCTCTCATCCATACTAAATGCACCTTCACTTGCTTGTTTAAACGTATCAATTGTTGTCACAATATGAAAAAAAACTGCTCCTAGAAATAATAAACTTGCAAGCGTCAATGTAAAAACATCAATCGACTTATTAGCTATTTCAGAAACGATTAAAGCTGTGAGCCCAATCGTTCCTAATTGAAATGCGTATAATAACACGACAATTGTTTGTAATTTTTGAAATTTAAAACGAGCTTTTGGAAACAAATATAGTATTAAAAAAATGATTTGCACACTGTATAACAACAGCTCAAACTTTACAATTCCCATTTCAAAGAGAACCTTACAATACTCCCAACCACCTGATAAAACGATAGAAAATATAATTATTGAACTAAAGAGTATGCCCCCCATCATAAATCCTGTAGCTCCCTCAGGACTTAATCGTACTCTACATGTCATTCGAAACTCATCCAAATCCTCTTCTTTTATATTCCACATCATTAAATTACTCCTTTTATGTCATCTAACTTAACATCAAAATAAAGACCAAATCTTTTTCGTTATTTGTTTGACTCCTTTTTTTGCATAATCGATTGCATTATCTTCTCCTCCCCACTTATAATTCATCACTGCTGTGGCAAATACCGCAACACCAGCTCCTACAACAGTGCCAACAGGCGGAACGAAAAACGATCCCGCTACTGCACCAGCTGCTGCTGCTCCAGCAGTTGCTCCAATATCTACTGCTGAATCTGTTGCTATATCAACTATATCCTCTCGCTGCCATCCATTTTTTTGAGCCTCTGCAATGTTATTTCCAACTGACACAACCGCTCCAAATATAGCGGCCCCTTTTAAAAACTTACCAGTTTTCCCAAGTTCTTTAAAGGCTTCTTTCCATTTTCCAGGATGTAAATCCTTTAACCCTTTTACATACTCCGTTTTAAACGAACTCCATCCCCTTTCTTTAATTGCAGTAGTTAATCCATTTTGACTCCGATCCTGATGAAATTTGTGAAAATCTTGAAATTCCGGTAACTTATAAATTCCTTTTCTTGCTTTTCTTACTTGTTCATTCGTGATTCTCGAATTTTCTACACCATCCATTTTAAGCCCATTTTTTACGTAACGAAATATACTATCATCACTACTATCCATCTTTAGTAATTTGAATACTTCCACTAAATCTTCTTTTTGACGTGTTGATAGTGTAAACTTCCCTTTTCCTTTTCGAGAATCAGGATCAAAAATTGCTTTAAAATCATAATTCTTTTTAGCATAATACATACGAGCAAAGGCAGCTATTAAAAATTTTGTTCCTTTTTGTTGTATATCAAACGCCGTCATATGATTCGAAATACCATTTATTAAGTTTCCATTCCATCCACCAGCCATAATTTTTTCGACTATCTTACTAGAAAAATCTCCATTGGCTGCTTGTATTTCTTTCATTCCCTTGTCTAATGAACTTAACATTTCATTAAAATGTTGAAGTTCATTTTGCTGACTATTATACGTTTCTAATTTTTCTAGCGTATCACTAATTTCCTTTTGACTTTTTTGGATTCCTTCAGATATTCCTGAAGATGATGGATACTGAGTTGGGACAATGTCTGCTATAGTCGATATAGTTTGTTTTGCTTCTTCATTAGAACGATCAAATTCATTGCTGTATCCATTAATTTTTTTCTTTACATTATCTAAATAGTTCCCATAAATCTTTGTGTCACTATCACTATCAACTGTACTATTAAAACTCTCTATTGCTTTTTGAAATTCATTTTTCAACTCTTCCGCTGCAATTTGAAATCCAGCAATCGTAGTACCATGTACTCTAGAAAAATACCTCTTTATTTCATCTGCTGCTTTCCCTTGAAAAGAATTAAGTTGGTTCAAATCATCTATTTTCCCTAATAAAGTTTCAAAATATTGATTTAGTTCGTCAGCACTTGTTTGAAATCTTTTTTGTAATTCGTTTACTTCTTGTAATTCAATATTTTTATCCACGTTTCTCTCCCCTTATTTCATTTTTACGTAGAATGTTTTTCTAGTGCTGCTGTATACCAACTTTTAGTTCTTGCCCAAGTTTTGCATCTTTCTCTACCATTTTTGCTCCAATTTCTTGTACTCTACTTATATCATTTTCTAACAATTTCTCATATCGCTGAACTTTCTGAGAAAGTTTTTCAATCGCTTCACAATATTTTTTCAGTTTACTTAAATTCGTACGATGTAACTGCATACCATTAAATTTAGTCTTACCTAAATCACTAGCACCACTTTTCAATTCACTTACTTTCGCGTCAAATACCCCTTTATTTAATTTAATTTCCCCCATTTATCATTTCCCCGCCTTCTGTACTTCTACTTGAATACTAGCGTCAACCATTGAAACACTTCTACTTAAAGAAAGAATACTAGACTCACATGTAGCGATTTCTCTTTCAAGCCGCCGTATGGCTTGATCGATGTCTTCTTGCACTCTTCCTAGTTCTCCAATAAACTTCCCTAAATTCGAAATGACTTGTTGTTCATACGTTTCTTTAAAAGTAGTTGCTCTTTGCCCTTTCCAACTACTCTCGTTTATTTCTAAAGACTTAAACTGCTCTTGATTTTGTTTAATTGCTTCAAGATTATTTACAAATTTCCCCTTAGCAGTTATTAGCCTTCGTAGTTTCATTTGTAATTCAGCCAATTGCCCTTGTTGATGACTTATACTACTTAATAAACCAGATTTTTGACTATTTAATTCCTCTATCCCCATGCAAATCCCCCCTTAAATAGTTGGCACTTTAATTCTAGTAGCAAAACGATTTTCAACAAAATACCCTTCAAATGGATTTAATTTTGTACTACTTAAATCTTTATTAGATACATCGAAGACCATTTGGCCTGATGATTTTCTAAGTAAAATAACATGAGATTGCGTTTTTATTGTTTTTGAAACTAAGTCGTATCGACTGTCAATTGAATCAACATCACAGCCAATTACGAAGTGGATGCCCATAAATGCACCATTTGTTATTAATTCCGCCAAACTATATATATCGCTATCTTCTAAATTACTTAAAATATCATTTACATCTGCGATTACGATTACAATCGGCTTAAATTTCTTAATAAATTCTGCCGGGTTCACTGTTTCACTTGATGCTTCCTGCTCCTCTTTAAACGCCGCTTCTCTCGATTTATAAGCATTTGTAACTTGTTTAATCGTTTTCTCAATTCCTGTTTTTTCAGCTACATATAAAGCAGAGCTCTCTCTATAGTTTGAGAAATTGCGTGTTCTTGTATCAATTAAACCTAGGTCAAAGTGACCACTGTCTGCTAACTGTTGAAGGAATTGATGAACTACATTTTCAACTTCATCTTTCTTGATTCCCCCTACAACAATATTAGCCGCTTCCGTTAAATCTAATTCGAGAGGCGTAACGCTTTCTGTTTCTACACCAAATGTTAGTTTGCCTGCTTCAATAATTTTTCTTGTTTCTGGCCATGCAATGAATTCTTTGTATTCCAGAACTTCAGGTACCATAGGAATTGCTTTCGGTCTTTCTCCATCCCAGAAGGAATCCATCTCTTTTCCTTCAGCTTGTATATTTTCAATTCGAGTAAGGACATCTTCTCCATTTGTCGGTAAAGCTGTTTGGAAGATTGTTGGTTCGTCAATTTTTACTAAACCACGGCCTGCTAATTCTTCAATTTTTAACTCTGTTCTTCCTACAATAGCTCTAGATTCTGCCTCATCTATCATATATAGAGCAATTTGTAGTTTAATATTTGTATTTACTTGTACTCTCAATGCATTTTGACGTGTAGCCGTAAGCATTAAATGAATTCCTACTGCTGCCCCTTCACGTACAATTTGTGCAACAATGCGTTCAAAGTCTTCGACAAATCCAGCTTCTCTAACAGCATCATAGTTATCTAACGTAATTAATACTGTTGGTAATACTTCCTTACTAACTCTCTCATACATTTCAAGACTCGCAACTCCATATTTACTTAGCAATTGCTTTCTATCTTTTAATAAGTCTTCTATGCGACGAAGAAACTTCTCGCATTTTTCAACTTGGTCTAATGTAATGATGTCCGCCACATGCGGTAAAGATTTTAATGGCATTAAGCCATTTGTTCCGAAGTCTAATAAATACACATGCAAATGCTCCGGACTATGCTGACGAGCTACATCCATAATGACTGATTGTAAGAATGTTGATTTTCCGTAGCCTGGGCTTGAGAAGACCGCTACGTGTCCGTCTTTACTAATATCTAGTGTTAATGGTGTTTGTGATTGTAATTCAGGCTGATCTAGTAGACCAACTGTTGCTTTTAATGGTTTCTTTTCTTTCGTCCATGCTTCTTTGAACTGAATAGCGTGTAAGTCTTGTAAATATACGCTTTCTGGAAGTGGCGGTAACCACGGTCTAGCTAACGCTTCAATTTCATTTATTTCTGCGTAATCGTGAATGTAGTCAATAACAGCATCCAGTTCAGATGGTACGCTTATTACTTCTTTACTGCTACCAAGTCCACTTAAGTCTTCACTTAATATTTCATATTGTCCTAGATCATTTATTGCATAGATTGTTGCGTCTAAATGTTCTTTATCCTCTTTGTTTTCTACATAGTCTGCTCCGCTCCAAGCTGATTGGAATAGTTCATAAATTTCATTATTCCCAACTTGTAAGTAAGCACGTCCTGGTAATGTAATTTCAGCAGCATCTGGTGTTTTTAAAATTTCATTACTATCTGACGTATTTTGAACTTTTAATGCTAGTTTGAATTTCGAGTTACTCCAAATTTGATCGTCTACAACACCACTCGGTTTTTGCGTAGCTAATATTAAATGGATTCCGAGTGAACGACCGATACGCGCTGTTGAAACTAACTCTTTCATGAATTCTGGTTGTTCTGACTTCAGTTCCGCGAATTCATCACTAATTAAAAATAGATGTGGCATCGGTTCACTTACTAAACCTTCTTTATACAGTTTTTGATACTGGTTAATATGGTTTACATCATTTTCCCCAAATAATCGTTGTCTTTTTTGTAATTCAGCTTTAATTGATGCGAGCGCTCTCATACTTTGTGCTCCATCTAAGTTCGTAATTGTTCCTAATAAATGCGGTAAGTTTTTGAATAAATTCGCCATACCGCCGCCTTTATAATCAATTAGTAGAAAGGCTACTTCGTAAGGATGGAAATTGACTGCTAGAGATAATATATACGATTGTATAATTTCCGATTTACCTGAACCTGTTGTACCTGCTATTAACCCGTGTGGTCCGTGTGCTTTTTCGTGTAAGTTTAAGTTTACGATATCTTCTTTACCACGTAACCCAAGTGGTACAGCTAAAGATTTATGTGCAGCATTTTTCTCCCAGCGACTTGTAATATTTAGTTCTTTTACTTTCTCAACACCGTACATTTCTAAAAATGTTACACTTTCTGGGATACTATTTTTTAAGTTTTGCAAATGATTTAACGGTGCTAATGCTCGTGAAACATCTTCTAAATTGAACCCTTTCGGTACGTGATTGAGTTTAAATTGACGGTTTACAAGCTCTCCCTGTTCTAAGATGATGTTCCCTTGTTTTGCATCTCTTATGTCTATTACCGTTTTTACATGCTCCGGTAAACTTTGCATAACATCTTGTACAAATACAAGTGATACACCTAATTGACTCGGATCATCATTAAAGAATTCCATAACAACATGGTCTAGTATTAGTTTTTCATCTGTAATGAGAACGACATAGTGCGGTGCAAAGTACATTTTTTCATTCGTTGAACTTTTTTCATCTAGTTTTAATTTTCGTTCTTTCAATATTTGATACAAACTATTTAACACTTGATCACGGCTACGATCATGGTATACAAATCCACGTACATTTATATCGCGAACACTTCCATGAGGTAACCAGCGCATCCAATCCCATTTTTCCTTTTCTTCTTCAGGAAAAATAGTAATAAACTGCAAGTCATAATAACTATGGAATAACGCGGTTTGTACAACTAATAATTGTAATTGTTCTAACACTAAAGAGCGTTGTCCAATATAGCCAACCGGTCCATTTATCAAATCTGTTACAACGGGTACATCTTCCAATGATAGATAACGCTGTCTTAGTTCACGTGCTATATCAATTAATTCATCTTTCGTTTGACTAAATTCTTCTTCATTAAATTGAATTTCAAAACTCGTATTAGCTTGTCCTGTCCCAACGCTAAATGTCAAGAAATCATGATGTAGCATTGTTTTTTCATATATACGTGGATTTACTTGCACAGCCATATTACGTATGACTTCAACATTTGGATTATGATATTGTAATGCATGACGCTGCTTTTCACTTTCTGCATGTAAATCTTTCGTTTTTTGTTTTATATACGCTCTATAACTTTTATCACGTTCCACAATGTCGATTTTATATTGCTTTAAATTTTTTATATAAGATGTGACAGATACAATAATCGTTACTAATGTCATCGCAATCGATGCAATAATAAACATCCCATATTTCATAAAGATTGCAAGTAATACTGTTACGACAATCATGACAAGAGAAGGTGCAATAATTCTCGCCAAATGCTCAGTCGGTTTTGACGGCATACTTGAAGGTTTTGCAATTGTCATTTTCTCTTCTGGTTCACGGTAAATAATACGTGGTGAACGATGATAGTCTGGATAACCACTTTGATAATTCGTTTCGGATTCTACTAAAATAGGTAACGTAGATTTAACGTTCTCTTCTGAAGACAATACTTGAATATCTTCACTGCCTATTTCTACTAAAACACCATCAAAATATAATACGTCTCCAGCTTCTAACATAACGCTATCTTTTAGCTTCGTATAATTATGAAATACATCCCCGTCATATACGTTCACTTTAAAAGAATCGTACAACGTTTCACGAGATAGCATTAAATCTACATTCGTTCCGGTAATAGAAATATCATCATAACTATTTTGACTCAATGTAAGAGAATGTTTCGTTCCTATATCAAACACTTTATTTGTACCAATAATAGATATAAAGATTTTCAAGCTCACATCTTTAGTTTTTCCAATCTCAAATTCCTTATTGAACTCTATTAATTGATTTTGTACCATCCAAGCATTTACTTCATTATTCCACTTTAACTCTACTTCTTGTTCTAAACTTGGATTCGTAATATCATTTGTCCACTCTTTTCCAATCGACACTATTGATTGCTCATTTGGATGTAATGTGCACTTATATATTTTGTCTCCATAAGTCAATACTAATAGTTGCTCCATCCGTGTTCACTGCTCCTTTTCAACTGTCTCATCAAGTGCTTGCTTACTCTTTCTTCTCTGTGCTTGACGAGTCTTTATCGTTTGATGATTTGCCATATTTCTTTTCATATTCATCTAATTGTTGCTCATATGTTTTTAATTTTTGATCACGCTCTTCTCCTGATAAATCCGGATTATTTTTCATCGATTCAATTTGTTTAACAAGGCCGTACATAATAAGCTGAGGATCATCAAGTGTCTTAGCTAAATCTAATGATTTATCAAAATTACCTTTTCCGTTATACATCCAATACAGCAAATACTTTTCATCACTTTTCAAACTAATATTTTTCATAATCATTTTCTTTTGATCTTCACCTAGTTTTTCAGCCGTAATGTATGCAAATGCTAACTCATATTTAGATGCAATCGGTAATGATTCAAATTCCTCTTCATTTAATTGCGTAATTACTTTGTCATAATCAGTTGCTATGAAACTCGCATTTGCTTCTATTAACTTATTTTGATAAGGAAATTTTATAAAAGTGAAATATATTAAAGGAGCAGCTAAAATAACTGTCGCCGCTATGAAGGAAAAAGCTAAGTATTTAAATGATTTATAGCTCTTTTTAGATACTAACTGCATATTTTTTTCTGTTTTTGTTTGTTCCTTCTCAAAGCTGTCATCAAGAAACTGCAGTAATGCATCTAAACTTTCCATTTGAGCAACTGTCTGTTCAAATGTTGTTTCTTTTGCATCTTTTAGTAACCCAGCATATAAATCATCAAAATTGTGCTTTTCGGAGAATAAAGCAATAATTAGACACTTGTATTGCGTTAAAAATTGCTCTTCTAACAACGGGGTTGGTGGAACAATATCTCGAATTCCTCTATGTATAATACTTGGCATTAAATTCGCATTAAAAACTATATTGTCTGGATGTAAAAAGAACGTAATTCGTTTATTTAAATATTTACGAAATTGCGCAACATTTCGAAGCAGTCTCAATTTCTCATTTCTTCCAAAACGGCTAAGATCGTCCCACTTATATAAATTTTTGTCCACTTGAAATAGAAACGTAAACATATCATCCGTTTCTTCTATCGTTAATGGTACAAATTCAGATGATGCGCCCGTAATTATATCGAATTGACGGAAATCTTTTATACGTGTTTGAGATTTTGTCATCTCCAATTTCCAATTTTCTTTTTCTATTTGAAATTGATAGTTCATTGCATCAATTTGAATTGTTTTTTCCGTCATGTTTATCCTCTTCTCCTTTTCTTTATAACCAGTAATAACTTATTTTCAAAAAACTAAAAGTAAGAAATATTCTTTATAAAACTTGTAAAATATCTCCGTCTGTTATTTGGTGATCAATTAAACGATCATTATCTGTTAAAACAATTGACTTATTTCTCACTTTCATTACAAAATGTGAACCTTCATGATTATCAATCTTTAGCGTATCTAATAAGTTTTTCAATAAATATTTAATAGATTGATGATTCGGAATACGCAAATCATATGTATTTCCATTCCATTTACTAAAATCTACCGTTACATTAATATGCGTTTGTATTGCCATTACTTTACCTCCAACTTTTCCGAAGAACCGTATAAATACCGATGCAAATAAGTAAAACACTGCCGCCTAACAATATGATTATTGTTGTACTTATTGGCTTTTCATTCATTGTTTGATTACTTGCTACTTCATCAGCGCTTTTTCTTACAACGTATTCACTACTAAATAAACTATTTTTCGTATTTTTAACACTATTATTTTCTTTTTGTTTTATAAAAAGAGAATCTCTTAAGGATTCCATCTCTTTTTGTTCTTTCTTTTTCTTTTTTTGAATCTCTTCTTCTATATCTTTATTAAATAACTCAATTGATGCTTTATCTAATTCTGTTTCCTTATGTTCCCTTTTATTTTTTTCTTGGTCTTTATCTTCAAAGCGGTCTACTTTAAACTGAATCTTTCCATCATCACCAAGATAACTGTCCGCCGCGCTCCTAATCGGTAGCGCGACAAACAGTAAAAGGAAACAAATAAATGATAACTTAACCACTATGCTCCATTGTTTGATCATTTACTTCTTTTTCCTCCCATTTCTTGTGCCATACAAATAGATTACTAACTAATCCTATAATGGCAATTACAAACAATACGATAAAAATAACTTTTCCTGTATCTTTACCGCTAATAAAATCATTTAGAAAACCTTCTATATATTGAAGCGGTGAAAATTGACGCAATTTACCTACAGAAGACATTTGGTCTACTTTACTTCCAACTGCTTCAGTTAAAAATAGATACATACTTAAAAATACTAATAAGATAAACATCCCTACCATTTTTATTTGTCGTAGTAAGTATGTTGAAACTAATACGAACGCCATCATAATGATTGTGATAAACGCAATCCATAGTAAACTTTGATCCTGACCGAATTTTAAAAGACGGCCTGAAATGATTCCTATACTGATTCCTTCCACAATCGATATTCCAAATGCTACTACTGTAGTTGGTACATTCATATCAATTAAAGAGAACCTCTCTTCAAAATGATCTGATTGCGTTCGTTTCTTTTCTTGATTCGCAATTGCATATGCTGTAAATAACGCAACAATGAAACAAGTTAATACGATTAAGTATGGTGTAAAAGCATTACCAGCTACAATTACCCCATCATTTTGTTTCTGAACTGGACTAGATAAAAACTCATATAGCATCTCATTTTGACGATCTCCAATACGACTATTCGCCAAAATCTTCGTAAAGTTTTTCGAGAATGCTTTATCATCTTCCATTTTCTTCGTAAAATCATTTAATAAAGAATCTGCTTTCGAAACAATTGTCGTTCCGCTGTCTTGAATTTCTTTTGCTTGTCCATTGATTTGGTCAAATGTTTTATACACATCATCTGATGTTGCTAAACTATGCTTCGAACTTTCTACTAATGATTGAGTTTGCATCGTTAAAGATTTAATACCAGAGTCTAACGATAGTACAGCTGTTTGTTCACCTGCATTATTAGTCGTTAATACTTGTTGCTCTTCCACTAACTTTAAGCTACTCTCACGCCATTTCGCTAAACCTTTTACATACTCTCCTAAATTTTGATTCATACTAGTCGCTTGCTGCATCGTTTCATTTAATTTCTCCGCTAATAGCATTGAATTTTGATCTGCACTAGTAATGAGTTGTTGGTAAGAGTCTATTTTTTGTTTTAAACCTGTCATATCTTGCTTTACTTCACTCGTAATACTAGCTGAAACAAGATTTGAAATTAAATCAATTACACTTTGCTTATTTAACATATAGTACAATGAATGATCAGTAGCAATCGCATCTAAACTTCCCTCTTCAAGCTTAGGCCCCACATCATTCGTTCTTAAATCAATCCCATAATACACTTGATAAAGACTCATTAAACCTTGATAACTTTGAACGGTCTCCACTGCTTCTTTAATTAATACATTAGATGTATTATTTGTTAACTTCTCAGTTTTTTGATGTACAATATAATTATTTGTACGTTCAATAACTGTTGAGCCACCACCTTGGTTTTGGTTTCCACCGTTTCCGTTATCTGTCCCTGTTCCGCCTCCCGGGTTTCCTCCGTTATCTGTCCCCGTTCCGCCTCCTGGGTTTCCTCCGTTATCTGTCCCTGTTCCGCCTCCCGGGTTTCCTCCGTTATCTGTCCCCGTTCCGCCTCCTGGGTTTCCTCCGTTATCTGTCCCCGTTCCGCCTCCTGGGTTTCCTCCGTTATCTGTTCCCGTTCCGCCTCCTGGGTTTCCTCCGTTATCTGTTCCCGTTCCGCCTCCTGGGTTTCCTCCGTTATCTGTTCCCGTTCCGCCTCCTGGGTTTCCTCCGTTATCTGTCCCCGTTCCGCCTCCTGGGTTTCCTCCGTTATCTGTCCCCGTTCCGCCTCCTGGGTTTCCTCCGTTATCTGTTCCCGTTCCGCCTCCTGGGTTTCCTCCATTATCTGTTCCCGTTCCGCCTCCTGGGTTTCCTTCGGTGTTATTATTACTCTGTTCTGTCTTTTGAATGATAGGCTTGTTAACAGTGTTTACTAGCGGCATTATTCCATACTGCGTTTTATTAACTACATTTTCTACCTTGCTGTTATCTGTTTTTGTTCCTTCATTTTCTTTATTTGGTTCTTCTTTTTTAGGTTCTTCTTTTCCAGTACTAGTTTCTTTTTCGTAATTACCATTCAATTTCCATTCCCATGTTACAGGAGAGAAAACATCTATATTGATACTTGGATCTATTAGCTTCACATGAAGACTAATTTTCAAATCTCCCTCATTACGTGCTGATATTGCAACTGCTCCGTTTTGCAAGAATTCACTTGTACGGTCCACACCATCAATTAATAGTGAATCTGTACTTCCATATAACTCAAAGCCACTAGGAATACTTATATTCATAGTTTGTGAAGAATCCATTCGAATTACTTTCGCTGTATCACTGAATATAATCCCATCTTTAGACAAACTTGCTTTTACTTCTTTAATTGAATTCCCTAAAGATATTTTATTTACTGGTTCATAATTAAAATTATTTTCTTTATTATATTTATTCGTAAATTGGATTACGTTTTTCAGTTGTACTTTCGTTACATCAGGCAAATCACTTTGAACGATTTCTTCCATGTTCATACTAGGCAACTTTGTAATTAAATTTTCAATTTGTTGCTTGATACGAATATCTGGTTGTTTCATTAACGAATTTATAACTACTTCGTGTTGTCCATCATTTGATATAGACTTTTGTAATCGTTTAAGGATTGTCGCTTGCATGTCACTTTCTAATTTCTCTGCAAGTTCTGTATCATATTCTGACACTTGTTTTTTTACATCCGTTAAATATTTTTGTATTGTTGAAGCATCAGCTAAAATATTAGGATCTTTCTCTGAAAGTGTAAACTGATTTGCGATAATTTTATTCGCAGATTCTAATGCGCTTAACTGCTTTAAAACATCGCCTGAATTCATATCACTCATATACTGATTAAATTGATTTGTAAAATTATTCGCTAACAGATTATTATCAGTTTGTATTTTTTGAAAGTTATTAAATCCTTCTAAATACGTATTATTAGATTTATTCCCTTCATCTAATGCTTGTCCAAACCCTTTTAAAACATCTTGGAATCCTTTAAAACTATTAACAGAAATACCAGTGTAATCTTGTACCGTTTTAAATTGGTTTGTATAATTTGCCAACGGGCTATGTACATCTTTTTTATACATAGTCGTTTGATTGGTCCCTTTTTCAATTATTTTACCTATATTATCTTGTGCACCTTGCAACTTACCGATAACACTTGCAAAATAAACGTCGATGATTTGCTTATTAAAATCTTCTAAAATAGCAGAAGCTGTATTTTCTGCCTCAGCTTTCAAATCTTTATTCCCAGTTGCATTTACTTTGTAATTTAAAGTTAATTTCTCTGGAAGTTCTGAATCAATTGCAACAGCCTTTCTAGAAAAATCGTTAGGTATTACAATCATCATATTGTAATTATTATTTTTCAAACCACTTTCTGCTACACCACGACTTACTACGTACCATTCTTGTTTCGTATTTTTATTTACATTTTTAACAAATTGATCTCCAAACGCTATTTTATTACCTTCAAATACAGTACCTTGATCTTCATTTACCAATGCAACTGTCATTTTTTGCGTAGTATTCTCATTTGCTTTCTTAACATTTTGATTTAACGCTAAATAGGAGACCCCTGTTGATAACACAAGAGCTAAAATAATAAACAACAAGATGCTCCACTTGAACTTTTTCACTACCTATCACTCCTGCGACTGCGAGTCTTTTAAGTTAAAGACTTCGTATCTTACTCTAATTTTAAAGTAATTTAGCCATACAACGTATGGTTGCATGGCTAAATTATATAGTTCTTTTTATCTGTCTTATTGTAGACCGAAATTACGAGAAAGATCTTCGTCATGTCTTGCAACAGCTTCTGCAGTTTTATTAAGCTGCATATTAATTTCTTGTAATAACTCTGCGAAGTTTTGTACTTTTGGCTTTAATTGATTGAACTGTTGATCAAAACCTTCGAAAGCACGACCTTCCCATTCTCCTCTTAATTCATTTTGTAAGTTTTGTAGTTGACGTAAAATGTCCTCAATTTGATTTGCACCTTGTCCATATCGAGTCGCTTTCGATTTAAGCTCCTCTGGTGACATGCGAATTTGTCCTGCCATGAATAAATCCCCCTTAAAATTTAAAAATAGTAAAATTAACCAATAATCAATTCTACAAATTGATTATATCAATAATTTAAAAATTTCTAAACAAAAAAATGATATTTTTCCAAAATTTCTCTTTTACTATAATAACACTATATTATATAATATTAATTCAGTGTTTTTAGGCATACTCTATAAATCAACTATAAATTTAAAGAAAACCTTTTATTATATATATATCTTTAAGGACTTTTCCATTTTAAATTCCAGCAATAAAGTGCTCACTAAATCACTATTTTCCCTTCTCCACTGACTGTTCATTCTCACCAATCAAATTTTTAAACATATTGGGCTATTCCAGCTCTAAAAGCTTTCTTGTCATTATTAATCACCCCAAATAACGCTTCCTGAAGCGCAAATGTACTTTTATAAAAATACATTCGTTCCTTTACTGCTTCTAAATTAGGGTAATAGGCTGCAAATAGTTGTAAAAACTCCTCTCCATAACTAGCTAATATCCCTGCAAAATCATAAGCAGGATCCCCAATGCTCGCACCACCAAAATCTATGACTCCTGAAATATCCTTTTTTGTTGCACTATATAAAATGTTTGTCATGCCAAAATCCCCATGAACGAGACTCGGTGTAAAATTAAAATGACTCTCTTCATTTAAATACGTTTCAAAAGATAATGAAACTTCTTTTTTTGCCTCTTCTCTCATGTATGGATAAACATAATCTTTTAATTGACTATATAAACTATTTATTTCTGAATACATATCAGCACTATCATATTGCATAATACCTTCAAATATAGATAACGGAATTTCGTGCAACTCTTTTAAAAATCCCGCCAATGTGCACGCAAGTTTCTGTAATTGTTTTTCTTCATTTATTCCCGTAAAGATATTTTTCCAAAACGGGTCCCCTTCAATCATTTCATATCCTGCAAATACTTTCCCTGGTACTTCATCTTGAAACCCTTGATAACTCGGGTTGGGAATTTGAAGCGTAATGAAGGGTCTTATTTTCTCTAGCAACTGCGTTTCTATTCGCAGTTTCTGAATACCTTTTTCATATTTCGGGAAACGAAATACTATATTTTTATTTACAATTAATACATCATTATTTTGGCCTATTTCATTTATATAAGCGGATCTTATTTTTAATTCAGGACATACTCTTTGTAAATACGAAATATACTCATTTTCTTTTCTCATTCTTTCCCTCCTCCCGTTCAAGCCTATTGTTCTCACTTCAAAGTCATAATTACCTGTCTTTCAACAAAACCAAGCTCTTCGTACATCTCTTTCGCAAAATTTCCAGCAAATACATTCAAACGAATTTCTGAATAATTTTTTTGTAATTCCTTAATACCAGCCCCCATTAACTTTCTTGACAACCCTTTTCCGCGGTACTCTGGAAAAACATACAATTCGTATATAAACCCTAGTTTTTTGTGAGAAAAATAGTCCGTATTTTCCCCTATTAATATCCACCCCATTACATTGTTTTCTTTTTTAACGACTAAATAATATGCTCCCTTTTCTACAATCGGCCTTGTAATTTCAATTGCTTTCTCTGTACTTAACTGACAATTTCCCCTCGTTCCTTCAAAAAGCGATTGAGCTGCATATTGTATTATTTCGTCCGTTTCTTCCCGATTCGCCTTTTCTATCATTTTTCACAACTCTCCTCTTTAATAGGCATTAATATTGCTCGTTCAAGTTCCTCCGACTCAATCACAATTGCCATCAATCCCTGTTCCGTACTCGTTTCATGAGAGTCGTCCTTCTCCCAAAACACAGCTTGTCCCGCTTCCACCTTCACTTTTTCTTTATCTGCTCCGCATACATATCCTTCTCCGTCCACAATAAGAAGCAGCTGTGATGCAACTGCTTCATGATATCCAATTATTCCATTCTCTCGTAAATGCATAGCACCGATATGTACATTTCCTTGATGGTTTAATATTTTTGACATTATGAAATTAGATTGAAATGCTGAGATTTTCTTTCCCACTTTTTCACTAAAATCAAAAATTTTCATTACTAATCCTCCCTATACGTATAAAACCATCCTTACTGTCTGCATCATATGTCCTTCAAAATCTTCTTCAAATTCCTCTAATTGTGCAAAACCTTTCGCTTCATAAAAACGTTTTCCTTTTTCATTCGCTGCTTCTACATGAATGTATAGTTTCCGAATTCCTTTTAATTCCGTTAACCCTTTTTGTAATAAAGCACTTCCTACCCCTTTCCCTTGCTGATCTGGTAACAAATAAATCGCTCCTAATTCTGCTTCGTTTTGCAGTCTAACAGGCGAGAAATTCGCAAAGCCAATTACTTCTCCCTCGTCTTCCGCAACGAATAAATGTGTATTTTCAAGACGATATTTCATTTTTTCATCAGAATAGGCCTCGTCTAAAAATCTGTCTTGAATCTCTCTCGGAATAATTCTTTCGTATGTATCATGCCAAGCTATTTTCGCTACGGATTGTACAGCGTGAATATCTTCTTGCTTCATTTCTCTAATTACATATGTCATCTCGTTGTCTCCATTCTTTATAAATTATATTCTGCTAATATACTAGAAGAAATGGCAGAACCATTTTCATAATTCACTTTAATTAATTTTAATTTCTCAATTGAAGCTGTTGCATAATCAAATTTTTCATATATATATTCCATTACACTTAAAAACTGATTTGCATGTAACCTATTTGCAATCGTGCAATGCGGAACCCATTTTCCTGGCACGTAATATGAATTTAAATTATCATGAAAAATTTTAAAATAATCATGATAAAAATGATGAAACCTTATCAATTCATCTGTAATGGTCGGTGCTAGAAAGATTGTTCCGTTAGTAGGAAAAATTCCAACAGAAGGAAAAATTACCTCAGCCATATTCGCTTGAACAGCTACAAACTCCTCTAGTTTCTTAGTATACAAGTTAACATCTAACTCATTGTAATCAGCTAATGTAATATGAGGTTCTACTCCTGCTAATTGATTTGTGCCAATGATATTTGTTATTTCATTTTGTAATTCTATAATTTTATTAGTAAACACACGATCAAATGTAGCAATAATAGCGTACATACTTCCTTACCCCTTCGTTACATATAACGCTTCCCATTCTTCACGAATCATTCCCATTCGAATAGAATCATAGTACGTCCCGTTATAATAACGACATTTTCGCATCCTACCTTCTAAGCTCATTCCTATTTTCTCCGCTACTTTCATCATTCGTTCATTGCCAGACCAAGTCGTGATTCCTACTCTGCCAATCTCCATCTTTTCAAATAGTAAATCTCGATATAACGTTAACGCCTCTGTACCATAACCACCATTCCAGTAATTTGGATTATAAATAACAAGCCCCATCTCTAACCAACGCGTCGGTTTATATTCCCAATAAAACCCGATTGTCCCTATAATTTGACCGTTATTTTCTATAATTAAATTGGATAGAGGTTCTTCTTTTAAACGAGTTTTCATCTTCTCTTTATAAGACGAGTATTCTTGCATTGAAAACGGAAAATACGGTGCATCCCATTTTTTCCATTCTGGATTTTCTTCTTTAAATACGAGATCCCATAATGTTTTTATATCTGATTCTTCAATTGCACGAATTGTAACTTTATCCCCTTTTACTCTTACGTTTTGCATAATTTCCTCCTACACTCCTCTTTATTTCATATATAATTATAATATTTTTTCAGAAAAATCAAAACAAATATCCTTTATTATATTGTATAATTTTGTTATAAGATACCAATTATTCATGTGGAAAGCTGGTGATTCAATGAATAATCGATTTAGTATTACTTTATTTCTCACTATTATTACAACAAATATTATTCTCTATTTCTTCTTACCATTACGTATTGTTACAAAATGGGACTTCAATGGAACGCCTACATCAACAATGGATAAAAGCACTTTTGTTATCGTAAATATAATTATATGTACCTTCTTATTCTTTTTATTTTTAGCTTTATCTAAAGCAGCGAGTAACCAGAAATTTCTCCTTTGGATTGGCAACACAATTTTACTATTTTTATTTTTTGTCGATATTGTCATTGCTCTCATCGCTCTTGGCTTCACTCTTCCTCTTGATCATTTAATATTTTTAGCATTAGGGCTTTTATTTATATTAATAGGCTATTTCAGTTCCAAAATTAATACGAGTAAATCAACGGTTTCATTGGAATGGAATGATAAACACCTTGAAAAAAGAGCTTCAAATATTTGTAGTATTTCAATGATAATAGCAGGTATTTTCCTAGCCGGGCTTCCATTTATCGTTCCTGTTCCGTATAGAGGTTATGCTATAATCGTAATTATTTTAGGAATGACGCTTGCCATTTTACCGAGTACGATTTACTTACTTATGAAAGACAGCAAGCAATCTACTCATTTAAAAAGGTAATAAAAAAATAGGAGGCTCCATACCTCCTATTTCATCTTTTCTATCTCAACTAAAATACCTTTCTCTATCCAGCCTTCTACTCCGTCTCTTTTAATTAAATCATATCCTGAGCAGCTATTATCAATGAGAGACACAATGTCCCCTTTTCTTACACTTATTTGTGCACAAGAAATATCGGTTTTCACTGTGTATTCACCTGAATTAAGTTGCCTAATATATTCATTTTTCACAGAGAGTAATTTATTCGTTTCTCTTTGCTTACATACCGTATAATCTTTCATCTTCTCTATAGGATCTATGTAATAATACGGATATGTCACCCCGCCCTGCATTGATGTGTTCGCATTAAAATCCGCTATCACTTCAAACTCTGGAAAATAGTCTACATATGTATAAGAAAACGTATCACCTGCTCTTGTCCTTTGAATGATAAATGCGTTTAATTGTCCTGCTTCTTTAATCGCATTTCCACCGTCAATTGCAATAATCTTTTTCTCCTCATCAATAACTGGATTGTTAGACGGTGCCTTGTCTGAATAGTTTACAACAGGCCAATGACCGACAACTACATACTTATTTGCTCTATGTGATTTATTGAAAAACTCTGGCATTGCTATCGCATTTTTGCGCACTGTTTCTTTCCAATCTTCTTTATCATCAAGGCCAGCATGTACAAAAATATAATCTTCTGTTTCAATCGCTGTTGGTAATTCTGTTAGCCACTTTATTTCTTTTGAAAAATGCCCCATCAATATGTTTTTCACTTCACAAATATCACTTTCTTCATTAACGGTAACACTCAATTCCGCTAGCCACTCATTAAAAATTGTATTCTTTCGCGTACATAAATAATTTATTAGCGCGGGATTTTCATTCACAAGTGCTTCAACTACAACTTCACAATTCCCTTCAATTACATAAACGTTTGGCTTGCTAACTACTAGATCCATCACATAGTTTACGACGCCAATGCTATTTCTTCCTTTCTCACAAAGATCACCATTAATAATTAAATAATCCTCATCTTTAAAATTAACTTTATGTAGTAGTTCATTAAAAAGATTTAATTCTCCATGAATATCAGAAATAATGATGACTCTTCCATCATTTGGTATAGATAATTTCTTTATTTTTTCCAAGTATAAACGCTCCTAACATTCTCCAAATTCAATATTCCCTTGTTATTTTCTAATATTCGACAAATTATATTACTGGACCTGTTGCTAGCTCAAATCCAGAAAAGAAAATAGGTTCCATATATTTTTAAACATGGAACCTACTTAATATTATAGCTCTTTATAAAAAGAATAGCTTACCTTATCATAGCCCTCTCTTTCATAAAAACGATGTGCATCCATTCTTGGAAACGCAGATGTAAGAACGATAGAGCTGCACCCTTTTTCTTTCCCCCATTTTTCTACATATGACAGCAGAACTTTACCATATCCTTTTGATCTGTGTGCTTCCGCAGTTACAAGATCATATACGAAAACATGTTTCTCATTATAAAAATTCGTACAAATCGCTACACCAGCTAGACTAACTGCTTCATGCTCTTCATTACGTAGCGAAAATAGTTTATAATTCTCTTCTTTCATTTTTTGAAACAAAGAACTTGCTTCTTCTCTTGAAAGTTTCGTTCGTAACTGCTGTAATACGGGAAATACATCATGTAAATCCGCTTCTGTTACTACTTCTCTAATATTCATTTTGATTCTCCCCTTACTATTTATAAAATTTTCTAAATGTTATATCATCATTATAGAAAGCCACTGCCCTTAGCTTAAGTGACAGTTTTATTCTTTTTTATAAGGCCAGTATGAAAAGGAGCGTCCACGAATGGATCTGACTATCCCATTAGTATTACAAAGTAAAACACCCCTTTACTTACAAATTTATGAATATATGAAACGAGAAATCTCTCATGGGTCACTATGTGCCGGTACACGCCTTCCTTCTCACAGAAATTTAGCAGTACAACTTAATGTGAGCCGTATTACAGTGGAATCCGCTTATCAACAATTACTAGCTGAAGGGTATGTAGAAAGCAAACCGAAACGTGGGATTTTTGTTGCAGAAGTTGATATTGATGTCATTCAAAAGAAACAGCAAATTGCGTCAAACAGTGCTAACAATAAAAAAGACGAACAATATGATTATGATTGTAGTCAAGGACTTATTGATCAAAAAGCTTTTCCAATAACAAACTGGAAAAGAGCAATACACGAAACTTTATTTCAGTATGAAAATGAATTATTTGCTAAGGAAGATCCACAAGGTGAGCTCGTTCTACGAGAACATATTTCAAAGTATTTATATCATGCTCGCGGGGTACATTCTTCACCTGATCAAATTATTATTGGAGCAGGTACGCAGCCTCTTCTTTGGCTACTACTTCAACTACTTGGTTCAAAAAAGGAATTCGGAATCGAAAACCCTGGATTTCACCGTATTCCTGCTATGATTCAAAGTTCTGGTCTTACCGTTCACCCCATCCCTTTAGATAATAAAGGGATTCATATTTCCGCTTTACGTGAATCGGGTTGTAATGTAGCGTATGTCACTCCATCTCACCAATTTCCACTTGGAATCATTATGCCGTTATCTAGAAGACTCGAGTTATTAAAATGGGCGAATGATTGTAAGGGCTATATTATTGAAGATGATTACGACGGGGAATTCCGTTATATAGGAAAACCTATTCCTTCTTTACAAGGACTAGATGCAAATGAACGCGTTATTTATATGGGAACTTTCTCGAAATCTTTTTTACCTTCTTTACGAATGGGATATATTGTTTTACCACCTCATCTGTTAAGAGCCTATGAAGAGCTTGGTGGTATGTTTAAACAAACAGTTTCTACGCTGCAACAACTTACCTTTGCCACCTTTATTCAAAATGGTGATTGGGAACGTCATATTAACCGCAGTCGGACGTTATATAAAAGAAAACATATTTCTTTAATTAAATCTATTACAAACGAGATGGGAAATAACGTTCATATACTCGGTGAACAATCCGGACTTCATATTGTACTTCACGTTCATAACGGAATGAATGAACAAGAACTTATTCATGCAGCCGCAAAAGAACGTATTAAGTTATACCCTCTCTCCACATACGATTCGGTTCATAATGTAATGGATGAGTCGTATGTATTGCTCGGTTTTGGCAGTATTCCAGAGGATTGTATCGAAACTGTAGTTCAATTACTGAAAAAGGCCTGGTTCCCTAAATAAGAATAGCTCCACGTAAGTTATACTTACGTGGAGCTATTTTCATTCACTATTTTTCTGATCTCGCTGCCCTTCCCGGACGTTTGACACCAGTTGTTTCTGTTGAATAGGAAGCTTCAATGATAGCAGTTGGATCTACAGAGAGAACGAGATCTTTCATTTTTGGATAAATGAAACGGTTTGTAATACAATAAATGATTCTCTTATGTTCTCCTAAAAAACCACCTTCTCCATGTAGATACGTAACGGATAATTGCAATTCTTTCATAAGCAGATCGCCTATTTCTTTATTTTTACCAGAAATAATCATGACGCTCTTTCCTTGATTAATACCATCTAATATGAAATCAATCATCTTCGTAACAATATAGAAAATTGCTAATGAGAACATCGCTTGTTCGATTGAAAATAAAATCGCTACAAATGTGAAAATAACTGCATTTACAGCAAGTAAAAATGTACTAATCGGTACTTTAAAGTGTTTGTTCATCCAAACCGCTAACATTTCTGATCCATCTATTGCTCCACCCATTTTAACAACAATCCCAACGCCTATTCCAAACAGTACGCCACCATAAAGTACAATTAATAATTCAGAAGTTGTAATCGCCGGAAATGGTTTTAAATAGATTAATCCGAGTGTTGTAACTACATTTGCATAAGATGTACGGATGAAGAACTTCTTCCCCATTACTTTTGCGGTAAATAGCAGGATAGGAATATTAAGTCCTAAAAACACTCCGTAAAGCGGTAATCCAGCAACTTTATTTGCCATAATAGCAATGGCCGTTACCCCGCCATCTACTAAGCCATTAGGTGCTAAAATAAGCTCTAATGAACCCGCTACAATAATCGATCCAATTGTTAATAATACGTATTCAAATACTCTTTTCATTCATTACCCCCAAAACTTATGTATTTTCTTAGTATTATTTTAACGTAATTTTACTACTGATTCAAAGATATGAGTTTATATACACAAAAGTTTCACCTTTACAGTGATTTTTTATGTAATTTATTTATAGAAACACACTTACATATTACAGTAAGTGTGCTCCAAACATTTATTTAAGTTTTGAGTATGAATTCATTTTCATTTTTAATATTTCATCAACTGCCCTATTATACCCACCAGCATTTCGAAGTGACTCTCCAACTTTACGACTATTTTCTTTAAACGTTACATCATCCATTACTTTCTCTACAGTCTCACGTAACAATTCAGAACTTAATTCTTTACGATTAATCCTTATTCCAGCCCCTACTTCAGTCACTCGTTGCGCAACTAAAGGCTGATCTCCTGTTACAGGAATTACAACTAACGGGACACCGTAATATAGTGCTTCACTCGAACTATTCATACCACCATGTGTCACGAATACATCAGCATGCTGTAATATTTCTAATTGCGGTACGTAATTATACAACTTAAAGTTATTCGGAATGTTTTCAAATTGATTTATATTTATCCTCTTACCAACTACTAATACGACTGTCGCTTCTACATCTTTAAACGCTTCAAAACATTTTTCATATAGTTCAGGTTGTTCATTAAAAACTGTTCCCATAGAAATGAAAATCAATTTTTCATCTTTTAAATCCTCCATAGAAAAGCTGTCTACTTCTTTTCGAGTAGCAATTGATGGGCCGACAAACTTATACGATTCATCGAATACATCTGAACGCGGCTGGTATTCTTTTGAAGTATATACGATAGTAATATCACCAGGATGATTCATAATATCATACATACTATTACATTTCATTCCATACTGCCTATTCCATTTTTCCATTCCCGCTAAACAAGATTGATATAATGGATTCGTTTCATCTACTTGTCTTGATTCTTGTTCATCATTAAAAGTAATGTACTGATTAAAAGCAAATGTTGTACAAGAAGAAACGCTAGGTAATTTTAAAACATTGGCTATAATACGTCCTACGGGAAAATGATTATCGTATATCAAGTAATCGTACTTTTCTCCTTTTGTTTCTTCTACAATTTGAGTCACAATACGCTCTGATGCCTCAATCATATGAGATAGCATCGTCAAAGGACTCCCACCTTCATTTACTCGTTCCATAATATTAATTTGAGAGAGGAAATTCTCAAACACTCGGAATTCTGCACCTGTTGCTTCAATCTTCTTTCTATAATCTTCAATACAATACGAAACAACTGTCTCCCCTCGCCGAATTAACTCACTTACAATAGCTAAAGTCGGATTTATATGACCTTCTCCAGGGAAATTTATTACGAGTACATTTGCCATCATATTCTCTCCTATCTAATATTATTAATAATTAATTATATTAATTAATTTAAAACTATTATAAAGGAATCTATTCTATTTCTTCACATTTTTCTCTTCATTTTATTATTGAGAAATATTTTTCATAACCAACATTATAATTCTTATAAAAGAGCGCTTAACTCTTCATTTACTGAAAATAAGAGATTTACATTCGGGTGTTTTTACAGATTTATCATCAGAAATATTATTTTGATAATTCATACAAAAGTAGAAAAATATAATTTTCACACTGATTTCTCACTATAAATTTATTTAAGTTCTATGTTGTCCCTATCATTATCCACTTGGAACATATTCTGTTATATAATGAATTTATAGAATTTACAGAAAAAGGAGCGTTTTTATGCTACAACAACTATTCACTTCACCTATTTTATCTGTCCAAACTTTACACCCAGGTTATGAAGACCATGCAAGCGATGTGTTTCTTGTTAAAACAGCAGCTGAAGAAGTTATTGTTCGTTCCTCAAAAATAACGGAAGAGCCAAACAATGATTTTTGGTGGGGATGTAAAAACCTATTTGGAATTGACCCAAGGAACGTACATCATTTAGAAGCTGTACATACATTGTTGCAAGCACATACTAATCTTCCTATCCCCGCAATATTAGAAAAACATATTTTAAATGGTCGTGAGTTCGTTGTAGCCGAAAAGTTAGTAGGTAACACAGTTCAATCTTTTATCGGGCAACCAGATTCTATTTTATTCAATCTAGGAAAAGGGCTTGCAGAAATACATAAATTTAAAACCGATTACATAGGAAATGTACCAGGCTCATTTCAAGTTACACTAGATGAATTCCAATCACACATTTTGAATGTGAGTAAAGAGATTGTGAATATGTTTTATTCCGATAATGAAAGCATACAAAATGCATTTCCTACTTTTGAATCACAACTTTCTTCCTTACCAGCACCAAAGGAATCAACGCTCGTTTTAATTGATATGGACCCTACTCAGTTTTTATCAGATGGTACAACTATTACGGGATTAGTAGATACAGAAGCCTACGCAGTTGCTCCCCGGGAGTTTGATTTTATCGGCTTAGAATATATATTTACTGAAAAAGAGGCTCATGCTTTTAAACAAGGTTACGAAACCATTATGCCCATTCCCCGTCTTGAAGAATGTAGACATCCCTATCGATATTTGTACCGATTATTATCTGTTCAGGGCAGCGTGGAGTTAGAAAAGTGGCTAAGTCATCCAGTCTATTTTTAAATACGAATGAGAGGGATTATGAAATGAATATTGAACAAAAGAAATCTTTAACAGCAAATGCAATTCAGCAAATGAAAGATTTAGCTCATATTTGCGGGGAATACGATCAAATTGATTATTCGTCAAATTTCATATAAACTTTTTAACTGCTCGTACTAATGAAGAGATAAATGATTTTCTACTTTATGACGATACTCAATTAATCGGTTCATTAAGTATGTATGACTTTGAAAGACCAACAAAACTGGAGTTAATAGGGTTTGTTCATCCGAACTATAGGAAACAACATATAGGCACTACTCTTTTACAAGCTGCAATAAAAGAAATACGAATAAGAGAGGCAGATGAAGCTCTTCTTATTACGAATGGAGATTCTATTTCCGGGAAAGAATTTGCAAAACATATGAAGTTACCTTATTTATATAGTGAATATAGTATGGAGTTCAAAGCAAAAGAAGTTCAAAAAACACCAAAGAATACTATACAGTTCCCTCTTGCCTCTTCAGAATCACTTCTTGATCTTATTGAAATTTCCAGTAAAGCTTTTGGAGATTCAGCAGAAAATACCGCTATATGGTTACAAAAAATGATGAATTCACCTTCTCATCAAGTTTACAGTGCTCTTATCAACGAAAAATTGATAGGAACGATTACAGTTTCTGAGCAAGAACAATCTACTACACTATCAGGATTCGCCGTTCATCCTTCTTATCAAGGTAAAGGATATGGTAAAGATATTCTTAGTTATATGGTACATACCCTTATTACAAAAGGAATTTCAACAATTGAATTGGACGTCGAAACGAAAAATAACCACGCTTTAAAGCTATATACACAATGTGGTTTTGAAATAAAAACGAAGCATGACTATTATAATGTAATGAATTTTGAGGAGAATACATATGTTTAAAAAACCAATTTATTCTAATTATAATATTTTTGCAGACATCTATAATAAACATTGGGGACATTTTGCTGAACACTCCTATCCAGCCTATCATAAATTCGTTTTACAAGACGCTCCTCCCCACTCCCGTATATTAGATCTTTGCTGCGGGACTGGTCATCTTACTAGGAAACTACTTGATCATAATTTTATAGTAACTGGTATAGACGGTTCTGCAAAAATGATCGAACACGCACTTCACAATGCGCCAGATGCATCCTTTATCGTCGGCGATGCACGCTTTTTTAAAGTAGATGAGCCTTTCCACTATGTCATCTCAGCAGGTGATAGTTTAAATCATATACTGACATTAGATGAGCTCAAAGATACTTTTCATCATGTTTATTTAGCATTATATGATGGAGGTACTTTTGCATTTGATATGAATATGGAGAAAGGTTTTCTTGAAAAATGGATTGCTTCATTTCATATTTCAGCGGAAGAATATGTATGTACGATTGATTCTACATATGATAACGAAAATAAAAAAGCAGAAATGAACTTTATACTATTTCAACATGATATAGATAATAATTGGAAAAGAAGTGACTTTACTTTTGAAGAAGCTTGTTATTCCAATGAAGAAATAATATCTTTGTTGAAATCCGTTGGTTTTAAGAATATTCAACTACACGGTACAAATAGAGCATTTTTCATTTGTCAAAAATAAAAAAACTGAATCATATCGATTCAGTTTTTTCTTAGTATATTTACGAAAGCAGTCGTTTCATTATTTTCTTTATAAACTCGCGGGATTCTTCTGTCTAACATACATGTAACTTCATAGTTAATTGTACCTAACATATCCGCTACTTCTTCTACCGCAATTTCTTCTTCGCCTTGTTTACCGTAGAATACTACTTCGTCCCCAACTTGTACTGGCATTGCTTTTGAAACGTCTAACATGAGCTGATCCATACAAACACGGCCAATAACAGGTACTCGAACTCCATTTATTAATGCATGCCCTTTATTAGATAACTGACGATTATAGCCATCAGCATAACCAATCGGTACAGTTGCAATCCATTCTTCACCAGTCGTTACATACGTATTCCCATAACTTACACCGCGATTCTTCTTCGCATGTTTAATATGAGCTACTTTTGATTTTAACGACAACGCAGGCTGTAAAGAAACGACTGCATGATCTACCTCTTTTGAAGGATACATTCCATATATTCCAATACCTACACGGACCATATTTTGAAATGTATTGCTAAGCTCCATTGAACCTGCACTATTTGAACTATGAATATATGGAATATGAATTCCTAATTCTTTTGCTGTATTGACAGCTTTCTCAAATAAACTTGTTTGCATATTCGTATATGATTTATCAATTTCATCTGCCGTAGAGTAATGTGTAAACATTCCTACTACCTCTACATACTCCATACGGTTTAATTCTTCTAAAAATGGTTTAACCTCTTCTTCTTGTAAACCGATACGACTCATTCCTGTATCAATTTTCACCTGAATTTGCGCTTTCTTTTGAAGACGGTTTGCGATTTCATTTATACCTTGTAAATCTTCACTTCTATAAACAGTCATCATAACGTCATATTGAATTGCCTCTTCCGCAGCTGCTACTGATGTATAACCTAAAATTAAAATCGGCACGTTAATTCCTGCTTCTCTTAACTCTATCGCTTCATCTACAAATGCAACTGCAAGCTGATTTATTCCTACTTCAATAGCAGCTTTCGCAACTTCAACCGCCCCGTGGCCATACCCATTTGCTTTTACAGCAGCCATCATTGCAATATTTTCATCATTCACACGCTTTTTAAATTCTTTTACATTATGTTTTACTGCATTTAAGTCAACTTCAATAATTGTATCTCTTCCATATTTCAAACTCATTGGTCTAACTCCTAACTCAATAATTGCATTCCATTCTATTTCACGTTTCATATGACCTTTTACAATATAATACTTTTCAATATGCTAGTCAAACTACTAGAATTTTCGGAATTTTGAGTATGATATAATACTCTTAAGAAACTATTATATACGGAGAAGAGGAGAATTACAATGTTTGTACAATCTGCATTGCATCAACTACAAGTTGCTGTTGATACTTCTATTCAAATGCTTAACCAATATAATGAAGATAGTTTAAAAATACAACCAATTCACTCGAAGCGATCTTTATTTGAAATGTGTGCACATCTTTCTCTGATTTGCCATGCGGATTTACTCATTTTAAATGGTAGTACGGATAAAGAGTTACGTACTTTTTATTTAGAATATACACCGGAAACAATTGCCCATATGCAACAAATAATGATTGAAGGATACAATCTTCTCTCTAAAACATTTCTTTCCTATTCCCAAGAAGAATTAGCAGAAGTTATGACTGCCTATTGGGGTGTTTCTTATTCTCGGTTTGAATGGTTACTTGAAATTCTCTCACATTTTTATCATCATCGTGGGCAAGTTCATATTTTATTGTGCGAGCATATGAAAGATCCTCGCATTCCTTTATTTGAGTGATTTTCCACTCATTCATTATCCAATTTACATATCATCAAATACACGTTCATTATTAATAAATAGAGAAGCAATAAATCCAATAAAAAGTAACATTCCTAATAAAATAAACGTTTGAGTATAACTTCCTATTTTCATAAGATAAATAGAAATGAGGGGTCCTATACTAGTACCTAAAAATAAAACAAAGGTATAGATAGAAACTGCTATTCCCCTTGCTTTCCCTCCCAATTGGCCGACAAGAGCAACTAAAGACGGAACGGATATAGCAATACCTATTACAAAACAGACACTCATTATGACTAGAAGGGGCAGATACGAAACAAAGCCCATTGCACTTAGACTAAAAATAGCGACCAGCAATCCACCTTGAAGAACTTTCCTTACTTCGAACCTCTTCGTTAAACGACCCGCAATTGGTGATAGAATCATACCAAATAACCCCGCTAAGCGAAAATAAAGGATTTGTTCTGCAGTTAAATTATAAGTAGGAGAGCTCAAATAATTCCCTAAAACAGTATACATATTAACAAAAGCCATCAATAAAACAAACGCAATCATATAACTCAATACTAAGCTTTTATGTGTAAAGACTTTGCCCATCTGCTTAATCGGTCCCAAAATATCAGTATAGGATTGAGATATCTCCCCTTTCGGAAGAGAATATTGAATCCATACAGCAGTAATCATATAGACCACGCTAAGAAGAAAGAACACCATATGCCATCCAAAATGTTGACTAACAACCGTACTTATTACCTGACCTACAATTCCAGCTACTAAAAAACCGGTACTAACAAATCCTATTGTTGTAACCTTTTTTTCTACTGGAAACATTTCTACAACATAAGCTAACGCTACCGGAGAAAATGTTGCTGCTGCAATACCCTGTAAGCCCCTAAAAATAACAAGCCACAATATACTATCCACAAACCCTAAGGAAAACGAAATAATCGACAGAGCAAGTAATCCAATGAAGATCACTTTTTTTCGCCCATATTTATCAGAGGTTGCCCCAAATAACAAGCAACCTATAGCAAATCCAACAGAAAATATACTGCCTGTAGCTGCAGATTGTGCTAGTGAAACATTAAAAAGATCTGAAAATAGTGCAATTAAAGGGATTGTTACATATAAGCTAGACATAACTACCATACCCGACCAACATAATACAACGGTCATTATTGTGTAATTCTTTTCACTATTTATTTCCTTTCCTATTTCCATCATAATATCTCTCCCTTATTACAATTTTTTTATCAATTTAAAACCTCTAAAGTGCGCAAAATGGTATTTCTTTAACTGCTGCTTATTTTAATTACATCGTAAAAAGTATGACTGCCTCAAAAGTTAGTCAAACATATAATAAGGTAAGCTAATTATATTCCCAAATAAATAAGTTGATCCTCATAATCAACTTATTTACCTACCTTCTCCTAATTTCACCTGCATATTTATTTGTATTTTATTTAATAGCTTCTCTAAAACTTGACGCTCTTCTTGATTAAAGTCGTCAACTAACGAAGCGCAAGATAACCAAAAAGTTGGTAAAGATTGCGTTACTAATTCTTTTCCTTTCGAAGTAATTTTCACTTTTAACCTTCTTCGATCTTCAGAATGATGAAATCTTACGATTAACTCTCGTTTCTCCATCCAATCTAATAAGCCAGTGACAGAAGCACGTGTTATCCCTAATCGACTCGCAATATCCGAAGGACTCATGTTCACTTCTTCCCCATTTGATTCCATTTCACGCAAAATAAACAACAGTAAAAAATCTAATTTACTTTCCGATATACCAAGTGGAGCTAAATCTACGTCAACAGCATCAAGAACATTATCAGACGTCCATAACATTAACAAACCAAGTTTTGCTGCGATTGGATCCGTATCCGCTGATGCTGTCTTTTTTATTAACTCTGTATACGGCCCAATCCCTAAAGGAAGAGAATCATTTTTTGAACCCATTTATCTTCACTCTCCTTTCCTTTTAATTAATTAGCTTACCTAACTACTTTTTCATTATACTCACATTTTTACTTTTATTGCAAGAATATTGTTAAACAAAAAATCCTGTCATGAAAACAGGATTTTTCAAACTGACTAGCTATTATCTTTAAATAATACGAAACTCCTTTAAGGCAAAGGAAATACCACCTTCACTTGCCTTCTTTGTAACGAAATCAGCTTTTGTTTTTAGTACTTCTCCGCCATTCCCCATCGCAATTCCTAATCCTACATATTGCAACATCTCAATATCGTTTCCACCATCACCAAAAGCAATTGCTTCTGATTTACAAATGTTTAAGTGATCCAATACTTTTTGAATTGCGGTGAGCTTCGATACTTTATTATCTTCCAATACATTTATGACATAACCATGAAAACGGTCGAATGTAAGCATTGGGTATTTTTCAATAAATTTTTGAGATTCTATTTCATCCGCATACAGACATAAACAATAGATCTCTTCAGACAAATCCTTGCTTTTTTCAGGGTACTCCCCTAAATTTAACGTCTCGCTAAGTGCTTGCATTACACGCTCATTATCTGAGGCTATTCCGTTCATTGTAAAACCCTCAGTAAAATAAGAAACGCCGTGACCATGTAATTCTGCAAACTCTGAGATATCATGAACGATTTCACTGGAAAGTACTGATTTATGTATAACTGATTCCTCACACTTAATATGTGCACCATTTGCAGAAATAAACGTATTTATGCCTAGTTCCTTAAATTGCGAACATAAGCTATATGGTCTCCCTGTTGTAACAACTACGTGAATTCCTTTATCTATTAATCTTTGTATCGCTTCTTTTGTACTTTCGTGCATACTTCTATCAATCTCACTTAAAAGCGTACCGTCAACATCAAAAAACACTACTTTGTACACGGGTCTTTACATCCCGTCCAAATGATTCGTATCATTAATGAAATGCACCGTTTTTTGTTCGCCATCAATTTCAATTAAGCTTATTCCCGTATCTCCCATTTTAAAATAATAGTCCATTGAAATGGGCATTTTGAAAAACGCACGTAATAGACTATTTATTACACCACCGTGTGCAACGATTGCTATCCGTTCATAAGTATTCTCCGTCACGATTTTAGAAAAGATTCCTTCTATTCTCATTCTAAATTCAATAAATGATTCCCCATTTTCAAAACGGTCATGAAGAAACTTTGGCTCTGGATATTTCTTTGCTTCTTCAAAAGATAAGCCTGCTTGCACTCCGTTATTAAACTCCATTAATTCCTCTTCTAGTTGAATTGGGCATCCAATTCCTTCAGCTAACGTTTCACCAGTTTCACGAGCACGCTTTAATGTACTTGCCCAAATGAAATCTGGTGGAAAATCTGCTTTCACTTTCTGTACAAGCCTTTGCACTTGCTGTCTTCCCTTTTCTGTTAATTCAAAGTCAGCTCGTCCTTCATGTACATGTAAAATATCTGCTTCGGATTCACCGTGACGTATTAATAATATTTGCACTTGTTTCCCACTCCCTTGTTTAATATCCACAAAATTCCATTATATCATATTTTAAATTTTCTTTAACAAAAATATATTACTTTGACAGTTTTTTAACCGTCTAGTAAACGTGTTATTCCACTTAACAATTCCAAACACTCTAAACTTATAATTCTTTGAAAAGTGACAAACAAAAAAGCCCTATCCATAATGGCAAAGGACTAATATTTTTTATCCTACTCAAAAATAAAAAGAGAAATGGCATCCCATTTCTCTTTTTCACTCTTATTGTTCTTTTGGTGTATCTGAAGAAGGCAATTTCTTCGCTTGTTTTTCTTTAAAGATTTCTCCAATTGCCCCGAGAGTACCAAGTGTTTCAATTGCATTAGACGGAATAAAGACTTTATTTGCTGGACCTTTTGCAACCTCAATCAATGATTCAAATGATTTATAAGCAAGTACGCGTTCATCTAAATCTGCTGCACGAAGTAATTCAATTCGATTTTGTTCTGCTTTTGCAATTTCCTCAATCGCTCTTGCTTCCCCTTGCGCTTCTAGTTCTTTTGCTTCCTTTATACCTTCAGCTTCTCGAATACGTGCTTCTTTATCACCTTCAGCCATTAAGATTTTACTTTGCTTTTCACCTTCAGCACGAAGAACTTTATCTTGTTTTGCAGCTTCAGCTTCTAAAATAATCGCACGTTTATTACGTTCTGCTTTCATTTGTTTTTCCATCGATGCTTGCACATCTTTTGGCGGATTAATATCAACAACTTCAACACGCTCAATGCGAACGCCCCATTTTTCTGTTGCTTCATCAAGTGCTAAGCGAATTTCTGTTGAAATTTTTTCACGACCAGATAGCGTTTCATCCAGTTCCATTTTACCGATAATTTGGCGCATCGTTGCAGAAGTAATATTACGAACACCATATTCATAGTTCGAAATACCATATGTCGCAAGTTCTGGTTCTACAATTTGATAGAAAATAATTGTATCAATCTCTACTTGTACATTATCTTTCGTAATTACCTTCTGCGGTGGTACATTCGTTTGTTGAATACGTAAGTCATGATATACACGAACGCGGTCTACAATTGGTATTAATAAATTTAATCCCGGCTCCATAATACGCTGAAACTTACCAAATCTTTCAACGACTCCAACTTTTTGCTGTGGAATAATTTTAATTGTTAATGCGATAAATGTAACAACAATTAGTGCGAAAATAATCGTTAATGTTAATGCTACTGCCATATTTATTCACTCTCCTTTTTTACTTGTAATATAGTACTATGCCTCTTTATAACAATAACTTTTTCTCCAGCATCAATTGGATCATCTGCAATAGCTGTCCAAATATCTCCATCCACCTTCACAATACCATTCGCTTCTTTTGTAATCGCTTGCATAACAATGCCTTTTTTACCGACAAGCATATCTACTGTATCAGTAAAACCTTTTGCTTCTCGAAAGTTTTTTGAAATTCTTTTCGTAAAGAAAGTCAATGTTAAACTTACAATTGCACCAGCAACAACTTGTAACAGTAGTGCTTCAGGAGCAAACAAAGCAATTAGACCTCCGACAACAGCTCCAATTCCAAGCCAAAGCATATAAAACGTAATCGACAACATTTCCGCAATAAATAAAATACCAGCTATTATAAACCAAATCACCCAAGCAGCCATATGCAACCCTCACTTTCTTTCTCATTTTCTATATGTATATGAAGAAAAGAATGGTTTATCCGCCCTTTCTTATACCAGGGCATTTACTACAAGCTATTGTACATATTCACTGTTATAAAAAGTATTAATAAAATACTATATTAATATATTCTTCATTATACATGAAAATCCCTTTCAAAAAGCGACAAAAAAATGAAATTCTTTCGAAAATTTAATTTTCAATTTATAATTATTTTAACTACTAAAATATTATTTTTTAGGAAGGTGGTGTGCTTGTTGCAAAACCGTTCACTAATTTACTATTTAGGCTCTAAAATATGCATTACTCTCGCTGACATCGTATACATCATGATTATTACAACTCATATGTATATCACAACGAAATCAGCTACATTAACCGCTCTTTTTCCATTAGTACAAGTCATAACTAATCTTATAGCAAATACATCTGCACCACTTATAATGAATCGTTTTTCATCTTATTCATTACTTTTCACACTACAATGGACAAAAACTGCTCTATTATTTTTATTAATGATATTATTCCCATCCCTGTCCACAAATATTGTAGCACTATTCATTTTCATTTTTTTCATTTCATTATGTAGCGGTTGGAGCGCGCCATTATTATACGGTATCCTTCCTCGCCTTACACGAAAAGAACAATTAGTAAAAGTAAATAGTATTTTTTCCTTTTCCACACAAATTGCGCAAGCCGCTGCTTATTCATTTACAAGTGTCATCGTTCTTCATATCGGTGCTACTTCTACACTCATGATGAATAACATTTTGATGATTTTTGGATGTGTTGCACTACACCTTTCATTACGTTCCCTACATACTGAACGAGTAATAGAGCCTTCTTCTTCAAAAGGCGCTGCTTTATTGGAAGGTTGGAAACTCTTATTTCAATACCCTTCTCTCCGTATCGTTACATGTATGGACTTAATTGAAACTTTCGCAGGGACAATATGGATCGGTGCTATTACAATGGCTTATGTAACGACTGTTCTTCATAAAGGAGAAGAATGGTGGGGATATATTAATACAAGTTATTATGTAGGGACGTTAATTGGCGGGATATTAGCATGGAAAATGAGTACATACATTCAAAACAATTTAATACGCTCCATGGCGATAGGCTCTCTTATGTTTAGTATTCTTACATTTTTATATGGTATGACAAGTAGCGGGTTTATTGCGCTTTTTCTATGCGTTCTAATGGGGCCATGTTATCAAATTAGAGATATTTCTCAAACGACAGTACTACAATCTAGTGTAGCCCCTACTTTATTATCAAAAATGTATACAGCTCATGGTGCAATCCTCTCGACAGCTTCTGGTCTTTCTATGCTTAGCGTTGGAATTATTACCGACCTGTTCGGTGTTCGTACTATTTATATTCTCGCTTCTTTCCTTATATTGTGCTCTGTTTGTTTATCATTTAACTTATTAAAATATGATAAAACAGAGCAAAAAGATATTTCACTTTAATTAACAAAATAAATAGGACAGGAATTCCTGTCCTATTTATTTTATTCATGATAAGTTAGGGATTTTCCGATGCTTTGTCGCTTGTTCAAAAGCGTATGCTAGTTTAATCAAGGTCCCCTCAGAAAAAGCAGTGCTTGCAAGAGTAATTCCAAACGGTCTCCCGTTATCCATATATCCCGCCGGTATTGCTATAGACGGATAACCTGCTTTCGCACATATAGTGGAGCCTATATAAGAAGGGAACAGAATCGCATCAAGATTGTATTTTTCCAGTGCAAAATCAATGCCTTGTTCTTGAGAAAAATATATATCTTCTAATCTTGCATTTAAATATTCTGGATTTCTTAACGTATTAGGAACATCTTTTCTTCTCTCCAACTTAGTTTGTCCATATTTCAAAGCTCTTTCTGCTATATTTTCATTAAACTCCATTAACTCTGAAATAGAATGCACTGGAATAGTAGAAGGTAATTTTGAAAGATAGTTATCTAAACTATGCTTTAATTCATAGAGCGATACACCCCAGCTCCATTCTCTATGAAAAGACGGAATATTAATATCCTCTACTACTGTCGCACCCCCACTACGCAACACTTCAATCGTTTCCTTAAACAATTTTTCATCATACTCACCAGTTTCATAATAATCTTTAGGTGCATTGCTAAATACACCAATCTTTGCGCCATTTAAGCCATTAACATCAAGATATTTTGTATAATCCTGCTCTGCCATACCTTCACTTTTATGAGTAGCTACATCCTTCTCATCTACCCCAGTTAAACTCCCTAGCAAAATAGAAGCATCTGTTACCGTTCTAGCAAATGGTCCCGCTGTATCCTGTGAATAAGTAAGCGGAATAATTCCCCTACGACTAATTAGACCAACAGTCGGTTTAATACCGACTACAGAGTTTTGAACAGCTGGACTCAATATAGAACCATCTGTTTCCGTTCCAACAGATACTACTGTAAAATTAGCAGCAACTGCTATCGCAGATCCTGTACTTGAGCCTCCAACAAACATATCATCCTCACCTGTACCATAAGGGTTTATTGTTTGTCCACCTCTTGCACTATATCCAGCCCACATATCAAAAGACATTCCATTTGCTAATTCTGTCATATTTGTTTTTCCTATTATCACTGCTCCTGCTTCTCGCAGCTTTGTTACGAGAAATGCATCTTCAATACTTATATTTTGTTCTAGAGCAATCGTACCTGCACTTGTATGCATAGAGTCGTTCGTTTCAATATTGTCTTTAAGTAAAACAGGTATACCGTGTAGTGGACCTCTTACACCTTTTGTTTTTCTTTCATGATCTAGCGCTTCTGCAATAAAGATAGCGTCTGGGTTGATTTCTAAAATAGAATTGATTTTTGGTCCGTCTTGATCATACTTTGCGATTCTATGAAGGTAATACATAACTAATTCTTTTGAAGTTAATTGCCCAGCTGCCATTGCTTTTTGTATATCATGAATTGTTAATTCTTTTTGTAACAGTGTATTGAACTGAACCTCCATCATCATTCTCCTTCTATAAAGCCTTTTATTGATTACATGTACCTATTAGTTTTTCATTTTCTCCACTCCTCACATATACAATTACAATCCCTTTAAAAGAATTCAACTTACCAATATAAAAACCTTTTATTTCCTGAAAAATAAAAAAAGTCTGAAACGAATGAACTTCCGCTTCAGACCCTTTTATTACTTTACATATACTTCATCTAACAAATGTAAAAACTCACCTTGTTTCCCAGCTAATGCAGGGCATTTTGCAATATCAATCCATTCGTAGCAAAATACTAAACCTTCATCTTCCTCACCGGCACTTACAGTATGTTCCCAATTATCCTTTACATCTGTTGGTAACGTTACGTGGAAAAAATGGCGTTTTTGATATTCCTTTTTCTCCTTTACATGTATGATGTAGTCGGCTAGGAATCGTTCTATGCATAAATGACGTAATCCAGACTCTTCTTGTACTTCACGTAACACTGCTGTTTCTAACGTTTCCCCTTCGTCAACTGTTCCCCCTGGTACTTGTATACCAGCTTCAGGTATATCACGATGTTTAAAAACAAGCAGTTGCATAACTCCTTCTTTTTCTCTTGTTACATACACGTGTACCTTTTTCTTATATAACACCGTCATAACCCTTCTCTCCCCTCAATTGTTCACTCTGTTACTTCTTCAAGTGTCAGTTGATTTTCATATAAATATGTAGCTTGTGGATTTCCCACATACCTCACGTGCCATGGTTCAAATCGATAGCCCGTAAGCGATTCTTTCTCTTTTGTATATCGAATGACAAAACCAAATTTATGGGCATTTTCAGAAAGCCACTGCCCTTCTTTCGTTTCACCAAAAATTGTCTCTAACTGAAACTTAGCAGATTGCGATGTAATATCCATAGCTAGTCCAGTTTGATGTTCACTCGTTCCAGGAACTGCACTCGACATTGCTGTTTTTGCTTCTCCATCTTGTTTTTTATACATCGTATTTAATGCTTTTTGTCGATCAAAAGATCTAAATCCAGAGACTGCAAAAAGGAAAATACGCTCCTTATCAGCTTGCTGAAACATTTCCTCAAGTGCCCCTGCTGCCTCTTTCCTCATTTTTTTCTTTTCTTGATCACCTTCACTTGAGTAACGTACTTTCGGAATAACTAAATCTGGCGGTCTATACCCATCTGGCAAACGCCTACTTTTATTCACAAGCACAAGTATCGAATTCGGATTACTAATGACCGCAATATCACCATCCATATTCGCAATCGTTTCTTTCGCTTTCGGAAATATGTTATTTACATTTACCTCGCGCGCCTGCTTATCCTTATACATTTTATAATTGATTCCTGCTACTCCAACAATGAGTATCATCGCTACGATACCAAGTAGTGTCCATCTTTTTTTCATATAACGACCTCTTATTTTAATAATTTGGCCATTTCATACTCATCGATGTTCTCTCCATCGATAATAAGAGCAGCTCTTTTGACACCTTCTTTCTCAAATCCAGCTTTTTTATATAGTGCCTGAGCTCTTGTATTGTGGGCCATTACCGTTAATTCTAAACGCCATACATCATGTAATCTTGCCCACTTCTCAGCATCTTTAAACAATCTCGTCCCGATACCTCGCCCGCTATACTCTTGCAAAATACCAATTACAATACTTGCTACATGTCTCTTTCTTTGAATATTATTTCCATTCACTAAAATAAACCCTACTATACTTTCTTCTTCAACTGCTACGAATATTGTTGCATATTCATTTTCTATAAAGCGATGAATCATTTGTTCTTGTTGCTCGGTTGTAAATTTTCTTTCTTCTGGTTCATATAGCATAAATTTCGTTTCTTCATCTAGTTGCTTACTTAATTGCAAAAATGGTGCTGCATCTTCTATTTTGATCTCCCTAATCACTTCTATCACCCTACCAGTTTTATAATAAAAAGTTTTCCTTGTAAAAAGATTTTCTCTACTTTCCCGAAAATCCCTTTGTAAATCTCCCAGTATAATTTGACAAATTTCGATATTAATATAACAACGACAAATTATGTCTATTCTGTGACGTCTCATCATGACAAAAAACGCAAGCATTACACTCACGTTTTTTCAGACTCTCCCACAAATTTATGTTTCATTTTATCCATTCACCTTTTCTGCCTGCCAGAAATATTCACCAAATGCTTTAGCAAGGGCATCAATCGATCGATTTAGTTCTTCCTCCGTATTATCTACGCCACCAACTTCAATTAATATCGCTTGCCCTGACAAGTCTTGATTGTAGACACCATTTCCTGTTTGGAATCCTTTTTGAATGACACCACGACTCACTCCTGGATACTTCTTGCTAATCGTCTCATGTAAAGCCGTTGCTAATTGTAAGTTCTTTTCATAATTTTTATTGCCTTTCCCTATTACGAAAGCAAGCTTTGCATATGATTTATCTCCAATTGCTTTTGTCGTAACATTCTTCCGAGCACTATCACGATGTAAATCAAAGAAGTACTGCAGTTCTTTATTGCCGGTCATTGCTTCTTGTACAATTTCCCGCGACATTTTGTAAGAACTATTACTATTTAACCCTTTACTAATCAACTTTTGGCCGACATCAGTCTTGTCGTTAGCAGCTCCAATCCCTTCACTTTCTAATTGTTCACGAAATCGTTCGCCGACTATTGAAATATTCGTGACAGAACTGGTCGCTTTATTCGGATTTGGATCGTTTGCTAAATTTAGTAACGGCAAATAAGATTCCCAGCTATGCGAATGATAAATAAACGCAACTTGTCTTTTTCCTGTCGTTTGAGCCGGTTGCTTTTTCTCTTTGTTCGTATCTGGCTTTTGAGCCTGTCCACCTTCACCAGTCCGTTCTTTTACCACTTCTTCAAGTGGAACGCTCGACTCTATCGGTAAGTTAGAATAATTTGTCCCTTCACCCGCAATTACAATTTCTGTATCGTACTTACCAAAACCAGGTAGCTCTTTGCCGACAAAACTGCGTACATCATTAAAACGAATATTCGTAGCCATCGAAAAGAGAAAAGAAGAAATCGAAAAATCTTGATTTAAATTTCGATACTCCTGTGTAAAATAATGATTCTCTTTCCCAAGTACGTACATGTAACCATTCATCGATAACTCATTTAACCAATTATATAAATACGTTGACTTTGTCTCTTTCATAGAAGTTACCATCATACTAATAAGAAAAAAAGTCGCAAGTACTGTAGCAATAATAAGTAAAATTAACTTACGTACACTTGTGAATTTCACATAAAAAAAGCCTCGATTCATACTATCACCCTCTCTATTCCAAGTTATGTACAAGCTCTAGAGAATAGACCGTCTAAATTCCGGCTATATTGTTAATGAGGTGAAATGAATTGAAGCTACTAATTGGAACATTACCCTTTGTACTATCATTTATTTTTTATTGGCTTGCTAAGCATCCTACAATCCGTGTTGCTTTACATATTTCAGCTTACTTAGCACTTTATGTACTCGGTACAATTATTTCTATTAATATATATGACGTTTTAATACAAGATTTAGTTTTTATGACAAGCATTCATGGAATTTTACTAAATCCATTTTTTCTTATATCAGGAGCGTATATAGGGATATACACCTTGCACTTAATCTTGTCTTACATTATTACGAAAATAAAAAATGGAGCGTAATGAAATGCAACCACCATTCATCTGTCATACATGCAAAAAAAGAATTGCGCGAAAGAAAGATCTTATTACTGCCACATCGTACTTCCGCTTTTATTTATTTCACAGTGATTGCTTTAAGCGACAGCAAGTGTTCATCTCACGATTTATCCCCGTAAATACGCTTTTTAATTTCTTTCTTATTATATATGGACTTATTTTTGGTAGCATGCTTATGATTACAGAACCATCTATTATTTGGGTGATTTTCTTATTTCCCATTTTATATCGGTTTCTTTCCTATTGTTATGTTGAACGTTTTTTCTCTACATAACGTGCAGACTGTCCTCTAGGAATACTTAAACATTCCCACTCGTTTTCTTTTAACATTTTACCGATGTAAATAATTTGTCCTATATGCAAAGCATAATGAGAAATTTGTCTTTCTATTGCTTGCATGACAGTATGTGCTTCACCACGAATATATACCGTCTGTAATAAATCTTCTGGCGTTAGCACATGCATCGTTTTCAAAACATATTCCCATCCTTCATTCCATGATTTGAGTACCTCTTCCTTAGAAGAATAACCAGCTTCAAATTCAGCATCTCGGTTACGATCTATTTTTTCACCATCAGACGTTAAAAAGTCCGTCCATCTAGAACGCATATTACCATGCAGATGCTTTATAATAACCGCTATACTATTTGTTGCTTCATGAGAAGACCATTCGATTTGTTCATATGATAATTGAGAAAGCACCCGTTCCCCTTGTTTCTTTGTTGCTTTAAAATTCGAAATCGCACATTGTAAATATTCTCGTCCAATATCCATGTTCCCCCGCCTTTACACTAACTAATTTTCGTTCCATTTGGTAATTCCATATTAGGCTGTAGTAATACGACATCACCATCTTCAGGTACTCCTCCAAGAACAAGCACTTCTGATTTAAATCCAGCTACACGTTTTGGCGGAAAATTTACAACAGCAACGATTTGCTGACCGATTAAATCTTCTGGGGTATATCTCTTCGTAATTTGAGCACTCGACTGCTTAATTCCAAGCTCTCCAAAATCAATTTCTAGTTTAATTGCTGGAACTCTAGCTTTTTTAAATTCCTCTGCATGTGTTACAGTTCCAATTCTTACATCCAAAGTTAAAAAATCTTCAAAATTAGCCATTTTATCATTCCTCCCAATTATTACTTAGACAAAACACAAAAATTCCCTTTTAAAAAAAGAAAGGCGCCTAAGCACCTTTCTTTTGTAGTTCACTTGATTCATTTGATTTATAGAAGAAGAAACCGAGGATCCCGCCAATACATGATGGGATTAACCATCCTATTCCTTCATTATATAATGGTAACATTTGTAGTACGTTAGAAATCGCGTCAATTTTAATATTCGCACTTTCTAAACCGTTAAAGAAACTAATTAACAATGCGCCTAAAATAGCCCCAATATAAATGGTATTACGCTTCCCTATCCATTTATGGAAGTAAGAAAGTACAATTAATACGATTGCAACTGGATAAATGATCATTAACACTGGTAAAGTGACTGCAATTAATTGTGTTAAACCTAGGTTAGATACAATTAAACTAAACACACATACCATCGTTACAATCGCTTTATGCGAAAGTTTTGGGAATATGTTTGTAAAGAAACCAGCACAAGCTGATGTTAATCCAACAGAAGTTGTTAAACAAGCAAGTATAATAACAAGTCCTAATAAAATTTTACCACTTGTTCCATATAACTCATTTACAACATTCGTTAAAATAAGTCCACCATTCTCCGAGACACCAAGTGATGTACTCGTTGAACCAAGATAAGCAAGTGATAAATAGATTAACGTTAAACCAAGTACAGCAATAATACCTGATACTACTGTTATTTTTGCAACTTCACTACTCTCTTTTATCCCTTTAGAGCGGATAACTTGTACAACGACAATTCCAAAGACAAGTGCACTAATTGCATCCATCGTTAAATATCCTTGAATAAATCCACCAAAGAAAGCATTTTCTTTGTATGCCGCTAGCGGTGCAGCTGGTTCTCCAATCGGATCAATAATTGCCTTTCCGACAATAACAGCAACAATCAATACTAACAATGGTGTAAGAAATTTCCCGAACCAATCCACTAATTTAGATGGATTTAATGATAAATACCACGTTATTCCGAAGAAAATTATAGTGAAAAGAAATAGCATGTACCACTCTGAAACCAATGCCTCTGATAGAAATGGCTTCATACCCATTTCAAATGAAACAGCTCCCGTACGCGGAATCGCGAAAAATGGTCCAATCGCTAAATAACTAATCAATGGGAAAATAAACGCAAATACAGGGTGAACTCTAGAAGATAGCGCTTTCAAGTCCCCCTCTACAAACGCGACAGCTGTTACAGCTAATAGGGGTAATCCGACTCCCGTTACTAGGAATCCAATTGTAGCAATCCAAACATTCTCTCCAGCTTGTTGCCCTAAAACTGGTGGGAAAATTAAATTTCCTGCTCCTAAAAATAGTGCAAATAACATTAAACCAATTGCTACCGTATCACCTGGCCTTAAACGTCCCTTCATACTTTTCATTTGCATAGCACTTTTTCATTGTTTTTCTCTATTTTCACAATATGCTATGCATCCTCCTCTCTGCTCAAGATGATAAAATATGCCCCTTACAAAGCAGTGTCTTTCTCCATAATTTCTCCATTCCCCTTATTCTTACTCTAACTATTAATTTTTGATTTTTTTGAATTTTTAACTCATTAGAGTGGTATTGCGTGGAGTATAGTTGTCAGACCTCTTTGTTTTTATCACACATATAGTAACATATTTAGTTGAAAAATAAAAACATATTTTCAAATTGATTTTTTTGAAAATCAAAATTATCTACATTTTTCATTCTTTCACACAAATATTGTTACAATCTCAACTTTTATCCTATCGTTATTTTCAAATAATTTTATACACGTAACATAGTAAAAGCCATCCAACATAATTAGATGGCTTTTGTATGTTACTCTATCGTTTCAACTTCACGTGGATTTTTCATCTCTTCCACATACACAACTCTAAATCCATGATCTTCTAAATCTTTCAATAACGTCTCTAATTCACCATCGTTAAACTCTTCTCCTAATGTAAACATAATTCTACGAACTAATAAGGCATCATTATCAAAAGTCATTAAACTTTGGATACCTGTATATTTTTTTAATACTGTCGATAATTTTTGAATGGCCCCATTATAATCTTGTGTCCCAATCATGACAGAATATTTACTAGAATGAACGCCCCAAGCATCTTCTAATAACTCGAAAACCTTTTTATGCGTTAAAATTCCAAGAAAGACTCCATTTTCATCAACTACTGATAAATAAGGTAATTTTTTTATTGTAAAAAACACTTTAAAGAACGAAGAATCTTCTCTAACATAACCTTCTTTATCGTTTAATAATTGTACTACACTCTCTTCAAGCGAACCTTTATATTCTAAAATATCTACTTTGTATACATTCCCTAAATATTTCTCTTTTTTTTCATCTAAAACTGGTACACAACGATACCCAGTTTTATTTAAATGCTCCAGTGCTTCCCCTATCGTAATTGAACTTGAGCAAAATAAAACTTCCCTTTTCGGCACATAATTCCCTTTAATCCTCATAAACAGCCTCCTTATGTTAAAATACTTTCTGTGCCATAACTATATTATATTTTCAGAAAAAAATAAATGATTTATTTTACTTTTCTGAAAATTATTCATTTTCTTGTCATAATTTATTCACGTTTCATTCACTTATATCCCCTACAATACTAAATTTCTTTAAGAAAAATATATTGTAACTTACGCCAAAAAAAGCTAAAATAAGAATAAGAATTTTCTGAATATTCTAAGAGTAGGTGATTACATGTCTTTATTGCGCTCACATATATGTAAATTTATCGTTGGTGTTCTCATTATATTTATCATTAGTCCTATTCCTGCATTATTCATTACACATAAATACTCATACATAACTGGCTTTATAAGCATTTTTCATAACTTCGCACAACTTTCTTCTATGACAATTCCAAAGATTGATTGGATGCACGAATCTATCTTTTTCTCAGCAAATCAAATGGTTAACACTTCTAATCATTCAACACCGTTATTCCCTTACATATGGGAAATATATTTTTTATCGATTGTTCGTTTTACCTTTACTCTTGCAATCGGATTCTTTATCAGCTTAGGGATCGGCCATTTATTTTTTAAAGCACCTCAATCGGTTAAGAAGTTCACTTCTTTATTAAAATGGATACCGTACTCTTTTTGTACTGTATTATTACAATGCTCAGTCTTATTACTACTCCTATACATCACAAAATTGATAAAGCTTCCTTACTACTCATCTTTTATCATCGTTTGTAGTACTTCCATGATTATCGTTATGCAAGCAATAAAAAAGTGGGTTCCTTTCTTAAGTAACACAAATGAATATGAAATAAAACAATCTTCTTTCCTTGTAGATACATTGTTTTTAGCGCTTACTTCGAATCACAAATCTATTCTAGGTTCCATTATTCTTTCATTCGTTATTATGGAATGCGTTTTTCATGCAAGCGGACTATTGCAATTTATCGTTCAATTCGGCGGAAATGCCCCTGTTATTGTTACAATTAGCTTATTACTTTTGTATATCCCATATTGCATACTCTCTTTCCTTCAAACACTATGGACGACAAATCACGTTAAACAACAATCATACGCTTTAACGAGAAGTATTCCAAAACCTTAATTTGAAATAACCCTCTATAATCTGAAAGTAGGGGGTTATTCCTTTTGTATAGCGGACAAAATAACAGCAAATTCAAAAACAATTGCAGAAACATACCAATATTTACCCTTTTTCTTTGACTATTCTTTTCGTTTGGATTTATTATAAAAGTATAACATAATCGCAGGAGGTGACATCTTTATTCCAAACTACGGAATAGAGAACACACTTGGACATATTAAATATTTTTCTCATCTTTGTACTCATCCTTATTTCCGGCTTTTTCGTTGCATCAGAATTCGCTGTTGTAAAAGTACGAAAAAGTCGCATTGACCAACTTGCAAATGAAGGCAATAAACAAGCTTTAGCTGCAAGAAGTGTCCTATCTAATTTAGATGTTTATTTATCAGCTTGTCAGCTCGGGATTACGATTACTTCTTTAGGGCTTGGTTGGCTCGGTGAACCGACTGTGGAACATTTACTACGACCGCTCTTTGAAAAGATTAATATTACTGGAACAATGGCGAATACTTTATCCTTTATTATTGCTTTTAGTGTTATTACATTTTTCCATGTTGTATTAGGTGAATTAGTTCCAAAGTCTTTCGCCATTCAAAAAGCAGAAGCAATCACACTTAAGTTTGCACGACCACTTATTTTATTTGATAAAATTATGTATCCATTCATTTGGCTACTTAATAGTACGGCAATCTTTTTCACAAAACTACTCGGTTTAGAGCCTGCGAAAGAAAATGAACTTGCCCATTCTGAAGAGGAACTACGACTCATTTTAGGTGAAAGTTTCAAAAGCGGCGAAATAAACCAAACCGAATATAAATATGTAAATAATATTTTTGAATTTGACGACCGGGTCGCGAAAGAAATTATGGTCCCTCGTACAGAAATGATTTGCTTATCTACAGAAAATACGTTAGAAGAGAATATGGATATCGTCGCAACTGAAAAGTATACACGCTATCCGATCATCGAAAAAGATAAAGATGATATTATCGGTATGATCAATACGAAAGAAATATTTCACGATCAAACGAAAAACATTCATAAACCACTTGAATCTTACATACATCCAGTACTAACTGTATTTGAAACTGTTCCAATTCGCAAAACATTAGTACATCTACAAAAGAATCGCGTTCAGATGGCAATCGTTATGGATGAATATGGTGGTACTGCTGGACTTTTAACAATGGAAGATATTCTTGAAGAAATCATTGGAGAAATTCAAGATGAGTTTGATGCGGATGAATCACCTATGATTGAAAAACGTACGCCGAAGCTTACTGTTTTAGATGGGAAGGTGCTCATTTCTGAAGTAAATGATATGTTTGGCCTGCATATTGATGATAGCGATTTAGATACAATTGGAGGCTGGCTCCTCTCTCAAGCAGTTGATTTAAATATTGAAGCTGGTTATTCCATTGAATTTGCCGGTTTTCAATTTAAAGCACTAGAACTTGATGGACATCAAGTGAAAAAAATTGCGGTGCATAAATTAGACACGAAGAAGGAGTTATAAAGTGACAGTATTATTAACAATCTGTATCATTGCCTGTTTCATTGTTTCATTTCTCGCCTTTATTTATCCTATCATTCCAGGCATCCTTGCTGTCTGGGCTGGATATTTAATTTACCATTTTGGTATAAATGGCGGAGAACTAACAACTTCCTTTTGGATTATTCAAGTCATTTTCACACTATTTATTTTCATTGCTGATTTTATTGCAAATGGATATTTCTTAAAGAAATACGGGAGTTCTAAATGGGGAGAGCGTGTCGGTATGATTTCTATCATTGTCGGATCTTTCTTCTTCCCACCATTCGGTTTAATTATCATACCGTTCTTATCGGTATTTATTACAGAACTAATGCATAAAAAAGCGCCAAAAGACGCCTTTCTAGTAGGAGTTGCTACTGTAGTTGGTTTTTTAAGCAGTACAGTAGCGAAAGCTATTCTCCAAATCATTATGATTCTCATATTTGTATGTTATATCATCTTTTAATCATCCCAATTTCGGGATGGTTTTTTTAATATGAAATACCTACTCGACTATTCTTATATTTGTTTTCACTACACAGATTCCACGTAAATTGCGCTGTATCACCAACTGTTATTTTCGCTCCCCCTTCTGGTAATACATCTTTTTCAGTTCGATACACTCCTGTCACATCACCGTCTATTAAATGCGTCGGACAAACGACCGTCCAACATAAATTACTACTACTAAGTATCTTATATGCAGCTAAATGATCTTCTGCTGCTGTTGTCATTTTCCTTTTTGATTCAGCTGATTGAAAACGATATAAATTTAGATTTGTTCTTGCTTGTAAAATACCAGCTGTTCCTATTGTAATGATCTTATGAACCCCTACTTCTTCCATTTTCTTTATAATATGTGGCATACTCTTTGCCAATGTCCCATTTTGATCCGTTCCAAGTGCACTAATTACTATATCGCTTCCTTCTATCACTTTCTTTATATCATTTTCATTCCATACATTACCTTCTATAACTCGTAACCTTTCATGATTTATTTCTATTCTATTTAAATCACGCGCTAATGCAGTCACTTCAGCTGCATCCTTTAATGCTAATTTTATTATATTTGAACCTACTCGACCAGTTGCTCCCAATATACATACTTTCATTTGTTTTCCCCCTTTTTCATTCTTTCTCTATTTTTCAATAATTTTAATCAATTTTCAACAAAAAAGCTTCCTCATATATAAGAGGAAGCTCTATTATTATTTTACCCCGCTTTAACGGGCAGTAAGACCCCACCTCAAAATTCAGTAAAAACAAAGAAGTTAGATGGGGATCAACTGCCCGTAAAAGCCCGATTGGTTCAACTAATAATCAGTGGGGGATGCCCCCACTGATTAAAGTTTCACTTTATTTCTTTTCTTTAGAATCTGTAGATTTCTCAGTTCCACTTGTTTCTTTATCCTTTTTGTCCTCTTGTTGTGTTGTTGTATCGTCTTCTTTCTTCTTGTCCTCACCTTTACTACAACCTACCATTAATAAAGAACTTGCAAGTGCCATAGCAGTTAATGATTTAACCCATTTGTTCATTTGCGTTTCCTCCTTTAGATAGAATATGTACAACCCCCATATTACTCTCTATTTTTAAAGGAAAGATTGAAAAATAGTAAATAAACGGTAAATATTTGTAAATTTTCTGATAATAAATACAGACACCTATTCTTTTTTTCTCCATGAAAAGTAAAAAAACTAAGGCGCCTATCTTTCCGCCTTAGTTTCTTATGCAAACTCCTCATTTTCATATACATGTTTAATCTTATACTCTTTCTTCACAACATATTGCCATACACTATAGGCATAACGATTCATTTTCAGGAAGCAATTTTCTAAAAACGAGCGGAATTCTGGATTCGCAACTTCAACTGCTACTTGAGCGAACTTTAGTGCTAACCGTTTTAAATGCGAAATATAACAAGTTGCAATATGGACATCCCCTGTATATTTACTATCAGTCTCCTTTTCCATTTCATGAAAATGAGATGAAATTGGTTCACAAGTTATATGCTGTACATTCTCTCCTTCTTGAAAATTCACTTGTTCATTATACGCTTGCAACATATATGGTAAATGATGCTGTAATAGCTCCTTTAATTCTTCGTCTCTTACCTTTCCTGTATACTCCCCAACCTTATAAATAAGCATATAACTATACCTCATTAATTCTTTCATACAATCCATGAAAATGCCTCCCTTCTCTTTTGTCTATATGTTATAAATATGATGCTATAACATTTGCTATTCTTGCTAAAAACCAATTCCACTTACTAATTTTCTCAAAGTCTTCTTCTGAAAATCTTTTTGATTTATGAAAGTCTTCTTTTAATCGGCTCCATACGTCAGCAACAACTGTTGTATCATATATGATACAGTTAGACTCACAATTTAAATAAAAACTTCTATTATCAAAATTCGCTGTACCTATATCAACAATTTCTCCATCAATGATTGTTACTTTCCCGTGAAAAAAACCATTCCGATATTGATAGATCTCTGCTCCAGCATGGTTCATCTCTCTCAAATACGGATAGGCAGCTTGTTTTAACAATACTGCGTCGCTTTTAAATGGTACGAGAATTTTCACATTGACACCTCGGTTTAATGCACCTTTTAACTCTTTCATCATTTCTTTACTTGGTACAAAATATGGCGTAGCAATAATTAAAGACTTTTTAGCCTGCTTTAAAAGCGCTCCATATTTTTCCCATAACCCTTTTCCATTTGAAAATAAATATTGATATTTTACATGTCCAATTGCAGGTATACTTTTATGTACAGGCATTTTTTCTCCCGTATCTTCTTTCCAGTCAGCAGCAAATTTTCTTTCCATATCCGTGGCACCATTCCCGTTGACTCGCACATGATAATCACGCCACGGGCCAAATTTCGGATCTTGTCCAAGGTACTCCTTTCCAATATTAAAGCCGCCGATATATGATACTTTTCCGTCAATCGTAACAATGCGCCTATGGTTTCGTTGATGCAACGAATAGAATAAATGTTTCAATTTAGGTTTTTTACTAAACGTAAACTGGACACCATTGCTGTTTAGTTGACGAATTATCTTTTTCTTCAGCTTATATCCACCTATTCGATCAACTGACAATTTCACTTCTACTCCACTCGATGCCTTTTTCTCGAGTAACTGCAAAAATTCTTTGCTTATTTCATCTTTACCTACAATATAAAAATGGATATATATGTATTTTTCTGCATTACGTATATCCTCAAATAATTTCGTATATAACTCTTCACCGTTCGTATATAGTTGAAATTCACCTAATCGAACTTGTCCTAATTCATATTCACTAGCCATTTTTTTCCCCATTTCCACATCGATGTTCATCCATATGAATACACCTATTAAACAAAGGATTACAACGAAAAAGTGTTTCATGGATATTTTCCTTCCTCCACTTACTGTTATTTCTATATCTTCCCTTTTTTAATACAATATCATTCAAGAAAATATGTCATTACATGATATATGTCCATATCAAACGATAGCTCATTTGCATATTGTATGTTGTATCTTAAAATAAAAGGAGGAAATAACAATGGGCTTCGCACATGGTAATGGATTCGCGCTATTAGTCGTATTATTTATCCTCTTAATCATCGTCGGTGCTGCTTGCTTCTGCTAAGTAGTTATCGTCATATGATATGTGGATGAAAAAACTATAAAAGCGGACACCTATTTTTAGGTGTCCGCTTTTCATATGAAAAATATTTCCGTTTGTTATTGTACCTTTAACGACTACATATTCAACTCAAAAAGTTAATAATGTAGCTACTTTCTTACTCTCCGCCTTACGTATATGGCGTTGTTCTGCACGTAACACTGCAATGCGATGTAATTCTTTCTCTTCTTCTGTTTCAGGGATAACTCGCGGCACAGGAACCGGATTATTTTCCTTACTAAGCGCAACAAAAGTAACAAATGACGTTGCTGCTATACGTTTCTCACCTGAAATTAAATCTTCTGCTACTACCTTCACAAATACTTCCATAGAAGTTCTACCCGTCCAAATTACAAAAGATTCATAACTAACACAATCTGAAGAGCGAACAGGATGTAAGAAATCTACCCAATCCATAGATGCTGTGACACATTCTTTTCTTGCATGTCTCGTTGCTGAAATAGAAGCAACCATATCCATCTCGGCTAATATCTTCCCACCAAATAGCGTATTATGATCGTTCAAATCTGTTGGAAATACTCGGCTCGTTTTAAACACTCTAGACTCATTCGCTGTTTTCCCTTTTACTTCAGTCATTGTTATCACCTCTTTGATTATTTAACCCGCTATTTGCAGACATTAAGACTCCCACCACAAAATTCGGCTGGAGCAAAGAAGTTCGGTAAGAGTTCTATTTCCTATTAACACTAGAACGGCATGAGCTTACTATCACTACACGTTTAATATTAACAACATTCAGAACTCTTAGTCCACAAAAAAGAACCGATGTTATCAATCGGCTCCTCTAAATACATATTGTTCTTTTGGCGGTTCAACCTTATTCCATTTCGTTACTTCTAATACAGGGATATTCGCATGGAATGGCTGATAAAATTCCGTTGATATTTCTCCTTCAACTTGAATCCAATCATCATTTTTCCATTCTACACCTTCTGGTTTTTTCACTAACATACCATATACACCAGAATCCGCTACACAATGTATAATCCCGAAACGGAATAAGAAATATTGTTCTTTTTGAGAAGAGTCATCTTTGAAAACAAACCCTTTAAAAGATAATTTTTTCCCAGTAAACTCGCCAGGATAATTATAAATTGTTTCCATTCCTTTTAGAAAATCTTCATCTTTTAAAGTAATACTATCTTTCGTAACAAACTCTTTTTTCCCCTTTTCCATTACACCACGGTATCCTTCTTTCCCGTAATAAATGCTCGTATCAGGTCTTAGAAATTGCCTTGTCATAAATGGATCTGTACTTTCTGCTTGCGCAACAGGAAAATGAAATCCTTTCGCCTTAACGATATCTGAATCTAACGTTGCAATCGGGAAAAACAATCCTGAGACAATCGGAAAACAAAACAATGAGTACGAAAATGCTTTTTTCCACCATGTATTCTCATCTTTTGAATGATCATGCCCGCAATGGCTATGATCACAACTACAATCTTGTTTTTCTTGTTCTTTCTGATGTTCTTTTTGGAATACGATAATAATTTGAACGACCGTTAAAAAACCTAAAATAATAGCTGCTGTTGTTGATAAATAAGCATACTTCATATTGATATACTTCGTAATATTACCGGAAATATGAAGCTGCGCGATTAAGATTGTAAAACCTAACAATATATATGCTCGAAACATAACCTACCACCCCATCGCATAAATGAGTAGTGAGCTTGCATAAACAACAAGTGTAACTGTAACTGTAACGACAATTACAAATTTCGTTTTAAACGTTGCAAGCATCATAAACATATTTTTAATATCCACCATCGGTCCATATACGAGGAACGCGACAAGTGACGCTGTTGAAAATGTACTTTGGAATGACGAAGCAATAAACGCATCCGCTTCTGAACAAAGTGATAATATGTAAGCTAGTCCCATCATAACAGCTGGTGAAGAGAACGGCCCTTGTCCTATAGCAAGAAGTGTTGAAGTTTGTACGAACGTTTGAACTGCCGCTGCAATTAACGCACCTAATACTAAATATTTTCCCATCGAGAAAAATTCCTCAACAGCATGCGTACATACATCCCACATTTTTTTACGTAATGGACGCTTATGATTCACTTCTGGGAAGTGATCATCTCGTAATTGATGTTCTTTAAACATAAATGATAATATAATTCCAACGATAATTGCTACGATAATCGCTACAATAGAACGATACCATACCATGTGCATACTACTTCCAAAGGCAACGTATGTTGCAAATAATACGACTGGATTAATGATTGGTCCAGTTAACATAAATGCAATCCCGGCATATGGCGGAACCCCTTTTCCGATTAATCGCCTTACAATCGGAACGATTCCACATTCACAGCCCGGAAACATCATCCCTAAAAAAGTAGCCATTAAAACAGACAGAAATCGATTTTTCGGCATCCATTTTGCTACCATATCTTCTGTTACAAACATTTGAATGAATCCTGAAATAAATACACCAATGAGCACAAAAGGAAGTGCTTCGATCAATATGGAGATAAAAATTGTATTCATTTGCAGGAATGCTTTCGGTAATTGAAACAATTCCATGATGTATTTCCTCCAACTTTTCATTAACAATATGTAATTTTAACCTCATTTTATGAATTGGACAAGACTTATACGGAATTCACCCCTTTCATATACATTACATTTTATAAGTTATATTCTATTCAAAATTTAGGATTTCATAGCAAAAAAGCTGCTCTAGCGCAGTTACACAACTATGCTAGAGCAGCTTTCTTCTCATTAAAAGTAACGTTTCTTCCAAAAAACAAATGCTAATGTGAAAGATAGTGTTACACATATTATGAGTACAATTACAAAACCATGTGCTTCCCCTTCAAACGGTACCTTTACGTTCATTCCAAAGAAACTAGAAACCATCGTTGGTAACGATAAAATGATTGTAATAGACGTTAACAGTTTCATAACACTATTTAAATTATTTGATATAACGGAGCTAAAAGTATTCATCATTCCACTTAAAATGTGACTATATATTTCCGCCATTTCAATAGCCTGTTTATTTTCAATTAATACATCTTCTAATAAATCTTGATCGTCTTCATACATTTTTAAAAATGTACTATTACGCATTAATTTTTGAATTACAATTTTATTCGCCTTTAATGATGTTGTAAAGTAAACTAAACTTTTTTCAAGGCCTAGCAATGTGAAAATCTCTTTATTTTTCATCGACTTATTTAATTGATGCTCTAAATCGATTGTTTTTCTGTTAATTTGCTTTAAGTATCTTAAATAATAAGTAGAAATCGTATATAAGAGCTGAAGTGCAAAGCGTGTCTTTTTAAACGTATAAAATTCTTTAATACGTTGATTAATAAAGCGTTCAAAAATTGGGTTTTCTTCTAAACAAATTGTCACAAAGCAATCTGGCATTACAATCATACCTATTGGAATCGTGTCATAAATCGAATTTCCTTCTTCATCATGTCTAACTGTTGGAATATCCACGATTATTAAAGTATTATTGTCTTCCTTTTCAATACGAGAGCGTTCTTCATCATCTAAAGGGTCTTTAATGAAATCTAAGTCTACATTTAAAGTTTGTACTAGATATTGAATTTCTTCTTCCGTTGGATGAAGTACATTAATCCAGCAACCCTTTTGCATTTCCTCAACCTCTTGTAGTTTTCCGTTTCGGTCTGTTAAATAAATATTTAACATACTATCACCCCGATTCTTTTTACATGTAGGAATCTACCTCTCTTACATAACAGTTTTTGAACCGCCATTCTCAGCATATGAAACATACGTTTAAATTTCAATAGAAAAATTATTTTGAAAACGTTTTTATAAGAAAAATATTCTAAACAAAGAAAAAGACAGAGTGCTCTCTGCCTTAAAAAGCTTATGTTGCCTTTATAACATATTTAGAAAGCATCCACAAGTTAAAGCCAACTGAAATCGTATAACCAGCGTATGTTGAAATAATAAAACTTACATAATCGAAATAAGGAAGCAATACGATATTTAAAACTATCTTCACAATAATACCAATTACTAATCCTAGCACTGTTTTCTGTTGTTGATTAATTCCTTGTAACATCGCAGCTGTAACTGTAAAAAGCGAAAATAGTATACAGGCAGGAGCATAATACTGTAAAATAACTCTCCCCATCTCCGGATCATTTCCGGCACCAAATAAAAGAGTATATACTGGTTTTGCTAACAACATCATTCCAATTGCCGCTGGTACCGTAATTGCTACTACTAATACATTCGTCCTCGTAAAATGTTTGTACAGTAACTTCACATTCCCTGCTGTATAGGCTTTTGTCATCTCAGGTACGAGAGACATACTAAAAGCAGTCGCAACGGAAACCGGGATAAGTACAACCATCTGGACAAGACCAATTATTGCATTAATCTTCTCCGCTTCTCCTTGCATATACCCTATTTGTATAAGTAGTTTATTAATTGTAAATGTATCAATCGTCTGATACAACGGAATTGCTAAACCAACCACAACAAACGGTATTGAATATGTAAAGAGCTCCTTATACAGCGAGAAGAAAGATTTCGTTGTTTGCGGTCTACTTGCCATCTCTTTTTTCTTTAAGTGCTTTCTCCTCCTTATGTAATACGCACTTAAAACTGTTAATCCACCTATCGCTCCCATAAAAGCACCGAACGTTGAAATACCAACCGCTAGCGAGATAGAAGCTTTTAAAATATATAAAACGACAAAGCTTCCTATTAATATGGTTAAGACCCGAAAAAATTGCTCAACAACTACACTTAAAGCAGAAGGCCCCATCGATTGAAACCCTTGAAAGAAGCCCCTTAATAAACTCATTACTGGTACAAGTATTAACGCAAAACTTACAATTTGAATATTATTAGTAACCGCTGTTATACTATTCCCCGTTTGATCATTTCCATCGATTACAAGTTTAGCTAAATGTGGAGCTAATATATATAGCGCTAAACATGAGATGACTCCCATTATTAACATAAAAAAGATACCACTCTTAAGTACTCTCTTAACTGTATGATAATCATTCAGTTGATCATATTTTGATACCATTTTTGAAACTGCAAGTGGTAGTCCCATCGTCGCAATGCTGAGCATAATCGTATATGGGCGATAAGCATACGTGTATAAAACGTACCCACTCGTACCGACCATTGCTGTAAACGGTATAACATATATAAATCCTAACATTTTAGATATCATCGTTGCCATCGTTAAAAATATCGTTCCACGTATAAACGGTGACCCTTTCATCACATTCCTCCGCTACGCTTTATTATTACACATTATGGACAACTCCTTTTTTTTAGAACCGAAACAAATAAAAAAAGCCAATGAACAATCATTGACTTTAACGCGCTGCTTTTTTCTTTTTTAAATACTTTAAACCGAAGTATAAAGCAACAAAGAGAACAGCTCCTATAATTATGTAATGTGTGTAATCAGATGCATACTCTTTAATGTGTCTCCAATTTCCACCAAGCTTTTCACCTAAGTATATAAATAGTATTGACCATGGAATAATCGCAACTACAGTATACAGTGTAAATAGTTTTAATGGCATCTTAGCTAATCCTGCTGGAATAGAGATTGCATGACGTACGACTGGGATAAAGCGTGCAGAAAAAATCACTCCTGCCCCGTAACGCTTAAACCAACCTTCTGCTATGTCTAAATGGTGTTTATTAATAAGTAGATATTTTCCATATTTCTCTACAACCGGACGCCCTCCGTAATATCCAAGCCAGTATAAAAAGATTTGGGCTAAAGTACCACCAATAGTTCCGGCGATAACTGCACCAACAAAACTAATTTTACCATCCGCTACTAAAAATCCAGCATACGAAAGTACAATTTCACTCGGGATAATTTCAATCATTAAAGCTAGCGCTACTCCAAAGTAACCTAAGCTTGCAAAAAATTGCAATAACTGATCTATTATGCTTGCTAACATTTTATTTTCTATCTCCTTTTTTCTTCACATACCATCCCATTATTACATAAAGGTCGCATTCTGCCAATATCTTCATTTCAACAATTTTATCGGCATAAGCATGATTAATCTATTAAAGTTTCTTTTTGAGGTTCTTTCATGTAGGCAAACATTTCTTTAATTTGCTCTTCTGTATTTCTAGCAATCGATAAATTAGGCAATTCATTCTCACCAAAAAACTCCAAATCTTCTGTTTCAATACTAGTTTTCTTTTCGCCACCAATAATCTTACAGCTAATAAAAATTTTATATACGTGTGTTGCTGAAGGCGATGGTTGATGTTTTTCTTTATCAAATATAGCGAATAGCTTAAAATCATCTACTTCATAACCCGTCTCCTCTAAAACTTCTTTTGCTGCTACTTCTGTTGGCGTATAACCGATATCGGCCCATCCACCTGGCAATGCCCATTTCCCATCACTTTTTTCTTTCACAAATAATAACTTTTCATTTTGAAAAACGACTGCTCTTATATCAACTTTTGGTGTTTGATAGCCTGTCTCACTTGCAAATAATTTCTCTACTATTTCCCAATCTGTCTTTGTGTAATGTGACATCATCGAAATGGAAATATCCCGTAATTGTTGGAAACGCTCTATATCATACACATCTTTAGAATACGTTAAACCCGCTTGGGCTATAGCTTGTATTTGTTTTACCCAATCAATCCATTTTACCGTCATGTTTCCACATCCCCCATACTCTTTTAAGTGAATAGTAAGTCAGTTTTGTTGATACATCTTTATTATACAAAAAAAGAGATTGATAATGTTCCAATCTCTTTCAAAATTAATCTAATTCATGTAAGTGGTCTTGTATATACTTTCTTCTTTTATTTATATATTCATCGATCATATCAGCTTCTTGATCAAATGTTTCTAATTTTTCTTTCATATATGGATCTTGTAGTAAATATGGACGAATCGATTCACACAAACTTTCAACTTTCGGCATCATAAACGAAACCGTAAATTGTTCTTCTAGTATTTCTTCCAAAATACTTCGGTATTGCTTTCTAAATACAGGTATATCTAACAATCTTGCACTTAACGTGTTATAGCCTTGAATGCGAATATACTCATGATTAAGTGGTCTCCCTTGTACATCTCGCCCCCAAGTTGCATCATAATCCCACGGTATCACTTCAAATAAATTTGTTTCATCGTTATGATATAGTGCATAGTTATGAACGAAACCATCAAAGTTTTGTGTGAAAATAACGCCAGCTAACCACCTTAAATATTTATCAACATGTAGAAACTTCCCAATTTCTTTTTCATAAGCTTCCCTCGACAAAGCATTCGCTTGAAATACAAATTCACTCAGTTGTTCTTCACTATTTTTATTCGAATATTTAAATTCATAACCCGCAAAGAGCTCGGTCTTAACATCTTTATCTCTCTCACTCATTAAAGAAAAATTCGCATCATCATCTATTGCATAATAAATAGAACCACTTGGTAATCCTCTATTTTTCAAAAAGTTTTCATCAACTGATTCTAACTGTAAATATACACCTTGAATTTGACCATTAATTTTTATAAATACATGTTGTGATTTTGGTGAAAGTACACCAATATCATGAAAAAAGTCTAAAGATAATTTGTTTCGTATGAGAGACGGATCCATAAACTCAGAATTTAAATGAATTTCTTTCGCACCTTGAAATTTTTTCGGTTTATAAAACATAACATGATAAGACTTTTTCTCAAACTCACGAATATGAGCCCCCCGGTATACGATATCAATATCATACTTCTTTTTTCCATAAGTTAATTTTGCTGGCACTGGACTATCTGACCAAATGTCTTTTTTTAATTCCACTAAGTACATTGGATGAATAAAAAAATCATATGAAGGTAGCATGTTTTCTCATCCCTTCTCAGTTCTCTTCATTCAATGTATGCGCCTTGTCTTGTCCATACATCCGCTATCATCCATTTATATAAAATTACACTCTTGTCTTGTTCAGAAAGACGTCATATCTCATATCATGTTAAGGAAAAAGAATACCTTTTCACCTGAATACATGATAAGGAGGATTTCTATGAAACGTGATATTAGAAAAGCTGTTGAAGAAATCAAAAGTGCTGGGATGGAGGATTTCTTACACCAAGATCCAAGTACTTTTGAGTGCGATGATGATAAATTCTCTCATCATCGATGTACAACAGGTTGTAAATGTACAACTGGGGGTAAATGTCCAAGAACAAGATGTACTCGCGTGAAACATTGTACTTTTATTACAAAATGTACGCACGTAAAAAAATGGACATTTGTTACAAAATGTACTCGTGTGCGCGTTCAAAAATGGACATTCGTTACGAAAGTGACTCGTAGAAAAGAATGCGTTTTAGTTACAAAACGTACTCGTAGAAAACATTGTACTTTCGTTACAAAATGCATACGCTTTGAAAAGAAATTTTTCTGGACAAAACGAAGTTTCTGTAAAAAATGCGAATTCTTCCCGCATAGAGACGGTCACTCGTGCGATGATTCATGTGATCATGGCAGAGACTGTCACGATAATGGACACAAATGGAATGATTGCAAAGGCGGACATAAATTCCCATCTTGCAAAAACAAGAAATTCGATCACTTCTGGTATAAAAAACGTAATTGCTAGTTTTTATGCCTACAAAAAAAGGCCGTTTTGCGGCCTTTTTTACGTTCATTGAAAATGACTTATATCTGCAAATTGCTTCACTTCACCTTTATCTTCTTCAAATTCTATTATACTTAGACTAGCACTATGCATAAATGGATCATCCCACACATTTTCTATTTCAATACCCGCAAAATGTCCTACAAGTAGTTTTGCCGCTGCCGCATGGGAAACAATTAATATACTTTCTCCTTTATGCTTTTCTAAAAGAAGCTGTATCCCCTCAATTACCCTTTTATAAACAGACTCAAAATTTTCTCCTGATGTTGACTGAAAAAGATGTGGCTCATACCAAAACAATTGTATTTCATCTGGGTATTCCCTTTCTATATCAGCGATTGTCTGTCCTTCCCATATACCCATGTTAATTTCATAGAAATGCTCATCCGCTATTATCGGTATATCACGATCGCCCTTTATTAACTCTGCAGTATGAAGGGTTCTTTCACTCGGACTACTATAGATCGCATGGATAGATAAATCTTTCATTCGGTCTCCTAATTGCTTTGCTTGTAACATACCATTTTCAGTTAAAGCAGAATTTTTCCGGCCTTGCATTCGTTTCGATACATTCCATTCCGTCTCACCGTGCCTTGTTACATATACAGTTGTTTTCATTTCACATTCCCCCTTACCATTTTGGCCGCAATTCCCACGGTTCTACTCGTCCTACAATCCATTCATCACATTTATTCTCAATTCCTTTTATTACCCCATCCGATATTTCTTCATGGGTAAGCCATCTCCCGTATGTATCTTCTAATATAAAACCTAATATTATTCTATGGTAGCTACATCGCGTACCACCTATTTTTTGTGCGGGTATACGCGACGCTTTACTACCAAAAATATGAAAAACGTTGTATGTTTCAGACGACAAATCCACTTCTCTACATATGAATGACAACGTATCCTTCGCACTTGCGTGTACCCATGCGACAACTAATGTTATTGGGCCATTCTGCACAATTGTGCTTTTAATAGCTAGCTTTACATCGTCATCATTATGATAATCTAACGGAAGACATGTGATACTTTCTGGCGCAGCACTCTCTCGCTTAACATTTTCTAATTTCACTTTATCTCGTCCAATAATAGAAACATGAAATCCTTGCTCACAAAGCCACATAGAAACTCTCTTTAGCATTCCTGTTCCACCAATTACTAGCGCATGCAACTTCTTCCACCCTTAGTAAAATGTCATATGAGACTTATCTTCCCTATAATAGTTCAGTCGGTCTTGCAATGTCCCTGAATGAAATTCAAACTTATGGCCGTCAGGATCAACAAAATATATAGACTTACAATCCCTTACATCCCGTTCTCTTCCTTGTAAAATATGAACATCGTTTTCTTCTAATCGTTGCAGTAGACGTTCAAAGTCTTTCTGTTCAACTGAAAACGCAATATGCGTATAAGATTGATGAATCTCATTTCTCGGAATATGTGTTTCTTCATTAAGTGCTACCCATACCCCACATATATTAAAATACGCAAGTTTTCTCCCTTTAACTAATAATTCTCCTTCTAGTACTTTTTCGTAAAATATAATAGATTTTTCTAAATTAGACACTGAAAAACAAAGATGATTGATTCCCTTTAACAACTCTAATTCCTCCTATACAAATAAAAGATGAGCGAAAATTCACTCATCTTTTATTATACTATTTCTTTGTAATATATGCCCATTTATAACTGAAGTCCCCACCAAACGTATGATTCGCAATACCTTTTACGTATGGCTTCTCTAAGTAAGCCGTACTTTGTTGGTACGTAGGAGAAATGGCAGCATCTTGACCAATTAAGATTTTTTCAGCTTCTGCAAGGGCATTCCAGCGTGCTTTATCATCTTTTAATAGTTCTCCTTTTGATTTCGCTACTAAATCATCATACTTCGGATTAGAATAATCCATTTCATTAAATGAGCTTCCAGTAACAAACATATCAATATAAGTCATTGGATCTGGATAGTCCGGACTCCATGCAGATAATGAGAATTCATATTCAAATTTCTTTTCTAACTCTAGCTTTTGCTTATATGGTTGTTGTTTCAAATTCACTTTAATACCAGGTAAATTTTTCTCTAACTCTTCTTTAATAAAGTCACCCACTTTTTTACGGCTACCGTTATCATCATTTAGAAATTCTACTGTAATTGTATCTTGGCCAAGCTCTTTCTTCGCTTCTTCCCATAATTTTTTTGCTTTTTCAGCATTATCTTTGCTGTCACGGAAATTTTTATTTACAGTACGGAAATCTTTCCCATCTGGTCCTGTCGTAAATTTCTCAGGTACTAAGAAATATGCTGGTAATGATCCGTCATTTAAAATAACATTTGCAATTCCTTTTTTATCGTATGCCAGATCAATCGCTTCACGAACTTTTTGATTTTTAAACGTTGCATTTTTCTGGTTAAAACGTAAGAAATACATACGTGGATCTAACTTCGTTTTAAATTCATCCGGCTTATTCTTTTTATACTTATCAACAAATTCAGAACTTAAAATAACACGGTCCGCTTGATCACTATCATATAAGTTTACTCCCGTGCTCGTTTCCTTCACAATATTCACATTAATTTCTTCTAACTTCACAGTATCTTTATCCCAATAATTAGGGTTTTTCTTTAACTGATAACTTCGTTCATGTTTCCATTCACTCATCGTAAATGGTCCATTATATAATAGTTTATCTGCTTCTAATGCATATTTATCCCCTTGTTCTTTCACATATTTTTCATTTAAAGGGAAAAATGTAGGGAATGAAGTAAGCTCAAGGAAATATGGTGCTGGCTGTTCTAATTCTACTACTAACGTTTTATCATCCTTCGCTTTAACACCCAATTGATCTGATGGTAATTCTCCTTTATTTACTTTCTGTGCATTTTTCACATCAAATAAAATAAATGCATATTCTGCCGCTATTGCTTTATCTAATGTACGTTGCCATGCATATACAAAATCTTGTGCTCGAACTGGATCACCATTTGACCATTTCGCATCACGTAATTCAAATGTATATGTCTTTTTATCTTCACTAATCTTCACATCTTTTGCCATGCCTGGTGTTGGTTTATTATCCTTATCTAAACGATATAACCCTTCCATTGCATTTACAAAGGCACGGAATGATACAGAGTCTGTTGATTTTGACGTATCCATTGAAGGGATTTCTGCTGTTTCTAGTAAGTTTAATACTTGCTTATCTGCTGCTCCCTTATTCGATTCTTTCTTCGTTGTCGAAGCCTTCTCACCATTCCCACATCCTGCAACCAATACACTCGTCGTTAACGCAAGTGCAGCAATTGTTGTTGTCTTTCTCTTCATTCTTCCTTCCCCCAATCTATATGTATAAGTTAAATCCTATATAATATATTTCATTATACAAAAGATTCTGATTATTTTAAATATTTATTTTAACAAACATAGAAAAAAGCGGTCAGAAATTTCTTTCCAGCCGCTTTGTTGAATAGCATTTACTTGTAATCCATCCTCTATATCAAATGGATTTTGGACCTTAAATATTTCTTCCATCATCTTCAAAAACTCTTCTTCATTTTTAGATTCACCGTTAACCGTAAGTGAGTATGGTTCCACTTCACCCAATTTATAATCGACAACAAATTGAATCGCCACCTTTTGCCTTGGCGTTCCAGCGTTATATCCTTGGAATTCTACTAATTCTAACCCTTCCGTTCCACGATAATATATCCAACCTGAATTTTGAAAATAATTTTCGAAAGATTCACCTATGGAAAAGAAAGGATATTCATAAAGCGAGCTTGTACGAACCTTTTGAATAACGTCTCGATCAGTCGGAAAAAAGAAATGACTAAAAAATATGCTAGCAACTGCTAAAATAGTAACAATTGTCGCTCCCATTTTGCTCGTTCCGCCGCTATCATGGATAAGATAGTTTTCAACTGATTTATCTTTTATTTCTCTTGCTTTTATTCGGTATATACGTCTTTCCGCAAATTGATAGTATAATCCATTTGCAAAAATCCCCATTCCAAACAGAATAAAAATGAGTAATAAAAACGTAAGAGGCACCATATTAATGATTGGCAACGCTACATTAAATCCCATATAATACGAAAATGCATCACACGCTACTAATAACAACATAAATAAAGTAGCTGGTACATAATACTTACGATATCCTAGCCAGCCTATATTGAAAATAGCAGCCCAACCATTCCAGCTCCACCTAGCAATCCGCTTATTCTCAAGCTCCCATTTCCTTTTGTAATACGGATATTGTCTCCCTACATATACTTCTAATTCCTTGTCTATTAGCGAGCATCCTTCACCTTGTTCAGTATGCAAAGTCCGCTGGCAACTTTCACAATTCAACTGATCTCCCTCGCAAAGTTGCCCACAATTTATACATTTCAAAACAATCCCTCTTCCCATCCATACGTCATTTCAAAATACCTTCGTGTTTTAATAACCACTCTTTCCTCCATAAACCACCAGCATATCCAACAAGCTTTCCACTCTTTCCTATTACACGGTGACATGGAACGATTATTGAAATTGGATTCCGACTATTTGCTCCTCCTATTGCCCGTACAGCTTTTGTATTTCCAACCTTCTCTGCAATATCTAAATATGAAGCACTTACGCCGTACGGAATAGTATAAAGTGCATCCCATACATTTTTTTGAAATGATGTGCCCTCCGCAGACAGCGGGACCGTAAACTCTTTTCTTTTCCCTTTAAAATATTCATCTAACTCATTTATACATTGTTCTATCATTTCATTTTTATTTTCTTCTTGTCGTTCATCAACAAATATAACAGACGTAATTCCTTCTTGATTTGCTTTAATTTCTAGCAAACCTACTTCGCTTTCATAATAAGCCTGGTACATATGTCATCCTCCAATTCAGTTCATATTAGTCATTGTAACACGAATAAACAAAATTTTTCGTATAAGCGTTTTATTAGAGAAACAAAAAAGAGAATGGTAAAATATAAGAAAATTCAATCAAGGAGGCTATTTGATGAATTCCAAGCTTTTTTCACCTTATACAATTAAGAACGTTACACTAAAAAATCGTATCGTTATGTCGCCTATGTGTATGTATTCATCGGGGAATGAGGATGGCAGCGTTACGAATTTTCATCTCATTCATTATGGAACTCGCGCTGCTGGCCAAGTAGGTTTAGTTATGGTTGAAGCAACTGCGGTGTTAGCTGAAGGACGAATTTCTAACAAAGACTTAGGCATTTGGGATGACAACCTAATTGAAGGCTTACATAAAACGACTACTTTTATACATGATAACGGTGCAAAAGCTGCCATTCAACTCGCTCACGCCGGAAGAAAAGCTGAATTAAATACGAATGCTTTCGCTCCTTCTGCAATTCCTTTTAATGATACGATGAAAATACCAGTAGAAATGAATATACAACAAATCAAAGAGACTATATTAGCTTTTCAGAGGGCCGCGTTACGTTCAAAACAAGCCGGATTTGATATTATCGAACTACATGGCGCTCACGGTTACCTTATCAATGAATTCCTATCACCACTTACTAATAAACGAACTGATGAATACGGCGGCTCACCTGAAAACCGCTATCGTTTCTTACGCGAAATCATCGACTCTGTAAATGAAGTTTGGGACGGACCAATATTCGTTCGTATTTCAGCAAATGATTATCACCCTGACGGGCTAACGGTTCAAGATTACGTTCAGTATACAAAGTGGATGAAAGAACAGGGAATAGATTTAATCGATTGTAGTTCTGGCGCAGTTGTACCAGCACATATTGATGTGTATCCCGGTTACCAAGTACAATACGCCAAACATATTAAAGAGCATACTAAGATTGCAACTGGTGCAGTTGGATTGATTACGACTGGGTCACAAGCAGAGCAAATTTTAAATAATGACGAAGCAGATTTAATTTTCATCGGACGTGAGTTACTTCGCAATCCGTACTTCCCGAGAATTGCGGCCAATGAACTTGGCTTTGAATTACAAGAACCTCACCAATATAAGCGAGCACCAAGAAAAATTCATACGAATAAATAAAACCGAGAAGAATATGTAAGACTGAACCTAAAATAATTAATATAAGATATGCTACAGGACAACACATGTTGTTTAACAATGTAGTTTTAAGGTGTATCAACACTTTGCTTGATACACCTATTTTTTATGTTTTTTATCACCCATTTATCACTACATTCATTAAGTCAACAAATATGTTATGTCCTTTCTTTTAAAACTGCCCTCTTTACTTTAAGTACAATACTTCACAATTTTTCCACCTAAATAAATTCAATCTCTTAAAAGTGTTATCCATGTGAAAAAATACCACCTTATTAAAGAAAGGCGTTTTATAGTGAGAGTAATAAAATAGATAAATAGAAACAACTTAGTTTATTTCTATTCAAATAACGCAACCGTTGTAGCTTGGAAATAAAGTTTGATTAAATTAGACCTTAAAAAATTGAAATTATTCATACTTACTTTAAGTGTAATATAAGTTTAGACACAGAACTGTCTAGAAAATATGTAGATTTTTACAACGCTAAGAAAGTTTCAGTGAACTAAGGGGATCTAATGAGGTCAATATCTATAGACTAAAATATCATTCTCGTAGTGGGAGTCACCATATCAAAAAAGAAAATAGTAGGTTCGAACACAATTTAGACACAAAACATCCGATTCACAATTAAATATATCAATATGTTAAATGGCTAAATAATACAAACGGTATGAAGAGAATTTCTAGTCTTTTCATACCGTTTTACATTTGTTCTTAAGTTTTATATGAAATTCGTGGAAAGATAGCAGCATCTATTTTATAAATAAGGCTCAAAAGTTACCATACCTGACAATGGAAATATTAATGTAACTCTAGTTCCTATATTCACTTCAGAATCAATGGCAATTTCCATACCTAATTTTGAGCACAGTTTTTCGCATAGATACAAGCCCATTCCTGTACTTTTGCTAAATCTTCTTCCATTCTCTCCAGTAAATCCTTTCTCAAAAACTCTATTTATATCTTGAGTTACTATCCCTACTCCATTATCCTCTATATTTAGTATTACTGAGTTAGTTTTCTTAATTGAGTATATACGTATCATTTGTTCTTTGTTATTTGAGTACTTTATGGAATTTCCTAATATTTGATTAATAATAAATTCAACCCATTTCCTATCACTATATACGATTTCATTAATATCTTTTATATCTAATTTTATTCTCTTATGAATAAAATCTCTATAATTTCTTTTAATTACAGTTCTTACTACATCATCAAGTTTGATTGGTTTTATAATATAGTCTTTATTAACGTTATTGCTTCGAGAATAATACAGAACCTGTTCTACAAAACCCTCGATTCGATCCATTTGAGAGTCAATTTTATTAGTTACTTCATTTTGATTATTTTCAATTATTAGCTTTGTAGAAGCTATTGGTGTCTTAATTTCATGCACCCATGTCTCTATATATTCTCTGTAATCTATTTGCATATCTCTATAATATTTTACATTTTCATGCATATCTCTACTTACTTCTTTCAGTATAGCGTTAAGCTTTTCCCCATGTATAAAGTTTGCTTCCTTTACTACCTCTGGAAGTAAGTATTTTTTCTCCAAGTTTTCTAATATGCTGTTAATCTCATTATAATAATTTTTACATCTTATAAATTCTATAGCCATATATGAAATTAATGGAAAAAACCAAATACAAAAGACAAAAAATATGATAATGAACGGAATGTGCGCAGTCAGCAATATACCTGCTAGTATGATATATACCAGTACATTTGATAGTATTACTACTATTTTATCTTTAATAAATTCACCTATATTCATGGCATTATATACCCTAAGCTTCTTCTTGTTGCAATTGGATTTTCTATACCTATCTCTTCAAGCTTTTTTCTTAATCTATTTATATTAACAGTTAAGGTGCTATCATCCACAAAATAATCAGATTTCCATAAAGTTTCTATGAGTGAATCTCTTTTTACAATATTTCCGCGATTATTTATTAAGCATGAGAGTATTTTAACTTCATTTTTAGTTAATTCTACAGACTTGTCTTGATAAGTAACTGTTGCATTTGAAAGATTTAAATTAAAGTCTCTATAAACTAAGATATGATTCGTCTTGAAATCTCCAGTTGTTCTTCTTAAAATGTTTGTTACTCTTGCTAATAGTATTTCTGTATTATACGGCTTTGTTATAAAATCGTCTGCTCCTAAATTCATACTTATTAGTTCATCTACATCACTATCTCTGCTTGTAACCATGAAGATTGGAACATCTGAAGTTTTACGTATTTCTCTGCATATATAATAGCCATCAAACACAGGAAGATTTATGTCTAGTAATATAAGGTCTGCATTCTCACTTTCTATATATTCGATAATATGATTAAAATCTGTGGGAGCCTTTACTTCATATCCATACTTTATAAAAAAATGTTGTAATTCTTCTCTGATGATTTCATCATCTTCAATCAGAATGATTTTTTTCATGACTTTTCCCTCCCTATACAGAATATAAGACTATTACATCTTGAGAAACAAGGTGTAATAGCCTTAATGAGCATTATAAAATCAAGTATTACTTTTTACAATATTTTTATAACCGACATATGTCGTGTAGAAATATATTACATAAACTACAAGAAATACTAAGCCAGTCATCAATGCTGGTAAAGTAATGTCTACTTGTTGAAATGCGTTAATAAAATCATTAACTACATAAATTCCAACTGCAGAATGAATTAAAGCAAGAAAAACTGGAAGACTGAAGTATACGAAAGTTTGAATGAAAATCGCTTTGTCGATCATTGTTCCGTTTGAACCAATTCTCTTCAAAGATTTATATCGATCTATGCTATCACTGGCTTCTGATAATTGTTGAAGAGCTAATACAGCCATACTCGTTATTAAAAATACAATACCTATATATATCCCAATAAACAGTACGATAGTTTTCATTCCCTTAATTTCTGCACAAACTTCATCCTTTGATTTGCCTGCTATACGATTAATATTTAATTTCGGGCCATTTTCGTCATGAAATCTCCGTGCAACGTTATCATATTTTTTATTATATTCTTCTCTATTTCCATCTAAATAATTTACATTAAGTACGGATTCAATAATTTTGTAGTCTGATAAAAAATCATCATTTATAACGATTTTGAAGAAATAAGGTTGCGTATCAGAAGTGTAAAGACTCTCTTGTATAATTTTAGCGTATTTTACCAGATATTCTTTTTCTTTAATATTTACCTTATTGCTATTTTTTAATCTTTCATTTATCGAATTAAGCAACCGCTTATCATTTGATAAAAGTAAAACTTCATTGTTATTTAAAGTGATTTCCTTTTCACCTTTAAGATTTAAAATTTTATTATAATCAGATAATTCAATGAAATCCATACCGCTTTTCTTATAATCTTTACGTACTTCCGGTACTAAGTCCCCCACTTCCATTCCTGTTGGATATACATTATAAGATACATATTTTTCGTTATTACTTATTTTAAAATTAGCTTTATTTAATACGTCTTCTATAGTGTAACTTTCATCCTTATTCTCCAACGTAATACTGGCATCAAATGGTGTTACTTCTTTCGTTGTTGCGTCCATCATTCTGTTAAAGCTGATTCCTGTAGATAGGGCCACCATTGTAAGAAATAACATTAAACAGATTACAGACATGGATATAAAATTTGTATTAACCTTACTATTTATTTGTTTGATGATAAATATATTTAAACCTTTAAAATAGATTTTTTTATTCTTCTTTACAACATATAATATAAATCCAGATAAACTAAAGAAAAACAGCAATGTACCTAATATGCCAAGTATGATTGATACCATGAGCATAGGATTATTATAATTCAATCCGATTTTTAGTACAGTCACATATGCATATCCAAGTGATGCTACACACATAATAAATATGATTACATAGATAAGAGGATTTCTAAATTTTACATCTTCGTTTTTTTTACCTGCTGTTAACAAATCAATTATTTTGTATTTAGAAACAACATATACATTAAATAACATAACAAGTAAAAACATGATTCCAAAGTATAATACACTTTTACCTATAGCACCTGTTGAAATTGCAAATTTATATTTATTGATGGGCAAGTCAAATAGCTTTAATGCAAATGTAGATAACCCCTGCGATACTCCAATACCTATTATAAGTCCACTCACTAAAGATATAACGCCAACTAGAAATGTCTCTATTACTAATATTCTGGATATGTTTCTTCTTCCCATACCTAAAGTCATGTATATTCCTAATTCTTTTTTACGTTTTTTAATTAAAAAATTATTTGCATACAATATTAAACCACCTAATATTACAGATACAAATACTGACACATTTGAGATAGCGTTCATTACTGTAGGCACATACTTTCTATCTGAAGCGTTAATTTCCATAAGTGCCTTTTGTGATTCTATTGAGTTAAAGCTATAAAATATACAAACAGCCAGTGTTAGTGTTAAGAAATATATTGCATAATCTTTAAAACTTTTCTTTACATTCCCAATAGCAATCTTAGAGTACATTATTATCGTCACCTCCAAGAAGAGTTATAACTTCGATAATTTTAGTAAAGAATTCTTTTCTGGAATCATTCCCTCTTACCAACTCGATAAATATTTTTCCATCTTTAATAAAAAGAATTCTACGAGCATAGCTTGCTGTAAATGCATCATGAGTAACCATAAGTATTGTAGCTTTTAAATCCTTATTTAGACTTTCAAATCTTTCGAGTAATAATCTAGCTGATTTAGAATCTAACGATCCTGTTGGTTCATCTGCAAGTACTAAAGATGGATCTGTTACGATAGCTCTTGCCGAACCAACCCTTTGTTTTTGTCCGCCTGATATTTGATAAGGGTATTTGCTTAATACTTGTTCAATGTCTAAATATTTTGCAACCGCTTGTATTTTTTCATCAATTTTTGAATTTGCCTCACCTTTTATAGTTAACGCTAGAGCAATATTTTCATAAGCAGTAAGGGTATCTAATAAATTAAAGTCCTGAAATACAAACCCTAATTCATTTTGTCTAAACTTATCTAGTGACTTTGATTTTAACCGAGTAATGTCACTATTATTTATCATTATTTTTCCCGTAGTAACATTATCAATCGTTGATATACAGTTAAGTAATGTAGTTTTGCCACTTCCTGAAGGCCCCATTATCCCAACAAATTCTCCCTCATCTACCTTAAAACTAATATTATCTATAGCCTTTGTTACATTATCTTTATTACCATAATATTTTTCAATTTTTTCTACACTTAATATATTTCGCATTAATACTTCTCCTTTTTCATTATAAAAATTCTTTAACTCCCCTTCATTTTATATAATTTCATTAATAGTATCGGTGGAATTACATTTCATTAACATTACATTTTTGTTATATTGAGTGATACCTCTACATGTAAGTTATCAGAAATCGCAGTGGTATACGTAAGGTCTATTCGATGCCTTAACCAAATGGTCAGATAAATGTAGGGATATCGTTTCTGGTGCAAAAATGATAAGACTTATGTAATTATAGGTTATAAAAAAACTCTAGATTTTCTATGTAGCATAGAAAATCTAGAGTTTTCATTCCAAATATTGATTAAACATACTTTATCTACGTTTGGCAAACATATTGGAGAAAGAACTTTACTATTAATAAAATATCATTAATTTTCTCCCCAAAAAATATTTTAGATCAAAGGACTAGTTATCCATTTCTAATCTAACCTAATCTTAAAGTTCAAATTTTATTTAGAAACCCTTATCTTTTTTGTTTTTTAAGCATAATTTCAATCCTAAACCAATTACCACAACCACAATTGGTTATAAGAAAGTGTCATTTTCTCTAGCAATAGAGACATCTATTGAAATTGTTTCTTTCAGCTTTTAAATCGCATCAGCTGACATTCCAATCATCTCAGGTTTATGTTCTTTTAACATTTCTGTACCATAAAATCAGACGTATTTGAGACGTATGAGGGATAAAAGTAGAATTAAGATCATAAATTGGCGTGATAAAAGGAGTGGATTCCCCACTCCTCTTTCATTTTAGTATAAGTGTTAAACAACATGTATTTACTGTTAATCCAAGCCTAAAACTCTATTTCCTTTGTCTTTCAGTAAAAGCCATTCTTCTCGTTTTTTATTCTATCGTTGTAATTTCATTTGAATTATAAATATGGATACCCGATTCTTCTCGCAATGCAGTTATATACATCCCTTTCGCCACATCTTTAGCTGAAATAGGTTTATACTTTTTGAAAGCACCTTTAAATATAAAAGGAATGATACGAGATAACTTTTCAGCCATTCGTTCACCGAAACGAAATTCTTGTCGATTTCCTACTAATAAAGATGGCCTAAAAATATGAATACCACCAATGACTAACTTTTGTAATTCCTCTTCCATTCTCCCTTTAACTTGCGAATAAAAGAAAAACGATTTAGGTTTTGCTCCCATTGAAGACACAACAAGGAAATTTTGTACCCCTTGTTTTTCAGCTAAACAAGCAGCTCGTAACGTATATTCATAATCTACCTTTTTGAAATTTGCCTTTGTTTTTGCTTTTTTGATTGTTGTTCCTAGACAACTAAATACATCATCTACAGCAAAAAACTCTTTATATTCCTCTAACACCGAAAAATCTATTTGTTTTTGCTGTAACTTTTCATGTTGCCATTGCATTGGTTCCCTTACAAAAATAGTAACCGAATCGTAGTAATCTGATTCAAGTAATAGACGCGTTATCTCTTGTCCAACTAAACCACTTGCACCAAGTACTAACGCTGTTCGCTTATTCATATATGCATATACCTCTTATTTTACTTTTCTCTCCTTCAGTAAAATACAACTTTTAGGAGTTTCCTTCTCTCATTTTACCACAAGTAAAGCACTATGCGTACGCATAGTGCTTTACTCACTCTTTTTTCTCATCTTTCTCTCGCAATTTTGTTACTGTTGATGCATCTCCTAAATTACTTATTAATCTTCTTAAAAAAATTAAGACTAATGCTAATGGTAATACTACCGCTAATATCAATAAAATAGCTTCCATTAAGTAACCCAAACACTCATCCCCCTCTGCACCCTCCTTTCAAATATATGAACGTAGCGTTGTCACATATGCATGCATTCCTAAAAATAATACATCCAAATTTGACAACTTTATAACAAAAACAAATCGGAATGATTATTATTTATTGCAACTTTATAAAAGATGTATTATACTAAGTTCGCAAACTAAAACGTAATTATTCCGTTTTGTATTAAAATGATATTTTTCTTCTATAATTGGGGAAAATATATCCGTAAAAAAAGAAAAGAGGAGAACTTCATGCCTAAAAGATTGACTATATTTTCATTCTTACTTATTTTCACTTTAATTTTTACTGGCTGCTCAAATAAAAAAGAAGGTAATGCCAAGAAAGACGGAAAGCTAACTGTTTATACTACTATTTTTCCTCTTGCAGATTTTGCAAAAAAAATTGGTGGCGACTATGTAACTGTTGAAGCGATTTACCCACCTGGTGCAGATTCACATACATTTGAACCAAGTCAAAAACAAACAGTACAAGTTGCAAAAGCGGATTTATTCGTTTATAACGGTGCTGAATTAGAACCATTTGCTGAAAAAATGGAAAAAGCATTACAAAAAGAAAATGTTAAAATTGTAAATGCATCAAAAGGTATTGAATTGCGTACTTCTACTGAAGAAGAGCATCATGATCACGGAGACGGTCATAAAGAGGATGAACATCATCACGATAAAGACCCACACATTTGGTTAGACCCTACTCTAGCAATGAAACAGGCAGAAAAAATTAAAAATGCACTTGTAGAATTACAACCTGATCATAAACAAGAGTTCGAAAAAAACTTCGCAGCACTTCAAACAAAATTTACTGATTTAGATGATCAATTTAAAGCAGCTGTTGCGAATGCAAAAACGAAAGATATTTTAGTTTCTCATGCGGCTTATGGATACTGGGAACAACGCTATGGCCTGAAACAAATTGCTATCGCTGGTATTTCAGCTTCTGATGAACCATCTCAAAAACAGCTTGCTGACATTACAAAAACAGTAAAAGAACATAATCTACAATATATTTTATTTGAAACATTCTCTACACCAAAGGTAGCGTCCGTAATTCAAAAAGAGACGGGTACAAAAATTTTACGTTTAAATCATCTTGCTACTATTTCTGAAGATGACGCGAAGAGTAATAAAGATTACTTCACTTTAATGGAAGAAAACGTAAACACATTGAAAGAAGCTACTAACTAATCAACTTTTGATAAGAAGAGGCTGTCTCAAAAGGTCTTTAAACAAGACCTTTTGGAGACAGTTTTTTAGTTTAACTTTAATATGGATGAAAAATGCCCGGTTATAGTAGAAAATCAACAGATTTTCTACTATAACCGGGCATTTTTCGCTTTAGATTGAGCTGTTGTTGTCCATTTCCGTAAATTATGGGAAACACAAATAAAACCCCATTCCAGTCGATTTTTGGAAAGGCCTCTTAAGGAAAAACGTTGGAAGAAGCGATTCTATTTAATATGACCGAATACGGGTTCTACCTCTATTTTTCGTTTTGTATATAATTCTTTACCTTTTTTGTACATAAGCGTTCTCATACTTTTTTTCGCTGTTTTTGATTTTTGACAGAGACGCTGATAGATTTTGTTTCGTTTCCTTATATTTTATTGGATCTCTTCCATGCTATTACTGTAATAAGGTATTGAATCCCAAATAGGAAGATGAAAAGTGTAATGAATTTTGCTATTACTGATAACCATCCAACAAAATCTTCAGGTAAATTATATTTGTATGTGGTAGCACCTATTGCTACAAAACACAAAATAAAGGTATCACTCATTTTTTCTTTTAATTGCTCTTTATTATTAATATCTGTTTCATAAACACCAGTTAGAATAGATTTAATAAAAAAGAAAATCATATAACAAATTATAATGGCTAATGAAGCAATCCATTCTAGGAATGGGCGGTGTAGATATGTTCCCCTTATGATAATATCAATAAAAGCTAAAAGTAGGACAACAATTCCAGATTGTGCCCAAATTTTCATTTCAATTTTTTGAATTCTTTCATCTGAATGTATACTGAGTGAAAACCATTTTTTTAGTTTTTCCATTTTAGAGTTCCTTCTAAAATAATTTATCTAAACTCTTATCTAATGTTTTAGCTATACGAATACAAAGTTTTAAAGAAGGGTTAAACTTATTACTTTCAATATGACTACTGGTTTTTCGCGTAGCGTTTACAATATCGGTAAACTCCAGTTGAATTAGACTTTTTTAACTCTTGCAATTTTCTCTTTACTTATAGACTTTAAATACGTCTCATTAGTAAATGATAACTTCATACCATAAATCCCATATTCTATATATTAAATTATCATCAACGAAAATGAAATGTATATTTTACATTATGACACATATACATTACCATTCTCTTTATTTTTGTATCTAAAACTACCCTACAAATATAAGAATAGAAATTTTTCTGTAGACACCTTTTTCTTTTAGTTATTTTCGTATCCCCAATGTAACAGCAAGGAATTTATATATCCGTATTTTGGTGTACTTTCATTTGAAATGCAAATACTAATACATTGCAACTTCATCGCTTGCTTCATGTATCCCTTTATATAAAGAGATAACGTAGTGGAACTTTTTTATAAATAGTTAATCCGTCCGTGAAAATTCACTTGTGAAAAAGAAGATTTCTGTAGAGAATTTTGCACCTTTAGCTAATGTAGTTACCTAACTTATTTCCTTTATCACCCAGGCGTTCAAGTCCAACTAGTGTAAAAGTATAACTTCTCTACATGGCACCCTCTTCTGAATCCCACACTTCAATAAATTCAAAACCTTTTAATTCACTCTCTAAAATTGCATTTTTGAATTGATCTGATACTAAAAGATAGTTAGGATGGACCTTCCCATTTATATTCAATTTAAAAACTGGTTCGTGCTGGACAACATAAGGAATAAATACAAATTTTTCACATCCTATTATTAAACCTGAACTGAACTTAACTTATCAAAGATTGTTTTATTAGTATCAAGTGCTTCCAACACCCTTAAAACATGCATAGCATAGTATTTTTTTTTGTTTATGAATTAATGGTAAAAATTCAATAGTATCTCCTACTATAGGTTCTAAAACATTCTTGGCTTTTTCACTAATTATTTGTACACCAGACTTTCCCAAAAAATAGGGGAATCGCTTGGTTTTCCTTCATCTGTTACCTCAATAAACTTAGGCGTCCATGAATCTGACAAACTCACCATAGAATTAAAACTAGTTTTAAAATATTTTTTATCCTCTTCATAGTTCAATAATTGAAAGGTTTCATAATCATCAATCGAGCTTTTTAATTGCCAAATTTTCATACTTTCCCTCCTATATACTCTGTTACTTAATCAGGTTCCATTCTTTTGGTTGATTTAGTTTTATACTGCCATCTAATAACCCTAACAGCATCAGGTTAAATACCACCAAACTCTTTAATCTCTGTCAGAGTATCATATACTAACCCTATATACTCCAGTCCATGATCACCTATATGCATTGCCTCCGTAGTTACGTATTTAACCTCTATTGCTCGATATCCAGAAAAAAAACTACCCCGTTAGTAGCAGCGTTTGAATCTATTTCAAACTTTTTTATAAAATTTTGTATTTCCACAGTGCTCCCCTTGTTATATCGTACAATATGATTTGCCGCATTATAATATGGAGAATTTTGTATTAAAACTAAAATTCTCCTAAGTAAATCTAGTGATTTATTGGTATAATTAATATCACATTCCATTTTATGGATTAACCAATAAATACAGGGCTATGTTTTAGAACATATGACGAAACTACTTATTTAATATTAAACATACTAAAGTACATAGCCTTTTCTTTTTACTATTAAAAAAACATATTAAAGTAAGGAGTTATATTATAATGGCAATCTTTCAAAGTAATGTTCAAAAAGCTGAACAAATTGTTACTCAAATGAGGTTAGCTTCTAACGCAATTCAAAATGCAACAAACAAATCTATAACACACGCGACACGTACAACTTTAACTGTGAATTCCAAAGCACAGGAAGCAAATCAGCAAGCATTAGAATTAACTAGACAATTTCTTGCTGCCTTTCAGCAATCAATTGACAATATACAGTCTGTAGCAACAGAGTTTGAACGAATGGACAACGAACTACAGAAGAATTTTTAGCTTTTTTAAGAAATTGTCCTTTATCCCTTCTGTTAACTTATATATAAGCAAAAAGGTAGACGGAAAAAATGAATCAAGAAATAGAACAAAAAGTGAAGGTCTTAAGTCAGAATCTAATAAATCTATCCGAGGAGCAATACCAAAATCAACGAGCAATACAAACACAAGAACAAGCAGAAGCAGACTTTCAAGAATTAAGAATGCGCAGCCATCGCTTTTTTCATCGTATGTTAGAAACATGGCATGGTGATAAAGAACTCTCTCGCTTTTTTACCAATATACAATTAGAAACTCAACAAATTGAAAGAAACCTTTCTTATAAATTAGAAGAACAAAAGGAAACATTAATTCAAGAGAAACAAAAATTATACAATCTAGAAAATGACCTCGCCCATCAAAAACAAAAACTTGCTAGGGAGGCCAATTTATGAGTTTAAATATGTACCTTGGAGAAGTACAATCCCAAACAAACACTATGTATGCTTTTTGTACTGCTACTATACAAAGTATGGAGCAAGTAATCCAGTCTATCGACAGTTTTGTTAGTGATTCTGTCCTACAGGGTCAGACTTATGATAGTGCGAAAATGTATTTTGCAGAAACATTTCTTCCTTTAGCACAGGGAATTATTTACCTATGTGAAGAATTACTACGTCAAAATGAAGCTTTTCCTGCTGAATTTCAATCAAGAGTCGCTTCAACAGATGTAGTTGAACAAGAACTATTAGAACAAATCCGAGAAATTGACCGAATGATAGCAAGTATTGAAGTTACGAAGCAAATTATGACACTACCGGATATGGATGCAATGGTTAACCTATTTATTGAGATGCGCCGTAAAATCCAGGAAAAGTTAGAACATCTATATGAATTTAATCAAACATCTAGTAATAACTATGCTACCGCGATTCAATTAGCGGCTAGTATCGCCGCAGGCCTTGCTGAAGTTCAAAGTGGAAAAGGCTTTAGCCCTGCAAGCGGTACATTTAGTACACAAAGAATAAATATGGAATGGGCAGATTCTATTCATGAATACCTAGACAATGATATTAGGTTAGATAATAGTATAAATACAAATAATCTAATCGAATCTGGTATAATATTAGGTAGTTCTTCTGAAAAGAATATACTAGAAAAGTTTATAAAAGGGGTTTGGAATGGCTCTGGAAAATTTATTGGCGGTTTAGTAGAGACATACAATTCGTTAGACGATACAGTGACAAAGGAAAACCTAAAATATGCTGCAGGTCATCCTATAGAAACCGCATATACCATGATAAATACTTTTTCAGACACTTTTATGAATGAATTTTGGCATGGCGATGCTGAAAGTCGTACACAATGGGGAACAAATATTTTTATGGAGTTTGGTTTAGGATGGATTGGAGATAAAGGAGCAGGCCAAATTGGAAAAGTAACTTCCCTTGGAGACTCTGTAAAGTTAACGAAATTTTCAGGTGATATACCTTATATTTCAAGCCACTTACCATTAAAAGATCGATTTGCTTTTGCTGGTGAATATAATTTACGCTCTAAATTTGGTATATCTGATTTAAATCAGGCACTATCAATATATCAGTTCGCTAAAAGTAACATCGATTTAGGAAAAATTAGCGATTTATTGAAGAATAACAAACAAAAAATGACAGACGGCAGAACTGTTACACCAAAATACAGTTCTTATGAAGAAAGACTTAAAGTATCAAATAAAAACCATGGCGAATGGAAAGGTGACCGTGGAGAATCTAAATTCATTTCTAACAAAGAAAAAGTAAAAAAATATCTAGATGAAATTAAAGTTGATGGAGTAGAATATAAAAATGCAATGCCAAACTTTTCAGCTTTTTCTAGAGCTGAAATAAAAATTGATATGACTGAAATTCGTGATGGTAAAAAAGGAAATTTCGCAAAAGCCGATGAAGCATTGGCCAAGAAACTATCAACTGATGAAATGAAAATAACCAGAACAGATATCAAAAAATGGCGAACTGAGAATCGTTACACTTGGCATGAACTTAACGATTGTGAAACAATACAATTAGTACCTACTGATATAAATAGCACCTTCAAGCATTTCGGTGGAGTTGGAGAAATCAAGAAAAAAAATAGTTTAGGAGAATAAAATTATGAAAAAAATAAACCATGAATTATTTGGTGAAATTGTTCACGATTTATATTGGAGCGGGCAACAAAAGATAACTATTTTTGGACAGGTAAAAATTGTTTCTTTAACTATTGATGGTGAAGAAGATGATTTAATTCCTAAAATTCAAGAAGAAGCGTATAGTAAGTTCATTACCAATTTAAACAAACTTACAAAAGAAGCTGAACAAGCAATATTCGAGTATTACAAAGAGGAATATATGGAATATAGGGATATGGCAGTTGATGAATCTGCTGATGAAATAGCACCGATTATTAAAACTATTCAAGAACTAGGGAAATTGGTAGAACCTGTTGGATTAATTATACTACCAGATTTTGAAGATGGAATTAGAAGAGTTGGATTAATATTCAATTGTACCTGGGAAGAGGACGGTGTTGGGGTGAAATTTGAAAATGAACAAGTTGTAGAAGTTGGTTATCAAGATATTGTTATTTAAACTTTTAAATTAATGTAATAAGCTTCATTTTCTGTTACATATCAACAGCTCGTGAAATAAAAAATGCCAAAATTATCTTGGAAAAGATAGAAATAGAAATTTCATTTTAACAGGTTATCCACTTGACTAATAATAGGGAAAAAATATAGGCAATAAAAAAAGAAGCCAGAGAAGTTACAGTTTATCAGTTCTTAGCAGCAACGTTTCATTAAGATGCATTTTACGAAGAAGCAAGTACGTAATATTTACAAAATGCTATCATTTTTTTAACTGACGTTATTAAAAGCGATTATGAAGATAACGAAAAAAATAACTACATTCAGCGTTGTGCAGATGGAATTCTTTTGGGATCTTTAGATATGACACCTATAGAATAGTTATAGCAAACTCTTAAAATACTAAAAGAAGCCCTAAAAAGAAAAGAACAAAGTTGTAATTAACAAAGCCGACTTATATCGTGTTGAGTCGGCTTTACTATTATTTCACACTTACTTCAAACTTGCCGTAATATATCATGTTTCTCTCTCGAATTATGCACGCAATAAATCGGATATCCATCGACATTTGCTTTGTGTGTCGATAAACAACACTGAGTGCCCTTTCACAGAAATAAAAATGGTAAGGGCAAAACTGGTGGTTATCATCACGTAAGTATGATGGGTGAAGGAGAAATTATAAACATGGCTTATATCAGCATTTCTAATCTACTAATAGAAGGATAAACACCTACGAAATATATCTCTAAATTTTTTAAAGAATCTTTTGATATATTACTGATTAGCTTACCTGAAGAGATTTCTTTAGTTAGTGATTTGCCAATCTATCTTGTTTACTATCAATCAATTTTAAAAAAATTCTTCGTTTAGGGGCTACTTTAAAATCTTAAGTTGATGGGCATGTGGCGGACACCTACTAATATTCTTGCTTTTAAATTAATTTCAGTATATTATATTCATATGATAATATAGGAATTACGGTATACAGAAAGGGATCAAATCTATTTGTAAGATTTAAATCCTTTTCAAAGATAAAAAAATTTCACCAAAACTTAATATAACTTATGCTTGTTTTTTTAAGACGTATCTAATAAAAATACATTTTTTTATCAATACAATTGTGTTTTCAATATAAATGAAAAATTTTAAATAGAAGTTTATTTACTTTCAATAATAAGAGGTAGTGTTCTAAAACATAGAAAAATAAGGCACCATACATAGTATCTGACAAACTTGAGAGGTTTTGTATGTAGTTTGCTCATCACAGATAAAAATAAAAGAGCCTTACCTATCTTGGCAAGACTCTACTAGTTTAGTTATATAATATTTACATAACAACTAAGAAACTAAAAACATATAACACCAAGTAGCAGAACCCTAATATTCCTCCTACAGCTAATACCTGTTTAGCCCAACTTTTAATTTTCAGATTACTGTAAATCACTTGTACTCTTTCCATATTTCCTCCTATTAGGGAAAACCCTTAAAGACTCACACCTCGCTATGATACCATTAAAGAATGACTAATAGAGCCTAATTTTTGTCTAAACGTATAAATATGCAATATTGCATACGAAAATGTATCGTTATAAATGTAAGCACTTACTATAATAAGGTTATAAAGATTCACACATCTTAATACAAAAACAGAGGAGAGAATAATATGGAAATCGCAATGGCAGTTTTTAAATTTATTGGTGGAGCAATCCCATTAATTCAAGAAATTCTAAAAGCATTTATGTAATTTCATTATTTAGCAATTCTTTATAAATATTATCATACAAATGATCTGTATATCAAAGATGAATTGATTTACAGATCATTTGCGTGAGCAAGGTCCTTTTAACATTATTGAGGGACTTTTTTAAATACTTAAAGGTTACGGTCACATCAAAATCAAGTTAGCAAAACAAAATGAAATTTTGATTTCGTTCAATTTGTTAATTCCCATAGGATTTACATACTTACTAACGGATAAGTTGATGTAATTTACATAGTAAATTACATCTTGGAGGAGATCAGCAGTTAGCTTTTGCTAGCTGCTCTTTTGCTCATATAAAGTAGTTTTTCTTGAGCATCCTCAGTAGCTTCTTTTCTGTCGAATTCTCCCCATCCATTACCGCTGCAAATTTCATCACCACAAGAACTACAAATTAATTCGTATTCATAGCACTCACAACCACAAGGTTCTCCACAAAGCATATTCGTATAATCAATATCTTCTTCAGCATTGTTATGGCCACACTCGTTACATTTAAAGTTGTAACCAATTTTCATTCTCCTTTCCTACCCAAATAGCGTTTTTGTTCAAATTTCTCCTGTACTTATATACGTCCCTGTATATCCAAAAACAAAAATATAGTAAAATACATTTATAAGTTCGTTTAATACTTAAATCTATTGAGAACAGGAGGTCTGTATATGAATAAAAGACTTAATGTGTTAATGAAAATTATGCCTTTCCTAAGTGTACTTTTTATCTTAATTGGAATATCTATGGCAATATTCGGTGCATTAGATCATAACCACAAAATGTTTATGGGTTCACTATTCGTAATTGTACAAGCTGCACTTGTAATTACATATACTAAGATGTTTAAAAAAATTGGTTTCTAAAACTTTGAATAAGGATTTCATTAAAAACTTACATGTATATCTTTTTCGTTATATAATTAAGATATCGATATATTAGGAGTGTTAATCATGTCAGGAACGATAATGATTTTGTTATACATTTGTTTCGGATTAAGTGCAGTTTTCAGCTTAATAAAAGAATTGAAAAAGCCACAGAAAAACCAGTTCTTGATTTTAGTTGATTCTCTAATTTTGCTAGGAGCCTTAATACTAGTAGGTAGTATCTTCATCTAAATTACATAACAAGAACTACATTAGGGAGCAAAGCAGTCTAGCGAAAGCTAACTGCTTTTTTATTAAATAACTATTTTATTAAATTTCATATATACAATCGCTTGTCCATTTCATTTGGCTCTACCCACGCATTTACTATTAGTAATACGAATTTTTCAGAGATGAATTTTATTGGACGAGTTTTTATCCTCCGCTGCATTAAATCCAGGTTCAGTCGGACCGACACTTCCACCTATGCAACCTTTTTAATTCCCTACAGGTGCTACAGGGGGAACCGGTAACACTGAGCCTTATTGGCAATACCGGACCACCTGGCATTGTTTTGCTCACATATGGCTTTAAATCTCTCATAATACGTTTTGCATTTCGGATACTCCCCATATCATAAATACTAATTACATGTCTTCTTGTTGCAAACTGTACCTTTCTAATCGTAGCGAGTATCACCACACAATGGTTGATGTTCATGTTTATCCATCTCATATTCTTTTAGATGTTTCCACTTGACCTTGTCGTCAATATACAGAACTTGCAGTATGGTGGCGTTTTCCTTCATATATATCTTCCTGGAATAAATTGCAGTTTCTCTAATCTAGATTGATCTACTGATCTACCACTACTTCTGATGCAGTAAGAGTCGGTAAACGAAAATTGAGCTTGCATTCTCCATCTTTTTTACACCCCTTGGCAAGATTTCTCCTGTAGGATATTACATACAGCAGACGATACAAAACCAAGTGCCCCTTCAACGAGCGCAATGTGCAGTGAATAAAAATATTGAGCTCACCAATGGAGATGCTCTTATTAGCATAGTGAAGCATAAACATTAAAGAGGTTGCTCAAAAGTAGCTATTCAGCTACTTTTGAGCAACCTCTTCTTTTTTATGTGTTTCTGCTTGACTTGACCAAAATAACAAGTAAAATTATCCATATTAGCTTTTAAGCTATATTAATTTAGAAGGTGAGTTGGAATTATGACTCTTCACATTTGTGAAGTAACAGAAAAAAATTGGCGTTCGGTAGCTGCTTTAAACGTCGCAAAAGACCAGCAGCAATTTATTGAAAGCAATGCGTTTTCTCTAGCAGAATCATTATATGAGAAAAACGGAACGTCAGTAGGTTTATATGATGGAGAAACACTTGTAGGATATGCAATGTATGGATGGTATTGGGAAAAACGTAAAAGCGTATGGTTAGACCGATTTATGATTGACGAGCAATATCAAGGAAAAGGATACGCAAAACGTTTCCTTCGCATACTCATTCAATTCTTACAAGATAAATTTGAATGTAAAATAATTTATTTAAGTTTGCATCCAGACAACAAACTCGCAATGGGATTATATGAATCATTTGGCTTCCGTTTAAATGGCGATATTGATGATGAAGGCCCAGTTGTAGGTGTTGTAATGGAGTTACTATTAGATGAACATACAAGCCTGTGAAAACAGGCTTTTTATCATCCTTCTTTTTTGCAATCTAGCATGTTTCTGCAAAGCACTTAGTTAAGTTCAAAAAATAAGCCTGCAATATATGCAGACTTATTTCACACACTCCTCGAAATGTTCTTGGAACCATTCTTTATTAATATCTTTTCCGATAAACACGACTTCACTTACTCGTTCTTCGCCCTCTTGCCACTCTCTATCATATGATGCAGCAAACAGTGTATGCACACCTTGGAAAACGATACGTTTATCTACTCCATCAATCGATAAAATTCCTTTGTAGCGATATAAATACTCCCCTAGCTCTTGAACGACAGCTGACATCCACTCATTTAGTTTTTGTAAATCTAACGGTCGCTCTTCGCGTAGTACAAACGACTTTACGCCTTCTAGATGATTATGCTCTTTATGAGGATAAATTTGTAACGTATCTTTCGTTTTAAACGTTTGAATTTGTAGTAACGATGGAATATCTACATCACAGTTAGTCGCCTCGATTAACTTTGCAGTTGGATTAATACCTTGCAGTTCCTGCAATAGATTTTCCTTTTCACTTTCATCCACTAAATCTAATTTATTTACTAAAACGACATCAGCAAATGCAATTTGTTCCTTTGCTTCTAGTCCTTTTTCAAAATGTTTATGTATATGATAACTATCTACTACTGTTACAACGCCGTTAATTTGGTATGCAGATTGAATCACAGGATCTAAAAAGAATGTTTGAATAATCGGACCTGGATTTGCAAGACCAGTCGTTTCAATTACTAATCCATCAAATTCCATTTTACCTTCTGCTTTTACGTCCAGTAATTGTTTTAAAGCGACTAGTAAATCTTCACGTACAGTACAACATAAACATCCATTCGTCATCTCCATAATCTCTTCTTCGACATTCATAATCAGCTGATTATCAATACCAATTTGCCCTATTTCATTTACAATCACCGCTAATTTCTGACCGTGATTTTCTGATAAAATACGATTTAATAATGTCGTTTTCCCTGATCCAAGAAAACCAGTTAATATCGTTACTGGAATCATTTCGTACATCTCCTTATAGCTATATGTTTTTACATTATAGCATATAGAGAAAATCATTTTTGTAGCAAAACATATTTATTGTATGTACGACACTGTAACTATATAATAATATGTAGCAAGAAAGCCTTTTCAAAAAATGATTCATTCATCAAGGAGGTAATTATAATGGAACGAGTTCAAATGGCCGAAACACTAGAATTTTCTCGTATTATTCAAGGTTTTTGGCGTTTAGCAGAATGGAATATGCCAAAGCAAGAGTTACTTTCTTTTATGGAAGCTTGTATGGATATGGGAATTACTACTTTCGATCATGCTGATATTTATGGCGGATATACGTGTGAAGGATTATTTGGAGAAGCATTACAACTCAAGCCTTCCTTACGCGAAGACATGCAAATTATCACAAAATGTGGAATCGCTCCCCCATCACCAAAATTTCCAGAGCGATATGTTGCGCACTACAATACGAGTACTGAGCATATAATAAAAAGCGTGGAAGACTCATTACGAAACTTACATACAGATTATATTGATGTACTGCTCATTCATCGTCCTGATCCATTTATGGATCCAAATGAAGTAGCAGAAGCGTTCTCACGCTTAAAGCAAGAAGGAAAAGTCCGTCACTTCGGTGTATCTAACTTTTTACCTTCACAGTTTAATATGTTAAGTTCTTATTTAGATTTCCCGCTCATTACAAATCAAATTGAAGTATCTGCGATGCAGCTTGAACATTTCGAAAAAGGGACAATTGATTTATGCCAAGAAAAGCGAATCAATCCTATGATTTGGTCGCCTCTTGCTGGCGGAGAAATCTTTATTGGTCAATCAGAACGTGCCGTACGTTTACGTGAAATGTTACAAAAGATTGCTACTGAACTAGATGTTACTAGCATCGATACAGTTATGTATGCATGGCTGCTTGCTCATCCAGCTAACATGATGCCAATCGTTGGATCTGGTAAATTAGATCGTGTTAAAACAGCCGCTCTTGCTACAAAAGTTGATTTAGATCGTCAACAATGGTTTACAATTTTCGAAAGCTCTAATGGACACCCTGTACCATAATACATAAAAAGAAGAGCTGTTTCTTTACAGCTCTTCTTTTTCATATGTATTTCTAGTCATGGCAAATACACACATATCCCTTAATCCATTTCCATCTACCGCTACACTCGCACTTTCCAATGTACCTTCTAACTTAAATCCTAATTTCTCAGGTATCGCTCTACTCTTCTTATTTAAAGAATCGCATCGAATTTCTACGCGGTTTGCTTTCAATTCAGTGAAAGCAAACTCCATTATACCTTTTGCAGCCTCTAGCATATAACCCTTTCCACTAAACCTTGAATCAATCCAATACCCAATTTCAAATTGAGGTATATCCCAATTAATACGATGCAATCCAGCTGATGCAATAAATTCACCTGTTTCTTTCGAAAAAACTAGTAATCTTAAATCCTCACGCTGCAAAAATTGAATATGCGATTTTCTAATGCTCACTTCTACTTCTTCCTCTGTTTGCTCTTTTTGTGCAAAAACCATCCAAGGTTTTAATTCTTTCATAGAAGCTTGAATTGCATCGTACACAGATTTACCGTCACCCGGTTTCGGCATTCGAATAAATAGCCTATCAGTATAAAATTCAGAAGGAAAATCGAATAATAACGGATTCACTTTCAACACTCCTTTTAATTCTATTATATATAATAATATCCATCTCAAACCATACAGTAAAGAAATTTCTGAATTTTACACATTTTAATCTTTTACCTCTACCGCTACACGAACTCCAGATTCAATTGCACCTTGTATCCATCCGTGATATAACGTTGTATGATCACCTGCAAAGTATAATCTCCCCTCTGGTTTTATAATCGCTGGTTGTAGCTCAGATTCTTGCCCTGCCTGAAATAGTGCAAACCCTCCGAGTGCATATGGATCCAATGTCCAACTTTTTGATATGCCAGACATGAACTCATCATATACTTGACCGCCTAATATTGTCGCTAAATTTTGTAATGTGTAATAAATACGATCACCTTTTGATAAACCATCCCATAACAACGCATCATAAGACCATGTATAGCTTCCTAACATCATAGCAGGTCCTTTTTCTCCAATTCCGTGACTTGGATAATAGGCATAACGAATTGGCAAATCCGTTATAATCCTGCCACCTAATTGCCCTTGTTCTTCCCAAAATCGACTTTTAAATTGAATCCCTATTTTCGTTGCTGGCATATAATGCAATTCACGAATTGCTTTCCATTTTTCATGAGATATAGAATTAAATGGATCTACTTCCACAAAGCGCATTGTCGAAAATGGAATTGTAATAATAACTAAATCCCCTGTAATACTACTATACTCAAAAGTTTGCTCGTTTCGATAAAAAGCTGTCACACCATTATCGTGTTGATGTAGCTTCATTAATTTTTGATTATATATAATATTTTCTTCTAATTGTGGTAAAAAGGACTTTGGTAATCTATCATTTCCGCCTACTATTTCACAAAATCCACTCTCCTCCTGCATAATGTATAAAAAGCGTAGTGTCTCAACAAATGACCTTTCCAAAAAACCTTCTAAATCTAATAAAACACCGATCATCTCAATTGTTACTGGTGAAAAGTAAGTATTATATTGATAAGGATGATACTTTAAAAATTGTCCTGTAGAGTATCTCCCAAAATCCTTTACTACAACATCCCAATTTTTCTCTGGGTTCTTTTTTATAAAATTTATAATGGGCTGTACCGCTAACAATAATAGTTCCTCAGACGTTTTCCCGACTTCATTCATTTCCACGGGATACTTTAATATACTTGGGTCCTTTTCATATTGTTTTAATGTCGTTTTCCGGCCATTTACGTAAATAATATCCGTCTCATTCCTATTAATAAACGGGCTCACCTGTAGCCCAAATTTTCTTATATATGCCATCGTTAATGTGTGCGAATACGGAATTCTCATTGCCCCAACATCTAAATATAATCCGGTATCTTCCATTCTAACCGTCTCTATGCGGCCACCTACCCGGTTGTTTGCTTCAAAAATCTTCACATCATGTCCTGCAGCCTTTAATAAAGATGCCGAAACCAACCCAGCCATACCAGCCCCTACTACTATAATTTGTTTCGGACGCGTCGTCTTCTTTAACCCTTTATTTATAACTTTTAACGTTTCATCCATTTCAGTGTTATACATTATATCTTTCTGCACAATTCCACCCCTTACTTCATAAAATGGGCATTAGTGGTTTAGTACATTTTATTCATAAATTCCTATAAACATAACAACATAGCAAGTGGAATATTCACTAAAAGTACATAAGAGGTAGCTTTCACATCTCTTCACGCTTCGTATAATATAGCAACAGCAAAGAAGGAGTGGTTGAAAATGAAACAAACTTACGACTACCACGCTACAAAGAAGTATTTAGAAGGAAAGAAACAACAACTATGCAACAAACTTAATAGTAAACAACTATCTAAAAAAGAGCGTGAACAACTAAAACTTGAGATTGATAACTACGAATATATATTAAATTTAGTCGAAATGAATTATTATGAACGGGGCTTTTCTCGTTAGAAGTGGATATAAGTGTATCCACTTCTCATTTTGAGCATTTCATTACGCATTTTTCGTAAGTAAATATATAATAGGATGTACATTAAGATTGCGAGGTATATTCTATGATCAAATTAAGTGTGTTAGACCAATCCCCTATTTCAGATGGTAGTACAGCAGCCCAAGCTTTTTCACATACAGTTACACTTGCACAAGAAGTTGAAAAATTAGGATTCACACGTTTTTGGGTATCTGAGCATCATAATTCCATCAGCCTTGCTGGTTCAAGCCCTGAAATACTTATTTCTCATATTGCAGCAAAAACGGATCGTATGAGAGTTGGTTCAGGTGGTGTTATGTTACCGCACTATAGCCCTTATAAAGTTGCTGAGAATTTCCGCGTTTTAGAAGCGCTTTATCCAAATCGTATTGATCTTGGTGTCGGCAGAGCACCTGGTGGTATGCCAATTGCAACTCGCGCACTTCAAGAAGGCAAAATGGTCTCACTTGATCAATACCCAGAACAAATTGCAGATGTTGCAATGTACTTACATGATCAAGTACCAGAAAACCATCATTATGCAAATTTAAAGGCTACTCCTGTCATTCCAACATCTCCCGAGATGTGGATGCTTGGTTCTAGCGGAGAGAGTGCAATGATTGCCGCAAAACAAGGTGCTTCTTTTGCATTTGCACAGTTCATTAACGGAAACGGTGGCCCTGAAGTAATGAATGCTTATCAGGAACAGTTCCAACCTTCTTATTTAGGAGATAAACCAAAATCAATCGTCTCTATTTTTGTTATTTGCGGAGAAACGAATGAAGAGGCGGAAAAAATTGCTTCTAGTTTAGATTTATCAATCTTATTACTAGAACAAGGAAAGCGTACAACTGGTACTCCTTCTATCGAAACTGCACAAAATTATTCATACAGCGCTTATGATTTATTCCGTATAAAAGAAAATCGTCAACGTATGATTGTCGGTGATCCATCTTCTGTGAAAGAACAAATCGTAAACTTAAGCAAAGCGTACAATACTTATGAATTTATGATTGTCACAATTACTCATCGATTTGAAGATAAATTGAATTCTTATCGCTTACTAGCAAATGCTTTTCATTTATAATGACAAAAGGGAGATACATCAGTTATGATGCATCTCCCTTTTTTACTACTTATTATTTTTGTCGTCTATATATTCAATAGCTTCTTTTAATAGTTCATCAAAATCCTTAGGGTAATCATGATTTAAATTGGGTACAACTTTAAACTCATGTTCTATATTCTTATCTCTTAATAATTGTACAAATTGCTGCGTACATTCGAAACAATCTTCATCTTGATCCCCACACACTATATATCCCTTTATATTTTTATTCTGTAGCACTTCCAATAACTCATTCCATTCATCAATCTCTGGAAGCCACGGCGCCACAAAAATAAAACCATCTACATCTATATTTTTTTGTAAAATCGTATACAAAGCTACTCTTGCACCAGCAGAAAAACCACCAATTATTAAACTTTCTACTGTATGATTTTCTATAAACGTAACGTAATGCTCTTTTAATTCTTCTTTCCCTCTATGTATATCATCCCAAACAAACCCATCTGAAAACTGAATTTGCGAAGACTGTGGTAAAGCTAACGTATAATCTTGATCCAAAACAGATTTCCAATATGGTTCTACTATTGCTATATTTTCTTGATCTCCGTGCATTGCAATAAATAGTTTTTCTTTTTTCTTACCATCTATAAATTTCACGTCTGCTCGTTCTGTTTTCTTTGCTAATTCTTCTCTCTCTTTACATAATTGAACCATTTTATGAAACTCTTCAAATTTATGTAGTGATTTTAAATCGTCGTCGGTAATTAAATATTCATTTCCATACCAAAAACCCTTTTCTATAATGGCTTCCTTCATTACATGCATCGCTTCTTCTTCAAGTCCTGCTGCACCCGCTAGTGCATATTTGAAATTATATATTTGCGCCTCATTCCCCACTATGCCTTTCGCATGCTCCATTATATAAGTGTACGCTTCCAAACTCCCTTTATTTGCGTAACAATGTAACGTTTCATTTAATAATTGAATGTAAGTCATACTATTTTTCATACACCCATTCCCCCGTAATCTTTTATAATATTTATTTCTCAAACCTTTATACCATTCTGTAATCACTGTATATAACTCACGCTAACAATACTTAATCATTACTTCTCTTCGTCCAATAAGTTTAGTATAAAGTTTAATAAACAGAAAAATCAATGTTTTCAAAAAAAAAAAAAAAAGACAACAATATATTTATTGTTGTTCTCAATACATCTACCCACTCTTTTGTTTTTTTCTGTCCGGTTTACTTGAAACTAAATAATGTTTTTCTGAAATATATAGGTCTCTTTTTAATATACGCTTCAAATATGGTCCTAATTTTATCCCGCATATAAGACGCTCTTCACTACCTTCAACAAGTGGAAACATTTCTTTTTCTGTTACGTACTGATCTACTGCTTTTTGTACGATATCAATTTCTTTAACTAGGTTTAGATTTTCTTCTGTATGTTCAAATACCTCAAGCGTTTCCTTCGTAATAAGAAAACTATTTGTTGGAAATGCAAGTAAATACGGCTTTAACAAATCATAATTTACTGTATAATCATCATTTACTAATACTGTATAAACGATATTAGCATTCGTTTCTAGAAACTTAGCCATCGCTTGTTCTAATTCATCTTTCGTAATTTCACGCTCTTCTTTTCCAGTTCTGAAAAAGCGAAACATTGCATCGCCTCCTTTTTACTATATTATAGCATAAAAGAAAACTGAAAAATGACAAAAAAAGCCATTGAATGAATTTTTCAACGACTTTTCCCTTAATATACTTATATTTATTTTAAGAACGCACTTAGCATCCATACATGTTGTTCTAATGTTGTATGAATCGCTAACAACATGTCTGCTGATGTTTCATCGCCAGCTTCGCCAGCAACTTCCATACCTTCTTTTAATTCTTGAATAAGTGCAGAGTAATCATTCACTAATGTTTGCACCATTTCTTCTGCAGATTCCTTGCTTGTCCCTTCACTCACACTAGATGTTGCAAGATATTCTTTCATTGTCGCTAGCGGTTTACCTTCCAACGCTAAAATACGTTCTGCTAATTCATCAATATTTGTTCCAGCTTCATTGTAAAACTCTTCAAATTTCTCATGTAACGTAAAGAAGTGTGGTCCTGTCACATACCAGTGATAATTATGTAGTTTCACATATAACACATTCCAGTTTGCTACCTGCTTGTTTAATACTTCAACAACATTTGTTTTCGTACTCATACAATCCACTCCTCTTATCATTTCATAATGTTTATCTTTTAATAACCTAGTTACATGTTACCATACATTTCCTACCCTTTCGAACGATTGGCTCATATGTAACAAAGTTTTAACACCTTTAATACTTCCCTAATATCTTTTAATTCATGTATGTTTTCAAACACTTCATAAGTCTAATTGTCCAAGCTCATACATATGCATAATAGTAAATCAAGCTCATCGTAGTAGAAAGAGGGATAACATGGACAATCAACAATGGCAAGTAGCAAAGAAGGTCGCTGCTACTTATATTGGAACAGTCGTTGGAGCTGGATTTGCTACTGGACGAGAAATTGTTGAATTTTTTACAGTGAACGGATTATATGGAACAATTGGCATATGTGTAAGTGGATTTTTTTTTATTTGGCTTGGCACAAAGATGATGTTACTTTCATCACAAATTGGTGCATTTTCAGCGCAAGAATTTAACAAATATTTATTTGGGGATGTATTTGGAAATGTTGTAAACACACTATTATTACTCGTATTATTTGGTGTAACGAGCGTTATGTTATCAGGAGCTGGGGCGGTATTTGAAGAGCAACTTCGTTTACCAAGACAACTTGGTATTTTCATTATATTGATCGCCTGTCTCCTTATAGGTAGTCGCGGATTACAAGGGGTTTTTGAAGTTAATACACTTGTCGTACCTATTATGATGATTTTTATTATCGGACTTGCTATTACAACTTTTTTTCACGGTACAACTCCTATTAGTGACACTATTCCTGCAGAAAGCTGGAATATGAAGTGGATTACTAGTCCTATTACATATGTCGCCTTAAATCTTTCTCTCGCCCAAAGCGTTCTCGTCCCGTTAGCCAGTGAAGTAAAAGATCGAAAGGCCATTTTATGGGGCGGTATTTTAGGCGGTGCAGGACTTTCTTTAATTTTATTATGTAGCCATTTAGCTATTTTATCAGTCGATCAATTTTATCAATATAATATCCCAATGGCTGAAGTCATAAGAAAATTCAATGCAACTTTTCACTTTTTCTTTGTCCTTATCATTTTCGGTGAAGTGTTCACAACTTTAGTTGGTAATGTGTTCGGAATGACAAAACAAATGCAATCCATCACCAGATGGAAAAGTAACAATATTATTTTCTTCATTTTACTGATTAGTTATTGCTTTAGTTACATTGGTTACAGTGAATTACTCCACATTCTATATCCTATAATTGGATGGGTCAGCATCATTTTACTGCCAATTATTGCTTTTAAACAACTTCAAAAAACATAAAAGAAGCATCCATGTTATTGGATGCTTCTTTTATGTTCATTCACAATCATCGCATACTTCCCAGTACGGCCCCATTTCGAGTGCTAAATATGGCTTTAATTGCAACCGAATCATCCGACTAGGCATACGTTCTAAAACGAATTGAATTCCTTCTTCCTCTTCGTCTAATTCAACTTTTGAAATCGCAATTCTTTGCATAGTAGAAATAGGCATTCCATCTTTATATAAAGTGATTTTCACCTCATCATATTCATTAAAATACAATTCAACACTCATTTGATTTTTCAACAGTTCATCAACAATTTCATATTTATCATTTCGTTCCTGGATTATATATTTCCAGCCGCCTCTACCTTCTTCTTTCGGAGCTGCTTGAAATAATGTCATCAAATCCTCGTATAGCATAAGATAACCCCTCTCTTACTAAAAAACGATGAGTATTTTATATACCCTTTATCTCTATCACTATCCATATGTATTGTACCATATATCGTCGTTTTTACCGTATTCATTTGCTTCATAATTGCATGTAAAACACCTGATTCTCTTCATTATTATATGAATTGTCTCTCATTATATTTCTTAATATGCTTCTAACGCTTTCCAATCATATCAAACATAAGTAAATACACTCTTTGTCCATCCTCCGCTTAGTATTTCCTTACAATAACAAAAAAGAAGAGTGACTTTTATCACTCCCCTTAAAAGAATTTCCCCGTAGCTACTAACGCTAATACTAGTATTAAAATTGTAAATAATAATGATACAATGAAACTAAAAATAGGTAATGCTTTTTTTTCATTCTTCTTAAAGAGTAACTTTAAACTAAGAAAGATGTTTACTGGTACAAGTATAAAATAAAAATATTTAACAATTTGCACCGAACTATTCGAAAGTGTTTTTAAAATAAACACTTCAATTAAAAAGACAATAAAAAATGAAATACTTAACCAAAATGAGACATAACTAAGCCAAGAATGTCTTTTGGTACCCCAATAAACTCCCATAGTAATCTCCTTTATTTGCATTTTATATGACTATAATTATACACAAAGTTAACAAATACCTCTATTTTTCGACAAATATTATACATGATATACCTTTAAACATCATAAAAATACTCTCTATCCCATTTCATGTTACATAATAAAAACAGACTACTCCAAAATCGCATACTGCTATTTTGGAGTAGTCTGTCCTCTGTTACACTTTAAATCTTTCAATTAACCCTTGTAACTCTTCGGCCATTTGAGATAATGTACCAGCCGCCGAACTAATCTCCTCAATGGACGCTAGTTGTTCTTCTGCTGATGCTGCAACGTTTTGAGTACTCGTCGCATTGTTCTGTGCTGTCATTGCAATTTGACCTACTGAAATAGACACTTCATTTGCACCTTTTGACATCCCATTAGCCGTTTCAACCATCGTTTTAATCTGATCTGCAATTTCATTTGTAGATTGTAAAATCTCAGTAAAGTTTTGCTTCGTTTCATTCGCAATAACAAGTCCAGATTGAACTTCTTCATTTACATGCCCCATAGATTTTACCGTCTTACTCATGTCATCTTGTATTTCACATATTAATTTACTAATTTCACTAGAAGATACACTAGACTTCTCCGCCAATTTACGTACTTCATCTGCAACAATTGCAAATCCTCTTCCATGCTCTCCTGCTCTTGCAGCTTCAATTGCCGCATTCAAAGCTAGAAGATTCGTTTGATCTGCAATATTTTGAATGACTTCTAGTATGTCACCAATTTGTTTTGATTTATTATTTAGCAACTGTATAACTTCATCTGATTGTGAAACAGATTCTGCAATAGACTGCATTTGATTTACTGTTTTTCCGACTAGTTTTCCACCATCTTCTGCTTTTTCACGAGTATGAGCAGAAGCCGTGCTAATTGATGATGAACTATTTGCTACATGCTGAATTCCTTCTGTTACATCAAATAATAACATTGCACCATTTTCTACGCTCGTTGTTTGCGTTGTTGCCCCGCTCGATATTTCATCCATTGCCATTGTAATTTGCTCAGTCGCTTCACTCGCTTGTCTTACACTTGCCGTTAGCTCTTCTGATGCTGCTGCAACATGTCCAGCCGAAGTATTAATTCTTCCAATTAACGTTCGCAATGCATCTGTCATCTCATTGAATCCTTTTGCAAGTTGGCCAATTTCATCATTAGAATGAATCTCGATTGTTTGCGTTAAATCTCCCTCACTTATTTCTTTAGAAGTGGCAACTAATCTTTTTAATGGCTTCGTTATAGAAAGTGTCACAAAATAAATAAGTGCTCCGCCTATAACTAATGAAATGAACATAACAATTAACATATTATAAAATACAGGCTGCGCAGCTTCAATTATTTCATTTGAGTACATCGTTCCACCGATTTTCCAACCTGTTTTTACATTTGTAGCAAATACCATTTGTTTTTCGCTGCCATCATACATATATGAAAAAGCACCATGGTTATCTTCATAAATTTTCTTCGCCCAAGAATCAGCTGCTTTTTCCCCAGATTTTTCTTGAGGATGTGCAATTATTTTTTGTTTTCCATCTAAAATGAAAGCATATCCCTTTTTACCGATATTGATTAACTTTGTTGTTTTTAATAAATTATCTAAACTTAAATCTATTGCTACAACACCGTTTTTATCTTCTGCTTGTTTTGCAATCGTTACGACAATATGTCCATTTCCTTGCGCCTTATACGGCTCAGTAACGACAATACCACCTTGTTTTGCCACTGCATCTTTATACCAAGAACGTTCTGTTGGATCATAGTCTGCTGCCATTTGTATATTTGGTTCTTGCACAAATTTCTTATCATTCCCAGCAACGTATACTTGTTCAACATCTTTATTCAAATTAATATATTGAGATAACATTTTTCTTACTTCATCTTGATTATCCCCTTGATACATATTACCTTGAATCACCCGTGCAAAATTATTTACATCATTAAATTTCGCCTCAATCATTTGATTGATTAAATTATCTAATATTTTTATATTGTCGTGAGCACTGCTCGTAATTTGTGATTCAAAATTCTTTTTAGCTGTTTGATAAGACATGCCTCCAATAATAGAGACAGCCGCAATTAAAATGACAAAAAACGAAATTAGTAGTTTTTTTGCTACTTTCATATCACGAAACCAATTTAATAGTCTACCCATTACAAACCTCCTGCTTTTCAATTTCAATAGTTAAATCTAGCGAGTTGTAAACATTTCCCATCCCTAAATTATTATTTTCATAATCTATTACGATGGATACTTTGTAAAGTTTAAACAATTAAATTCCCTTTGTCTATATATTTGAATAATATTATTATAAAATTTACAAATACAAAAAAAGCCAAAGGGAACCACCCTTTGGCTTTTCATATTTTTTTATGCTGTTTAGAAATCTTTTTCCACTTATCACGCTCTGCTCTCGCAAGAATAGCATCTTGTTTTCTCATAAAATACGCCAGTTCTCTTTGTAATTTTTTATAGCTTTGCAAACGATTTATCGTAATAATTCCGTTATCAATTGCATTATGCACTGCGCACCCTGGCTCATTTTCATGTTTACAATCCCTAAAACGGCACGTTTTTGCTAATTCTTCAATATCAGAAAATGTTGTTTGAATTGCATCGCTTCCTTCCCAAAGCTGCAGCTCCCTCATACCCGGAGTATCAATAACTAAACCACCACTCGGTAATCGGAACAATTCACGATGAGTTGTCGTATGCCTTCCTTTACTATCTTCCTCACGAATATCTCCCGTTTTTGCTACTTCAAGTCCTATGAGTGCATTTAACAAAGTGGATTTTCCAACCCCCGATGACCCGACTAAAGCAATTGTTTTTCCTGAAGAAACAAATTGCTGCAACGATTCAATACCAGTATGCTCTAAACTATCAACGACGAAGATCGGAACACCAATTGCCACAGCTTCCGTTTCAACAATTTTCTGTTCCACGTCTTCACATAAGCTACTCTTTGTTAAAACAATAACAGGCATTGCACCACTTTCATACGCTAATAGTAAATAACGTTCTATTCTTCTTACGTTAAAATCATGGTTAAGTGCATTTACTAAAAATAGATAATCTACATTTGCTGCTATTACTTGTTCTTCCGTTCGATTACCAGCCTCTTGTCTAGAAAAAGAGCTTCTTCTTTGAAAAATACGATGAATAATTGCTTTCTTTTCATTCTCTATTTTCTTTATATACACCCAATCACCAACCGCTGGATAATCTCCCTTCGTTACTGCTTCATGCCGAAACTTTCCAGACAGCTCTGCCATATATTCACCATCATTACAAATAATTCGATATATATGTTTATGCTCAAGTAAAATACGCCCTACTTCAAAGTTCTCTACAGCTTGTTCTTCAAAAAAAGAATCCCAGCCGAATGATTTTAAAATATTTTGATTCAAATTGATATCCTCCCTAGTTTGAGCTAAGCGGAAGGATCGTGCGCTCACTTATACAGTCTCGCCCTTTCCATCCACCTTTGTATTTGGTTTATTATTCATATACGTTATCTTCGCCATAATACATCACTCCGTTCTCATTTTAATTACTCTCATTATATGGAATATTTATTTAAAAAGCTACCTTATTTAACGAAATTTTCAAATATTTTATTTTTCATCATTCTAATTTGTCCACGGTGACTAACCTCATCTTCTAGCACATGAAACCACAGATAGTGCTGGTTATACGCTACACCGTTAGGCCACTTTCTTTCTGACATAAGCCATTCATCATCTTGTTCATTCAAATACTTCAGAGATTCTTCTCGAACACTTTGTAGAAGTTGTACATAATACTGTATTTCATGACCACGGATTGTTCTCCCCGCTTTCCCTAAATACAGTGCGTCTTCCCATATTTCTAATTCTTCTTTTGTAAAGTCGCGCTCTTGAAATGAAATAAGTTGATGGGCTTTTTCTATAGCTGCTATATGCTTTAGTAACGCTCCGATGGAATTCCCTCCACTCGTCATAATGAAATCTAATTGCTCAACAGATAGATCGTTTATTTCCTGTAATGTTACAGCCCTCGTATGCTCCAGCATGCTTACTAATTCCCCTATATTTTTTGTATAACCATCTACACTTCTTATTCGATAATCTATATTCATATCACGCACCCCTTTCTACATTCATATTAAGGAATAACCGCTTCATATAATAGACTAAAAGATATCAGGTTTTTCTGTTATAATTAAATTGAATTCATAATAAACCCAAACAAACTTTCTCAATATGCTTCTATGAAATATTAAAAGGAATCAATATAAAAGAATCGAATCTTATTCACTAAAAGGAGTGGATTCGATGGAAATGTATCAATGGCTAACTGCTGTTCTCGTTGGTGGCATTACTGGTTTCGTTTCCCATCTTATCAATAACCAAGGCAAGTTATTGCTTCCACGCCGTTTGAAAACTTTTTTTCACTTTGGGTTTTTGACTGATATTTTCACTGGTAGCTTAGCTGCACTTCTTGGACTCGTTCTATTCGATGTCACCTTAATAAAAGAAATTATAAAAGTATCCATTGTGACAGCTATTTCCGGTCAGACTTTCTTACTGCATCAAGCGCTTGGTGGTGAGCAGGCTAAAAATACACAAATTGGGAAAGCTGATGAAAAGATTCAAGAAATTGACAAATTATTACGACGTTAGTCTATACTTTCTTTAAAAATTATTGCTATAATAAACAATAAATATTTTCTATTGCGTCGTTTGTCAGAAGAAAGGGTGTTTCGTATGACAAAAAAGAAAATAGAAGATTTCTTAACAAACACTGAAAAAGAGGAACTGCTAGAAAACTATAAATGTTTACGAGAAGCCCGCACAAAAAGCGAAGCTAATTATTTTGGTGAAGCAGTAGACCATCTATTAAATAAAGCAAAACAACGAATTATTAAAGATGCAGGCATACATGATGAAAATGCAGCAACAGTTCAATCAAAGAGAAAAGCACTGTTTTAGTTACATTAGCTAAAACAGTGCTTTTTATTTAGAATTTTTTCTTCTTGCCATGCTATATTCTCTCTGCCTTTATTCTTCCCATTTTTACAGTTTCAAAAGTCATATAGGCCTAGAGATCAACTTAATAATATTAGCCCGTGCAAAATTTTAATAATAGGTTTATTAAATCGCTTCTTTTAAATCTGAATGCGGATTTGGTCCGTATTGATTGTCAGTTTCTTCACTTTCAATGATAAAAAATACAAGTAAAACAACGCTACCAAACGGTACAAAATTTAATAGTTGCCACCATCCTGTTTTCCCAATATCATGCAATCGTCGTGCACCAACCGAAAAACTTGGTATAATCATTACTAACATAAATAGCAACGCAATAATAGCAACTAACACCTCTGAAAATGATGATAAAAATAACAATAACCAAAAAATTACGATATTCGATAAACTAAAAGTCCAGTACTCTTTTCGCGTAGCTCTACCACTAAAATTCCCATAATTCTTTAGAGCTTTCAAATACCATTGCATTTAAATATCTCCCTTTTATCCCCAATAAAATTAAAACATGTAATTATTAACAAATAAGTAGAAATATAACACAGCATTTATGTAAAATCCATATCCTCATCTAAATTATCCTCTATTTAAATAGTTTTTTCTTTCAGCATTTTTCACATTACTTTCACATCTATTTCACAAATATAAGTAGTTCTATATGTTAAACTACATATATCCTTTTCCAAGGAACTATATGCCGATATATAAATCCCTATCTTTGTAGGGATTTTTTATTTTTGAATTCCTCATAACTTTGTTACAATACATTTCTACTACTATTTCTATACTTTTAGTAACCACTGTAATTAATAGCACATTCATGTATTCACACTCTTATTAATTCTGATTTGCAAAATATTTATACAGACTTTATGATGCAATTCCTGTTTCACTATCTTCATTAAGCTTTTCACTTTTTCTAAACAAAAATAAAGCTCCTATATATAGTAACGCAGTAAAACTACCTATAAGTATAAAATTGTGAGATGCTGCAAATAGCAGTCCTGCTATTGCAGCTCCAATCATTTGACCAATATACATAGAAGCATTAGCAAGCGCGGCTCCTGTTCCTCTTGCTACACTAGATATGTTTTGTAAGTGCCTCATCATTAATACAAACAAAATTCCTGTCACAAAAAACAAAACAAAGAACAATAACTCCACCAATACGATGTTCTTTACATGAGGAAGTAATACATATAGCACTGCTGTAAATATAATCCCACCATAGAAAGAAAGGTTATAACCAATTTTATTTACGATTCTAGGGCCAAAAATATTACCAGTTAAATTTCCTAGTCCTAATACGAGCATAGCTGTACCTACTTCATGAACTTGTAAGCCAAATTGAATGGAAAGCCATACACCCAAAAATGAAAATGCAGCAAAATTACCAGTTTGAAAAACAAAATATGCAAAATAAGAAATTGAAACCTTTGAATCTGTAAGTAATTGTTTATAGCGCTTTAAGATGTTTGTTTTACTTCCACCTATATGAACCGGTTTTATTTCTGGTAATACTACATAGATAAGAATTACAAGTAGTGCTGATAATATACCAATGATGAAGAATGGTGTTGTATAGTGTATCATTGCCAAATACGATCCAACTGGCAACCCTAAAATTTGAGAGATTGCTAACCCTGCTGTTGCAATTCCAATTGCCTTTACAATTCCCTCCTTTTCTATAAGGAGCGGAATAGATGCCCACACTTGTGGAGATACAAAGGCTGCACTTACACCTGCTAAAAATCTAAATGCTAGCATCCATAGAAAACTCGGTGCCATTCCACATAAAAACGTACTTAACGCAAAAAAACTCATTCCTATTACCATCACTGTTTTTCTGTTTAAGCCATCTGATATAGGACCAGCAATAAGCGCAAATCCAGCGTATCCTAAAGCATATGAACTCACCATCCACCCTGACAGCTCAGTTGAAACATGATACACCTTTTGTAATGTCGGTAAAAGTGGTGAAATTAAGAAAGTATCTGTACCTATCATAAACATTATCGTAAAGAATACAGCTAGTACTCTTTTCATTTAAACCTTCTCCTTTTATATAAAGTGAAACTTTAATCAGTGGGGGTTTTGTTCATCCCCCACTGATTATTAGTTGAACCAATCGGGCTTTTACGGGCAGTTGATCCCCCACCTAACTTCTTTGCTTCCGCTAAATTTTGAGGTGGGGGTCTTACTGCCCGTTAATGCGGGATAAAAAGAGGGAAGTACCCCTCTTCTCAACTAATCTTCTAAAATAGATTTAATTTCTTCCATAACCTTTTCATTCAATGAAACTTCCACCGCTCTTACACTTTCTCTTATTTGCTCCGCTCGTTTCCCACCAGGAATAACAGTATCAATTCCTTTTTTATTTAATAGCCATGCTAAAGCTAAATGTGATACTTCAAAATTCATTTCTTTAGCTAAACCTTTTAACTTCTCAACTTTTTTAAAGTTACTCTTATATGTATTTTCTTCAAATAGATTTACACTTTGACGCCAATCGTCTTCGTTCAATTTAAAATCTTCTGTATATTTTCCGCCTAGTATCCCAAAGGCAAGAGGTCCGTACGGAATAAATGAAATACCTGATTCTATACAATACGGCAAAAGTTCTTCCCCAGCAGTACGATCTAACATATTATATGGTGATTGTACAACATCTATATGTCCGTGCTGATTCGCTTCTTTTAACTGCTCTACATTAACGTTAGATATTCCAATTGAACGAATTTTCCCTTCTTCTTTTAGGCGAGTAAGCTCACCAATTGAATCTATGTAACTTGTTTCTGGATTTGTAAAATGTAAATAATATAAATCAATATAATCAGTTTGTAATCTTCTTAAGCTATTTTCCACAGCATTTCTTAAATAGCTTCTTTCATTATTAATATAAACCTCTCCATTTAATAACGGCTGTATTCCACCTTTTGTAGCAAGTACAACTTCTTGGCGTTTTCCTTTCAATACTTCCCCTACCAATTCCTCTGATCTACCGAATCCGTATGAATCTGCTGTATCAAAAAATGTAATCCCTTGCTGGATAGCTTCTTCTATTAATCGTTTTCCTTCCTCCTCATTCACATCAGCATATAAATTATGTCCCCCTACAGCGTTTGTTCCTAGCCCTAACTTTGAAATATTTAGTCCTGCCTTTTGCAATTTGGTATATTTCATTTTTTCTCCCCCTATATTTCTATTGTTCGATTATATTCGAACAATAGAAATATATCACTTTATATGTTATAGTGCAAACTATATTAACTTATACAAGCAGGTGAAAAAATGCGTACTCTCTATCATCCAAATCGAGAAGAAATTCAATTCTCTTCTGTCTTATACGCACTTAGCGATCAAATCCGTTTACAAATTGTAACTATGCTATTAGAGAAAAATGAACAATCTTGCGGTGCGTTAAACATTCCAATTGCGAAATCAACTTTATCTCACCATTTCAAAGTGTTACGTGAATCTGGTGTTATGTATACACGCCTTGAAGGCACACAACGTTTCATTTCAATTCGTGAAGATGACTTACATGCTAGATTCCCCGGTTTATTAGAGGTCGTATTACATGCGACAGAACCATACTAAAAAACATCTCATATTCATATGAGATGTTTTTAATTTTTTCTATTCTTTTAATAAAATGCAACTTTAATCAGAAGGAACTTTGTTCATCACACACTAGAAATATATACGATTCATTCTTTTTCACTTTATTTTTGTACTGGATCTTTTGGACACTTTAATTATTTGATTACATTTTATACACATCATTAATACAGGGCCGCCTATCTGTTTCAATTCCTGTAGTTGCTTATGCTCACACTCCTCCATATTATTACCTCCCTTATCATATAATTAGGTCATTTTGTAATCACCATCACTACTAAGTTCATTCCTTATTTAACCTCTGAATAAAACGTTTAAATGCCGATATCCCTTCGTCATCTCGCTTAAAAACACCAGCATCTTCAAGCGCCTGTATAAATTTCCGTCCCACTTCTTCTCTTATAATCTCCTGTACATTGTGTTCATGTATCCGATTGTCATATTTGATTTTTAATTGTTCTGCCCATCGTATATGAGGCGTTGGAATATCACTTGGAATGTTAAGTAAGAATTTTTCCACTTCCTGAAGTTCTGTTTTTAAACGCGCCGGAAGTACAGCTAACCCCATTACTTCAATCAGTCCGATATTTTCCTTTTTAATATGTTGTATTTCCGCATGAGGGTGGAAAATACCTAGCGGATGTTCTTCACTTGTACGATTGTTTCGCAAAACAAGGTCCAATTCGTATATACCATTCCGATAGCGGGCAATCGGCGTAATCGTATTATGTGGAACATCATTCGTAAATGCAAATGTATGAACAGAAGGATCACTATATCCCTTCCACCTCTCTAATATGTACTCCCCTGTATTTACTATTTGTTCTATGTCGTTACTTCTTAAGCGAATAACTGACATTGGCCATTTAATAATAGAACATTGCATTTCTGGAAAGTTAGTGAGTTCAAAAATTAAGTCGTTTGATGCATTTGCCATAGCAAATTCATAATTTCCACCTTGATAATGGTCATGTGTTAGAATAGATCCTCCTACAATAGGCAAATCTGCATTAGAACCAAGGAAATAATGCGGGAATTTTTCTACAAATTTTAACAAACGTAAAAATGTTTGACGGTCAATTTTCATATCACGGTGTTCTGAAGACAATACAATACAGTGTTCATTGAAGTATATATACGGAGAATACTGTAGAAACCAGCTTTCATCTGTAAGATTCATACGAATCATACGATGATTCGAGCGTGCTGGATGTCCAATTCTGCCTCTATATCCTTCATTCTCAATACAGAGTAAACATTTTGGATAATTTGTACTTTCCAATACTCTCTCTCTAGCAATTTGTTTCGGGTCTTTTTCCGGTTTTGATAAATTAATCGTTATATCAATGGGTCCATATTCCGTATTTACTTTATAATTTATATTTTTGGCAATTTGCTTCATTTGGATATAGTTGCTGTTTTTACTTAACTCATAGAAGTAATTTGTCGCAGCCTTCGGATTTTGTTCGTATTTTTCATAAAATAGAGAATTGATAACGGACGGTTTGGACATAAATACATCCATAATTGCACTTGCTAAAATCTCCTTCTCGTCCATTACTGCCTCAATGACTTTATGCATACAAGCATATTCAATTAACTCTTCCAATAACTCCGAAATTGCTTTCTTTGCGGGCGCTGACGCTTCCACTACAAAGTCATCTAAACGAAGTAAGGAAAGGATTTGATTCCTTGTATATATTTCATCTTCTTTTTCAATTAATTGAACTTCAATAGCACGATCAATTAACTGCTGGATAGCTTGATATATCATCAGTATATACCTCCTCTAACCTTATAGCGGTTTTCGTTGTTACGATGCAAGTTCTATGTACTTTTTATAATTTTATGAACAGACGTATAGGATAACCACCATTCTAATATACGTTGCATGAAAAAGAATTAAATACTAGATTCTCCTGTATATGCGACAGAACCATACGAAAAAACATCTCATATTCATATGAGATGTTTTTTCGTATTTGCTATTCTTTTAATAAATCTATTAATCCATTCCCTTCAGATGTACGTTCATACCCTAAAGGTACAGTTCTTTTAATAAGTTGTGCATATATTTCTGGCTCTGATAACTTTCTACCATATTCTCTCTCACACTGCTTAATGAGCAATGCCAGCGCTCCAGCAACATGCGGTGTTGCCATAGAAGTACCACTTAATACCGCATATTTTCCTTCGGGATACGTAGATAATATTTCATCACCTGGCGCCACTAAATCAATTTCTTGATTCGAATTACTAAAACATGCGATTTTCCGTTCTAAATTGACAGCGCCGACTTCAATTACTTCGGAATAAGCACCTGGGAAATCTAGTTCCTCTGTATTATCATTACAATCTCCATTATTCCCAGCAGCACATACGACGAGAACATCTTGTCTTACCGCATTTTGAATTGCTTCATGTAATTCTAGAACGTCTTGCGGGCCACCAAGTGACATTGAAATGACCCTAACTCTTTCTTTATTAGGTCCTCTCCAATTTACAGCATAATGAATCGCCTCAATAATTTGCTCATAACTTCCAGAACCATCTCCCGCTAAAACCTTTAACACTAACATTTTAGCAAGTGGTGCGACTCCTAAAACACCGACACCATTTTCAGTCGCTGCAATTGTCCCCGCTACATGAGTACCGTGTCCGTTATTATCAAGATAAATATTTGGATCCCCTTCGTAATCTTTCGTGAAATTTCTTCCACCGATAATGCGATCCTTTAAATCTATATGATTCACATCACAACCTGTATCTAATACGGCAACAACAATATCTTTTCCTTTCGCACTCTTCTCCCATACTTGTGGAGCATGAATGAGTTGTACACCTGGTGGAATTTCATTTACTTGTTCAACCACCTTATCTACTGTAAAAGGAATCAATTGTATACCTTTTTGTTTATTCGCTGTACTACTATTCATCGTAATCCCTCCTGAAAATATATTATTTTCATTTCAGACCACTTTTGAAAAGGTTTAAATGTAAAATTCGTTTTATTCGTTTCGTTTTCCTTCCTTAAAAATATTTCTCAATATAGCTTACTAATTTTATACTACTCTTTTTATTTATCTCGTAATTTTTATTCACCAAAAATCCGATTGGTACAACCAATAACAAAAATAAAAGGACCAATTTAATGGTCCTTTCATAGTTTTTAAAGAATGATATGAAATTTTAAAAATAAAATAAATTAAGACTAAGCCTCACTCTTATTTAAAAACTTCTCTATTTCTTTTATTAAATGTTTCGCTCCATCTATACTAACAGTAATGTTTCCATTTGCTAATGATATGTTTTGATTTGAAACATCACCTGTTATTTGACAAGCATTGTAAGGTTGATATTTTTGTAAAATGACTTTATCTTCTTCTACGAAAATTTCAAGTGGTGATTTGATTTGTATTCCCAATACATCACGTAATTCTTTAGGAATAACAATTCGTCCTAATTCGTCTACTTTTCGAATAACTCCTGTTGCTTTCATAATACTCCCCCCCTTACTTTCTATTATTTTTTCCACCTCGCTCTTTCCATTTTATCACTTTTTGGTAATACTTGTCTCTTTTTAGAAAATTTTGTACTCAAGTTAAAAAAACACATTTAACGAATACGTAATCTCTCTTTCAATTGTTTTAAATAACGAGATCTTATCAGTAAAAAGTAACCAACTTGAATTCCTACGAAAATACTTAATACAATCGCATTTTCTTTAAATAGTGAGTACTCAAACATCTGTCCGAGTGCAGTTAATGCTACTGCCCCATGTAATGTTGCAACGCCTATTGGAACGAAGAATAAAAGTGCCAATCGAATTGTAACTACTTTCGATAACTCTCCACTCGTTAAGCCTACTTTTCGAATCATTTCAAACAAACGAGTATCATCCTCCAAATCAGAAAACAAACGGAAGTAAAGGAAACTTCCTGCACATACGAAAAATACTATACCAATAAAGAAACCTACAAATAGAATTGGTCCTGCGATTTGTAAACTTTGGTTTTGTTCGTACTCTTCTGCACTAAACATTGCATGTTCTTCATAAATCTTCATTTGATGAGTAAGCTCTTTACCAACCTCTATTTCATCTTTCGTTCCTTCTGTTTTGTACACATAATCTTTTTCCTCTTTAAATCCTTCTTGTAATGCATCATATTGATTTTTAGAGATTACATAAACGTTACCTCTTAGTATTTTACTTAATGAAGAAGTATTAACTTTTTTCACTTTTAAAGATTCATTCAAATGTGGTAAAGTAATTTCTTTTCTTTCTTTCATCGGTGGGCCTGGTATATCGACTGATAAAAATAAAGCTTCTTTATTTGCTACAGTTTGAAATGGTTCTCCTGTTAACTTCGCATACTCCTTATAATCTGATTCTTTTATGAAAATAGCACTTCTTAAAGACTGCTCCTCTGACCTTTTCGTTGAAATAGTAGCTTTAGAAGCTGTTATACTATGCTTCTTTAATCCTTCATCAATTATCTTCAAATGCTGTGATTCATTACTATTTCCTTGCTTGGAGTGGTAATGAAACGCAATTGGTCTTTCCATAATTTCTTTCGTCATTGATGCGAAACCAACTAATGTACCTATTGCTGAAAATGCTACAGTTGAAATAATAGTTACAATAAAGAACATTCTGGCGTTGTCTCTCATACGGTAAGCTAAATCTGATAACGTAACAATATTTGTCTGTGTCCAATAGAAACGTTTACTTTTTTTACATAGTCTAATAATAAAGACACTCAACTGCTTGTACAGCAAATACGTACCAATAATGACTACCGTTGTAACAGGAATCATCATGACAAATACCATTGCACCGTGTGACATAAGTGCTCCCGCATATCCCGCACTAAGCAATATGACTGCTAATATAGAAGAAATAATGGAAGCTTTCGGTTCCGGCTTCGCTTCTGCTGATCCTCTAAACAATTTCATAATTTTATTTTTCCGAATCATTCCTGCACTAAACAATGAAATGATCATAAATAATACGAAAAACATAATACTCGTTACAACAATGGCTTTCATTGGTATGTAATAAGCTAAGGAAATATCTAATTTTAATATCATCGGAGCTACAAATATTAACATTCCAGAAAATAGCATTCCTGCAAGTATTCCAAAAATAATTGCCCCTATCCCAATCATAATATTTTCAAAGAAGATAAGACGCTTTAATTGATATTTCGTCATACCTAACATCATTAAAATTCCTAATTCACGCTTTCTCGTTTTTAAAAACATTCCCATCGAATATAAAATAAAGAAAAATGTAAATAAGTAAATAATGGACTGTGCAAAAGACATACTTACGAACACGTATTGCCCCAGTTCTCCAGCACTTAATGCCGGATGAAACGCAAAAAATGAATACACAAAAAAGGCCATAATAGCAAATGCACTACTTAAAAAATATGCTGAGTATGTTCGTCTATTTCGCGTTACATTCCGGTATGCGAGTTCTCTAATATTCATATTACTTCTCCGCCCTTCTACTAACTATGTTTTTATATTAGTAAAATACGGAAATACCTTCCATCGATTCAAATGACAAAAACCTTACATTATTGAAAGGTTTCAAAAAAATTGCTTAAACGAAGCAGTTTCATTATAATGACTACATTCATATTCATACACGCATCCTATTGTATATTCGCTAGTTTTGCGAAATAATAAAGGATAGAAGTATGTACCAATATACATATAAACTTAATTACTGCTTTAATATGAATAGGAGGAAACATAATGACATTACAAGAACAGATTATGAAAGCATTACATGTTCAGCCTGTAATTGATCCGAAAGCAGAAATCCGTAAACGTGTTGATTTCTTAAAAGATTATGTAAAAAAAACAGGTGCGAAAGGATTTGTACTTGGAATTAGTGGCGGACAAGACTCTACATTAGCTGGACGTTTAGCTCAGCTTGCAGTGGAGGAAATTCGTAATGAAGGTGGTAGCGCAACGTTTATCGCCGTGCGCCTTCCTTATAAAGTGCAAAAAGACGAAGATGATGCGCAATTAGCATTACAATTTATTCAAGCTGATCAATCTATTGCATTTGATATCGCTTCAACAGTTGATGCTTTCTCAAATCAATACGAAAACTTATTAGGTGAATCATTAACAGATTTCAATAAAGGTAACGTGAAAGCACGCATCCGTATGGTTACGCAGTACGCAATCGGTGGTCAACAAGGGCTACTTGTAATTGGAACTGATCACGCGGCAGAAGCTGTTACAGGATTCTTTACAAAATTCGGAGATGGTGGTGCAGACCTATTACCATTAACGGGATTAACGAAACGCCAAGGACGCGCTCTATTACAAGAATTAGGTGCAGACGAGCGACTTTACTTAAAAATGCCAACAGCTGATTTATTAGATGAAAAACCAGGTCAAGCTGATGAAACAGAGTTAGGTATTACGTATGATCAACTAGATGATTATTTAGAAGGTAAAGCAGTTCCAACTGACGTTGCAGAAAAAATTGAAAAACGTTACACAGTGAGCGAACATAAAAGACAAGTTCCAGCATCAATGTTTGATGATTGGTGGAAATAAATAAAACATAAAAAAGAAGCTAATCTCATTAGCTTCTTTTTTATGTTAACGATACACCCCTACTCTTTTCTCTAGTAAGTCCTGTAAACAATCCTCATGTTGTTGATTAAACAATGGTGGCATTTTGTTTAGCGGGAAAAACTTCAATTCCAACGTTTCATCACCGTCTACTTTTTGCTCTCCACCGGCAATTGAGCATGAAAAGAATATTAAAATTGACTGAGCTCTATCACCATTTGGATATGTTTGAAAATATTTTGTATACACCCCGAGAAGCTCATTTATTTCTACATCATAACCTGTTTCTTCTTTTATTTCTCGAATCGCGGTTTCTGCGGCAGATTCTCCGATTTCCATTGCACCGCCAGGAAATCCCCAAGCATTAAAATCACCTCTTTTTTGCAGTAATACTTCGCCAGATTCATTTAACACACAACCACCCGCAAAGTTTATGAGAACACAGTCGTGCCCTACTTTTTCACGTAATTCTTTTATATAATTAGCCATCCTCTTCCCCTTTTCATACATCTTCTATCACTATTTCTTATCTTTTTCAAGCAATTCAATCATTCGATCTAGCTTCTTATTCATATTAATTACATGTTGTTTTTTTGCAGCGCTGTTTTGCAATAATCTTCTAAGGAACAAAGTAAATGATAGGAAAAACAAAACGATAAGTCCGATTACTAAACAAGTATATATTAATGTAAAAATATTACTTTCGAACAAATTCATTCCAATCCCACATCCTTCCTTTTTGTATTTTATCACACAATTCTGTTTTTTAAAGTGATACATAATAAAAAGAGCACCTTTTACAGATGCTCTTCTTCATTAATTAATACGTAAATGTAATTGTCGCTAATGAATAATCTGCCATCGCACTATATGGTGCTACTTCATAAGATACACGTTTTGCACCTTTTGGCCAATTTATTTCATTTAACACTTTCTTTATATCTTGCATTGTTCCATCCATAGATTGCTTATATCGTACTTCTACCTTTTCTGGCTTAGAAGCGAATTGTTGCTGTAATTTTTTCTTAAATTCACTATAATTATCTGCCCCGTATTGTGCAGACAAATATTTTAAATTTGTTTCTTTTAACATTTGTTCATACGCAGCAGTCTTTGAACTACCCGTTTTTATTTTGTTTGTTAATTCATTAAAGTAACTTGCAGTTGCCGCCGGATATTTACTACGATCCCATTCATGATCTTTACTTAATTGCTCGTCAGACATATTAAAATATGAATATGTTACACGCCCAGCTTTATCTGGTACTGGATCATCGAATGTCGTATCAATGTGATACCATTTATTTTCAATGTTTACTAAATTCCATGCATGAGCTTGTCCATTCCCAGTGCCTGTTACAATATGATTTTGAATACCTGCTTCTTTTAACAACTCATACGTTAATAACGTATAGCCTTGGCAAACGGCAGAACGATTTGCTAATGCTTCATATGCTGTATACGCTTTATAAGACGTATCATAAGATACATGTTTCACAACATAATCATGAATCGCTTTTACTTTCTCATGCTCATCCATTCCAGGTTTTACAATTGAACCGATAATTGCTTTTGCCTGAGATTTCACATATTGTGTTTGCTCTTTTGATTCACGGTACTTAACTTGCAGTGTAAACGTATAGTTTCCTGGTAACCCTTTAATAGAATATTTAGTAGACGCTACATTATATTTTACATACTCATCTGCATCTACAATTTTATTAAACTCGCCATACAATTGGTCCATAACATTTCTAGCATTTCTATCTTTTGATTTATATGTGATTGTAATATTTTCTTCTCGATTATCAACCTGTTTTTTTAATTCTTTTCTAAAATCATTTAACAACTTTGCATCTGATTGTGATGTCGCTACAGTTGAATTCGTAGCTGCATAAGATACAGATGACGCCTGTAAGCCTCCCATTACTATAGTTGAACAAAGTGCGGCAGCTGTCACATACTTACTTGTCTTTCCCATCATGTCACTCCTTATATTCTATAACTATACGAAAAAGTATCGTATAGTTTCAGAGTATACAATACTTTTTCGTATAGGTCATATGAGATTATGCATATTTAACATTGTAAAAAGGTTGTTCTTTTTACAAGAACAACCTTTTTCATTAACAAGTTTGTAATACACAACATGTATTTTCAAAACGTCGATTTTTCAAGTCTTCATTTCCAATACAGAAATAAAGCATTCCTAAATCTCCCCACATCATATTACAATTTTTAGTATCTGAATCGATTTGGAATAAAAGCGTCATTTGCTGCGGGTCTATCCCCATATATTCTCCTGTCTCATATAATACTTCCTCTTGTACAGAAAATGGCTCACCAAACATTTGATGGTTATCATAGTTGTCTGGGATTAGTTCTTCAAGCAATTGTAAGAAACGATCTGAATCAGCCTCATCTTCAATGAAAAGCTCTGGCAATTTATATGTCAGTTCAAAAGTAGTTACACACTGGTTATAATTTGTTTGCAATTCATCGGCCCTTTGTAATTGCTCTACAGTAACATCATAATAAAGTACACGCCCCGCTTCAGTTGGATTCACATCTTCTTCAAAGTAATTTTCAATGCTAAAGAAATATAACATCCCTGTCTTAGGAAGATTGTGCTCCATACCAACATTTTGTAAATCATTTAAATTAAATTGAGCGATAAACTGTAACCGGTTTCCTTTGTACATTGGGTATTCAAATGCAGATGGTAAATCAGGAACTCCTCCCATTTTCGAACTACCTACCGCAACTGTTTCCTCCTGCTTTGGCACAACTTTCACACTAGGAAATACAGTATTAATAAGTTCTTCTTTTAAATGTGTCAGCCCATATTTATCAATTAATACTTCAATTTGTTTATTCATAAATTCTCCTTACATTTACATATTTATATCATCGCACAAAAATTATACTCCATTCTTTGTAAAAACAACAAGCCTCCAAAAAAACGGGCTCTTCCTTCATACGCGAACAAGTTAAAAAAAGCATAGTATACATTGTTCCTACAAACACGATAGTTCATTATTTCTTCCAGTACATTTTCCCCTCGTTCATTTTTATTTTTAATTTAAGGAGGAATTCCACATGGGTTACGGATATAGTTGCGGCGGTTACGGTTACGGCGGTAGTTGTGGTGGATGTGGTTATGGAGGTTTCGCTTTATTAATCGTTTTATTTATCCTTCTAATCATCATCGGAGCTAGCTGTTGGGGCGGCTTTGTAGGCTGCTAGTAAATTTAAAAACTATTGTAAAAAAGCACGTACAATACGTGCTTTTTTTCCATTTTCAAATCTTTTATTCGAAAGGAAGTATGATTGATGAAGATTGATGGTGTTTTTGAAGGAGGCGGTGTACGCGGGATTGCACATGTAGGGGCAATTTGCGCGTTAGCTGAAAAAGGCTATGAATGGGAGCGTGTAGCTGGAACATCAGCTGGTTCCATTATCGCTGCGCTCCTAGCAGCAGGATATTCTTGTTCAGAGTTAAAAACGATTATAACTGATATCGATTATAATAAATTTACGAAGAGAACCTTTATTGACAGAATCCCCTTTATCGGAAAAGGATTAAGTGCATGGACTACTCTTGGTATTTACTCCAATATATTTATAGAAGAATGGATTGAAGAATTACTTCGCAAAAAAGGAGTTCACTTATTTACAGATTTACCTGATTTAAATAAGCTTAAAATTATCGCTTCTGATATAAGTAATGGTAAAATGGTTATCTTTCCTGATGACTTACCAAACTACGGATTTTTAAATTATCGCTTCTCTATTGCTAAAGCTGTAAGAATGAGTAGTACAATCCCCTTCTTCTTTGAACCGGTAAAATGGAGAACCCCTAAATGGAAGCAACCTTGTTATATGGTTGATGGAGGGATTTTAAGCAATTACCCAATTTGGATTTTCGACTCACCTTCCTCTCCTCGCTGGCCAACATTTGGATTTCATTTCGTAAAAGATGAGATTCAAGCTGATCCTGCCCACTACAATGAGCCTATTTCCATGTTCAAAGGACTTTTTAAAACAATGATGCAAGCCCATGATTTACGTCATTTAGATAAGGAATCAAAAGCAAGAACGATTACAATTCCAACAGGATCCATTACAAGTACAAACTTTGAGTTAACAAAGGAAGAAAAAGAGTGGCTTTACAATTCTGGTTATAACGCCGCAAATAAGTTTTTACAATCTTGGAACTTCAGACAATATATCGATGACTATAGAAACGGAAATCAGGACCGAAAAACAAATCGGTATTTCCGTCAACTTGACTCATAATACTATTATTTTTCATACGAGAACACGTAACGCTTTCAAAAAAAATAAGCCTAGTAATATCATAGATTACGAGGCTTATTTACTTCCTGCTGCATCATTATTATTCGTTGCTTAAGGATACGTTAACCCTTCAGCTTCTTCCGCAGTAATAACTGTGTATCGATTTCCCGTTCGTAATCCTAACAATTCTGCTTTTTCAATTGCATCCTGCTTCGACTCCGCATAAGCAGCTAAATATTTTTCTCCATTGATAATTTGGCAAATTACGTATTGTTTCATTATTTTCTCCTCTTACTTTTTCATTAGTTGTGCAAGTTTTTTGATACCTATTTCAATTTCTTCTAACGTTGCGTATGAATAGGATAGACGCAAAAATTGGTTTGCACTTCTATCATACAAAGTACCTGGATTTAATAAAATCTTTTCTTTCAAAGCTTTGTCGAATAAGCTACGGTTCGAAACGGGTACATTCATATGTAACCAAATATAAAAACCACCTGTCGGTTCATACCATGTTGCTATATCACGACAATATTTCTCTAACATTTGCAACATAAAATCTCTACGTTTTTTCAACTTAGTTCTTACAAACTGTAAATGTTCATCATACAATCCATCTGCAAACCATTCCGCTGCAATTTGCTGGGATATAGAACTTGAACCATAATCTGTTTGCATTTTTATGTCTGCCAATCTTTGAATGACTGGCTCAGATCCAACAATCCATCCAATTCTTAACCCTGGACTAATAACTTTAGACATACTCCCAATATGTAGTACAATTCCGTTTTTATCATATGCTTTTAAAGGCTTTGAAACAGGCTCATCAAACCATAAGTCTTGGTACACCGCGTCTTCTATAATAGGCAAACCAATTTCGTTACATATTTCCATCACTTCTATTCGTTTCTTCGCATTCATACTAAAGTTCGTCGGATTATGAAAAGACGGGATTGTATATAAAATAGATGCATTAAATTGCTTCTTATATTTCGTAATATATGATGCATGTAAACCGTTCTCATCCATTGGTATACCAATTAAACGCATTCCTGCTGATTGAAAAACATTAAGAGAATATAAATAAGATGGTTTTTCTAATAAGATGGATGCCCCTTTTTGAAGAAGCCCCATAGAAATAAGTTGCAACGCTTGAATTGCTCCTGAAACAATTAATATAGAATCAGGAGTTACATCTATACCATGTCCTTTTAAATAGTCCGCAATTTTCTTCCTTAAATAGAAATTCCCTTTCGGTTCTTCATACCCAAGTATCATGCTCGACTTTAAAAGCTTATTCATAATATCTTTCATCTTTTTTTCAGGTAAAAGACTTGGCGCGAGCTCACCTGTTCCTAAACGAATTACATGCGGATAAAATTCAGCTTGATTAATCTCTTGAATAGCAGGCAGATTCGGATAATGAAGTCCTGTTTCTACATAAGACTGCCAATTAGGCGGGGGCGCGTACGTTGAAGCATTCTCATTATTATTTACAACAATTGTTCCTTTCCTGCCATTCCCTTCAATGTATCCCTTTGCCACTAGTTCATCGAAAGCCATTACAATTGTACTCCGGTTCACACCGAATGTATGTGCCAAATCTCTTTGTGAAGGCAATTTCGTTCCAACAGTCCATTCTCCATTAACGATTCTTTCTTTTATATACGTTTCTATTTGTTTATACAGAGGAGTCGCTAGAGACATATTCGGTTTCCAAACAAAGCTTTCCATCATATCACCTTATATTCTTTTTGGTTGGTAACCTCTCCAATCATATGGATGGATACAAATTTTCATTTCTTCTATACAATATACACTATCATACTGAATTAAAATAGGAGGTAATATGATGAGTGAAGCAATTATTCATGGTATCATTCTTGCATTTGGTCTTATCATTCCATTAGGTGTCCAAAATGTTTTCGTCTTTAACCAAGGTGCGAGCCAACCAAACATTTGGAGGGCAGCCCCTGTAGTATTAACTGCCTCTATATGTGATACGTTACTCATATTGATTGCAGTGCAGGGTGTCTCCCTTATACTCCTTACTTTTTCTTGGCTAACTAACACGTTATATATAATTGGATTTTTCTTTCTCCTATATATGGGCTTTGTTATTTGGAGAAGTAACCCTTCCAACGATATAAAAAAAGAAAACAGTATGCCATTAAAAAAGCAAATCCTTTTCGCTGCATCGGTTTCGTTATTAAATCCACATGCAATTTTAGATACAATCGGTGTAATCGGAACAAATTCTATTCAATACATAGAAAGTGAAAAATGGGCTTTCACACTTGCAACTATTATCGTTTCTTGGATTTGGTTTATAAGCTTAGCCTTAGCGGGGAAATTTCTAAAAAGAATAGACTCAACCGGAAAGACAATCGTATTATTAAATAAGTTTTCGGGTCTCATCATTTGGGGCGTCGCGCTTTATATGTTAAAACAAGTTATGTATTCTTAATGAACGAAAGAGAATTGCATGTTCCTTAAAACACCATGCAATTCTCTTACAGGTTATGAAGTAGGTTCCGTTTTCTGTTTTACCGTCTTTGCATCTTTTGCTGGTTTAATCCAAATCATTGCTATAACAGCACCGATACCAGCGAAAATACTTGTTACATAAAACACTTCATGGTCAGCACCTTTCATGAAAAAAGAGTATAGAGGTGGTCCAGCTGCTACACCAATAAATCGCATGGAACTATAAAATGACGTAACTGTCCCCCTTTGCTCCTTTTCAATTCCTTGTGTAATTAGGGCGTCTAAACATGGGAGTGCCATACCAATTCCTATCCCCATAATAACGAGACAAAGAAGTAGTAAATAAATCCCTTTTATAAATAAAGGAATGATGACTGATGCAGCTGCCATTAAAAAACCAATATAAATACACTTCTTCATTACATTTTGATTATCTCCAATTTTTTTACCCGCCATATATGAACTAAGTGACAGTACAAGTAACGGGATAGCAAGTACACAACCTTTCCATATACCATGTATGTCATACTTTGATTCCAGTATCGTCGACAAATAAAAGAGAATTCCGAATAAAATAAGCATAATAATTGCACCTAATACAAAAATGGCAATTAACCATCTTCCCTTTTCTCGAAACGTAGAGATAATAGATTTTATAAACTCTTTAAGTGGTGGCACTTCTCCTTCTTGTTTCTTTGCCTTTACTAGAACAAGTAATAAAACAATTGATACTATGCATAAAACTGGAATTGCCCAAAATGGTAAGAACCATACAATGGCAGCAAGAGCAGATCCTAAAATAGGGCTCAGCACTTTTCCAAATGTATTGGATGTTTCAATGATTCCTAAACCTGTACTAACTTGTTTTTCATCTTTGTATAAATCACCAACACACGGTATAACAACTGGCATTGCACCAGCAGCACCAATACCTTGAATCGCTCTACCGATCAATATCCAAGTGTAGGGATTATCAACTTTCCATGATACCCAACCAGTTATCGCTCCTCCTATAGCCGCAATCAGCAAACTCGGAACCATTATCATCTTTCGTCCCCATCTATCTGATAAATAACCAGCAATCGGTATAAGTAAAATGGCTACAATAGAGTAAATTGTAATAATCATGGATACTTGAAACGATGAAATATGTAATTTCTTTTCGATAGTCGGTAGGATTGGAATGAGCATTGAATTCCCTAATGTCATAACAAGTGGAACTGATGCAAGCGCAATTAAACAACAGTTTTCTTTTTTTAACATGTTGGCTTCGGAACCCTTTCATCGTATATTTCTGACCATATAATAGCCCTGCTGGAACGTAATTTTTCATTCCACCAGGGCTATTACATCTTTACTACTTCCCATTTACAACAAAAGAAATTGGGGAAAATATAGTATTATTCCTATTCTTTGAATCCAGTTCGCAATATATTCATACCAATTAATTGAAAAAAAAAGAAAGGAAGAATCCTTCCTTTCTCCTATAACCTTCTACAATTAGCGAGTATATCCGCCACCAAGTTGTTGTTCTGCCATCGCTACTAGACGTTTTGTAATTTCACCGCCTACAGAACCGTTTGCACGTGAAGAAGTGTCAGCTCCAAGTTGTACACCAAATTCTTGTGCAATTTCATATTTCATTTGATCTAAAGCTGCTTGTGCTCCATGTGATGCTAATTGATTAGAATTACGATTTCTAGCCATTACCAATCACCTCCTTATTTATATATAAATTGTGTTAAATTTTAATTTAAATACATGGTAATTTTTGGTTATTTATATTTTTAAAAAAAGAGTCTCTACAATGAGAGACTCTTACATCATTTTATATTAAGAAGTTACTACTTCTAAATTTCTATTTGTTAATACTTTCATTTCTTCTTTTAATATATCTTTCGCATTATGTCCAAACCATTCGAGTGAAGCAAAATGGTCAGTATCTCTCACTTCCTGAATAATCTCATTATAATTTACCACACCTTCAAATAATGGAACCATACCAATTCGACTTCCCGCTGCTGCATATACATTATTTGGTTCAAACACATGCAAATAATCTGCTGACGATATATTCTTAAAATGGTAATGTTGTATCCACGGCTTTAGTCGATGGAAGCTGTCTATTGGATCTGCACCAGACTCCCATATATGAAGAAAATCAAGGTTTATTTTCAAATTCGGATGATCTACTTCTCCTAATAATTCCAAAGTAGAAGGCAGCGTATCCGTTAACGTATTTGGATGTGTTTCTAAAAGTACATACATATTATGCTGAGCAAATACTTCACAAATCATGCGAATACGATTCACATACTCTTTTCTCTCTTGTCCCGAGAAATCTTCGCTACCTTTTTGTCCAGCAAACGTACGAATTTTGTTTGTTTTAAACCAATTAGCTAATATTGCAATTTGTTCACATTTCTCTATCGTTTTTTCAAAATCTGCTGATAATGATATGTCTAAGTAATCACTTATCATCGTAATTTCCAAGTTTTTATCCTTTAAACAATTCAATTCTCGTTCTGTCGTTTCATACTCTTGCATATACAAATTTTGTGCATGAGTCCCCCACAATTCAATTCCTTCAAAACCGTTTTCATATGCAAATTGAACAATATCAGTAAATGAAATTAATTGATGACGAAAGGAAATAGTACATAATGAATATTTCATAGGTTTGAACTCCCTTATCTTAAATTCAGTTAGCTTTTATAATACTAAGACAGACTCGTTTGTTTTCATTTCTTTCCATAATAAAAACTGTCTCTCTAATTCAGCCTTAATTTGCAGTTCAATTGCATTCATTTCATCCAACTTTTTAACAATTGATAATAACATGCCTGTATTATTCGTCATTGCCATTTTAATTGCTCGATACTGTACATTTGTAAATCCTTGTACAATATCCTCTACTCGATCACACCAATAATCAAACTCTTGCTCCGAATATTGCAACGTTTCACGGAAGTATGCAAAGGCATGTTCATAACTATATTTACGAATCGCAAGTACTGGTATTTGTTTGACTGCCGGTACAAGACCAGAAAGCGAATACCCATCTTCTTCATTTGCCATTTTTATAATTAAATTTTTCAGCTCCATAGTCAGTTCATTGTCAGTTCTTTTGAAAGTTTCTATGAAATAACTTGCTACCATTTCTTCTGTTGGCTCCTGAATTTCTTCTATATCAATGAAATACCCTCCACCAAATGGGTTATCTTGAACAGAGTGGAGCACTTTTTCTCTTTCCATATTCCCTTCCCAGCGAAAATCAGGATCTAGCATGAACCATTCTTCTTCTTTCTCCGTCTTTGATATCATCAAATAATGCGGAAACGGTTTTTGATGGAATTTATTTTCCCTCTCTGGTAATAGAGACATATCTACCATTACAATGACATAGCGATTCTCTGGCTTGTTTTCTACTAATTGTAAAAACGTTTCTACATTGCTATCCTTATCTTTTGCATGATCATACCATTCGTTCACTTTCATGCCATACAATTTTTCATACCATAATAAATAATTATCGTGGTTAATATTTTCGGAGTGATACGATATAATTCCGCCTTCTGTTATATCAAAATCGCCGTCCCATAGTCCAAAATAAAAGGGACGAAAATCTATATCGCTACGCCTTTTTATAATTTCGCAAAAACAACTCACTAAACAGTGAACTTTAATTGAAGTCATATTCTCATCCACTTTCCTAAAAGTTAATTATTCACATTTACTTCTTATACCGGCTGTAGCTCCTCCATAAAATCAAGTAAAGATCCTACAGTAAGAAATGCTTTTGGATCTACCTCATCCTCTGGAACGCATAGCTTTACATCCATTTCTATGTAAACTATGAGTTGTAACATCATTACCGAATCTATATATAAATCTTGGTTTAAACGCATCGTTTCTTCTAAATGCGTTACATTTTTTAGTTCCATTTTTTCTTTCATAATTTTCAATACTTCATTTTTTAATGTTTCACGTCTCATGTTGTAACCTCTCCCATCTCTAGTAACTTTCTACTTACTTTTCCAGTTTTATTTTTCGGAATTTCAGTTACACTTTCAATCTCATGTGGAACTTTATAAGCTGGTAAATGCTGTATACACCATTCTCTTATTCGAACCGGCTCAATATGAGAGATTACTTTCGCTTTAACTATTTCGCCCATCACAGGATGTTTCCCTCGATATACAATTGCCTCTTGAACACCTTCTAGTCGAAGCATCGTTTCTTCTACCTCTATAGGAAAGACTTTTAATCCTGAAACGTTAATCACATCATCCATGCGCCCCATAAAATGAAGGCCGCGCTCAGATTTATACCCCAAATCTTTCGTAAAAATTTCCTTATCGTTCATTTTCACTACGATTTCTTCAGGCATATTTTCATCTGAACCTATGCTTATACTCACATGAGGTAGTGGATTTCCTAAATCTAAATGGCTTTTCATATCATGACATATACTAATACAACCTGCTTCAGAACAACCGTATTGCTGCATCATATATGTTGTCATTTCTTTTAGTTTATAAAATAATGCTTCTGGCAAAGGCGCTCCGGATGTCATAATTTTATGAAACTGAAATGTTCCTTGCGGGAAACTCCCCATAATATGTAACATAAGTGGTACTGCATATATGATATGTTTTTCTGTATTGCGAACTATATTTAAGGCGAATTTAGGATTTTTATTCGTAATGATGATAGGTTTGCTTCCCCGCGTAATTGCAGATAACGTACCACATATTAGTCCGTATGAATGTGAAACAGGAGCCATAACAATCGGCACTTCATCTACTTCACAGTTTAAAGCTTCATTATAAGCCGTAATTTCTGTATCCACTTCCGCCCATGCTCTACGAATCAGTTTTGGTTCTCCTGTTGTTCCAGAACTATATTGCAATAAAGAAGGCTCTTCTAGTAAAGCGTTCACTACTTCTAATTTCGTAAAATCGCTATATTCTCCATATAATATCCCGATACAATTTGCACGCTTTGCCATTTCAATAGCCGTTTCTTTTGGCGTATCTTCATGTATAAGCAATACTGATAATTTCTTTTCTTTTAAGAAAAACACAAGCGTAATAATATCGAATGGATCTTTCAAACAAAGCGCAAATCTATTTCCTGCTGCTTTTTGAAATTGTTCCATTTCCTCATAAACTTGTAATCTCAAATCAAAATCACTTTTGCTATACTCTTGTTTATTAACGATTAGCATAATTTCCCCCTGTAACAACTGATTTTTGTTTCATAAGTTGGCTTGCTCTATACAATGGATTTGGAACTTCATGAACAAGCGATTCCACATCCATATATAATCGTCGCTTCGTTAATTGCTCAGCATAGAATGTAGGAGTGTATAGCTGAATACTTTCAAATCTATCTTTCAAGTATGGATATTTTCTAAAATGATTTTCAATTTCTTCGACAACTATCATCCAAAAAATTTCTTCTTTCCAATCATATTCGTCTGCAAGTACGAAAGCTAATTCTCCTACATTAAATAAGAACAGTGCATCTAATACCATCTCTTGTAAACATTCAATACGATTCATTTCAAAGAAATCATTCATTTTTCCATTCACATACGTTTTATGCATTTTAGTAAAGTCTGGACATTTATTCATTTCTTTTAAGAATGGACGATAAAACTCAAGTCCTTCATGGAAATCCTTTAATGCAATACGGACAGGTAGCCCTTCTTTATGAACTAAAATCATATTTTGTCCGTGTGATTCTAATGCGATTCCATGCTCTACAACAAGATGTATAACTGGTATGATCGCTTTTTGAATCAGTAATCGTAGCCAATTTTCTATCCCATATTTGTTTAACCATGCATCAATAACTGGTGTCCCGTCTTTCTCTTTTGCATATAAGCCGTTAAAGGGAACCGCATCCTCTTTCTCATTTAAATATTTATGAACGCTTTCACGCCAAATGCATCCTAATGAACCATATGTGGCTTTCTTATTCGTATCATACGTTACACTCGAAAATTCCTTTAGCAAAATAATGCGCGATTCATCCCTTAAATAAGAATCCTGACTTACGACATCACTTAACCAATTCGATATAGCTGGTGCACTCACAACTGAATATGGTTTCAGCGTACGGAGTGTTGAAGTGTTAAGTATGTTCAGCGATAACTTTACATATGGTCTCTTTGGATTCGTAACATTTCTTAACGTCCTCATCGATTGTTGCGCGCAATAATCATCCGCCGATTGTCCTAAATAAATTATATTTTTATCCTGTATATGGTCAGCGTAATTTGGAATGATGAAATTCTCCCACTGCCAAGGATGAACAGGTATAAACACGTACTGCTTTGGATCGCATCCCGCAATGTGAATTCGTTCCATATATGCTTCTAATTTATGCTCGCCTATCTCACCTTTTAAAATATTGTCATAGATTACTTCATTTTCATAACCTACAGCCGCATATTTCTTATGCGCTGCAATCCATACAATTTTTATTGGTCTCATAAATTCATATCCATATTGAAAATTGTCACGATATTGAAATCCAATTCGTGCTTTATAGCTAGGATGATATGGGTGACCGTCTATTAAATGGCACTCAAAGTCATCGTACGATTTTTGAGTATATTTCACCTTATTATGTCTTTCATATTGTGCAATCGTGTCTTTAAATATCGTTTGTTCTAATTCATGAATAAAAGAATCTAATTTCGTTTGTTCTACGTTAACAATCCGAAAAACTTCTTCCAAAAATTGAGAGACTGAGTGTATTTCTTGTTTTCCCTCTTGAACTCTTATTACTAATGAATCTATAGAGATACGTCCAAATGTCATTCGTTCTCTTCCGTAACATTCGTACGTGACACTTTTGTTGTCCTCATCAAGTCCTTGTATAAGAAAAAGAATTTGTTCTTCATTTTCTATGCGAATTGGCGTAATAATCCCCTCATAAATTAACGACTCTACTAATTGACGTAACACTCTTCTTCGTACTGAAATGTAATCTTCTGATTCAAGCGCTTTCAATATTCTCGTATGATACATGTCCACTCTCATAACTCCCTCCGCCTTACGAAAAAACACCATTATTTGTATTACGTGAAATTTTAACGTTATTTATGAACGAACAGCCACTTCTCTAACGAGCGGATTCTGTACCTGTACGTAAATTGCTTGTTCTAAAGGATTACTTAACTCATCGACATCGAAAAATCTCGTTAATAAATTTGCTTTACATGCCAACTTATCCTCTTCTAACAATTCTCTTAAAAAGGTAGAAGGTTCACGGTTATACGGAAGGAACGATTCAAGTACAGATCTTAATTCAGAGAGAAGAAATTCCTCCTTAATTAATCCTGCTGTGCCAAAACCGTTAATGAGACCAAACATATGATTAAAAATTAAGTAGTAACGAAATCTCTCATCTACAATATAATCGTCATATAAATTTCCAGTACGCTCTCCAATGCCAGCCAACTCATTATTAAGCATCTCTTTCATTGAATTACAGAAATAAAACCCTTGATTATCACGGAAATAATATTTGACCGGATAACCATCCTTTAGCTGAACAACGCTATTTTGCTGATGCGCTTCTAATGCAACACCATAACGTAAGTACATCCATACCATCGGCTTTAAAGAAATATTCATATATCGTCTAAACCAATCTAAACTTACTTCTTCACAGCTTCTACCTTCTAAATCTGCTAGTCGATGAATAATATTCGATAAACGAGTACGTTCCCCAGGTATAGCATCTTGCACTAATCCAGCAATTAAAGTAGCGTCATTTGCATGTTCACTATAAAAAGGATTCTCTCGTATAATTACTTCAAATCCAGATTCTTTTGCCCCGTAATTTAATGTAATAAATGCTGGATCACAAATAAAATCAAAACCTGGAAACTTCTCTAACACTTCACCAATTGCTGTATTTAGCATTTCCTTTCCTTCAAGACCACTCTCTAGTTCCTTCAATTTATTAATACGCATTGAATTTGTTACTTTTACTGGAAATGAAAACTTAAGCATATATTTTGATTGGGGATGATATAACGTCCTAAGTGATGATGTTGCCATATAATACTTACCGACAGGACCGATATATTCAAGTACTCCTTGATCTATCCAATCCTGTACGTATGATTGGTGTAATAGCCATTCTGCCTGAAGCGGATGAATTGGAAGTAATGAATATTCATCTTCATTACAATACTTCGATATAAATTCTTTACAAACCATCTCATCATTACGTAACTCTTCTTTTAGAATTACTGTTGTAGAATCTAACAATAATGATTTTTCATTTACTATATTTTTATGTGCCCTAAAATAATGAAGCTGACATTCTCCTTTTAATTCTGGAGAATACATTGCGCTTTTCCATTCCAAAATACCTTGTCTACTCTTTGGGGTTGGATGAGTTAAATGTCCAAATAATAAAGATTGCTCCGCTTCTATAAAGGATGTATGGAAACCGTATAATGCAGATGTATCTTCTATTCTCTCCTTTGTAAATTCTTCAATATTTTGACAACTACGAATAACTCGAAGCATAAGTTCAGCAGGATTCGTCCCTTCTCCGTAGTTGATAGACATCTCTTTTATTAAGAATGTAATAACTGTAACGTAATCTGCTTTTATAACATTCTTATTTTCTCCCATTTGATAATAAAATTGTTCTCCAAACAAATGGCGATCTGTTGCTGATTTATATATAACTTCTCCATACAAAGTAATGTGTTGTGCCGATAGCCGACAATATAAATATGTGGGGACTATATCTCTATTCAACGTATTACTGAAGATACTTTTCATTTTTTCATCCTCTGTAACCCATTCTCCACTCCCTGTTTCTCTTAAATAACAGTTTAAAAAACTTTGTAATGTTGCATGTTCTGCGATTTGTTTCGCATGCTGCATATTGGTCCTCCTCTTTATATTAAAGCTATCGAAATTTTATATAATAAACAACAATTGAATATCGTTATCAATTATGATTCTAATTGATAACGATATTCAATTCAATAGTATATTTCAGAATTTTTATATCTAATTTAACTTTTCTTGTTTTCTCTCTTTTCTTTAATCTAGTTAAAAATACACGAAAAAAATACTCAATTTCAAACTATATACTTACTATTTTTCATTAGTAATCCATCCAAAATAGTTAAACAAAAGAGGTATACCTTAATTGGCATACCTCTTTCAAAGAATAAGTTTACATAATAATATTATTTATATCTCTCCAACAATAGGCTGTTTCTTCTACCTGTACTCGCTCTAAAAATTTTGTATCAATTTTTTCTGGATTAAATTTTTCATAAAAATTTTTAGACGGATTATTCGTAACAACCCATACTAAAAGTGATTGCATATCATTATTTATACATTCTGATAATAGAGATTGAAATAACTTTTGTCCTATTTTCATTCCTTGATACTCTTGTAAAAGGTAGATTGCATATAATTCCCCATCACAATTATATGCACCACTTCTTTCCACTCCCCCGTCAATGAATCCGATTATTGTTTCATCTGACGTCTCTGCTACAAATCTATATTTGGATTTATCCTCTTGTTGAAAAATATTTTCCCATTGTTTTTCTCGTTGCTCATATGTTATATTTTCTAAAAATTCGTCAGCAAATATCCCTTTATACGTTGTTTTCCAGCTATCAACATGCACCTTTGCTATACCTCGTATATCATCTTTTATCGCTCTTCTAATATGTATTTCCATCATTTCTCCCCCTTGTTATTCATCATTATATCAATTTATTCCCTTAAAAATCCAAATAAAAAAAGAGTGAAGTAAATTCACTCTTTTTTATCACAATTATCTACTTTCCACTTCAACTGAAACAACACGATCAATCTCTTTCAGTGAACTATACAACTCTGTTGTATATAAATCTTCTGGAGCTAAAATAACCATTTCCAGTTGCTGAAATGCTCCATTATCTATATCTTTAATTTTCACTCGTTTCACATGCATACCTAAATTTTTAATTTGCTTAAATATACCATCTAACTCATGATGCTCTTTTACAGTAATTTTTATAGATAAATCCTTTTGTCTTAATGAATACGGACCTGCAATTTTCACAAGTTGTGGAAGTACGTTAATTGCTAAAATAATTAAAATCATAGCAACCGTCGCTTGTAAATAAAATCCTGCTCCAATCGCAATACCTAAAGCTGAAGCAGCCCACACCATAGAAGCTGTCGTTAATCCAGAAATAACATCATTACTTCTTCGTAAAATAACACCTGCCCCAAGAAAACCAATCCCACTCACAATTTGAGCAGCTAGACGCATTGGATCCATATTTGTATGTCCTGGAACAGAATATACATGTACGGCTTCAATTGAAACCATCGTAATTAAACAACTTGCTACAGAAATAACCATACTTGTTTTCACACCAAGCGGTTTATTCTTTAGCTGCCTATCTATCCCGATGAATAATCCTAAAAAGAGTGCTAAACCTAATTTGAGTAAAAATTCATATGACATATTTCCATTCTCCTTACTTTACAATGTTTCCCTTGGAATAATTCACTATAACTCTTTTATGATATCAATTCCAGTCTTTTCTATTCATTTAACGTAAAAAGCCGAAAAAACATTTGTAACGATGTTTCTCCGGCTTTTTATTATGCTTAAGATTCTTCTTTATTTCTGATCTTTCATCTTAATCTCTGCATCTTTGTAGAATGCTAATTTACTGTCATTATACTCTTTTGTAAAATTGTTAAATTGCTCTTTTGATTTTTGTGCTTCCACAGTTAATTCATTAACAGCCTTAACTTTTTCACCAATCTCTTTTAATTTCGTTTCTTTTACTTTTAATTTTTCATACAGTTCTTTTTCAGTCGCTAACGCCTTCGTATAATTTTCATTCATCTTTTGGAATGCATCATAACGGTTTTTATACGACTCTTCTACTGCTTTCGCTTGTTTTTGTAACTTCTTATCTTCAAGCTTCTCTATATTTCCTTGAACAGATTTCGTTTCTTTCTGAGCTTTTTCTAGCATTTCTTTCTCATTTTTCAATACTTTTTCACGGTCATCTACATTTGCAGTAGCTTGCTCTATCTTCTTCATAACAGCGTCATTATGATCTTTACCTTCTTGTAAAATTTGAGAATATAGTTCTTGACCTTCATTCTCTAATTTCTCTAACTTCTTCGCTTCATCAACTAATGATTTTTCTTGTGTCGCTGCTGTTTCAAAAGCTGTATATAGATTTTCTTCTGGTTTTTCACCGAAACAACCTGTTAATAGTCCTACTGATAGTGCTCCAACTACTGCTACTTTTCCATACTTCAACGTTCATTCCTCCATTACATACGGTTATCATGCCAGAAATTCACTGGGAAGTGACTCTCTTCATGATAAGCTTCAAACTCATAACCCTTTTCTTTTAACCCTTTTAAAATTGCTGGCACAGCAGCAACTGATTGTGGGTGAATGTCATGCATTAAAATAACTTCCTGTGGTTTTGTTGCATGTGTTATTACGTTTTGAGCAATTTGTGCTGCCGCTGCATCAACTTGCATTTTGTTATATTTCCAATCTAATGAATCAATTGTCCAATCCCATACTTTAAAACCGCCCTCTACCACTTTATTTCGAAGGCCTTCATTTAATCCAGGCATCGAACCGTATGGTGGACGTGTTAATTTAGGTGATTTTCCAATAATATTTGCGATTAAGCTTTGATCTTCTTTCATTTCATTTACATACTCGCCATTTTTATATAACTTCGCAAAATTATGTGTCATACTATGCATACCTACATAATGACCCTCTGCATTTTCACGTTTCACTAAATCCGGAAATTCTTTTACATTCGCTCCAATTAAAAAGAACGTCGCCTTCGCATCATGCTGTTTTAACATATTTAACAATTCAGCCGTATATTTCCCTGGGCCATCATCAAATGTAAGATAAGCAACTTTTCTTTCTTTTCCATTAAAACGACTTGGTGCCGTTTTATTCATTTCTACTTTCGGTTGTTCACTTGCAAGCTGTACTACGTTTTCTTGTTTTGCAACAGCCTTTGCTGGTGAAGTAATGGATTGAAACATGAAATACCCAATAGCTACTGCTGCAATCGCTATTAAAACGACTACTACTCGTTTAATTTTAAAAGCTTTTTCCATTCTATCGAATTCCTCTCCCTATTAATCTTATATATAAATCACCCAATATAATTATACATCTATTTATTTTATTACACTATATAAACAGACCTATATATGTATTATAGTGGGAGTTTTATCAAAATGGTTGTTCCTATTCCTTCTTTACTTATAAAATTAAGTGTGCCTCCATGAAGCTCTACCATTTTTTTAACGATGGCTAAACCGAGACCTGCACCTGTAGCATTGTTATTAATCTGGTAAAATGACTGTTCTATATATGGTAAATGCTCTTTAGCAATTCCAATCCCTTCGTCTTTCACCTTTATCACTGCTTGTCCTTCATTTTTAGTCGCTTCAATATGAATTGTACCTTTTTCATGTGAATATTTAATAGCATTTTGAACGATATTCAAGAAAATTTGCTTTAGCCTATTTCGATCTCCCATCAATTCAATTCTTTCTATCGTATTAATAAATTGAATTTGTTTCTCTTCAGCGTTAGGAGTTAATTGCCAAATCGTCTCCTCTAGTATATCGTACATTTGCACATTTTGTTTATATAAATTAAAATGATTTGATTGTAATCTTGAAAAATCTAGCAATTCTTCTACTAAATGAATCAATCGGTCTGTCTCACCTGAAATAATTCCCATGCCTTGCTTTATCTCTTCTTCTGTTAAATGATCTACCGTTTTTAACGTCTCACTCCAACCTTTAATTCCAGTTAAAGGCGTTCGTATTTCATGAGAAATAGAAGCAATGAATTCATTTTTCATCTGTTCCGCTTTTTCTATTTTATTAGACATATGATTTAAACTATATGCTAACTCACCTAATTCACCTGGATAATCCTCTTTAATTTTCTTCTTTAATGTACCTTCTGCAATTTGTGAAGAAGCATGAATAATAGATTCGATAGGTTTAACAAACGAATTCGCTAATCGTCTACTGATTAAGAATACGATACCAGAAATGACAATTCCAACTGAAATAGTAAACATAATAATTTCAATAATCTTTGCATTTACATTCGTTAAAACAGTTGTATATTTCAAAACACCGATCGTTTGTCCTTGATGAATAAGTGGACTAATCACTTCCAATTGTTTCACATTGTCTTTCGTAACAGTCACTTGATGATACATTTCTCCTTCTAGTAAAGAATACGGAATAACTACTTTACCTTCTACCTTTTGTCCACTTGACGACTGTATAATCGTACCATGTCGATCAATTAATTGTAATTCGGTTCCTTCTAACTGAAAGCTCTCAATTATATCCCCGCTGTATTCTTGCAAACGAATAAAGTATAGGGAATTGTATTCAGAGAAAAATCGCGTACTTGTCTTCGCATGAGATTCTATATATTGCACAATACCATTATAATAATATCGATAAATGGAGACTGAAAATACGACTTCAAATAATACGAGCATAAGTATAATGACCGTCATAAAATATAAAGTCACTTTTCTTTTCATCTTATACTTTCCTTCCACACATATCCTTTTCCCCACACAGTAAGAATAAATTCAGGTTCTGATGGATTACATTCTATCTTTTGGCGTAACCGCCTCATATTTACATCTACTACTTTCGTCTCACCTACATAATTCGTTCCCCAAATCATATTTAAAATTTCATCACGTGAAACCGGCTTTGAAGCCTGATTCATCAAATACTGTAATATCATATACTCTGTAGGGGTTAAATCAACTAATTGTCCACTTTTATATAATCTTTCTTCTATAACATTTAACGAAAACGGGCCAGATATGATCATATTCGCTTTTTCATCATGTACTTCTATTCTTCTTAGTAACGATTGTATACGTGCAATTAATTCCACTGGACTAAACGGTTTTGCGATATAATCATCTGCACCAATTCCTAGTCCTTGTACTTTATCTTCATTTTGTACGCGTGCGGTTAACATAATAATACCTATTTTTTTATTTTCTTCCCGGATGGATTTACAAACTTGAAAACCATCGATTCCTGGTAACATTACATCAAGCAATGCTACATCAACAGTATGTTCACATAAAATCTGTAACGCCTCTTCTCCCGTACTAGCTTCTAACACATAAAATCCAGCACGTTTCAAATTTAAGACGATAAAACTACGAATAGGCATTTCATCTTCTAAAACTAAAATTGTTGGCATAATTTCCACCTCCCTACTCTTGTTGATAATCCGCTAGCGGTTTTACATATGCTTTTACTTTTTCAAAATGTGGTTGTTTCGGTACAGCATATACGTGAGAAGCTGTTTTAACTGCTGCTTCGTATCCTTTTATTTTGAACCATTCTTTCCGCTTAAATATATGGACTTCAAGCCATAATTCTTTTGTACTTGTCTCCAAAAACTTTTGAGAATTTGATTCCTTTCGCTCATATGGTATCGTAATTTTTCCAATTAACTCTTCAGGAATTTTCACATAATATCCTTTTTCTATATCGATATATCTTTCTTCAATTGGTTTAATTCCAGATTCACTCCACTGTATGTAGCGTTCGAAAAGCGGACTATCACCATGTGATTTATCTTCCCAACCTTGTGGACGCACTGTACGAACAAATTCAATAATGCCGTCTTCATTAACATCTTTACTTTCTACAACATATTCATTGAACAAATCTTCTTTCCCATCTATAGGTAATACCTCATAATGACCCTTATCAAATTTTGCTACATACGTTATCCCTGAATGAGCGCCAACTCCTGCATCAATTACAACCGCCTTTAGTGATTTAGAAACACGGCCCATTTGTATTCTTTGAATGCTATTTATAAATGGATCGAATGATGCCTCAGATAAAGTTTTAAATTGTTCCATAAACTCAACTGTCAACTTCTCATCTTTTTCATACGTAACAAGGCTTATATCTTTCAGTCCATTTTTATTTAGATCCTCTATGAATAACTTCGTATAACTTCGATTATATATTTCCTTCATATCTTCATTTTCTTCCGAAAAAACATACATAACATGTTCTAACGATTCACGACTTACAGAAACTCCGATTAATAACTCTCGCTTCCCGTTCCCTGTAAAATCACCGACTTCAACGATATCTACATCTCCACCATCAAATCTATGCGTGGACTTTACTTTCCATCCATTTCCAACTTCTTCATAGACAGCTAAATATACGCTATGATCTTCATTCGGTAATTTATAAAATAAGATGGCTTCTTTCTTATTATCTTGTTTAAAATCCATTGACCAAATCATCTGTTTATCTTTATTAGACATTGGAGTAAGCAATCGATAATTAACAGGCAAATCTTTATCTATTTGCTCTTTTAGTTCATTAATCCATTTTTCATTGGCAGGAGCACCCATTAAACTTGTTGGAGCTTCAGACATTTTACATCCAGTCAACATAAAAATGATTCCCATAATGCCTATCCATTTCTGCATATGATATCTTTCCTTATTACAGATTTTCATTATTTTTCTTTACTTTTTGCTTCTCCAATATTCTCATACATATGAGTATAATTTTTCTAAAATAAAAAATCGTTACAGAAAAGTTACAAATCCATTCCGACAAAAAAAGATTGGCAAAGGCCAATCTTTTTTTATTATTCATTTCGAACTGGTTTTGGTGTTACACCTAAATGCTCATTTAATTTTTTTGAAATATCTTTTACATTTTTTTCGTTTGGAATGTAATAATAAATACCTCCGATACGTTTATCCGTACCTTCTATTTGCATTTTTTCCATTTCTAAATTAGATCCTGCCATATTTTTTGTAATCGCAAGCATATCATCGAAAGTTAAGTTCGTTTTCATATTTTTATCAACCGCATCAAGTAAAGAACCCATTTTGCTAATTGATTGCACAGACATCGCTTTTTTTGCAATTGCTTCTATTACAAGTTGTTGTCTTTGTCCACGCATTGCGTCACTATCAATTTTACGCGTTCTTGCAAGTGCAAGTGCTTGTTCTCCATTTAAATGTTGGAAGCCTTTTTCTAAATGAATCATACCCGCTTGGTCTTTACTATCTTGCTCTGTGAAAGTAACAGGTACATCAATATCAATACCACCAAGTGAATCGACAATTTGTACGAATGATTCAAAGTTAAACTTCACATAATAATCAACAGGAACATTTAAAAATCTTTCCACTGTATCTCGTGTACTTTCAACACCACCAAATACGTGTGCGTGTGTAATTTTATCTAATTTCTTTCTAGATGGAATATATACACGTGAATCACGCGGAATACTTACTAATTTAACTGATTTATCATCTTTATTAATTGTTGCTAATAAAAGTGCATCTGTGCGAACAGCTTCACCATATTGACTTTTTCGCATTTCACTACCATCTACACCCATAATTAAAATAGAGATGTTATCCTTTAAAGGCTCAACTTCTTTATCACGTTTTGATGATTTATCAATTTGTGCATACGCATCACTTACAACAGCTTTTGCTTTATTATATATTAATGATCCATATCCTACTCCTCCAAAAATAAGTAGGAAAAATGGAATTAAAATGAACCATTTTATTGACCTTCTTTTAGAACGTTTTTTATTGCTTCTCGTATTTTGTTCTAATTCAGAGCTCATCTTCATTCGCCTCTCTTTCTCTTTCCCTAGTATAATGTATGTCTAGTATTCTTCATATTGAATTTCCTTTCAAACACCTTACATTTTTGTAAGGTTACATGATGAATCCAATATGTATTCCATTTCACATTATACTCTCGTGCTTATTTTTGGCAAGTCACTATTTTCCAACTTCAAATATTTAACACTTCGCAACATCCGAAATTACAGATTTATAAATTTATCCGTTTCGAATCCTTCAATTTTCACCTAAAAAATCAGTAATGCAACAATACATTTCATTTTATCCCTCAAGCGGTGTATACATTGTTTTCTTCCCATGATTATTAATGAAAGCGGATTTTGCTTTTAGTTTCGTCTTTTCTATTTCTATCTCTTCATTCGAGAAATTCACAATAATTTTAATATCTTTTCCATAAGAAGCAGATTGAACTAATTTATCTTCTGACAAATATGCAAAGTTCGTCATTTCTTCTTTTACTGCCTTTTCATGAACTTCATTCCAAACTTTCAGATGCTGCGTAATTTCTTGTTTATGCTTATTCCACTCTACTTCATCTAAATGGTACAACGGAGGAACATTATACAATAATTCGTATAGCATACGGTTTCCTACCTCATCTTTTACTTTCAAACTTCCCCATTCCCAGTGGTGCGTTGTAATTACAGAATCATTGTATACTAATTTATATAATGGTACTGAATATACAGGGTTTAAATATACTTGTTTATATTCTTCTTTTAACGGTACTTGTTTTGCATATTTTTCTGGAACATTTTGATTCGGTGACCAATATCCGCCTACATAATACGGACTTGTTTTATTTTTCCTCATATCTTCATCGTCCCATTTAATAACCGGTGTTTCAATACCGTGAGCAAATGCAATCGTGCTACTTGCAAAGTCATTTCCGCCTTCTGAGCCAACTACCATACCTTTTTCTTGCGCAATATAATCCATTCGTTGCAATCTTGCTTTTAAATCTTGTTCTTGTGTCGTTATATGTTTTGCCGAATAATCATCATAAATTTCACCTGTTGCATCACAATCAATAAACCATGAATTATATTTAGGTCCATTTTGTAATATATCGTTCATTCGCTCTTTTACACTAGGAAGAGATAAAGTTGGATTTAACTTTCGTCCTCTACCTAAAAATCCTTGCACTTTTTCTCCATTTTTCTTCGTCACAGTTGCCTCTTCATATAGCGATGGATCCTGAAAAGAAGCTGTATTCCAATTTTTATCTACTTTTTCGTGAATAGAATGATAAGAATCATACGGACCAACTAAATATCCTATTTTCTTAGCTTCTGTCACGAAATCAGGCTGCATATACCCTTGTTCCCAATTCGGTAGCCCAATCCATGCATTGTCTATTCCTGCCGCTTTCATTTCCTTTATAATATCCGTTCCATCTGCTTTACCCCATTTACTTACTTCTTCAACCGCATCACCGAGCGCCGACTTTAATACATGCTTATTTAAGTTATATAACTCCATCTTCGATAAGTGATCTATCCCTTTGTTTAATAACTCACTAGCGTTCTGATCAACATTTTGGAAAATATCCTTTTTATACAATTCCTTCATTGATAATACTTCATTTACATAACGCAAAATAACATTTTTTTGATACTTATCAATGAAATCTTGTTTACTTACTTGCTCAAACACACTCAGTTCTCCAGGCTCCGAACTATTCTTTTGAATAAGCCCTTTTATATGACTAAACACAGGACTATTTATTTGCTCTCTTATTTTAGGCCAATTTATGTTACTGTCAGACAAACCATTTTGATTCCAAAAATAAAAATGAGCCGCACCATAAAGTTTTTCAATCTCTTTATTTTTTCTAGCCTTTTCTTGTAATGTTTTAAATTCACCTTTTCGAGCAATATTATCCTTATACAGTTTAGCAATACTGACTGCATCATTATTTGTCACATATAATTGAAATCCATATGTTTTATTTTTATTTATACTCGGGAATTCATGTATAAAATCAAATCCTATTTTCGGATCCGAATGAAATTTCAATTCATTATTAAACATATTGTTCGCAATATATACAATGGAATATTTCGAACCATTTAGCGCAAAAAACTTCATAGAAAATGATTCAGCAAATGAATATGCATCATCCTTTAAAAACTTCTTCCAATTTTCATCATTACTCGGAATTTGTTTTCCTTCCCATAACGGAAGTGTATAATTTTCAGCTTGTACTTTCGGCCATGTAAAACTTTCTGCACCAGTCGATTCCACTTCAATATTTAAGTGATCTTTTTTCTTTTCTAGATTCACTTTTACTTTTTGATCTGGGTATTCCCAAGATGTGCGATCCTTGTCTTTTTTTACATTCGACACCTTCATTTTCGGTAACGGCTGTGATGCCTGTTCCTTTACACCATCATGTTCTACAGTTAACGTGAAAGTCTCTGGATTTACATCGTAAGTGAACTCTTTATACGTCGCTTTCTTTACTTTAGACTCTTGTACAGCCTTGTTACCTTTTACATCACACCCGACTAAAGTCGAAAATGACATCGTTGTAAGAAGACATATTGCTATCATTTTTTTCATCTTCTGCACCTCCACCACTGAATATACAGGGGCTTTGTTACAGGAATGTGGCAAAAAAATAGAACTAGCATAACGCTAGCTCTATTTTGAGTATTATAAATAAGTGTGTATGAACAACTATAATCTGCTTAAAGTATATGTAGTACAATAGTGTTTTTTCATCCCCACTAAATATAAAAGCAAATAATTCGAAGCTTTAACACTTATTTTTTAACTAAAAAAATAAGTGTATATAATACACCCTAAAACTAGCACTAAAATTACTAGCGCTGTACCTTTCCAATTCATACCACCCGTCATATCAACTGGACTACCTGATTCAGCTCTGTTGAATCCATCATGTAAAGAACCGGTAGGATTATTTTTCAATTCACTTTGCCTTATACGTTCTCTGTTTTCTTCTGGTGACTCTTTTTTCATACGATCGCCTCCAAATGAATACACGCTTTACTAAATTATACATTATTACTTTTCTTTTATATGAAAACTGAAAAGATATTTACAACAAAAAAAGCTAGCAATGCTAGCTTTTTTATAGTTCTATATGTTCTTCTTTATTTACAGTAATTCCTCTATGATCGATTTCTAGCTCACACACTTTCATAGACGTAAATACTCTCGCTAATTGCTCAGCAATTTCTTGACGCTTATCATATGGCGTTAATATAAAAATGGATGGACCTGCACCACTAAGCGCTGTGCCGTATGATCCAAACTCTTTTGCACATTTACGAATTGAGGGTAATAGCGGTACGAGTTCTAAACGATACGGCTCGTGAAAATGATCTCTTTCCATCATTTCACCTACAACTTCCCACTTCTTTTGACAAAACGCAGCTACTAATACGTTGCTGATTGCACTAGCCTTAACTGCTTCATGAAACGGAAACACATCTGGTAATACAGATCGGCTTTCCTCTGTATTTAACTCTTCATTTGGAATAAGAGAAATTACACCTAATTCCTTACTTTCAATTCTTACAACCGAAACATTCTTTCCATCAAGTGCTCCGATTACAGTTCCTCCTAATATAGAAGCCGCAACATTATCTGGATGCCCTTCAAAATTTGTTGCAATTTGAACTTTTTGATCAGTCGTTAAGTTTAAATTGCCAAGTTGATTCGCAAGCTCTATCCCTGCTACAATTGCTGCTGCACTACTTCCTAGTCCTCTTGTAAGCGGGATATTACTAGTAACTTCTATTATATGAGGTGATAAAGAAGGACATACTTTACATGCCGTGCTAACGATTAAATTTTTATCATCTGTCGGAATTGATTCTTCAAAGGAATGGATTACTTGCCATCTATCAGCTTTTTCTTTTACCACCACATCTAAATATAATGACAAAGCTATTCCTACTGAATCAAATCCAGGTCCAACATTCGCTGTACTAGCAGGAACACGAATACTTAATGGTATCACGACATAATCACCCCTTTAATATGTTCTTTAATTTGTTCTATATTATTTGAAACATTTGCAATGTCTAATGTATTAGAAGAAATTGCGATATCAGGATCTTTCAAGCCGTTTCCAGTTAAAACTGCAACAACTGTCTCTCCTTTTTTGATTTTTCCAGATTGAACATGTTTAATTACACCTGCTAATGAAGCATTTGATCCTGGCTCAGCGAAAACCCCTTCCGTTTTTGCTAATAATCTATACGCATGTAAAATTTCTTCATCTGATACCATATCTATTTCACCGTGAGACTGTTCAGCAGCCTCTACTGCATATGACCAACTTGCGGGGTTACCGATACGAATCGCTGTTGCAATTGTTTCAGGTTCTTCAATGACATGTCCTTTTACAATTGCTGCTGCTCCTTCTGCTTCAAATCCGTGAATTCTTGGCTTCTTATAGCCTTTTTCTTTCTCATATTCACAGAAACCTTTCCAGTATGCTGTAATATTTCCGGCATTCCCAACAGGAATCGCTAAAACATCTGGTGCACTTTGCAACTGGTCACAAATTTCAAATGCTGCTGTCTTTTGCCCTTCAATTCGATAAGGATTCACTGAGTTTACTAATGTAATCGGCTCTTCCGCAGCAATATTTCTTACAGCCTTAAGTGCATCATCAAAATTTCCTTCTATTGAAATGATTTCAGCTCCATAGGCGACTGCTTGCGCTAATTTTCCATGTGCAATCTTTCCTTCAGGGATTACGATTATACATTTCATTCCAAGGCGTGCCGCGTATGCTGCGGCCGATGCCGAGGTATTACCTGTTGATGCACAAATAATTGCCTCCGAACCTTCTTCTTTCGCCTTCGCAACAGCCATTACCATACCACGATCTTTAAAAGAACCTGTCGGATTCGCTCCTTCATACTTACCGTATAACTGAATTCCTAATTGTTTTGATATATTTAATAACGGAATAAGCGGTGTATTTCCTTCCATTAAGCTCACATCAGGTGTATTTCCATTCACCGGTAAATAAGAAGCATACTGTTTTAATAATCCTTTATACATATTGTTTTTCCTCCTCAATAATGTAATAACTGTTTATTTCACTTGCGACATTTTCTATCGCTCCTAGTACTCGTTCGAATTGATACTTTGAAGTTTGATGTGTCACAACAACGACTTCTGCAAGTTCACGATTTAAAGGTAATTGAATAACTTCTTTTAAACTTACAGAATAATTAACGAAACATTCTGTTATTTTTTGTAACATCCCAGGTTCATCTCGTAATGAAATACGTAAGAAATATTTCGAAACGACTTCTTCATCTCCTTGTAATTCATATGGCTCTGGTTCTTTTAACGCACTTTTATTTTTCGGGACTTGATTCATATTTTTAACGATTGAAATAATATCACTTACTACAGCAGAACCTGTCGGTAACTTCCCAGCTCCAGGTCCGTAAAACATTACTTCCCCTACTGCTTGACCGTGAACATATACTGCATTAAATTCATTATTTACATTCGATAATGGATGATGACTTGGTAAAAGAGTCGGTTCTACACTTAAATGAATGGCTGACCCTTGTTTCTCTGCTTTACCAATTAATTTCATAGTAAATCCTAATTTTTCTGCCATTTGTAAATCTTCTTTTTCGACCTTTCGAATCCCTCTTACTTGTACATCATCTAAAGAAACATTCATCGAAAAACCTAAGTTTGCAAGAATGGCTACCTTTCTCGCCGCATCTAGCCCATCTACATCCGCTGTTGGATCCGATTCTGCAAAACCTAATTTTTGGGCTTCTTGTAAAGCCTCTTCATACGACCATCCCTTTTGACTCATCTTTGTTAACATGTAATTTGTTGTACCATTTACAATCCCCATTATTTTTTCAATTTGATCTGAAGCTAATCCATCTGTTAATCCCCTTAACACCGGAATACCGCCCGCTACACTTGCTTCATAACATAGATCACAATCATTATCGTTCGCCAGTTGGAGAAGCTCTGCACCGTATACAGCCATTAAATCTTTATTTGCTGTTACGACATGTTTTTTATTTCGTAAAGCCTTAACAATATGTTGCTTTGCTTCTTCAATTCCGCCCATTACCTCTACTACAATATCAATATTTGGATCATTTAGAACTTCATCGACATGACTTGTTACTACGATCCCATCAATGCAAACATCACGTTCTTTTTCTAAGTCACGTACAACGACTGTCTTTACCTTCACTTCATACCCTGTATCAAGTGCAATTTTTTTATAATGTTCTTTCAAAATATGGACAACACCACTTCCGACCGTACCTAAGCCTAACACCCCAACATTAATAACGTTATTCATTTTCTAATCTCCTCCTACAATTTTATTTTTTATCTCTATCAATCACCTTGCTCTGCTTTTTAATCATGCAGGTGGTGGTTATTTCCGTACGTACAAATCGTTTCATGTTACAGCACCTCCTTTCAAAGTAATAAAAAAACACACTCATCCCTAGGAAAGGGACGAATGTGTTTTCGTGGTTCCACCCTTGTTCCAATCTAGACTTATTTCCTTCTAGATTGCTCAAGTTCAGATAACGGCTGATTCCGTCAATAATTACTAGATTACTCGTTCACTATTGAAGTTCAAAGGTGGTAAAATCATTTCTCGTGTTAGGAAGCTCACACCCTTGGCTTCCCTCTCTGTAAACCGTAAAAATGATTCCGTGTCCTTATCGTTACTTTTTCGCTCATGTTTATTTGTTAATTCATTATACTCGCATAAACAACAAAATCAATACTATTTTTTAATTATTTTTAATTTTCAATCTCTAATTCCATAAAAAAACACACTCATCCCTAGGAAAGGGACGAATGTGTTTTCGTGGTTCCACCCTTGTTCCAATCCAGACTTATTTCCTTCTAGATTGCTCAAGTTCAGATAACGGCTGATTCCGTCAATAATTACTAGATTACTCGTTCACTATTGAAGTTCAAAGGTGGTAAAATCATTTCTCGTGTTAGGAAGCTCACACCCTTGGCTTCCCTCTCTGTAAACCGTAAAAATGATTTCATATCCTTATCGTTACTTTTCGTTCATGTCTATTTGTTAACTTATTATAGTTATCAACTTTTTAAAAAGCAAGCCTATTTTTACTAACTATTTTCAAAATCATTTTTTATTGTATTTCAAAATAGCATTATGCAACTACCACTTGATTTACCTATTTTGTTATTTCTCCAGTTTGTAAATCAACGATTCTTATATGAATATCACATTCTAAAATGTGTACATATTCACCTTACAAAACTATATCTATAAAGTTTTTTCAATACAATCTTTTCGTATAACTTTCTTCTAAAGAACGTGCAACATCTTCTTCAGAAGTATTTACTTTCGCATGCTCCAGCAACATTTTTGCTGCTGAAGGTAACTCTTTTTTATGTAACCAAGATTCTGGATCCCACATCTTAGATCGGATAAAAGCTTTTGCACAATGAATATAACACTCTTCTATTTCAACGACAATTCCAAGTAACGGATTGCGCCCATTCGCCTGCATTTCTTGCAATATCTCTTCGTCGTTTGTAATATACGCTCGGCCGTTTATCCGAAGCGTCTCCCCAAGGCCTGGAATAAAAAAGAGTAACCCTACGTATGGATTTGAAATAATGTTCAAAATGGAATCTATACGACGGTTACCTGGTCTTTCTGGAATGATAATTTGATTATTATTTAATACGAATACAAACCCAGGTGCGTCTCCTCTCGGCGAAGCATCACACTCTCCTAATTTATTTGCAGTAGATAATACTAGAAAAGGAGATTTAGACAGAAAATCTACGCAATGGTGGTCTAATGATGAAATAACTTTCTTTAACGCTCTCTCATTTGGTTGCCCCAATATTTTCCGTAATTCTTCCTCTGTTGAAATAATCGATTTTATTTCTTTACTCTCTATCCCCACTATTAACCACTCCATTTTTCTTTATTTTCCCAAAATTCAATACAGATATTGTATAATAAAATTTGCAGAAAGGGGAATTAAAATGACAGAGTGGTTAACAATATTTGATCCTGAAAGAAATACACTTGGGAAGAAATTGCGTGATGAAGTGCATCGTGACGGTGATTGGCACGAAACATTTCATTGTTGGTTTGTAGAAAAAGATGCTGAAGATATGTTCTTATATTTCCAATTACGCTCTAAAAATAAAAAAGAAGCTCCATGTATATGGGATATTACTTCAGCTGGACATATTATGCATGATGAAAAAGTAGACATCGGTGGCCTTCGTGAAATCGAAGAAGAATTGGGACTCTCTTTTCAAACGGCTGATTTAGCATACAAAGGAATTTTTAAAATAGATTATGAAATTTCAAATCTTACTGATCGTGAATTTTGTCATATGTATTTTCACAATGTCATCAATCCACTTCCATTTGCACCAGCTGAAGAAGTAGACGATGTGATGAAAGTACATGCAACCTCTTTTTTACAACTATTAAAAAAAGAGATTGCATCTTTAACAACTATTTCTGTTTTAAGCAATAAACCGATAACGATAACATTTGAAGATATTTATCCATATGATCTTGCATACTATGAATTCGTTGTAGAACAAGGAAAAGAATTACTAAAAAATAATAGTTTATAAACAAAATAGGACTCCCATTTTAAAATACTTGGGAGTCCTATTCTTAATAGTGGATGATTGACAATACCCGACTGATTTAAACTCCACTTCATTTTCTCTCTTTCGATGTTTGAAACATACTTGGCAGCGTTACAAAGCGTGCCCCTTTCGTTTTTAACTGCGGAATAAATTTATCTAGCGCCTCTACAGATCCTTGTAAATGCCCACCTGGGGTTGAATGCTGAAGGATGACACTGCCAGGAAATGAATTCCCTAACACATTATTTGTAATCGTATCAGCGCTTACTCCTTTCCAATCAACCGTATCAACACTCCACTGTACAATCATAAAGTTTTGCTCTGTCGCCCATTTCAATTGATTTTCAAGTATTTCACCGTACGGTGGACGTATAAACTTCGGTGCATAACCAGCTAAACGATTTAATATTTCTTCTGTTTTTATAATTTGATTACGGTACTCAGCATCAGTTACTTTCGCTAAATTCGGATGGCTATACGTATGATTACCAATTACATGCCCTTCATTCGCAATACGTTTTACTACATTCGGAAACTTTTCCGCATTTTCACCAAGCAAGAAGAAAGTCGCTTTTACATTATGTTGTTTTAACTTATCCAAAATTTTTGGCGTAAATTCTAAATCTGGTCCATCATCAAATGTAAGAGCGACTTCCGCTTTATTGTACGGTCCGGAAAATGCATACGCATATTTTTCGACCCACGAAAATGGTGTCCACGATCCACGCTCATATGCTTTCATTTGTACTTCATAGTTTTGAGGGATATATGCGTATGGCAATGAGCTTATATAGTCTCCATAATAAAATGAGTGATATGGCATATAGGCGTACGAAACATCTCGTTCTAGTCCCCATTCATATGGAGCAAACATTTCTGGTGAATAAAAATAATACATGATAAAAACCTCCCTAAAATTTCATATGTGATTCATCTGCACTTTGTTAGAGAAATTCCTATTCATGAACAAAAATAAGACTGTCCGTAATTAGGACAGTCTTATTGCTTACTATTATTAATAAATCGATGTACTATCTTTCGGCAAAGCTTTCACATGTTTTAAATAGCTTGTCACTCTGTCATCATCACCTTGCGGGTATTGATATCCATATGTGTTAGCAATTTCATTCGCTACTTCCCTAAATAAATTACCCATGATAAAGAATGACTCCCATATGTTTTCATATTCTGCATTAGAAAAAGTTCTTTTAAATTGCTCCCACATATCTTTTTCAATATATTGCTCGAAATGCTTCCCAAACTTTCCTGCATTACCTGTAAAGTCTGTTTTCATACCAATATGCCATTCTAGCATTACAATGAACATATCTCGTACTGGACCATCAAGCATCCCTTTCGCATAAGAAAGTTCTTCTCTCCATAGTCCTTTCCCTACATTCGTACTACACCACCAAAATTCATTACAGCAATCTAAAAACTCTTTTTCTGTAGGCTTTTTTATTAAGTAATCTTTATCGCTTGCTGGTGGAAATTCAACAATACAATTATCTTTATCCAGAAACAGTTTACTTAAACTATCTTGTCCAACGAACTTATTTATCAAATCAAATGGAACGAGCGTTAAATCAATTCGATTTCCATCCATAAACTGCATTAAATACGGAAATTTCCCGTCTTCGTCCGCTGGAATTAATGACATTTCTTCTGGCATTTGTACAATCATTATTTCTCCAAATCTATGAATCCAATTATGATTAGACGTAAAAGATTGTATATCATTTACAACATACATAATATCATAGTCTTGAAAACAATCTCTTTTCACATTTGGATTTACACGTGATCCATTCATGATAACTGCTCGGATTCTTTCATCCTCTTTTGCTGTATTTATAATTAAGTCTAACATTTCTTTTTCAGTTCTCATCTATTCCTTACCTCCAATTTTTATATAAACTTATATTTCCAAGTATGTTGGAGGTCCACGAGGTAGCTGCGTTGTACACGATACATGTTATAATTTTTGAAACATCTTTTTCATTTTCTCTCCTCCTATTTTTTTATATCTATTCTTCTAAATCGTTCACATACAAGCAATATATCATCAGAAAAATCATGACCCACTTCATTCAATTTACTTCTGAAATATCTTTCATGAATCTCCTTCCAATTTTTATAGCTTTCATCCCCTTCAGCAATTGCAAATTCTCCTGTAATTTCATTCATAGGTAATATTGTTACTTCAATTGTTTTTACAATTGCTACCGGATTTTCATCGTGATCCAAAATAACAGAGTAGTCCTCTGCAGTTGGTAACGGTATATTCTTTAATTCATAGAAGAGATATGCAGAACAAGTTGCCGTTTTCGTTCCGTCAACTACTTGCTTAGCAAGACGATTTGCGGTATCACCAAATTTCCATGCACTCACCGATTTTGGTATCTCAGCATCTTTCCAATACTCCGCCCAGTATTGTTGTGCTGCTTCATTCATTATCTCTCACTCCCCTAAACTCTACTATAAATGTAATAGACTTTCGAACCGTATCACTCTTTTACGACTGCCATTACAAACCCATCGTATCCTTTACTTCCTACAGTTTGAAGCGCAGTAGCACTTACACTTGGCTCTGCAGCTATTAATTCATAGAAGCGACGTATCCCTTGTACACGAGGATCGTTACTCGTATTGTCAATAACTTCTCCTTCACGTACTACGTTATCACCAATAATTATAGTACCAGGGCATGATAGTTTCAGTGCCCACTCAAAATAGGTAGGGTTATTTTGTTTATCAGCGTCTATGAAAATAAAATCAAATGGTTCATAATTTTCATTTTCGATTTGCCGTAAAGAATCTAAAGCTAATCCTACTCGTACTTCAATTTTATCATTCAAATTGGCACGCTCAATATTGTTACGTGCAATTTCTGCATGTTTTTCATTTGCTTCCAATGTAACAACTCGGCCTTCAGATGGCAAGCCCCTTGCAAGCCATATCGTGCTATATCCGCCTAGAGTACCAATTTCCAAAATGTTTCGAGCTCCTTGAATTTGTACTAATAGTTGCAAAAACTTCCCTTGCGTTGGCGATACATCATGTGCTGGTAAATTAGCTGCAGCGTTTGCTTGAAGAACTTCTTCTAATGTAGAATCTTTCGGTATTAATACATCACTCACATATTGATCAACAGCCGTCCATTTCTCAATCGTACTCATGTAAATACCATCCCCTTCAATTTCTCAATGCTTTTCTACCATTCACTCTTAATTATACCGAAAATTCCGTCTCATACACAAAAAATAAAGAAGAGACATCTACTCCATTACAGAATAGATATCCCTTCTTTTGTTTATAAATTTATCCCCTAAGGATTAGTAGACCAAAGTCCTGCTGATTTAATAAATGTACGTTTATTTAATTTCAGCTGCGCTACGATAAATTCTGCAATATCTTCTGCTTGCATTACTTTATCTGGGTTTCCGTCAGTTAATCCTAAATCTACAGCCATATCAGTTGCTACTGTACTTGGGGTTAGAGCTGTTACACGAATGTTATGTTTGCGAACTTCCATCGCTAACGATTCTGTTAAGCCAAGAACACCAAATTTAGAAGCGCTATATGCACTTGTTACAGGTGCACCTTTTTGTCCTGCTGTAGATGAAATGTTAATAATATCACCAGATTGTTGTTCAATCATGCTTGGTAAAGCTGCACGAGTTGCATAGTATACACCCATTAAGTTTACTTGAATGATTTTTTCCCAATCAGCAACGTCTAATTCTAAAAACTTACCGAATTTAGAAATACCAGCGTTATTAATTAAAATATCAATAGATCCTAAACCATTTTTTAACGTTTCAATTGCAGTAGTCACTTCTTTATATGAAGAAACATCAGCAGTCGCAATAACAGCTTTTACGCCTTCTGCTTCTACTTCTTTCGCTACAGCTTTTAAGTTTTCTTCTGAACGAGCTAAAAGACCGACATTTACGCCCTCTTTCGCTAATGCGATCGCTACAGCACGACCAATCCCTCTACCTGCTCCTGTAATTAAAGCATTTTTGCCTTGTAATAATTCTGCCAAGTATAACACTCCTTAATCATCTCAGTTATGTACTATATTAAAATTGTATCTATGTTTATGTAAAAAGGCAATGATGCACTTTCATGTGCGTAGGTTACTTATAGGTAACTATGGAAAGTTTTTATTGATAAGTCTCATGTTTTTTCCATAATTCATGTAAAATAAAAATAAATCCTGCATAGGAGAGTGCATGTGTATGAAAAGAAAAAAATGGTTCTTATCACTAACTGCAGTCGGACTATGTATCATATTTTTGGCTATGTACTTTATATTTGGTAATCCATTACATTATAAAGTAATAGAAAAAGATACTAGCGACTACCTCTATACTATAAAAGGCTATAAGCAAAAAGAAATACAAAGCATAACCGGAAAATATACTCTCATTTATAATATCGGCTATTATGCAGAGGTCGTATATAAAGACGAACCTTATTTTACATACTCTTATACATACGATAAGAATAAGAAAATAATACAAGACAACAGCATTTTAGGAAGACATACTGAGTCATTTGAAAGTCTTAATTTAAACTGGTCATTGTTTGACGAGTTAGTAGACGGTATTCATACAAACCTGCAAAAAAGAGGTTTAAGTGAAAAGAAAGATTATTCTATACGCTACGTTCAATTCATTGATATCGATAATGATAAAAACGGTGCAGAAGCATATGTTGACTTTAAGAAAGATAAAAAATCAGATTATTCATACCGTATGAATAACGAAGGAAAAGCTTATCAATATAGTTGCAGTAATGGAAAATGTATTTTTAAAGAGAAATAGTGTTAGAAGATATCCTCCTAACACTATTTCTCTTCAGAATTTGGAATACAAACAATAAATTCTGTCCCATTCCCCTCTTCACTCTCGACTTTTATTTTTCCTTGATGAAGGTCGAGTACCTTTTTTACGATAGCTAAACCTAATCCACTTCCTCCATAAGTGCGATTTCGTGAAGAGTCCGCTTTATAAAAACGCTCAAAAATATGTTGTTTCTGTTTTTCAGATATACCAATTCCAGTGTCACGAATACGTATTTCTACGAATTTCTCATGTTCTTGTAACTGAATTGTAATTGTGCCACGACTTGGAGTAAATTTAATACTATTATGAATTAAATTAATCCACACTTGACTCATACTTTCTTGATCGGCAGTTATATGCACTTTTTCTAAATCAAGGTCTAATTCAATTTCTTTTTCAGCCCAGAGCGGTTCACTATTTAACACAATTTGCTTTAACTGTTGATCTAATCGATAAGTCGCTTTTTCTGGTGTATACTCCTCTGACTCTAAAAGAGTTAGTTTCAGTAAATTTTGGCTTAGTTTAGATAATCTCGTCGTTTCCGTTTCAATAATGGTAAGATAATGCTTTCTTTTTTCCTCCGAAAGATTGTTATCTTGTAGTGCTCTAGCAAATCCTTTTATAGAAGTTAAAGGTGACTGTATTTCATGAGAAACATTCGATACAAATTCCTGGCGCATTTTCTCCATCGCATTCAGTTCATCTGTCATATCATTTATACTTTTTACGAGTACACCAATTTCTCCATCATACTTTTCTTCATTTCGTATTTTTACGGAGAAGTCTCCTTTTGCAATTTTTTGTATCGGTTCAATAATAGTCCAAATCATTGCCTCTCGTTTTGGTCTCATTAATATCCCAATCAATGTCCAGATAAGAACAATAAATACAAAACCGACCATATCACTAATTAGAAAGGCCACAAACGACGATACGTTTACTTCAAAAGCATTCAATATACTAGTTGCTACATAAAATGCGATAGACCAAATTATAGTGAGAAAAGAAAAAAGCGCTAATACCGCTCCCGTTACTTTCAACATCTTCAACTTACTCATTCGTTTTTTTTCCTCATTTACTTACCTCTAAGCGATACCCTAATCCTCTTATCGTTTTAATACTAAACTTCGACTTCTCTTCTTGAAACTTCTCACGTAGTCGATTAATATGAACGTCTAGTGTACGTTCATTCCCTTCAAAATCATATCCCCATACATCTTCAATTAACTGCTCTCTCGAACAAGTTCTTCCTGCTTTAGAACCTAAAGTAAAGAGCAATTCGAATTCTTTTAGCGGTAATGTGACTGTTTGTTCTCCGGCTGTAACTTCAAATGTTTTACGATTTAACAGTACATTCCCAATTTGAATCGATTGCGACACTGTAATTTGGTAACGTTTCAATAACGCCTTAACTCTCACTACTAGTTCTATAGGATCAAATGGTTTTACAAGATAATCATCGGTGCCAAGGTGAAATCCTTTTACTTTTTGAGACGTTTCCCCTTTAGCAGTTAGCATCAAAATTGGAATATCATAGTACTTCCTTAATTCAAAACATACATCAAATCCATCCATATTTGGCATCATGATATCAAGAACAACCATATCAACTTTTACTTCGTCTATTTTCTGAAGTGCATCTAGTCCATCAATTGCCTCATATGTTTGAAAACCTTCTCGTTCTAAAAATACAGAAACAAGTTCTCTAATATGCGGATCATCGTCCACTATTAAAATGTTAGGTATCAAAGAAACCACTTCCTTTCTAATTCGCATCCTTTATAAAACTTTTAAAAATGAATCATTAGTGGAGTAAAAACCCCACTGATGATTCATTTTATAATACGCCCTCTTTAATTTTCAATTGTTGCGTTGCAAATTCACGATACATATCATGTGTCTGTAATAATTCATCATGTGTACCGCTTCCTGTAAGATTCCCTTTTTCTATAAAGATAATTTTATCTGCATCCACAACAGTAGAAAGTCTATGTGCAATAACTAATGTTGTTCTGCCTTTCATTAAGTTATTTAACGCTTTCTGAACGACAGACTCTGATTTACTATCTAGACTGGAAGTTGCTTCATCTAACATAAGAATTTGTGGATTTCGAAGTAACGCTCGAGCAATCGCAATTCGTTGTCTTTGCCCTCCTGAAAGCTTCACACCACGTTCTCCAACTTCTGTTGCGTATCCGTTTGGCAAATCATGAATAAATGCATCAACATATGCCATCGCTGCTACTTTTTCAATTTCTTCATCTGTCACTTCACCCTCAACACCGTAGCAAATATTATCGCGAATTGTCCCATCGATTAATGGACTATCTTGTGATACGTAACCGATTTGACGTCGCCATGATTGCAATGAATAACTCGTAATTGATTCTTTTCCTAATTTAATAGCACCGCTAGTTGGCTCGTAAAAACGTTCTAATAGTGAGAATAACGTCGTTTTCCCGCTACCACTTGGTCCTACGATTGCTGTTACTTTTCCTGATTCAATTGTGAAATCAATATTCTTTAAAACTTGCTCTTCTTCGTTATACTCGAAATGTACATTTTCAAGAACGATCGGCTGCTTAGCATTTGTGACCTTCACACCAGTTTCATGATCTTCTACTTCATATTCTAAAATCGTATTAATTCTTTCCGTTGCACCAATCGCCTTTTGAAATTGTGTAAAGAACATAGATAATTGACTCATTGGCATTATAATTTGAACTAAATATAAAATAAACGCTACTAGTTCTCCTGTTGTTAATGCACCGCTAGAAACTCGCATTCCACCATACCCTACGATAATAACAAGCAATGCCATTAAAACAAACGACATAACTGGTGAAATTAACGCTTGCACTTTTCCCTCTTTCAAACCAAATTGTAATAGCTTTTCAATACCTTTATTTCCAGTTTCATATTCCTTTTTTTCTGTGTTCGAAGATTTCACTAAACGAATTTCTGATAACACTTGTGTTAATACACTAGTAAAAGATGCTGTTTCATCTTGAAGTGCTTTTGAAATCTTATACATTTTTCGTCCAAGCGGAACTAAAATGAGTACTGATAATGGAATAACCGTTAAAAGTAAAAGTGTCATTTTCCAATCTAAAACAAATAATACAATTAATGATCCAACAATTGAAATACCGCCTGTTAATAAATTTGACAAATGCTCAGAAATTAACGTTTTCACAACTCCTGTATCATTTGTCATACGACTAATTGTATCGCCTGTTCTATTTTGATCATAATAAGTTACCGGTAAAATAAGCACCTTTTTCCACAAACGTTCTCTCAGCCCAGCTACAATCTTCTGTCCAATATAATTTAATAAATATATAGACAATCCTGCAGCTATAGTTTGCATAATAAAGAATGCAACTAGCCCAACAATTTGCCCTGTACTAATTGAAGAAAGTGAAAAATTATCTACTAACCCCTTCGTTAACATCGGAATAAATAAACTCGCTCCCGTAGAAAGCAAACTCATTAATAATGCAAAAGCAAGAATCCCTTTCGGAGGATTTGTATCTTGAATAAGGCGTAAAAACTGCCTCCAGCTCCCTTTTTTCTTCATCTCATTTCTAACTTCCATTCCTGTTCATCTCCTCGTGTTAAACCAAACTGTTCTTTCTAAAAATAGAATACAATACGAATGTAAACTGAATGTAAACACACTTTTTCTATTTTTACAAAATATACATAAAAACGCATCTTTACAACAGATATAAACATCTGATATTATTACCTAGTACTAAATATTATTCTATGTGAATTATAAATAACCAATTTACGATACTATATAAATCTCCCGTTATTGAAAGGAGTATCCTTTTTGCAAACAAGTATACATTCCGAAAAAGAAACAATCATTTTTATTCATGGATTAGTTGGCAATCGTCGTGCCTTCAAAAAAGAGCATAAACGATTTTCCGCCTCTTACAACATTATTACTTATGACTTATTAGGTCACGGCGACGATAAAGGAGAAGCTATCGAATTTTCATTACAGCGTCTCGTAGATCAATTATTGAATTTATACGAAAAAGAAGGCATTAAAAAGGCCCATATTTGCGCTTTAAGCTACGGCTGTTATATCTCTACAATTTTTGCACAAATGCACCCAGAAAAAGTTTTGAGCATTTGTCATATTGGTGGACATTATAATAACCCTTCCCTTTTATATAACGTATTTCAAAAGTTTTGGGAGAAGCGAGGAGACGATTACTCTAAATGGCTCTCTCAATACGCAAATACTATTTTTCCAAGTGGCATATTAAAGGCAAATCCGTTCGCAGTCATTTCAAGAAATATTTATTACCGTTTCGGATTGCAATTACATTCATCAATTATTGCCCAATCATTACGGCATCGTTTAGAATTCGATTTAAAATCTAAATTAAAATCACTTCCCCACCCTATTCTATGGGTAATGGGTGAACATGATCATCTCTATAAATCTTGTCTTTTTGATTTGAAATCCATTCTTCCTAACGTTTTATATAAAGAAATACCGCTTGCAGGACATGCAGCAAACTTATTTCGCCCGAACTACTTTCATGACCTATATGCTCGATTTTTAAATGGAAAGTTACAGTAAAAACTACTACATTCCCAATTTATTCAACTATAAAAAGGCTTCCCAAGTTTCCCTGGAAAGCCTTTTCTCTATACGAAAAGTATATAAACTACTTTTTCTTAGTATGCTTTTGTGTAACCTAACATGTGCTTGCTCCAGTAAGAGTTACTTACAGAACTAATTCGTACACCAGTTGCATCAGTTTCTGCACTAATGAACTGACCGTTTCCTAAGTAAACGCCCATGTGAGAAGGACCTGATTTATAAGTATTTTGGAAGTATACTAAATCACCTGGTTGTGGATTGCTAGTTTTTGTTTTAGAGCTCCAGTATCCAGCAACTGTTTGACGAGCGCCTTTATGACCAGTTTGATTTAATACGTAGTGAATGAATCCACTGCAGTCAAAACCAGCAGGTGTTGTACCAGCAGTTCTGTATGGTGAACCATTTAAAGATCTAGCGAATCCAGCGATTGAAGATGTATCTCCACCTGTTGTTGGTTTTTGTACGTCTTTACCTGGTTGTTGAACGTTATTTGTAACGTTATTGTTATTGTTATTCGTAACGTTGTTTACTCCGCCTTTTACAAACTTAACGAAGTCTGCGCTTACGTAACCTGTACGGCCGTTATGGTTAATTTTGTACCAACCATTTTCAGCACCAGTAACGTTTAATACTGTACCGTTTGTTACGCCACCGATTACAGCGTTGTATGTAGCTGGGCCTGTACGTACTTTTAAAGCACCAGTGTTAACAACATAAGAACCACCAGTTTGAACTGTAGTAGTATTGTTGTTTGTAGTTGGTTGTTTTGTTTCGTTAGATACAGCAGAACCACCTTTTGTTACGAAGTCTTTGCTTACGTATCCAGTTCCACCATTGAAGTTGATTTTAAACCAATCTTGTACTTCACCTACAACTTGTACTGTTTTACCTTTATTTACAGAGCCTAATACTGTATGAGATGTACTTGGGCCTGTACGTACGTTAAGTGAAGAAACGTTTACTGTGTAAGTACCAGTTCCTTGTTGAACAGTAGTTCCTGTTTTACCACCAGTCGTTACGAAGTCACCACTTACATAACCAGTTTGACCGTTTACAGTTACTTTGAACCAACCGTTTTCTTGTCCAATTACTTGTAATACTTGACCTGATTTCACTTTAGAAATAACGTTATGTCCTGTACCAGCACCTGAACGTACATTTAATACATCAGCTGTTACCGTGTATTTTAATTCAGAAGTTGTTTCTACCTTTTTTGTTTCAGTTACAGTCGTTTGAGTTTGAGTTTGTCCATTAATTTCTTTTAGCGCCTCATTTGAAACTTGTGCCTGAGCAGAATCCATACCTGGAACTGCAACACCCACTACAGAAGCTGCTGCTAAACCTGCAATTACTTTTTTCATAAGTTGTCTTTACTTCCTTTCCCTACTATCCTCTTAAAAAAACTTATAAACTTAATACATTACAATATTATCAAAGTAAAATATTCATTAAGTTCCATTTTTTAACAAGAGTTTTTTTTTTTCACACAGAGTTCATTTTAAACGAATGAAGTGAATTCCGCGTGAACTTCATGTGAACTTTACCATTAAACTTAGTATTTTTGCAATGCTTTTTTCAATTCTCTTATGTATTTCATTGAAAATTCGACATTTCATTCATTATCTTAATATACATTTTCTATCCACTTTGAAAAACTCTATTCATCTAATCCAATGCAAAGAATGTATTTCCTAGTAAAGTCCCTTCCATGAAGCATACTCTTATCATGACAAAAAATACTTTTTTTATCAATAGTATAATATTTTCAGAAAGTTTCTTCCGATACTATCTATCGTTTATAAAAGATTTGACGATTTGTAAGATTTAACTCCAAAAATTCTGTTCTAATTTGACGAAAATACACACTCCACTACCCACTTTTCACTAACTATGGAATTTCTAGGATATTTACATTATTATATATATAGTAGTATTTTAACCAATACATATTTTATTTACCCTACACTGAAACCTATCGAACTTTTACAGGTCGGTATATTGAATTTTAAGATGGAAGTCGTATTGCCCGCAAATAATGGGATAAAAAAAGGAGGTATATTTATGAAAAACATAATAGAGGATCCTATAAATAAAAATATAGAATTGTACTATGCTTTTTTTCAATTCGTTTCAATTATTACCTTACAAAAAATATCAACTATTGAAACACGTAAAAACGAATTAAAAAATCAGATGAAAAATTCCTATCAAAAAAATCCTTATTACTTATAAAAGGTGAACAGGTTGTATCCCTGTTCACCTTTTATCCCGCATTAACGGGCAGTAAGACTCCCACCTCAAAATTCAGCGAAAGCAAAGAAGTTAGGTGGGGGATCAACTGCCCGTAAAAGCCCGATTGGTGTGGGCTGATAATCAGTGGGGGATGAACAACTCACCCACTGATTAAAGTTTCACTTTATCATTCCTACATTATTTATAAATTTTCACACGGTTTTCTAAAGGGTGGTATTCTTTTTCACCTGCAGGTACCACCGGTTTACCAAACGGCATTTGTGCAGTAAGTTTCCAATTTTCTGGAACTTCCCATTCTTTTCTCACTTCTTCATCAATTAATGGATTGTAATGCTGCAATGTAGCACCAAATCCTTCAATTTCTAAAGCTGTCCAAATTGCAAATTGTAACATTCCTGAGGATTGCTGTGACCACGTTGGGAAATTCTCTTTGTATAATGCAAAGTTTTCTTGCAGTTCTTCCACTACTTGACTGTCTTCAAAGTATAAAACCGTTCCATAACCACTTTTAAATGCATTCATTTTTTCTTCAGTAGATGCAAAGTTATTTTCAGGTACAATTTTTCGTAACGTTTCTTTCGTAATATCCCATAACTTATCATGTTGTTCTCCTAGCAAGACGACAACGCGGGCGCTCTGAGAGTTAAAAGCTGAAGGTGTATGTTTTACAGCATGATAAATCACTTCTTGAATTTTTTCATCAGAAACTACTTGCTCTTTACTAATCGCGTAAATAGATCTTCTGTCTTCAATTGCTGTGTAAAAATCTTTTGCCATCATAATTCCCTCCAATTTTCATTTGAGGCTTTTTCATATGTATACATCATATTCCGCCTCTTAAAACTTATCATTAATAAGCTTCTAACTTTAGACTATCAACAAACAATAATAAACTCAAATAATAACACTCACATTTTTCACCTTTTTACTTCCTAATGCTAACAATAAAAAGGCAATTTATTGTTACCGATAATAAGTAACAACAAATTGCCTTTCTTATATGATGATCCAACTCAGTATTTCACTTAATTAACTAAGCCAAATGCATAAGACATTAGCTTGTTCGTCTCTGTAAAACGCTTCGTTTTACCTTTCGTTCCCATTACAACAGTAATAATACGAGTATCACCTTGTTTTGCTGTACCCGTAAAACAATACCCCGCGCTATCTGTAAATCCTGTTTTTAATCCGTCTATTCCTTCTATATATAAAGCTTTATTATTTTTGTTTAACATATCATTTGTACTTGCAACATTAATATTATTAAATGCTAACTGACTTTGACGTAAGTGAGTCACTTCTAATATTTCTGGATAGTCTTTTATTAGATGATACGCCAAGTTTGCTACATCAGCAGCTGTCATCTTCGTCTCACTTCCATCAGGTTCTTGTAGTCCTGACGCATTTGCGAATTTAGCATAATCGGACATTTTTAACTGCTTTGCTTTTTCATTCATAAGCTGAACGAAATCTTTCTCTGTTTTTGCCATATGTTCAGCTAAAGCTACAGCCGAATTATTTGCTGATTCAATCATTAATGCATGGTACAAATCTTTTACAGTTAATGTGTCATTCACTTGGACTGGGATTCTCGCACCCTCTGTTTGTGCCGCTTTCGCACTCATTTTCACTGGATCTTCCCAGCGAACTTTCCCATTATGTACATTTTCTAATAGAAGGTACGCTGTCATCATCTTAGACATACTTGCTGGCGCAAAAGCTTCATTTTCATTATGTTGATAAATAATATCTCCATTACTCGCATCGATAATCATAGCTGCTTTTGCATCAATTTCCGGTGGTATGTACTTTGGTGGCACTACTTTTTCAGCTAATCCTGTTTGAGGTAGTTCTGCCACTTGTAAAGGTTGTCCCTCTATATTTGTTGCACTCTTTTGAGTTCCTTGGAATAAGAACCAACATATCCCTAAAATAATGACTACTAGGATCGTCAGCCTTCCCCATTTTAACCGCTTCATTTCAAAACTCCTTTAGCAAACCTTTTATACACTCACGTTTAACCATAACAATAATTACTTTATATCGTCAAGGCAAAAAGCATATTTATTCATCTAATACATTTATGTTACAATTAAAATACCAAAATATAAGAATATTCAATGTTATATTGTCGTAATTTAACTACTTAATAGAAAGGATTCTTACAATGCTACTTCCAAAAACATTAAAATACGGAGACACAATCGGCATTTATTCGCCCTCTTCACCAGCAACCTACACTTCTCCTAAAAGATTTGAACGAGCGAAATCTTATTTACAACAGAAAGGATTTCACATATTAGAAGGTTCACTAACAGGTCGATATGATTATTATCGCTCTGGCAGTATACAAGAGCGTGCCGAGGAACTGAATGCTTTAATAAGGAATCCTAATGTATCTTGTATTATATCAACAATTGGCGGTATGAATTCCAATTCCTTATTACCTTATATTGATTATGATGCTTTTCAAAATAATCCTAAAATAATGATTGGCTATTCAGATGCAACAGCTTTATTGCTAGGGATTTATGCCAAAACAGGAATCCCTACATTTTACGGTCCGGCACTCGTCCCCTCCTTTGGAGAATTTGAGCCTTTTGTAGATTATACATACAAATATTTTGTAGAAACATTACTACATGATCAATCGCTTCCTTACAACATAAAACAGCCTTTATTTTGGTCAGATGAATTTATTAATTGGGAAGTGAAAACGAAAGAAAAAGAACTTAGACCAAATAATTGGATTTCCGTAACAAATGGACAAGCTACTGGACGTATTATTGGTGGGAACTTAAATACAATGCAAGGAATTTTGGGTAGCCCTTATATGCCAAGCATTCAAGAAGGCGATATTTTATTTATTGAGGATAGTTCAAAAGATGCAGCTACTATTGAAAGAAGCTTTTCATTACTTAAAATTAACGGTGTATTTGATAAAGTTTCAGGTATACTTCTTGGAAAACATGAGCAATTTGATGATTGTGGTACAAAGCGCAAACCGTACGAAATATTATTAGAAGTACTGCAAAACCAAAGCATTCCTTTATTAGCTGACTTTGATTGTTGTCATACCCACCCGATGATCACTATGCCGATAGGTGTTCAAGTGAACATGGATGTAACCAATAAAACAATACATATTTTAGAAAAATGGAAGATATAAAAAACGCCTATATTATAGGAAGAAAATATTATAAACTTTCCATTAGAAAACATAAAAAAGCTCCGTTCATCACAAAACGGAGCTTTTTATTATTGTCCTAAATTTTGAACCTTCTCTTTCAACTCACGAACTTGATCAATCGTCTGCATAAGCTCAGAGTTTTTAAATTGCTCTACATCCACTTTTCCTTCTTCTATCTTCGTCATTGCCGTATCAATTAATGTATTTAACTTTTCGTTATATCCGACGATTTGCTGATGAAGATCCTTTGCTACATCAGGTGGTGTTAATTCATTGAAAGCGGGTATATCTTGTTTAATTTCACTAAGCTTCGTTTCTAATTCTTTTCGAGCCTCACTATCATTAACAGCCTTTTCAGCTAATGCTGGTGCATCATTTGCAAATGCACTTATTTCATTTACATAGTCTGTCGCTTTTTGAGCATAATCTATGGAGTTCTTTCCTTGCTCTACTAGTGAACACCCCATTAAACCAATTGAAACCATACATACTAATAAAATTGATTTGATTTTCATTTTAGACTCCCTTCGTCATTATACTTGTCTGTAATCTTCTTTATCATAACTTCTAGCTAAATCTTTTTCAAATAGCTATTTAACCTCTCACATGCCCTATTATCGTTACAACATCTATTTCTATATGTACGCTAATAATATCTTCAATTATATCCATATACCCTTGTCCTATAGCTGCTCCATAGCTTAATGTAAGCCCCTTCTTTTCATACACTGACTTTGGCACTGAAAAAATAAATCTTCTCAAGTTTCTTTCATCAGCAGGCTCCATAATTAAAACAATTCCATCCTCTTCAAACATATACACTCGCCCTCCAACTTTACATTCACTATGGCTCAGTATTGCCTTTGTCAGCTAAATTTAAAACAAAAAAATAAGTTGCACATCGCTCTATAATTAAAATAAGAAGCATTAATTCTTTTTTTTAAGTTTAATGCTTCTTCAAAACTTTGATTTAATTGTCCATAATCCGTATTATACGAATTATTTCAATTCCCCTCAATTCTTCATTTCCGGACAATATAGAGTACATCAGTTTCAGATAAACCAAATTTCCTCGCACTTTTCATTCCTTGTTTTTCAGCTATGTTATACAATTCCACCTTAAATCCTACATTCATTAATCGTTGTATAAATCCTGATTGATTATAAATTCTTACATGTTCTTCATGACCAAAAGCTAATTTTCTCAATTTTGGCGTTAAAATTAATTCATTCTCTATAATAATATCTACATTCATTACGATTGGAGCTTGAATAATTCCCCATCCATTTGTTTTTAATACTCTATATAACTCTCTCATCGCTTTTTCATCATCTTGAACGTACTGTAATACATGACCACATAAAATCACATCAAATGTATCATTTTCATATGGAATTCTAGTAACATCAATTTCCTGCATTAATGGATCCTTTGGTTCAATATCTCCACACACATATATAATATTTTTATACTGAGCAAACCAACTTCTTAACTTCGCTTCTGGTGCAATATGAAGCATAGTATCATTTTCACTTAATAAATCCGTTTCCATTTCAATATATACACGATATAACCTTTCACGGTCCATCGAATCACATACCGGACAAATCCCCGTATCTTTATTCCACATCTCGAATTTGTATTTTGGAAAAGCGTAATGTTCTGGCCAAGGAGAAAATTTTTCAAATTGTTGATTGCAAAATTGACAATAGCAGACTTCTTTCTCAAATATACGATTAACTAGCTTATTTAGTTCCTTCTCTATCTTTTCATTATCAATTTGATTTAATTGACTATTTTTTACCACATCCTTAATTATTAAAACCGTATTTTCCAAACAATTAGTTAAACACTCTTTATAATCTTGCTCACAATTTAAAAACCCACTATTATATGCATCTATTATTAATTCAATCCATTCTTCAATTGTCTTTAATGTAAATTGCATTTGTTTTTGATTTTCCCCACTATGTTGTCTAAAATAACTAAGGGGTTCCTCTATATAAACTACTTTTCCTTTCTTCATCATATCTAGCCATGTTGCAATGTCATTAATAGCAGAGTAAGCCTTCCCCTTAAAACACCCAAAATCCCCTCCCAAAAATTTTCGATTAAATAGAACTGTTGTAGGCTCACCAACTACATTTTTTAAGTTTTTTAACATATAATCCCCTAATTCTTTCCCTTCAAAAAGTGTAGTTTCTTTGGCAATTTTCATATTCAATGTTGATGGTGATAATACTTTTCCATTCTCATCAATTAATTCACGATATGACGTCACAAACGAAATGTTTTCTAGACTAAAAAAACAGTTCATCATTCTTTTAATCTTTTCAGGATGAAATAAGTCATCATCTAATAAAAAGTTTATATAATCTCCATTTGCAAGTTCTATACACTTATTAAAGTTCTCTGCTTCTAATCGAGGTTTATTTTTAACATATGTAATACATTCATATTCACTTAAATATGGTTGGATCATCGCTTGAATTTCACCGTTTATACTATCGTCAGAAATTATTATTTCGATATTTTCATATGTTTGATTCAAAGCACTTTTGAGAGCTAATTCCAAGTAATGGGGTTTATTATAGGCAGGAATGAGTATACTGACTTTCGGTAAATGAGAGTTGTTATTCCGATACTGTTTTTTCTTTTCTATATTTATTTCCTTTCGCTTAATTTTTCGGTAATAGTCTAATGTATATAATATTGATGATGGAACTAATTTTTTTGCATAGTCTAGGAAATTAGTTATCGCTTTATATAACTCTTTTTCAGTAGATAAAAAACCATACTTTTCTCCAACTATAATACTATGTGAAAAATCCTCTACTCCATCCATAAGTTTATTAGATTCATTCAACTGTTGACCTGAATGTAATCGGAAGTAACTAAGTGTCTCCGCTATGTATACTGCTTTTCCTTTACTTAATAAAGATAACCATGAGGCTATATCTACATTACATAGATACCTTCTCTTATCAAAAATCCCATACGGTTCTTGTAAATCATTTTTACGAAATAAAACTGTTGTCGGTTCTCCAATATAATTTTTTTGATCCACAATTACCCTATTTCCTAGTTCTGTTCCCTCTATAATCGTATCCTCTTCAAATAAACGGACAGTTGAATAAATATGTCGTAGTTCTTTCCCTTTATCATCAATTACTTGACGATGAGATGTTACAAGCTTGATTTCATTATCTAAATCATTGAAAAAATACTTCATCATTTTTTCAATTTTATTCATATGAAATATATCATCATCCATTAAAAAATTTATATACTCACCGTTCGCTTCATTAAATAACATTAGCGCATTTTCAAATTGTCCGAGAGTTGACCTGTTTTTTATATAAATAATATTTGAATGATCACATAAGTATTTTTGTAACACATTTTCCGTTTCGTCATTCGTGCTATCATCTCCAACAATAATTTCTATATTAGAATATGTTTGTTGTAATACACTACACAATGCTTTTTCAAAGTAGCCAGGACGATTATAAGTAGGAATTAATACACTTACCAACGGAATTCGATCTATCGCCTCTTCACTTTTTTCAAAACGATTCCCCATCTTTTCCCTCCACCTTTTCGCATATTATTTATATACGCGACATAATATCACATTACTTAAACCGTATGAAACCTTTATACTTTTATGCAAGCCCATAACAAAATATCCTACTTTTCACTCCAAAATATACATATTCAATAATTTAAGCATTTGATTAACTGTTTTTTATACATTTGATTTCTATCATAAAATAATGTAAGACAAATAAAACGAAACTTTAATCAGGGGGGCTTCTCCATCCCTTCTGATTATCCCCCTCACCAATCGGACTTTTACGTACAGTTAATCTCCCGCCTAACTTCCTCACATCAGCCGGATCTTGCCCTGCAAATAGCGAGATAAATCTATACCTTAAAAAGAATATATATTTCTTAACAAAAAAATAGCTGCACCATTAGGCTTAGCTATTTTACAATTATTACTTATTCAAACTATATTCCTTTATCTAACTCATACAGCTTACGATACTTCTCGTTTTCTTTCAGAAGTTGTTCATGACTGCCTTGCATCACAATTTGGCCACGATCAAGGAATATAACTTCATCTACATGTTCAATTCCTACAAGGTGGTGTGTAATCCAAATAACAGTCTTTTCTTCTGTTGCAGAAAACATTGTTTCTATTAAAGATAATTCTGTCTTTGGATCTAAGCCAATCGTAGGTTCATCAAGTACAATAATTGGAGCCTCTTGCATTAGCGTTCTAGCAAAAGCAACCCGTTGTCTTTCTCCACCAGAAAACCTTTTCCCCATTTCATGCATTTTTGTTTGCAATCCATCTGGAAGAGAAGCTATATGCGAAGCTAATTGTGCTTTCTCTAAAGCTATCCATATCTCTTCATCCGTAGCCTCTGGTTTACCGATTCGCACATTATTTCCAATTGGCGTATCGAATAAATGCGGCTTTTGATTCAATACAGAAATATATTTTGATAAAAGATTCGTATGAGCATGTTCACTATTCAATAAAACTTCACCATGTAACGGGCTTAGCGCACCTGCTAACAATTTTAACAAAGTAGATTTTCCTGTTCCACTTCTTCCTAAAATGGCGATTTTCTTTCCTGCCTTTATTTGCAGTGATACTTCTTTCAATACAAATTCATTACTATCTGGGTAACGATACGATACATTATTTAATTCAATGTCTATATGTTTTGATGCAACATAATCTTTATCCTCATGTAATTCCTTTTCATCCTGTAAAACATCATTAGCTTCTACTTTATTTAGACGATGAGCAGATTCTACATATGATGGAATTCGATCGATGGCATCTGAAAGAGGAATAAGCGCGTTTGTGACTGATAACGTCATTAAGACGAAAGCCGCAATAACGGTAGGTGCAATCTGTTCACTTGCCGCCTCATTTCCAGTCCATATGATCATTGAAATAACTACAATCCCCACTACTAATTGAATGATACTGTCCCGAATATGATTCCAGCGCTTCATTCTTTTTTCCGTTTTTAACAACTGAGCATTTTGCTCTACATACTTATCAATGAATTCATCTTTTCTACCACTTGCTTGCCAATCAGATAACCCAAAAACAGCGTCTGTTAGTTGTTGATACAAACGGCTTCTTCCTTGCTTTAAAGTAACATGATGCTGCTTCATTAAAAGTAATGATACAAACGGAAGAAGAAAAACGATAATAGCCAACATACATGCTGCAATAAGTGCAAATACTACGTCAAATGCACCGATAACAAGTACGAATATGCTATATACAACTAATGCTAATAGACTAGGAAATATTGTACGTAAATATAGGTTTTGCAAATGCTCTATATCTTCGGATAATATACCTAACATATCGCCCGTTTGAAATCGTGAGCGAAAAAATAACGCCTGCGGTTCTACTATTCTGTATAGTTTCGTTCTCATCTTTTCTAATATGCGTAGTACGACATCGTGTCCAACTAAACGCTCTAAATAATGAAATACCGCTTGTCCTATACTAAACGCACGTGTTGCAACGATAGGAACATATACAGCCATTACATTTTCTGGTCTAAGAGCAGATTTAGAGATTAAATAACCTGAAATGAAAAGTAACATTGCACCTGAACTAACTCCAAGAAGACCAAGGAAAATAGTTAAAGTCATTCTACCTTTATTTTGCTGTATATAAGGTTTAATCCAGTTACTCATCTCTATCCCCTCTCTTTCCTGTGAAAATGTAATGCCTCATTCTTTAAAAGTTCTTCATACGTTCCGCTTTCTATCATTTCCCCTTTATTTAAAATAAGAATATGATCCATCTGTTTCATCCAGTGAAGACGATGTGTTGCAAGAAATACTAGCTTACCTTCAAACAGACGTAACATCGCTTGCTTTATTTCAAATTCAGTTTCAATATCAAGATGTGCTGTAGGCTCGTCTAATAGAATGATTGGCTTTTTGCTTAAAAGTGCACGCGCCATAGCGACACGTTGTTCTTGCCCGCCACTAAGCATACGTCCACCTTCTCCAATTCTTTCATACATCCCATTCGGAAGCGATGTAACGAGTGAACGAAGACCAACTTCATTAATAACTCTTTCCACTTCTGCATCAGTTGTATTTGTTTCATAGAAACAAATGTTATCTTTTAATGAAAGCGGGAAAATATAAGGTTGCTGCGGAATATAAGCAATATTCTTTTGCCAATCTTCGCGGGTATCCCCGTCAATTTCCACACCATTTACTATCAGCTTTCCACCCGAAGGAGTTAAAAATCCTGCTAATACATCAATTAACGTCGATTTCCCTGCCCCACTTTCACCAATTACACCTATAGCGCCAATGCCTTCCCAAGTAAAATCAATTCCCTCTAATATAGCTTTCTCAGATTCATCATTCTTTACTTTTACATCTTGTAATTTCAAGTTACTAGCGGAATTCCATATTAGACCTACATTTGATTCTTTCTTTCCTATTTCTTTTTGTTGCTGTAAAATCTCTTCTATTTGCTCCATTGCAAGTTGTCCATCTAATGTAGCATGATAATTCGCTCCAACTTGTTTAATCGGCAGAAAATATTCCGGAGATAAAATTAAAATCGTAAGGGCTGGCAATAGTACAATTGTCCCATCTATTAAACGTATCCCTAATCCGACCGCCACAAATGCGATTGATAAACTCGTAAAGAAATCTAATGCAAAAGAAGAAAGAAAAGCAACTCGCAAAGTACGCATCGTTGCTTTTCTATATCTTTTACTTACTTTTTCAATCTTTCCTTCGTGCTGTTTACTTTTACCTAAATACTTTAATGTTTCTAATCCTTTTAACGTATCTACAAAATGATTAGAAAGTACACGATACGACTCATACTGACTATCCGCCATCTTTTGCGCTGCTAATCCTAGTAGGATCATAAATATAATCACGATAGGAATCGTTACAACTAAAATGATTCCAGACTCAATATCTAGCGTAAAAACATATAGTACAATTAGTCCCGGTACGATACTACTTCTAATCATTTTAGGAATTGTTAATTCTATATATGTTTTAAACTTCTCAATACCTTCTATCGATAAGGTAACCAGATGACCAGTTCCAGCAGTTTGAACATAACGTGGACCTAATGTGAAATACGCCTCTATTAATTGTTTTCTCAGTAGCGATCCTGTTTTTTCAGCGAAACGTTCCACTAATATTTGCGATATTCGCACTAGCATATGACGTACTGCAAACGTGATTCCAAAATAAACCGTTTCATTTAACACAGATTGCACAGTTTCTCCTTGAAATAAAAACGTAATAGCCCGTGCTAAAAACACTGTTTGCGCAATAATACTTACAGCTTCTAAAATGCTAATGATTGTTAACACTACATATAAAACTCGGCTACCAGGATACGACGGAAGTCCTCTTTTTCTTTTCATTAGTACTCCAAATCTTTATCTGACTTAACAGGTTGTCTAAACACATAGAAACTCCATATTTGACTTCCCAAAACAAATGGCAATATAGCAATTGAAAAATACGTCATCAGTTTTAGTGCATAATCTCCTGATGCTGCATTATAAATTGTTAAATCGTATATTGACCCTAACGAGCTAATTAAGACACGTGGGAACATGCCGGCAAACACACTCGCACTTAGTAAAATGATTGTTAAACTCGTCATAACGAAAGCCCAACCATCTCTTCTTCTTTTATTTAATAATGTTGACGCACATAATGCTACAAAAGCTCCAATCGGAACCATAATCCACTCTGTACCATGACCAGTGAAAATATCTGTTTTCCATAACCCTACACCGGCAAAAATAAGAAGTGCTATAATTGCAAGCGGTGCAATTTTCAACGCAGCAATACGTGCACGTTCTCTTAACTTACCAGTTGTACGTATAGTAAGGAATTGCAATCCGTGAACAATACATAGCAGAAGGAACATAACTCCTCCAAGTAATGCAAATGGATGAAGTAATGGTAAGAATCCACCTACAGCATTTTTCGTTTCATCAATTGGAATACCTACCATAAAGTTAGCAATGGCAACGCCCCAAAGAACAGGCGGTAGTAAACTTCCTAAAAACATACCCCAATCCCAAAAACCTTTCCATTTATGATTGTCTATTTTCGCACGGAATTTAAAGGAAACCCCTCTTATAATTAAAGCAAGAAGCATAAATACAAACGGAATGTAAAACCCGCTAAATAAAGTTGCATACCAGTGCGGGAATGCTGCGAACATAGCCCCACCAGCACAAACAAGCCATACTTCATTCGCGTGCCAAAATGGACCAATTGTATTTAAATATATTCTTTTCTCTAAATCGTTTTCCCCTAAAAACCTTGAAACTATACCTACACCGAAATCGAATCCTTCAAGTACAAAGAAGCCTACGAATAAAATTGCAATAATGATAAACCACAACTCATTAAGAGATAACATACTCTTCCTCCTTATCAAATGGATCATGGCTTTGAGAATCCTGTTTCGTTTTCTTATTCTCATGTCCTTTAATGACACGAACGAATAAGTAAACAGTAATTCCTCCTATAATTAAATATAGTGATGTGAATGAAACTAAAGAGAATAATACTTCTCCGAACGTAACATTTGGAGATACAGCATCTTCCGTTTTCATAACACCGAAAACTACCCAAGGCTGACGTCCCATTTCAGTCATAATCCATCCTACTGTATTACCGATAAACGGTAGTGCAATTGCATACACCATTAATTTTAAATACCAATTTTTTTCAGCTAATCGATCTTTTCTTGATAAGAACCATCCGTACGCTCCTAGAAGAAGCATAAATGTTCCACTCATTACCATCGCTCTAAAACTCCAGAACATAGTGTGTACTGGCGGAATATAATCTCCAGGCCCATATTTTTCTTCATATTGCTTTTGAATTTGATTCATCCCTTCTACTTGACCGCTAAATTTATCAAATGATAAAAGACTTAGCATATAAGGGATTTGAATTTCAAACGAGTTTTCTTGCTTCTCTGCATCAATTTTCGCAAATACTGTAAATGGAGCTGGATCCTCACTCGTATTCCATAACGCTTCAGCTGCTGCCATTTTCATTGGGTGTGTCTTAATTAATTGTTGTGCTTGCGCATGACCGAAGAATAATACTAGCGCAGTTGTAAGTGTTCCAACAATGATAGAAATGCGGAACGATTTTTTAAACACTTCAGTTTCTTGAGCTTTCGTTATTTTCCATGCACTCACACCTGCAATAAAGAATGCACCAGTTGCAATTGCTGCTGTAATTGTATGCGGGAATTGTACCCATAATTGTGGGTTTTGAATAATCGCTAAGAAATCATTCATTTGTGCACGTCCATCTGCTGCCATTTCATATCCTACTGGCGATTGCATAAATGCACTTGCAGTTAAAATCCAAAATGCTGATAACATTGTTCCAATTGAAAGGAGCCAAATACATAACAAGTGAATTCGCTTCGGTAATTTGTCCTCACCGAATACCCATAAACCTAGGAATGTAGACTCTATGAAAAATGCTAATAAGCCTTCAATTGCAAGTGATGGACCAAACACATCACCCACGAAACGTGAATATGTTGACCAGTTCATGCCAAACTGGAATTCTTGTAAAATACCAGTTACTACACCTACCGCAAAGTTAACTAGGAATATTTGTGTCCAAAACTTCGTCATCTTCTTATAAATTTCTTGTCCCTTTACCACGTATAACGTTTGCATTAACGCAATGATAAAAGCTAAACCAATAGACAGCGGAACAAAAAAGTAATGGAAAATCGTTGTTGAGGCGAATTGTATTCGTGCCAATTCGAGCGTTTCCATACTACAATCACTTCCTTCATAATTTTTTATATCGTAATTTCAATTGAGTTGTATGAATAAAACAACTCAAATCTTAGAAATATAGAAAGATAAATTTGTTTATGTACTTTTAGAAAATATAAATTTTCAGTTTTCAAGATAATTACAAAAGAACTTTCTCATAAAATTTACCTTTTCACTATTTCAGTAGTGTTTTATCCGTTAATCGAATTGTATAATATACCTGCATAGTAAATTCAGCTGATTTTTGACGTATTATTGACATCATTTTGTCTGAAATATGTCTTTTGTCATTTTTTTGAATTAGATTTTTCTCATTAATAAAATGTATTTTTTTAATATAAGACTTACTTCCATATCAATAAAACAATCATTTTTCTCTTCATACACTTGACTTTCGCGCGAAAAAATGTCCTCTAAATTAACGGAGAAATCAGTTAGTTTTTGTCAAGAGAAAAATATATTTCTAAAATTCAAACACGAAATAATGTTATTCAAAAATAGAAAATCCCCTCCCTCTTTCTAGTCTAAAAATTCATTTTTTTGCCATTTTTTCAAACTAAATTAATACATAAAAAAATACCGAGAATCGATTAGACTCTCGGTATTTTTCAAATTATTTTGCTGTATGTTTTCTAATAGCCGGTAAAATTTCAGTAGCAATTAATTCAATGTTTTTCTCAATTTTATTAAGTGGTACGCCACCAAAATCAATTTGTGCCATAAAACGTTGTTGCCCAAATAATTCATATTGGTAAAGCATTTTTTCAATAATTTGTTGCGGGCTACCAACCATTAATGCGTCACGGTAATCTACTGCATTTGTGAATTGTTGCTTCGGATACCCACCACCGCGCAGTGTAAGCATACCAGCATTAATATGAGGATAGTATTCACTAAATGCATCTTGTGAATTTTTTGCTGTATAAAATAAACTCGTTGTTGCAACTGGCAAACTTGCTGGATTAAATCCACTTTGCGCCGCAGCCTCTCGGTAGGCATCTACCGATCCTTTAAAGTTAATAGCTGGGCCACCTAGTGTTGTTATCATCATTGGTACACCCGCACGTCCCGCTTTAATCGCACTAGCTGGTGGGCCACCAACTGCACGCCAAATTGGTAAGTTATTATTTTTAGCTCTCGGAATAACCGATGCATGTGCAAGCGGCGCTCTGAACTGTCCGTTCCATGTTACATGTTCCTCTTTATTAATTTTTAATAAAAGATCCATTTTCTCTTCAAATAACTCTTCATAATCATTCACATCATAACCAAGTAAACTATATCCCCCAATACGAGATCCACGACCAGCTACGATTTCTGCACGTCCATTAGAAATTAAGTCAATTGTAGCAAAATCCTCATATACTCGTACCGGATCAGATGTACTTACTATCGTTGCTGAACTTGCAATTTTTATATTTTTCGTAGCTTGTGCAATAGCTCCTAAAATAACTGTATGAGCTTGCGTTGTAAAATGCGTTTGATGACTTTCACCGACAGCAAATACATCAAGTCCAGCTTCATCCGCTAACTTAGCTGTTTCAATTAATTCATGAATTCTTTGTTCTGCACTAATTTTCTCTCCGTTATGCGGATTTAAAACATGATCCCCAATTGAATATAATCCAAACTCTATTCCTTTACTTGTATCCATACGGTATTTTTCCATAGTTGTTCTCTCCTTTAATTCTGTCGTATTCATTTTCTTCAATCACCCATCACTTGATTAGTCAATTGATGGTGTAAAAAAAATTACTCATGTGGTAATTCTTTTTTTTCGCTATGCTTATGAACTTTCGTCATTAACTCGTATAATATTTTCTGCTCTTCTTCATTTAATACATCATCAAAAAACGAAGATTGAAATGCAAGCTGCTCTGGCAACGCTCTCTCTAAAGCTGCTTCCCCTTGCTCTGTAAGACTAATTGTTTTCGTTTTCCAGTCTTGTTTTCGCACAATATATCCTTCTTTTTCAAGACGAGTTAACATTCGAGAAATGCCACCTTGTGTAACAGTAACCTTCTCAGCTAACTCCATTTGTGTTAGTGGTTGATACGTACGTATTTGCAAAAGCACATCAAATTGAGCTGTCGTTAAATCAAAACGTTTTAAAAACTCATTTGACATCTGATTACTTTGGTTCGTAAATCGTATTAAACGTAACCATATTAATGATCCTATCGTATTATCACGCATGTTTGATCACTTCCTATCGTGAATCTTACTATCACTTTACCACTCAAGTGATAGTGATGCAAGAAATAATTTCATTTTTTATATAACTCAACTTACTTGTACTTAACTAAAGGCATCACTCGTGTAGTATTAGGTCTACTTACCATTCTCTACATCTCCATAAAAAAAGGATTAAGCTCAAACGCCAATCCTTATCATGCATTTATTTTTTGTTTTTAAAACAGTATGTTTGAAATTCACACCATCTAATCTATTATTTTCTTTTATCGTACCGTAAGCATACTGGCTTCATGTAAAACCTGTATAAGTTTGCATAAAAGGCCCTTGTTTACACCAATCGGGCTTTTACGGGATAAATCATTTAAGTTCTACTTTTACTTCCTCTTTAGACATAACATCAGGTCTATAAATTAATTCAAGATTAGAATCACCTTTTTTCGCTTCAAATGTTATGGCTCCTGTTAACTTACCGTTTGGATCTACATCTTTAATTTTAAAAATATTTTTATTACTAGTTGAAAATGTATGGTCCACAATACTTCCGTCGCCTCTTTCAAGGTAAAAATCTAATGGGTTAATTCTAACTTTTTGATTACCAATATTCTCTACTGTAACATGAACAATAACAAACTCATTACCTTTTTCCAGCTTATCATATTCTGCCACTTGTGCTATTTGTACTTTATGGACTGTTAATTTTTGATTTCTAATTTGAGTAGTTTTTTCGACACTATATTCTCTTGTATCTTCATTCTTCGTATTTTCTTTTTTGGCACTACTTTGCTCTTCCTTAGTATTATTTGATACAGTTTTAGCTACTTCTTTCTTCTCATCACATGCCGATAAACTGAAAGCTAAAGTCCCTCCTAAAGTGACTGTCGCGATTTTTTTAAACATAAATTCCCTTCCCCCAATGTGAAAATGATAAAAATCCCCAAAAACTATATATTATACTAACAGATAAATGAACAGTATATTGTCGCTATGTGTCGAATGTAGTAAGGCTATATATAAGTATGAAGTCTTACTTTGCTTCATCTCTCAACTGTTCGACATATGATAAAATCTTAACAATAAGATATCTACCTTACTTACGAACTCTTTCTTCCCATAACTATGAGTATCATAAAGTTTTAAATAAGAAAAAATTCAAATAAAATGATAAAATTAAACAAAGCACTAGTATAAAGGTGGGCAGAACATGCATATTTCTAAACAATTTATAAAACCATTTCCTGAATATGAAGACATATTTTATGATGATTTGGAACAACATAAAAAGCACTTTTTACCCATTTGTTCTATAAACTTACAATGTATTGAACCGGAATTGGACGAATGGTTACATATTGTGTCAGCAAAAGAAATCCATGATGGTTGCGTGGGTGATTTCACCAAACCATTTCACACAAATTTTACGAAAGCAGATACATTAGGATTCGATGTCATTAATGGAAAATATAAATTTGAAGCGGATTGGAATTATTTCGAAATCGAACAAAATAATTCTGACATAATAGAACAAGCCTACGAGAGTAATGAAAGAAATTATCAAATCCGTAAAGAGTATTTTCAACGTAATCAAAAAATTTATCCTTATTCTAGCTTTGGAAAAGAAATAACATCTGTAGAAGTATTAGAACAAGAGTTTGCTGAAAAACAAACAAATGGCTGGGGATTAAATTATCCCGTGGTAAATGGTATCCTAGATGATGTTCGTTTTATGACAGAAGAAGGTGAAGAATTATTAGAAGACTGCGATAACGAAGACGAAATTTTTGACTTTACGAATCTTCTATATGTACCAAAAGATAAATATGGACATCCATTTACATATGTTGGATTTGTTACAGGATATTATTTTCAAGCTTATGGTGCCGATCGTATTTACTTATTCTTTAATAAAGAATTAAGAAAAGCAGTAATTTGTTTTGAATATACATAAGATAATTAAGAAAAGTCCATTTTGAACATTATTACTTGACTCAAAATGGACTTTTTATAAATAATTTATTTATATTTCAATTCCTCATCTACTGTGAAATGTGTAAAACCTCATATATTGTAATATCCTCCATCTCTTCAATTTCAGGCTTTACTTCATAAAATTCAAACTGACTATATCCCCACTTATCTGGGTTATACACTATTACATTCCCTTTACAATTTTCTGTATTCTGGACATTCTTATTAAAAATGCTAAATTGAGTCCCCCTCAATGAATTACTTTGAGAAATACTCCCTACATATTCAACAACATACTTACATTTCTTAAAATCATCCTTTACATTAACAACTAATGGAACACCTATATTTATTTGTTGCCATCCAAAAGATTGTAAAATATTATCGTAATACCCTTCAAAGATAAATTTGTTCATTCCTTCATGGCCATTCCAAATATATAAAGGTGCATAACAGTTATAGAAATTCCCATGCTTACCTGCCTCAGTCATTAAATATGCTTTAAAATTCAATTCTTGAAAACCATCCATTTTATACCCATTATCCTTTACCCTTTTCTTAATAATCTCCATATCATAATCTTTTGGCAAAATGACCTTATATTGCATTCCAATCATGTTTATCACTCACTTTCCATCTTATATACACAATGATAAGGCAATGATTGACTAACGTAAAATAGGTATAAATTATGCTTGGTATCATTTATAATGATATCGTATAAGGGGCTGTGATAAATGGAAATAAATGATCTTATTATATTCAAAACTGTAGCTAGCGAAGGTTCTATTAGTAAAGCTGCTAAAGAGTTAGGATATGTTCAGCCAAACGTAACTGAGCGAATCAAAAAATTAGAACAAGAATTAGAAACTCCTTTACTACATAGAGATAACAAAGGCGTTTCCTTGTTACCTTCTGGTGACATTTTATTAGACTACACGAATCTAATATTAACTCTAGTAGAAGAAGCAAAAGATAAAATTAAAACGAATGGTTCTTCTTATATAATTGCGACGTCACAATCTATTTTGACTAATTATGTAAGTAAGCGCATTAAAGAAAATTTCAGGAATTATCAAATATATGTAGAAAATAGTAGTCATTTGCAAAAATTACTGCAGCAACAAAAAGTTGATATGGTCATTACTTATGAGGATTACCCGGACACAGCGTTTAAAAAAGTATTTTTCACTTCAATTTCTGTAGGCTTATTAAAAGCGAAAGAAAAGTGTACCATTGACTTTTCAAAGGAACTCTTCTTCGTTAGCAATGACAAAAAGTGCCCTTTTAGAAATAGGACGATACAATTTCTAAAAGAAAATAATCTATCTCAGCATCAACTTCAACAATTAGATTCTTATTCACTCATTGAAGATTTTATAAACGATGGCAACGGAATAGCCTTTTTACCGATTAGAAATGATAAATTGGTACCAATTGAAAATGTTCCAATTGAGAAATTAACCGTTCATTTTTTTACAAATCAAAACTCTTTAAAACAAATCCCTGATGAACTATTTGATTAATATAATAGCTATAAACTAATTACATACACCAATAAAAATCCCTCCTTTACGAATCTAAAAGAGGGATTTTTATATTCTATACAATTGATTTTTCACACATTTTGCTCTACTTCTGCACTTTTCTCCTTCTTACTCTGTTTCACATTCTTCAGTCTCTTAATCGTGCCAACTAATCCTTTCGGAAAAACTAACAAGACGATAATGTACAATAAACCAAGAATAATTGTCCATCTTTCAAAAATCGGATACGCTGTGGCTAGTTCTGATAAATAATATTTCAGTGATTCAATAATTCCAGCTCCAGCAATCGCTCCAATTAACGTTCCAACTCCGCCAATCATCGTCATCAATAATGCATTTAATGTCATTTCAATTGAAAATACAGTCGTATTAACAAAGCGTAGTGTGATAACAAATAAACCACCGCTAATTGTAGCAACTACTCCTGCAACAATACTAGCAATAATTTTATAATGAAGAACTTTATATCCTAGTGCTTCCACACGTTGCTCATTTTGTGAAATTGCTTTTAATACTTTTCCAATAGAAGATTTTGTGAAAAGACGTAACAGAATAAAAATGACAATTAAACATATAAGTGTTACATAATAAAAGGTAAGACGATCACGGAATAAGTCTGGTACACCAAATGTAAAACCATCCCCTCCGTGAGTGAGACCGCGCCACTTTTCAGCAAGTACGAAAAACAACTGTGAAATAGCAAGTGTTAACATTGCATAAAAATGACTTTTCAGTCGTAAAGAAAGCAAACCGATTATATAACTAACAATTACTGAAATGATAATTGCAGCTACTATCCCTATTAAAAAGTTCGTTATAGATACTCCTTGCCGATCAAATAAAAGCGCTACGCCATATGCTCCTATTCCAAAGAACATACAGTGACCGAACGATACAATTCCGGTATATCCAAGCAATACATCAAAACTCATTGCAAAAATAGCAAAGATGAAGATTTGAGTGAACAAAATTAACAAGCTCCGTGAATCATTTACGAATGGAAATACACTTAAACAAATGAGCATACATACTCCGAAGTATACTTTAATTCGATTTGATGTGCTGTTCACCATTTCACCCCTTTTCACTAACAAGTCCATTTGGCTTCACTATTAAGAAAAATAGTAACATTAACATATTGATTGCAAGTGATAAATCCGGTATAAAATACGCTGTAAAAGCACCCGCTAATCCGACAATTAAAGATGCGATTGCTGAACCTTGTACGCTTCCTAATCCTCCAATGATTACTACTATGAAAGCTAAAATCGCATACTGCATACCCATCTCGGCGAAAATAACGCCTGAATACGGTGCTAATAAGAATCCTCCTAACGCTGCCATTCCTGCTCCTAATAAAAAGACGAAAGAAAATATTGCATTTACGTTAATACCGAGCGCTTGAACCATCTCTTTATCTATTACACCAGCGCGTATCATTAGACCTATCTTTGTTTTTTTGAGCAATAATAGTAAGGCAATGTAAATGATGATCCCAATTAAAATAACGAATAGACGATATTTAATTAATATAACGCCTTCAAATGTATAACTACCTTGTAACCATAACGGTAATTTAGCACCAATTGGATTTGGCCCCCAAAATACTTTAATACATTCACTAAGTACAAGCATTCCTCCAAGCGTCACAAGAAGCTGGCGAACATGATTTCCATATACCGGTCTAATCAGAAATCTTTCTAAAATGAATCCAAGAAACATCCCCATAGCAATTGCGCCAATTAACGCTAATACATAACTACCTGTCATATTAAATAACCAAACACCTGTAAACGCTCCCCAGGCAAATAAACCACCATGTGCGAAGTTTAGAACGCTCATTAAACCGAAAATAAGTGAAAGTCCTGATGCTAATAAAAAAATGAGCATCCCTGTTGAAATCCCATTTACAAATAAATTGATTAACACATCCATCCTTCTCACCTCAGATTCATGTTAAGAGATTCCTAAATATTTGTGACACATTTCCTTATCCTCTTTTAATTCATGCATAAAACCGTTATGAACAATTTTTCCGTTATCCATAATATAAAAGTAATCACCAATTTGACTAGCCATCATAAAGTTTTGTTCAACGAGTAAAACTGTTGTTTTCTCCTTCATTTTTAAAATAGCTATCATTAATTTTTCTATCATAATAGGGGACAAGCCTTTACTCGGCTCATCAATAAGTAATAAACCATCACTATTAATAAATGCTCTTGAAATTGCTAGCATTTGTTTTTGTCCTCCGCTTAAGAGTCCACTTTTTTTGTGCCAAAACTGCTTTAAATCTGGAAATAGTTCAAACATCCACTCAATTTTCTCTTCCGCTTCTTCTCCCTTACCCCTAGCAAGAGCGAATGTTTCTTCTACTGTCAAATCGTGAAAAATACCTTGATTTTCTGGTACATACCCTATTCCTTTCCTTGAAATTAAATGTGTAGATAATCCATTTACTTGTGAACTATCATAATAAATTTCACCATGTGCGATATGGTGAAATCCCATAACCGAACGTAATGTCGTCGTCTTCCCTGCCCCATTTCTTCCAAACAGTACAGTAATCGTTCCTTTCTCAACAGCAAGAGATACCCCTTGTAAAATATGAAACTGATCTAAATACGTCTCTATATTATTCACTTGTAATAGTGCCACTATATAATCCCCCTAAATAAGCACTTTGTACACGCTCATCTTTCATAATCTCTTCAGGCAAACCTTCAGCCAATAGCTCTCCATGGAATAAAACGATAAGATGGTCTGACAAACCTAGTACCATATCCATTTTGTGTTCAATTAGTACAATTGTACTCTCTGGATGTTTCTTAATATTTTCAATCACTTGTAAAATAGCCGGTACTTCCTCAACTGATATACCTGCCGTCGGCTCATCAAGTAGTAATACATCCGTTTTTAAAGCTAGTAACATCGCAAGCTCTAACTTTCGTTTTTCCCCATGTGCTAAATCTTTCGCTAATACATGTTCTTTCTCGTGAAGTAAGACTGTTTTTAAGAAACGTCTCGCCTCTCCCACTTGTTGCTTAAATTTTGCCGAACTCGGAAAAAAACTATAGTAATCTTGAACAAATGATTGAACACTTAAACGAACATTTTCAAGTACCGTTAACTCTGGGAATATATTTGTAAGTTGAAAAGAACGACCAATTCCTAATCGAGTTCGATCCGAAATTGATAATTTTGTAATCTCTCGTCCTTTAAAATATACTTCCCCCTTTGTTGGAGAAATTTGTCCACTTAGTAAATTAAATAACGTTGTCTTTCCTGCACCATTAGGTCCAATAATGGAAATGAGCTTTCCTTTTTGTACTGTTACATTCACATCTTTAATAACATGATGCTCGCCAAAAGATACGCAAAGATTTTTCGTTTCTAGCAAATGTGTCACGAAATCCCTCCTTTTAAAGCTTTAAGTATGAAAGAAATACGTATAAAGAGGGTGCACGCCCTCTTTATACGTAAACGACAGAAAATTCAGTCTATTTATTTTGAACTGGTGGTTCTGTCTCTTTCATCGTTAATTCTCGCTCTAATACTGGCACCGGATAGTCAACACCATCTTGCTTTTTCAATGTGATAGAATACAGTGTCTGCATCGCTTGGTGATCCTTCTCCCTAAACTTCATCTTTCCTTTCGGTGTCTCAAATTCCATTCCTTCCATTTTCTTAATCAATGTATCTACATCTGTATCACCTTTTGTTTTCTTTAAAGCTTCTACAATTGAAATTGCCGCTGACATTCCACCTGCTGTAAATAAATCTGGCACCGCACCATTAAATCGTTTTTTATGCTCTTCCACTAACCAATCATTCACCTTATTTTTCGGGAGGGTATGATAATAAACAGAAAAACCTTGCATTCCTACTAACGCATCCATCGTTTTTAATGCCGGTATATCTGGTGCACCGGTAGAAATTTTAATACCTTGCGCTTCTACATTCATATCTTTCAACTGTTTCCAAGGTGAATTTGCCCCTGCCCAAACGATAAATAAATAATCTGGTTTTGAGCTAATGATATTTTGAATATTTGCAGTAAAGTCAGTCGAATTTGTATCAGCATATTGCTCGTTTACAATATTTGCACCTAACTTCTTCGCTCCAGCTTTAAATGCCGCAATTCCTTCACGACCGTAAGCATTATCTTGTGCTAACGTTGCTATTTTCACATCTTTTTTAGCAATTGCTGCAGCACCAGCGACTGCATCTTGAGATGAATTTCTACCTGTTCTAAAAATATATTTATTCCAGTTCTTCCCGGTAATACTATCAGCTACTGCTGGTTCTACAACCATTATTTTTTCATATTCTTCAGCTAGTGGTAAAACCGCTAATGTATCACTTGAACTAGACGATCCAACTAAAAAATCAACTTTCTCTTCTTCTAATAACTTCGTAGCTTTCTTCACTGCTACATCAGCTTTCGTTTCCGTATCTTCTACAACAAACTTAATCTTCTTCCCTTCCACTTTCCCAGTTCCACCCGTTGCATAGTCTAACCCTAATTCAAATCCGTTCATTGTTTGTTTTCCATACGATTCTAATGGACCTGTTAATGATGCAAGAACCCCTACCTTAATCGTCTTTTCATCCTCTGTACTTGTTTTCTTTCCTGAACAAGCTGCCGTTATTAATAACGAACCTAAAACACAACCAGTAGCCATCATTCTTAGCCATTTACGTTTTTTCATCGACATTGTGATCCTCCCCACACTTTTCTTTCTGATAGAATCAAACACGCCAAAGTTACCCATCCGTAATTATGACTTTTTCTTTGAATAATATAAACGAGATTGTTAGTATACATGTATCTTCTCCGATTTCCATGAAACACCTTTACAATTTGATACAAATATTTTATTCCTACCTATACCGCATTCCGAAACTATTAAACTTCTATCCTTTCTAACAAGCATTTTGAGCCTCTAATACTAATTAGCTTTCTTAAAAAATTGAATTCTTTGGAGTAAACCATCTGTAATAATGATATTTCCTTGGCTATCCACATCTATTCCTTGTGGTGAGAAAAACTGCCCTGTTATACCACTAAAACTTCCAAAAGACTCTAAAAAATCCCCATTTTCATTATAAATATTCACGCGATTATTAGAAGTATCTGTGACATACACCGTATTATTTATATCGATTTCAATTCCTATTGGCAAAAAAAGATCTCCTGGACCCTCTCTCCAATTTTCTAGTGGATCTAAGTTTCCAGCTCCATGATTTGTACCCCATTTTGTAAGAAAATTACCCTCATTATCAAATTTTTGAACCCTATTATTAATACGATCCACAACATAAACATTATCTTTTGAATCAATTGCTAATTGCATAGGTTGAAAAAACTCTCCCTCTCCACTTCCTTTTCTCCCCCATTCTTTCATATATACAAAGAATGGATTAAATTTTTGAATACGATGATTTTCTGAATCAGCTATAAATATGTTTCCTTTACTATCAATAGCTATTCCAGATGGAAATTGAAAAAAACCTGGTAATACTCCAAATGAACCATATGAAGCAAGCGCTATTCCTGAATTGGTGAATTTTTGGATACGATGATTTACAGAATCAGATACATACACGTTATTGTAACGATCCGTTGCAATTTGTCTTGGAACATAAAACTGTCCCGGAAGACTTCCGTATCCTAGTGGTCCACCAGCACCAAATAAACTTCCCCACTTCCCAACAACCTTCCCAGATATATCATATTTCAAAATTCGATGATTAAAGGAATCAGATACAAAAACATTTCCATTTGTGTCTCTTTCGACATCATAAGGTCCTGCATATTGTGTATTTCCATTCCTTTCATTACCTATGGTTTTCTTCATTACCGCTGTTAGGCCTACCTCATTATATAAAAGTACACGATTATTTCCCGTATCCGTTATATAGATATTCCCTTTACCATCGGGAAGAACTTGATTAGGATAAACAAACTGAAAAAAGTTACCTACTGTATATAAAAATTGATCTTTATTTGTAAATTTCATTATCCGATTGTTATATGTATCTGCTACATATAGCGATCCAGATGTTGAGTCAAAATTTATTCCTCTTGGATGGTAGAATTGATATGGGCCTAAACCTGCAATTCCTGTTCCGATTACTCGCTTAAACTCCCCTTTTTTATCAAACACTTGAATACGATTGTTATATGTGTCTGCAATATAAACCTCATCTTGTTTATTTATCGCGATACCTTGTGGTAAAGCCATTTCTCCATTCGCCTTTCCATAACTCCCTATTGTTTGAATATACTGCCCATTCGGGCTATATTTCTGAATACGATGATTGTATTCATCCGTAATATAGTAATTGTTATCGCTATCTACTGCAATTTCCCTAGGAAACGAGAACTGCTCACTTCCTTTACCTTTTGTGCCCCAACTTTTAATAAATTGAAACTCCTCATTAAATTTTTGAATACGATAATTCGCTGTATCCGCAACTAAAATATTACCTTCTTTATCAACAGCAATACCAAATGGCATATTAAACTGCCCCGGACCTTCACCTAAAGTTCCTATCGTATCAACAACTTCTCCATTCTTATCTATTTTCAAAACCCTATTATTCCCCATATCAACAACATACAAAAATCCTTTTGCATCCCTTGCCATCGCCACCGGTGTCCTTAATAACTTAGAAGGATCTAGCTCACTCCCCCATGATTTCACATATTTTACAGCAGAGGCATTTCCTACAGAAGCAAACATCCATAGACTCACAATAACAATGAAAAAACAACATATAATTTTTTTAATAAAATCCATCTTTACTACCATCTAATCACAGTCGCTGCCCACGTATACCCAGTCCCTGCACTAACTACTACTGCAATATCTCCAGGCTGTAATTTTCCCTGTTCATTTGCAAAGTGAAGACCAATGCAAGGATCAAGCGCTGACATATGTCCATAATGATCTAAATATACAACTTGTTCTTCTTCTAGCCCTAGTCCCTGTATCAATTCTATTAACATAGAACGTTTTGTATGCAGTGGTAACAATACTTTAATATCTTTAGGAGTAAATCCACTTTTTCTTAACGCCTCCCTAATAACCTTATCAAAATTAGAGATTGAAACCCGGTCTAGACGTTCTTTCATACTATTAGGATCTATTACATCAATATAATGTTGTCGATTCTCGACTGTATCATAGCTTGCAACCTGCTTCGATCCACCAGCTGGAATACGAACATCGTCATGAAATGAACCATCCGTTATAATCGCACTGCCTAATATTTCACCGTTTCTAGCGTCCTTTTTCACTAAAGCTGCACTTCCACCATCAGCGAAATTAAACATAAAACGTGAGCGTGGATTATCATAATCTACAATTTGAGATTCTTTACATCCACCTACTAATAATATATTTTCAATTGAGTTATCGGAGTAAAGCATATCTTTTGCGACTTTGAGAGCAATAGGAAAGCAAGAACTAACATTCATAATTTCAAAAGCATAAGCATTTTTTAATCCAAGTTCATGCTGAATTTTTGGGGCACTTGACCATACGTGGTAATCTTTATGTGGACTGCCAAAATAAATGACTACATCAATAGATTGAGGATCTACTTGTAATAATATTGGCTTTGCAGCAGCAATAGCTAAATCTGATGCATGCATCGTTTCATCTGCGACATGTTTTTCATATAATCCAAACTTTTCTATAATAATATTCTCAGGGATACCTGTTTTTTGAGATAGGTCTGCCGCCGTCTCTACATCTTTTGGGAAGAAAACACCAGTCGCTTCAATCCCAATATTCATTAGACTACTCCTCCTTCTTTTGGTACCATCATAGTTGCTACACCAGTTAATACTAAATCTCCTTTTTGGTTATGACACTCCGTTAACAATTTCAAAACTCTCTTTTCTATCATAAATTCTTGTACTGTTGCCGTAGCTGTAACCGTATCTCCTATAAAGACTGGTGCTGTAAATTTAATAGTTTGTTCCATATAAACAGATCCTTTTCCAGGTAAATGAATCCCAAGCAATTGTGATAATAGACTAGAAGTTAGTAAACCATGTGCTATTCTTTGATTAAATCTAGTTTGTTTCGCATACTCATGATCAATATGAATTGGATTAAAATCCCCGCTCAAACCTGCAAATAATACAAAATCCGTTTCTGTTATTGTTTTACTACATGATGCCTGTTGACCTGTGCTATACATCATCATCTCTTCACCAACTTTTCAATTGATTTGCTAACTGTGCTTTTTGAATTTTACCAGTTGCATTTTTAGGCAATTCCTCTAGAAACACAATTTCTTTTGGAAGTTTATATTTTGCTAGAAATAAACGACAATGTTCAATGACTTCTTTTTCAGTTAATTCACTGCTACTCTTTTTCACAATAAAGGCGATTGGAATCTCCCCCCACTTTACATGTTGCCTACCAACGACCGCTACCTCATATACCTCCGAAATCTTATTAATGACCTGCTCTACTTCAAGTGGATAAATATTTTCACCACCGGAAATTATCATATCTTTTTTTCTACCGATAATGTATACAAAACCATCTTCATCAACTTTAGCTAAATCTCCCGTATATAACCAACCATCTTGAATCGTTTCTTCTGTTGCATCTGGCCGATTCCAATACTCTTTCATTACATTCGGCCCTCTTATAAGTAATTCTCCAACTTCACCAACCTCAACTTTATTTTTGTTTTCATCAATAAGTACATACTCACAAAACAGAACTGGTTTCCCAATTGATCCTACTTTATGTCTTGCATCTTCTTCTGAAAGCATAAATACGGTTGGTGATGTTTCAGTCATACCAAAGCCTTGCCCAAATAAAAATCCTCTATCTATAAATTCTCTCATCAACTCTTCTGGACATGGAGCACCACCGTTATAAAACCAGCGAACGGATTGTAAATTTGTAGTTTCAAACTTTGCACAATTAATTAATGCTTGATGAATTGTAGGTACCCCCATCACTACAGTTACTTTATGTTTTTCTATCATGGAAAGAGCTGTGGTTGGTTCGAATTTCCTTGGAATAATGATTACGCCACCTGCAAATAAAGTTGGAAATGCGAATAAACCAATTCCACCAATATGAAATAAAGGTAATAATACAATAGAGCGGTCGTGCATAGTTAAGTCAATCGCAAATGTATTGTTTAGCGCATTCCAAAACATATTTTTTTGTGTAAGTACGGCTCCTTTCGGTTTTCCTGTTGTACCTGATGTATAACATATAATAAAGGATGCGCTTTCATTTATCTCTTCAAAGTTGTCACTTTTTCTATCTTCTATTTCTTTTAAACTTTTAATCGAAATAACTCTTTGTACGTACGATACCTTATGCATTGACAGTGCCATATTTTGAAATGTTTCCTCTACAAATAAAACTGTAGTTTCACTATCTTTTAACTGAAATATAAGTTCATTTTCTGTTAATCGTATATTCAATGGAACAGCAATACATTCTACCTTTGCTATAGCAAACAAAAGTACAATATATTCCAAGCTATTTTGTGATAAAATAGCTATCCTTTCTCCTTTTTGCACATTTAAATCGTAAATTAAATAGGCTGCTACGTTACTTACATACTCATGTAACTGTTTATATGTCATTTCCTCCTCTTCTGTAATAATGGCAATGCGATCTGGATGTAAATAGGACCGTTTTTCAATCCAATAAGCAATGCCTTGCATATTTTCCCCACTCCCTTATCTCTTTCTCAATCCTTCAAATATTAATGACATCGCTGCTTCAAATACATCTTCCGGAACATCTTTCTCTTCCCAATAGCCCCATCGCATTCCTAGAAATTGCCCAATTGACATAAGACAATACGCAATTGTTTCTTTATCAAGTTGTTTAAACTCTCCCGCTTCCATACCAGCCGATAAACTTTTTAAAAATCCATTTGCGAGCTTTGCATAATACCATCTATATAAGTTATCATCAACAACTACTGCCTGTTGTACAATGTTATATAGATTAGGTCGATCTTTCACCCACCGAAAAAAAGCCTGAAAACCTCTTCTTTGTGCCTCTTCATAACTTGATATTCCCTTCATTTCTTCTTTAATAATTAAGCGTAACTCACGGTTCAATCTGCGAATCAATTCATCAAATATATCTTTTTTAGATGGAAAGTAATTATAGAAAGTTCCGTGCGCTACCTTTGCTTCTTGTGTAATATTCACAATAGAAGCCTCGTAATATCCTTTACTACCAAACACCTCTTCTGCAGCACACAATAATTTCTCTCTCGTTTCTAATCCTTTTGTTGTTAAGTTTTTTACATCCATTATTATTTTTTCTGACACCTGAATCACCTCTTAGATTTGATTATAAATATATTTCTGAATTTTACAATTATTTTTATTAGACAAAATCTGCAAGCGTTTTTCTACATATAAAAAAGGACTAACTTAATTTGAAGTTAGTCCTTTAATCTTAATTAGAATTAAGTTCTACTTTCTCTAACCCTTCAGCCAATTGTTTCTTATCTAGCCCTTCTCCTATTACTACCAAGTTCGTCGGGAAACCGAAATCTTGTTCCAGTAAAGTTGGTACCCCAAATGAATATTGGAATAGGTGCGGGTATTTATCTCCATGGAATTTCACAAATCCTTTTACACGATAAATACTATCTGGTAAATTCGAAAGCCATTCGTATAATTTATCTTGATCAATCGATTTCGTAAATTGATATGTCATCGTTTGTATATGCAAATGCTGTTTTACATGTAGTGTCTCATGTTCCCCATCATTCGTAAATTCAGCTTCTTCTATGTCTTCTAAAGATATATTACAATATTTTGTTTCAAACAATTTCGCATGATTATTTATTGCTTTCACTTCTTCAATTACTTTGTTCTTATCCGCATCTGTTAGTAAATCTGATTTATTAATTAAAATGTGGCTACCAAACTTCAATTGCTCATGCAATAATTGCTGAACGTTTGCACTTAATACTCTTCGATTTAACCACCTTACTGCATCTAAAACGACTACAATTGATTTCACTTCTAGAAAAGGTGCTAAAATTGGTGATACACACGCATCTAACACTTCAATTGGATGTGCAACACCTGTCGTTTCTATATAAATGACATCTGGTCTTTCTTGCTGATATAACGAGTGTAATTGTATTTCAAGCTCTTCTTTTAGCGTACAACAAATACATCCTTTCAGAAGTTCCCTTAAAACATTCTCTTTTCCAATAATATCTGTATCTACCGAGTATTCACCAATTTCATTCATTAATACTGCAACTTTTCTATTCTTCTTTTTCTCCGCTAACAATAAATTTTGTAATAATGTTGATTTTCCACTTCCTAAAAAGCCACCTAATATATGAATTTCTACTTTTTTCATTTGATCGACCATCCATTTCTTTATTTCAAACATATTCAAAGCGTAATAATTACGATTTATATTAATCATTTTATTAAAAGAATAGTGATTTGTAAATATATCTTCACTGTTCGTTTACTTCATAAGCAACTCGAATTCCAGACTCTATTGCTCCTTGCATCCATCCATGTGTTAATGTCGTATGCTCTCCTGCAAAGTGTACTTTGCCAGCTGGCGGCGTAATATACGGAAATAACTCGAGCTCTTGACCTGGTTCGAAAGCCGTAAATGCGCCGCAAGAATACGGATTTTGGCTCCAGCTAAAAGATGTTCCAGTAACAAACTCACTATAGACGATTTCACCGTATATTTCCGCTAAATTTTTTAATGCGTAACGTATACGATCTCTTTGCGGGAGACTATCCCACGTTAACGCCTCATCTGCCCACGTATAACTCGCTAAAACGATAGCCGCCCCTGGTGTATGAATGCCATAACTCGGATAATATGTAAATCGTATAGGTAAATCTGTAATAGATTTACCGCCACGCTGCCCCACTCTTTCCCAAAATCTACTTTTAAACTCTATCGCAATTTTAGTCGAAGCTATATAGTTTAATTCACGAATTGCCCGTCTTTTAAAATAAGAGAATAAATGATATGGCTGAACTTCTACAAATCGTAACGCTGAAAATGGAATTGTGATAATAGCAATGTCGCCTGTTACCACAAATGGATGTAACGTTTGTTCATTTGTTACTTGCATCATTACTTTATTATCTTCCTGTATAATTTTTTCTACTTTATACGACATAAAAATATTTTCTTTTAACTCCGGTAAAAATGAATTTGGTAATGTATCCATTCCGCCCGTTATCTCATAATATTTTGTCGTTGAAGTAAAAAAGATCATTTCACGTAATACTTCAATTAAAGACATTCCCATATATGCTTCCATATCTAGAAGTACCCCAATCATATCTATTGCTCCATCTGAATAATACTCGCTTAAAAATGATCCGAGCGAATATGTTTTATACTTTTTTTCAACGATGATCCAGTTTTTATTAGGATCTTTTTTTATAAAATTAAGTATTGGTTCTAATACTACTAACATTAGCTCTTCGGCTGTTTTTCCTTTTTCGTTCTCTACAATTGGATATCCAAGTATACTTGGATTTTTTTCAAACACGCTCAATCTCGTTTTAATATTATTCGTATAAATAATATCTGAAGCGGTTTTATTTACAAAAAGATTTAACGGTAATTTAAATTTACGAATGTAGGCTAAAGTTAACCCGTGTGTTTCAGGAATTCTCATTGGTCCTGCATTAAAATATAAACCAGAACTAAATGGTTCACGAATCGTATATATCCTTCCGCCTATTCGGTTATTCGCTTCTAAAATTGTTATGTTATGCCCTGCTTCTTTCAATAACGATGCTGCAACTAATCCTGAAATCCCTGCACCTGCAATAATAATCTGCTTTGGATTATTCGTTTTAACGAGCCCCACATTAATAATATGGAGCATTCTTTCCATCGTTAATGGCTGCATCATGCCCTTTTCCCCTTCGATAAAGGATTTTATTGCATTATATTCGGTTCACTCACTTCCTATGTTTCGTGCAAAGAATTGCACGGATACATTTTCAATTACTTGAATATCTTTTATAAAATGTAATAAACTAGATATGACTCTATAGAAGTAAGACGTACTATCTTACATAATAAAATCAATGAAATTGCGAGGAATTTTGAAATGAAAAAAGGTATTAACCGTGTTGTATTAGTAGGAACAGGAGCAGTTGGATGTAGTTATGCTTACTGCATGATTAACCAAGCTGTAGCTGAAGAATTTGTTTTAGTTGATGTAAACGAGGCAAAAGCTGAAGGAGAAGCGATGGACTTAAGTCATGCTGTTCCTTTTGCACCAGCTCCAACTAGAGTATGGAAAGGTAGCTACGAAGATTGTAAAGACGCTGATCTTGTAGTCATTACGGCTGGATTACCACAAAAACCAGGCGAAACACGTTTAGATTTAGTTGAAAAAAACGCGAAAATCTTTAAACAAATCGTTCGTAGTATTATGGATAGCGGATTTGATGGTATCTTCTTAATCGCAACTAACCCTGTCGATATTTTAACTTACGTAACTTGGAAAGAATCTGGTTTACCAAAAGAACGCGTAATCGGTTCTGGTACAACTCTTGATTCTGCTCGTTTCCGCTATATGTTAGGTGAGTACTTCAATATTGGTCCACACAACATTCATGCTTATATTATCGGAGAACATGGCGATACAGAACTTCCTGTTTGGAGTCACGTATCAATTGGTATTCAAAAACTACAAACGCTTCTTGATAAAGACAACACATACACGCAAGAAGATTTAGACAAAATTTTCATAAATGTTCGTGACGCAGCTTACCATATTATTGAGCGAAAAGGTGCAACTTACTATGGTATCGGTATGTCACTTCTACGTGTTACTAAGGCCATTTTAAACGACGAAAATAGTGTATTAACTGTTTCAGCATATTTAGAAGGTCAATACGGTCAAAAAGATGTTTATATCGGCGTACCTGCTGTTTTAAATCGCGGCGGTGTTCGTGAGATTTTAGAAGTGGAATTAAGTGAAGAAGAAGAATTAAAATTCGATCACTCTGTTCAAGTGTTGAAAGAAACAATGGCTCCTGTTCTGTAATCGTGAATTCAAAAAAGCAATCCAATTTACTTTGGATTGCTTTTTTTGATTGTTCCTTGAAAACATCATTTATTTTCTATCTTTTTCTATTTTTTAAACTGTTCCTCATTGTTTACATCAAGTACATCTAATAAAAAGATAAAGATTGGTATCCCGATAATAAGCCCCCATATTCCAAGGAAATGTTCTGAGAAGATGAGAATCATAAATGTATAAAAGATTGGTAAATTCGTTTTCGCAGACATAAACTTCGGATTTAAAAAGTAGCTTTCAAGAGCATGGATTACTGTAATGAACACAAGTATGTATACAACGTACATTACTCCGCCTACGTTATAAGCAATAATACAAAGTGGAAACAAGGAAATGATAACACCAGCAACTGGAATCAAACCGAGTAGAAAGACCATGACGGCCAATACAAGAAGCTGCGGAAATCCTAAAATCACAAGTGCAATTACAGTGAGTACACAATTGACAACCGCAATTAAAAACTGTGCTTCAATTACTTTACCGAACGATCTTGCAAACCTTTCACCAAAATATGCAATCTCCTCATAAAAAACCTTCAGACTACTATCTTTAAATTTCGAAGTAAATGATATTATGCGTGCTTTTTCTAACAAGAAAAATAAACTTAGAATAAGAGAGAGTAGTATTTGCAAACTGACTTTTCCTATATTTGCAATCGATTGATATATGACATCTACACCTTGTTCTATATATTTTGATACTTCCATCCCATTAATTGTTGAAAGTGCATATTTAATGATCTCATTATCAGGTGGATTTTGAAAAAACAGCCTAAACTGATAAATCAATTGGGAAATTTGTATCGTTAGCACAGGTAAATATTTATATAATGTTGTGCCGATAAAAGTAACTAATATTATATACAAACATGCGATAACAATTTTCCGATTCACTTTCAATTTCTTTGAAATAAAACGTTGAAACCGATCCATTAAAAATGTAAGTATGAACGTAATTAATATTAAATTGATCATACTTCTTAATCCATATAATACAAGCGCTACTATTATTAAAACGAGAAACCGTTGGAACCCTCTACTTCGAAAGAAATTTTTCACTTCATTCATTAAGATTTAACCTCCCCCTTCAATGGATGGAAATTGAATATATTACATTTTATGAACTTCTATAGACAATCTTTCTTACTAATTGAGAAGAATCCTTTTTTTCTTTTTATATTGTTAGATTCTTTTCATATTACCCCACTCATAGAGCTTTTTTTCGTTTACCTTTTTACAATTTTGGTGATTTTCTATTTTTAGACTGCTGCTCATACGCATATCCAATATTGAACAGTTCTTTTTCACCAAATTGCTTCCCGACAAACACTGCACCTACCGGCTCTCCATTGTCATCATATCCTGCTGGCACCGCTAATTCTGGATAACCAGCTACAGCTGATAGAAGAACTTCTTCGTTGTTAATCATAACTAAAGCATCCAAACCTTTTTCTACTAAATATCTATCTAGCTCTTTTCTTGCATTTTCTTGACTCGATCGCACTATTTTTTCAAACTCATCTTTCGTTATAGCAGATTTTTCAGATCCCTCGATTAATGTTTGTCCATACTTTATTCGTCTATTACTATCATTTTTATTAAACGCTATAATCTCTTCTAGCGATTTTACCGGTACATTTTTTTGCTGTGCAAGATAATCGTTAACATTATGTTTGAACTCATATTCTAATGTTTGCAAATTATCTACTCCCCCATCGTTTAACTGAATATCATCAGTCAATATCGCACCTGCATCTTGAAGGTCTTTTCTAATCTTCTCTGCTACTTCTTTTCTATTCTCATCTTGTCGATCTATTGAAAAAAGAACTCCTACTTTTTTCCCTATCAATCCGTCTATTGATAAGTCCTTCGTATAATCAATTCTTTCTTTATCTTTCATTTTTTCTGTCATAGCATCTTTTTCATCATAACTTACCATTATATTAAATAACGTTGCCGCATCCTTTACCGTTCTTGCCATCGGTCCTGCTGTATCAAGTGTTTCAGCTAACGGAATAATGCCAGATCTACTCACCATACCTAGTGATGGACGCAACCCAACTACTGATTGCTGCGTCGCGGGTGCTACAATTGACCCAGTCGTTTCCGTCCCGATTGCAAGTGGTGCAAAATCTGCCGCAACTACTGTAGCAGATCCAGAACTTGATCCCGATGTATCAAACGTAATCGGACCGTATGGATTCAAATTTTGTCCTTTTTTTCCGCTATATCCGCTAGGCATTGTAAAGGATAAATAATTTGCCCACTCAGACATATTCGCTTTCCCTAAAACAAACGCACCTTCTTCTTTCAACTTCTTCACGATTGTCGCATCTTCATCTGCAATCCAATCTTTTAACACATACGTGCCCGCACTTGTCGGCATCACCTTTTCTGTTTGTACATTATCTTTTACGATAACCGGCATGCCGTATAAGTTCGACTTCTTATTTGAAGACCTTTCTTTATCTAACTTTCGCGCTTCTTCCATTGCATTTGGATTAATCTCTGTAACAGCATTTAATGATATTCCATTTTGGTCATGTTCTTGTATTCTAAAAAGATAAATACTCGTTAATTCTTTATATGATAATTTTCCATCATCAATCATTTTTTGAAGCTCGTTCACAGTCGCATTTACAACCTCTTTTTCTTTTATCTTCACATTATCTATGTTAATCCCTTTCAACTGATTATGTATCGGTTTTAACACTCTATCTTTATCATATACGATACGCTCAGGTTCCTTTGGAAAATAATTTTTATACACGTAATATCCTCCGGCACATGTCAATAGGACGATCCCCCCAGCAATGGACAGCGTTATCTTTATCCACTTTTTCATGCTGTTTCCTCCGCTCTAAAAGTTGCTCAATTGTATTGAAAAAGAGAGTTATCCTTATAACCCTCTCTTATTAAAATGCTAAATGAAAAAATGAAGAATTTCAATTTAATTCATTCTTTTTTTCATTTGCTTCGCTAATAATTCCTTCACTTGATTATACGTTAACCCTGAATCCTTATTTAAACGTTTTACCTCCTCAACATCAGTACCTACCACTGTATATTTTTTCTCATCATTCATTTTTCCACTTCCCTTTCTACTGCATTATTTCTAATATTTTTCCCCTAAACTCTTATAAATTAATACAAATAAGGAAACTGTACGAAATTCAATAGCCAAAAGGGATTCAGTTACATAAGAGGAAAAGATAAAAAAATGTCGAATTTATATACATGTTGTATTTAAGGACTTGGAGGTTACATTTTGAAAACATATGAGTTTAAACAGAACATTCCAACATTAGAAGAGTACAAATACTTGTGTGATTCTGTTGGATGGACTAATTATATGAATTTTGAAGTAGCGGATACTTCACTGAAGAATTCTATTCACTGCATCACAGTGAAAGATAATGAACAAATGATTGGCATGGGGAGAATTGTTGGTGATGGAGCTATCTATTTCTATATTCAAGATATAGTGGTTCATCCGGATTATCAGAAACATGGTATTGGGAAAGAAATCATGCATCGTTTAGTTGCATACTTACATGAGAATGCCCCTGATAAGGCGTTTGTCGGTTTGTTTGCATCACAAGATAAAGAATCATTCTATGAAAAATTTGATTTTAAGGATTACTCACCAAACATGACGGGGATGTTTACTGTCATTTCAAAATAATAAACATAACAGATTTTTAATTGTAAGGAAAGACTTCGATTCATATGAAGGAAGTCGTTCTTGCAGTAAGAGTTTAACATTGCATACGAAAGGAGAGTACATATATGGCCAATATGTACTCTCCTTTCATTTAACTTTATATATATTAAATTTCTTAATAAAATTTCACTACATCTTCAGTAGGTAAGAAAGTTCTTTCTCCTGGTTGTTCATTTGGCTCACCAAATGGCATTTGTCCTACTAAGCTCCACTCTGCCGGAATGTTCCAAGTTTCTTTCACTTCAGCATCTACGATTGGATTGTAGTGTTGTAATGATGCACCAATTCCTTCAGCCGATAATAACATCCATACAGTATGTTGTAACATTGCATTTCCTTGATGAGACCAGAATGGGAACTGATCTTTATATAATGGTGCATTTTCTTGCATTTTTTCTACTGTTGCTTGATCTTCAAAGAATAACACAGTCCCAACACCTGTATGGAAACCTTTTAATCTTTCTACAGTCGCTTCAAAGTTTTCTGCTGGTACGCGGGCTCTTAGTGTTTCTTTAACAATATCCCAAAACTTTTCATGCTCTCCATCCATTAATACAACCATACGACCACTTTGCATATTGAAAGATGTTGGTGCGTGTAACGCTGTTTTTAAAACTTCTTCAATTCTTTCTTTCGTAATTGCATCGTTTTTTGTTACTTTACGAATGGAACGACGGTTCACGATTGCTTCTTTTAAGTTTGTTGTAGTTGCTGACATTTTAATTCCTCCAAATATTTGTTTTATAATTTATTTTGTTATTTCATAACAAGCGATTTAGCAATATCCATCTGTATTACATTGCATACCTTCAAATGAATTTGTTTTATCCTTTTCAATTTCTTTATCAATGACTCTTTGTAGCGTTTCTTTACTAGCAAGCCCTTGAATGACTTCATCTCCAATCATGACAGTTGGAACAGCCATAATATTCGCTTCATCATATGCATGCTGAATTGCTTCTTGATGCTTTTCTTTATATTTACGAGTTACTAACGCATCTTTAAATTCAGCTTCAGGAAGACCTACTTCTACCGCTAATTTTGTTAAAACATCAATATCTTCAATGTTTTGCTCTTCTTGGAAAAATGCTGTGAATACGCGGTGATGATACTCATTTCCTAGTCCACGTTCTTTCGCAAATTGACACCCTTCGAAAGCTAAATGTGTATATGGATGCGGAGAAACACGTGGCAAACGCATATCGATTCCTAACTTCTTCGCAGTTGGAAGAATAAAAGCATCCCATGAGCCTAATTTTTCTGGCTCATTCCATGGATCTATTTTTGAATATGGACTTGGACGTAATTCAAATGGCATCCATTCAATTTCTACATCTTTCTCTTTCGCTACTTCATCTAATGGACCTTTTGCTAAAAAACAAAATGGACATATAAAATCTGAGTATACTTTCATTTTTACAGTCATACTTTTACACCTTACCTTTATAGTTGTAATCAAATCAGTTACATTGATAATAAAAAAATATAAAATATGATTTAAGCATTCATTTTTTCTTGCAAAATTTCAAACAAATGCCCCATCGTAATATTGCTCAAAACTTCTTCCATCGCGGATTGCGCTTGTATTAATATAACTTCTAACACCGCTTGAATATTCGCTCCAATTGGACAATCTGGATTTGGTTGCTCGTGAATATGGAATAGTTTGTCTTCTTCCACTACATTCACTGCATGATACACATCTAACAATGTGATTTCATGTAAATCCTTTAATAATCCCGCACCACCTGGACCGCGATTTACATATACAAAACCAGCTTGTTTCAAGTACGACATCATTTTACGAATGACTACTGGATTTGTGTTTACACTTTCAGCTATATAGTCTGAAGTACAAAGTGAAGATGGATTGTTTTTCAAAATAGATAAAATATGAACAGCTATAGAAAAGCGGCTACTAATTTTCATCGTGATCACCACCTCGATGTAATCATTATAGTTACAACAAAAAGATAAGTCAATCCTTTTCATAGATTTTTTATAAGCAAATAAAAAAAGTGTCCCATTATGATATATGAGACACCTCTTTTTATTCTGCAAATAGCGCTTGAAATTCTTCAATAAATAGCTGCACAGCGATTGAGGAATCCTTTAATGAAGGAACAGCTAAAGCAATTTCTCTCCATACTTGTGGTTCCAATTCTCTCGTTTGCACATTCTGTGGTAAATTCGTTAAAGATAATTCGGCTAATATTGCAATACCTAGCCCTTCTTGAATCATGTTTAAAGCTGTAGTAACGGTTGATATTACATACTCAGCCCGAAGTGGTACGTTTGCTTGTTTAAACATATCAATAATGGGTGGTTCGTATCCACCCTTACATAATATAATCGGTTCATTCTCTAAATCACTAATTGTAATAGAGTCCTTCTTACAAAGAGGATGATCATCTCTTAAGATAGCAACCATTTTGCCCTTCGTTAATGGGACAATCTCCATCTCTTTATTAGGCAAAATAACAATTCCTATATCAACAACCCTCGATACTAACCAATCTTCAACCTCTTTAATCGTTCCTTCACAAAGAACAACTTCTAAGTTCGGATACTTCTCCTTAAAAAGGTTTATCATTTTGGGTAAGAAATGTGCAGAGGCACTCGGAAAACTCCCAATTCGAATCGTCCCAACTTCGTGTCCTTTCTCCATCGCAACTTCTTGTTCAATCTTCTCTACACCGTTCAAAATCTCTCTAATATGCACAAGAATTCTGTTTCCTACATCCGTAACGATTAGCCCTTTTCGTTTATCACGTATAAGAATCGTAACTCCTAACTCTGACTCAATACTTGAAATTGCATGACTTACAGCTGGCTGCGTCATATTTAACACCCGAGCAGCCTTCGTAAAACTACCTAGCTCAACAGTTTTTATTAATACTTGCAGTTGTGTAATGGTCATAACTAATCACTTATACTCCTTATAAAAAAGATTCATTTTATTTATTACAGTCGATATCATATCATAGTGAAATGAATAACAACAAGGAGGTCTTACCGTGACACAGCTTTCTCGAACTAAGACGGCCATAATCCTTACCTTTCTCGTTTTCATGTGGGGAATCAATTGGCCTTTATCTAAGTTTGCCCTGCATTATACACCACCCGTTTTATTTGCAGGCGTTCGAACTTTAATTGGAGGATTTATTTTACTCCTTTTCGCATTACCGAAATACAAAGAGTTACACTTAAAAGAAACTTGGCATTTATACGTTATTTCTTCTTTACTTAACATCATTATATTTTACGGATTACAAACTGTAGGCCTTCAATATATGCCCGCTGGGTTATTTTCCGCCATTGTATTTCTACAACCTGTTTTACTCGGCATTTTCTCATGGATTTGGCTTGAAGAATCTATGTACGGCTTAAAAATTTTCGGGCTTGTTCTTGGATTTATTGGCGTAGGTGTCATTAGCTCTAGTAGTTTAACTGGACATATTTCTATTATCGGAATCCTTCTCGCGATAGGATGCGCTATTGGCTGGGCACTTGGAACAGTATTTATTAAGAAGACTGGGCACCGCGTTAATTCCATTTGGATGGTAACACTGCAGCTTATTATTGGCGGGCTTTGCTTAATTGGATTTGGTTCAGAGTTTGAAAGCTGGTCTAGTATCGCTTGGAGTATACCATTTGTTAGCGTACTACTCTTTATTTCATTCTTTGTTATTGCAATGGGATGGCTTGCATACTTTACTCTTGTTGGAGCTGGTGAAGCAAGTAAAGTTGGGGCTTATACATTTCTTATTCCACTAATCGCTATTATTGTAAGTTCAATTTTCTTACATGAGGCCATTACTATTAGCTTATTCATCGGACTATTATTTATTGTGGTGAGTATTTGTTTCGTAAATATAAAGCCGAAAACACTTGCTGTAAGGCAGCAGGTTGAAGTGAAATAGATATAAGAAAGAGCCTACGGTTTGTAGGCTCTTTCTTATATCTTACTTTTTACGACGTACTACAAAAACACACGCACCTACCGAAGATACAATCGCCAAAATAGATAAAACAATTGCTATCAATTGCATATTACTAGTACCTTCATTCTTTTCTACACTAGATACTTCACCATGTTCTCCTGTTAATGACGTACCTTTTGCAATTGTAGTAAGTGAATGTGGTTTTTCAGCTTTTTCATCGCCTGTCCATTCAACAATTTCTCCGTCTTTATATTGTTGATATGCATCCCAAGCTATTTTTTGTTCTTTATCCGGATTTTTAGCGACGAAAGTAAATCGCTGGAACTGACCGGGTAAAATCCCTTCTCCTGTTGCTTCCCATACTACAGTTTTAACTTTTCCGGCATTATCTTTCTGCTCTTCCACTTTCCATCCTGGCACTGGTTCATACTGTTGGAACTCTACTCCAGACGGTATTTTCAATGTAACTTTTGTCGTTGCTAGATTCTTCTCAACTGGTACTTTTATCGTGTAAGTCTCCCAAGAATTAACGTCCGAAGCTTCTGGTTTCACAGTGACGTGCGCACTAACAGGTAACGAAAAAATCCCCATTGCAATTATTGTTGCGATCATTGTTGTGCCAAATTTTTTTATACGTTTCATTTTCTATTAGCTCCTTTTTATCTATACCTTCTCTTTATCCCGCTATTCGCCGGATAACCCGATTGATGAGGGCTGATTAAAGTTTCACTTTATCTGCCGCCTACAATAAATTTATAATCCGTATCAAAACTATCAAGAGATTTTGTTAATCCGTGCACTTGTATATTCCAGTTTCCTGTCATGTTAATATACATACCTTCCGCTTCATATTCTCCTGGTGACACGGCCGAAACTTTAAATGAACCCTTCCCCATATTCATATCCAATGATTGCGTGGTTAAAATAATTTGCTCCATATCAGTAACAGGTTGTCCGTTCTCATCCTTTAAAGTAATATGGAATGTATTTTGTCCTACTTTATTAGGACTTACATGTAAAGTAAGTTCATATCCATTATCTAATTGCTTACTCTCTGTAAAAGGTCCAGTTGGAGGCATCGGCGGTGTTTGTACGTTTGTCATAAAAGCTACGATTACGAAAATGATAATTCCTATGATAAACTCTACTTTCACCGTAGCGCCTAAACCTTGCTCCGCTCTCATTTTCCCTTTCACATAATGAACAATTCCCAATATCCCCATGAAAATGAATAAAAGTATCTTTGCTAATAAAACTAATCCATACTTCGTATCAAATAACGAGTGTATTGTTGGTATAAAGAATGTACTGTTAAAAAGACCTGTTATTAAAATTACGATGACAGCACCTGTTGCCCACGGTGAAAAGCGCTTAATCATATCCCAATACATACTCCACTTATCATCCTCTTTACGTAAAAGAAGAACAATAGATGATAGACCACCAATCCATAACGAAGCTGCGAATAAATGTAGAAAGTCCATAACGACCGCAATCTCTTTAAACTTTAAACCAAATGCGTGACTATTAAAGGCTTTCATAACAAGTATCCCGATAAACAATAGTATTGGAATGCTCCATACTTTAAACGACGACAGCTTCTCACACTTCATCGCAAAATACGTAACAATTATAAGCGAACTAATAAGAACCATTTGAGTAATCCATACATATCCAAAAACAGAAAGCTGTAATGTTTCTTTTAATAGTAACGGATCGAATGCTTCTAACCATGAAACATCAGCATTTATTTTCGCTTGCAATGGTAGATTGAATAATAAGCTAATCAATATACCCAATAATGAGATCCATATTATGTTCTTACTCCTTGATCGAACCGAGGTTGCATTCCCTTTATACATAATAAGATTAAAGAATAGCACGCCTATAAATAGTGAGAAACTTGTATATAAAACTCCACGTTCCATAATCATATCTATTTGCGGGACATACCCCATCTCTTCTACTTGTATATCGTCTGCTCCCGCTTCCTCTGACCCAATTCGGAACGGAATAACTCCTTGAATAGGATGCCCGTCAGCAGAAATCACTTTCCACTGAATAGAGTAAAGCCCGTTTTTCAAGTTTTCTTTTAAGCCTACTTCTAATATTTTTTTGTTTTTCTTATCGATATGAGCATCTTTTAAATCTACTCTTGTACCTGAGGTATCTCTTACAAACAATGTATTAAAATGCGAAACTTGTATATCCTCATCAAATTCAATTTTCACTACAGATGGTGCTTTCTTCAACGTTTCATTTTCAGCAGGGTTTGATTTCACAATGTACGCATGAGCAGATGCACTTTTTGGTATCAATATGATAAGTACACACGCAATTAATAGCCATGCCCCTAACCTTCTCATTACTTTCACAATCATTTCACTTCTTTCTTCCTCATCACTATCTTTTCATTCCTTAAACTTCCCAAGTTTCATTCTTCGACGAAATATTAACCTGATTAAATATAAATTTCTATACAGTGTAACTTTTTATTTCTCTCTCACCTCTTAACTTCCAATACAATAGTAACTACCTTCATAGATACAACTTACATTTTTAAAGTCGATTGTTATTATATCATAAAATATATTTATGTAAGTTCCTAAAGAAGAAAAGTTATCGTGAATCATTTGTGAAAGAAGTGTGAAATACATAAATGAAAAAGGTATTACGTTATTACGCAATACCCTTCTTCCATCATAAAATTTCTTTACTTCTCTTCTGGATAATCACAATACTCAATGATTGTTCCCTCTGTATCCGCTGGGTTAAGATATATTAATCTTCTACCGTGCTTATTAATTCGAAGTGTATGCTCTAACGTTCGAATACCTTGTTCTTTTAACTCTTCTAAAGCTACATCTAAATCATCGACACGATACGCAACGTGATGAACACCTTTACCTTTTTGCTTTATAAATCGGGCAATTGGAGATGTCGTATTATTCGTAGGCGCAAGTAATTCAATTCTATCTCCATCCACTTCAAGAATGGCTACTTCGCTTTCCACACCAGGAGCTTCACTTACGTAACGATCTATTAAAGTTCCTAACAACACCTTTTCATAAAAATGTATCGTACTTTCTATATCTCGAACTGCGATGCCGATATGATCAATTGTTTTTTTCATTTTATTTCCCCTACTACTTTATTTTCTTTCATTATTAATAGTAACAAAAAAAGTTATAGAAACAAGTTCTATAACTTTTTTATTTAACCTATTTTCTTATTCGCACTAGCTGGTTGAACTTGATTTTTTGCTTTTAAAACGCTAATACCATATCCGATAAATCCACCGATAATTGCTGGGAAGATCCATCCTAATCCTACTTCTTGCATCGGAAGGAATTTAGTGAACACTCGGCTTACTACTTCAATGTTAACTCCAGCTGCACTTAATCCATCGAATAAGCTGATGATAAATGTTACGATTAAGCTCACTTGATAAACTTCAGCTCTTCCTTTGAATAATGAATGGAAGAATGTTAAGAAAATCAATACGATTGCTAGTGGATAAATTGCTGTTAGTACTGGAACAGAAACTGCGATTAATTGTGTTAATCCTACGTTTGCAACAATTGCACTAAATACACATAGCGTGATGGCAATCGCTTTGTAAGGAACATTTGGGAATAACTTATGGAAGAATGAAGAACATGCTGATACAAGTCCCACACTAGTTGTTAAACACGCTACTGTAATCATTAACCCTAATAATACTCCACCATATGATCCGAAATAGTAGTTAGAAACTTTCGCTAATACTTCTCCACCGTTCTCTAAATGTCCAAGCTTTGCAACACTTGAAGCACCCATATAAGAAAGAGCTGTATAGATAATTGCTAAAATAGATGCTGCAATGATTGTCGCTTTTGCACAAACGATCATAATCTGTGTTTTCGTTTTTGCACCTTTTTCTTTAATTGCATTAATGATGATGATTCCAAATACGAATGATGCAAGCGTGTCCATTGTTAAGTATCCTTCTTGAAATCCTTTAAAGAATGCATGTGATGTATAAGCTTCCACTGGTGCTTGCATATCTCCAATCGGATGTATAAAAGCAACGATTACTAAAATACCAATGAAAGTTAACTTAATTGGCGTTAAGATTTTTCCAACAATATCGACAATTTTCGCAGGATTTAGCGAAAAAAAACAAGTGATGCTAAAGAATACAATTGTGAAAAGAATTAAAGGTGTAGAACCTAATCCTTCTGGCATAAACGGTTTAAGACCAATTTCATAAGATACATTTCCTGTTCTTGGTATTGCAAATAACGGGCCAATCGCTAAGTATAAAACTGTTGTAAACACAATCCCGAATACTGGGTGAGCACGACTTGCTAGTGACTGTAAATCATCTTTACCCGAAAAACCAAATGCCAGTACACCTAGTAGTGGTAATCCAACACCCGTTACTAAAAATCCAGCGTTAGCAATCCATACATTCTCTCCTGCCGATTGACCGAGCATTGCCGGGAATATTAAATTTCCTGCTCCAAAAAATAGTGCAAATAACATTAATCCAATAACTACTATGAACGAAAACGGTACTTTATTCGCCATAATATAACCCCCATTCAAATTTCCTTATCTCATTTTCCATTTTTAACTAATTGAATTTTCTGAATATTTAATTCAACTATCAACTATTCTTGAATTTATTATAGTTTGTCATATAATATTTTGCAATACTATTTTCAAACTTTTCATTTATTTTATAAATATACATTTTTTAACATAGAAATAGACTAAAAAACCAACATGGTCATCCATGTTGGTTTTTTACATTTACTATCAATTAAAATTTTGCCGCTACTTTCTTAACGTTCTCTAAACCTTCTTCAACAATTTGTTGTGAACGATCTGGATATTGATTGTGCCCTTCAATTACAACAGTTTCTGGATTTGTAATTCCCCAGAACCCAAGCACATTCGTTACATAATTAACTGCCATTTCCATAGGAGCCATTTGTTCTGAAGAATAATCCGAACCACGCGCACCTAATACAACGACTTTCTTATCACCAGCTAAACCTACTGGGCCATTTGCTGTATATTTAAATGTTTTTCCAGCTTGAGATAAGTATGAAATATATGTGATTAATGGTGCTGGCACTGTGAAGTTCCATAGTGGGAACGCAAATACAACTTTATCAGCTTCTAAAAACTGATTTAAATATTGATCTACCTTAGCTACAGCCTTCTCTTCTTCTGCTGTTAACTCCATTCCTTGACTACGTTTATATCCACCTGAAATAGCGATATTTCCGTAATACGGAAGATCTAATGCGAATAAATCTAACTCCGTAATTTCTGTATTTGGGTTCGCTTCTTTATAAGCACTTACAAATGTTTCATACATTCTTGAACTAACTGCTTGCTCCGCCGGACGATCGTTTGCTTTTACAAATAATACTTTTGACATTGTTTTATTCCCCTCTACTTTTGTATTTTCTTCTTTTTTACCAAATAATGAGCTAAATAGTCCCACTTTCTTCACCTAAACTTTCTTATCATATTCATTATTCATCATCATAAAAATTCTTATTCTAGTAAAAAGTTCCAATAGATACCTTAAGTAAAAACACAAAAAACTTTTTGTTATTTAATTACCTTATGTAAGTGATTGTAATACAGTGACTTACTTTAGTCAAGTAACTTTAAATAAAAAATAATATCTCAAATTAAAAATAATGACCACAATACAATTCATACACCCATTGTAACTTTATTGTTTGTATAATGGATGTAGAGAGGGCAATTCATATTTAGAAAGGATTTACTCATGAGCACTATAGAAAAGATTCAAACTTTTATTATTCTTTTTGCTGTTACATGCGGCATCGTACTCGGACAATTTAATTTGATACATATGTATTCAGAGCAATTTATTGTCCCCTTCTTATTTTTCATGCTGTATGGATTATTTCTCAGCATTCCATTGAAAGAAATAAAAAATGGATTCCGCAATTTAAAATTCGCTGGAACGAGCCTTACTATTAATTTTGTATGGACACCTTTACTCGCTTGGGGATTAGGTGCACTATTTCTTTCAGATCACCCAGCACTTTGGGTTGGATTTATTATGTTAATGGTTACTCCATGTACAGATTGGTACTTAATCTTTACTGAAATAGCGAAAGGAAATGTAGCACTTTCTACTGCCATTTTGCCTGTAAATTTAATTTTGCAAGTACTACTCCTTCCCATTTATTTATTTTTATTTGCTGGTGTCATGAAGACTGTATCTGTTTCTGTTTTAGTAGAAAGTATTGTTATCGTAATCGTCTTACCATTTATACTTGCACACGCTACAAAATTCATTATGAATAAACTGAAAAAAGCTGAAACACTCGAGAATAGTCTCATTCCGTTTTTCAGCTCTGCTCAAATTGTATTTTTAAGTTTAGCAATCGTAGCGATGTTTGCATCACAAGGTAAATATTTACTACAAAATATGAATGTCGTTTTACTATTACTCATTCCTGTTCTATTATTCTTCATCATTAATTTCGTACTCGGACAATTTATCGGAAGCATGATGCGTTTATCTTATAAAGATACAGTAAGTTTAAACTTAACAACATTAGCAAGAAACTCACCTGTTGCACTTGCTATTGCTGTAACAGCTTTTCCAGATGAGCCTCTTATTGCTCTCGCATTAGTTATTGGGCCATTAATAGAACTACCTGTACTAGCTTGTGTATCACAAGTGTTATTACTTATTAAGAAAAAGCAGCAATATACATAAAAAAACGTCCAAATTTGGGACGTTTTTTATTGTTGAGAAATTATAGAAGTAACGATAATTATCGGCTCTAAGGATTTTATACGTTATAGAAAATTAGCTTGTCGTTACATTAACAAAGCCTATCTAATTAAAAATTATAGGAAAAGTAAATATAACAAAAGCGGCCCAAAGTCCGTAGATTGGCAAATACTTCGTAACAGCATCTTGGATAGCTGTCGGTCCTGATTTGTTTTGTAGAAAACGCATATAGGAAAACATAATCCAAATGAGATTTGCCCAAATCAGTATGTTTATGCCTAAAACAGCAAGTCTATTAGGTGTAATCCCGTAAGAAGAAAGTCTGAATACGATGGCTGATAATGCGACAGTGTCAATAATAAGCGCCAGAACAATTAAGGCAAAATTTATATAATCTGAAATGCTCTTTTTCTCGTCTGAGTCACTTTCAACAATAGAAAATATGGTAACGGCCAATACACCAAGAAGTATTCCATTGAACGCCATTAGGAAATTGCGGTCCAAGAATGGATTTTTTCCACTCCATATAACCGTTATAAGATAGATCAACAATGTAATCAGTACAAGCGGACTAAAAATTTTAGCTATATATGGTGTAATATTTTTAGCAAGTTTAAGGTTCATTGATACTAAGTATGTAGCCACAATAGCGAGAGCCGCAGCACCAAATAAAACAACATTACTAAAATAGAATTCTCCTATATCCAAGTCAACGAAGCTAAATAACTTCATCGTGAATACTGCTAGTACCATTCCGCTCACTGCCATACTCGCGTAGAGAAGACAATATTCTAAATTAAATTTAATATACGCTAATCTTGTACTGCCTTTTGAATATTCATTTCCTGTAAACGCAAGTCCCAATAAGACCCATAACAATATAGGAAGATGTAAATACGCAAGGATACTGCTGTCTTTATAATTTAATGGCAACATATTAAGATACAACCCGGCAATTAAGAACAACGCTGCAAGGAAATAAATAATACTTTTTTTCGGAGTATTATTGTAAATAAAATAAGCAGCAATAAAGGGAATTACACCAAAAGCCAAGTTAATTGGAGCAATTGCTTCCTGCTCGACAAAGTGGAAAATGATTCTAGTGCTTAGCCCAGCTAGAATAGCTAACATGCCCATGAATAAGAAACCTTTTTGAAACAGCGATATTTTTTCTTTATTTGCCGTCTCCTTGAAATTCAATCTTTCATACCAAGCAGCTAGAAGCTGAGAATCAGGGTTTTCATCCCATGCTTGTGAGAATGACTTTTTAAAAGCTTTCGGGTCTTTTCTATACATTCTCTCCAACTCATGAGGGTTATCCATATTTTCAATAATCAAATTGTTAATGTCCATATTTATACCTCCTCTAATTTTAAAAATAACGTTGTTACCTTTTCTATAAAAAGCACCACACTTATTTATTATGTTTTTGATTTTAATATAAAATTTATCGTTTTACAATAAATTTTTATTATTTTTTACGATATTTTCATTGCATACTTCCACAAACATTAATGTAAGCTACTTTTGGTTGTTCTCTTAATTGCTTATTTCCATTTTCTAATTCCTTATTTTCCCTTTATATAAAAGAAGTTCCCTATAAAATAGATTTTTTCAGTGTCTACTCTATAGGGTACAGTTTAATTGGCATACTTTTTTATTTGTTGAAACCACTTGTCCCAAAGTAAAGAACTTTTTCTTCCGAATTTTTATGCTTCATAGTTTTTTAAAATTAAAATACCTGACATAAAAAGTACCTTCACCTATAAAGGAATATTTTTTCACCTGTAAATTGTAAAATGTACCTTATGACTCACGAAATAGTAATGATAAATATATAAGTTTCCTAGCCAAAAATAAACTCTAAGCAATCCTAAAATATCTAATCTTCCTTTATATATTTTCATCCACTTTAAATAAGATAACAGCAACTTCGATTTGCTTTTTACTACTCTTTTATGAATCAGTATCTTTTAAAATAATCACATTTTATTTACCACATTAGAAATTTATTTATTATGAAAGTAGACTTTTTCTTCTAAGTATTTCGCTACTTCTGGTTTCAACCCTTGATATAGGCTCGTTAACATTTTTATTTTAGCAATAGTAGCTCTTTTATTACTAAATTTATTTTCTAACACATATTTAAGATGAAGAACAAAACTCAAAGTTTCAAAATGTAAGAGTAAATGAAAATGTCCAGAGATAAAAAAATTTTTAATTTACAATAAATTCTTTTAAAACATAATAAAGTTGTTTAAAAAATGCTGGTCATGTTATTTAACAATTGGGCCATTTAATAGAATAACTCCTTATACAATTTATTTGAATTTAATTAATCTAAAGGGGGATGACCCACCATCATATTTTCTAGCTACCATCTATTATGGTGGGTCCACACCCTACCATAAGACCGTAAAAATACTTATTGTGTGGACCTTTTTGGATTAGTGCAGGTATGTAAAAATTTTAGCAATGGTATGAATATAATGTTTAACGCCTTTAAGCTTACAGACGGCCGTCCTGTATAGTCTCCCTTATGTGTTGGAAGTTAATTAATTCCCTAGGAAGACGAAAAAAAGTCTGCTCTTAAAAAGTTCACAATCAGTGGGCAATCCGTTTAATGAGCTACTTGAAACGATCATTGAAAATTCACCTAAAGTGGGGGGAAATGATGTATAGACCAATATGGACTGAAATTAGCCTTAGTAACATTTCACATAATATTAGTGAATTTCGAAAAATAATACCTAACTCAACAATAATAATGGCCACCGTAAAAGCGAATGGTTATGGGCACGGTGCTGTCGAGGTTTCCCAAAAAGCGATTAATAGTGGAGTGGATTATCTAGCGGTGGCCAGTTTAGAAGAAGCTATTAAACTACGAAAATCAGATATTCAGGCACCTATACTTATACTTGGATACACACCTCCATCAGCATCGAATCATGTTGTTTATTGGGATTTAACACAATCAATTTTTGATATGGAACATGCAGAAGCTTTATCAAATTCTGGGCAAATCTTAGGAAAAAAGGCAAAGGTTCACGTCAAAGTCGATACAGGAATGGGACGATTGGGACTTCAAGCAGAAGGAGCAAGTGATTTTATCCATATCGTGTCAAAAATGGATGGGCTGTATCTAGAAGGAGTGTACTCGCATTTTGCTACCGCAGATGAAGCCGACATACGGTATGCAGAAAAGCAAAAGAACCGATGGAGAAGGTTATTGGAAGAATTGGAGAAACAAAAAGTTTCTATTCCCATATTTCATATTGCCAATAGTGCTGCAACAATAGAAATGCCAGATATGACCTACGATATGGTTCGTATTGGTATTTCTATGTATGGCCTTTATCCATCTAAAGAGGTGAATAAAACAAAAGTTAATCTTAAACAAGCAATGCAGTTAAAAACCAAAGTCATCTATATCCAGACACTTGAGAAGGGGGATGGCGTATCATATGGAGCAACTAGCATTGAAAGAGATAAAGCAATTATTGCAACTATTCCAATTGGTTATGCAGATGGGTATTCGAGGCGATTATCTGGAACGGCTTATGTCCTTATACACGGACAAATAGCTCCTGTTTTTGGTAGAATATGTATGGATTTTTGTATGATTGATGTTACTGATATTAAGGATGTAAATATTGGTGATGAAGTGGTAGTTTATGGAGGTCAAGGGGATTATTTCATATCATTAGATGAAGTGGCAAATATGTTAGGAACCATATCGTATGAAGTTGCTTGTAACTTGGGTCAGAGAGTTCCTAGAATTTACAAATAACCAGCTAAAGACAGTATTCATTATAATTATCTCAATTGTTATGTATTAGGTCACTATGTTGAAAAGATATGAAATGGATGTAGCGTCATAACCCTTTTTCCAGAATAAATACGTAGCTTTATTCAAAACATGTTCTTTGTTAATATTTATACTTCTACCTAATTTACAACACTCCCATTCATATAATTTATTTTGAAATCAAGCCTTCTATTCATGAGATTTTATTTAATGTTCAAATCAGAATTTTAACAGAATTAACGGAAAATTATTTCCTTCTGATTTTTCTCTAGCCTAGTTAATTGTTCCCCAGTCTAATTAATTTTTCCTTTTGGACACTTCAATTGGACCAAGCTATATTAAATTAATATGGTGGAAAATTGTTTCCACCATATACAATGCACCTTCATACCCAGATGTTCCAGATAAATATAGCTTGACTAATTGTAGAAAAAGCATGACATAAATTTGTCATGCTTTTTCTTTTCTATAAATATTTTTTCAAACCTAGTCTGTTACAGAAGCTTTTACTCAAGAAAGAACTTTTTTATTTATTGACACCACTTAATTCTCAAACACAAAATTCATCTTATTATCTTTCCACTCTAACTTCGCATCAAATATTTTCTCGCCCTTTTTAAAGCCTTTAATTAAATCGGTCTTCTCACCTTTTAAAAGCTTTGTCATATTCTTTTGCGAAATTGTTTTGCTTAATATTTTCTTCGAAATGGTAAAATCACATTGTGTCGTGTTGTAGTTAGAACAACCGTAAAACGTTGACTTATCAATCACATCGCCATCACATTTTTTACAGCTACCAACCTTTTTCCCTGTTGTAAATTTCGATCCTTTTCGTTCAATCGATTCAACATGTAGTCCAGTGAAATCCCATTTCTCATACATTTCCACTGCATCTTCAATAATTTTAGCTGATAGCTTTTTCGTTTGCTCCATAAATGTAGCTGGTGATGCTGTGCCTTCACCAATTTCCGCAAGGCGCTGCTCCCATTTCGCTGTCATTTCTGGTGAAGCTAGTATTTTATCACCGATTGCGGTAATTAATACTTTCCCTTTATCGGTTGCGTACACTTGATTTTTCTGCACATCTATATATTTACGGTCTTTCAGCATCGTAATAATACCTGCACGCGTTGCCTCAGTACCTAAACCTTCTGTTTTCTTTAATACTTTCTCCAGCTCTTCATTCTCTAAATACTTACCGGCCGTTTTCATTAACGTAATAAGTTGTCCTTCTGTATAACGCTTCGGCGGCTGTGTTTTTCCTTCTTTCACTTTCACCTTTACAACTTTTCCTTGTTCCCCTTCTGCGACAATTGGAAGAATTGTTTCGTCATCTTTATCGTCTTGGAAAATAACTTTACGCCAACCTTCTTGAATTTGCTGTTTTCCTTTTGAAATGAATTCAGCACGTTCATCTACAAGAGTTGTAATCGTTGTGTAGTCAAAGATTGCTACTTCATAATGCGCCGCAATCAGTCTTCTTACGATCATATCGTAAATTTTCTTTTCATCACCTGATAGTTTGCTTGGATTTGTAACTTGCTCTGTCGGAATAATAGCGTAGTGATCTGTCACTTTTTTTTCATTCACATAACGCTTATTATTCATAATCGATTCAACTGGAGCTGGTAATAAACCTTTATATTCATCAAACTGACTTAACTTCTGTAAAATATCAGGGAACGTCGCTGCTTCTCCTTGTGTAACATAGTTAGAATCCGAACGAGGATAAGAAACTATTCCTTTTTGATATAGTGCTTGTGTTATATCAAGCGTCTTTTTCGGTGAAAATTTAAAAGCTTTATTAGCTGTCGCTTGCAGTGCTGATAAATTAAATAAAAACGGCGGCTGAAACTCTTTACGCTCCGTTTTCATTTCTTTTACTACGGCCGGTTTCCCTTGGCAAAATGCTGCAATTTTATTTGCCATATCAGGGTCTTGTAAGCGGGATTCACTATCCTTCTCCCATTTCCCCTCATACTTCTTTCCTTCTATATTAAAGGTTGCGAACACTTCCCAAAACGGCTCAGACTTAAAGTTCTCTATTTCTTTTTCACGCTTTACAATTAATGCGAGTGTCGGTGTTTGTACACGACCAGCTGAAAATACATCGTTCATTCCTTTTTTCTTTAGCAAAATACTAAAGACACGCGATGCATTCATACCAACGACCCAGTCCGCACATGACCTTGTATACGCCTCATAGTACGTATTAATTGTATCTGCTTCATCTAATAAATTTTTAAATCCTTGGTATATAGCTTGTTTCGTTAAAGAAGAAATCCAAAGACGCTTCATCGGCTTTTGCACGTTACAAAGATTAATAATGTTTCGTACGATCAATTCCCCTTCACGCCCAGCATCGCCCGCGTGAATAATTTCTGTTACCTGAGGATTATGTAACAGCTGTTTCACAACATTAAATTGCTTATACTTTGACTTTGTTACTTCAAATTGAAAACGTTCAGGAATCATTGGTAACGTATTAAGTGACCATTTTTTCCACTCTGCGTGATAATGCTCTGGATTACATAACTGCGTCAAATGACCAATTGCCCATGTACAGTACGCTCCATTTGGAAATAACTCATTCGCTTCTACTTCTAAATATCCATCTTTTCGGCGATATTTAAATTGTGAAACAAGAGCCAAACCTTGATCTGGTTTCTCGGCAATAATTAATTTCATTTTATAACTCCCTATCTGTATTCCAGTGTTACTTTCATTGTCTATCTGTTTAGAAGCGATGATAAAACAACAATCTTATTTATCATTCGCGGTTTGTCTCGCAAATGGGAGACCTATAATATTATACGCTTATTCTTTATGGCTTCACAATAGAAACTCTTCATTTAACTCTTACATTCACATGCTCATAATTAAAAAGGCGTCCCAAAAAATCAGAAGCCTTCTTGCTTACATTTATGAAATTGTGCAGATAATATGCAGATATAAATAAGCATAAGTACTCTCCATATGAACATATGATGAAATGAATGATAGGACAGGGAGGTATCATAATGTTCGCTTACACATTAACCGCCTTAACACTTTGTTGTATCTCGGTTCTTATTACATCATATATATCTAAACGCAAGGGTACCCTAATGGAGTATATGGTATTTATTATGTCTTTTAGTATGAGTACGGGTTTAAGTATCGGTTTTTATTTAGGTATTCTTTTTAAAGGTGAATTACTAAATTCTACTTTGCTTGCGATTTTGATTAGTAGTTGTGTCGGTTTTTTAGTCGGTCTACGGTTTCACCTATTTACTGCTTTAGAAGGAATGTTCTCTGGATTAATGGCAAGTATGATGGGAGCAATGATTACAGAAATGTTAAACGCTCAACAAGCTCATAGTATACTGTTTATTAGTCTTTTACTTACGATAACAATAACTATGTCATGTATGATTCAACTTTTATCAGACACCTTTTCTACTTTTATTCAACGGCGTTTTTTGTTATTACTATCAATTAGTGTGGCAATTATCGTTGCCGTATTCGTGACATACCCAGATCATACTCCCCCACCTTCACCCGGGCATGATCAACATATACATTGACTCTTACACCGAAAATGAATAAGCAGCTATCCATAGGATAACTGCTTCATTTCATTCTGGCTTATTAGGAATGTTTGGTTTTGGAACATAATCAGATTTATAAACAGAAAATGCTTTTCGAAAAAATATCGAGGTTTAAAATGAACAAAATAAAAAGACGCCCAAAATTGAGCGCCTCTTCTAATGATTATTTCGTAACAACTTCATCTTTTTTTACATTTACATTGTTTTCTCTCATAAACGCTTCAATCTCTTCAACTTCTCTAATAATATCTTTTGACAAGTTTTCATGTCCGTCTTTCGTTACAAGAATGTCATCTTCAATACGAATTCCAATTGCTTCTTCTTCAATATAAAGACCAGGTTCAATTGTTATAACCATGCCTTCTTCTAACACTCTATCTTTATATGTTCCTACATCATGCGTATCTAAACCAAGGAAATGGCTAACACCATGATAATAGTATTTTGATAACTCTTCGTCTTCTTGAATTAAACCAATTGCTTTACACTCTTCTGCTAGTACCTTTTTTGTATGCTCATTTAATGCAGCAAACTTTACTCCTGGCTTAATGAGCTTTGTTGTTTCTTTCAATGCTTTTAATACAATATTATACATTTGTTTTTGGCGAATAGAGAATGTTCCATTTGCCGGGAATGTATAACTAATATCAGCGTTATAGTAGTCTTTTTGAGCGCCTAAATCTAGCAGCACTAAATCACCATTTTGAATTTGTGCATCATTGTCTTCATAATGAAGAACTGTAGCATTTTTTCCACTTGCCAAAATTGTATTGAACGCATGATGCTTAATGCCAGATGATTTCAGTGTGAAATCAAACTGAGCTTCTAATTCATACTCCATCATGTCAGCTTTTGCATGCTTAAGTACGTTGTAAATGCCCTCTTTCGTTACAGCAATCGCTTCTTTAATAATTTCAACTTCTTCTTCTGTTTTAAACACTCGTAATTCACAAATATTCGGATATACATTACCAATTAAAACGTGTGGATACTGTTCTCTTACATGTTTAGCAAAAGCAAGCGTTTTTGTCTCCGTACCATTCCACTCACGACGCTCTAAATCTAAATATAGATGCTTCACATTTTCTGTAAAAAGTATATTTGAAATTGTCTTTTCAAAGCTATCTAAATATACCACTTTCTTTATACCTGAAATTTTCTCTGCTTCTTCGTTAGAAACTGTTTTACCGACCCATTTTTCCATGACTGGATCCGATTTTTCAATGAACAGTGTTTCTTCAACACTATTTCCAAACTTCTTCAACATGAAAATAACATTTGGTTCCTCGATTCCTGTTACATAGTAAAAATTTCGACTCGGCACAAATTTATAATGTGCATCCGCAGACATATGAGGTGCTTGTCCAGCAAATAAAATAGTAATAGATTCATCTGGTAATGTGTTTACTAATCGTTCTCTATTTTGAGCAAAAAATGTTGATTTCATAATATTCCCCCTAGCGTTCTATGTATACTGGTAAATCTAATTACCTAATACAATTCATTCTATTATTGTTATAATTTTTCGTCAATTGATAGTACTCATATAAAAAGGAAAATTTTCATTACTAGAGCCCATTCCAATCTAAATTATGCATACCACTCCACAATTTCTTGACATTTATTCCATATACTTAAAATCTCATATATAGGAAAGGAGCTACAACTTTGAAATATTATGTAGCAACAGGGATAGCAATTACTTCTTTATTCATCATTACAGGATGTTCTAGCAACGCCGAAACAGCACCAGTGAAGAAAGACACGTTGCAATCTCAACGAAAACATACAGAAACAGTAAATACGAGTCCGCAAAACTTCTATAAGGAAACTACATCTGGAAAAATCGAGCACATTCATGGAATTGGCTATGCAGGAAATATGCCCGGAGTTTCTATTGCCACTCACAGTGGTATAAAAGTTTATCAAAATGGAAAATGGTTTGAAACTAAGACTGAGCTACATGATTATATGGGGTTTCAGGCAACGAAGAACGGATTCTTTGCCAGCGGCCATCCTGAACCAGGTGCAAATTTAAAAAATCCTTTAGGATTAATGAAAAGTTCTGATGGCGGTAATACCCTCGAGAAGCTAGCGTTTTATGGAGAATCTGATTTTCACAACCTTGCTGTTGGATATAATACGGAAGCAATTTATTTATACAATGAGCGTCCAAATTCTAAATTACAACAAGGTTTTTATTTCAGTACGAACAACGGACAAGATTGGAAAAATAGTAAGTTAAAAGGTCTTTCAAGTACAATTCATTCCTTTTCCGTACATCCTGATCAATCTAGTGTAGTCGCGGTAAGTGCTAAAGATGGTGTTTACTTATCTACAGATTACGGAAATACATTTGAACTATTCTCTACATCACTTGAATCGACAGCAGTTACATTAAGTAATGAAGATGTTTTTTACGCCCCTATCAATAAGCAAATGATAACGAAGAAATCAATTGCTACAAATGAAGAAACAAACATACAAACTCCATCTTTAGATTCTAAAGATGCAATTATGTACATATCACAAAATCCTCAAAATTCATCTGAAATAGTATTTGCTACAATGAAAGCAAATGTGTTCCTTTCTACAGATGAGGGGAAAACTTGGAAGCAGATTACTAAGGAGGGCGCATTCCAATTTAATTAGAAAGGTGAATATAACGTGTTTTCAACAATTAGTGAATGGAGCTATCAACTCATGTCTCCTTTAATGGATGTCGCGAGTGCTACGAAATCAGTACCTCTATTATTTCCGTTTTTATTAGGCGTAGTAGGAACCCTTGCTCCTTGCCAATTAACAGGAAACATTAGCGCTGTTACACTTTATGGCAATCAATCTTTACAAAAAGGACATGCATGGAAACATATATTGTTATTCATTTTAGGAAAAATAATAGCTTTTACAACGATTGGACTACTAGTATGGTTTTTAGGAAAAGAGTTTCAGCAAACATTAACTTTGTACTTCCCATGGTTACGAAAAATAATTGGACCTTTATTAATTTTAATGGGGTTAATGTTGGCAGGTATTATAAAGAGCAGAAGTTTCTTCTCGATCAAATTTATACGAAAACAAAATGAAGTTGGCTCATTTTTACTTGGATTCTTCTTTTCCTTAGCTTTCTGTCCGACCATGTTCGTTCTATTTTTTGGAACGTTAATCCCTTTATCTTTCTCATATAATTATGGTTACTTGTTTCCAACATTCTTTTCGATAGGAACTGCTCTACCAATCGTTGTCCTTATGTTCATCATCTTCTACCTCGGATTAAACGGAGCATTACTGAAAAAGAGCCGAAAAATAGGGAAAATTATTCAGCTTATAGCCGGTGTTCTTCTGATATTAATCGGACTTTATGATACTACTCTTTATTGGTAATACATACAAAGGGTAAGCTTCAGTGAAATGAGCTTACCTTTTGTATCATTTTTTCTTTTGTTGTAGTTGATTTAGTAAATTCTTAACAAACGCTAAGAACAGCGGATCATTCTCTTTTTTAGGTGACCATTGCATAATAAGTTGTCGTGGAATTTTAATTTCTATCGGTTGCACGATAAAGTCATGAATGATTTGTTTATGCAGTCCTGATAACGGAACGATTGTTATACCGTTAACTTGTACAGTAAGTGCTAATGCCGAGCTAATTGACTCTGACTCCATCACTTTATTAACTGTTATTTCATTTTTCATCAAATATGGTTCAAGTACTTCTTTACAACCAGAAAGCGGCATAATAAAAGGATAATTTTTCAACTCTTTAATAGTAAGGTTAGGTGGAATTGTCTTTGAAGAAACCATAACATAAGGATCTTCACCAATAACTTCATAATGAAATCCTGGTATTAAATTTTCTTTTATAGAAATAGAAAAATCAGCACTTCCAAAAGACAGCCAATCTAATACTTCTTGATAGCTTCCTTCTCGAACTGCAAGCACGTACTGACTTTGATCAATATTACCTAGTTGGATACACTCCGCCAAACAATATACAGTAACGGAAGGATACGTAGCTAGTACAATCTTATACAAGCTTCTATTTTTTAATTGTAAAACTGTTTCTTCAAGGTTTTCATACTCCATTAGAAGTCGATCTACACAAACTAAAAATTCCTTTCCATTTTCAGTTAACATCGTTCCTTGTCTAGAGCGATCAAATAAAGTTAAAGCATATCGTTTCTCTAATTTGTTTATGATATGAGTTATAGCGGGCTGTGTCATATGTAATTCTTTCGCTGCTAAACTAATGCTGTTCAACCGAGCCACATTTTTAAAAACTTTAAAATCAAAAACGTTCATTCTGTTCTCCTTATATAAAAGATATTTATATCATCTATAAATAACCTTCATTATATTTATCAAACCACTTCCTATACACTAAGTATACATCATCAATATTACGAAAAAATAAGGCATATAAACATTAGAGGAGTGTTGATTAAATGAGTACTTACATTTTAATACATGGAGCATGGCAAGGTGAATGGGCATGGGAATTAGTAAAACCTCAACTAGAGGCTTTCGGACATACAGTTGTTACACTAGACTTACCTGGAAGTGGAAAAGATATGACTCCATCACAAAATATAACGCTAGATTCTTATGTTAATGCAGTAACAGCTACTATAGATCAACAAAATGAAAAAATTATTCTTGTTGGACATAGTATGGGTGGAATTGTAATCACGCAAACAGCTGAACTTATACCAAATAAAATCGATAAATTAGTATATCTTTGCGCATTCTTACCACAAAACGGAGAAAGTCTTAGTAGTAAATTAGATGGTGAAGCTGGTCCACAATTCTCAATTAATGAGAATGACATGACTGCAGAACTTATACCAGAGTTGACTGAACAAACATTTTTAAATGCTACAGAAAATGCAGCTATTAAAGAATCTTCTTTCAAACAAATGCGTCCTCAGCCACTAGGACCGTTTCAACAAGAGCTAAAAATTTCTGAAGAAAACTTCGGAACTATAGATCGCATTTATATTGAAACAACTCTAGATAGAGCGATTCCAATTGATTTTCAGCGCCGAATGAATACAGAAACTCCTTGCGCGAAGGTTATTACTTTAGAAGCTGATCATTCACCGTTCTTCTCTAAAACATCAGAACTTGTTAGTCACTTACATGAATTAAGCTAAGCTTTATATTTTCCTTGTAGACACCCACTTACTGTAATACGGGTGTCTACTTTTCTTTTACCCTTCTTGACATATTCATATAAAAAAGTTAAAATAACTATAAATTAGTAAGTAACTAATTTAATTTAAAATTAGAGGTGAACAAAATGAAAAACATTTTATTCCGTATTAACGAATTATCAAAAAAAGAAAAAGCATCTGGATTAACAGTTGACGAAAAACAAGAACAACAAATGTTGCGTCAAAACTATACAAAAACATTTCGTGGAAGCTTGGATTCCATTTTATTAAACACAAAAATTGTTGATCAATATGGTCTTAACGTTACACCAGCCGCATTACAAGATGCTCAAATACGTTTAAAATTAAGCAAATGAAATCAAAGCTAAAAAAACAATCGTATAAAACATAAAAAGAGCCGGAATTCCTATTTAGAAATTCCAGCTCTTTTTATTATTTTTTCCAATTTAGTAAATGAGCGATACATCGCAATTCTCCACGAAACAATCATCGCAAATGCGAGTAAGAAAAACATTCCACTTAACTCTGCTAAATCAATTGATTGACTTAAATATGATTTTAACGCTACTCGTACAGCCAATAATCCGACTAAAATAAATATGAATGCTTTTGACGGTTTCATATATATATGTTCACTTCTTATTTCAAACTTAGTTGTTTTAATAAGCAATATAGAGAAAATAAGTCCTATGCTAATCGCCTCTACTATTTCTAACGATGTTAATCGAAACTCCGGTAAGAAGTACATCATTGCGCCAGTACTCATAAAGATTGGTGGTAATATAATTTTCTTTTTCGTTACCGGTTTTTTCGCTGCTTTAAAGCGAAGAAACATGACACCAACAGCCATACAAACTGCTACAATACTTGATAAAAGTGCTATCATACTATCCACTCCTATCTATTTAAAAGATTTTTTAAGTAAAATCATAAACCAAACGAGCCCGATACTTATAATGACATGTCCTAATCCAACCATATGGCTTAGACCGTTAAAGTCAGTTCCGTTTACTTGTAGAAGACCTCTCCATAACATTGTAGCAATAGTAAACATTAATCCTACATTATAAACAACAAACCATGCACGAAAACTCTTTGTTTCATGGACATTAAATACTTTAAATAGAGCCAAAACGATTAAAAAGAAGACGAAGCCGAGCACCAATACGTGTGTATGCACTAATTGCAACATTGTGGATCCTTTAATTCCTTGTGCTTTCGAATACTCTCTTGCAAATACTCCTGATAATAAACCGATAATTAAGTAAATGAATGCTGCATTATATAATTTCTTCATTCTATTCCTCCTGCTGTAAACTTTCTATATTCGCTGCAATCATTTTACGGAAAGTTTATGAACGGAATATGAACAAAATATTACATTCAACTTTTGAAAATAAAAAAGCCATTCCACAATTAATATTTGCGGAATGGCTTTTCAACTTATTTTAAATCTTCTATTGAGAAAGCACCTGGAAGTAATTGCTCAACAGTCACTTCTTTTTCATCACCTTTTACATTCGTTAGTAAAACTGGCATTTTCGGTTCACAGAATTCAGCAATTACTTGTCTACAAGCACCACATGGTGAAATCGGTCCGTCTGTTTCGCCTGTAATAACTAAGTAACTAAAGTCGCGCTCCCCTTCTGATACTGCTTTAAAGATCGCTGTTCTTTCTGCGCAGTTACATAAACCGTAAGAAGCATTTTCTATATTACAACCAGTATAGATTTTACCTTCTTTCGTAACTAATGCTGCACCAACAGGAAATTTCGAATACGGAATATATGCTTTCGATAACATCTTATTTGCTTCTTCGATATATTTTTTCTTATCCATATTATTTCCTCCTTAAAGTAAGTGTAATTATGATTAGTCAGTAATAACTGTATGAACTAATTTAGGAGCCACTGCTGTTTCAGCGATAGAAATGTTCTCATAGATTTTAGCTTTTACATCTTCTACATTTTCGCGATTTGCATAGATTGTTACGAATGGCTCGCCTTCTTTTACTGCATCGCCAACTTTTTTACGTAACATTAATCCTACCGCTAAATCGATTTCATCTTCTTTTGTCGCACGGCCAGCACCAAGTAGCATAGCTGCGATACCAATTTCATCTGCAACAATGTTTGAAATAACACCTGAAGTTTTTGCAGGTACATCAATTACATACTTCGCCTGTGGCATTTTTTCTGGATTGTCTACAATTGAACTATCTCCGCCTTGATTGCTTAAGAACTCTTTAAACTTCTCAGTTGCTTTTCCGTTTTTCATAACTTCAATTAACATTTCACGAGCTTCTTCTAATGTATTTGCTTTTTTCGCAAGTACAACCATTTGACTTCCTAATACGAGTACTAATTCTGTTAAATCTTCTGGACCTTCACCTTTTAACGTATCAATCGCTTCTTTCACTTCTAGAGCGTTACCAATCGCAAAACCAAGCGGTTGTGACATATCTGAAATAACAGCCATTGTTTGACGTCCTACGTTATTTCCGATACGTACCATTGCATGTGCTAATTCTTTTGCATCTTCTTCTGTTTTCATAAATGCGCCAGCACCTGTTTTTACATCAAGTACGATTGCGTCAGCACCAGCTGCAATTTTTTTACTCATAATTGAACTTGCGATTAAAGGAATTGAGTTTACTGTTCCTGTTACATCGCGTAATGCATAAATCTTTTTATCCGCAGGTGTTAAGTTTCCTGTTTGTCCAATAACAGCTACTTTGTCACGGTTTACAATATCAATGAACTGCTCTTTCGTAATTTCAACGTGGAATCCTTCTACCGCTTCTAATTTATCAATTGTTCCACCCGTATGTCCTAAACCACGACCAGACATTTTTGCTACTGGTACATCTAAAGCAGCAACTAATGGTCCTAATACTAATGTTGTTGTATCACCTACACCGCCAGTTGAATGTTTATCTACTTTTATGCCTTCAATTGCTGATAAGTCAATCGTTTCTCCAGACTCAACCATTGCCATCGTTAAATCTGCACGTTCACGATCTGTCATATCTTTAAAGAAAATTGCCATTGCAAGTGCACTCACTTGATAATCAGGAATACTTCCGTCTGTATATCCATTAATAAAGAATTTGATTTCTTCAGTCGTTAATTCTTTGCCGTCACGTTTTTTCGCAATAATATCTACCATTCTCATTACAATCACCATTCCTTTTTATATAATATGAATCTGTTAAAATAATAAGCCAACGATTGTTGCTGATAAGAAACTTACTAATGTTGCACCGAAAAGTAATTTCAAACCAAATCTTGCGACTACATTCCCTTGTTTTTCATTTAAGCTCTTAACTGCCCCAGCAATAATTCCAATTGAAGAGAAGTTTGCAAATGAAACTAAGAATACAGATATAATCGCTGTCGTTCTATCTGAGAAATTAAAGTTTCCTTGTGCTAAATCTGTCATCGCAACAAATTCATTTGATACTAATTTTGTTGCCATAATATTTCCGGCATTAACTGCTTCATGCCAAGGTACACCCATAATAAATGCAAATGGTGCAAATACATAACCAAGAATTTCTTGGAATGAAATACCGATTACACCTTTAAATACTGCATTAATGAATGCGATAAGAGCAACGAAACCGACTAACATAGCTGCTACTGTAATCGCAACTTTAAATCCATCTATAATGTATTCCCCTAATACTTCAAAGAAAGTCTTTTTCTCTTCTTCTTGTACTTCTAACATATCTTCTTCTTCAGTAACTTCATAAGGGTTAATGATAGAAGCGATAATAAAACCACCGAATAAGTTAAGCACTAAAGCGGTTACAACATATTGCGGTTTTAATAACACCATATATGATCCAACGATAGACATTGAAACGGTAGACATTGCAGATGCACATAATGTATACATTCTTTTCTCTGGCAATAACCCTAGTTGTTTCTTAACTGAAATAAACACTTCAGATTGTCCTAAAATCGCAGAAGCAACAGCATTATATGATTCTAGTTTCCCCATTCCATTTACTTTACTTAATGCTAGACCGATAGATTTCACAATAATAGGTAATACTTTAATGTGTTGCAAAATACCTATTAAAGCTGATATAAATACGATTGGCATTAATACACTTAAAAAGAACGAAAACTCTTTTTGATTTACTAATCCACCAAATACGAAATTCACACCGTCAGCGGCATATTTTAATAACTCTCCAAAACCATCTGCTATTCCGCTAATTAATATATTCCCTACACTTGTATTTAATAATAAAAACCCCAAAATGAATTGTAATATAACCATCGTTATGATTGGGCGATATTTGACTTTCTTTCTATCATTACTAGCAAGCCAAGCGATACCTAAAATCAATACGAGGCCAAAAATACCAATTAAGTATTTCATAAGCCGTCTCCTCCCATTCGTATCCGCTTACATTTTTTTCAATTGTTAGAGCAATAGATACACTTTACTTTGTGTATCTATTGCTTTTGTCTTCATTAATGATTAGTAGTTATCTGTAGCACCTTTTGCATCATTTAATACGATTGCAACACTAGCACTAGCTCCAACCCGAGAAGCTCCAGCAGCTACCATTTTGTCTGCATCTTCACGTGTACGAACGCCACCAGATGCTTTTACACCAACGTTTGGTCCTACTGTTTTACGCATTAATGCGATATCTTCAGCAGTTGCTCCGCCAGTTGAGAATCCAGTTGAAGTTTTTACGAAGTCAGCACCAGCTTTAACTGATAATTCACAAGCGCGTACTTTCTCTTCATCTGTTAGAAGGCAAGTTTCAATGATTACTTTTACAAGAGCTTTTCCTTTTGCTGCTTGTACTACTTCATAAATATCTTTTTCAACAAACTCGTTATCGCCATCTTTTAAAGCGCCTACGTTGATTACCATATCAACTTCAGTTGCACCTTTTGCAATAGCATCTTTTGTTTCGAAAGCTTTTGTTTCAGTAGTGCTTGCTCCTAATGGGAAACCGATTACAGTACAAACATCTACATCATGTCCAGCTAATTCTTCAGCAGCTAGCTTTACCCATGTAGGGTTAATACAAACAGAAGCGAATTTATATTCCTTTGCTTCTTCGATTACTTTCATAACATCTTCTTTTGTAGTATTAGCTTTTAAAATTGTATGGTCAATTAACTTTGCAATATTCATTATCTTCACTCCTCATATCTTTTAACAACTTCATTCTAACTCTTAGTTGAACAAATGTAAATACACTTTTGAAATTTTGTTCATTCTTTTCGAAAAGGAATTTTCTTGTAGTAAATAAAGCGCATTCTAACTAAGAAACAATTCCTATTTAAAATCAAAACTTTTATATTAACAATGGTAGTATGTATCTCAATATCCATAATTATTTTTAAAAAGGCAATTTGCATTCAAAAAACACTCCCATAATTCATACATAACAAAATAAAAGGCTTTCTCAAAATTAACATCTTGAGAAAGCCTTTTATTTCTAACCTTTTTGATAATGTAACAATTCCTTCGCCGTATGCTGATCAATAATTAATACATTTGCATACCCGCCACGTAACGCACCATCAATTGATTTTATTTTTCTATTACCACCGGCAACTAAAATAGAGCGTTTCTTTAATTTCAGTTCTTCTAACTCAATTCCAATAGTCCGCTTATTAATTTCTTCACTACTAATATTTCCGTTCCCATCAAAGAATCTTGAACAAATGTCACCGACCGATTGTTTTTTGAGTAAACTCGTTTCATCCTTATCAAAATAACCTAATCGGAATAATAGTGCTTCGTCTCGCACTGTTCCTACAGTGAAAATTGCAATATTCGCTTGTTTCCCCATTTCGATAATGTGATGGATATGTCGATCCTGCTCTACTAATTCTTTTGTCACTGCATTATCAAATATAACTGGAAGGGGTAGATTTCTTGGCGTCGTTTGAAAAGCATCTGCAAATAAAGCAATCGTTTCATTCGCATATGTATTTACACTCGAATGACTAATACCACCTTTTAACTGAACAACTTCTACACCTTTTACATGTTGCGGTACGATTTTTCTAGCGATTTCATACATCGTCATTCCCCAACTTACACCAACGATATCACCGTTTTTAACCGTCTTTTCCATATACTCAGCTGCATATTTACTAATATACTCTGTAATCGTTGCATATTCTGGCACTGGTGAAAAAACGACATGCGCCTCTAACAAGTTGTACTTTTCTTTCAGTAAATTTCCAACGTTATCTAAATCAGCAAATGGATCGGCTATGCTAATTTGAACAAATCCTTTTTCTTTCGCGTACTTTAATAATCTAGAGATAGTCGGCCTTGAAATATTTAATTTATTAGCAATTTCCTGCTGACTATAATCTGATTGATAATATAATCTTGCAACTTCAACGCTTAATTGTTGTTTATCTTTATCCATAGTAACTCATTACATATCCTTTCCTGTATTTCCTTTTCGTTACAAGCATTATACAGCTTTATGCAAGAAATTTCGACTACCGAATTTTATCCGCCTACACTGCTACTTCACTTAATGTATGCAATGACACTTTAAACAATGTTTTTTTGTCCATCCCCCTACCGATTATCAGCCCGCCCCTCATAATGTAAGATTTTTTCTTATAAAGCAAACCGGTCAGGTTATTGAGGAACTTATTTTTAAAGTTCAAATTAGATACGTGTGTAAAATTAGTATGAAGGTATGAAATCAATTGTAAAATGGTAGTTTTAGAATAAGTAAATAAGAGAAATAACCACTATTGATTATTTCTCTTTTCATATACATATTTATTTTTGGAAAAACAATCTAACTCCAAATACTAATAATACTGCGCCCGTAATACCCTCTATTGTACGGTTCACTCTTTCTTTTCTTAGAAAAGTTCTTAATTGGCGTATGAGTGAGATATACAGTAAATACCATATTGCTGTCAAAGTCGTAAATGTGACTCCTAATACAAGAAATTGGAGGAAATGATTTTGATTACTTACAATAAATTGGGGTAAAAAACTAAGGAAAAACACAGCAGTTTTTGGGTTTAAAATTGCCGTAGTAAATCCTTGTCTAAAGCTTTTAATTGCCCCAATATCCTTAGAGTCCATTTCTACTGAACCTGACATATCTTCTTTTTTATGTAAAGCACTTTTAATTGACTTCACAGCTAAGTAAATTAAATAAAAAGCCCCAGCATATTTTATAAATGTAAATAACATAGCAAATTTCATTAGGATGGCAGAGAGTCCTAGCGTAGCCATTATTGTATGAATCATCATTCCAGATATCGTTCCTAAGACAGTCTTTATCCCACCATTTTTACCATGCGAGATAGTGTTTTTTGTAACTAGTGCAAAACCAGGACCAGGCATTATTATGATTAACATTGCTGTAAGGATAAATAACAAATAATTTTCCATGTTCTAGTACTTCCTTTCCAATTTTTAATTTTGCTTACAGTATAGCTTTTTTCATTAAAACATTAAATATAAAAAGCTTGATCAGAAGTTTATCTAAGTTATTAGTATCGATTTGATTAAACATGACCCCAAAGCTACATTAACAAAAAACATGGCAAGTTTATATATCAAATTACAAGTCCAACTCTCACAAAAAAGGATGAAAAATAAACAGCGGAACTAGTCCACTGTTTACTTCGCCACGCCTTCATGTAATTTTTCTGTATAATCTTTTACATCTTTCCAGCTATCTTTTGCTGTATTTAAATCTTCTTTTATGAAGGTAAATTCTTCAGGACTGATTCCTTTTACGTTTTGTAGTAAATTATTGTATTTTGCCCCTACCGTATACCATTGATTTGATATATTTTGCAGTGCTGTAATTGCTGCATCAATTGTTTCTGTCATGTTTGTTGTTTTATTTTTCACATCAGTCAAAATTGCAACTTCTGCTTGTGCTCCAGAAATTCTATCTTTTAAATTGGCTATTTCTCTTTCTGCATTTGCGATATCTTTTTTCGCAATGGCAATCATCGGTCCGCCAGCAAGACATGTTATTAACGCTACGCAAAGTACACCACCAGCAATGACCATATCATTACTCTTTTTTATTGAATCGTTATATGTATTTATTTGTTGCTCTAGAGCTGGAATGCCAGCATTCGTACTTGCCAATATCGCTGTTAATTGATTTGTATCCTCTTTAAAACTATTTGTGTCTTTCGCCATTCTATCGCGAAAAGCTTTCAAATCCCTTAATAATACATCTACCTCATTTTGATTCTTTACAATATCTGCATACAACTTTTCTAAATCCGCTTTTAATTTTCCGCTATCCTTTTGATCAATCGCTATTAGCATGCTATTATAATACGCTTGAAAAGTATTATTGTAATTAATAATATTTTGATCTGTTTTCATAATTTGAGGCTTCATATAATTTAACCAATACGCTGCATTAGTTTTTGCATCTCTTTGGTGCTGAATCATATTTCCTTTAAACTCACTATTAATGGAACTTATTTTACTCAAATCAGTCTCTTGCTGATTTTGAATTAATTTTGCATATGAATCCATTGCAAATATGCTCGATGTCGTTTGCGCCATAACATCTTGGAATCCAGCTGGCCCTAGAGAATAGTTTTTCGCATTTTCTTGCAATGTTTTTACGTTTTGTTCCGCTGCAAAAGGATGTAAAGGAAGCACATTACTCGTTGCCACTCCAGCAATCATTATTGCTAAAAGACATTTCTTATAAAATCTTTTCTCCATACTTTTCACCTATTTTCTTTATAAGGGTATAAAGTGAAACTTTAATCATTGGGGGTTTTCTTCATCCCCCACTGATTATTAGTTGAACCAATCGGACTTTTATGGGCAGTTGATCCCCCACCTAACTTCTTTGCTTTCGCTGAATTTTGAGGTGGGGGTCTTACTGCCCATTAAAGTGGGATAAAAAGCTCCTGCCCACAACTGAACAGGAGCTTCAAATCATTCATCAATACGTAACGCTCTAACGATTCGTATTTGATTAAGCTTTTTTCGTATCTACTACTTTAATATCTTCAGCATAAATCTTTTCTGCATAGTCTTTAATGTTTTTCCAGCTATCTTTCGCAATGTTTAAATCTTCTTTAATGAAAACAAGGTCATTCGGACTAATTGAATCTACATTTTGAAGTAAAGAATTGTATTTTGATCCCATTGTATACCATTGATTTGAAATATTTTGCAACGCTGTAATTGCAGTATCTATTGTATTTGTTAAATACTCCGTTTGTGTTTTAATGTTCGTTAACCCAGCTACTTCTAATTGAGCAGTTGTAACTTGTCCTGTTATTTTTTGAATTTCAGCTTGTGCATTATCAAGTTCTTTCTTCGCTAATACGATACCAGCTGTACCACCGCCTACAGCTGCTGCACCACCTGCAATTAATGCGACTCCTAGCGGCGTTCCTGCACCTGTAGCAATAACTACTGCACCACCAATAATTGCAATTGGCCCTAGAGCTGTCGCAACAGATGAACCGATAATAATTGCATTATATTTACTAATTGCTTCATTGTACGTTGTAATTTGATTTTGCAGAAGCGGAATTCCAGCATCTTGACTAGCTAATATAGATGTAATTTGATTTGCATCACCTTTGAAGTTTTGCGTATCGGACGTCATTTTGTTTCGGAATTTCTTCAAGTCTTCTACTAGCTGATCTACTTGCGCTTTATTTTCATTAATACTACTTGATAATCTAGTTAAACCTTTCGTAAGAGTTGCTTTATCCTTTGCATCTACCGCAGCAACTAAAGTATCATAATAGTTTTGGAATTTCGTATTGTAATTAATAATATTTTGATTCGTTGAAATAAGCTGTGGTTTTAATACATCTAACCATTGCTTCGCATTTCCTCTAGCTGTATCCTGGTGCTGAATTACTTTCCCTTTTAAAGCCGCATCAACAGACGATACATTACCAAAGTTAACATTACCTTGTTTAATAATTGTTAAAGCGTACAGATCCATTACTAAAGCGTTTGAACCTGTTCTTTCCATTGCATCTTTTAAGCCTTCTGGTCCTAATGAGTATTCCTCATAGTCATTATAAGCTTTTGCTACCGCATGAACTGGAGCCTGTTTCACTGCACTTTCAGCTGCATACGTATGGGCTGGCATGATGTTTCCTGCTGCAAATACTGCCATAAGTGCTGATAGAGCCATTACTTTATAAGGTTTTTTTGTCATTTTTCTTCTCTCCCTATATCGTTACTTATTTTTAATGTACTTCAACGTTTGTAACGTAATCTTCAAATTGATTTGTTTGCTTATTCATTTCATCACTTACTTTTTTAATTTGGTTGAAATGTTTTTGTAGTAAACTACTGTCTGTATACGTGCCTTCTTCAACATTCTTTTGAATTTGGATCATATTACTATTTAAAACTTTCCAATCCGTTAATAACGTTTCTAAAGTTGAGATTTGGCGATCAATTAGTTCTGTAAAGCTACTTACTTGATCTTCAACGAATGTAATTTGTGTTGCCTCTGCTTCAGTTTGTGATAACTTTTGAATAAGTGGTAATAGCTCTTTTTGCTTTTGCTGAATGCGAAGAGCTGCTTCTCTCGTTTGGCTATCTGCAGCATTTACAATTTCATTACTTAAAGTACCGATAGAAACGAAATCAATTGTTTTCGTTTGTGCAGTTTGATTTGTAATTGTAAATACTTGTTTACCAATATTAATAGAACCTTTAATAATTTCTTGAGGTCTATTCAAAATAGTCGTTAATTCCGCTTGAATTTCCCCTTGAATTCTTTTAATATCTTCTCGTAATTTCACAATATCTCCACTTGATCCTTGTAGCGTTTTTATCGCTTCATCAGCTTTAATTGATAAGTTGCTACTATCTTTGTCTAATACCGTTTTAAATCGATTTAACTCAAATAAGTCTTGCTCCATACTCTCTTGGATGCTTTGTACTTGCAATTGTAATTTTCCATATGCACTTGTAAAATCTGCTTTTGCCTTTTCATCTTCATTTATGTTTCCTGCTAGTTCATAGAGCTTACTATAATAACTATTAAATCTAGTACTATATCTCATCATCTCTTGATTTAAGTCGATTAGCTTCGGATTATATTCATCAATCCACTCTCGTACATTTGCCTTTGCAAACTTTTGATGATTTGTTAAGCTACTCATAGCATTTACCTTAATGTCTGGCTGTTGTAAAATAACTAATCCGTATGCTTGTATAAGTGGTGACTGTGATCCTAACATTCTAATTGAATTGGATAATGTATTTGGAGCAATTACATTTTGTGCATATACTGTTTTCACTTCTGTTTGCCCCTCCTTAGCGTAAGCGCTTACAGGAATAAAACAACTCGTAGATACTGCTGTAACCAATAACCCTGTAATTAAAGTCTTTTTCACTTTAACTCCTCCTATGTATTAGCAACTATTACTATCGCATTTTATTATTCTATTTTCTTGCACGTAATTTGAGATGGTTAAAATAGAGAACGTTCTTACCGTGATTCATGTACGAACCATCTCTCCCAACTTTTATTGCTACAGTACTCACTTATCGTTCTAAAACATTTCATATGTGATTAGTATGAATAACATTGTATAAAATTTCTATTTCATAGCCATTTCCACATTCACACAGTGAATGTATTACATAAAAATATTATTCATTTTAAGCTAAATAACGTACGCAAATATGAAATTTCGTTTTGTTTTCATGTAAGTTTTGTACTGTAAGGTCATTTAAACACAGCTATTTATCTATCGTAAAGAAGTATTTTCATTCCCTTTATTTTCAAGCTTTCCTGTCCTTATTTCAAAATATAATCCACTTCACTTTTTCAATTGAAATATCCATATATCACAACAAAAACTCCTACTTACTCATAGATATAAAAATTATATCAGTATATCTTTTAGGTTCATATGCAATTATGCATAGCGTATACACAAAAAGGATAGCTTCACTTTCGTAAAGCTATCCTTAAAAAATCTTCTTACTTTTTCAAATGATATGGAACTGTTGTAATAACAACATTTCTTTTATAGAGTAAATACGCACGAATGAGTAAACTAGACTGATTATGAAGAATGTTATGCCAACCTTTTTTCGGAATGAACTGTGGTATAACGACAGTAACTCGGTAATTTGATTCACTCGCTTTATATTGCACTGTATCAATAAACTTTGTTAGCGGTTGAATAATACTTCTATAGTGAGAATGTAAGGTAACAAGTCTTACTTCAGGTTGCCACTTCTTCCATTTCTCTTCAAATTTCTTTTCCTCTTCTCTGTCAAAAGCAACATATACAGCGATAACTTGATCTGCAGAAAGAGCCTTCGCATAGTTCAATGAATTTTCCACCACATGAGTCATGCCCGCTACAGGAACGACAATTACATTTCCCTCAATTGGAACAAGTGGTTCACAAGTTTTTAAACTTAATTGATCGCCCACTGCATCGTAATGCTTCTTAATTCTATGGAACAAGAAGATGATGGCAGGTAAGAAAATAAGGATTGACCAAACTTGTGCAAATTTAGTTAAAAAGAACATGCTCATTACGATAAAACTAATAACTGCACCAATTAAATTAACCGTTAATCTCAAAGCCCATCCTTCAGGTTTTTCACGAAGCCATTTTAATACCATACCCGTTTGAGAAAGTGTAAATGGAATAAATACACCTACTGCATATAACGGGATTAAATGTTCTGTTTGCCCTTGGAAAGCTACAATTAAAATAATCGAAGCTATCCCAAGTATAATAATACCGTTTGAGTAACCTAGGCGGTCTCCTCTAATCGTAAACATTCTCGGTATAAATTTGTCTTTTGCAAGGTTAACTGCTAATAGTGGAAATGCAGAATAACCTGTATTAGCAGCAAGAATTAATATTAAAGCAGTTGTACCTTGTATGAAATAGTACATGAAATTACGTCCAAAAGTTTGTTCAGCAATTTGTGAAACAACTGTTACTTCCTTACTTGGATTAATTCCGTAATAATAAGCTAAAAAGACAATTCCTGAAAATAAAACGGCAAGTAATGCACCCATTGCAAGCAATGTTTTCGCTGCATTGTTAGGTGCAGGATCCTTAAAGTTTGGAATTGCGTTAGAGATTGCCTCAACACCTGTTAAAGCCGAACTACCCGATGCAAATGCTCGTAGCAGTAAGAACAAACTAATTCCCGCAACCGGCGTTCCAATCGGCGTGTGTAAAGTCGGTGAAACGTGACCAGTTAAAATATTGTATATCCCTACCCCAATCAATATAAATAGTGCTAGAACGAATAAATAAACCGGATATGCTAAAACGGAAGCTGATTCCGTTACCCCTCTTAAATTTAAAATAGTAATCAATATAACAAATATAATCGCAATGATTACATTATGTGCATGTAAACTTGGAAAAGCTGATGTGAGCGCATCTGTACCTGCGGACACACTTACTGCCACAGTTAAAATATAATCGACTAATAAAGATCCTCCAGCTATTAACCCTGGATTCATCCCTAAATTTTCTTTTGATACAACATACGCGCCTCCGCCATGAGGATAAGCAAAAATAATTTGACGATAAGATAAAATAAGGGCTGTCAATAACACTAATACCCCAACAGCGATTGGAATTGAATACCAATAAGCAATCGCTCCAAGACCTGCTAAAGCAATTAAAATTTGCTCTGGTCCGTATGCAACCGATGACAATGCGTCAGAAGATAAAATGGCTAACGCCTTCGTTTTATTAAGCTTTTGCTCTCCTAACTCAGTTGATTTTAACGGTCTTCCAATTAAAAACCTTTTAATAGATGAAACCAATGCTGTCCACTCTCCAATAATTTTGTACGAACGATTCTGCTAGTTACAGCGGATAAACAATTTCTTCAGAAAACAAAAATGTCTACAAGCCATAACGAAATAGACTTGTAGACATTATATTTTTTGTCGCACAAGCTCCACCTTCCTTCTCAATATAACGCTTACGAGGTTAGCTGTCGGATTCGGGCCTATGAGTAGCCCTACCTTTTTCAAGGATTCACCCCATTGGATTAAGTACTAATCCATAAGAACGGGTCCCCCGCACCATGCGGTTTCAGCGATTTAGAAAATTGAAACTGTGGATTATAATACTCCTTTATTTTCAAAATGTAAACAAAAATTTTGAAAAAGAAAAAAATAAAATGATTGCGCATAATCCGCTGGTAAATATACATAATGAATACTAAAAAACGATAAAGGAGACCCATATGTCTAAAGAAAAGAAGCCTATTTTTTCTGATTCCTATTTAGATGCATTAGCAAATGAAATTAATCAATTATACGGTAAACGTGAACAGGAAATAAATTTGACAGATAGAACGAAAAGAAATAAATAAGTTGTCATAAAAAAAGAAAGCAATACACTTATATATTGCTTTCTTTTTTATTTTTTCATACATCCAATTCTATTGCTGATTTGTTAAAGATCATTTCTTCATACACTTTTAAATTTTGATATACTGCACCCAATAATGGTGCTTCCATAGAAAACTGTTCTGCTACATCTAGTAAGTATCCTTGTATGTGCTTCCCTTCAATGGACGAACCTTTTTCCATATCACGCTGCATCGATGACTTCATATCATACGAAATTTTATCAATTGTTTTCATATGTTCCTGGGCAATATCTTCCTTAATTGGTGCCCCTATATATCTCATGATTTGCACACATTCTTCAAATAAGTTTTGAATAAAATCACGTCCACCTTCGCTTTCACGAATCGGTCCTATTGGTGCACGCATTAATGTTGTCACACCTGACATTACAGTAATAAATAAATATTTATGCCACATATCTTGCGTAATATTTTCACTTAAAACAAAACTAGATTTCGTACCTGCAAATGCTTTAGCAATATGCTGTATTCTCTCTGAATCTTGAAACTTCATTTCTCCAAACAGAAGTCTGTTGGCAGCGCTAGTTTGTACAATTTCTCCTTGATCGTTTAACGTCGTCTCGATAAAACATAGACCGCCAATCACTTTCTCTTCACCAAATTCTTTTTGTAATAGTGATACATGAGCAATACCATTTAACAATGGAATGATGACAGTATTTTCACCTACAAACGGCTTCAAATCTTGAATCGCCTCGTTTAAGTGATACGCTTTTGTTGAAAATAAAATGACATCAAATGGAGAAGTTCGATCTTCTTTCGTTATTAATTTCGGTTGGAAGGAAAAATCCCCATTCACACTACGAATAACAAGTCCCTTTTCCTCTAATTGCTGTTTTCTTTTACTACGAACAAGAAACGTAACATCTTCCCCTTTTTCGACTAATCGGCCACCAAAAAATCCTCCGACGCCACCAGCTCCTAATACTAAAATACGCATACAACATCCCCCTTTTCAAAATACAATTTTATAACATGTAGTATACATAACATTATACATGTCCTCTACTAAATAAGCTGAATTTTCATTCTTAATCAAGTATAAAACAGTGGTTATTTTCAAATAAATTTGGGCATGTTGTTTTTATAGCATATATGAAAGGAAACAATGTAAATGGAGGCAATACAGACAATCGAGGAAAAAGATGTAGCAACAGCTATATTTCAATTTATATTCCCGTTTTCTTTTAAAACTGGATATGAACAAAATATGTTCCCTTTCTTAGAGAAAAATGATTTTCGCCCTTTTCGACTCGATCATCTTGAAAATGAAAATACATACTACGGAAAGTTTCAAGTTTCACATCAAAATATGGAAGCATACTATCTTTCATTTACAAATAAAATTCTATTTCCTCAATCAGAGCACCAAAAAGGATTGCAGCGCTATTCTAAAGACCTTAACTTAACTGGACATTTAACAACAAATTTGATTTCCGTTCCATTCAAAATTCATTCTATTGACGTAACACTTTGTCCTTATGAGCTTGGCTTCTTAACAATTCGGACAGAAGTAGAAACCGCTCCAAACATGACATTGTCAGAAGCAATCGAATTTGCCGCCCACTTCCGTGTCCTTGAAACTAAAAATGATACAACTGAAACTATCTGTATTGAATGTAACGGAAAACAATATTCACAAGTAGAGAAGCTCATATTCGGCGATTTATTTCATGGCTTAACAGACTTCTTTGAGAAAAAGAGATTGCGGAGTTCTTACTTTCAAACATTCCCCTTCTTTGAAGATCAACGAATGTATGTACAAACTTTATTATCCATAAACAAAAAGTCAGACCTTCATGTAATCGATGTATACCGAGCTTCCAGTCTTTCCGGATTAACAGACAATGGCAAGCCCTATATTAGCGCAAATAATGTTCCTTATATTCAAGATTATTTAACAAAACATTCTTATCAAAGATGGGCTCCTAATCGCTACTTTATTATGGAAGAACATATTTTCACATGTATAACAAACGAGGATGAACACGAATTCGCTAAACTTGCTAGTCAAATGTACGGAGAGTTTTATTACGCTTTGTTATTAAATCTATTTCATAAAGTTGTTTTATTAAAGATGGCAAACGCTTATGCTGAACTAAACATTGATCAAGATACAAATGAAATAGAGAAATTAATTTATTCAATCAATTCATTTACAGCGAATTACTTTTCTTTAGAGTTAGTATCCCAATCACAGAGTGAAGATATTTTTTTCCGCTTAAGAAAACTATTTAATATTGAAGTACTTTACTCGAATGCAAAACAAAATCTCGATAGTTTGTTTAAATATCAAGAAAATGTCGCTTCTAAAAAAGATAGCCTTTTACTATTAATTTTAACGCTCTACTCTGTAGTAGGCCAAATGTTAGGGTTTACTATGATTGATCTTTTAAGAAACACCGATTCAAACAAAATCTCGTCGCCACTTGAATTTTTCGCACTTTTAATAGCAATCAGTGGCATAGTCATTTCATTTATTTTAGGCGCGCAAAGTTTATACCAATGGAGTCTACAACATAAACGAAGAAAATCATGGGTAAAACAAACTGTACTTTCTGCTGTGAAAGAGAAAGATGATAAGAAGTAAAGAAGGTTATTTTCAAATTACAAATACGTGGTACGCTTCAGTAAATGAAATTTTTATTAGCGATTTTTAAATTATATCGACTTACCGACAAAAACTGACAAAAAAAGTACCGCATAGTAAAAAAAGTACTCCAAAATAAAATTTGGAGTACTTTTTTATTACACTAATTTATCTTACTTTCCTGCTTCGATTTTCTCTAATGCAGCAGCTACTTGCTCTTCAGTTAATTCGTGTTGCACGATATAACGATTACGTGGGTGTACACGACATTCATGAGAACATGCACGTAAATGTTTTGCTTCGTTTTCTTCAGAACATAAAATTTTCTTATTACATTCTGGATTTGCACAGTTTACATAGCGCTCACAAGGTTCACCTGTAAAGTGGTCTTTACCAACGATAACATGCTCTTTTTGGTTTACTGGTACAGAGATACGCTCATCGAACACGTAACATTGTCCATCCCAAAGCTCACCTTGTACTTCTGGGTCTTTGCCGTACGTTACAATACCGCCGTGAAGCTGACCTACATCTTCGTAACCTTCACGAACTAACCAACCAGAAAACTTCTCACAACGAATTCCGCCTGTACAGTATGTTAAAATCTTTTTACCTTCAAGTGTTTCTTTGTTTTCTCTAATCCAATCTGGTAATTCACGGAATGATTCGATATCTGGTTTAATTGCACCCTTGAAGTGTCCTAAATCAAACTCATAATCATTTCGTGCATCAATAATAACTGTATCTTCTTGTTTCATTGCTTCATAAAAATCTTTTGGCTCTAAATACTTTCCAGTTATTTCGTGTGGGTTAATGTCATCTTCTAGACGAAGTGTAACTAACTCTGGACGAGGACGTACGTGCATTTTCTTGAATGCGTGCCCTTCTTCTTCATCTATTTTAAATACGATACCGTCAAAGCGTGGATCGTTGTTCATTGCTTCCATGTATTTCTCTGTTTGTTCTACAGTTCCAGAACAAGTTCCGTTAATTCCTTCTTTAGCTACAAGGATTCTTCCTTTTAATTCAAGTGAATTACAAAATGCTAAATGCTCTGCAGCGAATTCTTCAGGGTTTTCAATTGTTGTATACATGTAATATAGTAATACTCTGTATGGTTTTGTAGTTGCCAATGTATTTCTACCACCTATCTAATTTTTAAAATCATGTATAAGTTAACGTTCATATCAAAACATATATAATAAGAAAATGTATCCAAAGTTTTATGCATCCCATTTTCTTCTCTTTATACTATTTTCTATAAGTTAACAAAAATAAAAAACAAGATTACACATCAAAACACTATGGTTAAGTTGTAATCCCAATATATTATATATCATACAAATGCAATTCCATCAATTAATATGCTGTATTATAGGCTTTATGTTCACATGAATTTCAAAAATAGCCCTTTAATTCATTATGTTTCCCCACGTCATCACACCATAAACTCCCAATTTTTTATAACACGACACCATCTATTGCAGCAAGGCATATAATTTGCACTAAGGAAACATTCGTGTTCAAATAAAAATATCATCTAATACATCTAAATGTATTGAAATAAACAATAAGAATACTTACAATAATTTCATCAAGTTAACATTTCAAAGGGGAAAACTACTATGAATAAAGATATATCAAAAGATGAACAAGTCCCTTCTCAAAGTACAACTGTTCAATCCGCACACTTAGCTTTAAGTGGCGAAACGAAAGGCTGGAAACGACTGTTACCGTTTTTAGGACCCGCTTTTATCGCATCCGTAGCTTATATTGACCCTGGTAACTTTGCTACAAATATCGCAGCTGGTTCACAATACGGATATTTACTATTATGGGTTATATTCGCTTCTAACTTAATGGCAGTATTAATTCAAACCTTATCAGCTAAATTAGGAATTGCTACGGGAAATAATTTACCTGAAATAGCTCGCGAGCACTTTCCAAAACCTGTGTCTATCGGCTTATGGATACAAGGTGAACTCGTTATTATGGCTACAGATTTAGCTGAATTTATCGGGGCAGCACTCGGATTGTATTTATTATTTGGAATTCCTATGTTACCAGCTGCTTTAATTACAGCAGTCGGATCATTTATTATTCTTGAGTTTCAACGCAGAGGATTTCGCCCACTAGAAGCTATTATTACAGGGATGATTTTTATTGTAGTAATAGCATTTGGAATCCAAGTTTTTTATGCAAAACCAGAATTAAGTCCCCTTCTTTCAGGACTATTTATTCCGAAATTCCAAGGTGTAGACAGTATATTACTTGCAGCAGGGATATTAGGTGCGACAGTAATGCCACATGCAATCTATTTACATTCTGCATTGACACAACGCCGCGTGGTTGGAACAACTGACGAACAAAAGAAAAAGATTTTCCGTTTCGAATTTATTGATATCATTATTGCAATGGTTATCGCTGGAGCAATTAATGCGAGTATGTTAATTGTTGCTGCTGCACTATTCTTTAAAAACGGCTTGCATGTTGAAGATCTTGATGTTGCTTTTAACCAGTTCAGTACTTTAGTCGGTCCAGTATCGGCTGCTTTATTTGGAATTGGGCTCTTATCAGCAGGACTATCTAGCTCTTCTGTCGGTACAATGTCAGGTGACATTATTATGCAAGGTTTCATTCGAATGCATATTCCGTTATACTTACGCCGCTTTATTACAATGATTCCACCATTAGTTATTATCGCTTTAGGTGTAAATCCAACTTACGCTCTAGTCATGAGCCAAGTCGTCTTATCATTCGGTATTGCTTTTGCATTAGTACCACTTATTATGTTTACAAGCAGTAAAAAAATTATGGGTGCACTCGTTAACCACCGCATAACAACCTTTATCGCTTGGATCATTGCTGCACTTGTTATCATTTTAAATATTTTCTTACTGTATCAAACATTTATAGGATAATGAGAAAAGGTATTCCAATAAAACTGGAATACCTTTTTTCATTACCACTTATGTATGTACCTCTTTCTGGCATTATCACACCTTTCTCAGTTCGAAAGTAAAGTGGTAATCCTTCCGCAAGAAATATGCTCACATTTGATGGATCCTGCCTTTGATGATGAATATGTAAATGCGGCTCACTTGAACTTCCGGAGTTACCGACTTGGGCTAGAACCTCTCCTTCATTTACATGTTGGCCTTCCCTCACTTTAATTGATCCTTTCTTTAAATGGGCCAGAACCATAAATGTCCCTGATTCATCTAGTCGTAAATAAATATGATTCCCCGCCATTGACTGAAAATCATCCTCTCCTGGAACTACATCTTTTTCATCATTATTGATAGATACAACTGTTCCAGAAGCTGGTGCCATTACTTTCGCTCCATATATTCCATAATCCCCTAAATTACTACTTTTCGCTTCAGCAGGCGGAATAAGAATATCATATGCCCACCTTTCATTCGGTTTTATAACGTGATAGTTCGTTTCTAACCGATCACCACCCCATCCTACTAGTGCTCGTTCATTTAAGGGAAAACGAACGACTATTTTAGGACTCATAGTCTGTACATCTGCTGGGTAAGCAAGTCCGCCTATGTTAGCAAACCACCCTAAAGGCCAAGCACCAATTATAGAGAAAAGAACTATGAAGAGTAGTGTTCTATCTATTCGCTTTCTGAAAATAACTTTCCACACAAATAGTAATACTGACCCTATCAAAATAAAGATTGATACTACGCTAAAGGCTTGTATACTCCACCAAACAATAACTGATATAACACCATTAACTAAATAAACTACACTCCAACTTATAATTAAAAATGCAACTAAAATTACTAATACATATTTCTTCCACATGTTGTATCCCCACTCTCATATCTTTGTTCTACATGATACGAAGTGAACATTACGACATAAAAAAGAAATACTTACGACTTTCTTACATTTCTTTATACTGCGGTAAAACGATAATGAAAACAGTTTCTTTATCGTTACTACGCACAGTGATATCTCCTTTATGAAGTTCTGCTATACTTCTCGCAATTGCAAGTCCCATCCCTTTTCCACCCGTATGAGAGCTACGTGATTTTTCACCACGATAAAACTTTTCAAAAACGTAAGGAAGGTCCTCATTCGGAATGCATTGTCCAAAATTTTTAATTTCTATTTCAACATTCATGTCTCTTTTAGAAACTTGAATCAAAATCTGTTTTCCGTCTTTCCCGTACATAATACTATTACTAATTACATTTTCGAATAGCCTCACCATAAGCGCTACATCCATTTCCACATGTAACTCCTTATCACCGTTAATACCAAAGCTCATATCGGCATCATCTAGTAGTGGTACAAAATCAATCATGATTTGTTCAATGAACGCTTTCATATTTACTACACTTTTATGTAATTCGATTTCTCTATAATTTATTTGACAATATTCTAATAAATCATCTACTTGATTTTTTAATTCATAACTTTTTCGCTTTAATATACTTACATACTGTTCACATTCTTCTCCATTTGAATGAAGCTGATTTCCTAACAGGTCCGCGTAACCTATTAGAGATGTTACAGGTGTTCGTAAGTCATGAGAAATATTACTAATCATTTCATTTTTCATTTCCTGCGATTTTTTTTCATTTTCGATAGACTCTCTTAAACTTTTGGCCATTCTATTAACATTCGTTGCTAATTCACCAATCTCGTCATTTTTTGAAATAGGTATATGTATTTCCAAATTACCATTACTTATTTCTTTCACGTTCTTATTTATTTCAGATAGCCTTTTCATCATTGTTTTTGTCATGAATGCAAAGTATATTGTAGTAAAAGTTAAAAAAGCCATTAAATATAACAATGAATATTTTTCCTCTAATGCAGTAACATGACTATATATATTTCCAACTACAATTTGAAACGCTATTATACTTACAGATGCTAACAAAATGCTACATATGAATGCGATAAAAAACTTAGTTCTAATGCCTTGTAATGATTTAATCTTCAATTTTATATCCGACTCCCCAAACATTTTGAATAAACTTCGGCTCTTTTGGATTCTCTTCAATTTTATTTCTTAATCTTGCAATATGAACCATTACTGTATTATTACTTTCATAGGCTCTTTCTTTCCAAACGCTCTCATATATTTCTTCAATAGTAAACACACGATTCTTTGCAGCAGCCATTAAGTACAAAATATTATATTCAGTTTTCGTAAGATTGATTGTTTCTCCATATAACATTACTGTTCTAGACACTTCATCTATTTCTAAACCTCTAATATTTATTTTCTTTTCTATTACTTGGACAGCATTTTGATTGAAATATGTATACCTTCTTAATTGAGCTTTCACTCTCGCTATAAATTCAATTGTACTAAACGGCTTCACAATATAATCATCTGCCCCAGTACTAAATCCAATTACTTTATCTACGTCCGATGATTTTGCGCTTAAGAACATAATTGGTAAACTATGTTTTTCTCTAATCCTTCTGCACAATTCTATCCCATCCATTTGTGGCATCATAATATCCAAAATAGCAAGTTGGATACTGTTATTATTTATTATTTTTAAAGCCTCTTCTCCGTTATGAGCACTAAAAACTTTAAAACCTTCTTGCATTAAATTCGCGTTAACAAATCGAACAATATCTTGATCATCATCTACAATTAAAATTGAGTTTTTCTCCATATATAAACCTCTTTTTGAAATATATTCCACAATCAATTTTATCACAAATTAAAACCATACTTCCCTCTTGAATAATCTTTTTTTTCAGATTAAATTATATAATAACAACACATTCTAGTTTCAGAAGAAATGGAGTGAAAGCATGTTTCCTATATTAAAAACCGACCGACTCATTTTACGAGATCTTACCGAAGAAGATGCACCGAGTATACTACAATGCTTTTCTAATACTGATGTACTGCGCTATTATGGCCAAAAACCATTACAAAATGTTGATCATGTGAAACAAGTCATTCATAACTTTAAGCTCAGTTACAATGCAAGAAGCGGTATAAAGTGGGGAATCGAATTAAAAGACAATAAAGAACTCATTGGTACCATTGGTTTTCACGATTGGTCTTCTGAGCATAAACGAGCCAATATAAGTTATGCCTTTCTCCCTGAACACTGGGGAAAAGGATATGCGACGGAGGCTGTTTCTGAAGTTATATCATACGGTTTCCACACACTTCATTTAAAACGGATCGGAGCAATTGTATTTCTTGAAAATGAAGCTTCCAATAAAGTGCTATTAAAATTAGGATTTGAAAAAGAAGGCGTTCTAAAAAATTATATGTATCAAGATGATATCCCATATGATACAAATTATTATTCTTTATTAAAATGAGTTTAATAGAAATTATACGTAAAAACTCGTTTCAGCATAATGAATCAAGATAGTGGATTTTTAACGAAAGATGGGAAACCGAGCGTTTTTCATTTCTTAGATCATCATACGACTGATGCGAAGTACAATAAATTATATAATCTAAACAAAGGGCATGAGCATATTCTTACTCATGTCCCTTTTTTACGTTCTTTTTCTGTTTTCGCAATGCATTTGGAATGTATACACAGAAAGGTTCGCTTTCCATGTAATCTCCCGTCATTGCATATGATTTAGAACGAGATCCTCCACAAACATATCGAAACCCACAAACTAAACTTTTTATAAGTTTTCAATATCATTACCTCTTTTCTAAAACCATAAAGAACGTACTATCCGGTAGCACAACCGCATTCCCAGACTCATCTTTAAAATCGATTTTCTCGCTAAGATGTTGTGTATATCCATCCTGTAAATAGTTCATAGCTTGAACGATGTTTACTTTATCTCCAAAGATACCCTTTACGAAATCCTTATAGTCGTTTGGCGTAAAGATTCCAAACTGCTCTTGCACCTCGTGAACAAAGGAATCCTCACCCCATGTATACGTATATAAGAACTCCATCGCATCGTTAACAGGCATTTTGACTGTATTGTCTGCAAGTACCTCATACTGGATTATACGCCCCTTAAATTCACGGACATACTGCTCTAAGAACTTCATTCCACCTGCATCTTTAAAATGAATCACACGCATTAACATTTTATCTTCAGTCATGATGCCATCACGAATGATAATACGACCTCCTGGCTTTATCACCTCGTAAGCACTCTGTAACCCCTTTTTAATTACTTCATGATTGAATTTCTTACCTTCATACTCAATATAAGAGAACAGCTCATGAAGGATAGAAGAATACACAATCGTATCAACCGATTCTTTATCAAACGAGCTACCTAAGTTGATTGCATCCCCTTTAATGACGTCCCAAGAACGACTTTCGTCCTGTTTCTTCTTTTTCAACGTATCAATCACATTTTCGGAAATATCGATACCGTAGATTCGTTTATCCTCGGTCTCTTCTTCAATCATGTCTAGCATAACACCACCACCGGATCCGACATCTACAATCGTATCTCCCTTTATATAATCAAGAATAATTCGTTTATCATCAGCCGAACTATTCATATGCTCCAAATACACTTCTTCGTTATGGAATCTATCATATGCATCCTTTCGTAACCCGAAGAAATCAAAGAGCAGTACATTTGCCCGAGCATGCATCATATCTATCTTTTCTGCCTCTACACAGAAGATGATTAACGCTTCACCTACAGCAGAAAACTGAAATGACACATACGCAGTCTTCATATCTTCATCGACTTTAACCTCAAAAGAAACATGTGTTGTATTCGGCTTCTCGTTCTCACGGTACTCCCGTAGATACTTCTCAATAACCCGCTTACGATACACATTGTCCTTCTTCTCGCCTTTGAAATCATAGTGCAACTGCTGCATCAATTTCTCGAAATGGATATGCTGAACCTTTCTAGTGCCTATCTCGTTCTTTAACATAACAAAAACTGTCCAAATATCCTCGAAGCTAAGGGCATGCATAGACGGTTCTACATACCACAAATCCTTATCAGATAAAAATGTTTGAACGTCTCTCTTCTCGCTCCCCATAATTATATCTTTTTCAAATACTGACTCCTTATGTTTTGGCGTGAGTCTATGTACACGAGAAGTAAATGGCTCCACATAACCATCAAATAGCCCATCAATTGTAATCTTCACATCGTTCTTTACTTCGCTCCACAAAGATTTTGATACACCTTCAATAATACATTGATTAAGATAGTATAGAATCTCCTTTAACCTAACGTCTCCGTATTCTTCTTTATATGTGTCAATTAAATCAATATGAGAGTTCAAACGAGCCTCTCCGCGGATATACTGCCCGATTAATCCATGTGTTCTAATTAAATCTCGAACAAACAAATACTCAGTAGAGTTTAAGTTTGTCTCTATATGTTCGATAAACTGAATATCACTAAAGATATCAGCAGAACCCTCGTTATGTACCAATAGATTGATTCCGTTCTTCTTCCATTTCTCTCGCTGTTTTAAAGAGCCTACCTTTGCAAGCTCACTATACGTTAGTACTTTTTCAATAATGCGATACGCTTCTTCATCTAAAGACAATCCATCTAACACTTGCAGCGTACGGTGTACATAGTACAACACCGCATCTGTTTTTAATTCACCAAGTACTTGTACATTCTCATAGTTTTGATGTATCTCCTCTGCCTCGATTAGATACTTTAACCACGTAGGGAGAGTATTAGAAAACCCTTCAATGTATTTATTTAGAACCTCAATATTTTTCAACTTATTTACCCCCATATATAATCAATATCAGTAGTATGGTCTGGGACATCTTCTCTAAAAAGATTATCACCTTATCTCCCCTTTACCATCTATATCTCTTTCAAATACAAATGCATCAAACCGAGTCTTTTTATCATGTAAAAGAGAGTTATCAATTTCGTTTCTAACATGCCAAGTTTGTAACACATTCTTTTGTTCATCTCTTATTTTAACTTCATCAGGAATTTCGGCGGAATAAACAGCAGGACTCAGCGAAGCATTTCTTACATTAATAAACATTTGTTGTGATAGAATCAACCGAAAATAGAAACGGCAAGCGGGTGCACTCCACTTGCCATTTTTTCATAGCTTAGTATGTATTTGAATTTCTTTTGCTTTCTCTTTTTCACCCTTCACTCGTACAATTAAATCATATGATCCGGATTTTGGCGCTTCAAAAGAAAGCAGACCTTCTTGTTGAGAAGTGACTTCTTCTTCATAAATAACCTTATCACCTTTTGTAACTTGCAATAAAATCGTACCTTCTTCAACGGCTGCTTCATAAGGAATTTCCACATTTCCTTTTTCAGCTTTAATCGTTTGCACATCGTAATACCCTTGCAACGAACCAATTTTTAAAGTCGTTTCGCCATTTTTTTGAACCTTTGTGACTTGTGTTGCTGTATTGCATGCGCTTAACAATACAACAAGAGTGAGAATCATAAATAAACGTAGTAATTTCATAGAAATTCTCCTTTTTTATGTATATGAATTAAATTTCTAACTCTAAATTTTGTACCATCTTATTTCCCACCTCTTAAAATAGCTGTTTTTATAATAAAATAAGTAATAGAAAATAATAAACAAGTACCCATTGTACCAAAAACTGCAACTGAGATGTTACCTGCTAATGTTTCATTTGGATCTAATGCATTAGGTAAAATTGTACCCAAAATTGCAATACAGGCTAATACAACCATAAAATATTTAAATCTTTTTACTTTCTTATTCATACTAATTATCCCCTTTATTCCTTAACATTAACTTCTAAACCAAATCCCATAAACCTACACCAGGACCTAATGGTACATGGAATTTGACTCTGCTTTTTCTAGCTTCAAAGGATCCCCCGAGATTCCCAAATTAATATCCCCAAGTATTATACATATCCATTAATTCATATAGAAAAAGCCCCGTTCAAATCAAACACTTAAGCTCCCTTATTTTTATAATACTCAAATAATTATACACAAACATCGCTATCGATTCATCTTAATACCTCAATTACCTTTTAAGTATATCAATGACAAAATATATAATCTAATATTTTTTATATAATTAAAAACAAACATAGTTACAACAAGAGATTGTTTGTATGCTGATTTGTACTGTATTCCCTTATTCCATGTACTCTTTAAAAAAACCTTACTTTTTAAAAAGTAAGGTTTTTTGTATTTATTCATTAGCGATATAAGCATTCTTATACGTATAAACACCACCAAATTGATGCTTCTCAATTCCTTTTACATAATCCTTTTGTATGTAAGCTGATCCCATTTGATAAAGCGGTGCAACTGCAGCATCCTCTAGCAGAATACGCTCGGCCTCTTGCAATGCTTCCCATCTTTTCTTTTGATCTAGTACAAAATCGCTTTTCGCTTTCTTTATTAATTCATCGTAGTGAAGGTTAGAATAATTCATTTTGTTATTCTGATTATCCGTCGTAAAGAGTTCTAAATAACTAATTGGGTCTTTATAATCCGGTCCCCAATTTGCCATAGATATATCGTAATCTCCTGTTTGTTCTAACTGTAATTTTTGCTTAAATGGCTGTTGATTAATTTGTATCGTGAGTCCTTGCAAATGCTTTTCTAAGTCACCTTTTATATATTCTGCCATACGTTTTGCATTATCTTGTTCATACGTTAAAAACTCGAGGTTTACTTCTTCTACTCCCAGTTCTTTTTTCGCTTCTTCCCAAATCTTTTTCGCATTTTGCAAATCATATGGAGAAAGATCTCCATTTTCTTTTCTCAAATCTTTACCAGTCTCTTCATTTATATGACCAGCCGGTACAAGTCCACTTGCAGACTTTGCCCCGTTATTAATAAAGTGAGCAACGAAATCTTCTTTATTTAACGCTAATGAAATAGATTGGCGCACCTTTTTATTTGCTAACGCACTATTTTTCTCATTAAAACGTATCATAGCAATTCCAGGATCGCTCGACATATGTAATTCCTTATTCCCTTTATACTTGTCTACAAATTGAGAATTAATAGACACCCGGTCTAAATCACCAGCTTCGTATAAATTAACAGCCGTCATTGTATCCTTTACAATTTGAAAGTTTATCTCGTCTAATTTCACTTTCTTTTCATCCCAATATGTAGCATTCTTCTTTAATTGAAACTCTTGTTCATGCTTCCATTTCTCTAATACAAATGGCCCGTTATATATGAGATTACTAGGTTCCAATGCATAATTCTTTCCTTGTTCTTTCAAAAATGATTCATGCTGTGGTAAGTAAATCGGCAGTGCTAACAACTGTAAAAAATACGGAATTGGCTGTTCGAGTTCCACTTCTAACGTATAATCATTTATTGCTTTAACCCCAAGTGTATCAAGAGGCATTGTTCCTTTATTAATTTCTTTCGCATTTTTCACATGAAAGAGCATGTACGCATATTGAGATGCTGTTTCAGGTTTAATTGCACGTTTCCACGCAAACATAAAATCATTTGCTGTCACACTGTCTCCATTTGACCATTTTGTATCTTTACGCAAATCAAATGTATATTTTTTACCATCTTTACTTCTTTTAAACGATTTTGCTACTGCTGGAATAGGCTGATCTTGATCATCTAATACATACAAACCTTCAAATATGTTTTGCATAACGTGCGCTGATGTACCATCCATCGTTTTCGCAGTATCAAGAGAAGGAATTTCTTCTGATACTGTTACATTTAACACTTGTTTTTTAGCTTCTGCATCACTTTTATTCGCTTTATTATTACAAGCTGTTAATAATAAAGTTGTAACAAGTGCCATTACCATTAAATGGCTCTTTTTTTGCTTCATGAATTGTTCTCCTTAAGTATAAAATATTATAAAGCGTTATATATTATAGCAGAAATATGAACAGAAAGATGCGACATTCTTTTGAATATTTATTCGTTCAAGAAAAAAGCTATCCTTTTAGAAATGGATAGCTTTTCCATAATAAAATCAAAACTAGTTGTCGTCTCAATTGTTTGAAGGAAATGTTTTTTCAAAACTAACTCTTCTACATAAATAGCTATACGTTCGTCACAATGATTTTTAAAGCGTCATCCTAAAAAATCTATCTTTTTTTATCAGTGTTAACACATAAAAAGAAGTTAAGATACAAAAATAGGCTGTGGAGAAGACCTGATATGCTCCCCTTAAGGTAGACAGATTAAAAAATAAAGTTTCTAGTGTTGTAATGAGTACATCACATATATCCGTGACAAACTTTCCATCATCAACAACAAGTTGATTATTGACAGACTATTTAAAAACCTTTCATATTCAGTAATATAATATAGCGGACAAAAGCGCTATTTCCATTTCTACATATTCTATGTGATGTATCAGGACATTAAAATTTTATTTTTAGCGACTAATATTTCTTTCTTACCTATGTTACGCACCTCAAATCGATCGAATAAAATAAATTAACATTCAAACTAAATATTAGAATTTATAGGTTAGAATTACATTTGTATAAACTCATAAATTACATATTAATTACCTAGTAGTTTTTCACAAAAGAATAGAGGCACCAATACATGATTGGTACCTCTACTATAATCAATTCTATTCCAGCATCAAACTGTTCGTTAAATAGGAATTTAACGAACAGTTGACAAAATGGAACTGAACCTCCCTTCTTATCACAGATGTTGTACAAGGACATGAAAGTCTAAACTGAAATTTTCTAGATTTATATAATATTCATTTAATCTAAGGTTAAACCAAATAAATAGATTAGGAAGGAAATAATTTATTCAATAAAAAACCCTCTAAAATTCCTTTTTGCAATCTCAAAAAAGCATCTCATATAACTGTCATGCTTTCCTCATATCCGCTAAATTATAAAAATGGGCAGTTCATTTAAGTGTTTTAATATTTAAATGAACTGCCCGTTTTTATTTAGACAAATTACCAATTAATTAACAACCAAATAAGATGTGTTGACTGAAGAATCATTACTTATGAAGGAGGTATTAGTATGAGAGCACCTATTTACTCTCAAACGCCAACACCTTGGCATTCTGGCCATTGGGATTATCACACAGGTCACCTTGATTATCATTCTGGCCATTGGGATTGGTATCCAAGTCATTGTCACCCATGGGGATGCCATCCAGGTCAATGGAAATGGCATCCCCCACATTGGGATTGGCACAAAGCATACTGGGATTGGCACCCAGGTTACTGGGGAAATCATCACTAATGTAATTTACTAATTTATACTATGCTTGTTTTTTAAAAAGGTTTGTATTTCAAAATAATATTTATTTTTTATGAAAGAAGGTACAAAATATCATGTCAATTAACTATCCTTATAATAATTACTATTATCCATTAACAGAAAATGAGAGACCCATACCACCTCCAACACAGAATGGACAATGGTTCTATCTCCCACAACACTACTTTAAACATGGCGATCATTGGGATATGCGACCTGGCCAGAACGTGTGGATAGATTTATCTACAACAAATGGTCATCAAGGTCCACCACCAACGGGATCAGGCCCTGTTCCTGGTGGTGTTTGGTTTTGGGCTCCAGCACATTACTTTGAACATGGAAATCATTGGGATTGGCGTCCTGGACAATATGTTTGGGTAATCAGATAAAACAAAGAAAAAGAAAAAGAAAAGACATTTTTCTTTTTCTTTTTCTTTGTTTTTTTATCTGTGACCGTGACCATTATAATGACCATGCCCATTATGATGATGGTGATGGTGGTCATAATGTCCATGCCCATTATGATGATATGATTGATAATGCGGATAATAATGGTGATCATAATAATACGGATGATGATGGTGATCATGATGGTGGTGGTCGTGATGATGATGATCATAGTGGTTATAGTAAGGATATCTATTTTCTTGATTCATTCTCAGTCCCCCTTTACATATAACTTAATAGCCAGTATATGTAGCTACTAAATTTAATGCTATAAAGTAAATAACCAATTTTTTTATTCGATTTTACAAATATAAATTTTCTCGATATAAATTAATATTAAATTCAATAATTTTATTTGTATTATTTTTTATAAAGCTCTTTTTTTATAACCGAATGTAAAAATTTAGCATCCCTCCCCACTCCACAAATAAGTGCTGATCCCCTTTGATGTTGCCACGGCAATCCAATATAATATAATCCTTGGATTGGACTAACACCTCTGTTGTGAATAGGAAAACCTTTTCCATCTAAAACCCCTTTTATATCTATCCATTTGTAATCAGGCGTAAAACCTGTTGACCAAATAATATTTTGTACACTTATCTTACTGTTATCGTCGAAGGTGACTTCTCTTTCATGTACTTTTGTCACTCTTGGCTTGACTCCAACACTTTCATCACGAATTAATTTTTTTAATTCAAAACCAAAAATAGGATCACTTTGTTTTCGAAACCATAATCCGCGTCTTGTATCAGTTCCTGCATATAAGAGCCCAATCTTTTCTAACCAATGAAATATGCTTTTTCCTATGATTTTGAGTGGTAAAAATTTAAATGGGTGACTAATAGCAATCGTTACATCTCGACTCTCTGCAAGTTCAGTCGCAATTTGCGTACCAGAGTTTCCTCCTCCTATTACAAGGACAGGACCACCTGGAATTTTCTTTGGTGATTGATATTGAGAAGAATGGATTTGAAATACCTCTTGTGAGAGATGTTGTGAAATTGAAGGCATAAATGGTTTCTGAAAAGCACCAGAAGCGATGATAACATGCTTAGAAAGAAATACTCCTTTATCGGTAGATACTTCAAACGTACTTTCTGTTTTTTGTACTTTATGTACAGTCGTTTCCAACTGTACTGGCAACGAAAAATGAACAGTATATATTTCAAGATAATCTGCAATTTCATCTTTTGTAGGAAACGCATTTTTATCTCCTTCTAATTTCATACCTGGCAATGAACTATACGATTTAGGTGTAAATAGAACCAAAGAGTCATACCTGTTTCTCCACGAATCTCCAATTCTCTTTTCTCCCTCAAATATTACAAAATCGTAGCCTTCTTTTTTCAAGTAATAGCCCATACTTAATCCAGCTTGCCCAGCACCAATTACAATAACGTCTAACATGCATCCGCCCCCATTACCTACTTTTCAAGTCTTACATATGAACAATTGTTCATATGTTCATATATTTTCGTTAATTATAGCATTCCCTTTTTCCACGTCAAGGGGTTTTTATCCAATTTATCCTTAGCACTTATAGATAAAAATGGAGCAAATGATATTTTTCAGACTTTTTATAATTATTTTGACACACATATTAGTCAATGCTAATATGAATGAATAATAAACATATTAGTAATTTCTAATACGATTGGAGTGAATACAATTGTGCAATACAAATAATTTAGATATAAAAGCCAAATTTATCCGTGGTTTTGCTGATAAAACAAGGCTTCACATTCTTCAATGTATGATGGATGGGGAAAAAACGGTATCTGAAATTGTAGAAATCATCAACGGAAATCAGTCAAACATATCTCAACACCTGAACTGTTTAAAAGGATGTGGCATTATTCTTGGAAGACAAGAAGGAAAGTATGTCTACTATTCTTTACGAAATGCACAAATCGAACAGTTACTTATAATGTTTGACGTTGTATTTCATGAAGTTCAAAACGAGGTAGCATCATGTGATAAAAACGATGCATGCTTATCTCAAAAGGGAGAGAGTTGTCATGACAGATAAGAAAGAAAAACAAACGAGTTGCTGTCAAACTTCTTCTCACAGTGAGTCTTCATCAACTCCTACTAAAGAAGGAATACAAAAGGAAAATTCATCATGTTGCTCTTCAAAAAAAGAAATTCCAATTGTTCCCGTTGCTACTAAGGAGGTTTCCTGTTGTAGTAGTGACAAAGATACTGTGAAAATAGAAAAAACAAAAGAAACAAACTCATGTTGTTCCTCTAAAAAAGAGATTCCAATTGTTCCAATCGCTAAGAAAGATTCATGTTGTAGTAGTAACACTGATACTGCGAAAACAGTGAATACCTCTTCTGCTTCTTGTTGTGAACCTAAACCAGAAAAGGAATCCTCATGTTGCTCTTCTGCATCCGCCATACAAATAGAAGAAGTAACATCAGAAACTTCATGTTGTAGTGATAGCTCATGCGAATCCCCATCACCCCGTGATAATCAGAAAGTAACAGGAGATGGTGTACAAACATATGTGGTAGATGGTATGGACTGCGGAGCTTGTGCCTTAACAATCGAAAAACATCTACAAAATGTTTCTGGCGTTGAGGAAGTTCGAGTTAATTTCGCTACAGGAAAAATGCAAATTCGTCATAATCGAAATGCAGATGACATTATTAAAGAAGTATCTAATGCAGGATTTGAAGCCTCCTTAGCAGGAACTCGTAGAGGAGCGGCACCTGTTTCGAAATCAAAAAATACAACTTTGATTCTTTCAGGGTTATTTTTAGCTTTAGGATTTGGAGGAAGTTTTACAAACATATCACCTCTTCTTATTACACTTCTCTATGCGGCAAGCATTGGTATTGGTGGTTATAAACCTGCAAAAAGTGCCTTTTATGCAATCAGAAGTAAATCACTTGATATGAATGTTCTCATGATATCGGCTGCTATTGGTGCTGCATTAATCGGTCAATGGCTAGAAGGAGCAACCGTTGTTTGGTTATTTGCATTAGGAGCAACCTTACAAAATAAATCAATTGAACGTACACGTGAATCTATTCGCGGACTGATTGATTTAGCGCCATCAGAAGCTTGGGTAAAAGTTGGAACTGAACTTATAAAAAAATCTGTAGATGATATTGCAGTGAATACAACGATTGTCGTAAAGCCTGGTGAAAAAATCCCATTAGACGGCACAGTTATAGGAGGAACTTCTACTGTAAACCAAGCACCGATAACTGGCGAATCTATTCCGGTCGATAAACAAATTGGCGATTCTGTATATGCAGGAACGATTAATGAAGAAAGTTCTCTTGAGATTACAGTCACTAAACTCGTTGAAGACACTACTTTATCTCGAATTATTCATCTCGTAGAAGAAGCACAAGAAAAGAAGGCACCTACAGAAGCATTTGTGGATCGTTTCGCAAAAATCTATACACCTATTGTTTTTGCATTAGCCATTGGTGTCATGCTCATCCCTCCCCTTCTTGGTATGGGCGAATGGATGGAATGGATTTATAAAGGATTGGAACTGCTTGTTGTCGCTTGTCCTTGTGCTTTAGTTATCTCTACTCCAGTCGCTATTGTATCTGCAATTGGAAATGCAGCAAGAAACGGTGTACTTATTAAAGGTGGTACAGCTCTAGAAGTCGCAGGTTCATTAAATGCTATCGCATTTGATAAAACAGGAACATTAACCGAAGGAAAACCAAAAGTAATGCATGTACGAAGCTTAGATTGTACTGAAGATGAATTATTATCAATTGCAGCAACAATCGAAGAATATTCTAACCATCCAATTGCAAAAGCAATTACGGCTTATGCGAAAGAACATCAAACTTCTATTCAAAGTGGAACTGACTTCCGTGCAATTGTAGGAAAAGGTGCTCAAGTAACGATAAATGATGAAACATACTACGCTGGAAATAAAGCATTATATGAAGAGTTTGGAGTTTCGCTGCAAATGTGGAACGAACCGATTAGGGAAATGCAACGAATTGGTCAAACCGTGATACTTGTTGGAACAAATAAAGTTATTTTAGGAATGATTTCAGTAGCAGATTCCATTCGTTCTACTACTTATGGAACAATTCAAGAATTAAAACAATCAGGTATTCGTGAAACTGTTATGTTAACAGGAGACAATGAAGGAACAGCTGAACACATTGCACAGAAAGCAAAAGTAGATCGTTATTTTGCTAACTTACTTCCTGAAGATAAGGTTCATTCTGTAAAACAACTTCAATCTGAAGGGAAAACAGTAGCTATGATCGGGGATGGTATTAATGATGCCCCTGCCCTTGCTACTGCAAACCTTGGTATTGCCATGGGTGGTGCAAGAACTGATACAGCAATGGAAACGGCAGATATTGTATTGATGGCAGACAATCTTGAAAAACTTCCTTATACAATGAAACTAAGCCGAAAAGCATTGCACATCATTAAACAAAATATATGGTTCTCATTGATTATTAAATTCATTGCCCTTGCCTTTATCTTCCCAGGTTGGCTTACTCTTTGGATGGCTGTACTAAGTGATACAGGGGCTGCGCTTATTGTAATACTTAACAGTATGCGTTTATTACGAAACAAATAATAAGATTCGGGGCTACCTAGTAGCTCCGTACCTTAAATATATTTTGAAAGGGTATACATATGAAAAAAATGCGTGTAATTGGATTACTTATGCTTATTTCCATAGTTACGATTTTAGGAGCATGTAGTGATAATAAACTAAGAGATTCACTAAATTGGGATGTAGAAAAGTTTGCATTTACAGATCAAAATGGGAAAAATTTTGGTTCATCTGAGTTAAAAGAAAAGGTTTGGGTAGCTGATTTTATCTTTACAAGCTGCCAGACTGTTTGCCCACCTATGACAGCCAATATGGCAAAACTTCAAAAAATGTTGCATGCAGAAGGAATTAAAGATGTAGAGTTTGTATCATTCAGTGTAGATCCAGAAGTAGACACACCTGAAAAAATAACGGAATTTATGAAGGTCTATGAAATGGATACAAAGAGAACTCATTTCCTAACAGGATATACAAGACCAGACATTGAAAAGTTTGCAAAAGAGAACTTCCAAACCCTTGTAACCAAACCAGAAAACAACTCACAAGTTATACACGGTACGAGCTTCTATCTCGTAGACAAAGATGGAAAAGTTGTAAAGAAATATTCAGGCCTTCAAAACACACCATATGAGGATATCATCCGTGATATTAAACGAATTCGATAACTAAAAACCTTCTTATTATGTTCCTATTAAACTCTAAAAATTCGAGGTGTTTACATGAAGAAAAAACAAGGCTCTCACATAAAATTATTGTTAATTACCACATTAATCATTTTCGCTGTGGTTACAGCTTTCGTCGTTTTAAATAAAGAAGAAAAAGTTGCTACGAATAAAGTGATAAAAGATTTACCTCCTATCGGTAAGCAACCTACTTTAGGAAAAGAAGATGCACCAGTGTCTATTATTGAGTTTGGTGACTTTAAGTGTCCTGCTTGTAAAGCATGGGGTGAGCGTATCTTCCCTCAATTACAAAAAGACTATATTGATACGGGGAAAGTTAAATTTTCATATGTGAATGTTTTATTCCACGGAACAGAATCAAAATTGTCTGCTTTAGCTGCTGAATCTGTTTATAAACAAGACCCACAAGCATATTGGAGTTTCCATAAGGAATTATTTAACGCACAGCCAGAAAATCACGATGATCCATGGATTACTCCTGAAAAACTATTAGAAATCGCAAAAACATATACACCAAGTATTAACACTACTCAGCTCGAAGAAGATTTGAAAAAACAAACAGAACAAGAAGAAGTAAACAGAGATGAAAAACTAACACAAGACTACAGTGTAGAACAAACACCGAGCATGGTTGTAAATGGAACAATGTTATCTGATCCTTATGATTATGAACAAATCAAAAATTTAATTGAAAAAGCATTGAAGGAAAAGAAATGATGAATACAACAAAAAAGAACTTTGAATGGCGTAATTACACCTTATATATGGCATGGATTGTGTCAATGATTGCTACACTAGGTAGCCTGTTTTTCAGTGAGATTCTGGGGTTCATACCATGTGAATTGTGTTGGTTTCAACGAATAATGATGTATCCGCTTTGTATTATTTTAGGCATTGCCACGTTCTATAATGAAAAGAACATTAAAAAGTATATATTACCAATTTCTATTATTGGTGGAAGTATTTCACTTTATCACTATGCAATACAAAAAATCCCTGGTGTTTCAGAAATTAATCCATGCGTCCAAGGTGTCCCTTGTAATGTTGATTACATCAATTGGCTAGGTTTTATCACAATCCCATTTTTAGCTTTAATTGCTTTTTGTATGATTACTTTGTTTATGTTGTTAACGAGATCAAAAACGAATTAATAAAAAACAATATGTAAATCGAAGCATTATCTATAAAGGAATTTCTACAGAGAGGAGACAGTATGATGTCAAAGATCATACCTATAGTTTTATTAGTAAGCCTATTAATCGGCTGTAGTTCCGTTAATGATTCATCACCCACTAAGAACAAACACACACAAAATCAGTTACAAGAAACAAAAAATAAAGGTGAACATTTTAAAGGCGATACTCTAGAAACAACAGCTAATATAGAAACTCTTCCTTCTTTTTTATCATCTACCACAAATGGACAAGTCTCTCAAATTTATGGAATGGTAGGAAAAGACACCGAACTCTTACAATGGATTCCTTGTTACTGTGGGTGTGACGAAAACTCTAACCATAAAAGCAATAAAGATTGTTTTATCCGTGAAATTAAAGAGAACGGTGAAGTTACATGGGAATCACATGCGATGAGTCAAGCAGCTTGTGTAGATATTGCTTTCCAAGCTGTTTTAATGAAGCAAAATGGAGCCTCTATTTTAGAAATTCGTGAATACATCGACAAGCAATATAAGAAAGAAGGTATAAACGTTACTCCAACACCGATGCCAAACTCTTAATAGGTGTAATAATATTTATTATTAAATCAAAGCTCCTAACATATTGGTCATTTATAATATGTTAGGAGCTTTGATTTTATCTGATTGTTTCACTATGGTTCAAATCATGTATATTTCTTTTAATGGAAATTTTTAGAGAAGGATGAACTAATAAAAACATTTCATATTTTTGAATGAAAAATGTAACAATTATACTCAGGAAATCTAATAAGATGAAAGCTATATTTCATCTTATTAGATTATTACTGGCTTAGTAGTTTAGAGTTTCGTGTCCTGTGTTCAAAAAGTTTAGACTTTCATGTCCCAGTATTGAAACATGAAAGTACCTACAAAATTTATTATAATGGTAATGTATCAACGATTGTTTATGAGATTTTAGTTTAGACTTTCATGTCCTTGTACAAGAAAGACATGAAAATGGATACTTTTTAGACACGAAAGTAGATACTTCTTGAATATCTTTCGCTACTAATATAAATTCCAAATGAATTTTCACTTCACATTTAATTAGGGTTTGCTGAAATGCAAAAAAAGAGAGCAAAACTCTCTTTTTCATTTAATCAATACTATTTTTAAAATTTATATAATAAAAAATAGCCAGTTAAAATAGTGTGTTGTTATATATTTTGCTAAACACGCTCTTACAAATATTTAAACCCTGCATTAATTTCTTATTCCATTCATTTAACTAATAAATAATTTTTTATATTCGGTTATCATGCCAGAAGTTTATTGGAAAATGATTATTCTGGTTATAAGCTTCAAGTTAATAACCTTTTTCTTTTAACCCTTTTATAATCTGTGGAGCTGCTACCATCCTGCACTTGCATTCATACCAGAACCCATAAAAGTAATAAATAACGGCCATAATAACGGCCATAACGTAAGAAGTATATTTACAAGTATAAGTATACTATATACCCCAGGGAAATTATGATTTTTACAATTTACCAATACTAAAATCACTAATAATATTATGGGTATTAAATATAAAAATAGCATTATAAACCAATACCATGTCATTAAAGTAAGGCTCAATGGTCCTAATATCATGTGTACAACTCCGAATGATAATCCTAATGCTCCAAAACTAAAGGTTGTAATTATTGTTTTTAGAAGCACTTTAGCCAATTTTGAGTCGTACGATTTTCTACTATATAGACCTATCACGATATACAACGATAGATATGCCATTAATACACCTATCCAAATCAATAGCCAGTCTGCATCTAACATAAAGATGTCAAACAGCGCCCAACACACCCCTACTATTGAAAAAACAAGGGAAATAATTATATATTTTAAAACTGGTTTCATATTCATTTCACGTCCTTTAAAAACTTAAGAATACATTATTAGCTTGTATTCTTCTTTTTCTACCGCTTTACTATAGTCTGTTGTATATTCAATAACAGTAATCTCTTTACTTCTAAGTAGATTCTTTTTCCACGTTTTCGCATCAGTTGACAGTATGAGTTATTCTCTCCTAATTTAGATGGATCACTGGAATTGGCTTTAATATGAATCTGCTACCTCAAACCGCCTCATCTCAAGTAAAACTATATCTAAATGATGAGGTTTTACTTGAGATCCAGGTGATAGCGGTAAAATACATCACCATTTGCTAGTATTCTTCCATTACTTCTTTTTGAATTATACTCCCTCCTGTTCTCCATACAATATACCTACCTAGATTCAATTTATGTTTTAAATTGTTATTTTTTATCCACCTCAATCAAGCTAGCAAAACTAAATATCATTTTACTTTTTTATTATATAGACTATACTAATTTCTCTTCCCACTTATAGGTTTCGTTTAAGCTAAAAAATATAGCCTCAAGAACGGGATCCTGAGACTCTATTTTTATTTTAGAAAGGACAGCATAATTTTCTCTGTTTCTTCTTTACTTAAATCACCTGCAAGAATTATGACTTGATAAGCGCTATTCTTTCCTTTTGCAGGAACAATCATTTGCATGAATTTATAGTGTTCCTCTGTATCGAGACTTTCTTTTAAGCTTATTTTTGCACCTTCTAATTCATAATTTGTTACCTTTTCATTATACTCCGTTACTTTGTTCGACAAATTTTCTCCCTGATCAGTATCTGCAGTTTGGTACACAAAATACACATTATCTTCATTTTGATATTGAGAAACAATAGTGGGATTCATTTTTTCAGTAGTCATCGGTGTTTGAACATCTTGTCCAGTTAATTTATACCCTTTTACCACATAACTTGGGGTCTTAATTGGAAAATCAAGATATTTCTGTGCTTCCTTTTTAGTTAATCTAAAATGCGAATAAATTTTATCTCTAAATGGTCCAATTTCTTCACTGTTTTTCTCATATTTTTTTTCCTCTTCTGGGTCTAACTTTTCTTTTCTACCTAAAGTAGATGCCACTGTTTCTAAATCAATAAATCGTTCAAATTCTTCTTTCGTAAACAGATTTCGTGCCACCCCAAGTTCTGTAAGTAAAGTATTATAGTCTCCTTCTGAAACAAAAAATTCTGCTTCTGCTTGTTCTTTTGTACCAATCATTTTTTCTACAATTTGCTGTATAGGAATATCGGTTTGTGTTTTTAATTCTTTCATATTATTTTTGGCTTCTATTTGTTGTTTCTCAGGGTTAGTCGGCTTATCAGCACGGGCGTTTAATAAGGATACAGATGATACTGCAATCACTGCCACAGCCCCTATCGCAGACCAACGATATGATTTTTTTTGGAATTTTTTAATCATTAGAATTCTCCTTTTTAACGCTCTCTTGTTTTTACTAAAATTTGCTATACTTGGTACTTGATAATAACTTGAGTAGTGTTCCAATAGACTAATAATAGTATGTCCATACGCAATTTGTTCCTCTGAATCTATACATGTAAGAGCTAATGCATCGCATGCTAGTTCTTGATCTTCCCGCATACATGAGTAGGCATACCATAGAATTGGATTAAACCAATTTAAAATGAGTAAGCCATGCATAAGCCAGTTCACACCAACATCTCTTCGCTTGATGTGAGCTAATTCATGATAAAAAATATATCGTAACTGTTGTTCATCTAATATTTCCATATGTACAGTTGACAATAACAACTTGGGACGAATAAATCCGAACACTGTTGGACTGGAAACCTTTCCAGATACAAATAAAGGGATATTCCGTTGAATAGACATAGAGTGCTTACACTTTTCAAAAATCTGGATAATCTTCTCATCTGTAATAACAGGTTGTTTTCTTATGTAAAGTAATAAACGCCTGTTCATTATAAAAGTAGCAAAGCTTAGAAGGATAACTCCAGTAAGCCAAATGTATATAAAGATTGTATAAAATGAAATCGTCTCATCATCCTGCTTTTCATTCATGCCTGTTTGTGTCTTGTTTGTCTGAGCAGTTTTTGTTGAACTTGAGGTATAAGTATCTTCTTTTGTGAGAACCTTTGTATCGTCTATATCTTTTAATTCTCGCATACGCTCTTTTGTAAGAAAATTAGCTACAGGATTTCGGCTAGAAATGAATGCATCATCATTCTTGTAAGTAAGAACAGAATAGATACTATAGGAACTATCTGGCGACCAAGGTAATACAAGTCTTATAATTAATATGATCCATAGCATATATTGCCAACGTGGAGTTAACTTATTTCTAAACAAGACCTTGATACACAAAATTAGGCCCACTAATATACTAGCCATAATGGAAGTCTCAATCATCCAATCAAAAAAAGCAGGTAGATAGATATTTATAAATTTTTCTATCACTATAATCTATCCTTCCTCTGATTTTCCTCAGTTTTCTCATCCAGAATACGTTTAAGTTCGTTAATATCTTCTGAAGACAGCTTTTCTTCTTTTAAGAAATTTACAAGTAAAGGTTTAAATGCTGCACCATAGAAACGTTTAAGTAAAGATTTCGTTTCTACTTGTAAATAACTATCTTGCGATACCAAAGGATAATAAGCGTACATACGCCCTTTATCTTGATGGTAAGCAACTGCTTCTTTGTGAACTAATCGATTAATCAGCGTTCGAATCGTTTTGGGTTTCCAATCCATTTTCACCTCTAACGCTTCAATCACCTCATTTGCTGTTTGTGGAGATTTTGACCATAATACTTTCATTACTTCTAATTCGGCTTCCGAAATTTTAGGTAATTCTTTCATTGTTTAAAATTACACCTCCCTGTATTACACTTGTAATCCACAACTGAATATTACACTTGTAATCTCGTGTTGTCAATCGTATTGAATGTTTGTAGAATCCTTTCCTATGCCCATTAACATAAATTTAGACTATCATGTTCTCCTAATGAGGCAAGAAAGCAGATTTTTCATAAATATTTTTTGTTACTAATATAGACTTAAATTTTAACTTCAAACTTTGTGCATTTGTTGTTGTATAAAGGCATGAACATGGGAGCTTTTTAGACAAGATAGTGGATACTATTTTATAAACAATAGCTTCTGTAAAATTTAATATTATTATATTATAAAGACATTTACTTACTCTAAATCATAAGTAAATGTCTTTTGATTAAAAGATAGTTATTTCTATTAATAACTCCCAGTGGGAAATCCAACAATATAATTAACTATTTAAATTTAACTGTTAATCAGACTTAAAAATTGCCCTATTTTAATAGCAATTTTTTATTATTCTTACATTATATTTGATTGCTCTTTGTCTTGCTTCTCGATAGTAAATTTTGAAACTAATGCTGACAATGCTTCTACTTTTTCTTTTATTTTGTTAGATTGATTCGATATCTCCTCGATTGATACTGCTTGTGATTGGATAGACTGTACAGTTTGAGTTGTTTCCTTAGCTACTTGCGTTGCAGTTTCAGAAACACTAGACATAGAGGCATTGACTTCTTCTGTACCCGCAGACATTTCTTCTGTCGCTGCAGATACTTCTTGAATTTGACTAGTGATTTTATTAATAGCCGACATAATAGATGAGAATGCTTGATCTGCTTTATTAGCTGTTTCTTTTCCTTCTGAAGCTTTTTGTTGGCCTTTTTGCATTGCAGTAACTGTATCTTTGGTATCTTGTTGAATGGCTTGTATTAAATGATTGATTTCATATGCAGATGTTTTAGACTGCTCAGCTAAATTTCCTACTTCCGTTGCCACTACTGCAAATCCTTTTCCGTTTTCTCCAGCACGTGCAGCTTCAATTGAGGCGTTCAAGGCAAGAAGATTTGTTTGTTCTGCAATATTAGTGATTGCATCCAGAGCTTTATCAATTTGCTGCGTACGTGTAACAAGTCTCTCTATTACTTTGGATGTTTCTTCAACAACCTCATGAATACTATTCATTTGAAGTATAGATTGTTTTATTACTTCACTACCAGAATTGACTTGTTCTGTTGTTGTGACAGCCACTTCTGTAACCGTTGCTGAAGATTCAGCTACTGTTTGAACGCCAGTTGCAATTTCTTCCATTGATGAGGAACTTTCTTGAATACTAGTAACTTGTCCTTCTATTTTTTTATCAACCTCAGATATAGTTTGAACAACCTCTCTTGATATATGAGATGCTCGTTTAGTATCTTGCAACATCCCATTGGTAGAAGAAATAACCTCTTGTGTTGTGTTTTTTACTTCTCCAATTAATTGTTGCAAGTTATCCAGCATACTATTAAAAGACTTCACAATGCTTCCCAATTCATTATTTGATTTATAAGAAGTACGTATCGTTAAGTCACCTTCAGATACTCGCTCCATATCCCTTTGTAATAATACAATTGGTTGTTTAATCGCACTTTTAATGATATAGCCAATAAAAATAACGATTGCGATTGCTATAATGGAGATACTAACAAACAGCATCATGGTATTTGTTGCACTGTCAGTATTATTTTTTTGTAATTGATCTGCATTATTATTATTAAATTGGATAAGTTCACGAATTGACTGAATTGACTTTTTCATATTGGGATCAACCTCTTTTAGGTAATAAGCATATGCTTCTTCATTATTAGATTGTCCCAAATCTTGCACTTTTTTCAGTTGTGTTCTTAAGTCTTTAAATATTGTATAAAATGTGTTATACAATTCCTTTTCTCTATTAGAACTAACTCTTGTCTCAAACTTCTTTAATAACTGATCAGTTTCTGTACGAGCTACATCTATTTCTGTTAAAAGTTCTTTTATTCGTTTTTCATCTTTTGATAGGATTGTTTCTTTTACATTCATATTGATAAGATAAAAATTAGACTCTATAGCTCCTATCCACTGAATTGGTAATAAACTATCTTCATACATAGTAGTAGAAGCATGTTCCCCTTTTTTAAGGCCCCAAAATCCTAGTATAGATAATATTATACACGAGACACTTGCTATAACTACCATTACGTTTAGTGTTGTTCCAATTTTACTGTTTTTTAAAAACGACAATTAAATCCACCTCATTGTTATATATTGATTAAATAATTAGATGTATAAAAATAAAATACACTTAATTACTTGTATACATTGAAAATACTATAATTTAACTTAAATAATAAATATAAATGGTTAAAAGAGCGTGTTGTTATATATTTAGGTCAACGCGCTCTTACATATATTTAAACCCTATATCATTTTCTTATTCTATTCATTTAACTCATAAAGCCTTTTTATATTTGGTTATCATGCCAGAAGTTTATTGAAAAATGATTATTCTCATCATAAGCTTCAAATTCATAACCTTTTTCTTTTAATCCCTTTATAATTGCTGGAACTGCCGAGACAGATTGTGGATGAATATCATGCATTAAAATAATTTCTTTTGAAGACGTCGCACCTGCTAAGACATTTTGAACAATTTTTGCGGCTGCTACATCAACGGGTAATTTATTGTATTTCCAATCTAAAGAATCAATTGTCCAATCCCATACTTTTAAATTATTTCCGACCACTTCATTTCGAAGTGATTCATTTAACCCGGGCATTGATCCATATGGTGGGCGTGTTAATTTCGGTGAGTTTCCAATAACATTTCTAATTAAAGATTGATCCTCTTTCATTTCCTTAACATATTGCTGATTGGTGTATAGCTTTTTAAAATCATGTGTCATACTATGCATGCCCACATAATGGTTCTCTACATGCTCTCGTTTCACTAAATCTGGGAACCTTTTCACATTGTCGCCAATTAAAAAGAATGTTGCTTTCACATTATTTCTTTTTAATATATCTAATAGGTTAGCTGTATATTTTCCTGGTCCATCATCAAATGTTAAATATGCAACTTTTCTTTCTTTACCATCAAAACGAGTAGGTATCAATTTTTTCAATTCATTTTTAGGTAGACTGCTCACTTGTTGAACACTGTTTACTTCTTCTGCATTTACCAGCTTAGGATTTGTAATAGATTGAAACATGTAATACCCTATTGCTACTAATGTAATAGCCAACAATACACTTATAATTCTTTTTTTCTTAAGTTTAATTTTCATATTATAATCTTCTTTCTATCCTATTATTTCACTTTATGTTGTTTAGTTATATTATCCTATTAGCTTATAAAGTTCTTTAACTTAACCAATGTCAATTTTGGATTACTTATTTTAATAATCTATATAGGTAAAAATTAGTGTCCTGCACTAGCATTCATGCCATTTCCTATGATAGTTAGAACCAAAGGATATAATACTGGTCCTAGGGTAAGGAAAATGTTCGAAATTACAATAAATGTATATAACAGGCTGTAATTTTGACTATTTTGATGTACAAATACTAGGATAACTAATGTTATTATAGTAATGAAATGTAGTGATAACATTATCAACCAATAATACATCATTATAGTAAGATTCGCCTTTCCTAATAGTTGGCATGTTATCCCTATTATTATTCCTAATACTGTAGCATTAAAGGAAATAAATAAAATCCTTTTTAGTATTCTAGGAAATGTTTTGTGATCCACCGTTTTATTATATAAGCCTATTAAAATGCCCAAAGATAGATATGCCAGTAATAGCCCTATCCAATCCCAGATCCAATCTTGACCTCCTATTAAAGTAAACAAAAGCGAAATGACGCCTCCTACTGCAAGAATCAAGGAGATCATAATGTTAGTTAAAGCTGATTTCATAATGTTTTCACTTCCTAAAAAATTTTATAATAAAGCATTGGTGTTTACTCATATGTTTTCATTTACTTATTAGAAATTCTTTTTAATTAACTGAGAATCTGTTTGATAGTATTCTTCCATTAATTTTTTTGGAATTATACTTCCTCCTGTTCCCTATACAATTTGTGTACCTTGATTCAATTTATGTTTTAAATCATTATTTTGTAAATAGTCTCCCCCCCACTTTATGCAATTTAATAAGTCTAATTATTCCTGCTAATGCTGATGGTTCTAGCTAAATATCCTCTTTACCCACTATTTCTTTTAATAGCTTATATAAATGATTATTACCAACTGTATATGCTCCACTTAAAAATGGTTCTATTGCTTTCCCTACAAACCCAGATGCTATTCCAAGTGTCAGCCCATCCGCTATTGCATTATTGTCAATCTCAAAATCTTATATAGAAATTCAATCATATAATCAGGTCATCATACTTAATAGTTCACATGGAAGAATAAGTATCAATCATGTCTCGTCTTATTTACTATTCTCACAACTATGCAGGTGCTTGAAAATTAATCATACTTTATTATAATTAAGTATATTAACAACATGTTTAGTATAAGTGAATAAAATTAATTTTAATTTTATTCACTTATTTAAAGGGGATTACGCATATGAACAATATTAATATCGGTGAAAAAATTATGGTATTTAGAAAAGGTGCCGGATTAACTAGTAAACGGTTAGCTGAATTAGCTGATATAACACCTTCCATGTTAAGTCAGATTGAGAAAGGAATCACGAATCCATCCTTACAAACACTAAAACTAATTTCTGCAGCATTAAATATTGCTTTATTTAATTTTTTCTTAGAAGATACCAATACAGAAGAATTAGTTGTAAGAGCTAATCAAAGAAAAAAAATAACTTTCCCTGAAAGCGGCAATGTTTCGTATGAGTTATTATCACCTAATTTAGAAGGATCACTGGAATTAGCTTTAATGAATCTGTTGCCTCAAACCGCTTCTTCTATGGAGCCTATGGCACATAAAGGTGAAGAAATAGCATTTGTTATGGAAGGACAAGTAAAACTATATCTAAATGATGAGGTTTTACTTCTTAATCCAGGTGATAGTGTGAAAATCCCACCATACGCAAAACATAAATGGGAAAACACTTCTTTACACAAAGTCACTGTTATATTTGGAGTAACCCCACCATCTTTTTAATTTCAAGTAATACCGCATAAAAGTTAGAGAAAATAATTCTCTAACTTTTTTGTATACATAACTATATTTAATAAAGTAAAAAACTTGTCTTATAATTATATGTCATTTAATTCTAAACGATTATGAGTAGTGAAAGAGACCTTTCTAATTACATACTTAATTTACTTTTTAATGTCCAGTATTTTTCTCCAGTAGCTTCAAAAGAGAATTCTACCCATCCATTTGGATCTTCACGATAAATAAAGATGTTTGTTCCAGGAGTTACTGTACCGACTTTATTTTCCTCGACTGCAACATCTGATTTACTTTTAATTTTTAAATGAAATGGATAAGGTACTTGGTAATAAGCAGTTGATGATACCACATTTGCTGTTGTCCCATCTTCATACATGTTATACGGAATGTTATTAGATAACGCTTCAACATCTAATGTTTCAGGATTCTTTGGTAATTTTTTTGCAGATGTATAGTCTTCCACACGGAACGGTTTAATACGTTCCATAATATTTGCAATTTTTCCAGCCCACCCTTTATCAGATGCATATTTTACGTTCATACCAACTAACGTTGGTCCGTTATAATGCATACCATCTTCTTCTAAATATCTTTCTCGCACATAATTGGCATTATAAGCAATACTGTCGCTGTATGTTGGTAAATATTTTGCATATTTAAACGGATCTCCATCATATGCACGTAATCCGAATAGATTATGTTTTTGATATGCAATTTCTGATTTTCCATATCCAGATTCTAAAATTGCATGAGCGGCTAAATATAGAGCATTTACACCATATTTATTTTGTGCGTTGATAAAGTCTTTCCCATGTCCAACTAATGGACTATCTGAATGGTATTCTGCAATAAAATTATCAATTTCTTGGGCTGTAATATTGGAAGCCATTATTAAATTTAAATCTTCATATGATGTAGCAGTAATAATCTCTTTTTCTTCTAAAACATTCTTTGGAGTTAGTTGCATCATATCAGTTTTAGCAGTAAGTTGAGCAGCTTCGGCGCGTGTTGTAGACCTATTTGGTTGCCAGCCGTTATCAGTCCCAACGGAGATTTTTAAGTCAATTAAAATATTGGCATATTTTTCTCCCCAATGCCCTTTTAAATCCTCAAATTTACTTTGGCCATTATCATGTGCTGTACTTTGTAGTTTATAAGCATTTACTAGCATCGTTGCCATGGCAGCGCGAGTTACTTTACCGGATGGATTGAAAATGCCATTCCCTTCTCCTTTAATGATGCCAGCTTTTTCAGCTGCAGCAATATAGGGAGTAGCCCAGTGGTCTTGAGAATCTGTAAAGGAAGGTTTGGCTTTGAAGTCAATTTGCATACCCAAAACCTTTGTCATAATAGTCGCTGCAGAAGCTCTGTCTAATGAATCATTTGACCCAAAAATCCCATCTGGATAGCCACTTAATACTTGTTTATCTACTAAATAATTAACAGACTGCTCTGCCCACTTTGGAACATCAGGAAATTTGTGAGTATCTGCAAATATATTAGATGAGTAGGATAGTAGACTTCCTGCAATAATTCCTGTAGCAATTAACTTGGATTTCATAAAATATTCTCCTTCTAAATCTTAATTTCTAGCCATTTTCATGCAATTAATTTATAACATTCCTTTATTAAGAAATAATAATAAATAATTGCAATGAATGTTGGTGATCTTATTGAATAATTAACTATATTGTTAATGGACAATCTTTATCCAACAGAGTATATAGAGAAAAGGTTTTCTATCAATATGTATCTTTTAAAAATTTTTAAGCATAACATACATTTGGTTCAACGATTTTAGTTACCTGTATATAAGTGTCAATGAACAAATATAAGTTTATATTCAACTTTTTTAATTAAATTCAAGTTAGTTTTTGTATACTTGTTAAACTAGTAAACAAACTTGAAAATCAATCTCAATTAATCTCGATTAATTATAGTTAAGTATACATTAATACGTCAACACCTTATTAATTTTTAGTAAATAAAATTAATTTACATTAATTTTTTGTGTAAATATAAAACATTTTTGTTAAATTTATTCATTGACACTCATGTATATAAGTAACTATAATCGTTACACCAAATTGAATAGATGTCAGCATCATCACAAACATATAAATATAAAAATAAAAAATCTCAATTTGGTAATACAATAGATTGGTAGAGGTGTATATTTTTATGAAGCGCAAATTAATCACAACAGGTCTTCTTGCGGGGGCTATATTATCCTATTCTTCTAGTATTTTTGCGGATACTCAAAAGTTTTCTGATGTTCCAAAGTGGGCAGAGCAATCTGTTAATTATTTAGTAGAAAAACAAGCTATATCAGGTTTACCAGATGGTACCTTTGGCTCAAACGCTATGTTAGATCGAGCTTCCGCCGCAACAATTATAACAAAAGCCTTAGGGATAAAAATTGATACAAAAGCCAAACCTTCTTTTACAGATACCCAAGACCACTGGGCTACTCCCTATATTGCTGCAGCTGAAAAAGCTGGCATCATTAAAGGCGAAGGAAATGGAATCTTCAATCCAACTGGAAAAGTTACACGTGTTGCTATGGCGACCATGCTAGTAAATGCTTATAAACTACAAAGTACAGCACATGATAATGGCCAAAGTAAATTTGAGGATTTAAAAGGGCATTGGGGAGAAAAATATGCCAATATTTTAATTGACTTAAAAATCTCCGTTGGGACTGATAACGGTTGGCAACCAAATAGAGTGATAACACGTGCTGAAGCCGCTCAACTTACTGCTAAAACGGATATGCTTTCTAAAGAAATAAAAGGTGTATTGAGAGAAAAAGTCAGCAGTAAAGATATGGATGTCAATAGTAAAGAGGTCGAGTTAATTTCAATAGAAAATCGATCTTTAATTACTGAGACAGCTATTTCAACACAAAATAATAAAGAACAAACTCTACTAAATCAACACAAAAAACGTTCTGGTAAAGTAACTGCTAAAACAGAAAAGTCTTTAATTATTTCCGATGGAGATTCAAGTTTAGATGCTATGGTTACTTCCCCTGAAATCCTTAAAGATATTCAAATTGGAGATACCGTTACTATTTATGCACCTATTTTTATAGATGGTCTTGTATTTGGTCAACCCGATACAGCTAAATATGCAATTGTTCAAAAAGAAAATGAAGACAACGTGCTAAAAAAACAATATAAAATGCACACTGGAAATGTAATCAATAAATCAAATGACGCTATTGAAATTTCTAATGAAGATTCGACTGTTAGTGCTATCGTTTCATCTGAAATCTTACAAGATATAAATATTGGAGATACTATTACTATTTATGGGGCATCTTTTATAAGTAATATGGCAACTGGTGAATTATCCGCTAAAGCTCCTATCATTGAAAAGTTGGCCAGTAAGACAGTTACTCCTAATACAAGTATGGATAAATCGAATTCTATATTAGAAGTCAATAAAAAAGAACAAAATGCTTTAAATCAGCACCAAAAGCGTTCAGGAAAAGTAACTGCTAAAACAGAAAAGTCTTTAATTATTTCCAATGGAAATTCAAGTTTAAGTGCTATGGTTACTTCCTCTGAAATCCTTAAAGATATTCAAATTGGAGATACCGTTACTATTTATGCACCTATTTTTATAGATGGTCTTGTATTTGGTCAACCTGATACAGCTAAATATGCAATTGTTCAAAAAGAAAATGAAGACAACGTGCTAAAAAAACAATATAAAATGCACACTGGAAATGTAATCAATAAATCAAATGACGCTATTGAAATTTCTAGTGGAGATTCGACTGTTAGTGCTATCGTTTCTCCTGAAGTCGTACAAGATATAAATATTGGAGATACCGTTACTATTTATGGGGCATATTTTATGAATAATATGGCAACTGGTGAATTATCTGCTAAAGCTCCTATCATCGAAAAGGTGGTAAAATAAGCAATAAGTTTCCAATGGGAAAATCTCCATACCAAATAAGTATATAGATGCTATTTCTCTAATATCTATAGTTGTGTTAGTTATTTAAAATTGATATGAATTTGCTTTGTCTAAAGCTAAAAACAAGAAGCTTCTTGTTTTTTGTATAAGTGAATTTGTTTATAATTATTTAAATGAAACATTTTATCCCCTATAAATCTATTTAGAATACTTTCATGGATATTTTATTATAAGCTAAGTAGTTTAAAGTTTCTTGTCCCTAGTTCAAAAAGTTTAGACTTTCATGTCACATTATTGAGACATGAAAGTCTAAACTTCATAAATGTCTTTTGTTACTTATGAATTAAATTAAATTTTAGTTGAACTTCACATTTAATTAGGTTTTATTGAGAACTAAAAAAGAGAGCATGGCTCTCTTTTTTATACTATTTACTATTTACTATTTACTATTTACTATTTAGTTTTGTTTCAAATTCAGTTAAATTAGTTGAAGCGTTATTAAACTTTTGTTCAGAAAGTTTAATGGATTTTCGTGCTTCTTTCATTCTGTCTTCCATTGGAGCTACACCTCGTATTCCTTGCAATATAGCATTTGCTGCATTTTCTCTATAATTTGCCGCAAGACCAAACTCTTCTCTAAATTTATTTATTTTTTCTTTTAGAACAGGGTCATTTATTTTATCAGAAGCATTAAAGTTGATATTCTCTTTTGATAATTCCCTGTACTTAGTTGATACAAGCTCCATTTGTTTTTGTAAAGTATTTTGGTCTACAGTTGCTGGAGTTTCCCCCTCTTTGTTGAAAACTGATTTAACTTCTTGATTCCATATATCATTAAACTCTTTTATCATGGAATCAATTTTAGGTTCAATTTCATTTTTGTATGTAACAGCATCCGTATTTGAAGCAGTTTGAGGCTGTTCTTGTTTAGTTGTAGTTCCTCCATAATGTTGATCTATATTGAATCGAATTTTATATTTTCGAGTTTTTGCAATTGTCATTTCTGGGCTTTGTCTATGGATTTCAAAAGTAAAATCAACCCAGTTTATAGCTTCAAAATTTGAGTCGTAGGCCTCATATATAACCCTATTGTCCTGTGCAAGTTCGGGTGTACCCTCTTGCGGACTCTCTATTTTCATAGTTGGATTTAACAAAACACTTTTCATAGGTTTATCTGGTGTTTTTTGATGTCCTTGATCAGTTGTGGCCTGCATCTTACTAGTCTCAAGAGTAAAAGTGGAATTTGATGTGTTCTCAATTGTAAAGGCTATACTAATAGAGCCAACATCCTTCCCGTTATAAATACCTTTCTTATTACTTAAAAATAGTTGGTTCATAGATACTTTAAGTCCGTCAAAGTTATCTTCGAATTTTGCATTATCATAAATTATGAAATGCTCATTATTTGTAGCATTATGACCATTAGGACTATATCTATAGGAACCCGCATTAGTAGTTGTATTTATTTCTTTTACTGGTACATCTTCTTTTGTATCTTTTTTCTGTTTATCGTTTGTTTTTTTTTGTACTCTCTTGCTTTGATTTTTCCGCTTCGCTAGCAATATCATTAGATTCACACGCTGTCATCCCCATAAATAAAGTACTACATGTTAAAGCTACTAATAATTTCTTATTCAAAATTCAATTCCTCCAGATATTCCAATGTAATATTTATTATAACAAATTTAGTTCCCTTTTTTTTAAAAAATATCCACTTGGTGTCTTAATATGAGGACAAAAAAATGGGTACTAAATGAACTGTATCCGTTAATAATTCAGCATTTTACACTCTAAGATTAGTTCCTACTTTCATGTCTTTTTACAACAGATATTGATTTTCTTGGATCCATGTTGTTTCCGTATCTCCAGTAATCTTGTTCAAAGCTCGTTCAGCTACAGTAACTGTTGATGCTTTATATAAAGGTAATCCTAAAAAAGTAAACGTAATTGAACTAGAGAAAACGGATGAAGGTTGGAAAATTAGTTAATTATAAAAAAACGGTCTAGAATTCTAGGCCGTTTTTTGTTTCCTCAATCTTCTTCAAAATCACGTAAACTAGCAAGCAATTCTGTAAATGTTGAGCAAACAGGATATATTGCTTCCTCTATGTTTTCCTCCTCATGCTCCCAAAATACTACTGTTGGTGATTTAGGATTGCTACGGTAATCAAAACACAGATGATTCCCAAATGAATCCTTACCAAAGGGATATACTTTATTTCCTAATCTATCTTTTATATCATCATAAACTTGAATAATTGAATTTCTACTTTCTAAATCAAAAGTTAAAAGCTTACTAAATACATTCTCATCCTGTCCAGGTACATCAAATATTTTTGGCCTTGGATAACCACTATCATAATGTTTTACACATTCTACAAAATCCATAGGGAATTTAATATTGAAATATTGTTCTACTTTCTGAATGTTTTCATCTGTAATTTCTTTTTTATTTACTCCAATCCAAGTAACGTTGCGCATATATCCCCCTCCTTACTTATCGCTGTATTTCCCAAATTTTATATCCGCCAGTGTGACCTGTTTTCCTATGTGTTTCATAATCAACGAGGTGCATTCGTCCTGCTTCTTGATGATGCCATGAATAATTTTCTGGTACCTCACCTAACTTAAATAACTCTATTTCTTCTTCTGTGAATTTTGCAGCTAACTTAGGGTCTTTCAGTATTTGTTCGTATAATGCTTTACTACATATTCTATCATGTGTCGGTCTAGAATTTTTAAAATCAGCTTCTTTTAATTTAACTTCAGAAATAGCTCTAAAAATAGGAAACCATCTAAATCATAACGAATGCCTGTAACAGGATGTTTGTCCCCCGCTAACTCACCCATTCTTAACCTTATTGTCTTCGGGCCATTTGGACCTTCATAGGTATATGGAGCTGCTTTCCGCAAATACTGTTGAATACTTCTGACTCCCGCATATGAAAGGTGATTTCCAGCTTTGACTATTATGTGGAATTGAAATCAACATTGTAGTAATAGGTAGTGGTGGTTGTTATTGTGCATTCTCTTTTTTGACCTACGTTTGAGCTTCCTACAGAGAAGAGTTTTTTGTTGTGGCTTTCTTAGTATGCCGAAAACTTACGTACTATTGCTCTTGTAACATTAGACAGGTTTTCTATTCTCTAAAATAGAAAACCTGTCTAATGTTATTCATAGTCTTTTAATTCAGGAATTTAAACGAATTACAGTTTACTATAATCTAATTAGGTATATATAATTAGACTTTTCTTCACATCAAATCACTACCTACTGCATTAAACATTCAGCAATTTCTGTTTATCCAAATTCTATGGCGTATTCATAGGCATTCATGTTCTTAAGACTCTCTCTTGTATATCTAATTGAAACATCTATACCTTTTCCAACGAGAAACTCAACTACATTTTTATGCCCACCGTAAATGGCTCCAAATAAAGGGTTTCTTTTTGCTAAGCTCACATCTAATTCTGAACCGGCCTCTATTAAATACTTTACTATGTTCAAGCGGCCTGCTCCTGCTGCCAAATTTAATGCAGAAGAATCAAAGGTATCTCCCAAAGCTGTGCCTCTTACAATATTTTTTTAGCACTCACCATAAAAAAGTTCAGACACAAAAACAGGCTATGGAGAAGACCTTCTCCACAGCCTGAAAATACCTATCTTTGTAAACCTCGTTTATAACGACTCGCTTCAAATATAATACGCTCTTCATCTAACGTTTTACATTCACCATTCCAAACGACACGTTTTCCGTTAATAATTACATCGCTTATATCTTTTCCACTAGCGGCATATACAAGGTGTGATAACACTTCATCTGCTGGTTGTAAATGCGGCTTATTAGACGGATCAATCGTAATAAAATCGGCACACTTTCCAACCTCAAGTGATCCTGTTTGTTTCATGCCGATTACTTCAGCAGCTCCTTTAGTCGCAAGTGTAAGAGCCGTTTCAACTGGTAATGCTGTTGCATCTTGATGAATACCTTTTTGTAGTAAAGTCGCTATACGCATTTCTTCAAACATATCTAAATTGTTATTAGATGCCACACTATCTGTTGCAATTCCTACTTTCACTCCTGCTTCTAGCATCGCTTTTACATTCGCTATACCAGAACCTAGTTTTAAATTACTATTCGGGTTATGAGCTACTCGAACATCATGTTCTGCTAAAAATGCACGCTCATTTTCATTTAATACTACACCGTGTGCAATAACTGTTGGGCGTTTAAATAAACCGCAACTTGCTGCATATTCTACTGGACGTTTTCCGTACTGTGTTTCAATATCACGTACTTCACGCTCTGTTTCCGAAAGATGAATATGAACCATCGTTTGATTTTCTACTGCAATACGAGCACACTCTTCTAACAGTTCTGTAGAACATGTATATGGACTATGCGGCGCAACCATCGTAGTTAACATACCACTTTCGTTATAGTAACGCTTCACATATTTTTCAGCTTCTTCAATCGCTTTCTTCTCATCGTCCTTCGTTCCGAAGCTAAATAAAGTTCTTGAAACAGCAGCTCGCACCCCACTCTTTGATACCGTTTCCATAATTGCATCTTGATCTACTCCAATTGGATTAAACATATCAGAGAATGATGTTGTACCACTTTTCACCATTTCAAGTAATCCTAATTCCGTACTAGCAACCGCAAGCTCTGGCGTAAACTGACTTTCAAGTGGCCAAATTCTCGTCTCCAGCCACGGTTGTAATAACATATCGTCTCCAATCCCTCTTAAGAGACTCATTACAACGTGTGTATGTGTATTTACAAGCCCTGGTAAAACCCACTTTCCTTTCATATCAATTACTTCATCTACTTCAAAATTATCAGCAAATTCTCCGCTCTTTACATCTATAATTTGATCATTTTCTACAATGATATATCCATTTTCTATCACTTCGTTTTGTTCATTCATCGTTACGATTGTAGCGTTTACATAAGTTGTTTTCAAAAGTATTTCCCCTTTCAACTCTATGAAGTTCCCTTTAATAAGTTACCACCATTATAGTAACTTATTAAAGATTAAGAGTCAAAAGATAATTTGAATTCTTTCATTATCTTTTCCTTCAAAATGCTATATTGTTTTTCATTTGTATCTGCAAATGCTTCTTCCCGATTTGATTTCTCATCCATATAATCCAATTCTCTATTGAATTGAGCCCCTGTAAAATCAAACCTCTTCCCATCTATACAGTTATAAAAGTGCCACACCTCTCCTATTTTTGTCTTCTTGATTTGCCCTCCGCATATATCTTGAATGACTAAAGCCGTTACACCACACTGTCCCTTTGCTGGATTTTCACTTGTCCACTTTGAACTCGTTTCAATCGACCACGATTTTATTAGTGCTTCATATATTCTTTTTCTCTTTATATGATCCATTTTCAGCTTCTCCTACTATTAATTGTTTTACACATCATATTTCAAAAGAGGCAGTAATCGCCCCTTAAAAACCGTTGATGGTGTTTCCCCGATTAACTTCGCTCCCATCTTCAAGTAAAACCCTTTTGCATTCGGGTCACTATCAATTGTAAAATTTTTTATCCCTAGTTCATTTGCTTTTTCTATTACATACTTCCAAAGTATTTTCCCGTATCCTTTCCCTTTGTAACGAGGATGAATATATAAAAAATCAAGAGCATTTTCATTACGTAAAAATGAAAAAAATCCAATCATCGTATTATCGTTTTCTAAAACATATACAAAATTATTTTTTATGTACTCATCGGTAATTGTTAAATCTTCCTTACAAGCAAGTATGAATTCTTCGCTATAGTTCCACGTTGCTTTTGAATGTAGTGCGAGTTCACTTAATTCATTTACTTCACTTAATAACGCTTTTCTTATCTTCATGATTCTTTCTCCTCACATTCAATATATAAACTCTTAAAATGATTCGAAAAGTAATTTAAAAAACCTCTTATTTCCGTAAATAAGAGATTACTTTTATAAATCTTTATTATAGGTAACAATTTTTTAAAAGAAAAAGAACGCCATTCCTGAAAATTGACGTTCTTTTTCTTTTAACCTTTATGGCATATTATTTTAAGAATCACTCTTACATTTCTATACAGTTTCTACTACCGCTTCAAGCATTGTTCCATTTTTAGCATAATTCGTATGCCAAGAAAAAGCTTTTTCTAAAACATGAGGAGTTTGTCCACCTCTTGTTTGTGCTTCTTCAAAATAAGCTCTTAGCTGGTCACGATACATTGGATGTACGCAATTCTCAATAATTAGTTCCACTCTTTCCCTTGGCGCTAGTCCTCTTAAGTCCGCATACCCTTGTTCAGTGACGATAACATCTACATCGTGTTCCGTATGGTCTACATGCGAAACGAAAGGAACGATACTTGAAATGTTGCCGCCTTTTGCAATCGATTTAGTAACAAAGATAGCTAAACGCGCATTTCTTGCAAAATCGCCAGAACCACCAATACCATTCATCATTTTTGTACCTAAAACATGAGTAGAATTAACATTTCCGTATATATCTAATTCTAAAGCAGTATTAATCGAGATTAATCCAAGGCGACGAATGATTTCAGGATGATTAGAAATCTCTTGCGGGCGCATCATTAATTTGTCACGATATTTTTCAAAGTTAGAAAATACTTGTTGCATTTTCTCTTCAGAAAGCGTGATGGAGCAGCAGGAAGCAAAATTAACTTTCCCAGCATCCATTAGATCAAAGACCGCATCCTGTAAAACTTCAGAATACACTTCTAAATCTTCAAACTCCGAATCTAGCATGCCATGCAATACTGCATTAGCAACTGAACCAATTCCCGATTGTAACGGTGCTAAACGATTTGTTAATCGGCCTACTTTAACCTCTTCTCGAAGGAACTCTATTAAATGCTGTGCCATAATGACAGTTTCTTCATCTGGAGGAACAATTGTCGATGGCGAATCCAGTTGATTCGTAAACACAATTCCCTTCACTTTTTCAGCATCAATCGGAATACCGATTGTTCCAATTCGATCATCCGTTTTTACGAGCGGAATTGGGAGTCTTTCCCCTTGTTTACCTGGTTCATATAAATCATGTAGCCCCTCTAGTTGCGTAGATTGAGCTATATTCATTTCAATAATAATGGACTTAGCATTTAAGGAGAATGCTAAGGAATTTCCAATTGAAGTGGTTGGAATAATCATGCCATCTTCAGTAATCGCAACCGCTTCCAAAATAGCGACATCTATATCCATAACGTCAGCACGGAGTAACTCTGCTGTATGAGATAAGTGCTGATCCACAAATAAAAAGTCTCCGTTATTAATTCCTTTTCGCATAGTCGCATCAGCTTGGAAGGGCAATCTTTTCCCTAAAATTCCTGCCTCAGCAAATAATTTATCTACATCCGAACCTAAGGAAGCCCCTGTATAAACATTCACTTTAAAAGATTTATCATTCTTCACTCGGTTTACAAGTGCAAATGGGACTGCTTTTACATCCCCAGCGCGTGTAAATCCACTTAAACCTAAAGTCATTCCACTTTCAATCCATGAAGCTGCTTCTTCAGGTGTAACTACTCGATCTTTTAAACGTTGATCCCTAATTCTATCTAAATTATTCTCCATATGTAATCCCTCTCTTAATGAATATTCATAATCATTTTACACATTAACAGTATCAAAATAGGGATTTTCTTACACAATGCCGAAAATTCAGATAAAACAGCGAATCTAGGTTCTAAAGCAGAAACATTTAGAATCCTAGAAGCTTACGAAAATAGCTAGCATATGATTGACTCACTGGTACCCTCTCTCCGTTATCCATAGAAAGTAAAAAAGTAGAATGCGTATCAGGGTAAATCGCTTTAATATGATTAACATTTACAATAAAAGAACGGTGACATCTAATAAAAGAATCTTTCGGCAGCAAGTATTCGAATTCTTGTAGCGAGTACTTATGTGTTCCTGTTAACTCTTCTGAATTCACATACGTCTTTTTATCTTTAGCTTCTAAATACATGACCTTTGAGAAAGGAACTGGAACCCAGCCGTCTGTTGTTTTTAAAGTAACGACCGACTTACCATCCGTTAAAGCGGGATAAATTGCCGTCACGCAACCTTCAATCTTGCCATTATTTGAAAAAGGTACGGCCATTCCATGATAAGGAATACCGAAAACATCTCGGTTAATAAACTCAGAGGCTTTTTGCTTCGTTATCATTGCTTTATGAGCAATCGTCCCTTCCTTAATAGGATCTCCGGTGCTAATCTTTAAATCAATTCGTTTGCTTGGTCGATAGTAAGTATATTCTTTCGTATTTGAAACGGCGATTGATATTTCATCTGAAAATAATTCCCCAACAACATCTAGTAGTATACCTAATGTTTTATCTTCCATATTATTAACACCTCATTTACTATTATACTACTATTATGATTTATAAAACCGTTCAGCAATTTGAACGGTTTTACAGATTATTTAGTTCACCTTAGCCCCATAACATCTTGCTACTGCAACTGCCTGCGCTATATCTAATTTCACATTTTTTAAATCAAAACTTGTAAAATCAATTCTATCAACTACCGCCCCTTTTAAATCTGCACCACTAAATTTCGCCTTACCTAATTGTGCACCTGTTAAATCTGCTTCACGCAAATCTGCTTTTTCTAAATTACATTCATATAGGTCAGCTTCAATTAAACGTATACCCTTTAACATTTGTTTACTTAAGTTCGCGAACCTTAAATTCGTATATGACCAATCGCCCGATATTATAGTTATTCCATCTAAATTCGCTTCTTCAAAATCAGAGCCAGTCATTTTACATTCTTCAAACTTCGATACGAATAAATTCACACCAACAAACTTACAATTCGCAAATGTAGTTCCTTGATGGATAGAAGCGTTAAATAGAGCACCGGTAAAATCACATTCTATAAAATTACAATTTTCAGTAGAAACTTCCGATGCATCTATCCCTCTAAAACGGCATTTTATGAAAGTACAATTTTTCAATTCCTCTTCTTTAATCAAAACATCTTGAAAATCTATTTCTATATACTCTTTATTTACAAATTCACTCATAACTATTCCTCCGTCTCCTTAAAGAAACCTCACTTGAAAAAAGTGAGGTTTCTTCTCATACAATATGTCCATCTAACCAAGAAATCAAATCTTGAAATACTTCATCTCGATTTACTTCATGGAACATTTCATGTCTTCCATTTTCATATAGACGCAATGTTACATCTTTCACGCCACATTTTTTATAATTTTCATATACTTCTTTTACACCTTTCCCCATATCCCCAACAGGATCACGATTTCCTGAAAAAATATGTATTGGAAGGTTTTTCGGTGTTTTCTTAAACTCTTCTAGTTTATTTACTTCTAATACCCCAGAAAATAATTCACGATAAAAACTTGTTGTACAAATAAATCCACATAAAGGATCCGCAATATATTTATCAACTTGATTATTATCTGAAGATAACCAATCAAATTTCGTACGATTTGGTTTAAAGTGCGAATTGAAATTTCCGAAAGATAAAAAGTTTAGCATCGGACTTTTCGTTTTTGCCCCGCGTAGTTTCATCTCGATTGTCGCTACTTTATGACCAATGACTCCTAAGAATCCCGGGTTCCCACCAGTTCCTGAAATAAGGAATCCATCATATAATCCACCTTTAAGTTGTACAGCACGTCTTGATAAAAAAGAACCCATACTATGTCCAAGTAAAAACAACGGGCATGTCTGCTCTTTTCTTATCGTTTCTGATACAAAAATAACATCAGACACAGCCTCATTCCAACCTACATTTGGTTCAAAATGACCATAATCTTCTTCTCTTTTCACTGTTTTCCCATGACCTTTATGATCATGCGCATAAACACCATACCCTGCTTCTAATAAAGCAGCAATAAAGTCTGTATAAACACCTGCATGTTCTGTCATACCATGTGCAATTTGAATAATCCCTCGCGGATCTCTTTCTGGTAGCCACTTACGTAAATAAATTTCCGATCCATCCAATGCCGTAACGAAACTTTCCTGTACGTTCATTTCGTCAGCCCCCAACTCTATTATGTATATCAAAAAATGAATATCCATTCATTATTCTTATTATGTATTATATGCAATTGCTTTCATTATGACAAATACTGCACTTTTCCAATTAGCTCTATAACTATTATGTTGACGAATTTAAAATAAAATTATATAGTAACTTACATAAAGTAATTATTATATTTTTGGGAGGTTTCTATTATGATGCCATCATTATTTTTAGCACACGGATCACCGATGCTTGCTATTCAAGATACAGAATATACAAGTTTTTTAAAAACACTTGGAGAAACATATAAACCGAAAGCAATTGTTATTTTTACTGCTCACTGGGAAAGTGAAGTATTAACGATTTCCTCATCAGATAACGAATATGAAACAATTTATGATTTTGGAGGTTTTCCTCCTGAGTTATATGAAATTAAATATCGTGCGAAAGGCTCTTCTAACATTGCATCTATGTTAGAAACAAAATTTAAAAACAAAGGTATTCCAGTCCATCATAATATGACGAGAGGTTTAGATCATGGCTCATGGACACTCTTGCACCGCATGTATCCAGAAGCAAATATTCCTGTCGTCCAAATATCAGTCAATCCATTCCTTCCTGCAAAAGAACAATTTGAAATTGGAGAAGCACTAAAAGGACTTGGACAAGAAGATATTTTAGTAATCGGGAGCGGTGTTACCGTTCATAACTTACGAGCTTTAAAATGGAATCAAACAACACCCGAACAATGGGCAATTGAGTTTGATGATTGGATTATTAAACATATGCAGACTACTGATAAAGATGCATTATTTAATTGGGAGAAAAATGCCCCTCATGCACAACTAGCAGTACCAAGAGCAGAGCATTTTGTTCCTTTATTTATCGCTATGGGAAGTGGCGATAATAACAGTGAAGTCATTCACCGTAGTTACGAGCTTGGTACATTAAGCTATCTTTGTCTCCAATTTTAAAGAAAAGGATGAAGCAATCGTTGCTTCATCCTTTTTCTTTTTCATTCACTTAGTTAACTAACTTCCAAATGTCGTTTCTCTGATACCTCTTCGTTCTTATTGTGAAAATAAACCCAAATGCACGCAATAAATAATAGTGATGAAGTAGAAAAGAAAACATATTGGAAGCCCGCATGTGCTGCAATTTGTCCACCAAGTACTGGTCCAATCATATTTCCTAAAAACTGAAACGATTGATTATACCCAAATATTCTTCCCGTTACATGGGTTGGTGTATGTTGTTTTAGTAGAGTTTGTACGGAAGGTAATAGTCCTGCTTGTGCAATACCTAATAAAAAGCGAAGAATTAATAGTTGCCAAGCTGAGGTTACAAATGCTTGCGGAATAAAAATAATTCCTGCAGCAAACAACGCTACAACTAACGTTTTTTGAGGACCGATATGATCTGATAATCTACCTAACTTAGGAGCTGCCATAATAATCGCTAAACCTGTCGCAGACATGACTGCGCCTGCAATCATTTCAATATGAGCTGTTCCTGGGCCTTCTAAATTCTTTACATACAATGTAATAATAGGTTGAATTGACATGTTCGCAAGTTGAATAATAAATGTTGTTACAAATAAACTAATAATTAAATGCTTTGCTGGAACCATCGTCCATACTTTTTTCTGTTGTACTTTTTTTGCTTGAGCGGAGTGATTCTCTTCATGTAGGAAGAAAAAAACGATGAGAAAAGAAAGGAATAAAAAAGCTCCTGTAACAAGAAAAACATGGCGCATTCCAATTAACTCAGACAAATAACCACCAAGTAATGGGCCAAGTAAAGAACCGCTCACGCCACCTGTTGAAATTGTGGAGATTGCCCAACCTGAATGTTCTTTCGGAGTTTCTGCTGCAATAAATGTCATCGCCGTTGAAAGGAAACCAGATACTGCTCCCATCAAAAACCTTAGTGCGACTAGTTGATACACATCCGTTACAAACCCCATAAGCGTCATAATGATCGCCATACCAAGGCTCGCACGAATCAGCATCAATTTCCGTCCATGTATATCACCAAGCTTTCCCCATATTGGTGATACGATCGCACCCATTAAAAATGTTATACCAAATGCAAGTCCCGACCACTGTGCAATACTAGAAGTGCCAGTTACTCCTAATTCCTCAATATAAAAAGATAAAAAAGGAATTACTAAACTCATACCGGCTGCAGTGGTAAAACAACCTAGCCAACAAATCATTAAATTTCGTTTCCAGCTGGCCATTTTCACACCTTCTTTCTTTAGATACCCATTCTACACCCTTTCTTGTAAAAAGTTTAGTAATTTGCTTTATTTGTAAGATTTACTACAAAACCCGCTATTTTCTAGTAAAAATCACTACATCTTTACATTATTTTCATAAAAAAACCAACTCCCCTATATGGAGTTGGTTACTTATTCTCTAACGGTATTAAACGCGCATCACAATTTCGCTCATAAAACTCAATCGGACCTGCTTGTCCAATAATTACGTATTCATATCCTTCTTGCTTCATACTATGTAAACAACGATGTAACAATTGCTTCCCTACACCTTTCACTCGATTTTGTTTTGCTGTGCCCATTGGACCAAACAATCCCTTCTTTCCTCTCACTACATCATAACAAGCGAAGCCTACTATCGCTTCTTCTTGTTCTGCTATATAAATAGGTAAATTATCTTTATATGTACGAAATCCATACGCTATCGAATGCAGCCAACGTTCACCAAATTCCGCCTCAACAAAACTTGCTAATTTTTCGAAATCAGAAGAGCTAGCCTTTCTAACAGTACAAGTTAAATCATTATAAGTAGGAACAAAACATTTTAGATCAACCGCTAAATCTCTTGGCTCAGCTATAATATGTAATATATCTCTTTGTATTTGTGCATTTTCAATAAACGTATTTACACGAAATAGTGCATACATAACATGCCCTTCATTCATTATTACTTGCTGAAAACGTTCCATACGTTTCTTCGCTATTTGTAAAATTTCTAGCACCTTATAAGATACCTTATATTGTCCTATTTTTTTATACTCTTGATCCGTTAAATCGTATTGTTTTCGTAATGAAAGTTTTTCTAAAAAATCCGTACCCACGTTACGAAACAAATACATATACAACTCGTTGCAAACTCCAGTACCTTCTTTACACATGCCTATAAGCAGATGAGCTGGTTGAATGATATTACTTTCTGCCTCTTCTGCTGCAATCTTCAATATGTTATGAACACGTTTTGTGAATTGAAATTCCTCCATATGTATCTCCACCCCCTATTACTTTACTATTAAACCGTAACCGTAAATAAGTGAGACAATTATTCCAACTACCAATATACCTGGCAGTAAATTTGCCACCTTAATTTTAATAATACCAAGTAAGTTCAATCCAATAGCAGCTATCATAATACCACCTGTAGCTGTCATTTCCACTATAAATTGATTCATTAATTCTTTCGGGACCAAACTATTAATTTGTGTTGCAAAAACCGCAATACCTCCTTCGTATAAAATAACTGGAATCGCCGAAAATACTACGCCAATTCCTAAAGTTGTCGTTAATATAATAGAAATAAACCCATCGATAATCGCCTTTGTAAATAAAATATCATGATTGCCGCGAATCCCGCTGTCGAGTGCACCAAGTATCCCCATCGCACCAATTGCAAAAATTAAAGTAGCTGTTACAAAACCTTCTGATATGCTCCCTTTCCCTTTCAATCCAACTTTATTTTCTAGCCCATCTCCTAACAGTTTTAACTTTCCCTCTAATTGTAGCCATTCCCCGATGACGGTACCAATAACTAAACTTAATATGACAACAAGAAAATTTTCACTTTTCAATGCCATTTGAAGTCCAAGCACAGTAACCGCTAAACCGATTGCATGCATAATTGTTCCCTTCATACTTTCTGGAATCCTACTAAATAATTTACCTAGTAAAGTACCAAATATAATACAAACCCCATTTACAACTGCTCCTAATATAACCATTTCTCATTCTTCACCCTTCGAATTCTTTATTTCTATATTTTGGTTTATACATTGATTTACAGGTTATCTATATGTTAACTTAATATTGAGAATATTAACAAATGTTTTTCACTACATAAACCGCAATTTTTTGTAGTTATACATAAAGTGAAACTTTAACTAGCGCGAGTTTTACTGCCCATAAATTGCGGTATAAACTCAAAAGGGACGGTATTTATGAAAACTTTACTAAAACGATTTCTGTTAATAGCCTTTTGCATTACACCAATTGTTTTATTAATCAACTACTCTTTTATTTCAAAAGCGAAAGACAAATCCGATTTACAAAACAAATCTAGTAAAACCGCTTCAACAAGTGAAAAGAAAATAGAAGATCAGGAAATTACACTCACCTTCTCTGGTGATACTATGTTCGATTGGCAATTACGTCCTGTAATCGAAAAAAACGGGGCTGATTATCCATTCCAACATGTAAAAGAAGAAATAACAAAAGCTGATATTTCTTTCGTTAATTTAGAGTCAGCATTTACAACGAGAGAAAAAAAAGCACCTGGGCAACTATTTTGGATTAAAAGTGATCCATCCACACTACAAGCTATAAAAAACACTGGATATGACATCGTAAATATCGGGAATAACCATACACTTGATTATGGGCAAGATGGATTATTAGACACGATTTCTCACGTAGAAAAATTAAAGTTCCCATACATTGGAGCCGGAAAGAATGAAAAGGATGCCTATACCGCACGAGAAATTACTGTAAAAGGGAAAAAGTTCAAATTTCTTTCCTTCGTTCGATTTATGCCTGATACGAATTGGGTAGCTCGTGACAATAAACCTGGCGTTGCGAACGGATATGATTTAAATCTTGTAACAAAAACAATTAAAGAGCAAAAGAAAGATGCAGACTATTTAATCGTCTATATGCATTGGGGCGTTGAAAAATCCAATCGTCCGGTAGAATACCAAAAACAATATGTACCTAAAATGGTTGAAGCAGGAGCTGACGCGATTGTCGGAAGTCACCCACATTGGCTACAAGGATTTGAGTATTATAATAAAGTTCCTATCGCTTACTCATTAGGAAACTTTTTATTCCCAAGTTATGTGAGCGGGAAAAGCGCCGAAACTGGCGTATTAACTTTAACTTTTAAAGGAAAGGATGTCCAAATGTCATTCAATCCTTACATCATTCGCAACAACCAAGTTTCCCCTGTAAATGAGGAAGAAAAGAAAAAAGCTCTACAATATTTACAAACGATTTCAACTGACGTAGAAATTGATGAAGCAGGGAAAATAAAAAATAAACGCAACTAGACAGCGCAAGATAAATTTCTCTGTAACATACATTAGAGGATAGGTGATGAATATGCTAAAAGACTTATTAGAAAATATAAACCTCTTAGAAAACATCTATAAAATGTCTATAGCAATCCTACTTTTATGTTCCTTTTATTCTGTGAGACTATTTAAAAAAATAAAGCGAGAGCGAAATCTTACTCCCTTTGAATTTACAATGTATGTAATTATTCGCATTGCGATATTTTTTTGGTTAGCTAGCTTTATTCTTCTTGAATTTAATGAGTATCTAGTTTAACTTTAAAAAAGATAGAACAAGCATTATATTTCCCCGCTTGTATCTATCTTTTTTATTTGGGTGCTAACTCTTTCCTTCTATTAAATAAGTAAATCAAACAAAACAGGATTTTTATTAAGCTCCATAAATTGAATATTATTTTCTTTAAAACGAGTAATTAATTGCTCATAATCCTCTTTATGTTTTAACTCTACTCCGACTAGTGCTGGGCCATTTTCTTTATTATGCTTCTTAATATACTCAAAGCGCGTAATATCATCTTCTGGCCCTAACCCTTTATCAAGAAATTCTCTTAGCGCACCTGAACGCTGCGGGAATTCAATGATAAAATAATGCTTTAACCCTTCGTAAATGAGCGAACGTTCTTTCATTTCTTGCATTCTATCAATATCATTATTTCCACCACTTAGCGTACATACAACTGTTTTACCTTTTATTTCATCTCTATATAAATCAAGCGCTGCAATAGATAGTGCACCAGCCGGTTCAGCTACAATTGCATTTTTCTTATACAGTTCTAAAATCGTCGTACAAACCTTTCCTTCTGGTACTAAAACAATATCATCAATTACATCTTTACAAGTTTCAAATGTTAACTTCCCTACCTTTTTAACAGCTGCCCCATCAACAAAACTATCTATTTTCTCCAATGCGACATTTTCATTTTGAAGAAAAGCCTCTTTCATAGATGCAGCTCCCATTGGCTCTACACCAATGATCTTTGTAGCAGGACTAACACCTTTAACATATGTACCAACACCTGATGCTAATCCACCACCGCCGATTGCTGTAAAGATATAATCAACTGGTTTCTCCATATCATGCATAATTTCAACTGCCACTGTTCCTTGACCAGCAATAACATACGGATCATCGAACGGATGAACAAACGTCATTCTATTATCCTCACAATAGCGCTGCGCTTCTTGGAAAGAGCTATCAAATGTATCACCAACTAATACAATTTCTGCAAAATCACCACCGAAAAATTGTACTTGCGATACTTTTTGTTTAGGCGTCGTTGTTGGCATGAAGATTTTTGACGGAATCTTCAATAAATTGCACGTATAAGCAACTCCTTGTGCATGATTACCTGCACTTGCACAAACAACACCGTTTTGTAATTGTTCTTTCGATAAACTTTGAATTAAATTGTACGCACCACGGATTTTGAAAGAGCGAATTAATTGTAAGTCTTCTCTTTTTACATAAACGTCACAATCATATTTCTCAGATAAAACTGTATCACGTTGTAACGGTGTTTTAATAACGATATCTTTCATGCAATTATGAGCCATTAAGATATCTTCAATTTTCACTCTCTCCTTTACCTTCTGCACCATTTCATATCATCCTTATCTCTTTTAAATTGGCTCAATCAAAATTCGGGATTTTTAGAACTGCACCTGTATTCGCCGATGTTACCATCTGTGCATAACGTCCAAGCCAGCCAGTTTTCACTTTCGGTTCTGGTCGTTTCCATTCTTTTTTACGCTTATCTAATTCTTCATCACTAACTCTTACTTCTAACAATCTTTCCTCAACATCGATACAAACGATATCCCCTTGGTTGAGAAGTGCAATCGTTCCGCCCGCAGCTGCTTCTGGCGAAATATGCCCTACCGAAATACCACGTGAAGCTCCAGAAAAACGACCATCCGTTAATAGCGCAACATCTGCACCTAATCCCATACCAGCAATCGCTGATGTTGGTGCTAACATTTCCGGCATACCAGGGCCGCCTCTTGGTCCTTCATAGCGAATAACAACTACATCGCCTTTCTTAACCTTTCCAAGCATAATGCCCGCAAGCGCCTCATCTTGTGAATTAAAAATAACGCAAGGTCCTTCAAATCGTTTTACTTCTGTTGCCCCACTTTTAATAACTGCCCCATCTTTCGCAAGGTTTCCTTTTAATATACGTAATCCCCCTTCTTCACTATGAGGGTTTTCGAGAGAATGAATAACTTCCTTATCTTTAATCTCTGCATGAGCAATGTTTTCTCTTAACGTCTGCCCAGTAGCCGTTATTCGGTCTAGATGAAGTACCCCTTCTTTTCGGCTCATCTCTTTCAAAATTGCACTAATCCCGCCCGCTCGATCAATATCTTCCATATGCCAATTGGAAGCAGGGCTTACTTTACATAAATGTGGTACACGTCTTGAAACGGCATCAATGCGGTTCATATCGTAATCTAATCCAGCCTCTTGCGCGAGCGCCAATGTGTGCAACACTGTATTTGTTGAACCGCCCATCGCCATATCAAGTGCGAACGCATCATCAATTGCTTCTTCCGTTACAATGTCTCGCGGTTTAATATCTCTTTCAATTAAAATCTTTAATTTCTCTGCTGCTTGTTTAATTAATTCTTCGCGTCTTGGATCGATGGCTAAAATACTTCCGTTACCCGGAAGAGCTAAACCTAATACTTCACATAAACAGTTCATAGAGTTCGCTGTAAACATACCGGAACAAGAACCACAAGATGGACAGCCATGATCTTCAATATCCTTTAATTCTTCTTCTGAAATTTTACCAGATTGATAAGCTCCTACTCCTTCAAAAACAGAACTTAAATCGACAACTTCTCCTTTAGATGTTTTTCCAGCCGCCATCGGACCACCTGAAACGAATACAGTTGGAATGTTAATACGAAGTGCAGCCATCATCATACCGGGTGTGATTTTGTCACAGTTTGGAATACAAATCATACCATCAAACCAATGTGCATTTACAACCGTTTCTACTGAATCTGCTATGATTTCACGACTCGGAAGCGAATAACGCATACCGATATGCCCCATCGCAATACCGTCATCTACTCCAATTGTATTAAATTCAAATGGAACCATACCTGCTGCACGCACTGCTTCTTTAACAAGTTTCCCAAACTCATTTAAGTGCTTATGACCTGGAATAATTTCAATAAAAGAATTACAGATAGCTATAAACGGTTTATCAAAATCTTCATCTTTCAAACCAGTTGCTTTTAATAAACTACGGTGCGGCGCTTTATCAAAACCTTTTTTAATCATGTCACTTCTCATCTTGTCAAATCCCCTCTTACGTATTTTTCACTTATAATCTCTTATTCTATTTCTTTACTAATTCTTTCGGTGCGTGAATCCAGCTCATCATTTCACGAAGCTCTGCTCCTACTTTTTCTAACTGATGATTTTGTTCTGCTTTTTTCATCGCATTATACGTTGGTCGCCCAGCTTGATTTTCTAAAATCCACTTCTTCGCGAATTCACCTTGCTGAATTTCTGTAAGTACTCGTTTCATTTCTTTCTTCGTTTCATCTGTAACAATTCTCGACCCTGTTACATAATCTCCGAACTCTGCCGTATCGGAAATAGAATGGCGCATGTTCGTTAAACCACCTTCGTACATTAAATCAACAATTAACTTTAATTCATGTAAACATTCAAAGTATGCAATTTCAGGACGATATCCGCCTTCTGTTAATGTTTCAAAACCAGCTTTCACAAGTGCCGTTACCCCGCCGCAAAGCACTGCTTGCTCACCGAATAAATCCGTCTCTGTTTCTTCTTGGAATGTCGTTTCAATTACGCCTGCACGTGTACAGCCTACACCTTTTGCATACGCAAGAGCTAAACTTAATGCTGTTCCTGTTGCATCTTGATGTACTGCTACTAATGCCGGAACACCATTTCCTTCTTGAAATACACGCCGAACGAGATGACCTGGACTTTTTGGCGCGACCATCGCTACATCTACGTAACTTGGCGGGTTAATTTGTCCGAAGTGAATATTAAATCCATGTGAGAAAAGTAACATTTGTCCTTCACGGAGATTCTCTTCTACTTCTGCTTTATACACATGTGCTTGCTGTTCATCTGGCAATAGCATTTGTACAACTTGCGCGGTTCGAACAGCTTCTGAAACAGACATTACTTCAAATCCATCTGCTTTTGCTACTTCAAAAGACTTACCAGGTCGAACACCAACTACAACTTCCACACCAGAATTACGTAAATTTTGTGCCTGCGCATGACCTTGAGATCCATAACCAATTACCGCAATTGTTTTCCCTTGTAATAACTCTAAATTTGCATCTTTCTCATAATACGTTTTCATATTCCATACACTCCCTATAATTTATTTACTTGCAGTACATCAATTAATTTTTTCAACTGATTAACAAGTAATGTCGCTTCATTTTCAGTACAAACTGCTGTGAGTTTCATTTCAGATACACCACTAGTATCTCTTTCGTTTAAATGTAAAGAAGAAATATAATAACCACGCCGAGCAAAAATCCCACTTATACGTAATAAGACGCTTGGCTCGTTATGAATAACGAGTGAAAAAGTATGACTCATTCTTCCCACCTCTTCATAATCATTTCGTTATTCCCTTTGTTTGGCGGAACCATCGGAAATACATTTTCACCTTCTTCTACACAAAAATCAACTACGACAGGACCTTCATGAGCAAATGCTTCTAACATCACTTGTTTCGCCTCGGTTGAATTTGTCGCTCTTAATCCTTTCACTCCATAAGCTTCTGCCACTTTCACAAAATCTGGCGATCCAATTTTTGATTCTGACAAACGATTTTCATAAAACATTTCTTGCCATTGCCTTACCATCCCTAAAAATTTGTTATTTATAATAAATACTTTTACAGGGATGTTATTTTCAACAATTGTTTGTAATTCTTGAATGTTCATTTGAAAAGAAGCATCGCCTGCAATACAAATGACGAGTTCTTCTTCTTTCGCAAGCTGAGCACCAACTGCCGCCGGGAAACCAAACCCCATCGTTCCTAGTCCGCCAGATGTTAGAAAAGTCCGTGGGTTTTTCGCTTTATAAAAATGCGCAGCCCACATTTGATGCTGTCCTACTTCTGTCGTAACAATCGCTTCACCGTTCGTTAATTCACTTACTAGACTAATAACATGCTGTGGTTTTAACTCACCTTCTTTTTGATTGTAGGAAAGAGGATATTCCTCCTTCCATTCCTCTATTTTCGTAAGCCATTCATTTGTTTGTGTACGAATTGGCATATGTAACAACATGTGTAACGCTTTTTTCACATCTCCAACAATCGGATATTCCACAGTTACATTTTTATGAAACTCTGAAGGGTCTATATCAATATGTACCTTTTTCGAATGCGGAGAAAAGAGTTCTAATTTTCCTGTTACACGATCATCGAAGCGAACACCCAAAGCAAGTAGTAAATCACATTCTGTTACTGCCATGTTTGCAGCATACGTTCCATGCATGCCGAGCATTCCTAAAAATAACGAATCTCCCGGCGGATATGCACCAAGTCCCATTAAAGTGGAAACGACAGGAATACGATTTTCCCTCGCAAACTGAATAAGTTCATCAGAACCACCCGAATGAATGATCCCTCCTCCAATATAAAGAAGTGGACGTTTTGCTTCGAAAATTGCTTTAGCTACCTCTCTAAGCTTCCTACTGTCTGGCATAGGCTCTAGTTTATATCCTGGAATCTCAATTACTTCATTATAAAAACTTGTTACCTTTTCATTTTGAACATCTTTTGGAATATCAATTAATACTGGTCCCGGGCGCCCGCTTTCGGCAATGTAAAAGGCTTCTTGTACAATACGTGATAAATGATTCACATCACGAACTTGATAATTATGCTTCGTAACAGGTACTGTAATCCCGACAACATCTGCTTCTTGAAATCCGTCTTTTCCGATGAGAGGTTTTGCAACTTGCCCTGTAATAACAACTAAAGGAATCGAATCCATATAAGCATCTGCTAAACCCGTAACTAAATTTGTCGCCCCTGGTCCAGAGGTAGCAAAGACTACCCCGACCTTTCCAGAAGCTCTCGCATATCCTTCTGCCGCATGAATGGCAGCTTGTTCATGACGAGTTAAAACGTGCTTCAAACCACTTCCGTATAACGCATCGTATACTGGCAAAATCGCTCCGCCCGGATAACCGAAAACAGTCGTTACACATAATTTTTTCAAACATTGAATAACGTGTCCGGCACCTGTCACATTTTCACACTGTAACTTCTCACGTGTTGTATGCTGCTCCATTTTAATTAACTCCTCTCCCTATCTACAGTAAGCTCTCCGCCAGTCCTGGAACACGTACGCCTCTTTCTCTCGTTAACTTTTTAAATTCCTCTGTCAATTGTTTCGTTACACTTCCCGGTTTCCCATCTCCAATTTCTCTTGAATCAACTTTTACAACCGGAATTAATTCTGCTGCCGTTCCTGTTAAAAACACTTCATCAGCTACATATACGTCATGACGAGTAAACGGTCTTTCCTCACACCGAATATTAAGTCGCTCACATAGCTCGATAACACTATTTCTCGTAATACCTTCTAGCGCTCCTAAATAAGAAGGAGGTGTTAACACTTTTCCATCTTTCACAACGAAAACATTATCTCCAGATCCTTCACAAACATATCCTTGTTGATTTAACATAAGTGCCTCTAGCACTCCTGCTTGCGCCGCTTCAATTTTTACAAGTACGTTATTTAAGTAGTTCATTGACTTAATGCGTGGATCTAGTGCATCTGGCGTATTACGTCTTGATGCAACAGATACAACGCTTAATCCATTATCGTAAAATTCCTGAGGGAATAACTTTAATTGTTCTGCAATGATAATAACGCTCGGTTTCACACAACTTCTAGGGTCGAGCCCTAAGTCACCTTTTCCTCGTGAAACAATTAAACGAATGTAAGCATCCGCATACTCATTTTTCTGCAACGTTTGTAAAACCGCTTCTTCCATTTCTTCAACCTTCAATGGGATTGTAAGTAAAATAGATTTTGCCGATTCATATAATCGTTTTACATGTTCTTTTAAACAAAATACATTTCCACCGTAACTACGAATTCCTTCAAATACACCGTCTCCGTATAAAAAACCGTGATCATATACTGAAACAACTGCCTTTTCCTTTTCTACAAATTCCCCATTCATATAAATGTACTGGTTTCCCATCTCACATCGCTCCTCTTTTTTTCTCTCTATTTTTGCAATCTATTTCTATATCGATTGCTGAGATGAGTATTTTTAACAGAATATTCAGTATATAAACCTTAAAAATATACTCGTCTCAACAATCGATTACATACATACTTGTAGCAATCCATTGCTGAGACGAGGGAATCGCGGTACCACTCAGCTTCCTTACACTTCTCACGAAATATAAGCTCTGCAAGTCCAATTAGACTTTTGTTTTTCTATCGGAAACAACTCCGCTACTTTTTACTAGTTTCAAAAGTAGTGCTCCGAGGTGATCTTCAATGATGAAATTGTTACCGCCCTCACAGCTTCTAGGCGGCTCTCTGAAACAATTTTTATCATTTACTCTCCTCTTCTACGCATTCTCTTATTCGATTTTTTAAAATAAAAACTCTCGCCTCAGCAATCAACTACTACAATTTAGTAGCTTTGATTGCTGAGGCGAGAGTTTCGCGGTACCACTCAGCTTCCTTATACTTCTCGCGAAATATAAGCTTTGTAGGTCCAATTAGACCCCCGTCCTTTTACCGGAGACGATGCCGTCGCCCTCTACTCAGTTTCCCTTTCGCAAGCGATGCTCCGAGGTGATCTTCAATGATTCGATTGTTACTACTCTCACAGCCTAGGAGCAGCTCTCTGAAACGATCATAACCATCTACTTTCCTCTTCTTTGCATATGCAACATATAAAGTTAGAAAATTCTTAATTAACTTTTATTTGTTAAACGTATTATAGGACGTTGTTCTTTTCATTGTCAACATGTTTTTCCAAAAAAAAAAAAATAAAATTCAATCAATTCAAGAGAAGTCTATTTATTTTTTCTCAAAACAAAATCGGAATGAACTTCTTACACATACTCATATATTACTTAAGTATGTTCGCATTACTACATAAAAAAACAACTTAATAACATATAAAATTTTATGAGGAGATGAGAAAACTATGTTAAAAGGAAAAGTGGCATTAGTTACAGGAGCAAGCCGAGGAATTGGACGTGCTATTGCAAAACGTTTAGCAAACGACGGTGCATTAGTTGCTATTCATTACGGAAATCGAAAAGAAGATGCTGAAGAAACTGTTTATGAAATTCAATCAAATGGCGGATCTGCTTTTTCTATCGGTGCAAACCTTGAATCTTTATATGGTGTAGAAACCCTTTATAGTTCTTTAGATAGCGAATTACAAAAAAGAACTGGTAGTACTAAATTTGATATTTTAATAAACAACGCTGGAATTGGTCCTGGTGCTTTTATTGAAGAAACGACTGAACAATTTTTTGATAGAATGGTTTCAGTTAATGCAAAAGCACCATTCTTTATTATCCAACAAGCTCTATCTCGTTTACGTGACAATAGCCGAATTATTAATATTTCATCCGCTGCCACTCGTATTTCTTTACCTGATTTCGTTGCCTATAGTATGACGAAAGGCGCTATTAATACAATGACTTTCACACTAGCAAAACAGCTCGGAGCACGAGGAATAACAGTGAATGCAATACTTCCTGGATTTATTAAAACAGATATGAATGCGGAACTCTTGAGCGACCCAATGATGAAACAGTACGCTACTACCATTTCCGCTTTTAATCGCTTAGGTGAAGTAGAAGATATTGCCGATACCGCGGCATTTCTCGCTTCTCCAGACAGCCGCTGGGTTACTGGACAATTAATTGATGTTAGCGGAGGATCTTGTTTGTAATTTCTTAATCTACTTACGCAAAAAAAGCCAGCATTTTTGCTGGCCTTTTTCACTGTGTAAAACGATATCCTACTCCCCAAATTGTTTCGATATATGATTTATCGAATGGATCGAGTTCAATTTTTTGACGAATATTTTTCACATGTACAGCAACCGTTGCTGCATCACCAATTACATCCATCCCCCATACAGTTTCAAAGAGACGATCTTTACTAAATACTTGATTTGGATGTTCTGCCATACAAGTTAATAAATCAAATTCTTTTCCTGTTAACATGACCTCAGTTCCATTTACAAATACACGTCGGGCCGATTTATCAATAAACAATCCTCGAATACGAATGTCATCTTTTATTAGTTCTCGTTTTCCTGTTAAACGATCATAACGAGCTAGATGAGCATTTACACGTGCCACCATTTCACTCGGGCTAAACGGTTTTATAATATAATCATCTGCTCCAAAACCTAACCCTTTAATTTTATCGATTTCCTCTTGTTTTGCGGACACCATAAGTATTGGTATGTCCTTTTCCAATCGAACTTGTTTACAAATTTCATATCCATCTATTCCCGGTAACATTATGTCTAAAATTAACAAGTCATAATCCTCTAGAAGAACTCTTTGTAAACCTTTTTCGCCAGAGTAATCAATATCTACTGTATACCCAGCAACCTCTAAATAATCCTTTTCTAACTCTGCTATAATAGCTTCATCTTCAATAATTAAAATTCTTTTCAAGATGCTCTCCTTTTTCTAATTGATTTTTTGTAATGTAAATGCCAGCGTCGTTCCTTTACCTTTTTTGCTTTCTATCCAAATATCACCACCATGTTGTGTGATAATCTGATGTGCAATTGACAAACCAAGTCCGCTTCCACCTGTTTTAGAATTTCTAGAATGATCTGCACGATAAAACCTTTCAAATATATGAGGCAACGCCTTCTCTTCTATTCCTACCCCATTATCTTTTATGTAAATCGTTACATAATCAATAGATTCGGTCATGCGAATTCCTATATATCCTTCTTCTTTATCCATATACTTCACACTATTCCAAATGATATTTGTAATAACACGACGTAATTTTTCACGATCACCTTTTACCAAAATAGAAGTATCCTTTTGAGCATCCCATCTCACTGCAATTCCCTTATCTTGTAATTCAAGCTGTAGTTCTTCTATGCAATCAGATAAGTATTGATTAATTTCAACCTCTTCAAATTGAAACGGTTCCTCTTTTAAATCAAGTTTTGAAAAGAGAAAAAGCTCGTCAATTAATTGATCCATATCAAACACTTTATGATAAATAATCGTTAAATATTTATCTAATTGTTCTGGAGTTCGAGCGATACCCTCTTTAATTCCTTGTACATAACCTTTAATAGCCGTTATTGGCGTCCGTAAATCATGAGAAATATTTGAAAGCAACTCTTTACGATTTTTTTCATATTGCATTTGCAGCTCGACCGATTCCTTCAACCTGCCACGCATCTCTTCAAACGATAAACTTAATTCACCTATTTCATCTTTCGCAAGTGGCTTTACTTGAAAATCTAAATCACCCTTTTGAATTCTTTCCGTTGCCTGCTTTAATGAATGCAATGGTTTAATAATACTCCGTGATATAAAATATGTTAATATTCCATTCGTAATAATTAACCCAAGTATTAAAGAGAATACGAAATACGGGAAAAATTCTCTAATCATTTCTTCTAAAGGATTTACATACTCAAATACAAAAATACTTACCTTATCCTTCTCTTCATCGTAGTAATCAAATTGCTTATAGTAAAAAGAATTACCCTCTATTTTCACATCCATTCCTTTTCTTTGTCCTTCCGTTTCAAATGCGGGTAGGTATTTATCAAACGAAGAGATTTTAAAATATGGGGATGAATATGTAAGCTCATCATTTTTTCGAATTAGTAATCCTGCTTGATTATCGTTTAATTCTTTATCAGTTTCCTTTAAAAAATTTATATCCTCCAATTTATCTGGAGCATACGATGAAAGAATTTTCAACCTACTAAAAATATCATCTTCATCTTCTTTTGTACGAATAGCTCCCTCCTGCTCTTTATCAATGAGAGAATGACTATTTTGATTAAGACCAATGATTGCTTTTGCAATACGAATATCACCAAATAAAGTAACACTAATTAACATAACTGCTATACCGCAAAAAACGATTGGAATAATTACCATCGCAACATACGACAACAGCAATCTAATACGGATTGACATTACAGAACTCCTATGAACATTATAATTTTAGCTTGTTACAGAATTCACCGGAAACGAAACTTGACTCATCCAAATACCAGCTAATAATACGAGTATAGCTAGAACAATTTCTAAGAGCAATAAACGGCGATTAACTGTTCCAATATCGTTACCCCATGTTTTCGTTTGTCTCCATGCTACAATTGTAATTATACATACAGTAAGAATCTTTATATTTAAAAGGTTCGTCCATATTGAATTAAAATTAAAAAGTACCCAATTCCTTGTCTGTAAAAACACAATTAATTCCCCAGAAAGAAATGCTAGAATAAATGAAATACCAGCAATAATACTAAAATGTTTACGGAAACGCTTTTGATCAAATGTAATTTTGTATAATGTTGTCCACGCTATAACAAGAGCTAAATAAATAAGTGCTCCTAGCCACACTGCAATACTCATAACATGGACCATTCTAATTATAACTGCTGCCCAATTTGGATTAGTAATCCATACATGACCTGTGAAAGAAAAACTCGCAACAAGAAATCCCCAAACTAGCGCATACCATTCGTTCCCCATATGCTGCAAAGACATAAGAACTAATAATAGCAGTTGAATCATAATAATAACTGAAAATGGCGAATGAATAAGTAAACTCTCCTTCGGAATAATTGACTTATACACTATTAATTCGGCTATTAATCCTACTACAAGTATAGAGAAAAAAATCTTTTTCATATTCTTCATTCTTTGCAATATGGAAGGTAATCTATAACGTTTTACAAACATATCGAGCCACTTTACTCCTGCTCCAATTAAAATCATTCCCTCTACAATATAGCGTAGTGTTACTATCATAACATCTGAAAATACTGAGCCACTCCCACTCGCATTTCCCTCTACCACTACATTAGTTTGTACTTCTTCTCCAATTGAAAAGGGATAGCCTCCCTCACTCGGATGTCCGTCTGCAGAAATCATAGACCACCTTACTGTGTAAGTACCATTATTTAAGTTTGGTAATTTCACTTTTATTTTTGTTGGGTTATCTAATATTTCAACCTTTGATACTTGCACTCTCTTTGCACTTGGATCTAGCAGTTCAATATTGACTACATTTCCTGTAACTGGTTCACTAAATTCAAGAATAATCTGTTCCGGTTGTACTGTAAGAACCTCCCCCTCTTTAGGGGTGGCTCCTACAACACTTGTATGAGCAAATACACTACTATGAGAAAATAAAAATATACTTACACTTGTTAAAATAAATACTATCATTCTATAAAGCATGAAAACCTCCGTATTATTATTCTGGATGATTACCTGAGTGATCTCCGGTAGAAAATGGAGTAGTTACCCCCTCATAATTCATCATCGTATGCATCCCTTTTTCCGCATGAACGAGATGATGACAATGAACCATCCATAGTCCACTATTATTTGCCTCTAAAGCAATTTCATATTCTTCTCCCGGAAAAACATTAACTGTATCTAAGTAAATCGGACTTCCCTCCATTGGTTTACCATTTTTAGAAATAACTTGGAATGTATGTCCATGCAAATGCATTGGATGAATTTCTTCTCCCTTATTTTTAAAGCGAATCTTAACTTTATCTCCTTTCTCTACTTTAATGGGTGGAATATTAGGTGATGTCTTTCCATTAATCGTATACACCCATTTTTCTTGTCCATTTACATCTTTCACACCTTCTGCCAAATCCATATCATAGACCTTTGTAAACTTTGAATCTATCGTAAACTTGCCAACTTCTTTTTCTCCATATTTCGTAAAGTCAAACCATGGATAACTCTTTATATCAATAGGTTTTTTCGGCAAAGAACCGTTCCCAATAGTCGCCGTTAACATTCGATTCATTTTCTTAGATGGATCCACATTAATAAGTTTTACACTCGTTGTTTCCGGCATTTTAAAAACAAGGTCATAACGTTGTGCAGCTCCCATCGGAAGAATTGCTTTATCTAGCTCGTCCCCACCTTTTATATCACGACCATCTAATGCGATAATTTGAAATGGCGCCCCAACTAATGTCATTAAATGCGTATTATTCCCAGCATTAATTAAGCGAAGGCGTACTGTTTCACCTGGTTTTGCATCCAATCGTAGACCCTCACTTGTATCATTTAATGTAAATATATCGTAATCATCTCCATCAGATAAATCTTTGAGTTGATCATTACTTGGCATCATTAACGGGCCTTCTAAAGTTTGCGCCTTTTCATTTCGAATATGATTGCTAGGGTAGCTATCCCAATCTTTATCTTGTTCGCCATTATGCTTACGGGTTTTTATGGCTCCTGTTTTCCATTCATGGATCGCCACTGTATAATCCTTTTCATATTTTACAGCTGGTTTATTCGGTTCAATAACAATGGTTCCAAATAGTCCCCGTTCCGTTTGTATTGCACTTTTTTGATGTGAATGATACCAATATGTCCCTACCTGATCAGCATTAAATGCGTATGTATATGTTTCACCTGGTTTTATAGCATTTTGCGTAACACCTGGAACACCGTCTACCGCCGCAGGAACATCTAATCCATGCCAATGGATTGTAACGGGTTCTGGCAATTCATTTTTCAAATTTACAACAATACGTTCACCTTGTTTAACTCGAATTTGAGTACCCGGTGATGTTCCATCAAAGGTCCATGCATCTACCTTTTTCCCATCTCCCAAATCTAAACTTGCTACTTTCGCCGTAATATTAAAAGTTTTTGTAACCCTTTTTTTGGCATCTGAATTAGCAATAGATGTAATTGATTCTGAAGTAGATGTTGCATCTGTTAACTTCTTTTTTTCATTTGTACCTGGGTAATTATTTATTAAAAAATATCCAAAAATAACTAACCCTAATAGTAAGCATGCCGCAATCAATATATTTCTTAAATCGCTTTGTATAAATTCCTTTTTCATATTAGTCTCTCTTTCATTTTTTGTTGTAAACTATTAATTTTCATACGTGGATTCATTGCCTATCACCTCACATATTCACTTCGATTTACATCATAACACTCAGAAAAAAAGAAACTTTGAAGGAATTTTAAAGACTTTATAAAGAAATATATTTCAATTTTTCTTTACTTCTAAATCTTTTTTATTGCGTAATAAAAAAGATTGTATAATACTATATAAAACATATACATTTAGGAGGATTACAACAATGTCCGAAAAAACATACGAACTCGCAACCTTCGCAGGCGGTTGCTTTTGGTGCATGGTAAAGCCATTTGATGAACTTCCTGGTATTCATAAAGTACTTTCTGGCTATGCAGGTGGTCATGTAGAAAACCCAACATATGAACAAGTAAAAGCTGGTACATCTGGTCATTTAGAAGTTGTACAAATTACATTCGATCCTTCTATTTTTCCATATGAAAAATTACTAGATTTATATTGGCCACAAATCGATCCAACTGATGATGGCGGACAATTCTTTGACCGTGGTCCCTCTTATCGCACTGCTATTTTTTATCATAATGAAACGCAAAAAGAGCTTGCTGAAAAATCAAAACAAGCTCTTGCAGAAAGCGGTATGTTTAAAGAGCCAATCGTAACTGAAATTCGCCCGGCTGCACCTTTTTATGAGGCTGAAGAATACCATCAACATTTCTATAAAAAGAACCCAGAAAAATATGCTACTGAGCAAAAAGAATCTGGCCGTGAAGACTTTATAAAAGAAAATTGGCAAAAAAAATAATAAAAATGCATCGTACCTTTTAAGTACGATGCATTTTTATCTTTGAAAAAAGTACCATGCAATGATGAGAAAAACCGCTGTCAATGTCCAAAGTGCGATTTCATTTTTCACTCTACTCTTCTTCTTAGTCATTTCATTCCCTCCTAATAGCAATACAACATATTCAAGATTTCCTCTGTTTAATTGTCCATCTTATATACGTGAATACATCCGTACAAATTCTTATAACAAGACCACCAATGATTCCGATTGCAATTGAAATTACTAATGTCTGTCCAAAACTAAAAGTAGTTGTGTATGTTATGTAGAGAACAACGCATACAAGTAAAACATCCGGTAAAGAAAGCAAAAACTTTTTAAGCATTTCTTCAGCTCTCCTATGTCTTATTTATCTCTTCTACTGTAGCTTTGAAATAAGATTTGTTTAAAAATTCCATTTAGACCTTCATTTTACGGAAAAGAATAAGACCCCCTTTTGAAAAGGGACTCTTATGTACATGTTCTATTCCATAATTACTCCTAAAATAGAATAATATTACTAATGATTTGTTGTACATTAACTATTTGCCAGGCAATCGAATGTTGCGCCAACTACCTACATCGCATTGACCGTATGTATTATCACCTACTGCTACCACGGTGCCATCTAATTTAAGACCGACCGTATGCGCACAACCAGCTGCTACCGCTACAATATCGCGCCAATCACTTACATTACATTGACCATACTCATTCCAGCCTACTGCCACCACGGTACCGTCTGATTTAAGTCCGATTGTATGATTCGTACCAGCTGCTATTACCATAATATCTCTCCAGCTGCCTACATCGCATTGACCAAGTTTATTATTACCCACCGCCATCACTTTGCCATCCGATTTCAAACCAACAGTATGAAGGTAACCTGCGGCCAACTCCACCATTCCACGCCATCCACTTACATTGCATTGGCCATATCGATTATTCCCCACTGCCGTCACTGCGCCGTCCAATTTAAGACCGACTGTATGCCAATCACCCGCCGTGACCGCCACAATATTTCTCCAGCTACTTATATTACATTCTCCTTCTTTATTTCGCCCCACCGCTATTACCGTGCCATCCGGTTTAAGACCAATGGTACGACGCCATCCCGCCGCAACCGATACAATATTATGCCATTCGTTTACATCACATTGATCATGCTTATTCCACCCCACCGCTTCCACAGTATTATCACTTTTCAGAGCGATTGTATGAGCATTACCCGTGTTCGTCGCCATATGAACATTGCCCGCTGCGACTGCTTCAATATCACACCAACGGCTTACATTGCATTCTCCTTCTTTATTTCGCCCCACTGCCACAACTGTGCCATCCGATTTAAGAGCAACTGTATGACCACGACCTGCCGCTATCGTATCTTTAGGCCACCGTTTCACTTTTAACATTTCTTCTTTCGGTGAAATGTAATTCATGTTTTACCTCCTTGCATATAAGCAACTGTATCCAAATAGATATTTTATCTAATTTCATTATAAATGACCCGACTTTTTTTATAAATTTACAGCTATAAAAGAAGCCTATTATTACTTCTTCAAAAAATAAAAACCTCCAGTTTCAATACTAGAGGTTTTTTCTTTATTTCTTCAGTCGTTCAATAAAATCGTTCAATTTATCAAGAGATTTCATATTCTGATTACAAGCTACACCATCTTTGCAAATATAGTTTCCCTTTTTAACGAAAGTTCCTTGTACATCACCTTTAATTTCAACTAAAAACATCCCTACTTCTTCATGTCCATGACATAATGAACAAATGCTCTTTTTATTTAAACTTTGGAACGTTCCTTGCAGACCAACAAACTTATTTTTATCATTTTTCGCTATAATAAATTTCCTGCTTGACCCTTTATCAATCCAGCTTAAATAAGATAATTCTTTCATGTCCAGTTCTTCCATATCAGGAAGTTTTAATTTTTTCGCTTTAGGAAATAATTTTTTTAATGTTTGCGCTGTAACTTCCTGAAACGGAATGACATACGGATTTATTTTCATTAAAAACGATTCTGCATCTTCTCTATTTTGAACTGTTAATACCGTATCAATTAACTCTTTTTGTTCATCCGTTAAATTCTCAAATACATGTATTATCTTTTCAATCGCTAGTGATTTTAACGCTTGAATTACACCTCTATCATTTGCCGTTGCATGCCCGTTTGCTAAAATATAAGCTTGTGACTTTATAAAATTGTATTGATCACTTCTAATAAAAGCTTCCATCTTTATCACTCCATACAAATTGTTGATCTAGTGTTATTGTATACAAAGATTCAGCTTTTTGATATGTAAAAGATAACTTAGAAACGAATATTACATACATCGATTATGTTCTACCGCTTCATTTCCTGACAAAAGAAACCATCGTCTGTTTTCCATTCAGCATATAATACATCCTCAAATTTAGTAATCCCTCTTTGCTTTATTTGCTTATACAGCCATCCTTCATCAAAACCAGCTTCTCTCAAATTATCTTTCACTACTTTTCCATCACTAATTAATGAAATTGGTAAGTATACAGGCTTATGTTTTAAACTTAAATCATTTATGGTAGGAGATTCATATTTGCTCTTTTTCAGAACACTTATGTTTCCATTTGGTTCCAATATCATATATTCAACTTCTCTGATTGAAAAAATATCTTTTTGTTGTCTTAGCATTTGTTGTAATTGATTAATATCCAAATGATTCGATTTTAATTGCTCTCTGTCAATATGCCCATTACGAATGATAATAGAAGGGTATCCTTCAAAGAACTTTCTTGTCCCCCTAAATTTTTGTGTTATCACTTCTATTGCGTAAATTAACACTGTCCATACAAGTACCGCATATAAAATAGACCATACTCTCACTTCAGGGTCATATATCGTATTTCCGACTAATTCCCCAAGAACAATGGCAGAAATAAAATCAAATGGCGTTAACTGAGATATTTGTGTTTTCCCTAATATTTTAGTAGCAATTAATAAAACAAAAAAACCAACAAAAAGTTCTATCGTTATTTGCCCCAGATGATTCATAATCATTCACCTTTCTGTAATATGTAATATAACGTTTTTATTTCTATTCACATTTCTATACGATACAATTGTAATTCATTTTTTCTATTATCATGCCCATTCACACCCCGTATATCCAATACGGGCAAAGCAAAAAGAGTCTAGTTCAAAATGATAATTGAACTAGACTCTTTTGTTTTCATTTAGAATACACAATCTTTTTAATCGTTTCTCCGGAAAGAAAATACTCTTCTGCAAGTTGATGAATGGAAATTCCGCTTTTAAACGCTTCTTTAATAGCTTTGTTTCTTTCATCTAATTGTTTTCTTCCTCCAGATCGTGTACCCCATTTATAATGTTTCGTTTCTTGTTTTGGAATGTAAATTGTTTCACCTTGTATATACTTTTGAATTTCAGTAATTAAACTTTCTGGTAAAACCGTCGCGGCTTTAACGTATTTCATTTCTGCTCGCCCCTTATTTTTTATGGTTCATTTCAATAAGGTGCAAAGCCAAATATAAAAAATGATACGAGCTCATTTAGGCGATTGTATATTACTTGTCTACCTCACGCAAAGTATCGCCATTTCCATACTTGGCTTTGCATGAGACGCTGCAGTGTCTGGCAATTGAATTATAATCGCCATATAAACACCTCCTAATATACCTTTTGTATTTTATTATATGATAAATTCCTTCCCCTTGCATCCACATCCTTTTTTAAGCATGAAATTACTTAGTTTGATATAATACTTTTTAGTCCAATCAAAAAGTATAGTGAGGTTGCTTTATGAAAAAGAAAATAATCATTACAATCGTTACATTATTCATTATTACTGTAGCATTGTTCGGAACATACAAATTGATGAACGCAAGAAGTTTTCAATTGTTTGGAGATGTAACAAACCGAGTAGAAACAAATGAAAAAGTGATTGCTTTAACTTTTGATGATGGCCCTACGAACAATGTAAAACAAATATTACCGCTACTAGATACATACAATGCAAAAGCTACATTCTTTTTAATCGGAAATGAATTAGAGAAAAACTTATCGTTAGGAGAAGATATCGTACAATCTGGACACCAAATTGGAAACCATACATACTCTCATAACAGAATGGTTTTTAAAACACCTTCTTTTATTAAAGAAGAAATAGAAAAAACGAATTCATTCATCCGCCAAACAGGATTTACAGACGAAATTGATTTTAGACCACCTAACGGGAAAAAGCTAATTGGTCTGCCCTATTATTTAAATAAAAACAATATCGAAACAATCACATGGGACCTTGAACCTGATACTTTTTATAAATCTGCGGCTGATAAAATTGAATATGTTAATAAAAATGTAAAACCAGGTTCTATCATTTTACTGCACTCTATGTACGATGATTCTAATGAAAATTTACAAACGATTAAAGGTATTTTAGACTCTTTATCTAAGAAGGGCTATCAGTTCGTAACAGTAAACGAACTGCAAAAAAGAGCAAAATAAAAAGTAGCGTATCATAGAGCGATACGCTACCTTTCTTTTTAAATAATGCCAAGTACATTTAAGAATACGATAATTATCGCAATTGGTGCGATAAAGCGAAGTAAGAATAACCATAATACGAACAGTTTATAGCCTTTATTTTTACTTACACCAAGTTCTTTCATTAATACATCTTTCTTCATTTTTAAAGGAACAAAGATGGAAACTAATAAAACACCAAGTGGCATTAGTACGTTACTCACTGCATAATCCGCTAAATCAAAGATTGTCTTTCCGAAAATCTTCAGATCACTTAATATACCAAATGATAATGCTGATGGTACTCCAACAACGAAGATTAATAACCCTACGATTAAGGCCGTTTTTTCACGTTTGCCTTTACCTTTTGATGTTAACGACGCAACACTAATTTCTAGCATAGAAATAGCAGATGTAATCGTTGCGAAGAAGAACAGCAATAAGAAAATAACGAAGAACACTTTTCCGAACGCCATTTTACTGAAAATAGCAGGTAATACGATAAATAATAATCCTGGTCCTTGAGATGGTTCTAATCCAAATGCAAATACAACTGGGAAAATTGCAAGTCCTGCAAGTAATGTAATTACTAATGTTAAAGCTACGATAGAAAATGCTGAACGCGGTAAACTTTCTTCCTTCGGTAAGTATGAACTATATGTTACCATTACTGCTACACCGACCGATAATGAGAAGAACGATTGACCCATCGCATATAAAATAACTTCTGATGTTACATGTGAGAAATCAGGTTGTAAGAAGAAACGAACTCCTTCTCCCGCGCCGTCTAATGTAAGAGCACGAACAATTAATACAAAGAATAAAACGAATAGCGCTGGCATGAAATATTTATTTACTTTTTCAACACCGTTTTGTACGCCTTTACTTACGATAAAAATAGTAATAAGAATGAATAATAACTGTGCTCCTACTGCTAAATAAGGATTGGAAATGATTTCACCAAACGTAGCTTCGTATGCGCCATTTCCTTCCCATAGTCTACCTGTAATTGCATTCCATAAGTATAATAAAATCCATCCCCCTACAACACTGTAGAAAGAAAGTAATATGAAACAAGTTACAATCCCTAATTTCCCTAACCATGGCCATAATGTTTTTGGTGCGATTTCTCTATATGCATCAACAGCCTCTTTTTGTGTACTTCTTCCGATAACGAATTCAGCTAATAATAGCGGTAAACCAATTAATAATGTGAAACCGATGAAGATAAGGAAGAACGCCCCGCCTCCTCCGATGCCGGCCATATAGGGGAATTTCCAAATCGCCCCAAGGCCAATTGCTGAACCTGCTGCAGCTAATACGAAACCTAATTTCGATGTCCATTGCTGTGAATTCATTTGTTAATCTCCTCTCTGTCTCTTTTTCTTTGTTTCAGTTCAGTATTTATATTGTTCTATCAATACTCTTTTCTAATACGTTCACTTCCTCCCTAATCATAAAAAAACGCCCCTACGTAAATACGTAGGGACGACAAAAATATCGCGGTACCACCCTAGTTATGAAGATACAACAAAGTTAGGACCTAAATAAAAAACGTCCCTACGCAAATACGTAGGGACGATAAATTATCGCGGTACCACCCTAGTTATGAAGCCACAACAAAGTTAGGACCTAAATAAAAAACGTCCCTACGTAAATACGTAGGGACGATAAATATCGCGGTACCACCCTAGTTGTGAAACAATCTTCACCACTTTATTTGATAACGGTATAAACTACCGTCTTTCATTTCCTCACAATGTGAGATTTATGAAAGATGCTCCAGGACGAACTTCATGAATAATCTATATACTGATTCACACCAACCATCAGCTCTCTGAAATAGGGAGATATTCACTACTATACCCTTTCATTGCCCAAATATTATTTTCCGAATTGATTACTATCATTTTTATCACACATTAAAAATAGTGTCAACTTATATTTTGAATTTTTATGTATTACATTCTATTTAAAAAATGTAAAATATGACTTTTAAATGAATAATATTAGAATATTTATGTTCCATACTATATTAACTTCTCTAACAGGTTTATAGTAGTATACGATAAATGCAAGACAGCACGAGTAGGAGGAAAGAATTTTGTCTACTTCAAAAGTTTTAAAAGGTACTGCTTTATTAAGTGGTGCAACAATGATTTCACGTATATTAGGTTTTATATACTTCTTCCCTTTTCAACTATTAGTCGGAACACAAGGGGTCGCTTTATATGGATATGCATACTCTTGGTACGGTATTTTATTAAGCTTCTCAACAGCTGGTATTCCTATTGCCGTTTCCAAATTTGTTGCAAAGCATAATGCGCTCGGTGATTATAGTACAAGCAAAAAATTATACAACTCTAGTGTAAAATTAATGCTGTTTATGGGCTTCTTAGGATTTTTAAGTTTATTTATTGGGGCACCATACATATCACAATTTATTATTCGCTCGAAAACGCCAGACCCTCAATTTATCGCCGACGTAACACTTACGATGCGAGCATTAAGTTTCGCACTTATTATCGTACCAGCTATGAGTGTTACACGTGGTTATTTTCAAGGATTTCAGCATATGAAACCAAGTGCTGTTTCTCAAGTTGTAGAACAAATTGCACGCGTTGTTTTCATTTTAGTTGGTAGTTTTATCATTTCAAAACTATTAGGGGGTTCCGTAGCTTCTTCTGTTGCAGTTGCTACGTTTGGCGCTGTTATCGGAGCGCTTGCCAGCGTTTCGGTTTTAATGTTGTACTGGAAAAAATATAACAGATTAAAGCCTCCCGAAGGAGAATTAAAGTCAAGAGCATCCAATATTCCATTAAAAAATATTTATATGGAATTACTTCGATATGCAATCCCAATTGTATTTGTCGGTATTGCAATTCCACTCTACACGTTAGTAGATCAATATACTGTAGCTGATGTCCTTAGGGCGATGGGCGAGCCGTTAGAAACAGCGAATGCAGTTTTCGCTTATATAACGAACTACGCCCAAAAGTTAATTATGATTCCAGCTTCTCTTGCAACTGGATTCTCATTAACGATCATTCCGGCTATAACGAAATCTTATACAAGCGGGAAACTAGAAGAACTACAAGAACAAATTGCAAAGATATTTCAAGTCTTATTATTCTTCACTATCCCAGCTGCATTCGGTCTTGCTAGCATCGCTTACGATGCATTCCGTATGGTTTATGTAAATCCTGAAATTGCACTTGGTGGATCACAATATTTAATTTCTTTTGCACCTTCTGCTATATTAAGTGCGATTTTCACAGTGTCAGCAGCTATATTACAAGGAATCGATTATCAAAGAAAAACGATGATCGCTTTCTCAGTCGGTATTCTCGTTAAAGTTTTAGTAAATACACCGCTCTTACATTTATTTGGCGGACACGGTGCTGTACTTGGAACAATTCTTGGATACCTCGTTTCCAATGCTATTATGTTGTACTGCATCATTAAGTTTGCGAAATTTAAAATTGGTGAGACAGCAAAAACAGTACTTCTTATTACAATTTACTCCGCTGCAATGTCTGCTGTTGTAATTGCATTAAAAGCGATTTTAAAATGGATGATTCCTGGACAATCCTATATGGAATCACTTCTTATTGTCTTTATATGCGGCGCTGTAGGAGGGATTGTTTATCTTTTATTCGTCCTAACGAGTGGACTTGCTTCACATATTCTCGGTGATAGACTTCAACGATTACCCATACTAGGTAAATTAGTCAAATAAAAAGAAGGGAGGTAACTCATTGTTACATCCCTTCTTTTTTACTTCGCATATTGAATAAGTTTTTGTTGTTCCGCAATATGTAATTTTGGCGCATGGTGTTCTACTAAATGTAATAGCTCTTCAATTAACACTTCTAACTCCTGTACACTATACTCCGGTTTCCCTATTAACGTATTTGCCATACGCTCGTATAGATTTTCAGGCTTAATAATCATTCGTTCCACATTATGTGGCATCCATTTAAATGCCGGGTGATGTACATACATTTTATTCAAACCAAATAAGACCCCAAATATATTTCTTTGCACTTCACAAATAACATCATATAACATAAGCCAGTCTTTTCGTTTTAAAAGCGCTTCTCGATTATGCCAGCGATTACTTAACCAAAGATTTTCTGAAATCATCCGTTTCGCTAGGTCTTCTGGATATGCCACCACTCTATCTTTTAATTCATGTACTTTCTCTTCTCCATACAAACTAACACCATCATGAACGGATGATACGATACATTGTTTTTCATAACTTATATCATATTGATCCACCACATCCGAAATAACTTTCTCTACTGTTTCAGTTAAAAAGTTACTAATCTCTAATTTAATTCCCTCTTTTGTCAAATACGTTTCCGACCATTCTTCTTCCTCGTAAGGATAATATGACAAAATTGTTCCACCAATATGATTAATAGGCTCTTTACGATCCTCGTCCTCTGGTGGCATTGACCATAAAATATGTAATTCTATATCTGAATGTTCATCTTCTAGTTTTCTAGCTACTGAACCCGCTAAAATAATAGTCTCTACTTTCGGATTTCTCCTATAAATCTCCGACATTTCTATTGCTTTCTCTTTTAATCCCACTTCATTTCCCCCTATAATTGCAGTACACAGTTACCTTTTCATTTATCTATTTCGATATTATGCATTGCATTCCCTTTTCAATGTCCCACTAAATCATATTTCTATCCAATAACACTGAACAATTTCCCCAGTATGAACAGAAACTACTTCATCTTCTAACATACCGCCAACCTTTTGAATCGTTTTAGCCGAAGCGATATTAACTTTATCGCAAGTTATTAACACTTTCTGTAACCCTAACTTTTGTGCTTCATCTAATGCAAGTTGTAGTTGTTTCGTAGCGTAACCTTGACGACGTTTATTTGGATGTACACTATATCCAATATGACCACTTTCCCTCAATAATTCTGAGTTTAGTCGATGTCTAATATTCACAAAACCTATAAGTTCCCCTTTTTCAAAACTTAAAAATTGACTAGACGGTACTCGATTACCTTGTAAGTTTTCTCCTAGTTCCTGTCTACTCACTTTTTCAAACCAATTATCGAGAGAATCAAAATTTTGTAAAGAACTACTACCATGTGGTTTTTCATCCGTATGTAAAAATGCCTCCCGATACTCTATAATTTGTTCGCTATATTCATTTGCTGGTTTTAATAGTTTCATTTTCATTCTCCCCCTCTTTACAACCTAAAACAAACAGCTTAATCGTGACAATTTCACGATTAAGCTGTTTCTATCAATTTCATTCAAATAATCCCATACTCAAATAACGTTCTCCTGTATCAGGTGCAATACATAAAACTTTTTTACCTGCGCCTAGACGTTTCGCTATCATAATTGCTGCGTAAACAGATGCTCCAGACGATGGCCCAACTAATAAACCTTCTTGTCTAGCTAAGTTTCTCATTGTCGTTAAAGCCTCTTCGTCTGCAATTTGAATAATTTCGTTATACACTTCTGTATTTAAGTTTTTCGGGATAAACCCTGGACTTGTTCCTACTAGTTTATGAGGACCTGGAACACCGCCTGATAAAACGGGAGATCCTTTCGGTTCTACTACTGCAATATATAAGTTTGGTAGCTTCTCTTTTAACGTTTCCCCAGTACCTGTAATAGTTCCACCAGTTCCTGCCGTTGCTACGAATGCATCAAGCTCTCCATCCATTTGTGTATAAATTTCAAGGGCCGTCGTATAACGATGAATATTCGGGTTTGCAGGATTTTCAAATTGCTGCGGAATAAAACTATTCGGAATTTGCTTTTGCAGTTCTAACGCCTTCGCAATTGCTCCTGGCATTCTTTGTTCTGCCGGTGTTAAAACTACTTCTGCGCCGTATGCTTTCAATAAATTTATACGCTCTTTTGACATATTGTCTGGCATAATTAAAATCGCTTTATATCCTTTCGCAGCTGCATTCATCGCTAAGCCTATTCCTGTATTTCCACTTGTCGGTTCAATAATTGTATCTCCTGGTTGGATGAGACCATTCTCTTCTGCAACATGCAGTAAATTATAGGCAGCACGGTCTTTCACACTGCGTGACGGATTAAACATTTCTAGTTTCACATACACATCCGCTGCGCCTTCTGGTATAAATTTAGATAATCGGACGACAGGTGTATCTCCTATTAATTCTGTAACATTTTTACATAATTTCATAGTGCATCCCCTATTCTATCGTTTTCTTATCACTTGGTAATAACCAAGAAGTAAGTCCAATTAATGGTAGACAACTACATAGTAACATAATAAATTGTAGACTATATATGTCAGCCAATTTCCCAAGGACTACAGAACCTAAAGCGCCGAGTCCAAACGCAAGCCCTACAATTAATCCAGATACCATTCCTACTTTTCCAGGAACAAGCTCTTGCGCATAAACAACAATTACACTAAAACTACTTGAACTAATAAAACCGATACATAAAAATAGCGGTACGACCCACACGAGCGAAACGTGAGGTAATAAAAGAGCAAGTGGCGCCGAACCTATCATTGAAAATACAATAATTGTTTTCTTTCCAAATCGATCTGCTAACGGTCCCCCAAAGAAAGTTCCTAATACACCGGCAATCATAAATGCGAATACGAAATACTGGGCATTTTTTATAGATAAACCGTAATGTTCAATTAAGTAAAATTGATAAAAATTCCCGATACCAGCACCGTACCAAGAACGTACAAAAGTAAGAAAAACAAGAAGTATAATAACAAATTTAATATGTGTACTTACAATCGCATTTTCCGCCTCAAGCGCAGCCCTCTTTTTCCTTCTCACAGCGCCAGTTGCTAATTCATTCCTATACCAATTTGATACGAAAATTAATAATACAATTCCTACTGCCGCAAAAGCTGTAAAACCTAAAGAGCCAATTTGGCCGAGCGGAACGAAAATTAACGCTGTAAAAATAGGAGCTAGGGAATTCCCTGTATTTCCTCCCACTTGATAAATCGCTTGCGCTAAACCTCGTTTTGCACCGGCTGCCATATAAGCAACACGAGCACCTTCTGGATGAAAGACTGCGGAACCTAATCCGATAAATAAAACAGAAATAATAACAATAATAAAGTTCGGTGCAAACGCAAGTCCAATCATCCCAAGCATACTCGAAAACATACCGAGCGGTAATAAAAATGGTGATGGCTTCTTATCTGAATACATACCAAAAACCGGCTGCATAATCGATGACGTCATATTTAATGCAAACGCTATCCACCCTACTTGCATATAGGATAAATTCATCGTTTTTTCCAAAATAGGAAACAATGCCGGCACGACTGCTTGCATCGAGTCATTTAAAAAATGACCGAAACTAATCGCAAATAGTATTCGATATATCGTCGGTGTTTCAACAGTGTTTTTTTGCGAAACTGCCTGCATACGTGTATTTCTCCTTCCTGTACAAAATATATATTTATTACAGCAAGTGTAATAAAGTAAAACTTTAACCTCGATAAATTCTGACTTTTGAAACATTTCTATTCTATACTGGTTTCATTTATTTTTCCAGAAATATCACTTCTTACATAATATATTTTTTCTATATGTTTTATCGGATTTATTTATAGAAATTTTCTATATTTTCTTTTATACTAGGACAGAGATGAAGGGAAGGATGACAACAATGAAGAGAAAAACTAAAGGAATCGTTGCACTCTCAATCACATTATCTATGTTTTTAACAGCATGTGGTCAAAAACAAGAGGCAACAACTACCGTAGAAAAGAAAAAAGAATCTTCAAAACAAGTATTAAACATTGTAGAAGCTGGGGAAATTTCTACACTTGATTCATCTATCGCAACTGATGGGTTTTCTTACGCTGCATTAAACAACGTAATGGAAGGATTATATATGCCTGGTCCTGACAATAAACCTGTTCCTGCGGCAGCTGAATCATACAAACTGAGCGAAGACGGAAAAACATATACATTCACATTACACGATTCAAAATGGTCAAATGGTGATCCAGTGACTGCTCATGATTTTGAATATGCATGGAAACGTGCTATAAATCCAGAAACTGCTTCTGAATACGCACATATTATGTTCGATATTAAAAACGCTGAAAAAATAAATAAAAAAGAATTACCAATTGATTCATTTGGTGTAAAGGCGATTGATAATAAAACGCTTGAAGTACAGTTAGAACACCCCGTTCCATACTTTTTAGGGTTAATGGGATTTGCAACATTTTATCCTCAAAACAAAAAGGTTGTAGAAGCACAAGGGAAAAATTACGGACTTGAAGCTGCAAATGTAGTTTATAACGGGCCGTTTCAATTAAGTGAATGGAAACATGATACAAGTTATAAAATGACAAAAAACCCGAACTACTGGGATAATAAAAATGTGAAGTTAAGTGAAATTAATGTAAATATCGTAAAAGATACTTCCACAGCCGTGAATTTATTTGAAAGCAAACAAGTAGACCGAATTACGATTAATTCAGAGTTTGTTGATAAATATCAAAAAGATCCGAGCTTAAAGAAAATGGAACGTCCTTCTATGACATTTTTCCGATTTAGCCAAAAGAATCCTTTATTAGCAAACAAAAACGCTCGAAAAGCTATTTCGCTCGCTTTTGATAAACAAGGAATCGCAACAACGATTTTAAATAATGGTTCTATACCTGCGAATGCATTCGTTCCGAAAGGATTCGTAAAAGGACCTGATAATAAAGATTTTCGCAGTACAAGTAATGTAAAAGTAGAAACAAATGTGAAAGAAGCTAAAACACTATGGGAAACTGCGAAAAAAGAAACAAATTTACAAAATGCTTCTCTTTCAATCATAACAACTGATGAGTCTAACGATAAAAAAATTAGCGAGTTTTTAAAAGGTGAATTGGAGAAAAACTTACCTGGCTTAAAAATCACATTACAGCCCCTTCCAGTAAAAGCATTTTTAGATCGTGAAGGAAATGGTGACTATGAAATTTCACTTTCTACATGGGGACCAGATTATCCTGATCCTACAACATTTTTAAATATGTTTGTCACTGACGGACCGTTTAATAAGATGAGCTATTCAAACAAACAATACGACGAATTAATTGAGAAAACGAGCTCTACTTTAGCAACTGATTTACCAACACGTTGGAAAGCGTTCCAAGATGCAGAGAAAATTTTACTGGAAGATGATGCAACTATCGCTCCAATCTTCCAATCAGGCCTGGTATATTTAGAACGTCCAACAGTAAAAGATGTTGTCATTCGTCCATTTGCAGGAATTTATTCTTATAAGTGGGCCTCTATTACAGAATAAGAAAAAGGCGATCCTAACATATATTAGGATCGCCTTTTTTCTTATATTGCAAAACGCTTATACTTTTCGTAATCACTCGTCTTACATTCTACTTCTAGTTTCGTACCTTCGTTTTCATAACTTGTAGATAAAACGTGCGCATGATTATTGAAATAAGAAACTACCTGTCCTTGATCATACGGAATTAACATTTCACACTTCTTATACTCTTTATAGATGTGTGAGCGAATCATTTCTACAAGCTCTTCCATTCCAACATGTTTCTTCGCCGATAAATAAACGCGATCTTCTTGTACTTTCGGAATTTCAACATCTACCATATCTGATTTGTTATAAGCATAAATGGTTGGAATATTTTCTACTCCAATTTTCTTTAACGTTTCATTTGTAATATCAATTAATTGTTCATAATTTGGATTCGCGTAATCTACAACGTGAATAAGTAGGTCTGCTTCCGCTACTTCTTCTAACGTTGAACGGAACGCTTTCACAAGGTGATGCGGTAATTTGCTTACAAATCCAACTGTATCCGTTAATAAGAATGATTTGTTATCTGGCAAATCAATATTTCGCACAGATGTTTCTAACGTCGCGAATAACATATCTTTTTCAAATACTTGTTTTTCTTCAGTACCATTGTAAATTTCAAGCATCGCATTCATCGTCGTTGACTTTCCGGCGTTCGTATAGCCTACTAATGCTACAACTGGTACTTCATTTTTCTTACGTTGCTTTCGCTGCGTTTGACGCTGGGCAACAAGTGCTTCTAGATCTTTATTTAAAACTGAAATTTGTTCTTCAATTTTACGACGATCTAACTCTAATTTCTTCTCACCGACACCTTTATTTTTCGTACCAACTCCGCCGCTCTGTCTTCCTAACGATTCACGAAGACCGATTAAACGAGGCATCATATACTGAAGATGTGCTACCTCTACTTGCAACTGTGCTTCTTTCGTTTTCGCACGTTGCGCAAAAATATCTAAAATTAATATGGTACGGTCAATTACTTTGCAATCTAAATCCGCTTCTAAATTTCGAATTTGAGAAGGAGATAATTCGTCGTTAAAGATTACCATATTCGCATCTACTTCATTTACATAAGCTGCTACTTCTTCGATTTTTCCTTTTCCAATATAATGGGATGGATTTACTCGTTGTAAATTTTGCGTCACTTGCCCAATTACCTCTACATCACAAGCTTCTGCAAGATTTGTTAGCTCTTCCATTGAATATGCAAAATCCTCTTCATTACCTAAATTTACTCCAACTAAAACTGCTCTTTGTAATAATTCTTCCATATATTTATTCCTCCATTTCGATTACGTAAAATAAAAAACACAGGTTACTGCCTGTGCTTTCGTAAACGGATAAGGGTTCACCAAAGAAATAGAAGAAAGTTATACTTTCATCCTATCTCATAGTCAAAAAGTCCCATGATCATATACGCATCCACAATAAGTGTTCACCTATACGATCCCATTCTATTTATAAAGGCAAAACAAAAAGAGGGCGTATTCGTCCCTCCCTCTTTTTCACATATAAGCTTAATAAAGGGTTCCTTTAAAATAGGCAGACCAATCCCGTTCACTCTGCACACAGACAGAGCCTTTGAGCGCTATTCAATTATTTGCACAAAGTATTGAGACGTAATCTGATTAAGATCAAAGGAAGCCCCTCCGTTCATTTTAAGTTACATAAAGTGTAGCATAAGTAATTCGCTTTCACAAGATTTAACAGCCTATCTCACGCTAAAGAAATTCTTTATATTTTTACTTTAAGCGTCATTTTTTGCGCGTTTTTCTTACAATAAAAATAACAACTGCAATAATCAATAACACACCTATAGAAATAACAGCAACTTGCCACCAACTTAAACCGTTCACCATCTCACCTTTTAAATCCACTTTCTTCGTTGGAGCTGACTCTTTTGCAATATGACTTAAGGCGTTTCTCTTCAGCTCTGCCTCATCTAATGTCTGTGTTCCACTGCACATAGATGTCTCTAATTTCCCCTCCCCTCTATAAGAAGAAAAGACTAAATATTCTCCTCCCTCTGCAAAACGAAATGTACAGCTACCAAAACTTGTATATATAATAATTTGCGAAGAGCTTGTCCCTTTCCAAATTTTCTTCACTTCAAATAATGTTTTCATTTCCCCCTCTCTCTCTTGAACTTCTAACACCTTACCTTCAAACACTACATCTGTTTTTTGAAATGCATCTTCTGTGGATACTTTAGTGCAATCACACGCATAAGACTTATCTGAAAAAATAAAACTACAAATCAAAACAAGAGACAACAAATAAACGATTCTTTTCAAGAATCTCAGACCCTTTCATTATCAATTTCAGAAGCTTTCTGTATATTATTTTGACATCCCTTCTCATATCCCTTTTCGCTCATTTTTTATATAAGGATATTAAATTATTTCATAACCTGTTGACTGTTTTACCATCTGATATTAGTATCAAGTTATAAAAATAAATTAGGAGCTGTTCCTATGAATTCTAAATCTCGTATTACTGCAATTGGTACTCATGTTCCAAATCAAATGTTATCTAATAATGATTTAGAAAAAATGATCGATACGAATGATGAATGGATTGTACAAAGAACAGGAATGAAGGAAAGAAGAATTGCTAGCGAAGATGAATACTCCTCACACTTAGCCATTAAAGCAATTGAAAATTTATGTACAACTTTTAAAAAGAACTTAGAAGATATAGACTGTATCATCGTCGCTACAACAACCGCTGACTATGTTTTTCCTAGTGTCGCATGTCAAATACAACAACACTTCAACATACCTCATACAATAGCATTTGATTTAAATGCAACTTGCGCTGGTTTCACATATGGTCTGCACGTTGGGAATAGCTTGATTACTTCTGGCTCACATGAAAAAGTACTAGTCGTAGCGACAGAGACATTATCTAAAGTTACTGATTACACCGATAGAACGACCTGCATTTTATTCGGCGATGGTGCTGGAGCTATTTTATTAGAAAGAGATGAAAACAAACCGAGCTTTATTGCTGCTCATATGGGAACAAATGGGCACGGTGGTATTCATCTATACCGAACAAACTTATCTACTACTATGAATGGCACACAACTGCAAACAAATGAAAAAATCGTGCAAAATGGGAGAGAAGTATATAAATGGGCAACACGTACGGTGCCAGCAGGTATAAAAGAACTATTACATACTGCAAATATGCAAATAGATGATATAGACTGGTTCATACCACACAGTGTTAACTTACGAATGATTGAATCTATTTGTGAGAAAACCGAAATTTCAATTCAAAAAACTTTAACGAGTGTAAAATACATGGGGAATACATCTTCAGCTTCCATTCCACTCGCTCTAGATTTAGCTAGAAAAGAAGGGAAATTAAATAACAGAGACACACTTTTACTATACGGATTTGGTGGTGGTCTTACGCATTTAGGCCTTATTGTGGAGTGGGATTTAAACTGAAATTTTTCTTTTAAACAACTAACTACAAAAAAGCTGCATTCAAAGATTGGTTACCTCTCTTTGAACGCAGCTTTTTTTATCTTAATTTTATTTACCTGTCCGAGCCCATATCACAACAGGAATCAGCATGAAAGCTAAAGCTCCTCCAGCTAATGACAGTGCCGCATAACTTGAATTCGCTACTACCATACCTGACATCGCTCCGCCTGAAGCTCCAGCTAGCGCAATAAACACATCTATTTTCCCTTGTGTTTTTGCACGTGTGGAAGGTATAGTTGCATCAACAATTTGAGCCGTACCACTTATTAAACCAAGGTTCCATCCTAATCCAAGTAAAGACAAAGCAACAATTAATAGTATTAAAGAATCACTCGGCGCTATCGCAGCTATGACACCTGCTGCTAGTAAAATTACTCCACCAGCTATACTCATCGTAGTTCTGCCAATTTTATCAATTAACATTCCTGTAACGAGAGATGGAAGATACATTGCACCTACATGAAAACCAATCACAAGTCCTACTGCACTTAATCCATGACCGTGATGCCCCATATGAACTGGCGTCATCGTCATAATCGCAACCATCACGATTTGTGTAAGTATCATTACGATAGCCCCAACAGTAATACCTCGTTTGTTTTCTGTCGCTTCTTCTGTTACTGCTTGCCCTTTATTTGTATGTTCTTGTTTATATGTTTCTATCATATTTGCAATAAGTAACGGATCTGGACGAAGCATAACAAAAAGGACAAGACCCGCCAGTATAAATGCAGCTGCTGATAATATGAACGGACCAGCAAGTTCAGGAATTCCAATTGAATGAGCAAACCTTCCCATTACACCTACTAAATTTGGACCTGCGACTGCACCAAAAGTCGTCATTACCATCGTAATACTAATAGCGGTTGCTCTTTGCTTCTTATTCGCTAAATCTGTTCCAGCATAACGCGCTTGTAAATTCGTAGCTGTGCCCGCGCCATATATAAGTAAAGAAACTAGTAAAAGAATAATACTATTTGTTAAAGCTGCCACCACAGCTCCAATAGCCCCTAGTCCACCTACTATAAAACCTCCTGCAAGCCCTATGCGGCGACCATGTTTTTGCGATAACTTCCCAACAAAGAAAGCTGCTACCGCAGATCCCATTGTAAACATAGCTGCCGGCAATCCTGCATATGCATCTGTCCCAAGCATTTGCTGCGCAAGGAGTGCACCTACTGTAATCCCAGCAGCCAACCCTGCTCCGCCGAACATTTGTGAAATGCTTACGATTAGTAATGTTCGTTTGTATAATTTTCGTTGCTCTTCTTCTGTATACATACGATTACTTTTTAAAGCCCCCGCCCTATCTAACAATTCCTCATCCTCCCTTTAAAATTAAATCCTCTTGTTAATGTACTATGTTTAACGTTACATATTCAATGCTGTTTTCCATTTATCTCTTCCATTCTAAAAAACTTTCTAACCAAACTCGACTTCTCCCATGCTATATTAAAAATACTATTATTCACAATATGCAAGGAGAAAACAATAAAAAACAGGCTGCTAATAGCCTGTTATCTTTACACTTCCTCTACTACTCTTTCCCTTCTCTTTTTACTCAAAGCCTTTCTTTCCGAAAATAACAAACTTACTAAAGCACAAATTAAAATAATTGGCACACTTGCTTTATATAAATCTGTAAAACTCATAGCCATCTGATTCTTAGCATAATGATTCACATCATTCGAAAATGCACGTACTTCTTTCTTTATACTTTCCTCTTGTTTTTCAACTTCATTTGTCACTTGATTCATAACTTCTTCTCTTTTTACATCTCTATATTCTACTGGAATTTCTCTTAATACTTCATCCACTTTTTGGTGAATTAATGCATCTTTTTTCTCTTTATTTAACCCTACAAATGTTTTATTTTGATGCTTTTCTACACTTGGTTCTATACTTTGGTTCTCTATTTTTTCTTTTGTTACTTGTAGTATTTCAGCTTGCTGTGAGCTATCCACATGAATATTATGCACTTTTTCTTCTGCATAACGATATACATTCTCTTTATTTACAGCTAAATTGTGCGTTAAGTTAGATACAAATATTGCAACTGCTAATACAATTCCTACTTGCCGCAACATCGAGACAACACTTTGAGAAGCGGTTAATAATTCCCCTTCAAACGAAGAAGCACTTAAAACTGTAATTGGACCTACTACTAAACCATACCCAACACCTAATATCATACATGGAATAATAATTTCTATATTTGTTGAATTAACATCAATCATTTGCAACCAATAATAAGAGAAACCCATAACAAGAAAGCCTGACAAAATAATAGTTACTTTTCCGAGTTTTTTAATTAAAGTTGCTGCAACTGGTGAGACAAAAAATATCATTGCTGAAATAGGTGTCACTAAAAAAGCTGCTTCAATTTCCGTTCGACCTTGTATTTTCGTCAAGAACGTTGGAAGTAATACAGTTACTCCAATTAAAAATAAAATACTTAATATGACAACGATAGACGCTCCGACAAACATTCGATCTTGAAATAACTTTAAATTCACCATTGGATTATGAATCTTTCGTTCTACTAAAACAAATAGAATAAGAGAAATAGTGCTAATTGCATAACAAGACAAAGCAATATTACTTTGCCATCCCCATGTATTGCCTTTTACTAATATGAGAGTAAAAGAAAAAATTGCTGTGCTACTTAATAGTAGTCCTACCCAATCTATTTTTGAGATAATACGTTCTTCATTTTTTATTTGCAGCATAATGCAGCATAAAATGATTCCAAGAATACAAATTGGAACATTTACGAAGAACACCCATCTCCAACCGAAATTTTGTGTAATAATTCCACCTATTACTGGTCCCATTGCAGCTGATAGTCCTTGTGTTACCCCTAAAATTGCAAGTGCAACATGCCTCTTTGCTAATGGCATTGCTGATACGCCGATTACCATACTTGTCGGAAATAAAATTGCTGCACCAATACTTTGTATAAAACGAGAAAAGATAAGAAAATCGCCCGTATTGGCAAAAGCACAAAGCACTGATCCACCACCAAAAATTATCAAACCAAGAATATACATCTTTGCTTTCCCAAAAATATCAGCTATCCGTCCTAGTGGAATGGCTAGTACTGCAATCGTCATCGTATAAACATTTAATATCCAAGACATCTTTTCTAATGAAGTATTTACACTCGTTTGTATGGCTGGTAAAGCTATATTCATAATTGTCGTATCAATCATACAAAGAAATATACCTAAGCACATTAAAAAGACAATCTTAATACCCTTTGATTGCTCCATGTTCATCTACCCCTTTATTTATTATGAACGTGTTTTTCATTCTTCCGTTTTATTGTGTTTTTTTACTTCTAGTTGCTCTAGTTTTCTTTTCAACGTCTCTACTTGAGCACTATACGATGCGATACCTACATCTAGTGAAATTTCTTCAACAAAAGTAATACCTTCTCTCCACTTTTCATATTTCAAACGAAGATCCGCAATATATGCTTCTTTCCTTTCAATTTCGTCCGCAATCCATTTTTTTATTGCCTTGTCATCGCTATAATTACCGAAATACATCCTCATTAAAAAATCTGAACGTAAAACATCTTTCTCTACATCTGTTTGCATGTACTGATAAAACTCTTCACGCCCTTCATCTGTAATAAAGTACATTTTCTTATTCGGTTTTCCTTCTTGCATAATAACCTCTTTCTTTATTTTCCCCTCTTTTTCCAACTGTCGTAACGTTGGGTAAATCATTCCAAAACTCCCATCAAAGAAATGAGTAAATACGTCTTCGAACACAATTTTAATATCATAACCAGACATTTCTTTTCCCATTAACAAGCCTAAAATAACATCTCTTCCCTTCAAAATAAAACCTCCATACTATATATAATCAATAATCATATTAACGACGTTAATATGATTATTGATTATATACCTCATTCCGTTAATTGTAAAATGTTTCTAAATAAAAACACCCTGTAATTTTATTATCTAAAATTACAGGGTGGCTCTACTTTATATTTCATATACAAACTTTGTACTATTTTACAACTTCATCTTGATTAGCTTCAAAACCTTCTGTCTTACCCTCTTTCATTTCATAATAATACGAAGGTAATTCTATATTATGTTCTAAAAGGTAATCCTCAATTAATGAAATGATCACTTTCAACGTTTTCAATCGAGCATATAATTTATCGTTACTCGCGATAATTTGCCATTTTGCATTTGGCTTATTTGTTTTTTCAAACATGTCTTCCATCGCTTTAACATACTCATCCCATTTTTCACGGTTGCGCCAATCTTCGTCTGTAATTTTCCATTTTTTCAAAGGGTTGTTCTCTCTATCTTTAAACCTCTTTAATTGTTCATCTTTACTAATATGATAGAAAAACTTTCCGACTATATAATGATCATCTGTTAATAGTTTTTCAAAATCATTAATCTCATCATACGCTCTCGTCCACTCTTCCTTTGTAGCAAAACCTTCAACACGCTCAACTAACACACGGCCGTACCATGAGCGATCAAAAATAGTAATTTGCCCGTACTGAGGTAGTTTCCGCCAGAAACGTTGCAAGTAATGGTGCCGTTTTTCATGAGGTGCTGGTGCTCCAATTGGATTTACTTGGAACCCACGTGGATCAAGGTGTTCTGTCACTCGCTTAATCGCTCCGCCTTTTCCAGCCGCATCCCAGCCTTCCATAACGAGCATAACTGCGATTTTTTCCTCTTTTACAATTTGCTGCAACGCTAATAAGCGCCTTTGATATTTTTCAAGTTTCTTATTGTACTTAGATTTCGATTCAATTCTTTTCGTTACATCTACTTTAGCAAGATGTCCATTTTCCATAAAACAAATCCCCCTTGTTGTATGACAATGTTATTTTAACATATTATTGGCAATTTTTTCACATTAGAAAAAACTGTGTAGAAAAATCTCTACACAGCTTTTATAAAGAATACAGCAGTTAATATTCGCATTTAAAATGTAAATTACATTCATGAGTGTCATAAATACCACCTTACATTATATGGTATATACTCACATAAAGAGAAGATACTAATAAATAAATCCGTTACAGAATGGGAGCTCTCTAAAAATGAAACGAATAATATTTTCTCTCTTTGCACTAATCTGTTTCGCACTACCAATACAAGTTAGTGCATACACATTCCAATCACTACCAATTGAATCAAAATCAAAACAGTGGTATATCGAAATTGATAAATCCTATAACGTAAACAAGCAAGCAGCGCAGCAAAAACAAGGTGTATACGATACATATCGCTTACTCGTAAAAAACATCGGCAATGATGTGTCAAACGTAGCTGTAGAAATAGTTGATAACATTCCTACCTTTAAAGCTAGTTTTAATCCTACTACATTACATAACAACGTTTCAAAAAGTCAGACAAGCTTTGACTACATCGTATTCCCATTAGACTTTAACAGCCATAATTTCAAAGTCGTCATTACTTGGGAAGAAAAAAATTTCTCATACAACGGTCATCCGGTAAATGAGGAGGAACAAATGAAACAAACATTTGTGTTTAATGAAGAATAAGCCCTAATTTGATTAGGGCTTATTCTTCATTTACAAAACCAGATTGAATCGCTTCCGTTACTTCTTCTGTGATTTCTAGTTCTGTTGCTTCCGTACTAATTTTCTTGTCCCAAATATGTACGGAAGGCTTTTCGTTACAAAGATGTTTTACTAATACTAGTTGATTATATGTTAGCTTATTTTCTCTATGGGTGGCGATATAGACTGTGAAATTTTTTGCTTCAAAGACCTTTTCCTGCAAAGTGTATTGGCTGGCCAATTCCTTTGCTACTATATCGTTCAAGTTTTCTATAATCATATAAGTTATTCTCCTTTCCCTTATATCATCAATCAAATCGTCGAATACTTGGTACACATAATGCTACTCCAATTGTTACAAGTACTAATATAGCTAGTGTTATAATCGTTATCTCGCCACCTATGACAGTAGCTAACCATCCTACAACCACATAACCTAGTGGCACTAAAGCAAATGAACCTAGCATATCAAGGCTTGCCACTCTTCCAAATGCTTCTTCTGGTACAAGCTCTTGTAAACTTGTTTCCCAAATGAGTCCAAATATCATCATACCGAACCCTTCAATTGCCATTAATCCAATTAATGCAGGTGCCCAAGCAATAAATGGCATTATTAAAAGCGTATAACCACTTATTAATACACCACCATAGGCAAGTAATCCCCGCTTATGCCACCGTTCTCTCCCGCCAAATATTAGGCGGCAATTACAGCTCCAACACCAGAGGATGCCATTCCTAATCCATACACATATGCTTCAAAATGATGATGAACATTAAATAACCATGGAATTAATACGGTGATAATGCCGGCATCCCCCAAAGCTTTTTCTCTTTGTACGTCCCCTTGCATTTCTCTCTCCTTTTTTCAAATGATTATAGACTTTATTATATATCACTAAAAATTCCCAATATTCTTTTTCGATTATATAAGAAACCATTATGTTATGGTAAAATTATCAAAATAAATATAAAGGAGAATACATTATTATGCCTCAAAATTCTCATAACATCGAGCACCGCATCTATACAATGTGTATGATCCAGCGAAATAATGAAGTTTTACTTATAAAACGCCCCGATCATCGAGGTTTTCCTGGCTACATCGCTCCTGGCGGAAAAGTAGATTTCCCAGAAAGTATCGTTCAAGCTGCTAAACGAGAAGTAAAAGAAGAAACTGGATTACTTGTTTCAAATTTAACTTTTAAGGGATTAGATGAATACGTAAATCCGAAAGAAAATGTTCGATATATGGTATTTAACTATTGGACAGATTCATTTGAAGGTGAACTCCTTTTGAATCCTCCTGAAGGCGAATTATCATGGGTAGCAATCGATACAGCACTAAATCTTCCTATGCAAGATTGGTTTAAAGAGAGATTCCCATTATTTTTTGAAATAGGTACGTTTGAAATTCAACGTGCTTGGGACCAAGACTTAGATAAACAAGTTGCTATGACAATTACGCATACGTAAAAAAAGCTTGGTATCTCTCCAAGCTTTTTTCACTTTCCTTCTATTTTCTTAATCTCATAATCAATTTCTAAAAACTTAACTCCAAATATCCACATTCTATGGTTAGCTTCTAATATGTGATTCGTGTTCTCCTTTATAATAAAAGTCTCTGCTAACGGTAAACGAATTGTAAAGAAACGAGTATGTAAATAAATCCCCTCATCTCCTTTACCATTTCTTCTCAGCTTACTAGTAATGATTAAATCATTACTCTTATTACATAATTTTAAAACCCCCGTCATATTCGAATATGGTAAAGGTAATGCAATATTCATATATGTCTCGCTCTTATATGTGTGCTTTGAGTAAAGAGCTACAAAAATAGATTCTCCTGCTTCATTTTTTCTTAGCCAAGCCCTTACATTCTCTCTTCCATCTTTCTCATCTATTATCCCGACGATAGAGCCATGCATCGTTTCCCACTTACCGCCCATTCCTAAATGTATTTGTCCTACACGCTTACTCATTTTCTCATAGCAAAATGCAACCGGACGAAACCAACGAGCCCACTTAATATGCGATTGTAACTCATACTCTTTTGTATTTTCATAAAAACGAGTAATACTTAAAGGAATCTTCGCCATGTCAAATCCCTCACTATGAAAATCGTTCATATTATCAACTAAACCTTTGTATTCCTTGCTATCTATTAAACTTCTGTTATGTAAAAATGCTTCACCAACTGTCGTATTTCCTATTAACCTGCTCATTGGTTTCCCGTAATATTTATGATTCGGAGCACTCTTTTCAATCATCCAGCCGACAAATGCGGGTAACGCTACTCCAATTCCATTGACAACACCGTGAATCCAAACCATTTGAGCAATTGTAATCGTCATTACATGTTTCAAATTCCCATATGAATATACAAGTGAAAACATAATTGTTACCATGAGTGTGCTAGAAGATATGATTAGGAGAACTTTTGCACTAACAGCATTAAATTTCGTACACCAAACATAAATCCCATAACTATAAATAGCACATAAATATAGGAACACTGCAAAAAATTCAAATACCCTCGAGTACGTAATTCCTATTGCAACTGTCATAGGTGAAATGACGATGACAAACATAATAGCATCATATACTTTACTTCTCTTTTCTCTTTTCCTCCCAATTAAACCAGCTGATAACGGCAATAGAAATGCCGAATAATGAAAGTGTGCAGCTGTAAGCAAAACAATGTCGGAACTAAAGTGCATAATGGAAAGCTTTGCTACAGAAGCAAAAAACCAGAAACCACCTAAAAACAAATACATAAACGCACTATCGATAGCTGTCTCCTCTAACGGTTTCCATCCTCTTTCTAGCAATCTACTTATACCAAATAACGCAACAATTCCTGTATATACAAACCAAAGTAACGCAAAGAAATAATGATTTGTTACGAAAGCTAACGTTGCATTAATTGCTGCAATTGGATATAGCGGCGATACAAATTTATAAAAGAATACATACGATCCATTTCTTGTTTTCTTATCAATGATGCAAAATGACATCGGTATAAATAACAAAATAGATAATAAAATAATTGCTTCCACCGGGTTTATATTTGACCACTCACATATTAGAAAAATAATATAACAAGCAAACCCAACTATTATATTTTTCATATCATTTATTTCCTCTCTACAAATGTTCCCTTATATGAAAATAATGAACCAATTAACGGATTGCTTACTTGTACATGAATTCGAAAGCATTGTAGTGTTTCATCATAACTTTCTACAATGTTGGCCTCTCCGTATAAAAACCTAGGTAACGGGACTTTCCTTCCAAACATGTAAAACCATTGTTTCTTTGAAGAAATATGCATTGCCCCCACCTCATCAATATGAAAATTCAATGTAGAAACAAGTATTTGCGGTTCACCAAAATAATCTAAAATTTCATTATTCTCTTCATCCATCTGCATAATGGCGTTAAAGTATCTTTTCTTATTATGAAAATAAAAAGTACGATTCCACCGCACAAGTTCATTTCCATGTTCATCTCGCTCAGCGGTATTATGTATTGTAAATGGCACTTCCTTCCCCCGCTCAGAGAAAAACATTCTAAACTTCGATGCAATTTTTAATATCAATTTTACGAAAAAAGAACCTCCGTAAATTTCATCCATTTCTCCTTCTCCAGTAAAGCTATTTTCTTCCGTGATCTCATAGCGTTTCTGTAATTTCGGATGAAGTTTTTTATAAGAATCCCCTAATAGTCTTTCATACATATTAGCCATACATTATTCCTTTCTCTTCCTCTTGCAATTTTTTGCACTCGGTAAATCAGAACTATTTATATAACCGACAATCGATAACCCCATAAGTAGAACGTTTAATGTAATTGGATTAAACGGCTCTGTAAAGCTTACGATATTCGTAAAACCCGCCGCTATCGTTAAGGCTATTAACATAAAAATATGTACGATAAATACTTTTCGTTTTGGAAATGGCAACAGCCATATGGCACCAAAAATAATTTCTAATAATCCAATTATTTTAAGTACAAAAATACTATATTCCGTTGAACCAATTATCACAGATAGCATTTTTACTTCTTCTGAATGAGTAAACACTAGTTTCGGCACTATTCCTTGATACATCCATACAAAAGCAAACAAAAAACATACAAGCCAATATGTCATTGTTCTTCTAATTAGTAATCTCGGATGAAGTCCCTTTTCTAACCATAATTTTAAAGCATCAAAACTCCAAGCAGTCGCCCAGCCTAATAACGGACGAAACATATAGAAATCTATTACATTTCCTATACGACCAAACCTCGTATCGTAATCATATTGCGTCTCAAAATGAATGTGTTCTTTACGCGGTGTATACTTCCAATAACCACGCCCTATTTGAATAAGTGATAATTTATTATCTGTCCAAAATTTTAAAGAAGAAATCCGTTCACCCGTTTCTTTTCTTATTTCTCCTATCGATTCCCCTTCACCAGCTATTTCAAGTCCTAATCCAATTTTAGTTTTATATAAAAACTTCTGCGGTTCTCCTTCTTTTTTCTCTAAATACGAAATTTCAGTAAAGCGAGCATCCCATTCTGTATGTATATCTGGTTCCTGTGTATATCCCCATAATTTTTCCATTGTTGTGTTCATTTCTGCCGAAACATAAATAGGCTTTTTCCCCTTCATTCTTCCGCCTCCTATGCACTATAAATTTAATGTACATGCTATGAATTTATTTTGCTACAATTTTCACAAACTCCTTCAAAAAAAGAAAGAATTTTTAAAATTTATACAAAACACTTGATTCCCCGAAAAATTTAAATTATTATAAAACAAATGTTACCAACAACTTCATAAATCAAACACTCTCGCCTAAAACGTGAGATAGAGGTTGCGATACTTATGATTATTCTAATGGAGACACAGAGATGTCTATGAAATTAGATGAAAGGAAGTATTGCCGAAATCGATAATTTTCTCTGCATTTATCGATTGGGGCTGTTTTCGAATAGAAACAGAACTGTCATATGTACAGAAGTGTATGTATGAAGAGCTATCTACAAAAAAGAGATATCATTTTTATGGTATTCCTTTTTTGGCGGTTTTTTTATTAGCTCCGTTTTCTGTTTCCCTTTTCCTGTAACAGCACCATCCTCACTTATTTGAGATGGTGTTTTTTGTTTTTCTCTGGTAACTACAGGAATATTGGGATCTATATATGTCCTAATCTATTCTTAAAAATGGATGAAAGAAGGAATTCGTAATGGAAACGATTGTACAAAAATTTGGTGGCACTTCTGTTGGAAGCGTTGAGCGCATTCAACATGTAGCAAATTTAATTATTGAAGAATATGAACGAGGACATAGTATCGTCTCTGTCGTTTCAGCAATGGGAAAAAGCACAGATGAACTCGTAGCACTTGCTAACGCGATTTCAGAAAATCCGAGTAAACGCGAAATGGATATGCTTCTATCAACAGGTGAGCAAGTTACTATTTCATTATTAACGATGGCACTACAAGCAAAAGGTTATAACGCGATTTCATTAACAGGATGGCAAGCTGGTATTACGACAGAATCTGTACATAGTAGTGCACGGATTACTGACATTCATACAGATCGAATTCAATCTTATCTTACTGAAGGTACGATTGTTATTGTAGCTGGCTTCCAAGGAGCCAGTGAAGAACATGAAATTACAACGCTTGGACGCGGTGGTTCTGATACAACTGCTGTTGCATTAGCTGCTGCACTGAAAGCAAAAAAATGTGATATTTACACGGATGTGACCGGTGTATATACGACGGACCCACGAGTTGTAAAAGATGCTTATAAATTAGATGAAATTTCTTATGACGAAATGCTAGAACTAGCAAACCTCGGTGCTGGTGTATTACACCCGCGTGCTGTTGAGTTTGCTAAAAATCATAATGTCATGTTAGAAGTTCGCTCAAGTATGGAACAAGAAAACGGAACAATTGTAAAAGGAGAATGTAACATGGAACAACAATCAATCGTTAAAGGTATTGCATTTGAAGATAATATTACACGCGTCACAATGAAAGGATTAGAACAAGGTGCACTCTCAACAGTTTTCTCTACATTGGCAACAGCACATATTAATGTAGATATCATCATTCAAAGTATTACAAATGAAGGAACTGTTCACCTCTCCTTCTCAATCCATTCTAATGATTTAAAAGAAACATTAGAGGTATTAGAACAAAATCAAGAAACACTTCACTATGAATCTGTAGAATATGAAAATTATTTAGCAAAAGTATCCATTGTAGGATCTGGTATGGTCTCTAATCCAGGAGTTGCTGCGAATATGTTCACTACTTTAAAAGAAGAAGATATTCATATTAAAATGGTAAGTACATCAGAAATTAAAGTATCTGTCGTTATTGACCGCCTTCATTTAGTAACAGGTGTTGAGGCGCTGCATCAATCATTTATGGCAAAAATTGAGCCTTTAGTGCAGATGAGTTAATTTCCACCGGTAAAACTTTAAAAAATATATGAATCTATTTCCTTCCTATATAAATAGAAACAGGATAGGACTGTTTTGTGGGAAAGTCGAAGTTATTCTATCGAATAGCAATTACAGTATCAAATTCTTGAAATGATAGCATTCACGAAATAAAGTTCGCGCATATTTCAATAGTAAAGGGTTTACGAAGTGTTATTCGTTAACAAGATTTTATATACTATGCCCGAAAACACCTTGTCACATTTTCCTACGCTGTGACAAGATGTTTTTTGTTTAGAAAAGATTTTAGTATAATTATGAGGATAATTAAATAATAAATTTATACATAAAAGGAGATAAAAACTATGGCAAACAACCGATTACTACGAATGGACAATGTCAGCATCGTTGTAGAATCACTTGATAACGCAATCTCTTTCTTCGAGGAGATTGGCTTGAATCTCGAAGGGCGAGCTACTGTTGAAGGTGAATGGGCTGGTCGCGTAACTGGACTCGGTTCTCAGTGCGTAGAGATTGCTATGATGGTTACGCCAGATGGCCACAGCCGAATTGAACTTTCTCGATTTCTCACCCCACCTACTATAGCAGACCATCGGACAGCTCCTGTAAACGCCCTCGGTTATTTGCGCGTCATGTTCACCGTTGAAGACATTGACGAAATGGTATCCAGACTGACTAAGCATGGTGCTCAGCTCGTTGGTGAAGTAGTTCAGTATGAGAACTCGTATCGACTCTGCTACATTCGTGGAACCGAAGGAATTTTAATCGGTTTAGCGGAAGAACTCGGTAACAAATAAGTAATGTTTTATTAGACGTCTTTACTGAAGTAAAAATATTTGAAAGAACTTTACGCTTAATAAAACTTAGATTTTGAACCCCGTCCTAGCTTTAGAACGGGGTTATGCTTGTTTAAACTTTTTAACATACTATCAACATCCCGAAATCATTATAAAACAATTCAATTACTTGTTATACTCTTTCCTAGGAAATATAACGGACCCTTCTCACTTCTTATCATATATATCTTTTCTTTTAAAAAACGATCTGAACTCATTCAAAATAACTTTCTTCACGTCAGAGTAAAAAACCATCATGAATAGTGCAATTCCTAATAAAATCTCTTGCATTCCTTCATAATCAATGAAAGCACTCACAATTAGCAAACCAAACCCAATATAAAAACCAAACTCATTCTCTTTCTCAAAATCCTCATCTTCATCAATATGTATTTTCTCTTTTAAATTTCGGTTCCCTTTTATTAACTCATCGAGCGTAACATTATACATTTCGCTCAATAAAATTAAATTTTCAATATCAGGGCAACTTTTATCATTTTCCCACTTACCCCGCTTTAACAGGCAGTAAATCTCATCAAAGCTTTTAAGCACAATCAAGGCAGCCAGATGCGATTAACTGCCTATAAAAGCCCGATTGGTTCAACTAATAATCAGTAGGATAAATCGCCCACTGATTAAAGTTTCACTTTATACACTGCTTGCCTCGTTATACCAATCTTTTTAGCAACATCTTCTTGTGAAAATCCTTTTGATTCTCTTAATTTTTTAAGTTGTTGTCCTAAGCTCATAACCTCCCCTCCTTTAACAAATTATTACATAAAAGGATCCAAAAAAGAAAGAAACCATTAGTAAAACCCACTGTAAACCACTCGTTTACACTATAAAAAAGAGAGAATAACTCTTTGAGCTATCCTCTCTCTTCTATTAAAACAGATGAATGTTTTCTTTCTTGCAAGCTTCACGTAAATCGTCAGGCCATACAGAAGATTGAACTTCACCAATATGTGCTTTACGTAAGAAGTACATGCACATTCTTGATTGTCCAATACCACCGCCAATTGTTAACGGTAGTACGTCTTCTAAAATACCTTTATGGAAATCGTACTCACGTTTGAAGTCTTCACCTGTTTTCGTTAACTGCTCATCAAGTGATTTACTATCAACACGAATTCCCATTGATGATAATTCGAATGAAGATTGTAATACTGGGTGCCAGAATAAAATGTCACCGTTTAATTTCCAATCATCATAATCAGATGCGCGTCCATCATGCTTTTCACCTGAACGAAGTGCATCACCAATTCCGATAATGAAGACTGCACCGTGTTCTTTCGCAATTGCATGTTCACGATCTTTCGGTGTTAATTCTGGATATTTATCTTCTAGTTCTTGGGAAGTGATGAAAACAATTTCTTCTGGTAAATACTTTCCAAGGAACGGATACTTTTCAAATAAGTGGTCTTCTAAATCTTTGAATATTCCATAAATTGTTTGTACTGTTTCTTGTAAGTAATCTACAGTACGCCATTCTTTTTGAACGATTTTTTCCCAATCCCATTGGTCAACGTAAATGGAATGTGTTGCATCAAGTTCTTCATCACGACGAATCGCGTTCATGTTTGTATATAAACCTTCACCAGCTTCATATCCGTATTCATGTAATGCGAATCTTTTCCACTTCGCTAGTGAGTGAACAATTTCTAATTCTTCTCCTGAATGTAACATATCAAATTCAATTGGACGTTCTACACCGTTTAAGTGATCGTTTAATCCTGATTTTTTCGTTACGAATAATGGTGCAGATACGCGGAATAGTTCAAGACGTTTTGCTAATTGATCCTCGAAAAATGTTTTAACTTCCTTAATTGCGATTTGAGTCTCTCTTACTGTCATTAATGATTGATACATGGTGGTTTCCTCCTAAAATGTTTGGATGTTGTGAAAAGAAGCCAACAAAAAAAGCCCTTCTTTCCCAAAAAACTGGGACGAAAGACTTTGGTTCCGCGGTACCACCCAAATTAGCAACAGAGGTTGCTCACTTATACAATACGGAGATGAAATATCTCGATACTGTTCTTCTTGTAACGGCGAAGTTCCCGGCTAAGTCTACTTTCCTCTAAAGGATTTCGGTTAGCAACTCCAGGAGGTTCTTCATAATAGGCTTCGTATCAGGCTCACACCACCCCTGACTCGCTTAGACTACATCCTACTACTACTCGTCCTTTCATAGTCGTTTTGTTGTCACATCTCTGAAACATTTTATTAATGATTATTCTATACAAAAAATAAAGAAAGTCAACAAAAATTTAAAAATATTTTTCAATTCTTTATTTTACGGCTTTATTGATTGTTTTCAATATAACATCTTCACTTCTTTTGCCTTGTCAATCCAAAAAACGTTTCACTAACCGAGACTAACATATACACAACAAGTAATGTAATCGTTCGAAATATAGAATCCGCAGTATTTCGTATTATTTTCATTTTCTTTGTAATTCCTTTCAGTTTACGTGCAAATTCATGTTATACTATAGCATTCAAGCAGTTTATTTTTACTTAAAGCAATCATAGTCATTTATAAAGAGTATTTTCTAAATCATTGACTATTATCAAATAAGATTTTTATATAACGGAGTGATCATATGAGTAAAACGAAAGCAAAACCGAAAAAAGGTGTAGGACAAGGTACAGGAAGTAAAGGATGGAATCGTTGGCAATCAAGTGCAAAGAAAAAGGCAGCTGCCAAGCCATATAAAAGTAAAGGGACTAAAAAGTAAATTCTGTATTATCTCTTTACTTTGTTCAAAACAAATTATAATTATTACACTAAAAAAGCTATGCTCTCATATATTTGAAAGCATAGCTTTTTATATTAAATCATTAAAATATCTCGTATTTCTTCCTCCGTGATTGATGATAATTTCTCTTCTCCTGGCTCAATCACTTCAGCGATTAAATTTTTCTTACTCTCTTGCAGTTCATGCATCTTTTCCTCAATTGTTCCGTGGGCTACTAATTTTATAACTTGTACTGTATTTTTTTGTCCCATTCGATATGCTCTATCAGCTGCTTGTTGTTCAACAGCTGGATTCCACCATAAATCGTATAATATAACCGTATCAGCACCCGTTAAGTTAAGACCTGTACCACCAGCTTTTAAAGAAATGAGAAATAGATCCCCTTCTCCTTCGTTAAACCGGTCACATAGCTCTACACGTTCCTGCGAAGGTGTATTTCCATCTAAATAAAAGTATGGAACCGCTTGACGATTTAACTCACGACCAATAATGGACAGCATCTTCGTAAATTGAGAAAAGATTAAAATTCTCTTACCAGTACTTCTGCATTCCTCTAATATCTCTAACAGTTGCTCAAATTTAGCTGAGCTCCCCTTATAATCATCAACGAATAAAGCGGGATGATTACAAATTTGTCGCAATCTCGTTAAGCCAGCTAAAATTCTAATTTTATTTTTACGTAACGTATCCTTGTCTAAATGTTTTAACGTTTCTTCCCTTAATTTCGCTAAATAAGCAGCATATAGTCTCTTTTGATCTGGTAATAATTCCGATGACTGTAAGTGCTCTATTTTATCTGGAAGCTCCTGTAATACGTCTTCTTTTAATCGTCTTAATACGAAAGGTTTTACGCGCTTTGCTATGTCTTCTCTCCTTAGATCACCGAATTCTTTTCTTCCTGGTAATAATTCTGGAAATACGACGTGGAAGATAGACCATAGCTCTTCTAATGAATTTTCGACAGGCGTTCCCGTTAGTCCGAAACGATATTCAGCTTGAATTGTTTTCACTGCTCTTGCAGTTTGCGTTGTAGGATTTTTAAACGCCTGTGCTTCATCAAGAAATAGTGTATGAAACGGCCTCGCATACGATCTTATATCTCTTCTCAGTAACGGATATGACGTAATTACGACATCAAATTCCGCTACGTCATTTAAAATTTTTCGTCGTTCTGCTTGATTTCCATCAGCAATAACAGCTCTAATATGCGGGGAGAATTTTTTCAATTCACTAAACCAATTGTAAACGAGAGAAGACGGTGAAACGACTAATATAGGTAGTTTCTTTTCTCGAATTTCAGGCAACACAGAATCTATGTACGCAATACTTTGCAGCGTTTTTCCAAGTCCCATATCATCTGCTAAAATACCGCCAAAACGGTAATAGGCGAGTGTTTTCATCCACTCAAATCCGTATACTTGATACTCTCTCATTACAGCATGTAAAGTTTGCGGCACTGTAAACTTTAATTTTTTCGGATTTTGAATGCTTTCCACTAACTCTTGAACAGACTCATCTAAACTTAAAACATTACCTTCGTGAAGTCCGTTCATCCATTTCACACTCCGAATAAGCGGAACATTCACTTCTTCCCCATTTAAAAATTCTTTTCGAATACCTGATTCTTTTGCAAACTGATTAATTTCATTAAACTCTTTGCTCTCTAGTGATAATAATGAACCATTCGCTAATCGATAATATTTGCGTTTCTCTTCAAGAGCCACTAATACACCTTTAATTTCTGCTTCCGGTATTCCTTTTATATCAAAACGAAATGACAACCAATCAATTCTTTCTTTTCTTCTCACTCTAATAAGTGGTGCTGTATCCCCTTTATGAATACGTAATTTAATTGCTGTCGTCGCATAAATGTCAACCAAGCCTTTTAACGACGGAACGACGTGATATAAAAAGTTATACTCAGCCTCTTCATTATGCATAAAGTAACCACCTTCTGTTTTCGCAAAGGCACTTTCACTCATAATGTCTAAAATCTCTTTTTCCTTTTTCTCATCACGATTAAAAACAGACGGCTGTCCATCTTCTTCTAACGGATTGATCATGACGTTTCCATAATGAAATTCAAGACCTGCTAACAAACGATTTTTCACTCGATCTAAATACAGCTTTGCTTTTAGCGACGGCGTTTCAACACGATCTGATATTACTTCATCAATGCGTACCGTTCCCAGTTTCATTAATCCTGGCACAACTTTCGCTACAAAATGTTCCATCTTACTTTCAGGAATATAAAACTGATTGTTATTTGAGCGGCTCATCATCTTTTGCAATTCAATAAGTCGCATACAATCTTCCATAGGTAAATGATATAATTTCCCATTGTAAAGAGCGTTGTTATACATTTCCATAACTTGAACACGATTTAGGCCGTCTATATGAAGTGTGAATCCACCATTATTTCCTTTCGTAAACTCAAAATGTAATGGCAATAAACCGTTTGAAATTTGTAAGCCCTGAAACTGTTGTTCATTTTGTTTCAGCTGTACATACTCAACTTTAGAAAGTGAAGAGAGCATATCTTTCCACGAAGCTGGCGGTATGAATATCATACTTTCATCTTGTTTCGCATGTACTTCTAACGCATCTTCATACATTTTTTCATTATGATACATTTTAATAAGCTGCTGAATAACCGCATCTGTTTCTTGCCTGAAGCTATGTACATCTGGTGTGTATGTAAATTCATTAGAACAATGAAAAGTCTCTCTCTTCTCCACTTTAGAAAGAAATTCTCTAATATGCTTTATAAAATATGTTTTCGCAAGTTTTAACTGAATTCCAAGAAGGGCCCCACCACTTTTCGTCGCTACTGGTGAACATATAAACGCAACATCTAATATTTCACGTGTATCAAAACGGTGTTGTTTACTTTTTGGCCGCAGTGGTTTGTCTGCAAACAACTGAAACATTCCGCTCGTTAATTGATCATTTCCGCTCATATTTTCGGACATGCCGCCCGTTTGCTGGTTATAATTTATTTGTATTAGTACGGCTGCAACATGTTGACAGTACGTTTGAAAAGACGCTATTGAAGGACAACTACATCTCGCAACTACATCACCTTTTTTAGCTTTTTCTACTGTAACATGAAAATCTTCATTCCCTTTTACCGTCGCCTCACAAATTTCTTTCGTTTCATCATAATGATTCACGATTACTTTATTTGCTTTATAATAAGCTTCACCTCTTTTATATGAGGTCTCTCCGCATACTTCTTTTATAATCGATTTATTTAATGTAAAACTCATTGTTTTGACACTTCCTTAATGTAAAACCATTTTCTCTTACTTAACATTTTACATGCTCTACGAGAAAATATAAAATATTGATTGAACAAAAAAAGATGCTTATTTATAAGCACCTTCTTCACTCTATCTCCATCAACCGTTTCGCCTCAAAATATAACACTTGAATAAATTTTTTCGTATTAATTCGTATATGGCCAGAAGTCGCTAGTTCATCCTTTGTCATTTCTGTCATCCGTTTTCTAACTATCGTAAAATCAAAAAATTTCGGAGCATAGCTTTCAAATTTTGGATTTGAAAAGTCTGTTAGTCCGAGGGAGGCTAAATGATTCAATGATTGATAAATCGCTCTTCTTACACGTTGTTCAGATGCTTTTCTCTCCTTATCTATATCTGCATCCGAAGCTATATGATCTAATTTTTTTAATGTTATTTGGTGAAAAATATCTTTTAACGCAGGAAATCCAAATTCAAATGTTTGCGCCTTTTCTTGTCCGTATAAATATTCCAGCATACTAAGTAAATCTTTACTTCCGTTCTCTCCCGCAATACCGAGTTCTGCTAGTAAGAAGCGTCCTGAATCTGATATCTTTTTTCCTTCTTGCACTGTTTCACTACGCATTTGCGGATTTTCCCACTGAAACACATTATTTAATGATTTTTGAATGTCATATATAGAACGTTCCAAACGAATACGCTCCATCACTTTTCGTACAACAGATATTACTTCTATTTTGTTTAGTGGTTTCGTAATATAATATTCTACACCAAGTGTATACGCCTCACCAATGAGCTGTTTCGATTCCACTTGGGAAATCATAATAATTTTCCCAGTAAATGAAGACGCTATATGGCGAACTGTTTCAATGCCATCTCTCATCGGCATTAGTAAATCAATAAATAAAATATCTACTTTTTTATAATTTAGCTGTTCTGCTTCAACAAAAGCTCCATCTTCCGATTCTCCAATTACTTCCCCAAGATCGCCATCCTCAATAATTTGCGAAAGCATCGAACGGAAAACTTCATCATCATCTACGATATAATAAAACAAACCTATTCCCCTTCCCGCTTTAAACTGCACTCCGGTAAACAAACGATAAACTTACACCCTTTTCCTGTTTCATTGTCTTCTAACCTTACTTCTCCGCCGAGCTCTGTTACCATTTCGTGTATGTAAGAAAGTCCAATACCTGTTGACGGTGTTCCTGTTTGATCATACTTGGAAGTAAACCCTGGCTTAAATACTAATTTCTTATACTTTTGTGCAATACCAGGGCCATCGTCAATTACTTCAAAGATTACATGTTGATCTCGTTTATATAACTTAATACGAATGAGACCTCTATCTTCAATTGCTTCCACTGCATTGGCAACTAAATTATTAAAGATTGATAGCACTGTATACACGTGATATGCAGCGTGTTCACCTTCTATATGTTTTGAAAAACGTATATCTTTCCCTAGCATTTCAGCATATTTCTCATTTATTCTTACGATCATTTCTGTAAGCTCATGTCCTTCTACATACTCAGCCACATTTTTATCTAATAACAGTTTAGATAACCCTGCAAAAATTCTTTGATTATCCTTTTTTATTTCATGTACTTCTCCCGCTATTTTCAATGCTATTTTACTGCTAGAATCATCGCTTGTCTGTAAATTCCGATATAGTTGATATGCTTCTTGTGTAATCAACTCTGCATTTTGTAAAGTTTTTTTCAAGTGAACAGATTCTACATATAAATTTGAAAGGTGCATTAACATTTTTTCATTTTCTTTTCGGACTTGTGACTCTTTTAATTTCGTTTCATATAAAATCATCATATTTAAAAAGCCAAGTGCAAAGAAACTACGAAAAATAGCAATAATAATTAATTTATTCACTTCAGAAACTGTTATTGTTGTACTGAGTACTACCATATGATAAATCGCAAGTTCTGACATACTTGCGATAATTTCAATTGTAATTCCAAGGCACCCAATAACGATTGGTTTCTGATGAAACTTATTCACCCTACAAAGTGAAAAGAGACTTCCATAAATAAAATAATAAAAGAACACAGCATAGCGCAAATAAAATGATTCTGTCATATGAAATGAACCTTGCATGATCCAATCAAGGCATACACGGAATAAAACGACACATATACCGACAAGAATACCCGCAGCCCCTGCTGGTATTCTTCTTAAAAATAATAATAAAAAGAAGAAAAGCGGTGTCCCAAAGCTAACACGAAACGTATCGTTAAAAGGATGAAAATTAAGCTCTCCAGCAATCGGAACAACTACCATTAATATAATTAAAAGGGATATATCTTTCTTCCATAATTGATTCCAATTCAAAGGTGCCACTTCCTATACTTTTTTCGACAATAAAAGTGAAAGCCCGCTTATTATAATAAACGGGCTTTATTTCTATATTCTAACCTTTTCTACCGCTTTTATTTGGCGGTACTCTGGCTCCCATATTGCTTCTTTCACTGCAATCTTGATATCGTTATCACTTAAGTTCTCTCTAGCAACACCTTCTGCAACGGCAACTTTCGCTACTTCAATTGCAACCATTTCCGAGATATTACGTAGCTCTTCAACTTCTGGTAAGATAGGTGCCCCTGGCTGACTTGTATCTACCATGCTTGCAACTGCTTCAGCAGCTGCTGCAAACATTCCATCCGTCATGACGCTTGCACGTACAACAATTGTTCCAAGACCAAGACCTGGGAAAATAAGTGCGTTATTTGATTGTCCAATCACATACGTTACACCGTTGTATGTAACTGGTTCAAATGGACTTCCTGTTGCAACTAATGCTCTTCCTTCTGTCCACTCGATTAAATCGGCTGGTTTTGCTTCAGCAAGTGGCGTCGGATTCGACATCGGTAAAATGATTGGTCTTTCTACGTGAGAAGCCATTTCTTTAATAATCTCTTCTTTGAATGCTCCTGCAACAGTTGATGTACCGATTAAAATTGTCGGTTTTACATGCTTCACAACTTCAGCAAGTCCGATCACATCATTTTGTTTCCACTCACTTACTTCCGCTTCTTTTCTTGCATATGGAATTTGGAAATCAAGAAGATCTTCCATATTATCTGTAACTAACCCGTTACGATCAATACACCAGAAACGCTTATATGATTCTTCTTCTGATACGCCAACGCGGACCATTGCATCTCTAACTTGATCTGCGATACCGATTCCAGCCGTACCAGCACCAAACACAACAACGCGGTGTTCACTTAAAGGTACGCCCGAAACTTTCACTGCCGATAACACAGCAGCCAGTGAAACTGCACCTGTACCTTGAATATCATCATTAAATGTACAAATATCATGACGATATTTATCTAAAATTTTCCGTGCATTTCGAGAGCTAAAATCTTCCCAATGTAAAAGTGCTTTCGGGAATTGTTTATTCACTGCTTGTACAAATGTATCAATAAATTCATCGTAAGCTTCACCAGTTATACGAGGGTGACGATTTCCAATATAAAATGGATTGTTTAATAGTTCCTCACGATTTGTACCCACATCTAAAATTACCGGTAATACACGGCTAGGATCGATACCAACTGCGGCCGTATAAACAGCTAATTTCCCGATTGCGATGTTTATACCACCAACACCCCAGTCACCAATTCCAAGTATGCCTTCTCCATCTGTTACAACGACTAAATCAATGTTTTCAGCTGTTGCACCGATATTGGCGAATGCTTCTTCGATACCCGACGGATCGTTAATTGATAAATACACACCACGTGGTTTACGGTATTCATGACTATACCTTTGAATTGCTACACCGACTGTTGGTGTATATACAATTGGTAACATTTCACGTAAGTGATTTGTTAATATACGATAAAATAATACTTCATTTCGATCATGTAACGCTGTTAAGTATACGTTCTTTAATAAATCATCCGGCTGAGAACAAAATTGTTCATACGCTCGGCGTGCTTGTTCTTCTAAAGTTAAAACTGCTGGCGGTAATAACCCTTTTAAACCTAATTCTTCTCTCTCTTCTTGCGTGAAAGCGACCCCTTTATTTAAAAGTGGTGTCGATAATACTTCTACTCCTCTTAATGTCGTTTCTAATGAACCATTAGAAGCTACTGTAAACTTACTCATAACATCCCTACCTCTATTCATATATAGCATTTCTATATTGTAAACAAAAAAGAGGGGATTGTCCCCCTCTTCTTTTAATTTTTCTTTAAAAGAGTTGCTCCTGCAATCCCTGGGTGCGTCATTTCGAATGGATCTAGAATTAACTCTAGGTCTTCTTGTGACAGTACACCATTTTTCACACAAAGTTCTCGAACGGATTGACCTGTTGCGATTGCTTCTTTCGCAACGCGAGCTGCTGCTTCATAACCGATATGAGGGTTCACGGCTGTAATAATTCCTACACTCTTCTCAACATACTCTTTTAAGCGATCTTCATTCGCTTCAATTCCTTTTAAGCAATTATCTGTAAAGGCACGGAAACCGTTATTCATAATGCTAATAGATTGAAGTAAGTTGAAAACAAGTACTGGTTCCATAACGTTTAATTCTAATTGTCCTGCTTCTGAAGCAAGGCAAATTGTATGGTCGTTACCAATTACTTGGAACGCAATTTGATTAATTACTTCTGGCATAACAGGGTTTACTTTCCCTGGCATAATAGATGAACCTGGTTGACGAGCTGGCAACATAATTTCCGCTAAGCCAACACGTGGACCTGATGCCATTAAGCGAAGGTCATTCGCAATTTTAGACATATTCATCATACATACTTTCAGTGCTGCTGATACTTCTGTGTATGCATCCGTATTTTGCGTTGCATCTACTAAGTCTTCTGCACCAACAAGTGGCAGTTCACTAATTGTAGCTAAATGTTTTACAACTGCTTCAATATATTCTGGATCTGCATTTAAGCCTGTACCAACTGCAGTTGCTCCCATATTTACTTCATATAGATGTTGACGTGATTGCTTGATACGTTTCATATCACGTTCAAGTACGCGAGAATACGCTTTAAATTCTTGTCCAAGACGAATTGGCACAGCGTCTTGTAAATGTGTACGACCCATTTTAATAACATGATCGAACTGCTCTGCTTTTAATTCAAATACATCGTGCATATAACCCATCGTTTGTAATAAGCCTTCTAATGCATTTAATGTTGCAATATGAATCGCCGTGGGGAATGCATCGTTTGTTGATTGCGCCATGTTTACATGACTATTTGGACTAATATAATGATAGTCTCCCTTTTCCATTCCTAATAATTCAAGAGCACGATTGGCAATGACTTCATTTGCATTCATATTCATTGAAGTACCTGCTCCGCCTTGGATTGGATCTACGATGAAATGATCATGCCATTTTCCATCAAGAATTTCTTGAGCGGCTTCTGCGATCGCGCCGCCCTTGTTCAATTCCAATCTTCCTACATCTGTATTAGCAAGCGCTGCAGCCTTTTTTACAATTGCGAATGCTTTAATTAAGCCTTCATGGATTTTGTATCCTGTAATTGGGAAGTTTTCTACTGCACGCATTGTTTGTACGCCGTAGTATGCATAGTTTGGCACTTCTTTTTCACCTAAAAAATCTTTTTCAATTCGAACACCATTTTTAACTTCAGTTAATGTTGCCATGATTATTCACTCCTTAACGATTTCTTATGCTGCTTTTGTTTCTTTGACTGTTTCTACATATTGTTTTGCTTTCTCATTATCGAATTCGCCTTCCCACTTCGACATAACAATGGCCGCTAATGCATTTCCTAATACATTGACAGATGAGCGAATCATATCTAAAATGCGGTCAATTCCCGCAATTAACGCTATACCTTCTAGTGGTAATCCCATTGAACCTAACGTTGCTAATACAACAACGAACGATGCACCTGGAACTCCCGCCATACCCTTGGATGTTAACATGAGAACGAATAATAACGTAATTTGCTCTGTCAGTGACATGTGCACACCGTACATTTGTGCAACAAACAATGCCGCTAACGCTTGATAAATAGCCGATCCAGTCAAGTTGAATGTATAACCTGTCGGAATAACGAAAGAGGCAACTGCCTTTGGACAACCGAACTCTTCCATTTTTCTCATTATATTAGGTAAAACAGCTTCTGAACTTGCTGTCGTAAATGAAAGAATAAGTTCTTCTTTTAAAATTTTCATTAATGTAAAAATGTTTACGCCAACCATTCGTGCATTAATACCTAATACAATCACAACGAATAGTATAACAGTTACGTATACAGCTAGCACTAGTTTTCCTAAAGGAAGTAGTGTTGCTACACCAAATTTTGCAACCGTAACTGCAATTAATGCGAATACACCAAATGGTGCAAATTTCATAACTTGATTTGTAACCCAAAACATCGCTTCGAGTACACCTTCAAAGAAGTTAAAGACGGGCTTTCCTTTGTCTCCAATTGCCGCAACTCCTAAACCGAATAATACTGAGAAGAAAATAATCGGTAATAAGTCACCTTGTGCAATCGATTCAAATACGTTTTTCGGTACAATATGAACAATCGTTTCTGCAAAGCCTTTCTTCTCTGTTGCATCTGCTGTTTGTTTATAAGAAGAAATATCACTTTGCTGTAAATTACTCATATCAACGCCAGTACCTGGTTGGAATATATTCGCTGCAAGTAATCCCATTAAAATAGCAATCGTCGTAATAATTTCGAAATAAAGAATTGTCTTACCGCCCAGTTTCCCAAGCTTCTTCATATCTCCTACACCAGCTACCGCAACAATTAATGCTGAAATAACAATTGGTACTACAATCATTTTAATTAAGTGAATAAATATATCCCCAATTGGTGTGATATAAGAAATCGCCGTTTTATTGCCATAAAAGATTGCCCCTACTACAATCCCTAAAACAAGCGCGACAAAAATTTGTGTTGCCAATCCGAATTTTTTCATTTATGTTCATCCCCTTCATGCGAACGCTTTCATTTCGTATTTATAAAAGCTTACTCACACATCTTATAGGCGAACCTACAAAATCATACAAAAACCTACAAGTTCGTCACAAAAAATTCAAAAATTTTTCTTTTCTTTTTCATTGACACCTTTTCATTAAAAAGAAATAAAATATACTTGATAAGCAATCAGATTGTTTCGTATAATCAAAAAGATATATACTTACAACAAATCAAAATGAAAAGGAGTGGATAGTATGAAAAATTATGTACAAAAATTCGTCTTATCTTCTTCTTTTCTTTTTCATTTTCTAAAAAAGGAACAAAGGCATTTGCCTTTGTTCCTTTTTTATTGCGATCTATATAGGGGGAATTGTTATGAAGCCATATAAAAGAGTCTTAATTAAATTAAGCGGCGGTGCACTTGCCGATCAATCCGGAAATAGCTTTAACTCCAAACGATTAGAACATATCGCAAACGAAATTATATCCATTATTGACTTAGGTATCGAAGTATCCATTGTCATCGGCGGCGGTAACATTTTCAGAGGTCATCTAGCTGAAGAATGGGGAATTGATCGTGTAGAAGCTGATAATATCGGTACGTTAGGTACAATTATCAACAGCTTAATGCTTCGCGGCGTTTTAACAAGTAAAACAGATAGAGAAGTACGCGTTATGACTTCCATCCCGTTTAATGCAGTAGCAGAGCCTTATATTCGCCTCAGAGCAGTACATCATTTAGATAACGGTTATGTTGTCATTTTTGGCGGCGGTAACGGGCAACCGTTCGTTACGACAGATTATCCAAGTGTTCAAAGAGCCATTGAAATGAATAGTGACGCAATATTAGTCGCAAAACAAGGAGTAGATGGCGTCTTTACTAGTGATCCAAAACATAATAAATCAGCGAAAATGTACAGAAAACTAAACTATAACGATGTTGTTAGGCAAAACATTCAAGTCATGGATCAAGCCGCTTTATTACTTGCCCGTGATTATAATTTGCCAGCACACGTCTTTAACTTTGATGAGCCTGGAGTTATGAAAAGAATTTGCTTAGGTGAGCATGTCGGGACATTGATTAATGATGATGCTTCATTGCTTGTGCATGAAAACTAATTATTTCTCATTAAAAAAGGGTGTCTATAAAAGACATCCTTTTCCATTAATCTTTATAAATAAAAATCAACAAATCCCGCCAATTTCTCCTTACAACGCTCCCAAAATGATAACTTCTCAAAAAAATCTTTCGTCATCTCTTTCGAATCACGAAAATCTTCTGTTAACGCCTTATTCACTTCTGAAACGATAGTTCCACCATGAATATACAAATTCATCTCATCATTTATATAGAAGCTACGTGCAGTTATGTTCGTTGTGCCGATAACAGTTAGTTCATTATCAATCAGCATTAACTTTCCATGAAACATACCTTTTTTATAACCATATACCGTAATTCCGTTATTAACTGCTTGACGAATATAAGGATACGCTGCCTCTTTAATAAGAGGAATATCTGGTTTATATGACCAAAGTATTTTTACTGTAACACCACGTTTTTGCGCTTCAATTAAAGCATTCATCAGTTCTTTATTTTTCGCTATAAAATAAGGCGTTGTAATGACAATTGAATGCTTCGCTTGTTTTATTAATTCGATATACTTTTCAGCGACGTAATGTCCATTATAGCTAGTCATCGTATGTAATGTATTCCCTTTACTAGCTTTATTCGCACTTCTTTTTATATGTTCTTTCGTATCTCGTTTCCAATCTAAAGCGAATTGCTCTTCTAAATCTTTCGCTCCTTCTCCTCTAAGCCGCACATGATAATCACGCCAATATCCAAATCGCTTATCTTTTCCTAAGTACTCATCTCCCATATTAAAACCACCCGTATAGCCAATCTCCCCATCAATGGTCGTAATACGGCGATGATTACGATGGTGAAGTGAATAAAATCCGAATGGCAATTCAGGTTTTCTACTATATGTAAAATGCACACCACTTTCCCGCAATTCATTTTTCATCTTTCTTTCAAATGATAAATCATTAATGCGATCAACTGATAAATAGACGTTTACTCCTTCTTTTGCCTTCCCTTTTAATAAGTTTAAAAAAGTATGGCTACTTTTATCATCCGACAAAATAAAAAAGTACGTGTAAATAGATTGCTTCGCCTCTCTTATATCAGTAAATAACTGTTTATAAAATGACTTTCCTTCTACATATAATTGAAAATCACTATAATGAGGAGCGTACTCTGTCGGCATATTTTTCCCGACTTCCATTTTTCTTCCGAGCGTAACGTCAATATGCATCCAAATTAAAACAAAAACGAAAATAGTAATTACAATAGAAGTAACTCGCAATATTTTTTTTATCATTTTGATTTCCTTCCGCTCATTTTCTTTCCACTCTTCTATTTTGTCATTCCAATTTAAATTTCATGCTCCATACAAAAAAGGATGCGACTTAACGTCACACCCTTTCTCCATTAAACAAAGTTTCTCGCATCATTATTTCTTCCAAACTTATAAATAGCAATTAAGAAGAATGCTACCGCAAAGGCAATTAGGATTAAAATATTTAAATACAAATCTGAAACTGGAATTCCTTGTTGTAGTTTTGATACCGTATCTAATAGCCATCTTTGCGGAAGAAAATCAGCTACTTTTTGCACTGCTTTCGGCATAATATCATATGGAAAATAACATCCAGCGAGTAAACATGTCGGTACAATGATCATATTTTGCAGTGCATTTGCCGATGCTGAGTTTTTCGAAAAAGCGACAAGCACTAACGATATTCCAATCGCTATTAAAGCAAATAGCATGAGTACGCCAAGCATCACTATGAAAGGCATATTGATATTCGTATGAAAAACATTCGTTAGGAATAGGATTGTAATCAGAATTTGTACTGTTAATAGCAGCATATTTACCCCGACATTAGATAATATGAATTTCTTCCCATCTATCGGCGTTGATAAGAGTCTAAAATACGTTCTATTTTCTTTTTCTTTTAAAATATAACCTGATAAGTTCGCTGCTGAAAATAGCATAAACATAATAAGGTAACCCATCGTTTGGTTTGTCATATCTTTATTTTTCGAAGTATCTTCTAGCGTCTCAGTTTTCATTTTAAATGAACCTTTTTGATATCCTGCGTACATAGTATCAAATGCACTTTGATCTGTTCCTGCTACTTTACTAATAGCTGCTACATTATCAATATAATTGTATAAATATGATTTTATAAATCCTGTTACTTGATCACCTTTAATCGATGAAATTTCAATATGATTTGGTTTCCCTTCTCGAACACTTTTTGAAAAACCAGAATCTAATGTAATAACTCCATCAAGTTTTTTGGAAGTGAGTTTGTCTTCTACTTCAGATTCTTTAATTTTACTTACCTTTACATGATTTAATCCTTCTAAAAATTTCACCGTATCATTTGCTATAGATTGATTTTCTTTATTAATAACCCCGATATTTAACGTCCCTTGCCCCATATTCCCATACATCGAGAAGGAGATTAGTGTTCCGATTATCGGCAAACTAATAATAATGAATAACCCTTTTTTATTTTTCAAAAGTACAGATAACGTTTTTTGTATGAGCCATAAAATATCTTTCATACTATAGCCCCTCCCGTCTACGTAATGCAATAATTGCAATTAATAAAAAGAGTGCTGAAATGCCAAGGTTTAAACATATTACCGGTAGTGCTGCTCCTACATCATTTGCATAAATAATTTTCATAACAGCTGTGTTTGCCCACGTTAATGGTGATAAATTCGTAACGAAATTTTCTTCTATTACGAAATATGCACCACCAAAAATAGAGGCTAATTGCACAATAACCATAATAATCGCTCTAGATGATTCCGGTGTTTTTGTAATATATCCAATTCCTAAACCGAAGCTAATTGCTAGAAAAATTTGTGTTAATAAAATAAGAAATATGATTCCAAGATGGTCGCCCCAATTCGCTTGAAAAACAAATTTACTAAATAACATGACGAGTAATATGCACAGAGCATTTGCTACTAGGCTACCAAGTACTTTTCCAATGAATATTTCAGCCTTACTTATAGGTGCAGCAATGAGACGATCTCCTGTTTTACGTATTCGTTCTCCTCGAATTAAAGAACTCGCTCCCATCGCAGCATATAGTGCAATCATCGTTGTCATTACAACCGCGTAGTAATCCATAGAACCTGGCTTTTTCGCAGCTTGTAAAGATGTTTCTTTTATATAATCATTATGATTTCCGCTTGAAATAACCGCGCTCACCTTACTAGGATCAACTTTTGCAACTTCGGCCGCTACATTGTACTTATCAATAAATGTTGTAAGCATGCCTTCCACAATACTTCCCTCAATACTACTTTTGTCACTTCCGTAAAATTTCGCACCATCTTTATTTAATTCTACATAAGCAGCATATTTATTTTGCTTCACTTCTTCTTTCCCATCTATACTGCCGGAAGCTTTTTTAAAATGAATACCCGATTTATCGACTTCTTTCGTAAATGCTTCGAACGTTTGAGAAAATGTGCTACTTGCTTCATCTTTGTAGAGCACTTGTATATCTTTAATCGCTTGACTATCGCTATCAAATGCATTCGTTAACGCTGTTCCTAACACAAGCATTAGTACAATCGGAAATGCTAACATAAAAACTAAAGTTCTTACGTCCCTGAAATCTCTTTTAATATGCATAACTGCAATATTGAAGATGTTCAATTGATGAACCTCCCTTTACCTTTTCTTCATTTACCTTTTATTTATCTCGTAAGTTTCTTCCAGTCAACGTAAGGAATACTGTTTCTAAGTTCGGGGCCTGCTCCTCTAACGAACGAATTTCAATGTCATGATTAATGAAATGCTGAATAATTTTATTTAAATTATTTACTCCTGCATCCGAGTTTACCTTGATTACGTTCTCTTCAACTTGAACAGCTTTCACACCGTTTATCTCTTTTAACTTTTCTACATCTAAATTTTCTACTGACTTCACTTCAACCCAAATGTCTTTCGTATCAGTAATAATCGCTTTTAACTGTTCTTTCGTTCCTTCTGCAATCACTTTACCGTGATCTACAATTGCTATTTTCGAACAAATCTCTTCTACTTCTTCCATGTAGTGACTCGTATAAATAATAGTACTTCCCATTTCATTTAATTTCCGAACAGACTGAAGGATATAGTTTCTTGACTGCGGATCAATTCCAACTGTCGGCTCATCCATAATAATTAACTTCGGTCTATGAGCAATCGCACAAGCAATATTCAGTCTTCGTTTCATCCCGCCAGAAAAGTTTTTTGGGTAACTTTTATGCTTATCACTAAGCCCTACAAATTGAAGTGCTTCCTCTACTCTCGCTTTTAGCTCAGCTCCTCTTAACCCGTACAATCCAGCAAAGAATTTCACATTTTCATAGGCAGTTAACTCTTCATAAATCGCAATATCTTGCGGAACGATACCGATGTTCATTTTGGCAAATCGATTATGTTTCTTTATATTTTTTCCTAGTATACTAATTTCACCTTCATTACTTCTTAGCAATCCAGCAATCATATTTATCGTTGTACTCTTACCAGCACCATTTGATCCTAAAAAGCCAAATATCTCTCCTTCTTTAATAGATAAAGACATATTATCTACCGCGATGAAATCACCAAATTTTTTCGTTAAATTTTTAATTTCTAATGTATTCATCATTTCACCCCTATTTCGGTTTCTCTGCTTTTAGTATAAACAAAAAAAATGAACCTGCTCAGTGCAGAAGTTCATTCTTTTCGCATGAGATTATTCACTTTTTTCATATGAGATGATTCATCCTCGTCATAATTTCCTATATGGGCAACAGCATCGTTACTGAAAAACCACTTCTTCCGTCTACAATAATTTTTCCGTTTACTGATGCTGTTCGCTCCTCCATCCCCATAATCCCGAGACCTTTCTTAACGAGAGCTGCACCTTTTCCATTATCCTTCACCTGTACTTTCACCATCTTGTTAAGTACATGAATATCGATTGAAATGACTGTCGCATCAGCATATTTCATCGCGTTCGTTAGTGCCTCCGTAACATTTTCACCGATAATCTTCCACTGAATTGGAGAAATCATATCTAAATTCCCTTTATATACGAAAGGAATATTTATATCATGTTTACCGGCAAATTCCTCTATGAATAATTTCATACGATGAATACCAATTTGCTCAGTTGGCGGCTTCATATTTTTTAATGTAACCCGAATACTTTCAATTCCATCTTTCGATATATGAATTGCATTTTGTAATAACTCGGCAGATTTTTCTTTATCTATCCCCATTAACCTCTTTGCTGCTTCCATTTGAATTAGCGCCCCTGTCATCGAGTGGCCAATTTTATCATGAATTTCTTGTGACAACCGATTTCTCTCTTCTAACTTAAATGTGTACTCTGATTGCTTTATGTACTCTTTATTTTCATGTAAGCTTTTCGTCAGCCGCTGCATATCTTTTCGCATCTTATCATTTTGTGATTCAAGCTTTAATACACGCGATATATACCGTTCTGCCATAGTTAATACAATAAAAGAAAATGTAACAATTAATCCATATGTCATTCGAATACTTTCTTCTGTAAAGATAATAGGAATCATCATAATGATAAAGAGCTGCCATTTCTTCTCTATATAACGAAATATAACTTCATATAAGTTCAATGGTAAAAATAAAATAAAAAACGGATGAACCTTCCATGTAAATAATATAACTATGCCAATTGACAGACTAGATAATATGTTTTTGTACGTATCTTGTTTAAATATAGAGATCAGCACATTTACAGAAAGATATAAAAGCAAAGTAAGTATAATCCATGGTAAGTTCACAACATTTAAATAAATGTAACTAAACACAATATATATAAAGACAATTAATTTACTTACAATTAACCAAAATTCCATATCTTTAATCTACTTTCCCTGTTAAATAATAAATTGCAATTTGTGTGCGATGTTCAAGTCCAGTTTTCCCTAAAACTGATGTAATATAATTTGCAATCGTTCCTTCTGATATGAAAAGTTGCTTTGAAATTTCTTTATTCGAGAAACCTTTCGCAATTAATGCGATAATACTAAGTTCTCTTTCTGTAAAAAGACTTGTATCTATTTTGCATTCGTCCTCTTTGCTCTCCATTAAATTGCTCTTAATTTTATCAAGCACTACATCTTGCATAACAGTTTGACCGTTATATACTCCTTTTATTGCATCACGAATACGCTCTGGATCATTATTTTTTAATAAATAACCTTTCGCCCCGTTCTTCACTGCGTCCAAAATATATTCATCATCATCGAACGTCGTTAAAATTAGTGGTTTCGTTTCCGTTTCTTCACAAATAAATTTCGTTGCCTCTACCCCGTTCATATTTGGCATGCGGACATCTAAAAGAGCGATATCAACGTCGTTCTTTTTACAATATTCCACTGCTTCTTTCCCATCATTTACTGTATCTACCACTTCGAACTCTTCATATGTATTTAAAATAATTTTCATGCCTTCTCTAATAAAAGAATTATCATCCGCTATTAATATTTTAATTTTCATGTTTGTTAGTATGGACCTTCCCCTACTAACATTCACATCCTTTCTTCACGTAACATTTCCCACTTGCTCATTATATACTTCTTTTTACCATTTTTTCACACCTTTTTTCATATAGCTTCCTTCCTAAAAATATATTATTCTTTTTTTACAACATGTGTAGGGTGACCAATCATTTCTTACGTCTATATAATAGAATGCGTCAAAAAGGAGGGAGAGACCCATTGAGGAAAAACAATTAATTGAAAAAGCACAGCAAGGAAGCGAACATGCTTTTCGTATCCTTGTGCAAACATATCGTCATTATATTTTTCAAGTTATCTTTTCTATTTTAAGACATGAAGAAGATGCGAAAGATGTTACACAAGAAGTATTCTTAAAAATTCACGCCTCTCTCCCAAATTATCAATTTCGCGGATTAAAAACGTGGATGGCACGTATTGCCACCAATCACGCTATTGATTATAAAAGGAAGAAAGCTAGAGAAAATGAAGAACTCTCCTTATGTAAAGACACTGAGGAAAATATAAAATCCTCTCAGAATATTGAGGCTTTATTATTGACGAAAGAGCAAAAATTACTCATTGCTCAAAAACTGAGAGAACTTCCCGAAAATTACCGTGACGTCGTTCTCGCACATTACTTAGAAGAAAAAAGTTATCAAGAAATTTCTTTACAGGAAAACATCGAAGTGAAAACAGTCGAAATGAAACTGTACCGGGCAAGAAAATGGATTAAAAAACATTGGAAGGAGGAAGAGTTTCTATGATGCATTATTCAAAAGAGGATTGGCGCAATTATACTTTAGATTTTATAGAAAGCAATGAACGTGAATCTATGGAAGAACACCTTTATGAATGTGATCATTGTTTAGCACTTTATATGGAAAGTATCGATGAACAACATGAAAACCTTCCAATGATAAATGATGATTCATTTACGAACGAAGTTATGACGGAAATTAATTTTGAAACGCTACAACCTAATGAAAATATAAAAACAAACTCACTAAAGCGCACCATTATTCACTACATAATTGCGACTGCTGCTACAATTATTTTTATGGTAAGTGGTTTATTCCAGTATATTTTCACAGCGACATCAAATTTCGAGAAATCTTCAAAACATAACGAGTCTTCTATCTCACAACAAATTGTAAACAAATCGGTAGACACATCAAAAAAGGACGGAGGTTCAAAGCATGAATAAAAATCCCTTTTTAGCACTTGTATTAGGGCTAATTCCCGGGCTTGGACATTTATATTTAAAGAAATTTGGACGGTTTATTTTATATAGCGGAGGGGCTGTAGTTCTATTTATCTTTGCAGCATTTTGTACAATAGCATTAGGTGCGCGTGATATTGCTTTTCTTTCTCTATTTTTACTAGTCGTCTTATGGGCGATCAATTTATTAGATTTAGTTATCACTATTATTAACCAATCGAAAAAACAAGCTGCAGGAGAATTTACAGAGTCCTCTAAAGAAAGCGAACGATTTTATATCATTCTTCTATCAATCATCCCTGGACTTGGACATTTTCAATTAGGACTTATGCAACGTGGACTTACATTTTTAGTAGCTTGCACAGGAATCGGAAGTATGATTATTTTCGTTGCACTTTTAACATCGCAAGAAAGTTTCCTTATCTTCCTTATTACATTACCTGTTTTATGGATTTACAATTTCTTTGATGTTGTTCAGCAACTCCAGAAAAAAGAACGTGGCGAGCAACTAGATGATCGTACTATTTTCGAAGAGTTTGAAGAGCATCGTGAACAAGGAAAGAAGAATAAAACATTCGCTTCTATTTTAGCGATGTTCCCCGGAGCAGGACATATGTATTTAGGCTTACAACGCCGCGGCCTTCAGCTTATGGCAGCCTTTTTACTTTCCATATATTTACTCGACTTATTAAGACTTTCAGCGTTTTTATTTTTAGTTCCAATCATTTGGTTCTATAGCTTTTTTGACGCTTTACAGCAAACCGCAAAGTATGGAAAAGAACGTGTAAATGACGAACCTATCATTGATTATTTTATCAATCATCAAAGATGGATCGGTATTGGGTTAATTACACTCGGTGGTTATTATTTATTAGATCAAACAGTCCTTCCTATTTTGAACGATTACTTTGCAACTATATTTAACATTCATCTTAGCGAACTGTATTATCGCTATTTCCAAACATCTATCGTTGCACTCCTCTTAATTGGTGGCGGCTTTAAATTGTTACTTGGAAATAAAGAAAACAAAGGTGGTACAAAAGAATGAGAACATGGCGCGTTGGAACATTTTCAATGGGGCTTTCTATTATTGCATTAGGTTGCTTCTTACTATTTTCAGTTATAAAAGGTACTGAGGTATTAGATTCCTTAACAGCTTGGTGGCCTGTTTTACTTGTCATACTTGGCGTGGAAATTTTACTATACCTTCTATTTTCTAAGAAGGAACAATCTTTTATTAAATATGATATTTTTAGTATTTTCTTTATCGGTGTTTTAGGAAGCGCTGGAATTGCTTTTTACTGTTTATTATCAACTGGATTACTAGATGAAGTTCGTCATTCTATTAATACCACTCAGCAAACGAGTAATATTCCAAGTGGACAACTTGATATACCTGAATCTATCAAAAAAATCGTAGTGGATGCAGGGCATTATCCTCTAACAATAGAGGGTAATGATACAAATCAAATTCACCTTCTTGGAACATATGAAATGACAACGAAAGCTAATGAAAAACTTAATTTAAAACAAGAAGATTTCCTTTCAGTTCAAACAGCTGGGGAAACGATGTATATCACTTTGAAATCATTACCAGTTCAACATACGTTATGGAATTCAGCACCACAGGTAAAACAAACACTCGTTCTTCCGCAAAATAAAAATGTAGAAGTTCGTGCTTCAAATAACGAACTATCCCTTTATCCAGGTCAATTACAAAATAATTGGTTTGTACAAGAAAGTTCAAATGTATCTGTTCATTTAGCAAAAGAAAGTGATGTGTCTTTAATCGCCGTAACAAACAAAAAAGAAGCACACGGAAGCACTCCTTGGGAACAAGTTGAAGATTTAACGAAAAAAGAAGATAATACTTCAGAAGAAAATCCAGAATTCAACGGGCAAGAACATTGGTATAAAAATTCGATTAAAACAGGCAATGGGACGTACAAGTTAAATATTGAAAAAGCTTATAATATAAATATGAGTATTATTGAAAAATAAAAAACCTTCCACAATTGTGGAAGGTTTTTCTCATATAATCGCTTTGATTCCTTCTAATACTAATCCAATCATAAATCCGCAAACCGCTCCGTTTACTCGGATCCATTGCAAATCTTTACCGACATTATTTTCAATCATTTCAATTAACGTTTTATCGTCTAACTTATCAAGATTTTCTTGTACAAGTTTTCCGATTTTCGAATGATTCTTTTCCACAAGTGTGACAACTTGTTTTTGTAACCACTCTTCTATTTTTTGAACAGTCTGTTCATCTTCTTTTATTTTATTCATTTGTTTTTGTAAAAATGGCATAACATATTTATCCGTAAATTCTTCATTTTTCACAAAAGTAATTGCCCTTTGTTGTACTTGCCCCAGCATCTCTTTAATTTTGTCAGTAGCATCCCAATTGGCAATCCATTTTTCTTTCCAATTTTCTAATTCCTGCAGTAAAGCTTCATTTTCTTTTACATTTATAATTTCTTGACGAATTTTCGCTAATATAAGTTGTCTTGTGCTATTATCTGCATCTTGTAAGCTGTTAATATTGCTAATAATAAATTTCTGCAAAATGCCGCCAATTTTATCTTCATCTACAATATTCATAAACGATTTCAAAGTAAACTGTAAAAATCCATCTACTTTTATGTTTTCCATCGCCTTCATACCTAAGCTTCCGAGCTGGTAACGCGCTTCATCTTGCGCTGTCCAATCTTTCACTTTTACTAAAATGTAATCAAGTGTCTTTTCATCATATTCTTGCACAACTAGTTGATCGACAAGCACTTGTAATATGTTACTTGTATTAATTGTATGCAAATACGTTTTTAATTCTTTTTCAATAATAACCGCTAATTTTTCCGTATCTATTGTAACAATCGCCTTCTCAGCAATTGTTACAATTCCCTTTTTCACAGCGTCAGACTGCATTTCTCTTTCAGCAATTTGCAGTACCATTTGCGCTAGCTGCATTTCTTTTACTTTATTCGTAATACTTTCTTTCGTCAGCCACTCATTTTCTAACGTATGAATGAGCCCTTTCGTTACTCGTTTACGATTTTTAGGTAATAACGCTGTATGTGGAATTGGAATTCCCATCGGATGACGGAATAATGCTGTAACTGCGAACCAATCCGCAAGTCCGCCAACTAATCCAGCTTCAAATCCCCCTTGTATAATCTCACCTGCTACCGTTCCTTGAAAAGGAATAGAAGCCGCAAAACCTACTCCCATAACCCCAAGCGAAATACCCGCTATATATTTAGTCTGTAATGACATCGTATACACATCCTCTTATTATGTAAAATAATGCTTTTTGTTATATTTATTTGATATTCGTTCTTTATATCTATACTATAATGAACTAATGCGAAAATAACAAAGAATTTATAATAATACATATGTCATATAAATAAAAAATGAGGCCACAATTAGCCTCATTTTTCTAATATTGTTAATGACTCACCTGTTTTATAATACCCATTCATCACATCTTCTGGAACCATACTACCGCCAGTTCCCCACACAATATGAGTACCTTTCTTCATCTTCTCCATTAACTGTTGCTTCTGTAAATACTCATCTTCTTTACATACTTTCATTGGTCCTATCATGCCGGCTAACGCAGAAGGCTCTAAATAAATATTTTCCGTATCAGCTAGTTCTTTTAATAATCTATATAACTCTTCATCACTTACTGTGTAATTCCCACTCAAAAATGGTTCCATCGTTTTACCGACAAATCCAGACGGTCTTCCTACCGCTAGTCCGTCCGCGTCTGTTACATTATCAATCCCGACATCTTGAACAGCAATTTTATCATGAAGTCCTGTCATTAAACCGAGTAACATACATGGAGAGTGCGTAGGCTCCGCAAAGAAACAGTGCACGTTGTCTTTATACAATAACTTTAAACCAAATGCGACTCCGCCAGGTCCGCCTCCTACTCCGCACGGAAGGTAAACGAATAAAGGATGATCTTCATCTACTACAATCTCTAACTCTTCTAATTGCTTTTGTAATCGCGATGCTGCTACTGCGTATCCTAAAAATAAATCATGGGAGTTTTCATCATCTACAAAATAACAGCTAGGATCTGCATCCGCTTGCTGACGCCCCTCTTCTACTGCTTTACTATAATCAGCTTCATATTCAATAACGTCTACACCTTTACTTCTTAATAAATCTTTTTTCCATTCTTTTGCGTCTGCTGACATATGAACAGTTACGTTAAAACCTAGTTTTGCACTCATAATCCCAATGCTTAGTCCTAAATTACCGGTAGAACCTACCGCAATTGAGTATTTTGCAAAAAACTCTCTACATGTATCACTGTCTAAAATGGAATAATTATCTTCTTCTGTTAACATTCCATGCTGCAAAGCTAATTTCTCCGCATGCTTCAGCACTTCATAAATGCCGCCTCTAGCTTTAATGGATCCTGATATCGGAAGCCCGCTATCACATTTTAATAGTAATTCACCTAATATAGGTTTCCCATAATTTTTCTCTAAAGACTGTTTCATAGTAGGTATCTTCACTAAAGGTGATTCTATAATGCCGCCCGTTTCTTTCGTTTCTGGAAAAACTTTCGCAATGTACGGTGCAAAACGCTTTAACCTCTCTTCCGCATCTTTTACATTCTCTTCATTCAATGGGGAATCTTTTATTGCCGTTTCATACTTTTCCATGTTCGGATTTACCCAAAACACTTCTTCTGTTGCGATTAATTTATTTAATAGTGGATATTCCTCTTTTAATTTCTCTATTTCCTTCATTTCTCTTCCTCCTCATAACCTTGTAGCTTACGATTCAATAAATTATAATTAAATTAATTTTAATATAGTTTAACATAAATCATTCACTTAAGTTAATTTTAATTTAATTTTTTTAAATATAATTTAACAATTAGTAAGGAGCCTTTCATTATGGAAAATATAGATATTGGTAAAAAGATTGAAAAGCAAAGAAAAGAAAAAGGTTTAACGAGTAAAGAACTAGCAACGATGGCAGGTATTACACCATCTATGTTAAGTCAAATTGAGCGTGGGTCTGCTAACCCTTCTATTCAAACATTAAAAGTACTCGCTAAAGCTCTTGATGTACCAACATTTAGCTTTTTACTGGAAGATACAAATACAGACGATTTAATTGTACGTTCTCATAAACGAAAAAAAATGATTATTGATAATTTATCATATGAATTGTTATCACCTGATTTCACAGGAAATTTAGCAACAGCAATTATGACTGTTCCGCCAAATACAGCTTCATCAGAAAATGTACTAGAACATAAAGGTGAAGAGTTAGCATACGTATTAGACGGGAAAATCACATTGTACTTAAACGAAGAAGAATACATATTAGAAACGGGTGATAGCGTAAAAATACCCGCTTATTTAAAACATAAATGGGTAAATCAATTTGAGAAAAATGCAATTGTTTTATTTTCTGTTACTCCGCCGATTTTTTAATACAAAATAAAAAAATAGCCACGCATGGACACACTCCATATGTGGCTACCTTTTTATTTTTTCGGCACGAACATAATCCCTAAACTAATAACAAAGAAGCTCATTATTTGCTGTGCTGATAAACCAAATAAAACCGAATTTTGTTCACTAACAAGCGAAATAATGATATGAGCAACCCCTTCAATAATTAGAAAAACGCTTATATTCTTTCCATTTCCGAGCCTTTCATTTTTCATCCATAACAAGCCGATTATACAAAGGGTAAGGATGATCTCGTATGCGAAAATAGGATGATATAAAAATTTAGATTCATATATTTTCACACCCCAAGGCAATGTCGTTTGTACACCTATTTTGTGGTTGAATAGAAAATAAAAAATAATACTCATACATAGTCCAATAGGTAATGCATCAAGTAAAATACGAAGCGAAAATTGTCCCTTTTTACTTTTCCAAACAATGTATATACTCGCAATTACACATCCTGCTATAATATGCTGCATACTTCCTACAGCTAATAGTGCCTGCAATGGCGACCTAAAAGCCCATACTGGATTTATAATTGCCGGTGCAAATTTCCATACAAATACGATGACAAGAAAAGCATTTGTTACTGCATCCATCATTTTTTCATATGGTACACTTTCGTTCTTCATCTTTTGTTTCATCAACATAAACCCAAATAGACTTCCAATTATAATAGATACAGGTTGTAACCTCACGATCCACTCCATCAATACAAAATCCCCTCTTTAACTCTCAATTAATTTCTTAAATTTCTCTTCTAATTGATCTGGAGGTAATACGCCTCGCACTTGCTCTACGATAATTCCATCTTTATTAACAAAAAATGTCGTTGGTAACGAAAATACTTTATAATCTAATCCAGCTACTCCGTCCATATCTAGTAAAACAGGAAACTTAAATCCGTGACGATCTGCAAATGCGCTCGCTTCTTGTACTGGATCTCCGATTGTCGCATTTACCGCAAAAATTTCAACATCCTTTTTATATTTGTCATACATATGAACTAAGTCAGGTGCCTCCATTTCACATGGACCACACCATGATGCCCAAAAATTAATAAGATATGGCTTTCCCTTTGCATCATTTAACGAATACAGCTTCCCGTCTAACCCTTTTAACGTTATGTTTGGCGCTTTAAATCCTACTTGTGGTAATACTTCTGTTTCTTGTAACTCCGCTTGTTTTGCTTTTCTTTCTTTTTCTTCTTTCTTTATATTATAAAAATTAACTCCGGCCCAAATTAGTGCCCCGACCAGTATAATCACAATTAGCTTCTTCACTTTTCTTCCTCCTCATTATTAAAAGCCTGTAAATCCACCGAATAGACGAATAAAGAATGCTGTAATTTTCGTCATTTGATTTGTATACAATAAAATTCCTGTTACAATCATCATTCCGCCACCAATTTTCATCATGACATTGGCATATGTAACGATCCATTTTACCTTCCCAATAAAGAATGCCATCACGAAAAACGGAACCGCAAACCCAAGGGTATACGCTGTAATATAAAGAAGTGCACCTTCAGGATTCGTCGCCCCAAGCATGAGTACAGCTGAAAATATCGGTCCAACACATGGCGTCCAACCCGCTGCATATGTCATACCGACTAAAATCGAGCGAATATATCCAGTCGATTTACTTCTATACTGTACCTTTTTCTCTGCCATAAGCCACTTAGGCTGAAACAAACCTGTCATAAACAGCCCCATCAAAACAATGAAAATCCCACCAATTTGTTGAATCAATTTTTGGTTAGATGAAAATGTTATTCCAATCCAGCTTACCGATAAGCCTAACGCATAAAATATAACCGAAAATCCGATCATAAAAAATACGGTATGTATGATCGCTGATTTTTGCATCATTCCACGATTTTCTTTTAAATCTTGAATAGACACACCTGTAATATACGATAAATAAGATGGATATAGCGGTAAAGAACATGGTGATATAAACGACAGTACCCCTGCCCCAGCTACAAGCCAAATTGTTAAATCTGCTGCATTCATTTTATTCCCCCTATAACACTACAATAAGTAGTGTTTATTCTTAAAAAAAGAGGCTATATGCACTCTCCGACAATAAGTACAATCGACATACAGAATAAACCTAATGTTACATATACCGAATTCGTATGCAACGGAATATTGAGCTTAACAAATTTTTCATTTAACACTTGCTCGATTCGTAAATTTATTGCTGTTTTTGCAAATGAAGCTGTCACACATCGATTTTCCATTGTCTTTATTTTAATTAATTTTAATAATGCACTACCTAACTCGAATTTAGATTTCATTTTTCGCATCGCATACTTATCCGCAGCTAGCTCCTGATACACATGATAGCGCTGCAATAGCCCTTTTAATATCGGGATGTATATCATTCCTTCTGCTAATAACGTAAAACAAAATAATTTTAACGGATCTCGATTATTTTGATGATATTCTTCATGAAAAATAATTGCATCCATTTCTTCATCTGAAAATGTTTGAAGCATCCCTTCTGACATGACAACTTTCGGACGAAATAACCCAATTGTAAATGCCGCAACTTCCGAGGTCGGCAATATATATATTTGTTTTCCTTTTCGAATGAAAGGGATAAGTAATTTTTGTAATTTTTTACTATAGAAAAATTGTCGCCAAATTCTTTTGCAAACTATGAGTACAGTAAGTAATAGTAATCCAGCAATTATAATACGAATGAGCGATAATTCTTTCATATGTTGTTCTAACTGGAACAAGCAAAACTTTGAAAGAAAGAACGCCTTATTTTGAAACAGAAATGGATATGTAACGTAATACACTAACATACTGAAAAAGAGGGTACTAACAATTACTGCTAACAATACGATTTTACGCATTTGCCATTTCATTTCATTGATCCTCTTTTTTTAACTGATTCAATTTGTCTTCTAATTTTTTTATTAAAGTCGGATCAGCCTGCTCTAACTCATCAAGTATATGATTTACAACTAAATCCCCAAATTCCCCCATCAATTCTTGTGTCATCTTCTTCGTTTGATTGGATAAGAATTCTTCTTTTGTTTGTACAGTACGATATATGCCACTTCTTTTCACAGTCTGTTTTTCTAAGTGGAATTTCTCTACTAACCTGTTCATAACTGTCATGACCGTATTAAAATTCACAGGTGATTCTTCACTTAATTTCTGCTGCACTTCTTTAATCGTAATACCCTCGGTAGACCAGACAATCTCCATAATTTTCGCTTCAAGCGGTCCAAAGAAATGATTTAACCCTTGCTCATTTAACTTATAGTTTTGAGTAAACATAGTATGGCTCCTTTCACACTACGAATTGTAGTATAAATTAAATGAAAGGTCAAACACGAATGATATGCACTAAAATTCACTACCTATAAATCAGTACCCCGTTCTATTCATCGTAAACCTAATTTCTCTCCAAATGTATCAAAGAGATACTGCTCTAATATTTGCACACTAAACTTCTCATTACGCCCAAGTGCAAATAATTCCCGATCCTTTGCTACGATAGTATCTAACGGAATAACGACATTATCCACTATTTTTGTAATTTCAATGATGTTACTTTTTACATTTACCTCTGTTTTAAATTCAACATTTTCTAATACGATATGTGAACGTCTTCCTGATGTGAAAAAAGTAAAATTAGGATTTTTAACAACGCCAATTTCAGCCTCTAACGCATATAAATAGTGAAAAATTATATCTCTATGTCCATCTTTTATTATTTTTTCATCCTTCTCATCATCTAAGTATTCTTTCACCTTCGCTGCAAACTCAAATCGAAAATCCACCTTTTTCACGCTCCCTTTTTGTATTTTTATATTAAATAAATATATTGAAATAATTTTACCATATTGTAATACAACTTCCTATTAAAAGTAAAAAACGATTTGTGAAATCTCTATTATTTCCGACTCCTTTTTAAAGTATAAACACTAATTCAATTTGAATTAATGCTTCGTTATATCCATTTAAACATATTGTTTCCATATTTTGAAACAATAGTATGAAGTATTATATATCGATAAAGTGAAACTTTAATCAATGGGGGATTTATTCATCCCCACTGATTATCAGCCCTCACCAATCAGGCTTTTACGGGCAACCCGCAAATAGCGGGGTAAATTGTTTCAAATTCATTTTTCTATATAGTTCTCACTACCTTTACTATTCCAATATACTTAAACTATATTTTCTACTTATTCATTACATGAGAGAAGGAATGTTACTCTCTTCTATCGAATTTTTATATAACAAAAATGATTAGGTGGTGCTTTACTATGAAATTAGCTGTCATTGGTGGCGGTGATTTACAAGATTCAAATCACTCGCCTATTAATGAGCGACTTATAGAATTAACAAATAAACAGTATCCAAAAGTATTATTCATTCCTACAGCTAGTCATGATGATGAAAGCTATATAAAGCTATTTTTAGACGCGTTCGAAAAACAATTACACTGTGAGGTACAAATTTTACGTACTATAGCTGATACACCTTCTAAATATGAAATAGACGAAATGATTCAGTCTGCTGATTTAATTTATCTCGGTGGCGGGAACTACATTCACATGCTTACACAATGGAAAGAACATAAACTAGATGAAAAATTATTATTTGCTTTGCAGCAAGGAACGCTCATTGCGGGGTATAGCGCCGGTGCTATGTGTTGGTTCACATCTAGTATCCGATCCGATTATGAAGGTTCTGGTTATATAGAGTGTAACGGTTGGGGGATTGTGAACAAAAGGTTTTGTCCACATTATAATCAATTAAATAGAATGAACGCCTTCCATTCCTTTTTACAAAATCATCAAGGTAATATAGAAGGAATTGCACTAGAGGATAATTGCGCTTTATATATTACAGAAGAATCTTTTGAAATTATCGGTGAACCTGAAAAAGCATGGGAGTTTTATATGAGTGATAACAAGCTCATTAGACAACATTTTGATATCACTTTAAAAAGCTATTTGTAAACCTACACTTACAAAAAATGTCCCTAAGTATAATAGCTTAGGGACATTTACATGATTTAACTCACTAGTCGTGTAATTCGTTTCTTCTGCCATGAAAGCTTATAATATGCATACTGTAATATTAAGCTGACAATAAATGCTGCTGGATACCCAATCCATATCCCTTCTATGCCAAGACTTGTATGGTAAGAAAGGTAATACGCTACGGGTACTTCAACAAGCCAAATTGATACTACGCCGATAACAGTTGGCCATAATACTGTACCACTTGCTCGCATTGTCGCACTAATAATTTGCGCATGCCCGAAAATTAAATAACTCCATAACGTAATCATAACGAGGCTATGAGCAATTTCAATTGTAGTTTGACTCGTTAAAAATAGTGATAGAATGTCTCTTGAGAACAAATAAATAAGAGATATTAGCACACCACCGATGACGTAGTTCATAATAATCCCGGCCTTCACAACTTTCTGCAGTCGATCGAATTGATTTGCACCAATTGATTGCGCTGCAAAAATAGAAACTGTAATACCAAGGCTAACTGCTGGCATTTGTACATAACTTGCAACCTGATTCACGACGCCATATGCCGCTGTTGCATCCGAACCGTAACGATTTACAAACGCGATTACCGCAATTTCAGATAATGAAACTAATATCATATTAATACTCGCTGGAATTCCGAGTCGTAGCAATAACTTTAATAACTCCCCATCCATGCGAAGATATTTCCTTACCGTACTATCTAATTGTAGTGGGTGATTTTTCTTCTTTAAATACACTAACATGACAATAAACGTAATAACTGTAGATATAACAGAAGCATAGGCTGCTCCATACACATCTAATTTCGGAGCTCCTAACCATCCGAAAATAAGAATCGGTAATAAGATCATATTTAGCGCTGTACTTACAATTAAAAAGTAAAATGGCGTTTTAGAATCTCCTGTACCCCTCATAAATGTTGTGTATGCGAAGTATAAAAATAATACTGGCATCGATATAAATAAAATACGCGCATAATGAACACTTATATCAATAATATTTTCTGGCGTTCCCATAAGGCGCATAATATCCATCGCAAAAATACTACCTATTATCGCCAACACAACTCCAATAATAAATGTAAATGTCAGTGTCGTACCAACGATCGCTTTTAAACGATCTTCGTTTTTAGCACCAAACGCCTGACCAATTAAAATCGAACTACCTGAACCAATACCAATTACAAATGAAACGAGTAAGAAAAATAGCGGGAAGAATGCTGAGATGGCTGCTAAATCATTCACTCCAAGCCATCTTCCTACTACTACCATACCGAATAATTGTCCAATCGATTGTAGTACATTACTTAATAGTAACGGTACTAAAAACATGGACATCGATTTCCAAATTGGTTTACTCTCACTTTCTAACTTATGTGACTCCGCACCTTCTTTATTGTTATCTGTAGGTGGTTTCAAATTTCATTTCTCCTTTTATTAAAAATCTGTTTTTTAACTTCTATCTCTTTGTATATTTGTTATAATAATATGCTTCTATGCATATTCTTTTCCCTATTATTATAACTTCACCCAATATTGACTTCCATCTGCTGTTCTATCTAAAAACCCATATTCGATTAAATATCTTCTTAAAGTTACAAAATCCGGATATACACTTTCTATGACAGTATTTACTTCTTTTTCAGTGTACTTTTTATTACTATCAAACTTCGTCACTAAATGGCGTAATATAATTAATTTACGCTTTTGCTTTTTCGGAAATTTAGAAAGCGGTCCATCTAATCCTTCTGTAAAGTGTGCTTTTAATACTTCATCATTTTCTTCTTCCGTAATATTGTAGCGATCATCTACCATCGTTGCGGTTCTATGAATGGGTACAAATTTCGTTTGTACTTTTGATTTTTCTTCTGATAGTTCCATTAACGCTAAAAACACTTTCGCTTGCTTCATTTTCTCTCGAAGTGTAAATCGATGATTTCGAATGGTCGAAGTACTTCCGCCATCCATCTCGCTTACAATCTCTTTATCATTAAGCCCCATATGAAAAAACTGAACCATTTTCTTTTGCAAATCAGTTAAACCAGTATACTTCTTATCAAGGTTTAATAAATAATCAAACATAGACGTATGTTCATTTTGCACATGCAATTGTACAAACTTCTCTGCTTCATACAAAACTTGATTATCTTGATAAATAACCCCCTTAATAAACGCTTCTCCACAAGCTAAACAAATATACTCCTCTGCTTCCGCTTCAAACACATACCCTTTCTTCAATTCCTTAACCGACGCATCCCAAAACTTCTCTGAAATATCACTCATACTAGACACTCCTCCAAAACGTTTATTTAAATACTAAACAAATCGCAATAAAGTTTATTATAACTTCACCATCTTAACATAACATAAATAAACATTCCAACGTTCCGTTTACCCATTTTATAAACTTTTATAAAAAAATCTATTAAACAAACTAAAAAAAGGACTTAAAACAACGAAAAGCGAATGTATTTAATAAATGAATTACGATAGGATGTGAAACAAAACATGACTATTCTGCACGACCCTTGGTTTACTGTTAAACAAATCGCTCGAAATACATATGCAATTAGTGAATATGGACATTGGGAGAAAGTACATTCCTTCTTACTTATAGGCGATACTGCTGCAATTCTTATCGATACTGGACTAGGTATCGATAATATGAAACGTATAACGGACCAACTAACAAACTTACCCATTACAGTTGTCACAACACACGTCCATTGGGATCATATCGGTAGCCACGCACAATATGAAGAAATCTATGTACATGCTTTAGAAGAAGATTGGCTCATTAACGGCATAAAAGGACTCCCTATTACTCAAATTAGGCACGACATCGCTCGTGACATTACTTTACCTACACCTAAAACATTTCAACCTGAAACATTCGAGCCATTCCAAGGGACACCAACAAAATTACTACAAGATGGAGATATGATTGATATTGGAAATAGGAAAATTCAAATTATACATACCCCAGGTCACTCACCAGGACATATTTGCCTATACGATTATGAAACTGCGTTTTTATTCACAGGAGATTTACTTTATGAAGGCACAATTTTTGCGTTTTATCCAACGACTAATCCTGTAGACTTCGTCCAGTCTCTACACAAAATTACAAATTTCTCACCTATTAATCAAATTTACGGTTCACATCATACTCTTGGTCTCCCGCCTACTATACTGAAAGAAGTAAAATACGCTATTCAATATTTGAGCGATAACAACCTCATTCAACACGGCACTGGTACTCACTCATTCCAAAACTTCAGCATTCAATTTTAACTACAAAAAAGGTATTTCCGTATACGGAAATACCTTTTACCCATTATATATTCTATTTACAACCTCGACTAAAGCTTTACTTACCTGTACGAATATATGCTTTCGGTTTCCATCCTCAACAAATTTATTAGCACAACTACCCATAATCATCATACAACTAATTATGACTAATGCTAACTTTCTATTTTTGCAAGTCACTTTATACCTCTCCACTATTGCAAAATTCCATTTAAATTTATCCCATCAGAAAATTTTACATGAATAATAAAACGTGTGAATATGCAATTTTGCATATTCACACGTTTTATTACGATGTTGTGATTTAATTTAGTTAGAGTACACGTATACCGAGGTGACTAACTTGAATTTTAAAGCGAAAAAGAATCCATTTCACGTCATTTTTATTACATTATTTATCATTATGTTTTTCGTTCCGCTATTCTTCCAAAATAAAAATTCTATTTTTTTCACTCTCATGATGCTGTTAAATATCGTGAATCTTTCTTCATTCTATTTCTCTCACTACAACGTAACGGAATCCTCTCTTGTTGTAAAACATGGTTTCATACTGCGTACTGAAATTCCATTTGAAGATATTCGCCACATTACATACTCTGGCAAAACACTTCGCTCTGAAAAGTGGACTAGGCAGCAATTAGAAATCCATTACAATTTATTTGATTCTGTGACAGCTTTCGTACCACAAGAAGAAGAAAAGTTCATTTCACTCTTAAAAGACAACTGTCCACAGATGAAAGTATTGAATATGCCTGCTAACAAATAATATATTTTGGTACTTGCAGTAATACAAATGGAAGACTTAAAAATAAATATCAAAAAAGCCAAGATTCTAAACATAGAATGAACTGCACCTCCAATTGTTAGACCGTGTCTAACAATTGGGGTGCAGTTCAAAGAACCTTGGCTTTTTTATTACTCTTTCGGAGCAATCATTTTTTTCGGATCGACAATTTCATCAAATTGTTCTTCTGTTAGTAGTCCAGATTGCAGTGCTGCTTCTTTTAGCGTTAACCCATCTTTATGAGCATGCTTCGCAATTTTCGCTGCATTTTCATATCCGATATGCGGGTTTAATGCTGTAACAAGCATTAATGAACGATTCACATTCTCTTTAATTACTTCTTCATCTGCTTCAATACCAACTGCACAATTATCATTAAATGAAACAATTGCATCTGCTAATAAGTGAGCGGATTGTAAGAAGTTATATGCAATAACAGGTTTAAATACGTTTAACTCAAAATTACCTTGACTCGCAGCAAATCCGATTGTTGCGTCATTTCCCATCACTTGCGCAACAACCATCGTTAACGCTTCACTTTGCGTTGGATTTACTTTACCTGGCATAATAGAGCTTCCTGGCTCATTTGCCGGAATAATAATTTCTCCTAGACCACTACGTGGACCACTTGCCAGCCAGCGCACATCGTTAGCAATCTTCATTAAATCAGCTGCTAATGCTTTTAATGCACCATGCGTATATACAGCTTCATCATGGCTCGTTAATGCGTGGAATTTATTTGGTGCAGAAATAAATTGCTTACCTGTAAATTGGCTAATTTCCTCTGACACCATCTCACCGAATTTTGGATGAGCATTAATACCTGTTCCAACTGCAGTACCACCAATCGCAAGCTCTTTCATATATGTATTGCTCTCAGCAATCATACGCTCTGTTTTTTCAAGCATACGGTGCCATCCGCTAATTTCTTGTCCTAATGTTAACGGTGTTGCATCTTGTAAGTGTGTACGACCAATTTTTATAATATGTTCAAATGCAGTTACTTTTTCTGCAAACGTTTCTTTTAATTTCGTAATTGCTGGTAATACGTGATTTTCTACTGCGATTACACATGCTACATGAAGTGCTGTTGGAAATGTATCATTTGAACTTTGAGACATGTTCACATCATCATTCGGATGAATATGTACGTCAGATCCCTTCTCCTTCAAAATTTGATTCCCTCGATTTGCAATTACTTCATTTACATTCATGTTTGACTGTGTACCACTACCCGTTTGCCATACGACAAGTGGAAAATGTTCATTCCATTTCCCTGCAATCACTTCGTCAGCTGCTGCCACAATTGCTTCTGCTTTTTCTTCTGATAGCTTTCCTAATTTTTGATTACTAAGTGCTGCACTCTTCTTTAATATGGCAAATGCTTTTACAATTTCAAGCGGCATTTGCTCTGTTCCAATCGGGAAGTTTTCTTTACTACGTTGCGTTTGTGCTGCCCATAATTTATCAGCCGGAACTTTTATTTCTCCTATTGTATCTCTTTCAATTCTGTACTCCATTTTTTCATCCCCTTGAAAATAAAATACCTACATTTCTCATTTTAACAGACTTTCACCCAAATGATAAGAATTCTCACTCGTATATAAAAAAAAATACCTCCTGCCATCGCAGAAGGTATTTTTTTATGATGCTTGCTTTCCTTTTTCAACGTCATCTACATACCAAATGAATTTGCCTGTATATCCGTAAATAACTGCTAAAATTAACGATACGAAGCTTAACCACATAAATGGAACGTATGAGAACGTTGCTACACCTAAAATACCAGCCATAAAAATACCATTATCCGACCACGGAACCATACCAGAAGTTAACGTTCCACCAACTTCTGAGTTACGCGCTAATACACGTCGATCTATTTTTAATTTATCATAGCTATCTTCCATAATTTTCGGTGTTAAAATTAGTGATACGTACATCGCACAACCAAATATATTAGCTAAGAATGCCACGATTAATGTAGACAATGTTACATTGCCTGCAGAATTTAATTTCTTCTCAAATTTAGATACAATCACTTTTAAAACACCTAGTTTTTCAAGTAATCCACCAAATCCTAAACCGAAAATAATAACGGCCACTGAGCCAAGCATACCGTTAATTCCACCACGGTTTAATAACTTGTCAACAAACTCAACACCAGATTGAATTGAAAATCCGTTATACGCTGTTCCAATCGCCTCTCCAAAGTTCATTCCTTGGAAAAGAGCTGCCCAAATTGCACCAATTAAAGCTCCCATTGCAATTGTCGGCATAGACGGTTTCTTCATCGCTAATAGAACAATAACAATGACCGCCGGAACAAGCATCCATATTTTAATATCAAATTGCTTTAATAAAGCTTCTTTTAAAAACTCTACTCGATTCAAATCTACATTATCGCCGCCATATATCCAACCAGCTACAGTAAACATAATGCTAGTAATAATATAAGCCGGAACATCTAATACGAGCATAGCTCGAACGTGAGCAATAACGTCTACTTTCGCCATAGAAGCTGCAAGAACTGTACTATCAGAAAGTGGTGATAATTTGTCGCCGAAATAAGCTCCTGAAAGAACTGCACCCGCAACCAGCGGAAGTGGTAATCCAAGTCCCTCACCAATCGCCATCATAGCAATACCCGCTGTTCCTACTGTTCCCCATGATGTTCCTGTTGCGATAGAAGTAATCGAACAAATGATTAATGTTGCTAATAGGAATATGCTAGGGTGAATAAATTCTAATCCATAATAGATTAATGTTGGTACTACGCCACCAGCAATCCATGTTCCAATTAAAGCACCTACTGCAACTAAAATCAGTATTGCTTCTAATCCGTTAGAAATTCCTTTCGTAATTGCATCTTGCAATTCTTGATAACGAAATCCTAATCTTAATCCAAGCGCAATTACTAAAAACCATGAAATAAATAGCGCTAATTGAATTGGGAGATCAAAAATCGTTTGGAAGGAAAAGACAACAGCAAGAAATAGTAATAAAAGAACTATGATTTCTAGCATCGATGGTAATCTTACACTTTTCATTTTTTCTCTCCTTACAAGTCGATAACATGACGTGTGTCGTCTTACATGTATGTAATATACAATTAGCGAAGACAAAACAAAATTTTCATATTATTTCGATTTATTTTTCCAGTATAATATAACACCTTTTCTATTGTAAAAGTAGATGTTACTTTTCGCAATGGAAAATATAAAAAATGTTACATTTTTATATAGAACAATCCATAAATAACTTTTTTAATATTTGCCATAACAAATTTTTTACTATTATCCTCACCTTTTAAGGACTACCATTTTTCCCCACAAAAAAGCACACATCATTAAAATGATGCATGCTCCACTTTTATTTATACATATTTTGTATTTCTTCTTTATTTTTAAGTATTTCCACAAACTTATCACTACAACCTTTCGGAAATAACACTCCGAGCCCATATGAATGCTCAAACTGAAAATGAGGGTACTTCGCTTTGACCTCATCCCAAAATTTATACACGCCGAAATTTCGATCTTTCACCTCAATATCGTGAAATAACACGATACCGTTATTCGCAAGTTTCGGTAACCATGTTTTATAATCATGAGAAACTGCTTCATACGTATGATAGCCATCAATATGCAACAAATTTATCGTTCCATCTTGAAACTGATCCACAGCCTCATCAAAAGTAGACCGAATTAAATTCCCTATTTGAGGATAACTCGTGCTCACGAATTTACTCACTATTTGAAAAACACCTTCTCCATATGGACCTGTGTGCTCATCTCCTGCCCAAGTATCTACAGCAAAGCATTTTGTAGATACTCCTCCATCTTTTACCCCTTGGCAAAAACTAAAAAAAGAAGCTCCTAAATGTGTACCTAACTCAACTAATATTTCTGGTTTTTCAAATCTTACTAAATCATAAGCGAAGTTTAAATGTCCCACCCACGCAGAGTTCATTCGAATATATGGACTATATTGATCAAATTCAAATGTTGGTTTATAAGTAACCCAGCTCATCACATTTCTCCTTCTACACATATTTTTAACAAACCAAATTACTCTTATCTTTATTTTTTTATCCTCTTGATTATGATTTAATTTTATAATTTTATCTCGCTTTATTTCACCTACTCACTTGTATCGTAAACATAACTGGAACTACTAAAATCCCCACCTTCTAACACAGAAATTTCAGTTTATTTTTTATTCAATTCGTGATATATTGCATATTGTATCCAAAACGAATTTTTAGAAAAGGAGAATTAAAACTATATGGATCCAAATCGTTTAAAAGGAATCATTATGGTTGTAATTGGTGCTTGTTTATGGGGCTTGTCCGGGACAGCTGCACAACAACTTTTTCAATATGAAAATGTTTCTACTGAATGGTTAGTTACAATTCGTTTGCTTATATCTGGCGTTATATTGCTCATGATTTCATCATTCGGAACGAGAAAAAAAGAAATATTCGGCATATGGAAACAAAGATCTGATGCTACTAAAATGATATTGTTTGGCCTATTCGGTATGCTTGCCGTACAGTACACGTACTTCGCTTCTATTAAAGAAGGGAACGCTGCCGTCGCAACATTATTGCAATATTTAGCTCCTATATTTATTACTGTATACTTACTTTTCAAATGGAACGTTCAGCCATCAAAAATTGATTTCATTTCCATTACCCTTTCATTAGTAGGCACTTTTCTCTTACTAACAAACGGGTCTGTTCATAACTTAGCTGTTTCTACACCGGCTATTATTTGGGGTATTTTATCTGGGTTATCTCTTGCTTTTTATAGTTTATATTCCAAGACATTACTAGAAAGATGGTCTTCCTCTGTTATCGTTGGATGGGGCATGATTATTGGGGGTATTGGCGTTACGATTCTACACTTTATTTCTACAAACGAATTCATTTTATTATCGACTATGAAATATGTAAAACTAAGTACCCTACCGCTCATCACATTTGTCGTCATTTTCGGGACACTGATTGCATTTTATTTATACTTAGACAGCATACGATACCTGACTCCGAAAGAAACGACATTATTCGGTTGTACTGAACCACTCGCAGCTATTATTTCTTCTGTACTTATATTACACGTACCCTTTCAATCTTTTCAGTTATTAGGTGCTTTTTGTGTCATTGTAATGGTGCTCATCTTAAGCCAAAAACCGGATGAAGGGAAACAGGAATTAAATTTTGTTCATGAGAAAAAAGAAAATATACAATGAAAGGATTGAATTCACTATGCCTATCCCTCAAAATTATAAAAAACAAGGAAGAGTTTCGGCAAAATCACTCGTTTTAAATCAACTACAAGATTGGATTATTGAAGGTGTACTGCAGCCTGATGAAAAAATTAATGATGGGGAATTGGCTGAAGCACTAGGAGTAAGCAGAACACCTGTAAGAGAGGCACTTCAAATATTAGAGCTTTCTGGATTAGTGGAAATGGTACCTGGACAAAAAACAAAAATTTCTCCTATTAAGTTAGACGACATTCCTATCATTTATGAAACGATGGCTGGTCTTCACTCTATTATAGGAAAGCAAGCTCTTCAAAACATTACAGACGCTGATTTGAAACTACTTTCTGAAATAAATGCTGATTTTCAGCGCTCTATAGAGAAGAAAAACGCAAAACAAGCTTTAAAACTAGATATACAATTTCACAATACAATTTCTTCTATTGCTAAAAACCAATATATTGAACCCTTTCTAGAAAATATGCAACTTCATGTTCTACGCCTTGAATATTTGTTTTTCCAAAACTTTGTTCCGGCAAGTCAATCTATTGAAGAACATCACTCTATCATTCAAGCATTGCAAAAGCAGGACGAAAAACAAATGGAACAAATGATGTCTCAAAACTGGCTCCGTCCAATGAAAGAAATATCAAAAATAATTTCTACGAAATAATAATAGAGCTGGTTACACAAAATCGTAACCAGCTCACCTTTTACTAATCTATATAGCTATGCCTGAATATCTGCATAATCTTCCATATCTTCGTACTCTTTTTCCAATTCTTCTAAAGACAGCTCGTATAATTGTCGGTCGCGAATCTTAAACACACCTGCTCCAATTAACTCATCAATTAAATGCCTCTTACGATTTTCAACAGCAAAACGGAGTTGACTACTCATCTTTTAAAAAACTCCTTTCTACGATCATTGAAAATGATAATCTTTATCAATTACCACTCTAGATTATAAAAGATGACTCTTTATAAGTAAAGTAATTTCATGAAATATTTACCTTACAAAGTATTTGTGGCCACATTATATATATGTATGTCACGCGAAAAATGTTATGACACTTTTTCTAATCCTTTTTCTTTCATACTTTGCAAGTTGTCTCACTATGATTAAATTCACCATCTATTTCTACTTGAATAGTGACATGTTCTACATGAAACTTCTCCTTTAATACATCCGTAGCCTCTTTTAATACATTTTGCGTTTCATCACCTTTAATAATCAAATGGCAAGTTAATACTTGAAAATCAGATGTGACAGACCATATGTGCAAATCATGAACTTCTTTTACAACCGTAATATTTAATAATGTACTTTTTACCTCTTCAACATTTATGTGCTGCGGTGCACCTTCCATTAATATATGGACGGTATCACGTGTTACACGCCATCCGCTAATAATGACTAAAATAGACACAAGAATACTAGCAATCGCATCAGCAACAGTCCATCCGAAAAATTTAATACATAGCGCTGCAATAATCGCTCCGACTGATCCTAATAGATCGCCTAATACGTGTAGGAAAGCACTTCTTAAATTCAAGTTACCCTTCACATCTCCGCCTCTCATTAATATCCAAGCTGATAAAATATTAATAAGCAGACCAAGTACAGCAATAATGAGCATCCCATTACTAGCAATCTCAACTGGTTCTTTAAAACGGCGAATTGCTTCAATAAAAATGTATACTGAAATGACAATAAGAACGACACCGTTACATAATGCCGCTAACATTTCGACTCTCTTATACCCGTATGTTTTCGCAGCTGTTGCTGTTTTTTCTCCAAGCTTAAACGCAAGTAAACTTAACGCTAAGGATACTGCATCACTTAACATATGCCCCGCGTCAGATAGTAGTGCTAAACTATTTGTTACAAATCCCCCAATCACTTCAGCAATCATAAAACTTGTCGTTAATACGAAAGCAATTAGTAACGCCTTTTTATTGTTAGAATGACCGTGATCATGTGAATGTCCCATACAAATGCTCCTTTAAGTGCAATATCTGTATGTTAGTATGAAACAAACTCCCCCTCTTTATCCCCCATTAACTGCCCATAAACGTCCGCTTCCTCTACCTACACACTTCGCTATTTTTCAAACAAGTCCTTTTTCTCAACAAAAAATAAGACTACTTCTTTTTCAGCTTCATATTACTTACTAATGAAAGAATTTTTAAGGAGGTTACTAAAATGAAACGTTTATTTCTCTGTATGGAGCGAGAACTTGTTGTAGTGAAAGAACAATATGGTCACTTTGAAACAGCGTATCACTTACAAAATATGCAACCTACCTGTATCGCTGTTGATCCATTTCAAAAGAATCGTGTATACTGCGGAACATTTGGACGAGGTTTATGGTTAAGCGACGATGGCGGGGATTCGTGGAAACCAATTGGAGATTCATATCGTTACTTTGATTTCCCTAAAGAAGATGGGATTTTACACTCTTCGATAACTTCCATTACGATAAGTCCTAATGAACAAGTTAACGGCTATGGCGTCGTTTATGTCGGCACAGAACCGAGCGCTTTATTCCGTTCGGAAAATGGTGGTGAAACGTGGACTGAACTTAAAAATATGAAATCATTATTATCTTCTTACACGTGGGCTTTTCCGCCTAGACCTTTCACCCATCATGTACGCTGGATTACAGTTGATCCAAACAATCCAAATACAATCCATGTTTCAATTGAAGCTGGTGCTGTTATTCAAAGTAATGATAGAGGGCATACATGGATTGATAAAAAATTCGGTGCTCCTATCGACGCTCATCAATTACTTATGCACCCTGAAGCTCCAAATCGCCTTTATGCATCATGTGGTGACGGATTTATGGGCGGACCTGATCGCGCATACCTTGAAAGTTATAACAATGGAAACAGCTGGATCTCATGCAGTGAAGGACTTGAACATCATTATTTATACAGCATGGCTATCGATCCGGCCGATTGCGATACGATTCTCGTTTCTGCCGCACCAAGTGCTGACCTGGCTCATCACCGTATTCCTTATGAATCTTATATTTATCGTAAAACGAAAGATACTCCGTTCCAGCAATTGCAGCAAGGTCTACCATCTGCAATTGGTACAGTCATTTCAATGTTTGCGACAAATCCAGCAGAACCACATACATTTTACACTTTAAATAACAACGGCATGTTTCAATCCAATGATAGCGGCGAATCATGGGAACAACTAAATATTCCGTGGAAAGATGAGTATAAAAAGCAGCATCCGCATGCATTACTCGTAACTAGTTTTTAACGGAAAAGAGACTGCCTAATGTTTTTAGGCAGTCTCTCTTTTATTTCTTTAAATCAATTACGATATCATCTAGAACAATATCTTTACTCTTCTCTTCTTTTTTCGGCACTTCAATTTTCTTCTCTTTTCCATTCACATATTCCACTCCACCATGATTTTCAGGTGTATGAACTCGCAAGTGCACGTGAGGTGTAACGATAAGCTTTGTTGCATTTTCGTTTAGTTTTTGGAATGTGGCACTCCATCGAATATTGTAAGGATCGTTGCCACTTCCCCCATTTCCTTCACCCGAATAATCATTCCCTAGATCATCCTTAACCGTCAATTCAACATCTACACTATCCCATTCTTTCCTCGCACCCTTAGAAACTTCTTGATTGTAATAAAGAATAAATGAAACCGGCGACATTGCGACCTTTTCCATATTTGCTTTTATACCTTCTTTTTCCGAACTTCCACCAATTGTTCTCTCTTTACTATCCATTGATTTTACAGTTAATGCGAAATTCCAATTACCTTGTATTGATTTTTTCCTATCTGGCATCTCTATTCCCTCTATATTCCATCTAAAGTTTACTTTGTCCTTTTTATTAATATCATGGTGCGTCGTTGTTACCATACCTACATACTTTTTTTCAGTAACTTTAGTCATTTTCCCACTTCCTGAACTACCATGAGCGTCCATTATATCCAATCCGCCTAATATAATAGGATCATCCCCTAAGTCTTGCTCACTTTCCAGTGAATACGTTATAGATAATGTTCTGCCATCAGAAATTACATCATTAATTGTAACCTTAACCCCATTACTCTCTCTCGTCATATTCAATTCAGTCGAAAACTCTTTATAATTTTCATATAACCCTGTTCTACCATTATCTAAAAATCGGAATATGTCACCTACAATTGGCAATCCCCCGGCATATGTAGGAAACCCGATACCAAGCGTTGCAACTGATAACCCTACTAAAATAGATGCAGCAGCGACACCCTTTTTCCAACTTTTCATCTTTTTCTTCGTACGTATCGATTGTTTTACATTACGTTTCACTTTTTCTTTTTCAATTTCAGAAGCCTCAATTTCCTCAAGTTCATTTTCATCTATATCAATATCATTTAATAGTTCATAAATGTCTTTCATATTGCACTACCTCCAAAACTAATTTTCGTAGCATTTTGTTGTAGTTTCTTTTTTCCCCGGTACACCCGGTTATCTATGGCTGCTCGGGTTAATCCTAATTTCTCTCCGATTTCCTCTGTCTTCATACCGAGAAGATATTTCATAATGAATACTTTTTGATCTAACGGTTCTAATTGGTTAAGAAGCTGCATTAATTCTTCCCTATCTTCCATAACGATTAATTCGTCTTCCGCTGACTTTTCCGTACTGATATGAAACTCATCTGAAATAATTTCTACTTTATTAGTCGCTTTTCGGTAATAATCAATTGCTTTAAACTTTGCAATCGCTGCAATCCATTTTTTAAAATCATTCGGCTCTCCATGAAACTTATTTGCGTTATTCCAAATGGAAAGAAAAATATCATTTATACATTCTTCTATTAATCCATCATTTTGAACCGGAAGAAGAACTTTGTGCGTAATCCCCTTTATGAGTGGTAAGTATGTATCGACAACAAATTCTAGCGCATCTTCTTTTTGCCGTTGTAATCTTTTTATAAAATTTTTCTCATTTGATTTCATGTAGCGATTCCCCTTATTTTTTTGTAAAAGCTTTTACACCCTATATAACGTCTTACAAAATATTTTCTCTCATCTTTTTTATTTTTTGTATGTAATGGAATACTTTCCCTTAGCTATTGTCTCACATAACTATGCGTTCAAAGAAAATTTTCTCAAGTCTGCAATTTAATTCATGTAGTACACTATTTATGTAGTGACTTTTTAACTTGATGTACATTTTATTTCATTAATCTACTTTTCAACATTTTAAACTAGGAGATGAGATGTGTATGTGTGGAATTACAGGCTGGGTAAATTGGAGTAAGGATCTTTCCAATGAACATGTTATTTTAGAAAAGATGGCAAATAGTATTCAGCATCGTGGTCCTGATGCTGAAGGATTTTGGTTTTCACCACGTGCGGCCTTTGCACACCGGCGTTTAATTGTAATTGATCCAGAAGGCGGGACACAGCCGAAGACATTTCGTTCTGGTGATTATACGTATGCTCTTACTTATAATGGAGAAATTTATAATTTCCGTGAACTGAGAGAGCAACTTCGAAAATGTGGTCATGCATTTGAAACGCATTCAGATACAGAAGTGTTACTACATGCTTATTTAGAATGGAAAGAAGATTGCGTACAACATTTAAACGGAATTTTCGCTTTCGCCTTATGGGATGATCAGAAGCAACAGTTGTTTTTAGCACGTGATCATTTAGGCGTAAAGCCACTCTTTTATACTGAAAGAAATGACAGCATTATTTTCGGATCTGAAATTAAAGCATTATTAGCTCATCCATCTGTTCCTGCTGAAATTGATGCGAATGGCATAAACGAAATATTTGGATTAGGCTTATTTCGAACTCCAGGATGTGGCGTCTTTAAACATATTCAAGAAGTTCGTGCTGGACATTCTATAACGTTTACACGTGATAAAAAAGTAGTTAAGAAGTATTGGAATTTAGAAAGTAAAGTTCATACAGACTGTACTGAAGATACATCATCACATATTTTATCTATTTTACAAGATACAGTAAAAAGACAATTAATTGCCGATGTTCCTCTCGTCTGCATGTTATCGGGCGGGTTAGATTCTAGCGGTATTACTGCACTAGCGGGGAAAGAATTTGCCACTGAAAATAAAACACTTCATACGTATTCCGTTGACTTTGTAAATAGCGCAAAAGATTTCGAGCTGACATTTGCTCGCACTGGTTTAGACGCTCCTTGGGTAAAACGCGTTTCTGAACATGTAGGGACATCGCATCATGATATTATTGTGAATGCTGAAGAATTAGCAAATCACTTATTCGTCCCTCTCCGTGCAAAAGATTTACCGAGTGCTGGCGAAATGGAAACTTCACTATATTTACTATTTTGCGAAATGAAAAAAGATGCAACTGTAGCTTTATCCGGAGAATCTGCTGATGAAGTATTCGGCGGGTATCCTTGGTTTCATCAAGAAGAATTACTATATGTCGATAAATTTCCTTGGCTAACAAATTGGAAAAACACTTCCCCTCTTCTACTAAATGAAGTAAATAACCAATGCAACTTAGAAAACTATATTGATACACGATTCCAAGAAGCGATACTTGAAGTACCTACTCTTGAAGGTGAAAGTAAAAAATCCGCGAAACAACGTCAAATGTTTTATTTATTTTTAACGAGATTTCTCCCATTCTTACTTGATCGTAAAGACCGTATGAGTATGGCTGTAGGCTTTGAAGTTCGTGTACCGTTTTGCGATTATAGATTAGTTGAATATTTATGGAACGTTCCTTTCAATATAAAAAGCATTGATAATATTGAAAAAGGCATTTTACGTAGAGCACTGCAACCTGCTTTACCTGACGATGTACGCAATAGAAGAAAAAGTGCTTATCCAACTTCACAAGATCCACATTATTTACAAACAATCCGTCATTTATCACTCGACATGTGCAGTAATAAAAACAATCCTATCTTCTCACTTATTAATCATTCCACATTACTTGCCATTGCCGATCAAAGTAATAAAGAAATTAACAATTTTGAAGCAAGAAGTGCTATGGAATATATGCTACAAGTAAATGAATGGTTGAAAACGTATCATATTCATATTGCTTAACAAAAAGGAGTTCAAGGATAAAAACCTTGAACTCCTTTTATATTAATTAGCGCATCGTTTATTTTCAGTGTCAATAGACCACCCAATAATAGTGGCACAATCTCTACCTTTCCACTGCAGTACATTTGTTAATACTGGCTCAATCTGTAAGCAACTTCCGTCGTGCAATATTTCTACTAAAGATTGATCATCATCAAATTTTCGTTTATCACACTCTAAAATACCGTCCGTTGCCATTACAATGTGATTCATTCCTTTTTCTAATCCTCTGACACCTGATGTAAAGCAAGGTGTATTTGCAGCAAAAATATTTTTCCTACCAATATATTCGTAATTCTTCCGTTTATTTAACCGCCCTTTACCATTCTTCGTTTTTTCAGAATGGAATAAATATGCGAAGCAATCACCAACTGATAGCCAATATAAAAATTCGCCTTTTCGCAAACAAATTAAGCATGCAAGTTCCTCATCATCTTGATCACATTTTTCAATAAACAGTTCATCTGTAAATAAAGCTAATAAGTACATATGCGTATGATGAAAAGCTAAATGTATCGGGTAAGAAAATAACTCTTTTAGTTTCTCTTTTCTTTCTGAAATTGCTTCTATTATATAATCGATATTTTTTGTTTTGTGGTGTGTATCAAAAATCATAACAAATTCAAATTGTAATTCAGGATCCCACCAAGCAAGCACCGCATCTCCTCTTTCATATGCATCACTTTCTTGATTTCCCCCATATACGCCGACTGAAAGAGGACCACATTTTTCAACATGTATTTCATCTACATACATCTGTTCATGACTCATCCATTTGAATGTATTCACAGCTATCATCCTCTCTCTTGCTAAATGTATACCTTTACACATAGATTACCTTATATTTCAATAAAAATAAACTTTTTCAACATTTTTTATCCAAATAAAAGGATTTTATTTCTTCGTTCACGAATATATCTTACTATACGATATAAAAATAGGGGGATTTATCATTATGAAAGACATCAATCAACATTGGGAAAGTATTTATTATCACTTACGATATGAATATGAAGACAACCTTTCCCACCAAGCCATTCGTATTTTACAAATCGTTTCTCGTGAGAAAGATATAACAATTGGAAAAGTCGCTATTGAGCTTAGTCTCTCTCATAACACAGCGTCTGAACACGTAAAGCGCCTTATTCAAAAAGGATTTATCATGAAAGAAAGAAATAAACAAGATGAAAGGGTCGTAAACCTTACTTTAACGAAAGACGGCATTGAAGTATTAGAAAAGCATACTTTACTAGATAAAGAAAAGATAAAAATATTAGAATCACAGTTATCAAAAGAAGAACAACAATTAATTGAAAAAGCCTTTTCGTTATTAGCTAAGGAGGCAAAATATGCATTTCCTCGTTAAAGTAATCGTTTCGGCACTTATTATCGGCGTTATTACTGAAGTCGCCAAACATTATAGTACGATAGGCGGCTTTATTGCTGCTCTACCTCTTGTAAGTTTACTAAGCCTATTTTGGATTTCTTTCGAAGGCGGGAACAAACAAGAATTAAGTCAATTTGCTATAGGTGTATTATATGGATTTCCTGCATCTGCACTACTATTATTTATCGTCTATATTGGTCTAAAAAACTCCTTTTCACTTAGTACATCTGTCCTGTTTGGTATAGGTGTTTGGTGTATCGTTTTTGCTTGTCAAAAATTATTTCAAGCTTAGTTAGGAGGGTTTACTATTTATAAATTTGTAGAGGTATTGGGGCAAACAATAGAAGTATATATAAAAGGAAGTAGTAAACAAACGGTAGTTATTCAAACCGGAATGGGTTGCTCATTTTATGATTGGCTCCCTATTATAGAAAAACTTTCACAACATTTTACAGTCATTTCATACCATCGCCCAGGTTACGGAAAAAGTGAACTAGGAAATTATTCGCGTACTACAAGACAAGCGACAAACGAACTTCATATGTTACTACATGAACTTGCTATTCACGAGCCTATCATTTTAATCGGTCATTCCTATGGAGGCTTATGTGCACAACATTTTGCGATGTTACATGAAGATAAGCTGCAAGCACTTATTTTAGTTGATTCTACTTCTATGAACTTACACCGATTAGATGAACTGCATTTACCAATTTCTGATCAAACGGATTCGGATGATATGTGGCTTCAAAAATATATTACATACTCCAAAATGGATATAGATATGCTTTATAATGAACTAAAACCTATACTCGTTGATCAATCAAGACAGTACATTGAATTTTCTACCTCTCCTCTATTATATAAAGCGACAGCTTCTGAACTATGTGCGTGGAAAAATTGTGCTCGCTTAATAAAAGAGTTATATAAAACATTAGAAACACCTTTAATCGTTATTGGTAGGGACCCTCAATATTCTATTACTCAGTTGACTGAGGATGGCATGCCAAAAGAGGAAGCGACACAACTTGAATCAATGTGGCAAGAACTGATTCATGAACAATTACAACTCTCAATAAATAGCCAATATATACTTGCCGAACATGCTTGTCACGGAATTGAAAATGATCGACCAGATATTATTATTGAAGCTGTTCAATCTGTATAAATAAAAAAAGGAAGCAACTAAAGCTGCTTCCTTACTTATCTATTCATAATCTTCTTCATCATCGATTTCTTCGTAATACGAATTCCCATTACTTACATATATAGGGCCATTCGCAACGTCAATACGTAATACCCATGCCCATGGCACAGCTAAACGCTTATGTATTGATCGCCAAAAGCTCATTGATTTTCTTTCGTACTCCTGGAACTCCTGAAGTAACTCTTTGTAGGAGGAACCGTCTAACTGAATATTTGCTTCTAGCAAACGAGAATGGGCATAGTACTGCAGCTCTAGTTCAGCAGCAATTTCCATTTCTTCTTCCGTTGCCATACCAATAATTGCTCCATCTGCTGGTACAATTTCAAATACGTTCTGAACTTCAATAAGCCCTTCTTTCTCTTTCTCAAACATGTAAACAGCCTCCTTTAACACATATTTTTTATGTTACAAAGTCATACTTCTACAATAACTTCTCCCTTTCCTCTTTTTTTGATAAACTTTTACAAATTATTTATCTGATAATCTGTAGACTGTATTCTTTCAGCAGAACTGAAACAATTATTATCAAAAGTTAATTTATACACGTCAGGCATATGAAGGGTTTTCCAAAACTGAAAATCATATTTCGAATCAAAATAATTCATTAGTAATACCATAATATTCCCATGAGTACCTATTACAATATTCTTACCTTTATATTTTTTTAATATACTTTGCATACATATTACAGCACGTCTTTGCGCTACATCATTTGATTCTCCGCCTTCGTATGCAAAAGTCCAGTCTTCCCATACCTTCTGAAGAGCATCATTAAAATCCTGTACTGGTTCTTTACTTAATAGCCTTTCCCGTAAATCTTCTTCCAGTTGTATTGATAAATTATATGTATTCGCAATTCCTTGCACAGTTTGCATTGCCCTTTTGTACGGACTAGAAATCACAACATCAATATGTTTATCTTTTAATAAGCGTGTTACATGCTGCGTATCTAACAAACCTTTTTCAGATAAAGGCCTTTCCCGTTCTTCTTTTGTATATGTAGAGTGGGCATGGCGAACGAAATATATTGTGGTCATTTTTCAACTTCCCTTCTTATTTTCAATCTATATTCAATGAAGCAAATAAGAAATCCTGTATTATAAAAAGAAAAAGGACGCTTTCTAAAAAGCGCCCTTGTTTACATAATAAAATTATTTCGTTATAATTTCTTTCTAAACTCTTCATCTGTTATAGCATCTTGAATAAAATAATCTATATTATTTCTCAGCTTTTGGTATGCAACTTGATCTTCTATATCGTTAAACATAATTACAACTTCTACCTTATTCCCCTTCTTATCTGTAGTATACAAACTTTTTGTCAATACGAATGCGGTAGAGCCACCTTTTTGACCAGCAAATTCTAACTTACTATTATTAACTGTTCCTTTGAAAATATTCTCAATTTCTTCTTGCATTGATTTTGGAAAATAATTTCTACTATTTATCTTTTTCATTATACTCATATAATCTTTAGCGTTGGCACTCACTAATCGATCTGACCAAATTCGCTGAAATTCCATATCTACCTTTAATGGAATATCCCGTTTTTTCCATTCTTCTTCATCTTTCATCCATTCATGAATTTGTAATACATGTTTATTATACTCATCCTTTGACATGTTACGTATCATTTCTAATGATTGATTTTCTGGCTCATGAAGCTCTTTTTCTACATACCCTCTCATATATAGTGCAGCAGTATACGAAGAGAATTTGTCATGACTAGTAAGCTCTAATTCTTTTATACTTTCATTTACCCTTTCTATTCCAAGCTTATCTAACAAATATGTTGTATTTGCATTAGAACTATAATGAATCATCCGATACGATAAACTTAACTAAATCTATACAATTCAATCAAATTCACACAAGTTAGTGCTTCATCGTGTTCTCGCAACCCCGAAGGGACGAGGGGTATAACACTCCACACGAGGCAGTATCGTTACCTCCTATTATCAAGCATTTATTTTACCCATCTTGATAAATTTATCGAAGCATTTACATCCCTATCGTGATGGCTATTGCATCCAACACAACACCACTCACGTATTTTTAAACTCCACTGTCCTTCTGGTTGAACTGAATGGTCGTATTTTACTCCGCAACATGAACAAATCTTGCTTGAGGCGAACCATTTATCAGCTTTTACATACTCAATGCCATACTTCTCGCACTTGTATGACAAACATTGAAAGAAGAAGTTTAATTTTTGAAATGAAAATGCTTTCGATAGTTTTTTGTTTTTTAACAGGTTTGAGATAGGTAAGTCTTCCACAACAATCCTCATTGGTTTGGTTTTCACCAATTTAGCTGTTGCTTGATGGATATGGTTATTTCGGATATTCGTAATTTTCCTAGATAACCGCAGGTGCTCAGTTTTAGCTTTTTCATATCCGGCAGATTGAATTTTTACACCTTTTTTAAATCTCCTAGACATATCTCTTTGTGCTGACTTTTTCCTTTTCAAAAGCTTTTTAACCTTCGCATCTTTGTTTATATTTCGTTCTTTCGTACCATTAGAAGCTACAAACAGCTCTTTTAAACCAACATCCACACCAACCGACTCATTGGTTAGTTCTTGGGATTCAAAATCTTCTTGGAACCCTACACTAATCCACCAGTGACGACCGTCAAATGTAACTCTTGGATTGGATGGTTTTTTGTTTCTTGGTAGTTGTTGGCTTGTTTTCACTTCTCCAATAGACTGAATATGAACTACTTTCTTTCCTATAATCAGTCTTTCATAATTGGCATAAAATCCTTGAATTAAATCTTTTTTGGATTTATAAGAAGTGTGATAACCATTTTTGTACTTTTTGAACGAATGTTTCCTCGCCGTATCAAAATCCTTTGAAGCCTGTTTGGGAACTTGTGCATTGATGTCATTTAACCACTCATATCGCTTTCGCTTCTTGATCTTTGTAAATCGTTTCTGTAAAGCTAACTGTGAAACAGATTTTCCAAATAGCTTATAGTATCTATCACTCATTCTTTTACAATAGTTATAAGCAAATCTTGCAGCACCAGCATGGTTTCTAAGCACTTTTTCTTGTTCAGGCGTTGGAATTAGTCTGACTTTCTTCGCCAATATCATCAGAATTTAACTCCTTTAATGAAAGATTTGTTCTTCTGAATAGTAGCGTGTTCCACCAGCATTCTCCTTAGACTACTCGGATGCAAACCTGTTAATTCTGATACTTGACTAACTCGTGAAAATTTCATTATTATTCTCACCTCATTGAAAAAATAGCACGTACGTTCGATGTTTTCGATGAAGTTTGATAGATTCAATAAAATTTATCTTGTTCAACTAAGGGCGCAATTCCTTAGCCAGTTCTCTTATGAACTTCTCATGTTTTCACATGAGCGCAGACTATATGTTTATCTACTTAAAGATAGAGGATTTTTCCACCACCATAGGCTTGTGATGTACTCTCGTCAGTTATACGAGATAGTCGTTGAACGTTCATCTTATCCATTTTGACTTAGATGATTCGAGGCGGAAGACCCATTGTTCTAGTGTTTAGGATTTAACCTTGCACCATCTGATTGATTTTTTCTGCTTTCGCGACATTCACGCTCACCATTTCTAGCCACGCTGTAGTTCAATCAGCTTTAGGGATTGCCCGCAGTTAACCCTCACTACTAGCCAATCACTTGACTAGCAGGGCTTACTGATATATTTAATTAACTTTCGTTATAATTGGTTAAATAAATCGTAACAGTTAGTTACCCTTTTGCAACTTCTTCTAAAGCGATCTGTCCATTTTTCACTAATTCTCTCGCTTTGGCATCTTCTAACCAGTCAGGATGCGCTCCACCATCAGTATTATTAACGTAATATTTTTCTATCTCCTGCAGTGAAATTTGTTCATCACGGCTTATCTTTCCTTCTGACACTTGCTTAGCAAATTCAACTGCTATGACGATTTTTGCCGTACTCGCTAATGGCAATTTTACATTTTCATTTATAGATGTTAATACTTCCCCATTTTTTCTAATTAGTAATGAACATGTTTTATCATCTTTATGTTCTTTTATGTACTTTAATACGTAATCAGGATCTTCTTTTGACAAATAGTACTTCATAATAACAAAGAAAGCTATAACGGCTACTATAATGACTCCTGCAACAATTCCTATAATCTTTAATATGTTCACAATATGCCCCCTCTAGAAATTCCCTTCTATATAATAATTATAACGAATTGAATTACAAAATTAAACAAAACAGAGTAACTCTTCCTAAAATAGAAAGAGTTACTCTATTTCACATGATGTTATGTGTCCATTTAACGTAACGATTATATTTGAGTCGTGACTTTCTTTAATGCTATTTAGTCGATTTGAGTTAGGAGGACCAATTACAACTGACTCCTTAATTGGCGAAAGGTCCTTTCCTAATTTTTCTGCACTTACACCGTATGCAGCTTGAAATACTTCTGGCGGAGTTAATCTAAGTATGTCTGATCCTTCTGCTGTTTCAAACTGATCGTTATTGAAGAACAAATGTAATTGTACTTCTTCTGTTATCGCTGTAATCCAATGCCACCATCCCATTGGAATAAAGACAGTTTGCCCCGCTTTTACATGATAATTTTGCAATTGATTCGTTTCCGGATTTAAAATGGATGTAACTGCTTCTCCTGATACTACAACATCTAATTCCCACGCATTCGGATGCCAATGTGGTTCCCGCATGTGCCCTTTTGTCATAAATAAATCGACAAACGCTCCACCGATCATTGCTGGTAACTGCGTTGACGTAACTTCATAGGCAACGTTTTTCTCATCTCTTTTAAAAAAGATGTTTTTTCTCGAATCAAAGAAAAGGTTTGGAGTTCCTGAACTTTTCTTTAAATTTTTATTATCTGGAACATAACCTGAACTACTCATTTTATCCCTCTTTTCCACTCCGAACATTTCTAGTTTCACACTGTATCGTATGGAAAAAATGTATGAATGTGCCTATCATTCACATAACAAAAAAACATGCCTTCATAAGGAGAGCATGTTTTGTGATATTCTTCACATTATTTAGTTAAAAAATAAATTTTTTACTTACCATGATGTAACATTAAATCACTAAGTTCTTCTTCAATGTGATTTAATTTCGCAACGCCTTCTTTCCATTTATGAATATAACGTGAAACCCCAACGAAAAATAAAATGATAATTGTGGAAAGAATAATACCATACACGATTGTTACAGTACTCATAGTTACACTTCCTTATAATTAGTAATGTGGTTATTAGTTATATTTTTATTATAAACCTTTTTCTCTTAAAATACTTCGATTTCAACTTTTTGTAACAAAATTGATTTTTCTAATATTTCATTCGTAAAAATGGCATATTTTTCACAAATTATACAAAACTTCACCATATGTACTATTACCATATGAGTTATATTATTTAATAGGAAAAAGGGGATGATATACTATGACGACTTGGTTTATTGTTATGTTAGTTGTATTTGGAGCATTTAAAATTATCGTTTCGAGCCTTCCTAACACTGTTATTGAATCCATTATTAGCAAGTACGAAACACATCCGCAACTTGAAGAAGAGAATGCGACTGTTACAATCAATGGAAATAACTTAGAAGGCGAACAAAAATACAAAATTATTCATGATTTTAACGAAGGTTTATTTTTAGATCGCTATTACGCACCACCACACAATGAGGGCACGCCTTTAATTATCAATGCAAAACGTGGTAAAAAAGATTTTATCTTTTTTATTTATAGTCATGAAGAGCATGTTGATGTTGTAAAGCAACATAAAAAGAAGGTAGTTGCTTATAGTTTACGCTCTAAAAACCTTCAAAATAATGATATGTTCGTGTCAGCTGATTTAGCTTAATACTCATATATTAGAAAAAGGAATCCATGGAATATGGATTCCTTTTTACTATTCACTGAAAAATAAGCTCTGTCTTCAAACTATCTTTCGGTAACAGCCATCCTTTTTGTTCTAAACTCTTCATTAATAATTCTCTTTGTTTTGTTGCAATACTTTCCTCATTTGTTTTAAACGATACTTCTATTACGAAATCATCTTCTATTTTCCCTGTATTACTTAGTGGCCAAACTTCAATATTCGTTTTTATATTTTCAAACTCCCCTGTATACCGTTTCATTAATACAGGACCGTAAATACGAGAATTTTTGAGCATTTCTTCTCCCCAATTCGTATACAACCATTTGTTCATTTTCCCTGGCAACTTTTCTATTAACATGTTTTGAGCAGCTCGTTCTTTTGGTAAATCAAGTACTCCATATCCTTTAGCACTGTAGCTTTTCTTATTTGAAATACTTAACGTTTTCTTCTCAAATCCCCAATCTATTTCTGCCTCATAGTTATCAGTTTTACTATCAAATCCATCCTTTTTAGCCACTTCTAGTGCATCTTGAATTACACCATTTTGAATGGGATATCTTTTTTTATATGTTAGCTCAAAATCTTTACTAAATTCTTTCTTTCGAATTCTCGCAAACCAACCTTCATTACTTAAATTTTTATTTGCCGTATCTAAAAATTGCACTTGTATTCTTTCATAATTTGTACCAGCCTTGAAATATTCTAGTACCTCTTGATTTATCTCTTTGTTATAACCTAATACTTGTTCTGGTTTTAATAATAATTTCACTTCAAAACTAGGTGTCATCGGACTGGCAGCAAACCCTTCCTTAACGTTATAAAGGAAACAACAAAAGAAAATGCTTACGAATACAAATACTTTTTTCATATACCTATCCCCTTTACATTTTAAATGACTTCTATACGTTCCATAGTTAGTGAATACACATTTTCATATCCTGCTATGCTAAGCTTTTTCTGTAATCGATCCGTATCCTCTTTCAAAGCGTGTACTAACACCGTATGTTCTGGTAATAATGTATTTAACATCTCTTTCACATCTCTTATACTTTGATGAACTTTATATGGAACTCGCTTCACCCTACATTCTTTACCTGCACGTTCTTTCAAAACTTTGTCTGCAAAACTCCCTTTAGCAATATGTCCAGTAAATATAATGGAATGTCGTTCTTCATATCGCAGTTGTTCATAATATAACTGCGCTCGTTTCGTTTGCATATTCGCATCACTCATTATAACTATTCCATAACTATTTTGCGTACCAAAGTCATGATCCATAACGATTATGTTTCTTTTTAAACTCTCCATAAGCCCTTCAAGTTCTTCATTATTTTTGATCCAATCTTTATATACGAACATCTCTTGGAATCCATCCAAAATTTCTTGATCTACTATAATGGGAAGTTCTTTATATTTTTCATATAAATACAATACGATATCTTGCGCCCTACCAAGCGGTGGCAATGGCAATAATGCTATTCCTTTCTTTTGCGCAACTCGTTCAATTTCTGTACACAGTTCATTTATTCGTTCATGTTGCGAAACATCATCAGTATGATAAGCGGCATCTACGATTGCGACTTTTATATCGCCACGCAACTTCTCAGGTAAATTAGCTCGTAGTATGTTAGACTCTGCTGAATAATCGCCAGAATAAAATACATATGTATGACTCATGTCCACTAAAAACCAAACAGCCCCCAATACATGCCCACTATACCCCCATTGAAATCGTAATGTAGGAGTAATCTGTATCCATTCATTCGGATTACTAATCTCATCAATACAAACATAATTTAAACCTTTAACATTTTGGTCGTTATAAGGTACATTCCATCCTTGCGTCGAATTGTAATTTCTCCATTTTTCGTAATAAGCGGGAAGTTGCTCCTTCGTATAACGAGTCGTCCAAATTTTTTTCTTATATCCATACTTCGCTAATAAAGGTAAGCCCATCGTATGATCTTCATGAATATGTGATAAAAATACTGCATCTAAAAACGGTACAACTTCCCTATCTATTTTTGGATAACTATCCTCATATGATCGATTAATACCACAATCAAATACTATTTTCGTCTCTTTATTTTTTACGAAGTAGCAGGAGCGACCGTATTCTCCCGCTCCTCCCCATACTTCTATCCTCATCATGCGACCCCTTTTCGTTTTTGCTCCATATGTTGCAGAAGTAATAAACATATTGTTGTAAGTCCAACTGAAACGACAGCCATTGCCATGCCAATAGATACTTCTCCTTGTTCAAATTGAGCAAAAATAAATGTTGCTGACGTTTCTACTGATGGAGGCAGTACGAGAAGGGATGCTACTAACTCTCTTATCGAGATTGTAAATGTCATCGCCCACCCAGCAAGAATTCCCGGGATAATAAGAGGTAATATTATTTTTCTAAAAATATAAATATAATTTCCAGAAAAAATACTTCCTGCCTGTACTAGAGAATCATCAATTTGCACGAGCGATGCTTTTACATATTGCACCGTATAAGGTAAAAAAAGAACAACGTACGTTACGATAACCATGACTGGCGTATTGTAAATTGACATGGGCATAAAGGGTGAATTCCAAAATAAAATAAGCCCTACAACCATCACGATTCCTGGTACCATATTCGGTAACATACCGCACATATCAAGCCATTTTTCAGAAGAGTTTTTCCCCTTTCGAATCATAAGCGCCAAAAACACTCCAATAGTAGCAGCAATAATCGCTGTTATAAGTGAAAAAAGAAAACTGTTCCATAAAGCCTCTAATCCTGGAGATCCAATTGTAAACAATGCTTCATAATGGCTCGTTGTAAAGTTGTTTATATGTAAGCCACCGCCTCTTAATTTTGATAATGAAGCAATCAGTATAGAAAAATACGGGATTCCAATTGATACGATTAATAAACCAATTACATAGCCCCATGCTACAATGCGTGTAAATATAGACAAAGTATACCTTTTAGACTTCACACCTTTTCCACTAACCATTGCATATGAATACTTTCGATTCAATACATTTTGCATATACCAAATGAGCATACACGCACTAAGTAATAAAGAAGATAATGCTGTTGCACTACTAAAATCAATCGGCCAACTCGAAATAAATTTATGAATCTCTGATGTTAACACATGAAATCCTATTCTTCGTCCGAATGTAGCCGGTGTTCCAAATTCAGCAATCGTCTTTACGAAAATAAGTAAAGCACCCATTACATAACTTGATACTAATAATGGTAATATTATTTTTCGTAAACGATAGAAAAAGCTCCCACCATGAACCGCTGCAGCCTCTTCTTTACTACTTCCAATTTGAAGTAACGTGTTTTTCAACATAAAGTAAAGAAATGGGAATAAATGCAGACTCATAATTAAAACCATACCTCCTAAACTAAAAAACGAAGATGAAATCGTCTTTAGCATCGGGAAAAACTGTTCGAAATATCCGTTCGGTTGCATGAACAAAATCCAGCCCATCGATCCAATATACGGCGGAGTCATAAATGGAATCATAAAAATAATATCCAATTTACTATACTTTCCAACATCTGTTTTGCTCATAATAAACGCCAATGGAAATGCAAATACGGTTGCTTCTATTACTACGAGTACACCTAGAAGCATCGAGTTTAGAAAAATCCCGGCTAATCCACCACTCTGCATCACTTCAAAAGGCTTTAAAAAATTCCAACTACTATTTTCATATACACTAGAAAATAAAATGAGAAAAAGCGGAATGACGATTAACATCGCCACAAGTAATAACGCTACCGTCATTCCAACTTGTCTTACTGATATGAATCGATTTACCATGTAATCACCATCTTATTGAAATACTTTCTTAAATTGTTTTCCTATTTCATCTTGTTCTTTCTCAACTGTTTTCCAATCAATATTTAATACCGGAATCTCTTCTACATTTGGTCTATTTTCAGCTTTTATATCTGTTCTGCCTGGTAATAAATACGCTTTAGAAACTTGTTTTTGCACATCATCTGATAATAAATAATCAATAAACTCTTTTGCACCCTCTACATTTTTACTATCCTTCATAATACCTGCTGCACGTGGGCTAATAACTGTTCCGCTTTTTGGATAGACAATATCAACCGGTTCGCCCTTTGCTTTTGCACTGTACGTCATATAATCAACACCAGCAATGACCATATCTTTTGCACCGGTTACAACTGGATCTAACGCTTCTTGATTTGCCCCCGCAACTGTAACTTCATTTTTCTTAAGCTGTTCAAATAAATTCCATCCATCTTTTCCATTCTTTTTCACATATCCTGTCACAAAGTCTAATGCTGAACCTGATAGTGCTGGATCCGGAAGATTCACTTTTCCTTTCCATTCCCCTTTTGTTATATCGCTCCAATCTTCAGGCGCTGTCTTCACATTTTTTGTGTTATACACAATTCCTAATGCTGAAGCACTATATCCAAAATAATGTCCTTTATCATCTGACCATTCAGAACGAAGCTTATCAGCTTGTTTCGCTTCTTTATAAGCTAACGTTTGCCCATCCTTTTTTAATCCTTCCATCGCTGGTAAAGATGCAAGTACGACTACGTCAACGACTGGATTTTTCTTTTCAGCTTCCATTCTCGCTAAAATCTTACCTGTTGTTCCTTGAAACATTTCTACTTTTATACCTGTTTTCTTTTCAAAGTCCTTTTGTATTTTTTCTGCTAATCCTTTTGGCCCCGCACTATATACAACAATTTTCTTTTCATTCGCATTTTTATTTTTGGCATCTGCACTACCTGTCTTTGAACTACACCCTGTTACTACAGCAGAAAATAATAACGTACATACAAATAAAGACTTAAGCGAACTGAATTTCTTCATACGATTCTCCCCCTATATGATGAATACATTTTTTGGGCACATATAACGATACTGGTTTACCGATGCTTAATTTACTATTGTGATAAGCTGTCCATATTCCAAGTGCACCCATGTTTACTTTCATTTCATACCGTTCTCCTACATATGTAACGTGCTGAATTTCACCTGTATACATTTCGCACACTTCATTTTTCGTCCAGCTCACATGCTCTGGACGAATCATTTGTTTACCCTCTACAAGCCAATTTGCCTTACCAACAAATTTTGCAACAAATTCATGAGATGGCTTCACATAGATGTCTTCTGGTGTTCCTTTTTGTAATACTTCTCCTTGTTTCATGACAATAATTTGATCTGACATTGACATTGCTTCTGTTTGATCGTGCGTGACATACAAGGCCGTTAAACCGATCGAATGAACGATATCCATAAGCTCTAATCGCATTTCTTCTCGCAAAATTGCATCGAGTGCACTCAGCGGTTCATCAAACAAAATAAAATGCGGTTTTGTTACAATCGCTCTAGCAAATGCGACACGTTGCTGCTGTCCACCAGAGAGTTCATGCGGATACCTTTTCTCCATCCCTTGCAGGCGAACTCGCTTTATTGCATCTTCTACTTTTTCCCGTAATTGATTCGTTTGCTTTGTAGCCCTTAAACCAAATGCAACATTTTCAAATACTGTCATATGCGGCCATAAAGCAAAATCTTGAAATACCATACCGATATTACGTTCATGAGGAGATGTTTTTATTTTTTTCGCACCAGAATACATGCACTTATCTCCAAAATATATTTCACCTTTATCTGGCTCTTCAAGTCCTGCAATCATTCTAAGTAAAGTCGTTTTTCCGCATCCCGAAGGCCCTAAAAGTGTAGTGAATTCACCTTGTTTCATGACAATTTGTAACGGTTTTAACGCCTGTGTTTTTCCAAACTTCTTTTCTAATCCATAAATTTTAATATCCATCGTTTCACCTCTTTCCCCTCACTCTTAACCTGCTTTCATTCTATCTGGAAGATTTATACTGAATGTTAATGTACTGTAAAGATTAAATTAAAAAACTTCTAATAAACTATTTATTTCTATAGATTTTTTCTATAGTTAGAAGAAAAAGGAGCACCTTGCCATGAATCTCTTAAAATTAGAAATTGTAGTGCTTATTAAGAAATATAAAAAACTTACACTTGTTGCAGAAAAACTTGGTGTTAAACAACCTACTATTACATTCCATATAAAAAGCTTAGAAGAGGAACTCGGTGTGCCTTTATTTGAATTACGTTCTGGAAGATATTTCTTAACAGAGGCTGGTGAGGCACTGCATCATTATGCTTGTAAAATAGATGCACTTATGAAAGAAGCTAGGCGGGTCACACAAGAGTTTAAAGATTTTCATAAAGGTGCTATAACAATTGGCGCTAGTTATGTACCAGCGACTTATCTTTTACCAGAAATTATTCACCAATTTCAATACGAATTCCCAAATATAAAAATAACAATTATGGTAAAAACAGCTCCTGAAATTCGAGTAATGCTACAAAATCATGAAATTGATCTCGGGGTAATTTCTGCGGCACCGTTTGATGAATCAATTTTAAAAGAAACAAAAATAATACCTGATACACTTGTTCTTGCTTTCTCCAAAGAACATCATTTCTCAAAAAAAGAAAATGTATCATTACAAGATATTGAAAAAGAACGTATACTATTGCATCGTAACCCATCTACAACGAGAGATTTACTTACGCAATGGATGTTAGAACATAACATTACGTTCCAATCTGAAATTGAATTAGATTCATTAGAAACGATGAAACAAATTTTAAAATATGGTAATGGAGTTGCTTTTATTTCTAAACTCGCTATTGAACAAGAAGTACACCGAAATGAACTATGCTACATGCCCATCCCTGGATTTGAATTTCAACGTAACATTTATACGATTCATCATGAGGACAGGTGGAATTCTAAAATTATTTCTTTTTTACTACATAGCATCACTTCTTATGCAGCAAAAAATTAAAAGGCCGTCGTTATACACGACAGCCTTTTAAACTATTACTCTATTTATTTTTCTTTGCTTCAATTTTTTCTTGTGCCTCTTCAGCCTTATCTAATGCTTCTGAAACTTTCTTCTCTTTTTCTTTTACATCATCTATACTGTCGACAGCTTTAATGAGTTTATCGATTCCTTCTTCTTCTACTTTTCTCCGTTTTGCCACTCTTTCATTTACTTTCTTTTCCACATCTTTTGCTTTTTGAAGCATATCCTCTGCATTTGATGTTACAGCTTTTTCAAGTGCATCGTCTTTTTTCTTTTGTAGCACTTCATTTGCAATATCTTTCGTTTCTAAATACTTACCATCTTTTAATGCTGTCGCACCACGATCCAATAACTGAGCGACTTCTTTATATGCTTTCGCTTCATTTCCTGTTTTCTCTTTTTCCGCTTTTTCAAACCACATAATCGCATCACTATATTTTTCATTTTTCAATGATTGCATACCTGTTTCAATATACGTGTCATAATTACTGCATCCAGCCATTACGACTAATAGAAAAAGCATAACAAAACTTAATTTTTTCATGATGTTTTCTCCTTTTCTTTGCCTGCTCACTATACTGTAACATACATGAAAAAGAGTTTCAAAAACTAAAATACTAATTTGGTCATTTTTATAATGATAAGTCAAATTTTTATTATTTTCTTATTTTTAAGCTGATACATCTACTTGTTTTTTCGCCATATGTTGCTTTACTCCAACTAATACAACTAACAATAAACCTCCGCCTATCGTCATCATAACAATGCTAGTTGGCAACATATCTAATAATAATCCATATACAATCATACCGAGTGGTGCGATTGCAGTAGCAATTGTTTCAAGTAGGCCAAACACACGCCCTAAGTAGCTCGGATCTGTCGTTTTTTGCATATGTACTTGCATCGGAATATTTACAATCATAATTGCTATACCCGTTAACATCATAAAAGCAATATAGTAAATAAAACTTGCCCCTTTTGAAATGGTAACTACCAATGGGAAGACTGTACATAAACTTAAACCCGCAAACAAAAACAGCCCAGTATAAATAGAACGAAACGGATTATTCACTTCTTTACGCACCGATAAAGCAATCGCACCCATTAGCATCCCGACTGCTAACATTCCCTCTACAGTACCGAGTTGCTTTGAAGATAGATGCAATGTATGGACGATAATGTATGGAAGTGCAACGGTTAGCCCACACGCAAAAAAGTTTACCCACAATGCTATTTTCATTAAACCATATATTTCATGCTGGCGTTTTACATATAAAAAACCTTCTTTTATACTCGTCAAGAAACGCTCTTTACTCTCAGCCACTTCTTTTTTATATAAATCAAATACAATAAATAATTGCAAAATAACCGCTAAAAAGAACGTAATACTATTTAACAAAAAGAACGACTTAATGGAAAAGAAGCCAAATACAACTCCACCAATAATCGGCCCTAAAATATTTGATAAAGAAGCTGCCGTTTGATTTAAAGCACTCGCTTTTTGAATACGCCCCGCATCTACTAAATTAGGAATAGACGAAGTTAATGCAACAGAATAAAAACTTGCACAAATTGATAATAATGCCGCTGAAATATAGATAAAAAGAAGTGACGGTCCAAATATAGTAGCAAGAATAAACATAATAAGCATCGTTAAACTACTTAATAAATCAGTGCCAATGACAAGCCATTTTCGATTCACACGATCAGCTACAGCACCCGCAATCGGACCACAAATCATCCTTGGAAGTGATCCACAAACAAGCGTAATAGCAAACCCCATCCCTGAACCAGTTGTCTTTAATACGTATAATCCCATGGCAAACGTATAAATACCCGCCCCTAACAAGGACGTCATTTTTCCAATCATCATTAAAATAATATTTCTCGTTGCAACTTTCATTCTTGCATCATGTTGTCCTATACTTATATCTCCCATAATGACTCTCTCCCCTTAAAAGTTAAATTGTGTTAAACTTATTATATAATCAACTTTCCAATTTTTACAACAAAAAGTTAAATACAATTTAACTTTTTAATGATAAAGGAGCAATAATATGGCAACTCTCGGCGAAAAAATTAAGGCATTACGAAAAGAAAAAAAACTTACACAAACAGAGCTGGCAGGTTCGGAACTGACAAAAAGTATGCTTAGTCAAATTGAAAATGGAAAAGCTACACCTTCCATGAAAACATTACAATATATTGCTGAAAAACTTGAATGTGAAACGAGCTTTTTATTAGAGGAAGACGATGATGAAATTGTAGAACTCATTACAAAAATGGAGCAACTCATAAAGGAAAATAAATGTGATGAAGTATATGAAACTCTACTACCGATTGTTCAAAAAGAGCTACCTTCTACTATAAATACGGCTCGTTTATATAAACAATTTGTAACCGCTGCGGCGATTATGAAAGATTACAACATTGAATCTTACGTAGAAAAAGCTGTTTCTATTTTTGAAAAATATAAGTTATACCGTGACAGTACGGAAACAAAATTAAAATTATCTTTTGCGATATTCACACGTAAAGAATATGCTGAATGTTTACAACTTATAGCTAGTATTAGAAATGATTATGAAGAGAAACATTTAGAAATGGATCTCATTATACATATCGAGTTATGTTTATATGAAGCCATCATCTTACTAGCATGTGGCGATTATGAAAAATGTGAAAAAACGATATTAGAAGCACTCGCGTTTTCAAAAAAGCATCAAGTGTATTTTAAAACAGATGAATTTTACCGTATTTTATCTTACCAAAAAGTCATTACAGCTGATAAAGAGCAATATTTATATTACATAAAAAAATCCGAGCAATTTGCCATTTTTACAGAAGATACTCTATCCATTGCGATTATTGATATTTTAAAAGCTTACTACTACAACACAATTACTAATGAATATACAATTGCATTAGAACATCTAGAACAATTTCGAGAAAAACTAAAAGATGAACCAATTTTTCAAGACGATGGATTGTATTATCTTGAAACAGGAAAAGCTTTATACGGATTAAAACGTTACGAGGAAGCTTTACAAGCATTGCAACGTGGTATTATACCGGATTATATGAACCATCCACTTGATCAAGCGTGGCTTACAACAGCAGGTGCATATCGTGCACTTTGTTACGTCAAACTGAATGATAAAAAAAGAGCTCTTGAAGAAGCAACAAAAGCAAATGCAATAATACAATCGTATCCTGATTCTATCTTCTCTTCATTTATTAAAGAAACATTACAAATAATACAAAAACTTTAAAAATGTCTCAAAATGGTATATTATTCCTCTTTTTCAGCAAAGATAATAATGATGGGAGGAATATAAATGAATATTCAACGTGCAAAAGAGCTTTCTGTGTCATCAGAACAAGCGAATGTCAGTTTTCAAGGCATGCCTGTTACAATTCAACACGTCGATGAAAACAACGAAACCGCCCGCATATATGAAGTAAAAAATCCAGGACGCGAATTAACTGTTCCAGTTAATAGCTTAGAGGAAATATAAAAAATGCCACTTCGATTTTGAAGTGGCATTTTTCTTCCTTTAGATTGCTTATTATAAATTTCTTGTATCTTCTCTTTTACAGGAGCTAAAAAAATAAGAATTTTCTACTTCTTTTCTTTTTGTGACCTGCTAAAATACATACTATGGATTAATCATTCACACTATACATTAAGGGGGAAAAATAATGGCATCTAATTTAGAAAAAAACAAGTCTTATTATGCAGTTATATTCACTTCTAATTTATCAAATAATACAACAGATTATAGTAACGTTGCCGACAAAATGGAGGAACTTGCAAAGCAGCAACCTGGATTTCTAGGTGTAGAAAGTGCGCGAGATCATTCAGGACTTGGAATCACAATTTCTTATTGGGAATCTCTTGCGGCAATTGAAAATTGGAAACAGAACGCCTTACATAAAGAAGCGAAAAAAAGAGGTCTTGAGCAATGGTATGAAAACTTCCACCTGCGTATCTGCCTTGTTGAAAAAGAATTTAAGTTTCATAGAGGTACTTTATAACTATGAAGAAAAAATTAGCTCTCGTTGCTGTTCATGAAATATATGGTGTGAACGACCATATGCATCACGTTACCCACCACTTCACTTCATCTCAAATAGATGTATTCTGTCCTAATCTTCTACAATCACAACACGCATTTCATTATAGTGATGAAGAAAAAGCATATGAACATTTTGTAAATCATGTTGGATTTGATGATGGGAAATACCAAATTGAAGAATTCATCAATACTCTTTCAAGTAATTATACACATATTGGACTTATCGGCTTTAGCGTTGGAGCTACCATCTCATGGCTATGTAGTAACAATCCGAAAATAGATTTTATTATCGGATGTTACGGTTCTCGTATACGCGACTATGTTCACATAAAACCTACATGCGCTACATTACTTATATTCCCTGAAAAAGAATCTAGTTTTTCAGTATCCTCTTTAATCCAAACATTGCAGCGACAAAAGAATCCTTTATTAGAAATAAAACAACTACACGGTGAACATGGATTTCTAAATCCGTACTCCGAAAAATATAACGAGCACTCTACAAAGCAGGCATACAATGTAATAGATTCATTTCTTGTAAAAAACAAGCTTATAACGGAGATCTAAATGACACTTACATTACTCTTACTTTTTTTCATATTCATTGCATTTATATTAGCGCTAACTATCATTTTTATAACCGTAAAAAAAGGGGAGTTTTTCAAACGCCCCCACTTACAATCTATTATCGTCTGCATTTTATTTTTTACAAATTGGATCTTATATGTAACAACTTTTTATGGTTTACTTCCTGAGAAAGTTAGTGAATTCATATTCCTGCCCATTTGGTTTTTTCTTTGTATTTTAGGTTGTATCGTTTTCTGTCGCGAATGGAGAAACAATCGTGTGTTCTCAATATGTATCGGTTTTCTTTCTTTTATTAGTTTTCTATTTGGGTTATTGTTATTAGTGCTTTCGGGGATGTAATAGAAAAGGAAGAAAAGCCGACAATCAACTTTTCTTCCTTCTATGTTTACCTTTAGCTTTCACTGTCACTGATTCACAAGGTGTATAATATATTTGAGGTGTCGCCTTATCAACAAACATCATAAACGTGACGAAGCCGATAATAAATAAAATAAACAACGTTAACAAAATTGCTCCTATCGTTAAAAGTATCATAACACCACCCCTATATCTTTCATGTTATTACACCTTTCGCTATTATATGAGCGTAATCCTTTTTAGAAAAAGAAACGTAACAAAATAATCACAATCACTCCCGTTAATACTGTTCCTAATAAACTACGAGTATATATCGCTACAAGAAATGTTGGGATTGCTGCGATAAGGTAATCCCACTGCATCGTCTCATGCATAAATAATACTTGAGCTAAAAGTGCTGCTAATATCGCAATTGGTATGTAATTTAACCATTTTAAACCCCAGTCTGGAATTTGTAGTTTGCTAAATACGAGTAGAGGTAAAATCCGTGGCACGAGTGTGACAGCTCCAGCTACTAGTAAAAGTAATAGTACGTCTAATCTCATTTCCATTTTTCAATCACAACTCCAATCGTCGCAGCTAGTAATGTTGCGATAATAACCGCTATACTATCTGGCATAAATAAGTGTGAAACGTATGCAATCATAATCGCTACAATTGCAACAGTAAGATGAATTGCTAGTTTCGGTTTACTACTTATGAGCTGAAGGACAAATAATCCGATAAACATTGCTGGTAATGCATAATCCATCCCGTACGTATGTGGATCTGGTATCCACTCACCAAACAGCCCGCCAATAATAGTAGCAAGAATCCAATTTAAATATGCTGTTACATTTAAGCCCATCATCCACCTGTCGCCTACATATCCTTTTTGCGCTGCATGCTGTACTGCCACGCCGAACGTTTCATCTGTAATTTGAGAACCGATAAATACGTTTTTTAATAGCGGAAGTTTCGTAAAGTATGGTGCAAGGGCAGCACTCATTAGAAGGTGGCGTAAATTAACAAAAAAGACGGTGAAAATGATTGCTGAAGCAGGAGCACCGGCTGCATACATACCAGCTAATATAAATTGGGCAGAACCTGCATAAATTAAAGTGGACATAAATGCAATTTCAATGATGGAGAAACCTGCTGTTTTTGCAATTACACCAGCTGCTATACCGATGCTCAAATAACCAAATACAGTTGGTAAACAATCTTTTACTCCTTGCTGAAATGTATCATCGCTCTGCAAAGCTACATGGGCCTGAGCTTTACTCATCCGTATCATCCTCCATTCTTTCCATCGTTCGTTTTCCTGTTACGACATGAACTAAATCTATATTTTCACGCCACAACGTATCTAACTTATCAGCCCCAAACTCCTTCGTAATTTCTTCGACCATAATATCGTGCCGCACATACTCTGTAGCAACGAGAACTAGTGCTGGGTCATACGTTGTAACGGCCCATGAAGTGCTATCATTTGAGAAGTTCGCAATTAATACTTCCTCTCCATCACGAGCAATAACAGTTAAATGACCACCCATTCTCTTTTCAACAACGTGGGGCGTCATATAATTATGGTGAAACGTCGCGCCTATTTTTGTATTTGGAGCGCCAAATAAGATTGAAAATATATGTACACCTTCCTCTTCCTTTTGACGAATATATGGCTCAATTTCATGCACTTGATCTTCCCAAACAGAAATCCATAGCTCTTCCTTCGCCCTATTAATTATATTGCATATTTCTTTTACAACACGATTATTTGAGCGAATATGCGAAATTACATCTATTTGTCGCTCTTGTTCTAAACAATTTAATTTTCGGTCTAAAAATTCAAAGGACTTTTCAAAATCTTTTCGCATTCGATCCATTAACTCCGTAGCTGGTACTGGTACATATTTCACTGGTTCAGTAGGAACGATATGCACCGCTCCTTTATCCATCAATTTACCGAGTACTTCATAAATCATCGAACGCGGTACCCCTGTTTGCTTACTCACTTCATACCCGGTTACTGGGGAATGTTTTAATAGTCCAATATACGCTTTACATTCATATTGGGAAAAACCTAACTTTTGTAATTCCTTTATTATTTCATCCATCAGCAATCCCTCACATTCTATATAACTCTCATCTCAAAACGATGTATTTATATTAGTAGTTATTAGTATACCTACTAATATAAAAAAACAGACCCGTAAAGTCAATTGATAATTCTGAAATTTAATCCAAAAATAAAAAGCCTTCTTATGAAAGGCTTTTTGTACATAACACTCCTGTTATTTTAACTGCAAAGTTTTTGGTGACTTTCCCCCTAAATGCTCCCGTAAAGTAGAGCCTGTATACTCTTCCCTAAATACACCAGCTTTCACGAATAGAGGAATAACTTCACTAAAGAATAGATCTAGTGACTTTGGAGGTCCTCCTGGAATGGCGATAAATCCATCTAACGCTCCGGCCTCAAACCTATCCATAATTTGTTTCGCAACGTCTTGCGCTGTACCAACCGCAACCCAATGAGCTGAGCCAACAACTTCTGGTCGTTCTAGTATTTGTTCAACAGTTGGTTCATTTTTAATAATGTAGCTCCGTAATAATTCAGCGTGTGTTTTACTGCGAACAGTTTGATCACGGCTTGGCAACATCTCTTCCGTAATCTTACTATCTAGGGGAATCCCTCTCGCATCTAGCCCGAGAACCATTTCGAGTAACGAGTATCTCTTCTCTTTTGTGAGATGTTGATGTGCTTGCCTATGCATGTCTAACGCTTCTTCATATGTATCACCGATAAAGAAATATAATCCAGGTAATACACGTATATCATCTTGCTTTCGGCCATGCTGTTCCGCTCTTCTTCTTAAATCTTGACGCAGTTCCATTCCTGACTCTACATCTGGCGTTGCAGCAAAAATTGCATCCGCAACAGAAGCGGCGAAATTCCGGCCTGACTCTGAAGCACCAGCTTGGAATAATGGCATTTCTCCTGAAATGTGCTGCGGAATATTAAGTGGACCTTTCACCTCAAAATATTCGCCATTATGCTCAATGGGCTTTACCATCTCTCTAATAACATCAGGATTATCTACTTTCAAAACTTCATTAGGGTGACTTCCCCAAAGTTTTCTTACTAACGCTGTACATTCTGCCGCTTTCGCGTATCGTTCCTCAGATGGTGGCATTCCTTCCTCTCCAAAGTTTTCAGCGCCGTCAATGGATGTAACAATATTCCAACCAACTCGGCCGTTGCTAATCCAGTGTAAAGACTGTAATTGCCTCGCTAATATATATGGTGGATAAAACGACGTTGAAGCAGTCGTAACGACTCCAATTTTTTCTGTTGCATAAGCAATAGCAGTAAACAATAACGTCGGATCTAAAATGACATTTCCCTTATTACGAGCAATTAAATCTGGGTGCGCCACTAAATAATCTGCTTTAAAAACAAAATCTAACTTCGATTTTTCTGCTCGTTTCGCTAACTCTACTTGTTCATCAATTCCCGAATCAAATATACACTCTTCCTCTTTCTTTCTCGAAATTAAACATAATCCAATGCAAAGTTGATTTTTTGTAGACATATACACACCATCCCCTTGTTTTTAATTCACTTCGTTAAACAAATGTTGCTATCATTATGAGATTCCATTCTTATGAAAATAGATAAAACGATATTGATAATCATTATCATTTTATGATGTAACTGTAATAAAAGCAATAATAAAAAAAGACTTCCACTCAGGGAAGTCTCTTATCTCAATATTTCATTTGCTTCTTTTTCATAAATTTTATCAAATGAAGTCATAACGCGTTGTGACGCTGAAATCATTTTTTGATCTGTCATAAGATCAGCCATCTCTTTCGTCATATCTACATTTGAATTTTCTAGCATATGATTTTTTACTGTTCCTGCTCCGTTCGGTAAATCAGCAATGTTCTCTTCTGCTAGTGTAAAGCTTTTGTTCTCTCTTTGTACGAGACGATTATTCGCTTCTGCACCTACTGTTTTTGTTTGCAGGCGGGCAATATTATTTTGTGTTACTGCATCATATAACGTACCGTCTGCTTGTACAGCTACTTTTGCTCCTTCTGGAATACGAATACGTTCATTATTCTCTCCCATTACGAAAGCACCTGAAGATGTTTGTAAATAACGATCACTATTCAATGTAAAACTACCGTCTCTCGTTAAAAACGTTTCATTATTTTTAGATGTAACGAAAAACGAAGCTGTGCCAGCAGTTCCATCATCTAAAAAGAAATCTGTATCACTATTTGTCATTTGTATATTTCCTTGTACTAAGTTCACATGCGTTGCGGCTGGTACTACAGCGTAATCGACCGAACCGATATTTGTCACAGCTCCATCTCCGCGGCGATATGTGTCTTGTACATCAAATACTTTAGAAGTCATATTTTCTGCTTTAAATCCTGTCGTTTGAGCATTTGCAACGTTATTCGAATGAACATTAATGCGCTGCATGTAATTCATCATACCCATAGAACCTATATAAAGACCGTTCATAATCGTTTGAATAAGGCAGTTGCCTTATCCTTCACCTCTCTTCTATGATGTTTGCAACATTTGTTTCGCTAAATGTTCAGCTGTAGCGATATGTATATGTTGCTTCACGTCTTGTCCGTCTGTCATTAATACAATTGGAGCTGATGATACTGCTGGAATTTTCAACAATTCACCACTACTTGCTGTTTCATCAAATTTCGTAAATACGATACCATCAATATGAATATCTTTAAAATTCGTAATGATTTCAATCATATCTTTACTTTTCATCGAAGCTGATAACGTTAAACAAATATAATCTGGCTCTACTTGTCCCATCGTTTCAATCATTTCTTCTACTGTTTCTGACGCACGATAATTTTTTCCGGCTGTATCAATTAAAATATAATCGACGCGCGCTTCCTCTTTAAAATACGTAAGCGCTCTTGTCATTGCAGCTTCATCACGTACAGCGATTACTTCAAATCCAATTGTCTTTACGTAATCTTGCAGTTGCTGTACTGTTCCAATGCGCGAATGATCTGTCGTAATAAAACCGACCGTTTTTTTCTTACCGTGAAACTGCCATGCCATTTTCGCAAGTGTCGTCGTTTTTCCAACTCCAGTTGGACCGATTAATGCAATTGTTTGCACTTCTTTTTCAAAAACGTTTTCCGTGTTGAAATGGGATCTCATATCTTTCAATATATATCCGATCACTTCTTCTTCTGTAATCATCGTTGCATTCTCAAACTTCACTTTTAACTTCTCAGCATATGCATGAATGAAGTATTGTTCTACATCATTTTGCTCTAGCATGCGAATTACTTTTTGAATAATAAACGGTACAGATTCTTGGTTTTCTTTTTTTACAACCACTTCTTCTTTCTTGACGGGAACGACTTTTTTCACAGCTTTTTGCTTTTTCGTTACTTTCGTTTCTTCCGTCTGTTTTACAACGACGATTCCTTTTTCAAACAACTTTAATAGTTTCTCTTTCTTTTTTGCCCATTCTTCACTATTTCCTGTTTGCATCGCCGCGTATGACATAGGAGTCGTCACGTTTTCTAAATTGTGCAGTACCGATTGAATTCCGTTCGCCTTCACAATTTGTTCTGAAGGATCATTTACAACATCCATTAATTGTTCATGAAATTGAGCTGTGCCTTCATTCACTTCTTCCTGTTTATCCTCTGGAAAAGCAACTAACATTTCATAATTCTTTTTCCAAAAAAACGGGATATTTCGTTTTACACTTTCATCGACAACGTAATAATAATCTGTACCATATTGGTCAAATAACTTTCGATACAATTCATTTTTCGAAGCTGCTTTTATTCGCATTAACGCTTCTTTCTTTTCTGTACTTTCCATTACTTCACCCCCTACTATTCAATATAGGCAATTTGATCTACAACAATTTCCGGTGCTAATTCGCTAATACAAAGTACTTGCGCTTCTACTTGATAACGCTCAAGAAGTCTTACAATCGCAAATCTGAAATCTTTTCTACGCGTTAATAATACTGGTTCTCTTCCCATTAAACGAGCTTGTTTAAAGACACGCTGTACTTGTTCAACAACACGTGTTTCTAAATCTAAATCCCAGTTTAATAAGTAACCTTGGTATGAATTATTTACAACATCCGCATCTAACTCTATTGAATCTGAGAAGAGCGCCGCGTATATTTTACCGTCAGGATTTTTCGCATTTTCACAAATAACTTTTGAAATACATTCACGGACGAATGACGTTACACCGTCTACATGGTTTTGATAAATTTCTTTTCCGTCAATAATACCTTCAATAATGGTTGGTAAATCACGAATAGAAATACCTTCTTTTAGAAGTTGTTTAATAACATTTTGAACGAGTGATAAGTCGATTTCTTTCTTCTTAATCTCCTCTAGTAAAACGCCGTTATCATTTTCAAGCGAGTTAATTAAGTCTTTTACATGTTGACGCTGAATTAACTCATGAAGATTACGTCTAACGATAACATCTAAATGTGTAATTAATATGCTAAGTGGCTCTAATACTTGATAGCCTTTCATTTGTGCATCTTGTACCATATGTTCTAAAATCCAATATCCATCTTCACCGAAAATTGGATCTTTCGCTGGTTCTGCATCTAAATCGGCCATTACATTCGGTGTTTTCAATGCTAATAAGTAACCTGATTTCAAAACACCTTCAGCTGCCTTCGCACCTTTAATACGAATAATATAACGTCCGCGTGGTCTAAAACTCGTATTATCTTTAAAGTTAATGCCAGGAACGTTAATACCAAGGTCGGTAATAATCGACTTCCTCATAAGAACAACTTTATCACGAGCTGTTTCCCCGTTAATTTTCTGCTTTACAAGTGCTGCTAAATCTAAACCGAGTTCTACTATAATTGGATATTTATCTGTAAATACTCCGAATGAATCTTCCACTTGTTGCAGTTGCTCATCTTCGCCTTGAATCATTTCTAATTCTTTTTGAAGCTCGTCCTCTTTTTCTTTCTTTATTCGGTTTTTATTACGAATTCCTAAGAAGACAATTGTTCCACCAACGAGTGCGAATGGTAGAAATGGTAGCGGAGTAAAAATACCCATTGCTATAAATAAACCACCGAGCGCATATACAACGACTTCATGTGCTAATAGCTCTTTAAAGATACCTTCTGTTACTGTATCAGATGAACCATCAAATACACGAGTTACGATAATACCAGTTGAAATCGCAAGCATTAACGAACCGATTTGGTTTACGATTCCGTCACCGACAGTTAACTGTGTATAGTGAATAGCTGCTTCAGCAAAGCTCATGCCCTGCTGCATCATGCCGACAATTAAACCGAAAATAATGTTTACGAATAAAATAACAATCCCGAAAATAACGTCCCCTTTAATGAACTTTCCGGCACCATCCATCGCTCCGTAAAACTCTGTTTCCATATTTAACTTTTTTCGTTTTGCCTGTGCATCTTTTTCAGTAATAATACGCTGGTTTAAATCCGCATCGATTGACATTTGTTTCCCAGGTAAAGAATCAAGCGTAAAACGAGCTGCAACTTCAGCTGTACGAGACGCACCGTTTGCAACGATAAACTGGAATATGATTAATACTATGAAAATAACGATACCAATTAATAAGTTCCCGCCAATTACGAACTGGCCAAACTCTTCAATAACATGCCCCGCATTTCCGTCTGTCAAAATCGCTCGCGTCGTCGATACGTTAATCGATACGCGGAAAATCCCGATTAATAACAACATCGTTGGAAATGACTTTAATTCATCCCACTCGTTAATACTTGTTGCTCGCATATAAATAAGCACTGACATACTTAGTAAAAAAACGATAACGATATCAAGTATAAATGGTGGAAGTGGAATTAAGAGCGCCACTACGAATGACGCTGCTAAAAAGATAGAAAAATAGGTTCTTGCAGAATCTATCTTAAACACAAGAGATCTCCTCCAACCGCGCTATTATACTTCAAGTTCATTCGTTTGAATTAAATAGCGCATAACTTCAATTACAGCTACGTATAAATCTTCTGGAATCGTCTCATCTTCCTCGACTTGATAATATAAAGAACGAGCAAGCGGACGGTTTTCTACCATTGGTATTTCTTGTTCACGGGCAAGCGTTCGTATATATAATGCGAGCTCATCTTCCCCTTTTGCAACGACAATTGGTGCTGCATCAACCTGTTTATTGTATCGAAGTACGACCGAAATATGAGTGGGGTTGTTTACAATAAACGTTGCACCATCCATCTTCTTCGCAATTGTTCCTTGCAAGATCGCATGCATAAAGTTTTTTCGTTTCCCCTTTACTTGCGGGTCCCCTTCATTATCTTTATGCTCTTGTTTTACTTCTTCTTTTTTCATCTTAATATCTTGTTCGTACTCCCACTTTTGATAAATAAAATCAATAATAGATAGAACGATTAATATAATTAAAATAGCTAAAAAGATAAATTTAATTTGCCTAATAATTTCAGTAAGTGACGCAGTCCAGTTAAATCCAATCATACTAACAATTTTTTCTAAATTCTTTTTAAAGAGAACGTAAGCGACGTAACCAATTAATCCCATATAAAACAGTGACTTCAAAATATCTACTAAACTTTTACGACTAAACAATCTTGTAAAATAGTTTTTTGGGTTAATACGCGACGCTTTCGGCTTAATGACTTTAGAAGAAAATAAGAAACCGACTTGAATCATATAATTAAATAAATGAAAAGCGTATACGAGTATTAAGATTGGAGCTGATACTTTTAGTAGTAAAATCCCCATTAAATAAAAATACTCGGTCGAATCTGTATTTTTCCCAATTTGATCAAATAGCACCGCTACAGAATTTGCAATCTCATAACCGAGCCAATCTCCGAAAAAATAAACGACAACTGCTAATACGAGAATGGAAAATAAATTATTTAAATCTTTACTCCGGGCAATATTCCCTTCTTCACGCGATTTTTTACGCTTCTGCGGGGTGGCCTTTTCTGTTTTATTATCCTTTGCCATGCGCGTCCCCCTACTTCGTTAAGAAAAAGTTAAATAGTTTCGTATATTCTTCAAGCAATACATCTGTCATATTTTTAAACACATAACCGAGCATCGGTACACTCATCGCAATAAACAAAATACCACACGTAATTTTAATGACGAATGCATTCATAAAAATATTTAATTGTGGTGCATTTTTTGCGATTAAAATAAGAACAAAGTTAATGATGAATAAACTTCCCATAAGCGGAAGAGCAATTTCAACCGCTGATGTAATCGCAAATAATAACGTTGCGAGTAGACTATCTAAAAAACTAGTCGTCAGCAATTTTGAAATCGCCTCTGTATATTGAAACGACTTTAAAATCGTGGCAACGAAATAATTAATGCCGCCAAGTGAAATAAAAATAATAAGAAAAAATATATCAAAAATGGTTGAAAGTAAAGTAGACTGTGATCCTGCATTTACATCAAACAAACTTGCCTGTGATAAACCTATATCAAAGTCTAAAATATGCCCTGCCATTTTCGGAATGTTCCACAGCATTTCTACAATTTTTGAAAGCGATAATCCAATTACAATTTGCGTACCTGCATAAGCTGCAACGTCCCAAGTTGTCTTTATGTGAGAGACATCAACTTGATCGGCCACTGTAATCGAAAGTGCAAGTCCAACTGTAACCTTCGCCATTGCTGGAATGGATCGACCTGAGAAAAACGGTAAAAAATATAAAAATGAAGTAATGCGGCAAAACGCAAAAAACGTCGCCGCCCATAATTCCATATTCATTTCAGTTCACCCATCTTAGTACGAACGCAATAGCGATGGAATTTTATCAAATAAATCTAAAATAAGCGTCGTTAACTCTTGAAACATCCACGGACCTAAAATGATAATAACGAGTACAATACTCGCCATTTTCGGTAAAAACGTCAGCGTTTGCTCTTGAATTTGCATCATCGCCATAATGACAGCGATAATAATAACGACAATCATACTTACGCCGGCAACCGGCATTAAAATCATAACCCCTTTATAAAAAAAGGTTTGAAAAATATCTATAATTGGTGACGTATTCATTTATATGACTCCTATCACATAGCATCAAACGCTTCAGGCGACCGTTTTAAACATAATGTCGACGATTTTTGTATATCCACCTAAATATACGAAAACGAGTATTTTAAATGGTAAACTTAAAATCATCGGTGGTACCATCATCATCCCGAGGTACATTAAAAGTGTACTAATAATCAAATCTATAAATACAAACGCTAAATAAATGAACATCCCCGTTAACAACCCTTTTTGGATTTGCGTTAACGTAAAGGATGGTACGAGCGTAAATAAGGAAAGATCTTTCAAATCTTTCGGCAACTCTTCTCCGCGCACTTTCAGCATCATTTTTAAATCATGCTTATATGTATGCTTTGACATATACTCTTTCATAATCGGAGCTGTCGTCTCCGCAGCTTGACTTACTGTTATTTTCTCTTTCGTCATCGGATCCCAAACATCGCTCTTTAGCTGCCCAAGTACAGGCTGCATCGTAAAGAGGGATAAAAATAGTGCAAGTCCTACAAGCACTTGGTTCGGTGGTAAGTTCATTACCCCAAGTCCTTGACGTGTAATCCCAAGAACGATCATAAAATAAGTAAAATGTGTAAATAATAGAACGATAGACGAAGATAATGATAAAAGGGTAACGAGCGCAAATAGCTGTACACTTGAATTACTCGTAAACTCTTTTCCATTTTCGAAATTAATAAAACCGTTCGGGGCCGCATACGCTGGATTTACAAAAACAATTGAAAAAACGATAGAAAATACGAAAATAACGGCTAATACTGATAACTGTTTCTTTATTCTCATGATGGATCCTCTACTTTTTTCGTTTCACTCTTCACCGCGTCTTCTAGCGCTTGTTGAAACTGATTTCCTGTTCCTGTTAATTGCACAGATTGTACACCGTTATTACTAATAACAGTGAACACTTGCTTGCCGTCCACTTCAAATAAAAAGGCGCTCGTTTGATGATTTAAATACACACCGTCTTTCACTTGAATATGGCCATTTTCACCTTGCTTAAAAAACTGCTGCTTGCGCGTCTTTTTCGTCATATAATATGCACCGTAGCCGAGCGCACCAAATAGTAAAACGACTTGAAATAAGGTCGTCATATACGACATATGACTCCTCCTCTACTCTTTATCTTGCATTTGACTTTGCGCTTTCATAAGCGCAGCTTGCTTCTTGTCAGCTTCAATTTCAGAAATGATAATACCGAACTTCTCGTCCATTACGATCGCTTCACCGATGCCGACTTTCATATTACTTAAATACACATCTACTTTATGTCCTAAGTTTTTCTCTACTTCCAGAACATCGCCCACTTTTAATTGCTTCACATCACCAAGCTTAATAGATGCCTTTCCAAGCTTTACACCAAGTTCAATCGAAATATCTGAAACAGTATCAATATGTGCTTTACCTGCTTCATTTCGCTTCCCTGCAAAATCTTCTAATCCCATTAATGACACAGGAGATACTTCATGCTTCATATGGATCCTCCTACTCTACAAAACTTTTAAATAAGAGCGCCTTACGCGTTCCATCTTTCCCAATAAAACAATTAAATTTATGCTTTCCATCTACATAACCAAGTAATTCATCCGAAACTTTCGTATGAAGCGGAATAATATCGCCTTCTTCAATTTGTTCAATCTCGCCCATTGTCATCTTCTGCTCACCAATTGCAACGTGAACAGGTTTGTACACTTGATTTACTTTCACTTCCACTTCAGACGTATACTTTTTACGTTTATCCGAAGAATGTTCGACAATATTTTCAGATGTTAACTTATCCATAATTTCTTCAACAGATAAGAACGGAATACCGATACGCACTGTCGTATTCCAAAAATCCGTTTTCATATTTACGTTCAGTAATGAAATGATATCACTCGCTGTCGTAATCTTTAATGCATTCGGGTCTGTCTCCGTCGTTACAAATTTCGGTTCAATCGCCACAACACTTTCAAATGATTGCTCTAAATTTTTACAAAGGAGCATAAAAATATTATCCAGTGTTAAAAACTCAAATGCGGTAAGTGGTCTGCGCATCGTAAAGTTACGCTTACTATCTCCACCAAGCCAACATTCATGAATATAAATAACGAACGCTAAATCAATCTCAATAACAATTTCTCCAAGCTCCGGGAGGCCAAGATCAATAACGCAATATAAATAGTAATCTTTCGGCATTTTCTCCACATACTCACTCGTAAACGGAACTTGCTCAACCGTTGAAGGCTCAAGCTCAATTGGAATACGCATACGCGCTGCCAACGTCTGTGACGTCTGTTTACCAAATGTAGAAGCAATCGCTTGCAAGCTACGTAAATGCTCAACACCGAACTTCTCCGGTCTATTAAAATCATACTCTTGTAATTTCTCTTGCTTCCCTGCTTCTTGTGCGAAAGCTGGCATTTCCTCGCCTTCATTTACCGCCTTCAGCAGGGCATCAATTTGCTCTTGGCTTAATTTTTCGCCACTCATGACAATCCCCTTCCCTACCTTTTCAATTCAACGATTTCAACGTACATCTTTCCATTCTTCGTCAAAATCTTTCCGGTTCCAATCTCTTCATTCTCAAGCATAAGACGTACCGTATTTTTCGTTGAATTTTCAAGACGATACAATGTACCTTTCGTTATATGAAGCAAATCTTCAATTTTCTTTTTCGTATTTCCGATTTCAAAATAAATTGTTAACGGAATATCATCTTGTAATTTCAAATCTAGCCAACTCCCATATCATGTTCACGAAAATTTCATGTTCTCTCTATATATGAAATTTCTTATTTTGAAACGTCGATATTTAATATTTTTTTAATATATCCTTGCGTTTCTTTAAATGGCGGTACGCCTCCGTACTTTCTCACATTACCAGGGCCAGCATTATAAGAAGCAAGTGCCAATACTAAGTCGCCGTTATTTTTCTTTAAATAACCGCTTAACTCTTTCACACCGCCTTCAATACTTTCAGCTGGTGAAAATGGATTTTTTATACCCATCTCTTTCACATTCGCTGGCATAAGCTGCATAAGACCCATCGCACCTGCATGTGATACCGTTTTCGGATTAAAATTAGACTCTACTTCAATCATTTTTTGAATTAACGTTTTCGGAATTCCGTATGTACGGCTAGCGCGATCAATAATATCCTCATACTTCCCCTCATTGGAAGAACGTATTTTTTGAATATTATACTTCTTCGTTAATTCCCACGTATCAGCAGCCTCATTTTTCGTTTCTGGGAAACGTCGTTCAAACTCTTTTTGTGCGACTTGCACTTCATCTACGTTCTTCGTTTCAGCTTTTTCTTCAGGCTTACTCGCTTCCTCTACTTTATTAATAGATTGTTCCGGTTTATTTACGACCGTTTCTATTTTCGTAGATTGTTCCGGCTGACTCATATCCTCTACATTTGCCGGCTGCGTAGTACCCTTCGTCTCCTTCGCAGGTTCACTCTGCAACTTCTCTTGAAAACGACTACTAACGAATGCTTGTGGACTACTTAACTTTTGCTGAATTTGTCCTTTCTTATATGCAAGCACTTCTTTTACTATATTTCCAACTAACATAATATCACCTTTTCGGTAAACAAAGATAATCTAATATTAGAGTTTTTTTTTAAAGTTTGCAATAATCCTTTTAATAATATTGTAATAAAAAAATGAATATATTGTTAAACTGTTATTTTTTTATATTTATTAATTCGAATTTTTAGTTGACACCCGCTATGACAGGGATTACAATAAATCTCGAAATTGATTTTTTCGCATATTACCGTTTTTCAATTTGCAGAAAAGTCAATATAAAAAAATGGGGGTTCTTAACATGAGAATTAATACAAACATTAACAGCATGCGTACGCAAGAGTACATGCGCCAAAACCAAGCTAAAATGAGTAACGCTATGGACCGTTTATCAAGCGGTAAACGTATCAACAACGCTTCTGACGATGCAGCAGGTCTTGCAATCGCAACTCGTATGCGTGCACGTGAAAGTGGACTAGGAGTAGCTGCTAACAACACGCAAGACGGTATGTCATTAATCCGTACAGCTGATTCAGCTTTAAACTCTGTATCTAACATCTTACTTCGTATGCGTGACATCGCTAACCAATCTGCGAACGGTACGAACACTAGCGATAACCAAAAAGCATTAGATAAAGAATTTTCTGCATTAAAAGAACAAATTGATTACATTTCTAAAAACACAGAGTTTAACGATAAGAAATTATTAAATGGTGATAACAAATCTATTGCTATTCAAACTTTAGATAACGCTGATACAACGAAACAAATCAATATTAATCTAGCTGATTCATCTACTACAGCTTTAAATATTGATAAGTTATCTATTGAAGGAACTGGTAATAAAACAATCACACTTACAGCAGCAGATATTGCTAAAGATAAAACAAATATTGATGCTGTAGGTACTGCTAAAACAGCATTAACTGGGTTAACTGGTACTCCAGCTGCAGCAGCAATTAATTCAGCAGTTGCTGACTTTAAAACAGCATTTGCTAAAGCTGACAAAAACTTAATGAGTGATGCACAAATTAAATCTGTTACGGATGCAATTACAGCTTTCGAAGCTGATGCTACTCCAGATCTTGCAAAAGCTAAGGCAATCGGAACTGCTTATACTGCACCTGCAGCAGGTGATATTACAAAAGCTTCACCAAACGCTTCTAATGCAATTAAATCAATTGATGCTGCATTAGATACAATCGCTTCAAACCGTGCAACTCTAGGTGCTACATTAAACCGTCTTGACTTTAACGTAAACAACCTGAAGAGCCAATCTTCTTCTATGGCTTCAGCTGCTTCTCAAATCGAAGACGCTGACATGGCGAAAGAAATGTCTGAAATGACTAAGTTCAAAATCTTGAACGAAGCTGGTATCAGCATGCTTTCTCAAGCAAACCAAACTCCACAAATGGTTTCTAAATTATTACAATAAGCCATTTGATTTAGCTTCATGAATAAACCTCTCTGCTTGCGGAGAGGTTTATTTTTTGTAAAACCTTCTTTTTTTGGTGAAAGATAACATTTGCGGTGTACAGAGGTGGTCAGTGCTTATCTTGATAAGCTTTTTTGTCTTTTCATAGCCGTTTATTAGCTTTAAAACACTAAATCTATATCAATCTATAAGGAGTGTCTATTATGCGTATTGGTACGAATGTTTTAAGTATGAATGCTAGGCAATCGCTATATGAGAATGAAAAACGTATGAAAGTTGCGATGGAGCATTTGGCGACTGGTAAGAAGTTAAACCATGCTTCTGATAATCCAGCTAATGTTGCGATTATGACTCGTATGCATGCGAGAGCGAGTGGTATGCGCGTGGCCATTCGAAATAATGAGGATGCGATATCGATGCTACGTACAGCGGAAGCTGCCCTTCAAACTGTAACGAATGTTTTGCAACGTATGCGTGATTTAGCTGTTCAATCTGCAAATGGTACAAATTCAAATAAAAACCGTGATTCACTGAATAAAGAGTTTCAGTCTTTAATAGAGCAAATTGGCTATATTGGCGAGACGACTGAGTTTAATGATTTATCCGTATTTGATGAACAAAACCGGCCTGTTACGTTAGATGATATTGGTCATACAGTAAATATGATAAAACATATTCCCCCTTCCCCTACACAACATGACATCAAGATTTCAACAGAACAAGAAGCAAGAGCGGCAATTCGTAAAATTGAAGAGGCTTTACAAAATGTATCACTTCATCGTGCTGATCTTGGGGCTATGATCAATCGTTTACAGTTTAATATTGAAAATTTAAATAGCCAAAGTATGGCCTTAACAGATGCTGCATCTCGAATTGAAGATGCGGATATGGCGCAGGAAATGAGCGATTTTTTAAAGTTTAAATTGTTAACTGAAGTTGCCCTTAGTATGGTTTCACAAGCAAATCAAATTCCGCAAATGGTTTCCAAGTTACTACAATCTTAAAAAATCATCTTCCTTCTTCGAAACGATTCCATACAAAACAAAAGGGAAATACATATACACTATGTATCTCCCTTTTATTTTGTACCCAAATTTTATTACTGCGTTACAGTCATAACCTGTCCACTACGATCAACCATAATTTTCATTTTACTGTCTTGTGCGTTATATAACCCTAATTTATGCAAATCTTGTTTACATTCTTTTACGAAGAAAGGTAATGTGCGAATTTGATTGATATCAGAGCTCGTAATGAAATGAATTAAATGCTGCGTCATTTCTTTTATATCATGAACAAGCTCTTCCTTTTCTCGCTTTAACCTTTCATTTTCAACCCGTAATACATGTAATTCGCCCTCAAGACCACGAGCATTCTTTTCACCTTTTGAACGCTCTGCAGCCATGCTAGAAAGCTTATAGATTCCTTCCATGAACTGATGTAGTTCATGCTCTTTTCTTTCACTACACTGGCTGATCGTTTCAAAATTATCAACAATACCAGATATAACTGTTACAAGATTTTTTTCGTTCTCTGTATTTGGAACTTCATTTCTTAATTCTTGTTTGTTTTCTTTTTTTATTTCAACAATTGGTTCTTTTACAGGTGTATATTTTCGCTTTCGTCCTGGTTTTTGTTTTTCAATATTTTCAAACGGTATTTCACATTTTTTTAATTTGTAATACGTATTTTGTAATTGACTTGCTGTTTTTGGAAAAAGATTTAGTTCTTTTTTACTAACGTATTTTGAAATATTAATAATGTTTAAACCGTGACGTTGGGAAAATTGATACACTTCATACAGTAACTCTAGCTCAGACTTCAGCCATGTAATTGTAGATTTTTCATACGCCCGCATCCCGCCATTTTTTTCGATATCTATTTGAAATAATACCATTCTATTATATAAATCAACTAATTCTTCATACTCTACTCGGAATTGTTTCTCTATTTTTTTTAATTCCCCTTCTAGTTGCACATCGTTCATTTTATTATTTGACATGTTTTGTAAAAGATTTAATACATTGATTGCTGTGTGGTGATACATAATCTGTGCCACTCCCCCTCATCCTTTCACAATTCTTATCTGACTCCCATGTCTTTTTAGAAAATAGAATTTTTTCATATCCATATTATAACATTTCGAAATTATCTGTCAAATATTAAACATACAAAAATGTATAGAAAGTATAGAAATAGAAAAAATATTTTTAATTAATATGTATAATTACATATTAATTATATTATATGGTATTTCGGATGTATTTTCACCGAAAAAGTTTGCGTTACTACACAACTTTACTAGTATATTCCAAAAATACGTTCTCTTATATTTTCAAATAAACAAGCCCGCTATTTATTCATTAAACGAATTGAAAATCTCAAAGTAGAGACTATTCATACAGCCACAAACACTCCAGAAACGTTTAATCTTTCTACCTGTACCAGTGTATAGAATGCAAAAAACAGTGTATAGAATGCAAAAAAGGAACTAGCCAGTACTACTTACACGTGGCTAGTTCCCTCCTCCCTACTAAAAAAATAGAGTTGTATATCAGTTCTTCAAACCCTCAATCAAAGGCTCTTTTCTTCTACTGACCTAAAACCACTCCATATATCTGGTCTCACATCGCATGGGGCTCTATTATGCACTAACCGCCACCATGCATGGCTAGCTCCTCTATTCCAGCTAAAAAGAAGCTTTTAAAGCACTAACTTATCAACTAAACCAATTAACTCTTGAATATCCGGCTTACTTACTTGAGCATTTGCTCCTACAGCTTCGCCTTTATGGAATAATTCATTTGTAATTAATGAAGAGAAAATAATGACCGGTAAACGATTCATTACTTCACTATCCTTAACAACTTTCGTTAAATGATGTCCATCCATTTTCGGCATTTCAATATCAGTAATTAGCAGGTGAATATGTTCAAACATTTTTTCCCCTTGCTCTTTCGCTAATTTTTCAATTTGTGCTAATGCTTCTGCACCATTGCTGAAGAAATTCATTTTCGTATATCCAGCTGATGATAATGTTTCTTCTAATATTTGGCGAAGCATCGCTGAATCTTCTGCTATATAAATAACTTTTTCAGCTCGATCTGTTTTTTGCTCTAAACCCGAAAGTGATTTATTGTCATAACCAGTACCGCTAATTTCACATACAATTTTTTCATAATCTAATAGTAAAATAATTTGCCCATCTAGTTTTACAATACCAGATGTCGTTTCTTCTAGTCCCATAGACAATGAAGCTGGTTCATCAATTTGTTCCCAAGAAATACGTTGAATACGATGCACTTCATCCACACGGAAAATAACTTTCATTTGATTTAATTCAGAGATAATAAATTTCGTTTGATCAAGTGGCTTTGTCGATTTTAAATTAAGAGCTGTCGCTAAGTTAATAACAGGTAAAATTTCACCACGTACTTGAACAACACCTTCAACTGCATGATGAGATTCTGGCACAGTTGTAACAGGAAATGGATTAATGATTTCACGTACTTTCATTACGTTAATACTAAATAGATTTTCACCAACAGTATATGTGACAATCTCTAATTCATTTGTTCCGCTTTCTAATAAAATACTTTGTGCTTGTGACATAAAGGTGTCGCTCCCCTTCCATTAATTCCGTATATCTAATTATTAAGCTTTATTAAAAAGAAAAAGTCAACTACCTATATAAAAAATATAGATAGTCGAACGATTTATTTTAAAAGACGCTTAATCTTGTATAAACGAAGCAAGTGCCTCTAATAACACTTCTTGTGCTCCTACAATTTCTGTCGGCATTGCTTCCCACTTTTTCGAAAGCTCCGTTTCTACTCTTATTCTTAGCTCCGAATCCATTTCTTCTAGCACATATTCTTTCGTCGCTATATCAACATCGAGTAGCGCAAGCGCATATAATTCTGGATCATTTATTTTTTTAAATAATTGTTTCAATATAGCTGGTGCTATATGTTTTAATTTTTCAATATGAATTTCTTTATCTGAAAATAGTAACTCATATTGAATAAATGTAACATTTTCTTTAATCACTTTAAAATAGCAATTATTTTTTTTATCATTTACAAAATAACCGTTCGGATCTGCAATAATACTCTCTACTTTACGAATTAAATCCGGCAAACTACTCGCCGCCATTACAGTCCGCTGCTCAACCTCACTTGGCGAAATGAATGTAACGCGATACTTATTCTGCGCCATCCTCCTCACCTCTCCTTTTATAAAAATCTATCGCCACAAATAAATATATTAATCCCATCTAATACTTTAAGACCACAGGTATTATTCATACTACACTTCGTTTACATCTTCTTAAACTAACCTAGTAACTCTCCATATCTCTGGTCTTAAACAACGGTCGAGCACCCACATAAGCACTAACCGCCACCACACACCGCCAGGTCCTCTCTCAAAACCTAAAAAAGGGCTTTTAAAAACTTTTTAAGAGCTTTTCAATAACTCTATGTTATTGAACCAAAATGCAATCTGCTGATCCGTTATCCCTGATAGCGTAATAAAAAACTCACGGCACTTTATCTCGTCCTTAAACAGTTGATATTTCCATTCTCCCTCGCTACCAACACTTACGAAATAAAACTCATGAATACGGCCAATGATTGATTGCTTGTCACCAAATGAATATGGAGGCACTTGCTTAATTTCAAATTGATCCGGTAAATAGACATGCTCTTCTCGTTCCATTTTTAACACTTGCTCAGCAAGTTCACGTTTATTCTCGAAAAAAGGCAATTGTAAAATTCGCTCTTGTCTTGTCGTCATACGAATAAAAAACCCTTTCTACTACATTACAATTTTTCTTTATTATATATTATCGAATTAAGTTTACAACTTCATTTAATACTTCATCTGACACTTTAATTACTTTCGCATTTCCTTGGAATCCGCGTTGGTATAACATTAAGTCAACGAATTCTACAGATAAATCTACGTTTGAACTTTCTTTCGCTCCACCGCGTACGTTACCCGCACCATTCTCACCTGCAACACCAATTGCTGGAATACCTGACGATGGCGTTGCAATGTAATTACCATTTCCTGATTTCATTAAACCACCTGTGTTTGGGAATGTAGCCACTGCTAATTGTCCTACAACTTTCATACTACCATCTGAATACCTCATCATAACGAAACCACCGTCAGAAATAGAATAATCATTTGCAATTGCTGCTGGGCGTCCCGCTACATTTGTTGCTGTAAGTGTTTTTCCTGTTGGATAGTTTGTTAAACCACCTAAATTCAACTCTAGGTCTTTATTAGCAAATGGAATCTTTATAGTCCCACCTTGTGTAACCTCTCCTGTTTGTGGATTACGTTGCACATCTTCATCTAGTTTTTCTAATTTACCAGTTTTATCAAATTTAATGTTTTTCGTTAAAGGTGTACCGTCTTCCCCATTAACAGGCTTAAATTCTTTTTCATTTTGAGAATCATTTCTCATAGAGAATGTATATGTATATTCTCCTGGAACAGGTACATCAACTGTCTTTTCACCATCTCCATCACCTTTACCATCTCCAACAGGCTCTTTTCTTGTAGCCTGTTTAATATCTAAACGTAATGTGATTGAATTTCCTTCATCATCATAAATTGTAAAATCTGTTGATAGATTTGATTGATTTCTAGATAAATTTCCACCTAGTGTTGCCTTATCAGTTACACTTCCTCCTATGGCCGAACCAACAGGAAGTTTTATCGCACTTGGTTGCGATGAAAAATCTATTTCTTGTGTACCTGGTTTTACACCATACCCTAATACATATTGTCCACCTGTAGCCGTTATAAAATTGTCAGCAGATGCACCGAAAGAACCTTTTCTAGTATACTCAATATTTCCCCCGTTACGGTCCCCAACTATAAATAAACCATTTCCTTCTATTGCTGTTTCCATCTTCTCACCGGTTAAAGTAATAGAACCATCACTAAAATCTGTAGCTGTACCGCTAAATTTCAAACCATTACCAACACTCTTTGGATTCGTACCAGCATAAGAACCATCACCGCGTGAACCAACCGTATTATTATATAGTAAATCATCAAAAATAGCTTTTTGCTTCTTATATCCTGCTGTTTGCGCATTCGCAATATTATTTGAAGTAACACTTAATGCATTTTGTGTTGCACTCATTCCTGTAATACTTGTATATAACGCTTTAATCATAACTTATGTACACTCCTTATTTATTTTCTTTAACTTCTTCAGTTTCTCCAGCCGTTTCTGTATTTTCTTTTTTCTCATCTTCTGGATTTGTTTCCGTTATCGGTTTATCTGAAACTCTTTCTACAAAGCGGGTTGAGACAACTTGGTTACCAACAATAAGTTGGACATCATTATTTTCAGCAAGTCGCACTGTTTCCACTTGACCAAATACTTTTTCTCCCTTGTCGTTAACACCTTTAACATACTTTCCTAAAAACTTCATCCCTCCATCAAGAGCTGTCGAATACATCGTTGCTTGAAGCTTATCAACGGCTTTCGTCATATTCTGTACTTGTTCCATAAGGGACAGTTGAGCCGTTTGATTCATCATTTGGTTCGTATCCATCGCATTAAATGGATCCTGCTGTTGAAAACTAGCTAAAAAAAGCTTTAAAAAATCATCTTTATTCATAATACCAGGTGTGTTTTGAGTACCCGTTGATACCCCGTTCGCTTTTTGAACTGGCGATTGTACACCACCGTTAACAGCTGCGTTCTTTGTTTGCGCTCCTGCTTGTAACGGAATATGATTTGTACTCGTTGTATTTAATCCAACTGTTGGCACGCTTTATTCCTCCAATAATCCCACAAATTCTTTTGCATGTTGTTTCTCATGTTTCGTACTTGCTAATTTTTGTTTTTGCCTTTGCTCTTGTTCTCGCTGTTCTTTACGATTTTCATCTTTATCTGAATAACTAATTTGAATATTGATTTCTTTTTCTTTTAACTTCAGTCTCAATTCATCAAAAATGATCTCAACACGTTTTTTCGCATCATGTTTTTCCATTTCTACGTGAACATCAATTTGATCTCCATGTTTTTTCATAAACACAGTTAATGTACCAAGTTTTTCTGGATTGAGCTGGAATAAAACACGTTCTTGTTTTACTACAAATTTTTGCAATGCTTCTACTTGTGCTTCCATTTTCTTCCCTAAGTCAGGTAATGTCACTTTCTCAGTCGTTCCATTTTGTCTTACTATTGGGTCACTGCCCACTGTTTTTTGAAATAATTCAGCTCCATGCATTTCTGAGTCATTCGCTATAACTGTTTCTTCATTTTGAACTAATTCTTTTGCTTGAACTTTTTCAGAGCCTTTAGCCGAATCCTTTGGTGAAATTTTTTCTAAATCTAGAGCTCTCTTTACTATCTCCTCATCATTTTCATTTTTTAGAATTTCCGCGTTTTTCGGTTCTTCTTGTTTCTTTGCAATATTACAAGTTTCTGTTTCTACAACTTTCAAAGCTTGCATCGTTTGCTCCGCCATCGTCACCTTATCTAATACCATTTGCATTGTATCTTCTAAACATATAGCATTTTTGATATTCATATTGGAAAGAAGTTCTTGTAATTGTTGTAATTCTGCTGCGGGTAATTCGTTAAGTTTTATATTTCCATATTCTTTATACAGCTCTTGTATTTTTTGTATGTATTGATATAACAATTCTGGCTGCACACGTAATTGCTCAATTGCAACCATTTGCTCAGATACAGCTAATAACAACTTTTCTGTCTCTTTTTTTTCTTCTTTCTTTACAATTGGCTCTTCTTTTGTTACTGATTGTTTAGAAAGAATATATTCTTTTTTTTCTTCTTTTGGTGCTTCTTCTCGTTTCATTTTCTCCGTTTTCGGCTGCTTTTTATTTTCCATTCTCATCGTACGATCGAATGAAGAATCTTCACTTTTTGATTGTACTTCTAGCCCTTTTTCTTTTTGCGGAGGTAAACTTTGTTGCACCGGTAATACAGACTGTATCACTATATTCACCTCATCCATTCATACACATTTTCAAATCAAGAAGCATTTTTTCTTCCTGCTTTTCTCGTACTTTTGCAAGTTTTTTACAATCTTCTTGATACATCTCATCAATGACACGTTCTTTTTCTTTTACCTGTTCTAAAAGGCTTTCATTTTTTCGAATAAAATCTTCCGTTTTTTTAATTTTCCGATTCCATTCTTCTATTCTTTCAGGTGAAAACGTATGTGACGAAAGCATGCCAGCCATTATACGCTGCCCAGTTTGTACGACTTTACTACGCGATTTCACAACATATAAATCATATTCTTTTTTTTGTTCTATTTTTCTTTTTTCAGCTGTTAATTCATACACTTCTTTCAAAATCTGTTCTTTTTCTTGATTTATTTGCAATTTTACCGTGTCGTACTGCTGCTTATCCACCTGTTTTCATAGCCCCTTCCTATTATAACGTTCTCTTTTTCTATTATATAGTTTTTTTCCAAAAAAATCTGTGAAATATTAAAAAACAAAAAAATAAGACCTCTTGGGCAGAGGTCTTATACTGTATGGTGCATCGCTTCAACAATATCATCAAATTGGAAACTATCAGATCGACCTTGTTTTAAAAACGTATTTATACCTTCTACTTTGTTTTTACATTCAAAAATATAAGCATTTTCTGCATTTTCTTGAATCGTCCCTAATTTAAAATACAATTCATTTTCTTTATAAATAGATAAGATTTTTCTCATTTCATTTGCAAGTTGCCAATGATTTGGCGACACGATTTCTTCCATAATCCTACTTACTGAATCTAACACTGAAATGGCAGGGTAATGACTGAGCGTTGCAAGCTCACGTTTTAATACAATATGTCCATCTAAAATACCACGCGCTAAATCTGGTACAGGGCCGTTTAAATCGTCTCCATCAACGAGTACGGTATAAATACCTGTTATGGATCCCTTTTGTGTTTTCCCAGAGCGCTCTAATAGCTTCTTCATATAACTTTCCATTAAGAGTGTTTTACCACCGATCGGCAACTCTTTAACGGCAATATCAACACTTCTACGTGCGTCAGCAAAACGAGTAACAGAGTCCATCATAAGTAGTACGTTATTACCTTGATCACGGAAATATTCAGCTATAGACGTTGCGAGTTTCGCTGCACGAAGTTGCATTAGGTGACTTTCATCTGACGTCGCTACAACAACGACGCTTTTTCGCATTCCTTCTTCACCTAATTCTTTTCGAATAAAGTCTTTTACTTCTCGGCCACGTTCTCCTACTAAACTAATAACATTAATATCAGCTTTTGCATTTTTCGCAATCATTCCGAGTAAAGTAGATTTACCAACACCAGACCCAGCGAAAATACCAATCTTTTGACCGATGCCAATTGTTAGCATAGAGTCAATTGATTTGATTCCCGTTTCAAATACATCGGTAATTTCTTCACGTTCAAATGCATGAATAGGCGGGGCATCTAGTTTTATTTTTTGTAATGGAATATTCTCTGCATCCTCATTTAGTACTTCGCCATTTGCACTTAACACTTTTCCAAGTAAATGATTCCCACGAGGTACAACAACATCTTCCGCAATTAATGTAACGGAATCTCCGTAACATACTTTTTCTGTCTGTTCAAATGGAAGTAGCATATTGTTTTCTTTTTCAATCGCAATCACTTCACATAAAACATTATGTTCCCCAACGAAACAAACATCTCCAATTTTCGCTTTTGGCCCTTTCGCTACGAAAAGCTGCTCTTGCACACTATGAACTTTACCGACCTTCGTATAAAACGGCGTTTCAATAAATGTATTCCATTTTTGTTTTTCATTCATTAATAGTCGATTCATACATTTTGCTCCTCAAATAACTTCTCTTCTTCCCATTTCTGGCGAAGTTTCGCAAATATAGGTGCAAATTTAAATTCAAAGAACTCTTTCTCTTCTTCTAGAACAAATTCACCGAACTGTAAGGAGAAATCATATTTCCATTCTACTAATTGTAGTAACCAATACTCTTTCGTATTTTCCTTCTCTTCTTGAATACGTTCAAATGTTTCTGGATGTACTGTAATGATTAATTTTTCAAACGAAGTAGGCAACGTTTGAACGATACCAGTTAAAATAGGTAACACATCAAGCAATCGTGAATCTACTGCTTGATTCACGATTTTTTCTGCTAGATGAAAAGATTGATTCCATAATAACTCTGTCCATTCATATGCTGTTTCTTGTTGTTCTTTTTGAAACTGCATACGTGCTGCTTCCATCTGCTCCATTTGTTCATGAATATGCATTTGAAATTGTTCTTTATCTTGCAATAGCTGTTGACGCTCTCTTTCTAGCGTTTGCTGTTCTTGCCTTAGTTGATTCATTTCCATATGTAACGATTCTTGTTGCGCGCGAAGTTCTGCATGATCAACTTGTAATTCTTCCTCTTCTATATGAACTGCGGCTGGCTTTGGAAATTGTAATTCATACGTTTCTTCAGAAAAAGAAACAGAATTCTTCGGAATTCTGTTTTTAAATAAGGACATCATCTTCACCTCTTTGAACGATAATTCTTCCTTCCTTCTCTAGCTTTTTCACTGTGCCTGTAATCGTTTGCTGTGCCTTTTCAGCATCCGTCATCTTAAGCGGTCCTAAGCCATCTAATTCTTCTAGAATCATCTCTTTACGGTTTGAAGACATACATGTAAATAATTTCTCTTTAATTTCTTCTTTTGCAATTTTAAGTGCTTTCGCAATAACACCGTTATCTGTAATTTCTTCTAATACACGACGAAGTGCAAGATCTTCAAGTCCGAGTAAATCTTCAAATACAAACATGTTTTCTTTAATTTTCTCAGATAACTCATAATCCATTTCATCCAGCTTTTGAAAGACTGTTTTTTCAACACCTCGTGAAACGTTATTTAAAATGTTTACTATTGTTTTCAAGCCATCCGTTTTATTAATTGCATTAAATGCCATATTATTTAATTTTGATTTTAATAAATCACCAATTTGATTTATTAATTCACCATCAACTTGCTCTAGCTTCGCAATCCCCATTACCGTTTCTACTCGCTTATGATCTGGTAATCTCTCAATTAATTGAGAAGCAAGCTGCGGTTTAATATAAGAAGCGATAATCGCAATCGTTTGTGGCGATTCATCATTAAGTACAGTAAGAAGCGGTTCTAAATCCGCAAGTGAATTTAAGAATTCAAACGGATTATCTTTGTTATACCAAAGATCTTCCAATAATTTTTCTAGTTCGTCTTCTGGCATATTTTTAAATATGCGACGAATATATTCTTTATCCGGAGTCACTAGGTTTAATTCTTTTACATTTAATTCATACAAGAACTCCCCTAGTACATTTTCTAACGTTTCCGGTTTATATACACGAAACTTCGCGATTTCACGAAGTAATACTTCTTTTTCCTCAGCCGTCATATATTCAATGACTTTTGCTGCCACCCCTTCTTCTAATGTACGAATAAGGATGGCAGCTTTTTCTTTGGAGGAGATTTCATCTAACATCGTTGTTCCTCCCTTACTGTCCATTTAACCATTTTTTAATTACTTTTGCAGTTCCTTCTACATGCTCTTTCGTAGCATCATGCACTTGTTCATCTAACGTTGGTTCTTTCGGTTCTTCTGGTTCTGGTTTTGGCTCTGGTACTATTTTTTCTTCAGGAATTTCCATGATACTTTCACTACTTGCAGCAATTTCCTCTTCTGCTAAGTATTCTTCATATTCCTCTTCTTCTTTCTTTCTCTTACGTCTTGCTAACAAGAACCATACTAGACCACCAATCGCTAATAAACCAGCTGGAATTCCACCGAATAACCACCAGTTTATACCGCTTTCTTCTGGTTCTTTCTTCTTCTCTTCTTTCGGCTGATCAAACTGAACAGTTACAACGTTAACTTGACCGTTTGTAAAGTTTCCATTCGGATCAGCTTGAAGCCCAGCAGCTGTGCCGATTGCTTCTTTGAAAGTAGTCATATCTATTTTTCGTTTTACTAACGTATCGTTGTCTACCCATACTACAACATTTGTTTTCGTTAATTCTGGGTGTTTCTTAATTGTTTCAACTGTTTTATCTATTTCATAGTTTTCAATTTTGTTACCATTTTTATTATCATAGACGATTTTACCATTTTGATTATTGTTCGTACCGTAATTTGGTACTTCACCGTTCGCTGTAATACCAGCGCCTTGTTTCGTCTCTGCTCCTTCTTGTGCAGTAGAGCTTTCTTCTTGCTCTTGTTTACTACGAAGTACACCTTTATCACCATATTTTTCTGACTGGCGTGTAACTTCATCATAGTTTACAGACACTTTCGTATTCACTTTATATTCATTCGGTTTAAACATCGTCATTAACGTTGCATCAATATCTTGCTTTAATTTACCTTCAATTTGTTGCTGCATCTCTACTTCTTTTTCATAAGAAGAGGAACTAGTAGAATGCGCTTCATCTGCTCCTTTTGAGATAATACCTTTTTTGCTATCAATCACACTTACTTCTTCTGCTTTTACACCTGGAACTGCTGCACTAATCATTTGCTGTATACCTGCAACTTGATCTGCAGTTAATAATTGGCCACGTTTCACACCTACAGTAATTGCCGCTGTTCCTTTTGCTTTTTCTTCATCAAAAATTGTCTCTTTTTCAGGTAATGTAATTTGAACATTCGCCGTTTCAACTGTCGCAAAGTTTCTTACGATATCTTGCTCCAATTGCTTTTTCGTACCGACAATTTGCTTCATTTTTTTATCTTGCTCACTTGATCCGAGCGAGCTTTCTAATAAAATTTCCTCACCGCTTTTAGAATTAAACGGTAAGCCCATTCCATTCATTTCTTTTCGAACCCATGGAGCATCATTCTTTTGCACACGAATCGAACCATCGGCCGCTAATTGATAATCGACACCTAACTTCGATAATTCTGCTGTAATCTCTTGCTTATCTGCATCATTTAAATTTTGATATACAACAACATATTTATCTGGCAAGGTGAAGTATAAAAGCGCTCCTGTTACAATCGCTAAAAGCGCAGCACCGATTACTAACTTATGCCACGTTTTTAACGATTGGATAACATTTTTTATCTTTTCCATTTAAACACACCCGTCCACTTTCCTAAATTTGCATATTAATTAGTGACTTATAATTTTCAATAAGATTATCACGTACGAGAGCAGCCGTTTTCATTTGAGACTCAGCCTTCTTCTGCTGAATTAAAACGTCATGCGTTTCTCCTACCCCTTTAGTTAGTAAATCATACACTGCTGTTTGCGCATTGTTTTGCGTTTGATTCATATCTTCCAATAAATCGATAAACTTTTTCCCCTCAACTACAGATGTTTGAGACGTTTTCGGTGCACCAATTGACTGAATTGCTCCAAATGGTTGCGTATTTAACATTGGTTGGATTTTCATATTACTATATTCCCCCTTATCCTCGGCCAATTTCTAAATCTTTATCAAGCATTTTTTTATTCGCATTTAATACACTTGTATTTGCTTCGTACATTTTTTGGGCAACCATTACATTCGTCATTTCAGCAGTCACATCAATATTTGGATAACGTACATATCCTTCTTCATTTGCATACGGATGTGTTGGATCATACACTAAGTTTTCAGTTTTATCTGCTTCAATACTTTTTATTTTTACCCCATTAGTAGGAGACCCCTCTAACATATTTGCAAAACTATTGTTTGATTCTAGCACTACACTACGACGCTCATATAAATCTGCCCCCGGAGCAGCCGTTGTATTTGCATTTACAATATTGTTAGAAGTAACTTCCATCCACTTTCTCGCTGTCGTTAGCCCTGAGCCACTTGCATTAATTGCCTGAAACATCGTTGTCTCTCCTTCTACTTTTAACGTCCGCGTGCCGCTTGGTTAATTGCATATTGTGTATTAATCGCGTTAATTGAAATACCGTATAACTGATTTGCTTTCATTAAATCTAGCATTTCTGTCGTTACATCCACACTATTTCCATCTTTATTCGTTTGCATTGATCTTGTTTGAATCTTTGCATATGTATTTTTCATATTTACTGTCGGCAAGTGCATTTCATTCGTTTGATATAAATTTGGATTGCTCTTTAAGTCTGCAGCATTGTTCTTATATAATGCACTACTTTTATTCATTTGCTCAGCAAATGTTACATCTTGCGCTTTATAGCCGGGTGTATTCGCATTTGCAATATTACTAGAAACAGTATTTCGTTTCGTCACTAAATAATTCATATAATGGCCTACATCACTCACTAAATCTGGCATATTCCACACCCTTTCGTTTTTAACTTAATGATCCACTGATGGAAGTTTCACTTCATTATTTATTTTCTTATATGTGTTTATTAAAATATTAACAATCATGTACCCTTACATATTTTATTCCATTTTTCCATTGTTGTCTTTAGAAAAATACAAAAATATAAAAAAGAATACAAAAAAACTGTATACACGCAATAATCTACGGAACATTTCAATATATGATCTACAAACTAAAGTTCATTTTTACATTATTTAGATTACTACTTTTTTTCATTACAGTCATAAAATGAAACCTCAATCAGCGGAAGTCTTTATTTAAACAAAGGAATAGATCCCCCCCTTAAAAGGGGAATCCGTTTCTAAACTCTATCATTAAAATTTACCGTAAAATGAATTAGCTTTCATGCGCCCATCATTTGTCATAATCATTTCTTCCAAAATCTTTTGCTTATCTCGAATATGCTGTGCCGCCTTAATAATGAATGGGCTTACTTCTGCTGCAACTTGCGCACGTGTTTCCTCATCCAATGTCATCATCCAGCGATTTAACATCTCACTCTTCTCAGCAAACTCTCCATCTGATACTAGCAATTCACCAATTTCATTAAAACAGCCGACAAACGCCCGATAAATATCATTGTTCATTTTCAAGTGCTCCGCGGTAACCGTCTATTAAATCTTGTAACACTTTCACAATCGCATCCATGTCTTTTGCTTCACGCGTTACTTTCATCGTTTGAATTTGAATGCTGATCCAATCATATAAACCAAATAAACTATCATATAAATCTTTCGTAATTTCAGGATTTAATTGAAGCTTTAATTCTTCAAAAATGCGTTCTAACTTTTCGAGAAGTGCATCTCCTTCTTGTAGTTTAAAAGTATGTAAAAGTTCTTCTAAATTACGAAACTCTACAATACATCTTTCATAAATAAAAATTGTATTTTTAATCGGATTACTCGTCATAATATCATTTTGCATATAACGTTGCCATGCTTGCATACAATCACTTCCTCAACTTTCATTAATCATCACTTTTTTGTTTTGTCATTGCTTTAATTGTTTTTAGTTGGCTATCCAGCGCCGCTAACGTACTTTCTAACTTTTGATACTTTTTCACAATTTCATCTTGTTTTTGCAAGTTTTGCGTTTCAATATCTTTAATCTTTTTATCTAAATCACTTACACGCGAATCAATGTTTTTTACACGTTCTCCAACTACACCTTTATCACCAAATAATTTATCAAGTGGCTCTTCCATCATTTTTCCTAAACCGTTTGAACTAAAGAAAAATTGCTTTGCTGCATCTGGTTTTTCTTTTAACGCTTTCGTTAATGCTTCGTCATTAACTTCCATCGTGCCATCTTGCTTTAATTGAATACCAAATGTGAATAAATAATTGCCATCTTGTGAAAATGTTACAACATTGTTCATCGCTTGACGTACACTTTGCATAATGGCTTGTCCTTGGAAGGCCCCACCTTTACCAGCAAAGATATCTACTGTAGCAACAGCTTTATTATAATCTGCAACCATCTTTTTAATAATATTTGATGCGTCTGTTACGTTTGAGTCACTTACTGTGAATTTTAGATCTATGCCTTTTGCTTTTTGGTCTACATCTGTACCAGTTCCGCCTTCTGGTTTATTTTCCACCTTTGGTTCCGTTACTTTCAATAGCTCAATCTTTACACCTGGCAATGCTTCAATTGTATTACTATCACTTTTCCCCTCAATACCATTAATGCTGTATTTTGCATCCAACGCTTCGTTAATAGTATTTAATTTCATTTCCGTCGTAGATTCCACTTTCGAATAAAATAATTCTGTAAGTACATTAGGCGGTGTCTTTTCTAATTTAATTTCATTCGTTGCCCCTTCTTTTTTCGAGGTCATGAAAATTTTATTTCCAAGTGTATAAGCTGATACACCATAATCTCCATCATTAATTTTGTTAATTAAATCTTTATATGTCATATCAGTTGTTACTTTTAGTTCTTTATCACCTAGTTTTAATGTTTCATCTTTAGGAAGCTTTGCATTTATATCTTTAATTTCATTAGAAGCTATTTGATGACGCTGTGCAAGTTGTGTAATTGTCATATTGAAAGTGCCAGCAATCGCACCACCATCAGCTTTTACGTTAATATAACCGTCTTGTGATGTTGTTACCTTTTTCTCATTTCCTTTAAAAGCCGCTAAGTTTTTAAAAGTTTGTGTGAAAGAGCTAAATTCCGATTTCAAACTTGTATATAGTAGTTTATCATTTGTAAGGTCGTTCTTTTCTTTCGTATACGGTGTTTTCCTCATATCTAACGCTTGCAGCTCTAATTCTACTAAGTTAGAAGTATCAATCATATTATTTCCAAGGTTCCAAATCTGTTGTCTACCACCAATACCTGTCATCGTTGTTCCTACCATTTTTCTCACTCCTTGTATATTACATGTAGTCTAAAATACTCGTTTTACTCATCGTACTAACTGCTTTAAGCGTCGCTTCATACGTCGCATTAATATATGCTAAGTCAGAAATTGCTACCGCTAAATCGACATCCTCAATGTCTTTACGGTTCTCTTGAAGCGCTAAATTTTGCTCACTTAAAATTGTTTTAAATGTCTCCATTGTGTTCATTGTTGAACCGACTTCAGTTGTACGATTAATGATGCCATCTAAGTTTTTCTTATTTTCTCCTAATAACGGTTGCAACGCTTTTTGATCACCTTTTTGCATCGCTTCACTCATCTGCTTTAACGTTTTTATAACAGGGGATAATAGCGCATCTCCGTTACGAAATGCTTTTAATTCATAACCGTCATTTAGTTGCCAGTTCACATCATTTTGTCCACCTTGATACGTACCATCTTCTGTAAATGGTAGCTTTTCTGCACTATCACCACCGAAAATATAACGACCTTGCTCTTTCGTATTCGCTAAATATACAACTTGTTTTAAAATTTGATCAATCTCTGCACCGATGGCTTTCAATTCTTTTTCACCATTTTGCTCACTTAATGCCTGCACCGTTAATTGATCTGCTCTCGTTAAAGATTTAAAAATACCTTGTAAAGTATTTTCAGTTTGTGTTAACACATTTTTCGAATCCGCTATATCTTTTTGCATTTGTTCAATATTCGCCAAAGAATGTTGAATCGCAAATGATTTACTTGCCGCAAGTGGATCTTCACTCATAAGAAGGTTTTTCTTCCCTGAAGTTACTTGATTTCGGTGGTATTGCTGTTGCACATTTAAATCCATTAACTGATTCTTTGCCCAACTTGCATTTTGAAATGTAGATACTCTCATTTCTATCTCCTCCTTTTATATTTCCAGTCAATTACTATCACCTATCGAATAATTGAAAACAGGCTATCAAACACTTCATTCATCGTCGTCATAGCTTTAGAGTTTGCGACGAAGTATTTTTGGAAAGCCATTAAATTAACCATTTCCTCTTCCATATTCACACCTTCGATGCTCATCTTTTCTTGCTGAATTCCCTCTAATAAATCCCCATGAATTTTTTGATAAGCATTTACTGCACTTTTATCAGATGCAAGACCAACTACGAATTGGTCTAATGCTTGTTTATATGAAAGACCTACTTTATAATCTCCGTCTGTAATTGCTGCTAGTTTATTTGCTGTTTCAGCTGATATTTTCATTTTCGAAATATCTTTTGCAAATTCAGGGTTTAATTTCATATCTTTCGCTTGATCACCAACGAAGAACTCTTTCCCCATTACTGTGTTCACTTCATTCTTTACAGAACTCATTAATTCTTCAAGGTTTTTCTTATAACTAGCAATCTTTGCTTTCGTATCGATTGCTGATTGGATTGCTCCACTAGTTAAAGGAATTTCCGAACCATAAATCTCAACTGACATTGGTTCTTTTTCTTTATTTAATTGAAGTGGGTATGCATCTTGCCCATTTACCGTTAAAGCACCATTCATTCTAACACTCGCTATATCAGGATTCATAGATTCATAAGATACTTCTATATTTGCATACTTAGACATCTCTGTAATGATACGATCACGTTCATCCAAAAGTTGATTTGGCACTTGTGTACCTGCTTCTCCAATTTTTTTATTCGCCTCCGCTAAATTAGCAGCAAGACGATTAAATTCATTAACATGTGCTTCAATATCTTCTGTCGTCTGCAATTCCACTGAATCTAAATTTTTCGCAAGACGATTTACTTGACTTGTAAATTTTCCAGTTTCAGAAATTAATGTATCATAGTAGTTTGGTTGTTCTGGATTTTTTGCCACTTCACGAAAAGCATTAAAGAAGCCATCCATTAAACTAGATAATGAATTCTTTCCTGTCGTTCCAGCCATAGATTCTACACGTGATAAAGTCGAATTCATGTAGTTATAGTACGAGAGTTGAGATAATTGATCGTTAAACTGTTTCGTCTTCACTTCATCAGTAATACGGTCAACGCCTAGCGTTTGTACACCGTAACCTATTTTTTGTTCCGGTGAATAGCCATGACTTGCTCCAGCCGATCCGTAATTCGCCATTTGACGCACATAACCAGGCGTATGAATGTTAGATAAATTTTGTTTCGTCGTTTGTAATCCCATTTGTGCCGCTAACAAACCCGATAACGGCGTATTATAATCAGATAGTCTCATTATGTTTCACTTCCCCTTTACAATAGTTCGTTCATAAAGATTTGTGAATTATTGTTTCGCTCTAAATTATATTCAGAAACGGAATCCACAATACTTTCTGTAGTTTTTAATAGTACGTTTAAGTAATATTGATTTTTCAAAAGAATCATTTTTACATTCTCTTCTAATTCAGCTACATTTTTTTGTAATTCTTCCATTTTTTCAATTTCTTCATGAGAAAAATACGAAAATAACGCACTTACGCGAAATGATTCCACGCCCTGTTCTTTACAAAACTGAACAACCATTTCTTCAAATGAACTTGATAACTTTTTTAAACCATCAATGTACTGCAATTGCTCTACTTGTAACTTTTGAACTGCATTTACATTTTTATGTTTTAAATTCTCATATATTTGTTCCCCAAGCGCTTGAATGTTTTCATATGCTTTTTGAATAATAACGAGCTTTTCATATAATTGTATGTACATATAGCTTCCTTCCCTTTTACAAGACTAAATTTACAATTAAACCGTGGATTTCTCCAATCTGATTTAACATTTCTAAATGTCCCGTTTTCGTATTAATTAAATTCATAACATCTTCTAACTCATTTAATCCCATTTCCGCTTGTTTCACAATCGTCATTTTCTGTGAATATCCGTAACGCGGATGACGAGACATGACATCTTTATATTGCAATACATTATCTACGTAAAAATTCAAAAATGTTTTTACTGTATTTTTGTATTCCATTACATTATCAAGCGTTAATTCCATTTCAATTTTCTCTTTAATTTCTCCAATGTTATCGACAAATGCTTCCATTTGTTCTAACAATTTATCCTTTTTCGGATCTGCATGCAAATTATCCGAAAATGCAAGTCCTGTCCTGACATTTGCTTCTTTCGGCATTTGAGTAGCAGGCGGTATATGCGATAAAATCGGATTATGTGAGATCGAACGCAGCATATATATCACCTATTTATTTTTTTATTTCTTCCTAAACTTAATCGTAAAATCCAGTTATTTATAATTATACTCTGAACACTAATATTTTGCAGTTATTTTTTATAAAAGATATGTTACAATTTAGCATGAGGTGGCACAAATCTATGAATATTTTTCTTTGTGGTTCAAATCAATTAACAGCATTAGATCAAGAAGAAATAAAAAAATTTTTAACTGACTATGCTCACAAACATAAAATTTACATATTATGTTATAAAACTATCGAAAATGAGATTCTTCGCTTTTTCATCGAAAACGAAAGACTCGCTCAAAATTTATGCCTTTACACGCTACAGCCGTTACAAGCATTAACAGATGAATTTCAAGAGGTCGTTGATTACTTAAAAAAACACGGAGCCGAGTATGTCGCTTTTGATCATCCTTCCGACTCCATTTACCGATCAGATTATATGTTTTTTGTAAAACAAATAATCGAAGATACCGATTTAGTTCTCTGTTTTTATAATGGGGACAAGCATACTTCTGTCATTCCCGTTGACGTTGCAAAAGAAGCAGGAATTGATGCTGTTATTTATGATTTACCAGGTTTACATGAAAAACAGATGAAAAAAAACTTTGAACAAAAAATCCGTATGATGTAAAGGGGGAGGCACAATATCGTTATTGTGCCTATTATAAATATGATAATTGAACAAGATTATGATCATTTTATCGCGAGTTTTAAACAACAATTCAATATGGATATCGCTTCATATAAACAAGATAGAATGCGTCGTAGAATCGATGCTTTTATTTCGAGAAAGGGCTTTGAGAACTACACTAGTTTTTTAAGCAATTTACGTACCGATCAAAATTTATTTTTAAGTTTTATTGACTATATTACAATTAACGTTTCAGAGTTTTTTAGAAATAAAGAACGTTGGCAAACGTTAGAGACGAAAGCACTACCAAAATTACTCGAACAAAATAACGGAAAATTAAAAGTATGGAGTGCCGCTTGTGCTGCCGGCGAAGAGCCATATACACTCTCTTTGATTTTATCGAAGCATCTAGCTCCATATCGTTTTGATATACAAGCAACAGATCTTGATTTTCACATTTTAGAAACTGCAAAACGCGGTCAATATACAGAACGTTCTTTAAAAGAATTACCTATCGATTTGAAAGAGCGTCATTTTACAAAAGAGAATGATATATATTCATTACATCAAAACATTAAGCAAAACGTCACGTTCAAACAGCACGACCTTTTAATGCAGTCATTCGATACAAATTACGACTTAATCATTTGTCGTAATGTAATGATTTACTTTACAGAAGAAGCAAGAGTAAAACTTTATGAAAAATTTAGTCGTGCTTTACGCAAAGGTGGCGTATTATTTGTTGGTAGTACCGAACAAATTTTAACACCTGAACGTTATAATCTTCAGAGATTTGATACATTCTTCTACGAAAAAATATAAAAGAGGTCGTCACAATGTAAAGTGACGACCTTTTTATATAACTCGAATTAAAATAATAGCAACAATCCATACAAAGAGAAAAAGAAATGTCATAGACCATTTATGTTCTTGCATCGTTTGTTTCAGGGCCTGTGATAATTGTGTCATATTCATTTCTGCGAGCGCTCTCCATACACTTACATCCCGCTCTTTAGCAGTGCGATCTGTAACGCTAATTAAAATAGTTTCGTTAGACAATTTCGTTATGTAAGCAGTAATAACCGTTACCATTAAATTTATATTTCCTTCTGAAGAATCACTTTCCACTCTAGAAATGAGTGCACTTACATCTAATAACGGAATATGTACCTTTCTACCAAATGATAGTTGTACTTCTGCGAAATCATACGTTCCATCTAACAAAGGAAGTTCTTTTATATGCGCCTGCTTAACAAGCCCTTGTAAACTTCTCATTACTTGTTCAAATACTTTTTCTGTTTGCTTCCCTTCTCCAGATAACGTATGCAACTTTTTAAAGAGTTGTAACACTGTATCCATCTCTTTAGAAAGCATTTCCTTCATAACCTTTCCATCACCTAAACTCGCGAGTAAAATGCCTATTTCATTATTTTTCGAAATAATTTTAGACTGTCCAGTAAACACTAGATTACTATGCTTTCGTTCTTTCTGGATTTCATGTTCCGAAATAGCTGCAGGCTGTTTTAATGGTTGTAGCGTCTTATTTTCAATTGTCGTACGTTTAATCTCCATCTAAGCGCCTCCACTACTATGAAATAATTAGCCCCATTCTTTATTACTTTTTAAAACTAAGAACAGTACGAATAAACCAGACATAATAGCAAATACATTAGAAGCTTGTATTCCCTGTTCACTTTTTGCTTCTTTCTTATCTTCTGGCTCTTCTTTTTTCTCTTTCTTTTTCGAAATGACTTGATTGTTATTATCTTTATCTTTTTGAGCCTTCGCTTTATTTACTTCCTTGTTGTCTGTGAGAGGCTCTTTTATAACATAAGTAATTTTTTCTTTCTCTTTCAATGGTTCTTTTATAAGATCGTTTACTTTCTCTTCTTTTTTTGGAATTTGAACAACTGGCGGTTTTTCTTCTGGAAGCGGGATTTCTACTTTCGAGTCTTCCTGCTTCTCAGTTTCTTTCTTATCTTCTACTTTATCTTCATTCTCTCGTTCTTCTATCTTTTTATCCTCTTCTGGTTTTTGCTCCAAAATAGAAACGATATACTCACTTTCCTCAACCAGTTTATTGCCGGCCGCATCCACTATCTCTACAAGTATTTCGTATGTCCCGATTGGCAACGCATCCGTTATTTCAAATACTTTTTGCCAATCCATGTCGCGCTTATTGTAGTCTAATAAAAAGGTAATCTCTTTATTTTCTTTCCCCTTTAATATCACGCGGACTTCTTTCACAATTGATTCTACGTCTGTCGCCTTCACTCGCACACGTATAGAATTGCCTTGTTTTCGTTCAATTACGTTTCCCTTCGTCTCATCAATCGTAACTTTATGCAACTTCGGCAACTCTTTATCTAAAGTTGGCATTTCATTATTTATACGAATGAGCGGGACTTTCACTTCATTTTCTACAAGCTCTTCTTTCTCATTTTCTTTGTAACTTTGAACGAACTGAAGATTCCAATCACCTTGCAAATCAAAAGTTTCGACCTTGTAGTTAGCAATCCATCGCTTCGTTTCCTCATCATACTTAAACGATAGCATTCTTTCTTGTTCATACCGATCGCCGTTTTTTGGCAAGCGCAAAATACCTTTTATACTTTGAACATTTTGCTCTTTCGGCTCTACAATAACCCGCACTTCTTCGCCAACTTTTAATTCCGACTTATTTACTGTAATAACCCCTTGATCTGTCTCTATCTTTTTTTCGACCTCTTGTTCATTTGCTACTTCTTGTTGTTCCTCTTTACCTTGATTCACTTCCACTTGCTCTGGCTGCTCTTGAACTTCTTTGTTTTCTTCTTGTACATTCATTTCATTTAATTTTTGATCTGGCTCAATTTGTTCTTCCGCCTGACTTTGCAGTGGGAAGAACAAACACACATTTATGAATAACCAGCTCATTAGAAAAAACTTTACGTTTTTCATCTACTAGCTCAAACTCCTATTTCAACGACTTATAGCGATTTCGTCACTTTTACTCCGAAGAATCCATCTACATTTACAAGTTCACCATACGCCACCAATACATCATTTACATAAATACGAATTGGTTCGTCAATATCCTCATCTAGTACAACCGCTTCATTCTCTTGTAAACTTAAAATATCTTGAATTGTTTTCACTGTGCTTCCAAATACAAATTTCACATTCATTTCTACATTTTGTAAGATGGATGTGTCCATGTATACTGGTTCCATTTGTTTTACTTCTTTAAATTCAATAGGTTGCACAACAGGTTCTACAATTTTTTCTTCTTCAATTTCTTCCGTAACAATCTCTTCTTCCTCTTCCACCATTGGATATAGAAGTCTTCTTACCATTTCTTTCGCTTCTGAAATCGGTAAAATTTGATACATTTTCGATTGAAGCAGGTCGCCAATTTCAAGGTTGAACGTAATTTGGACGAGTTCGTCCACTTTCATTGACTCTCCCAAATATTCCATTTCTTCTTTTAACGTTACGAATTTAACATTTGGTGGTGTCATGTCCATTTTTTCTTGAAACATTTCTGACATCGCCGTCGCAGCATGCCCCATCATTTGGTTCATGATTTCTTTAATACCGCTCAGTTCTAATTCACTAAGCTCCTTCTCTGGATCAACTTCCCCTGTTCCCATCATCATTAAATCTACCATTGTTAAGGCGACATCTTTCGTAAATACGAATACATTTTCATTCTTTAGTCCTTCAACAAAATCAACATTTAAAATAACAAACGGGACTGGTACTCCATCATAATGACGAACATTGATTGATTCTACATTGGGCGTACTAATTGTAACTGGCTGATTTAATAGTGTTGACAATACTGTTGAAGCTGAACCAATTGAAATATTTGCAATTTCACCAAGGACGTCTTTCTCTTCTTGTGTTAAATGCTCTTTTTCAACTTGTTCTTCTACAATCTCAGTTTCCACTACTTCTGCTGGCTCATCTTTTTCTTCTGCTCCACCAGATAATTGCATTAATTTATTTACCATTCGTTTCGCATGTTCAACTGAAACAATTTGCACAAGTTTAGAGTTTACAAGATTATCTATCTTTAAATCAAACGATACTTTAACAATCGTTTGATTCCCATCAATCTCAGAAATTTTCTCCATTTCTTCTGATAACTTTACAACTTTAATTGTCGGCGGAGACATATCTACTGTATCTTGAAAGAATTCTGACATAGATGTAGCTGCGAACCCCATCATTTGATTCATCGCTTCTTGTACAGCACTTAGCTCTAATTCACCAAGTTCTTTCCCGTCTTCCACTTCACCTGTTCCCATCATCATTAAATCAGCAATGGATAATGCAACATCTTGCTTAAGGACAAGAAGGTTTTCCATATCTAACCCTTTTGTAAAATGAATATTTAATACAACGTGTGGAACTTCGACATCGCTTGAATCATATAAATCTACCAATTCTATGCGAGGAGCAGTAATACTTACTTGCCTATTTAAGATTGTTGATAATACAGTCGAAGCTGAACCAAATGATATATTTGCAATTTCGCCAAGAATATCGCATTCTTGAGGCGTTAAATGCTCATTTTCTTTTTCTAGCACAATTGTGCTCGTATCCCCTTTTGTGTGTTGCTCAGGCATTTTCTCTGCCTCCTCATTTCTGTTTTTCTATCAAATGATATAAACTCTCATTTTATTTTAACAAACTTATTATATAAAACGTTAATATGTATTTATTCCCATTTTTAGATTCGTAACGATTAACCAAAAAGCTCCCCAATTGTATACAAGTGGGGAGCTTTCCTTCATTCCTATTATAAACCTTCTGGGTTTAAAATGAGGACCACTCGTCCATCACCGAGAATTGTCGCACCAGAGAAATAATTAGAACTCTCTGCAAAGAAGTCACCTAATGACTTTAAGACTATTTCTCTTTGACCGATAATTGTGTTTACAATAAGTCCATAGCTGCGATGTGTATTACGAACAATTAACACAGGAACCATTTGACCATCATATGACGCAAACGCCTCATCTACTGTTTTCTCACCAAATACAGTACTTAAATGTTTCACTTCAATAATTTGATTACGGTAATTTAACACATCTTTTCCTTGTAAGGATTGGATGTCTTCTTTTTTAATCCGAATTGCTTCAACAATATTGCCAAGAGGGAAAGCATAACGTTTATCATTCGTTTGAACAAGCATAGATTGAATAATGGACAACGTTAATGGCAGTTCAATTCTAAATGTACTACCTTTCCCTTCTTCAGAATCAATAATTAAGTGTCCACCTAAACTATGGATCGTATGTTTCACTACATCTAATCCAACGCCACGCCCAGAAAGGTCTGATACAACTTCAGCTGTACTAAATCCTGGTTGGAAAATCAAATCAAATACTTCACGGTCCGTTAATTTATTTGCCTCAGATTCTGTTACAACACCATTTTTAATCGCTTTTTCTAATACTTTCCCTTTATGAATTCCATTTCCATCATCCGTAATTTGAATAACGACATGATTTCCACTATGGAACGCTTCTAATTTAATCGTACCTGTCTCATTTTTTCCTGCATCACGACGTTGTTCAACAGTTTCAACCCCATGATCAATTGCATTACGAATTAAATGGACGAGTGGATCACCGATTTCATCAATAACAATTTTATCAACTTCGGTGTCTTCACCTGTAATTTGCAAATCGATTTTCTTCCCTAAATCTTTCGCTAACATACGTACCATACGCGGGAAACGATTGAAAACAGTTTCTATCGGTACCATACGCATGTTTAGTAGTACATTTTGAATATCTTTTGAAATATCGCCTAATCGATTTAAATGCTCAATTAATTCCTTGTTTTGAATTGCTTGTGCCAATTCATCTATACGACCACGCTCAATTACACTTTCTTCAAACATGTTCATTAATCTTTCAATTTTTTCTAATTGAACACGTATGGAACGATTTTCCACTTTACCATTTTTTGTTTTTGCAGTGCTTTTAGCAGGTGTAGCATTAGCAGATTGCTTCGATACTTCTTTAGTTGATTCCACATGCGTAGCCGCTTGTAAATCTTCCTGCATAGCTTCTTGTGTGCCCAATTCTTTCGAGACTACTTCTTTTAATGTATGTCCTTGCTTTACTTCTACTTTCTCAATTTCAGAAACATGAAGCACTACTTGTTTTAATTCTTCTTCACTTTGATCAGTATCCATAAATACTGTGAACTCAAACCCGAAAGCATCTGCTTCAATTTCTTCAATACTTGGAACTGTTTTTTGTACATTACCTACATTTTGCAGTGCTTCAATACACATAATTGCACGTACTGCTTTTAAAATAGCATGTTGCTCAACAGTTATATGCACTTCATGCGAAACTGCATCATCATTATTTATAGGTTCTTGCTCAATATATTCCGCAGGAGTTTCTACATTGCCATTCAATAATGCTTCTAATTTCTGCTTAGTTGTAATTACATCAATATTGCCCATTCCGCCTTGTTGCACATCTGCAACCATCTTCTCTAAATTATCAATGCACTCAAAAATCACATCAATAATCTCTGCATTTACAACTATATTCCCATGACGAATTTCATCTAAAACGTTTTCCATTTTATGCGTTAAATCCGCCATTTCCGTAAATTCCATACTCGCTGACATACCTTTAAATGTATGGGCTGAGCGGAATATTTCTCCCACAACATCCATATCAGTGGGATTTTGTTCTAAAGTTAGCACATTTTCATTTAGCGATTGTAAATGTTCTTCTGATTCCTCAAAAAATATATTTAATAGATCTGTTTGCATTTTCATCCCCTACCTGTCTAACAAACATTTCATTTATGTATAACAATTTAGTGTTTTAAAGCAAGAAAAAAGGGGGCCACACGCATATCCGCTATCAATGTTTAGATTCCTTGTGGCACCCCTTCTATATTAGCTGTTTGCTACTTTTGTTAAAGCTTCAATTACGCGATCTGCTTGGAATGGCTTTACAATAAAGTCTTTTGCCCCACCCTTAATTGCATCTAATACCATACCTTGTTGCCCCATTGCGGAACAAATAACAACTTTTGCACTTGAATCAATTTTAATAATTTCTTTTAATGCTTCAAGTCCGTCCATTTCTGGCATAGTAATATCTAATGTTACAATATCCGGTTGAAGTTCTTTAAACTTCTGAATTGCTTCTACTCCATTCTCTGCTTCACCAATAATTTCAAATTCAGAATTACTTTTTAATAAGTTTTTAATCATCGTTCGCATAAACATCGCATCGTCTACAACTAAAATTTTATGTGCCATTCTTTTTAATTCTCTCCTTCTATGTATAAATATATCTTAATATTTCACCTTATCATTCTCACTCATTATACAAAATAAAATGATAAAATTTAATATTTTTTTAAAAGAATTTTCGTATTTTCATTATTTTATTATTAAAATGATAATATACTATTCTTTTATGTAAATGACAACGCGACGGTTTTTTTCCCAATTTTGCGGTGAATCATTTGGTACAACCGGCTTGGTATCTGCATATCCTACCGCAGCTAACCTTTTATCATCCACATTATACACTTCAATTAAGTGATGAATCATATTAGCTGCCCTTGCTGAAGATAACTCCCAATTAGAAGGGAATTTGTCGTTATGAATCGGTCTACTATCTGTATGGCCTTCAACAACAATCGGATTTGGTACTGATTGGAAAAATCCAACTAATTGACTTATTATCTCTTTCGCTTCCGGTTTAACATTTGCGTCACCTGTATCAAATATTAAATTATCTACTATAACGACGCTTACCCCTGTATCCTCACGATATACATTCACTTGACTAATACCGTTATTATCTACATATGCTTTTAATTTCTTATATAATTCATCCATTCTTTTTTTCGAGACCATTTTTTCATCATTTTTTTCATGCGAAATATCTGGTATTGTATTTTCCATTACTTTCGCATCTACTTGCTCCACGTCACTAAACTTTTCAAGCATCTTTGACAATTTTACTGCATCCTGCTTTGATGTAGCAACTAGTAATACAAAGAAAGTTAATAATAACATCGTTAAATCTGTAAAAGTCGTCATCCAACGAGGCGATCCCTTTTGCGGTCGTTTCATCATAACCATACCACTCCTTGAAATATTAGGCTGCTCGTTTTACTTTTTTTATCTTTGTTTCGTATACATATGTATCGAGTTTCAACTTTAATTTAGAAGGAATTTGACCACGATATAATTCTGAAATCGCTTCAATAACAAACTTCTTCTCTGTATATAAATCTTCAATACCACGATACACCTTTTCAGCAAGAGGGATTGCAATCATATTTGCAAGTACTGACCCATACAATGTCGTTAACATCGCAACTGCCATCCCTGTACCAATTTGCGATGTGTCTTGCAAGTTTTGAAGCATAATGATAAGACCGATTAAAGTCCCTATCATGCCCCAAGCTGGAGCGAAATCGCCAATTTTATCTAATAATGCTGCCCCTTTTCTTAACTCATACACTTCCGTTTCAACATCTTTCAGTAACACTTCTTTTAATTCATCTTCATCGTAACCACTTAACATTAATCGAATTCCTTTTTGGATAAAAGGATTGTCTACTTGCTCTCCATCAACTTCTAAAGAAAGTAGGCCGTGTTTTTTAGACTTTTTAGAAAAATCAACAAATAAATCCGTTAACTGTTCTAAATTTTCTTCTTTTCTATGTAAAACAGTAAAGATGCTTTTCGTATATTTTTTTATTTCTCCAAATCGATATGCCACAACAATTGTCGCTGTAGTTCCCCCTATGACAATTAAAATAGATGAAACATCTAAAAAGTTTTTAAAAGCTTTTATTCCGCCGCCGCCAATCATAATTGCCGCTATCACTATAGCAAAACCTACTATTATGCCGACTGGGCTAGAAATATCAAACTTCCTTTTTTTTCTTTCTGGTCTAGCAAATCCTTGATTTTCGTCTCCCATATTCCTGCCCTTTCCTTTTCATTTTTATAAAACATTTTTTTATTTTAATAATGCGTTTTCACATATAATAAGTATTATACGCTTATCATCTATTTATCGCAATATACTCATAGAATTGACACATTTCATTTCCATATTAGAATTATAGTATGGAAATATGAGGAGGATCACAATGGAACATAACATTTTACAAGTCATTGCACTAGCAGAAAAACTAAAATATGAAATGCGACATAGCTGGCTTTCTAACGGACGTCAAGAAAGCGTTGCTGAACATACGTGGCGCATGTCTCTAATGGCCATTTTAGTCGAGCCTTATTTAGATCAAAAAGTAAATATTGAAAAATTACTTAAAATGGTTATCATTCACGACCTAGTCGAGGCAGAAGCTGGTGATATTCCTGCTTTTGATACAATGAATAGTCATGAATTACAATTACAAAAACAAAAAAATGAGCAAGAAGCAATTTTAAATATTAAACGCACATTAAAAGGTTCTCTCGGTGAGGAATTATATGATTTATGGATGGAGTTTGAAGCGAAAGAAACGTACGAAGCAAAAGTTGCTAACGCACTTGATAAACTTGAGGTGAAAATTCAGCATAACGAAGCTGATATTGATACGTGGCTACCAATCGAGCATAAAATGACATTCCAAGTGGCAAAGCATACAAACTTTGATTCTTTCCTATCTAAATTACAAAAAATCATCGAGCAAGATGGAGAAAAGAAATTACTAGCTGCCGGCATTGACGTGGAAGCTTGCAAACGATAATGAAAAGACACTCAATTTGAGTGTCTTATTTCATTATCGTTGATACAGCCTGCTTGTAAATAAGTTGTTGTTTTCCATCAACTAACATTAAAACAGTAAATTTGTCTATCGCAACAATTTCTCCTATTATTCTAACGCCACTCTTTAAAAAAATTGTAACAATACCTTTTTCTTCTTTTATTTGTTTATATAACTCTTCTTGTAAATGTTCCAAATACTTTTCTCTCCTTTTTACAAAATATCTTAATATAAAAAACTACAAATTATTTATTTGTGTACTTTATCTTTTACATTCATAAACTTATTAATAAGTATATCTAAATCTCGGCTAAATAACAAAACTTTATCATGATCCAATCCGTGTCTAGCAACAAGTTGGATTAGCTCTTTCTTTTTGTTTTCTATTTTATTGTGTAATTTTCCCATCTCCATCTCTTTACTAAAACTCCCTTTTCCCATAATATTACTTGTAAAATTATAGTACAAATCCTCTCATAAAAAAATATAAAAATGGTTTTTTTTACAATTTTTATGTTTTTTATGAACAAATTGCAAAATATATAATGATTTCTTCACATACCCCTAGCACAATATACAATCAAAATAACCATACAGGCGTTTGTCTAATTACAAAAGAGACTGGCTCCTTTTCCATACAAAAAACATACTGTATATAGTAGTCCATGAATTATATAGATTAACTTACTCAAAAGGAGGAAAACATATGAGCTATGGTGGAAGTTGCTCTGGTTTCGGCGGTGGATTTGCTTTGCTTATCGTACTATTCATCCTTCTAATCATCATCGGATGTAGCTGCTGGGGTGGCGGCGGATACGGATACTAATATATCCTATCCTTAACAAATGAACGAAAAACTATACGAAAACAGCTCATATTTGAGCTGTTTTTTCATACTTTCGTATGAAGTGATATCCCTCCTTTTTGTGATTTCAACTAATAAAAAAACGTTTACTATGAAATAAGAAATATTTTACTAAGGAGGATTACAATGATTAAAGGTCTTTACGAAGCACATTTACCTGTCAGTAACTTAGAGATATCAATATCTTTTTATGAATCACTTGGACTGAAATTATATAAAAGAGGAGATGATATTGCTTTCTTTTGGATTAAAGAAAACGAAAGTTGGCTCGGTCTTTGGGAAGGCACAGAATACAAAGTTAATTATCATCCCTCTTTACGACACATCGCCTTTCAAGTAAGCTTACATGATTTAGAAAATGCGATTCATTGGCTAAATCAAAAAGGCATTTCAGCACGAAAAGATTTTGGAATGGAACCAATTGAACCGATTGTTTTTCCAGAATTAGCGCATGCCGCCGTATACTTTAACGATCCTGACGGAAATAGTTTAGAATTAATTGCACAATTACCTGTTGGACTTCCTACAGAGGAGAAAGTGTATTTAAGTGAATGGAAGAAACAAGTTCAAGCATCATTATTACATAAGGATTAATCTTTTATGTCAATCTCTTATAGCACACTTTTGAAAACAAATAATACCTTCAAAAAACTATTTTATGGGCAAACATTAAGTGTACTTGGAGATTGGTTTCATACGGTAACTTTATTAACATTTGTCTACAGCATAACGGAATCGCCTTTTATGGTCGCCCTTACTTTGATAAGTAAAGGTTTACCACAGCTTCTTCTTAGCCCATTCATAGGCGGGATTGTAGATCGTTTTCCTAAAAAGAAGATTCTGATTTTTACTGATATTTCACGAGGCATAATCGTCCTCACTTACTTATTTGCACTATATAAAATTGAAATTATTTTCATTTCTAACATATGTTTATCCGTACTTTCTTGTTTATTTGAGCCGGCTAAACAAGCAACCTTAAAAAATATCGTACACCAAAATCATTTCGTAATTGCTAACTCTCTTTCTAGTACAATTAATGGTTTTATGTCTATTATGGGTGCTTCTTTAGGCGGAATCCTTGCACAATCTTTACATATTGAGTTCGCTTTTTTAGTAAATAGCCTATCATACTTTATTTCAGCCTATTTTATTTATAATATGAGTGTTCCTTCTCATGATACTTGTAGCAAGAAAAAAGCATTTTTTACTGATATAAAAGATGGTTATACATACATATTACAAACAAAAATCATTTTAACGTTAATTCTTGTCGGCATTTCATGGGGCATTATTGGAGGCGCTTATCAGCTACTTCTAACGATTTATGCCGAAAAAATTTTCCACACGAACATTGGGATTTTATATACGGTTCAAGGGGCTGGGCTTATGATAGGAAGCCTTCTCGTTAATCTTTATATATCCCATAATAAAGAAAAAATGAAAAAAGCATTTGGTTGGGCCTATTTCCTACAAGGAATTTTCTTCCTCGGATTCATTTTATCCGATCAACTTATTATCGGTATCATTGCATTATTCTGTATGCGCATAGCAGGAGGAATCATCGTTCCACTTGATACGACTTTACTTCAAACTTACACGCACGAAAATATGATTGGTAAAGTTTTTTCCTTTCATTACTCAATTTACGGTTCGCTTATACAGTTATCTATGTTCATTACAGGATGGCTATTAGAAATCCTTTCTCCTCAAATGATTGGTAGTTTACTAGCTATATGTTGTATTTTTGTTAGTTTTATATGGCTTTACCTGTTTTATCGCGGGAAACTGAGTGAAGAATCTACTAACACTTAATAGCATGTTTATATACATGCTATTTTTCTTTATGTCGAAATATAAAGGAAAAAGGCGATTTATTTTCCTTACGTTCTAATTTTTTAGAACGTACAATAAATTTAGATCATAAGAAAGGAGATATCATAATGTTTGACGATAGACTTACTATTTCAGCTGAGCAGCAGAAGCTCATTTCTAATGCAACTCGCATTCAAATTCTTCACCTTTTAAAAGACGAGGCACTCACTGCAAAACAAGTAGCTACTAAACTAAATAAATCTGCTGGTAGCGTTCATTATCACGTTCAAATTTTATATGATGGAGGGTTACTTGAATTAGTAGACACGAAAGAAAAACGAGGAATTATTGAAAAATATTACAAGTCAAAATCTGCTCATTTCTATATTGAAGAAAGCGGCACAGAAGGAACGAATACAGGCAGTCATATTGTATCTCATTTATTTTTAACTCCAGAGGAATTACAACAGCTTACTTGGGAAGTTACACAAGTTTTATTACGCTGGGAAAACAAAACCGCTCGTCAATCAAACTCCGAAGAGGAATACGCTATTTCCTGCAGGATTAAAAAACAATGAAAGAAAGGTCCAACTGCTCATGAAAAATAAATTATTATTATTGTCGGGAACAGGAATTTCTCGTTTAGGTGATTTTATGTATCTCATCGCCCTAAACTTAATGGTGTTGAATAGCACAAACTCCCCTGCTGCTGTAGCAGGATTATGGATTGTAGGTCCAATTGCCACCGTTGTTACAAAAATATGGTCTGGTAGTATAGTAGATCGATTAAACAAACGGTCCATTATGCTCATCACAGATATAATTCGAGCAGCTCTTATTGGCTGTATTCCACTATTTGATTCTATTTGGGCCATTTATATTTTTATCTTTTTAACTCGCATCGCTACATCATTTTTCGATCCAGCTTCATTCACTTATAAAACGATGCTCATACGAGCTGAAGAACGCGCTCAATTTAACGCTTGGAATAGCTTATTTACAAACGGGGCTTTCATTATCGGTCCAGCTCTTGCTGGAATACTTCTCACCACGTACTCAGCATCCTTTGTGATTTACTGCAACTCACTTTCTTTTCTACTTTCTACCATTCTCATTTATTTCTTGCCAAACATTACATTACAAACAAAACAAAACGAAGAAGTTGCAAATACTTTCGTACAAACATTACGAAGTGATTGGAAACAAGTTTTTTCATTCGCTCGAACTGAAAGTTACATTATTCTCATATTCGTTTTATTTCAAGCTACTATGCTTGTCTCTATGGCACTCGATTCACAAGAAGTTGTTTTCACAAGACAAGTACTGTTTTTATCCAATATAGAATATAGCATGCTTGTTAGTATAACTGGTGCTGCTTACGTTTTCGGTTCATTTCTTGTTTCTCTCTTTGCTAAACGATTACCACTTCAACATTGTATCGGATTAGGTATGATTTTCACAGCAATAGGCTATGTAATTTTCGCCTTTTCAAATTCATTTATAGTTGCAGCGAGTGGTTTCGTTTTACTTGGCATTTCTTCATCATTTGCTGGTACTGGCTTTATAACATTTTATCAAAATAACATCCCTGTACATATGATGGGACGTATTGATAGCGTATTTGATTCCATAAAAAATTTCATCCAAATCTTTTTCATTTTAGCAATTGGGGCATCCGCACAATTTCTTTCCGTTCAAATCACTGTAATAAGCAGCTCATTACTCATTCTTTTTCTCTCCTGTTTATTAGCAATCCGTGTAATGACGCCTTCACGAGAAAAATATTTTAAAGCTACAGGGTCATCATTGGAATATTAAATGCAACATAAAAAGCGGCTATTTAGCCGCTTTTTTCCCGTTTTAAAGGACAGTAAGCCCCACTGATTAAAGTTTCACTTTATGTTAAAATATGTATTGGACCTAATTATGTAGGAGGACTATTTTGGAGATTATATTCACTTTCATATGTATTATATTAGTAGCTTCTATTTTACAAACAAGTACAGGTTTTGGCTTTTCTATTATGGCAACACCTTTCTTACTCATGCTATTTCTACCACAAGAAGCTATACAAATAAATATCATTTTATCATTAATTATTTCTATATCACTCATCTGGAAAATAAGAATGGACATTGATTTTATTCTACTGAAAAGATTAATTTTCGGAAGTATAATTGGTGTTCCTTTTGGTATTATCATTTTCACTTCCATTAACATCAACACATTTAAATTATCAATTAGCATCCTTCTCTTACTATTAACGTTGATGCTAATATGCAACTTTAAGATTCAATCAACAAAATCTAGAGATTTCATAGTTGGCGGATTATCTGGTCTTTTAACGACAAGTATCGGTATGCCAGGACCTCCACTGTTACTTTATTTTACAGGAACTGATACGAAAAAGGAGAAGTTACGAGCAACTACATTGGCTTTTTATCTATTCATATATTTCATTAGCCTACTAACTCAAATACTCTTCACTGGGACAAACAAAACAATTTGGGAATCCAGTTTATATGCTATTCCAATCGTATTTCTAGGTTTGTATATAGGTCAAATTATTTTCAAATGGCTTAATCAACGGATTTTTAAAATATTTACGTACATCCTTTTGAGTTGTACAGGTATGTATCTTCTTATTGAAAGTTTACATTTATTATAAGTTAGTTTTTCAAGATAATAGATGCTTTAGATTGTACAAAAACATATAATTTAAACGATAAAAAGCGGCTATTATGCCGCTTTTTATCTTCACTTATACTAACGTTTCATCACAAATCTCTGTTACATTTTTAAAGTATTGCAAGTTTTCCTTCACTTCAGCTTCGTTAAATAAATTGAGCTGCTTCATTATTTCAGCAGCAAATTCAACGTATGCAGACCCTACGGCTGTTATTATTTTTCCATCAACGGTTACATCTTTATTTTGTTTATATTCCCATTCATGTAAATGCGCTAACTGTTTTTCATCTGATGTTAATGATGTTGAGAATTTCTTCTTATTCAGTACTCCTGCTGCATGTAGTAAAGATGTTCCGGCACAAATACCCGCTATCCATTTATTTTGCTTATGTAATTTGTTCACAATAGATAACAATTGTTCATTTTCTAAATGATCAAAAATATGTCCGCCTGGTACGATAAACACTTCATAGTCCTCTATTTTAATTTGCTCAATAGAGACATGTGGTTGACACAAAAAACCACCTTCTCCTGTAACTGTTTTTCCGTCTACAGTTGCTGTTATTATTTCAAATTGCTTACTTATCAAAAATAAACTCGCTATATTCACTTCAAACTCTGCAAATCCATCAAATAAAAAGATTAAAGCTTTTTTCATATTATCTCCTCCCCCTATACTTATTCGAAGACAATCTCCTTTCTCCTCCAAAAAAGGCAAACCTGCATCACAGGTCTGCCTTTTTACTCATTTCTTATTAAATCCTTTTTCACTTAAAAACTCTTTCATATGCATTCTTTTTTCTTTAGACATAAACGAACTCATTGATTCCGTCCATGTTACGTTTTTCTTATTTGATGATCTTTCTTTATAATACGCGTTCATCGTTTCATCATATTCATTTAATAATTCATCATATTTCTTTTCATCATATCCATTTTCATGAAGGATTGCTGCTACTGGTAAACGTGGTTTCACTCCGTGATCTTCATCTGGTACGCCGACTGTCATTCCGAATACAGGATATACTTTATCAGGTAAATGAAGCAGTTCACTCACTTCTCTCGGATTATTACGAATACCACCAATATAACAAATACCGTATCCTAACGATTCTGCTGCTAACGCTAAATTTTGCGCAAAGAGTGAAGCATCTACCGTCGCTACGATAAAGTCTTCTACTCCTTCATGCTTTATCTCTGTACCATGTTTTTCACATGCCATTTCAAGTCGTTTTAAATCTGCACAACAAACAAAGAATGCTGCGCAATCTTTTACATGACGATTTCCGGATAACTCTGCTAGTTTCGCCTTTAAATCTTGATCTGTTACATATATAACAGAATAAGCCTGTACAAAATGCGAGGAAGCGGCATGCTGCGCAGCTTGCACCATTCTTTCTACTACATCTTTCGGAATGGACTCTTCTTTATATTTACGAACTGAAACGTGTTGCTCCATTTTATGTATCATTTCATTCATGAAAATCACTCCTTTTTTCTCTTCATAATGAAAAATTAACACATCTTTTTCAATATTCACAACTTATAAGCACAAAAAGAGCAATTCTTTTTTGAATTGCTCTTTTTTAAAACGTCTATTAATACGGTAAATGAAATTATATCGACGATTATTTCAATATATCAACGATTTTTCGAATACACCAAATATGCAAAAGGATATCGACTTACCGACAAATAACGACAAATTTACACCAACTTATTTCTTATCTTATTACGCCGTTTTCAAAACTTTAATACCTTTTACGATATTCCAAATGAAGTAATAAATCCCTACAAGAATGAATACTGCATAAGTGATCATCATTCCAATTCCAGCACCGTCAGATTGATTGAATCCTAAACCGTATATGCCTGATATCGCTAATCCTCCAAATAAAATTGCGTACGGGAAAATATGTGACCAAAATGCTTTTTTCGCATGGTATTTCACTTCATCCTCCGCAACGAAGTACACGATAATTGGCAATAAAAATGGTGCGAAAAAGATACTAAAGTAACATAGTGAAGATAATATATTATTTCCTTTCATCCGATTCACCTCTAAATAGTTTTTGTTATCTTCATTATGTCAGGAATCCATTCTAGAAACTATCGCTTTACCTTTCATGAACATGACATATTTGTAAGATTTCCCTCAAAAAAAATCCCGCCTGAACTTCCAGACGGGATTTTTTTCACTATATTCGATTCATAAACCAATATTGCGTAATGGCTAAATACTCACGTATATTCGATGGAATGACAATTCTCTTCGGTGTTTCGGCCGGAAGACCTTCTAATTGTAAACCTTGTTTTGCTGCTATTTTTTTCGCTCTAAACATATGGAAATCGTTTGTTACGATCATTCCTTTTTTCATATTGTCTGGAATTAACGGTTTTGAGAATTTAATATTCTCATCTGTACTCGTTGACTTGTCTTCCATTATAATGCGGTCTTCTGCAATTTTCAGTTTCATTAATTCATTTTTCATTGCTAATGCTTCTGAAATATCTTCACCTTTCCCTTGTCCTCCAGACACAATAGCAATTGTTTTCTCATGTGATTGTAAATATTCAGCTGCTTCCTCAATACGATATTGTAATGAGTAAGATGGTTTCGTCCCGTTTACTTTCGATCCTAATACAATTATATAATCAGCATCGTCAATTGCTTTCATATGCCCATGCTTATAAATGTTATATTGTAAAAATCCCGCATAAACGGCGCACATCATTATAATTGCTATAATATATTTAATTATTTTCTTCTTTCTCATATCCGTATACTCCTATGTTCTTTGCTTCTTTCATCATAATATCCGTTTATTTGTTTGTATACAGACAAATTCCAAATTACCCTAATTTATCCTTCAAAAAGTAATATTTATATTCCTTTCGGGAACAGTAAGTACAACTTTGCACGAAGGAGTGTCCCTATTGCTTCTCTTTTTATGTAACGTATCGTTCTTTTTTATCTTATTTTTACTATCACTTAAGATGCTCGGTAAATCTGCTTTAGCACAACTAACTCCTCATGATTTTGGTGCTATTATCTTTTTATCTTATTTAGCTTTTCAAGCCATACCAGTCTCTGGTGCTTTGCAAGCCTTTCTCGGTATGGTTGTTATTACATGTTTGCATTTACTTCTTACAAAATTAAGCTTACTAAACAAACTAAATCGTTTCATTCTCGGACATCCTATCATTTTAATTAAACATGGTGACATTATTTTTGAGAACTTACAAAAAAGTAGATATCCAATTGCTGAACTACTTTCTAACCTTCGCGTCGCAGGATATCCAAGTGTTCACGAAATTGAATACGCTATTTTAGAAGCGAATGGAGCTATTAGTATTTTACCAAAGCGTGAGCTTGTACCATTAACTCCAAAAGATTTGAACATAGATGTTACGTATGCCGGATTACCAATTGCCCTTATCGTTGATTCGCAAATTCAATACGATAACTTAAAGTTAATTCATAAGGACGAAAAATGGTTATATAAAGAATTAAAAGAAAAGGGCATCACTAATATTAAAAGCGTTTCTTTCGCGTCTGTTCAAGAAACAGATGGATCATTTGCGATTAGTTTAAAAGCATAAAAAAATCCCCTTACTTGCTTAAGGGGATTCTCTTCATTATATCGCTTCTTTCTCTCCCGCCATATTTAATGGAACAGGATGTTTCATACGATTCATCGTAAATACGATAATCGCTGTCAATACTTCAGCTACTGGCATAACGAGCCAAATTCCATTTATCCCAAATAATTTTGGCATAATCCATAATAATGGAATAATAAATAGTAACCCTCGGCTCATTATAATCAGCACTGATTTTGTCGTTTGTCGCACGGATTGGAAGTACTCTCCATACACAATGTTATAGCCTAAAAATACATATTGGATAAAGAACAAGCTAATACCCGTTAATGTTAACTCCAACAACTCTGGAGATTGGACATCAAATAGACCAATAATATATTTCCCGAAGAATAATCCGACAATTATTGCAATACCACCGAGTACTACCGCAATTTTTACAGCGAACTTTAACCCTTCACGCAATCTCTCTGATAAATTTGCACCATAGTGAAAACTAGCGATTGGTTGTAATGCTGCTCCAACACCGAAGAATAGTAGTAATGTCATCGCATGAATACTATTCACCATCGCATAAGAAGCGACTCCAACTTCTCCTGCATATTGAACGAATGCGATATTAAAACCAATCGTTACAATCGCTACGGTACTTTCTGCTGTAAAGCTCGGGAAACCTATAATCATAATTTGTTTAACTGTATCCCACTCAAAATGGAATTTCGTCCATTTTAAAATACTACTTTTCCTAAAGAAATGAGATAATAATACAAGGAAACCAATCGCTGCCGAAAGAATAGTCGCTGAAGCAGCACCTGTTACGCCCCATCCAAAGATAAAAATAAAGATGTAGTCAAACACTATATTTAATACAGCCGTTACAACTAGACCTGCCATCGCTAAATTAGGATTTCCATCATTTCGTATAAATGTACTTAAAATATTTTCTAACACGTATATCATTCCAAACGTTAATAATACGTGTAAATAATCTAACGCATACGGTAAAATCACTTCGTTTGCACCGAATAAGTATGCTAAATCTTCTATTCTCCATAAACAAATCGCAGCTAACACACCTACGATCATTACTGCTACCGTCATGGATTGCGTAAAAATAGACCTTGCTCTTTCTACTTTATTTTCACCTAGTGCAATGGAATATAACGTTGCCCCGCCCATTCCAATCCATAATGAAATAGAGAAGAAAATTGAAAACGCTGGAATAGCCACGTTTACTCCTGCTAATCCGTTCGCTCCAACTCCCCTACTAATCATAACCGCATCAATCACAATATTAACTGACATTAACACCATTCCAAGAACGGCTGGTATTAAATAAGAAATAAATAAACTTTTTATCGGTTTTTCTCTTAACTTTTCTGTTGTTTCCATCATATAAATGCTCCTTTTTCAATGCTCTGTTCACAGTTTAAACCTTCAAGTTACTTGAAGGTCAATAGAGAATTAAAAAATAGGTAACTGAATTATTGTGTTTCATGCCAATTTGTAATGATACGAGTCCTACATCTTATTGCTTTGTTTTTTCATTATAGGAATTTGAATTTCTGTTACTTGTTCCTCTGGATTGTCTGTTACAGACCAATCAATTAATGCAATCTCAATCGCATCTCCACTTACTTCGTACCCTTCTTGATCAATATATTTCATTAACTTCTTATATGTTTCATCCGTTTCTTCATATGGTCCATGATGATATACACAGGCAAACATGCCTTCTTTAATTTCATCTGAACTATGTATTTGAAAAGGCATGTAATCCAAAAGAATAAAAACACTGCTATATGCTTGAAACTCATTTTGCATTAATCCTTTTTTTGCCACCGTTACACCGATATCTCCAGAAAATAAGCTATCATCCATTTGTCTCATATTTTTTTGCAATGAATGAATATAGTACTCAAACATATCATCCGTCGTATTCGGGGCAACCGCAATGGCTGTAATTTTTCGCTGCGGGATCTCTTTAATTACCATTTGTTCAGCTTTTGCTTTTGTTGCTTCCTTAATTAAATGAATTCTATGCTCCATTTTCGCCAAAGCGTACTCAATTTCTCTTTGTTTTTTCAACATCATTTCTTGTTGTTTTTCCAGTAAATTGAGTGCGTATGCTGGATTTCTTTCATCAATATATTTCTTAATTTCCTTTAATGGAATATTTAATTGGCGTAAAAATTTAATCGTATCTAATAGTGAAAATTGATCGATTGTGTAATAGCGATAATTTGTTTGCGGGTCCACAATGGACGGATGAAAAATCCCCTTTTCATCATAGTAGCGTAAAGTAGATTCCGCTATATTATGCATTTTTGCCATTTCTCCAATTGTAAAACGTTTATTTAATAACATATACCCTTCTCCAATTCATAAAAAATGTAGCCTTATTTCTTCTTATTATATAGTGATTCCCTCCATACCTAAATCGAATCCTATCATGAAAATCTGCTATTTTTTCATTGATTTTTCATACATTTTATTATATATTAATTACAGGTTCAAATCACAAGTTCAAAAGAACTTGTAATCAGACCCTTTGTTTAATGGGTTTTACATATTTTCATTAGGCAAATTCCGAGAAATCGTATGATAAAAATAAAAATGATGAGGAGAGGATCCGATGGAATTCGAATTTTTCTTTCAAATTGCACTTATTTTATTAAGTACAAAGCTTGCCGGTGATCTTAGTGTTAGATTAGGTCAACCTTCTGTACTAGGTAAATTAATTGTCGGTATCGTTATCGGTCCAGCTTTATTAGGTTGGATTGAAAATTCAGAGCTTCTAACACAATTAAGTAATGTCGGTGTTATTCTTTTAATGTTTATGGCAGGACTTGAAACAGACTTAGAGGAATTAAATGCAAATCGTAATTCTTCTTTAGCTGTTGCACTTGGAGGTATCATTCTACCATTCGTAGGTGGTTACGTTTCTGGTCTTGTTATGGGAATGGAACAAGGAAATGCTGTATTTTTAGGATTACTTCTATGTGCGACAAGTGTTAGTATTTCCGTACAAACACTTCGTGATTTAGGAAAGATGAAAACACGTGAAAGTACAACGATGCTTGGCGCTGCTGTATTTGATGACATTCTTGTTGTTATTTTATTAGCATTTGCAATGAGCTTCTTAGGTACAGACGATGTTAACTTAACAATGGTTATCTTGAAGAAAGTTGTATTCTTCGCTTCTATTATTTTAATCGGATGGAAAGGTGTTCCTGCGATTATGCGCTGGTTATCACCACTACGCGTATCTGAGTCTATCGTGAGCGCGGCTCTTATCATCTGTTTCTCATTCGCATATTTCGGCGAACTATTAGGAATTGCTGGTATTATCGGTGCTTTCGCAGCTGGTATCGCTATTTCTCAAACGAACTACAAACATGAAGTAGAAAAGAAAGTAGAACCAATTGCTTACGCTATGTTCGTTCCCGTGTTCTTCGTAAGTATCGGTATGAATATTACATTTGACGGTATTGGCAATCAAATTTGGTTCATCCTAGCATTAACAATAATCGCTGTATTAACGAAACTAATTGGTTGTGGATTTGGTGCACGAATGACTGGATTTGACGCTAAGTCTTCTGCAATTATCGGTGCTGGAATGGTTTCTCGTGGTGAAGTTGCACTTATCATCGCAGGAACAGGACTTTCTTCAGGCCTATTAGCACAAGATTACTTTACAGCTATCGTTATTGTCGTTATTTTAACTACAATGATTACACCACCAATGTTAAAATACACTTTTGGTGCAAAAGATAAAGCGATGAAAGCAAGTAAATAAGTTTCATATAATAAAAGGAGATTGCTATCTTATAAGATAGCAATCTCCTTTTTCGTTTTATCTTTAAACAATTTTATTCGTTTTTAACCATTTTTCAAAAATAATTCGTGCTTCTTCATCATCCATATCATTACTAAATGAATACACCATAATGCCGTAATCATCTATATATTCACCTAGCTTCATTTTCTCCACTTTCTTGTAAAAATCGTCTACCTCATAGTGCGGAATATAAGCATCCCAAACTGGCTCATTTATTCTTTTGTACGCCGTCACTTCTAAATCGTATCCATCTTCATAATACCCGATGTGATAATGTTGACTAGGCTCATATTTCTTCATAAAAAAACCTCCTACTAAACAAAAGCGAGCTGTAATATACAGCTCGCTTCATTCATTAAATACGTTCCATCGCTGTCTTCAACGTTCCAACAACAAAAGCAATTTCTTCACTTGAAATAACAAGCGGTGGTGCTAATGTTAAGACGTTATTATATCCTGCTGTTGTCATGCCGTTTCGTCCAATAATTAAACCTTTTTCTTTACAAGCATTTACAACACTTGCAATTTTGTCGTTATCAATTGGCTCTTTCGTCTCTTTATCATTTACTAGTTCGATTCCAACTAGTAGACCTTTCCCTCTAATATTCCCAACAAGTGGATGCTCTCCAATTTCTTCTTTTAATTGCTCTAATAAAAGCGAGCCCATTTGTGCAGATCGCTCAATTAAATTTTCATTTTCCATAATCTCCAAGTTTTTAAGCGCTAATGCACAAGCCGCAGGATTTCCACCAAATGTATTAATATGACGGAAGAATTCATATTCTCCCTTCCCTTTAAATGCTTCATATATTTCTTTTTTCACAGCTGTCGCTGATAACGGTAAATATGCACTCGTAATCCCTTTTGCCATCGTAATAATATCCGGCTGAACGTCATAATTCATAAATCCAAATGCTTTTCCTGTACGTCCGAAACCACAAATCACTTCATCGCTAATGAGCAAGGCACCGTGTTTTTGACACGTTTCATGAACAGCTTTCATATAGTCTTGTGGCGGCATTAAAATGCCTCCGCCCGTAATAATTGGTTCCATAATAAAAGCTGCAATCGTTTCACTTAATTCCCATGTCATAACGCGATCTACTTCTTTTACACATTCTACATCATAAATGTTCTCTCTTTCTATTTCAGGCATACGATAACAATCTGGCGGCGTTACATGTAAAAATCCTGAAGCAAATGGCTCATATTGATATCTACGCTGTGCTTGTCCCGTCGCTGCCATCGTTGCCATTGTATTTCCATGATATCCGCGGTAACGTGACATAAATTTATAACGATGCGGTTCACCTTTTTGAGCATAGTATTGCCTTGCTATTTTAAAAGCCGTTTCGTTCGCTTCCGAGCCACTATTAGAGAAGAAAATAACATACTCTCCTCCAAGCCACTCATTTAATTTTTCTGCAAGCTTTATAGCTGGTTCATGCGATTGTGACATTGGAAAGTATGATAATGTTTGTAATTGCTTATATGCCGCCTCTGCGAGCTCTTTTCTGCCATATCCACTATTCACACACCAAAGACCACTCATACCATCTAAATATCTTTTCCCTTCTATATCTTCAACCCAGCACCCTTCTGCTTTTGCCCCTACCATTGTACTATTTGGACTAAAGGGACGCATTCCGTGCCAAACATATTGCTCATCTTTTGCTAATAATTCATCAGTCTGTTTCGTTTTCATCATTTCTTCCACCTTCCATAACAACTTATTTTTCACAAAAGCTGCGCTGGTGCCATGATGATTTAATTTTCTCCCTGCTTATTTTCATTCCACAAAATTAAGACAAAATCCTACTTACAATACAGTAATATTTACAAGAAAAAAAGAGCTTTTCTTATATATCGAAAAGCCCTTCTCTTTTTAATGTGACGATGCATCACTAACACCATGACCTGTATTAGATTTCACAAGAATCTCATCAAATTTCGCAGCATCTTCTTTCTTACTAGATAACACGGTTCCTAAATATGCTGCAAGGAATCCAAGCGGAATTGAAATAATTCCAGGTGTCGTATATGGGAATATCGATTCCCCAACAAATATAGCTTTTCCAGCTACAGGGTTCCAAACATTTGGACTTAACGCTACAAGAACAATTGCTGATACAAGACCAACAACCATACCCGAAATGGCACCTGTTGTATTGAAGCGCTTCCAATATATTGTGAATAATATAACTGGTAGATTTGCACTCGCTGCAACTGCAAATGCTAATGAAACTAAAAATGCTACGTTCAATGTTTGAGCAAATAACGCTAGTATAATGGATAATACCGCTACTCCAATAGACGCATAGCGAGCCATTGACACTTGCTCTTTTTCCGTTGATTTCCCCTTGCGAATAATTTCATTATAAAAATCATGTGCGAATGCTGATGCTGCTGTTAATACAAGTCCTGCCACTACCGCTAAAATAGTTGCAAAGGCAATTGCTGATACGAAAGCAAATAAGAAATCTCCACCTAACGCTTTAGCTAATAAAGGTGCTGCCATATTACCAGCAGGGTTTGCTTTCATAATTGCCTCATTTCCTACAAACGCCGCTGCTCCAAACCCTAAGAAAATCGTCATAATATAAAATGCGCCAATTAACCACGTAGCGTATACAACAGATTGACGTGCTGTTTTTGCATCACGTACTGTAAAAAAACGAACAAGAATATGTGGCAATCCAGCTGTACCAAGAACTAGTCCTAAATTTAAAGACAGTGTATCAAGACCATCCTTATACTTTACTCCTGGATTTAAAAACGAATCTTTTAACGGAGTAGCAGTTTTCATTTGCGCGAACATTTCAGTCACACTAAAATTAAATTTGGAGAAAACAATAACAGAAATAATAAATGTACCAGCCATAAGTAATACGGCCTTAACAATTTGTACCCAGCTCGTCGCAGTCATGCCGCCAAAAATAACGTATACTGTCATTAATGTACCAACGATTAAAACGGATGTCGTATATTCGATCCCTAATAATAATTTAATAAGTGCACCAGCCCCAACTAATTGTGCAATCATATAAAAAATCGAAATCGTCATCGTATTAAGCGCTGCAACGCCGCGAACTTTTTTCGCATCAAAACGTGCCGCAATCATATCCGCTAACGTGTACTTCCCTAAATTTCTAAGCGGTTCTGCAACAAGGTATAGAACAACTAAATAAGCAACTAAAAAGCCGATACTATAAAAGAATCCATCAAACCCAGTTAATGCAATTGCTCCTGCTATACCAAGAAATGATGCAGCAGACATGTAATCTCCCGCAATGGCCAGACCATTTTGCCAACCAGTTAATCCCCCTCCAGCTGTATAAAACTCACTCGCATTTTTCGTTTTCTTCGACGCAAAATAAGTTATGACGAGTGTACCAAGAACGATGATTAAAAATAGTGCAAAAGCGGTTATATTCAAAGTCAGCCCCTCCCTTTTTGCATATCTTGTAGAATTTTTTGCGAGATTTCATCGAAGGATTCTGCTTTTTTGCTATAAATCATACATAATGACCACGTCATGATAAATTGCGCAAATGCAAACACCCATGCCCACGTAACATCCCCAAATGCTGGTGTATTGAGTACCTTTGAATACGATGTTAAAATAGGTAATGCAATAAAAAAGCTTAAAAAGAAAATACTCATCGGAACGATAAACTTCTTTTTCGTATTTAATAGCAATTGAAATTCTTCTGACTGAACAACCTCTGTATAATTCACTTCATTTTGTAACTTACGTGCTGACGTATCATCTCTTTTCATTCCCATTCCCCTCTCTTACTGAAAATACAATTCCCCCTTGTATACCTAAAGACTAAATTTTATAAATATTCAGAAACTTATTTCCATTTTAGACAATCCATACATTCCTGCAAAGATTTTTCGATAGACATTTTTCGGCAATTTCCCCTAAATTTTTAATATACTTTTTCAACATAAAAATTACGTACTTCAATCTCATACCAGTTAAGATTTGATGCCCATTAAAACAGAATAAAAAAGTAGTGCTTATCGCACTACTTCTGTCTTTTTCTCTTTTTCTAAATTACGAGCTGTTTCGCTTAATTCAACGTCTTTCCCATCTTTAAGCGTTCCAAATATGAAATCGAATACTGGATTTGAAACACCAAACCAAAACTTTTCATTTTTATAATGGTGTAATATGTGCTGTTTTTTTAGCCATCTTCCAAACTTAGTGAACGGACGAATCGGCTTATGTGCAATATAATGTTTCCATTCATAAACGAGAAGCATGATAATCATTCCAATTCCAAATGAAAGTGTAATAGTAGCACTTTTTGTTATACCATATGCTATAAGTAAATATAGAGTAAAGCTAGGTATACTAAACCATACAGGCAAAAACAATAGTTTTAAATCATCTGGATATACATGATGATCATAATGTAATCTTCTTAACATTTTTAATAAAAATACGTTTTTAGGTGGCTTTAAATGGAATAAAAACCGATGTGTCATATATTCGTTAAGCGTATAAAAAACAATCCCAAACAAACACGCGAACATACCGATCCATGTAAAAAATTGCATTTTTAAAATAATGATGAAAATAAATAAAATACTATACATAATAACGATATCATGTTGTAAAAAGAACTCTTTCCCCACTCTCTTCATCTTCCTTCCCCCTTTTCCAAAAAAACAGCCGCAACATATCGTTACGACTATTTCTTTTATTTTTTATTTTATTCTATTCACTTTACAAATTTGCCTGCTGCTCTATTGTCGAGAAAAAATTGTTCGATCCAAATATATTTTGCTTTGGAATAATATGTTCCACCGCAAACACTGTTACTTCTCCTCTTTGTACCTCTCCAATAATGAGCCCAAATATTTCATGATTTAGCGCAAACGTTGGTTGCTTTGTTTGTAGTAATCTTGCTGCATTATGAAATACCGCTTCATATAGTGGATTCCTATCAGTAATTTCTTTTCGAATTTTTGGTGCTAACGTAATAATAATTTCTTTTCCGTCAATAGTGGTTCGATACATAAAAATCTCCCCTTCAATCTTATGTGAACAACTGTAAAGCTTTGTATGCAAAATGGATAGAATATCCTACTAAAATAATACCGGCTCCGGCTGTTATATAGCCAAGTGCTTTTTGCTTTAATAAAGTTCTGCCAAAATGGACAGAAAAAGCAATATTTAAATTCCATAATATAATGCCAACGATAATACAGAGACTGTACAAAAAGGCTTCTTGTTTCGTTACCTTCGTAAGCAATGAGCTAAGTGTACTTCCGTATATCCCAAACCAAAAAACAAGATTTAATGGATTGGATATCGCAATTAAAAAACCTGCCATAAACGATTGTTTAAGGCCACCTACCTCTTCCTTTTTATATTCCATATTCGTGTGGGAAATTCCTTGTTTTACACTTTGAAATCCTAAATAAAATAATAAGAAAAACCCTGTGCAATACATAAAAGCTTGTACATATGTATACATAAACACAGAAGATAAACCGAAATAGATGAGAAGCATAAACAAAATATCTGCAGTCATCCCACCAATTCCAACAACCCACGCATGCCAAAAACCTCGTTCAATTCCTCGTTTTAACATTTCAATATTAATCGGACCTACTGGTGCAGCTAATGAAATACCTAATACAATTTGTTGTATAATCGCTCCAAACATCGCTCTATCCTTTCTACTTCCTTTACTATTAAGTAATGATGTAATGATTAAAAATAGACTAGCTTTCATCAAAATATTTACTACTAAAATACCCTTTTTTATCCAAAATATGCAAAAGAGCCATCTGGATGATGGCTCTTACTTTTCTAACTTATGAAGAAAAGGACATTTTCCTTTTATCGGCTCTACATCGTCTCCTATGAAGTATTGTTTCCATTCGCGATGATCTGGATCACCATAATGACTAATGTTAGGGTGTTTCGGCAGCTGATCCCACTTTTCAACTCGATCTCGGACCGTTTGTCTTGAATATGCTCCTTTAGGGCGATCCCCTTCTAATCCATCAAAGATGGTACGCGGTTGAAATCCAATAACGAGAGAATTTCCTAAATGCCTAGTTTTTCGTTGTTTATAAGCTGGCGCATTTCCAAATGCGAATATCGGTTCACCACCAAATGAAAATTCCCATAAGTAATGGTCTGTGTCTTCAGGAATTTGCTTCGGCCATGTTTGGTCATCGTTTTCATGTAAATATTGTAGTACTTTCCAAAAGTAATCACGATAATATTCCAGTGGTTGTTCCTCACATTCCGGTTCCACAAAAAGAAAGAATCCTCTTCTTACAATTGGGCGCTCTTTCATTAACTCTAAAAAAGATAACATTGTATGTGGCAAATGACTCCAATCATTATGAGAGAGAAATGAATAACGAAGTTCATTCTTTTTTAAAGCTGTTAAGCCGAAATAACATGGGAAAGTTGGTTCTAGCACGACACTCGAAAAATTTTGAAATTCTTTTGTAACCCAATTTGGTATGTCAGTTCTCGTTCTCATTCCTTCATTATCTAATAAATAAGACTCATTCATTCTTTCACCTCATTATGTATAGCATTCAATTAAGAATATTACATACTCGGCCTGTCCTATACCTATTTAAAAATTCGGCCGGAAAATTATTTAAAAATACAAAAAAATAAAATCGCTTACTTGACTAATTTCTACCAATTCGTGTATATTTAAATTAATCATTTAGCAGAATATTCAAGATTATAGCATTTTTAGTTTATATTATCTTTCAAATGAATTTCACTAAATGAAAAAAGCAAATGTTTTTAGGAGGAATTGTAACATGCAAGGAAAAGTAAAATGGTTTAACAACGAAAAAGGTTTTGGATTTATCGAAATGGAAGGCGCTGACGATGTATTCGTACATTTCTCTGCTATTCAAGGTGACGGCTACAAAGCTTTAGAAGAAGGTCAAGAAGTATCTTTCGATATTACTGAAGGAAACCGTGGACCTCAAGCTGCTAACGTAGTAAAACTTTAATCCAACATATAACAGGAGGTTACCTTACTTGGTAACCTCCTTTGTTATTCCTTTGTATATTTCCGTTTTACAGAGCAAAAACTATGTGAAATGCGCAATATACAAAGGAGGAAGTAATAATGGGATCAGAAGTAAATGATTTTGAAGAAGTGAAATTCCGTGTAGAAACAGCACAAAAAATGGTAGGGTCAGCGACAATTTCAATGGATCCAGATACATTAGAGCATGCGACTACTGCTGTAGAAGCCGCTCGCTCTCAGCTTGAAATTATGAAATCTGTTGCGACAGATTTAGATGAGCCATTTTTAATGAATGAGGAAAAGAAATTAAGTAAATGCGAGCATCAACTAAACGAAGCAAGACACTAAAAAAGATCCAGAGAATTTTCTCTGGATCTTTTTTCATGATAACTGTTCTCCATACTTTTTCAATGTTTCTCCAACTGTACATTGTCGTATACAAAATGAATGAGCGTAATACTTACTATTTGTCTTTCGATTATGTTCTCGCAAGAAACACCCTTCACAATACGTTTCTAATAAGTCATTTACCTCTGTAATGAGTTGCTTTTTATCCACCTTTGCACCTCTCTATTCGGTTATTTCTTTATGACTATCAATGACTGTTCCTTCTAATGCTTGCGTAGCTAATTGATGCGCTTCTTTATTTTGTTTTCTAGATATCGGCTCACATACAAGTTTTAATTTCATTTGCTTCGCTTTTTGTTCAATTTGATCTAAGTAATGATTTAAATGCTCATCATAACAAGGCCATTCTCCAGCCAATTGCTGCAGTACAACTTGAGAATCGCCGCGAAGTGTAACTGCTTCATACTTAATTCCGAATTCCTCGAGTATATTCATGCCATGTAGTAATGATGCATATTCCGCTTCATTATTATCATATATACCTTCTATATATGCATTACGGCGAATTCGGTATTTTGTATTTCCTTTTTTATAGTATACACATATACCTACTCCAGCTTCTTTCGTCTGTACATCATAACCGCCATCAAAATAAACGAGTATTTCTTGGGGCTCTTCCTCCACTTGTTTACTCAACTTTTTCATTTCCTTTAATGACCATTCTGCATCCATTTCATCATAAAATGATAGTTCTTTCACTCTTCCTGTTTTCTCGAAATCCTCTGCAAATTGCAATACATCTTCTATGTTCATATAATCTGTCGTTAATTCCGTCTGCAATCCGGTCTTTGTTTTATACAACCAATGAATTTTATATTTCATACTAGATTCCCCTTATATAAGACTTCTTATATGTAGTCAGCTAATGAAAGCCTCACTTTATTTTATTATATTGTATCAAGAGTCACAGCATTATATTCAATATGATTACATACAAAAAGAGCTATCCCTATAGGAATAGCTCTTTCATCTATTGCATAAATCTTTCAAATTGTACTCGTTTATTAATCCAGTACATTACAGGCATACCAATTGCCATGACAACAAATTCACCGATTGCACATGTTAACCAAGTCAACATAAATGGTAAATCAAATGCAAGATGAAGCTCAATTGCAATCATAAACATTGTAATTGTAAAAATCACTGTATTAAAAATCATACGAGCCCAAACACCTTTAATAAATCGCATAGAAATAATCGTTGCAACTAATGCAAGAATAGATTGCCCCACTCCAAATACTAAATCGTAAGCGATCATTGGTGAGAAAAAGAGATTTGTTAAAAATACACCTAATACAATTCCGTAAATTGCTTTCTTATTAAATACAACAAGATGATTAAACATCTCTGAAATACGAAACTGTACATTCGTAAAGCCAAATGGCTGAATAAGCATAGAAACAGCAATATATAATGCCGCTAAAATACCATTACCGACTAATGTTCTAATATTCATGACAAAATCTCCTTAGTTTTTTTACGTGGGATGGTTTCGAACCACGTTATTCGTTTTTTAAGCAACAAGATTATATTGTACGCAATACACACTCTTTCGTCAATAGATTCCTATCATTAACTACCTTTTTTCTTTTGGACAACGTATAATAAAACATATGAAAGATTTAGGAGGTTTCACTTCATGACAGCAACAATTCAAAATGAAAAAGTAATCGTTTCCATTTCTGACAAAGGTGCAGAATTACAAAGCGTTCGCTTAAAAGAAGATAACACTGAATACTTATGGCAAGGCGATTCTACTTATTGGGGGCGCCGCTCACCAATTCTATTCCCAATTGTCGGCCGATTAGTAGATAATACATACTACGTAGATGGTAAACCATATTCTTTAACACAGCACGGCTTTGCTCGTGATCTTACATTCTCTGTAAAAGAACAAAGTGAAACGAAAATCACTTATATTGTAACTAGTAATGAAGAAACATTAAAAAAATACCCATACGAATTCGAATTACTCGTTTCTTATGAGCTAGACGGACAAATCGTTCATGTAACATATGAAGTAAATAACCCTACTTCAAAAGAGATGTTCTTCTCAATCGGAGCACATCCTGGTTTCAACTTCCCCTTATTAGAGGGCGAATCATTTACAGATTATCATTTATCATTTAATGGTTCTGAACGCTTAGAAACAAGCGTATTAGAAGGACCTTACCTTTCAAGTAAAAAGCAATTAATCGCTGAAAATACGAATGAATTACCACTTACATACGATTTATTCAAAAATGATGCGCTTATTTTTGAAAATATGAATACGGATGAAATCTCTATTCGTTCTCATAAACATAATAAATTTGTAAAAGTAGAATTTGATGGCTTCCCATTTGTTGGCGTATGGACACCAGGCGAGAACGCACCTTTCTTATGTATTGAACCTTGGTACGGGATTGCTGATGAAGTAAATCCAGCAAAAGATTTCAAGGAAAAAAAAGGAATTCAATCTTTACAAGCGAATGAAACATTTACATGTCGTTATAGTATTACAATCGGCTAAGTTACTCTATCCCCTACTTCAAAGAAACATATAAGTAGGGGATCATCTTATAATTTGGAGGTTTCTCATTTTGATTGAAGTATATATTGATGGTGCATCAAAAGGAAATCCTGGTCCTTCTGGTGCTGGAGTGTTTATTAAAGGGGTGCAACCAGCTGTACAATTATCATTGCCCCTTGGGACAATGTCCAATCATGAAGCAGAATACCACGCTTTACTTGCGGCATTAAAATATTGCACGGAGCATAATTATAACATTGTCTCTTTTCGTACAGATTCGCAACTTGTCGAGCGAGCTGTCGAAAAAGAATACGCAAAAAACAAAATGTTTGCACCACTATTAGAGGAAGCATTACAGTACATAAAAAGTTTCGATCTCTTTTTTATTAAGTGGATTCCAAGTAGTCAAAATAAAGTTGCTGATGAATTAGCTAGAAAAGCTATCTTACAAAATTAACGGGGGTATGAGTGTGAAAAAAGATTGGGTTGCTCCTCTTGCGTTATTATTTGTCTCTTTTATTTGGGGAGCTACGTTTGTTGTCGTTCAAAATGCTATGTCTTTCGTTGGTCCATTTACTTTTAATGGTATTCGCTTTTTATTCGCTGGAATTATTTTATTATTCGTTCAAATGATTTTCTCAAAAAAAGCTTCAAAACAAGATATAAAACAGAGTAGCTTCGCTGGATTAATTGTTGGATTCTTTTTATGTATTGGCTATGTATTACAAACATTCGGCTTACTTTATACAACTTCTTCAAAAGCTGGTTTCTTAACAGGGCTTAGTATCGTTATGGTACCAATTTTGTCTTTTATCTTTTTAAAACAAAAAGCTACCATTTTTATCGTAATGGGCATTGCTGTAGCAACAGCAGGTTTATACTTATTAACGGCTGGTGATTCTTTTCAATTAAACATTGGAGATATACTCGTTCTCGGTTGTGCAGTTGCTTTCGCTGCCCATATTCTTGTTAACGGCTTCTTCTCTAAGAAAATATCACCTTTATTGTTAAGCACGTCGCAAGTATTAGCTGTCGGTATGTTTTCTTCTATTTGCGCTTTTTTGTTTGAAGATTGGGAAAAATTATTTTCAGTGGCACTATGGACGAATTCTTCCTTTTTATTCGCTCTATTTCTAACTTCCCTATTTGCGACATCCATTGCTTTTTTTATTCAAACATCAGCACAAAAACATACGTCTCCAACGAGAGTAGCAATCATTTTCGCAATGGAGCCCGTTTTTGCTGCCTTAACAGGCGTTCTCGTTGCAAACGAACAACTTTCTGTCTCTGCTATTATCGGATGCCTATGTATTTTCCTAGGCATGGTTTTTGTTGAATTACCTTCCAAAACAAAAAAAGAAGCGCAGGCTGCATGAAGTTACGCTTGTAACTTCCGCATAAAAGCCTTAGCGCTTTTTTTATCTGTAATTTCTTCTTCTTTCAATCGTTCTAATAACGCAACAAAATAACTTCCATCAAACTGTAATTGATGTTTAATTGTCGCTTCTATTGCCGCGTTCACAATTCCATCAGATGCACCAGTATATCCTTGTCCGAACATAATAAATCCTTGTGCTTCCTCTGATAATTTAAATCCTTTCGTATGTAAGAATGAAAGATAATCTTCTACTGTTTGCATGTTATTCCCACCTACTCAAAAATTCTCCATCTCCTATCATACATGTTTTTACACGCTATGAGAATGAAATTTCTTTGACAACTTTGTAAATCTATCGTCTACTGCATAGACAATAGAGGATTTCCTTGCAATATGAATGAATATGTATAGTGGAACTTATTTCATATTAAAGGGGAGACACGATGAAACAAGCACTATTAATTATCGATGCGCAGCAAGAATTAATGGATGGAAATGAACAAGAAAAAGAAGTTTTTCGTAAAACCGAGTTACTATCTACACTAAATACAGCCGTACAGAAAGCGATAGATGCAAATGCCCTTATTATTTTCGTAAGAGATATCGATGTTGCTTCTGGTAGTGGAGAAGGATTTGAAGTACATAATGAAATTAAAGTACCTCAGTCTGCAATCCTTATTAATAAAGCAGCTACAAACTCATTCTATGGCACTTCTCTACTTGAACTTTTAAAAGAAGAAAAAATTAATCATATCGTTATCGGTGGATGTAAAACAGAACATTGCATCGACACCGCAGTTAGAACAGCTACTGTACAAGGATTTGATGTTACATTAATTAAAAACGGTCATTCCACAACTGATTCTAACGTATTATCTGCAGAGCAAATTATTGGTCATCATAATAAAACTCTACATGGACATTATAACGTTGATCATTTTTCAATGGTTAGAGATGTCGAGGAAGACCTTTTTCAACCAACTCACGACCAATATCGTAATTAATAAAAAAGAATCCTTCATCAGAAGGATTCTTTTTTATCCAAAAATTTGCGCTGCAATACTATACAGATCATTACTCCTTTTTAATAATTCATCGCTATTTTTCATCATAATTGGTGGTGTATTAACCTTTTGAAAACCAATAATCTCTAATTCTTTCATGAAACCTCTCTTTCCTTCTGGTACATCAATTCTTAATTTACCATGATGCTGCCTTGCTAAATCATGTACAATCCTCATTGCCATCGCATCATTTTTCGCGACGACTGGTCCTATTATTTTATTTTCTGATGTTTGTATACTTAAACCGTAACCTAATACATTTTGTTTGTTGTCCTTTACAACGATGCACTGTTCACTTTGTATAATTCTTTTCGTTAAAAATGCTTTTCTATTTGTTCCAAACGCATTTTCATCTAATTTTATTATTTCTTCTAAATCACACTCTTCATACTTCATCATATAATCTTCATTTCCTACACAATAATTATTCACATTGTACGAGTTACATATGTATTTAGAAACATAGCTTACTGCCCTAAATCCTAGTTTTTCATATAACGGCTTTCCTTCATCCGTAGCAATAAGCATAATTGAGGTTTGAGCCGATACGCTCTTAATACATGCATTCGTTATCACCTTTCCAATCCCACTTCTCTTATAATTCGGATGTACAATGACCATTCCGATAGACGCTAATTTCTCCCCATATAATATAATTGCCGAGCTCGCAATAAGTTCCTTTCTCTTATTCCACACACCGTATATAATACCTGAATCAAAAATAGTCTCAATTTCTTCTTTGTTATAATCCCACCCAATATAAGAAGATAATGCTACAATATCGCCTATTTGTTCGTCCCTAAGACGCTCCACCTTAATTTCCAATTCAAGCATACTTCATCCCCTTATCTAGACATTTAAATCATTATTATCAAATCAACTTGTACATGTTTCACTTTATCTGTCACACACATATTCTATTTTGACCAAGACTATATTGTAAATGAGGTGACAACATGCCCATTACGAATCGATTTTCTACCACCACTAACGGTGCACTCGCAATTACAGGTAATACACTCGGGTTAAGTAAAATTAGTAATCAAAACCGTGCTGGTACAATCGGGGCAATTGGGGCATTCGTAACTACGAATACCGCTTTACAAGTAACGACTTTTCCTGCTGGTACAACATTAAACTATACACAAAATAGTTCTACCGCTCTTTTAAATATCCCTGCTGGTAGTACGATTCTTTACGCAGAACTTGTTTGGGGTGGCAACTACTTATCTCGTGATCAAAATATTACAAGTGTTTTAGGAAACCCCGTTTCTTTTACAACACCTGTGTCAACATACTCAATTACCCCTTCAGCTGTTACAGCTTCTAATCAAACATTCGTTTCTGGATCTGTCACATTTGGATTTTATACGCGTTCCGCAGATGTAACATCCCTCGTTCAAGCTGTAGGATCTGGCTCTTATACAACCGGTTCTGTCCCTGGACTTGTTGATCCTTTAGATGCTTCTAACGGAGCTATCAATTCTTCTGGATGGACGCTCATTGTCGCTTATCAAAACGGTTCCTTACCCGCAAGAAATTTAACAATTTACGTAGCTGGTAACCGCGTTTCTGTAGAAACTGGTAGTGCAGATGTATCTGTCTCAGGGTTTTTAACACCTGCCGGAGGACCTGTAAGCGGGAGATTATTTATAAGTTCTACTGAAGGAGATGCTGATTTAACTGGGGATCAAGCATTATTTGGACCAAATTTCAGTTCATTAAATGCATTATCTGGGCCAAATAATGCTGTAAATAATTTCTTCGGTTCTCAAGTGAATAATGCTGCCGGAAATTTAGATACAACTGGGACATTTGGAACACGAAATCAAAGTGCTTCTACAAGCACAAATATCTCCGCAGGAAGGCAAGGCTGGGACATTACTTCTATTGATATTTCTCCTTATTTAACAAATTCTCAAGTGTCCGCCGCAATCCGTTTAACAACTAACGGAGATGCATATATGTTAAATACAGTCGGGTTACAAATTAATATAAACTCACCAAATATACAAGCAACGAAAAGCGTGAATAAAAGCGTCGCTGCAATTGGAGATATTCTCACTTATACCGTTACTATCCCTAACACCGGTCTTCTTCCTGCTAATAACGTTACTTTTACAGACATACTCCCTAACGGCACTTCCTTTATACCTGGCACTGTCACGGTAGATAACGTACCACAAACAAATGCAAATCCGGCTGCTGGTATATCTCTTGGAACCATTAATAATAATTCTTCTCGTACAGTAACTTTTCAAGCTACTGTCGTTTCTCTTCCAAACCAAAACCCTATCTCTAACACTGCTAATATTACATTTCAATATACACCAATTGCCGGTGGAACGACTTTTAATGGCCTTGCAACAAGCAACTCTGCAGGAACACAAATTAACCTCGCAGATATTAATGGCTCAAAATCAGTTAACAAGATCTTTACCGATATTGGCGAAACGTTAACTTACAGCATCGCCTTAGCTAATATAGGAAATATTGCAGCAACGAACGTTATATATACGGATCCGATTCCTAGCGGGACTACTTTCATTCCAGGGAGTGTAACTGTTAACGGCGTCACTCAAGCTGGAGCGAATCCCGCTAATGGTATATCCATTGGAACCATTGCTGCTAATTCTACGACTACTGTTTCATTTCAAGTATTCGTTCCTTCTATTCCCCAAACAAATCCAATATTAAATAGTGGCACAACAACATATCAATACATTCCTGTACCAAATCAACCAGCAGTAAGTGGGACTGATACGACCAATATCGTATCTACTCAAGTGAATAACGCTACTGTAACTATGGCAAAAGCAGTAGATAAAAACTATGCAGATATTGGCGATACACTGACTTACACTGTTGCCTTTACAGGTACAGGTAATACGAATGCGAACAACGTTATTTTTACAGATGTCATTCCCACTGGCACAACTTTTGTTCTAAACAGTTTAACGATAGATGGCATGACACAAGTTGGAGCAAATCCCTCTACTGGTGTGAATATAGGATCTATTCCAACTGGTACAACAAAAAATGTTTCATTTCAAGTAGTAGTAAACACAATACCCGCGTCAAATGTCGTATCTAATGGATCCAGCGCTTCTTATCAATATACCGTCAATCCTAGCCAATCACCCACTACAAAAAACATTTCTTCTAATCTCGTTTCCACTCAAATTAACAATGCGAATTTAACATTAACAAAATCAACAAATAAACAATTTGCCACAATTGGCGCAACGATAAGTTATACAATCCTCATTACAAACAGTGGAAATACAGCTGCAACTAACGTGCAACTAACAGATCCACTTCCAAATGGAACGATATTGACTCCTGGTACTGTAACACTAAACGGAGTTTTGCAAAATGTAGATTCTCTCGTTGCTTTACCTATCGGCACAATTCCTGGCGGAGCTACTTTTACACTTTCTTTCCAAGTAACAGTCATCAATATTACCGCCCAAAATCCTATCATTAATAATGCTTTCGTTTCTTATCTATATAGTGTAAATCCAAGTCTGCCACCAACTTCAAAAACAGCAAATTCTAATTCTGTTACATCAACAATTAGACTAGCAAATCTTCAAGCTACTAAATCTGTAGATAAAACATTTGCGGAAGTTGGAGATGTATTAACTTATACCTTTGCTCTTACAAACGATGGAAATGTTGCGGCGAACAATGTAGTACTATCCGATTCAATTGCGAATGGTACTGCCTTTGTGCCAGACAGTGTTATAGTTAACAATGTTGCTCAGCCAGGTGTTACACCAGCTAGCATCAATATGGGTAGCATCAATGCTAATACTACAATTACTGCTTCATTCCAAGTATTAATAACTAGCATCCCAAATCCAAACCCTATTTCAAATAGCGCTTCTATTTCCTATAACTTTATCGTGGATCCAAATGCTTCCCCTGTAAGTAAGAACACAACTTCAACCACTACATTTACTCAAGTAAATGACGCAAATGTCATTTCAGCAAAAACAGTGGATCAAGCGTTTGCTACTGTTGGGGATGTATTAACTTATACCATTCTTTTAACGAATGCAGGAAGCGTTACTGCTGATAGTCCAACTTTCGTAGATACAAATCCAGATGGCACTACCTTTATTCCAAACACTTTCCTTATTAATGGTGTGCTACAAAATAATGCAGATCCGAACATCGGCGTTCCGTTACCTTCCATTCCTGCTAACGGTGAAATTACTGTTTCTTATCAAGTAACTGTCACCTCTTTACCAGCGCAAAATCCAACATTAAATTCATCTAGTACACAGTATAGTTTCATTCTAAATCCGGGCGATCCACCAACTATAGAAACATCTTTAAGTAATACTGTAAGTACACAAATTAATTTAGCAAATGTAATTATTTTCAAGGATGTAGATTTAACTATCGCCGATGTTGGGCAACCAATCACTTATACAATTGCCTTAGCTAACCCTGGAAATACTTCAGCAAATACCGTAGTCGTTACCGATATACTCCCTCCTGGTACGACTCTTGTACCAAATAGTATTTTTATAGGCGGTGCTTTACAACTAGGTGCAGATCCAAGTGTTGGTCTTCAAGTTGGTACGATTCCAGCAGGCGGCATTACAACAATTGTTTTCCAAATTAGTGCAAATAGTTTACCTACACCAAATCCAGTTCAAAACAGTGCTGCACTTCAATATAGCTTTATCGCAGATCCAAATTTACCTGCTGTTGTTAGAAATGCTACTAGCAATATAGTAACGACACAAATTAATACCGCTAATATTGTTGCTACGAAACTAACAAGTACAAATTTCGCTGATGTTGGCGATGTCATAACTTATGCAACAGTTTTAAGTAATAACGGCAATATACCTGCCTCCAATGTAACGTTTACAGATATTATTCCAGTTGGTACCATCTTCCTTCCTAATACTGTAACGATTAACGGTGTCCCTATAGCCAATGCAAATCCTGCTAACGGCATTCTTATTGGTACGATAGGAGCAAATTCATCACGTACTGTTGCATTCCAAGTTTTTGTACCAACTATCCCTAGTACAAATCCAATTACAAATCAATCAAGCACTACATTCCAATACACGTACGATCCATCCAAACCAACTGTCATGCAAATGGTGGCATCTAACACTGTACAGACAACTATTAATAACGCCTCGATTACCGCTACAAAATCTGCTGATAAACAGTTTGCGAACGTAAATGATATTATTACGTATACGACTACTTTAACGAATAATGGGAACACACTTGCATCAAATATAGTATTTACAGATGCTATCCCAAGCGGGACGTCTTTTATTCCAAATAGTGTAACAGTAAATGGTACTCCACTCTCTAATGCAAATCCCGCTAATGGCATAGCAATTGATCCAATAAATTCGAATGTAAATACGATAATTTCGTTCCAAGTGCAAGTAAATTCCATTCCGAATCCGAACCCTATCCCGAACCAAAGTAACACAACGTACCAATATGTCGTAAATCCTAACTTACCTCCTACACCCTCTAATGTGCTAAGTAACGTAATAACAACTCAAATTAATAACGCTACGATTATCGCTACAAAATCAGTGAACACACCGAATGCTGCAATTGGAGATATCGTTACTTATACGATTGCAGTTACGAACACAGGAAATATCCCTGCTAGTGCTACAGTTTTAACAGATGGACTTGGACCAGGCGCATCCTTCATCCCAGATTCCGTTACGATAAATAACGTTTCCCAACCTGGATTAGACCCGTCATTAGGTATTCATTTAGACGATATTTCACCCGGAGGCACTACTTTCATTACATTCCAAGTGAAAATCCTCGCTATTCCACCTAGTGGAACTTTAACGAATAATGCTCTTGTAAACTACGAATATGCAGTGAATCCAACTGAAACACCAGCTGTTGGTAGTACCGTAACAAACACGACAGTTACACCGATTGTTGATGCTACTTTAGTAATAAATAAAAATGCTAGTACAACTTTTGCTACAATTGGAGATACAATTACATTCACTTCAGTTGTTACAAATACCGGAAATACTACTGCTAATAACGTTGTATTTACAGATACAATTCCAAACGGTACCGCTTTTGTCCCAAATAGCTTTAAAATAAATGGTGTAACCATCCCAAATGCAAATCCACAAAACGGTATTACTATTGGTAACTTGAATTCAAATGCATCGGTTACACTTAGTTTTCAAGTAAATATTACAACTCTTCCAAACCCTAATCCAATTCCTAACAAATCATCGCTTCAATATAGCTTTATTGTTGATATTAATGAGCCGCCTGTTTCACGAACAGTTCAATCCAATACAACTTTTACACAAGTAAATACTGCCTCCGTTATCGCAACAAAAACTGCGAGCAGTGCATTTGCCGCTGTTGGAGATACAATTACGTATACAACTACGCTCACTAATAGCGGAAATACTACCGCGAACACACCTGTTTTTATCGATATATTACCACCTGAACTTTCATTCGTGCCTGATAGCGTTCAAATTAACACTATCCCACAACTCGGCTTTAGACCAGATAGCGGAATTTCTTTAGACGCAATTCCAGTTGGAGGAACGACAACAATTAGTTTTCAAGCGATCGTCGGCTCAATACCAGCTACAAATCCAACGTTGAATCAATCCAGCACGACATATTCTATCATTGTGGATCCTACCCAGCCGCCAGTGACAGAAACAGCTACAAGTAATCCAACTTTAGTACAAATTAACGAAGCAATTATTCAAGCAACGAAAAGTGTAGATCGTCTATTTTCTGACATCGCACCTGGAAATTCATTTTTAACGTATACGGTTTTATTAGAAAATATCGGGAACACGACTGCTACGAATATCATTTTTACAGATCCGATTCCAAACAATACAGTATTTATAGAAGATAGCGTTCGAGTAGGTGGGGTTTTATTACCTGGGGTAAATCCAGCAAACGGAATACCAATTGGGGATATTATTGCAGGAGATTTTACAAACGTCACCTTCCGCGTGCAAGTAGTTAGCATCCCAAGTCCTATTTTTACAATCGGACCTGGAGGACCAAACTCACCAGTTGTAAACGGAGCTTCTATTAATTATCAATTTATGACAGGACCTAATTTACCACTTGTTTCACGAAGTACAACATCTAATCCTGTTTCGACACAAATAAATTCTGGAGAAGTTGCACTCGTTAAATCTGTAGATAAAAATTTCGCAACAATTGGGGATACACTTTCTTATACAATTTCATTAAGTAATCCTGGAAATGTAGCATCACAAAATGTGATATTTACTGATATTTTACCTGAAGGCACAACATTTATTTCCGGAACTCTTATAAACGAATTAGGCACTCAACAAATTGGGAATCCAGCTAACGGGATTCAAATTGGAAATATAAACCCTGGTAGTACCGTTGCTATTACGATAAACGTACTTGTTACAAACATTCCGAGTATAAATCCAATTTCGAATTTTAGTTCTGTGCAATTTGAACATGTGGTCGATCCTAGCCAACCTGCCGTATCACAAACGAATGTATCTAATGCAGTTTCAACAACAATTAATAGTGCAATATTAAATACGACAAAAACTGTTGATAAATCTATTATTTCCGTCGGTGATACACTTACGTATACAACTACGATTACGAATACAGGAAATACACCTGCTACAAATATAACTTTTACAAGTGCCATTCCTCCTAGCACTACTTTCGTACCAGATTCGGTCACAGTAAATGGCATCCAACAGCTTGGTACACAACCAGCACTTGGAGTAACTATACCAAATATCGCTCCAGGTGAAACAGTAACTGTTACTTTCCAAGTAAATGTTATTTCTGTTCCCCCTTCAAGCTCGATTATGGGTAACGATACGATTTTATACTCTTACACTGTTGATCCAAACGGAGCTCCTGCTACTACTTCTACTTCAACGAATATTGTTACAACCCCTTTATTAGATGCTATGATTACGATGATTAAATCAGTCGATCAAACACTTGTAACACTAGGTGATACTATTACCTATACGACACTTTTAACGAATAGTGGGAATACAAATGCTACGAATATTACGTTCACTGACCTTATTCCAGACGGTACAACTTTCGTTTCGGATAGTGTCACAATAAATGGCATCACACAACTTGGTCTTAATCCTAATACAGGTATTACAATTGGATCAATTGCTCCTAACAGCTCAATAGCAATAGCATTTCAAGTTACCGCTACTTCTACTCCTGTTCAAAATCCTATTGCCAATTCGGCTAGTGCTTCTTACACATTTATCGCTGACCCTAATGCCCCTATTGTTTCAAGGAATGTTACTTCAAATACAGTGTTCACTACAATTAACACAGCTACCATTCTTTCATTAAAACAAGTCGATAAATCCTTTAGTCGTATTGGAGATACACTCACCTATACTGTTACTTTAACAAACAATGGAAACTCGTCCGCACAAAATGTTATTTTCTCAGATACAATGCCGAGCGGAACTACATTTATTGCAAACTCATTTTCTATTAACGGGGTTTCTCAAAGTGGTGCGGACCCATCGAACGGTGTAAATATTGGGCCTATAACAGCTGGGTCTACAGTAACTGTTTCATTCCAAGTTACTGTAACGTCATTACCAGCCGAAAACCCAGTTGTAAATTTCTCATCAACATCGTATCAATTAGTCTCACCGCCTGATGCAGAAACTTCAATTAGCAATCCTGTTTCAACGCAAATTAAAGAAGCTATATTATCCATGACGAAAAACGAAAGTGTATCCTTTATAGACGTCGGGCAAACTGCTTTTTACACTACTTCTATTTCGAATATAGGAAATACAGATGCAGCCAACATTGTATTCACAGATGTATTACCGAGCGGACTCACATTTGTTCCTAACACATTAACTGTTGATGGTGTTTTACAACCTGGCGCGAATCCAAATACAGGTGTATTACTTGCAACACTTCCACCAAATGAAATATATAGTATTGTATTTCAAGTTACGGTTAACAGCATCCCACCTATTAATCCTGCACCAAATACAGCATCAACGACGTATGAGTTTACTGTTGATCCTGTTAATCCTCCCGCTTCAAGTACAGCTAGTTCTAACACTACGCTTCTTCAAATAAACAATGCAACTATTATTAGTACAAAAATAGCAAACCTTACTTTTGCGGATGTTGGTAATACAATAACATTTACACTTAACCTCCCTAATACCGGGAATGTGGCTGCAACTGATGTTACCGTTATCGATATACTTGATAGCAATTTAAGTTTCGTTCCAAACAGTTTCACAGTTAATGGGCAAACCATTCCAAACGCTGATTTATCTACTGGTGTAAATATCGGTTCAATTAATGGTGGAAACACATCGATTGTCACATTCCAAGCCATCGTTTCAACCCTCCCAATCAACAATCCTATTTCTAATTCGGCTCTTACCACTTACCGTTATATTGTTGATCCAGATCAGCCGTTCATTTCAACTTCTAATCAATCTAATACAACGACAACACAAGTTAATAGCGCTATCCTTACTGCACAAAAAAATTCAAATGTGGAAACAGTAGATATTGGGCAAGATATTGTCTACTCAGTTACGATTACAAATAGTGGAAATGTTAGTGCGACGAATGTTATTTTTACCGACCTAATTCCAGACGGAACTTCCTTTGAACCGAATAGTTTTACACTTAACGAAACTACCATCCCAAATGCAGACCTAATTACAGGCGTTCCAATTGGTGATATCGCGCCAAACCAGTCTGTCATCGTAACATTTCATATTAGTGCCGATGAAATTCCGCCTATAAATCCAATTGCCAATGAAGCTAGTGTTAGTTTCCAACATATCGTCAATCCAGCTAATCCTCCTGTTTCAAAAAACATTACTTCAAATAGTGTTACAACAACAATTGAAAGTGCTATTTTAACTACCACTAAAATCGGAGATAAAGCTTTTGCAACGATTGGTGATACGATTACGTATACAACTACGATTACGAATACAGGAAATATTCCTGCTAATAACGTTATTTTCTCAGACCCGATACCATCGTGGACACAATTTGTTGCAGGATCAGTTATTGTTGATGGCACTCCATTAGCATCTGCTTCTATCATTGACGGTATTGGCATAAATACGATCATTCCAAATCAAACTGTAACAATCATATTCCAAGTTCAAATCGTAAGCAACCCAACAACGTTCACACCTGAACTCCAAAACTTAGGATTTGTGAACTTCCAATATAACGTAGGAAATGCATTACAGGCTCAGCCTGGCAATGTGGAAACGAACGTCTTCGTTACTTCTATTAATTCAGCAATACTTTCAGCTGTAAAAACTGCTAATACTGCCTTTGCAAACATCGGCGACATGATCACTTATACAGTTTTAATTCAAAATAGTGGCAATACAAACGCTACGAATGTAAATTTCTCAGATCCGATTCCAGCAGGAACAACTTTTGTTGAAAATAGTTTTACTGTAAATGGAAGTACCATTCTAGGTGCAAATCCAAATAACGGAGTTACTATCGGAACCGTTAACGCGGGTAGTTCCTTAACTGTCACTTTCCAAGTCATAGTTACATCTACTCCACCTTCGAATCCAATTACAAACGTTGCATCTATTCAATACGAATTTATAGTTAATCCAGCCTCTCCTCCTGTTACAGGCACAATAACTTCTAATAGTGCTTCCACACAAATTAATAACGCGACTGTTACAACTGTTTTAGAAGCAAATCGTACAATCGTATCTATCGGAGATATCATTACGTATACAGCAACATTAACGAATACTGGAAACTTCCCTGCAAATTCTGTATTACTCATTAACGGAGTTCCTGAAGGGGCATTATTTGTTCCAAATAGTGTCACGCTTAACGGGATTTCACTTCCAGATGCAAGTCCAACTCTCGGTATTCCAGTTGGTATTATCGCACCAGGTAATTCTGCTACTATTACGTTCCAATTTCTTGCAAGTTCTATTCCACCGCAAGGAGCAATTATAAATCAAGCACTTACAAGTTACACTTACATTGTCGACCCAAGTCAACCTCCAGTTACAGCAACATCTTCATCTAATACGGTAAATACAGCTGTCGTTGATGCATCGCTATCTGTAATTAAAAATACAGATTCTCTCGTACAATCTACTGACGGTACAATCACTTACACGGTAGTCGTTCAAAATAACGGAAATACAACTGCAAATACAGTTACTTTAACAGATTTGGTCCCAGAAGGAACTGCACTTATTCCGAATAGCGTAACCATAAATGGCGTTTCAGCTCCGGGTGCTGATCCAAACGTAGGAATCTCCTTAAACGCCATTGCACCTTCAGAAATCGTCACCGTCACATTCCAAGTTATCGTTCAATCCATTCCAAGCGTGAATCTAATTTCTAATATAGCCCGTATTGACTATACTTTTATCGCCGATCCAACTGCTCCTATCATCTCTCGAACAATTACATCTAATCCAACTTTCACACAAATTTCGGATGCGAATGTTCTTTCTTTAAAAGCTGTCAATGCACAACAAGCAACAACCGGTGACATTTTGACCTATACGATAACGCTAGAAAATACCGGAAATATTCCAGCTACTAATCTCATATTTTCAGATACGCTTCCAGAAGGGACTACATTCGTAGAAAATAGTTTTACACTTAACGGAACAGCTATACTTGGTGCAAATCCAAATGCAGGTGTTACTTTGCCTAACCTAGTAGCAAACGCTACTCACCTTATTTCGTTCCAAATTCTTATTAACGATTCATTCTCACAACAATCGATTACAAATCAATCTATTACAACATATACAATTCAACCAGACCCAGGACAACCGCCTATTACTGAAACATCTACAAGTAATATTGTCATTACAAATTTCGTGCAAGCACAATTGACAGTTACAAAAACGTCCAATCCAATAACTGTAGATATTGGCGGAACTATACTTTATATTTCTGAAGTGAAAAATATCGGCAACGTTGACGCAATAAATATTATTTTTACAGATTCTATTCCAGCTGGGACTACATTCGTTCCCGACAGTGTCACAATTAACGGTGTACTTCAACCAGGTGTAAATCCAGAAAACGGAATTCCAATTGGAACGATTCCACCCAACAGTTCCAAAACAATACTATTTCAAGTACAAACAAATAATCCACCAACTGCAACCGAAATTGTAAATCAATCATCTGTAAATTACCAATATGTAAGTATTCCTACAGCACCACCAGTGAATCGCTCTGCAAATTCTAATATCGTTACAACATCACTTCAAAATGCAAATATTATTTCTGTTAAACAGGCGGATGTTACTTTCGTAGCCATTGGGCAAACTATTACCTACACAAATACACTACAAAATATAGGAACTGTTCCAGCGAACAATACGGTGTTCATTGACAACATTCCAGAAGGTACTATATTCATTGAAGATAGCTTATCAATAAATAATGTGATTCAGCCTGGTGCAAATCCTCAAAATGGAGTAACTCTTGGTACGATACAACCAGATGAAACAATCACTATTTCATTCCAAATACAACTTACAAATATACCAGAGGGCAACACAGTCATTAACATTTCAGACACTTCGTATGAATACCAAATTGACCCCAGTTCTCCGATTATTCAGCGTAGATCATTATCAAATGCAGTAAATACTGAAGTGCGGACGGCAAATGTTAGTGCAATTAAATCTGCTAACAGATCTATTACACGTATCGGTCAAATCATCACCTATACAGTCGCAGTTACAAACGCTGGTACAGTACCTATTACAAATACTCTCCTAATTGACGCAATTGCTGCTGGCACCACATTCGCTCCAAATAGCATCCTTGTAGATGGCATACCAAGACCTAACGAAAATCCAATTACCGGTATCAATCTTGGTATTATCCTTCCAAATAATACGATTATTGTTACGTTCCAAGTAAACGTAGTCTCTATACCTGCACAAAATAATATTAATAATATCGCTGTTATACACTATGAATATCAACCGGAACAAAGCGCACCACCAATTTCAGAAACGACCTCTTCCAATACTACAAATATACAATTTATTGATGTGATTCTTATCGCTACAAAATCCGTTAATAAAGTATTAGCTAATATTGATGACACCATTGAATATACAGTATTCATTCAAAATAACGGATCTACTACAACTAACTCCATCTTTTTTACAGATACTATAGAAGATGGAACAGTATTTATTCCGGGAAGTGTAACAGTTAACAACACTGTACTTCCTGCAGCAGATCCGAATATCGGCTTTTTCATTCCTAATATTGCGTCAGGGCAAGCGACTATAATAACGTTCCAAGTTTCCGTTACGAATTTACCAGCTTTAAATCCAACGCCTAATACTGCAAACATCGTCTACGACTTTATTTTCAATCCTGACTTTGCACCAATTCAAAAATCTACTACTTCCAATACTACTTTCGCCCAAATTAATGATGCTGATATCGTTTCACTGAAAACTGTTAATTCGACTTCTGTAACGATTGGCGACATTTTAACTTATACAACAACTTTAACGAATATAGGAAATACAGATGCTACTGCTGTTGTATTTACAGACAATATTCCTGTTGGAACAACCTTTATAGACGGTAGCGTTTTAGTAAATAATATTCCTCAGCTTAACGCGAATCCAAGTATTGGTATACTTGTAGGAACGATTGCTCCTAACATTTCTATCCCAGTCACGTTTTCCGTTACTGTGTTAGCTCTTCCAGCTAGCGGTCGTATTCAAAATCAATCCACTTCTCGTTATACAATTAATGGGGAAGAACAAGTATCGACTAGTAATATTACCTTCACTGAAGTTATTTCTGCTAATGTAATTGCAACAAAAACAACGCCTATCCAATACGCTGACCTACAAACTATCATCCCTTACACAATTTCCATCACAAACAATGGAAATATACAAGTAGAAAACATTCATGTTACTGATATCATCCCAGCAAATACGAGCTTTATAGAGAACAGTGTTATTGTGAATGGCACCGCTCGTCCAAATGACAATCCACTTAACGGGATACAACTTGATAACATTCCGCCTAGTACGACAGCAACTATTCTATTTCAAGTACGGGTTACTTCGATTCCGCAAACCAATCCAATCTCTAACACGAGTACAATTAAATACCAATACACGTTACCGAATCGACCACCTATTACAGAAACTATTATTTCATCAGCTGCCGTAACAACAATTAATCATGCGAATTTGAATAGTAATAAAGCAGTTGACCGTGCATTTGCAACAGTCGGTGACACATTAACGTATACAATTACACTCAATCAAACTGGTAATGTTGCAGCAAATGATGTAATCATTCAAGATATTATTCCTCAAGGTACTACGTTTATAGAAAATAGCGTTATTGTAAACGGAGAAGCTCTTCCGGGAGTTAATCCAGTAAACGGCATACCAATTGGTACTATAACTGTTGGCGGAGATGCTAGTGCTTCATTCCAAGTATCTGTGACTTCTATCCCAACACCAAATGAACTCAACAACAAAGCAATTACTACCTTTAACTATATAGTCCATCCAAATAACGTACCCGTTACGAATACCACTACAACCAATACCGTCACAACAACTGTCCAAAATGATAATGTCTTTGCTATTAAGTCTGTTGATGTAACGAATGCCTTACCCGGTCAAACTGTAACGTATACAATCACAATTACGAATAGCGGTAATGTAACGATTGAAGATCTTCTTGTCATAGACACCGTACCAGTAGATACAGCCTTCGTTACGGGCAGCGTTACAATTAACGGAATCAATCAGCCTAATGCAAATCCTGAAATTGGTATTTCATTAGGAAACCTTGTTCCTAATGAATCTGCTATCATTACTTTCCAAGTAACAATATCTTCTTCAACTCTTCAATCTGCAATCAATAACGATGCTTCTGTTTCCTATACTGTTACCATTGATCCGAATGAACCGCCTATTACAATTACAAAGCAAACAAATACCGTTACAACAACAGTAGTTGATCCGATGGTTCGCATTGAAAAGACAGCTGATAAATCTATCGTAACAACAGGAGAGACCATAACTTTCACATTAGAAGTAATAAATCATTCACCAATTCCTACAATCAGTACTTCTATCCTAGATATCATTCCAGTTGGTACAACATTTATAGAAAACAGCGTAACAATTAACGGTACTCCGGTTCCAAATGTTCGTCCAGACACTGGTATTAATATCGGCGCTTTACCTGCAGGTGGAGTATCAACGATAACATTTAAAGTTCTCGTCACTTCTATTCCTTCAAACAATACAATTGTCAATTCCGCAACAGTTACAGCAGCTTTCCAATTGACACCACAAGACCCAATTATTACTTTTATTGTTAATTCAAATACCGTTCGTATACCAGTTCAATTTATAACGACAACAGTCACGAAAAACGCTTCCGTCAGCTCGGCTTATTTAAAACAGTATTTTGATTATACGGTGCGTATTACGAATACTTCTGATATTTCACTTTCAAATGTTTCGTTACAAGATACCATTCCAGCAGGTTTACAATTTATGAACGGAACGGTCTTTATTAATGGGGAACGCTCTCCACTAGCGAATCCAAATATCGGTTTCCTAGTCGCTACTAATTTGGAACCAAATGAAACAATTATCGTCTTATTCACAGTACAAGTGATAAGTCCGCCTGTTAATAATGAATTTAAAAATACGGCCAATATTTCATTACAACTTCAAGTCTCGCCTACCAATCCACCAATTACAGTAACCGTTACAAGCAACGAAAATATCGTCACCTTTATTCCAAAAAATCCTGATGAAACACTTCCAAATTTCAATTGTTTCTTTGACGGCGAACGTTTTATACGCATTACCCCTCGAAATATACGAAATTACTTTTGGACTTGGATTTGGTGGCGTTAATTTAAACAAAAAGAGATTGTAGTTTGGTTGAAACCAAATTACAATCTCTTTTTTATTCCCTTTATCGTACTACCTAATAACTCGTCCAAGCATTTACAACCAATCATCATCTCAAGTTATTTTAGTCGTAATAAGCTGGCCAGCCTCATTAATCGTTACTTTCCATTTCGCTCCACTAGCAGTCTTCATAATGATACCTTTACTTGCTTCTATTTCAATATCTCCAAACATTCTTCCGCCAGTTGTCGCTAACCAAGCATTCCCATTTTCCATCGACGATCTTGCAAACATACGATTAATCCGAAAACGCTTATGGTCTTGAGAATAACCACTCAATGTAATTCTTACTTTATATAGTTGACTCGCCTTCATATTCGATATAATTGTATCGCCTACATTTAATGGAACATCCGATGCAACAACCCAATTTCCAGTTGCACTTAATGCATATTCAATTTTAATTTTCTTCGGACTCTCTCCCCATCCAAAATACATACCAAAACAATTCAACATTTTGATTGGATTTTTCGTAAAATCTAGCTCAATCACAACTGGATTACTATCTGGAACATCGATATAGTTTACACTTTGTTCATCTATTAAATTAAAGCAATTTGCGAGATTGCCCCCGTAAGGTAATTTCCCACTTACTTGCTTAACAGTATACTTCTGCGAAGCATTTACTAATATATCATCTTGGTTCCCTATTAAATGTGGTTTATTTAACGTAATCGGTAACTGAATCCGAAGAGATTCTTCATAGGTAGACTTACAAACATTGTATTGTCCTTTATCTACAATAGTTGTGGAAAGTAAATTCGAAAAAAGGTAGTTACGATGCGAATTAGCAGAAAATTCAATGACAATCTGTTCACTACTCATCCGGTACGTATCCCAAATCATACAATCAAATGTATTATAGGCACCCGTACAACGAATGACTTTTTTCGTTTGCTGTCTACATTGTACTTGAATATCATGAAACGTATTTCCTGAACTTTCATTTGGTAAATCACTGTTTCCATCAACTTCTATCCCATACTGACATCCATCAATAAATATAGATTGAAATACATTTGCGTTAATCCAGCAAGGTGTATTTATATCATCTATATATTCTGTCTTCAAATGTATTGCAGTTTGAAAGTTTTTAATTTGAATAAAGTTAACTTGAAAGAAACTAATATAATCCCATGCTTTTTGACAATAAAAGTGTATAGCCTTACCTTTATATGACGACGTTGCATTTATTATATTTATATTTGATATAAGAGAGTGATTAGGAACTTCTATTTGTTGTGAGCCGGAAACATAAATGACAGCAGATTGAAACACTGGATTTATAACTTGAACTGTACCACCTGTAATAGACGCATTTTGTTGCAGTTCAAACGCATTAAAATCTCCATCAATTTGCAACGTAACAGTAGGATCTAGCTCTAACCTTACATTTGATTTAATAACAATCGGCTTTACAATTTTGTACGTATTTACCCCTGTAATTCTAACCGTCGAAATTCGGTTCGCTACACAATAATTTATAGCTTGCTGAATTGCTAATGAGCTATCATTCCCTGAGTTCGGAACTGCTCCAAAACAATTAATATGAACGCTATTTTCTGGTGCACAATCTTCTTGGGAAGAAGTATATTCTGACAAAATAAATTCACTCCTCATATTACCTTTTTCATATAATATGTGAGTTTTCTCTTAAAAGTTTCTATAATAAAAAAAACAAACGACTTGCACGGTCATTTGTTTAATTCATATATACTTTTCGTTTCTTCTATCATTTTAGTTAATGAGAAATATCTCTCTGCTTTCTCTCGTGCTTTCAGTCTAATACCATTCACCTTTTCCTCATTTCCTTGTAGTTCCTCAAGCGCACTTGCAAATTCCGATTCGCAATATTCAGATAACAAAACGCCTGATTCTCCATCTATTACCGCTTCATTTATTCCGCCAACATCTATTGAAACAATCGGTGTTCCTGTAGCCATTGCTTCAATTACTACCATTGGAAACACTTCACGAAAAGATAATAAAAGTAGGGCATCCATATTTCCTATAAACCTATGCGGCTCTGAAATATTCCCTAACATCTTTACACTTTGCTGCAATCCATACTTTTCTATTTCTTTCATAATAGATTCTTTCTCTGGTCCATCACCAGCAATATAAAACAAAAAGTCATCTCTTTTTTTCAACACATTTGCAATTTTTACAAATAATTGATGGTTTTTCTCCTTGGATAGTCTTGCTAATATCCCTATTTTATAAATAGATTCTGTCTTTTTCTGCTGGAATAAAAATCTTTCAATATCCACACCGTTATAAATTGTCTTTATTTTCTCTTCTGCTACATGCATTGAAATTAAATTTTTTTTTTCAAACTCACTTACTGTAATAATATTATTCACATATTTATTTATAAGATAACGAAAAAGAGTTGGCATTTTCTTTTCTAATATCGTTACATTATGTTTCGTATACACGACTTTTATCTTTTTTTTCATGAACTTTTGAATTAAAAAGGAATATAATACCATTCGCAAACTATTTGCATGAATAAGTTCTATCTTTCGTTTACAAATTTCTTTTCGTAAGTAATGAATATTTCTCAAATGATTCCATCGACTAAGTAACATGAAATTTTCTTTTCTAGTAAGAGATTCATATAGTTCTCCCTCACCTGCAGCTGTATAAACCGTAAATTTCTCATCACGCAAATTGCTTTCCAATTTACAAAAATAACTCTCGGCTCCCCCAGTTATCAATTTATCTGTCATCAACAGTATATTCATAATTGCGTCTTCCCAACTACATTGATTTTATTTTTTCTATAGGCATGAAAAGCATACTTACTAAAATAGTAAAAGATTTGCAATGCATTCAGTCGTTTTTGTTCCCTTAATAATTTCCAATACCGAAAAGCCGCTCTAATTTTATTTCTCGAAACAGAATTTGCTACAATTCTATACTTCGCTAACACTTGCTGTATTCCTTTCGCTTCATGTCCTTCATCTAATAAGTTTAGCCATAGCGCTGTATCTTCCGGCTGGACACTAGGCATTTCAATATGCGGAATTTTTTCACGATCAATCATTACTGTTAAACAACCGATAATTGTATTTCCTGCCAAACGATGATAGTCAACAGATTTCGGTACATTCACTTCTCGATTTAATTCATTACCGTTTTCATCGATTAAACTATACGATGCATATGAAAAGGCCACATTCATTTCTTCCATAAATAACAATTGCGTCTGCAATTTATGTGGCAACCATATATCATCGCTATCTAAAAAAGCAATATATCTTCCTCTCGCCTCTTCAAACGCTAAATTCCGAGCTTTAGCAGCACCAACATTTTCTTTTAATGATAATAGTCTAATACGCGAGTCCCCTTCTATTATCTCTTTAATTTTTGCAAGAGATTGGTCCGTTGAAGCGTCATCAACGATAATCATTTCCCAATTTTCATATGATTGATTCTGTACAGATAAAATCGTCTCACCTATAAATCGTATACTATTATAAGAAGGTGTTATTACAGAAACATGAGGCGCCTTATTATGTGCTGATAGACATTTTACCATCTACCTTTCCCCTTCCTTCATATATTGAAATGTACTTTACAACCATTGCTAAAAATAAAAAGAACGCTTCGTTAATAATGAGTGACAATGACATCATCTGAAATAAAAATGCAATCATAGTTAATAAAAGATACGGTTTTTCACGAAACAAAGTATACTGCGTTAACTTGAACATTAATATGCATAAAAAAGCGCTATATAAAAGAAAACCAATTGTACCCGATTCAGACAAAATTTCTAAAAATGTATTGTGCACATATAATTTTTCGTTAAATTGAAACTCATAATAATTCGAAAAATTAAACGCACCGATTCCGATATATGGATTGGATAAATAATATTTAAAAGCAGCTTCCCATAATGTAAATCTTCCACTTCCATTATCATGCGAAAAATCAGAAATTCGTTTATTCAATATGTCATCCAATTGGCCACCCATTACACTATTCGATAAACAAAAAATCACTACACCAAACATTAGTAAACTCATTATTATTTTTATTTTTTTTGCAAAACTAGATGTACATACATATACAAAAACGACAAGCACAAGTGCTAATATTCCTCCCCTTGAAAAAGTTAATAAACTTGTCGTAACACATAAAATCAATCCTAAAATGTTCGTCATATTATGTAGGTTTGTCATATAATACATAAAAAATATTGTATTATAAAAAATAAAAATGTTAGGATCATCTAGCAAACCAATTAATCTTGGATACCCTCTATCAACTAATAGTCCAGCAAAAATTTCTCTTTCTTCTCCACCGTACAATCCAAAGTGCTGTAAACCGACTATATACAGTATTAGGCTTACAATATTAAATATGAATCCTACATAGACAATAGATGATTCAAGTGTTGCTATTTCAACATTTCCTAATAAATTTCTCATTATAAAATAACAACCTAAAACAAGTAGCACACCAAAAATCATACGAATACTAGCATTTAAATATATAGATAGAATTCCACTGAAACAATAGATGAAATAAAATAGCAAAAATACAACTTCATGAAAATATAGCTTTTGCATATGAAAGTTTTTAACTGTTAAACAAAAATATATGACTAAAAAAATCATATATATCTTCAGCGAAAATCCAATATATATGTTGTATTTACTTAACATGACAAATAATATTAAGAGCATAATCCATTTCATCGATATTTTCATATTATTTTCCATAGGCTATATCCCCTGTTTCGTAATATAATCCTTTTTGCGTGTTTTTCTTATAAACGAAAGAAGAAGTTTTTTCAGCTCATAATCATATAGGAATATACCAACTACTACGATTAACGTATTCAGAACGAGCGCAATGAAATGATATGTGTGCAATATATATTGCACTCCAATAAAAGTTACGCCAAAATAAATTGTATACGGTATTACAATTTGGAATACAATTTTTTTCTTCACTACACTTACCGCTATATACCCAACTAAAGCCACAATTTCAAATAAAACCATAGCATAAGCCGCTCCTATCACTCCACCAATACTACTAAAGCTATAAAGCATAATCCCACCTATCACTAACGCTATACATTGCACAACCGTTCTTTTATTTTGACGTCCACTCGTTGTTAAGCCGTCAGCTATAGCAATATTTAAACTTTGCAGCACAATGAGAAATGATAATATTTGGAGTGGCTCTACTGCATTTCTCCATTCTTCCTGAAAAAATATAGAAATAAAGTATGGCGCTAAATGATATAAACCTATCGTCATACATATTCCCACAATCGCCATTGATTTTATTTGAAGTAAGTTTAATTTCGTATGCTCTTCTAAATTATTCTGATTATAATGCTTAAAGAGCACTGGATAAAATGCACCTGCAATCACCCCTGGCACTTGATATAAAGCTGCTGGCATCCGATACGCCACTGCGAAAACACCTACCATACTTAATGGCAATGTATAGTTAAGTAAGATCGGTGCTAATTGTGGCGTACTCATTATTAAAAAACCACTAATAATAAAAGGTGTCAATTGCCAAAATAACGCTTTATGAATTACGACTTTCATATTCATACTCGTCTTTCTTTTCATTACATATATGCTGAATACACCACCGATCATATAACCAAATCCATATAAACGAGCAGTTATATAAACTGGTAACTCTCCGAAAATACAAAAACATGTAATGATAATGACAACTGCCGCTGATACAACTTTAATAAGCGCTATATACTTCATACGCTCCGTCAGCTGAAAGTAGGCAATCCCTATATTTTGCCCAGTTAATCCTATTAACATGAAAAACATTACGTTTATCATCATATAAATCAAATTTCTATCCGCATACATATAATGAATAGCAATATAGCCGATTATAGAAATAAAAATAAGTAGAATCATCCTTACTTTTATATACGACGATAAAATCGTCTCTAAGTCTACTCCATCTTTTGCGCCTTCTCGAAGAAACGTATTTGTAAGTCCTAAATCTGTAAAAAATAACATAACAAACGTCACTGCTATAGCAACACTAAACATCCCATAATTTTGTGCATTAAAAAAATTTGCTAAAGCAATTAAACTCACAGCTTGAAGAAGATTAGCTAAAATTGTGCTATAAAATAGATGGATAATATTATTTAAAATAGATCTACCCATACCGGCTCTCCTTTGCAAGCAACCTACTTACATATATTTATCTTGCACCATTACCGTTCAATACTATTAAAACGGTTTTACATAAAATCCGAATGTCCATCTTAATCGTTTTCATTTCAATATACTCCATATCCAATTTCAACTTTTCTTTCGGATCAAGATTATATCCTCCATTAATTTGTGCCCATCCTGTTAACCCTGGCTTCACTATTAAACGATCCTTGAATTCTGGAATATACGTATCAAATTGTTTATAAAAATACTCTCTCTCTGGTCTTGGTCCGACAAAAGACATATCACCTTTTAAAATATTTAAAAGTTGCGGTAACTCATCAATTCTCGTTTTCCTTATAAACGATCCAACTTTAGTAATTCTTGGATCATTTTCATTTGCCCATTGTGGTCCATTTATTTCAGCATCTTTTACCATCGACCTTAATTTAAATACATTAAATTTCCTTCCATTAATCCCTAAACGTTCTTGAAAATAAATTGGAGCTCCTGCTGTTTCGAAAGCAATCATAATACAAAAGAACAACATAATTGGTAGCGTTAATAGTAACAATATGAGTGAAAATATAATATCAAACAAGCGCTTTATACTTCGATTCAAAATACTGGTCTTTTCTTGAGCCGGAATCGTATACAACTTGGCTTGGTTTGTTTCACGAATCATAGATCGTTACCCCCACATTCAAGAATATAAAACTATACCTATTAATTCACATTCTTTCCTCTTTATATTTGCTATCACTTTTTGCACCGTACGTAGGGAATCGTTTCTCTTTTTGACTGCTAAGACCACTCCATCGCATTTCCCTGCAATCATGTGCGTAGCAGGAAGCTCAAATACTTCAGAGGAATACAAGAAAATGTAATCAAAATCTTCTTTCCACTTCGCAATTACATGATCAAATTCATCCGTAGCAACTAAAGGTGTTCCGGTGTGTACTGTTTTTTGGGCAGGAATACAATATAAGTATTTAGATAAATTACTAGAAAAAGATTCATAACTACAAGGGGAATCGTTTATTATATCGTTCACTGTTTTCGTATAATTGCTTTGTAATAGTAGATGTAGTTTAGGATCAGAAAAATTCACATCGATAAGTAACACCTTTTTTTTCATCTCTGCAAACACTAGCCCTAGATTTACTATAAGCGCCGCGATAACACCTCTATCCTTCGTTGAAGTAACTGTGAACACTTGTTTCCCCGATTTTTTCAACTCGTGATACACCGTATAAAACTGCTCTTTCATTAGAGCATCATGCGGATTAAATGGCAGCTTTTTCTTTGTCTTAAACATCGACATGTTCACCTCGATATATAGATGATTGCGCATCAACTTCTGTAGATTTCTTTTTTCTTTTCGGTTTCATATTTATGTGACCAATAACAGATACTGTTGTTATTTTCTCTAAATCTTGTTCCACGTATATACGCTCATCAAAATAATCTCGAAATACAGCTAAACCTATCCCAACAAAAAAACTAACAATTAAAGAGATAGGAATGATAAGTTGCAATTTAGGGAACAACTTTTCAGCTTTTTCCTGTAACTCAGGGTCAGTTAATATTTTTATCCCCTGTACATTCGTATACTGTTGAAAGCTTTTTTGAGATTGTTCTGCCAATGACTTTACAATTTCTTTGACGATTGTAGGATCTGAACCTTTTACTGTAACAGTAACGATTTGAGAGTTGTCCATATTCACCACTGAAATTTTTTGTGCTAATTCATAAATTGATTGCTCTAATTTTAAATTTTTTTTAACCGTTGAAATAATGAGTGGACTTTTTAATATATCAACATACGACGTTACAAGTTGCTTATTTTCCTGTGTTTTATTCACTGCATTTTCCTTATTAAACCCATCTAAATTTCCAACGAGAATTTGCGTTGAATATTGATACGAAGGCTTTAATACATACATAGAAATAAGAATTAAAGAAAATGTTACACAACACATCGTCAAAATAATTGTTACTACTCTTCTTTTCAATAGCTGCTGAAAATCCTTCATACTAATTTCTTGCTTCAATTATTTCACCGCCTTTGTTTGAATGACATCCTGCAACTCACTTTCTACAGATAGTCTTTTCTAAATTCGATTGCTTTGTTATATACTTTCCGATCCTGAATGCAAATTTTTCTACAAACAAATAAGAAATTATTGCTAGTATAAACGAAAGAATGAGCGATAACATTAAAACAATGGGTAACGGAAATATTTCATGAAGCATATACACTAGGGAAAATAAAGATATGATGTGGTATAAATAAAGACTATAAGAAATCTTCCCCAAATATAACAAGTATTTATTACGTAGCAAGGATGACAAAGTTGATACCGACAAGCTTAATATGACAAATAAACATGCACTTATCGCTACTACGTAGTCTCGAAATATAAAATTATTAAGCAAATTAATTTCTCCAACAAGCCCTTCATACATATAAAGTAAAACCGCAAATAAAAACCATGCAATTTTCTCATTTTTAGTACGATTACTATAAAAAACTATTAAATTATTTTTATATTTCGCAACTAGTGCTCCTAGTAAAAACAGCACTGTGTAATGCAGAGTTAATGCATAACTAGTTAATGTGAAACTTGAGTGAAATAAAAATAAAATCACGACAGAACATATACTAAAAATAAACAATGACAATAATGAATACCTCAACGTTTTTCGTAAACAAACCATCAAAACTAATGGAAAAATTATCGATATTCGCATTTCATGAACAAGTGACCAAATTACGCCGTTATATGCATCTGTATTATATTTCCCAATCAATAAAATATGTTGCGCTATTAAGCTTAAAGAACTTTCAATCGTCCATGAGCGATTAAACCATTCACTTAAATTAGAAATACCATATTTACTCATTGTATTCTGGCATAAAATAGCTATACTTATTGCTACGATATATGGAATATAGATTCTAGATATACGCTTTAAAAGGAATGATCCATAGCTATCGTAGTTTTTTTGAATGGATCTATACAAAACAAATCCACTCAAAACAAAAAAGATAATAACAGATTCGTTACCACTACTAAAAATTAGACGAGCAGGTGTTTCTTTTAATAGATAAATAACAAATGGTTTATTATCTTCATAACTGTAATTTTGAAATACTGAAAAAATCATTAAATGATGGCCAATCATTACTATCAATGAAGAAATTCCTCGTATAGAATCCAGTTCTTCATGCCTATCCATCGTTTTACATCAACTCCTACTGAAATGATAATAATCATTTCAAAGCGACACCATTATTCATATTCCTCTCCTTTCTTTTCATTCCAATTTTTCATATTAAAATGATTTTATAGCGTAATTTTGAATGTATTGTAACATTTTTTGTAATATTATGAATAGTGAATCTTCAAAATTGATATATACCAATTAAAACCTCGAAAAATGAATAATATTGACAGAAAAACACTATAAAAACATCTTGCATAGTTGCAAAATTAAAGAGAGGAATAAAGTTTTTTCAATATAAAATAAAAAAGATAGCCTTTAAAGGCTATCTTTTTTATTTTATTTAATTATTGGCACCACTATATGCTACATGTCGTTTCTCAATTCTCTCTTCAATTTCTTTCATATTTTCTTTATTATTTAATAGTGTTTGTTTATTTTCAATTAATAATTGTTTAAAAGATTTTCGCACTTTTTTTCGCATTTTCATTTCCTCCTTGGGGGATGGTTTATATAAAAGATAAAGAATTATCTGGTTGTTCTTATAATAATTGATTGTTGTGAATTCTATTTGAACTTCATATGAAAATTACGTTTATTTTCTGACAACTTTGTGAACACACAAAAATTTGATCACCCTAAAACCATTTTGAAATTGCTTCATTTCATTATAAAAGTTGCTATTGTCATCAACTTCTATCAATATATTTTGTCGAAACATTTATATATTTAAAATTGAGTTCGATATAATTTTATTTACTACGATACTGTTCGTAAAAACCAAAAGAGGGATGTTGTATAAGTCAAAGTTTGACTTATACAACATCCCTCTTTCAAAACTATTTACAGCATATTTATTAATATTTCTGGTCTTCCCCAATTCATTTCTTCACAAACGAATCTAAGTTTTTCTTCATCCATTGTGTGTAAGCCTTCTTCTAATGAACATGAAATTGGAACTTCACAATGAATTTGTGCTAATTGTAATGAAATATTTAAGTTTTCTAGATCACTTTCAATCTTTGTACGCTGCGCTTTCGTTAATGATGCTACATTTTCTAGTACAGTTGCTACTGTTCCGTGCTCTTGAATCAATTTATACGCTGTTTTTTCCCCGATACCTTTTACACCTGGGTAATTATCGCTCGTATCTCCCATGAATGCTTTCGCATGCACGATTTGCCACGGCTCTACGCCTTTTTCTTCCATGATTTTATCTGGTGTGTAATATTCGTAATTTCCAATTCCTTTGCGCAAGAGCATTACTGTAACGTTCTTATCAACAAGCTGAAGTAAATCCGTATCACCTGTTAAAATATACACTTCCGCTTCATTACAGTATTGTTTTGCAAGCGTGCCGATACAATCATCCGCTTCATACCCTTTCATACCGATAACTGGAATAGACAATTTCGCAGTCATTTCTTGAACTAAATCAAATTGCGGAATTAATTCTTCAGGCGGCGCTACACGATTCGCTTTATAATTCGAGAACGATTCTGTTCTAAATGTCGTACTACCCATATCCCAGCATGTTACGATATGTGTCGGTTCAATTGCTTGCATAGCTGTTAATAAATGTTTCATATAACCATGAATCCCATTTGTAGGGGTACCATCTTGTCGTTTCATAAATTGTCCGTAGACACTTGTTGCGTAAAAAGCACGAAATAATAGTGCCATACCATCAACTAATAATACTTTTTTCATAATCCCTCTCCTACCAAAAAAATAATAACCCCACGTCATCACGTAAGGTTATATAAATAGATTACCATTCTACGTTTTTTCAACTTTGTCTATTATACATTGTTTTTGTATATTTAGCATCATTTACACATTAAGACGTTCTACTACAACAAGTATGAAGAATTCCTGTATACGTATTTTTCCCAGTCGAAACAACTACAGCCTTTGCATTTCCGCCAACAATATGAGTCCCTTTGAAACATACGTTTTCAAGTTCAAGTGGATTATAGTCTTTCATTCGTTTTAATGGAATAAATCGTTTACGCTCAAGGTGATAGCAACTTTCAAATTTCTCAATACTTGCATCTTTTCCTGTTAACACGGATTCATTTACTAATAAATCATTCGCGTAAATGATACGTACATCTGCTGGTACAGTATCACCTTCTGAAAGAAAAATCATATCCCCAGGAACAAGCTCTTGTACTGGCACATTCATCATTTTTAATTCGCCGTTTAAACCTGTTACACTAGAACATTCTACTCGAGACACAGTAATTTTCTCACATTGAAACCCATCACGCACATGTTGTTTTGAAAAACCTGGAATCATTCCACTTAGCTTCATCATTATTTCCGCAATACGCGCTCTTTTTGAAATTAATTCGTTACGGCCGTATACTTGAATGCGTTTTTGTGCCTCTTTCATAGATAATCCGTCTCTTGTTGTTTTAAAATACGCAAATACAGATTTTACATCTCTCGTTGCGATTTCAATTAATAAATCTTTATTTTTTTGAAGCATTGTTTGTTCTTTCATTGATTTTTTACTTAATTTATATGACGTGTTACCCACAGTTTTGTTTGCATATAACATATTATCGTCTCCTCCTGTACAACATAGGAAGAAACGCTTTGTTTCTCAATTTATCCACTTTACCGTAACAGTGTCTAGCGCTTAAACATGCATATAAACGCTACATTATGATAAATATAGAGGGAGGAACAAGTCGTTTCCTGCCTACATCATATATTTTTGATTTGAAGTATATGGGTAACGGAACCGAGTCAGAATTTGACATGCTCCTCACCTCCTCGTTTAATTTTATAGTTTATACTATGAAGTTACTCATAGCTTTGTAACAAAAAGACCCTTACTCCGAAAAGAGTAAAGGTCATGACATACACAAATAAACGATTCCTAAACAATTAGAAATCTACGGACCTCTCCCTCGCCGAGTTTTAGCACTGTATAGCATAGGTACATTACCAGCTACGTTAAGAAAAACCTTAATTCGATCATTCCTGTTGACCCATTGGCGTCTCTCGACATTTTTGGGCAGTAGCATTTCTCTATACAGGAGCCTCACCTAACAGAGACTTATTTTTATTACATAGAAAATGTTACTCTTATTTAAAATAGATGTCAACAGTAGCCTACAATTTTTTCGAAAGGTATGGCGAACTAACGTATATAAAATAAAAACCTTTACGTCTAAACGTAAAGGTTTTAATAAGTTATACAACCAGCAATTACAATCCCAATGGAAAGCGATAAAAACATAAGAAAAAGACCGACTGCTTGATTATCTTCTTCAAGACTTTTGTTTATATTAAAGCGTGGTGTAAGCCACTCAGCTAAATAAAAGACGATAATTTGAGCAAAAATCCCAACGGCTCCCCACGAAACCATATCAAGAAGTGAAATGGAATTAGCTGCTGTCGAATATAAAACAATAGCTAACCCAAGTAATCGTCCTCCAAGTACATAGCTTACCGCCTTATTTCCTTGGGCCATTAACTTAAATTCTTTTACTTTCGTTGTCACTTCCATGAGGAACAGACCAATACATAAAAGGCCCAGTGTTACTGCTAAATATAATAAAAAATTAATCATATACTTTCCTCCTTTTTTATACCTACCGGTAAATAGTACGATTCATTCCCCGTAATTTTTTCCCCAGCGCGAATACCGATACTACTCGCTTTTCCAGCAATTAAAAACGAACCAAACACATACGACAGTTTCTCCATCCCTTTCTCTGTTTCCAAAGATACGACTGGAAGTTCTGTATACTTTTGAAATATCGGCAGTGACGCTTTATACGTTTGGTGTGCATTTTGAATCATAATATTTTCGTCCTTATCGCGAACGGTAATTGTGTCTCCTTCTCTACCAAATGAAGGTTTTTGAACGAAAGAGCCTTTTCCTAAAAATAAATCTGGTTCTAAATATGTAGGTAACATATATTCTTTAATCCACTGTTGTTCCTCATTTGTATAAAAGGCCTTTTCTTCTGCTAACCCCCAAATAAGACACTGAATTGATTTTGGCTGAAGCAAAAATGCTGACAAAGGATTTATTATAAAAAGCTTTCCGGCTTTTACAAGCTGCAACAGTTCCACACCTACGAAGTCTCCTGTTTCAGGATCTTGATCCTCAATTAAATCTTCTATCGGATATGTTTGGCGATATAAAACATCAATCTGTACTCCATCCCTATCCACTAAAGCATCTTTTGTAATTCTAAGTTCTGACATTGGCACTACTTTATTTTCAACATGGCATAACTGACTCAAATACATAGTCGTATTCCAATCCTCAATATGTTCATGATGTGCTGTAAAAACAACATTTGGGTTATCTATTCCCTTTGTCGCTTCCATTACGGCCTTTGTAACACCAGAAGATAGTAATCGTTCTTGACCCAAGTTTGGATTATCATAGCCTAGTTTTCCACAAACTTTTCCATTCATTTGAAAGCATTCCATAATAAAAGTTGGTGTATCACTATTAAACTCAAGCATTTTAATTTGATTATCACTTGTTAAAACGAAATCAAATCGTGAAATAACAGATTCAGGATATAATCCTTTCATTCTAATGAAAGATAAGCTTGCAGGAGGATACCCAAGTTCAAGAAGCTGTTCGTCACTTAAATTCCGCAAAAGTTTAGCAGTCTTAAAAAATATTTTCCCCATTCGTTCAGTTGCTAATTGCAATTGTTTCATAGTCTGATTTGTTATAGAGAAAACATGAAACAAACTATACTCACATTCATATAAATCCGACCAAAAATTCGGATATTTCGAATAAAAATCTTTTCGCTCCCTGATGTATTGCGACATATGTTAGCCCCCAAATCCTCCCTTTGAACCGCTTCCAATTCCACCTTTAAATTCCCCAGACGATTGATAAGATTTAAACGCCGATGAATTTTTAAAAGTGGATTTATTTTGATAGTAACTCCCACCATAAAAATAATGCCCACGATAACCTGACCTACTATCATCACACTGCCATACCCCAAGTTCATCATCCCAATCCCAATCTGAACAACTATTATCATTCGGTTTTGGGGGAAGATCTTGTGCGCAGCCAAATAAGGTGCCAGTCATTAAAGACGTTACGACACCACCTACTAGCCATTTCGTTTTTGTCACCTTCGCACTCCCCTTTTTAAATTCTATTCCTATTATATAAGATAACATGATAAAGTAGAAGAAAAAGGAAGAAGAGGGATAAAATGCGCTTAGAATATCGACTTAATGATGAAACGAAAAGGTATCCTGCTTTATGGAACTACGCAAATATTTCTAATTCTGAAATCATCGCACGCATGACGTGTGAATATTTTATAAAAGATAACAAGACATATGTTGTTACTGCTACTTCAGTAGATCCAGACGGAACAGCAGTTATATATATTCAAAAAGAAGAGTTTGCAAATGACCCTTCAGATCCTACATACTCTCACATCGGTTTTGAGGTTAGAGAACTAAGTGAAACGAGTTCAAGCATAATAGATCGGAAAGATGTATGGAACTATGAAGAAATTTTGCCATCTCTTCATTCAGATCTTATATATATTCAGCGCGACGGCATGCATATGGAGTTCGCTTTAGATTCAAGAGAGATTGATGAAGATAGAAAGTGCTATATTTATTATGGAAACTTCACAGGTGAATCCAGATAAAATAAGATATATTTATGCAACAAAAAAACCTTACGTATAAAACGTAAGGTTTTTATATAGCCCCACATATGCCGTTCTCTCTAGATGTCCATAAACCTGCTCTCACAGGTGGATGCTCTCACAAATGTTTGTAACTTCCTTCTTAAAAAGACGGCTTGTTAGCTACATTTAAATATTGAACTTCCATATTAAACTTATTGGTTTAAGACATGCATAAGCTACGTACACCGTAGGAATTTTATATAATGTTAGTTGAAATAAGACCCCCGCACGTGCCGCTCCTCGTAAATGTCCAAAAACCCGCTACTCGCAGGTGGATGCCCTCACAGTTACCGTACATCTTCCCCCACAAGGAAGGCTTGATGATGGTCGCTAAATATTGAGCTTCCGTATAACTAACATCGGTTTTAGACATAAATAAGTTACGTACACCGCAGGATGTATTATTTACTTGTCGTTATATTATCACATTGTTTCCAATGTGTAAAATACAAAGTTTTTCGAGCAATTTCTTGCTTGTGACCTTATTTTAATACAAATTATTTTTGCATGCAAGTGATTAATCTTCTTCTTTTGCAATTTGATTTTCTGGATAAGAAATCCAATCACTCCAGCTACCTGCATACAATTTAACATTTTGGAATCCAGCTAATTTCAATGCAAGGATATTTGGACATGCTGTAACACCAGAACCACAATATACAATTGTTTCCTTATCTTTCGAAAGATCTTGGAATCGTTCTTGTTGCCCAGCTTCATTCTTAAATTGTCCTGATTGGGCAATTCCATCCTTCCAAAAATAGTTTACTGCTGTCGGAATATGCCCTGCTTTTGAATCAACTAGTTCCTCTACACCAGCATAACGTTTTGGCTCTCTAGAATCAATTAACGTAACATCTGCACCTGCATGAATATTCTCTCTCACCGTTTCCATCGTTACAAGCATATGATCTTGTACATTTGCTTTGAATGTTTTTCGTATAGCAACAGGAATTTCCGTTGTTATCGGTAGTCCATTCTCTTTCCAAGCTGAAAATCCGCCATCTAATATATATACTTTCTCATGTCCTACATAGTTTAATAACCACCAGAGACGAGAAGCATTTGCCCCCGCTTGACTGTCATATGCAATTACTGTCGTATGTTCACCAATACCAGCTTGTGAAAGCTTGTCTGCAAACTCCTCAATATTCGGCAATGGATGGCGACCACCATGTTCTGTTACAGGACTTGATAAATCTAAATTTAAATCAAAATATAATGCATGAAGAATATGTTCTTCCTCATACTTTTCTCTACCCCAATTAGGATTCGCTAAATCAAAACGACAATCGATTATACGGACATTCTCATCTTCTATATGCTCACGTAACCATTCGACTGTAACTATCATCTTTAACGACCTTCTTTCTCTTGCAAACGACTTACATACTCCATAACCATTTCTTCTGTAACAAATTTACGCTGCAGTGTAACACCATTTTTTGCAAGATCATTAATTTGCTTTGTTACAACATTAATGATATCAACCGAAAATTCTTTCCCCTTTGACGCAAGAGATACGGCTGCTTCAATAGCTGCTTCACGCTGCGCATCTAATTGTAAACATGCTTTTACACTTTCATTTTGTTTACGAGAATGTGCTGTAATTGCTTTATGTACTTCCATCTTCTCTTCCCCCTAAATAAGTTATACGTTCTTATTCAATTCCATTGCAAGCCGAATCATATCACGACATACAATCCCATTTTCAATAATCTCTTCTTCATAATGCTTTGAAAAGTAATCAAAATCAATAGAAAAAATACGAAATCCACATTTTTGATATAAAGCAAGTTGTGAAACACTAGAATTGCCCGTACCAACTTCAAGTTTTGACATACCATATCCTTTAGCAGTTTCTACGGCATGACTTAATAGCTGCTTTCCAATCCCTTTTCCTTGCAAATGCTCTACAACCGCAATATTCATAATTTCCATCGTCTTCGGCCTTGTTTCCAAAAGAACATATACACCGACAACTCTCTCCTCTTGCTTAGCTACATATGTTACCCCCCTTTGTACATATGCATCAATTTGCTGCTCACTTGGATCAGCAAGCAATAATAAAGGTTTCGGTATAGCTTCTTTCGAAATATACTCTATTACTACACACATAAAAAACTCCCCTTTCTCTATTGTTCTAAACCCTCCTTGTCTACCATAAATAATAGAAAGGAGGGATTCACCATGGACAACAATGAGAAAAAGTGCAACGTCATCTCTATTGATGGAAAGAAGAAGAAAAGCGACACGTATTCCTATCCAAAATTAGTAGTAGAAAACAAAACATATGAATTTTCTTCATTCGTCTTATGCGGTGAAACACCAGACGGCAGACGCCTCGTTCTTACTCATATGATTTCTACCGATGAATTTGCTGGGTTTGTCAAATCTTTAGATACAGTATTGCAAAAGAAAATTGAACGAATCTTTTTCTCATAACGACTATATCACATAAATTTCTTTTTCAATCTCTACTAACTGCTTTTGCAATTGTTCTTTACTTTGTTCATATAGTGATACATCAATTGTTTCAGCCAATGCAAATAATACACTTTCATAATAATTCATCACATCTTGCTGCATCACTTTTTGGAATAAGTTCCATTTCAAATCCCACTCTTGCTTATAATGATGAACAAATAAAGCTTTTTCATCAGCTACATAGTTTGATACGAAAGGCTCTAATACAACTTTAGCCTCTTCTTGCATGAAAGCTTTATCATTTTTTTCAAAAAAGCTTTTTTCATTTTTAAAATGCGCCAGTGCTTTTTTGAAATCTTTTATTTCAACTGAAGGGAACGGTTCTTTATGTGCAATATCTTTATATTCATAATCCACTGTTCCACTCATAGAAATTGATTCATTTTCTACTTTACAGTTCACCACAATTTCATTCTTTGCACGCTTCATCGCTTCATCTATCCATTTCTCAAGGCGTAATGATGTCGCACGCATTTCTTGTAATAAATCATGCTGAATAAATGCTACTAATTCCATAACGCACTGTTGCAACTGCACTTTCACATTCCCATCCGTTCGCAGCGATGCCGGATTAATAAATTCAGTAAACACATCGTTATAGCGTAGGAATAGACGCTGTTGCACGTAATAAAGCAATTCTTTCACTTCATTTTGCATCGCCTGCTCTTCAGCAAGCACACTATATGATGAAATAATATGAAGTAGCTGATTACGCTCTGCTTCATATTTTTTCGTTTGCTTCTCTTTCTCTTCATTCCCCTGCTTTGCACCGTTTATCATATTTACTAAAAGCTGATCTGCTCCTTGCAATGTACCATATAAAGCATGAACAGATACGAGCATTAAATCTCTCATCATAAAGGATGTAAATGATTCCTCGAACTTAGCAATCCCAGAGTTTTGTAAAATACCGTACTTCTCTTTTTCAATATTCTTTCCTTGCTTCTCTTCAAGTGCACATAAACTTGAAATTGCAAATAAACGCGGATTTCTAATACCGTATTGCAGTAGCTGGTCTGCGATATAACCTTTTACCATTTCAAGTTCTTCTTCAGACTCTGCTAAATCGGCCGCATTAATTAAGAAGAACATTTTATCAAGTGCAAAAGTATCCTTTACACGACCAAGCTGGATTAAGAATTCACGGTCAGCACGAGAGAACACATGATTATAATACGTTACAAATAAAATTGCATCTGCGTTTTTAATATACTGGAACGCAACGTCCGTATGGCGGGCGTTAATAGAATCCGCTCCAGGTGTGTCTACAAGCGCTACTCCTTGCCTTGTTAAAGCACAATCATAATAAAGCTCCATATACTCAACAAAACATGATTTTTCTTCATTCGCTACATAATCAGAAAACTCTTCTAGTGTAACTTGTACTTGCTCCCCTAAATGAGCAGAAACCGTATCATACCCTTTTTGTACCGCTCGTAAAAAGCTAAATGTTGTTTTTTGCTTCCCAGTAGGTGAAGGATATTTCATAACTTTATCAATTTGTGCTAACGCTTCATCTAACGTAGTAATCTCATAATGAAACAACTTATAAACAGCTTTCATATCTTCTAATAGAGCTTGCTTTGATTTGAATTGAACCATTACTGTTCCGTGTGGTTTTTCCTCTGTAACCGGCAAAATTTGATTAATCGTTGCCGTCGTCGGATTTGGTGATACAGGAAGTACCTTCCCACCAAGCAATGCATTGGCAAATGATGATTTTCCAGCACTAAAAGCTCCGAATAACGCTACTGTAAATTGTTTCGTTTCCACACGACGCCTTTTTTCTATTACCTCTTGTTGTACATGTTTCAGCGCTGGCAATGGCTCTAATATCGTTTCAGCTTTCTTCACCTTCTCTAATATACGCTGAATATTTAAAGCTGCCGTTCCTTTTATCTCTTCCTCACGAGCCATTACGTTATCGTTTACGCTTTCCTGCTCTTGTAGTGTGAATTTCTCACTAACAATTTGTGTTTTACTTTGCAATATCTCCTCTATTTTCAATCCTTCTGGTGTAGCAACACGCTCGTGCCAAACATTTTGTAAATAACTTTCATATGTCTCTAAATTGTTACTGTATTGCAATTGCGTTTCTTTTGCCGTTTGCAACATCATATATTTTTCAATCTCTTCTTCAATGCGTGCAACTGCTTCCTTCACCTTTTGCTTTAAAACGACTGCACTTTTATCAAAAATTTGCTGCGCTTTTGTAAAATAACGCTTCTTCAGTTCATTCGCTACATCCGCTGTATAAAGAAGTAAGTAATCACCTGTAAAACCTGCACCTTGTTTAATGACTTCAGCTAACATTTCTGGTCCAAAAACAATTTCTAAAGCATATATGTCTTTCCCAATTTCCTCTGTGAACAATCCTTCTTCTTTTAAGAAGGCAACAATAAATTCTTTCACATGAAAATCAAGTTGCGTTTCAACAGTCTTTTGCAAAGCAGAATAAAAAGCATCTAAACGTCTCTGTTTTTCTTGCTCCGTCTTTCCTTTCGCAAACAGCAAACCGACCTTAAATTTTGTTAATTTCGTTTCTAAATACACATTTGCCAATTCTCTCATTTCAAATGGCATTAAATACGCGTTATCTAATATAGCTTGTAAGCCTTTTATAAATTCGTTTCTCACATGAGATTCTTTACTAACCTCGCGTTGTTTAGTTTCCGTTAGCTCTTCTTTCTTTTCAACTATCTCTGAAATAGAAAGCGGCGATGCTAGCTCTTCCTCATATTTCAAAAGAACTTTTTCATTTTCTGAAAGAATAAACGAGAAATGTTCCCCCATTAAATATTCTGTTTCTCGCTCCATTCCATCTCTTACATACTGCTCTTTTTCTTTCATAATAGAAGTAATTAATGCTTCTAAGCTTCCAATTTCATTATGTGTATGGTTCATCATTCGTAATGAAGTATAATACACTCCATCTACTTCAATATCCCAGTTAGAGAACGATTGTTTTACACTATCTTTATAATCCTCAAACGATAATTCATTTTCTTTATGTTTATCTATTTGATTTACAACGAGATAAACCGTTTTATTACGTTGTTTCAATTCTTTAACAAATTGTAAATTCACTTCCGATTGGACGTGATTATAATCCATCATATAAAAAATTACGTCTGCTAGATGCAACGTTGATTCTGTCGCTAATTGATGGGCATCATCTGTTGAATCAATCCCTGGTGTATCAACTAACATAACACCCTCAGGAATTGGCGCATCATTCCGATAAATATGAACACCAATTACCTCATCACCGTCTTTACAAATTTGTTTTAATTCTTCAGCTGAATATGCACCGTCATATTCGTACTGTTCTCCAGATTTAACTGTTACAACAACACGATCCATTCCTTTTTCAATTTTGACAACGTTAGCGCTTGTCGGAATTGGACTTGTTGGTAACAACTGCGCTTTATATAGATGATTCATCATCGTTGATTTCCCTGCCGAGAAGTGACCGCAGAACGCTATCATAAGCTGTTCTCGTTTATATTTTTGAATCACCTCAAACAACTTTACACTATTCTCTGCATCGCCGTGTTTTTGCCACTCTTCATAAAAACAAACAAGTTTTTTCATACCGTTTGTCTGTACTATGTTTGTCATCCCCTTGTTCCCCTTTATCCAAGATGTATATACTTTTTCCCGCCATTTGCGAGCTCATAATCATCAGGAAATTCATCCCCTCATCGATTACAGTTTCACTTTACTATCATACTAAATTTTCAGCATATTCTCATTAAAAATAAAAAATCCCTTTCATTCTTTTTACAAATGAAAGGGATTTTATGTCATATCACTCATTTTGCTGTTCCTACTCCATTTAAAACATACTTTGCAATAACTGCATATACAGCGACTGTACCTGCTACTAATGCATATACCATACTCATGCACCAACCTTTTTTTGATAATGATTATCACTTTTGAATACATTTTATCATTAAAGAGAATCATTATCAATACTTTTCATAAAGAAAGCTCCTTATAGAAAGGAGCTTTACTGCCTGTTTTGAAGAAGGTTAAAACTTGTTGTGCACTCTTATTATATCTCATAATACATATCTTAACAGTTTTAAAAATTGGAAATTACCTATATACCCTCCTCTTTACATTTTGTATAATAAAAGGGAATTACTTAACAAGGAGGAAAATAATGACACAAAATATTTCACAAGGCGAGAGGATACATTCCATCGATATTATTAGAGGGATAGCTGTACTAGGTATTTTTCTTGTTAACTGGCCTATTATCGCTGGGATTGACTCACGTGATCTTTCAGGAGTTTATGAGGGGCTAGATAGCTATATCCGTCTATTTTACGATATGTTTATTCAAACAAAATTTTATACAATCTTTTCTTTTTTATTCGGCCTAGGCTTTTACATTTTTATGACTCGTGCTGAAGCGAAAACAGATCGCCCAAAAACTTTATTTGTTCGTCGCTTACTTATTTTATTATTATTTGGTTTCTTACACTACGTTCTTTTATGGGACGGGGACATTTTACATAGTTATGCAATCGCTGGATTTTTCTTATTTTTATTTTATAAGAGAAAACCTCGTACCATTTTAATATGGGCAATCGTTTTATTAAGTATTTTTCAATTTCTTATGCTAATTGCTAGTATTGGTATTGCCTTCATGCCAAAGGATGAACTTGGATTATCCCTACCAATCATGCCACTTGAAGACTGGGTATCACAAATACAAAATCGTTTCCATGCATTTTATGCTAATGGAATAGGGCTAAATATTTCAATGCTCCCAGAAACACTCGGATTATTTTTACTCGGTTTATACGCTGGTAAAAAAGACATTTTCCGTCGTACGAAAGAGTTAGATCCGAAACTTAAAAAATGGCAAATCATTATGTTCGTTTTAACATTACCGTTTTGGTTCTTTATGGTTCGTTATTTCTTATCAACCTCTTCATATGAACCACTTTATATGCAAGGACTTGCAATGTTTAGCGGAAAAACATTATTCATCTTCTACATTTTCACGCTTATGCGTTTATTACAGAAAGAAAAATGGCAAACATTATTACGACCATTCCAATATGTTGGTCGAATGGCGTTAACAAATTACATCTCGCATACAATTGTTACGTTACTTGTATTCGGACTATTGTTCAAAAATGATTATCTTGCTCCATTATGGGTAGGTCCTCTATTTTGCATTAGTTTCTATACGTTACAAATCTTTATTAGCCGCTGGTGGCTGTCACGTTATCAATATGGTCCACTTGAGTACATTTGGCGTCTTGGTACTTACGGGAAAATGATGCCACTTAAAAAGAAAAGCAAGGTCTCGTAACGAGACCTTGCTTTTTTTACACTTCTCTTACCGCACTTTGCATCGGTTGTTCTAGTTGCAACATTTGAAGTAGCACTAAATAAACCGTTTTAATTGATGTAAGGGGGCACAATGTAACTGGAGAAATATTAAAAGGGACTAGAGAAAAAATAACATGAGAGAACGTCACTTTATATTATATTCCTATAAGAAATCACAAAGTGCGATCCAATCATTTGTTTTACTATTTTTAGCAAAATAAATTCCACCGCCATGAATAATCTTTAAATGGGCTTTGGGATCGTCTGTTATTTGAAAAATAAATTCATAATCCGCGGGCCATTGGATACCTGATTGGGCAAAGCAAGCATAGCCTCCTAATTTGTGTATGTAATGATTTTCTTCAAAAATGTCCTCGTAGTAGTCAATCTCAATTGTGTTTTCAAGTTCAATAATTCTATCTTGCACGTTGTTAGGGAAATCTTCCGTATCCCATTGTGGAAACTCATCAGCTACTAATCTTGGTATTAAGGGAAAAGGTTTTAGATTTGGAAACGTAAGTGACATTTCATTCGGTACTAGTTCCTCTAAAGAATCATATTCTCTAACACAAAAATTTCCTGATAAATTGGACAAATCTTTAGCAAAGTTTGGAGAAAGAAATACTGCAATGACTTTCATATCTTTTACTGCTTCTGGAATAAAAGGTATTTGTGTTAAATTAAGCATCATAATCGCATACATTTTGTCTTGATAACGGTCGATTGGGCAAGTTTCATTTGGTAATGAATAGGGAATCTTTCCAATCCAACTTTCATTTATAGATAAATCAGGTCTTTTTCCGCCTGTTTGAAAGATAGTTGCTCTTTTCCTTAAGATATTCTTTATTTGATCTATTTCCAAAATATTTCTCCTCCTAAATATATATTTTGGTTTCTCCTTATTTTAACGGATAATTATATTCTAACAATAATGTACATTTTTTGTTATAACGCCCCTTTTGAAAGCTGTTGTTAAGCAGCAATTTCAAGGGTCTTTTTCTAGTTTTACTGTCGATTTAAAACAAATTTGTACTGTTTATAAAAAACATACCTTTTTGAATAAAGTTGCACCGTTTTGCATCATCAGGTAAAACTCCTGTAGTAATGAAGCTTTAGAATTAAAAGTAGATCTGGAAATTGAGACATTATAAACTTATTAAACTAGCTCAGTAATAAAAACGATGGGTTCAATTTGACTGGTGTTTTAAACATCACTACAAATTAAAAACCTATCTCAAATGAGATAGGCTTAATTACATACAATTCGTATTGTGTCTACTTACTTTTTATGCTTCCCTTACTGCACTTTGCATAGACACTGGCTCTTCTTTTACTTTCACTTTACGCTGCGGCACCATATTAAATACGATATTTAAAAGTACTGCTGACGCACTTCCAAGTACAATTCCGTTATCTGTTAAAATACGAATGTTTTCAGGAAGTTGTGAGAATAATGTAGGAACAACTGTAACCCCAAGCCCAATTCCTACAGAACATGCAACGATTAATAAGTTTTCTTGTTTACCAAAATCAACGCTACTTAACATTTTAATACCATATGCCATTACCATACCGAACATCGCTAACATTGCACCGCCAAGTACTGATTTCGGGATAATAGTTGTAATAGCTGCGATTTTAGGAATGAATCCAAGAACAATTAACATACCACCACAAGTATAAATAATAACGCGATTTCTTACTCCAGTTAATTGAACAAGTCCTACGTTTTGAGAGTATGTTGTATATGGGAACGCGTTGAAAATACCACCTAACACCATCGCTAATCCTTCTGCGCGATAGCCTTTTGTTAATTCTTTTTCACCGATCTTTTTATTGCAAATATCAGATAATGCGAAATATACACCTGTTGCTTCTACAATCCCTACGCAAGCAACTAAAATCATCGTAATAATTGGCGTTAATTCAAATGTTGGTGTACCGAAGTAAAATGGCTGAATACCGTGGAACCAATCCGCTTCTCCAACCGCTTGCAAACTTACTTTCCCCATAAATGCTGCAACGATTGTACCGAACAATAGACCTAATAAAATAGAGATTGAACGAATAAATCCGTCAAAGAAACGATACATAATGATGATAAATAATAATACACCAAATGCTAACGCTAAATTTTCAAGACTACCGAAATCTTTACTTCCTACTCCTCCAGCCATATCATTAATTGCTGCTGGAACAAGTGTAACTCCAATTACGGTAACGACAGATCCTGTTACAACAGGTGGAAACAGTTTTACGAGCTTTCCAAATAATTTCGCAAAAATAACAACGAATAACCCGGCAGCAATAATCGCTCCATAAATAGAAGACACGCCGTATTGTTTCCCGATTGCAATCATCGGCCCAACCGCTGTAAATGTGCAACCAAGTACAACGGGAAGTCCAATACCGAAAAAGCGATTTGATAATGCTTGTAAAATCGTCGCAACGCCGCACATTAATAAATCAATCGAGACTAAATATGTTAACTCTTTTTGATTTAAACCAAGTCCGCCGCCCACAATAAGCGGAACGATAATTGCGCCAGCATACATCGCCAGCATATGCTGCATACCAAGCGATGCGATTTTAAATGGATGTTGCTTCATCGTTTATTTCACCTCCGCAGTTTCTTGCTGTACAAATGTAACTGTGCCGTTATCAAGTGATGCAATTTCTGCTAGTGACTCAACACGAACTCCTTGTTCACGAAGCTTCTTTCCTCCATCTTGAAATGCTTTTTCGATAACAATACCAATTCCTGCAATACTTGCTCCTGCTTGCTCTACTAAACTCATTAAACCTAAAGCAGCCTGACCATTTGCTAAAAAGTCATCGATAATTAAAACACGATCATTTTCATCGATATGATTTCGAGATAATGAAATTTCATTCGTTTCTTGTTTCGTAAATGAATATACGTTTGCAACGTACATATTATCTTGTAACGTTAACGATTTACGTTTTCTTGCAAAGATTACTTTTACACCAAGCTCTAATGCAGCCATAACAGCTGGTGCAATGCCTGAAGATTCAATCGTCACGATTTTTGTAATGTTCTCTTCTTTAAAACGTTTAGCAAATTCTTTTCCGATCTCTTGCATAAGTACTGGGTCAATTTGATGATTTAAAAATGCATCTACCTTTAATACGTCACCAGATAAAACCTTTCCTTCGTTCAAAATCTTTTCTTGTAATACTTTCATGTTTGTTCCCCCTCTTATGCAATAAAAAACTCCAAAAGCCGCCACCACTCGTTACAAGTGAGAGACGCGCTTTTGGAGTTTCGCAAAAAAGAATGCTAAACAAGCAAATATATTCGTCCTCACTCATAGTCAAAGTATTTACGGTACTTCGGTAGAAACTTGCAGGCCATATCCCCGCGATTATATGAGTGTAGCTAACTATTTATTTTATAGATGGATTATAACGCACTTTTTATACTTTGAAAAGCATTTCTTAATAAAACACGTACAAATTTTATAAAAACATCATTTTCGTTCGAGTTTTGTAAACTCTTACATATTATTTCAAAGTGTCGTTAAAATGATTGGCCCATCTTTTGTAATAGCAATTGTATGCTCATATTGCGCTGATAATTTCCCGTCCATCGTTCTTGCAGCCCATCCATTTAAATCTACTTTCGAATATCGCATACCTACATTGACAATAGGCTCAATTGTAATTACCATTCCTTCTTGTAGTTCAGGCCCTTGTCCTTGTTTCCCAAAATGAAAAATTGCTGGTTCTTCATGAATCTCTTTACCTATTCCATGTCCCGTAAAGTCTCTTGCGACAGAAAAACCTTCATTTGCTACATAACTTTCAATCGCATAGCCAATATCTCCTACATGATTACCGATTATCGCCTGATCAATTCCTTTATACAATGCATTCTCAGCTACTACCAATAACATTTCTGCTTCTTCAGAAACATTTCCAACTCTATACGTCCAAGCAGAATCTGAAAGACCACCATTTAAGTTTACTACCATATCAATTGTTACAATATCACCCTCAGTTAAAGGAACATCCGCCGGAAACCCATGACACATTTCATCATTTACAGATGCGCATATCGCATATGGATACCCGTTGTAACCTTTCTGTTCAGATGTTGCACCATGCTTTTCTAAATATGCTTCAACAAACGTATCAATTTCTTTTGTCGTAATACCTGGTTTCATCATTTTGGCAATTTCCCTATGACATGAAGCAAGTAATTTCCCAGATTCATGCATCAAATCTATTTCATTTTTCGTTTTAATTGTAATCATTCTACCTCTCCTTGCTAAACCTGCTATTTGCTACTAAAGTTCAATCATACACATCCTCTGTCAAAATTTCAAAACTCCCAATTACAACAAGTACAAAAATATGTATCCTATACTTCTAAATCAAAATAAAAAAACAGAAGATCCCCTCTGTTTCTTAATCATTTTTACATATATAATTCATTTTCAAAAATTCAAAACAACTACCGTTCGTCTTCTGGATAAACGTTCCAACCGCTTCGAATCCTGCTCTTTTATAAACTTTAATTGCTCTCTCATTAAATGTCGCTACTGATAACGTTATATAATTGCATCCGTATTTTTCTTTACTAAAAGCTAGTCCAGCGTTTACGAACTGTAAACCACATCCATTTCCAATTATATCAGGTCTCATTCCAAGACCTATATCAACCGTTCCATCATTTATTTTACAAACAGTAAAAAAACCAATGAGAGTGCCGTTTTCCTTCACAGAAAATGTATGATCTCCTCTACTCTCGTCATGTAAAAACTCAGCTAAATCTTCTTCATCTACCTCTATATCATAAAAAGAATATTCCCCTTCATAATGCCAGTTATATGCAATTTCTTCCGCTTCTTCTTGCGTCATTACTGTATATGTATAAATCATTCTTCTATCCCCTTTAAAAAAAGAGCTGCAATTAAGCAGCTCTTTTTTATAACTCATAGATTTCTTTATACTTCGCTTCTAAATAATCTGCTAAGTAGTTTGCATTTAATCCTTCACCTGTCACATCTTCTAAAATTTCAAGTGGCTTTTTCGTTTTACCGTATTGGTGAATATTTTCTGTTAACCATTCACGAATTGGTGTTACATTTCCTTCTTCTAATAATGCATCAAAGTTCGGAATGTCTTTTAACATTCTTTGCTTAAATTGCGCTGCATACATATAACCAAGCGCATAAGATGGGAAGTATCCAAATGAACCACCAGCCCAGTGAACATCTTGCAATACACCTTGCGCATCGCTTTCCGGACGAATTCCTAAATATGCTTCCATCTTATCATTCCAAGCCGCTGGCAAATCCTTCACTTGTAATGTACCATCAAATAATTCTTTCTCAAGTTCATAACGAACCATGACGTGAAGCGGATATGTAAGCTCATCTGCTTCTATACGAATGAACGATGGCTTCGATTCGTTAATCGCATCATAAAATTCATCTACTGATATATCATTGAATTGACCATCGCTATACTCTTTTAATAAATCATAATTTTTCTTCCAGAATGATTTATTACGACCGATAAAGTTCTCAAAGAATAATGATTGTGACTCATGAATACCCATAGAAGTTCCACTACATAGCGGTGTACCTTCGAATTTCTCTGCAATATTTTGTTCATATACAGCATGGCCACATTCATGAATTGTTCCAAACACTGCCATACGGAAATCTTTTTCATCATAGCGTGTTGTAATACGAACGTCCCCTCTATTTAATGTAATCTCAAATGGATGTACCGTTTCATCAAGACGACCTGCTTCAAAGTCATAATTCAATTGCTTTAATAACTCTAATGTAAAGTTCTTTTGTTTTTCTTTTGAAAAATGTTCCGATAAAGCACTTGTCTTTAATCTCTTTTGTGACTCCGATATTTCTTTTACGAGCGGAACGATACGCTCACGAAGTTGACCAAATACGTGATCTAACACTTCTACTGTAATACCTGGCTCATACATATCTAATAATGTATTATATTTATATGTTTCGTAACCCCAATATGTAATGAATTTCTTTTTAAATTTAACTATTTGTTCTAAATATGGACGGAACATTTCGAAATCAGATTTTTCTCGAGCTTCTTCCCACACACTTTCCGCTTTCGCTTCTAATTTCACATACGCCTCGTATTCCGCTTGTGGAATTTTCTTATTTCTATCATATTCTTTACGACACTCTTCAACCATTTTCTTCGTCGTTTCAGAAAGTTTATCTTCACTTATTAAAGCTTCAAGCTCTGTTAAATAATTTCCCATCTCATCTGAAGTCGACATGACAAACACTTCTGATGAAAGCATACCAATTACTTCTGAACGCTGGTCTACACCTTTTTTAGGCGCACCTGTTCTTAAGTCCCAAAACATTAAGCTTAATGCTTCCTCGTAATTCTGTATCTTCTTCACATATGTTAAAAATTGTTTTTCTACTTCATATGTAGCTACTATCATCGTATAAAACCTCCCTTTTCTACCTCAAACTTAATTCGACATGGAACTCTAAATCCCTTTTATAATAGAAAAAAAGCTTGGCAAGCGCCAAGCTTTCTCCTTATAATTCTTTACCTTCTACTGGTAGTACGTTTTTCACCGCTTCTATCACTTTCTCATCTTCTGTATCAGATAAGAAGATTGATATAGCACCTTTATCGTCGCTCGTACGAATTAAACGTCCAATCCCTTGACGAAGACGTAAAATCATATACGGTACATCTACATCCCAGAATGGATCATTTACATGTTTACGCTTCGCTTCAAACACAGGATCGTTTGGAGGGAATGGTAATGACCAAATAATAACATGCGATAATGATGAACCAGGAATATCTAAACCTTCCCATAAATGAACAGCACAAAGTACAGTCTCTTCTTCATTTTGGAAACGAGAAACGAGCTGACTAATTTCTTGATCCCCTTCATATAGGAATGGAACGGACATTTGTTCTTTACTTACATATTCTTTAAACGCTGCAAGTTCTTGTGTTGTACGGAATAATACAAGTGTACGTCCATTTGTTTTCTGTATATTTTCAAGTGTATATTGACACTTTCTTTCCCATTCATTTTCTTTCGTATGCGATAGTAAGTTTACTGCCATTTGCTCCTCATAATCAAACGGTGAGGCAACTGAGAATGATAAGTAATCTTTTACCCCTAGGCTATTTGCTGTAAATGCGAATGAATCGTTGTTAGATAATGTAGCAGAAGAGAAAATATACGGGATTTTCTTCGAGAATACTTTCTCTTGTAATACTTCTTCAACTGCACGTGGCATAATCACTAACGTGAAGGCTCCATCACCTTCTTCACCCCATGTAATTACATTTTTCTCGTGCATGAACAGACGAAGTGAATGTTCTAATACATCTAAATGTTCATCAACGATATTTAAATCATACGTGTTTACTGTATGCATTTCACTTTCAAATACTAATGCATCACCGACTTCACCAATTTTCGCATAAAGTCTATTCGCTTCAGCTGTTACTTTTTCTGTCACAGTAATTTCTAAACGATCAGAACCGGCGATTTCCTTTTTATTTTCTTGTAACACATCAAAGAATCGCTCTGTTTGCCAAATTGTTTCTTCTACTAAATGCGCAAACTCTTCACGAATATCGTTTTGCAACAATCTTGTTAAAAGTTGCTCCATCATCGTTTGCTTTAAACGATATGTTAAAGCTTTTTGAGCTGCATATTCTACAAGATGTCCTTCATCGAATACAACGCAGCTACTTTCAGGTAATAACGGAATTTGCCCTTCACGCTTACGAGCATCGTACGTCCAAATATGATCCATGTAGAAATCTTGAGAACAAATAATTAAATCTGCCGCTTTACGATAATGTTCACGAGAAAGAGTTTGACCACAACGATGACGAGAATCACAAGTGAAGCAATCTTGGAAGTAATCCCAATTTACTTTTGACCATTCCTCATCATTTAAAAGTGGAAATTCTTTTCTGTCACCGTAGTGGGTAAAGTTTTGCATCGTACCATGATCGAATACAAACTGTGGTAATTCGTAGTATACATCTTCAATTACTTCTGGAGCTCGTCCACTCATAACATCTTCAAGTTTACGTAAACATAAATAATTATCCATTGATTTCGCAAGTCTAACATCAACAGATAGTCCTAATGCTTCAGATAACTTAGCAATGTCCCCTTCTTCTTTCACAAGCTGCTCAATTAACGTTTCATCAGCACAAGCGATAATAGCTGGTTTTCCAGTATAACGCGCATAGCAAATTGCATATAGAAGATATACAATTGTTTTCCCTGTTCCTACACCCGCTTCTGCGAACATTACTTTCTTTTCTTGGAAAGCACGCTCTAATTGAAACGCCATAAAAATTTGTTCATCACGCTCTTCAAAGCCTTTTTCCGGAAGGATATCATAAAACACATCTCCAATCCATTCATTCAACTTATCATAAAAATTATCTTGTTTCCCTACTTCAAATGGTAATCTCTTCTCAGTAAACATCCTTAGCCTCCAACCAAAAAGTTTTTCTATAAAAAGATATAGCAACTGCTACTCATATGTGTGCAGCCACTTTCCCCTGTTGCCATACATAGAAATACACGAAAAAAAATTTTCCTTTCGAAAAAGGAAAATTTTTTTCTATATTAATGACTTTAAATACCGTTTATCAATCGCTGTTTCGTGTGAAAGAGCTGACAAATATTCTTCTTGTGCTTTTTGTATTTCATCTACAATCGCACCTTGGCTATCCACTTCTTTCCCGATCTCATCATACGTACGATGAATAGCTTTTTGAATCATCGATAATTGGAAACTATCCATATCACGTCCTCCTTTACGCATTACATAATAGCCAGTATATGCGCGCTGGAGGAGTTTTATACTATGAATTACGCGGTGGACGTTTTCCGAAGTATTGGTAGTAATCTGTACGGATAAATCCATTAAATAGTTTACGTTTCTTCGATGCATCTTTTCCATAACACTTTTCAAATGCTTCGTAGCTTGTTAATACATACGCTGACCATGTGTCTAATGGGCGGAATACTTGTCCCATTTCTTTGTACAATTGTTCAACGAGTGCTTTTTCACTTAAACGTTCTCCGTATGGAGGATTCGTTACAACATAGCCATAATCCTCTTTTGTCGTGAAATCTTTTACTTGCATTTGTTTAAATGTGATTAAATCACCTAAACCTACTTCTTCAGCGTTGTCTTGAGCAACTCGGATCATACGATGATCGATATCTGATCCAATGATTTGTAGTGGTTGATTATAATTCGCTAAATCTTCAGCTTCTTGACGAGCTTCACGCCAGTTTTGTTTACCAACCCAGCCCCACTCATCTGATGCGAAACCACGGTTAAATCCTGGTGCAATATTTTGTCCAATTAATGCCGCTTCAATCGGAATTGTACCTGATCCACAGAAAGGATCCACGAAAGGACGATCCGGCTTCCAGTTTGTTAACTTAATTAAAGACGCAGCCAATGTTTCTTTTAATGGGGCTTCCCCTTGATCCATACGGTATCCACGTTTATGAAGTCCAACACCACTTGCATCAATTGTTAATGTTGCAATATCCTTAAGCATTGCGATCTCAATACGGAATAACGGACCATCTTCTTCAAACCAAGTTGTACGTTTATATGTTGTTTTTAATTTTTCAACGACAGCTTTTTTAACGATACGTTGGCAATCTGAAACACTGAACAACTCAGATTTTAACGATTTACCAATTACAGGGAACTCTCCATTCTCTGGAATATAATCTCCCCAGTTTAATGCTTTCGTTTTTTCAAACAGCTCATCAAATGTTGTCGCTTTGAATTCGCCAACTTTAATTTTCACACGGTCCGCAGTACGTAACCATAAGTTCGTGCGACAAATCGCCTTTTCATCTGCTTCAAATGTTACTTTGCTGTTTTCCACTTGGCATTCATAACCAAGATCACGAACTTCTCGGGCAACTAACGATTCAATACCCATTGCCGCTGTTGCAATTAAAGTAACTTTTCCCATTTGCATTCACCTCTTATGTATAGTTAAACAATAATTAATAGCAATTTGTCCTATTAATCATTACATTTTACGAAGAATTTTCTCATTAACCATTTTAACTCATAATTTATAACTTCATACAAATAAAAAGCCCTCCTCTAACAAAGGAGAGCTGAGTTATTTCATAGTTGGTTCATAACGTTCTGTAAGCCATGTTCTGTTCCTTTGTACTGCAAACGGCCCACGCCTCGTACTCCGGTGGCAATCATCTATCTACAGGTTATACAACCTGTCCTTTCCCATCGTTCATTTCCTTGGAAAAGATTCCCCTACCATTATTTGGGTTTCTCGCTCGTGGGGTTTACCTCGTTCCACTCCTATCATTTCTTCAAGGACTTCGTCACTGTGGCACTTTAAAGGTAGTCAAACCATATCCGAAAGGACTTAGGTTTTTTCCCTGCCGTTAAACCAGCCTTACAGCCAGAATACCCTAGCTTATGAATTGGCTAGGCACGAACACTACAGCCATCTCAGGCCGTGCGAGCATGGACTTTCCTCTACAACGTTGGCGTTGCAGCGATTACCCAAACGTTATGACATCCATTAGTATAGTGGAAACAAAAAGATTTTGCAATGTTTTTTTCTATGTAAAATGCTTTAACCTTTTTACCACTAGAAATTATTCGTATAACTTACTTCCAAATACAGCTTTTTCTAAATTAGATAGACGTTTTAAAATGTCCGTATTCGTGTTGTTATATACAGGTTGTGCAACTGGTGTTTGTACAACTGGTTGTTGTGGCACTTGCGTTGCTACTAATTTTTGTTCCTCTAATTCACGCTTTAAACGAGCATTTTGTTGCTTTAATTGATCAAACTCCTTGTGGAAAGCTTCATAGTCTTTAATGATCATATCAAGAAACTTGTCTACTTCTTCTTGTTGATAGCCTCTCATGCCTGTTTTAAATTCTTTTTCTAAAATATCTTTCGCCGTTAATTTAATTTTATCCGAAATCATTTTCTTCACCTCAAATTTTTGCCAAAACTTTCATTACCTAAATTTTTTCAGAAACAATGCCTTTTGTCAATCATATATACGAGTACTATATTACATATTACTCAGCATTATTCCACTGTTCCTCTTCTATTATATCTTGTAAATCAGAAAAAAGAATGAAATAACTGTGATAATTTTCTATTTCTCCTTTTTTCTTTGCTGCTTCTACAATATATTTGGGACTCCCTGGTTTTTCTTCATCATATACAGCTAAAAGTGCATCACTTTTTTCAATAAAAAATTGATTTTTTAATTTAAATTGTTCCGGGCTCTCGTACTTCCGTTTCGTAATACTATCAATATGGTCTGCTTGAGAGAGAATACATTCGTAATATTCACGGTTATCTTCCTTCCAGCTTTCTTCTTGTTCTAAAAACGGAGTAAATACCGCTAATTTTAGATCTGGATATTCTACTTGAATTTCAAAAACAACTTCAGCAGCCCATAATTCGACTCCTAACTGCCCACTTATTATCACCCATTCCAAACCTTCTTCTACAAAAGTAGTTAATTTTCGGTGCAATGCTTTTTTTATACATTCCACCCCTGGATGATCATTTTTAAATATACCAAGTTCAAATGGCTTATATCCCGTTACAGCAATAACTTTCATATCAACACTCCAATTACAAAAAAAGAACTAGCATTTCGCTAGTTCTAACATATCATTTACTTTTTAAATATTCCACCAACGTTTGGTCCAATATTCGGACCTACTGGTGATACATTGTTTGGTAAAAATGGCGATACATTTGGTCCGAATGGTGATACGTTTGGTCCAAACGGAGATACATTTGGTCCTGGACCAAATGGTGATACGTGATGTCCGTGATGTCCATGATGTCCATGACCACATGGTCCACATCCACCGCCGAATCCTGGATCGATTGGGTCTACAACATTTACATTCGAGTTTGTTTGTGGGAAGAAGTTTTGGTTTTTAATTTGTTGATGATGAACATGTGTTGTATGTGTTGGGAAAATGTGTGGCACCACCGTTGTTGAAAAAGAATGTGTTACACACTGTTTCGTCGGATGAATGACAGGAGCAGTTGTACAGATAGGTCCTACAGGCTTATGCCCTCCAAAACAAGGATGACAATGATGCATAGTTTTTTCTCTCCTCTCTCGTTAAAAAAATCTGACTACACTTTACATTATGAGAAAAGAGGGAAAGCCGTTTGTTATATATACCCATTTATTACAAGGAAATTTGTCTAGCCTTCTGCTTTATACGTAATGCTTTTTATAGACAGCCCCCCAAGATTACTTACCAAAAAAACCTCCAACTTGCTTTACAATACCTGTCACTTGGTTCATCGCATTCATCATTTGTCCAGCTGTATTCATCATTTTATTTACATCATAGTTACCATCTGAGTTTTTAAATTGGGAAACAAAACTAGAAAATTGACTCGGTTGCTGTTGTTGTTTTTGTTTATTCTGCGTCGGGTACGGTTGTTTTGGTGGATAAAACATCGCTTGTTGATTTCCATAGGGAGATGGTGGTGGCATATAGTGTTGTGAATTCATATAAGATTGCTGTTGTTGATCCATATAGGGCTGCTGCTGTTGTGGTTGATTCATATAAGGTTGCTGTTGCTGATCCATATAGGGCTGCTGTTGCTGTTGTTGATTCATAAACGACACTTCAAATGGCTGGTAATAATTTTGATTTCCATAATGAGGCTCGAAAGGATACATATTATACCGTAAATATGTATCCGTATTATATTGGTACATATTTTGCTGTGTATATGGATTAGATTGCTGATATACGTTTGGTTGTTGAAACATGCATTCTCTCCTCCTTCACATAAGTTTCTACATATATAATATGTACCAGTAAAATAATATGTGTAACGGAGTATCTGTCTATTTTTGTCGGAAGTTTAAATTTTTAAAAAATTAAAAAAGAAAACCCTTCCATGCTATGATAATGAAGAAGAAGATTCTCATGGGGGAGGAATCAACATGGTATTAGGGGATTTAAAACAAGCGTTTTCTCAAAAAAAGGGGTATTACACAGAGAATGTAAATGAATTGTTAGACTTTGCGAGACATTGGTATCTCGAAGGAAAAATATGCATTTCAGATTACCGAACATTAATAAAAGAATTAGAAATAAACGGTGCAACAAAACCTACAACAATGACAGAAGCATAAAAAAACAAGAGGGTTTCCCCTCTTGTTACTTACATTGCTCAATTATATTTTGCAAAGTATACGAAATGGCTTGATGTGTTTCAAAGAATCGCTTACCTTTACCTTTATTTACAAAACATTGCAACACATTTGTCTGTAAATTATCGTACACTTGATCAATTTGCTGTACATGTATATACTTCGGTTTTTCTTCCTTAATCCATTTATAAGCTAATTCTTTCCACACTTTTAATTCCTCGTCTACCATATCTACAAATGGTTTCATATCCTTATAAAAATCGTACTCAATCATTTCTCTTTTTTTCACATTCGCTTCATTATTATACTGCATGAGTTTTTCTGAAGATTGTATTAATGCTTCATACTTCATTTTATTCCCACCTTATTATGCACTCACTACGACGTTTTGAAATGCCTTCACCCAATTCCCTTTTTCTTCGTGATGCACTAATTTATTTTCCATATGCTCAATATGCATTTCTGTTATTTCTATTTTATTGCATATTTTTTCACTCGTATCCTTCAATGCATGATTCATTCTAATCCCTATATTCATTTCCAGCAAATCGAGAGAACTTAACATTTGATCCATTGTTTTCATTACATCTTCCTTCTGAACCATCGCCATATACAAAACGCCCCCTTCTTTGCTTTTCCTTTGTCATGTAATTTCGCCGAATGACTCCTCACTCCTGCTCACATGACAAAACTAGTTGTTATTCGTCAAAGAAATCATTTTGTATGTCATTTATAGAAATGGTAACAATACAAAAAGGAGGTGTATGAAAATGGCAAAGAACAAAAACGAAAAAAAGAAAAAACAAAACAAACAAAATAAACCCGAGACTGGCAACCCTAAGTTAGATGGTCCAAACTTCCCTGCTACATAAAGTGAAACTTTAATCAGCGGGGGTTTTGTTCATCCCCACTGATTGTTAGCCTTCTCAATCGGGCTTTTACGGGCAGTTGATCCACACCTAAATTCTTTGCTTTCACTGAATTTTGAGACGTGGGTCTTACTGCCCGGCAAGTAGGGGGATAAAGTGAGACTTTAGCGCTTTTACAAAAAGCTAATTTCTGAAGCATCCTTAATCTCTTATATTCATTACGTTTTGAGATTAAATTTTTAGCATACACGGCAGGATTACTTCACATTAAGAAGTCCCGTCTTCATTTATGAAGATGGGACTTCTTTTTTATTATATCACGAACTCATCCATCCTTTTAACAAAACGATTTACGATAGAAGCAACATAGATTTGCTCCCTCTTTCTTTTATACCATTCTGTTATATCAACTTCACCCTTATACTCTTTCAGTAAAAACAACTCATTTATTTCCGTATCTCTACAAAACCAATCTCTCATACTTATTTCCTTATGTGCAACGACAGGATAAACCTCTCTAAGGGCTGGCGTACAAGATTTTCTAGCTTCTCTTACATAATATTCATAATCTGCTCTTGATCCTGTGTGTATAGTTTGCAATGCAAACCTATGGAATAAACTTTTATAATTCGGATGAAAAAGTAACTCCGCTAATTTCTGCCCTAGTTCTATACGCTTTTGTAACGTTTCAAATTGATAAACTGAAAAACCGTACATCCTCCCGTCGACAGTCGGAAAAATAACAGCACTAATATGCAGCATTTCTTGCAATTTAAAAAGTGCAGTATGGAATACATGTTTTTTAAAATATGTATTCTCAATAACTGGTTTTTGAATTTTATTTTGCTCATTTATAATAAGCGCTGTCATGAGCCTATTTATATCTTTTTTTTCCCAAAAATAAATCCATTCTTTTTCCATGAAAATTGATACGTTAAAATATTGTAACAAGTAGAATAGTGGTACCTGTCTCCTCTTACTTTCTTCATATAACAATAGCTGGGGAAATGCATCTAAAAAAATAATCCAATTCGCTTCTTCATAAGTCAGAAACAAATGTTTTTTTACTGTTTGAGGTAAAACAGTAGCATAATACCTCCCTTTTAAATCAGTCATATTCCATCCCGCATTTCTCGAGACCATACTTGCTAAAAAGGCCCACCTAATTTCACTGTTCCTTACATAATATTCTTGATAAGACTGTGTTCGAGAAATGTTGTCCATATTAGCCATTTCTATTTCCCTCTTAATGTTATAAACGATTGTTTTTTCTTCGTCTGTACAAACCATATTTTTACGATATTGTTTAATTTTTTCATAATCATTCCATGTAAACATGAATAAGTCATCATACCTTTCTTTAAAAAGGTCACATCTTTTTTCATTTTTTGTTATAATCACCTTTGTAAGTAATTCTTAGCAAGTTGGGAGTGGACACACTATGACCATTCGTTACCCAAATGGAAAACGGTACAATCAAGCTTCACACCCTCATAAAACACCAATTAAAAAACATACTTATAGTAATAGAGGTATGTCCCTTGAAGAGGAATTGAATGAAACAAATGAATATTACTTAACCCATAATATTGCATGCGTACATAAAAAACCTACACCTCTTCAAATTGTAAAAGTAGATTACCCCGCTCGAAGTGCTGCAGTGGTAAAAGAAGCGTATTTTAAACAACCTTCTACAACAGATTACAACGGTGTATATAAAGGGAAATACATCGATTTTGAAGCGAAAGAAACAAAAAATAAAACCAGCTTTCCACTTCAAAACTTCCACCTTCATCAAATTGAACATATGAAGCAAGTAATTGCTCATAATGGAATTGCATTTGTTATTATTAAATTTACACTTTTTGATGAACTTTATTTATTAGATGCAAAACATATTATTGCATTTTGGAATCGTCAAAATACTGGTGGAAGAAAATCAATTACGAAAGAAGAAATAGAAGAGCATGGATCTTTATTATCGTGCGGTTATCACCCTCGGATTGATTATATCCGTGTACTAGACACGGTTTATTTTTCGTGATAGAGTCATCACTAAGGCTCTTTTTTCGACTTTTGGGGAGAGAATGAAAGGTAGGAGAAAGTATAATGTCAGATAATTATCGTTCTCGTACAGAACGAAATCATGTAAAAAATCAAAAGCAAGAAACAAATACAGAGAAAAAACCAAAGAAAAAAGGCTCCTTTTTTAAAAAATTCCTTATAGGTTGTCTACTTCTTGGTATCGTTGGTCTTGTAGCTGGCGTTTCCGCTTTCTTTGTTATGGTGAAGGACGCTCCAAAATTAGACAAATCAAAACTTGTCAATCCTTTATCAACAAAGTTTCTTGATAAGAATGGGAATTTTTTCTATGAATACGGTGCTGAAAAACGAACCCACGTTACGTATGATCAAATTCCAAAAGTAGTTGAAAATGCATTCCTTGCAACTGAGGATTCGCGTTTCTATGATCATAATGGAATTGATTTTAAACGAACTACAAAAGCAGTTATGGAAAATGTCACTGGAGGATTCGGATCTCAAGGTGGTAGTACGATTACACAACAAGTAGTCAAAAACTATTTTCTAACGATGGACAAAACTGCAAAGAGAAAAGTGCAAGAATGGTACCTATCTTACAAATTAGAGCAACAATACTCTAAACATGAAATTTTAGAAATGTACTTAAATAAGATTAACTTAGGTAACCGTTCGTACGGTATTGCAACAGCAGCAAAAAAATATTATGACAAAGATTTAAAAGACTTACAGTTACATGAAGCTGCAATGCTTGCAGGTTTACCCCAAGGTCCTAATATTTATGATCCAACAAAACCAGATAACGTTGAACGAGCTACACAACGTCGTAACGTCGTATTATCATTAATGAATCGACATGGTTATATAACAAAAGATGAAATGAATAACGCAATTAAAATCCCTGTAACTGAAGGTCTTCAACCATCTTCAGAAGTAACAGAGATGAAGTATCAAGCATTTTTAGATGCTGTTGTAAAAGAAGTTGAAAAAGAATATCCGGATGTAAATATCGGTTCAGATGGTTTAACGATTCATACAACACTTGATCAAGATGCTCAAGATTATGCTGATAAAATTATGGATGGCAATCTTATTAAGTATCCGAACGATCAATTCCAAGGATCATTCGTATTTATGGATACACAATCTGGAGAAGTTCGAGCAATTGGAGCTGGGCGTAAAGGAAGTAAGTCTACTTTCAAAGGTCATAATATGGCCACTGATTTAAAACGCCAAGTTGGTTCAACAATGAAACCAATTTTCGACTACGGCCCAGCAATTGAGAATTTACAATGGTCTACATACCATCAATTAAATGACTCAGAGTATACGTATTCTAATGGTAAAAAAATACGAAATGCAACAAATAGTTACAAAGGTGACGTTTCACTACGTGAAGCTTTGAAAAAGTCATTAAACATCCCAGCTTTAAAAACAGCCCAAGCGGTTGGTATTCCTAAGTCTCAAGCGTTTGCTGAAGGATTGGGTATGACATTTAAAGACGGCAAAGCATATGAATCAACAGCAATTGGTAGTAACGATAGTTCTCCATTACAATTAGCGGGGGCATATGCAGCCTTTGGTAATGGTGGGAACTACAATAAACCGCACTTCGTAAAAGAAGTTATCTTCCCAGATGGGAAAAAGAAAAGTTTTAAACCGAAAGAACAACGTGCAATGCAAGACTACACAGCTTACATGGTGACTGACGTTCTTCGTGACGTCGTAAAACCTGGTTCTGGTGGTACAGGTCCAACAGCATACGTTTCAGGTATTGATGTTGCCGGTAAAACAGGAACACAAAACTTTGATGAAGACGTTATTAAAAAATATGGTATTCCAGCTGATGCAAACAGAGATAGCTGGTTCGCTGGATATACACCGCAATATACCATGACTGTTTGGACTGGTTACGAAAAAGATGGTCCAGAAAATTACATTGGCGATCGTTCTACTAGAATTGCACAACAAATGTTCCAAGTAATGATGAGTAAATTCGCTACAGATAAAACTCGTTTCGAACGCCCTTCTTCTGTACAAGAATTAAATGGTGAATTGTACGTAAAAGGTGCTAAGAAAGATGCAATTAAACAAATTAAAGTAGATGCACCTAGTGGTCTTAATGTCACTTTTGATGGCGCTAGCACAGTTACACTAAACTGGTCTGGACCAGCAGAAGTTGATGCGTATGCAGCAAGCTATAAAGCGACTGACGGTTCAAGTGGTAGTTTATCAATAAAAGGTACAACAGCTACTCTTGGTGGTATTAAACCAGGCGTTACTTACAGCTTCTCTGTAGTAGCGAAAAAAGGTACTGGAACAAGCCCTGCCGTTGGTGCATCCTTCACTGCGCCTGGCGGAACTCCAGACGCGAAGAAAGCCGAGGAAGAAGCTAAGAAGAAGGCTGAAGAAGAAGCTAAGAAAAAAGCTGATGAGGAAGCTCAGAAAAAAGCTAATGAAGATAAACTAAAACAAGAAGAAGCTCAGAAAAAGGCTGCTGAAGAACAGCGTAAACAACAAGAGCAACAACAAGAACAACAACGTAAACAACAAGAAGAGGCTCAAAAGAAAGCTGAAGAAGAAGCTAAGAAAAAAGCCGAAGAAGAAGCTAAGAAAAAAGCTGAAGAAGAGGCTGCTAGAAAAAAAGCTGAAGAAGAGGCTAAGAAACAACAAGAGCAGCAACAACAAAATACAGGTGAAGATACACCTCACGCAGACGGAAATGTTGTTACAACAGAGTCTTAATACAAAAAAAGAAGTCCTTTCTCTTAACGAGGAAAGGACTTCTTTTTTGTTATCATTTTCTTTACATATAGCTTTTCTATTTCAATATACAACTGTGCTAACTGAATATATGAATGATAATTATTCGGTTTCTTTATAATGAACGTATATCGCTCCATAAAATTAACTGGTTGTACTTCCAATTTACTCGTGTAATCTTCCATTTCGTTCAAACTATGAACAGGTTGCTCATTTAGCCAATATACAATTGATAACAAATGCGCTGCCAAAAGAATCATTGGGCCTTCAGCTTCTTGCTTATTTCTGTTTCGAAATAGTGTAGCAATGTCTTCATGCTCACTTTTCCATACATTCAATAGTGCTGGAATACTATTTTCAATTTCATTCCACGGCTCATATTGTCTTTCCATATCATATATAAAGTAAGTATTTTGTATGATTTCTTCAAAAGACTGTTCTGTATAATACGCAATCGAATTTATACTTTCTTTAAAAAATGGTAAGCACCGAAATTCTTTCGGTATTTCTATAACTCGCTCCATCCTTTATTTCCCCTTCATTCGCTTCTTTCCTTCACGACATACTTCTAGTAAGCGACACTCTTCACATTGTGGTCGTTGTGCTTTACAGTGATAACGTCCAAAGAAAATCATACGGTGATGTGTAACACTCCATTCATCCATCGGAATTTTCTTCATTAATGTCTTTTCTACTTCTAACACCGAATCTTTCCATCTACAAATCGCTAACCGTTTACTCACTCTCTCTACATGCGTATCAACAGCAATTGCCGGAATTCCATATGCTACCGAAACAACTACATTTGCTGTTTTTCTCCCTACTCCTGGTAATTTCGTCAGCTCGTCACGATCTTCTGGAACTTTTCCGTTATAATCATCCAGCAACATCTGGCACAATTTTTGAATGTTTTTCGCCTTATTTCTAAACAATCCAATGGAACGTATATCTTGTTGTAATTCTTCTAAAGACACGCTTAAATAATCTTCTGGTGTTTTATATTTTTGAAATAAATTTTTCGTCACTTTATTTACAAGTGCATCTGTACATTGTGCAGATAACGCCACCGCGATTACTAATTCAAACGGATTATCATGAATTAATTCACAATGTGCTTCTGGATACATATCCGCCATTGTGTCTAAACAATAGCGAATTTGCGTTTTATTTAACATATACTTCCTCCTACATTACTGCTCCAACCAATTATAAAAAGGCACTTTCCCAGTAAATTTCGTCTCTTGTTTTGTCGTTTGCTGCGTTCTTTGTTGATTTGCTCTAAATTTCCGTCCTTGGTTTTGGGCTTGATCTACTGTTTTAATACCATTCTTTTTCCACTCAAATAAAATACGATCAATATATCGGAAATTAAGCTTACCACTCATTACAGCTTCCCTGAGGGCCGCTTGAATTAAATTCGGATGATGTTGATCTTGATCTTCCCACATACCCAACGTTTCACATTCAAACGGAGAAAGTGGTCTTCCAAATTCTTTTTCAAATACTGTATATAAATTTACTTGCAGTTGTTTTATTTCTTTTTGTTCTTCCTCTATTGATTCGTTCATTAAGAAATGCAATATTTTTTCCCATAGCGGTTGTAAAGAATAACTTTCACACATCATCGCTTCTGATTTTTGTCCACCTTCTAGTGATAAAAAACCTTTTTGAATCAATGTCTGAATTACTTCCATACATTTCATTTCAGTAATCGTCATCCGTTCTGAAATCTCTGACGGAGTCGGAAACGAATTGCCCGATTCTAAAAATGTGTGTACATGAAGTACAACCATAAATTCCATTTCATTTAACCCTAATTTTTTATAATGCATCATAAGTAATTTTGGAATTGCAATGCTTCCCTGCTCAAACCACTGTAACATCATTTTCTTTTTCATCACCAAACACCTCGCTCTCTAGTATAACACACCTTTCGCTATTTCTTTTTGCCACAATTCGTCAAAAAAACCTTCCTATTATGTAGGAAGGTTTTTTGTATTGCGTTAATAAAATATACAATTAAGCTTGCACTTTACTTTTCATAAACGTATGAATGCGTTCTAATGCTTTCTCTACTTGTTCAAGAGATGTCGCATATGATAAACGAACGTTATTTGGAGCACCAAATCCTGTACCTGGTACAAGAGCCACTTTTTCCTCTTCTAATAGAGCTTTTGCCCAATCATCCACAGTTTCGTATCCTGATAAAGCTACAGCTTCTTTTACATTAGGGAATAAGTAAAATGCACCTTGTGGTTTAATGCAAGTAAAGCCAGGGATTTGAATTAATTTATCATAAATAATGTTTAATCTTTCTTCAAATGCTTGACGCATTGTTTCTACAGGTTGTTGTGAGCCTGCGTATGCTGCAATTGCACCGTATTGAGCGATTGACGTAGGGTTTGACGTACTATGACTCGCTAAGTTCGTCATCGCTTTAATAAGCTGCTTATTTCCTGCTGCATATCCAATACGCCATCCTGTCATAGAATGAGATTTAGATACACCATTAATAATAAGTGTTTGTTCTTTTAATGCATTAGAAAGCTGGGCAATCGAAGTATATTCTGCTCCACCATAAATTAACTTTTCATAAATTTCATCTGAAACGATTAAAATATCGTGTTCTAAACATATTTCTCCAAGCTGTTGTAATTCCTCTTTGCTATAAATCATTCCTGTTGGATTGCTCGGTGAATTAATAATAACTGCTTTCGTTTTCTCTGTAATTGCCTCACGCAGCTGCTTCGCTGTAATTTTGTACTCATTGTCTTCCAGGCCTTCTACGTAAACTGGCTTACCTTCAGCAAGCTTTACTTGCTCAGGATAACTTACCCAATAAGGAGTTGGGATGATAACTTCATCTCCTTCATCAAGCAACACTTGGAATAATGTATATAATGCATGCTTTGCACCGTTACATACAATAATTTCAGATGGATCATACGCAATTCCTTGATCACGTGTAAACTTCTTCACAATTTCTTGTTTTAACGCTTGTAATCCACCTGTTGGTGTATACTTCGTATGTCCTTCTAACATCGCTTTATGTGCAGCATCCATAATATGTTCTGGCGTATTAAAGTCAGGTTCTCCTGCCCCTAATCCAATTACATCATGACCTTCTGCTTTTAATGCTTGTGCCTTTGCTGTAATTTCTAAAGTTGCAGATGGTGTTAAAGCAGCTACTCGCTTTGCTAATTTCATTTGTAGTTCCCCCTACATCTATTTTTCAATGCTGTAGTGACCAGCATAAGCCCCATTTTGAAACTCTAAATAATAATACGTATAACGATCTTCCTGATCAATATATGTAATTTCCCACAACGGAATATCGTTTTGAGCACCTAATTTTACTTTTATAATTTCTTTTGGCTTTGGCTTCGGCTCATCGCCTTTTCCTGTAGCTTGTTCAGCCAACTTTTGCAAAGCTTCTTTTTCAGGAATACCTTCACTCTTTTTCTTCACAAGGACATTCCCTTTTTTATTAGGCACCCAAACAATAATTTGTTCTCCTTTTTCGTCTACACCTTGTACGACTGTATATGAAGAATTTCCGTTATAATAATCTACAGATTTTACTTTTGTAAGCTTTGCCTTTTCTTTTGCAATTTCTACAGATTTTTCCTCTTTATGGATTTTCTTTTCCATTGCTTTATTATAAACATACGCCCCATATATTCCGCTAGCAACGATTACGATAACGATTGCAAAGATCCACTTTTTCATTGTATCACTACGTTCTGTAAATCGTAAATACAGCTGTTTCTTTATCTTTTTCGTCTAATGCTAATCCGAACATGAGGTCCTGCTCTTTTAACGTACGATTCAAACTATCAACGATTTTATACAAGTCAGACGAATATTTAAGACGCGTCGTTGATAGGACTTCGATTTTCTTATCCATGAAAAAACTCCTCCGTTACACAAAAATTTCTAATTATAGAAGAACGCAATACGGTTACAATAAGAGTACATTCTTTACAACCCCTGCTTCATCACCCATCTATTATAGCAGGACATGTACTGCAAAAAAAGGTTTCAAGTCGAAAACCAATACATTTTGTATACAAGAAGTAAGAAAAATAAAATTCCTCCTACCCACATTTTTTACGCCTGAAGCTTAAATGTACTTCAGGCGTATTTTTCTTCCAATTTTATTTATTTGGCCGTTCCTTTAATTGTTCTAATAATTCTTCTAAAGGGCCTTCATAAAGCGGAACAGTTGGGATTGATTGTAAAAAACGTTTTCCATAAGAAGCGCTTGTCAAACGACGGTCTAATACAAATACTGTTCCGGTATCTGTACTTGTTCTAATTAGACGACCAAATCCTTGTTTGAAACGCAAGATTGCTTGCGGGAGTGCTAACTTAGCGAATACGTCCTCTCCTTGATTTTGTAACCACTCTCCTTTTGCTTCCATCATCGGTTGATGAGGAGGTGTAAAGGGAAGTCGTACAATAACAAGACAACTAAGGGCATCTCCAGGTATATCTATCCCTTCCCAAAAACTACTTGTTCCTAACAAAATCGATTTGTCGAACTCTTGAAATTTACGAATGAGACGACTTCGGCTCTTATTATTCACACTTTGCGTTAATAATAAATACCCCTCTAATTCCTCATCATTTTTCAAATTCGTATACGCTTCTTTCAACATCTCATAAGAAGTGAATAAAACAAGCATTCTACCTTTTGTAGCTTTCGCTATTTTTGCAATATGTGCCGACACGGATTCAATATATTCTTCATTACTTGCTTGCTTAATAAAAGGCACATCTGTTGAAACCATTAATTTCATCTGTTCTTCAAAACGGAATGGTGACGGAACCTGTAATGTATTGGGAGCAAAATCATGTAAACCTAGCTCTTCTTTTATATAGTCAAATGAATCATTTACTGTTAACGTTGCTGATGTGAAAATAACACTCTTTTTCTGTGTTAAAAATTCATCCGCAAGCCTTTCACCAATATGAACAGGCTGTGCATATAAAACGGTTGAATGAATTGTCCCCTTCGTTTCAGTCTCCATCCATGTCACGTATGAATTTTTTTCTAAAATGAGTAATTGTAAAGATTGTTCCATCTTTCTCAACAACTCAATTAAATGCATAAATTCACCTGTAACAACATGCATCTCCCATTCTAATTTACTTTGCAATATATCAACTTGCTTCTCAAGTGTAGTTAATAATTTTCTTACATCGTATACAAAACGATTTGTTAACTCGGTAATGCTATCCCATAACTTACCTTTCTCTACTTCCGTGTTATATCGATAAATGAGTGGCATATTGCTTATCCCTTGTTCCTGCTTTGTTTGTTTAAAGATGAAAGCACGTAACATTTGGAATAGCTCATCCGCATCAAATTTCAATTCCTTCAAACTATGACTCACCATACGGAAAGTCGAACGAGAGGCTTGCTCTGATTTTTTCATCATTTTATATACTTTAGAAAGTACATCATCTGTTTCTAGCGTACCAAGACGAGATAAAACTAATTGAAAATACATACAGGAGAACTGTTCACCTAATGTTCTACTCGCCGCTTCCTCGATATGATGAGCTTCATCAAAAATAATATGTTCACATGAAGCAAATAGTGGTTCTTCGCTTGAAAAATCTTGAAATAATAACGCATGATTTGTAATAACGATATCTGCAAATAATGCTTTATTCTTTGCTCGTTGATAAAAACAACGGCTATACCAGTTGCTTTGCATCCCGCCTGGACTATGTACATCACTACAAATACGGTTCCAAAGTAACTTTCCGCCCTCAGGAATATTTAATTCATCACGATCGCCAGTTTCTGTTTGCAATAACCACACTAAAATTTTTGCCTTTGTGAGCGCCATATCATAATTTTTCTCTTCCTCTTGCAAAGCATATTCAAATTTATGTAGACAAAGATAATGCTTTCTTCCTTTCAAAAGAGCTACTTCAAATGAAAATGGCATTATTTTCTGTAATATTGGAATTTCTTTTTCTAATATTTGTTGTTGCAGTTGTACTGTTTGGGTACTTATGATGACAGGTTCTTCTTTTTTCGTTGCAAAATAAATACTTGGAAGTAAATATGCAAGAGTCTTCCCTGTTCCTGTTCCTGCTTCAATTAGTGAAAACCTAGAATCTCTTAGTGCTGTATATATTTCCTTCATCATAATCTGTTGGCTTTCTCTTTTTTCAAACTTTGGCATATTCAATTCAAGTTTATCGATTGCCTTATGCAAGAAAGCATCAAATTTAGATGAACATGTTTCACTGAGATTTAAAGCATAATTTCGTTTTCGAAGCGCAATATTTCGATATACTTCATACCCCTCTGCCGCTTTTCTACCATGCATCATTTTCTTTAAAATATTTTCAGAAAGTAAATCCGCTATATCACTTTGAAAAACATCGCTCAATTCATAAAGCGATTGCAAGGTGACAAGTGGCAAATTTTCAATTTCATTTAAAAATTGTAAAAATAATTCCGCTGTTGCAAGAGCATCACTATCCGCACGATGCGGTTGATCGTGCTCTAATTCATGTTGTTTAGCTAAATCACGTAATTTATAACTATCAGCCGTCGGCAAAAGAATTTGCGCCAACTCAACTGTATCAACTTTCGGACAATGTACTTCTGTATATCCAGCACGCCTTAATTCTTCTGTTAAAAAATTCCAATCAAAGTGAACGTTATGTGCAACGAAAACTGCACCTTGCAATAGTTCAACAACCATCGGGGCTACATCTTGAAATAACGGGGCTTGCTTAACCATACTCTCATCAATCCCTGTTAATTCTGTAATAAATGGCGGAATCTCTCTCTTCGGATTAATAAAAGATGAAAAAATCTCTAGTATCTCTCCATCTTCCACTACAACAGCTGCGATTTGGGTAATTTTATCCTTCCCGTCCTTCCAGGAGTTCCCTGTCGTCTCTAAATCCACAACGACATAACGTTTACTCATATATGTAACACCTCAATTTCTTACCTATCAAACACAAAATTATATAATGTTACTATACCACGTTTTATCTCATCTTAATGAAAAGATGCACAAAAAAGCTATCTCCGTAATAGAGATAGCCTTCTTACTTATAATATCGTACCCGCTTTTTCAGCGCCTAACATTTGGATAATTTGATTATCATCGTCTAATACTGCAATTTTCGGCTCTTGGTTATGAATATTTTCTTCTGCCACTAAACCGTAGCAAATAATAATAACTTTATCCCCTGGCTGTACAAGCCTTGCAGCTGCACCATTTAAACAAACAACACCGCTACCGCGTTCTCCTTTAATAACATATGTCTCTAAGCGCGCACCATTATTGTTATTTACAATTTGTACTTTTTCATTTTCTACAATATTTACTGCATCCATTAAATCTTCATCAATTGTAATACTACCTACATAATTTAAATTTGCTTCTGTTACCGTAGCGCGATGTAACTTCGCTCTCATCATTGTGCGAAACATAGATGCTCCCCCTTATTTAACCGTTAATGTTATATTGTCAATTAATCGTACATTCTCAAATTTAACTGCAATTGCTAAAATCATTCGTCCTTCAATTTTATCTATTACTTGTAGTGAAGGATAGGCATATAAATCAGCATAATCTACAGTGCCTTTCGTATACGTCTCAATATACTCTTTCACAAGAGTTGTAATGATTTCTGCATTACGTTCGCCTGCTTCAATTCTTTCTTTCGCTTTACATAGACTGCGGTATAAATGAGGAGCCTCTTCACGCTCTTCTTGTGATAAATACACGTTACGAGAACTTTTCGCTAATCCATCTACTTCCCTTACAATATCCACTGGTACGATCGTAACCGGAATATTAAAATCAGCGACAAATCCTTCAATGACAGCAACTTGCTGTGCATCTTTCATACCAAAATAAGCACGCGTTGGCAATGTAATATTAAATAGTTTCATTAGTACAGTCGCAACTCCAGCGAAATGACCAGGTCTTTGTTTGCCACATAATACATCGGTACGCTTCACAACTGCTACTGTTGTCGTTTGTTCTGCTGGATACATTTCTTCTACGCTCGGATAAAATAAATAATCTACACCGTTTTCTTTTGCTACATTTTCATCTCTATCAATATCACGAGGGTATCGATCTAAATCTTCATTCGGCCCAAACTGTAGCGGATTGACAAACACGCTTAAAACCACAATTTCATTTTCTTCTCTTGCCTTACGTAATAAAGTCGCATGACCTTCATGTAAATACCCCATCGTTGGAACAAAACCAATACTTTTTCCACTTATACGAAGTTCGTTTGTAATTTGCTGCATCTCTTGCACTGTAGTTACGATTTTCATTATTGTTTTCCTCCGTATAACGCTAAGCATTCTTCCTCTTTCATTGTGAACGAATGTTTTTCTTCTGGAAATTGTCCTGTCTTTACTTCAGTAACGTATTGTGAAATCCCTCGCACAATCTCCTCTTGAACAGACGTATATTGCTTCACAAATTTCGGAACACGATTTACGCCGTATGAGATAAGATCATGATAGACAAGTACTTGCCCATCTACTTTTTTCCCTGCTCCAATTCCAATCGTCGGAATTGTTAGTTGCTTCGAAATTAATTCCGCTAACTGCATTGGCACACATTCTAACACAAGCGCTATCGCACCAGCTTCCTCACATCTCTTCGCATCTTCTATTAATTTTTTTGCACTTTCAGCATCTTTTCCTTGTACTTTATACCCACCTAGTACTCCTACAGATTGAGGAGTTAAGCCTAAGTGTGCCACGACAGGAATTCCCGCATTCGTCAAGTAATGAATAGTTGAGACCACTTCCCCTGCACCTTCTACCTTCAGTGCATGAGCACCACTCTCTTGAACAATGCGGCGTGCATTCACCATCGTATCTTGAGGCGACACATGATACGACATAAATGGCATATCAGTTACAATAAACGTCTCTTTCGCTCCTCGGCGTACAGCTTTCGTATGATGAATCATATCCTCTACTGTTACAGGTACTGTTGAATCGTAGCCGAGCACAACCATCCCAAGGGAATCTCCAACTAGAATCATATCAACTTCAGCTTCTTCTGCTAACTTAGCAGATGGATAATCATACGCCGTTAGCATCGTAATCGGCTCACCTTGCTCTTTCATCTTCAAAAAATCTGTTTTTGTTTTCAAAAACTACTCCTCCTTTATACAGGAGAGAGGAGATGGCCGAAATCATATAAAAAACCCCTCTGGCCATAAAAGGGCAGAAGGGTTGTGTGTTAGTCGGCATTATTCATCCCTCTGTCCCAGTCCGTTATTGGATCAAGGCAGAATCCAAGTTATTATTTTTCGTATTGCTTCGAATCATGGTGCAGTTCGCTCTGATACTGCCCACATTCGAACTAATTATAGCAAACTCCAAAAAGGAATTACTACATTTTTTTGAAAAAATAATTTTTTATTTCCATTACGGTATGTGAAATTTTTTATAAATAACTCAATCATAGAAAGATAATTGTTTAAAATGCCTCGTATAACTCTTAAACTAATGATGCAGGTTAATTGAGAAAAGTACTTACAAAAGGAGAATTGCGAATGTTTATGAACAAATGGTTATTTCCATTCACCGGTTTGCTTCTGATGATTGTAGGGATGATAACTTTTAGCTCCTTCCATGCATTTGCCTCAGTTAACGTCGTAACACAACCTATCGATTCAACGAAAGTAATTGAGGTCGAACTGAATGATGATTACTTTCATCCAAACGTCATCACCATTCCAATTGAAGAGTCAACAACATTGTTATTAAAAAACAAAGGTAAGAATGAACACACCTTTACAGTAAAAAAACTCGGCATTGATGTCGTAGTCGAGTCAGGAAAAGAAAAAAACATTACCGTGAAACCTAAAAATACTGGTACATATGAATTAATATGCCGGTACCATCTTCTTAAAGGAATGGAAGGCAAAGTAATAGTCAAATAAAAAGAAGTTCCAAAAAGGAACTTCTTTTACTTAATTTCGATATCCGCAGAATGAATGTGATGTACTTTCCCTTCATGGTCCTCCAGAAGCAATACACCATCCTCTGTAATTCCTTTTGCTACCCCTGTAATTGTCTCTCTCATCGTTCGAGCGGTAATTTCTTTCCCGATGCTCACAGCATAACTTTCCCAAAGAATTTTAATGACAGAGAAACCATTTTGTAAATACTCTTCATATAATTTTTCTAGTTGTAAAAAGATTTGTTGCATAAGCTCTGCACGAACAATTGGCTCACCGGATTCAATCGCTAAAGAAGTAGCAATGTGTTGAATTTCCTCATCAAAATGTTCTTGCTTTTGATTCGCATTAATACCAATGCCCATAATGACAGCATTAATTTTATCAGGATCTGCCTGCATTTCTGTTAATATACCTACAGCCTTTTTACCTTGAATTAAAATATCATTCGGCCATTTTATTCCTACGTTTACACCCGTGCACTTTTCAATTGCTTGTGCAACGCTAACAGCCGCTAATAAAGTAAGTTGTGGTGCATGATGAACCGGGATTGATGGACGTAAAATAATACTCATCCAAATGCCTGTTCCTTTTGGTGAATACCATTTCCTGCTTAAACGACCTCTACCCGACGTTTGTTCTTCTGCCACAACAATCGTTCCTTCTTCTGCGCCTTCATAAGCAAGTTTTGCTGCAATATGCTGCGTGGATTCAACAGTTTCTTCAAAATATACCGTTCTACCAATATGTTTCGTTTGTAACCCTAACTGAATTTCATTAGCAGTTACTTTGTCTGGCTTACCCGCAATGCGATAACCTAGTCGACGCACAGCTTCAAGTTCATATCCCTCATTCCGAAGGTCCTCCATATGTTTCCACACAGCGGTTCTTGAACAACCAAGTTTATCACTAATCGTTTGGCCAGATACAAACGCGCCATCCGCTTCTGAAAAAACTTGCAATAACTGCTTTCTTATAGTAGATTGCATTCTTGCAGCCACTCCCTTATACACTCTTTCTCATTACCTACGTTTCCTTGTACGATTGCTTCTTCAATTTTTTGAATCATTTCAGCAACCCACGGACCGGGCTTTTTATTTGCCCATTTTAATAAATCATTCCCAGTCACATTCATTTCTTGGCGACTCTTTATTGGCAATGCTTCAAACAACGTTTGTACCCGTTTAACAGATGTATTATCATAGCTTTCAATTATCGCTTCATATACTCTTTCTGCCATTTCAGCGATATGAATTCCCGTTTTATAAAGAAGGACTGTATCCCAATCCTTCTCCTTTCTCGTACGGAGTGTTAATAAAACTGCGACGATATCTTTTATTTTTTTATTCGAAAACTTCCATTGACGTAAAAAGACAGATGGATGCTCTTCCCCAATACAATATAAGAAGAATGCCCATGCCTCAATGTCCGTTTCAAAAGAATCCCAGTTATACTGCGTAGCTTTTAATAATCTCTCTTCTGACATTTGTAAATATGGAAGATGAGAAAATAGCTTCGTTTCTACTAATTCTTGCAAGCCCTTCACACAATATGTACCAGTTAACAGTTTCTCAAACTCCACTGTAATTCGCTCAATTGCAATATGTTCTAGCAAATGTCCATATGTTTCAATTGCTTGTTTCGTTTTCATTTCTAAAGAAAAACCTAACGTACTTACGAAACGAATACCACGCATCATTCGCAGGGCGTCTTCTTGAAAACGATCCGCAGCATTTCCAACCGTCACAATTTCTCTCTTTTGAATCGCTTGCTGTCCAGCAAATAAATCAACCATCTTGCCTTCTTCTGTCATCGCAATTGCATTCATTGTGAAATCACGACGTTTTAAATCCTCTTCTAATGAACGAACGAATTGAACACTACTAGGTCTTCGAAAATCTTCATATTCGCTCTCTGTTCGAAAAGTGGTTACCTCATAAGGTTCACCATTTTCTACCACAATTACAGTTCCATGCTCAAGACCAACAGGAACATGTCTTGGAAATATAGCCATCACTTCTTCTGGTAAAGCAGATGTCGCAATATCAATATCACCAATTGGCCTATCGATAATAAGATCTCGTACGCTTCCACCGACAAAGTAAGCCTCATGTCCTTGTTGCTTTAAAGTCTCAATAATAGAACTAGCTTTTTTAAATTTTTCCATTTTTGTCATCCCTTAGTACATCGTAGTAAATCGTTTCATATTGTGAGACGATTTTTTCAGAGCGGAACTGCTCGTAAACACTTTCTCTTGCTCGCTCTCCCATATTACGGTGAAGTTCTTCATCCTTTAATAGCTGAATGGCTTGATTTGCCACTCCTGTTGGATTGCCAACTTCACATAAATATCCTGTTTCACCATGTTGAATGACTTCTGGAATACCTCCAACCCTTGTTCCGATACAAGGTACACCACACGCCATCGCTTCTAATAAAACAAGACCAAAACTCTCCTTCTCTGAAAGAAGCAACATTAAATCACTCATCGCAAGTAGCTCTGCAACATTATCTTGCTTCCCTAAGAATAAGACGCGATCTTCAATATGTAGATTTTTCACTATCTGTAAAATCGTGCAAAATTCTGGTCCATCTCCAACAAGAAGCAACTTCGCATCTACTTCTGTAACAATTTTAGCAAATGCCTGAACAACATCTTGAACACGTTTCACTTTACGGAAATTTGAAATGTGAATTAGTATCTTTTCACTCTCACTTATACCGTATTCTTTCTTTAATTGAGACATATCACGCTTGAAATATACACGTTCGTCTATAAAGTTATATACCGTTTGAATGTTTTTATTTGGTTTTACAAGCTCATGCGTTTCGTTAATTAATGAATGCGAGACAGCCGTCACAACATCAGATTGCTCAATACCAAAACGAATTAAATTATTTAGCGAAGGGTCGGAACCTAACACAGTAATATCTGTTCCATGCAAGGTTGTAACAATTTTAATACGCTCTCCAATCATTTGTTTTGCTAAATAAGCACAAATTGCATGTGGTATTGCGTAATGCACATGTAAAATATCTAGGTTTTCTCTTTGTGCAACTTCTGCCATTTTACTCGCTAACGCTAAATCGTATGGTGGATATTGAAATACAGAGTATTGATTTACCGTCACTTCATGAAAATAAATGTTTGGATATACTTTATTTAACCGGAATGGTAAACCCGATGTAATAAAATGAATTTCATGCCCGCGTTCCGCTAATTGCTTTCCTAATTCTGTTCCAACAACTCCAGAACCACCTACAGAAGGATAACATGTAATACCTATTTTTAATTTCATTTACATCCCCCTATTAAATCAGCATGTAATAAAACCGGTTTCTTACTCATAAATCCCTCGGCATATAAGACTCCAACTTCTTTTCCAAACATTTTCTCTCGAGCGACCACAGTTTCAACATAACCTTCTGTTAACGGCGTTTTCACACCATCACTACTTGTTGAAAACTGACTTTCATATGCTTCTAATGCTTCCACTTTTATAGAAAGGTACTCACTTATATCTATACAAAAATTCGGTTTATGAAAACCATTAATCATATAATAATAAAAAGACTCCACACGATGTGGTGGAAGCTCTGGCATATATTTACGAATTCCCGCTGAAAAAATAGCTTCTTCCACAAGTTTTGCACAATTCGCATGATCTGGATGACGATCTTCATAATACGGCGCAAAAACTAGTTTTGGTTTATATGTACGAATCACCTTTACAATTTCACGTATATACTCTTCTTTCATATACAAACCACGGTCTGGCATCGCTAAATTCAGTCTCGTTTTTACTCCCATTATACGAGCTGCCGCCTTTGCTTCTTCTTTTCTCAATTCTATTGTTCCATTAGAAGAAAGATCAGCTTCAGTTAAATCACAAATACCTACTTCATACCCTTGCTTCGTATATTTAGCAATGGTACCTGCCATGCCGATTTCAACATCATCGGCATGAGCACCAAACGCTACTATATGTAATCCACTCATAATTGTTCCCCTCATTTTCTAAACTTACGGTAATCTAAATCTCCTCGCTCTAATGCGTGCATTAACATTTCAGCACTTGCCATATTCGTTGCAAGTGGAATCGCATATACATCACATAGACGAAGCAATGCATTTACATCTGGTTCATGCGGCTGAGCAGTTAGTGGATCCCGGAAAAAAATCACCATATCCATATCATTTTTCGCAATCATGGCACCAATTTCTTGATCACCACCAAGAGGACCCGATTGATATCTTGTTACAACTAAACCAGTTGCCTCCATAATACGAAGTCCTGTCGTCCCTGTTGCAAACAATTCATGTTGTTCAAAAATTGGTTTATATGCGTATGCAAACGAAACCATGTCATTTTTCTTTTTGTCATGTGCGATTAAGGCAATTTTCATCCGTTGTCTCCCCTTTAGTCGATAATGTTTTCTAATCCGTACACAAGATGATCTAAATTCATTACTGTATCAATTGATAATTTTACACCTGACATAAAGGATGCACGATTGAATGAATCATGGCGAACCGTTAACATTTGTCCATCTCCACCAAACATTACTTCTTGGTGTGCAATAAGTCCTGGTAAACGTACACTATGAATGTGAATGCCGTCTACATTTGCACCACGAGCACCTTCTAGTTGCTCTACTTCATTTGGGTGACCTTGCTGCTTTGATTCACGGTTTTGACGAATTAATTCTACTGTTTTTACAGCTGTACCAGATGGTGCATCTAATTTTTGATCATGATGCAATTCAATTACTTCAACATCTTGGAAGTACTTCGCTGCCATTTGTGAGAATTTCATCATAAGAACTGCACCAATTGCAAAGTTTGGAGCGATAATTGTTCCTACTGCTTTTTCTTTCGCATTCTCTGTTAATTGCTTTAGTTCTTCTTCTGTAAATCCAGTTGTACCAATCACAGAACGAAGTCCACGCTCAACTGCTAGTGTAACGTGTTGTTTCCCAACTTCTGGCGTTGTTAAATCTAACAACACATCTGCTTCTACTTCCTCTAAACAAGTATGTAAATCTGCGTAAATTGGCGCTTGTAACGCTGGCATGCCCGGTAAATCAGAGATTTTCTCTCCACCATGCTTATAATCCACTGCTGCTACTAAATTAAAATGTTCCGTTCTTTCCATAAGAAGGACTGCTTCATGTCCCATACGCCCTCTTGGTCCAGCGATAATTACTTTAATTACTTTAATTTCTTTCATTATTCTTTCTCTCCCTCATCAATACGTGTCCAGCGATCTTTATCGCGAGTATTAAATTTATTCATTACAATGTTATGTGCTGTTTCTAAATCAATATTTAAACTATTTGCCATACAAATCATAACAAATAATACATCTCCAAGCTCTTCTTCAATACTACGTTCTGTTTCAGTTGTTTTCTTCGGTTTCTCACCATAATAATGATTAACCTCTCTTGCAAGCTCCCCCATTTCTTCCGTTAAACGAGCCATCATTGCAAGTGGACTGAAATAACCTTCTTTAAACTGACCAATATATGCATCTACTTCTTTCTGCATATCCTTCATCGTTTTTGCTTCCATACAATTCACCTCTAATCCTTCCTCTTTCATGTTAGCCAATTCATCGCGATTTGACAAATATTATTCCCCGCCAAACACCTATTTGCGACCCTTTTTTGGATAGACTATAATAAAGTGAAACTTCTTTTGCATGCTTTTCGCAAAAGATTAGTTGAACCAATCAGATTTTTGTAGCCTTCACTATTTTTACTAACAACTAGAAATTACTTATCATTATGTTTTACCGTTTCAGCGGAGCAATGCAATCTACATAATTAGGGGGATTTCTATATGACATCAAATTTGAAGATTCGAAATATCATTTTCATTTTAATCGGTTCCGCTATTTTTTCTTTCGGTATTGTGAATATCAATATTGAAAATCACCTTGCGGAAGGTGGATTTACCGGTATTACACTATTATTGTATTTTCTATTTAAGTTTGACCCTTCTTACTCAAACTTAATTTTAAATATCCCTATATTTATTATTGGTTGGAAGTTACTTGGAAGAACGACATTTTTATATACACTAATCGGCACCTTTAGCGTATCTTTATTTCTATGGATTTTTCAGCGTTACGATGTTCTGAACTTACATTTAAATTTACAAAATGATATGACACTCGCGGCTTTATTCGCCGGGGCATTTATTGGTATCGGTCTTGGAATAATATTTAAATATGGCGGGACTACTGGCGGTGTAGATATTATCGCGAGACTCGCTCATAAATATGTTGGCTGGAGTATGGGGAAAACGATGTTTATGTTTGATGCTATCGTCATTATCGTCTCGATTATTACATATTTATCATACCGCGAGGGCATGTATACGTTAGTTGCTGTTTTTATCGGTGCTAAGGTCATTGATTTTATGCAAGAAGGAGCCTATGCGGCGAAAGGAGCAACTATTATCTCAGATAAAAACGATGAAATTGCTGCCAAAATTTTATCTGATATGGAACGCGGAGCTACTTTTTTAAAAGCTGTTGGATCGTATACAAAAGTGGAACGGAACGTATTATATTGCGTTGTTGCTAAAAATGAAATCGTGAAATTAAAAAATATTATTACTTCTGTAGATCCTCATGCCTTTGTTGCAGTAAGTGATGTACATGATGTAGTTGGTGAAGGTTTTACATTAGATGAAAATAAAAATCCGTTACATACATAAACTCAACTAGAAAAGCTCTCTAGCTTTTCTAGTTTTTTATTACATGTTTTTTAAGTTTCTCTAAATCCTCATAAATAAGCTCCAATAAACTCCGATTATAAAAAATGGAAGCAGGATGAAAAGTCGGGAAAATATGATATTCTTTCTCTGACCATGTAAACGCTGCACTTTGCATATCCTTTACTTTTTGAATAGGCTGTTTTAATAATTGTCCGTGCACATCAGTTATTTTTTTATTTTTTCCTGTTAAACGTTGAAGGCCGATATTTCCAAGTGTGACGATAAGATTCGGATTTATTTTCTCTAATTCATAATCTAACAAAGGGGCATGGGCAAGTATTTCTCCTTGATTTGGCGTTCTATTATACTTTTTCTGTATGATTTCACCATTTCGTTCTTTTTTCTCTCGCCACTTATAAGGTCTACTCCGAACAGCGCTCGTAATATATACTTCTTCCCTTGTAACATGAATCCGTTCTAAAAAACCCATTAATTGTTTTCCCGCTCTCCCGCTAAACGGAATCCCATTATGAATTTCTGTTTCACCAGGCGCTTCTCCTAACAACATAAATTTTGGATTTTCAGGACCTTGTCCACTTAAAAAGCCTTCTAACTGATAAGAAGCGCTTTGTTCTTTCACTTGTTTTACTATATGACTTGGATATTTCACTTCCCCCACCGCCTTTCCGCATTACTTCTATTCCTTTTATTATTTCTATTTGCAATACATTATATAATTCAATCCACAATATAAAAAAAGACTATCAAAATTGATAGTCTTTAGTCGTCGCTACGCTGCATACCAGTATACATTAATACGAGACGTAATAATTCAAATACCGCTACAGCTGCAGCCGCTACATATGTTAATGCTGCCGCATTTAATACTTTACGAGCTTGGCCATATTCATCTGTTGATACGATACCTAACGCTTCAATTTGTTGCATTGCACGCTTTGATGCATCAAATTCAACAGGTAATGTAACAAGTTGGAACACAACACCTGCTGCCATTAAAATGATACCTAATAACAACAAATTAGACATAGATGCAAAGGCACCAATCATAATAAATACCCAAGAAATATTTGATCCAAAGTTTGCAACTGGCACTAACGAATGACGAATACGCATAAAGTTATAATCTTTTGCGTCTTGAATTGCGTGTCCTACTTCGTGTGCTGCAACTGCTGTACCAGCAACTGAATGACCGTAATAGTTATCTGTTGATAATCGAACTGTTTTGGCAGTTGGATCATAATGGTCTGATAAATGACCTGGTGTTTCTTCTACAGCTACGTTGTATAATCCATTCTCATCTAAAATTTTTCGAGCCACTTCCGCTCCTGTCATACCTGAAGTTGAATAAACTTGTGAATACTTGCTATAGGCACTACGTACTTTTGACTGTGCATACAACGGTATGATCATTATGATCGCGAAGTAAATTAAATAAAACATCATGAACCTCTGAACCTCCGTTGAAGTTTTAATTATAGTACTTCTCATTCTATTTTCTTCTGACATCATTGTCAATGAATAAACCTTACAATCCATATCTTTATTTATTGCATTATCTATTCTTAGAGTGTACATTACTTTTTCTTTTTTCTCTCTCTCCTTTATACTTTCTCCATCCAACATAAGTTAATGTGAATAAAATAAGACCTCCAGTAATTGTCATAAACCAAATGAGAGAGGGTGCAATTTCATCTTTTTTTACTGTGTGAAATATTTTTTGCAAATCCCCTTTAATGATTCCTACTTGCATTTGCCCACCTTTCGTATTTAACATAACGTTACGAAATTCATCCAAATAAGATAAATGGGCATTTACACGCTGCACTTCGTTTTCTGGCAGAGCAATCATTAAACTTGGATAAATAATATTAAATTCATGTAAAAATGTGTTTAACGTTTGCTGAAACTGTCCCGTATCTTCTTTTTTCATCGCTTTTTCCATTTGAGAAAAGGCACCCATTACTTTTCTTTCTCTTTCCATCCAAAGTGGTTGATATTTCGACACTTGCGCATCAACAGCGAGCTGCAGGGCTAACACATTATCAATTTTAACTTGTTTACCTAAATCTGTTTCCGAGAGAGATTGTTTCGCCTTGTCGTAAGCTAAAGAAATAACTCTAACTTGATCTGGCGTTACTTCTTGCTTCTTTTCATTCCCCTTTATAACAAACTGCTCGGAGAAATGTTGTAATACTTGTACTGCTTTTTCATCTTCATTACGCTTCACTAATTGTAATGAGTCGTCTAACAACCCTGTTAGTTCACTCCACTCTTCAGCATATATACGTAACGGAAACATTATAATTAGAAATGCTATTAATCCAATTAATGTTCTCTTCATCACGGTCCCCCCTATAACTACTAGTACAAAATATGTTAATTTGGACAAGAATAGAACAGTACTAGACCGAAAAATATATTATCGTTTTACAAACAAAAAAATTCTCTTTAAACAGAGAATTTTTCCTTTGAAATCCTTTTCTTTTTTACGAAATATCTATACAAGCTGTAACAAAGTATGCTGCCGCATAAAATAAATAATAAAATTGCACACGCAGCATGCATAAAGAATTCTTCTGGTAACATTAATATAATTGGATCCGTTTCAATATCAAACATCCAATAATCATTACTGAATAAAAGCTTATGGAATAATACAAAACTCTTTTCAAAATTAATAGCGATCGGTAACATGAGCGCGATCGGTAACATAATTGTTAAAATTGATCCGTGCAGTAAAAACTTTTCATTTTTCTTTTTTAATAAATAAATCCCGCCTATTATTGCAATCATAACTGTCGCATACATTACATATTGAATCTTTACTAAAATATTTTTAACATCTACAAAATGAATACGGCCATTTGTAGACATATCTAATGTTGGCAACTGCAATGCTCCATCATAAAACGGCGATAAATATGTAATAAGCACATCATAATTTCTTTTAATATCATCCTTCGTCATATCCGCTAAATCTGGAATGTTTAAAAAATCAATTTCAAAATAATATAGCCATTTTCCGTATACAACCGCCGTTGTTGCGAGTGCAAATATAGAAAATGCGATGCTATATGAAACAACTATAGTAATCAATCGATCCAATATTTTTGTACCACTCTTATTTTTCTTCATTTTCTCCCCCTAAATGTTCTAACTATCATAAAGAAAACTGTTTTCGGTTCTCACGCAAGCAATAATAATATGTAAGACATAGTGTGATGATGCTTAGCCAAAACGTAAAGTAACCAATTTCTTCTACAAACAAATGCATAATTCCATATCTCGGCATTTGCCAAAATAAATAATCAATTGCATCATTATGTAATGTCCATATAGCCGCTACCGCAAAATGCCATTTTTTTATACGGTAAAACGGTGCATATAACAATCCTTGTACTGCCATCGCAAAGTGCGAAAGCATTAACATATACCCCATAAGACCAATAGGACCTTTTACATAGATCATAATTGCATTTACAACAACAGCCCATATACCATATTTCATTAAAGTAACAATCGCTAGCGCCTCTATTAATCCCCAATTTCTCTTTCTTAAAAAAGCAATTAAAACAAAGACAAAAAAGAGACTCGCCATCGGGCTATCGGGTACAAACGGCCAAAATATAGGTGAGGTTTCTTTTAATTGATTTCCATACCATATAAATCCGTATATTGTACCTAATATGTTAATAACTAATAAAAATAATAATATAGAGCGTTGTCTTAACATTGCATACAAATAAACCAAGCTGTATGTCCAACACCTTTCAAACAAAGTCATTCTTTCCTCAAACTCTACTCTATTATATAGTAAACTTTCTTTCATCAAAATAAAAAGCTGACTACAAAATTTGTAGTCAGCTTTTTATTATTTTTTATTATACTTAGCAATGAATTCCGAAAGCTTCTTCAATTCCTCATCCGTACCTTTAAATACGCCTTTAGGCATTGAACCTTTTCCATCTTTCGCAATTTTAGCAATTTCTTCTGGCTTTAAAGTTAAATTTTGCAGTGCCGGTGCTGCTGCCCCGCCCTGTAAATTGTCACCGTGACATGTTAAACAAGTATTTTTTTGCATTAATTTATAGCCGTCATCATTTTTATCAACTGGTGCTGTTTTTACAATTGCTCCTTGTTTTTTTGCAGCTTCCCAGTCGTGGTGTGCTACAGATTCCCAAGTTAAAAAGATAATCGATGCAATTGCTAAAAGCATAAATCCAGTTGCTACAGGACGCTTCAATGGGCGTCTTTCTGGTCCTCGATCAAGAAATGGAGCTAACAGTAATGCGCCAAACGCAATCCCTGGCATAATAAACGCTCCAATTACAGTAAATGAACCAGAAGCATAAGAATACTTTAATAACTGATACAAGAATAAGAAATACCAATCTGGAAGTGGTATATATCCGGCATCAGTTGGATCCGCCATTCTCTCAAGTGGTGACGGATGCGCCACTGTTAAACATAAATAACCGATTAAAAAAACTGCACCAACCATCCATTCTTTTAACAAGAAGTTCGGCCAAAACGCTTCTGTTTTTCCTGGGTATTCAGAATAGTCTTTTGGAATATTTGGTTTCCGAGCTACTGGTACCCGAGAATCTCCTACAAACTTCATCCCTTTGCCGCGATGCATAATCTCCCTCCTTTAGTTCTTTCCCCTTTAATTTAGCAATCTCTTATAGCGGACCGGAAATACCTTGTTTGCGAATCATGATGAAGTGGAAGGCCATTAAACCTAGAAGTGCTGCTGGTAAGAAGAAGACGTGAATAGCAAAGAAGCGAGTTAATGTTTGAGCGCCAACAATTTCGGAATGACCAGCGAGTAATGTTTTAATATAAGGACCAATGAGCGGCGTTTGCTCTGCAATTTGAATCCCTACTTTCGTAGCAAATAATGCTTTCATATCCCACGGTAATAAATATCCGGTAAAACCAAGACCTAACATAACAAAGAAAATAAGAACACCAACAATCCAGTTTAACTCACGAGGCTTTTTATACGCACCCTGGAAGAAAACTCTAAGTGTATGTAAAAACATCATTACAATGACGAGACTAGCGCCCCAGTGGTGCATACCACGAACAATTTGTCCATATGCAACTTCATTTTGTAAATAATAAACCGATTCCCAAGCATTTTTAATATCAGGCACATAATACATCGTCAAAAACATTCCTGATAAAATTTGAATTACAGTAACGAAAAAGGTAAGTCCTCCAAAGCAATAAACGAATGCAGAAAAGTGATGTGCCGGGTTTACATGTTCAGGTACTTCATGATCAGCGATATCACGCCATATTGGTGTAATATCTAACCTTTCATCTACCCAATCATAAATTTTATTTAGCATCTACTTTGCACCCCCTTTTGGCTTCGCTTTGCCTAAATACAGCGTTCCATCTTTTACTTTGGACTCGTATACATCAAGCGGAGCAAGGGGCGGCGTGCCTTTAATGTTCATCCCGTCTTTTGTGTAACGGCCCCCGTGACATGGACAAAAGAATTGATTCGGATGTGCTTTGTCCGAATTCCAGTTAACTGTACATCCTAAATGTTTACATACTGGAGAGAACGCAACAATGTCTCCGCTTTCATCTTTATGAACCCAAGCTGATTTTGGCTCTTCGGACTTGTACCAACCATCAACCTGCTTCACCTTAAAGTCGAAACGTTTCGGCTCTGTTGTAATATCCTTTACTTGTGCAACAGCAACCATATCCGTTCCCGCTTCTTTTCTTAACACCGGATCAAGCGCAAATCGCGTCATCGGCATTAAAATACCCGCTGCCATAAAGCCTCCTACCCCTGTAAGGGTGTAATTTAAAAACTGTCTTCTTGATACACGATGTTCTTTCTCGCTCACGAAAATTTCCCCCCTCTATCAGAAATTGTCCCCTCGTGATAAATTATATAAAAAATAAAAACTAGGACACTATCATGATATAATACGCTTAGGTACAGGTCAATATCATACTACTCATAATAATAAGAACTTTCTGTTTATTATTACTTTCCCCATTTTTCTTCTAACATCACCATTATATTTTTTATATGTGCATGAATAACTTCTCTTTTCGCTTGATCACTAAATTGTTCTAACGCTAATGAAGGAAACCAAAATAAATCTCCTTGTAACTCTTGCATATCTTCTTTCCATGAAAAATCACTTGTAACATAAGCAATATGCTTAAAACCTTGCTTTTGCAAATGATTTGTCCATTCTTGCAAACGACCTTTTTCATTTTTTTGACTTTCTACTAAATACGTAAATGCCGGTAGTAAAAGTACTCTTCCTTTATATTCTCTTTCCAACTCCATACTCAACAATTCGATAAATTCACCTTGTTCTACTACCATTTTCATTTCTTTTGCTGCCGAAATTGATAAAAGTGGTATAACACCGGTATCTACATACTCTCTTGCTTGCTCAAACTGCTCCACATCTTTTACACTCCATTTCAAATATCTTCCCTCCCTTCACCTGCAAATGACAGAACTTTCACTTTATATATATTAAACCATACTAAAAGAGGTAAAAAAAGAAAAACTACCTATATTAAGGTAGTTTTTCTTAAAAAGTCTGAAATTTGTAAAATTTTATGAATCCAAATGAATTCTATAACATCTTTAACTCAGCTGTTAACTTATGAAACGCTTCCTTATCTTGCTTATCCAGCGCTTCATCAATTTGTTTCAAAAGACGTTCTCTTCTAAAAGAAAATACACTTTCTTCTAAAAATCTTTCTGCAAGTAAACGATCTTTTTCATTTACTTCAATATGCTTTGGTAAATACGGGTTTTCTTCTAATACAGCTACATAATTGGCATTTTGAAACGATGATTTAAAATTGAGTTGAATATAAATATCTTCATCTCGATTTAAACGAATATCATGAAACGATTTTTCAGCATCTGTTGTCATAACATTTTGTTTAAAAAAGTGAAACGGTGTGTCTTTCACACAATTCGCGGACATCACTAAACCACGCGGACAATATTTTGCATGCTCTACGAAGTGGACTTTATGCATCAATTGGTCATGACTCATTAAATAATTCAAAATCCATACGCATTCACGCTGTTTCAGTTGGTAATTATTCAAAAACCATTTTACAAAATCCTTCTTCTCGTTTACAGAAACAGGGGTATTCATAGCAATTAAGTCCCTCCTCTGTCTTTCTCTTTTCTTTTTAGATTCAAGAAGCGGTATTCAGTTTCCTTCCAACTTATGAAAAATCCTCTAAATTATATAACAATTCTTCAATATGAATTTGTGTCGGGTCTAGTTGTATTAACTGAGTAAATACTTCTTTCGCCTCTTTTCGCATACCTTCTTCCAATAAGAAATAACCGTACTCTTCCAAGAAGTCTGGATGATTCTTAAAAGAAGTATATGCACTTTCATAGTGTTTTAATGCATCCGAATACATTTCTAATTGTTTTTTTGCAAACGCAAGATCCCAAAGTAGTTGTGTATCTGGTTCTCCGCTATCAATCGCACGCTCTACAACTGCAATTAACTCTTCATATTTTTCTTGTTCTTTTAAGATATACGCATATTTTAATATCGCACCTAAATGTCCTGGATCTAACTCAAGCGCTTTTTGAAGCACTTCCTCTGCTTCCGCTATTTTTCCTAATTTCGCCGCAATGTTCGCTAATTCTACATAAAATGGTACAGAAAGCTCATCTACTTTAATTCCTTCTTGAAGTGTTTCATAGCTTTCTTGAAGCATTCCTTCTTTTTCATAGCTTTTCGCCAAATACATGTACAGCGATGCATACTCCGGATCTAATTCTTTTAGTTCTTGCCAAGCACCAATTGCTCTTTGGTATTCTTCACCTTGGTATAATGTGAAGGCATATCCAAATAATGAGTGGATATCTTTTTGTTCCTCTAAACCTGCTTCATAGTAAGAGATCGCTTCTTCCCAATTTCCAATCGCACTTAACGTTTCTGCGAGGCGAAGTGCAATGACAACACCACCCATGACTTTATGTTCTGCTAATAGCGACTCATAATGAGTGATTGCCTTTTGTTCTTCACCTTTACTACTATATAACTCTGCTAATCCAAACGTAATAACAGGTTCGTCAGGCATCATTTCTTTCGCCTTTAATAGTTTTTGTTCTGCTACATCATCGAAACCTTGCATTTGGAATAAATCTGCAACAAGTAATAACGATTGAACATATAAGTCATCATTTTCTGGAATATCATGAAGCACTTCAATCGCTTCATCTTCTTTGTCTAGATCAATATATAATTCTGCTAAAAATACAGTGAATTCACTTTCTTCCGGATACAATAAACGCAAGTCTTCTGTAATAGCTAACGCTTCATCCGTAAATCCAAGTGTATGATAATAGCGAGCGATATCATACTTCTCTTCATCATTCGCAATTTTTAATTGTTCTTTTAATAATTGTAATCCTTTTTCCGCTTCACCATTTTCAATATATGAAACAGCTTGTTCAAACTTTTGCATAAACGTCTCCTTTAATTCTAACAAATATTATTTTCTGTTCATTTACCCCGATTGGTGCGGGCTAATAATCAGTGAGGGGCTGAGCATCCCCTCACTGATTAAAGTTTCACTTTATCATAAGCAACTAGGTGTACGAACGCAACCTTTAGAATGAGCATACTTCTTCTTGTACTTTCACTGATAACGATTCGAATATGACACCGATACCGCATTACTACTTTCTATTGTACCGTTTTCTTTCATTACCGTGCAAATAACTTCCCTTATTAATTATTAACACGCACGGATCAAGCTTTACAGGCCTTCATTTAAATAAAAAAGACTCCTATATTAGGAGCCTTCACAAACTCTTAAGAGTATGTTTCTTCTTTCTTTACTTGCTCGTTTACAAGCTCTTTTAATAATTCTATAATTTCATCATTTTCTTCTTTCAAACCGACAGTAATACGAATACCATCCTGTATACCAAATGCAGCACCAGAACGAATAATATATCCTTTCTTCATTAATCGTTCGAAAGCCTCATTACCAGGAATACCGAGTTTTAAGAAAATGAAATTTGTTTGAGATGGATAATAGAATACGTTATATTCCTTACAAAATGCGTAATATTGATTTAATCCTTCTTCATTCTTTTTCACACATTCTTGTAAAAATACTTGATCTTCTAATGCAGCGAGTGCTACAGCCTGCGCTACAGTCGATGTATTAAATGGTAACCTTGCTACTTCTAGCTGCCCGATTAAATTCGCATTACCAACCGCATATCCGATACGGAAAGCAGCTAAACCATATGCTTTTGAAAACGTGCGTAAAACCATAAGATTTTCATACTTTTCAAGAAGTGGTAATGTTTGCGGATAGTCTTCTGCCCCCGCATATTCATAATATGCTTCGTCCATAATAATGAGCGCTGACTTAGGAACTGATTCTAAAAATGAAAGTAATTTTTGTTTCTCTACATATGTACCTGTCGGATTATTCGGGTTACAAATCCATACAATCTTCGTTTTATCATCTACTTGCTGTAACATCGCATCTAAATCGTGAATGCCATCTTTAAGTGATACTTCACGAACTTCTGCTCCTTCAATAACAGCATGGTGATGGTATTGCGAGAATGTTGGATTCGCCATTACAACATTTGTTCCTTCATGTAGTAATGCACGGCTAATCATTTGAATGACTTCATCTAATCCACTACCAAATAACAGTTGTTCTGCTTTAACACCTAACTGCTCTGCTACTTTTGTCCGAAGTTCAAATGCATATCCATCTGGATAAAGAGCGTATTGACTCGCTAAAGAAGTTAATGCTTCTGTTACGCGTGCTGAGCAACCGAATGGATTTTCGTTCGATGCTAATTTCACAATTTTTGATAATCCATATTCCCTTTTTACTTCTTCAGTATTTTTCCCAGGTACATATGCTCTCAAAGTTAACAATTGCTCTTTCACTCTCATTTTTCTTCCCCCAGTCATTTTATTCAATTACAATACGGTTATAATCCCTTACTATAATCGTTTATCATTACCGTCACTATTACGAGAATACCTCTAAACAAGCACTTCGCACCTTTTAAACCATATCCTTTTGAAATGCCTCTAACGCAATATGAACAGTCTCATCTGGAATAGATACGACATTCACTACCCCATATTCCTGCATAAGCACCATATGAATCGCTCCAGCATTTGCTTTCTTATCCTGTTTCATCAATTGAACGAGGCGCTCCACATTCAAATCACTTGGCATTTTTGGATAGCCGTACTTTAAGAACCACTGCTTCATCTCTTCATAGGAAAGATCAACCTTGTACACTTGCTCACTTAAAAACAAGGCAAATAACATTCCAACCGCTACTCCGTCACCGTGAGTAATATTTCCATATCCTAGTTCTTTTTCAAGAGCATGGCCTAACGTATGTCCAAAGTTCAAATGGGCACGTACACCTTTTTCTGTTTCATCTTGTGATACAATATTTGCCTTTACAGGAATTGCCTTCGTTAATATATGGATTAACTTCTCATCACGAAGATCCGCTAATGTTTGCACTTCTTCTTTTAACCAATGATACAGCTTTACATCACCAATAAGAGCATGTTTTATCACTTCTGCATAACCTGAACGCCACTCTTTTTCAGGAAGTGACTGTAAAAACGGCGTATGATATACAACTGCTTCCGGTTGATGGAATGCACCGATCATATTTTTACCTAACGGATGATTGATCGCTACTTTCCCACCTACAGCGCTATCGTGAGCTAATAAAGTCGTTGGAACTTGAACGAAGCGAATTCCACGCATAAACGACGCAGCAACAAAACCAGCTAAATCTCCAATCATCCCGCCTCCAAGTGCGATAATTAAAGAATTTCTATCTAATTTATTTTCAAGAGCTGACGTATGAGCCGCATAGAAATTTTCAAAAGACTTCTCTTTTTCACCACTCGGTACGACAAATGAAAATACGTTTTGCTCTATTTGCAATGCATCTACAACTGTCTGTAAATGGAAAGATGCAACAGCTTCATCTGAAATGATCATGATATTTGATACAGATGGCTGCATGTTTTGAATGATTGTTGTCAAATGTGACAACGATTCTTTTCCTACATGTACATCATATTCTTTTGATTTCGTTTGAATATGTATGTTTCCCATTAAAATCCCCTCGCATATTCATTATGTTTCTCAATATTTTCACGAATAAGGTCCATACGATCTAATCCGAATTGTTCTATTAAAGCTGTCGCTAATTCCCAAGCCACAACCGCTTCTGCAACGACACTAGCTGCTGGCACAGCACAACTATCTGAACGTTCAATGCTCGCTGTAAAAGGCTCTTTCGTTTCAATATCTACACTTTGAAGAGGTTTATATAGTGTAGGGATCGGTTTCATCACACCGCGCACAACAATTGGCATTCCAGTCGTCATACCGCCTTCTAATCCACCTGCATTATTTGTTCTTCGTGTATATCCATGTTCCTCATTCCACAGAATTTCATCATGAACTTCACTTCCCGGTCTATGCGCTGCTTCAAAACCAATTCCAATCTCGACGCCTTTAAAAGCATTAATGCTCATAATTGCGGCTGCTAATTTCGCATCCAGTTTTCGATCATAATGCACATAGCTACCGACCCCAATTGGCATTCCTTCCACAATCACTTCAACGATTCCACCGATTGAATCTCCATTTGCTTTCGCATCATCAATTGCTTTCATCATTTGGTTACCTGCTTCTTCATCTAAGCAACGTACAGGTGATGCTTCTGTAATACTTTTTAATTCTTCAATTGAACTATACGTAATTTCCTGAGCCTCAACACCGCCAATTTCAATTACATGGCCCGCCACTGTAATACCAAGTTCTGCTAACACTTTTTTAGCAACCGCACCAGCAGCAACACGCACTGTCGTTTCGCGTGCTGAAGAACGCTCCAGTACATTTCTCATATCTCTATGACCATATTTAATCGCACCATTTAAATCAGCATGTCCAGGTCTTGGTTTTGTTACTTTCCTTTTCATTTCTTTTTCTTCTTGTTCCGTTAAAGGCTCTGCGCCCATAATTTTTGTCCAATGTGCAAAATCACGATTTTCAACAACAAGTGCAATTGGAGAACCTAATGTCTCTCCATGTCTAACACCACTTACAATTTGCACTTGATCTGTTTCAATTTGCATGCGTCTACCACGCCCATGCCCCTTTTGCCTTCTAGCTAACTCTTCATTTATATCATCCGCTACTAAAGGCAGTCCTGCTGGAACACCTTCTATAATCGTTGTAAGTTGTGGACCATGAGATTCACCAGCTGTAATATATCGCATACGTTATTCCTCTTTTCGTATATGTATTTATCTCGCTATATTAAGCAATGATATTATCTTTCCTTACTCTAAAAATATGAAAGAAATTATATATTTGATCAGCCATTCGCTTATTCTCCGATAGGCCTTTTACTTTACATATCAATATATCATAACAGCTCTAACTTCGTAACTAATTGAAATAAAAAAAGTGCAAGAAGAATACCCCTATTCTCCTTGCACTTTCTACTATTATCACAGTGATTAAAGCGTTTACAAATTATTTCAAAATAATTAGTAAATCCATTCATTCATTAATTTTGAGTAGTCAACTAATTCTTCTTCCTTAAAGAAAATAGCAATCTCGCGCTCTGCACTTTCTAACGAATCAGAACCATGGATAATGTTTTTCGCAACAGTTACACCGAAATCTCCACGAATTGTTCCAGGAGCTGCTTCATGTGGTCTTGTTTTACCCATCATGTTACGAGCTGTATCTACTACACCTTCACCTTGCCATACCATTGCGAATACAGGGCCAGATGTAATAAAGTCTACTAATTCACCAAAGAAAGGTTTCTCTGTGTGCTCAGCATAGTGTTGTCCAGCAATTTCCGGAGTGACTTGCATTAATTTTGCACCAACTAATTGAAAGCCTTTTTTCTCAAAACGAGCTACGATTTCCCCAATGAAGGCACGTTGTACACCGTCTGGTTTTACCATTAGAAATGTTTTTTCCATAAAAAATCTCTCCACTTCTGAATTATGTATGTAATTGTATATCCCCACACACATATTAACACCCTTATCACAATTGCGCAATAGTTTTGAAATAGAGAGATTATTTTATTTTTTAGAAAAAACACTAAAATTTTCGTTTCCCAATATACTTTGCTACATTTTGTAATGCATACTTCGCTTGTCCACGCGGAAGTGGTTTTATGATTTCTAATGCTTTATGTAAATAACGTTCACTAAACGCAAATGCTTGATCAATAGCGTCACTATTTTTTACAGCCTCAATAATTTCTTTCATTTCGTCCGCTGTTGTATTTTCATGTACAGATATGATTTTCTTACGAAGGGTCGGATCTTCCATAGCGTATAGGGCAGGAAGCGTAATATTCCCTTGTAGTAAATCTCCACCAGCAGGTTTTCCAAGCTTCTCTTCTGTGGAAACGAAGTCTAAAATATCATCAATAATTTGATACGACATTCCTACAAAATACCCATACCAAAATAGTCGATTTACCGTATCACGATTAGCGCCAGCAGCAATTGCTCCTAGTTGACAACTCGCAGCAATTAATAATGCTGTTTTTCGCTTTATTCTTCTTAAATACGTTCGTAAATTTTGGTCATAATTGTACTTATCTTTAATTTGTTCAATTTCACCTTTACAGACTTCTAAAATGGTATGCGATAGCGCCTGATGCGCCTCTGGAATTTCGATATTTGTTATACATTCAAGAGACTTAGCGAACAAATAATCCCCTGTATACATTGCAATACGATCTCCCCATTTCGCATTCACAGTTGCACTACCACGTCGTAAAAATGCAGCATCAATAACATCATCGTGAACAAGAGAAGCCATATGAATAAGTTCTAACGCAACAGCTACATGTTTAATTGCATCTAACTTATAATCTCCAAATTTTCCCGCAAGCAACACAAATACAGGACGAATTCGCTTCCCACCAGCTTCAATAAGTTGTAATGCTGCCTCTTCTACCAATGGCTGTTCAGAAGCAACTGTCTTTTTTAATTCTTTTTCTATCACATTAATATCCGATCGTAAAAAAGAGTACATAAGTTGTAACTTCATATTGTTCACCTTAACCTAAAACTTCTTTTTTCTTTTTTTCTATTTTGATTCTGGTTTCATACCTAAATGCATCGCTGCTACCCCAAAAGTAAACGGCTTCACTTGTACATGTTCAAGTCCAGCTTTTTCAAACATATGAGCCAATTCTTTCATACCCGGGAATGTACTAGCAGATTCTTGCAGCCATGAATATTCTTTAAAACTTTTCGCAAATAACTTTCCAAATAACGGCATGATATATTTAAAGTATAAAATATAACCTTGTCGAAAACCAATCATTGTTGGTTGAGATGTTTCTAAACAAATTACTTTTCCACCTGGTTTTACTACACGCGTCATTTCTTTTAATACGTGCATATAATCCGGTACGTTACGTAAACCAAATCCAATCGTTACATAATCAAATGTGTTATCTTCAAATGGAAGTTCCATTGCATTCCCGTGTAAAAGTTCTACTTGTTTTAATTGTAACGCCTCTACCTTTTGCTTACCGACAGATAACATATTTTCACTGAAGTCTAAACCAACAACCTTGCCCTGTTCACCTACCGCTCCAGCTAGCGCAATTGTCCAGTCCGCTGTCCCGCAGCATACATCAAGAGCTTTGCTACCTGGTTTTACATCCATAATGCGCATCGTCTCTTTACGCCACGCTTTATGTCTTTGAAAACTAATGACAGAATTCATCACATCGTATTTATCAGAGATTTTCTCAAATACATCATGTACTCTTTCTTCTTTTGATTGTTGCATGCTCGTACCTTCTTCCAATGTAAAATTGCTTATGTCTTCGATTTATCTCTTAATACAGAGTTTATTTCGCTTATATCTGTGTGGTTTTCCAAATATTGATTTTCTTTCTTTCTGAGTTCCATCATCCATCCATGAATAACTGTTTCTACCTCCGCTTTATCCTTCATAATCCCTTGAACTGCTTGAAAAACAGGTGAATGTTGTTTATCAGCGTGCAGTTCACATTCTTTTTGAAGACGGTTTTTTCCTAGTACATACGTTATAAATGGCTTCCAATGCGATACATGAAAATGATCACATGTTTTTTGCAAGAGTGCAGACTCAATCGTTACTACACTTTCCATTATGTCATCCATCGTTTCATGCGCTTTTTGATATAACATTATTTTGTGTTCATTAATTTCTTTAATTCCTTCAGCAAGCGCGCGAATTAAAACAATATCACGATTCATAGACAATAAGTAATAATATAACCCACTATAGTAATCACCAGCAAGTACTGTTAACTGGCGACGTTTATGCGATTCAACCGCTTCTTCCCCTGCTTTATTTGATACTCTTTCATGTGTATCAAGCGCAATTTGCACAAGCATAATCGTTACTACATAATGCTCAATTTGTTCTATATGTAAATTTTCACTTTTTAAAGCACCATATAACAATGCTATTTTTTCTTCATCAATAAATGGTTCTTCAATATAGTTTATAAAATAAGGATGGCGTAATTTCTCCATCAATTTCTCTCTTATACCCGCATACCCTCCGTAGATGTCACACACAAAAATCACCCTTGTTTTCTAATTCATAAAACTTATTATAACACATACATTCTATTTTCTATAACCAAAACTTGGCTACTCTTTCCAAACTTCCACCGAACTAAATAACATCTTCCATTCTTTTTAGTAGTCTTTCTATTCTCACTCTGCCTTGCTAAAACTATATCATTTATTTACATAAAAAAAAAAGAAAAGCAGTTTCCTACTTTTCTTTACTTTGTTTTAATAAAAGATAAAATTTCACTACGTGCTGCTGCATCATTTTCTAACACACCACGTACTGCTGTTGTTACAGTTTTCGCGCCCGGCTTTTTCACACCACGCATCGTCATGCACATATGTTCCGCTTCTACTACTACCATTACACCATGCGGCTCTAGTACTTCCATAATAGAGTTCGCTACTGTTGATGTAATACGTTCTTGCAGTTGTGGACGACGTGCAATTGTATCTACAGTTCGAGCTAATTTACTTAACCCTGTCACTTTTCCGCCTTGCGGAATATATGCAACGTGAGCAACTCCATAGAATGGAACTAAATGATGCTCACACATCGAATAAAACGGTATATCTTTTACTAGTACAAGCTCCTCGTGATCTTCTCCGAACACTTTATGCAAATGTTCTTTCGGATCTTCATGCATACCCGCGAACACTTCTGCGTACATTTTTGCCACACGCTTTGGTGTATCAAGTACTCCCTCACGATTTGGGTCATCTCCGATTGCCTCTAAAATAAGGCGTACTGCATGTTCAATTTGTTCTAAATTAACTTTTGCCATCCGCTAGCCCTCCCGAAAACCTAAAAGTGATACGAACACATTCTAGCATATTTATGTTTTTAAAAGCAAAAAGAAGAGTTCCCAAAAAGGAAACTCTTCTTCCCTGTTAATATGTAAGGATTATTTAACCGCATCTTTTAACGCTTTACCAGGTTTGAATGCAGGTACTTTACTTGCAGCGATTTCAATCTCCTCACCTGTTTGTGGGTTACGACCTTTACGAGCCGCACGCTCACGAACTTCGAAGTTACCGAATCCGATCAGTTGTACTTTATCACCTTGTTTTAAAGCTTCTAAGATAGAATCAAAAACAGCGTCTACTGCTTTTGTTGCGTCCTTTTTAGAAAGGGAACTTGCTTCTGCAACAGCATTGATTAAATCTGTCTTGTTCATGCCATTCACCTCCTCCCAAAGATAAGACTGTATAATGATCATAAAATGAGTCTTACTTTCATTTGTAGGCAATTTTTACAAATTCTATACTACAAAGATGTAGATAAATCATTATCAACGCCTATATTATACGATTCTCCTTTATAATTCAATATTTTTAAGGAAATTGTTACTCTTAAAATGTGAAAATCTGATGAAACTTGACAATTTACAACAATATATTAGATAATGACTGTTTATTTTGCTATTCTATACGCGAAAATCAAAAAAATCCCTCTACGATGAGAGGGATTTTTTTCTTATAATATAATCGCAATTAATCCGCCAGATCCTTCATTAATAATTCTTTCTAGCGTTTCTTTTAATTTATATCTCGCATTTTCTGGCATTAAAGATAGTTTCGCTTGAATGCCTTCTCGAACAATAGAGCTAAGTGAACGTCCGAATATATCAGAATTCCAAATTGATAATGGGTCATCTTCAAAATCCTGCATTAAATAACGAACTAATTCTTCACTTTGCTTTTCAGTACCAATGATTGGCTCAAACGTTGACTCCACATCTACTTTAATCATATGAATAGACGGAGCTACAGCTTTTAATTTCACACCAAACCTTGAACCGTGACGAATAATTTCTGGCTCATCTAAGCTCATGTCAGCTAACGCAGGCGCTGCTACACCATATCCGGTTTGCTTTACCATACGCAGGGCATCCGCCACTTGATCGTATTCTATTTTCGCATGAGATAAATCGAGCATAAGCTTTAATAAATGATCTTTCCCTCGAATTTCTACTCCTACTACTTCTTTTAAAATTTGATCATATAATTCATCTGGTGCATATAAATCAATCTCTGCTACACCTTGCCCCATATCAATGCCAGCTAGGCTCGCTCGATCAATAAATTCATACTGACTAAACTGCCAAACGACACGGTCCACATCACGAAGACGTTTTATATCCTTCACAGTCTCTTGAACAGCTTCTTGATAACTTTGGCGTAACCAATGCCCTTCATTTAACACCATCACCCAGCTCGGAAGGTTAACATTCACTTCTAAAACCGGGAACTCAAATAAAGCCTCTCGAAGCACATTGTACACATCTGTTTCCCTTAAACTTTCTACACTCATCGCAATGACTGGGATATCATATTCTTCAGATAAACTTTGGCGCAATTGCTCTGTATCTGGATGATACGGCTGTACAGTGTTGATGATCATAATGAAAGGTTTTCCGACTTCTTTTAACTCATTTACTACGCGTTCTTCTGCTTCTATATAATCTCTTCTTGGAATTTCACCAATCGTTCCATCTGTTGTAATTACAACACCAATTGTGGAATGTTCTTGAATTACTTTACGTGTTCCGATTTCTGCAGCTTCATGGAATGGAATAGGTTCTTCATACCAAGGAGTATTAATCATGCGCGGGCCATTCTCATCTTCATAGCCTTTTGCTCCTGGAACCGTATATCCAACGCAATCTACCAATCGAATATTCACTTCAAGACCTTCATCTACTTCGATAGAAACCGCTTGGTTTGGAACAAACTTCGGTTCCGTCGTCATGATTGTACGACCAGCAGCACTTTGAGGCAGTTCATCCTGCGCCCTTTGACGGTCAGACTCATTCTCAATATTAGGAATAACTACAAGTTCCATAAATTTTTTAATGAATGTTGATTTCCCTGTTCGAACAGCTCCTACAACTCCAAAATAAATATCACCGCCTGTGCGTTCCGCAATATCTTTAAAAATATCTACCTTTTCCAAGTGATTCCCTCCCTCAATATTTTTGGGAATAATTCCACATTTATAGTCAACTAATACCTTCTCTAACGTTGCCTATAATATCTGATATAATATAATGGTATTCTAGAAGTTCGGACAATATATCATATAATTTTGTCCAATTTCATATGACTATTAAAAAATACCTTTTGTTTGCATCGCAAGTTGTGTAACATAAAAAACCTTTCTTCTAGAACTTATTCACTAAAAGAAAGGTTCATGACTTATGATTTTAAAAAAATTGGTTCTCCATTCTTTACCGTATACGGTAAAGAATACGCAGGTACAAATGGAGAATCTTTCGAAAGTATATTCCGAATATCTTCCCCCTCCTTAAATTGCCCTTCATTTTTTTTCAACGCTTCATATAAGTCGATTCGATAATCAACATAAATTTCTCCCTTTTCATTGATTACAAAAGGAAGCCCTTTACCAGAATACGGACTTGTCACTTGCGGCACATCTTTATATCCTAATTTTTTGAAATCTAATTCATACACACCATCTGAAATTACCTTTTTAAAAGGCGGATATTGATGTTCATCCCGATACATCCTAAGCTTTAATGATAATTCCTGAATTTGTTCAGCCATCCTAACATCAATTAACTTTACTGTCGGGTTTGTTTCAACGTCTATTAATACGTATTGGTATACTCCTCCGCTTTCATACGCATTTCCTGGCGCTTCTTGTATGTAACGCGGAGCAATCTTTTGAAAATCGATTGGATACTTTTGATAAATAGGCGTACTCATATCCCGCGTCTTAATTGGCAATATCCCCTCATTTTGCTCCTTAAATGTCACTACAGCTTTTTGAACAACCTGTACCTGATCTTCATAAGGAACGGCATTTTGTTTCATATTTTCTTTCGGATACAGACATCCTGTTAAAAGGCTCATACAACAAAATATTAAAATAATATGGACTTTTTTCACTAGCAATCACCTTTTCATACTAATATAACTTGCTCCGTATGTAGCATTTTCGAGACCATTCCATTTACTGCTGTACAGGTCCACTAAATACAACAAGAAAAATAACAATTCCTGACACAATCATAAGGGTGTACGCTACTAACGCTGTAATCCCTTTCAAAAATTTATTCTTTATTTTGTATCTACTTAGTAAAATAAAACTTACTGCAAAAAACATAAATCCAATTGCTCCTAAAGCAAACCACATTTTTATGAGCCCTTCTGACATATACACACCCCTTTTTATTAATCTATTTTTATACTATTTTAACAAATTAAAATCTTTAAACAAATACAAAAAGAACATTTTACTACAAATTACGAATATATAACTTTAATCAACAGGTTTTTTTCGCATCTTCCACTAATCTAAATAAAAATAAAACCGAAGCGAGTGTATCTCTCGCTTCGGTTGACCAAATATGCCCAAAACAGCTCTATTCCCATACTTTCATGGCTATCATATGCAATCTACAAACTCTTTGTTTCTTATATTTTATTTTTTAAACATTTTGCTTAACGAGCCAAAATCAGCGGGCATATTATTGTTAATGATCGCTTTTACAATTTGATCCTCTTGTTCTTTCGGCACTTCACGTCCTGCCATAAGAGCCACTTGATGAATCAATTGACGAAGCACAGTCTCATCACGTAAATTCGCATTCTGTACAGATGATGCTAATTTAAAAATATCTTCTTTATTCACTTTCGCTTCTTTTTCAATGTTATTAAAAATGTTATTATCCATTCTTTTCACCCTCTCCTCAAGTTACTCTTCATCCTATGCAAAATTAAAAAAATGGTGAAAAGACCCATAAAAATAAAAAGCGACAGAAGTACAAATGTACTTCTGTCGCTTTTCTTTAAAGTAAGTCAGGTATAGCTTCCACTTCATGTTTTCGAACACGTCCCATTAATGAGCCTACTGCATCTTTCACATTATTCCCATTGAACAGCACGTCATATAAAGCAGCTGTAATCGGCATTTCAACTTCCATTTTCTCTGCTAATTCGTGAGCAGCTTTCGTTGTTCTTACACCTTCTACAACCATACCCATGCTTTCTAACACCTCTTCTAAAGAGTGTCCTTTTCCAAGCATATTTCCAGCGCGCCAATTTCGGCTATGAACACTTGTACAAGTTACAATTAAGTCTCCCATACCAGTTAGACCAGCAAACGTTAACGGATTTCCGCCCATTTTTCTTCCTAAACGAGCAATCTCCGTTAAACCACGTGTCATTAATGCCGCTTTCGCATTATCACCTAATCCAAGTCCATCAGTTATCCCAGCAGCTAATGCGATAATATTTTTTAACGCACCACCAAGCTCAACCCCAACAATATCCGGATTTGTGTATACACGGAAGTAACTATTCATAAACAAATCTTGTACTTCCTCAGCAGCTTCCATACGCTTTGCTGCAGACGTAACCGTCGTCTCTTGACGTAAACCGACTTCTTCAGCATGACTCGGTCCAGACAGTACAACAACGTCTTTAATCAAGCCCTCTGGAATTTCTTCCTCAATCACTTCCGAAATACGTTTTGACGTACCAGGTTCAATCCCTTTACTTGCATGAATCCAAGTAGTCGGACCCGCTACATATTTCTTCATATCTTGTAATACCTCTCTATACGCTTTCGTTGGTACTACAAGAAGTACTACATTTACATCTACTAATGCTTCTTCTAAAGAAGAGTAGGCTGCGATTGTGCTTGGCAATGTAATTCCTGGAAGGTATCGACTATTCTCATGTTTTGTATTAATCTCATCCATAAGTTCAGAACGATTTCCCCAAATACGTACATCATGTCCATTGTCAGCTAATACCATCGCTAACGCTGTTCCCCAGCTACCTGCTCCAACTACTGTGATTTTTGTCATAAAATCACATCCTCTCCATTAGTCTCTTGCTCTAGCGATAATGTGAATCGGCGTTCCTACAAAACCGAACGCTTCACGTAAACGATTCTTTAAGAAGCGCTCATATGAAAAGTGCATTAATTCTGTATCGTTTACAAATATAACAAATGTTGGTGGTTTTACCGCAACCTGTGTCGCATAGAAGATTTTCAGACGGCTACCATTATGAGTTGGTGTTGGATTCATCGCTACCGCATCCATAATTACATCATTTAATACGTTCGTTTGAATACGGATACTATGGCTTTCATTTACTTCATTAATAACTGGTAATAATGTTTGTGTACGTTTTTTCGTTTTCGCAGATAAGAATACAATCGGTGCGTACTCTAAAAATTGGAAATGAGCACGGATGTTTTCTTCAAATGCTTTCATTGTTTTTTCATCTTTTTTCACTGCATCCCATTTGTTTACGACGATAATAACAGCACGTCCTGAATCATGAGCATATCCAGCAATTTTTTTATCCTGTTCAATAATTCCTTCTTCTCCGTCTAAAACGACTAAAACAACGTCAGAACGTTCAATCGCTCTAAGCGCACGAAGTACACTATACTTTTCTGTGCTTTCGTATACTTTCCCTTTTTTACGCATACCAGCTGTATCGATGATTACATAATCTTGACCATCTTTACTATATGGTGTATCAACAGCATCACGTGTCGTTCCCGCTATATTACTTACAATTACACGTTCTTGACCAAGAAGTGCATTTACAAGTGATGATTTCCCTACATTTGGACGTCCAATTAAAGAGAAACGGATTGTTTCATCATCATACGCTTCTTCTTCAATCTTTGGAAAATGATTTGCAGCTTCATCTAACAAATCACCAAGCCCTAAACCGTGTGTACCTGAAATCGGGAATGGCTCGCCAAATCCTAATGCATAAAAATCATAAATATCACTACGCATTTCTGGATTATCAACCTTATTTACCGCAAGTACAATTGGTTTTTTAGAACGATATAAAATTTTAGCAACTTCTTCATCTGCTGCAGTTACACCATCGCGACCATTCGTCATAAAAATGATAACATCTGCTTCATCAATCGCTACTTCCGCTTGTTGACGAATTTGTGTCAAGAACGGCTCGTCTCCAATATCAATTCCACCTGTATCAATAATGTTAAATTCATGATTTAACCATTCTCCCGCACTATAAATACGGTCTCGTGTTATACCTGGTATATCTTCTACGATTGAAACTCTTTCTCCAACAATTCTATTGAAAATAGTAGATTTTCCTACGTTCGGGCGGCCTACTATTGCTATTACTGGTTTCGGCATATACTTTCATCCTTTCAACTTGCTTCTGTTTATTATGTAAAAAACCCTTCTTTGTGCAAGAAGGGATTTGCATTCCAGAATATTTCTCAGCGTATCAAAACACCTCACATTATACCACACGTTACTAATGTTTCACAATAATATATACATTCTCTTGTAAGCGATGCGCAATACCATCTAAAATTGCCTCTAAATTATTTGCAACAAATTCTAACTCATCTGTCGATTCACAAGTAAACAAAGGGGCACCACCAGCAAATTTCTCCGGCGTTGTTGTAATAACCGCGAGAATCACACTTTCTAACATCATCTTTTATCTCCCCTTCCTTTCGGGGCTTCCGATGACATATGAACAGCACTTTCTAACGTCGGCACATTCCCTATGACACCTATCGCTTTCTCTGCATCTTGATCTTGTGGCAAGACAAAAATCCCAACCCTACCATCTTCTAAATCACGCTTTGCCAACGGCACAAGCGCTGGCGTACCAGAATCTCTATAAATCCCTAAGGCAACAGAAACATCATGTAAAATAGCTTGTCGTTGTCCTAAGTTTGAGATTGTCACCATCGCATCAATTGTTTTCGGCCTTAAAATAAAGCCCATTCCATATTTCATAATTTCCTCTTGCCTTGCTGGCAATCCAATATTCATAATGTAAATGTTATCAATATACAGCCCCGCTCCTTCAAAACGAAGTGGAACATGCTCGATATCAACAAGATCATGTAACCTTCTGCCAGACATTAATTTTTTCGCGATAATAAATGCGATTATAGCCATAATTACTCCAGCAATCCACGAATGGAATCCTATATACGCAAACGTCGTTGCAAACGACGTTAACATCGCCAAATAGTTTCGACTTTCAAAAACTAACGCAATCCCTTCAATATATGTATTTCCACGCGGTACGAGCTCATATCCATCTAATTGTTGAAGGGTATTTCTTTCCATATTACGCACATCACGAAACTGTGTTGCTGCTAATGTAAGAAATGTAATAGCAGAAAAATCTTTTTTCAAAATTGACGGAATCGCAATCGCTCCTAAAGCCGCTGCAATTAACCCCATCGCAACGTGAATAATTTTTCCGTGGAGCCTCGTCGGATATTGACGCGTATCTGTCCGGAGCATTAGCACTCTCGTTACTGTCCCCGCTATTACTCCGCATAAAATGGCCGGTGTATATTCAATCATGTATTACCCTCGCCTTTCTTTTACGTGCTTTCCTCTTGAACTGTTCCATGTATACTGATGCTTTTGCAATCCAAAACAAAATTGCCATGAAAAATGTAGCAACGGCGACGATATCAAAAAACGCTAAACTTCCGTAATCATAAGGGAAATGTAGTTTTCGAAAAATAAGTGTCACTAACAATTCCCCCTGTAACATTCCTATATAAAGAGAACATAATCGCAATATGCGATCCTCATGCAATAAAACCGATGCATACACAAGAGCACCACTTAACAAAAACAACCTGTCCACCACAATCCAAATCGGATCATATACTTCTAACAAATGAAAACTTGTATATAACATTGCAATAATAAGTGCCGAAAGTAAGCTATATAATTTTTTCCAAATAGAATATAGTGCGATTCCTATAAAAGCAACAATACAAAGCAAAAGTGCATTTACTGATACCGTGAATGAAGCAATCGTTACATGTAACGGAGAGCAAATAATAAAAATCAATATACAAACGCTTATCTTCCAGCGCATAGAGTCCTTTTTCATAAAAAAAGTTACAACGATCCACCCTATCCAAGCTAAAAAATAAAAAGTACTCCCTTCCATCATTTCACCTCCTATGTTTTCCATTATGGGAACTTTTTATGAAAATTAATCCACTTTCTTCGCGCATAGTTTTTTCATATAACAGCAACACTTTTAATAAGGAGGTGCTATTCATTATGGGTAAAGATCGTCAAGAACGAAAACTAAGAGAATCACGACGCGTTGAATCTGATCGTGACCAATCACTACAATATCCGGGTGCAACTGGACTGGATACACCAGAGCAAGCCCGAAAACAAAATCAGCACTAATGAACACAAAAAGACGGTTTCGATATTGTACGAAACCGTCTTTTACATAATTATTTTAATGATTTTTACTTATATCAAAATAACATTTAACATCCGAATTTTTCTATGGTTTATTTTTATCTCCACCTATTTTTTCCTTTGCGAAATTAAACCCTCCCCAATAATTCAGTAGCAAACTATCTACATTTTCCAGCCTCTTTTTCAGTCGCAACTTGCACAAGATAGTGTTTATATAGGAATAATTTTATTTTGATAGAATATTAATTCCATTCCTCACCTTATATTACTAAAACGAACAAAAAACAAAAAAATCAACCAAACGGTTGATTTTTTATCTTCTACTATAATGCGTCGTATCAATACCACGCTGCGTTAACCAATGATACGTTTCGCCCTTTACAACAAGAGGTACAGCCTGTAACTCTTCTATCGTCTTTGCACCAAGAGCTGTCATAATAAATTTCAAATCTGTATGTAAAAGATCAATTTCATCCACTAACTTCTCGATACCATCTTGCATTAAAATACGTAAAAAATATCCAGCAAACGCAGTTGTATTCGCCCCTAATGCGATTGCTTTCGCTACATCAAGCGCTGTTTGTATACCCCCAGATGCAATAAAAGAGAGGTTATTATTTGTAGAGGTTGCTTCAATAATCGAGGTTGCTGTTTGTATGCCCCAGTTATTAAAATAAGAAAGCATTCGCTGTCTTCTTTCATTTTCAACAGCAGCAAAATTTGTACCACCTTGTCCACCAATATCAATTGCCGTTACACCTATGCTCGCTAACTGTTGTACGGTTTCCTTACTCATCCCAAATCCAACTTCTTTCACAATGACAGGAACTTTACTATTTAATACAATTTTCTCAATGCGCTGAAGTACACCAGTAAAGTCACGGTCTCCTTCTGGCATCGTTAACTCTTGTATGACGTTTAAATGAATTTGCAATGCATTCGCTTCAATCATATCAACGGCACGCTCTGCTTTTTCGATAGTTGCCTCACTACCTAAATTAGCAAAGAAAACACCATTCGGGTTTACCTTTCTGATAATCTTATAAGAAGCTGCCTCACTTTCATCTTTTAACGCCGCCATTTGCGACCCTACAGCCATAGCAAGATTATGATGTTTCGCTACATATGCTAATTGCTCATTAATATGTAACGTTCTCTCTCCCCCACCACCAGTCATCGCATTGATAAAAATCGGCGAACTTAGTGAAAGTTCGCCGATTTTTGTTTCACATGTTATTGTGTCATAACTTGAATTTGGCAATCCTTGATGCACAAAATCAATATCATGAAAGCCATGCGTACGAGACTGACCAGTAGAAAGAGCGTATTCAATATGATCTAATTTACGTTTTGCCCTTACCACTTGTACCCCTCTTTATTTCTTTAATTTTTTCAGTTGTTCACCAATAATATCACTTAATTGGAAAGTAGCAGAATCAGCATTTGGTTCATACTGACTGTAATCCTCAATTACATTATTTTCCTCAAGCGTTTCTTTTATACTTAAAGAAATACGTTTCTCTGCAACATGGACTTCAAGCACTTTCACTTTTACTTCTTGTCCCATTTCCAATACTTCATTTGGATTTTTCACGTGACGATTTGCAATTTGAGATACATGCACAAGACCTTCAACGCCAGGTAAAATTTCAACGAATGCACCGAATGTAACAAGACGTTTTACTACTCCCTCACGAATATCTCCAGCTTTTATTTCGCCAGCAACATTCTCCCAAGGTCCTGGCTGAGCTGCTTTAATTGATAAAGAAATACGTTGTGTATCAGCATCAACAGATAATACCTTTACCTTTACCTTTTGACCTTGCTCTAATACTTCAGAAGGTTGCTCTACACGTTCGTGTGAAATTTGTGAAATATGAACTAAACCGTCCACACCACCAACGTTAACGAAAGCACCAAAATCCGTTAATCGTTGCACTGTTCCTTCAACAACGTCTCCTTCTTTTAATGAAGAAATCGCTTCTTTTTTCTTAGAATCTAGTTCTAATTCTACTACTGCTTTATGCGAAAGGATTACACGATTTTTTTCGCGGTCTAATTCAACAATTTTCACGGCTAATGTTTTGCCTTTATAGTCAGTAAAATCTTCTACATAATGTACTTCTACAAGTGAAGCTGGGATAAAACCACGAACACCAAGGTCCACAACTAATCCACCATTCACGATATCTTTTACAGTAACATCAAACACATGACCAGAAGTAAATTTCTCTTGTAATTCTACCCATGCTTTTTCTGCATCAACAGCACGTTTAGATAAGACAAGATCATCTTCTTCTAATTTAATAATTTTCAATTCTAGTATTTGATCTAATTCTACAACATCGCTTGCTTTTTCAATATGAACGTTAGCTAATTCACTAATTGGAATTACGCCATCTGTTTTGTATCCAACATTTACAAGCACTTGTTTCTCTTCAACTTTCGTTACAGAACCTGTAACAACGTCACCAACTTGTAATTCTTTTGAATCCATAACTTCTTCATTCATTTTCTCTACCATGGAAATACCTCCCTACAGAATTGACAAAGCATTTTTATGTATATACGAAATGAAAACATATGTTTTCATTTGCATGTTTAAGAATTTATCATCACATACTCAGTTTTCATACATTTCACTAAAAAATATATTAAACCTATATAAATAGTATACAGCAAAATCATCTTGAAGAAAGTATGTTTTGAAATATAATAGCGAATATATTCTGAAAGTTTTATCCTTCTTTTACTAACTTCTTACAAATCCGATCATTTGTCAAGGAAAGAGACTCACAATTCACGCATCCTTTACATTTCTATATAAACAAAAAAAGAAAGAGGTTATCCCCTTTCTTTATTTCGCAAACACTCCTGAAACAATACTCATAATTTTTTGGACAACTTCTTCAATTGATAAAGAAGTTGTATCTAATTCCAATGCATCATCAGCTTTCTTTAGAGGAGAAACTTCGCGTTCTGAATCTAATTTATCACGCTGAGCAATTTCTTTTTTTAACTGCTCTAAATTAGAATCGAAACCTTTATTTATATTTTCTAAATGTCTTCTTTCTGCTCTTTCTTCAACAGAAGCAAGCATAAAGATCTTCACTTCAGCATCTGGTAACACATGTGTACCAATATCACGGCCATCCATTACAACGCCGCCTTTTTCCGCTAACTCTTGTTGACGACGTACCATTTCTTCACGAACAAGGCGATGTTTCGCCACAATAGATACTCGATTCGTCACCTCAGGTGTACGAATTACTTCAGAAACATCTTGTCCATTTAAAAATACAAGTTGTGTATTTTCTCCTTGCTGAAACTCAATATTTACATTCTTTACAACTTCCATTAACTTCTCTTCATTTTCAATGTCCACTTTTCGTTCAAGGGCTGCATATGTAATCGTGCGGTACATTGCGCCTGTATCAATATAAACGTAAGAAAGTTTCTTTGCCACAACTTTTGCAACCGTACTTTTTCCAGCAGCTGCTGGACCATCTATAGCAATTGAAATTCGTTTATCCATTGTAACACCTCATTTTTTCACTTATAAAACAAAACGAAAAGCAGGTATTCTCCTGCTTCTTCTCATTTGCTTCACGTCATTAAATCCTCAATTATTGTAGCATAATCCTTCATAGAAGAAAATGAAAACTACCTATTCACCTGTAAGATTTCTGCTTTGTTTTTTACCATGACACCTTCATAATAAACAATTTTAGATAAATATTTCACTGATGACTTATGTATAAATAACAATTGCACAACAGAAAGACAAATGAATTGTATTATTAATATACGAATAAAAATTTTCTCCATCTTTTTCAATGTAATTGCTCCCTCCTATCCTATATTTACACATTTCGTTTCGTGATTTTATACATCGTATATATAGCAGCTAACTTTATTGTCATTTTCGAGGCATACTTTTATACATTTCCATTGTCGAATTTACTCAAAACATGTTATGTTCTAAATGTATTTTTCAACTTGAAAGGGGTATAAACATTGAAAAGAATCCTAGTTTTACACACAGGTGGAACAATTGCAATGGAGGAAGATAAAGAAACTGGGGTCGTACAACCAGGTGAAAAAAATCCTCTTTTAAAATTTATTCCTGATTTAGAAGGCGATGTTGATTTAATCGTTGAAGATGTGTTCCATCTACCATCTCCTCATATGACACCGAGCGAGATGTTACAATTACAAGTCATCATTGATGAAAGAGTAAAACAAGACAACATTCATGGCGTAGTCATTACGCATGGTACGGATACATTAGAAGAAACAGCCTATTTCTTAGATTTAACAGTGCACGCAACTATTCCAATCGTTGTAACAGGTGCAATGCGTTCTAGTAATGAATTAGGTGCTGATGGTCTATATAACTTCTTATCGGCTGTAAAAGTAGCTAGCTGTAGTGAAGCTGCTGAAAAAGGTGTTCTAGTCGTATTAAACGACGAAATTCATTGCGCTACAAATGTAACGAAAACACATACAAGTAACGTGGCAACATTCCAGAGTCCACAGTATGGACCAATTGGTATGGTAACAAAGCGGGGCGTTGTATTCCATCACGCTTTAGTACATCATGAAACATATTCAGTAAATAAGGTTTCTAAAAACGTAGTCGTTCTAAAAGCATACGCTGGTATGGACGATACATTGTTAGCAGCAATTGAAAACCTTCCAGTAGACGGGATTGTTATTGAAGCACTTGGACAAGGTAATTTACCTCCAAGAACACTTCCTAGTCTAGAACGATTAATCAACAAAGGAATTCCTGTCGTATTAGTTTCTCGCTGTTTCAACGGCATCGTGCAAGATGTATATTCATATGAAGGTGGCGGCAAACAATTAAAAGATATGGGTATTGTCTTCACATACGGTTTAAACGCTCAAAAAGCACGTATTAAATTATTAGTTGCATTAGAGAATACAAATTCTCATGAAACAATCCAAAATATGTTTATGCACAATTAAAAAGAAGCTGTCGAAGTTTATTTCGACAGCTTCTTTTTATATTTCCCTTGACGCAATGGTTTGCGCAATCGCATCCCCATGAAATCGACCGTTCTCAATAAATATTTCATTCGCATTATTTCCAGCAGCAATTACACCTGCAATGAAAATATGTTCAGCGTTCGTTTCCATTGTATCCTCTGCATAAATCGGACGTCCTGTTTCTTCATCAATCCGAACACCCATCTTCGTTAAGAAACTATGATCAGGATGGTAACCAGTCATCGCAAATACAAAATCATTTTGGATTGTATATGCCTCATCATCGACTGTAAACGTTAATGTATGTTCAGTAATTTCTTTCACGTGAGCCCTGAAATGCATTTGAATTGTGCCACTTCGTACTAACGCCTCAAACTCCGGCAAAATCCACGGCTTAATGCTTGGTGAATACTCACTTCCACGATATAAAACCGTTACACGTGCACCGGTTTTAACAAGTTCTAACGCAGCATCTATACTCGAGTTTTTCCCACCTATAACTACTACATCTCGATCAAAATAAGGATGTCCCTCTTTAAAATAGTGAGCTACTTTCTTCAGTTCCTCGCCGGGAACATTCATATAATTTGGATTGTCATAATATCCAGTTGCTACAACAACATATTTCGCTATATATATTTCTGTACTTCCGTCACCCTTTGTTGTCTCAACATGAAAAACTTCTCCATCTTTTTGTACTTTCTCCACTCGCTCAAAAGCATTTACACGTACAGATTTACGTTTTACTACTTCCCGATAATACGCAAGCGCTTGATTTCGAACTGGCTTACGATTTTCTGTAATAAAAGCTACATCACCAATTTCTAATTTTTCACTAGAAGAGAAAAATGTTTGATGAGTTGGATAATTATAAATCGCATTTACAATGTTTCCTTTTTCAATTACTAACGGATTTATCCCTACCTTTTGCAACGAAATTGCTGCTGCTAATCCGCACGGACCGCCTCCAATTATGATAGCTGTTTCTTTCTGCATACTCAGCTCACTCCTAGTCTTTTACCAATACGCTATTTATAAAAACAAGAAAAAACCTACTTACAGCAGTAGGCACCTATCTTTATTGTATTCATTTTTCATATATTTGTCATCTAAACGAAACGTACATCCGATAGACATCTGCTAAAAACTGCTGAAATTTAATACCTTGTTTCCCTAATACATTTTCAGGATCAATCTTTCTAGCTGGGTCAAGTGTTTTATGTGATACGATATCTTTCTTCGGATTCAAGCCGAAGTTTTGACATAAATACGCATGATACCACGTAAAACGGGTATATGCTTCCCAAAAGTTAACATCACCGCCATAACAAAGTTCCACTCCAATGGCAGCCTTATTAGCATCATAACCATATAAGTCATTATCTGTCGGCACACCATATCGAACGTGATAGGCAACTTCATTTATAGGAACTATTTCCAATATTGTTTTATCATCTATAAATGTATGTGCCGAAGCTTTCGGTTGTATTTCATTAAAATAATCCCGATTCCCTATCGCATTGCTACCAGGGTTCCCCGTATCATGACTTACAATAAACCTTACTTTAGAAAGAGGAATTCCCGGTCGTGAACTTCCATACCCAATATAGTTACGCTCTATAGGAAACATCGCCATTACTACCAACTCCCACTTCAGAAGATTACCTTACTTCTTTATATATGTATTCGGTAGCAATGTCCTTATCGCATATTTCTTACGCGAAGAGAAAATCGAAAATATTTGATGTGAATACCATAAATAATAAAATACTTACAGCAACTCCATAAAAACCGTAAAACCAAACACAATCTTCTTTCGTATCTAAACCGAAAAATTTATTTACAGATTGTAATAATGTGCCGCACTTACTTTGTTTGTTTCTTAATACTTCCACTCGTTCTACAACATCTGCTGGCATCATAAATCTTTGGTCTACTGTCATTTTCATCATTTATCTCTCCTTAAAATCATTTCCGTTTTGTTTATCTAAGGAAAGTATAGCACGTTTGTTCGTGCAGAACAAGCGTTCTTTTTTTGTTTTTATTTTATTTTTCAACAATCCAAGTAAGAATTGAGATTACAAAAGCGATAATCGGCCCTACTACAACTGCGCCAAATATTAAAAACAGTAGTCCTTCTCCGAACATCCGAACGTTACTTGTTTTTCGGGCTTCCATCGTTCTTGAGAGTTCTCCCTCTAACCTCTTAACCTTTTCTTCTAATTGTTCTACTCGTTCCATCATTTCATTTTCCATATACAACACCTCACACTAATACTTCAACAAAAAAACGTGATTCCCTCGAAAGGAATCACGTTTTTTCACGATATAATATTATACCCAACCTCTGAAGCGACTTGCTTCAGCCATTTTACGAACACCGACCATATACGCAGCTAAGCGCATGTTCACTTTACGAACTTGTGCTGTTTCATAAATAGAATCAAATGATCTTACCATTACTTTTTCTAAACGTTGTTCTACTTCTTCTTCAGTCCAGTAGTAACCTTGGTTATTTTGTACCCACTCAAAGTAAGATACTGTCACACCTCCAGCACTTGCTAATACGTCTGGAACAAGTAAAATTCCGCGATCTGTTAAAATTTTAGTTGCTTCTAATGTTGTTGGACCATTTGCAGCTTCAACAACGATTTTCGCTTTAATATTATTAGCATTTTCTTCTGTAATTTGGTTCTCAATTGCAGCTGGAACTAAAATGTCGCAATCAAGTTCTAACAATTCTTTGTTTGAAATTGTATTATTAAATAGTTTTGTTACTGTACCGAAGCTATCACGACGGTCTAATAAATAATCAATATCTAATCCGTTTGGATCATGCAATGCACCGTAAGCATCCGAGATCGCAATAACTTTCGCGCCTGCATCATGCATAAATTTAGCTAAGAAGCTACCAGCATTACCGAATCCTTGAACAACAACGCGTGCACCTTTAATATCAATGTCGCGTTTTTTTGCAGCTTCGCGAATACAAATTGTTACACCTTTCGCCGTTGCTGTTTCACGTCCATGTGATCCACCTAATACAAGTGGCTTACCTGTAATAAATCCTGGTGAATTAAATTCATCAATACGGCTATATTCATCCATCATCCATGCCATGATTTGAGAGTTTGTGAATACATCTGGAGCTGGAATATCTTTCGTCGGTCCTACGATTTGGCTAATTGCTCGTACATAACCGCGGCTTAATCTTTCTAACTCACGGAATGACATTTCACGTGGGTCACAGATAATTCCACCTTTACCTCCACCGTATGGTAAATCAACAATACCACATTTTAAACTCATCCAGATCGAAAGTGCTTTCACTTCATTTTCTGTTACATTCGGATGGAAGCGAATTCCACCTTTCGTTGGACCAACAGCATCATTATGTTGTGCACGATATCCTGTAAATATTTTAACAGTCCCGTCATCCATACGAACTGGTATTTTCACTGTCATCATACGAATTGGTTCTTTTAATAATTCATATACTTCGTTTGGATAACCCAATTTTTCTAATGCTTCACTAATAACAATTTGTGTCGAATTCAATAGTTCAAAATGTTGTTCCCTTTGTTGTTGTGTTTTTGTTTGAGTTCCCTTTTCGGCTACCATAGTAAGTAAACCCCCTGTAATTTCACTTGTTTAGTAAACCTTCATTGCCTAGTATACACCGTTAAATTTGGAATGCAATAGAAAACGCTAACAAATATATACAAACTATTTCCTGTTGCAAGCGTTTTCACTATCATTATAGTCCTTTTATTGCTTTTAGAAAAGTAAAATACTTAAATATTTAAATATTTTTTATTTTACTTATATATAACAACTTAAGAAGATATTTTTAAGTATAGTAAAGAGCGCCCAAATATTTATGATTCCCGCTATACCATTAATCGTTTTGATATTTTCAGACCAACATTTTAGGTTTCTCCAAATAAAAAACAAAACCTTAGCTTTGTTATATTAGCTAAGGTTTTGTTTTTTCACAAAGTAATTGTGTATTTGTTCAATTGCTTGAGAAGCCATTAATTCTTTACCATACTCCATTAGACGATAAATAGTTGCTGTAGACGGATTACCATATTCCGCTAAAATAGCTATAAAATCTGCCTTCAGTAATTGAACTTGCTCCTCTTCTTCCATCCAAAGATAGAAACGCCCATCCCACGTATATAGTTTTCCGCCAGTTACATCAAGGTTATATAAACGATTCGACAGGTTAATTACGTCATCTAGTGTAGCAAACTCATAAAGTATATGCTCGCTTTCATCTAGAGTCACTTGCATTTCAATAAACTCGTCACGGAACTCATCATCTGTATCCACATCTTGATGTTCTTTCGTTACAATTACGACCATTCCTTGCGCTTGTAGAGAAAATACTTCAACTGCAATCGGGCCATCCGCTTCAAACCCTAGTTCCTTATTTGCTTCTTGCATCATATCACGAAATAATTGCTGTACTTTCGGTGCATTTCTCCACAAATCTTCTTTCGTTAACCCTCGTTCAGATAAATCATCAAATGTTAAGAAAATTTTTATCTTATTGTAATTTAATCGTTCCAGCCTCATCTCATACCCTCCCTACGTAACCAATGAATATAATTTTTATTATATGAAATAGAAAATAGATGGTTCTTTTCGAACAACTATTCTAACATTTTTAACCAATCATCCCATTCTTCTTTCGTATCACCAATTAGGCATGTTTGAATGTTCAACTGATCTCGAGCACCTATTTCTCCTATAAATCCAACAGAAAGTTTCTCACTTTTTTCTTGCAACAAACTCATGTCTTTCATCGCGTTCTTAAGTTCTCGTTCCTCATCAAAAGAGACTACTACATATGTAGGTTGTATTTGCTCAACAGCTAACAAAATACCATCTTCCGCTAAGCTTGACCTAATATATATCACCTCATATCCTTTTAAGCGTAAATACGTTGAGAAAACAAACCCTTTCAACATATTATTTTCTAACACGACAACTTTGTGTATAGAAGAAAATGATGATGCATTATGATACACCATTCCTAGACGAGTTTGTAAAAATGATACGACATATTGGAATTGCACCATTGTAACTTCATTATTATTTTTTAACGTTAACAATTTATTTGACACTTGAAGAACAATACTTGCTATGACTTTTTCTGTTGCATAAATACTGAAAGCCTCGTTTAACAATGCAGAAGTTGTAATTTCATCAAATTTTAACAAAGCTTGCAGTAAATCGTCCACTAAAACAACTTCTCTATCGTAATGTATTTCTTTTTGAACATTACTCTGCAAACGATTCCCTTCTAATAATTGAACTGCTTGTCCAATCATCATGCCGGAAGAAACCTTGTCCATTAACCATTTCAAAATTTGAATATGCTCTTCTGTATATAATCGATGCCCCGCATGATTCCGCTTTGGGGCAATAATTTGATATCGTCTTTCCCATGCACGAAGCGTACTCGGCTGAATTCCAATTATATTCGAAACAGCTTTTATGTTATATTTCCCGTTTAGAGTTGGCATCATTTCCCTCCGCACAACGTAATAATATGTGTTTGAGCAGGTGCTCGGAAGCGAAGTGGAATCAACGTTGTTCCATATCCATTACTAACAAAAAGAGTCATATTTGAATGCTTATATACGCCACCTTTTAAATATTTTTTAGATGGGAATAATCGAATCTGTCCTCCATGTGTATGTCCACTTAACACAAGTGAAATTTGTTCTTTTCCAGACATTTTATTTATTATATCAGGGTTATGGCTAATTAATATGCGAAAACCATCTTCTTTGCAATCAGCCAACGCTAAATCTAAACGATCACGCTTCAAACCAACATCATCTACACCGAGTAAACAAATTTTTTCTCCTAGTTCAGACTCAAATACAACTCTTGTATTATCTAAAACTTTCACATTATTTTCTAATAAAAAAGCATCTAATTCATGATATTCAATCTCATAATCATTATTTCCCCACACAAAATATACAGGAGCTATCGCTCTTAACTTTTGTATATTTGCAGAAATTTTCGATAAAGGGACGCCTCTTTCCGCTAAATCACCGCCAATAATTACAAGGTCTACTTTTCCTTTTACTTGTTCAATTAATGAACTTGAAATGACCCTTCTATGAATATCAGAAATAAAAAACACCTTTACTTTTTGAAAACTTTTCGGAAATTCTTCAAAAAGTAAAGTATGTTCTAACACAGTATTACGCATCGCTTCTGTATACATTACAAGAAGAAATATAATACCAATACATATGAGAGCACTTAATAAGATAATCCATATCATATATTTTTTACTCCCTTCCTCATAAAGATAATCCTCCGTTTTTATAGTAGGTATGTTACTAGCTATCCTGCTTTGCGGACTTATCTTTTATCGGAATTTTTATTTCTTGACCTACATTCACTTCATCTTCTTGTAAATCATTATACTTTTTAATCACTTCAATCCCAGTTTCATCTGAAAAATATTGCTTCGCTATACTTTCTAAAGTTTCTCCTTCTTTTACCGTATGCGTTACTACTTTCTCAGATGTTGCCTCAGACTCAGATTTAGCTGAATCAAAGAAAATGACCTCAAACGCACTTTTCCCAGCGTTATTACCATCACTTTTCACCTGAATATATTTATCTGTATACCATAAGATACTAATTGGTAGTAATATGAATAGAAATGTTAAAACTCGGACGAAAATATGATTCATTTTAAACTTTTCTTTTTTCTCTTTATTTCTATGAATTTCACTACGCGGCGGCAAACTTTCTTTTTCTTCCACTCGCTCAACTTCTAATTCCTCTTCGAAATCAGGAATTCGTTTTCTCATGTTGTTCACCACCACCTTCCATTTATTTTCTTAATTGGAGTCCCATTATAAAATCAACAAGAAAGTGTGCAAAGATTGTTATAAACAAATTTCCTGTCCATTCAAATACATAACCAAAGACAAAACTAATGAAACAGACGAAACAAAACAAAAATGGCTTTGTTATATACCGAATATGTAACACTGCAAATACTAAACTCGCTATTACAATTCCAAAGTGCGTCTGCACTACACCTCTAAATAAAAATTCTTCTGCAAAGCCGATAATGAACGTAATAACGAGTAGGTGCATAACTGACATTCCTTGAAACATCTTATCGTTAATACCACCATCATCAAACCAAGACTCTGGAAATACTCGCATTGCAACATAATCTAATAACACAATACCAATCGCCAACAAGCCACCTATTATAAGTATAGACACCGGTTCCCACTTCCACAGACTATACACCGATTTTATATCTCGGAATAATATATATGCTAGTAAACAACCGATACCGATAATAATGAACTGTGTGATATACAGATTCAGCCTTATTTCTTTCGGACTCATATCTTCAATATTATGCCTTTGAATGTTCATCATTCCCCCATCTTTTCTAGACCGAAAAGCTTTTGTAACTCTGTTTCCCAATTATAGTCGAAATCCGATTGTTGCGCTTGTCTTTTTTTATAATCTGTTTTTGTAATACCACAATAGTCACAGCAATTTTTCAACTCGTTCTCTTTTCTATAACCGAACTGTTGTAACAAATATTCACGCCTACATTCTTTCCCTTGTATCCACGATTTCATGTTTTCTAGCTCACTATATTTATTACGTAGCCTTATTTCTACTTCAGCTATTAATCTGTTCATAATTTCATCTGACAAGCTCTCTAATTTTAATTTTCGCTGTTGTATGATTCCAAGCTGTTCAAGATGATAGCGGATGAAACGCCAATATTGTTCATTAAATCTTGCTGCATTATAACAAATTTCTTCTACCTCTTCTATTGGTAATTCTTTCGTTTGAAACATTCTTTCTTGTAGTAAAGAGAATAAAAATTGTATTTGCGACTGACTTGGCAATTCATCTTCAATTATTGAAATTGGCAAATCGTGATCTAACGGACTACATAGTAAGATAGCTATACTCGGTTCACCATCTCTTCCAGCTCTTCCGATTTCTTGTAAATAGGAAGCTATATTAGTCGGATAATGAAAATGAATAATATAGCTCGTATTCGACTTATTTACTCCCATACCAAAAGCACTTGTACATATTACAAGCTGCAACTGGTCATTCATAAACTGCTGTTGAATTAACATACGCTCTTCATGTTCCATACCACCATGATAAAAAGCGACACCAGTCACGCCTTTTCCTCTTAAATACTCCGTTAAACGTTCTGTCCACGCTCTGCTTGAACAATATACAATCCCTGGCCCTTGTAAATACATCACCTGGTCCAAAAGCGCTTCTTTCTTCTCTTCTATCGTCTCCACAAATTGTACTTCCATCGCAATATTTGGACGATCAATAGAGTATACATGCTGCGTCACTTTCTTCAAATCTAAACTCTCTGCTATATCTCGGAGTACATCTTTTGTCGCTGTTGCCGTTAATGCTAGCACCGTAGGAGACCCGATATTTTCAATGACTACATTTAGTTTTTTATAGTCTGGCCTAAAATCATAACCCCATTGTGAAATACAATGAGCCTCATCTACAACAAATAATGAAATATGAACTTTCTTCAATTCTCTTATTAACACTTCCGACTGCAACATCTCTGGTGAAACAAAAATAAATTTATATGAAGCTAATTTTTTCATCGCTTCTCTTTTTTCATGTAATGTCCGAAAACTATTAAATGCTATTACTCGGTTTTTCACAACATACTTTAATTGTGTAACTTGATCTTCCATCAAAGATAATAATGGTGATACAACAAGCACGGTCCCTTCTTGCATTAGCCCTGTAAGTTGATAGCACATAGACTTCCCTCTTCCAGTCGGGAGCATTGCTATAACATCTTTTCCTTCTAATAAATCTGTAATTACCCCTTTTTGCCCTGTACGAAATTCAGAATATCCAAACCATCTATATAAATATTCCTCAAGCTTCATTTATACCCTCCATCCGCGCCAATACAAGACGAACTTCAAAATAAGAGATACCCTCTCCAACCGCTTGTTTCAACTCACGCAACTTACGTGTTTGTAATGCCTCAATTACTTTTGTTACTTTATCTATTTTGTCTTTTTCCATAAACATCTCGATTGAAAACTCTTTTTCCCGCAAAGCAATTTCAACAAAATGATCTTCTATCGTTGCAACCTTTAAATTTCTAATTGTCGCTATTTCATCTAAAGAGCGTCCTTGTCTCCAAAAATTATATGTTTTTTTCGTTGATAAACTAAATAATTCAGCTCTCTCATTTGGATAAGAGATAATCTCAGCTAATAGCGGAAATTCATTTTCTTTATCGTGAACTTCTTGTATAAAGAAGTGAATTGTACCCCAAAATAAAAAATACACCCGGAATATATCTTGTTTCGTAATTTCCGCTAATTGCTGCAATGTACAACCGATACGTTCATATCCTGTTAATCTATATGTTACAATCGTTGCTTCTACCACATCACCTTTTCCTAAAAGATTATGTATTTCTTTCCATAATATTTTAGCCAATTCACTTCGCCTATATGGTATACCTGTTAAAAAACGTTTTACCCACATCATTATTTCTGTATCTTGTTGAATGGGAATAAACTTCGTATTATTCTGTTGTAAATTAGATATAGTTTGAATAATTAATGATAATCGTTTCCAAAATGTTTCACCTAATTCACCATAGTGTAAACCATGTAAATGCGTGGGAAAAGCATACACTTCCTCCCATGTATGTAACTGCATTTTACCTTTAGATGTTAACAAATATGTATTTTCATGTATTTCTCGAATCAAATCTGCTTGCAACAACTTTGCAACTTCACGATCATAATCTGTTCTATTTAACGATTTATATATTCCAAACAAAAATGAAATTCGGAACATATTTCCATCTTGTAACGTTTGCGAAGATCGTTTTCCTTTTAATAAATAATAAATAGAAGAAACGGTCCTTTCACCATTCAATTGTTTTAAACAATACAATAAAGTATATTGTAGTTGCATTACCGCTTCCACCTTTCAATCTAGCTTAATTACTTTTTAGTATGATTGCACCATTCTATGTTACTCATTAAACTTATCATATCGGCACTATGTACTTGTATATAGTATATTGTACCAAACGAAATAACATTTACGTATTTTGAAAATCTTATGACATAATGCAAAAATTAGTTGACACTCTAATTGATAAGGATTATCATTATAATTTTATGTTGAAAAGTTTTAAAAACCGTTTTACAATAAGGTTATAATTTTTATGGCGAGCTTTTCACATACATATTATCAGGAGGGAAAAAAGATGGCAAAATATACAATCGTTGATAAAGATACTTGTATCGCATGTGGTGCTTGCGGCGCTGCTGCACCAGACATTTATGATTATGATGATGAAGGTATTGCATTTGTAACGTTAGACGATAACCAAGGTATCGTTGAAATTCCAGATGTATTAATTGAAGATATGATGGATGCATTCGAAGGTTGTCCAACTGACTCAATTAAAGTTGCTGATGAATCATTTGATGGCGACTCTTTAAAATTCGAATAGTCTTTTATTAACTTCAAAAAATATCCCTCATTAATATGAGGGATATTTTTTGTTTTCTATTTTCATTCTACTTAATAAAAAACCACTAGTAGTTCCATACTACTAATGGTTTTATTTTATATTTTATGCATTTTTCATTTTTGCAAACACCCATACTTTCAGGCGTGAGAATAACGCTACAAATACAATTGTCACAACAATTCCTTTAATCAAATTAAATGGTAAGATTGCCGTTACAACCGTTGTTCTTATAGCCTCGCTAGACATAGCTGGTGAATTTAAAAACCAAGTGTAAGCTGGGAATATAATGATGTAATTTAATACACTCATAATGAGCGCCATTGTAATTGTCCCTAGCATTAATCCTGTCGTTAAACTCTTAACAGTACGATACTTTCTAAATAAGAAAGCTGCCGGTCCAATAAATAAACATCCTGCAATAAAGTTAGCAATTTCTCCAACTGGCACTCCCGTTAAACTCCCTTGAATTCCGTAATGTAAAATATTCTTTATCGCCTCTACAATTATCCCTGCAACTGGCCCGAAAATAATTGCTGCAATTAGAGCTGGTACATCACTAAAATCAATTTTTAAAAATGGCGGAAGCCCTGGAAACGGGAAATCCAACATCATCAGTAAATATGCAATACTACTTAGCATCGCTACACTCACCATCTGCACTACACTGTTTTTTTGTTTCATCTTTCTCTCTCCTTTTCCATCGATCTTCTCATGGAAAGTGGAAAGGTTCTGCTATGCCTACTTTTTCATAGAACGAAAAAACCCTTTGTGTTTTACACAAAGGGAGAATTTAAGGCACATCAAACAGACGTTCAAATCCATATCTTTTTTGAACGCTTGAACCTCCATCTTCTCCCATCCAGACTATACTGTCGGCTTTGGAATCACACCAAATCCTGCCTTAACGGCTCGCGGGCTTAGAACAAAATCACATATAGTTCATCACCGCCGGTCGGGATTTTCACCCTGCCCCGAAGATAGACCGATATTCTATTTTCCACTTTATTATACAACAACATAATCGTATTGTGAACAAAAAAAGTGTAACTTATTAAAAATAAGTTATTAATTTTATATAATTAAAACCAATCACTATATTTTACAATACACCCCAGATTTTTTAGTATTCGGCATTTCCCCTACGAATCCCCTAGTCATATATAATGAAAAGTGATAAGATGTTGAATTGTTAAGATAAGAACATTTTCTGGATTATGGAGGAAATGTCATGAAAAAAGAAAAGAGACACTCTATTCGAGAAGCAATGAAAAAAAACTTAAGAAAAGAATACTTTTACTTAAAAAAAGAATTACTTTTCTACTGTCCAATTGATTTAGGCACATTCTCAAGCGAGACATACTATGCTGCTTTCGATGAAGATGGCATCAGTATTTATCAGTATGATAAAAAAACAGAGAGTAAATTAAAACTGTGTGAGCGTCACCCATGGAAGAGTTGGAATAAAGTGAAGGTGGATCATTATTTGACAACTTCTCAATTTATTTTTCAAGGTGAGCGAAACTGGATATTATCCCTTTTCCAAAAAGGAAAAGAAGCTCAAAAAATAATTGAAGAGCACACATCTTTACAAACTGAAGTTGTTTCCCGCTCTTTCTTAAAAAAACTTCCAGGGTTCCGTTCTAATGCACCGTTGAATAAATACATCGGCAGCATTTGCTACACTGCACTTATTGCATTTTTATTAAAATGGATGATTCCATTTCAAGCACCACAAATCGCCCTGTACTCCATTTCAATCGGTTGTATGCTTCTTGGTTTACTTTGTTTGACAATCGGTTTAATTGAACCGACTATTGTACTATTTCGAACGAACGAAAAAACAAGAACGAAAGTATTTTACTTATATAGCTACTTAGCTATTTCTGGATTTATATGTGTCTTTATTTTTTGGTAAAAAAAAGAGCTAGTTTAACTAGCTCTTTTTTTACTTTACGTATAATTGTTGATTTGGATAAATCCAATCTTGCTGCAGTCCATTTTTATCTTTAACTTCCTTAACTGACATACTAAATTTCCGTGCAATACTAACTAAAGTGTCCCCTTTTTGGACGACATATAAGGATGAGGAAACAACTTCATTTCTCTGTTCATTTAGAACAAGCAATGGATTCATCGCATTCTTTTTCGCCATCGTCCATCTTCCTTGATGAACTTCTAAATGTAAGTGTGCACCTCTCGATTCTCCTGTATTTCCTACTTCTCCAATTATTTCTCCTTTTGAAATATAATCCCCTTGAACTACATATCTCTTATTTAAATGCGCATACACGGCCTCATATTCTCCATGTTTAATAAATACAACGTTTCCATAACTACTTGAATAATAAGCCTTTGTTACCTTACCTTCTTGAATAGCTGCCACAGGCGTGCCAATCGGTGCCGCTATATCTATACCGTAGTGTTTTCCATGCCTTGTCCCAAAATAATCACTTATCTGCCCTTCAACAGGCCATGTCCATTGATTTCCCTCTGCGTACACATGTAATTGAGATAAAAACAATACCGTCAATAACATGACGCCACATTTTAACACTTTCATATACATCCTCCGTTTTCTAATTAACACCATACCTTCTCTTATTTTGGTATATTACAGAAAAAAGTATACAAAAAAAGAAAGTGAATCACTCCACTTCCTTCTCGTTTTTATCACGAAAAACGATTGCACTGCGATTATACTCCACATCTTTTACTTGTAATCGAGCGTTTATTACTCTAGCCACTGCAAACAAATAATCAGATAATCTATTTACATACTTTAGAACAACTTCATTTATTTCCCCTTCTTTTTGCAAGGACACTACACATCGTTCTGCTCGCCTTACAACTGTACGTGCAATATGAATAGCAGCTGCCGCTTCGCTTCCACCTGGTAAAATAAAACGCTCTAACGGCGGTGCTTCTTCTATATACGAATCAATCCTTCTTTCTAAGCTTTCAACCATTTCAACCGTTACTTTATAAGGAATTTTCCCCTCTACTATCGCCAAGTCTCCCCCGCAATCAAATAGTTCATGTTGAATATTTTCAAGTTCATTGTAAATATCTCCAAAAGATCCGCCTTGTAGCTTAGTCATTGCATATCCAATATGAGAATTCGCCTCATCTATCGTGCCATATGCTTCAACTCGGATATTATCTTTATCCACTCTGCCGCCTATTACACTTGTTGTCCCTTTATCTCCTGTTTTCGTGTATAATTTCATCGCTTCACGACACCCCTCTTGCTATTCTTCATTCGACTAAGATAGAAAAAAAAGTTCTACTGTTATTTATTTAATTGATTTTACAAAAAAATAAAAAACAGTAGAACTTTATTCATTATCAACTTTAAAAACGTATATCTAAATTATACGATTCGGTAAATATACAGAGAATGTAGTTCCCTCTCCAACAACACTTGAAACAGCAATTTTACCATCATGGCCTTGCACAATATTTTTTGCAATCGCAAGCCCGAGCCCTGTTCCACCTTTTTTTCCACGTGTTCTTGCTTTATCAGCTTTGTAGAAACGATCAAATAAAAATGGAATATCTTCTTCTGGAATACCAGCGCCCGAATCTTGTACTTCAAAAGTAAGACCATTATTTTTCGTATCAATTACAAGCGTTACATGTCCGCCTGCATTCGTATGACGAATTGCGTTATCAATTAAATTCGTCAATACTTGTTCCATGCGATCTGCATCAAACGGGTATTGTTCAATTGGATTCTGGAAATCAACCGTTAATGCGACTTCTTTATCCTTTGCAATCCCTTGGAATTTACGACCTATTTTTTCAACGAAAGGATGAATATCAACTTCACCTATATGTAACTCTACATTACCACTTTCCATACGCGCTAAATCTAATAGTTCATTTACAAGTTTACCTAAACGAACAGATTCATCATAAATGATTTGAACAAACTCATTAATTTCTTCTTTCGTTTGCACAATATCATCTAAAATCGCTTCACTATAACCTTGAAGCATTACCATCGGTGTACGAAGTTCATGTGATACGTTCGCGATAAAGTCTTGACGCATCTTTTCAAGACGGCGTTCTTCCGTCATATCACGTAATACAGCTACAGCACCACGAATTTTCGTTTGGTTGTAAAGCGGCGTCATAAGAACTACATAGTTCCCTTTTTGTAAATTAATTTCAACCACTTGTTGTTGTTCACTTTCTACAACGAGATGGAATAGTTCAACAAGTTCAGAAGGTAGTTTTTTACTTAGCTCTACTTCTTTTTCCTCTTGCCAAACTTGTAAGAAATGTTCAGCCGGCGGATTAATTACAACGACTTCACCTTCTTGATTTAACGTAATAACCCCATCTGCCATACTACTTAAAATACTTGCTAACTGTTCTTTTTCTTGTTGCAGGGCATTCATATTAAACTTCAACTGTTTCCCCATTTGATTTAAGGCCGTTGCAAGCTCACCAATCTCGTCCTGAGATACCATAGGAGCTTTCGCATCAAACTTCCCACGCGCCACCTCAAAAGCAACCTCACGCATTTTACGGAGTGGTGCTGTAATTCGAGTAGATAAGAAGAATGCAAAGAACGTTGTTAATATAATCGCAATCCCTGCTGATAAGAATATAAAATCAGTCGTTCTCTCCATACCTTGTATCGGTACTTGTAAAGATTCGTATACGAACACTGCACTTTGATTTTTTGAATGCACTGGTTTTCCGACAATCATAATATCATTTTCAGTGTTTTTATTCTTTCTACTATTAGAGGCTTTTCTAATGTTATTCTTAATTTCTTTTTTGTCTGTAAAAACAGCCGCTAATTCTTTATCTTCTTTCAAATCATCCATTGTAAGAGTGACTAACCCTTCTTGTTTCGGCGAAGAAGATATTTCTTTACCATCTTCTACAATAATGATCCTTGAAAGTGGATCAGAGAATTTGTACGCGATATTCTCAATCGTTTTTACATCGGCACCTTCTTCAATTAACTCTGAAACACTTGTTGCAACTTTTTGAAGCCTAGCTTCACTCATATCAACATAATATGTTCTAAAAAACTGTGAAAGTAAAATCGCAACAAATCCAAGCACAAACGAAACGAGAAGTAATATGGTCATCCATAACTTCCCTACTACACTTCTCCAAAGCATCAGTCGTTCACAACCTCAAACTTGTAACCTACGCCCCAAACGGTAACAATCATCTTTGCAGCATCTGGTGATTTTTTGCTTAACTTCTCACGTAAACGCTTTACATGCGTATCAACTGTACGTAAATCTCCGAAGAATTCATATTGCCATACTTCTTTTAACAATTGCTCACGATCAAATACCTTATCAGGCGCTTTCGCTAAGAATAATAGTAATTCGTACTCTTTCGGTGTTAAGTTTACTTCATTACCATCTGCTGTAACACGGTGTGCATCATTATCAATTGTTAAATGAGGGAACACAGTAACATCTTTTGTCGTTGTATCTTGTGTAAAGAACGTTGTTGGTACAGAACGGCGTAAGACCGCTTTCACACGAAGCACTACTTCACGTGGGCTAAATGGTTTCACAATATAATCATCAGTTCCTACCTCAAACCCTTGTACTCGGTTTACTTCTTCACCCTTCGCTGTCAACATAATAATTGGCGTCGCTTTCTTCTCACGAACCCCTTTACACACTTCAATACCATCTTTACCTGGCATCATAAGATCTAATAGGATTAAATCGTAATCATTTTGTAACGCCATTTCTAAAGCTGTATCACCATTGTCCGCTTCTTCAATTGTGTATTGTTCTCTTTCTAAATACATTTTCAACAAACGACGAATACGATCCTCATCGTCTACAATTAAAATTCTTGATTCATTTTCCATTTCTACCCGTTGCGTACTTTTACCACAACGGTTTACACCTACCCTTCTACACTAGTATGTTACGCTATTCTCGTTTATTTAAGCAATCTTCTAAATGTTTCACTTCCCATATTATGCTTCACAAGAATAATAAAGTTTGTTCAATTTTTTTCCAAAACTATGTATTTTTTTTGAACAGTATATAATGTCCTCGACATCATTTTACAAAACCAACCGCTACTTTGTCATGTTTTTCTCAAAAAAGAAGAAAAATTGACAAAAATAAAATAGGAAAGTGACATTCACTCTCCTATTTTATTTCTCTATGCGTATGAATGTAAACCCGCGATAATTAAGTTTACTACAATAAAGTTAAACATAATGATTGCAAAACCAATTACCGCTAACCACGCTGACTTCTCTCCGTGCCACCCTTTTGATAAGCGTAAATGTAATACCGCCGCATAAAAGAGCCAAGTAATAAGCGCCCAAACCTCTTTTGGATCCCAACCCCAAAAACGTGTCCACGCTATTTGAGCCCAAATCATGGCGAAAATTAATGCACCTAATGTGAAAACTGGGAATCCAATTGCAATAGAACGATATCCGATTTCATCCAGTAAATCACTATTTGTATTCTTTACTAACGGCTGAAGTGCTGCCGATACTCGTTTGCGTAAAACAAGTCTTAATACAATATAAAGTAATGTCCCAACTAACACTGACCAAATAACAGTATTTAATTTTTTCGCATTTACAATCGCTGGAACTTCAACTGTCGGTTCTAATTTATTTTCTGTCAATAACTTTCCTTCGTGCGGTCCTACTAAAGCCGGAAGATTGTACTTCATTTCCAGTTGTTGTTCATTTTTATCAATCCATTGAAACTTCGCTTCATATTTCATACTAGAAAATACCGTTGTCACTCCAATAAAACCAACTGTACAAACAAGTGTGAACACTACCGTTTCTAACCAAAATGTACGTTTACTTCTCGTTGATTGATCTACATTTTTCAATAAATACATAACGCCCGTAATAAAACTAATTGCTAAAATTGCTTGTCCTGCTGCTGCAGTCGTCACGTGAATATGTAACCAATTACTTTTTAAAGATGGAATAAGCGGAGATATTTCCCGCGGAAACATACTCGCGTAGGCAATTAATAAAAGCGCAACTGGTAATGCAAAGAGTCCGATTATACTTACGCGATACATAAAATACATGACAATAAATGCTCCGACAAGCATCATGCCGAAAAACGTACCGAACTCAAAAAAGTTACTAACTGGTGCATGTCCTGATGCAATCCATCTTGTAACAAAATATACTGTTTGTGCAATAAACCCTAAAATTGTAATCGTTATTCCTATATTTGCCCATTTATGACCTTTTTCTTTAATTGCTCCCCCGAAAAATAGAGTGGCAATTAAATATAAAATAAATGCGGTAAAGAGAAAGTTACTACTTATTTGCACCATTTCGTTTCCCCACCTTAACTAATTTTTTTATCGACTACTTTATCGCTTGGTTGCGGAATTGCTGTACCTTCTAGCACTCTTTCAATATCTTTCTTTAAACCGAACCAATTTTTATTCGTATGTCCTGCAATCCACCATTCATCATTAACGCGTTGTATCCAAATACGGCGATGATTCCAATACATTCCTTGAATGACACCAACCATAAATATAAATCCTCCAATACCGAGTATCCAAAGCGTTAAATCTTTCCTTACAGTAAGTGCTGTTGCATTTTGCATTTCCACACCTGCAAACGACATTTTATATTTATTATTTCCATCAGGTTCTATATTTTGCTGAATACCAACAAAACTCACTTCACCATCTGGTGTTTCAGGCGTAAACATTTTAAACACAAATGCAGGGTTGTTTGGTAATTTCATTTTTGTATTTGGTCTTCCACTCTCATCAAAATAAAAATCAGGGAAATAGCTTAATAGTTCTAAAGAATAACCACTTCCTAAATCAAATTTTTCTGTAGGATTCGTTAAATCTACTTTAATCGGTCCCCACTTTTGATTATTTTCTTTGTTTTGCAAATGGAATGACATGCTTTTAAATTCACTTTCTTTGTAATCCACTTGATATACAGCAAATTGATCAAATTTCAGCGGTTCATTCACTCGAATTTCCGCTTCTTTTACTTTTTCTAATTTCGGTTTTTGTCCAGCTATATTTTCGCCGACCGCTTTATATAATACAGCATTCGTTTGGAAGTTTTTCGCAATCATTTTATCACCTACACGATCAATCGCTTCATCAAAAACTTCCTTGTCCTTACTTTTATCATAAACTTCCTTTATAAATTTCTCGTTTTTTAAATAGTATTGACCATCCGTTCCTGGTATTTCTTTCGTTTCACCATCACGTAACCAAAGTGCTTCGTCTACGTACATACTCGGTAAAAAACGGAGCATTGCACCGAATAAAAAGATAATGAGACCGATATGATTCACATATGGACCCCAGCGTGAAAACCGTCCCTTTTCAGCTAAAATGTTACCGTCTTCCACTTTCACATTATAGTTTGCTTTCTTTAAATTCTTTTGCACTCTTTCCAAGTCACCATCTTGTGGTGTACCAGTCCCGTATAATCTTTGTCTCTTTAAAAAGCTAGGGTGTCTTTTCACCCCTTGCTTCTTTAAAGCTTTATAAAGTGGTATGACACGGTCTAAGCTACATATCACAAGTGAAATACCAATTGAAGCAATTAAAATCATATACCACCATGAACCGTATAAATTATTAAATCCTAATTGATAGTATAATTGCCCTAAAAATCCGTATTCTTGCTTATAATATTCAGCTGGTGCAATTCCTGGAGTTATGTACATTTCTTGTGGAAAAATAGTTCCTATCGCTGATGCAGCTAAAGTGATTACAATGAGCCATACACCCACTTTTACAGAAGAGAAAAAGCTCCAAATTTTATCGACTATCGTTTTTGTTTGCGTGAGAGATCTCCGAGCACTCCCCTCATAGCGCATATCCAATAGTTTTATATTTTCATTGCTTTCAAATGGTTTCCCACATGCTTCACAAAAAACAGTTCCTATCGGATTAACATGTCCACATTCACACTTAATTTCTTTCAACAGTCTCACCGCCCCTGTATCTATATGTACTATTGTATATTCTAACCTCAAGTTACCACAATACTCAGAATTTTTAAACCAGAGGCGCTATATGAATGCACCTCGTATGTAAAGGCTTTCTTTATTACGGAGTAATTTTCTTTAAATATCCTTCTAACTGTTCTTTCGTTTGTTCACCTATAATTTGCTCCACTACTTTTCCATCTTTATCAATCAAAAAACTTGTCGGTAATGGTCCTACTCCATATGTCCCTATAATTTTTTGTCCTTTGTCAATGGCAACCGGGAATTTCAAACCATATTGGTTCACAAAGTTCTTAACAGCAATATCTGTTTCATCTGCATCTAACGCGATGATTTCAACGCCTTTTTCTTTATACTTTGGATATAATTCATTCATATACGGCATTTCTTTTTCACACGGTTTACACCAAGTGCCCCAAAAGTTTAAAAATACACCTTTTCCCTTTAAATCTTTTAGTTCAATTTTCTTTCCTTCTAAATCTGTCACAACAAAGTTAGGTGCTTCTTTTCCGATTTGCATTTTCTCCTTATCAGCAAAGAACCCTTGATAAAGTGTAAATCCTACAGCACCGCTTAAAATGAGCAGAATAATAACGCGAAATAATAAGCGATTTTTCTTCATATTGTCTCCCCTCTCTTCGACGAGTGATAAATATATGTATTTTTTAATAAATCACCAGCGGAGCATTCCACTGGTGAAAGTTTCACACTATCGATTAGCGCGGCTTTGTAGAAGCCAATGCACGTAATTGTTTCACCTCATGTGGTGACAATTCTCTCGCATCACCAGGTCGCAAGCTACCCACTTCTAAAAAGGCGTAGCGTTCACGCTTTAGTTTCACTACTTTACAATCTAACGCTTCAAACATGCGGCGTACTTGACGATTACGTCCTTCATGAATCGTTAATTGTACAATCGCAGTCTCTTTACGCTTGTCCCAAGAAATAATTTTCACTTGTGCTGGTGCTGTTTTCCCATCTTCTAATGCAACACCTCGTTCTAACATGCGAATTTTCTCACCTGTTAATGGCCCTTTAATTTTTGCAACATACGTTTTTTCAACTTTATATCTCGGATGCATTAATACATTTGCAAATTCCCCATCATTTGTCATCAATAATACGCCAGACGTATCATAATCTAAGCGTCCGATTGGGAATAAACGTTGTCTAATTTCAGGGAAAAAGTCTGTTACAACACTTCTTCCTTTATCATCTGATACACTTGAAATTACGCCAGTTGGTTTATATAGTAAAAAATAAACAGGTTCTTCTTTTTCAAGAGGGATGTTATTTACTTCTACTTTATCTTGAGGAGTTACTTTCGTTCCTAACTCCTTCACTATTTTTCCATTCACTTTTACTTTTCCTTGCTGAATTAATTCCTCAGCCTTTCTTCTCGATGCAATACCTGCTTGCGCAATCACTTTTTGTAATCGTTCCATTTCTTTTTTTCACCTCGAATTTATCTTACCTTACATTAGAAAGACTTGGCAACCGCATACGCTTGACGGCTATTTGCTTCATCTTACTTAAACAACATAGCGATGATAATAAACATATAAAGGGCAAATCATGTTTTTACCTTTTATTATTGTCCATATTCTTCATATTGCTCACAATAAAAGTTCATCATTTTGTCAAAAATACCGCATAAAAAAACCACTATTAAGCAACACCTTAATAGTGGTCGTATACGTATTATAAGCGAAATAGCATAAAAAATGAATAGCCGCCTTACTTAAACATTAAAGAAACAAACACAATTGAACAAATAATCCCGATTAAATCGGCAAAAAGTCCTACTTTTAATGCATCTCCCATTTTTCTAATTCCAACAGCTCCGAAGTATACTGTTAAAATATAAAAAGTCGTATCTGTACTCCCTTGCATCGTAGAAGCCAATCTTCCAATAAACGAGTCTGGCCCATATGTGGCAATTAAATCGGTCGTAATACTTAAACCAGCAGAGCCTGAAATAGGGCGTATAAGTGCTAGTGGAACAATTTCTGCCGGGACATGAATTAAATCTAACATCGGCTTCATTACTGATATCATTGCATCTAATGCACCTGAAGCTCGAAATATAGAAATAGATACGAGCATTCCAACCATAAACGGTAAAATGGAGATTGCAATTTGAATTCCTTCTTTTCCTCCCTCAACGAACGATTCATAGGTTGGCACTTTCTTTATCGTGCCATATAAAAGGATAAAACCAATTACACAAGGGATTACCCATAATGAAATTGTATTTACAATGCTCATTTTTTCCGCCCCTTCCTACTCCTTCTTCGGTAAAAATAGCGGTCAATCCAAATCGCTCCGATCATAGAGAGTACTTGTGCAATGAATGTTACCCCAACAATTTCAGTAGGATTCGCTGATTCATACGTCATTCGAATCGAAATGACAGTAGTAGGAATTAAAGTAATCGCTGATGTATTTAACGCGAGAAACGTTACCATAGAACGGCTCGCCGAATCCTTCCCTCCATTTAACTCTTTCAATTGTTCCATTGCTTTAATACCAAGAGGGGTCGCTGCATTCCCTAATCCAAAAAAGTTCGCCATCATATTCGATAAAATAAACCCCATTGACCGATGATCTTTCGGTATTTCTGGAAACAACCTTTTTACTATCGGCATAAAAAGTGACACTAACTTTTTTAACAACCCTGCTTCCTCTGCAATTTTCATTAAACCGAGCCAAAATACTAATACACTAATAAGTCCTATACAAATTGTTACTGCATCTTTTGCCCCGTCAAATACGGCTTTATTTATCGCTTCCATCGTTCCATTTATCATGGCATATACAATCCCTATGACTGCCATCGCTACCCATACAAGATTAACCATCGCTCCCAACACCTATCATATGAGAAAAAATTTCTTTCACATTATTCCAATACAGTCCCGTTGTCGCTACTAACTTTCGTTTACTATAAAATAAATTCCGTTCTCCAACTTTCTCGTTGCCAACATAAATTTCTGTCTTTCCAACTTTTACGCCATCATTAAGTTTTGCATTTTTATCGAGTTCAACTTTTAATACGACATTCTTTCTTTCCTGCTCAGTTAATGGCACCGCAAAACTATTTTTCGTATATACATGATTGGCATATTTCTTTTCAGTTATTTCAGCAAGAGCTCCTTGCCCTACAACGTTTGTTTGCTTAAAACTTTCAAAACCTTTATCAAATAAATTCATATGATCATCCCAATCGCTAGAAGCGCTTAAAGTTACGACAATTAGATCTAGTCCATCTTTTGATGCTGTTGTAACAAGTGTCCGCCCTGCTTTCTTCGTAAAACCTGTTTTTCCTCCTGTCGCAAATTCATAATAAGACGTCACGAGTTTATGTTTGTTTTTCCACGGATAATCCCACGAATCTGATTTATACTTTTTTGTCCCAAAAATCTTCTTAAAGGTTTCGTTCCCCATTGCATACTTTGTTAAAAGTGCCATATCATAGGCTGATGAATAATGAGATCCATCACCATCCAAACCATGTGGGTTTGAAAAGTGAGTATCTTTCATTCCAATTTGTTTCGCCTTTTCATTCATTAAATATACGAACCCTTCTATACTTCCTCCTACATTTTCAGCAATTACTTGTGCTGCATCATTACCAGATCTAAGCATGAGTCCGTATACTAAATCCTCTAACTTCACTTTCTGTCCAGGCTTTAAATAAATTGCTGATCCTTCTACTCTCACCGCTTCATTACTAACCGATACCATTTCTTTCATTTTTCCTGATTCAGCAGCTAACAAGGCTGTCATAATTTTTGTTATACTAGCAATTTTTTGTGGCTCATGTTCTGCTTTTCCGTATAATACACGACCGGACTGTTGCTCCATTAATACAGCATTTCGAGCACTGACATTACTGTTCATCTTTGCATATGTAGGAATTGGCATAACGCTTGCGTACATAATAAGAAGCGTGATTATTACACAAATTCGTCTCATATTTCCCCCCACGTCCTTTTGGCACTTTTTGTACAAGTGTATGCTTGGCCTTTTAAAATATGAACGAAATCTCTTTCTCCTTCTAATAAAAAAAACGCAGAAAACCTGCGTCTAATACGGTGTCCATTCAATTTGTTTCGCACTTTCAAATCTTTTTTCTACATCAGGCCAATTTACAACATTCCACCAGTTTTTAATATATTCATCTTTTCGATTTTGGTATTGTAAATAATACGCATGTTCCCACACGTCTAGTACGAGGAGCGGTATCGTATCCCATTGTGTAAATAATTGATGAAGTGTACTCTGCAAAATTTCTAATCTTCCAGATCGTGGTACCCAAACGAGAAGCGCCCAGCCTGATCCTTCCACTTTAGAAGCTGCTTCTGTGAAATGTTTTTGAAAACGTAAAAAACTCCCAAAATCTTGTTCAATCTGTTGTGAAAGAGCCCCTCTTGGACTTCCGCCACCATCTTTTTTCATGTTATTCCAAAATATCGTGTGTAAGTAATGACCTGATCCATGAAAAGCCGCTTCTCTTTCCCAATGCTTAATTAAATCAAACTGATTTGTTTTTCTCGCTTCTTCCATCATCTTCTCTGCCTTATTTAATCCTTCCACGTAACTGCGATGATGTTTATCATGGTGTAACATCATAATTTCTCTAGAAATATACGGTTCTAACGCATTATACGGATAAGGTAATGGTGGAAGTGTATGCCCTCCAATTGGAACAGCTCGTTCACTATCCCCTCTTTCACATAGTTCATATTCCTCTTCTCCCTGCACGAATACTTCCTGCAAATGATGCTGAATATGTTCTACATCATCACTTATTTCATACATAAACTCTGCATCTGTATCATACTCATGCTCTCTCATACGATCTAATAACGTTTGAATTTTATAAGCAAGCATATGGACATCATACACTTCCATTGCACGGCTATCTAATACGTGAAGAACACTTTCACACCAGCTTTCTACTTCATGAAAGTAATCTGTAAATACACCTTGCTGACTCATGTTACACCTCCTTAATGCTATCCCCATAAATATATTCAAAGGAAATCCCTTATATAACTTTACAAAAGGAAAAGAAGCTAAGTCCCCTTAGCTTCTTTTTCGCAATTAATATTTGTGTAACATCTTTGTTTGGTAATCCGTCTCATAATATTCTAGTTCTTCACGCATCAATTGGAATTTTCCTTCTAAACTCTTCATCACTTGCTCTATAGATGTTGGTGGCGTTTGTTGAAAAACGATGGAGTTTTCCCCTGTATAGGCAGACCGACTATTTTCATACCAATGATCACTCTTTGGTGAGAAAAACTCTGCAATTACTTGATGATAAATTTTATATAAAATTTTCTCAGCTGCTGTTTTTCGAAATGGCTGGCTATTTAACAAAACAAAACATGCATCATGTCCTTCTTCACAAAAAACGAGAAGACGTCTTATTGATGCTAATAACCCTTTATAATATTGCTCGTTCCCTGCTGGTGTTTCTTCTAATAAAGAAGGCAACGTATGATAATTTACATAATTGGTTATCAAAGTAATAACATCTTCTAAAAACATAGAGACTTGTTCTGTTTGATTTTCAACCATTAGATTAGACATTTTTTCCCTCTCCTTTGCCATTTCACGCTATTTCTACTCTTTTATTTTTATGTAATTCAGCTAATATTTCTTGTACTTTCACCACTGTTCCCTCATCAAAATATTGTTGGAATGCTTCTATATTATTTAAATATAAACGTTTTTGCATGCGATGCTCATTCTCTTTCAGTAAACAACATATCGCTACAATATCCCGTAAATATATGTCTTGTTCTTCTACTTTACATACTGGATTTCCTTCAAAAGGAGTAATTTCTTGTAAAACCTCTTCAAAATATCGAACGTATAAAACGGAAAAAGTTCTCTCTTTATTATTTAATATATATGTCACTTCAGATCTATTAAAGAAATCTTCTGATGTATTAGGTTTTGCTTTCTCTAACTCATATCCCGCATAACCTATTATAATCATCTACTTCCCCTCACTTCCTTCTTTCAATTTATTTTAACTTAATTTTCTGACAAACGAAATACTCTTTTAAATATAACCCATATAAAAAATAGCTTCCCTATACAGGAATTTACCTTTTTATTTTTCTTGAAGTTTGTCATAATAATATTATTGTCTCAGTTTTCTTATACAAGGAGAGTTGTATTTATGTCGTTTTCATGGAAACGTTTCTTACAAATCGGGAAAATTATCTTCCCATTTGTTGTATTAACAATTGTATTCTTTCAAGCAAAAAAAGAATTAGCAGGCATTTCTTTTTTAGAAGCAATCAATACAATTAAAAACATTCCAACCGGAGGAGTCTTTTTAGCAATTACACTTGGTGCATTTGCCGTATCAACAATGTTCTTTTATGACTATGTTATGCTTCGTTATTTAAAAGCTGATATACCAGTCCAAAAGATTTTTCGTATCTCATGGATTGCTAATACTTTAAATGGATTTATTGGGTTTGGTGGTCTCGTTGGAGCTGGTGTACGCACAATGCTTTATCGTCCATACATAAAAGAAAATGGCAAACTTATTAAAAGTATCGCCTGGATGACAACTGCTTTTATTAACGGACTCGCAATTCTTTCTTTCCTCGGTCTTATTGGAATATTAGACACAAGTTTTATTTTGCATGAAAAACCGTGGCTATGGCCTGTTCTTATTTTCTTCGCCCTTTTCGTCCCTATATACATTGGCTTTTCTAAACTAAAAAATAGAAAACCAAAGCAAATCGAAGGGCAAGAAGAAGAAGGAGAAGAAGAGAAAAACCCAACTGTTTTATACTCATTAGTTTCATTAGTTGAGTGGGTATCTGCCGGTATTGTTATGTACGTCATACTAATATTATTTGGTATCGATATCGAATTTCAAAAGTTTTTAGGTGTGTATGTAATTGCTGCTTTAGCTGGTGTTGTTAGTCTTGTTCCTGGTGGACTTGGTTCATTTGATCTTGTCTTTTTAACTGGGCTCGGACAGTATGGCATTGATACAGGCGTATTACTACCTGCCATGTTATTATATCGCCTCGTCTATTATATTTTACCTTTCTGCCTTGGTCTTATTTTTGCAGCTTTTGAAATGACAGGCGTGGCCATTAAAAAGTTTGAAGATAAACCTTTTATTGCGCCTGCATTAGAAACAACTGGTGTTATATGGACTTTGCAGCGTGATTTTCTAGGAAAACTAGGTTCATGGGCCTCTGCTGCTTTAACAGTATTTGCTGGATTAATGGTTATTTTATCGACCATTCTACCGACAAGTATAAACAGAGCACACGCCTTACATATTCTAGCTCCAAAACATCTTATTCAATTTTCTTTTAGCTTATCACTAACATTTGGTATTCTCCTCCTTATCCTTTCACGAGGCATATATTATGGAACAAAGCGTTCTTACTATATGACGATTATTTCTTTAATCGGAGCAGCCATCTTTAATACGCTAAAAGGGATTGATATTGAAGAGACGTTTATTTTATTAATCGTACTCGCTGTATTATATATGCTTCGTAAAAGATTTGTACGCGAGAAAATGGAAGTCTCACTTTCTGATATGGTAAAAGTTTTTATATTCTTACTCATAACTTTATATTTATATAAAAACTTAGGTATTTTATTTGCAGGTGCAAAAGAAGCTTTTAAACCTGATTTTGTCGTTCGTAATATTACGCAAGTGAAACGAAGTGCATTAGCAGCTGCCTTTTTCGTTCCTACATTTTTACTGATTGGCTCACTCGTTGCCAATCGTTATCGAAATGAATTTCCCGGGCAACCAGCTAATGATAAAAGGTTGCAAAACTTTTTAGATGAACATGATGGTAATGTACTTAGTCATTTAGGATTTTTAGGAGATAAACAATTTTTCTTCAGTAGTGATGGGAAAGCGCTCCTTCTCTTCTCTATAACTGGAAAGCGTCTCGTTGTGCTAGGTGATCCAATTGGGGATCCTTCCTCCTACCGTACTGTGTTACAAGAGTTTTTAGCTGAGGCTGATCGATTTGGATACATTTGTGTATTCTACCAAATAGAAAGTAAATGGATGAGTTTATATCATGATTTTGGTTACAACTTCTTTAAACTTGGTGAAGAAGCTGTCGTTGATTTGAACACATTTACAATAACAGGAAAAAAACGAGCCGGTATGCGAGCGACTTTCAACCGTTTCGAACGAGAAGGCTATACATTCTCTATTCATCAGCCACCATTCTCAAACGAATTATTTGAAGAGTTAAGAAAAGTTTCAGATGCGTGGCTCGGCGGAAAAAAAGAGAAAGGTTTTTCACTCGGATACTTTGATCGTGAATATATTAGCCGAGCACCTATCGCTACATTATGTGATGCGGATGGAAAAATCATCGCATTTACAACCTTTATGCCGGTATATCAAGACGGATCATTGTCTGTTGATTTAATGCGCTATTATCCAGATGCACCTAGCGGCATTATGGATGCAATTTTCATCCACCTATTCCAGTGGGCAAAAGAAAATGAATACCACTCCTTTAATATTGGTATGGCCCCACTTTCAAATGTAGGTTTATCGACACAATCTTTCTGGTCCGAACGAGTTGCTGCTGCCATCTTTAATAATGTTCGTTATACGTATAGTTTCAGCGGGCTACGTCATTTTAAAGAAAAATATAAACCAGCATGGAGCGGTAAATATTTAGCATTTAGAAAGAATCACTCTTTACCAATTACAATGCTCTCTGTAACAAAATTAATAGGAAAACGAAAAAACAGCTAAACATTTAGCTGTTTTTTCGTTTTTGAACTTGTACAATAAATTCTTTTTCATATTTCTTACCATTTATATAGAAATCTCCCCATATTTTATACGTTCCTTCTACAGGAAATGTAATACGATATTGTAATTGCTCATCTGTATCAACAGGTATTGCGTATAAAAAGTTTTCTCGCGTTTCGTCCACGATATAGAGCGCCTCTACTTCTCCTCTCTCTGAATGTAATTTCAATTTGTCACCCTTTTTCGCTTGGAATTGAAATGTTAACGTCGCTGGTTCATTCGGATGCAATGCACCAAATAAAAGAGAAACTTCATACTCCCCTATTTTTTTTGTAAGTACACTGTCGATTGGAAATTTTACTTTTTTCTTATTTTTCTCCTCTATTTCTCTCCCAAAATCTTTCTTCGCAAATGATTTCACAGATTTGTTTTTGTCTTCATATAAAAATATTGTATATCCTTCATCTTTCGCTATTTTGGAAGATACCTTATAGGATCCATTTCCTGCAAATGTAGGTTTCATTTGTTCTACATGCTTTAATTGTCCGTCTACAATAACTGCCCGAATTTGATCATTCACACCACGAACTTCGTTATTTTTATTATTTAGTAATTGAAACGAAATATCTACTTTCTCATTTCCTTTTCCATTTGACACATCCCATTTTACTTCCTGAACATCACCTACAGTCTCTGTAGTTTCCTGATACTTTTTTATGTAAAATCCGCCTACTACAATAAATAGCAAAGCAACAAGTCCAATGACAAGATTTTTCAAAACATCACCTACCATTTTTATTGTCTCTGTTCATACAAAACTTCTTACATATATATTCTAGATTATGATTTATGAAATCCTCCTGCTTTGCACATATTACAAATAATTAAAAGATTTTAATTGAAAGGATTGATAGTGTATAATGCAAATGATATTGATTTCTATCAATACATTATAAGGAGGACTTTTCATGAGTGTACATATTGAAGCAAAACAAGGCGAAATTGCTGAATCTATTCTATTACCTGGTGATCCATTACGTGCAAAATATATCGCTGAAACATTTCTAGAGGACGTTACTTGCTATAATAACGTGCGTGGTATGTTAGGTTTCACTGGAACTTATAAAGGAAAACGCGTATCTGTTCAAGGTACAGGTATGGGTGTTCCTTCTATTTCTATTTATGTAAACGAATTAATCCAAAGCTACGGAGTTAAAAATTTAATTCGCGTTGGAACTTGCGGTGCCATTCAAAAAGACGTAAAAGTACGTGACGTTATTATTGCAATGACAGCTTGTACGGATTCTAATATGAACCGTTTAACATTCCCAGGTTTTGATTTTGCACCAGCTGCAAACTTTGATCTTTTAAAGAAAGCTTACGATGCTGGAACTGAAAAAGGCTTACACGTTCGTGTTGGTAACGTTTTAACAGCAGATGTATTTTACCGCGAAAGCATGGACATGGTTAAAAAACTTGGAGATTACGGTGTACTAGCAGTAGAAATGGAAACAACTGCTCTTTACACATTGGCAGCGAAATACGGTGTAAATGCGTTATCTGTATTAACAGTAAGCGATCACATCTTCACTGGTGAAGAAACAACATCTGAAGAGCGTCAAACTACATTTAACGAAATGATTGAAATTGCTTTAGACGCAGCAATTCAACAATAATACATTAAAGAACTCGTCATACGTCTGTCGAGTTCTTTTTATGTGACTTTTTATTAAAAACTACTTTCGGAAGAGACAGATTTTCTCCTCTACTTTTTTGTATCGTTTGTTATAATTAAGAAATCATTTACAGTATTTCTCACAAGAGGTGACGCAGTGAAAAACAGAAGTATCGTCTTTAAACTATTTTTATTAACATCAACATTATTTACAATCATATTCCTCCTTTTTTTCTTAGGACAATCTCTATTTTTAGAGAAATTTTATATTAATAAAAAAGTAAAAACAGTTCAAACTGCTTTTGAAAAGTTCGTAAATACTTACGAAAAAAGTGGTAAAACTTATGAGGAAATTCGAAAACTAAAACAAGAATTTCATGATAAAACAAATGCTGAAATGCAGTTTTTAAATACGAACGGCATTATTAAAAGCGACAATAATTTCTACATTGATGTAATTAACCCTAAAAATAATAAAGCATATTCCATTCCACTCAATAATGTTTTAACACCCGAAGAATATAATAAATTCGAAAACTTAGGATTGAAAAAAGATGGAGTGATAAACGTCGTCGGTTTTTTACAAGATTCCACCATAACACCACTAGAATTGACAACAAACTATAATCGATGGCAAAACGAAAATATCAACTCAGATTTTCAATCCATTAATGGAAACCCTGCTAAAAATAGACTTACAAACCGATCCAAAACTGTGACTCAAATTGAGTTTACTGGTATCGTATCTAAGTTACAGCTTCCATCCAAAGCGGATGTTCGTCTTGCAAATGATTTTGAAACATTACAAGCCGTTCAATATTTTGCAGAGATTATTAGAAATGGCACTGCTAACTCGCAGCAATTAAACACTTATATAATAGACGGTGGAGAGAATATAAAAAATAGTATCTTTGTAAAACCTATTGTGGAAAATGGGAAAATTACAGAATACGCTTTTGCGATAGCGTCTTTGCAACCTGTTAATGAAGCGATGCTCGTTTTAAAGGATTATTATGTCTATGCCTTAATCATCGTTTTTCTCGTAATTATTTTGTTATCTTTCTACTATTCAAAAATCATTGTGAAACCATTAATTAAAATGAATCGTGTTACAAAGAAAATGGCCAATTTTGATTTTAGCGAGAAATTACCTGTGACAGCAGACGATGAAATTGGCGGGCTTTCCGGCAGTATTAATACGTTATCTGTAAACTTAAAAGACCGAATCGATCGATTAAATGTTGCCAATACAAAATTGCAACAAGATATTGAACGTGAACGTCAATTGGAAAAAACGCGAAAAGAATTCATTTCTGGTGTATCACATGAATTAAAAACACCACTCAGTGTAATTAGAAGTTTCGCAGAAGGAATTAAAGATGGCGTTAGTAAAGATACGACGTATTATACAGATGTTATTTTAGAAGAAACCGAAAACATGAACAGACTTATTGTTGAAATGTTAGAATTAGCAAAACTAGAATCTGGTACGTATAAACTAGATATGACGACATTCTCAATCGGTGAATTAATTCAACAAGTCTATACAAAGTTATTATTTAGCATGGAGGAAAAGCATTTACAAGTGAACATAGATGTAGACTCTTCTATATTTGTTAAAGCGAATCGTAGTCGTATTGAGCAAGTCGTTGTGAACTTACTTAGCAATGCAATTCGCTATACGCCAGATGGAGAAAAAATACAAGTCTCCGTTATAGCAATGGAAGATACGGTAAAGGTCGAAATCGAAAACACAGGAAACCCTATCCCTGAAGAAAGTCTTGAAAAAATTTGGGATCGTTTCTACCGATTAGATGCATCTCGTAGCCGTCATACTGGAGGTACTGGTCTCGGGTTATCTATTGTAAAAAACATTTTAGACCTCCACCATGCCGAGTACGGTGTATACAATACGACTAATAGTGTTGTATTCTACTTTAATTTACAAAAAGTAAAAGAAGTCAAATAATTTGTCTTAATTTCACTAGGAGTTCACATGAAATTCACACTCTCCCTTTATAGTTAGAAACAAGTTAATCCTTTCCTTTACACACATAAAAGAGGAGAGTGCGTGAAATGAAACAAGCAGGACAACCTATTCAAAATGAAAAACAATTAGAAACTATCAAAAATATACTTTTACAATCTTCGAAACGTGATGGCTTATTATTCGTATTAGCTGTAAATTCTGGCTTAAAAGTAAGTGAAATCTTACAATTAAAAGTTAGTGATGTAATCGATGAAAATGAAAATGTTCGCCATTCCATTTTATTTTACAATGAAAAAGTAAAGAAACATAAATGGTTTGCTGTAAATGAAGACCTACAGCACGCGATCGAAGACTACATGAAAGAACGGAAAACTTGGAAACGTAATGAACCATTATTAAAGTCTCAAAAAGGAACGAAATCTATTACGAGACAACATGCATGGTACATTTTAAACAAAGCTGCAAAAGAAGTTGGATTAGAAGGGATTAGCTCACATACACTTCGAAAAACTTGGGGATATTGTGCATACAAATCAGGTGTTGATATCGCATTTTTACAACACTTCTTTGATCATAGTACTCCATCAAAAACTTTAAAGTATATCGGTATTGCTTAATAACTCTTATACATAAAAAAGGTTACCATTTATAAATGGTAACCTTTTTTATGTTTCACATTCTCTTTTCTTGTCTCTCCTATATTGTAGTGGTACTCTAATAGTAAGGGGGAGAAATTATGAACACATTAACAATTGAATTACCGAAAGAAACGGCTGAAAAACTTGATTTATTAAAACAAGCTTATGAAAAGAAAACAGGTGCTTCCATTTCTGAAAGTACTCTTGTTCAAACACTTATCTCAAAAGAATTTATCCAAGCGATAACTCCTTTTGATTTACAACAATTCGTCACTGGAAAAGAACAGCATTAATTGCTGTTCTTTTTTTTGATACTTTATTAGGAGTTTACTAGCATTCTCCCCCGAAAAACTTCTTTGCTTCAGCCAAACCTTTTATCAGGAATCTTCCTACCCGTTACTGTCTCATAAAAAGTTTTTTATTTATTTTTCGGAAAACTATTGACAATGATAATGATAACCATTATCATTTATTACGAAGCCAACAATTGATGAATCAACCAAACGCTCAGTAACATTGTTACCCCTCTTTTTCATATAGAAAGGCACTGTACATTCCCCCTGTTTGTACAGTGCCTTTCTTGTTTATTATCATTCAAACAAATTTAATTGCTCAGGCTTCGGCTCACCATATGTAATGTTCATCATTTTCATAAGCTGTTTCGCATTATCCGCTGCATCTCCGCCCGAATTATTGTTAAATAGTACATATATGTCCTTTGTCTTCTTTTTTAATTGCTCTAATCTTTCTACCCATTCTTCTAATTCTTTATTGTTGTAACGATATAAGCAACGAACCGCTCTCCAATTTTCCCCTTTATCAAGCCACCCATGAACATTCCTACCGTGAAAACGTATAAGTGCCATGTCTGAATTCGTAGCCTCTAACACGAGTGGTACCGAACCTATTCCAGCCTGTGGTTCATCACAAATGGTATGAATCCATTTCCCATGTTTTAGAAACTGTATCGTCTTATCTTTCATTTCGGGATAAAACCATGTTTGATTTCGAAATTCTATGGCACACGGTAAACCTCCCATTTTTTCTTTCGTATATCGAAGGAAATCCACATTTTTCTTTTTACAATCAAACCATGGTGGATATTGAAATAAAATCATTTTTAATTTATCAGCTTCTATTAAAGGCAGAATAGATTGTTTGTACACATCAAACATCTCGTCGAACGTAGAAAAAGGGATTTCACCTTTCATATGTCCCGTCATCCCTTGATATGCTTTTACTATAAAAGCAAAATCTTTCGGTGTTTCCATTGCCCATTTTGTATAGTTTCGTGCAGGTTGCATCGCATAAAATGAACTATCCACTTCCACTATAGGAAAATACTCACTATATGTGCGTAATTTATTTCTATTTTCATAGGGATCTATATATAAAGAATCATGATCTCCCCACCCTGTCACTCCAATGAAAAGCAAATATATCCCTCCCTTTTTAACTTCACCTTCTATTCATTCTACTCACTTCCCGAACACTTCAGCTAATCAATTTTATTAAGTAGCCCCTTCTTTCAGAGTATCCGTATAAAAATATGATATACTAGATGGAAGAATTTTTAAATTGAGGGGTTATTTATTTATGCTTCCAAACGATGATATTGTATCTCATGAAAAACGAATAGAAGAATTAGAAAATAAAGTACGTTTTTATGAAGAACTTGTGAATCAATTACCACATCATTTCACATACAAAAATCCACATATTGGTTTACAAATAAAGAAAACGAGAACGACTCATTCCATTCAAAACATAAAAAAAGAGAATAAAGAGGCTGATTTTCAACTTACTTGCGATTCATTATTTTTATTTGAGCAACTTGAAACATACTTTATTCATATTTTTGATGCTTTTTCACATCATGTAACCTTTGTTAATGCTAAAGGAAATATCACTTTATGTAATCAAGCTGCAGCAGATGATTTTGGTGTAGTACGAAATGATATAATCGGAAAGCCAATTCAACAATTACTACAATTGCCAGAAGAAAAAATTAAAGCTCTCGAAACATTAAGAACGGGAACAGAAATATATAATGAAGAAGTATTAGACAAAAACTATGGCATTTTAAATAACCGAATTATTCGTGATTATAACGGAGAGATTTTTAGAGTTATTAGTGTCTTTCACTATTTAAACACAGAACGTGATGCAGAGAAATTTTCTTTAGCAGGGCGAATTGCAGCTGGGATTGCACATGAAGTACGTAATCCTCTTACAACCGTACGAGGTTATTTACAATTTTTACAAGAAACTGTTTCTCCATCTAATAAAGAATTATTTAAAAACTTACTTATTCCTGAATTAGACCGCGCAAATAGTATTATTACAAAATTTTTAGCTATTTCAAAAACACGCGAATTTACAAGAGAACCGTTTCCTATTAATACATTTTTACGTGAGTATATTCAACAGTTACTAGCTAGTGAAGTCTTTTTACATAACATTTCAATTGATTATAATTTTTCTACCGAATTAGATGATGTATTAGTCCATATTGATCGCCATGAACTTGTGCAAGTTTTTTTAAATCTATTTCAGAATGCTGTCGATGCTCAAGGTGAAAAAAAACTTTCTATCCAAATTACTAGTTATCGCCTAGATAATTTTGTTCGTATTACTTTCACTGATAATGGAATTGGTATTCCAACAGCCATTCAAGAGTATATCTTTGATCCATTCTTCTCAACAAAAGATTCGGGCACAGGACTGGGCTTGTCAGTAACGAAGAAAATTATTCAAAATCATAACGGTACATTAAAAATGACCAGTAATCAAGATGGTACAACTTTCACTATTTCAATTCCAATTTTACCTAAAACAACCCTTGAAAGATTAAATGACTACAAATGAGGTACTCCTCCACAAACTGCATGCCAATTGTTAAATACCTACAACAATTGGCATGCAGTTTTTTATGTTGAATTTTTCGTCTTTACATTATATAAACCTTCTCTTTATCTTACTTATTTTTGCTAAGAGGGCCAATGTCTTATTTTTTTAGAAACGGTAGTTTGTCCATCACGAATTTAGTATAAATTTCATTTTAATATATAGTAACGACTATTGATTCTATGAAAGAAAGGAATGAAAAGATGAACAATAAAAATAAAGGAAAAGTATTTTATGGTAATGATTGTTGCGAAGTCAGAGCTTGTAGTTATATTAACATCTCTAAGTCCGAACTTACAGAATTCGTTAGACTTCTTCAAGCTCTTGGCCAAGCTATTCAAGCTGTCTTTCAAAACCCTTCTCAAAATAATATCGATAACTTGATTGCTGCCCTAAATAACCTACAAAAATTCCTCAATTGCTTAGATTTATCTCCAGCACAAAAACAAATTGGAAATTCTATTATCGCTAATCTATTAACTATTTTAAAAACAAAACCTTTCTCATGCGGAGCATTATATGTTGAGCTACAAAGCCTGCTTAATTATTTATTGTATATCGCTAAATTATTCAAAGTAGATTGCTACACTATCGACAAACTAGTTAAACTCATAACAGAGATCCAAACTATCCTAGTTCAGTACGGATCAGGTTGCCTTGGAGGAGGAGCAACAGGAGCTACTGGTGCTACTGGACCTCAGGGAGCTCAAGGTATTCAAGGACCAGCGGGTGCTCAAGGTCCAGCGGGTGCTCAAGGTCCGGCGGGCGCAACAGGTGCAGCGGGCACTCCAATTCCTGTAACTATCGCAGCTATCGGAAACTCAAATCCACAAACTATATCCCCTGGAACAAACATCCAATTCAATCAAGTTTTTGAATTAACTAATATCTCTTTCAACGATACTTCAGATACTTTAACAATTTTAGAAACAGGCGTATATGATATTAGTTTCTCAGCGTCTACAACTTTCCCAGGATCTTCACCATTTGGATTCGGTATTTCATTCAATGTCCAACCACCTAATCGTAACTTCTCAACTAACGTTATCGGTAGTGCTGTTTCTTTCTCTACAATCGTTACTTTACAAGCTGGTACAACGATTGCTGTACAGCCTACAGCAAATACTATTTCTATTCCTAACACAGGTGATACAACTGCAACACTATCCGTATTCCGAATTTACTAATTTTCAATCAATAAGTATATTTATAATAATATGTATCGTTTAACCGTGCATTAAATCTCTCTTTATATAGAAAGGAGCACTTATTTGGGAGGATAAGTGCTCCTTCTTTACGTTTCTTTACCTCAAATTTACTCTGTCTTAATCCTCATTTTGTATGATAAATAGTGAAGTCAAAGATATGAAAGAGGGATGAAAATGAGAGTTATGTCACTAATACGCATTTGGTTTGCTCTTATGGTATGCATTATTTTATGTGTAGGATTTTTTTTAACTCTAAAATATTCCACTATATCAAAAGCAGAGAGAAAAACTGTTCCATACAAACTTTTGTATACAAAACAAAGCAACATCCCTTATTCCAATATCACAAAGAATGAAAAAAAGGTTATAAAAGGAATGCTTATTACGAAAGCTTCTAGTTCCGAAGCGTTACTTCAAATTGCTGAAACGATTAAAGATCAGTATACAAATAAAAAAATCGATGAAATCACACTTTCTATCCACAATGAAAATAATGGTAATTACGAAGAAGAATTACTTTACGAGCCTATTAGTAAAGGAAAAATAATCGTCACATACGATTCTCAATCCTTTGGCAGTACAAATGTTACACTTAACGAGTAATACTATTTATCCCAATTGATATGTGCTAACAACTCGTAGAGATAGATACAGCTCCTCCCACCGATTAAAAGTTCACTTAATTTCTCATACGAAAAAGAGGCGAATTTCGTTATTCGCCTCTTTCTTTTACCAAAATGAAGGAATCCATTCTTTCACTTTATCAATCCACTCTTGTTGCTCTTTTTTTCTTTGTTGTTCCTCTTCTTTTCTTCTCTTCTCTTCTTCTTTTCTTCGTTTTTCCTCTTCTATTGTATTCAATTGTTTTTTATAATCGGCCTCAGATATGAGCGATAACTGGAATGCTTTTTGAGCTGGATTGGCATTCGCTTTTTTCATAATATCCCGGAACATTGTCGTCGTAATTTGACTTCCCCCCGGAACATAATGATCACTATCTGTTTTATCATATCCTACCCAAATCGCACCTACTAAATCTGGTGTGTATCCAACAAACCATGAATCCTTTGCACCGGCGCTTGGTCCATTTACAATTTGAGTAGTTCCTGTCTTACCGGCCGTATCAACATTATTAACTTTCGCCTTTTCGCCCGTTCCCTTTTCGACAACACCTTTTAATAAATATGTCATCTTTTGTGCAATTTTCTCGCTCGTCACTCGTGTCTCTTTCTTATACCACTTTCCAATTGTTTCGCCTTCAGCATTTTGTATCTCTCTAATCGCATGAGCTTCCACTTGAACACCGTCATTTGCAAATGTACTGTATGCTTGAGCCATTACAAATGGAGAGGTCCCAACATGCATCCCGCCTAAAGCAATTGGATACGTACGATCTTCTGGCACTAATGGAATACCAAATCGCTCTAAAGATTTCAATCCTTTATCCAATCCAATTTGTTCCAATAGCCAAACAGCCGAAACATTGTACGACTTTGCCACAGCTTCATACATTGTCACATCACCGTGAAAAGTATGATCACTATTTTGCGGTTTATATTCTTTAATATTAAATGGTTCATCTTTTAATATATCATATACTTCATACCCTTGCTCTAACGCTGGTACATATACAGCCAGAGGCTTTAACGTTGATCCAGGTTGTCTTTTTAATTGGGTTGCATGGTTAAACTGTAAAAACTGATACGGTCCTCTACCCCCAACTAAAGCTGGTACACCACCTGTTTTTGGATTCATAAGAACTACACCCGTTTGCATAAGCTGGTCTGAGCCATTATCTTTGAAATAACTCTCATTATTCACAACGTCTTCTACAGCCTGTTGTCTTTTCGGATCAAGCTCTGTATAAATACGATAACCACCTGCTAAAATTTCATTTTGTGTTAATTCGTACTTGTCCATAGCTTCCCTAACAATATAATCTACATATTGAGAGTATTTCCCCTTGTATTTATCATCCACACCACGTTTTAACACAAGACCGCTCTCTTTTTCTTTATTATACTGTTCGTCAGAAATATATCCTTGCTCTTTCATTAAACTTAATACAACATTACGTCGTTCGATTGACTTATTAAAGTTTTTATAGGGCGAATACGCAGACGGTGCTTTAATCAAACCAGCAATCGTTGCAGCCTCTGAAACCGTTAAATCTTTTACATCTTTATCAAAATAAGATTTAGCTGCCCTTTTTATACCCCAAGCCCCTTCACCAAAATAAATTTGGTTCATATACATTTCAATAATTTCATCTTTCGTATACGTACGCTCTATTTTTTTTGTTAAAAAATATTCCTTTATTTTTCGAGAGTATGTGCGGTCTTGTGTCAGAAATACATTTTTCGCAAGTTGTTGTGTAATTGTACTTCCCCCTGCTACAACTTCTCCTGCTGTAATATTTTTAAAAACTGCACTTATAATTCCACTATAGTAAATACCGTGATGGTTAAAAAACTCCTTATCTTCTACTGCAACAATTGCCTGAACCATAATGTCAGGAATATCTTTCCTTTTAACACCTTCTGTTTTAGAAGAAGCTAATTTAGTCGCAACTTCATTATTTGCATCATAAATTAAGGTCGGTTGCGGAACAGCTTGTTTTAATTCAGATATGTCTTGAATGGAAATTATTATATTTATAGCAATAAATAGAGTAGCGAGTAAACTCCCTAATACAATTAATGAATTACGAAGTTTCTTCCTCTTGTTGAACCACTCCTGCATTTTTTTCAAGTGAGTGTTCTTCAATTTCATTCGTTCACTTCCTTCGTTTGTTTACACTCTTCTTTTCAAAAGGAAGAATATACCTCCTTTTAAATTTATTATAATAACGTAGTCGTTCCTATAGTGTAAAGCTTTTCTTTCACATTCATACTTTTTGCAAGAAAAGGACATTCTACAAGTAAGATATTCACTATTGATTATTAATATTATTAATACAACAATGAGAGTTATGTTAAGTTTTTGTAAACTTTTCGATAAAATGTTTTAAAAAACGACAGTTTTTTGTTAGAATTGACTAGCCAATATATTTTACATATATTACTTTTGTGGGGGTAACTAATAATGGTATTTAAATCAAAAAAAGATAAATTTTCTGAAATGTTAATGAATGTTTCCGAAAATTTAAAAGAAGGCGCGCAGTTTTTCGTGGAGTATAAAATTAAAAATGCTAGCGATTTAAAAGAGTTTTCTATGCGCATGAAAGAGTATGAGTCAAAAGGTGACACATTTATTCACGAAATCATTATGGAGCTAAACAAAGCGTTTATTACTCCAATTGAACGTGAGGACATCCTACAACTTGCAATGAGTATGGATGATGTATTAGACGGATTAGATCATAGTGCTGGTCTATTCGAAATGTATTCTATTACAGAAGCTGATGAATACATGATTAAATTCGTTGAAGCAATTAATCAATGTGCGATTGAGATTGCAAATTCTGTTGAACTACTGTCTAAAAAGAAGTTAGTCGACATTCGTACGAACGCAATTAAGATTAAGGATTACGAATCACAATGTGATGATATTCGCCGTCATGCGATTAAGCACTTATTCTCTCGTGAGAAAGATCCGATTAAGATTATTCAATACAAAGAGATTTACGAAGAGCTTGAAGAAGTAGCGGATAGCTGCCAAAGCGTTGCAAACGTATTAGAAACAATTATTATGAAGAACGCGTAAGGAGTTTGATCATGGATACACTCTTGATACTGACCGTTTTAGTAGTCATTTGCGCTTTAGCTTTTGACTTTATCAATGGATTTCACGATACAGCAAACGCTATTGCAACGGCTGTTTCAACGAAAGCTCTAAAGCCTAGACATGCAATTATTATGGCAGCTATTATGAACTTTTTAGGTGCGATGACATTTACAGGTGTAGCAAAAACGATTACAAAAGATATCGTTGATCCATTTGCCTTGCAAAATGGTTCTCTTGTAATTTTAGCTGCTTTGCTTGCGGCAATAGCTTGGAATTTAATTACTTGGTACTACGGTATTCCAAGTAGTTCTTCGCATGCAATTATCGGCTCAATCGCAGGTGCAGCTATCGCTGCTGCCGGTATTAGCTCATTAAATCTTAAAGGGTTCATAAAAATTCTTGAAGCTTTAATCATTTCACCGATTATCGCTTTTGTTATTGGTTATATCGTATACAGTATTTTTAAAGTGGTCTTTAAAAACTTTAATTTAACGAAAACGAACAAAAACTTCCGTATATTCCAGATCTTCACTGCAGCATTACAAGCTTATACACATGGTACGAATGATGCACAAAAAGCAATGGGAATCATTACGATGGCTCTTATGGCCAATAACTATCATACTTCTGACGACATCCCGTTCTGGGTACAATTATGTTGTGCAATCGCAATGGGTCTTGGTACTTCTGTCGGCGGATGGAAAATTATTAAAACTGTCGGTGGACAAATTATGAAAATTCGTCCTGTAAATGGGGTAGCTGCTGATTTATCATCATCACTTGTTATTTTCGGCGCAACATTCATTCACTTACCGGTTAGTACAACGCACGTTATCTCTTCTTCTATTTTAGGGGTTGGTGCTTCACATCGTGTGAAAGGTGTAAAATGGGGAACTGCAAAACGTATGTTAATTACATGGGTTATTACACTTCCTATTTCAGCTTCGTTAGCTGCATTATTTTACGCTTTATTACACTTAATCTTTTAATTAAAAGTCGTCTTCCTTATTTTTCTAGGAAGACGACTTTTTTGTGAACAAACCTTTTTCTTATTAAAAAGCGTGTATAATAATTGGTGGATAAGTTATATAGAGGAGTTGGAAATTTTGGAATACATCATGTTACTTTTCATCGGATTAATCGCCGGGACAGTCGGGAGTCTAGTCGGGCTTGGTGGCGGAATTATTATTGTTCCGTTATTAATCGGATTACACAGTCTATCACCACAACTTGCAGTAGGAACTTCAATGGTAACAGTCGTTTTTACAGGACTATCTTCCACCCTTACTTATATGAAGCATAAACGAGTAGATTACAAAAGTGGACTTATTTTATTTATCGGGAGTGGCCCTGGTGGTATCATCGGCTCATGGGCAAACAAATTTTTAAACCAAGATACATTTTCTTTATATTTTGGGATTTTCCTTATTTTTGTCTCCATTCTTCTTATGTTACGAGACAAATTAAACCCCCTTTCTTTATCAAATATGACGGTAATTAAGCGTTCTTTTACAGATAACGAAGGAAACACTGTACACTATCAATTTCCACCGCTTCTCGCTATCTTTATCGCCTTTATAGTTGGTTTTATATCTGGGTTATTTGGAATTGGCGGCGGTGCCTTACTTGTTCCAGCAATGATGCTACTTTTTGCATTCCCAGCACATATTGCTGTAGCAACTTCGATGTTTATCGTATTTTTATCAGCAATTGTAAGTTCTGCAACTCACATCTCCCTTGGAAATGTCAGCTGGGTTTACGCATTAATTCTTATTCCTGGTGCATGGATTGGCGGAAAAATCGGGGCTTATATTAATACAAAATTAAGTGGTAATGCCGTAATTAATTTATTACGTATCACATTAATTATTCTCGGAACTAGATTAATCATCACTTCTTTTTTATAACGCGTTCTTTTTAGAATGCGTTTTTCTTATACACATGAATATAAAAATCCTCCTAAGAGAACAAATAAAATTAAACAAACACATAATAACATATAATTGGAAATATGTACTTTCTTCAAGTTGACCACTCCTATAACTGCGACTGTTATCTTTATGATAGCGAAAAAATAATTCACTTGCAGTTACAAAGTGCTAACAATGCAAAATCATTTATTACAAATTTTATCCTTATATTTCATTTCTTTGTATATTCTATCGTTTTAATAAAAAAAGATGTCATATTGACATCTTTTTTAGTGAAGAAGTGACCATCCCATAAAATCCTCATGTACTTGGCACGCCCTCTTATCATTTCGATCATATAATTCAGCATAACTATCTGTTTCTTCATCATAAGCCATCGTATAAATAATTTGGCCGTCTACTTCAACGGATAACACGACTCCACCTTTCATCTCTTCTACATGAATGATAGCATTCGCCGGAATTCTCATATCCGTCATTTTTATCGCATCTAACAATATACTAAACCCCCTACAGCGTATTCATTGCTAGTACTATTACACACTAAATAGTATACTACTGTAATAGCATATATTTCGTCAATGAAATTGCTGTTTAAATAGCATATTGTCTTTATACATATACGCTAAAATAGAAGAAATAGAAATGTTTAAATGGGGGGCTAACATTGATTCTACACAAAGGAGATGTACTATTCCGTCAAGGCGAGGACGGTCCTTTATATTTTATAAAAACAGGTTTATTAAAAGTAGTACGGATAGAAGAAGATGGAACACCATTTCTATTCAACATTATCGTTCCAGGTGAAACGATACCTCACCATTCTTTAATTTCACCGAAGGAATATCACGGTACAGCAATCGCTTTAATGAAAACAGAAGTTGAACCTATAATTAGTAATGAATGGTACGATCAACTTCAGGCAAATCCTGCATCATATGCGAATATCGCTATGCAACTACAATCAAAATTAAGAATGATGCAACAGCGTATCGATCAATTGACAACCGTCTCTCCGAAAGAACGTCTACATCGTTTACAAGAATGGTTCACACTATATTTAGGTGACATTCCTATATATGAAATATTAACACAAACTGAAATCGGTCAACTCATAGGTATACGCCGTGAAACAGTAAATCGGCTGTTAAGAGAACAAATAAAAAACGAGGTAAAATAATACCTCGTTTTTTCGCTTATTCAAATCCATTCTATTGTAAGCTTGCTGCTGGACCGAAAAATTCATAATAAATATGCTCTTGTTTCACACCTAAATCAGTTAGTGCAGCATTTATATGTTTCATAAATGGTACTGGACCACAGAAATAAAATTCTGCTTCAGTTGTCGGAATGATAGTTTGTAACCATTCAGCTTCAATGAAACCTTCTTTATCAAAGTTCTTCATTTCCAAGTCTTTTTCAGTTGGTGCAGAATAGCAAGTGTATGCTTTAACTTGTTCGTATTCATTATCTACTGCCTCAACGTGTTCTTTCATTGCATGTGTATTACTATTTATCGCTGCATGAACAAAACATACATTACGTTTTGAGTTTTTTTCAATTAACGTATTTAGCATACTCATCATTGGTGTAATACCTACTCCACCACTAATTAGCACAACTGGTAATGTTGAATCCATATTTAATACGAAATCTCCTGCTGGTGCACTTACCGGTAACATATCCCCTTCTTCTACATGATCGTGTAAGTAGTTAGATACTTTACCGTCCGGTGTATCTACACCTTTTTCTTTCTTTACACTAATACGATAATATTCTTTTCCAGGAGCATCTGATAAACTATATTGACGATTATGTGTATACGTTTCACCTTCTATGTTTATTTGAATCGTTACATATTGTCCTGGGATGAATGAAGAAACTTGCCCTCCATCCTCAGGTTTTAAATAAAATGATGTAATAACGTCGCTTTCCTTCACTTTTTTAACAACCACAAAGTTACGGAAATCTTTCCATCCACCTTCTTTATGTGCCGCTTCTTCATACATCTCTGCTTCAATGCTAATGAATGCATCAGCAATGACACCATAAGCTTCGCCCCATGCATTTAAAACTTCATCAGGTGCACCTGCGACCTCTTTAATTGCACGTAGTAAACATGTACCTACAATTGGGTAATGCTCTGCTTTAATACCTAAACTTCTATGCTTATGACCAATTTGTTTTACAACTGGAATAATAGCTTCTAAATTATCAATATACGTTGCAGCTGCATAAACAGCATTCGCTAGCGCTTGTTGTTGTCTTCCCTTTTTCTGATTTGTATGGTTGAAAATATTCAATAACTCCGGATGTTCCGAAAATAAAATTTGATAAAATCTCGTTGTAATTTCAACGCCTTTTTCTTGTAATAATGGTACTGTTGACTTTACGATTTCAATTGTTTTTGCACTTAACATTGTATCCCACTCCTCTATTTCCTTAACTGTTTTTAGTTTAACTGAATTGTATAGTACATATTGTGATTTTAATCACTATTAACACGGTGTTTTTGTGAATAATATATGAACATTGCACTTACAAAAGAAAATAAGCCAACTAGAATTCTAGCTAACTTATTATTTGGACTGTATAGCTTGTTCAATTACCCTTATATCTTTCCCATCTCCAAACTCTGTATACCCCCAGATGTTCGTTTCACCTCTATATTTATTTACAATAATATCTAAGTCATGGTATATACGATGTGCATAAACTACATACTCAATATTTTGAAGTTCCACACCTTTTTTTACAATTTCATAGCTTCTATTTACATCACGTTTTATTTTTTCATTCTTTATTTCTGTATGTATATTTTTTAAAGACGATTCTTGTTGTTGAAACCATTGTTTAAATTGGTTCCAGTCCCCTTCTGTATAATTCTCTGCTTTACCGTAATTTAAGAAATTATTATAACTTTCATGCGTCATACGAATAAAATCTAGCACTTTTGTCTCTTCTTGCACATCTTCTATTTGGGCTATTGTACTTACCTCAGCAGGCTTATTCGCATAATGTAATAGCAATTTCATAAGACTATAGCTCGCAATGATCATTACGATAATAATCCCGAATACAATTAACAATTTCTTCATATACAGAACTCCTTCTCTACTAAAAATATTACAATGTATGACTATACTTGTAACATTCTCTCGTAGAAGTATAATTCCTTTGTCAACTACCCCCACTGAGTTGACACGTTTCAGTGGGGGCTTGAGTTAGAAATCTAGGTCTTTTCAGACAGTTTGACGCTCTAGCATTCATGCCACCCTACGGTAACACCCCAAGTATGTTTTTGGTTGGTACTGGCAATGAACTATTGTTTTCCCACTTGCACCACCCTTTCGAAAAAGAGCAGTTCTTCCTTGTGAAAGAAGCCACCACTCAGATGAATCCGGCGTGTGCTACAAGCCCCGACAAGTCGAGTACACATGGATGGTTGACGCACCCACTAAGCTATGCGCGAAGCAACAGCCTTACGTTTTTGCACTTCTAATAGAATCGGCGTTTTCACTTTGAGAGTGTCATCCAATTGTACAACTCTTGATTTTTGCAATGTATTCAGCGCACCATTAATATCAGCATGGATACATGTTCCTGCTTTACTTTGATACAGACCACGAGTGATTCGTTTGCCACTAAAGCGATAATGAATCCTATCATCCTCAGACCAAACTGGAACCGGATCTTTATCAAGAAAACTAGCTTTTGAAGTATAGCTTTCTTCTTGTTTTAAAAATCGTATACCTTCTTTTACACACTTATTCTCAATCGCTGCCATCAGTTTATGAAATGGGATTTGAACAAATGTTTGATTATTCTTTTTTCCCATATCTGATTTTTGTTTCCAGCCAGCGTTATACCCTACGACAACCGTATCTATGCCGAATGCTTTCACTTTTTTAAACAACAAACCTACCGTTTGTGAAATGTAACCGTTTATTTGTCGTTCCCGTTTATGCCAAAGTGCAGCCATTCTATTCGTTACAACACGTTTTGAAAGTCCATTGTCCATATTTTTCAGTTGCAGATTACGTATCATTTTGTTGAAGTATTGGTTTATGGATTTTAATTTTTTTCCATCAATTAAGAATGTATCACCCGTATTTATTACACAACTTACTAATCTGTCTACACCTAAATCGCAACTCAAAGCGTTACTAGTAGTCGTGGATGGCTTCTTCATTTGAGAAACGTGCATTTCATATGTGTAATGCACCTCAAAGAACCGACCTTTTTGCTTTGGTACAATCTCAATGTAGGAAATTTTTTTATTTCTTAAGTTTTTAGGCATACGTATTTTAATGGAACGGAATTTTTTTCTGAATGCTACATTCATCGGAATCATCCAAAACCCGTTATCATCCACTTTTGGAACTTGATAGATTTCAATGATTCGTTTGTCAGTTGAACGAGAATAATTCGGAAACTTAGGACGACCTGTGAACTTCTCAGGATTTTTCTTCCACTGTTCCCATGCTTTAAAAAAGCTCTTCACTTCTGTAAATAAGGCTCTACGAATCGCTTGAACAGAGTTTGATTGCATGCCCGAGTAGTTCATATCGGCTTGCATGGCAGTGTCCACTTCTTTTACAGTAGCCATTTTGTTATTGTTCAAGTAACTTTGTTTCATCGTGTACAATCCAACATTTCGCAATGCTTTTGAACTATGTGACATGCGTTGCAGTAAGCGAAATTCTTTTGCAGTAAGGCACGCTCGTCCGATATTCTGTTTCTGCGTGAATCGTTGCATGTTTTCTCTTTTCTTTTGTTTGCGCAATACTTTCACTGCTTTCTTTCTAGCCATTGTTTTCACCACCTTTCTTAGAGAGTTCATTAAAATTATTCCTTTCCTAAGATCATGTTTTATCTTAGGAAAGAAATATTTTTGTAATTGTTAATTACTTTTGAATCAAATAACCAAATGATTATTATTATCCAATTTCGTTGTCTTACGATATATTCCCTCCTTATCTAAGGGCAGATTATATTGTAAGACAAAAAGAAACAAATATTCGCCCCGGGAAAATTGTTATGAACCAAACAAAAGTGTTTGGTCTACCTTCTGACGGCAATTCATCTCCACCTGTATTGTTGGGTTTCACTCGTAACACAAATCAGATGAAGTCTTCTTGCCGAAAGGGATAAACCCTTCCTATCATTTCGACAATATTTTTCTATACATTTCTCGTTGGTAAATGTTCTTGTAAAACAATGTATCCTTCATAAGCTGTGTAACCGAGTATAGCCATTAATCCGATATAACAAGCAAAGACTGTCCATTTCGTTTTCATATCAACTTTATAATAGTTTTCCTGTTGTCTCTTTTCTTTCTCCCATTCCTGTAATTTTCTTTCTGACATTTCAAATGCTTCTCTTATATGAATTGTATGTGTTTCTTTTTCATCTTCATATGGAACGTAATCAAGCGGCTCAAACTTTGGTAAAAGATGCTCTAACACTTCAATCTTTTGAAGTTCTCCTACTTTTAATTCTTTCTCTCTTTCTTTTTGCCTTAATATATTTATTTCATGTTGCATCATATATATATTTCGATGCACCGCACCTGTTTCTTTTAACTCCTCTTCAAGCCTTGCAACATATTCTTTCATTCCATCAATTCTATATCCTAATTCCTTAATTGGCTCATCTCTCTTTATTACTCTATATAATTCCATACAGCCGATAATAAAAATAAATCCTCCCAAAATACTTTTAAAGTAAATGGAATAACCGAGCAATACAATAAGGCCCGCTCCCCAAATCTTTGTACTTACAACTGAGATAATTCGTCCACCATCTAATGGAGAAACCGGAATCAAGTTAAAGAAGTTAATCATACTTCCAAGTAAAATAATTAATGCCCAAAATGGCTCTTTCGTCATTATATAAAGTGGAATCGCAGGTAAAAATGACAACAATCCGAAAAGAGGTCCCATATAGGCGATATAAGCTTCATCTTTTGCATTTTTTGGCATCTCTTTCATCCCAATAAGAGCACCCATAAACGGAATAAATATTGCTGGCGATGTTGGTATACCTTTTCTTTTCGCAGCCCATAAATGGCCCATTTCATGAATAAACAATAAATAAATGAGCGCTACCCCAAATTTCCAACCATATATAACCGCGTATGCACCAAGTGATAGAAACATACTAAATACCGTTGAAAACTTTGCTAGTTTAAAAATTGCAAATACCCACTTTAACTTAGAAAGTAAAAATAGCCCTATTGCAACAATAATTCCCCATAATCCTTTTTTATTATTTTTCATATTCCTCTCCTTTATCTCTCATTAATGAATCCTATTCATTCATCAAAACTATTTTTTCTCTATTATGACATATTTTTTTCTATCGTTAGAAATAATGTTTATTTAATCCATTTTTAGCCAAAAATATAAATATAAGGAGGTGTTTGCAAATGAATTTACAATCTCTCATAATAGGCGCTCTATCGTTTTTAGCTTCAACTCTTATTTTTTATACCGTTAGTTACGTATTATTATTAGATTTGTTGCCCAATCACGTATTTATTGCCCTTGTCATCCTTTCCGCTCTTATGATTTCTTTTCTTATTACACGAAAATCAATGAATGAGCCATCTGCAAAAGCAAAGTAATAGAGAGGGGGATTTTCCCCCTCTCTATTATCATTTCCTAGGAAAGGTCATATAGACTTTACATTCATCCCGATCCGTAAGGACTAATTAAAGTTTCACTTTATCTTTGTAAATTCATTTTTTCACCATACTCTTTAACAATTTGAATGATATTTTGAAAAACACCTATTTTTTCTTTTTTACTATTTAATATTTTCAAATCATAATTTTCATAATATGTCTCTAATGACTTTAATTGTGATTCTGAAGCATCTTTTACCTGCACAGTAGCCTGTAATTCATATTGTTTATACCCTTCCTTTACCTTTTCACCTGAAATTTTTTCACTTTCTTTTGCTCCAATTAATTTTTGAACTTTTTCTGGGAAAACGACTTGTAAATAATATTCTTGTTCCTTCTCTAACTTGTTGTATAATGATTGTGAAATCGTATACCGCACCATATAATTCACTTTTTGATCGCCTGCTTTAATATGAAACGCAGTAATCTGCAAATCTTTTTTTGTTACTTCCGTTAAAGGACCTACCTGCATCTCATCTTCTTTTTGTTCTGAAACATTTGGAAATATAGCCAAAAGCTTTTCCGTATCTTTTTTATTCAGCATATACATAGCTTTCTTATATTGTACCCATCCTCGTCTGTCTTCTCCTCTTAGCCATGCATAATATGTTTCTTTTTTTCCATCCCTATTAATTTGTATTTCATATTCCGGTTCACCAAAACTACCTGTTACTTCTTGTTTTTCCGCTTTATCTATAATGTCTATTACTAACTTAGCTTCTGATTCCTGTAACTTTTTCTCTTTATGTTTTTTTTGTATAACGGTTACCCCTACTGTTTCTTTCACTTCATTCACCGCCTCTTCCACTTTTTTTGTTTCTTTTTTTTGCTCTACTTGACCACAAGATGCTAGTAACATAGCAAATAACAACAATACATATTTCCTTTTCAACTTAATCCTCCTTTTACAATAAGAAATTCTTATACTCTTCATATAAAAAACAAAAACGTGACACACTATAAAATACGCTATACTAAGTATTGAAAGGAGGTCTTTTTCATGTCCATTAATTTTCACGATGCAAATAATAAATACACATACGCACAGCGAAACGCCCATATTTCTTGGGGAGAAATGATAAAAAGTATTACAAATATACAAAACAAGCAAATAATTGATATCGGCTGTGGTGGCGGGATTTATACGAAAGAACTTGCTCTTATGGGGGCCAAAAATGTCATTGGACTTGATTTTTCAAAAGAAATATTACAAGCTGCAAAAGAAAATTGTAACGGATTTCCAAATATTTCATTCATTCAAGGCGATGCACATAGCGTCCCATATCCTAATGATACATTTGACATTGTTATTTCGCGCGCAGTGATTCATCATTTACAAGACATTCCTACATTTCTACGTGAAGCTTCTCGTATATTAAAGAAAAACGGTGTACTTATTGTACAAGACCGAACTATTGAAGATTGTACAATTCCTGGAAGCCCCGAACACATTCGTGGATATTTTTTCTCTACCTTTCCAAAACTCATTGAAATAGAATCAAAAAGGCGGCCAAAAACCACCACGATACAGCAAGAATTACAAAAACATTTTCTTCATGTGTTCCCCTCTCAAACACAATGGGAAGTACGAAAAATACATGATTCTGTAGAAGCATTGCTACAAGATTTATCACCTCGAACAGGTCGATCCATTCTATATGAATTAACAGATCATGAACTTTCTCAACTTCTACAACAGGTCCAGACCGCATTACAAAGCATCTCTCCTATTATCGAAAGAGATCGGTGGACAATTTGGAGCGCCATGAAATTGTAAGGAAGGAAGCCTCACAACATAATGTGAGGCTTCCTTCTTTCATAATCTAATTTTGCAACACTCTTGATATCCTCCACTTCTGGCCTGTGCACTTCCACACTTCGGACATACTAAATATCTAGACTGATTTGTCAACAAACTACCTTTTTGAAAGAGTAAAACTTCTGCTTGTTTAAACGAACGCGAATAATATAACCACATAAAACCAATTATAGCAATAATGCCAAATAATACTCCCATCGCAAGCATTCCAGTCACCTCTTTTGGTTTGTTCTTTCCAGCAAGTGGATTGTTGTATTATTCTCTGTAAATTCAAACAATACCTTCTTTACTCCTATAAATATCAACTTTCTCTATAAGTTTTACAATTCTCTACAAATTTTTACTCCCGTTTTACAATTCACCATTCCCTTTACAACAACGAATATCACATTCGATATTTCCATATATAAATATACCTTTCAAAAAAATGTTGACTTTCAAAAAAAAACATGTGACAATACTGTCAGAATACTTGAATAAAAATTCATTGACGAGAACGAGTACGTTATAGGACTGTCCCCCAGAGAGTTGGCGATTTGCTGAAAGCCAACGTTCAGTGCGTAGCCGAAAATCATCTCCGAGAAGTAGAACCGAATGTTACAGTAAGTTCTTACCGGCTGTCCCCCGTTACAAGGAACACGTATCATGTTGTACGTTGTAAAGCCGTATACATATAGACTAATTTCTACATGTATAAATTAGGGTGGTATCGCGGGTAAATATAACTCGTCCCTTTCTTTAGGGACGAGTTTTTTGTGTTCTTACAAATGAATTTAAAAAAGGAGGAAAAACAATGAACACTGTATCAAAAAAACATATTTTTTTCACGGGTCTTATGCTATTTTCTTTATTTTTTGGGGCAGGTAATTTAATTTTCCCTCCCATGCTTGGACAAAATGCAGGTGAAAACTTTTGGCCGGCAATGATTGGATTTTTACTAACAGGAGTCGGTTTACCATTATTAACTGTTATTGCAATTTCTTTATCAGGAAACGGCATGCAACAACTCGCAAGTCATGTTCACCCATTATTCGGAATTTTCTTTACTGTAGTTGTATACATCGCAATCGGTCCTTCTATGGGAATTCCACGCGTTGCAAATGTCGCTTATGAAATGGGTGTTAGTTCTTTCTTACCGGAAACAATTCGCTCTAGTAACCTAGCTCTATTTTTATACACGGTCATCTTCTTCGCTATCGTATTTTGGCTTAGTTTAAATCCATCTAAACTTGTCGATCGCATCGGAAATATTTTAACACCTATTTTATTACTCTCTATTTTCTTACTATTTGTTAAAAGTGTATTTACACCACTCGGGCAATCAGGACCAGCAATGCAAGAGTATCAAACTTCTCCAATCTTCAAAGGCTTTATGGAAGGATACTTAACGATGGATACCATTTCTGCGCTTGCATTTGGAATTATCGTTGTAAATGCCATTCGCTCTAAAGGTATGAGTGATCGTAAATCCATTGCTATCGCAACAGCGAAAGCAGGACTTATTGCCGCTACTGGTCTCGTACTTGTATATGGCGCACTTGGCTGGCTCGGTGCAACTAGCGTCTCGCTCGGATATGCACAAAATGGCGGACAATTACTTACTGTTATCGTACAGCAATTATTCGGTCCATACGGTTTACTTCTATTATCTCTAATCGTTACACTCGCTTGTCTAACGACTTGTGTTGGACTTGTATCTGCGTGTAGTCAATATTTCTCAACATTATTGACTAAATTTTCATACAAAATGTTCGCGATTATCATTTGTGCGTTAGGATTATTAGTTGCCAACTTAGGTTTAACGAAAATTATTGCCATCTCTGTTCCAATTCTACTTGTTGTATATCCAGTTGCAATTGTACTCGTTCTACTATCGTTACTTCATAAATATTTCGGTGGATATCGCTCTGTTTATGTAGGTGCTTTAATTGGAGCTGCAATCGTAAGCGTATTTGACGGATTAAAACAAGGTGGCATTTCAGTTTCATTTATCACAACATATTTTGAATTTATCCCTTTATATAATGAAGGAATTGGCTGGCTAATACCAGCATTAGCCGGGGCTATTATCGGGCTTACAATCGCTAAGTTAAGCGGTGCGAAAAAAGTTCCCTTAATAACCGATTCCCGCGAAGTAAAAGCATCCTAAAAAACTCCCGAAAGGGAGTTTTTTACTTTTGATAAGCAGTATGATTAAAACTGCTTATTTTATACGCTTTCGTATAATATTCGATATTTGTATCCACTGTTTCTACTTTGACAACATCGTAGCAATCTTCTTGCTTTACTAAAAATAAATAGTACTCTTCTGTCGCCTCAACAATTGCAATTTTATCTGTTTCAACATTATATTGTTCACAAAGCGCTTGTAATGCGTTCACATAATCCCCTAATTTTTTAGACTTATCCATGCCAAATATCGTTTGAACTAACATACACTCTCTCCCCTTTGTATGTACTGTTAACAACTTAATGATAACGCTTACATTTATTAACGTCAATAAAAAGATTTGGCGTAAACTAATAATCAGTGGGATAGCCCCCCACTGATTAAAGTTTCACTTTATCATTTCGTCAATTGATGTCTAAACGCATAAATAACCGCCTGTGTCCGGTCACTGACATTTAGCTTATTTAAAATATTACTCACATGTGTCTTTACTGTTTTGAGGGCAATAAACAATTCATCTGCAATCTCTTGATTACTTTTCCCCTCTGCAATTAATAACAAAATTTCAGACTCTCTTTCTGTTAACTCCTCGTGCAAAGGTTGTTCTTTCTTCTGACGCATACGAGACATCATTTTACCAGTAACTTTTGGCTCTAATACCGTTTCTCCATCATAAGTAGCTCGTACAGCGTCTGCTATATCACTTGCTCTTGATGTTTTTAATAAATAGCTTGTCGCTCCAGCCTCAATAACAGGGTACAATTTCTCATCATCTAAAAAGCTCGTTACAACTACAATTTTCGCTTCTGGCCATTCCTGAATAATAGCACGTGTTGCTTCAACCCCATCCATCTCGTCCATGACAAGATCCATCAAAATAATATCTGGTCTTAATTGCAGTGCTAACTCTGAACCTTTTCTTCCATTTTCAGCTTCTCCAACTACTTCGATATCTGGCTGCGTTGATAAATATGCTGATACACCCATTCGAACCATTTCATGATCATCGACAAGTAACACTTTTATCATGATTCTCCCCCTCTCTCAATCATAATCGGTACTTTTACTTCTATTTGCGTCCCTTTAGCCGGGAAACTAAGTACTTTTAATGTCCCACCAATTTCATGAACACGCTCTTGCATTGATCTTAAACCATATGAACCAGCCTTATTCACTCCGACTTCAAATCCAACGCCATCATCAATAATTTTTAGAATTGCATATTGATCAATTTTCCGAAGACGCACTTCCGTTTTCTTCGCTTTCGCATGTCGTAAAGTATTGGATAAAGCTTCTTGCACAATACGAAATAAATGGTCTTCTACACCTTTTTTCAATTCTATTGGCTCGATTAGCCATTCAATTTTCATATGTTGCTTTCGCGATAATTCCGTTAATAATTCCTCTATACCTTGTGTCAGTTTCTTACCTTCTAATTGTACAGGCCGTAAATGAAGAAGCAATGCTCTCATTTCTGATTGTGCATTTACAACCATATTTTCAACGAGCTGCAACTGCTTTTGCGTCGTTTCTGGAATTTCAGCCACTTGTTCATTAATAGCCGACATCATCATCGACATTGCAAAAAGCTGCTGACTTACAGAATCATGCAGCTCTCTCGCCAATCGATGCCTTTCTTGGGATATCGCTTCTTGTCTCATCTCTTCATTCCAATGAGCTCGTTCATTCGTTACTTTTTGAAAGAGTCCAGCTTGCTCCTCTAATCGACGAGCAAGGCCTATTACTTTTCGTTCTACTTCATGAAATTCATCATCTGCAGTAAACGAAACATCGCTCGGAAAATTCCCTCGCTCCACTTCAAATAGAAAAGTATTTAATCCTTGTATACGCTGCTCTATATAGTAACCGATTGCATATCCTACAATTCCCCCGATAAGTAAACTTGTAGTCATAATAAACAAGCCAATTGGAACAGAAGCGATGGATTCCTTCCATAATAAATCGTACACTTGTTGCTCACTTTTCCATACATATACAATTGTACAAATGAGTGCAATACTAACAGAAGACAACATAGAATAACGAATATACATCCACGAAATATTTTTTTGTTTCTTCATTATACTTTCCTCACTTCCGTATCGCCTACGACAAGCGAAGAAATAATTTTAATACGACGAGGAGCTTCTTTATACTGCTCTGTTCTAAATGTAACATTGCGATTAAATCCTGTCTCTTCATGTCCTGGCAGGAGCACACGTCCGACAATAACAGAATGATTTAAAGACAGTTCAATATCATATGGCACATATAAACGAATATTACCAACTACACCTCGGATAACAATTACCGTTTCTCCTTCTGGAATCATAGCAGTTGTTAAATCTATTTCCACATCACAAGCACCATATTGAACATTAATATCCTCAAGTTCATAAATATGATCCATCATTCGTATATTCCCTACAAACATATTTTTTAAATATGGTTCTGTACGATATATTTGCTTCTCTTCGTCTATAATCCCTTTTTCTTTAATTTCAACCTTTATTGCTTTTTGCTGATGTCCTTGTTGAATCAGTTGATAACCAATTAAAGCTAAACAAGCAAATACGACAAGAACAAATGCTGCTGATGAAAATAAGAAGAATAAAAATACTATACCACCAACAAATAAAAATACATTTCCCCTTACGTAACGATTCTTCTTACGATAATGCCTTCCAAACATAAGCATAATAAATGCAAAAATGAGACCACCTGGTTCAAAATGTCCAAGTATCATATCAAGAAAAAGACCGAATCCAAATATGATGAGGAGCATCCCCATTAATTGTGTTTTTGAAAATTGTTTCTTCATTTCAGCTCCCCCCTTCTTGTCACATATACATAGAAGAAAAGGCATTGCTTTCCAACACCTTTTCTCCTATCACTATATCATAAGCCTGTTTTATAATATACTACTATTATTTTGTTAACTCTTTCGTTAACGATACATCATTCTTCTCTTTCATTTCACGCTCAAGCTTTGCAATTTTCATATCAAATGTGTCACGTTCATGGTCCTCATTTATACGAGATTCTAAGTCGCAAATATGATTTTCAATTTCTTCAAAGCGTAAGAACGGATTATTTTCATCCATTTTATGCATCGCTGTATTCATACGACGATTTGCATGTGCCATATTTTCACGTGCCATTAATTCCATACGTTTTGCGTGCATTTCTTTTAATTTATTTTTCATCTCAGTAAGACGACGCTCTAACTCATCAATTTGCTCTACAACACCTGCATACATTTCTTCTAATCGAGTTACTTGCCCTTCATAATACGCTACTTCTTCTAACGCACGCTCATGTAGTTGTAATTCACCTGCTTCTTGAGCGACGATCGCTTGCTTTGATCTTTTATTAACGAAATAACGTGCTTGCTCAAGCTCACGAGCGAAATTAGATTTTAATGTTTTATGGCGCTCAATTAACTTCTCAATTTTTGTTATTTCACGCTCACTATCGCGTAAATATTGGTTTAACATCGCCATTGGATTTTTTCTTTCTTTCTCATCTAACACATTATGAAAATCTGCTAAAATTGCATCGCGTACACGTCCGAATAAAGATTGTTTCATTATAATCTTCCTCTCTTCTACTTTATAAATTTGATTTAATTTTTTATTAGTTTTTTATTAGTTTTTCATTAACTTGTTCCACTCATCTTCAAAGTTGCTATATGGTTTAGAACTTTCTGGTGCAGAATCAACAACTACATTTTTTTCTTTTTTCCACTCACGGTATCCGTAGTATAAAACTACTAATGCTGCGATACCGATTAATGCTGGGGAATGAGAAAGGGCGATGGACAAGCCGATCAAACCAACAATACCCCAAGCTAACTTTCCAAAAAATGATTGTGCTCGCACAAATGATTTATAGCTCCAGTACACAACTCCTGCTCCAATTGCGAATCCTATAATACCAGCAAGACTGCCAAGAGCAATTAAAGCTAAAATACCAGCCGCGATAAACGCTAGAAATTGTTTCATCTTGTGCTTGCCTCCCTTCGATTTGATACTCTTATCTTAACTATATTTTCACTTTTCCATAACGAGCTTAAGAACCGTTTTCGACTCAGACTTAAGACTGAGTTGCATTCAGCCTTTTGTAAAAATATGCGGTAGGATAGGATGATTCACTCTTTTATCGCAAATAAAAAGCCGTACAGAGAACATTCTCTGTACGGCTTTCGTTACTATTCATAAACTTCATTTTAATTTATGCTGTTTTGTGATACTCTTTCTTTCCTGCTACTTTAGAAAACTTCGGGAAACCAATTAATATAGAAATAATTCCACATACTCCAACTAAAATCGGATAAAACGCATATGGTAACAATTCAATCGGAGATAACGCCGCAAATCCTGCTGCCGTTAACATTTGCGCACCATACGGAATTAATCCTTGCACACAGCATGAGAAAAGATCTAATACACTCGCTGATTTACGAGGGTCAATTTCATATTGATCTGCAATGTTTTTCGCAAGCGGACCTGTAAAGATAATAGAAATCGTATTATTCGCTGTACACATATTCGTCATACTCACTAAGCCAGCAATACCGAACTCTGCTCCTTTTTTTGAACGAATGTTACGCGTTAAAAGATTCATTAAATATTGAATGCCACCATTATATTGAATCAGTTCGACCATACCGCCAATTAAAATAGCAAGTAATACTAACTCCATCATACCGCCCATTCCAGCCGTTACACTTTTAAAGAAACTCTCTAATGTGTAACTCCCATCTAAAAGACCGATAACGCCAGATAGTACAGTTCCACCAGTTAACACAATAAGTACATTCCAACCAAGCAATGCTGTAATAAGTACTCCTGCATACGGTAAAATCTTTATCCAGTCAAAGCTATGCGCTTTAATCTGCGTGTCGCTTCCTAAAGTAACGATTACTAATAGTACAATTGTAATAATAGCTGCTGGTAATACAATTAAAAAGTTCGTTTTAAACTTATCTTTCATTTCCGTTCCTTGTGAACGTACAGCTGCGATTGTTGTATCTGAAATAAATGATAAATTATCACCAAACATCGCCCCGCCAACAACAGTAGCCATCGTAAGTGCAATTGAGATATCAGTTTGCCCACTAATACCTACAGCAATTGGTGCTAATGCAGCAATTGTTCCCATTGAAGTTCCCATCGCTAATGAAATAAATGCCCCTATAACAAAAATTCCAGCTACAATAAATCCTTGCGGTAAAATGGATAACGCTAAATTAACTGTAGAATCAACGCCACCCATCCCTTTTGCTGTTTCAGAAAACGCTCCTGCAAGTACAAAAATCAGAACCATAATCATAATATCCGGGTTCCCTGCACCTTTAGCGAATCGTTCTACTTTTACATTAAAGCTTTCTTTACGATTCATTGCTAAAGCGACTCCTACAGCAATTGAAATTGCTACAAGTATCGGCAATTTATAGAAATCACCTGTAATAATTCCAGAACCAATAAATAGCGCCAAAAATATCCCAAGTGGTAATAAAGCCAAACCATTTCCTCTCGTTTCTTTCAAAGTACCATCTCTCCCTAGTTTCAACCTTTTTCTAATGAATAACAAAAGACCTCTTCCAATGAGAAGAGGTCTTATACATCTATAAGAAACACTCTTCTCATCTTTCAAGCACATGCTTGCTGGATTTGGCACAGCACTCTGAAATCGAGTCCGCTGCCGAGGCATCGTAGGGCCAGTCCCTCCGCCTCTCTTTATAAGAAGGTTTCATATTTATTTTTTAATAATAATTTCTTCCCTAACTTTACTCGCTTACAAAACAAAAGTCAATTATTTTTTGTATAGATTTTTTTGGTAATTATGAAAAAATTTGAATACAACAATCATTTTAACTTTTTGATTTCTTCTTCCAATATTGAAATCCAATAAAATTCACTATTTTTTATTGCATCTATTATCCATTTCGTAGTGTACCAAGCTAACTCGTACTCTTCTTTTGTAACATCGCCACTTTTATAGGCATCCTCTAGCTCATCTTCATCTAGTACATACATCTTACCGTTCGGTAATAACACTACATCTAAATATAAATCATCAAAATACGGTAAACCACGGTCATCAATTTTATATTCTTTCGCCACATCGATGTAATATTGCACTAATTTTTTCTGATCATCTAACATAGCTGTAATCGCAAAGTTTTTCCCGTCTATGAAATATTGAATCCACGTATATTGATTCTCTGCGATACAAAGTTTTTTACCATCATATTCTTTACAACTAGGTTCTCTTACCTTTTTTATGTCTAATATTCCTAGCATTCCTTCTTCTACTTGCTTAACCGTATAATCCTTCTCTATTAGTCGCTTCCACGAAGAACCGTCACCATATTTACGTTTCATTACGTCCGCTTCCCTTCTATATAGAAAAGCCCCCACATATTATGTGAGAGCTTGTTCAAATTATAATTAAGCTGCTTGCTTATTAGAAATTTCTTTCAAATAAGCTTGTCCTTTTTCAGCGTCATACTGACCTTCCCACTTAGACATAACTACAGCTGCTAAAGAGTTACCTACAACGTTAACTGCTGTACGAGCCATATCTAAAATACGGTCAATACCAGCGATGAATGCTAAACCTTCAGGTGGAATACCTACTGTACCAAGTGTCGCTAATAATACAACGAATGATACGCCTGGTACACCTGCGATACCTTTTGATGTAACCATTAATACAAGTAATAATGTAATTTGTTGTGTAATAGATAAATCAATACCGTACATTTGTGCTAGGAAAATAGCCGCAATTGCTTGATATAAAGTTGATCCATCTAAGTTAAATGAATAACCTGTCGGAATAACGAAAGATGTAATTGCTTTCGGACAACCGAACTTCTCCATTTTCTCCATGATTTTCGGTAAAACTGTTTCTGAACTCGCTGTAGAATATGCTAAGATCAGCTCGTCTTTTAAAATCTTAAAGAATTGGAAAATGTTAATTCCAAATATTTTCGCTGTAAGTCCTAAGACAACTACGACGAAGAAGATCATTGCTCCATATACGACAATTAGTAATTTCCCTAATGGAATTAATGAAGCTAGACCGAATGTAGAAACTGTAACACCAATTAGTGCAAACACACCAAATGGTGCAAATTTCATAACTTGGTTTGTTACATAAAACATTGCATCAGCTACACCTTGGAAAAATTGAAGAACCGGTCTTCCTCTTTCACCAATTGCTGCTACACCTAAACCAAATAATACAGAGAAGAAGATAATAGCAAGCATATCTCCGTCAGCTAATGACTTCATAATGTTTGTTGGAACAATATTTACAAATGTATCTGCAAATGAATGACTTTGCACTTGCTCTGTCGTATGTGTATATTTCGAAATATCTGTCTTCGTTAACTGATCCATATTTACGCCTTTTCCTGGTTGGAAAATATTCGCAATTAATAGACCGACAATAATTGCAATTGTTGTAATTATTTCAAAATAAAGAATTGTTTTTCCGCCTAGTCGGCCCAGTTTTTTTACATCACCAACACCAGCAACCCCAACAACAATACTTGCTACAACAATTGGTACAACGATCATTTTAATTAATCGGATGAAAATATCACCAATTGGTTGTAAATATTTCACAACCGCTGGATTATCAAAGAAAATCGCCCCAACTGCAATACCAAGCGCAAGTCCTATTAATATTTGCCATGCAAGTCCTATTCTTTTCATATTTGTTGTAACCCCCTCTTCGATGTGTCACTCTATCTCTCATTCTATATTTATAAAACTTGAAATTAAGAGTATTACATATTATTCGACAATTCACTACATTTTGTCCCTGTTAAAAATCATAAATCAAAATTTAAAATCTGACAACAAAATAAGTTTGCCCGAATGCAAATAATTTTCTTGACAAAAACAAAACCCATGTCAGAAAACCTCACATGAGAACGATTCCTTATCAGTGTTTTATTGGATTCCTATCTACTATTTTACTATATAAAACAAATATATTTTTCCTTTATTTTACAATAAAATCCAAAAAATACATCCTTGTTGAACGAATAAAAAGCGCATCCAACATGACAATTATCATTAAAAAAATGATAAATTCCGACAAAACTTAGCAATTTTATAAAATTTTCTTTACATTATGGTTACAACGATAGACACTCTTCTTCTTATGATATATAACATTCATAGGGAAAGGAGCCAGACAACCATGAAAAAGAAATTTGCAGCGTTTAGTGTTTTAGCAGCAGGAACGATTTTTGTTTCTCCACTACTTTCACCCGTATACGCTGAAACGAATCAAGATAAATTATCTAATATTCAATCTGAATTAGAAGGAAAACAAAATGACTTACAAAATAAATCAGCCGAGAAAGAACAAATAGAAAAGGAAATTCAAGAATTACAAAAGAAAATCGACGACCTAACTACTTCTATTAATAAAAACGAAGCTGAATTAAACGATACAAAAAAAGAAATTAGTAAAACACAACAAGTAATCGCTGAAAAAAAGAAACATATAGAGCAATTACAAACAAACATAGATACGCGTCAGGAAGTTATTAAGCAACGTTTACAATCTATGCAAGAAAAACCTCGTACAAATATCATTACAGAGGTATTAACAAATTCTACAAATATTGCTGATCTTGTTGATAATATGTACTCTGTAAGTTTAATTTTAAACAATGATACAGATATTGTGAAAAAGCAAACAACTGACCAAAATGCTGTAGCAACTGAAAAAGAGGCTGTTGAGAAAAAAGAGCAACAATTAAAAGAATCCGAACAGAAATTAGTTCAAAAACAACAAGAGTTGCAAACGAATCAGCAACAGCAGCAAACCTTTATTAGCGATCTACATACGAAAGTAGCAAAAGTAGATTCAGAGATTGAAGGATTAGAAGAATCTAAAGGCATTTTAGAAAATCAGCGTCAAGCTGTTCAAAAAGCAATTGAAGAAGAAAAACGTGCCGAAGAGGCTCGTAAAGCAGAAGAAGCTCGCAAGGCAGAAGAAGCTCGTAAACAAGCTACTACAGCTGCTCAAACAGCTCAAGCAGCTCCAACACCACACGATACAAATATTGGCGGGTTTATTAAGCCAGCAGCTGGATCAAAAACTTCTGGGTTTGGCGTGCGCTCTATAGATAACCATAAAGGAATCGATATCGCAGCTTCAGGAACCGTTCCAATTATTGCCGCTGCTGATGGCGTTGTTATCCGCTCGGAATTATCATCTAGTTACGGAAACGTTGTGTATTTATCTCACCGTATAAACGGAAAAACATATACGACAGTATATGCTCATATGAGTAGCCGTTCTGTATCAAATGGACAAACCGTAAAACAAGGCACTCAACTTGGATTTATGGGGAACACTGGCCAATCATACGGACAACATTTACACTTCGAACTTCACCTTGGAGAATGGAATGTCGGCAAGACAAATGCAGTTGATCCATCTCCTTATATCGGATTATAGAAAAAAACTCGGTGCATACCGAGTTTTTTCTATACCCTTCACACACTATAGGCATTCCACATAGACTACAACTAAATGCCTATATTTTACGGGGTGAATCATATGAATACACAATTACAACAAAAAATAGAAGAGGCTAGAGAAACTTACATCGGCCGGCTATTTACATTTGGCGGCTCAGCATTATTTTTAATCGGATCATTTATCGCAGTCGTCACAGCCTATAAAGCATATAATCGTTTATTAAATACACCTACAACATAATAAAAAGACGGAGAAATCTCCGTCTTTTTATTATGCAAACATTTTAAATACGCCTATCGCATTTAAAAATACAATAATTACAGTTACTGGAATAACATAACGAAGCAAGAAGAACCAAATATTAAATAATGTTTTCCCTTTCGTTTCCGTAACTTCTAATTCTTTCATTAACATCTCTTTACTCATTTTATTTGGTACGAATAGCGAAATGGCTAGTACTCCGAGTGGCAGCAATACATTACTTACCGAAAAATCGACGAAATCAAAGAATGTCTTACCAAATATTTTCACATCACTCATAATTCCAAACGATAATGCTGACGGGATTCCAACTGCAAAAATAAGAATACCAATTAATAATGATGCTGACGGACGCTTTTTCTCATTATCTTTCGCAACAGATGCTACTACAATTTCAAGCATGGAAATAGCAGATGTTAACGTTGCAAAGAAAAATAAAACTAAAAACATAATGAAGAAAAATTGTCCCAATGGTATTTTCGCAAATACTGCCGGAAGGACGATAAACAGTAGTCCTGGTCCTTCAGTCGGCTTAACGCCTAATGCGAAAATCGCCGGGAAGATTGCTAATCCTGCAAGTACTGTAACAAAAACCGTTAAACTTACAATAGATGTTGCTGATTTAGCTAAATGTTCTTCTTTCTTCAAGTACGAACTATACGTGACCATTACTGAGGCACCTACTGTTAGTGAGAAGAACGATTGTCCCATCGCGTATAAAATCGTATCTGCTGTCAGCTTTGAAAAATCTGGTTTCAAGAAGAACTCTACCCCAGCAAAAGCACCATCAAGTGTTAAAGCACGAACTATGATTGCAATAAACAAAATAAATAATAGCGGCATCATATACTTACTTGCCTTTTCTATTCCCTTCTCTACACCTTTACTTACTACAAAAATAGTACAAAGCATAAAGATAAATTGCGCTCCAATCGCACTTACTGGATTTGAAATCGTTTCACCAAATAATTTTCCATAATCAACAACACCATTCCAGAAGCTTCCTGTAACACTATAGTATAAATACAGTAAAATCCATCCACCTACAACACTATAGAAAGAGAGTACACTAAAACAAGTTACAACTCCCATACGACCAATCCAAGGATATACTTTACTATTTGGTACTAGTACTTTATAAGCTGTAACCGCCTCTTTTTGAGTGCTACGTCCAATAACAAACTCCGCTAATAGTAAAGGCATACCTATAAATAAAGTTAATAGTAAAAATACAAGGAAGAATGCGCCTCCCCCGCCATTACCTGCAACATATGGAAATTTCCATATGGCACCAAGACCTACTGCGGCTCCGGCTGCTGCGAGTACAAAGCCTATTTTCGACGTCCATTGCTGTGTTTCTTTCATCATAAATTCTCCTTTTCTGAATATTTAAACTTTTACTTATTATACACTTTCATTTCATACTCGCACACCTCCTTTAGAAAATAAAAAAGTCCCCTACACGCAAATATGCATGTAGAGGACGATATATGTAATGTAAATACCGTGGTACCACCTCAATTGGATTGATAAATCCCACTTGTTCAAGTACAGGAAAACTCCGATACTCTATCCTTTTAACGGCGGAACCCGGGTTGCCTACTACAATGTTCAACATACCTCTCGCAAGCCCATTCTGTATATTTTATCGTACCGGGCTCCCACCTTACCCCAGCTCTCTGAACGTATCAAATATACATACTCTTCTTGCTCATCGATTTCATTTATTGAAGTTACTTGTGATTATAAATTATATTTTTATAGTTGTAAAGTACAATTTATTCATTATCCTATTTGAACTCTTCTCTCTAATTCTTGTAAAAACAATTTTCTTTTTTGTTCATTTTGAACATATATCGACTTTAATACTTCTTGCAACAATGTATTTCTCTCTCTTTTCTCTATTTGTAATTCTTTCACTTTTATTCTAACTTCGTATAAAAAATCAAGATACGATTCATACGCCTCATCATATTTATTTGCGATATCATCACGGATTTTTTTTGCCAGTTTCGGACTTGCTCCTCCAGTAGAAACAGCCACATTCAGTAATCCACGATGAATCGCCGCCGGAAAATGAACATTGCCACTTTCCGGGTTCGTAATAACATTTACTAATTGATTCTCTGTGCTATCTTCAGCAATTTGTTCATTTAATACGGCATCACTACTCGCTGCAACAACTAAAAAAGCACCTTGAATATCACTTTTTTCATACTCCCTTTGATACCAACGAATTTGCTTTTCTTCCACTAGTTTCACTAAATTCGCATCCAATTCAGGACTTATCACAATTATATCCGCACCTTGTTTTAGTAAAGGAATAATTTTAAATCCCGCGACTTTTCCTCCACCAATGACAACAACACGTTTCTTCTCAACTCGCACTGTAAGTGGATACATATTGATCTCCCTTCAATAATTTCTTCGTTTTCTGAATTAACATATATTGAAACGCTTCATTTTTTCCTAAATACGGACTTATTTTTATCTCATCCGACTCATATTGGCGCACTTCTTTTTCAATATGTTTCATAAGTAAACCTGTAAATAATAAGTAAGGCAATACAACGATATTCTTTTCTTTTCGTTCAACAACTTCCTTTAACTTCTCCTCAAATTTTGGCTCGGCAGCCGCTAAATAACAAACCTCTACTTTTTTAATTTTCTCTTCATGTTGAAATAAAGAAGCGATCCCGTTTATATCTCTTAATACGTCAGGATCACTACTCCCTCTTGCAACGAGAAGTAGCGTTACTTCATCCTTATCTTCCTGTTCAATGCCACTTCCGCTATACACCGATTTAACAAGTGTTTCTGATACACCAAACGGGTTACCGTAGGTCACTTTAACATTCGAAAATTGATTATTTAACTTTTCCAATTCAAACGGTATATCTTTTTTCACATGACCTGCCGCTAATAAAAAAACTGGAATAACAATAATCTCTGTAGCACCACGCTTCACACATGTACGGAACCCTTCATCAATCGTTGGACTCGCTAACTCTAAAAAACAAACTTCTTGAATACTTGCCTCTACACGGTTCATGCATGACGTAATAAATGCAACCGCTTCTTCTTTAGCTGCTTTCAAACGACTTCCATGACATATATATAAGATGGCTTTCATTTTATAACACTCCGCTTACTTGATACGTACTTTCTGTCTGTTTCTCAAACCAATGGATTTTTTCTCTAAAACGGACCACTTCTCCAATTACAATCATGCTCGGATTTTGAATTTGTTCTTTTTTCGCAACATCTACAATTGTTCCTAACGTCCCAACAACTGTGCGCTGCATTGATGTCGTTCCCCGCTCAATAATAGCCGCAGATGTACTTTTGTCTTTTCCATGCTTCATCAGTTGTTCACATATGTAGGGTAAATTGCTAACCCCCATATATACAGCTAAAGTCTCTACACCTTTCGCTAAATGTTCCCACTTCACTTCTTCTTCAACACCTTCTTTCCTATGCCCTGTCACAATAGCAAAACTTGCACTTGCATCACGATGTGTCACTGGAATGCCAGCATAAGCAGGAGCAGCTATTCCAGCTGAAATACCAGGAACGATTTCAAATGGTACACCTTGCTTTGCTAACGCTTCAGCTTCTTCTCCTCCTCTACCAAATACAAATGGATCGCCGCCCTTAAGCCTCGTTACAACTTTTCCCTTTTTCGCATATTTAATAAGAAACGTGTTAATCGTCTCTTGCTTCATCGTGTGATAATTTGGTAGTTTTCCGCAATAAATTAAATCTGCTTCAGGCTTTGCGTATGAAAGTAACTCTTTATTCACGAGACGGTCGTATAAAATAACGTCTGCCTTCTCAATACATTTCAACCCTTTCACAGTAATTAAATCTGGATCACCAGGACCTGCACCAACGATATAAACCTTCCCCATCATCTCTCCTCATTTCTACTATTAAAGTGAAACTTCCATCCTTATATACGAATGGAAGTTTTCATTATTTCGTATTACCTTTTCCCTACTCATGAATAACAAATGCCGCACCTTTTCGAATCTTCTTTTTTTCAAATAGGGAAATCTCCTTTACTTCTGGTAACGGTAAAAAATGCTTTTCAAGCTCCATCTCCGCAAGCTTAAATGCCTGTTCTTCACTTTGAGCAACGACAACAATCGGAACAATACTATTTACTAACACAGCTTCAAATCGATATAAATCCATATTGTCCCTCCTAAGACGCTATTACTTCTTCTAACACGGTATTTAACGCTATTTGTAATGTCTCTATACCAACACGACCGACAAAATCATAAAACGTTTCAGCTGGTAATTTATTCTCTTTGAAATAACTTATAAATGATGCAAGTACTTCAGGTAGATCCTCGCCATCTATTTTCCCTTTTAACTTTTGATTGTAAGCACCGCCATCTAACAACGTTCCACCTACGTATATTTCAAATGCTTCAACAATTCCTTTTTCCTTCGTTTTCATTTTCACCCCTTGTAATCCAATGTCAGCAATTTGACGTTGTCCACATGAATTCGGGCATCCTACCATATGAATACGAACTGGAACATCGAGTGCAATTTGTGTATCTAAGTACTCTGCGATTTTGCGTAATCTTTCTTTCGTTTCTACTAAAGCAAGATTGCAATATTCAATACCGGTACAAGAAACCGCATGACCAATAAATGATTTCGGACTTGCTGATATCGCTTCAAACAACGGCTCATTTAGTAAACCTGTTACATTTTTTGGCGGAACATTCGGAATAATGAAGTTTTGCGAATTACATGTACGAATCTGTCCATTTCCATACTGCTTAGCAATTCTTGCAATCTCAAACATTTCTTCTGCATGTAGACGTCCTACCGGCACATTAAAACCTACATATTTTAGTCCATCTTGTTTTTGATCTTGAACACCATAAAAGTATCCCGCATTCCATCCTTTGAGAGCACTTTCTCCTTTACTTTGCAATGGTCCTATATACTCTATTAGTTTCTCTTTAAATTTCTCTGCTCCCCAGTCTGCAACTAGAAATTTCAAACGAGCTAAATGACGTTTTTCGCGGTATCCAAAATCACGGAATATCGTAGCAATTGCAATCGCTACCCCCTTCACTTCTTCTGGTAAAACGAATACATCTAATTCATCAGCTAAATATGGACGAGCTGATAATCCACCACCTACTTTTATATGAAAACCAACTTTTTTCTCGCCATATATTTCTTTCGTAGCAGGTGTAAATGCAACACAGTTAATCTCTGCGTTTGCTGAGTTATAAATGTTAGAACTAATAGACATTTTAAATTTACGTGGTAAGTTAGAAAACTCTTCATTATGTTGGAAATAGTCATATACCTCTTTCACAATACCAGTTGTATCAAACAGTTCATTTGCATCAATGCCAGCAAGTGGATTCCCTGTAATATTACGCGTTATATCACCACAAGCCCCAGCTGAAGATAACCCAACTCTTGCTAATCTTTTAAAAATATCTGGAATTTGATGAATTTCTAACCAATGAAACTGAATCGCCTGTCTTGTCGTAATATCTATTACGTCACGCCCATAATCTTCAGCGATAGAAGCAAGCACTTCTGCCTGCGCGTTCGTAATAATCCCTGATGGAATATTTACACGCATCATAAAATAACCAGCTTCTTTGGGACGTTGTAAATACAACCCTGCCCATTTGAATGCGTCCCACTCTTCTTTCGGAATAGATTCGAATCCATTCTCCGCATAGTAAGGAATATCATTAAAAATTTCCAATCCATCTTTTTTTAATTTATTTTTCTCAGTCTGATTTAATTTTTCATTGTTAGCCCATACTTTTTCATAACTCATTTTTTAATCCCCCTATATAAAGTGAAACTTTAATCAGTGGGAAGTGTTCATCCCCCACTGATTATTAGTTGAACCAATCGGGCATTTACGGGCAGTTCATCTCCCACCTAACTTCTTTGCCCTAGCCAAATTTCGAGATGGGAGTTTTACTGCCCGGCAAATAGCGGGGTAAAACCACGCTCTTGTAAGTACTTCACGATTTGTTCTGCACATTCTTCAATAGAATACTTGTGCGTTTCTACAATTAACTCTGCCTTCTCTGGCTCTTCATACGGTGAATCAACACCAGTAAACTCTTTAATATCACCCTGTCTTGCCTTTTTGTATAACCCTTTTGGATCACGTTTTTCACACTCTTCAATTGGACATTTTACAAACACTTCTATAAACTCATCTGCCGCTAATAGATCTCTAACTTGTTTTCGGTCTACTCGAAACGGTGAAATAAACGCTGTAAGAACAACAGTACCTTGATCTACAAATAGCTTCGCCACTTCACCAATCCGTCTTATATTTTCCATACGATCACTTTCAGAAAAACCTAAGTCTTTATTTAAACCGTGGCGTACATTATCTCCATCTAGTACATAGTTTCCAATATTCTTTTCAAATAGTTTACGAGCAACCGCGTTCGCCACCGTAGATTTACCTGAAGCTGATAGACCAGTAAACCAAACTACAAAACTATGATGCCCATTTCTTACTCTTCTCTCATCTTTTGAAACAGATGCTGTATGCCAAGTAATATTCGTATCCATGTCATTCTCTCCCTATTCGGTTACTACTTCTTTTTTCAAACCTTTAATTAGCACTTCCACTACTTCTTTACGACTAAATGTACTCGGCGGAACCTCACCGTTTCTTAATAGTTCTCTTACTTTCGTACCTGATAAAATGACATGATCCTCTTTTCCGTGTGGGCATGTTTTCGTCGAAGCCATCGCTTCACATTTCGTGCAGTAAAAACTATGTTCAAAAAATAACGGTGTAATCCCTAACTCTTCCACTGTAAAGTTTGTAAAAATTTCTTGTGCTTCATAAGTCCCGTAATAATCTCCTACTCCTGCATGATCGCGCCCTACGATAAAGTGAGTGCATCCAAAATTCTTTCTGACTAATGCATGGAATATCGCTTCCCTCGGTCCTGCGTAACGCATTGCTGCAGGAAATACACCTAAAAAGACACGATCTTTCGGATAATAGTTTTGAAGTAATACTTCATAGCTTTCCATCCTTACATCAGCAGGAATATCGTCCGACTTCGTTTCCCCAACGAGCGGATTTAAAAAGAGACCATCTACAATTTCCAGGGCAGATTTTTGAATGTATTCATGGGCACGATGTACCGGATTTCTCGTTTGAAATCCAACCACTGTTTTCCAACCACGCTTTTTAAATTCTTCTCTCGTTTCAATTGGATCTAAATGATAAGAAGGAAACGGATTATTTTCAAAGCGTTTTGTAAGAATAATAGCTCCCCCGACATAAAAGTTCGGTCGTTCATATAATTTTTTCACTCCTGGATGAGCCTCATCCGTCGTTTTATACACAAGTAACGCTTCTTTTTCCTTGTCAGGCACAAAAATATCTTCTATTTGAATGACACCATATACATTTTCAGCGTTAACAAGTTTTACTTCCTCTCCAGCTTTCAGACTCTCTGCTACTTCTTCTGTTACTGGTAATGTAATCGGTATACTCCATACACTCCCGTTTGCTAAGCGAAGCGTTTCTACGACCGAATCATAATCTTTCTTTCCTAAAAAACCAGTAAGTGGGCTATATCCCCCTGTCGCTAATAGCTCTAAATCACTTAACGCAATGTTGTCTAGTTCAATTTCTTTTTCGATTTGCGATACGTCGTAAGTCTCCTCTATACGGTTTACTAATTCGTTTCTTATACTCATTTTCTATACCCTCTCTTAGCTTTATTTTCAAATTCATCTTATTGGTAATGAAGACCACATTCTGTTTTCACTTTTCCAGACCACCTACCATCTCTCGAATCTCCACCCTCACCTACAGGTAACGTACACTTCTCACAACCAATACTTGGATATCCAACATCATGCAGCGGATTATACGGCAAGCTATGTTTGTATACATATCGCCACACTTCTTTCCACGTCCAATGAATGAGTGGACAAACTTTAATCGATTGAAAACGATGATCTTGATTTATAAACTTTGTATGCTTACGTGTTTCTGATTGTTCCCTCCTTAAGCCCGAAATCCACGCTTTTTCCGCTGCTAATGATTTTTCTAACGGTAAAATTTTTCTAATTTTACAACAAAGGTTCGGATTACTTTCCCATAATTTCTCACCATGCAACTTCGCTTGTTCATCAAGTGCAAGTTCCGGCTGTTTTTCTATAATATTTAATGAAGGAAATCGTTCCCGCACTTTTTGAATTAATTCATACGTTTCTCGAAAATGAACATTTGTATCTAAAAATACAACTTTAGCAGATGGATTTACTTGGTTTATAAGATGCAGTAATACCATCCCTTCCACTCCGAAGCTACATGCATATACAATTTCACTTTTATATTCTTTATAAGCCCAACTTAATACTGATAGCGCGCCTTTCGTTTCATCTTCTTCTGAAAATGGAACATTATTTTCTTCCCACGTTTCATACGTCAACATGTTTTTTCCCCCTGTAAAAGCAAAAAGACGGTTTTAACCTAATATAATAGGTTAAAACCGCCTCTAGTTTTTCTAGTCAGCGCTTTTTACTTTAAACGTACCTTTTCACTTTTCTCTAATTGAATGACTTTCCCATCTTGCACAACAATTGTAATTGAACCATATTTCATATCAGCAAGCATCGCTTGAATTTTCTCAGATACTTCCTCAAAATGTTCCCGTACACTCACGCGAACAGCCCCCCTTTTTATTCATAAAAAAAATCTTTCCCATTTCGAAAAGACTGTTCGGTAATATATTTTACCTTATCTTTCAAAATGGATTCCATTTTGCTGGATTTAGCACCTTGCTTTCTATAAGCAGGTTGCCGAGCTTCTTCGGGCCAGTTCCCTCCGCTTCTCTTGATAAGCTTTGTATTTGTATTTTATCACAATTCTGATTTTTTTCAATCCTAGTTTTCCGATATATTTTAATTATTTTATTTTACAAAAAAGGAATTGCCCATCCGAACAACTCCTTTTCTCTATTTAAACAAGTTCTTTAATACGTATGCGATCGTTCCCAATAATATTTTCATATGTTTCGCGTTCTACAACAATTTGTGATGTGCCGCCTTTCGCGAAGACGACAGCTGGTCTACGAATCCGATTATAATTATTCGCCATCGAGTACCCGTATGCCCCTGTACAAGAAATTGCTAGTAAATCGGCAGAAGCAACTTTCGGTAGAGTAATATCCCAAATTAACATATCTCCACTCTCACAGCACTTCCCAGCAATCGAAACAAGTTCCTCATTCTCATCATTCCCTCGATTTGCTAACATCGCTTCATAACGAGCGTTATATAAAGCAGGTCTTAAATTATCAGTCATCCCACCATCCACTGATACATATTTCCGAATACCAGGAATGTCTTTCACAGATCCGACTGTATAAATTGTCGTTCCAGCATCACCTACAATACTACGGCCTGGTTCAACCCATATTTCTGGCAAGGGATAATTACATACTGTAAATTGTTCCCTCACTGCACTTGTTACAGCTCGCACATATGTCTCAAGAGTTAATGGCGTATCTGACTCTGTGTAGCGTATTCCGAATCCTCCGCCTACATTTAATACTTTTACTACATAGTTCGCGCGTTCTCTCACCTGTTCTAAAAATTGATGAAGAACTTCAATCGCTCGAACAAATCCAGCCGTTTCAAATATTTGCGATCCGATATGTGAATGAATTCCTAACACATTATAATTTGATTTTTGTAAAGCAAGCTCAATTGCTTGCATCGCTTGACCATTTGAAACTCCAAACCCAAATTTCGAATCATCTTGACCTGTTGTAATATATTCATGTGTGTGCGCCTCTACTCCAGGCGTTACACGGATTAATATGTTCACAAATTGCCCATGTTGCACTGCTAAATCATGCAAAATTTCTAATTCTAAGAAATTATCTACGACAAAACAACCAATATTTGCCTGCAGAGCCATCACGATTTCTTCTTCTGTTTTATTATTGCCGTGAAAATGAATACGAGATGCTGGAAATCCCGCTTGAAGCGCAGTATATAATTCCCCACCAGAAACAACATCTAATGACATATTCTCTTCACGAGCTACTCGGCACATCTCCATGCACAAGAACGCCTTGCTTGCATATGCTACTTGATAAGAGAAACCACTTTCTTTAAACGCACGATGAAACGCGCGGCACTTTCCTCGAATAGACTCTTCATCGTATACATAAAGTGGTGTTCCGTATTGTTTTGCTAGCTGCGTCGTATCGCACCCTCCAATTTCTAAGTGTCCTTGCCCATTGATTCGGCTTGTGCCGTGTAAATACATTTGAATTCCTCCCTTATTTCCTCTAAAACTCATAACCCCAATCTTCTATTCATTGCAGCACGCTTTTAGATAGACAAAAAACGCGCGGAACAATGTTCACACGCGTTTCTTATTAGGAAAAATATATATTGAAAAAATAAACGAGTTGTTATCTCCTCAAAATAAGAAACCGCATCAACATCTCCAAATAGCTCTCCATAAAAGAAATATTATGACAGTACTACATTTATTCAATGTAGTCCCAATATATGAATAAGATGGTTATTCTTATATTTCGGCAATAGTCCCTTTCAACCTATGATCACAGATTCCATTAAATCTCCCATAGCTTACTCTTTCCTATCGCGGCCTCTACCTTTGAGAGTAGATGAGGTAAGTCTATTTAATTTTCAAACATCTAATTGTTGCTATTAACAATACCAAAGGACCATTTTATTTGTCAAACCATTTTTTATATTGTTTTTTTACAGTTTAATTTCGTATCATTTGGTAAGCGCTTTACTGAAATCTTTGACACTTCCCATTCGCCTTCTTCATTATTAAATGTAATCGTTACCTTCTCAAATGGTGGAGCAATTTTCCCAGCAACTCGTTCATACTTCGTTACTTCAATACTTGCTTGAAATAAATATGTACCGCTATACACTTTTTTTAAACTAATAATTTTAGGACATTGATAAGGCTTCAAGCTCCCATATTGCTTTTCAATTGCTTTATTTATTTTCGGAAATAAAACAGAATAAAGGGCATCTTCCATAAGAGGTGCATCATATTGGGCTACCGACACACTCGGTGAAGCAAAAAGTATAACACTACTGCATACTATAAAATATAATAATTTTCGCATTATAACCTCCGTATTATTACACGATTCTTTCTGCGCACGATAATTATCATACATAGAAACTCCGTTTTATTGTCTCCCACTGCCCTTTTTCTACTCAATTATTATAAAAAAGCCCACAACTCTCTTTTATTTTCGTATAATGATACTCATAGTATAATAAACATAATAACAAAGGACTGTTCGTATATATAAAATGAGGCGCTAACCAAACCGGCTCACAAGAACTGTCATGCTTTTTAGGAGAGGAGTATATTATGCTACAACGTCTGTTTCCAAAACTGCGATTTGCACTCGTTGCAGTCGTTTTATTATGGATAAAAACATATATTGTGTACAAGCTAGCATTTGATATTAAAATTGATAATTTCTTTGAAGAATTTATGCTTTTTATTAATCCGCTAGCTGCGTTACTTTTATTTTTCGGTTTTGCTTTACTTGCATCTAAGCACCGAAACCGCATTATAATTGGAATCAGTTTTATACTGTCCTTTATTTTATTTGGAAATGCAATGTTTTATGGGTTTTATAACGATTTCGTTACGTTCCCAGTTTTATTCCAAACAAATAATATGGCTGACTTAGGGACAAGTATAAAAGAACTCTTTACGTACAAAACATTACTTTTATTTGCAGATGCGATTATTTTAATGTTTCTTTCGCGTAAATTCCCAGCATTTTGTGACAAGACGCCGCTTTCTCGCACTGAGAAGCGAACTTTCTTTAGCGGTGTAACAGCTTTATTAGCACTACAAATTGTTGTTTCAGTTATTTATAAACCACAAATGTTCTCACGCTCATTTGATCGTCAAACTGTCGTGAAAAATTTAGGTTTATACACATATCATCTATTTGATATTACACTTCAATCTAAATCTTCAGCTGAACGTGTATTTGCAAGTGGTGACGGGTTCTCTGAAATTAAAAACTATACAGACTCAAAAGATAAGCAAGTTGATAAAAACTTATTTGGAGCTGCAAAAGGTAAAAATGTAATTTTGATTTCAATGGAATCTACACAAAGTTTTGTTATTAATAAAAAAATAAATGGAAAAGAAATTACTCCATTTTTAAATGAACTTATTAAAGATAGTTTTTATTTCGATAACTTCTATCATCAAACAGGACAAGGTAAAACTTCTGATGCTGAATTTATCGTTGAAAATTCACTTTATCCGTTAGACCGCGGTTCTGTATTCTTTACTCACGCAACAAATGAATATACAGCTACACCAGAACAATTAAAAAAATACGGATATTCTTCTGCTGTCTTCCATTCCAACGATAAAACGTTTTGGAATCGTGATGTAATGTATCCTGCACTTGGATATGATCGTTACTTTAATTTAAATGATTACGTAGGCACAGAACAAATGTCTGTCGGTTGGGGATTAAAAGATAAAGAGTTCTTTGAACAATCGATTCCAAAGCTAAAATCTTTACCACAACCGTTCTATACAAAATTTATTACTTTAACAAACCATTTTCCATTTCTTTTAAATCCAGAAGATCAATATGTTGATGAGTTTAATTCGGAAAGTGGTGTTGTAAACCGCTACTTCCCAACCGTTCGTTACACGGATGAATCTCTGAAATTATTTATTAAACAATTAAAAGACGAAGGACTGTATGATAATTCCGTTATTGTCATTTATGGAGATCATTATGGTATTTCTGAAAACCATAACACAGCTATGGCTCAGTTCCTTGGGAAAGACGCTATTACACCGTTTGATTCTATGCAATTACAACGCGTCCCTCTCATTATTCATGTACCTGGTCAAGAAGGAAAAGTCATTTCTAAAGTATCTGGTCAAATTGATATTAAACCAACACTACTTCATTTACTTGGTATTAAAACAAATCAATCAGTTGAATTTGGAACTGACCTATTTATTAAAGAAGAAGATCCACTTATGGTAATGCGTGATGGTAGCTTCGTTTCGGAAAACTATGTTTATACAAAAAACATGTGCTATAAACGAAATACAGGTGAAGAAGCGGATATTTCATTATGTCAACCAAATATCGAAAAAGCAAAAACTGAATTGAAACTCTCCGACAAACTCATTTATGGAGACTTATTACGTTTCGACCCTAACAATCGTTATAAAACCGGAACAATGACAACGAAATTTGAATAGCGCCAGAAGCAACTTTTATAAAAGTTGCTTCTTTTTTTACTTATTTTTCAAATCATTCCGCTATGAAATCTTTCACAAATTGGGAATTTTTTTCGTATGAGGAAGAAATTTATGGTATGATAAAATAAGTAAAATTTCATAAACTAATTAAGAATTTATTACAGAAAGCAAGGGATCAGATTTTGTATAGAGCAGCTATTCCAAACTTATTTACGCTCGGAAATTTATATAGTGGATTCTTATCTATCGGCTATGCATCTTTAGGATATTATAAATCAGCTGCTATTTTAGTACTTATCGGGATGATGTTAGATAGTCTTGATGGACGTGTTGCTCGTTTATTACGTGTTGATTCACAAATGGGAAAAGAACTTGACTCGCTGGCGGATGTCGTAACATTTGGTGCAGCACCTGCTGTTCTCATGTATTACACATCTTTCTCCAATTACGGAATCATCGGACTATACATAGCGGGACTATTCCCTCTTTTCGGAGCATACCGTTTAGCACGATTTAATGTAACACCATCTTCTACTTCAATGAAATATTTCACTGGCGTACCGATTACAGCAGCCGGAGGGCTTGTTGCTTTCTTAACATTATTTTCACATACCATTCCAAAAATCGTTCTTATTACAGTATTTGTAACGTTCGCATTTTTAATGGTGAGCCGTATTCGTATCCCAAGTTTAAAAGATGTACCAATTCCACGATATAGCATCATTATTACACTATTTTTAGTTGGAATCATTATAACAATGTACCAAACAGGGTTCGGTAATTTTTCTGTTTTCTTATTCATTGCTATTCCACTATATATTTTGTATATGCTATCTCAATTTCTTAGACAAAGACCATCTAAAAGAGCAAATAAAGAAAAATAAGAAAAACCTTCCGATTCCGGAAGGTTTCTTTTTATGCCGTAAAAGCCCACTCTCATTAAAGCTTCACTTTATTTTGTAACCAATACCTTTTGATTTACAGGTGTTACTGGCTCTTCACCGTTTAATACGGCTAAAATATTTCTTACTGCCATTTCAGCCATCGCATCACGCGTTTCGAACGTTGCGTTCCCTACGTGAGGAGCAAGTACTACATTCTTTAATCCTTTTAGCTCTTCTGTAATTTTCGGTTCAAATTCAAATACGTCAAGAGCTGCTCCTTCAATTTCATTCGTTTTTAATGCATGAGCAAGTGCCGCTTCATTCATAATTGGTCCACGTGAAGCATTTACAATATACGCTGTTTTCTTCATCATTTTAAACTGTTCATCATCAATCATATGATGCAATTTCGGATTATAAGCACAATTAATTGTAATAAAGTCTGCTGTTTGTAATAATTCTTCCAATGTTACATATGTTGCTTCCAGTTCACTTTCAGCTTCAGGCTTTCGATTTGGTCCTGTATATAAAACATTCATTCCAAACGCTTTCGCACGCTTTGCAACTGCCTTGCCGATTTCTCCAAGGCCAATAATTCCAATTGTTTTACCATGTACTTCACGGCCTAAGAAAAATAATGGTGCCCATCCATTAAATCCAGTTGTACGACATAATGTATCACCTTCAGGAATTCTACGTGCAGCTGCTAAAAGAAGTGCAAATGTTAATTCTGCTGTCGCTTCAGTTGATACTTTCGGTGTATTCGTTACCGCAATCCCTTTTTCTCCGGCATACGAGTAATCAATATTATCGTAACCAGCACCGTAGTTTGCAACAATCTTCAAATTAGGTGCCGCATCAATAACTTCTTTTGTCACCTTTGTAGAAAGTAGACTTAACAATGCATCTTTATCTTTTACACGATCTGTTAATTCATCTAAAGAAATTAACGCATCTTTATCGTACATTTCTACATCATGATCCTTTAATAGTTCTAATCCGATTGCTGGAATTTTCCCTGCTACTAATATTTTTGCCACTACTAACACCTCTTCTATAAAAAATAAGATATCTCTTATCTTTCATTGTAAGAAATCCACCTATAAAAACCAAGGAATTTGATCATAGTTTTGAAAATCGACATTTTTTACCCATAAGAAAAGAGGAGATCCATCTCTCCCCTTTTCTTACGCTTTCTCTTGCGATTCTTGTCCAAGCTTTGCATCGATCGTTCCTTCTGCAACTGTATCGCTAATTTGTTCCTCAATAACTGATTGAGATGTAGCATTCGTTTCAGAAGTATAAGCTTGTTGCTGTGCACCTTGTAAATCTTGTACATTTTGTTTATTTTGTTGTTTCGCCATTTCTTACCCTCCTTTTTATTCTTTCTTATTTTGAACAAAAAGGGTGGTTTTCATCAAAAAATCGTGATCATTTTGAAATTGTTACTTCTTCTTCCAGTAATCTCATCGTTCTTACTCGTTTCGTAAATGTAGCTATGTGAGAAATATCATGATTACGTAACGTCTTTATATTCTCTGCCACATATTTTCCTAAATCACTCGGATAATGAGCATCTGAGGAGAGAGTAACCGGAACGCCATGCTTAGCTAATACTTGTAAATATAGCGGACTCGGACACATTTCGCGTACAGGATAGCGATAGTACAATCCTGCATTTATTTCCGTTGCCGTATTTGTTTCTACTAACACACGCGCAATTTCCTTATAATAAGAAAGTTGTTCATTTTCATCTAACCGATAATTAAATACTTTTATGTTATCAAGATGAGCTATAATATCAAATAAATTAGAGCGAACTGCACACTCAACCGTTTTGAAAAACGTATCATATAAAGCATATAAGTCATGTTCCTTAAAATATTCTTTCGTATCTGGATTATCAAATCCCCAGCCATTTAAAAAATGAACAGAACCAATTACATAATCAAAATCTCCTAATGCGAGTAAAGATTGTAATTCTTGTTCACCACCAATAAAATAATCCGCTTCAATTCCAAGTTTAAGCGTAACACCTCTTTTACTCCACCGTTCTTTCGCCTCTTCAATTGCCTTTGTAAAATCATGTAGTGATGTTACCCTTACTTGGTCTAACCATTCCTTCTGTAAACGACCAAGCCTCGAATCACTAATATCGACATATCTTTCATAGTATTCTTTCGCTTCATAAAAACGGTATAAATGATCGACAATACCAACTTCTTTTATACCTTTTCGCAAAGCTTCTTCTAAATATAAATCAATCCATTTCGTTGTAAATGGCCCTTCTTTCACACGTCTTTGCAGGCGTTCTTGTGTTTTCACAAGCCATTCCATAGAATATTTTTCTTCTTTAAGTGGTTCATAATGTTGTAACACTTCATTTATTTTAGCTAGCCATCCTATTGAATATGGCCCTTCTTCTAAATGAATGTGATAATCCACCTTCATCTACATTTCCCCCTTATAATGTATCTATTTCACTTCTGTCCCCCACTCGCGAAAGCTTCCCATTTCTTTCTGTCACTTCCTCCATAACATCTTCTAATGATATATTTTTTTCAGCTAATAAAACAAAGCAGTGATACAATACATCAACCATTTCTTTCACTAATTCTTCTTTGTCATTATTTTTAGATGCGATAATTACTTCCGTGCATTCTTCACCAATTTTCTTTAAAATTTTATCTTCTCCTTTTGAAAATAAATAATTTGTATACGATTCAGGAAGTGGATTTCCCTTTCGTTCTTCAATTGTTTCAAAGAGTAATTTAAAGGCATTTTCCATATGTATCCCCCTATATAATTTGGTAGTGAAAACATGTTTTTTCTCCTGTATGACAAGCAGGTCCCACTTGCTTTACGACAACAACAATTGAATCTTGATCACAATCTAAATAAAGAGATTGCACATATTGGACATTTCCTGATGTTTCTCCTTTATTCCATAACAATTGTCTTGAACGAGAATAAAACCATGTTCTTTTCGTTTCTAGCGTTTTTTCATATGCTTCTTCATTCATATAAGCTAGCATTAAAACTTCTTTTGTCCCTTCTTCAATTACAACCGCTGGTAATAATCCTTTTGAAAAGTTAGGTTTCATAACCGCACCTCAACATTTTCATTTCTTAATTTTCTCTTTAAGTCCTGCACTGTCGCCTCACCATAATGAAAGATGGATGCCGCAAGTGCTGCATCAACTGTTGTCTTTTGAAAAACTTCTATAATGTGATCAACATGACCACATCCGCCTGACGCGATGACTGGTACGGAAACGCTTTTTGAAATTTCTTCTGTTAAACGAAGATCATACCCGTTTTTCGTTCCATCTGCATCCATACTCGTTAACAAAATTTCGCCTGCTCCTAGCTCCGCAACGCGTTTTGCCCACCCGATTGCATCCATCCCCGTATCAACTCTTCCGCCGTTCACATAAACATTCCACTTTTCTTCTGCTACTTTTCTAGCATCAATTGCTACGACAATACATTGTGAGCCAAAGTGTTCTGCCCCTTCTTCAATTAGCTTTGGATTTCGCACTGCCGCTGAGTTGATTGAAACTTTATCCGCTCCAGCTCTTAGTAAATTGTACATATCTTTAACACTTGAAATCCCCCCGCCAACTGTAAGAGGAATAAATACTTTCGAAGCTGTTTTTTCTACAACATCTATAATTGTTTTTCGTCCTTCATGCGTTGCCGTAATATCTAAAAATACAATTTCATCTGCTCCCGCCTCATTATATAAAGCGGCTATTTCAACAGGATCACCAACGTCTTGTAACCCTATAAAATTTACACCCTTTACGACTCGGCCCTCTTTTACATCTAGACATGGAATAATGCGTTTCGCTAACATAACTTTGTTACCTCTAACACTTCTTCTAAATCAATCGTTTTCTCATAAAGAGCCTTACCAATTATGACGCCGTATATATTCATATCATTTAATTTTTTCACATCTTGAATAGATGCCACTCCTCCAGAAGCAATAAGACGAATGCTCACGCTTTTTTGTAGTAACTCCAATTGCTCTAAATTCGGCCCTGCAAGTGTCCCGTCTTTCGAAATGTCTGTAAACACAATCGTTTGAACACCTACATTCTCCATTTGCTTTGCTAAATAAATGTAAGAAATTTCAGACACATCAAGCCAACCTCTCGTTGCTACGAAACCATTTTTCGCATCAATTCCAACAATGATTTTCTCTTTATATAGAAGAACCGCTTCTTCTAAAAATTCCTTATCATAAAGAGCAGCTGTTCCTAAAATCACTTTATCTACACCTACTGACAATAACTTCTCTACCGTTACAAGTGATCGAATTCCGCCTCCAACTTGCACAGGAATACGTACTGCCTTACAAATCCTTTCAATAACGAGCAAATTTACTGACTCACCAGCAATTGCGCCATCTAAATCAACAATGTGCAACTTTTTCGCTCCCAATTTTTCGAATATAATCGCTTGCGCAACCGGATCTTCATTCATTACTGTTTCTTTACTAAACTCTCCTTGATAAAGTCTAACGCATCGCCCCTCTTTTAAATCGATAGCTGGGAAGATTTCCATGCCTCTACCACCCCTTTGAAATTTTTCAACATTTGCATTCCAATGTCACCGCTTTTTTCAGGATGAAACTGTGCGCCGTATATATTTCCTTTTGCTACAAAACCAGGTACTTTCACTCCATATTCACTTATCCCATACACAATTTCATTTGGACAATCTGCATAATAAGAGTGAACATAATATACGAAAGAACCGTCCTCTACTCCATTCCAAAGTGCTATTTCTCCCTCTTTCTTTAACTCATTCCATCCCATATGTGGAATTTTATAAGGAACCTTTAACTTTCGAATAACACCTGGCAATAAACTTAATCCGTTACAGTCTTGTAGTTCCTCACTTTTTTCAAATAAAAGCTGCATCCCTAGGCAAATGCCCAGAAGCGGTTTTCCTGAACTCCCGACTTCTTTTAACACACGCACTAAATTTTTTTCTTCCAATACATCCATCGCTTTCGGAAATGCACCTACTCCTGGTAAGATTACTCCATCACTTCTAAAAATCTTTTCTTTATCACCCGTTACGATGTACTCTGCTCCAATATATTGTAATGCTTGTTCCACACTGCGAATATTTCCCATTCCATAATCTATAATAGCAATCAATTACAACATCCCTTTCGTGGAATTTACACCAGTAATGCTGGCATTTCTTTCGACCGCTTCTCTAAGCGCTCTACCAAACGCTTTAAATAACGCTTCAACTTTGTGATGTGTATTGCTTCCGTATAAAATGCGAGCGTGTAATGTAATATTGGCAGCATGAGCAACTGCTCTAAAAAATTCTTCTGTTAGTTCTGTATCAAAATCCCCTAGCTTCGGATTCGTTAATTCTCCTTGAAATACAATATATGAGCGCCCGCTAATATCAATTGCGACAAAACCTAAAGATTCATCCATCGGTACATATGCGGAGCCATAACGGTTAATCCCCTCTTTATTTTGCAATGCTTCTTTCAAACAATTTCCGAGTACAATTCCAACATCTTCAACTGTATGATGCGCATCAACGAATACATCGCCTTCCGCCTCCACTTGTAAACCGAATCTTCCATGCCTTGCAAATAAAGTTAGCATATGATCAAAAAATCCAACTCCCGTTTGTACAGAAACGTTCTTGCCTTCATCAAGCTGCAAACTTAATTTGATTTTTGTTTCTGTCGTTTCACGTATTTGACTGCACTCACGCATTATTCTTCCTCCTCAAATCTTATTTGAATTGCTCTCGCATGCGCATGTAACCCTTCTTTATTGGCAAGTTCTACAATATGATGTTGTACATCTCTTAACGCGTCCTCCGTATAAGACAGAAAGCTTGATTTTTTCACGAAATCATCGACTGATAACGGTGAGAAAAACCTTGCCGTTCCACTTGTCGGTAACACGTGATTCGGCCCTGCTAAATAATCACCGAGAGGTTCCGGTGCATATGGACCAAGAAAGATAGATCCTGCATGTTTCACATAAGCTAGAGCATTCATCGGTTCTTTTATATGTAACTCTAAATGTTCTGGAGCGATTTCATTCGATAATTGTAGCGCCTCATCTAAAGAAGGAACGATAAAGATAGCTCCATTTCTATTTATCGATTCACGTGCAATTTCGCTTCTTGGTAATGTTTCTAACTGTCTTTCTATCTCTCTTTCTACTTCTTTTGCTAACTCTATATTCGTTGTAATACAAATTGCTGTTGCTCTCTCGTCATGTTCTGCTTGCGATAATAAATCAGCAGCGATATATTTTGCATTACCGGTTTCATCAGCAATAACTACAATTTCTGACGGTCCAGCAATCATATCGATATTTACTATTCCGTATACTTCTCGTTTCGCCAGAGCGACATACAAATTTCCTGGTCCAACTATTTTATCCACTTTTGGAATCGATTCCGTCCCATATGCTAAAGCAGCAATTGCTTGCGCACCACCTATCGTATAAATTTCATCTACTCCTGCAAGGCTTGCAGCAACTAAAATATGTGGATCAATTCCTCCTTCTCTCGGCGGTGTTACCATTACAATCTTTTTCACACCAGCAAGTTTTGCTGGCAATACATTCATTAATACTGACGAAGGATACGAAGCAGTTCCGCCTGGCACATATACTCCTACATTTTCTAACGGCCGAATAATTTGTCCTCTAATGATGCCATTACTCGCACAATCGAATATGGATTGCCTTTTTTGCTTTTCGTGATATGAAATAATGTTTTTCTTCGCCTCTTGTAACGCTTCTAAAAATGAATTCTCTACAAACATACCCGCTCGTTTTATTTCTTCTTCACTTACACGAAACTCTTTAATCTCCACACCATCAAACTTTTTTGTATAAAAAGATAGAGCCTCATCCCTACTCTCCCTTACATTACGAACAATTTCGCTTACACTTCTTTGAACAGTTTCTTCTATTATATTAGCGTTTTCTCGTAGCAATTTTATTTTCGATAACGCCTTTTGAAAATCTTCACAAACAATCTCCATTACAAGTCCCCCTATTTTCCTGACAAAATTTCTTGCTCCATCATATTTATAATACTGAATATTTCGTCTTTTTTAGTTTTTAATGCAGCCTTATTTACAATCATTCGAGCAGATATAGAACACATTTCCTCAAATACAATGAGCCCATTTTCTTGTAATGTTTTTCCTGTTTCCACAATATCAACAATTGCATCTGCCAATCCAAGAATAGGAGCGATTTCTACCGAACCTTCTATTTTTATAATTTCTACATCCTCTCCTTTATCATGAAAATAGTTAGAAGTAATATGTGGATATTTCGTCGCAATACGTTTCTTCCGGTAACTCTTCGGATTATAAGTAGGAATAGAAGCAACACAAAACTTACATACGCCTACTCCTAAATCCAACATTTCATAAATATCTTTCTCATTTTCCATTAAAATATCTTTTCCAACGATCCCAATATCAGCTACTCCATGTTCTACATAAGTAGCAGCATCTACTGCTTTCACTAAAATAAATGAGACATCTGTATTTTTACTTTGAAAAACAAGCTTTCGTCCTTTATTTTTGAGCTCTGAACAATCAATTCCAATCTGCTCAAAGAGTGGAATCACATGTTTTTCTAATCTTCCTTTCGTTAACGCAATTTGAATGTTACGCATGAAGTTTCTCCTTCTTTCTGGACTACCCATTTCTCTTTCCATACATATTCCACTAATGATTCGTTCTTTGCCTCTACGACCGTTACTACTTTATTTTTTCTTGCAAATTGAAAGGTGTCATTTATATTAGAGAATAAAGATAGCTCTACTTTTTTTCCGTCCTTTTGAAGTAAATTTCGCAATCTTTCCGCTTCTGCTAATCTATTTAACTTATAATGAATGATAATATCTATTCTCTTTCTTTCATATGGTTCTTGCTGCTCTTGCAGCGCCTTCACAATTTGATTGACTTGCACCGCGAGTCCAACAGCCGGCAGCATCTCTCCAAAATTTCCAATTAACTCATCATATCTTCCGCCACTAACAATTTCTTCTCCAATTTCATATATATACCCTTTGAAAATAACTCCCGTATAGTAATCTAAATGTTGGATCATACCTAAATCAATTGATATGTAAGATCCATAGCCTAGTTTTTCAATTGCTTCATATATTTCTTTCACTCTTGCAATCGCCATTTTCATTTCATTACTTGAGGCGAGTTTTTCTGCTTCCTCAATCACTTCTAAATTCCCAAATAGCCTTGGTAATTTCTCAAGTAATCTTACTGTTTCATCACATCGATCTAATTTCTTTTCTCTAATAAAATTTGATAGAGCCGCATAATTTTTACTTTCAATGTATGTCCTAAGTACTCTCTCTTCTTCCTCATGAATGGAGAGTTTTTTTACAATACATTTATATAACTGCACTTGCCCAATCTCTATTGTAAAAGATTGCACCTTCACCTTTTGAAGTGATTGAATGACGCTTATGACGCATTCAATTTCAGCTCTTACGTTATCAATCCCTATAATTTCAATACCACTTTGTACAATTTCATTATATTTTCCAGTAAGGGACTCATTCGCCCGAAATACATTCCCGCCATACGTCAGTTTAAGCGGCGTATCCCACCTCTGCGTTCCCATCACTCTCGCTAAAGGAATTGTCATATCTGGACGTAACACGATAATCCGTCCCTTTTCATCAAAAAATTTATACATCTTTTCTTCATCTATCGGTCTATTTTGAAAGGCAAAAACATCATAAAATTCAATTGTAGGTGTCCTTATTTCCTCATAACCTCGCCCTAAAAAAGTACGTCTTAATTTTTGCTCCACTTCTTCAATTAACGTACATTCTTCGAATAAATAGTCTCTCGTTCCATTTGGGTTTGCCCGTTTCCATTTTGTCATCTAAATTCTCACACCTTTCCCTTTCTAATGTATGCCCATTTCATTCACCTAAACCGAAAATAAAAAGAGCCTTGTAGACAAAATACCTACAAGGCTCTTTAGTAGAGTGTAGGTACAACGGGAATAACCCTTGTGCCTACACGTTTTCACGCTAGGTTCAAGGGCTTTATGTATGATGATGTAGTTGTGTAAGCATTTTAATAGATTGCATGATATTCATAATACTTACTCCCTTTCTCCTCTGATTTTTACATAGTATATAATACTTAATTCTGAATGTAAATACATTTTGAACATTCCGTTATTTCTTAATATAAAGCTACTTTCCTTTCATACTCTACAATTTCTTGTTCATATTGCATCGTAATACTAATTTCGTCTAGACCATTTAATAATTTCTCTTTCCACATTTTCTCGATTGTAAAATGAAACCTGTGCGTACTCGTTGTAATTACTTCATTCTCTAAATCTACTTCTATTTGTTCTCTCGCATCCGTTTTGGCAAGTTGTTCTCGCATTTCTTTATCCATTACAATTGGTAAAATACCGTTTTTCATACAATTCATATAAAAAATATCTGCAAACCCGCCGGCGATAATAACGCGAAAACCATAATCAGCAAGCGCCCACGGAGCATGTTCTCTTGAAGAACCACAACCAAAATTATCACCTGTAATTAATATACTTGCTCCTTTTCTATTTTGTGCATTAAGCGGAAAATTAGGGTTTTCATGGCGGTTATTATCATAACGCCATTCATCGAATAAATATTTTCCAAATCCCGTCCTTTCAATTCTCTTTAAGTATTGCTTCGGAATAATTTGATCTGTATCAATGTTATCATTCATCAGTACTGCAGCAGTACCTTTATGAATATGAAATGGCTCCATCATAACTCTCCTTTCTAGTATCAACAAAATGACCGTATAACGCAGCTGCTGCCGCCATTGCTGGGCTAACTAAATGTGTTCGTGCCCCTTTTCCTTGTCTTCCTTCAAAATTACGATTTGAAGTCGAAGCACAATGTTCTCCTTCAGGTACTTGATCTGGATTCATTCCAAGACACATTGAACATCCAGGTTCTCTCCATTCAAATCCAGCTTCTTCAAATATGTGATGTAGCCCTTTTTGCATCGCAGCTTCCCTTACTCTTTTCGATCCAGGTACAACGAGCGCTCGCACACCTTCTTTTACCTTTCTCCCTTTCACAACAGATGCAGCAATTTCTAAATCAGAAAGCCTGGAATTTGTACAAGATCCAATGAAAACATGCTGAACAGGAATGTCATACGTGCTTTGTCCAGGGCTTAATCCCATATAAGAAAATGCTCTTTCGTCATTTGCATCCTGCTTTTCTGGCAATTTTTCATCAATACGAACACCCATACTCGGGTTGGTTCCCCACGTAACGTACGGTGCTAAATCCGTAACATCTATCGTAATATGTAAATCATAAATTGCATCTGAATCTGTATAAAGTTCAGACCATTTCTTCTCGAATGTTTCAAAGTCTTTCGGTGCATATTTACGTCCTTTTACATAAGCAAATGTTTTTTCATCTGGTGCTATAATACCAGCCTTTGCTCCTCCTTCAATTGCCATATTACAAAGCGTCATTCTCTCTTCCATCTCCATAGCCTCAATCGTCTCTCCGTAAAATTCCATTACATATCCAGTTCCAACTGCTACACCGTACTTTGAAAGGAAATGCAAAATAATATCTTTTGCGTAAACACCTTTCTGTAATTTTCCTTTTAACTCAATACCCATCGCTTTCGGCTTTCGTTGCCATAACGTTTGCGTTGCCAATACATGCTCCACTTCACTCGTACCAATGCCAAATGCTAGCGCGCCAAACGCACCATGCGTTGCTGTATGACTATCACCACAAACAATTGTTTTTCCTGGTTGTGTAAGTCCAAGTTCTGGTCCGATAACATGAACAATCCCTTGCTCTTCATCCCCGATATCCGCTAACGGCACCTGAAATTGTTTACAATTTTCCCGGAGTGTATCTAGTTGCTGTTTCGCAATGCGATCGGTAATATTCCAAACATCTTTCGTTGGAATATTATGATCCATCGTTGCGAATGTTAAATCAGATCTGCGAACCGTTCGATTTGTAAGCCGCAAGCCTTCAAAGGCTTGCGGTGACGTTACTTCATGAACAAGATGAAGATCGATATATAATAAATCTAATCCATTTTCGTTTGTCGTAACTACGTGTCTTTCCCAAAGTTTATCTAGCAGCCTTTTTCCCATTATCTCCCTCTCCCTACTAACGCTTGCTCTTCCATCTCTTGTATAACTGCCTTCGTAAATGAAGTTGTCGTCTCATCTCCTCCGATATCTACTGTACATTTTCCTAATTTAAGAACTGCAGATATCGCAGATTCAATTGCATTCCCTTCTCTCGTTAATTCAAATGATTGCCCAAGCATCATTGCAACAGAGCGCATCATTGCAATTGGATTCGCCTTATTTTTTCCGGCAATATCCGGCGCTGATCCGTGAATAGGCTCGTATAATGAAGGTCCCTTTTCTGCATGACTTGCTGATGGAAGCATTCCTAATGATCCCGCTAATACTGAAGCTTCGTCACTCAAAATATCCCCAAATAAGTTTTCCGTTACAATTACATCAAACCGTCCTGGATTCCGAATTAACTCCATCGCAGCTGCATCTACTAAAATATGTTCTAGTTCAACGTCTGGATAACGAAGTGCTACTTCTTCCGTAACAGTTCTCCATAGTTTACTAGATTCTAAAACATTCGCCTTATCAATAGATGTTACTTTTTTCTTCCGCTTACTCGCTAATTGAAAGGCATAAGAAACGATCCGTTCAATTTCATGACGATGATACGTAAGTGTATCTGTTGCTACTTCGTCCGTTCGTTCTTTCGGATAAGAAAAATAAATTCCACCTGTTAATTCACGAACGACAACGAAATCAATTTCATCAGCGTTTTTTAATGGCGATAAATGTGCCGTTGCGCTTTCTACCGTTACAGGGCGAACATTTGCAAATACTCCAAGCCCTTTTCTTAGAGCTAATAATCCTTTCTCTGGTCTTTCCTTCGCGCTATCCCACCTTGGTCCACCAACCGCTCCAAGTAAAACCGCATCACTTGCTAAACAAGCGGCAAGCGTTCGTTGCGGTAATGGTTGCCCATTTAAATCGATAGCACTCCCGCCAAAATACTCATCTTGCAAATGAAAATGATGCCCATATAACCTCTCTACCATATGCAATACTTCCTTCGCACTTTCCATAACTTCTGGGCCAACACCATCACCAGCTAAACAAACGATACGTTTTTCCAATTTCAACACTCCTTTTAACTGAATTTTCAGAACTTTAATTTGATAGGTGAGGAAGGCTTCTCTCACCTATCAAACACTTATTTCACAAGCTGGATAAAAGATTTCAATTTCCCTGCTGCATGGACATATGCTCTCGCCGAAGCTTCCAATACGTCTTGTGCAACACCAAAACCTGATACTTGATGCGTTCCTTCTTTTAATTCAACATGAACATGAGCCAGTGCATCTTGACCTTGTGTAATAGATTGTATGCGATAATCCGCCAATTCACATTCTAATCCTAAAATTCTTTGGATTGCATTATAAATCGCCTCAATACTACCAGAACCAGTGGCTGCATCTTCGTATACATTTCCTTCTTCGTCTTTTAGCACAACTGTCGCGCATTGTGTACTATTTGATACAAAATGTACTTGTAGTTGCGTAATGTTATATTGCTGAGCCGCAAATGCTGATTCCCCAAGCATAAGTGCACGTAAATCTTCCTCAGTAATTTCCTTCTTACGATCAGCTAATTTTTTAAAGGCTTCAAACACCGCATCTCGTTCTTCCTTTGTAAATTCATAACCAAGCTCTTTCATTTTTTCTGTAAACGCGTGACGTCCAGAATGTTTTCCAAGTACGAATAGATTTTGAGATTCGCCTACTAGCTCTGGTTCAATAATCTCATACGTTGTCACTTCTTTTAATACACCATCTTGATGAATTCCTGATTCATGAGCAAATGCATTCGCTCCAACAATCGCTTTATTTTTCGGTACAACCATACCGGTTAATCTGCTTACTAATGTACTCGTCGCTTTAATCTCTTTTAGCGTCATAGAAGACTCCGCTTTATAGAGATCTTTTCTAATATGAAGAGCAACTGCGACTTCTTCTAACGCCGCATTCCCTGCTCTTTCTCCAATTCCATTAATTGTTCCTTCTACTTGCAACGCTCCGCCTTCAACCGCAGCTAATGAATTCGCTACTGCCATCCCAAGATCATCGTGACAATGACAAGAGAAAATTGCTTTTTCATATGAAGGAACGGATTCTTGTAAGTATTTAAAAAGAGAATAATATTCTTCTGGATTCGTATATCCAACTGTATCTGGAATATTAATTACATTCGCTCCTGCACGAATCGCAACTTCAACTGCTTCAGCTAAAAAAGCTTTTGCTGTTCTTGTCGCATCTTCTGTTGAAAATTGTACTGTCGGAAATAATGATTTCCCGAGTGTAACCGAGCGGTGAATACTATCTAATACATCTTCTTTTGACATACAAAGTTTATATTTCATATGAATATCACTTGTAGCTAAAAATACGTGTAGACGAGGAGATACAGCACCTTTCACCGCTTCATATGCTCTTCGAATATCACTTTCTTTCGCTCTAGCTAAACTCATAACTGTAGCATTTTGAATGGTATTTGCGATGCGTTTTACCGATTGAAAATCCCCTTCGGAAGCTGCTGCAAAACCAGCTTCCATGACATTAATACCTAGTCTCTCTAATTGCCTTGCAATTTGCAATTTCTCTTGTTCATTTAAATTCACTCCTGGTGATTGTTCGCCATCACGTAGCGTCGTATCCATGAACAAAATCTGCTTCATATTATTTAACCCCTGCCTTTACTCGCGGCTGTACAAACGGCATCATTTCACGTAATTTACGTCCAACTACTTCGATTTCGTGTTCATTCTCTTTCTCATTTGTCGCATGGAAATTTGGTTTTCCTGCTTTATGCTCTGCAATCCAGCCTCTTGCAAATGTACCATCTTGAATTTCTGCTAGCACTGCACCCATCGCTTTCTTCGTATCTTCCGTAACAACGCGTGGGCCTGATACGAAGTCGCCCCACTGCGCTGTATCTGAAACTGAATATCTCATATTTTCAAGTCCGCCTTCATACATAAGGTCAACGATTAGTTTTAGTTCATGTAAACATTCAAAATATGCAAGTTCCGGTTGATAACCGGCATCAACTAACGTTTCAAATCCAGCTTTTACTAGTGCAGTTACTCCGCCGCAAAGCACAGCTTGCTCTCCAAATAAATCTGTTTCTGTTTCTTCTTTAAACGTCGTTTCTAATACACCGGCTCTCGTCGCTCCAATTCCATCAGCATAAGAAAGTGCCTTTTCAGTCGCAACTCCTGTTGCATCTTGGTATACTGCAAATAATGCAGGAACAGCTCCGCCTTCAGTAAACGTACGGCGTACGAGATGACCTGGCCCTTTTGGTGCTACTAGAAATACATCTACATTAGCTGGCGGTTTCACTTGATCAAAGTGAACATTAAATCCGTGAGCAAAAACGAGAGAATTTCCTGCCTTTAAATTTGGCGCAATTTCCGCTTCATATACTTCTGGCTGCAGTTCATCCGGTAGTAGAATCATTACTACATCAGCTTTTTCCGCTGCTTCTGCTACTGTATATACAGAAAATCCATCTTCTTTCGCTTTATCCCAAGAGTTCCCTTTTCTTAAACCTACTACTACATCAAATCCGTTATCACGTAAGTTTTGTGCATGTGCATGACCTTGCGAGCCATATCCAATGATTGCTACTCTCTTTTCTTTTAATACATTTACCGTTACATCTTTCTCATAATAAACTTTTGTCATTTTCATTTCCCCCTATATTTAAATGGTTATTGAATTAACATAACTTGCTTATCTTGTTTTTTCATACTACGCGTAAACGCTGTTACACCTGTTCTAGCAATTTCTTTCAAACCATACGGACGAAGTAATTCAATTAATGCTTCTACTTTCTCCTGCGTACCAGTTACTTGCACAACTATGGAATCCTTCCCAACATCTATTACAGCGGCTCGAAACGGTTCAATTAAACTATATAATTCTGCTCTTGCTACTGATGTTGCTACTTTAATAAGTGCAAGTTCTCTTGCGATCATCGCTTCTTCTGTAATATCTGATACTTTCAGAACATCAATTTGCTTATGAAGTTGTTTAATTAACTGTTCCACTTGCTGTTCATTTTCAACGTGTACAACAATCGTCATCCGCGATATGTCCGATGATTCCGTATGACCTACTGAAATACTTTCAATATTAAAATGTCTTCGTGTCATAACACCCGTAATTCGGTTTAACACACCACTTTGATTTCGAACTGTCGCTGTAACAATTCTCTTCACCTTTTTTCCACTCCCTCCATTTGGTGAACACCTTTCCCTGGCGCAACCATCGGCATTACCTTTTCTGATTGAAGTACACGGCAATCAATTACGACTGGTTCTTGTAATTCAATCGCCTGCTGTATTTGCTTCTTTGCAAGAAGTGGATCATCTATACGAACTCCTTTTATGCCATACGCATTTGCAAGAGCAACGAAATCTGGTTGACACGATAGTAAAGAGTGCGAATATCTTTTGTTATAAAATTCATCTTGCCATTGTCTTACCATTCCTAAAGCTTCATTATTTAAAATAAATACTTTAACAGGCAATGAGTGTTCTTTTAACACACTTAATTCTTGCAAGGTCATTTGAAATCCAGCGTCACCTACAATTGCAATAACTAGTTCCTCAGGCTTTGCAATTTGCGCACCAATTGCTGCTGGAAATCCGAAGCCCATCGTTCCTAATCCTCCTGAAGTTACCCATTTATCAGGAGTTTTGAGCGGATAATATTGGGCTGCCCACATTTGATGTTGCCCAACATCTGTTGTTACAATCGCTTCTCCTTTCGTAATTTCATATAACATATCAATTGCGTATTGAGGCTTAATACTTTCCGAATTCCTTTTATAAGATAGTGGATACTTTTCTTTTCTACTCTTTAATAAAGAGAGCCACTTATGATGATTTTCTTTCCTTCCTTCTGGTTGAAGTAATACTTCCAGCGCTCGCTTAGCACTTGCAACAATTGGAATTTCAGTCGGCACATTTTTTCCGATTTCTGCTGGATCAATATCAATATGCGCAACAGTCGCCTCTTTAGCAAAATAAGCCAAATTTCCTGTAAGGCGATCATCAAATCTTGCACCTATATTAATAAGTAAGTCGCATTCATATAACGCCATATTGGCTGTGTAAGAACCGTGCATTCCTCCCATTCCTAGAAAAAGTTCATCATCTGGCGGAAACCCACCAAGACCAAGTAATGTATGCACAACAGGAATTTCATATTTACGAGCAAAACTTGTTAACTCTTTCGAAGCCTTCGCATGCAATACACCTGCTCCAGCTAAAATTAACGGCTTGTTTGCAGCACTAATTGCTTGTAATAATTTGTTTATTTGGAGTAAATTCGGTTCATAATTAGGATTGTATCCTGGTAAATCCATTTGTACGTCATTACATCGTTCTCCTTGCTCTACTACCATATCTTTCGGAAGGTCAATAACGACTGGGCCCGGTCTTCCTGTTCTAGCAATATGAAATGCTTCTTTAATAATTCGAGGTAAATTTGAAGCCTTTCGCACTTGATAGTTATGTTTTGTCACTGGCATCGTAAGCCCCATAATATCCGCTTCTTGGAAAGCATCACTTCCAATTAATGTCGTTGCTACTTGCCCTGTAAATACAACAAGTGGTAATGAATCAATCATCGCATCTGCTAGACCCGTAATAACATTTGTAGCACCTGGCCCACTCGTTGCAATGACAACCCCTGGATTGCCAGTAATTCTGGCATACCCTTCCGCGGCGTGAATAGCTCCTTGCTCATGCCTTGTTAAAATATGCGGAATTTCACAGTCATAGAGTGCATCATAAAGAGGTAAAACAGCACCACCAGGATAACCGAAAATTACTTCTACTCCTTCCTTTTCTAACGCTTCTAACAATAGCTGTGCACCAGTTGCCAGTTTCTCTTCCGTTTTTGAAGACATTGTTCTTATAAGCCCCCTTTTTGAAAACTTTTATCAATAAAAAAAATCCTACGTCCACACTCCAGCTATGTGCTGAAGGGACGAAAGATTTCGCGGTACCACCCTTCTTCGCAAGAATACTCTTGCCTCAGTGACCCATAAATGAGTCTAGCTAATAACGGAGCTACCGTCTAAGCCTAGACAAATGCTTCAGCTTAGCACTCAAGGGCGATGTTCGTCGACGTGAACCATCGGTTTTCAGCAACCACCGACTCTCTGTGAGGCTTCACAATCAACTACTCCTCCCTCTCAACGCTTTCTTATTGTTATAAAGAGTTGTTATCCAACTTTATTTTCTTCGTAAATCTTCTCTCCATCTTCTACAACTAACTTTCGGAATTCTTCTAATAAACGATTCGTATGTGGACCTGTTTGCCCTAAACCAATCGTTCTACCATCTACTGTCGTAACAGCAATTACTTCAGCAGCCGTTCCTGTTAAAAATACTTCATCAGCTACATATACATCATGTCTTGTAAATAACTCTTCTCTAACGTCATATCCAAGTTTTTCACCGATTTCTAATATAGCGTTTCGTGTAATGCCTTCTAACGCTCCAGCAGAACTTGGTGGTGTAATTAATTTATTTCCTTTTACAATAAACACGTTATCTCCTGAGCCTTCAGCTACGTATCCTTGATCATTTAACATAAGTGCTTCTTGTACTCCAGCTAATTTCGCTTCAATACGAACTAAAATATTGTTTAAGTAATTTAAAGATTTTACTTGAGGCGACAAAACATCTGGACGGTTTCGGCGCGTTGCAACTGTTACAACCGGAATCCCCTTTTCATAATATTCTTGCGGGAATAAAGATAGTTGTTCTGCAATTACTACTACATTCGGTTTCTTACAAGAATCAGGATCTAATCCAAGATTTCCTGCTCCTCTCGATACAACAAGGCGAATGTATCCATTAGATAATTTATTTTGTCGAATCGTCTCAACAACAATATCCGTTACTTCATCTAAAGAATATGGAATTTCTAACATGATGGATTTTGCTGATTCATATAACCGGACAAGATGCTCTCTCAAACGGAAAACATTACCGCTATATACTCTAATTCCTTCAAATACTCCATCGCCATATAAATAACCATGATCATATACTGAAACTTTTGCCTCGTCTTTTGGAACAAATTCTCCATTTAAGAAAATCCATTGCTCGTTCACTGGAAAGCGCCTCCTATGTTCTATGAATTTTTTATTGTTTCCTAGTTTACTCTCCTTTCTAAATAAATCAAGTGAATTTTTAGAAAATTTATAATTTTTAATCGTACGTACATCTTTGATTATATTGATTTAACAGCATTGTTAACGTTTACAAAAAGTCAAAAAAATTTTTTCGTCAATTTCCCCTAAAAAAAATATTTGTTTAAAAGAAGGATTTTCATCAATTAATACGAATCTATTGTATTCAATAAACGGACGTCCGTTTTTATAAATTCGGGAATATATAAGGACTTTTGCTGAAAAAGGGGGAAAATAATAAAAATAACGCTGTCTAAAAATAACATTCATATTTTTCGTTTCGTAATCATAATCCTATTTTTAAAAAACAATTTGTCAAAATGAAGGAGGAAATCAATATGGCGTGTGTACAAATTAAAGGAACGAGACAAGAGGTAGTAGAAATGCTTCAACTATTTGATCTAATGGATACGAAAGGTTTTTGTAAATTCGATAATTATGTAGAGGTAGAACCAAATAATAAAGAACATAATAATTTTATTGCTTCAATTGACATTCATTCAAATACTTCTTCTGCCCAAGATACTTTAAACGATCAATTCGTAAGTCAAATGCTTACTGGTGTATATAACGACTAAATAAAGTGATACTTTAATCAAGCTATCTGTAAATAGCAGGATAAATATATGCTTCCTACCGTCTTTGCATAAATATATACGATGTACTAGAGCATACTAGCAACTAGATGGTAGGAGGTGAGAATTATGGCTAGAATTGGCGTTGAAAACTCATTAACAGATGTTCAACAAGCTCTTCAGCAACAGGGACATGAAGTTGTTACCCTGGGCTCCGAACATGATGCACAAGGGTGCGATTGTTGTGTTGTAACTGGGCAAGATTCTAATATGATGGGTATTGCAGATGCATCAATTAAGGGATCGGTAATTGCAGCTCATGGTTTAACAACAGATGAAATTTGTCAGCAAGTTGAGAGCCGCACTTAAAAAAGAAAGAGGACTCCTTTTGAAAAGGAGTCCTCTTTTTTATATTCACCTAACGGGAAAGTAACATATACTGGATGAAAGCCCTACCTCTCTCTCATCATTACGGTTCCACTGACCGCTCCTTGATTCACTAGTATACATATAAAGCCTACAATAATAATTTATAGGGTTTGTTCACAAAAGTTGTTGGTAAGACTACCCGATCTTTCGCAAACTTTTCGTATTATATTTATAAGGTTTATTTACTTTACACTAGCTGTAACCGAGACACGAATTAAAATTTTAACACCAATACAATAACTTGTCAACATTTTTTACAAATTTAAAACAGACAGTAACGGTTTGTCTGTTTTAAAATGGAGCTTTTTCTTTTATTACATATACAACAAAACCGCTTACTAACATACATAAGCCAACTACTAAGTTTTTGATATTAATCATAAATTCCTCTCCCTTATTCCACACATCATATATATTTACAGTTCAATTATTCCGATCATCATAAAGCGCACTTTTTCTAATATATCACAATTCCTAAAAAATGCAAGTTCACTTTTGGCGACCATTTACAAATTTATCTACAGTGCTTGGTACCGTATTTAAAGCCTTTTCAATTAAATGTGTACTACTATTGAGGTGTAATACTTGCACACCGTTAGAACCGACTACTAAAAAAGCAACTGGGCTAATAGAAACCCCAGCCCCGCTTCCGCCTCCAAATGGATGGCTTTGCTTGTTCTCTTTATGCTGCCCTTGTCCGTTATTATGCTTTTCGGAAATAAAATCACCTTTAAAGTCACTTCCGCCGGCACCAAAACCAAAAGCCACTTGAGATACTGTTAATACTACATTTCCATCAGCCGTTGAAACTGGACTTCCAACAATCGTATTTACATCTACCATCTCTTTTAAATTTGTCATTGCTGTTTTCATTAAATTTTCAATTGGATGTTCCATTATGTATTGCACCCTTTCCTCATTATTCTTTTTTATACTTTCCAAAATAGAGGAAGTCATACTAACTTTTCCTATTTCAAAAAAACAATTCCACTCTTCTAAGTAGAATTATGCCTTGTACACGCTCGGATAAAGTAAAACTTTAATCAATGAGGTTTTGTTCATCACCTATTAAGTATTAACCCTCACCAATCGGGCGTTTGCGGATCACAAATAGCGGGATAAAAAAGAAAAAGAGATGCATACTACTATTGAACCTTGTTATGAAAGGAGTCATGACTTTGACTGAGAAATTTGATGAATATAAGAAAAGAGATAGAATAGATAGTGATTATAGTGACTATAAAGAAGAATACGCAGCTGAGGTTGCACCACAGCGCATTGATTATGATTACGATGAAAAAGAAAATAAAGAGGATATAAGATCGTCTGCCGCTGGATCAACTGCTGGCTTTATCGCTCTTGCCTTATCTATCTTATCACTCTTTACCTTCCCAACACTATTTGGTCTTGTTTCTGTATTACTTGGAATTTACGCTTATAATCGCGGAGCTACTGTAACTGGTGGTATCGCTGCGATTGTCGGCGGAATTGCAGCACTCATTGCAATTTTATTCCGAGTAGCACTTGTCGGATTATTGTTCTCCCTTTTTTAAAAAGAAAAAGGTATCTCGCTTATGCGAGATACCTTATCCTGTAAATACATCTTCCGATGGATATTTAATTTTTTGTTTTGCTGGTCGCGCTAAAGAAAACACAAGTGTTAACGGTCCGATTAATCCACAAAACATAACAAACATAATAATACATTTTCCAAACGCTGATAACTTTGCAGTAATTCCCATCGTTAACCCTACTGTACCAAACGCTGAAATTGTTTCAAATAGTAACTGAATAAAGCTGAAGTTTTCTGTAAGCATTAATACAAATACCGCTGCCAAAATGAGTATTTGACTGGCAACAGCAATAGCTAACGCTCTCGTTACTGTTGACATTTTAATTGTGCGCTGAAATAAAACGATTTCCTCTTTTTTTCTAAAGAAAGAAAGGACGGATGTAACTAAAATAACAAACGTTGTTAATTTAATCCCTCCACCTGTTGATACACTTCCTGCACCAATAAACATTAAAACCATCGTAAATAATATAGATGATTCTTCCATTCCCCCGTAGTCAACTGTATTAAATCCAGCAGTACGAGGAGTAATACCTTGGAAGAAAGAAGCCCATAACTTTTCATTTAAAGGTAAATTCCCTAACGTCTTCACATTATTATATTCCAATACAAAAATCACAATCATTGCTATAACATTTAACGCTACCGTTCCAACAATCATGATTTTAGAATGAATTGATAATTTTCGAAAGCTACGACTATACCATATATCAATTAATACGGTAAAACCGAGACCACCTATTACGATTAAAGAGCAAATCCCAATATTAACAATAGGATCTCCTACATACCTTGTTAAATTATCCGGCCATAGAGCAAATCCAGCATTATTATAAGATGCAATAACGTGAAAAATACTATAGTATACACCTTTTCCAAAGCCAAACTCTGGAATAAAGCGAAACGATAAAAAAATGACTCCAATAAGCTCAATACAAATTGAAAATATAAAGACACGCTTTACTAATTTTACAAGACCACCTATATTTGTCTGATTAAATGCCTCTCCGATTAATAATCGATGGCGTAACCCGATTTTTTTACCTAATACCCAAACAATTAAAATGGCAATTGTCATAAGACCTAAACCACCTGTTTGAATTAAAAACATAATAACAATCTCGCCAAACATCGTAAACGTACTTGCAGTATCTACTACTCCTAATCCCGTTACAGTTGCTGCTGACGTTGCCGTAAAGAAAGCATCTACCCAACTAATATGTACTTTCGTTGCGAATGGTAACTTTAATAACAAACCGCCAACCACAATTAAGCAGAAAAAACCTAATGCTAATATTTGTGGTGGATTTAATCGTATAAAACGATTATACAGCCCTTGTCTTTTTGTTACTTCCATATTCACTAACTCCCTTTTCCCCTCATAACTAAAGGCTTATAAGAAACCTTACATAGCGGGATAAACCTTATATTCTTATAATATAGTTGAGCATAATCCTTTTTTTTAAAGATTTCAACTTTTATTTATACTTGAACTCCACTTCATTTTATGACAAGAAACTTTCTATTATATTTATTCGTACTCTACAACTCTCGCAACAATCATTTTATATGTATCATTTCTCAAATTCTCATACCTTTCACTCTATGTTCACACCAAGGTCACATCCAACTTTTATAGTATATGTATCGAAGTTGTTCCTCCCTAATTTATAAGACATTCCCCAGTGTCTTGAACAACTTCCATCCCTAATTAAATTGACATAAATTGTCCCCTTCCTTGACCATCTCTTATGTGATGGTCTTATTTTTTGTTTACTCTACCTCTTATTTAAAACTCCCTCTCTCTTTCACTCTATGTTCACACCAAGGTCACATCCAACTTTTATAGTATATGTATCGAAGTTGTTCCTCCCTAATTTATAAGACATTCCCCAGTGTCTTGAACAACTTCCATCCCTAATTAAATTGACATAAATTGTCCCCTTCCTTGACCATCTCTTATGTGATGGTCTTATTTTTTTGTTTACTCTACCTCTTATTTAAAACTCCCTCTCTCTTTCACTCTATGTTCACACCAAGGTCACATCCAACTTTTATAGTATATGTATCGAAGCTGTTCCTCCCTAATTTATAAGACATTCCCCAGTGTCTTTGAATAGCTTCCATCCCTAATTAAATTGACATAAATTGTCCCCTTCCTTGACCATCTCTTATGTGATGGTCTTATTTTTTTGTTTACTCTACCTCTTATTTAAAACTCCCTCTCTCTTTCACTCTATATTCACACCCTGGTCACATCCAACTTTTATAGTATATGTACCGAAGCTGTTCCTCCCTAATTTATAAGACATTCCCCAGTGTCTTTGAATGGCTTCCATCCCTAATTAAATTGACATAAATTGTCCCCTTCCTTGACCATCCTATGTGATGGTCTACTTTGTTTTCTAACTAGATTCCCCAACTTTTTTGCTTACTTTAGCAAAAGCAATCTATATTTAAACACAAATTTTTACACGGAATATCCAGAAAATACCGTCAAAATAGGTAGTTTTTCGGTACAATTAATGTAGAAAGCAATTTCACAAAAATAAGGGGGGTTTTATTGAAACAAACAAAAGCAATCTTAATTGCATTATTTCTCGGTTTAGTTGTTGGACTCACTTTAAATTTAGCTGCACCATCCATTTTGAACCATTAAATCAATTTGTGTTCAATCCACTTGGTCAATTGTTTATTCGCCTCATTAAAATGCTAGTTGTTCCTGTTGTATTCATTTCTATCGTGCTTGGGGCTGCTGGGCTTGGAGACCCGAAACAACTTGGAAGAATCGGCTTAAAATCAATTTCATTCTTTCTTGTAACTACAGCCGTTGCTATCTCTATTGCAGTTACATTTGCACTGATTATTCAACCAGGATCTGGCGGTAACTTTAAAACAGAAGGGCTTAAATATGAAGGGGCAAAAACCGAAACATCTTTCGTCGATACATTGCTAAATATCGTACCAGATAACCCAGCAAAAGCGATGGCTGATGGAAACATGTTACAAATTATTGCCTTTGCCGTATTAATCGGACTCGGTATAGCTATTTTAGGAAAACGGGTCCAAGGTTACCCATTCATTACTTGAACAGGGCAACGAATTAATGATGTATCTTGTTAATCTCGTTATGAAATTAGCTCCAATCGGAACATTTGGATTGCTCGCTTCATCCGTTGGTAAAATGGGTCTTGCAGGCGTCGCTGCGATGTTCAAGTATATGATTGTCGTTATGCTAGTACTTATTATTCACGGCGTCTTCGTGTATGGCGGATTATTAAAGGTATTAGCAAAAGAAAGCATTGTCCGTTTCTTTAAACATTTCGGACCGGTAATGGCAATTGGGTTTAGTACATCTAGCTCTAATGCATCTCTTCCATTTGCAATGAAAACAGCACAAGAAAAACTTGGTGTTCCAAAAGCGATAAGTTCTTTTGTACAACCACTGGGTGCAACGATTAATATGGATGGTACTGCCATTATGCAAGGTGTAGCAACTGTGTTTATCGCTCAAGTATACGGAGTTGAGCTTACTATGTCCCAATTAGCTTTCGTCGTATTAACTGCTGTACTAGCTAGTATCGGTACTGCTGGTGTACCAGGTGTTGGACTTGTAATGCTTACGATGGTTTTAAATCAAGTAAATCTACCGGTAGAAGGTATTGCCTTAATTATCGGTATTGACCACATTCTAGATATGTCACGAACAGCTGTAAATATTTCCGGTGATGCAATTTGTGCAATGATCGTCGCAAAATCAGAAGAAAAATATAATACAGATCAATCTGCAGCATCTTAAATAAAAAAAAGGAGTGAAATGATTCACTCCTTTTTTGATTTACTTCCTTTTTTCGAACGATATTCTTTTCCTTTGTTATCATTACCAGTATCAAATTCCGCACTAAACTCTTGCTGAAATTGTCCTGATTTTGGTGAGCCTTGATTTCCGCTCCCTTTACTACCATTTCGATTTGTCATATTTTTGCCCCCTTCCTTTACTAGTAGTATGTTACATATTTTCTTTTTTATAATCTTTTACATACGAAAGAAGACCTTCCTCACATAGGGAAGGTCTTCTCCTTTAATACGTAAGCGTTTTCTTACTTGTAATGACTTAAATAAGTTTTTTAGAAATAGCTATCATTATATTCATTTCTTCTTCTGAAAGTGCGGAGAATCTTTCTTGTAAATATTTCTTTTTCTCCCCTTCCATTTTTGCAACTAAATCTTTTCCTTGCTCTGTAATCTCTAAATATACAACTCTGCGATCTGATGTAGAACGTGAACGGGTTACAAAGCCTTTATTAATTAATTTTTCTGTAACAGCTGTAATATGACTATTCGACACATTTAACTCATTAGCTACACGTGATACCATTTCTTTATTCGTACGGTTCAATATTCTAAGGACGATGAACTCATTCCACGGTATGTAACCACCAAATATTTTTCCAATATCATTACGCAACGTGCGAAACATAGCAAAAACATTTGTCGATAGTTCTTCCATTAATTGCTCTCGATTTTGAGACAATTTTGACAGCCCCTTTTATTTCATTTAGTTAAATAAAAACCTTATTAATAATTTTACATGAAATCTTACTTTTTGTCACCTTATTTCCCCATAATTCGTAGTTTTTTAATATACATTTCATGATACAATAAAATTAAATTTCCAGAAAAAGGAGATAGAATAGTGAGTGAAGAAGACAAATTTTCTAATCTCAATCTAAAAGATAAGACTTTGATTATTGGTTTTGTTATTCTGTTTCTCATTATAATTTTTGCATTTATATTCTTTGTATATGTAGGAATCTTTCATATTACAGGTATAGAGTATAGATCACGCACTGCTTTACTTCTATTTTTTTTATTAATCACTTTCTTAGACGGTATTACATTCTTTATCTTCGGTTTCCTCAAGGCGTTGCTATATCCAATGACAAAAAACATGCCAAATTGGCTGGCTATTACTCTTTTTGCAATCATTGAAATTACGCTAGATTGGTTCGTCATTCATACTGCCGACGATTGGATAGAGAGTGTTCAACTGTCCAACATTGCTGAATTATGTGTCGTACTATTCCTTTTCCTATTAAATAAATTATTAAGTGACAAGAAGGAGTAAGAATACAAGCTTTTCTATATAAAAATTGGTACAATGAAAACAAATCATACTAAAGAGGTGTTACTTATGAACTTACAACAATGGGCTGATAAAGGTATGTCCTTTGATACATATGTGAATGAAATGAAAGTAAATCAATACGAGCTACTGCACATTTACAATAACTTTTTAATTCCAAATGAATTACTTCCTGTATTAGAAGAACGCCAAAATGATGGCTGGCGTGTTATCGTATTAACAGCTGATTGGTGTGGTGACGCTCTTTTATGCGTACCTGTTATGAAACGAATTTCTGAAGTTGCAAATATTGATATGAGATTATTAATTCGCGATGAAAACTTAGAATTAATGGATCAATATTTAACAAATGGAACAGCACGTGCCATTCCAATTTTTATTTTCATTGATAAAGATGGAAATGAACAAGCCGTTTGGGGACCACGCGCTCCAAAAGTACAAGAGTTAGTAACTTCAATGCGCGCTACATTACCTGAAAAAGAAGATCCAACATTCGAAGAAAAACAAAAAGAAATGTACGCTAATTTCCGTGCTACATTAGCGGATGATACTTCTCTTTGGGAACATGTAATGGAAAGCATGATGGAAAAAGTAGTAAAATAAAAAAACTGCCGAACTCGGCAGTTTTTTTATTACATAATGAAGAAATAGAATACCGCAGCTAAAATGAAACGGTAGTAAGCGAACGGTGTTAGTTTTACACGACCTAATAATTTTAAGAATGAAACAATTGCAAGCATCGCAACAACGAATGCTGTAATAAATCCTGTTGCAAATAACGGGATATCAGCCGCACTTAATATATCCCAGCTTTTAATTAAATCTAAACCACTTGCAGCTACCATCATTGGTACTGCTAAAATAAATGTATATTCAGCCGCCGCTGTATGTGACACGCGAGCTAATAAACCACCACTTATTGTAGAACCAGAACGAGAAAATCCTGGCCAAAGCGCTAAACATTGGAACATTCCAATTGTAAAAGCTTGCTTATATGTGATTTCATCTAATGTTCTTGCTGTACTTGGTTTCGAAAACTTCTCAGCAACAATCATTAAAATACCACCAGCCACTAAACTGATGACAACTGGGCCTGGCCCAAATAAAACTTCTTTAATCGCACTATGGAACAATACGCCAAGTACGCCGGCAGGAATCATCCCGATAATAATATGTAATAAATTTAACGATGGTCCCTCTGTTACTTTCCCTATACCTACTAAAGACCATAGACGCTTCCAAAATATAACAACAACTGCTAAAATCGATCCCAATTGAATAACAACTTCGAAAACTTTCGCTCTCTCGTCGTCAAATCCAAGTAAATGACCTGTTAAAATCATATGTCCTGTTGATGAAACTGGTAAAAACTCTGTTAAACCTTCAACAGCCCCCATGATTATTCCAATTAACCAATCAGCCACGAGTAGTGCCTCCTTAATAACGAATATGTAATTTTTCACACCTTATCATAATACCTTATCCCCTTTTAAAGTGCATCCTTTTTTTATTGATTGTACATGTTGTATGCGCGTATTTCTTTTCTATTTTTTGATTAAATTGTATGATAGTAAGAGTTTGTTTTTTTAGCGGAAAGGGGATTTTATGAAAGAAACTAATTCATTCTCACAAAAATTAAAGCAATTTGTATTACTATTTTTCCCGATTTTCGTAACGCAAATGTCATTATTTGCAATGAGTTTTTTCGATACGACAATGTCAGGGCACGCAAGTCCTATTGATTTAGCGGGTGTTGCTATCGGAACAAGTATATGGCTTCCCGTTAGTACCGGATTAACAGGAATTTTAATGGCTACCACTCCAATTGTTGCACAGCTCATTGGATCCAAGAAAAAAGAGGATGTTCCCCAAGTTGTCATACAAGCAGTATATTTAGCAATTTGTGCTAGTTTCGTGGTCATCCTTATCGGTTTCTTCGCTGTTTCACCTATTTTAAACGGCATGCGCCTGGAAGAACCTGTGGAACGTATTGCGGCACAATTTTTAAGTATTATTGCAATTGGAATTATCCCTTTATTTACTTACACTGTTTTACGCGGGTTTATTGATGCATTAGGAAAAACTCGCACAACGATGATCATTACATTACTATCATTACCAATTAACGTAGTATTAAATTATGTATTAATTTTTGGTCATTTCGGTTTTCCAAAACTCGGTGGTGTTGGAGCGGCAATTGCTTCTGCAGCAACCTATTGGTGCATTTTAATTATTACCGTTATTATTATTCGTACGAAAGAACCTTTCGCATCTTTCAATATCTTTAAACAATTATATCGTCCTTCTCTTTCAAGTTGGACTGAATTCTTAAAACTTGGCGTCCCTATTGGATTTGCTATCTTTTTTGAAACAAGTATTTTCGCTGCGGTGACACTTATGATGAGTAATTTTAGTACGACAACAATCGCAGCTCATCAAGCAGCTATGAACTTCGCTTCCTTGTTATATATGACTCCTTTAAGTTTAGCAATGGCAATGACCATCGCTGTTGGATTCGAAGTTGGAGCAAAGCGATACAATAACGCAAAACAATATGGATTTATCGGGATTGGCTTAGCACTTGCATTCGCCCTATTATATTCAATTCTTCTCTATTTCTTTGATGATGCAATTGCTTCTATTTATACGACAGATATACAAGTTCATCATTTAGCAAAAGAATTTCTTATATTTGCGATTTTATTTCAAATTTCAGATGCAATTGCAACTCCTGTACAAGGGGCACTACGTGGTTATAAAGACGTAAATGTTTCCTTAATTATGACATTAATCGCTTATTGGGTAATAGGTCTCCCTCTCGGTTACATATTAGCAACTTACACTGACTGGGCAGCAAAAGGATATTGGATCGGTCTTATTATCGGTCTAGCATTTGGTGCCACTTTCCTTCTTGTCCGTCTCTTTCAAGTTCAAAGAAAATATACAACAGAAAACCGCCGCTCACGATAGAGGGCGGTTTTCTTTATGCATATTTTTTCTTTGAACGTATAACATAATGAAAAAGAAAGGTGGATACATATGGACGAAAAAGAAAAAAAGCAATCATTCGATGAAGAATTCGCCCCTGAAATTTCACCTGGATATCGGCAAGATGTACATAAGACACCTAAATATAAAAACACCTCGTTTTTAATGGGCATTACCATTTTTGCCGCTGTGTTACTCGTACTCATCATTTTCGTTTATTTTTGATGGAGGGTGGTCTATTATATGAAGAAACAAAATTCCAATCGTTCAAAAAGAACTGTAAAAACAGAAAAAGGATATGCGGGTGATTCTGTTCTTACTCAGAAACAAGTCGAGCAAGGAAATTTATATATTGCTCAAAAAGAACTTGGTCAACAAAATGAAAATCTTTAGAATCCCTCAAAGAACTGGGGGATTTTTTTATCGGCTATTTGTGGCACTCATTCATGTTTCACTTTATTGTACGTACTGTTTTTGTTCTAACACTTTAAATATATTATTAACCTTTACAATTTTCATTTCATAATTCAATTTCATTTCGCTTCTCTTACCATTTTCAGTACCCGCAACGTATGCTACAGTTTTATAGAGAAAACTTTCATCCGTCACTTCACGTATATCCTCGTTTATAAATTTATACTCTAAATCCTGAAAACGATTTGGATAATAATTTTCTATTAATCGATCATACCCTCTATTAAAAAATATTTCTTCACCTTTTCGTTTCACATCTTCTTTATTATTAAACTCAAACACTGATAGTTGCTCTGTCACAAAATGTTCTCCTACCTTTTTCATTTCATTATGAGTTAAAGTTTCTATACTTTTGTTCTGTAATCCCTTATTTAACCCGTACTGATCAATCGGTTTATAACTAGCAAAAACCGCCTCTTTATATGACCAAAACACTCCAAAAGCGATACATAAAGAAGTGATTAGTATTCTTTTCTTCATAACAATCCCGCTCCCTCTTCATAATGATAGTTATATTTTAACATATAGAAAGAAAATTCTGATATCATGAAGTGGAATAACTTAACTTTGAAATGAGGAACAATGATGGACTCTTACAAACAATATATAAAAGAAGCTTTGCCTAATCTTTCTATACACTCCTATAAACAAAATGAAGAAGGGTGGGATAATGTAGCTATTATCGTAAATGATGAGTTACTGTTTCGTTTCCCGCGAAAACAGGAATATGCAATGCGCATTCCGTTAGAAAAAGAACTATGCACATGTCTCTCTTATTCACTACATGAAATTGAGGTTCCACAGTATCACCTATTCTATAGAAAAGATACTGATACTATTCCGTTTTGTAGTTACTATACTCTCATTCATGGTGAACCATTAAAAACAGACATAGTAATTAAGCTTGAGGATAAAGAACTGAAAATAATTATTACACAATTAGCTACCTTCCTTGCGACCCTACATAGTATTCCTTTAAAACAAGGTACAACGTTAGGATTCCCTGTTGAAAAAACACTTACCTACTGGAAAAAGCTACAAACTAAGTTAAATCAGTATGTTACTAATAGTCTTACTTCGTTCCAGCAATCATCTTTAAATCGTTTGTTCGAAAATTTCTTTACTTGTATCGATACAACCACTTTTCAAAATACAATTATTCACGCTGATTTTACACATCATCACATTTTATTTGATAACCAAAATAAAGATATTTCAGGGATTATCGATTTGGGTGATGCTCAAATTGGAGATCCCGCCTTTGACTTTGCTGGGCTATATTATGATTTCGGGCATGAATTTACTACATCAGTATATGAACAATACTGTACACTTACTTCACACCATGATCCATTACTCATTCACCGCATCACGAGTTTTTATCGGTACAGCCCTTTACTACATAATATTATTTATAACTTTGAAACAAAGAATGAACTTGAATTCCTAGCAGGTACTAAAAAACTGAAACTAATACTACAGGGATGAGATTATATTCTCTCCCTATACTCTCTTTCCTCATACATCATTAACTTTTTATCCATTTCAACAATGACTTTATACAGTTGAAATGCTTGTAAAATTTGTAGTTGAATCCCAAAAGGAGCATTCTGTTCTTTTAACCATTGAAATACTTTCATTTCATCTTCCATTGATTATTCCTCCCTTTATTAAAATCTGCTACAAATATACGGTAAATGATGAAAAGCTTTTCATGTCAATAACAAAAAAGGATGCAAAATTGCATCCTTTAATGTACGATATTTTTCTTCTGCTTCGCTTCTTTCTTTACTTCTTCCCCTTGGCATTCCCTACGAAACGCACAACTCATACACTCAGAACGAAAATGACGCTCTGTATAATGCTCAGGTTGTTGCAACATTTCTTTCATTCTAGATAAATCAGCCATGCCAGTTATAATATCTTCCTGTTTCGGAATGTACTCATACTTAGTTCCTTCTATTAAATTAATAACTTCAATTTTTCCGGGAAGAATTCCGAAAGCTTTATAACTGAATACTGTCATTAACTTTTGACAAAGAGCAAGCATTTCCTCATCCGCATCGACAACATACTTTTTAATTACAAACGACTCAGTACTCCACTCACCAACTTCTAATGTCAATGACATGTGGACACCTAACTCTTCCATATATGTTTGAAATTTTTCATATAAAAATAACGGCGGTGTCTGACTATCATCTCTTTCAACAAACTGTAATAAGTGATCCGTTAACTTCGCTAACACAATATAATACTCCGTCTTTGAAGCAAACATATTAATCCTTACTTTTTTCCAATACTTTTCTATTAATATTAAAAGTACGATTTTCGTTTGTTGGCCCGCAGGTAGTGTGTAATATTCATTAATAATTCGATTCACAATCATTTGTGCGATTTGTTGCCATTCAAATGAAGAAGGTTCTCTTCTTTTTATATGACGGAAATAAAATTTATGCGGACAACGCATAAAATCATACAAATGATAATCTGTCATCGTTTTGATTGCGATTTTCTCATGCACTTGCTCTTCATCTCCCTTCTGCCATTAAGAAAGGTGTTTTACAAATTCAGCTCCAAACTGTAAACATTTTTCTACATCTTCATCTTCTGGCGTTAATTCTACTTTTAGTCCTTCTAACACAACTGCAGCTCCGCGCTCTTGTAGCTTTTCTATTAAAATGTCAACCGCCACGCCGTATTTCGGATAAGCCGAATCACATGATCCGAATACTGCCGCTTTTTTCCCGGTTAAATCAATAGAATCCATTGCATCATAAAAATCTAAGAAATCATCAGGAAGGTCACCATCTCCCCAAGTGTAAGCACCTAAAATAATTCCATCATACTGTTCTAGTATAGAAGCTTCTGGTGAATCCATAATATCGATAACTTCAATTTCATTTTCTGTTTCACGAATTGCACCCGCAATATGATCAGCCATTTCCTCTGTATTTCCACTCATACTTGCAAAAATCATTACTAACTTACTCAACTAAATCTCTCCTTTTACCTTGTATCTCTTTTTCTGTTGGAAGCGTACTCTTCTCATCTACATATTCAGAACGAATTACATTTCGTTGCCATTCCATATGCTGATCAACATCTTTATTTTTATCTTTTAATCCCCTCCGCAGAAGGTGAAATTTTTTTCTCATTAACATGTCTCATCCATCCTATTGATAATAATTATCAATTTCAACTACCCTTAGATTAATTGACAGTGATTATCAATGTCAATAACTATTTTTTAAAAAATGATTAAAATGTACAAGCTTGTCCGTTAGCTATTCATATACTATAAATGAGCATAGTTCTTTCTCAGCCCTCTCTGACGGAAAGAAATAAAAGCAACTGCGATAGAGCGCAGTTGCCTTTTTTTATACTTTTCTATGATTTTAGTAGTCTTATCGCTGTCTCTAAAAATAATTCCACTCCATAAATTAAAGCTGATTCATCTACATCAAATTTCGGATGATGATGCGGATAACAAGTATCTACCTTTTCATTCCCCGTCCCCAATTTAATGAAGCAACCCGGTGCCTTTCTTAAATATGCTGAAAAATCTTCTCCTCCCATAGAAGGTTCAAGCTTCACAACACGCTCATTCCCAAACAAATGTAGTGCACTTTCTTCTACTACTTTCGTAATATATTCATCATTAATAACCGGATCATATCCGTATCGATACGTATATGTATACTTTCCTCCATGTGCCTTTGTGATTCCTTTCACGATTTGCTCAATTTTCTCTTCTGCTTCTATTCTTAACGCTTGATTAAAAGAACGCACAGTTCCCATTAAAGTTGCTGCATTAGGAATAATATTATCAGCCATTCCCCCATGAAACTGCGTAACTGAAACAACTCTTTGCATGAAAGCACTTGTATTTCTTGATACGATATGTTGTAAATTTGTAATAATCTGCGCTCCGATAGCAATAGGATCTATCGTTTCTTCTGGCCTCGCCGCATGCCCTCCTTTCCCTTGAATTTCAACTGTAAATACGTCTGGTGCCGCCATCATCGGTCCATACGCAATTCCGATTTTCCCGCTCTCCAATCCAGACATAACATGTAAACCTATTACATAATCAACACCATCCATCACGCCTGCCTCAACCATTTCTTGTCCCCCGCCAGGATACACCTCTTCTGCGTGCTGAAAGAAGAGACGAATCTCACCTACGAAATCTTCCTTTATATTTGATAGCACCTCCGCTGTACTTAACAAAATAGCTGCGTGAGCATCATGCCCACATGCATGCATCATTCCTTTATTCACAGACGTATAAGATTTCCTTGTCTCTTCTTGAATTGGTAAAGCATCTATATCAGCTCGAATCGCAACTACTTTCCCTTGTCCCGTCCCTCTTTTAATTGCTAGTACACTATACTTCGTCGGTCTCGTTACTTCAAAAGAAGAAAATGAACATAATGTATCATATATAAATTGTGAAGTTTCTTTTTCATGAAATGATAATTCCGGATATTTATGAAAATGCTGTCTCCACTTAATAATGTTTTCTTCTGAAATAAGATCCTTCCACATCCTCTTCATCAGAAATTCCTCCTCTTATGAAACTTTAACAATTCATACATTAACTATGAAAAACTCAAACAAATATTACATTTCTATACATTCTCCCAGACCACTTTTATACATTCACACAATCCACTTCCTATTTACATGTCAAACCCGTTACAAATTCATGCTGAATGTAATATAATTGCTAAGTTAGGGATTTTCTTTTTTAGTATTTAGTGCTAATATCAGAAAAGAGCCTTTTGACTTATTTTTACCTAAAATGTGGAATTTTGTTTTTTTCACAATAATGTAGGACATGATACCTACAAAGAGCTATCATTTCATTAAGAGAGGGAAAGACATGGAAAGATTAAAAGAGATATGGTCTCGACCACTCACACAATGGGTTGCAAAGACGGTTTATTACCTTGCAATTTTATTTGCATTACTTTGGTTGTATGGATTCCATGATACAAACACAAGTACATTTATTTACAACGAATTTTAGGGTGGGAACGTTATGAAGTTATTAGAACAAATTGAAAAGTGGGCTATTGAAACGCCTGATCAAACTGCTTTTGTTTGGCGAGATGCGAAAATTACGTACAAACAATTAAAGGAAGATTCTGATGCGTTAGCACATTGGATTTCTTCTGAGTATCCAGATGATCGTTCACCAATTATGGTGTATGGCCATATGCAACCTGAAATGATTATTAACTTTTTAGGATGTGTAAAAGCTGGACACGCTTATATTCCTGTAGATTTATCTATCCCAGCTGATCGTGTACAACGTATCGCTGAAAATTCTGGTGCGAAACTACTTTTATCAGGAACTGAAGTAACTGTAACTGATTTACCAGTTCGCATTGTAAGTGAAGACAACTTAAAAGATATTTTCTTTACTCATAAAGGGAACACTCCAAATCCTGAACATGCGGTAAAAGGTGATGAGAACTTCTACATTATTTACACATCAGGAAGCACAGGTAATCCGAAAGGGGTTCAGATTACTTATAACTGCCTTGTAAGCTTTACAAAATGGGCTGTAGAAGATTTCAACTTACAAACAGGACAAGTATTCTTAAACCAAGCACCTTTCTCATTCGATTTATCTGTCATGGATATTTACCCATCCTTAGTAACAGGTGGTACACTTTGGGCAATCGATAAAGATATGATTGCACGTCCAAAAGACTTGTTTGCTTCTTTAGAGCAATCGGATATACAAGTATGGACTTCAACACCATCTTTCGCAGAGATGTGTTTAATGGAAGCATCTTTCTCTGAGAGTATGCTACCGAACATGAAAACATTCTTATTCTGCGGTGAAGTGTTACCAAATGAAGTAGCTAGAAAATTAATTGAGCGTTTCCCGAAAGCGACAATTATGAATACGTACGGTCCAACAGAAGCTACTGTCGCTGTAACAGGTATTCACGTTACAGAAGAAGTGCTTGATCAATACAAATCACTTCCAGTTGGCTACTGTAAATCAGATTGCCGCCTTCTTATTATGAAAGAAGATGGTACGCTTGCACCTGATGGTGAAAAAGGTGAAATCGTAATTGTCGGTCCAAGCGTAAGTGTTGGATATTTAGGAAGTCCTGAATTAACAGAAAAAGCATTTACTATGATTGACGGTGAGCGCGCCTATAAAACAGGCGATGCTGGCTATGTTGAAAATGGTCTTCTATTCTATAATGGTCGTCTTGATTTCCAAATTAAGCTGCATGGTTATCGAATGGAATTAGAAGAAATTGAGCATCACCTTCGTGCGTGTTCTTACGTAGAAGGAGCAGTTATCGTTCCAATTAAAAAAGGTGAGAAATACGATTATTTATTAGCGGTTGTTGTTCCTGGCGAACATTCATTTGAAAAAGAATTCAAATTAACATCTGCAATTAAAAAAGAACTCAATGAGCGATTACCAAACTACATGATTCCACGTAAATTCATGTATCAATCTTCTATTCCAATGACACCAAATGGAAAGGTAGATCGCAAAAAATTATTGAGTGAGGTTACAGCATGACCGCATATGGATCATTTTATTTTTTCGCTATAGTGGGCATTTTATTAATACCTACTATCATAGCTGGACTAAAAGGTAAAATGTTGCGTAAATATAATGCCGTTTTAACATTAGTAATGCTCGTTATTATCTTCTCGGATAAACCGAAGCAAGCGATTATGTTAGCCGCATTTATTATTTGGCAATATGCCCTAATTAAAGGCTATTTAATTTTAAGAAAACAAAATAATAGTACATTCATGTTTTGTATAGCTGTTATTTTATCGATTTTGCCACTTATTTTGGCAAAAATCGCACCATTTGTGCCTGAATTACATTTTATTGTTTTCGCAGGTATGTCTTACGTAACATTTAGAGCAGTACAAATGGTCTTTGAAGTTCGTGATAATTTAATTAAAGAACTTTCCTTCTTTAATTTCTGGGAATTCGTTTTATTCTTCCCTGCGATTTCAAGTGGACCTATCGATCGTTACCGTAGATTCCAAAAAGATATCCAAAAGCCACCTAGCGCTGAGGAATATCAAAAGTTACTATATACAGGGCTTAACCGTATTTTCCAAGGTTTTCTGTATAAATTTATAATTGCGCACTTGATAACAACATATCTTGTAAAGGCAGTATTCGCCAATCAAGATACACTTTTATCTAATGCGATTTTTATGTACGCTACTAGCATGCAATTATTCTTTGACTTTGCAGGTTATAGTGCGTTCGTAATTGGTATCAGTTACATGATGGGAATTAAAACTCCTGAAAACTTTAATAAGCCATTCCTTAGTCGTAACATTAAAGACTTCTGGAACCGCTGGCACATGAGTTTATCATTCTGGTTCCGTGATTTTATTTACATGCGTTTCGTCTTTTTTGCAACGAAGAAAAAGTTAATTAAAAACCGCTACACAATTTCGTATATCGGTGCATTTTTAAACTTCTTCATCATGGGAATTTGGCACATCCAAGGAAGCGCTGTTGCGCAGTATGTTATTTATGGTCTATATCATGCCGCACTGTTTATTTTATTCGATATTTTCGAGCGAAAAAACAAGAAGCATAAGTTTTGGCCAAACAATAAATTTACACATGTCCTTGCGATTGTAATTACGTTCCACGTTGTATGTTTCGGTTTCCTAATTTTCTCTGGACACCTTAACAGATACTTTTAATGCACCCTTCTTATACTAGTAAGAAGTTGCACATATAATATATTTCGGATATAAAGGAGATTTTAAAAATGGCAGAATTTAAAGAGCAAGTATTAGATATTTTAGAAGAAGTATGTGAAAACGATATTGTGAAAGAAAACTTAGATGTTCAATTATTTGAAGAAGGTATTCTTGATTCTTTCGCTGTAGTATCTTTATTAGTTGAATTCCAAGAGCGTTTAGATATTGAAGTTTCTATTTCTGATTTTGACCGTGACGAGTGGGCTACACCAAACATGGTTATTAAGAAGTTGGAAGAAATCCGATGAACAAAGCAAAATTTGGTCCGATGCTTTTAGCATTGGCCCTTTTTGCTGTATTCTTACTTATTCCAACGCGCTTCCTACTTCCACTTTTAAGTGATGAAAAAGTAGAACAAGCTGCCACTTCTTTAAAAGAAGAAAAGATTCAAAGTATGATATTACAGCAAAAGATGTTAGCAGACCCGAAATACCTTCCGATGTACGGTTCATCAGAATTCGCACGTATGGATGCTTTCCATCCATCAAATTATTTCAAAGTAAAGCCTGAAGGGTTCACACCATTCCTACTTGGACGCGGGGGAACACAAGACCTTGTACATGTGTTAAACTTTGCATCTACTATGGATCAATTGAAGGATAAGAAAATGGTATTCGTTCTTTCTCCTCAATGGTTTGTACCACAAGGTATTGATGAAACACACTTTGCACCTAACTTTTCAAAACAACAAGGCTATCACTTGCTTTTCAATGATGATTTAAAGCCTGAAATGAAAAAGCAAATTGCAAAACGTTTATTAAACTTTGAAATCGTCAAGAAAGAAACTTTACTAAAAATTTCGCTTGAAGGTATCGTTTATGATGATACAAAGCATAAAGTAAAAGCACTTGCTGCTAAACCTTTCGCTTATATTTATCGTAACATTTTAGATCGTAAAGATTTATTTACAGCAATGTTTGATATTAAACCGCATAAAGAAAAACTTGACCCTTCATTAAAACAAATGAATTGGGACGAGGCTCGTAAACATGCAGATCAAACTGGTGCAGTAGAATCAGGATCTAACGAATATGGTATCGAAGATGATTACTTCAATAGCAAAATTAAGAAGAAATTGAAGCAACGTGAAGGCTACTTAAAAAATGATGCTTATGATCAATCGCCAGAATATGAAGATTTACAAATTGTACTTGATTTATTAAAACAATCTGGTGCAAAACCACTCTTCATTTCTGTTCCTGTAAAAGGTCCTTGGTACGATTACGCTGGCTTCCCGAAAGAACGTCGCGAATTGTACTACAAGAAAGTTCATGAGCAAATTGAGAAAGCTGGCTATCCAATTGCTGACTTCTCAAATCATGAGTATGATAAATACTTCTTAAAAGATCATATGCACTTAGGTTGGAAAGGCTGGGTTTATATCGATGAGGCCATCCAACAATTTTATAAAGCAAACTAACGAAAAGACCACTTGAATTATTCAAGTGGTCTTTTTCTATATATATTTTGTAATTGTTCGATTGCGTTCTCTGCTTCTTTCATAACTCGCTCCACTACATGCTGAGCTGATTCTATTCGTGCTAATGATGACGCTTGCCCTGCCCAAAGCGACATGTATTCTCCTTTATTTTGTTTTGCTGCTTCTTGGCGTATTTTAGAGGTTAATACATTTTGCACTGGATACATCGGAAGCCCTTCTTCTTTCCCTTCATGTCTCTCTATAAATTCATTACGAATACCCCGCGCATATTTCCCGGAAAACGCACGGGTCACAGTTGTACTCGTATCTGTACTATGTAAAACTGCTTCTTTATACACATCATGCGTAATACTTTCTTCACTCGTTAAAAAGGCCGATCCCATTTGAACAGCTTCTGCCCTCAGTGAAAATGCCGCAACAAGCCCTTGTCCGTTCATTACACCACCTGCTGCAACAATTGGGATATGCGGGACTGCTGCTACTAACTGCGGAATTAATGCAAACGTCCCAATCATAGCGTCCTGTTCTTTCCCAATAAACGTTCCTCTATGCCCTCCTGCCTCGCTACCTTGACCGACAATAATGTCTACTCCTAATTCAGCAAGCACTTTCGCCTCTGCCACATGAGTAGCTGTTCCGATGACTTTGATTTCTCTTCTTTTCAATTCATCTATTTCTTCTTTTTCTAACATTTGAAATGCAAAGCTAACGACTGGCACTTTTTCTTCTACTAACACTTGTAATTGTTCTTTATAACTTTTTGGAAGCTTTAACTGCTCTTCTTCCTCTATACCGAATTCTCTATTCACTCCGCTAAGTAATCCCTTGGCCAAGTTTATCTTCTCTTCTTCTATTTGTATCTCTTTCGTTAACAGTAAATTAACACCGAAAGGCTTATCAGTTCGTTCCCTTATTTTATTAATTGCTTCACGAATTTGCTCAGGGCTCATATAGCCTGCTCCAAGCGTTCCTAGTCCTCCGCTATTACTTACAGCTGCAACAAGCTCAGGCGTCGTAATCGCACCTGCCATACCTGCTTGAATGATGGGATACTTAATTTGTAATAGATCTATTACGCGACTTGTAAACATCATTTCTCCTCCTATTCCCCTTATATCTTCTTTATTTGACAAACTTTCCCCTTCTTTTACAAGGGTTGAACTTCATAGGAAGCGAATATATTGAAAGGGAAGGAGGCTAAAAACAATGATATATCCAAATGCGTTACAACAAGGTGATACAGTAATGGTTATTGCACCGTCCGGCCCACCAACAATTGAAAATGTATTAAAAGGGGTAACCCTATTACAAGAAATGGGTTTATCTGTAGTAATCGGGAAGAGTGTTTATGAGAAATATGGATATTTAGCTGGAAGTAATCAAGTTCGGCTCGATGATATACATGAAGCATTTACAAATAATGAAGTAAAGGCCATTTTCTGTGCACGAGGTGGTTACGGAAGTGCTCGTCTCCTCCCTCACATTCAATATGAAATCATTCAGCAGAATCCAAAAATCTTTTGGGGATATAGCGATATTACAGCTTTACATACGGCCTTTTCACGTTATGCAAAGCTTGTTACTTTTCATGGTCCAATGGTTGAAGAACTAGGTAAAGGTGTAGATTCTCTTTCTTTATCTTCTTTCAATCAACTATTCCATCCGTATTCAACCATCTTATCTGCTTCAGAATGTATCGTACCTACCTCTCCATGTACAGTTACAGGCACATTGGCGGGAGGAAATTTAACTGTATTAACGAGTATAATTGGCTCACCCTATGAGATAAATACTGCTAATAAACTTTTATTACTTGAAGACATTGGGGAAGAACCGTATCGCATTGACCGTATGTTAAATCAGCTACTTTTATCTGGCAAGTTTAATGAATGTAGCGGTATTATTTTTACAAGTTGTCACGACTGCACTCCTTCTAAACCATCTCAATCATTGCAAACAATACTATATGAATATTTCGCACCATATCATATACCTGTTCTATTCGGTTTACCGATTGGACATATAAGCCCAAACATCGGGATTCCTCTTGGAGCTACAGCGACAATAAATACAAATAATAAAACACTCTCTATTTCTTCTGGCGTAGCCAATCCGTATTCAAATTAAAAAGGAAAAGCGATTCCGCTTTTCCTTTTATTTATAATAATTAAAAATTCGTCCAGATGCGATATCTGCAACTTCTTCTGGAATAAATGTTTTACTTATATCAGTGCCAACATTTAATACTGCTGTAGCATCTTTCTCAATGCTACCCAATAATTCTTTTCCACGTATCGTAATAAGGGGCGTTCCTTCTGGCAACACGTCTTTTACAAATTCCATTTGTGTAAAGAACGGAACAATCCATCTACCCTCTCCTTGGAAATGACGCAAACGAAGTATTCCTTCTGTTGCCCCGTCCTCTGCTTCTAGTGAACCAGCAACATAAAACTCAGTAGATAAGAGCAATTCATAAAATTCCTTTTGCTTCTGTTTATCGTCCCCTGCTACAACAAGTACTTCTTCTATTCTCTTTACCGGAATTTGCTCCATATGATGCCACCCCTATTTCAAAATGATTGTACTTAAATTATACGAAATATTCTTATTTTTTTCTACATAATTCGCAATTATTTTCTTAAAATAATTTTAACACTTCTTTTGTCGTTACAATCGTAGCAAACTCTTCATGTAAATTTACAAGTGTCATATTGTGAATATCCTCTGCATTATACTCTTTACCATCTAGACCTTTACGGTTAAAAGTAGCCGGTGCATCACTCACTAAATACGTTGTAAATCCTAAATTTCCTGCCATTCGTGTCGTAGTCTCCACACAATGATTTGTCGTTAATCCTACAACCACTACTGCATTACATTTGTTCTCTCTTAATTGCTCTTCTAAATTTGTCCCAATGAACGCGCTGTTAACAGATTTCTGAATAATCACTTCACCTGGTAATGGCTTCAGCTCTTCTTTAAAGTTCACCGTTTCCGCTCCTTCATAAAACATCGATTGAGCATTTTCTTTATTTACATGTTTAATATGAAAAACTGGTCGTTTCCTTTTTCTCCATTCTGCTAATAACATTCTCATGTTTTCTTCAGCAAAAAGATTATTTCTCTCGCCCCAGTATGGTAACTGAAACGCCTTTTGTACATCAATTATAATAAGTGCTATTTGATTAGTCATCATTTTCTCCTTCATTCGGCTGTAATTGAAACAGAAAACCAAGTTGTTGTGACGCAGTAATAAAACAAATATAAGCGCAAAGCTCTACAATTTCTTTTTCCGTCCAATATTGTTTCAATGCATGAAACATATTATCATCTATTGCCTTTTTATCATGAACAAATGTATGTGCAAAAGTAACTGCTACACTCATTTCTTCTACTTTTTGCATATCATCAGGTCTTCCCTTTGCCATACAGTACGGACATTCATTCCCGTACGCTAATGTTCTTCTCACTTGCTCCTTCAACTCTGCTGAAAGTGTTCCTTTATTGTACAGTGTATTCTCTACCATACTCCATGAATGTAATAGATCTGGATTATGCCCTAATAACTTTTGAAACTTTGTAACTCCTACATTTGATAATGAAATTCTCTCCATCATTTCCCCTCCTATTTCCTTCCGTTTTATTGTAAAATAAATAAAGTTCACTTTACATTTCATATGAATCTTAATTTATATTTTTCCTTTACAAAAATTATTATTTTACTGGAGGTATATTTACAAATGCAACTAGACCGTGTCGATCGAAAGATTTTAAATGAATTATATAATGATAGTCGCCTTTCCATGCGTGAATTGGCGAAACGAGTAAACTTATCTGCTCCGTCTACTGCAGAACGTGTTCGCAAACTTGAAAGTGAAGGCGTGATTCAAAAGTACACAATTGATATCGATTATAAAAAAGCAGGACTTGTTTTAGATTGTATTTTAGAAATCACTTTAAAAAATGGTGATACAACACGTATGCAACAGTTTATTCAGTCTTATCCATCTGCAAGTTTTTGTTACCGAGTAACAGGAAGCTTATGCTACATTGTAAAAATTTCTGTTCCTTCACTCGTTGAACTTGAAGATTTTATCAATGATGTTTCTTCATATGCAACGACAGTTTCTCATATCGTATTATCAGAAGTATCTCTTACTCCTGATATTGAACATATCTTCCCAGAAGCTTAATTTATTTTTATTCAAAAAACATTTAAAAACCCCTTACATTAAGAATAAAAATAATATATTATGTATTAAAATACATAAAGTTCGAGAAAGGGGCTTTACATTGAAAATCTGGTTTTATGAAAAAACGGCACAATTAGACGACTTGCTTGGCATTTGGGATAATGTTCCCACTATCCCTCGAATTGGTGAAAAAGTGGAGATTTTAAAAACAGTCCGTATCGTTACAGATATTAAATATGTAAAGAACGGTAATAATTTTCGTGTAGAAATTATTACAAATTAAAAAGTAGCTCTTTAGGAGCTACTTTTTAATTATCTATCCTGTGCTTTCTTTATAACAATTTTATCTTCTTCTACAGATACTGTTACATAATCATTTTCTTCTAATCGAAGCTTATTTACAGCCTCATCTGGTAGCTCTACAGCCATCAGTCTATCTGTTACAATTACTTGACTATACACTTCATTTTCTTGTGATGCACTCACTACTTTTTCCTCATTTATAAAGCGTACTGGTGGCACACCTACTTCTTTTACTGTACGCCATTGCTTCCAAACGTAAGGAATTAACCAAAGTAACCCAACAACTGTAAGACCGATACCGATCCATAAATTACTTTGTGTTTGTAATTCAGTAATTGAGATTGCGCTACTCTCTTCTCCACCGACAAATTGCATACTTGTTGCAATTAAATTATTTAGAGCGTGCACAGCGATATTCGTCCATATATTTTTCGTCTTTATGTATAAAAGACACATTACAACACCAAACATGAACGCACCAATAACATCAAAATGTCCTAGACCAAAAATAAGTGAAGATACGATTACAGCTTTTTTAATGCCCCATTTATAAGCCATGCGCTGTAAAAAGAAGCCTCTAAAAATAACCTCTTCCATAATAGGTGCTAATACACATGCTGAAATGAAAGTAAATATCGTCATATATACGTTACTCGTGTTAATAATATTTCCGTCTTCTAACATAGTAACTAAGAAATTCGGTAACGTATGTGCTAATATGTAAAATTGAATATGAGATATACCAACTGAAAAAATCATTCCCATTATCGTTGCTAATACAATTAATCCCCACGGTAAACGTCCTGGCTTATCAAAAAAACTGTTAAATACAACATTATTTTTATTTGTTTTTACGTATAACCAAAATAACGGAAATACAAAAAATAATGTTATTTGTGAAATAACTTCCATCGTATTCTCAGAAACATTTGATAGACCTAATGGAATCATCGTAAGGAACACCCCTATAATCATCCATCCAAAAAAGCTACGTAGTCTTATACGTGAAAATGCATAGTGCATATAGAACACCCCCAAAGATAGTAAAATAAATGGTGTGATAACTAAATTATAATATGAATATAGTTGAAATTCTTCCTGTTTGTCTCAAACACTTTTGAACAACATATATAGTAATCATTCTTTTCTTTCAATTGAAATCTACGAGAAAGTTATGTAATAAAAATCCCCGTTTTTACAAGCGGGGATTTCTTCTATTATAATACGTCACGTTTTTGGAATAATGCACTTGATGCTACAAGTAATACAACAAAGTATGCAGCTACAAGTAATAATGAAGTTGTAAATGTAAACTCTGTAAATGTTGGTTCCGTTCCACCACTTACTAGTTTATTACTATCGTACACACTTAAATTTAAATGGAAAAACACTACAAATTTCGCTACACCTTTTGCAAACATCATCAGTACCATATTAATTGGTCCTTGTAAGAAGAAGAGGAACATCGTAATAATTAATGGTAATACAGACTTTCTAAACACGTTTGCTAAGAAAAATGCAAGTGTTGCAAAGAAGAACGGTGAAAGTACTTGATATAAAGTAGATTTCATTACGATTCCTACCGTTAATTCTGTTTTACTACCATCCATTACAATTCCACCAATAATCATTGCAATTAAAGTGCTAGCAAATATGATAAACACTATAGTAAGTAACACTGTAATATATTTAGAGAATAAAACTGTAATTCGTTTTCTTGGACGGATTAATAACTGCTTAATTGTACCTTTTTGGAACTCATCAGTAATCATACGAGAAGCAATCGTAATCCCAAAAATTGTTGCAAACAAAGTAATTAAACCAATCTCTGAACTTGCAAAATCTAAATATGATCCTTTAAATTCACTTCCGTCTCCCCATTTCAGCATCGCTAAAACTCCCAAAATCTCCAATACTGCAATGACACCAATTAAAATATACATACCTTTTTTCGCATGTAACTTTAAAAATTCATTTTGAATTAATTTAAACATTACGCTTTCACTCCCCCTGTAATCGCTAAGAACTCATCCTCTAACGTTTTATTTTGAACAGTAACTCCGTATACAAGCACATCGTCATTCACAAGTTTTTTTACAAGTTGTGGGATTTCTTCTTTCATTACAGATACTGCAATTACATTTCCTTGCGTCTTACCTTTAATGATTTCATTTGCTTTCTGTACTTGATCTACTTCAAATGCTACAACTACTGTCTCATCGTGTTTCGCTTGTTCGTGTAAGTTGTACTCCTGCACAAACTCACCTTGCTTAATAATAACGACGCGATCACACATTAGTTCAATTTCACTTAATAAGTGACTTGATACGATTACAGCAATATTCTCTTCTTTCGCTAAACGTTGTAAATAATCACGAATTTGGCGAATACCAGCTGGATCTAATCCATTTGTTGGCTCATCTAAAATTAAGATTTTTGGCTGATGAAGTAATGCCTGTGCAATTCCTAAACGTTGTTTCATACCAAGTGAATATGTTTTCACCTTTTTATGAATCGCATGCTCTAATTCGACAAGCTTTACAATCTCAGCAATGCGCTCTTTACTAATTGGTGTAATTGCCATATTCGCAAAATGCTTTAAGTTTTGCATTCCAGTCATATAATCATATAGTTCAGGATTTTCTACAATCGCTCCAATTTGCTCTAGCGCCTTTTCACGCTCCGTGCGAATACTATGACCACAAATTGTAATATCGCCCTCTGTCATTGATATAAGACCTGTCATCATACGAATTGTCGTCGTTTTACCACTACCGTTCGGTCCAAGAAACCCGTACACTTCCCCTTCGCGAACTTCAAATGATAAACCGCGGATAATTTCCGTTCCACCAATCTTTTTTCGAACATTCTCTAACTTTACTACTACGTTTCCCAATGTCGATTCCTCCTTTAGACTTCTAGTTTTTTATCGATTATGCGACCTGTTATATAAACAAGTAGAACAAATATACCGATTGAAAAAGTAAGACTATATAAATTCATAAGTCTTTCTGGATATAATATGAGATTCATATCCGCCGATTCATCTATATAAACTAATTTTTTAATAAAAGTAGGTATAGGCGCAAGTCGGCCCAGCATTTCATATATCAGATTGATTACTTTCGTTACTAGTAAAAATAGGAAGAAAATAATTACGTACTCCATTTTTTTCTTTTTCAAAGAAAATACTTTCACACCAGCTACTATAAAAAGTAAGACTAACAATATACTTGATAAATTAAATACATATAACACGCTACTAAATAACTGCTTTACCATATCTAGCGTAAGTGTACTTTCGGTAAATAACAATTCATGGAGTTCTGTACCTTTTATTACTTTCATCGAGATACTATAGAAAAACATAGCACCTATTAATTCAAAACACATTAAGCTAATTGCTGCATATGACAATATTGCTAAAACAATTTTTTTACCAGATATCGGTGTTAACCGAAATAATTTACTTTCAGTCATTTTCCCAAACGCAGACATCGCCTGCAGAAATACTAATACCGCAAAAATTAAATAAACTAAGAATACTAAAGCAATTGTAATCATTTGCCTTACTTCTCCTGATTCTTGTTTAATATAATTCCCCATACTTACAAAAGCGACAGCTGCAATAAATATGAATGACAATAACGAAATGAAAATTTGTTTTTTATTCGCATTGTACATATATATTAAACTGGCCTTCATCTACTAAACACCTCCTTAAACACATCTGTGACAGCTTTTCCTCGTTGGAAACGTAATTCCTCTACATTTTCATGCAGTACACTTTCACCATCTTTTAAAAAGATTACTTCGTCAAAAATATTTTCCACTTCTCCAATTAAATGTGTTGCAATTAAAATCGTACAATCTTCGCGATAAAACTGTAAAATAAGTTCTAATACGTGTTCTCTAGAAACAAGATCAATTCCGCCAAGCGGTTCATCTAGTACGTATAACTTTGCTTTCCTCGAAAATGTTAAAATAATTTGTAGCTTTTCAACCATACCTTTTGATAAAGCTGTAATTTTTTCTTCTAACGGTATTTTAAATTCCGCAATCGTATCTACCGCTTTTTGAATGTCGAAGTCTTTATAAAAATCTCGATAGAAGAATAAAGAATCTTTTACCGTCATCCAATCATCAAATACTGGTTTATCCGACATAAAAGAAACAATTTCTTTCGTTTCTAATCCTACTTTTTTACCAGCGATTGTAATACTGCCTTCAGAAGGATGCTGCAGACCGGCAATCATTTTCAATAACGTCGTTTTCCCGCTTCCGTTATCTCCGACGAGTCCTATAATTTTCCCTTCCGTAATCTCTATGTTTAATTCACGGATCACTGCTTTTAATCCGTATCTCTTCCATAAGTTTTCTATTTTTAATAACTCTGTCATTCGCTCTCCTCCCTCTTCTCATGTAATGAAGAACGAAGGATTGTAAGAATTTCTTCTTCTGAAAAACCTAAATTGTCCATTCCATCTATAAAAGAATGAAGTAATTCTTTCGCCATCTCTTTTCGCAGCTCCATAATTTTCTCCCCTTCATTCGTTACATATCGACCCATTCCTCTACGTGTTACAACAACCCCATCCCGTTCTAGCTCTTGAAATGTACGCTGAATCGTATTTGGATTTACTTGTAATTCACTCGCTAATTCACGTACAGAGGGAATTTTATCACCAGGCAATAAATGTCCTGTTACGATTTCTTTTTTTATGTATTCCATTACCTGAATGTATATTGGTGTATTTGGAGAAAACTCTATTTTCATTTCTTCCCTCCTTTTGTATTGGTGTACTAGTTAAATAATACACCGATACAAAAGGATTGTAAATACCCATTTAATTACAAAAAAGTTCTATCCAGCTAATGGATAGAACTTTTTTAACGAAAATCGTTATACGAAAATAATAGTGTTATGTAAACAAATCCATAAAGAAAAGCTGTCTTATCAATGAATAAGACAGCTTTTCTTTATGATCGTATATTAAAAATTAAACACGAAGTCATCGTCAGATAACTTTTCAACGTTCGTTGCTTTTACGTAACCATTCCCTTTTACAGAGAAGAAATCATGGTTTTTCGTATCTGTACGTAAACCATTTAAAACGATTGGGTTAATTTCTTCTTCTTCAAACTTCGGCTCAAGTCCTAAGTTCATAAGTCCTTTATTCGCATTGTAACGAACGAAACGATTTACATCCTCTACAAGACCGATAGAAGTGTAAATTTCTTCTGTGTATGCCATTTCAATTTCATATAGTTCCATTAATAACTCTTGTGTTTCTTTTTGCACTTCTTGTTGATCTTCTGCAGAAAGTTCTGCGAAGAGTTGTTGTGCTAAAATACCGACGAATACGCCGTGAATTGACTCATCACGAATTATTAGGTTAATAATCTCACCACTTGCCGTCAATTTACCTTGACCTGCTAAGTAAAGTGGGTAGAAGAATCCACTATAGAATAAGTAACTTTCTAAAAATACACTTGCTACCATTGCCATGTATAACTCTTTTTTCGTTACTTCAGGCTTTAATAAACGACGATAGTAACTAGTAACAATACCAGCTTTTTTCTCAAGTAATGGATGATTGTCTACCCATTCAAAAATATCATCAATTTCTTCTTCTGTAGCTAACGTTGTGAAAATATGACTGTAACTCTTCGCATGTACTTCTTCCATAGCTCCCATGAAAGCTAATACACTTTTCGCTTGTAAATTTTCAAGATGAACAAGTACAAGTGGCATCCCTTCGCCACCTTGTTTCGTATCTAAAAGTGTTAAACCACCTAATACACGCTTATAAGCAACCTGCTCTTCTTTTGATAATTGTGCCCAAGTATTTTTGTCAGAAGATACCGCGATTTCTTCTTCTGTCCAAAACTGAGCGATGTTTTGCTTCCAAAACATTAAACTAAAATCATCTTCTTTTTTGTTCCAGTTTACCGCACGCATTCAATCGCCCCTTCTCTAAATAAACATGAAAAATTGATAACTAAGCATGAGCAGGGTTCAGAAAACCCTGCTCATGATGTCTCACTTTTTATATTAAACGGTACAAGCTACGCACTCTTCCACGCTTAACTTACGTGTTCTCGTATAATACAGACTCTTTAAGCCTTTTTTATGTGCATAGATGTAGTAACGTGCTAACTCACGTGTTGAAATATCACTGTTAACGTAAAGAATTGTACTAATTCCTTGGTCAATATGTTCTTGGATTTCTGCGATTAAATCAATTAATTTAAACTGATTCATATCGTAAGAAGATTTATAGTACCAGAACGTATCTTTTGATAAATACGGCATTGGATAATATGTTGTCGCATTCGCATATGTTCTTGATTCGATTTGACTTACGATCGGCATTACGCTTGAAGTTGCATTTTGAACGTAACTGATAGATTGTGTTGGAGCGATAGCAAGACGGTATGAATTATATAATCCATTCTTCTTCACTTGCTCTTTTAAACTTGTCCAATCTTCTTTTGTTGGAATATGAATTCCTTCAAATAGTTGCTGAACCTTTTCAGTTACTGGGCTGTAATCTGTCGTTTCATATTTTTCAAAGTATGTGCCATTTGCATAATCAGACTTATCGAAGTCTTTAAATGTTTCGCCTTTTTCTTTAGCGATTTCCATACTTTTCTCAATAGAGTAGTAATTTAACATCATAAAGAATGTACGAGCGAACTCTTTCGCTTCTGCACTTTCATATGCAATTTTGTTTTTTGATAAATATCCGTGTAAGTTCATTGCGCCAAGTCCAACTGAATGAAGCTCATCATTTGCTTTTTTCACAGTTGGTGCATTCGGAATGATCGTCATATCAGAAACAGCTGTTAAAGCTTCCATTCCCGCATGAACGGCTTCACGAATTTCTTTATTTTCCATTACATTTACGATATTTAACGATCCTAAGTTACAGTTAATATCACGACGGATAATATCCTCTGTACCGTAATCATTTATTTCAGAAGTTTCTTGAAGCTGGAAGATTTCTGTCTCGAATGTTCAACCGAGTCCGCTACTCCTCAGTCCGTTGCTCATGCAACTGCTGTATGTCACCATACAGGACAGACTATATCATCACCTACAGCATTACCTGATTAGGTGCTCCGCTTTTCGAACGCCAATCGCTTGCGCTCTACTCCCATAAGGGATAGTCGTTAGGCTTTTACTTATCTTAATCTTTCAGAAAGTCTCTTATTACTTTATGTTGTCCCATAACTCTGCTATACAAAATAATAAGATACATTCTGAACTTTTATATGTTCATTCTAAGATAAGATTTAGCACGGTAGGTTACCTCAAATTTGAGGCTTTCCCCGTTTAACGGAGTTTTCGACTAGCATTTCTACTAGAAGGTGCTACATATTTAACACAAGTTCGACATCTTCACAGTTCCAATATCCTTCAGTGGATGTTGGTTATTTGCATTTGATTTAAACATTAAGTATGGGTAACCAGACTCAAGCTGAATCATAGCAATTTTAATAAGCATATCACGTGCACTAATATCTAGCGGCTTCTTCTTCACTTTCGGATTGCTCATTAATTCATCGTACATTTCATCAATATCAATATCATCTAAATGCTTTCCGTATTCTTTATACACCGTATAAGGCGCGAAAACATGGAAAGGTTCGTTTTTCTCAGCAAGCTCGAAGAACTTACTTGGAACGATAATTCCGATTGATAGAGACTGAATACGGCTCTTCTCATCGGCATTTATTTTTTTTGTATCAAGGAATTCAATAATATCCCAATGGAAAATGTTTAAGTATACTGCGCCGGCTCCTTTTCGTTGCCCAAGCTGATTCGCATATGAAAACGAATCTTCAAGTAATTTCATAACAGGTACTACACCACTTGCAGCATTATCGATACCTTTAATTTGCTCACCGCGTGCACGTAGCTTAGATAAGTTTAAAGCTACTCCACCGCCGATTTTTGATAATTGCATTGCAGTATTAATGTTAAAGCCGATTGAATTTAAGCTATCATCCATCTCTAACAAGAAACAAGACACCATTTCTCCTCTTCTGCTTCGTCCCGCATTTAAAAAGGTTGGTGTCGCTGGTTGGTAGTTTTGTTTTACAATCATGCTTGCGAAGTGTTTTGCCTTCGCAACATCACCGCGTCCTAAGTATAATGAAACAATTGCTACACGATCTTCATAGCTTTCTAAGTATTGTTTTTGATCATTTGTTTTTAACGCATAATCTTTGTAGAACTTAGATGCTGCCATATAAGATTGGAACTCGAAGTTTTCACCATAAGCGATGTTATATACCTCTTCTACTTCCTCCAAGCTATACTCGTCCAGAACGTTGTAATAGTAATCATGTTCTTTCATATACTCCATTCGCTCTGCCACGCTATTAAAATGAACGGTATTCTCTCTAGCTTCTTCCATAAAGACTTCTAATGCCTCTTTATCTTTATGAAGCTGATAAAAACCGTCCTGCATTTGCGTGATTTCATTATTCAGTTCAATGTGTCGCAATCTCCCGCACCCTTTCCTTAAAATATTCTACATCGTTATTTGTTCCTGATAACTCAAATTTTGATACAATAGGCACTTCATATTTAGCAGAAATTTTGTCAGCACTTGCACCGAACATGTCTCCCCAGTTACGATTGCCGCTTGCAGATACGCCTTTTAATTTTTCATTATTGCGCTCTAAAAATTCTAAAACACGTTCTGGTACATTGCCAAAACCTGTTGTATACGTAATTAAAACAAAGTCTTCATCTATTACTAGATCTTCACCAATTTGAACGGCCGGCATATTTAATTTGTGAATGAAACGCTTCACGTTTCCTGTCATAGAATCATATGCAACTATCATTTCCGACCCTCCCTCTCCAATCTATACTCTCTGTATGTTGTTTCTTGATTTCTCTATATATTGTATTACGTTTCAAAATAAGACACAAGATATATGTATAAATTCTTTCTTTTTTTAAATTTTACTTTTCGACAAGACAGTCGATTTTTTTCAATACAATGACTATGAAACAACATTCTAAAACTCATGTCAATAAAGTGCTTTTCAAAAAAGTTGTCAACGAATTTAACCTTATTTTTAAAAAAGTTACCAATATATTTTGTCATAAAACGGCAAATGCTGGAGGAATATATTTCTCCAGCATCACGAAAAAAAGAACAGACATGAAACGATAATCTGTTCTAAAAAACGATTACATTTATCAATTTTACTTTATTAAATATTATACATATACTTTCGGTTCGCGTTACATACTAAAAGATAACTATTATAGAAAAAGATTATTATTATGGAAATTCAATTTATTTATGAAAAGATTATTCAGAGTGCTCAATACGCAAAATATCTTTTACAAATATATGATGTGGATTTTCATCTTTATCAATCATTGTACATACAGGAGCTTCTTCATCAAAGTACACAATCATTCCTTCTACGTACTGAAATGTATGTTGAACTTGTACAGTTACTTTAATTTCTACAGCCTCTTCATATGCTCTTTTTATTTTCTGAAGCATTTTTGCCGAACACTTTCGTTTCTCTGGGTACATGACCATCCCCATAAACCTATTGCCGGCTCTATCTTTCCACATATAATCCCAATGCGGTAATATGCCTTGTTTAAAATCGCCCATAATTCTCCTCCCCTATATTCTTCTAGTTACGAACGTGGCGTTTCTGAATATGTATAAATTACTTGTCCGCCGCGCTGCGCGTTTCCAATAATATGTTTAAAATCTTCACGCCCTACTACAACTTTCCTAAACGTATAAAATACATCTTTCGTTGCAACATACTCCTTTATTTCACCATTTTTCAGCTGATCCAAAATTGTATTTGCTAATTGTTCATCCATGTATTTCACCTCTATGCAATATTTTATTTTATCGTATATTCTATAGGTCAACAACTGTAAAATTATCCAGGTGCTATACCTTCATTTCATTTTCATTATTCACAAACGATATTACTTTACTATATGTCCACTAAATATCATATACTAACATAGCTACTTCTCTATATCAAACATTTCGACATTCAATTATGCAAAGTTCCATACCACTATGCTACAATATATAAATAGAACTAGGAGGGATACTATGATTCGGAAAGCAAAAAAGACAGATGCGAAGGCAATTGCGCCTTTATTGTATAACGCTCTGCACGAAATTGCTGAAAAAATCACAGGTAGCACTGTTGAAACAGAAGTATTACTAGGACTTGAAACATGGTTCTCAAAAGAGAGAAATCGACTGAGCTACGAAAACTGTTTTGTATATGAACAAGACGGAATTGCGGTCGGAATTATTGTCGCTTATCACGGTAGTGAAGCAACAATGCTTGATGCGCCAATTGTTCGTCACTTAAGAGAATTACATAAAAATGAGTCGATTACGTTAGAAAAAGAAGCTGAGCTTGATGAATATTACATTGATACATTATCAGTTTCAAGTGCATATGGCGGAAAAGGAATTGGTTCTAAATTAATTGAAGCTGCTGAAATCCATGCAACTGAAAAGGAGTATGAAAAAATCGCATTACTTGTTAATTTAGAAAACAAACGTGCCTATTCACTATATGAAAAACTAGGTTATAAAAAAGATCAAATCGTTATGCTTGTAGGCGAACCTTATGCACATCTCGTAAAAACATTAAACATCAAAATTTCTATATCTTAACATAAAAGCACACGATTTATATATAAATCGTGTGCTTTTATGTTAATTTTGTATTTAATACATTTCCATCCATCGCTTCGTGGAATGTATAGGTTGTACATCCCCATGGCTTCCTATGTAAAATAGGAGAACCAGACCATCCCATCGCTCTCAGCTCCGCACCAACCATTGCATTAATGTAATTATGACCTACAAGAGCAATACTTCCATGTACGAGAGCATAACGGTGTAATAAGTAAGCTGCTTGCCTTGCCCTCTCTCTTACTTCCTTATAAGACTCAACACCTTTATGGTAACCAAGTATCCATAATGTTCGCCCGATAAACATCCATACGTTAGGTTTACATTTCAACCATGTTGGAGCATAAAAACTCGTCGGAATTTCAGCTTCCCTAAAAAGAGAATTTTGCATAAAAGATAAAGAATTCATTAATTCAGCTGCTGACTGTATAGCACACCTTTGATCACTCGTTACAATCAACTTTGCTGCTTCAACCGCTTCCATTGTTTCCATTGGTATAGGTGCTTTTTCTGTTATAGTATGTAAGTCATATCCTTTCATCCATTCATGAAAGGATGTAACCGTCATTGGTTCTATAGTACGATCTAAGCGGCCATGACGAATAAAAGAAATCTTCATTCTTTCCACTCTCCATTCATCACTTACGAACTCTATTATGTACTATTTTTAAATATCATACCACGCAAAAAAAGAAAGTTATACACCTTTACATATCCCCGCCACTCTCATGTGTGACCCCAGCATGTATACCATCCATCCCATCAAAATATGTAGTCGTTTCATGATGACGAATCTTTTTTAAATTTATATAAGAAAATACAAATAAAGTTAATGCTATAACACTCCCCACAAATTCAAACATCATTTTACCGCCTCTAATTTCTCCCACTTTAGTAGGTTATTGTATATTTTTCATTATACCCCTATATAAAGATACACGCATTTAAACCGTTCTTTTTTTCTAATAACTTGGAGTTCTTGCATATTTTCTTACAAAATGTGAATATTTTTCGAATTTTTACTTTGGAAACATTTACAAACTAGACAATATGGTTCAAAATAAGAGGAAATAAAAAAAAACCAAAATTATTCTTTTTTTGGAAAACTGTAACAAGGAGAGTTGCTTATGCAGATCGCAGAAACTGGAGATATCATTGAATTTAAAGGTGGAATGCAAGGCCGTGTTCAAAAAGTAAATCAAAACTCCGTTATTGTAGATATAACAATTATGGAAAATTTTAGAGAACTAGATATGGAACCTCTTACAGTTGTAAGTCATAAAAACTATACTGTCATTAATCAAAATGCATAATATAATAGAAAGAAAGGATCTGTATGTTATACAGATCCTTTCTTTCTATTATATATTAACGATTATCAATTGTTTCTGGATATAGATCATGGTTCATCATGCGGTAGTCTGCCATTTGTTCATACTTCGTGCCTGGGCGACCGTAGTTGCAGTAAGGATCAATTGAAATCCCTCCACGTGGTGTGAATTTCCCCCATACCTCAATGTAACGCGGATCCATTAATTTAATTAAATCATTCATAATAACGTTCATGCAATCTTCGTGGAAGTCACCATGATTGCGGAAACTAAATAAATATAGCTTTAAAGATTTACTCTCTACCATTCTTTGTTCTGGAATGTAGCTAATATAAATTGTTGCAAAATCTGGTTGACCTGTTTTCGGACATAAGCTTGTAAATTCAGGGCAATTAAATTTCACAAAATAATCACGGTTTGGATGATTGTTATCAAATACCTCTAAAATTTCTGGGCTATATTCAAATAAATATTTTGTATTTTGATTTCCTAATAATGTTACATCTTTTAAATCTTCATCTAATCTTCCTGCCATTTTAAACATCCCTTCTCATTATACTCCGCGTTTATTTCCCCATACTAACGCATGAAGCTGTGGCAATACTTTTGCATTATTCATTTCTTTACAGTTAACCGCTTTTTCAATAAGCCACTCATATTTATCTAATAATTTTTTAATCAACATCGCATCATCCACAGTTTTTGTATCATCATTCCCTACTTGTAAGAAGAATGGAACATCTGGATAACGTTCGTGCATCTTAACTGCATACTCAAAGTCATAATCGTCAAATACTACTACCTTTAAACTAATATCTTTTCCTGCTAGTTTCTGAATAACAGCATCTAACTTCTGAAAATCAGTATTCATCGTCGAACTTGGTGGTTTTGGAGAAATCGTTATCTCATCAATTTGAAGTAACCAATCTTGCCATTTACTCCCTTGCGTTTCGATTGCCGTCCGCATTCCATTCTCTTTTAATATAGAAAGAAGAAACTCAATATTTTTCAACAATGCTGGATTTCCACCTGAAATCGTAACATGAGAAAAATTTTCGCCACCAATTTCTACAAGCTCGTTCCAAACGTCCTCTGCTGTCATCTGTCTAATTTGTTCCTTAGCCGATCCATCCCACGTAAAAGCAGAATCACACCATGCGCAACTATAATCACAGCCAGCTGTACGGATAAACATCGTCTTTTGTCCCACAACCATTCCTTCGCCTTGAATAGTCGGACCAAATATTTCTAAGACAGGAATTTTACTCATCGAGCATCCACTCCCGTCTTACTTCCGCATAACTAGTTGGCGTCTCGAAAAGACGAACAAATTCAACACGAGCTCCTTTATATTCGTTCGCACGATTATCTTTTAGTAATGCTTCTGCCATCTTTTCATAAATCCAAACGACCATGTTTTCAGCAGTCGTATTCATTGCTGGTAACGTTTCGTTTAAATAACGATGGTCTAAATAAATTTCTATTTCATTCTTCCAAATTTCTTTTATATCTCCAAAGTCAATCGCAAGACCTATTTCATTTACATATCCACTAATCCCAAATACAACTTTATATGTGTGACCATGTAAGTTTTTACATTTCCCCTCATAACAGTGTAAATGGTGTGCTGCATCAAATGTAAATTCCTTGCTGACCATTACTCTTTTATTATGATATTTGAGCTGTTTACGCTGAATATCCTTGTCCATTTTTTGCAAATTTTCTACGATGCGAAATCCAAAGAAATTATCCATTAGTTATTTGCTCCTTCGCGTTCTTGTAGGTACGTATCTAATCCTGCTTTACGAAGCTGACATGCTGGACATTCACCGCAACCATCACCAATGATTCCGTTATAACATGTTAATGTTTTTTCTCGAACAAATTCGAATGCTCCAAGTTCATCTGATAATTTCCATGTTTCCGCTTTATCAATCCACATAAGTGGTGTATGAATTACGAACGGATAATCCATGGATAAATTTAAAGTAACGTTTAACGATTTCACAAACACGTCACGGCAATCTGGATAACCACTAAAATCAGTTTCACATACACCGGTTACAATATGACGTGCCCCAACTTGTTTTGCTAATACAGCAGCAAATGATAGGAATAGTAAATTTCGTCCATCTACAAACGTCGATGGCAATTCACCTTCTTCATGTGTAATCTCCATATCCGTTCTAGTTAACGCATTTGGAGCAAGTTGATTTAATAGACTCATATCTAGTACCGTATGTTTAATTCCTAGCTCTTTTGCAATTTCCGCTGCACAATCAATTTCTAGCTTATGACGTTGATTGTAATTAAACGTTACAGCTTCTACTTCTGCAAACTGCTCTATTGCCCAAAATAAACATGTCGTACTATCTTGTCCTCCACTAAAAACAACAACTGCCTTTTCTTTTTTCATTTCACTCATTCTCCTTCTCTACTACGAATAAGAAGAAAGAACGTTCTTGAACTGTCACAATAAAAAAACAAAACAATACCTAAAGATATTGTTGTTTCCATAGTTTTTTATAGAGGGAGTTCGCGAACCTCTCCCGTGCAATGCACGGAATTCCTTCTTTCATTGACAAAGCTTATTGTAACATATTGTATACTACCATAAAAAATTTCTGATTTTTCCGCTATTTTTCATTTCATTTCTTTCATTTTATAGTATGATTAATTTAATGCGAGAAGAGAGGAGGCATACCACTGAAACCCTTTATTATTTATCTCTTTCTAAATATATTATTCATCCTTGTTACAATGCTCGTATACCATCTATTTTGGAATCAAAAAGGGAAACGTTCTCCTAAATTAAATTCAGCTATATTTATTGCATTATGTTGCCTCGCTACCATACTATGTATTACTTTCGGAGCAAAAACAAATTATGGATTTCAATTTGATATGCGCCATATCGTATTAATTGTCGGTACATTAACAGGAGGCCCTATTGCTGGTGCTTCCATCTTAACTGTATTAAACATATACCGCTTCTTATTAGGGGGAATAGGTGTTTTCCCATCGCTTATCGGTTCTATCCTTCTATTTATTGTCCTACTATTTACATATAAAGTTTTCAATCGAACTTCTAATCGTATAAAAGTAGCACTTGCCATTATCTACAGTCTCACATACGGATTTAGTTGGATACCTTTCTTCCTTTCAAAGGTTACAAATAAGACTGATTATATACCACATATTATTGTGTATGAGTTATGTACGATACTTGGTACGATACTTATTTTATATTTACTACACATATTACAAACTCAAGTTCGTCTTCAAAACGAACTTATGAATGCTGAAAAGTTTCATTTAATTGGAGAAATGGCAGCGTCCATTTCTCATGAGATTCGTAATCCATTAACTTCAACAAAAGGATTTTTACAACTTTTGCAGTCAGATACATGCACTGAGCAAGAGCGAAAATTATATATCGACATAGCCATTAACGGAATCGAACAAGCAAATCACGTTCTTACAGATTATTTAACCTTTGCAAAACCAAGTATTGAAAAAGAACAAACATTACAGTTAGAAGAAGAACTACTACACGCATTAGCGTTAATTACACCTCTTGCTAATTTAGCAAATGTGCGTACTCATTATATAAAGCAAAGCACTTCTTTTTTTATCGCGGGAGAAAAACAAAAACTAAATCAATGCTTGTTAAATATTTTAAAAAACTGCATTGAGGCCATGCCAAAAGGCGGTGATCTTTATTTCTCATTAGTTCCTGATCATAAGCATATTCAGTTATATATAAAGGATACAGGAGTTGGTATGGATCAAGAACAAGTAAAACGCCTTGGATCCCCTTTCTACTCAACGAAAGAAAAAGGAACTGGTCTTGGAATGATGGTCGTATTCAGTGTTATTCAAGCTATGAACGGAAAAATTGATATTATAAGCGAAAAAGGTACAGGTACAACCTTCTTATTAACTTTTCCACTCATACAAAAAACGTGATGAAATACTCATCACGTTTTTTCTGTTCCTTCAACTAATTCAGCAAAGGCTTTCACTTTACCATGTGGTTTTTGATTTTCTTTACGTGCTTTCCACGCGCGCTCTTCTTCTTTCTTTTTCTTGGACATACTTTTCAACTCCTTCTGTTCTTTCTCCATGTAGTATTCCAAAATAAGAAAGAAAACTATGCACGCATCAAAAAAGAAGTGGTCTCCCACTTCCTTCTGATTATCGTTGCAAAATTGCGTGTTTCGCCTCTTTTAACTGCGTAAGATGTCTTTGTTCATGCAAATCAAGAAATTGAACCCACTGATACAAATTCAAATCATTAAAAATAGGATGCTTTAATCCATTTTCAAATAAATCTTTTTCATCTATCACACTATGAAGCGCGTGTAATAGTTCTTGTCGTGAATGCTCTAGTAATTGAATTCCTTGCTGTTTTTTCATTAAAGTTTCTGTTGGTTCCATTTGCTGAGGAGCTTCTCGTTTATGTGTGCGATCAAGCGTAAGTTGGAGGTCTTTAAATGGAGTCGTGTTTCTTTCATTTTTTTGTAAAGCATATACAAGGGCAGATGTAACTGATTGTTCAACTAAATGCAAGTGATGCAAAATTTGAATAATACTCCATTTATCACGGCGTGGCTTTACATTCACTTCTGTATCATTTAACATTTCAATTTCTGATAATAGCGTGCTTCGAGTAGACTTTAATGAGTTCACCAAACTTTCTAAACTCACATCCATATTAGATTGAAGCATACTTCTTTCCCCCCTTTTTGTTGGTGAAAAGAGGTGCTCCTTATTAGAAACACCTCTTTAGTATTCTGAATTTTCTTTTATTATCTCATCATTTTCTCGTTATGTCGATGTTAAACATGTGAAAAAAAGCGCATGTTTTTTACAATTTTGTGTCGTCAATCGCACGTAGCCACGCTTCAATTTCTGTAATGACACTTTTCACACAACCTTCAGCAAATGGTGATGTTAAATTTGCAACTTCTACTAATTCCAAGAATGATTTACTTCCACCTTGTTGACACAGATTCACATAATCTTCCCATGCCTCTTGTCTATTATCTCTTGCACGTTTCCAAAATTGCAGTGCGCAAATTTGTGCTAATGTGTAGTCGATATAGTAGAACGGCGAGCTATAAATATGACCTTGACGTTGCCAGAATCCACCGCGCTCTAAATAATCATTATCTTCATAATCACGATGCGGCAAATACTTTTTCTCTATATTACGCCATGCTGTCTTACGCTCTTCTGGTGATGCTTCTGGATTTTCATATACATAATGTTGATATTCGTCAACAGATACACCATACGGTAAAAACAGAAGTGCTGAACTTAAGTGAGAGAAATAATATTTATCTGCATCTTCTTCAAAGAATGACTTCATCCATGGCCATGTAAAGAATTCCATACTCATAGAATGAATTTCACATGCTTCATACGTTGGCCAATTGTATTCTGGAATTTCAAACTTACGACTTTCATATACTTGGAAAGCATGACCAGCTTCATGTGTTAATACATCAATGTCGCCAGATGTTCCGTTGAAGTTTGAGAAAATAAATGGCGCTTTATAATTCTCAATATATGTACAATATCCGCCACCAGCTTTTCCTTTTTTCGCAACTAAATCTAATAAATCATTATCTAGCATGAAATTGAAAAATTCATCCGTTTCAGCCGATAACTCTTTATACATCGTTTTCCCATGATTAACAATCCAATCCGCATCTCCTTTTGGAGTTGGATTACCAGTAGCAAACTCAAAGTTTTCGTCGTAATATGCTAACTTCTCTACACCGATACGTGCTTGTTGTCGTTTTCTTAATTCCGTTGTAACGGGAACGATATAATCAAGTACTTGCTGACGATAATTCGCGACCATTTCCGCATTATAATCTGTACGGTACATTCTTGCATATCCAAGTTCAACAAAGTTTTTGAAACCTAAAGATTTGGCGATTTTCGTTCTCACTTTAACAAGCTCATCATAAATACGATCTAACTCTTGCTCATTCTCAGCTAAAAATCCGTAATATGCTTCACTTGCTACTTTACGTTCACTTCTTTCTTTCCCTTGCATAAATGGAATAAGCTGTGATAACGTTCTTTCTTCTCCTGCAAAGTCAATTTTTGCAGATGCCAATAACTGCGTATATTGTGAAGACAATTTATTCTCTAATTGTAAATCTTTCACAACTTCATCAGAGTATGTTTTTAAATCACACTCCGCTAAAGCAAATAATTGCTTTCCATAATACGCTTCTAATTCTTCACGGAATGGAGAATGAATTAACGCATTATAATACTTTGTACCATATCCTTGTACAACTGGAGAGAATTCATCAAAGAAATCTTGCTCTTCCTTATAAAAAGCATCTGTCGTATCAACAGAATGACGAATGTAACAAAGATTCCCCATTGTACCGAAGTCGTTGCGAATTTCATTAATTGAATTGATGACTTGTTTTTGTTCTTCTACCGTTTTTACGTTATCAAACTTCTCTAAAGCAACAGTAAACTTTTCTTTTAATTCTTCAATATTTGGCCGTTTATATTCATAGTCTTTAAATGACATGAACGAGCCTCCTCTCCATTATGTGCATCCTTATATAATTCAATGCTTACGTACAAATCTCCTCTTATTCTTCAACAAAATACGGCAGATGCTGTCATAATTACATGTAAACAAAAGAGCCTTGGATTTCTTTATCCAAAGCTCTTTTGGAACATACTATTATTTTTCATATTTTCCAATCTTTTTTAATAGATCAAGTAATTCATCCTTTTCCTCTTTCGTTAACATTTCAAAAGACTGATGTATAACTTGCTCATGCCCTGGAAAAATAGAAGCAATAAAGCTCTCTCCAGATTCAGTTAGTTGTGCATAAATAACACGTCTGTCATTCGGGCACGGAATTCTCTTTACTAGTCCCTTTTTCTCTAGCTTATCTACAACATATGTAATGCTGCCACTAGCTATTAAAATACGCTCACCAATTTGCTGAAGTGGTTGACCGCCTTTATGATATAGCAGTTCTAATACAGCAAATTCAGTTGGATTTAACCCGTTACTTTGTATAGATTTATTTGTAGTATCCATAACAGATCGATGTACACGAGATAATGCAATAAATACTTTTAAAGATTGAGAAATATCTTCTCGTTCATTATTTGATGTCATACAACTTTCAACCCTTCACTTAAATTCTCAGTAATAAAAAGAAAAAACAACTTAGTACTTCATGTAAATTCCGAATGAGTATTCACTCATTCATTTCCTCTCCCCAAATATATTATGAATGATTCTTGAATAAAAACATGACAATTTTAACATAGTTTATATATAATGATAATAAAAAAGAAGGAGTACCAAATTTGAAAGTCAAATTCCACAGCATAGTTTTATATATATTGCTTGTTATCCTACCAACAATAGGAATTGGTGCTACATTTTATTCATATCATTCGTATAAAATGAAACAGGAAAACAAACTATCTGCTCACACGGTTCTCTTTTTATATAGAGACTATTTAGATCATCACCTTGGTGAAGCAATTTCCGCATTAGAAATGCTCTCAAAGGTCGTAGGAACCGAGACTGGAAATATAAATGGAGTTAAACAAATTGTACATGATACAGATGGAAACGATGCACGTTTTTCTGGTTTATATTACGCTACACCAGAAGGCATCATTACAATCGCATCCGAAGGCGACCGACCACCTGTTGATGTCTCAGATCGCAAATATATTCAAGACGTATTGCAAACGAAGAAAACAACTGTATCATCAGTCATTACAGATCGTGTTCTTGGACATCAAGCTATTATGATTGCTTCTCCCATTTTCAATAAACAGAAGGAAATCTCAGGCTTATTGTTAGCAAGTTTACGCTTTGACTACATTTCATCATCTTTAAATGCCATTAAGCCACAATACCATTTTGAAGTAACTGATAAACATGATGTAGTTTTTCTCACCGATGATAATAACGAAACAAGTGATGCGCATTCTAATATGCTTACTACCCCACTCAAAAGATTAAATTGGAAGGTCTCTGTTTCTCCATTGCCTATCCATCAAAAAACTTTATATCAGTGGGTTGCAATAGAGTGTATAGCTACTTTATTTTTAATGTCTATTTTATTTTTACTTGCTCAATATATGTTGTTAAAACGTCAAACAAAACTGGAAAGACAACAAAATGAACTACAAAAAATTGAATTGGTTGGAACTTTTGCAGCTAGTACAGCCCACGAAATCCGTAATCCTCTTACCGGAATTAAAGGGCTCGTCGCTCTATTAAAAGAGAAATATAAAGATGAACAAGATCAGTTTTATTTTTCTGTCATCGAACAAGAAATAGAACGGATTAATGAAATTGTAAGCGAATTTCTTATTCTTGGAAAGCCAACTGCTATCATTGAACAAACATATGATGTGAGAACCATTCTAAATGAGGTAGCATTAATTATTCAATCTGAGGCGAATCTACATAACATTGTGTTCCATTTACATTTGCCAGACCATCCTGTTCATATCCGTTGCTCAAAAGACCATATGAAACAAGTGGTTTTAAACATTACAAAAAATGCAATTGAAGCCATGAATTCTGGTGACACACTGACCATTTCCGTAACAAACAATGAAACACACGCACAATTGAAAATTACAGATAATGGAAAAGGGATTCCAAAACATATTCAAAAACACCTCTTTCATCCGTTCTTTACTAATAAAGATACTGGAACCGGTCTTGGACTTGTCATATGTAAACGAATTGTAGAGATGTACAATGGGCATATTTTTATTGATAGTATAGAAAACGAAGGAACGACAGTTCATATCGAAATTCCGTTACACCTAGTATAATTATCCTTATCCCAAAAGGGTAATTATACTTATTTCATAAAACCAGCCACAAGCATTCGCCAAAAATTACTTGATTTCCCTTCATATCCAATTTGAAAAATAGGTACCTTTATAATTGATAACCATTTTGGTGTTTGTTTTTCTTTATAACGCTGGTACTGTAAAATAAGCTTGTCCAATTCTTGACTCACTTGAATTGTCTCCATACTATTTAACCCACTTGTTAAACCTAATTGAATCATTTCTTCACGTTTCATATGAATATCACGTGAAAGCTTTTCTAATGTGTACTTCCTTTTTACAGTAAACATTCATATCCCCCTTATTATACTTCCATGCTCTCAACTTTACTTCTCCATTGGCCTTTTAACTACTTAATCATATTTGAATTTGAAGAATCAGAAAATTTAACATTTTCTCCCTGTAATTTACAAATCTTTACCCTCACTTTGAGAATTATTACAAATTATTCTATCTTTGTAAATACATTCGCAATAATAGACATTTTTTTCATCTTCTTTTTTTACAAATACCAATTAAATAGCGGATTTTCTATTTTCCATATACTTTTCTTCGACATTTTTTGTTTAATTTATATAAAAACGCAAAACATAATGATGATTGATAAAGTGAAATTTAATCATTGGGGATTTTGTCCATTCCTCACTGCTCGCAAATAGCGGGATAAAATAGAAAGGAAATATTTATATGCGCAAATATACGATTGCATTGCTTATATTTACTATGTTCTTACCATCCTTCTTGTTTCCTGTTCAAGCAAAGGCACATACAAACAAAGTCGCTATTGTCATTGATGACTTCGGCAATAATATGAAGGGGACTGATAAAATGTTATCACTTCCTATTCCACTGACTGTTGCCGTTATGCCTTTTCTCCCTTCCACAAAGGAAGATGCGATAGCTGCTCATAAGAAAGGGCACGAAGTTATTATACATATGCCAATGGAACCTATTAAAGGTAAAAAAGAATGGCTTGGACCAAAAGCAATTACAACTGATTTAAGCGACGAAGAAATAACTAACCGACTCGAACAAGCGATTCAAGAAGTGCCACATGCAATTGGCATGAACAATCATATGGGATCAAAAGTGACCGCGGACGAAAGAATTGTACGACTTATACTTGCAGCTTGTAAAAAACACGGTTTATTTTATTTAGATAGCAAAACAAATCCTAAGAGTGTTGTCCCAAAAATCGGGAAAGAATTAGGAGTGCCCATTATTGAAAATCAATTATTTTTTGATGATGTGTATACAGCAGCCCATATTTCAAAACAAGCCCAATTACTCATTAAAAAACTTCAAGAAAAACCGATTATGGTTGCTATTGGACACGTTGGACCTCCAGGTGAAATTACATCACGTGTTATAGAAACTTCTATTCCTAAAATTCGCGAACATGCAGATTTTATTTTTTTATCTGATTTAGCGTTATCTCCGCCTCCTGTTTCAAAATAAGATTCATTACTCACACTAAAAAAGGTACCAATCTGCATATAGCAAATTGGTACCTTTCCTTTTCACCTTAAATATAATCTACATGACTCACCCTGAATCCTTTTTTCTCTATTTTTTCGATTAATTGCTTTAATCTTTTTTCATTTAACTCATCTGCTATATTTACGATAACGCGGCGAATATATTGATCACCGTTATCTAGCGTAAATAATCCACCGATATTAAATGCTTTCAACAATGTCCCAAGTTCTTTAATCGTTCCCTTACAATCTTGTGTTGCAATTGTTAATATATAACCACCCGTCCGCATACCGAATGAATCTTCAATAACATCAAATATATTGGAATGCGTTAAGATACCGACAAATTCATTATAGTCATTTAGCACAGCTAAAAATGGAAGTCGACGAATAACATAAAATGCTCTAAAAAAAGAATCCTTTTCAAAAATAAATGCAGAGGAATCTCCCAGCATCTGTTCCGTACTTAATTTCTCTAATCCGCTATTACACTTCTTTTCTAAAAGATCTACTTTATAAATAATCCCTATAAATTTCTTTTCATCTTCTGCTAATACAGGGATTGCTCGAAATCCCGTTTCATTCATAATGCGCAAAGCCTCTTCACCTGAATCGTTCATTTTGCAAAATGTTACTTGCTGTTTTGGCAGAAAATGATATTTAACTCGCAAAATATGTTCCTCCTTACATGTCAACATGTAATCTATATATAATAAGGAGACCTATATTTTATGAGTGAAATTATTTTTAAAACGCTTTCATTTTTTATTGACTTGTAACGACGTCACAAACATTTTATATAACAGAGCTCTTTGCACCTTTTATCATTAACAACTTTACATGGTAATTCATTAAATATTCTATACCCTCTAGCCATTTTTTCGCTTCTTCTGGAGTTTTCCCCCACACAATCATGCCATAATTATGAACAAGAACTACTCCTCCACCTTCAATAAAATTCGGTACATTATTTTCTAATAAATCAGCGAATTTTTTCTCATCTTCTACAATGGGAATTGTCATTTCTGTTATACCTTCTTTTCCAAAAACACGTTCCACGCTACGTTTATCGAATGTTACGTCCCCTTCTTCTCCATATAACTCTGATATTAAATGGCTATCTACAGTCTGCACTTGTAAAATACATTCTGCACTACTTTTTTTATAAATATCCGCATGCATAAACGATTCTGCAGCTGGTTTTTCTTCATTTTCAAATACTGGCTCACACATACAATTAACAACAATAAAGTCTTCTTCTGAAAATAACCCTTTATCTCTTCCCTCAACGTTTACTAAAAAAGTTAACGGCTCTTTTGACGTACAGAGTGATAAACTAATTTTTGTACCATAAAACCAATCACGAAGTGCCAATTCAGATTTCACATCTTTTAATTCATTCCATTTCTTTAGAAAAAATAACATTTCGTCACCCCCGGCATAATATTTATATAATGTTCGAATCCTTTCTATGTAAAAGGAGTATTTTTTGATTATTCTAAAAATTTAATTGAATTATCACATGAGAACGCCTTTTTGTCAATATAGTTTCACAGCTCTTCTTTAAAATGGGCCCTTCATATATCTATAATTCTGTCTATTCCCTATTTCATTTTGTACATAAAAAATACGTTATTCTTTTTAAATCAAAGAATAACGTATTTTCTCATCTTTTATTTCTTTATTGCATTATATAAAAACTGTGCATATTGTTCACGTGTTACGAAATCATCACCTAAAAAGTTTCCTTTTCCATCACCTTTTGATATATTATTATCCGCTAAAGCTTTCACATATCCTTCTGCCCAATGACCTTTTGGCACATCAGTAAAGCTCTCTACACTCTTTTCACTTCCCTTTAACTGAAATACTTTTTGTAATACTACTGACATTTCATATCGAGTTAATACTCCATCTGGACGGAACTGACCATTATCGTATCCAGTCATAATACCGGCTTGTGCAACTGACTCAATAGCCCCTTCATACGCATTTCCTTTCGTATCTATAAACTTAATTTTTTCTTCCAGATTACGCTCCAACTTCAAGTACTTTTGTATTAAAACTGCTACTTGACCACGCGTAATATTGTCACCAAATCCAAATTCCCCATTTCCATAACCTACAAATAATTTTTCTTTCGCTAAATGATTAATTGCTTTCTCTGACCAATGGCCCTTTGGTACATCTTTAAACTCTATTACTTCTTCAGCTACTTTTTCATTTACAACCTTTTGAATCACAGAACCAGTGAAGAAAATACCTGTATCTGCAAATGGATCTTTCACTCCAAATTCATATACTTTCTCACCTGGTGTACTCCATTTCACTACACCATTACTATACGTACCACCTTCACTCTTCAGACGGATTTTTGTAGATACTTCACCGTCTTTTTCGTATATAGGTACTTTCACTTCTTTATTTACTTCTGTATCCTCTAAAAAGACTTTTTGATTTTGAACATTGATATAAGCCTTCTTACTTAGTTCTATTACTGGTCTAACATCGCGGATTTCATTTGCAACAAAACTTAAATATACTAACTTATTCAACTTACTAACTGGCGATAAGTCTGAAATATAATTTGCTTCTAAATCAAGTTTTTGTAAGTTTACTAGATTTGATAATGGAGTAATATCCTTTAACTCATTATTAGGTAAATCTAATTCTGTAAGCTGAGTCATTTTAGCAAGTGGTGTCACATCTTCAATTTGATTTTTACCGATAAATAATTTATTTAATTGATTCATTTGATCAATACCCGATAAATCTTTAACTTTATTACGTGTTAGTACTAAATCTTTTAAAGGTAATGAATATAACGGTTTAATATCTTCAATTTGATTACCTGCTAAAGTTAAGTATGTTACATTTTTCAACGCGCTTAATGGAGCAACATTCGTAATTTTATTATTTGCTAAATTCAAGTAATCTAGTTGTTCCATTTTCGCTAATGCTGTTACGTCTTCTATTTGGTTGCCTGATAGATATAAACTTTTTACATTTTTCATTTCAATGAGTGGTGCAACGTTTGTAATTTTATTATTACTCAGATCAAGAGATGCTAAATTATCCATCTTAACAAGTGGTGTTACATCTGAAAATTCATTACCACGCAAAGCTAAATGATTTAATTGCTTTAAATTCGCAAAGAACGATGGATCTGTTATCTTCGCATTCGCAACTGTTAAAGATTTTAAATTTGGCATATATTTTAATGCACTATAATCAAGAATCTCATTCGTGTTTAAAAACAAGTCCTTTACTTGTAATAACTCCTCTTTCGTAATTGGTGTATTTAAATCTTTTCTATTAAATACTTTTTTATTAACAAGTTCTCTTAATTTGTTATCTGTTATCATATTTTGACTATCAACTGGATGATCCGTTTCCGTATTGCCTGAATTAGAGTTATCATCTGGTTTCTCTGTTTCTTTGTCACCTACAGTTGGATCTTTAATTTCAAATTGAACTTGATATTTGTGATCATATCCGATGGCAGGAATAAGTATATGCATTTGCATATTATGCTTCTTCTCAAATTCGCCAATTTCAAATTGGACTACTTTCGTTCCATTTTTCCTCTTATCTTCTGATAAAACTTTCACATCTTGAAATACACCAGGTTGGTTTTTATCCTCTATTCTAAGATATTGAAAATAATCGCTATCTTGTATTGTTACAGTAACGATTTTTTTCCCATCTTCAATTGCTACTTTAGGATTTTTTATGTACTGAGAAACCATAGATGGCTCATCTTTTTGATCCTTATATATTTTAATCTCAGTATCGTATGTACGTTCACTAGCTGCTGCCACCGACTGGTTTGCTTCAGCTTTTAGTGCTGCTAATGCTGGAGTAGAGTATGTAGCAAATGGAATTGCTAATGTTGTGGCTACTACTAGCGCCTTAATATAACTTTTTTTCAAAATAATATCCCCTATCATATATAATTTTCGCAATTGATAAATGTTATCAATTGTCTACAAATAAATGATAATGAATATCATTATCATTGTCAATGGTAATATTACATTAAGTTTATATTTCCAAAGATAAAAAATAAAAAACCCTTTAATCAAAGGGCCTTTTTACCTAGCGTATGAAGAATTTCACTTTTTTCTTTTTCATTAATAAAACCAATTTTTTGCAAAATATTTGCATACAATACAAGTTTATTATATATCCGTTCTGACATGCTTCTCCCTTCTTTCCTTCGACCAACTTTTTTTGTATTGGTAAATTATATGAAAGAGATAAGAAAATGTGTCCACTTTTTGCATACATACAAATCTTTTATCCCTCTATTTGCGGACAGTAAAACTCCCACCTCAAAAATAGGTGGGAGTTCAATTTATTTAGCAAATTGTCCATTGAATATTATGATTTTTGACTTCCTCTTCAAAACTATAGGGCATTTTCTTATCACAAATTACATGTTGAATACGTGAAAATGCTGCTATTCGGTAATTTCCTTTTACCCCTACTTTTGTATGATCACATAAAATATATGTTTTCTCCGCTAATTTCAGCATCGCTTCTGACAGTTTCGCCTTTTCTAATTCAAAACTAGAAACCCCAAAACCAGGTAACAATCCATCAATCGAAACGAATGCTTTATGAAAATGAAATTGCTGGATTACTTGCTGCGAAATAGAACCTGACACACGTGAATGCTTTGGAGATACTTTTCCACCAATAAATAAAACTTCACCGTGAAACATCTTTTTATTAATAGAAGAAATTAATTGTGTAGCTACTGGAAATGAACTTGTTACAATCGTTAAATTTTTACGATGAACAAGATATGGCACCATTTGAAGTGGTGTACTTCCATCATCAATCGCAATCACATCTCCATCTTCCACAAACGTTGCTGCTTTATACCCAATTCTCTTCTTCTCTTCTATATGCAGCATCTCTCGTTCTAACATTGGTGCCTCTATTCCAGCTCCCGGAAGTTGCACGGCTCCACCATACACTTTCTTCAACTTCTTTTCACGATCCAATTCTTCTAAATAACGACGAATCGTCTCTGTTGATACAGCAAACTCTCTTGCTAACTCTGAAACTTTTACTTTCCCTTTAAACTCTACCTTCTCAAGAATGGTTCGCTTTCTTTCTTCACCTACTACAGACATAGCTTCACCCCATTGATTTCTACCTCATAAACTGCCTTACTTATACAAAGTTATAACTTTCTTTTTCAGTGAAAACTTCTTCATGAATATGAATACCACGTTTTTTTAGTTCATCAAAAATAATTTGTGGATTTACAAAAGCTTCCTCAGGTGTCACAACACCAACTTTATTTACATTCCCTTTTGCGATTAACTCTGTAGCAATCCCAAATGGAATACCGACGTTTCTCGTATAAGCTCTTAATTTTTCCCATCCTACAACAGAACCATCAGATAACGGGTGTGTATGATATAATACGTGCCTTTGTTTCTCATTATTTTTCATACCTATTACTTCTACATGAAGTGCATAACCGTAAATTTCTGTTTCTTGCCCTTCTTTTGATTGCAATAAATACTTCGAAATACAATCCATAATGCCAATTTCTTTCCCATTTATGTCAACCCGATCATTACGCAATATACCATAATCATATAAAGCACGTACGAGCTGCATATTTTTCTTTGGCCAAGTTCCTCTCGTCTCTATCAGTTTGACGCCTTTATGTTCTAGTGCTTTTGCTAACGTAATCGTTTCAGAATGCGGTATTATATACTGCGTTGCCTTACCATAAGGCGCCGGTAATTCAATTTCTCTTGGACGCGCAAAAGGAGGTACTTGCTTAAATTCACCATCTTCATATACTGTACGCGATGGTAAATGTGGATCATATTCATATGTCGTTGTTTCTGTAATGGATGCAGAAAAAGCAATTGGACGGTACGAGCCATGACTTACACGTACTGACTCTACAGTATCTAGCTGATTTGTTGCATGCATTGCCATCATTTGCGTTACACCTGGCGTCATACCAAAACCAGGTAGACACGTTTTTTCATTTTGAGCAAATATAGAATGAGATTCATTTTCTTCACCAAACCCATTCAAATTCACACCGTGACAACCTGCTTCTGCAATACATCGAGTAGACAATCCATTTAACTTAATTGTCGTACCGTCCATTACAATGTCATAACCTTTCATTTTTGCAACCGTATCCTCGTGATTCGTTACATCTACTTTCACAAAATCAACACGAGGATCGTTGAGCCATTCTACTACTTTCAGGCCCTCTTCTTCATTAAAATCAGCTACTGTAATCACCTCAAAAGATGAAAATTGCACTAAATCTAAAATTGCTTCACGACAAATTTTACCTGCTCCACCTAAACAAAATACTTTCAACCTATAACAACTCCTTTAGCGATACTATAAACTAAGCGATTGATATCTGCCTCATGTACATCACCGATATTTCCAATGCGGAATGTATCTACTTTTGAAATTTTACCTGGATAAATAACAAACCCATCACACTTTAATTCATTATATAACTGCCCAAAATCGAACCCCTCTTCTGGATAAATGAAGGATGTAATAATAGGCGATTGATATTTTTCATCTACTAGTGGCTTAAATCCGATTTCTCTCATTCCATTCACTAATATTTTTTGATTGTTATAATATCGATTGTAACGCGCTTCTACTCCGCCCTCTTTTTCTAATTCAAGTAGTGCTTGATAAAAAGCGTGTACAACATGTGTAGGTGACGTAAAACGCCATTTCCCATTTTGATTTTCCATCGTTTCCCACTGATCAAATAAGTCTAATGATAATGAACGTGCCTGCCCTTTACATTTCACCAATTCATCGCGCTTTGCAATAACAAAGCCGAATCCAGGAACCCCTTGAATACATTTATTCGCACTACTAATTAGAAAGTCAATTTGCAACTCAGCGATATCTATTTCAATACCACCAAAACTACTCATTGCATCAACCAGTGTTACTTTTCCGTATTGCTTCCCTAATTTACATACATCTACAATTGGATTGATAATACCTGTTGTTGTTTCGCAATGAACAACTGCAATATGTGTAATCTCTTTATCTCGTTGCAATATCTTTTCTACTTCTGCAATATTAGTAGGCTCCCACTCTTCTGTTTGACTGACCACCACATCTATATGTAACATCTCTGCCATTTGTACAATTCGCTTACCATACGCACCATTTGTACATACGAGCAGCTTTCCATCTTTAGGAACGACAGATCCAATCACTGCTTCAACTGAAAACGTACCGCTTCCTTGCATGAGAACAGTTGTATATGTCTCTTCTTCCTTCGTTGCTAACGATACAAGCTTAGCTCTTACCTCTTGTACCATTGTGCTATATTCATCATCCCACGTACACCAATCGTATAACATAACTTCTTTTACTGTTTTGGTTGTTGTTAATGGTCCAGGCGTTAATAATAAATAGTGATTTTCAGTCATGATCCTATTCCCCTTTTATGAAATAATAAGTTCTTGTTTCTCGATATGTTCCATTACGGTTTCAAGTTCCTGCATCGTTTCTATCGTAAAGTGCGCCCCATTTTCAACGAAACGATTGCGAACTACTTCTATTTTTTCACGAAGTTCTACCGGATCCATATTCTCCACTTCCTCTTCAGTTAAGCCGAGTTCGCTACTGCCAAGAATTACACCAACTGTCCACATACCAGCATTTCTTCCCTCTTTCATATCTGATACCGTGTCTCCAACTTTTATCATATGATTCATTGGATATACACCAAGCTCCATCGCATTTTTATAGCACATCCACGGATACGGACGACCTGCTGGAACATCATCTGGTGTTACAAGAAAATCAGGTTTATACCCTTGTAGTGCTGCTTCTTTTGCTACAATGTCCATCATTTCTCTCGTATAACCAGTCGTTGAACCAATTTTAATTCCTCTTTCACGTAAAGAAGCAATCACTTCTTTTACGCCATTAATCGGCGACGCATAGCGCGGTAAAACAGCGAAGAGAATCTTTTCGAATTCTTCATACATCTCCTGAATGTCTGCTTCTGTTGGTAATTGTCCGAAAATACGATTCCAATCACTCGCAATACGAGGCATCTCTGTTAATGCCCTAACATGATCAATTTTCAATAATCCCATTGGCTTACGGGCTTCTTCTGCAGTAATTGCAACACCGCGTTTATGGAAAATCTCCATAAATACTTCCAGTGGTGCAAAACATCCGTAATCAACTGTTGTACCTGCCCAATCAAAAATAACTGCTTCTACTTTCATTCAATCCATCACCCTTCTTATTTATCTTTTTTGCCATTGTGACGTTCGGTTACGAAGTGCTTTCGTTCCCCATTCATATACAACTCTCACTACAATATTTGTAACAACAATAAGTACACTCATTGCAGCTGCTGGTGCTACATTTCCTGCATCATCCATATTTACAATTGATACGGCAGCTAGTTTAAAATCAGCTGCATACAGGAATACAACTGCTGAGACGGTTACCATTGAATTTACGAAGTAGTACATTACCATTTCTAAAATGGCTGGTAAACACATCGGTACCGTAACTCGAAAGAATGTTTTATAAAACGGTATCCCCATCGACTGTGAAACAAGTTCAAACTCTCGATCTAATTTCTTTAAAGCTGTCGTTGCCGTAACAAATGTTACAGAATAAAAATGAATGATATTGACTAGTACTAGCACAGCAATTGTTCCGTATAGAGAATGGAACGGGTTCGTTACGGAAAGTCCAAAGATTTGTATTGTTGGTTGACTAAAGAAGAAGACGTAGCCTAACCCAAGTACTAAACCTGGTATCGCTAAAGGGACGATAGAGAAAAAGTAACCTGCTTTTCGGAAAAATTGTAGCTGATCTATTTTCTCAATCGCATAAGCGAACATAAATGTTAAAACCGCTCCAATAACCGCAGTAATTGCTGAAACAATTACGCTATTTTTAAATGCTTCCAGTCCATCTCCTGTTAAACTGGAAAAATTAAAATGCTCAAATGTAAAGCCCATATTATATGGCCATACTTTCACACTTGCAGCAATACCAACTGCCACAAATAATAGAATGATCATAAGCGTTACTACGCTACAATATACGAATGAAATAACATCTCGTTTCTTATTATTTATTATTCTGTAAGGTACTGATTTGGAAGATAAGAGATTCGCCTGCTTTCTTTGCGTAATGCGATCAACTGCAAAGGCAAATATAGCTGGGATTAATAAAATCATTCCGACAGTTGCACCCATCGGCATATTTTGCTGCCCAATTACTTGCTTATATACATCAGTAGCAAGTACATTATATTGTCCACCAACAATTTTTGGTGCCCCAAAATCAGTGAAACTAAGTGTAAACACAACGAACATCGCACTAATTAATCCGTACTTTACACTAGGTAAAGTAACAGTGAAAAATTGCTTTGTTTTACTCGCTCCTAACATATTAGAAGCTTCATATAAACGATAATCAGAGCCTTGAAAAGCAATTAATAATATAAGAAATGCTTGCGGAAATGTATACATGACTTCAGCCATTACAATTCCTACTGGTCCATATAAAGGGATTTGTATCCCTTCAAACAAACCAAACATTCCTTTCGTTACTAACCCTTGATTACCAAATAAATATGTAAGTGCGATACCATGCATCATCGTTGGTGCGAATAATGGTAACAAAGCAATATATTGGAATACACGCTTTCCAAACACATTCGTACGAGCGATCGCATAGGCGTAAGCGAAAGCGAGTGTCACTGCAATAATTGTTGTCGCGCCCGAAATCCATATCGTATTTTGTAATGATTGAACTAGCGTTGGTGTTGTAAAATATTTACTGAAATTCGCAACACCAATGAAAGCTCCATCTTTATCATAAAAAGCTTGTGTAAACAATTGTAATAAAGGTAATACAAGCATGATCAAAAACGCGAGAAGCATACCAATAATTAATAGTCTTTGTATCCACTCTTCTTTACCGATACGTCTCTTAATCTTTTTTTTCGTACTTTCTACCTTGAAATCTTCTAACATCTCCATCTATACAATGACCTTCTTTCCATATGACAACATATGATTTTCTGAGAAAGAGATTTGAATCGGCTTTCCTTTTCTAATTGCGGTTGCTTCTACTTCTGATGCCAATATATCCACTACAATTTTCTCGTTATAAAGATGTGTGTTTTCTTCTACGACCCGCACTTCCGTCCGATATACAGATCCGCGAAATTCCATGCTTTCCACAACCGTTTTAATACCATCCTTTTGTACAACTGTTACATGCTCAGGACGAATTGCATGTTCTTCATTGTTTTTCGAAAAGAAATTAATAGAACCAATAAAATCTGCCACAAATGGATTGGCTGGTCTTTGATAAATCTCCTCTGGTGTGCCAATCTGCATAATTTCCGCATGATTCATTACAACAATTTTATCGGCCATCGTTAATGCCTCTTCTTGATCATGCGTAACCATAATAGTTGTTACTCCTACTTTTTCTTGCAAATCACGCATTTCTCTACGTAACTTTTCACGCACTTTTGCATCTAAAGCAGATAATGGCTCATCGAGTAACAAAATATCCGGAGACAGAGCGAGCGCACGTGCAAGTGCTACTCGCTGCTGTTGTCCACCAGACATTTGAGCAGGATATTTATCTTTTACATTCAGCAAATCTACAAGTTCTAACGCCTCTAGCGCTTTCTCTTTTACTTCTGCTTTTCCATATTTTTTTGTCTTTAAGCCGTATTCAATGTTTTCAAGTGCTGTTAAATTCGGAAATAACGCATACGATTGAAACACCATTCCGAAATTCCTCTTTCCAGGAGGTAATGCTGTAATATCTTTTCCATCCACAGCTATACTACCTGTTGTTGCCTCTTCTAGCCCTGCTAAAATTCGAAGCAATGTTGTTTTCCCACAACCACTTGGGCCTAATAAACATACAAACTCATTTTTTTTCACAGTAAAAGAAATATCTTTTAACGCTGTAAATGCATCAAACTGTTTTTGAATATGTTGAATTGATAAATATTCGCTCATTTTTTCTCTCTCCCACTCACTTACTTTTTCGGTTCTGCTTTTTGGCCAAACTCTTTTTCCCATTTTTCTAAAATTTTGTCGCGATTTTCTGCTGCCCATTTAAAGTCATTCTTTTTGTATAACTTTTCTGTCACATCTTTAGGGAATCCATCTGGAAGTTTATAATCATTTTTTATTGTCGCGAATCCATTTTTCTCAAAGTATAACTTCATTACATCATCAGTAATTGCCCAATCTAAAAATGCTTGCGCTAATTTTTCATTTTTTGCATTATCTTTTTTAATAAGTGCGTTCGCTTCTACTTCCCAACCTAATCCTTCTTTCGGCAATACAACTTCAACTGGTGCACCTTTTTGTTTCTCTTTCAAAGCACTATAAACCATTGATACGCCAACTGGATATTCACCTGCGCCTGCTAATTTCGCCGGTTTTGAACCTGAATGAGTATAAGTTGCCATATTATCATGAAGTTTTTTCATGTAATCCCAGCCTTTATCTTCACCCATAATTTGTAACCATGCAGAAACTGTTAAAAATCCTGTTCCAGAAGAAGCTGGATGTGGCATAATAAGCGTTCCTTTATATTCTGGTTTCGTTAAGTCTTCGTATGATTCTGGCATCGGTAAATTTTTCTTCTTTAATTCTTCTTTATTTATAGCAATCCCCGTCATAAATGCCGTATTACCTACCCATTTTTCTGGTTGCTTATCATCTTTAAATTGCGTAAGAACACGATCTGCTCCTTTTGGAGAGTAACCTTTTAACATATCTTTTTTATCTAAAGCTAATAGACTAGACGCTGCTGTTCCCCATACAACATCTGCTTGTGTATTTTTTCCTTCAGCTAGCAATTTCGCTGTAATAACTCCAGTTGAATCACGAACAATGTTCAGTTTCACATCTGGATACTTCTGTTTAAAAGAATCAAGATAAATTGGTACAAGTTCTTCTTCAATCGCTGTGTAAACAGTTAATGATCCAGATAATTTATCATCCTTTACTTTTGCCCCAGCACTTTCTTCTTTCTTTGCACCACAACCCATTAATAACGAAAATACCATTCCAGTTGCTACAGCTTTAAAGATTGTTTTTTTCACTGTCTCTCTCTCCTTTTATAAATCTTATGTACAACTCCAATATAAACAACTAGTGTAAAAGCAGTATTAAACCAACATTAATCTTTTGTTTGTTGTTTGTTTTTGTGTAATACGTTGCTACTTCTATGTTTTTTCGCATTTTTCTGCCAATAACGAACACTAAATTTACAAATAATTAAAAAAACCTTTATAATCCCACAAAAAAATGAGGCGTTTGTAAAAAACGCCTCATTTTTGTTTACCTTTTTTTGAATTACGATTTGCATACTTCGCGCTATTTTCTCCTTCATACTCTAATGCAAATTCTGCATCTGGTAAGCTTTCTTTCGGAGTTTTATTATTGTTGATTGCCGCATTTTGTTTCACTTTTCTTTTTACCAATACATTCACCTGCTTTCAAGAATTCACTTTCTACTCTAGTTTGAAGCAACATTAAATAATTATTACTGGCAAGTGTTAACAAGTACATAAGAGCCACTAGATGGAAATACTACCTATGAAGAAAGTATTATAAAAGGAGCGATTATTTTGAAGAAGAAAGATAAAGTTCAGTCACCAATTTTAGATGAAACGCTCCCGCATCAAATGAATTTCCCATCTTTTAAAGGAACAGGAAAGAAGATGCAACAACCTTTCATAAATCAATATGACGTCGTAATCGGAGACAGTAAATATGATTCCGAGAATAGTCCACTTCACAATTGGAGTGATGAAGTAGACCCTGCCATTATGGCTGGAGAAGAATGGATTCATCCTACAAATGATATTGGGTGGATTTCAGAAGAAAATCAAGAGTTGCTAAAAAAAGAAGTGGATAATAAGAATGACGCTTTTATGCATCCGCAATTTGGCATTAACGACTAAAAAACCATTCTACCTAACATAGGTAGAATGGTTTCATACTATCCAATAATAATTCTCTCTTTCGGGTATTTATAGCGAGGTGGCTGTTCTCTTCCCCCACTAGCCAGTATAAATGTTAAAATACCGACACGCCCAATAAACATAAGTACAATGAGTACAAGTTTACCAACAGTTGTTAAATCTGGCGTAATACCTGTCGATAGTCCTGTCGTCCCGAAAGCAGAACACACTTCAACAATCAAACTCATAAGCGGTACATTTTCCGTAATAGATAAAATAAAGAGTGCTGTGGCACATAATAAAATCCCCATCGTCATAACGACAGATGCTTTCAGCACGTCCTCTTCATGTAGCTGACGTTTGAAGACTCTAACTGTTCTCCCGCCTCTTGCAAAAGTGTATAACGATAATATACTAACAGCAAATGTTGTTGTACGTATTCCGCCCCCAACCGAACTTGGAGATGCCCCTATAAACATTAATATACTCATAAATAAAAGCGTCGGTTGTGACAATTCACGTATATCCATTGTAGCCAGTCCACCACTTCGCGTCGTCACAGATTGAAATAATGTATAGAAAACTGTTTCATGCCATGACTTCCCTGCTAAAAACTGATTTCGTTCTAGTAGAAAAATCATAATTGTTCCAACGATAACGAGTGCAAAAAATGTCGTTGTCGTCAATTTTGTAAACAACGAAAAGCGGAATAGTTGCTGTCTCCTTTTACTAAAGAATTGCTTTACTTCCATTAACACCGGGAAGCCAATCGCTCCTAAAATAATAAGTAACATATGAATCATTTGCACAATATAATCTTTTTTGTACGGAATTAGTGATTGTCCAGTTAAATCAAATCCTCCGTTCGTAGTTGCACTAACAGCGGCAAAGAAACCGTGGAAATAAGCTTCTTGCCAAGTTGGAAAATAAAGTAGAAATCTTGTACCTAATAGTATTGCTCCAATAAGTTCTATCGAAATAATTACAATTAAAATAGAACGCATCAATTCTACAAGGCCTGATAAATTCCCTTGATTATGGTCTGCCATAATGAGTCTTCTTCTCTGCAAACCGATTTTTTTCCCCGTTATAATCCAAACAAATGTACCAAGTGCCATAATTCCTAAGCCGCCTAATTGTAAAATAAGGGCTAACATAATAATTCCTGCCGTAGTAAATGTATCTGAAATTGTAACAACAGACAGTCCCGTAACACTTACCGCACTAACAGATGTAAAGAGGGCATCGATAAATGTCCATTTCACACCAGCCTTCGTAACAAACGGGAAACTAAGCAATATCACCGATACAACTACTGCTAATAAATAAAACAAAACAATAAGTTGTACAGGACGTAATTTTTGTAAAAACTTTTTTATATCTCTCATTCCATCACTTCGCTACCTTTTTTTCTATCGATTAAATAAAGAAAAATCTTCACTTTCTTTATTTGTAAATAACTGCTCAAATAATTTGGCAAATACCATTCCATACACAGTTCCATTACCTCCATACGGCAATGCGTAAAATAAATTATGTATCTCTTTGTCTTCTTTTAAAATAGGGAGACCATCATGACTACCGCCAAATGCTGCCGCCCAATAGTACTCTGCCTGTATATTCTTATACTGCGGGAACATCTCTTTTACAATGTTAATAAGGATATCACGCTTATGCAATAATTTCGTATCACCGATTGTTTGAATTTTCATCGCTTCATCTAATCCGCCTACAATAATACGGTTTTGATACGTTCGAAAATATAAGTAAGGCCGTGCTGTTTCCCAAATTAATGATTGTTCATGCCAGCCTTCAAATGAATCTACCTTATTTGTCACCACTGCATATGATGTTTCCACTGTTGTATTTTTTTCTTTCTTTCCGAAAAGTGCTTCATATCCTGTCGCCATAATAATATTCTTTGCTACAATTTGATTTCCTGTTTTCGTGTAACAAATTAAATCATTTTGGCGTTTTTTTATATGTATGGCCTCTGTATGCTCAAGTATAGTAGCTCCCATTTGATTTGCTTTATGCAAAAGGCTATGCGCTAATAAATACGGATTCACTTCGGCATCACCATGCGTATATAACGCTGCTTGTTTTATAAATGAATACTTCTTCTTCATATGTGAATCGGTAAAATATTCAACCGGGAATCCATAATGGCGTAACGTATTATATTCTTCTTGTAAAAACGATACATCCTCATTTCTACTTGCATAATACAAACTACTTCGCGGAATAAACTGGGGATCAATATCGAGAGTCGGTACAACTTGCTCCATTGTTCGTAGCGCTTCGTAACAAAGCTTATATGCTCGTACCCCTTTTTTTTCACCAAATGTATGAATAAGTGAAGTTAATGATTTATCATGAAGAAATTGTAGTAAACCTGTATTAGCAGCTGTGCTACCACAGGCGATTGCTCGTTTTTCAATGAGCGTAACACGCATTCCAATTTTCGCTAACGAATACGCTATATGAGCACCTGCTTCTCCGCTTCCGACTACAAGCACATCACATATCATATCATTTTCTAACGCTGGATAACAAGGTATAGAAACTCCTGTATTCCAAAACAACTTACCAGTCATAAGTTTCATAATTATACTCCTAAAATATAAATTTCTCCTTTCTATCTTTTGTTATTTCCCATAAAAAAATCCAACTAACATACGCTAGTTGGATTTTTTATTTTTAATTAGAACGCTCCTCCAGCCAATTTCCAACCGTCGGATATGTTTGTTTTACCGCTGTTCCACCGTAAACGATCGACATATGTCCCGTTGGTAAACATACATATTGTTTATCTGTGCTAGAAATATGATCTAGCAAAGCTTCTACTTGGCATGGCAGGGCGATATGATCACGTTTCGCAGAAATATTTAAGACATTCGCCTTAATATTTGCAAGGTCTACCTTTTGTCCGCGAATAACGAGTTCACCTTTCACTAATTTATTATTTTGATAAAAATCACGAATCCATTGTCTATACGATTCACCTGGGAATGGAATACCGTCACCAACCCACTTTTGAACTAATTTCCAGCTTTCGACGAAGCGCTCATTTTCTGAACGATCGAGTAAAGCAACATATGGACCTACAAAGTTTGTAATTGGTTTTAACATCTTATTTCCGAAATCAATCATTTCTGGCGGAATATTTCCGAATGTATCAACCGCTTTATCTAAATTGAAGTATTTCTCATCTAATAAAGGACCGTATAATCCTGTTTCGGAGAAATCAAAAGGACTTGTCATAAAGATTAAGTTGCGAATTGGCATGTGCGGATGAAGTGCTGCATAAATAGAAGTTAGCGTTCCACCCATGCAATAACCAAGTAAAGAAATCTCGTCCGATTTCGCAGTTCTCATTACTTTCTTCACTGCTTTTGCAATATAATCAAACACGAAATCATCAAATTTCAAATGACTATCTTCTAAACCAAATGTGCCCCAATCAAGCATATACACATCAAAACCACGATCTACTAAATATTCCACTAAACTATTTCCTGGAGTTAAATCCATAATATACGGTTTATTAATAAGCGCGTATATTAATAGGATTGGAACTCTCTGTGTTTTTTCTTGTTTTGGAATGTAACGATACAGCTTCGTTTTATTCTTCGTCCAAATAACTTCTTTCGGTGTTAAACCAACTTGTGGTTCTGGTTCGCGTAATAAAACTTCGCTCGCTCTTTTCACACGGCGATATGCTTTACGATATTCTTCTGGGTACAACTCCAATTGCTTTTCCCATTCCGTTACGAATGTAGTCATTTTTCTATCTCCTTTTCGGTCGATTTATTTCTAAAAAAAAGAAGTGCATTCCTGCTATGGATATGCACTTTTTTCTTACTTCATTACATGTATAATCCGCCGTTAATGTTTAATTGCTGACCTGTGATATACGCACCGTCACGGCATAGATATACTACACCTTTTGCAATTTCATCAGCTTGACCAAAACGTTTTTTCGGGATTTTCGCAACGATTTTTTGACGCACTTCTTCTGGTACTTCTGCTACCATTTCAGTATCAATAAATCCTGGGCAAATTGCGTTTACAGTTACATTTGTTTTTGCAAGCTCTAATGCTAATGATTTTGTAAATCCTAACATACCTGCTTTTGCTGCAGAGTAGTTTGTTTGTCCAAATCCACCAGCTTGGCCAATAATAGAAGAAATACTAATGATTCTTCCTTCTTCTGCTTCCGATATGTATGGAAGTACCGCGCTTGTTGTATTAAATACACTGCTCAAGTTCACGTCAATTACGCGCTCCCAATCTTCACGATTTAATTTTTTGAATGTACGATCTCTTGTAATACCAGCATTATTAACAAGAATATCAACTTTACCAAAATGATTCACAGCTTCTTCTACAAGTCTGTTTGCATCTTCTACTTTAGAAACATCCGCTTGAACTGCATAAACGTCATGTCCTTCTTTTCCTAATTCATTTACTAAGTTTTCAGCTGCTTCTTTACTGCTGTTATAGTTAATAACTACTTTTGCTCCCTCTTGTGCTAATGCTACTGTAATTGCTTTTCCAATTCCTTTTGCCCCACCTGTTACGATTGCTACTTTGCCATTTAATTGAACCATTTCTTTTCCCCCTTAAATGAATTTGTGAACGATTGTTATGAATCATTTTGGTACTCATATGAATAGAGTCCATATATTAATTATGTTTCGTTGTTTATATATGAAAAAGAGATTCTCCCTTTCCCTTTTGCACGTTATAAACAAACGCTATTATCATTTTTTATTTTCCGGCTTATTCGCAGGTTTTACTTCTTCTTTTGCAGGTACTTGTAGTTTCTCTAGTACTGCATTTTGCTTTTCTAGTAACTCTAAAATTTGATCAACTTTCGTTTCTAGCGTGCGAATATCTTGTTTTACTTTCGTAACATCACGCTTTAATGTAGGAGCTTGTCCTAATGAATCCACTTTCTCTTCTAGAATTTCCTCAATGTTATCAACTTTATTTTCTAAATTGATAACAAGCGTAGCTACTCTAGCGATATCCTCTCTCGTCGGCACATTCACCTGTTCTAAATAATTTTTTGTCGTATCATTTAATGCTTTTTGATAAAACAAATTCAAATCTAGAACGCTGCCCATCCAAGCAGAATATTCTTCTGTTTTAATTGTTTCATTGAGCGCTTTTCCCCAAAATGTTTCGGTTTGTTCATAAGCATTTTTCCATGCTTGCAATGGATCGAATTTTTGATCAATCACTTCGCCTACACTCCCTTTTTTGTTTTTGAAACAATTCAACCTATTCACTATTTTCTAATATTCTGAATAAAACTTCAAGTCTATATTTTATTTTTCTTTATTTTCCAATAAATGTGTTGACATTAAAAACAGATAGGTGTAAATTGCACTTATAAGCAAAAAATTCCATCTAACTGATTCATGAGGTGATGCACAATCATGCTACATAATGAACCAGAACACCCAGAAAGTTTGGAAAAAAACCAAGCGAAACAACCAAACTCCATGCCAAAAAACTTCTTAGTTCCTTTCTTACTTCTCTGTCTAAAAGACTGGAGTCTTCATGGTTACAAACTCATTCAAATGCTAATGGACATCGGCTTTTCTTCTGTTGACCAAGGTAATGTGTATAGAACACTACGCAAATTAGAAAAAGAAAACCTTATTTCTTCTACTTGGGATACAAGCGAAGGCGGGCCAGCGAAACGAATTTATTCTTTAACAGAATATGGAGAGCAATATTTAACAACATGTGCGACTTCTTTTGAACATTATCAAAATATGTTGCGGACGTTTTTTACGTTATACACCAATGCATTCTTTCCATTTTCTACTTCTCCAGAAAAGGATGAAAAGGATTCTTCATCTTCACCTGGTGGTACAGCAGAGTAATCTGCGTTCACAATATGCAAAAAAACATTTGGAGGTCAAACAATGGAAACTAAGCCATACGAATTAGTCGATGCATTTTGGAAAAACTGGTCTCAATCTCTTTCCCTCTTCTCTTCAGCTGGGAAACAATTAGAGCAACTTACTTTAGAAACTTTAAAACAACAACAAGACGCTTTGCATAAATTAACATCAGGAGTAGATGAACTAGAAAAAGAACTACAACAATTCACTGCTCAGTTCAATAACCAATATACAGATTACGTGAAGCAATTAACTGGAAACTCCTTAAATGATCAAATTAACGAGTGGCAAGGAAAATGGAATGAACTTTCTACTCAAATGCACCAACTTACTGTTTCTCCTACGAAAACATCTTTGTCTATTCTTACTCAAACTAGCGGTCAATTTGAAGAAACAACAAAACAATTTATCGAACAACAACAATTACAACGTGACGAGGTTCAAAAACAGTTAGATGTTTTTTTGGGAGAGTTCAAGTCCAAACAACTAGAACTCGCAAAGCAGTTCGAGGAAAACTCAAAAAATTTATTTACTTCCATCAAGTAAGAAAGATGTGGGAGCTAACTGCAGCACAAACAAAACTCTTTCTTCCTCCTACTACATCAAGATGGCTGGCATTTTTCGATATGGAAAAGAAGGAGGCCAAAATGAATCCATTTCAAGAAGCACAAACTGTTCCGGAGCTTCGTTATGATGAGATTCAAGTCGGTGATCAAGCATCCCTTACAAAAACTATTACGGATGAGGACGTTATTAATTTTGCAAAATTGACTGGAGATGTGAATCCTATTCATATTTTAGATTCTTTTGCAAAAACGACAATGTTTAAAGAACGTATTGCTCATGGCATGCTCGTTTCCAGTTTCATTTCGACGATTCTTGGAACGAAACTCCCTGGCAAAAACACGATTTATTTATCTCAAAACGTTTCATTCCGTGCTCCTGTCAAAATTGGTGATACACTTCGCGTTGTGGCAGAAGTCATTAAAAAACGAGACGATAAAAAAATCATTACGTTGCAAACAAACATATATAATCAATCCGGTGATATTGTCGTGGAAGGTACAGCGACAATACTGAAAAAAGAGTAGCAAATTTGCTACTCTTTTTTCTATCCAATAACTTCTAATCACACCGATTACTTCCGCGTATGAGTACGTCGTTTCCACATAAAATAACGTTACCAGTTTAGATAGGTACTTAGCTGAACTGGACTACTTATAAGGATGTGTATCAACATGGTAAAAACAAACAAATTACTAGTTCCAGGTGCAGAACAAGCGCTTGAACAATTTAAATATGAAATCGCACAAGAATTCGGTGTTAGCTTAGGTTCTAATACAGCATCTCGTTCTAACGGTTCAGTTGGCGGTGAAGTAACGAAACGACTTGTTGCTTTAGCTCAACAACAATTACGTGGATAATACTATACCATATGGCTTAGAGGCAGATATTCTCTGCCTCTTTCTATTTTTAACATACATAATCGTGCTTTTTCACATACTAGTAAGAGCAAACTGAAAGGAACGATATGTAACATGAAACGGATTAATATTAGCATGAGTCCTCCCCGTGTTCTTACTTTGTCTTTTATTATGTTATCAATTATCGGTACATGCTTATTAAAGCTACCAATTGCTACAACAACGTCTATTTCATGGCTCGATGCTTTATTTACAACCGTTTCTGCTTGTACGGTTACAGGGCTTGGTGTTGTAGACACAGGAAAAGTATTTACCTTATTTGGCCAATGTGTCATTTTAACGCTTATACAAGTGGGCGGACTTGGCATTATGAGCTTTGCCGTTTTAATTGCGATTATGCTCGGCAGAAAAATTGGTCTTCAAAACCGAATTTTGTTACAACAAGCGTTAAATCAAACGAACATTGGTGGCGTCATTCGTCTTGCCAAAGCATTATTTTTATTCTCTTTTACAGTCGAATGTATCGCTACTTTAATTCTTTCTTTTGAATGGGTACCAAAATACGGGATTGCTAAAGGGGTCTATTATAGCTTTTTTCATTCAATCTCTGCTTTTAACAATGCTGGTTTTTCTGTGTGGAGCGATAATTTAATGTCCCATTCTCATAGCATTCTTGTCAATCTCGTTATTTCTTCCCTCATTATTTTAGGTGGAATTGGTTTTACAGTAATCGTAGATATAAAAAGAAAGAAAAATTTTAAAAACCTTACATTACACTCAAAACTTATGCTCTCTTCTACTCTAATCGTCAATATTATTGCGACTGTTTTTATTTTTATATTCGAGTTCCACAATTCCCTTTCTATGAGAGAATTTACCCCATTTGAAGAAGGAATGGCCGCTTATTTCCAGGCGGTTTCAACTCGTACTGCCGGGTTTAATACAGTTGATATTTCTGTATTATCAAAGCCTTCCCTACTATTAATGATGCTCCTTATGTTTATTGGCGCTGGTAGTGCTTCAACCGGTGGTGGAATTAAGTTAACAACATTTTTAATCATGTTTTTTGGGGTGTTTAAATTTTTACAAGAACAAGATGATATTGTCGTTTTTAAAAAATCTATTAAAGATACTCTCATTGTCAAAGCATTGACCATCACTATTATTTCCATTTCATTTATCTTTTTTGCTATTTTAATTTTAAGTATTACTGAGCGAGTTCCTCTATTGATGAGTGCTTTCGAAGTATTTTCAGCATTTGGGACTGTGGGTCTCAGTATGAATTTCACACCACACTTAACTATGATCGGAAAAGCTATTATCATCTTTATGATGTTTTTTGGGAAAATGGGACCTTTAACATTGGCTTTTTCATTTGCACGTAAAAAGAACCGAAAAATAAAATATCCAAATGAAGATATTTTAACAGGTTGACAACCGTATAAATTATCCATATAATGAGAGTACAATAGCATATCTCCAAAGGGGAGTAGCGTCCAAGAATATTTCTTGGAAACAAAGTCGTCATTACGTAGAACTTAGTTCTTCCGGCTTTGTTGGCATTTTCATTACATATGTCTAGCAAGACCTTTGCCTATTAACGGCAGAGGTCTTTTTTGTATTAATTTCCAAATTCTTCCAAAGTTAATAGGCAGGAGTATGGGGAAACTAAATAGTGGGGAAATTCTTCACTTATTTAGTACTTATAGAAATGAGAGGAGAATGTACATGGATGTATCATTATTATTGGAGTATGGTTGGGTATTACTCATCCTAATTGCACTAGAGGGGATTTTAGCGGCTGATAACGCTCTCGTTCTTGCAATTATGGTAAAACATTTACCAGAAGAAAAACGAAAGAAAGCACTATTTTACGGATTAGCGGGGGCATTTGTTTTCCGTTTCGGATCGTTATTTATGATTTCGTTCCTAGTCGACGTATGGCAAGTGCAAGCAATCGGTGCCATTTATCTTATGTTTATCGCTGGTAATCACTTATTTAAAACGTATGTTAAAAAGAATTCGGATGAAGACACAGAAGAAAAAGAAGCAAAGAAAAAACAAGAGAACTTTTGGTGGACTGTATTTAAAGTTGAGGTTGCTGATATCGCCTTTGCAGTTGATTCAATTTTAGCTGCTGTTGCATTAGCAATGACTTTACCAAAAACAGGCTTAGGTACAATTGGTAGTCTTGATACTGGGCAATTCGTTGTTATCTTTGTAGGTGGACTTATCGGATTAATCATTATGCGATTTGCAGCAACTGCTTTCGTACAAATATTAAAACGTAAACCAGGACTTGAAACCGCAGCATTTTTAATTGTAGGTTGGGTTGGTGTGAAATTAGCAATTTATACATTAGCACACCCTGCATTAAATGTAATTCCGCATTCATTCCCAGAATCTACGCCATGGAAACTTACATTCTGGATTGTATTAGTTGGAATCGCAGTTGGTGGCTGGTTCTTCTCGAAAGAAGTAGAAGTAAAAGTAGAAAAGAATTTAGACGAAAAAGCGCTGTAATTACAGCGCTTTTTCTTTTTCCCTTCCCCCTCTCAATGTCCAGAAAAAATTCCATTATACTATCTTTTGTAAACGTTTTCTTAATCTATGTATGTCCTTTTTGTGAAACATTGCACAAACTTATTGAAACTAAGAACGATTCCATGTACTTTATTCATATAAGGAGTATTTATAGATGATGTACTAAAGGAGCGTATTACTCATGCTAGAACAAGGATTAGATTATGTTGTCAAACTGGCTAAGAGCAAAAAACAAATGCTAGATACAAACCCGATGCAATATTTCATTCGTGCCGCACTTGCGGGTATTTATATCGGTTTTATTATTGTACTATGTTTTAAATTAGGTAACTTTTTTCACATTGCAGATTCACCAGCAACTTATTTAGCTGCTTCTATGTTTTTCGGAATTGCTCTCGTTCTTATTATATATGGCGGTGCTGAATTGTTTACTGGAAACACAATGTACTTCACTGTAGCAACTTTAAGAAAAGAAACAACGATTTCTGATACACTTCGTAACTGGTTCGCTTGTTATGCAGGGAATTTAGCTGGAGCTTTATTCTTTGCCTTACTATTTTATGCAACTGGAATTTTCGAAGCAATTGATCACGGCCATTTCATGAATAAAGTAGTAGAAGGAAAAATGAATACACCTACAATGCAATTATTCTTTAAAGCAATTTTATGTAACTGGCTTGTATGTCTTGCGTGTTTCTTACCTTCTCAAGTTAAAGGTGATACAGCAAAAATTATGATGATGATGCTACTCGTTTTCACATTCTTCTTATCTGGTTACGAGCATAGCATTGCAAACTTATCACTGTTTGCTCTATCTTTAGTTTCACCGCATCCGGAGACAATTTCTTTTGCAGGTGCTATTCATAACTTAATTCCAGTTACAATCGGTAACATTATTGGCGGGTCCGTCTTTGTCGGTATGGTATACCATTACTTAACAAAGAAAGTACCTGACGTGAAACAAGAAGAAACTGAATTAGTAGCAGCTCAACAAGAAGAAATCATTCCGTTACAAGCACATATGAAACATTAAAAACTCCAAAGTTTTACTTTGGAGTTTTTAGCTCCCCACATATTTAACAACAAGGTGCGGATTAATTTCTCCTTCTTCCTTTCCCTTATTAATTCTCTGTTTCATCTTGTGCATACCGATGACATCATTCGTATGAAGGTGAATTTCATTTACATATAAACCCTCTTTACAAAAAGCCTCTAGAAAATCTAATCCATTTCTTTCCCCCCCATCCCATATTAAAATCAAGGGAAAGAATATTCACATCATAATCCCGAACCATGTGCAAAGCACATTCTACTGTAGTGGCGGGCACATACCCGTACGGACAACTTCTTTGATCATCCATATATACATTCATTTTCTATCCCCTCTCTATTTTATATACGTGACCAACATGTAACATATTGCTCCAAGACTAATAAAAGGACCGAACGGAATTTGGCTCCTCATTTTCATACGTTTTAATACTATACCAACTCCAAAGAAACAAAGACTAAAGCAAGATGCTAAAAATAAAATCATAAAAATCCCTTTCAGTCCCACTATAAATCCAAGTAACGAAAGTAATTTTATATCCCCTCCACCAAGCCCTTCTGGATATATCTTTTGCATGCAATATAACAAAATGAATATAACGCCACTACCAACTATACTATCTGTCCAAGTCACTAACGGTACAAAAATACATTCTAAAATGAGTAAACAGGCAAACCAAGCTAAAATACGATTTGGGATTAACATATATATGTAATCTGTAACTGAAATAATAAGAAGTAGCGAAAATAGCGATAAAATGATGATAAGCTCTCGTTCCACCCCAATCATATATACAGTAAGAAAAAATATCATTCCGGTTACAAGTTCAAATACTACGTACAAAATTGAAATTTTCCTCTTACAATTCGTACAACGTCCCCGTTGTATACAAAATGAAATGATTGGGATCAATTCTTTTGGCTTTAGCACATACTTACAATAATGACAATGTGAACGAGGGGTAATGATAGACTCACCTAGCGGCACTCTCATCGCAATTAACATAAAAAAAGAACCAAACACCATCCCCACTAACAATGCATATAAATAAGTGAACATCCCTTCCTCTCCTTTCCAGAAGAACATAGCAAAAAAAGGAGAGAAATTCTACTTCATATTATTTCTATTCTATTAAAAAAGCAGGCCATTTTCTGGCCTGCTTTCCCCTCTTTTATACGATGAAATATACTGCTTTTAATGGTCCGTGTACTCCGACAACAAGATTCATTTCAATATCTGCCGAGTTACTAGGTCCTGTAATAAAGTTAATACAAGATGCTACTGCCTCGCCATTTTCTACACGTGTGTTCATATCCTGAACAGCTTGTGTAATACGAGGCACAAGTGTTTCACGTGGAATAATAGCAAAGTAAACAGTTGGTAAAAAGTGTAAAGAACGACCTTGACCTTTATGACTTTGTACAACAATCGTACCAGATTCAGCTAAAGTATAATCACTAAATGCGATTCCAATATTCGCTCTTTCTGCGATACGCATATTCTCTTCTTTTTTCTCAGGATCCCATACATTCACTTCAACATTTTGCTTTGGAAGCTCTTCTTTAAATAAAGAAGTCAATCCATAAGAATCAAAACGTTCATCTGCCGATAACATAATAGGTCCCCCGCCGTTTTCCACGATTACTTTTTGAATATCTTCACGTAAACGGTCGTTTGTCGTTTCCACTACAGTTGTATGAATGTTTGTACATTGATTTTTAAATACTTCTAACAATTCTTCTTGTAAATAATCTTTTAGCGTTTCTACATTCACATTACTTTTCCATGCTGGGCGCTTTACGCCTTCCGTTTTCCGCTCACGTCCAAGTTCTTTTGCAATATTATCTAGAAAGGACTCACGGTTTTGAATTAATCCTGTCATTATTTGTCCCCGCCTTTCTTATGATCTTTATACCAATCACGGAATCGTTCTTTACTTGGAGCCGGGAATTCACGAATATCTGTCCAGTTTTTAAGTGGCCCAACACCTTTTGATACACGGTTGCCAGATGTAAATGGACTCATTGCTGCTGGCGCCATTTTTGATCCCATTTTATATAAAGCTGCTGAAGATGCACCCATACTAAACATTTTCATTGCTAATTTTTCTGCAAGTGGTGCACGTCCTTCTTGCTCAACAATTACTTGACGATGTTTTAATAATAAATCATGCAATGGTATTTTTACTGGACAAGCTTCTGTACACGCTCCGCATAAACTAGAGGCATATGGAAGCTCTTTGTAATCATCATATCCGCCTAAAAGTGGTGTTAATACCGCACCGATTGGTCCTGAGTATATAGAACCATACGAATGTCCACCAACGTGACGATATACAGGACATACGTTAACACAAGCAGCACAACGAATACATTGCAATACTGAGCGGAATTCAGATCCAAGAATTTGAGAGCGGCCATTATCAACAACAACTAAGTGGAATTCTTCTGGTCCATCTACTTCCTCTTCTTGAATTGGTCCCGCTACAGTTACATAACTTGTTAATTTTTGCCCTACTGCACTACGACATAGTAAACCAACTAAAACATCTAATTCTTCCATTGTCGGAACCATACGTTCCATACCCATTACTGCAATTTGAGTTTTCGGAATCGACATAACAAGATCGGCATTACCTTCGTTCGTTACTAAACAAAGAGAGCCAGTATTTGCAACTGCAAAGTTACAACCTGTCACACCAATTTCTGCATCCATAAATTTCTCACGAAGTTGTTTACGAACAAACTTTGTCATTTCATATGGATCATCAGAATTTTCATAGCCAAGCTTTTCTTTAAATACATCACGAATTTGCGTTCTGTTTTTATGAAGTGCGGGCGCAATAATATGTGAAGGTGGATCGTTATCTACTTGCAAGATATACTCTCCTAAGTCACTTTCTAACACTTCACAACCAATCTCTTCAAGGGCATGATTCATACTAATTTCTTCAGTTACCATTGATTTTGATTTTACAACTTTCTTCGCTTGTTTCTTTTTTGCAACGTCTTGAATATACTTTGCTGCTTCCTCTTTCGTTTTCGCAAAGTACACATGTCCGCCTCTTTTTGATACATTTTCACTTAACTGCATTAAGTAATAATCAAGATTTTCTAACGTATGTTGGCGAATTTGTTCACCTAGTTCACGCCACTCTTCCCAGTTTCCTAATTCGTCCGCTGCTTTTAAGCGATTCGTATATAAGCGCGTTTGCGCAGAAGATACTGCTCCGCGCATAAAAGAATCTTGAATTCCATCGCCAACGCGATCATTAAATTTTTTCTCACTGATTTTCATAGACATAGCTTATGTTCCCCCTTCATGAGCGACTATTTAGTACCTCAGCAATATGCATTACTTTTATTTCTTTTCCTAAACGCTCAATACGTCCGCCAATGTTTAACAAACACCCACAATCTGCACCGATTAAATAATCAGCACCTGTTTCCATTGCACTATCTACCTTTTCATCTACCATTTGCTCAGAAATTGGAGTCATCTTCACTGAAAACGTTCCCCCAAACCCACAACAATTTTGTTCGTTTGGCAGTTCTCTCACAGTTAATCCTTTTACGTTTGATAATAAAATTCCTGGTGCCTCTTTTACTCCAAGCAGGCGTGTCATATGACAAGATTTATGAATAGTTGCTATCCCTGGTAAGCTTGCACCAACATCTGTCACTTTTAAAACATCTACAATAAATTGTGTAAATTCATATGTTTTATCGGCAACCTTTTGTGCACGTTTAGCCCACTTCGGATCATCTTTAAAAACATGCGGATACTCATGAAACATTGTCGCACAAGAACCAGATGGTGTAACGATATATTCTGCATCTTCGAAAGTTTCAATCATATGTTTCATCGCTTCTTTTGCTGCTTCTACATGGCCGCTATTATAAGCAGGCTGACCACAACAAACTTGTGCTTCTGGAAATTCAATTTCACAACCTAAACGCTCCAACACTTCAACTGTTGCTTTGCCGACGTTTGTTTCAAACATATCGACTAAACAAGTAACAAATAAAGTAACTTTCATAATTATTACTCCCCCTTTTTACAACTCCACCAACAAACATATGGTCATCAGATGACTAAGAAAAGAAGAAGTAGGCTCAACCATGGCCTATCCTCTCCCTCTTCTAAAGAAAACGCTTACTTAATCTTCCTCTATTTTATCAAAAAATTTGATTTTTAAAAGATTAAATTACGAATTTATATCGTTTTTACCTGTGACAATATGTTCTACATTTGTTAAATGATCTAGCATTGCTTGCTGCGCTAATTCTACATCTTGCTTTAACACTGCATCATATATAACTTGATGCTCTTCTATAAGTCGTTCTGATGTTGTTTGTTCACCATATAAAATAATGCGTCTTGATTCACCAATCGTTTCAGCAATCATCTCTGAAACGTGATTCATGAGTTCAAGCAAAATGTTGTTATGCGAAGACTCCGCAATTCCCATATGGAACTGAAAATCTGCTTTTTCGCCAGCCTTTTCATCTCCAATGCTCTTTGCCATTTCATCTAACCAATGCTTCATATTTTGCAAATTATCTTCCGTACGTTTTGCCGCAGCTGCTCGAACTGCCCCCACTTCAAGCACCTTTCGTACTTCTAATAAGTTCAAAATATCTTCTTTCTTCATTAATAATTTATTGTTTAATGATTTTGTTAATGAAGAAGAATCGAAATTCTTCACATATGTACCTTCTCCTTGTTTCATCTCAATTAAGCCCATTGCTCTTAGCGCACTTAGCGCTTCACGAACAGCAGATCTACCAACTTGAAACTGCTCAGCTAATTGATGTACAGGAAGTAGTTTGTCACCAGGTTTTAACGTACCATTTTTAATCATTGTTAAAATAGCTTCAGATACTTCTTCGTAAATCTTTTTCGGTTTAATAGATTTGTACTCCAGTTAAATCACCTCAGTATCTTCCAAACAACAATTGAAACGATTTATAAGAACTTTGCATCATAACTATTTTAGAACGAATTGGTAAGAAGTACAAATGTTTTGTTCATAAAATCGTCAAATTTTTAATATTTATTCGATATTAATTTATATGTATTCCTCTATTCGTTTGCACTCATGAAGAAAAGCATGTCCTTCACGTTAGAACATGCTTTCTTCAACTTGTATTTTCAATTTAATACTAACCGTCGTTCCATGCCCTTTTTCACTTTCAATTCGCCACTGTCCATCATGTATATGAACAATTTGTCTAACAATGGCAAGGCCTAAACCTGTTCCACCATGTTGACGACTTCTCGCTTTATCAACGCGGTAAAAACGTTCACCAAGATTTTCTAAATGCTCTGTTTCAATACCGATTCCTGTATCTTTTATGTTTAATTCACAGTAATCATCTATCTGCCTGAGTGTTATCACAATATCCCCATTTTGATTTGTATACCGTATCGCATTATCTAACACGTTATGAAGCACTTGTTGCATACGATCCTCATCAATCATTACAATGATTTCTGGATTTAAATTTGTTGAAATACGAATTTTCTTTTCTATAAACTTAATCTCATACGTATCTAACACATCTTCAATCAGTTGTGAAAAAACGATAGGTTGTTTCTTTAACGGAAAATGTTCACCTTCTAATTGTGCTAAATCTAATAAATCATGAACGAGACGCTGCATACGACCCGCTTCTTTATGAATGAGCTGTGTTACTTTTTCCTGCTGTGGTCCCTTCGCTACACCATCTAAAATAGCTTCACTATATCCTTTTATATAACTAAGCGGTGTTCTTAGTTCATGCGAAACGTTAGCTAAAAATTCCTTACGCTTTACGTCTTCTGTCTCTAAAGAATTTGCCATTTTATTGAATGCTTTTCCTAATCGTCCAATTTCATCTTCGGAAGAAATTGTAATCCGTTCTGAGAAATCTCCCGTAGCCAAATGATTGGCAACTCGTTCCATTTGCGAAAGCGGTCTCGTAATAGCAATAATAATCTTTCTACCAATCCATATTGTCAGTAAAGTCATAGCAAGTGCTAACGGTGCTAAAATAAGGCCCATATCATATATTAAGTCTTTTATACTTTTTAAAGGAATATAAGAATATACAATGCCAACTAACTTTTTATTTTCTAAAACAGGGATGACAACCCCCATAATATTTCGGTCAAAATGTTCCTCATACCCTATCTTTGTCACAGTTTTTCCATCTAATAATGCTTGTCTGTCCCCTTCACTTATAAGAGAATGATGATGCACATCAAAAGGTAAACACGCGCTTAAATCACGCGGATTAGATACGAAAAGAACATCTGAACTAGATATTTGATCAAATGCTCTTACTTTCTCTTCAAAAGTTGCTATTCCTTCACGCTTATCATATTGCGCAGCAAGACGCTTCCCTTCCATTACTAATGAATCTTTTAAATTATCAACGTATAGTTTTTCATACGAGTATAAAGATACAAAATAAAGAAAGGAAACTGTTACACATACTGCACATACTACTGTAAGCCAAAGCTTCTGTACCATCGTAAACATACGTTACACCTCAAATTTATAGCCTACACCCCAAACCGTTTGAATGTAGTTTCCACTTTCTCCAAGCTTCAAACGCATCGTTTTCACGTGCGTATCCACTGTTCTTGTACTTCCGGCATAATCATATCCCCATACCTTTTCCAGCAATTGTTCCCGGCTAAATACTTGTCCCGTATGTTGGCAAAGAAAATAGAGTAAATCAAACTCTTTTACTGTAAGAGAAATTGGCTCACCATCAGCCTCAATCTTCCTACTTTTTTCATTAATAAGGATCGGTCCAAACTGAATCTCCTCTTGTTGCTCTTGCTTTGTATAACGTCTTAACACAGCTTCCATACGAGCAATTAATTCTCCAGGACTAAATGGCTTTACAATATAATCATCTGCTCCCATACGTAAGCCGTTCACCCTATTCCACTCTTCACCTTTTGCTGTTAAAAATATAATTGGTACATCCGACGTTTTTCTAATTTCTTTACAAACTGAAAGTCCATCCATCTCTGGCATCATAATATCTAATACAACGAAATCATAATGATCCGTCTCTAATTTTTTTAGCGCCTCTTTTCCATTTTCAGCTTCTCCCCACTCGTATCCGAAATTATCTAAGTACATTCCAACAAGCTGCCTCATATCACTTTCATCATCTACAACTAGCACCCTATATTTACTCATTGTCCTTCCCTTCCCTCTCTATGAGTTGAAACGGCCCTTTTCCGACTTTAATTGTTTGTTTTATTTTCAAACTCTTCATATCCATGACGCACAATTCATCACTATCATAGCTTGCTACGTATCCTTCTGCTCCGCTCTTCAAAAATGCAAATGGATTCGATCCTACTTCTACAGAAGCCACCTCTTTATACGTGCGAACATCAAACTTTCTAAGCGTATTCGAACCGTGACTTAATGCATATACATTCTTATTATCCTTCGTTATATTCACAGGCATAAACGGAGCATGTAAAGAACGTACCATTTCTCCGCTCTGCAATGAATACACTAATACTTTCTCATTGACTTGATTTCCATCACCATGTCCGCCAATCCATATTTCTTTCCCATCTGGGCTAATTGTCGCTCCCGTTGATGCTGGGGGAATCATAAAGGATTGTATCACTTCTTTTTTCTTTGTATCAATGGTCGTTAGCTTCGTATCATAAAAATTTAATACCGATAACTGGTTATCGTGCTCTACCATCGTTATTGGCCCTTTTCCTGTTGATACACTCCCTGTCTCTTTCCCTTTTATCGTAAAGAACCTTACCTTTTGAGCAGTTTGATCAGCAGCAAATAATTGTTTTTTATCCTCGGATACAATCACATTTACAATGCCTTTTCCAGTTTTATATTTGTCCACTTGCCTTCCTTCTGCTAGTGAATATACATACATGTACTCTAACTGCTTGCCATATACAAGTATGTCCTCACCGTTTGGAAGTAGTGCAACTCCTGCCATTGGTTCATTAAGTTCCCATGTCGTAATTAACTTTTTAGTTTTTTCATCAACAAAACTGATACTACCTTCTTTTATATTCGTTGTTATAATAACACTTTTATCTTTAGCAATCGGTGTATATGAACTTCCTTGACACCCTACTAATAGAAATAAAAAACAGAGAAGAAAAACATACTTTCTCAAAAGATTCCCTCCATCTTCGGATGATTTCGTTATAATTGTAAAATAACAAATAAATGTGTGGAAAGTGTGAAATTTTCCTTTCTTACTGCATTTACATATATAATGTACAACAAATAGAATTTGAGGTGTGCAAATTATGCTTTTTCCTGATTTAGCGAATAAAATTGTACGAGAAGTACGCAGACTAATTAAAGAAAATATTATTATCATTAATATACAAGGTGTTATTATCGCGAGTACAGATGTAGAAAGAATCGGCCAATTTCATGAAGGTGCACTCCGGTGCGCGAAACAAAAGAAAACTGTCATTATTACAAAAGAAGATGAACGACGTTTGCAAGGCGTAAAGGCGGGTATGAACCTCCCCTTACTATTTCATGACGAAGTAATTGGTGTCATTGGAATTACAGGCGAACCTGAAAACATTTCACAATACGGGGAAATATTACGTAAAATGACCGAACTACTCATTCACGAAAACTACTTTTTAGAACAACTAGAACTTGAACACCGTTCTTATGAAGCATTTGTCTTTGATTGGCTTCAAAATACAGACTGGTCTCCAAGCTTTCTCGATCGTGCAAAAACACTTGGTATTGATTTATATAAGAAGAAACAACTTATTTTGTTCTCTATCGATCAAAATGACACGATGCTTCAGCGTAAGATTTGGCAACACATACGCAATCTATTAACAAAGGAGCATCTATTTGTTCGTTGGGGAAATGATCGATTCATTTTATTTACAGCCACAAACTCCAAAGAGCAAACGTATCAATTTTTAAAAAGATTAAAACAAGACTGTGAAACTTTGTTTTCTATTCCTTTATATATTGGGATTGGACAATCCGTTACACCAAGCAATATGAACTTATCATACGAACAAGCATTACAAGCTCTTTCCGTATCAATTGAAACGAAAAAAATTATATTTAATGAAGATTTACGTTTAGAAATGTGCTTACAAGATATTTCTGCTGAAACGCGGGAACAGTTTCTAAGGCGTACGATCGAAAACTTACTATCATCTCCTGAGCTTATGCACACTTTACGCTTATTTATTGATTATAACCAATCCTATAAACAAACAGCTGAACAATTACATATACACATTAACACATTGCATTACAGACTTAAAAAGATTGAGGAGCATACAGGGCTTGACCCGAAACAATTCAAAGACTTAAACATTTTATACTTCTCGCTCCTCATATTAGATAATCATACAAAAAAGAATGATAAAAAAGATTAATCTTTAGATGATTATACATAGAAAGAATCCCCCAACTTTTTTATCATTATAATGAAAGCACTGTTACAACGTTTTTTATGATGACTAAATACGTTAACAGTTTGAGGGGGATTTCCAATGTTAGAAAAGCAAATTATTCATTCATTCGTATCCATTGTTGGCAAAGATAATGTAGATACATCCAATATGGGGCGTTTAACGTATAGTTATGATGCCACTCCAAACTTCCAAGCAATGCCTGATGCAGTCATTGCTCCTCGTAATACAAATGAAGTAGCTGAAGTGTTAAAAATATGTAACACTCACAAAATCCCTGTATATGTCCGCGGTTCTGGAACAAACCTTTGCGCGGGGACATGTCCACTTGAAGGCGGTATCGTCCTTATCTTCCGCCATATGAATAACATTTTAGAAATTGATGAAGAGAATTTAACAATTACTGTACAAGCTGGTGTAATTACACTTGATATTATTAAAGCGGTAGAAGAAAAAGGTTTATTTTATCCACCAGATCCAAGCTCGATGAAAATTTCTACAATCGGCGGTAACATTAATGAAAACTCAGGTGGATTACGCGGATTAAAATATGGCGTAACACGTGATTATGTGATGGGTCTTGAACTTGTCTTACCAAATGGCGATATTATTCGTACTGGCGGTAAATTAGCAAAAGATGTAGCTGGTTACGATTTAACTCGTTTATTTATCGGTTCTGAAGGCACACTTGGCGTCGTAACAGAAGCTATATTAAAACTTATTCCTATGCCCGAAACGAAGAAAACGATGCTTGCACTATATGAAGATATTAATGAAGCTGCACGTGCTGTTTCTTCTATTATTGCAAATAAAATCATTCCAGCGACACTTGAGTTTTTAGACCAGCCGACAATTGAAGTAGTAGAAGAGTTTGCACAAATCGGTTTACCAACTGATGTAAAAGCAATTTTATTAATCGAACAAGATGGTCCGCCTGAAGTTGTCAATCGAGATATTGAAAAAATGGCTAACGTTTGCCGCTCTATGAATGCAGTCGATGTTCGCATTGCAAAAGATGAAGCGGAAGCAGATGCGCTTCGGACAGCTCGCCGTAGTGCACTATCAGCACTTGCAAGATTAAAACCTACTACAATATTAGAAGATGCAACGGTACCACGCTCACAAATAGCTCCGATGGTTGAAGCTATTAATGCGATTGCAAAAAAATATAATATTCCTATTTGTACGTTTGGGCATGCTGGCGACGGCAACCTACACCCAACTTGTATGACAGATGCTCGTAATGAAGAAGAAATGCACCGAGCTGAACAAGCTTTTGCTGAAATATTTGCGAAAGCAATTGAACTTGGTGGCACAATTACTGGTGAACATGGTGTTGGTGCGATGAAAGCTCCTTATTTAGAAATGAAATTAGGTAAAGAAGGTATTGCTGCCATGCAAGGAATTAAACAAGCCTTCGATCCAAATAACATTATGAACCCTGGCAAGATGTTCGCGAAAGACACTCGCAAAAGAGTGGTGGTTGAACGATGACAACATTAAATAAAGAAAACATTCAAAAAGAATTTAAAGAAAGATTAAGTGAAGATGAACTACTAAACTGTATGCGATGCGGTTTCTGTTTACCTACTTGTCCTACTTACATTCAATCTGGATATAAAGAATCACATTCACCACGAGGACGTATCGCAATAATGAAAGCAGTCGTTGACGGTTTAATCGAACCAGATGAAGATGTTGAAAATACATTGAATGTTTGCCTTGGCTGCCGTGCTTGTGAACCTGTTTGTCCATCAGGTGTAAATTACGGACATTTATTAGAAGAAGCTCGTGATATTATAAATCAAAACAAAAAGTTCTCGGTGCCAGTGAGAGCCGTTCGTAAAGTCGTTTTTGAAGGGCTCTTCCCGCATCAAAATCGAATGAGAACATTAACAGGGTTAATCGGATTTTACCAACGTTCCGGTTTACAAACACTAACACATAAAATGGGTATTATGAAGTTATTCCCTGAAACACTTGCAACGATGGATCTCGTTTTACCAAAAGTCCCTAAAATGAAAGCAATGAAAGATCGTCCTGAATTTTTACCTGCTGAAAGTACAAAAAAGAAACAAGTTGCATTCTTCACAGGCTGTTTAATGGATACGATGTTTTTAGAAACAAATAACGCAACGATGAAACTTCTTCAGTTAGCTGGTTGTGATATCGTTATTCCGAAAACACAAAGTTGCTGCGGTGCATTACATGGGCATGCTGGTGAGAAAAGTGGAGCAAAAGAATTAGCGAAACGCAATATAAAAGCATTCGAAGATTTAAATATCAACTATATTATTACGAATGCTGGTGGTTGCGGAGCTTACCTCGTAGACTACGATTATCTTTTAAAAGATGATCCACAGTGGGCAGAACGTGCAAAGCAGTTTGTTTCTAAAATTAAAGATATTACCGCTATTCTAGTAGAACTAGATTTCCATAAACGAAATGACTTACGACTCACACCGCAAATTATTACGTATCAAGACTCTTGTCATTTACGCAATGTTATGCGAACATCTTCAGAACCTCGTATGTTACTAGAAGCAATTCAAGGCGCAACATACCGTGAAATGAAAGATGCGGATCGCTGCTGTGGTTCTGCTGGTATTTACAATATTGTTCATTCAGAACTATCCATGGAATTTCTAGATTATAAAATGGACCGTGTACATGAAACAGAAGCAGCAACTATTGTTACTGCAAATCCAGGTTGTCTACTACAAATGAAATTAGGCATCGAACGAGAAGGACTTTCTCATAAAATGAGAGGAATTCACATTGTAGATTTATTATTAGAAGCAATTGAAACCAACTCGTAATAACTCGTAACATACGTAATAATAGAAAAACGGCTATCTCCTTCGTCTATGTAAAGAGATAGCCGCTTTTTTGTCCGCTACAAGATTAAGAATATGTTACTTTATTATAAAAAAGAACAACAGAAACATTACAGTTTTGTAAAAATCAATCCAGTATATTCCTCAAAAAAACGCTCAAATCATTGATACAATAGGATTCTTCATTTTCAATATAGGTACATTTATCCAAAAACCCCCTCTTAAAACGAAGTATAAAAATGCTGAAAATTCCTTTTATACTCTATGTTTCTCTTATTTTTTCCCTTTTCTTCACTTAGGATAAATTAGGTAATTTTAAAGTCTATGAATTTTTTTCCATCTTTTTTCTCGCAAATTGTATGCTACGATGAATTTGTCAGTCAGACAGGCTGTCAAAACAAATCGTGTGAAAACAAATTAAAACTTTATATAGGGGGACACACATCATGAAAAAGCGTGTTTTATTATCTGTAGCTGCTGCAACAGCTCTTACTTTAGGAGTATCATCTTTAGATGCACAAGCTGCAACTGTACAACCATCTAACATAAAGGTTCAAAATATTCAGCATTCAAAAGTGATGATGAAGCAAATGAGCCAACAAGAATTACAAGCATTCTTACAATCTATGGGCGTTGAGTCATTAGCACAATGGCAACAAGGAAATTTCCAACCAAACTGCTTCATTCCTGGTCAACAACCAACTGAAAATGTTGTAACTGAGCAACCAACAGCTAAGCCAGAAACTCAAAAGCCCGCTGAGCAAAAACCAGTTGAGCAAAAGCCTGCTGAAGAAGTTCAAAAACCAGAAGCTCAAAAACCAGCTGAAAACAACAATACTCAAAAACCTGCTGAACAAAAACCTGCTGAGCAAAAGCCTACTGAAGAAGCAAAATCTTTAAGCGAATTCGAACAACGTGTTGTTGAATTAACAAACGCTGAACGTGCAAAACAAGGCTTACCAGCACTAAAAATCGATACTGAATTAAGCAAAGTAGCACGTGTTAAATCTGAAGATATGCAGAAGAATAACTACTTTGATCATAACAGCCCTACATATGGGTCTCCATTTGACATGATGAAGAAATTTGGTATTTCTTATACATCTGCAGGTGAAAACATCGCTCAAGGCCAACGTACACCTGAAGAAGTAGTACAAGCTTGGATGAACAGTGCTGGACACCGTGCAAACATCTTAAATAACGGCTTCACCCACATCGGTGTTGGCTATGTAGAAAGCGGCAACTACTGGACACAACAATTTATTACGAAGTAAATAGATTAAAAGAGTCTTCTCATAATGAGAAGACTCTTTTTTACGTTTCATAACTTTCTATTATGTATGAGTACAATATGTAGAACATAAACAAAATAGAGCCACAACTTATTACACTAAGTAACACATAAAATCCCCATTTCAAGTTCAAAAACAAGGAAAACAATATACTACATGCCATCACTTGAAAAATCCGCCTACTCACTAAACGAATTTTTTGTAATTTGACTGGGTCCTTTTCCGTACTCTTAACTTTTTTAAATCCTTTACTAAGCATAAAAAGAAACATACTAATTCCAATTGTTAGTCCTGTCTGAAAGGATATCATGCTTCCAAAATTAATAAAGAGAATGAGCATATGGATAAACAACATAAATAAAGTAATCGTCTTTAGAAATCCACTTATAATGACATACTCGCCTTCATTAAGCTTATATACATAATGTGAAATAATATACACGAATCCATGTAAAAAAATAATAAGACAAGGAATAAATGCTATAACAACTTGTTTACTCATAAACTCGTTTGGCTCACCCTTTTCATTCCAATGTACTGCCATAAGGTTTGGTAAGTATGGATAGAGGCATAGAGTAACTAAAAGACAAGCGAAAAATATTCCTAGTATATATTTATATTTGACCAAGTGATTCTCACCTCTCTTTTCTCTTAACGGCTTCGCTTCTTTTAGAGAAATTCCTGCAAGAATCTACTTTTCTCAAATTTAAACTTACACTTTATGCATTCATTCTTTGAAATTCTTTCATTGTATTATTTAATTTTATTGGAAATGGTACATCCACTTCGATCTCTTCTTTCGTAATTGGATGCAAGAAATGAATCTTCATCGCATGTAATGCTTGCCTGGACATATATTTCGTTTGTCCACCGTATAATACATCTCCAACTAATGGATTACCATGATAGCTCATATGAACACGAATTTGATGTGTTCTACCTGTTTCTAATTGTAACGTTACGAACGTAGCATTTTGTTTTTTAAAATACTTCTCTACTTTATAATATGTGATTGCTTGGTCCCCCTTTGGAGAAACACGTCGTCTCGTCGCATGATGGCGATCTCTTCCAATAGCTGCGTCAATTGTTCCTTGCTTACCTTTTACTTTCCCTTCCACAAGCGCCGCATATGTTCTTTTAATTTTTCGTTCCATTAATAAACAATCCATAATTGCACCAGCAATTCTATGCTTAGCAAACACGACACCACCTGTCGTATCTTTATCTAACCGATGAATATGACGAACCTTCGTCTCTAAACCTTGCATTTGAAAATGAAAAGCAACAAGGTTTGCAAGTGTTCCCGTTCCACCTTTTTCCGCAGGATGCGTATCCATCTTCTCAGGCTTATTTACGATGAGTACGTGATCGTCTTCATATACTACATCTAATTCACCATATTCAGGCTCTACATCGTATTCTTCTTCCATAAACATATGCACTTGTAACTTATCGCCTTCTTTTAAAAGCTCATTCCATCTTCTCTGTTCTCCGTTAACGGTAATACCTTTTTCCATACGAAGCTGATGTAACAACTTTTTCGGTATTTCCCATTCTATTTTTAATAACGAATCAATACTTATGCCATTCCATTTCGCTGGAACAGTAATTTCGCACCATTCGCCCTTCTTCTTCGTTTCCATACTGTATCACCTTATTTCTATTGATTCTCTCATTGTAACGGAAAACACAATTTGATGCACCGTCAAAAATAGAGGACAGTCTTATAGTAGACTGTCCCCCTCACGCTCTACGCCGTTTCATTTCCTGCAATACTTCTTCCGCTTTTTGCTCATACGATAAATCTTTAAAGAAATCCGCCAATCTTTTATAATCATTATACGTATCTAATAAGTCATCAATTTTTTCTACTTTCATCACTTGTTGTTTTTGCTTCATTTTTACTGGATAACGATAGCCTGATACTTCTTGTATTTTGTAATACTCATTCTCTACTTGAATGACCTTTACAAGTTCCTCCTCTTCCGCATCCATCGTATACCCATCAAAATCTCTAAGCAATTCATAAATGATATGAGTCCATTCATCTTTTGGATAATATCCTTTTTCTAACCGATAACCGACAATGCGATACATATGCCCATCGTTTTCTGCAAACTGTACTGTATCATTTAGCTTAAACTTAAAATAACGAAACATTGCCTTCACCTACTTATATGTAATGTTCTTATCACATACTATTTGCAAAATGTAGGTCTTGCTATTCATAAAAAAATACTCATCTATAAGATGAGTATTTTTTACGATGATTTTTCTCTTTTCTTTCGAAATGGTAACCACCAGTTCCAATCTCCAAACAGTTTCATTAAACTTGGTACAAGCATAAGACGAATAATTGTTGCATCAAGGAATATCGCTAATGCAACACCAAGCCCCATTTGCCGTACTGGTAAAATATCAGTAAAGGCGAACGCACCAGTTACAACAATCATAATTAACGCAGCTGATGTAATGATTCTACTTGTTGACACAAGTCCTTCTAACGTCGCTTGATCGTTATCTCCTGTTTCTTCATACAGTTCATGAATACGTGAAATAAGAAAGACTTCATAATCCATGCTAAGCCCAAATACGAGACCGAAAATGAAGATAGGTAAGACAAATAGAACAGGACTCGCTTCTAAACCAAAATGCCCACCTTCAAATAACCAAACAACAATTCCGATTGTTGCACTTAAACTAAGTATATTCATAATAATCGCCTTAATCGGAATGAGTATAGATCGGAATGCAAATAATAATATAACAAAGGTCGATCCAAATATAACAGACATACCAATTGCAACTTTATCTTTAATTTCATCTTCTAACTCTTGTTGGAACGTCGTCATCCCGCCTAAATAATACGTAACATCTGTTTCTTTATAATTTTGTTTAAAATCACGAACCCACTGTTTAGCAGTTTCAGTACGTGGTTTTGTTTTCAAAAAGATTTCTATCGTCGTCTTATTTCCTTTCGTATATGCTTCAAATATAGGAGCTAGTTTCGCTGCTTCTGGCGACTCTAACATTCCAGCAACTTGATCTGCTTTCATACCAGTTAACTCGTCGTATAAGCTTCTCACTTCATATACTTTCTTATCATCTTTTAACTTTTGAACGACTTCTTCTATCTTTTGTAAACTTTCTTTTTCTTTCATATCTTTTTTCGTCTCTACTACTAACGTAACATCAGCATGTTTTTTTGCAGTTTTATTAAATGCCTCTTCGTACTTCTCATATGCAATTCTTGTATCACTTTGTTTAGGTAGAGCTTCTACGTCAGGGAACTGCAAATTAGCTGTACGTAACGGTAATAAGCAAATCACAATAAATGTTGTAACAACAATAATCATTGCGATTGGATGTTTCATTACAAATTGTGCAAACTTACGCCACGCCTTTGCCGGCGTATGCGCTACTTGATTCTTTTTTAATATTCGTTTCCCAATTAATGATAATAGCGCTGGAAGAAGTGTGAGTGAGAATAAAATACTCATAATCACAACAATCATTCCGCTAATTGCGACAGACTGAATATAATCGATTTTAAAGAAAAATAAGCCGGATAATCCAACAAATACACATAATCCTGAAAATACGATTGCGCGCCCTGCTGTCTGATATGTAATTGCGATCGCTTCTTTTACCGTTCGCTTTGCAACTTCCTCTCGAAAGCGATTTACAAATAATAGTGCAAAATCAATAGATAGCGCAAGTCCAATCATGGGTGCAACATTTAACACAAAGATAGATAGTTCCTTATCGCTACCTATAAAGTATAATATGCCCATCGTACTAATAACACTAAGTGCCCCATTTACAATTGGTAAAATAGATGCCAAAAGACTACCAAATGAAAATAGTAATACGAGAAATGCAATTGGTAACCCAATCATCTCTGCTACTTTTAAATCATTTTGCGTTCTTTCATTAATCTCTTGATTAATTTTTGGAAACCCTGTAGGCGTTACTTTTAATGCTGCATTACTTTCCTTTTCGATTTTATCAGCAAATTGCAATGTCTTTTCCATTCGTTCTTTATTTGTTTTCCCGGAAAATAAAATTGTCGCATAGCCGATATCATCTTGTAACATTTCTTTATTTTGCACTGGGTGATGGAAAGATTCATATGTCTCTTTCTCTTGTACATTCTTTACAATTCCCTCTACTTGCTTTTGAAATTCCTCATGTGAAGCACCCTTATTTTTTTCAAAAACGAGTAGAAGTGTGTCTTGAGACCTCTTAAAATCTTTATCTAAAATTTCTTTCGTTTTTTGATAGTCCCCTTCCGTTTGGAAACCATCACCACCTAATACTCCCGGCAGCTTTGGAGCGAAAATACCGAGTGCGATCGCAACCAATAGTAATGCTACAATTACTGTATAACGAAACTGATACAAAAAAGCTCCTAATTTCCCCCACTTATCTACTTTATGTACATTTGTTTTCACACATTTTCACCTACTTTAAATAATTCAATTGTCATTTATACTGTATCACATCTTCGTACAAACAAAAAACGTCTGGAAACACTATATTGATAGTTTTTCCAGACGTTTTTTTTATCTCTCTTTATTAAGTCCCAATCTCTCCGTAAGTAAACGATGGCAGTAAATCGCCATAATTAACAAAATACCACCTACGCAATAACCAGCTAAAATATCAGTTGGATAATGTACATTTAAAATAACTCTACTTAATCCAATCGATACAATTACTATTCCCATCAAAATCGTTATAACATATTTCCCTGTTACACTCTTCAAATTTGCCGCAATGATATAAGTAAGAAATCCGAATGTCATAATAGATAACATTGCATGCCCACTAGGGAAGCTATATCCAAGCGCATCCAACGCTTCATTTAACGACGGACGCTCTCTTTTCACAATTTCTTTTATCCCTTTATTAACAAGATGTGTTATTAAAATGCCCATTGGATACACGATCATCGCAGCATAATAACGTTTTCTCCAAAAAACAAGTAAACTTATAGCCAGCGTAGTTACGATCCCGATAGCAGAACCTAATTTTGTATAGTGTGAAAAAAATGTAAGCGAACCTTCTGTTTGTAATCCTTTTACTAATGCTCGGACATATGTATCCATCACTGTAACGCCACCCGCATGTACACGCCAAGCCACAATGCCAAATACAGCAAGTAATAAAACGATACATACTACCTCATATTGATGCAACTTCTTTTTCAAGCGATTTCCTCCTACTATGAAAAAATGCGATTTCTATTTTAGAAACCGCATTTCCTTACTTATTTACCTTTTGTTTTTAACTCTGTCCAGTAACGATCATAGTCTTTTAGCTTATCGTCTACATCAACAAGCCATTCTGTACGATCTAATTCTTCTTTCGTTAAGAAGATCATATGATTATCACGATATTCTTTACTATGAAGAGGATGAGCTTTTTCATTAGGATTACTGTATCCAATTGACTCGTAGTTTTTCACACTTACTTTTTCATCTAATAAGTAGTTCATAAACTTCTCTGCAAGCTCTTTGTTTTTCGCACCTTTTGGAATTGCTAACGTATCAGCCCAAATTGTGCCACCTTCTTTTGGTACAACGTACTCTACATCTTTATTATCTTTTGCGATAAACGCTGCATCTCCAGACCAAACTGTTCCGATCCAAGCATCTTCTGTAATGAATTTTTGTTTAATATTATCTGTATCAAATGCTAATAAGTTTGGAAGCAGCTTCTTTAAATCATCTGCTGCTGTCTTTAACTGTGTATCGTCTTTCGTGCTGTTTGAGAATCCATGCTTTTTAAGACCCATTCCTAACACTTCACGAGAATCATTTAATAAAGTTACATGCCCTTTATATTTTTCATTCCATAGGTCAGCCCAGCTTGTAGGAGCTTCTTTCACATACTTTTTATTGTATGCAATACCTGTTACGCCCCAAGTATATACTAAAGAATATTTATTCTCTGGATCAAACGCCGGTGTTTTGAAGTTAGAAACCATATTTTCGATATTCGGGATATTCTTTTTGTCTAACGGCGCTAATAAATCCATTTTCGCCATTGTTTTAACCATGTAATCAGACGGCTGAATTAAATCATACTTCGCGCCACCTGCTTGTAATTTCGCAAGCATTTCTTCATTACTTGCATACTTATCATAGTTAATTTTCACGTTATATTTCTTTTCAAAATCTCTTAGTACTTGCTCATCAAAATTGTCAGCCCAGCTATAAATGTTTAACTCTTCTTTCTTTTCACCACAACCAGCAAGTACACCAGCAACAAGGCTAAAGCTAATTGCTGCGCCGGCTAATCTTTTCATTAATTTCATCGGTTTATTACCTCCTCGTACTTTCTATATCGTTCGTATTATAAAGGAAGGTGTCCTCCAGAGTTTTCTTCACCATCTGCACCTTTGTTACGGAAGATTTCAGATAGAACCATTAATCCTACGATAGCTACAATTAAAATTGTAGAGAGTGCATTAATTTCTGGTGATACTCCGCGCTTAACCATACTGTAAATGTATAATGGCAATGTTGTTGATCCTGGTCCTGATACGAAGAAACTAATTACAAAATCATCAATTGATAATGTGAATGTTAATAATGCGGCTGAAATGACCCCTGGTGCAATTGCTGGGAACGTTACAAAACGAAACGTTTGCCACGGCGTTGCTCCTAAATCATTCGCAGCCTCTTCTAAATCACGTCCCATACCAGAAAGACGTGCTGCTAAAATAACGACAACAAATGAAATACTAAATGTAATGTGCGCAATAATAATTGTTGTTTTACCAAGTTCCATACCTAATTGACTAAATAAGATAAGTAAAGATAATCCCATTAAAATATCAGGAATTAAAATTGGTAAATACACAAGGCCGTTAATAGCCCCTTCATAACGATATTTATAACGATGTAATGCAATCGCGAAAATCACACCAAGAACTGTCGTTACAACCGTCGTTACGATCGCAATCGTCATACTATTTACAAACGCATCAATAACATCTTGCTTTTGAAATAAATCTGTATACCAATGGAATGTAAAACCTTCCCATTCCGCATTAATGCGAGAATCATTGAAGGAATATACCATTAAAACCATCATTGGAAAATACAAGAACAATAAAATTAACCAAGAATAAGAAACTAAAAACTTCTTCATCTTTGCCTATTCCCCTCCGTTTCCATCATATTTATATACTTTCGTTGCACGATAATATAAGTAAATTAACAGAACAGAGAATAGAACAACAATCATAGATAACGCAGATCCAAACGGCCAGTCACGCGCTCCTAAGAATTGATTTTGAATTACGTTTCCGATTAATGCTACTTTCGATCCACCCATAACGTCTGATACAACAAACATTCCGATAGAAGAAACAAACACTAAAATAGAACCAGTAGCAATCCCTGACATCGTCATTGGTACTGTTACATTCCAAAATGCCTTTGCTGGTGTTGCTCCTAAATCATAAGCTGCTTCTAGCTTACGCTTATCAAGCTGCTCAATCGCTGCATACACCGGTAAAATCATAAATGGTAATAAAGAATAGACCATTCCGAGTATTACAGAAGGTGTGTTATATAGTAAATTTAAAGGTTCACTTATAATACCTAGTTTCAATAGCAATGTGTTTACAAGACCTTGTGAACGTAAAATAACAATCCATGCGTATGAACGAACAAGGAAGTTAATCCAAAACGGGATCGTTGCCAATAATAAAAGAATTGAACGGTATTTGCGATCAACAATTGTAATTGTATAAGCAAATGGATAACCAATTACTAAACAGATTACTGTTGTAATAACTGCAATCTTAACAGTTTCCCATAACGTTCCCATGTATAGTGGATCAAACACACGAGCTATATTCTCTAACGTAAATTGCATTTCCACTGTCCCATATGCCCCGCGCTGCATAAAGGCAAATGCCAATACAAACAGAAGGGGAATTAGGAAGAAGATTAACAGCCACGCGACTGTCGGTAGTGCGAGTAATTTCCCTTTTTTCAATTTAAGGTCACCTCGTCCTCTTGCTCCCAGCCTACGTATACATTATCTCCAATGCTCCACTGCGCTGCTTCTTCAGCAGTTTGATATGCCATTATTAATTCTGATGTTTTCTCGTCACGTACATATAGCTTTTCCATATTTCCAACAAACTCAACGTCTTCAATATGTCCAAGATGGTATTCTTTTAAAATCGGCTCTTCAACCGAACGTACCTTTACGTTTTCAGGGCGAATTGCTACATAGCCTTCCCCATTTTTCACAATATTATTTTCACCGATAAATGTCGCAACGAACATTGTTTTCGGCTTATTGTAAATTTCTTTCGGCGTTCCAATTTGCTCAATATGTCCTTTATTCATAACGACAATACGATCACTCATGCTCATCGCTTCTTCTTGATCGTGCGTTACGTATATGAATGTAATTCCTAAATTACGTTGTAAGTTTTTCAATTCACGTTGCAAATCTTTTCTTAACTTAAAGTCTAACGCCCCAAGTGGCTCATCTAGTAATAATACACGCGGGTTATTTACAATCGCTCTCGCAATTGCTACACGCTGCTGCTGTCCACCAGAAAGCTTTGCAGGTTTACGATTACGGAACTCAAGTAACTGCGTTAAACGCATTGCCTCTTCAGCACGCTCTTTCTGCTCTGCTGCCGGTACTTTCTGCATTTTCATACCGAAACAAATATTTTTCTCCACATTCATATGTGGGAATAGCGCATAATGTTGGAACACTAAGTTCATATGACGCTTATATGGTGGCAAGTCGTTAATCTTTTCATCATCTAATAAAAGATTCCCTTTAGTTGGCGTTTCAAAACCTGCGATCATGCGAAGTAACGTTGTTTTCCCGCAACCACTCGGCCCTAAAATCGTTAAAAATTCCCCTTCTTTAATGTCTAAAGAAAGAGGTGGGATAATCACTTGATTTCCAAAATGTTTTTCTACTGCTTCAACTTTAATAATCTTTTTCATTTTCCCGTCCTATCTACCTTAAATTTTAATTTTTATATTCATGAATAAATATTTATGTTTTATAGACTATTTTTTGTTTCGATCCAAACAAAAATGGTTGTTTAGCAGCGTTCTCTTCTATTCTTTATGTAGTATGTTTGATTCATTTTTGCATGATACATATGTCGAACAGAAAAACCCCTTCCATTGCGAAGGGGCTATTATCATACGGCTAGGCCTACTGATAAACACCATCATCATTTTAACAACTTTCGTATGAATTTTAAAGCACTTTTTGTAGAAGAGTAACGAATTTTCATATCGAATGCCGTAGATTGGGCTAAAATGCTTTTATAATGTGAAAAAGTCCGAAAACTTTCTTCCCCATGATAACTACCTAATCCACTACTTCCAACACCACCAAAAGGTAAATATGGCGTTGCAAGATGATAGACAACATCATTAATACAGCCTCCGCCATATGAAATATTACTTGTCACTTTCTTTTGTATTTCTTTATCTTCAGAAAATACATATAACGCTAACGGCTTCGGATGTTGCTGAATTGTGCCAATTACCTCTTCTATGTTGTCGTATTCTACAATTGGTAAAATCGGACCAAAAATTTCATCTTCCATAACAGTACTTTGCCATGTAACATTCGTTAACACTGTTGGTTCTATATGTAAAGTTTCTTTTTTATAGTTCCCACCGATTACCGTTTTACCATCTTTCAAAAATGCACATAAACGTTCAAAATGACGTTCAGTCACAATTCGTACATAATTGTCATTGTTTAGTGGATCTTTTCCATACTGCTCCGCAATTTCGTGTCTTAATGCCTCGATTAACTGTTCTTTCACCGAAGTATGCACATACATATAATCAGGCGCTACACACGTTTGCCCCGCATTTAAAAACTTACCCCAAACAATTCGTCTTGCTGTTACATCTATTTTTGCATCTTTATGTACAATACATGGGCTTTTTCCCCCAAGCTCTAACGTGAGTGGCGTCAACCGTTTCGCTGCTGCTTCCATCACAACTTTTCCAACACCGACACTACCTGTAAAGAAAATATAATCAAACGGTTCCTTTAACAATTCCGTACTCTTTTCTACACCGCCTTCTACTACCGCTACAAGCTCTTCTTGGAATAATTCCTCTAACATCCTCGTAAGCACTTCGGAAACGTTTGGCGTTAGCTCTGACGGCTTTAAAACAATTGTATTTCCAGCCGCCAACGCTCCTACTAGAGGTGCAATTGCTAATTGAAACGGATAGTTCCACGGTGCAATAATAAGTGTCACACCGTACGGTTCAGGCACTACTTTCCCCTTTGATCCAAAGTGAGTGAGTGCTGTTCGAACCCGCTTCGGTTTACTCCACGATGAAATATGCTTCAATTGAAAGGAAATTTCTTTTAATACATATCCAACTTCCGTTGTAAACGACTCATGAACTGACTTATTTAAATCTAATTTCAATGCCTGAAATATCTCTTCTTCAAAGCGCTGAATGCCTTTATAAAGCTTCTTCAAATTATTCTTTCTCACTTCTATACTTCTCGTATGACCATTATAAAAATATGCCTTTTGTTTATTTACAATAGAAGAAACACTCATTCATTCACCTTCTCCCACTATTTTTATCCAATTCTTTCATTATTTATATAGACTTCATATATAATAAATTTCTATTCGTAAAGTTACATTATATATAATTTCTTCTTGCATATAAAATTCATTGCTCACAAAAAAACTACCGAAAGAAAATCTTTCGGTAGTTTTACTGTATTAACGATATAAACGAACAGCACCTGCAGAATTATCATCAGCTTGTCCTACTACTTCAAACTTCAGGCCAAGATTCGGTAAAATACGTCCTGCATCTGGAATCTGTTTATTAATATACGTTTTCGAATCATCAAACTTCGGTACGCCTGCTAAGCCATTATACGTATACGTTCCGCGCGTTGGAGATACAACTTTCCAAGCTGGCGTTTTATCAAATGAGAACGCCGCATCAGCGATTTGGAATCGTGTACTACTTGCTACTGTTGGTTTACCATTTAAAGTTCCAACAATTGCTTCTGGATGAGAATCAACTACGCCAAGGAAACCATGTCCTGGATGTAAACCAACCCAGTTATCTGTATAAGCTGAGTCTGCATACCATACAACCATACCTGTGTTGTATTCTGGACCGCGAGCATATTTCAATGCGTTATCTGAACCAGCATAGTTTCTCCACTCTACATAATAGTTATGTTTTTTCTTCTCTGTTCCATTAGATACAGCGAATCCATCTAATTTGAACTGCGGTGTACCTTCTGCATCATCAGAGAATACTACTTTACCGTCTACATTTAGTGATGCATTATCAAGTAGGAAACCGTTTAATGCTAAACCACCATCTGTAATGTACTCAAATGTTAATTTTACTTTCTTACCTTTGAATTGGCTTAAATCGTATGATTTGTCAATCCATTTTCCATTTGTTGAATGTGCATTTCCACTATTTGCTTTCTCACCAAGTTTTTCGATTAATGTTTGCTGACCATCTTCTGTTACAGCATGTACTTCAAGGAAATCATACTCTGCTTCAATTTCATACAATGACTTGAAATCAAATTTCGCAGTCGTTGCATTTGTTAAATCGAACAGTGGCGTCTCCATTTTTGTGTGAAGATTGTCACCTTTTGTGCTGTAGTAATACTGCTTACCAAATGCTGGAGCAATTGTTTTTATATCTTTATCTGGCAAGTTAACACGAATCATACCTGGGCGGTTAGATTTCGTAACACTTTGGTCTAAATATGTTGCTAGACCGATACCTTTATTTAATTTCTCGTAATCTACTTCTACGATATTTGCCCAGTTACCACCGATTGTTTTTTGGAAAAACTCTTTATTTTGTGGTGAGAAACTCGTTGGCGTTGTTCCTGCAATGTTACCAGCCCAGCTTCCGCCACTCATAACAGACCAAGCTTGAATTGGTTCACCGTCACCAGTATAGTCAGTATCATACTCATCTGGAAGACCTAAATCATGACCATATTCATGTGCGAATACACCAACTGCGCCATCTTCTGGTTCAATTGTGTAGTCGAATGCTGCGATTTTTCCGCCCCAATATGGAACTTTCGCTTGTGTGCCTTCAATTGGGAATGGTTTTGGTCCAACAGTCCAGCGATGTGACCAAATTGCATCGTCACCTAATTTACCGCCGCCTGCTTCTTGTCCAACACCCGCATGGATAATCATTAAGTGATCGATTAAACCGTCCGGTTGTTTTTGATTTCCATCGCCATTTACATCATATTGATCGAATTGGTCAAACTCTGATAAATCAATACCGCTATCTACAGCTGCTTTTAATGCATCTTTTACTAAATCACGTGGTCCTTTTGGTCCTTTATTATCATGACCTGTCGCACCATCTGCACCGTAATCAGCAGCTTTACCAGGAACTGTTAACCATTTTGTAACTGTTCCGTCTACTGTATAACTACCGCCAGATTGCTCTTCGTAATATTGTTTAAACGTTTCGATTTTGCTACCATCCTCTAATGCGAATGGCTCATTACCGAATAACATTTTTTCATAATGTTCTTTGTTAAAATCGTCAGTATACATATAACCAGGTTCTTTATCAATATTGTTATGTTTAAAGTCAGCGTACTCTACAAGTAAAACGAGTACTTTATCTTTACGAACTTCACCGTTATATTCTTTTCCCTTTGCTGGAGAAGTTGGTACTTTACCATTTAGACCACCCTTAACTGGGCCTGTCGCTGCAGGTGTTCCTGTTGCTGGTTTGTCTAACTTTTCTTTCGTATCAGCTTTCGCATCTTTCACTTTCTTTAAAAAGTCAGATGCTTCTTTCGTAAGTGGGTCCCCATTTGATACTTCTTTCCCAGGATTTTCACCCTTTTTGTTCTCTACGTATTTTTCGACGGCTTTCTTTGTTTCTGTCTCTGAAGCCTTCGAATCAATTACCCCACGGTTTTTTAGCGCATTTGCTAAACGTTCTTCTGGAATTAAATGATCATCGACTGGGCTCGTAGCTGTCTTATTCACAGGTGTTTCAGCATATGCAGACTGGCCACCCGCTCCGAATGAAAGACCTAACACAGCTGTCAAAGCGATTGATGACAAAACTTTGAACGGTTTCTTGTTCATCCCTTATTTCCTCCCCTAATAAAAAATATGTATTACAAATTGAATTTTATTAAAAATTCAATATTTTTTCAATATTTAGTTATATTATGTAATTTTTTTAACATATTTGTAAAAATTCCATAGTTAGCATACGAATATATCACAATTCAACAATGTTTTCTGAAAATATTGAAAATATTTGTCAGAAACTTTATAATCGCCATAGAGGGAATTTAATGGGGATTTTATCTTTGTTTTATCTACAAAATATTTGATAATTCACTATATAAAACACAAAATGCGATTGCATTATCATATATTCTGTAGCAGCAGTTATGACCGATAATTAGGGAGGAATTACATTTGTACAAAGATAAGACTGACGCACTGGACCAAGAATGGATTGATTTAATACTTGAAGCTCTAGACGCTGGTATCGCCCTGCAAGATATCGAACATTTTTTCCAACGTATGAAGCCATCCAGTCAGGCTCAATAGGCTTGTTCTTTTTAACGAAGTTTATGTTATAATAATGACATCATAAGACGACTACATATTGATAGAAAGGTGCGCAAATATGATTGGAGAACGTATAAAACGCCTTCGCTTACAAAAAGGTATTTCATTAACTGAACTTGCCGAAAAAGCTGGTGTTGCTAAATCTTACATTAGTTCTATAGAACGTAATTTACAAAAAAACCCTTCCATTCAATTTCTTGAAAAAATCGCAGCAGTTCTACAAATTCCAGTTGATACTCTACTTCATGATGAAACAGCAAAGGAAAATCACTTAGACTCCGAATGGACACAACTCGTTAAAGATGCGATGAGCTCCGGCGTCTCCAAAGAACAATTTCGTGAATTTCTTGAATTTACCAAATGGAAGCACGATCAAAAATAATAAATAGAAAGAAGTGCTTACAACCAGCACTTCTTTTTTCTTTATAAAAAAAAGCGGGGAGTCCCCGCTTTTTTATTATCTTTCAGTGCCTTCTTCTTGGTTAGCATTGAATGTCCATTCTAAATTCAATGAATCACCTTGGAAAATATTTTGGTCTTGTCCATTATCTACGAATTCAAACTGTACCCATAAATAATCCTCTGTACCAGCTTCTAATCCACCCTTTTCTCCCCACTCAGGAGCAAAGATGTCTTTAGCTAAAAGATCTGGATCAGTTTTTTGTAAGTCTGCTAAAGTTGTTTCATATACAGGCTCACTTTGTTTATCCCAGTTCCAAAGGAATTTCACTTTAACGTGCTTACCAAAGTCTTCACCAGCATTATCGCCTTTTGCATCTTTCACAGTATACTTTGTTGCTAGTTTAACGTCTTTAATTGTTAATGAACCGCTATTCTTTAATAAGAATTCTTTCTTAACAGAATCCCCTGGTTTTAAATCTTTAATATCTACAAGCGTTTTAGGGTCTAATGTAAGATCTAACGTCCCAGCTGCAAATGTATTATTTGATACTTCTTTATCGCTAAAGAATGCAAACGTTCCTCCACCAATTAAAGATAACCCCAATGCTGCTGATGCAACTCCCATACCTAATTTCTTTTTCAGACTCACAATCAATTCCCCCTAGCTGTTTTTTATATTTTTGTCTCTTATTTTTCAATAAGAGATATAAAGAAAACTATATTAGCTTAGCTAATGTTTGTTCTCTTTTAAAAACCTTAAGTTCATTATAACGAACATAACTCTATAAATACAACAAATATTTATTAGTATTTTCAATTATTTTTATTTCTCAATATTATTTTGTTTTTTCTGAATTTTTATGTTTATATTTTAAGAAATACAATAAGTGCGGGGGCAAATACTCCCTCACACTCATATACATCATTTTTTATATCGGTCGTCAGTTTATTCTGATGATTTCTCATTATGATCTGTGGTAGTAGCCTTTTCATGAGTTCCTTGCTCAGGCTTTTTAGCTGTCTCTACTTGTTTCTGTTCTTCTATCTTCTTCTGTTCTTCTGCTTTTTTCTGCTCTTCTACTTTCTTCTGTTCTTCTACTTTCTTTTGCTCTTCCGCTTTATTCTGCTCTTCTACTTTCTTTTGCTCTTCCACTTTATTCTGTTCTTCTACTTGTTTCTGTTCTTCTACTTTCTTCTCCTCTTCTGCCTTCATTTGAACTTCCGCCTCTATCGCATCATTTAATTGTTGGTGAAGAATCTGAATTTGTTCATCAATCGCTTGCAAACTAACTTCTTTCGCAATATAATCGTGGTTCTCTTTTATACTATGAAAACCTTCATTCACATATAGGGCTACTTGTTGAATCGATTCACTTTTATTCACTTTTAATTCTTCTTGTATTTGATTATAAGGAGCTTCGATTGTAGTATATACATTTTGCAGCGCTTCCTCCTCAGAAGCAATTTTCTCACGTCCTTGTTGCCACACTACAATTGCCTGTTCAATTTCTTCTATAGAAGTTACTGCCAACTTCCCCTTCATTTCTCCATACTGATGCTCAATAAACTGTTTATGTTGCTCAGCTTCCTCTTTTAACGTATCAACTGTCTTTGGAAATATAATCGCTGTAGAAAGAGCGGCTTCCACTTTCTTTTCATTAATAAATGCAGCTTCTGTATACGTCATTATTTGAGAGCCTAAATAAAACGTAATGGAGCATATACAAGGCAATATAAGCATCTTTTTTAATTTGCGAGGTGTTTTCAGCATCTTAATCTCTCCCATCGAACAAAATGTTCTCTATACAGAACGTTACTTTTATTATAATAAAGAACGATACAAAATGATAGCTATATACTAGAAAAATAGAAAAAGGACTATCCATTTGATAGCCCTTTTTAATATTATTTTGCTTCACCTTCTGTTTGTTGTGCATCAAACGTCCAAGTTAAATTTAGTTTATCGCCTTGGAATTCATTTTGGTCTTTTTTATTATCAACAAACTCGAATTTCACTGTGAATTTATCAGACTTACCTGCAGAAATACCTTTTTCATCCCAGAACCAAGCAGCTAAATCATTATCTACCGCTGTAAGTGTGTCACCCTTCAATTTATCTAGCGTTGTTTCTTTTACGATTGTTTCATGCTTGTCTACATTTTTTAAGAATGTTACTTTAATATGTTTACCAAAATCATCTTTATTGTCGCCCTTCGTATCTTCTACCTTATAATCTGTTTTCAATAGAACCTTTTTAATATCTAAAGATCCTTTATTTTCTAGTTTAAAATCTCTTTTAATTGTATCGCCAGGCTTTAAATTCGATACATTAACAACTGTTGATGGATTTAATGCTAAATCCAGTGTACCAGCCGCAAATGTATTGTTTGACACTTCTTTATCACTGAAAAATGCAAATGTTCCTCCGCCAACTAATGCAGCTCCTAATACAGCTGATGCGATACCCATTCCTAATTTTTTCTTTAAAGTCATGTCCATATCCCCTTAATCTATATATTTGTTAACTTCCTAAACGGAAAGTATAACCAAACGAACTAGACGGATTGTTCTACTTTTTTCTCTTTCTTTTCTCCGTCAATGCTACGAATCGCACCAAAAATAGAAATCGCGGAATAGCCTAATAAAAAGACTCCTGGAATAATAAGAAGCAATGCAGCTCCAGCCTTTGAACTAGCATAATTTAATGCATATCCTGCATAAGGAACTGTAATATCTGCATATTTCCCAATTACATTCTCCGCACGTACTGGTTCTAAATCAGGACCGTTGTTGTTATCACCTTTTGTTTCATACATTACTTTTCCATTTGTATCTTTCACACCGATAATACGGTGAGTGATAATTTTTTCATCTTTCTCTTTAAAGGTAATAACATCACCTTTTTGATATTTAGAACCATCTTTCGTCGGTTCTATCGCAATGATTGATCCTGTTAAAAATGTCGGTTCCATTGATCCTGATAGCACTGATTTAAATTGATATCCCATCACTGTTGGATCTCCGCCACTCGCTTTTGACGAAATAACTACAAAAGCTAAAAAAACCATTAATGCAAATAAAACAAATGAGATAACGTTGCTAATCGCTTTCCAAATTAATTTCATCGTCTCTCTCCCTCTCCGTTGTTTTATATTATTTGGAGTATATAATACCCAACTCGTTCTCTAACAAGAACACAACTAAATAATATAACGAACAATAAATAAATGCAATAAGAAAATTTACAATTATTAGTTATTTTATATATACAAAAAAGACTGTGACAAAGTCTCTTCACAGTCTTTTTACTAGTAATTTATTTTTCTTCTGATTTCATTCCTGTTGTATTTCGGCGTAGCACTACAAATAAAATGGCTCCAAATAGTACAGCGGCACCTATCCCAATGCTTATTATTTTCACATTTGATTCATTTACTTCAGGCGTACCCGTATCTTTTTTAGGCATCGCAAAAGTAACATCTTCTTTTGAAAGAACATTTATCGTCGCAATTGTTTGATTATTTTTCGTGATGTCAACTGCACCAACTACCTCACCACGATGAATTCCTTTATGGTACAAAGAATCTTTATCTAATGAAGCCACACGGAAAATCGTCCTCACATTTTTACCTTCATCTTTTTTAAGCATAAGCTCTGCACTTTTTTCAAGCTCGCTATCAATATCTTTATTTAAATACGTTGCCTTTTGATGCCAGCTATGTTTATCTAATACAGTTTGCTTCACAAATTGACCGAAAGAATAGTCCGCCATCTGCTTCAAATCTTCATAAATTTCAGGTCTTTGGGAAGCCATTACTACATTTATAATGCGATTGCCATCCTTCTCATTTAATAGAACGAGTGTATTACGCGCTTCATTTGTAAAACCCGTCTTCCCGCCAATGCTATATGGATTTTCAAAATAAGTAGACTTATTAAAAATAGACACCGTCTGTCTAGATGTCGTAACTGTCGTTCTTTTCGTATTCATCGCTTGCAAAATTTCAGGATATTTTTGCACACCTCTCGTAATCATAGCCATATCATACGGCGTCGTATAATGGTTTGGATCATGCAATCCATTTGGCGTTACAAAGTGACTATCTGTAGCCCCTAATTGCTTTGCTTTCTCATTCATCATATAAGCGAAATTCTCAACATTTCCGCCAATACGCTCCGCAATCGCATAAGACACATCATTTGCACTCAGCACCATTAAAATCATAAGCGCAGTATTTCTATTAATCGTCTCACCAGGTTGAAATTCAATTTGATAATTACTCTTCTCTTGATCTAATGCTAATTGTGAAAACGTAAATTGATCCTCTGGCTTCGTATGCTCCATAAGTAAAATCGCTGTTAACACTTTCGTCATACTAGCCGGAAATGCACGATGATGTGCGTTTTTGTTATACAAAACATCTCCAGTTTTCCCATCAATCGTAGCTGCAAACTGACTAAAAACATTTGGTCCTTCCGCAGGTGGTGGTGCCACTTGTTCTGGATTCACTCCAACATTCGTCTCAGCACGTAACGTCATAGGTGTCAAAAAAAATAAACAAATAACAGTAACAAAAGCCAAAATTTTCTTAAAGTTTACCATATGACTCTCCCTTTTCACTATACTCTCACAGCTTAAAAACTGAATCTACCAATCTATATGTAAATTGTATTAAATTGGAAGAATATTCACTGTTTTTTACTATATCATACTTTTACGATAAAGAACATAAATATACAATAAAAAATAAGAAGGAATTACTCTTTCTTATCCTTCTCATCAATCAATGAATCTATTAAATTTTGACTAGCTTCCTCGGGTGTAATCTCATCTGTCATCCCCATAAACGACCAGCCTTTAGAATCGACCCACTCAACAAACTCTTGTAAAAACTCATCATGTGTAACATCCACATCAAGAATTGAGCCATTAATCGAAATCGTTCTATTTCTAGATACACGCATCTTGAACGTTTTCCTTACCATTACAATAATTCTCCCTCTACTCTTGAATAATTATAAAATAATCTTGTATCTCTGTTATACATGATTTTAAGTAAATTGTAAAAAGGATATATTGGCCAATTTGCATATTGAAGCTGAAAATCTATCATCCTGCAAAAACATGAAACGATATGTAATTGATCATAAACGACTAAATAAATCCACATAAAAACAAAACAACTTACATTTTATGACACCAAATACAAATGCCTTTCGTACAATAGAATGGTATATACTAGAAGAAACCTTAACATGAGGAGGAACTCTATGGCGCGTTGTACATATTGTAAAACGAAGTGGACAATAAAAGATGTATGGTCGATACTCGTGACATTTGAAAAAGATTGTCCGTATTGTTTTGGGAAGCAGTATCTATCAAAGAAAACATTGAACGCTATGCCAGAACTTATTAGCTTACCTTTACACTTCTTATTCCCTTTTCTTGTTGATTTAAGTGATGAAGGTCCTTTAGATTGGTATCGAAAAAAATAATATAACCACTTTATTCGAACTCACTTTTCATTACATTATCTTCTTATGTATTCCTTAATACACGACTAGCGCCATTCCAACTACTTTCCCTTCAAAAATCTAATATAAAAATATTGAAAAATTTCAGTTAATTATATATAATTGCTTTAGCATAACGATTAAAGATGCTATTACATACGCATTTTTGAAGGTCCCGTAGCTCAGCAGGGAGAGCGCCACCTTGACAGGGTGGAGGTCGTGAGTTCGAGCCTCTCCGGGGTCATAACAAAAAGAGAAACCATATCAACCTTCTACGTGATATGGTTTCTCTTTTTTATCTAAGCTAATCACTTCCCGCCAAACATCTTCTCCAAAGACTTCGCATTAGCAAACAATACTTCTTTCAAGTTATCATCTGCAACGATTTTATAGTCGCCATCTTTGTTTTTCTTTAAGTTCAATGTAACTTCGCGAGTTACCATTGCTGCATCTTTATCTGCTAAGTTTTTGACGATAGTTGATGTCATTGTTTTTTCGATTGCTTTTTCAGATTGCTCTTTGTCTTCGCTAAAAGCGCTAGCGAAGGCCATTGGCATAACTTCTCCCACTGCTTTTGTTACAGCAACGGATAGATCTGCAGATGTAATTTTCACTTTCACTTCTGCTTTGTCATCTTTTTTCGATACTTCTTCTGGCTTTTCAAATTTAAAGTTTTTCGTAATTGCACTCAGCATTGCTTTTGCCTCAGCATCATCTGTTTTTTCATTTAGTTTATTAAATTCCTTGTCACTCTCAACAAATGTACGAGCCTTTTCAACATCATCTTTTTGTATCGCTGTTAAAAATTCTTCTGTCGTATCTTTCGGATTTGCACATCCTGCTAAAACTCCTACTGTTAATCCTATTACCATCATTAACAGCAATAATTTTTGTATCTTTTTCACGTTCATTCTCCTCTTATCTTTTCTAGTAAGTCATCACTATATAATAGTATGAAACTGACATTACAAACATTTTTTAGTATAGCATTTATATGAGTCATTCGTTTCTATTTTTTCAAACGTCCCCTCTTTCCATCTCATAACGCTCACTACTCTCTATTAAAAATTTGTTTCTTCATTATAAATAGCAAAATAAAAACCAGCAACTTTAAGATTGCTGGCTTATCTATTATTCATATTCGAAAAAACAATAACAATTGCTCCAAGTACATAATGCCCTGCTACCATCCACATACTCCGATCAAAGATCATAAGCGATAACCAAAGCGATATATTAATAGCAGCAAATAATACATATAAAATGACGTCTCTCTTTTGTAGCGCCTCTCTATTCATCAAAATATAAATTGCACCGATTGGCGGAAGGATGAAGCAAAGGAAAAAAACAAACATTTTTCTTAACGACCATGGATATGAAGTTACTGTCTGCATATGAGTCTCCTTTTCACTTTATAGTACATGTAACATCGGTCTTACTACTCTATATTCGTCACTATCATGCTCCTTTATGATTAAAGGTGAGTGAGGATTTTTTTCTTCTTCTATCATTGTGAATACTTCTGTTTTTTCTTGTAATGTGTTGGATTCACTGTTTTTAGTAGGTTTTTTACTTATTTCGATTTTCTTCGTTACTTCTCCGAGCCTTTGCCCGACTTCTTCAGCTTTAGCAGGTTCATTCGTAACGTAGTATTCCTGGCCCTCCCATACTAACATAGGTGGCACTGGTTCTCGTTTGTTACATATTATATAAGTAATACTAGCTATAAGTAGTAGGCATGTTAATAAAAAGAAGATAGTTTTTTTGTTCATATAGTATGCTCCCTATCTATCATTTTATTAAATTATATAATATCCATTATATGTAGTAAATGGATATCTTGGTAATTTTCGGATTTTATACCAAAAAGAAAAACCTTACTCAAGTAAGGTTCATTCTATAGTGACTGATTTATTAAAACGATCATTACGATGATCGCTATAAACATAACGACTAAACAGCCGATCATTTTATAAAAGCCTCTTTTCGTTAACGTCCCACCTTGAACGTCTTTCCGAATAAATAAGAATACGGCTAAAAATAATACAAGTCCAATGCCAAAAGCATACATCATTTGCATATGTTAATCTTCCTTTCTCTCTTCCATCTTAATATCTTTTCGATAAAACAACAAATGAGATAAAAACTGTACTCATCGTAAGTGCCATAAGTATGTTTAATAGTTCAACCGCAGATAGTGTAATTACGTGTAGATTTAAACCGAAAGAGAAAAGAAGGTAATATGCCGTTAGCGCAAAAAAGCTGAAGAACATTCCTTTATAACGAATGAGTTTCATTCGCTCATCTTTTTCTTTAAATTGCGGATGTAAGTAACTTAGGCAGAAACTCATAATCATCATCCCAAGCAATGGATAAGTTATTTCTGGTGGTGCAGAATGCGTCATTATACCTGTTAATATCATAAATCCACTCATGAATAGAAAAATAATTCCCATGATTACAAAGTACTTTTGTGAATAATTCATCCCTATTCCCCCTCTTCTTTTCCTTCATAAATAAATACATGTTCTATCGTTGTCTGAAATGTTTTTGCTATTTCAAATGCTAACGGAAGTGATGGATCGTATTTTCCCTTTTCAATTGAAATGATGGTTTGTCTGGAAACTCCAAGTTTCTCAGCCAATTTTTCTTGAGATAGTCCAAAATTTTTTCGGTATTCGACCATTTTATTTTCCAAGGAAATTTCTCCCTCCTCCCTTATATCGAGTATAAATGTAAAGCAAACTTTACGTCAAGTTTCCTTTACATTTATTTTGTTTATTTTTCGTTCTATTTATATAGAAGAAACTTTTTCATTTTCAGCACGTCTATTTTGAAATGAAACATGGAACACTGTAATGAACCGTTACTATATCTCCTCCTCTCTATTTTTAAAATTTAATATCTCCCTATTTGTTTTATCCTTTTAAAATATTTCATTCATCTCTTTATTCCACGAAATGCGTTATTGGTTTTACGGTGTTTTTCGTCATATTTATAGAAACTAACTGTTTATGAAGCATTTTTTATGTTTAGCAACTTTTTTTGTAGAAATCCTTCACTTTCCTTTCAATATTTAACACTATCTAAATAAAGTTTACGATAAATTCATAATTTTTTATTTTTTATACTATATTCCGTTATATTGTTGTATAATATCAATGAAAGCGCTTATTATTTCAATATACATAATTCGAACTCATTTTTATCAAAACATTCTAATTATTATACTTATATTTACATGCAACAATTTTAGTTATTCGTGTAGGTATACCAAATATATCCACCCCATTTTTCTGTAAAATTACTTTATAACATGAAAGATTAACTTGGGTGATAAGTTATTGTGAATGTTTTTTTACAAAACAGATAAGTAATAGTGTTTGGTATTATGTAAATTATTGTAATAACATAAGAGTAAAGAAAACATTTACATTGATTATTGATTCATCAATTATTGAAAAGAGCAAAATGCACCTTTTGTAAGGAAAAGGATTATATGCATTGGGAGGTTTAAACAAATGACGAGGAAGAATACAACGACAAACCCTTGGACCAAGTTCCATGGTCCGAACCTTGGTTATGTTATTGAGCAGTATGATCTTTACGTAACTGGAGCAGGTTCTGTTGATCCGGAATTACAAGAGCTTTTTGAAATTTTTGGAGCTCCTTCGTTTCAAGATGATGTCGTAACAGGGGACAACACAGCAACACATTTTTCTCCTCAAAACACAGGGAACATTGAAAAAATTCTTAAAGTCGTTCAGCTTGTTGAACAAATTCGTTCATTCGGGCATACGTTGGCTCACATCAATCCGATGGAAGATGCTGCTAATGGACAATCTCTTCTTGAGAAAGCAATGAACGAACTGAGCGATGCTGACTTGAAAGCGATTCCAGCAAAAACAGTATGGCAAGATGCACCAGAAGGTATTCACACTGCACTTGATGTAATTCATAGATTAAAAGACGTTTATACAAAATCTTTAGCTTATGAATTTTCTCATATACAAGATAGTGAAGAACGCGCGTGGTTGCATCAAATGGTGGAATCAAATTCATTGCGTCAACCACTATCAAATAAAAAACGAACTGCTCTTTTAAAACGTTTAACAGCTGTTGAAGGTTTCGAGCAATTCTTGCATAAAACATTCGTTGGGCAAAAGCGTTTCTCTATCGAGGGCGTTGATATGCTTGTACCTGTTCTAGATGAAATTGTTCTAGAAGGTGCAAAGGGCGGCGTAGAAGATGTCATGATTGGTATGGCTCACCGCGGTCGTCTAAGCGTACTTGCACACGTATTAGAAAAACCATATAGTCACATGTTTGCTGAGTTCAAACATGCAAAAATAGAAGGCGCAGTGGCAAATTCTGGCTGGACTGGCGACGTGAAATACCATTTAGGTAGAGAACAAGTCGTTAGTAACGAAGAAGTTAGCACTCGCGTTACATTAGCAAATAACCCAAGTCACCTTGAGTTCGTTAACCCTGTTGTAGAAGGTTTTGCACGTGCGGCTCAAGAGAATCGTAAAAAATCTGGTCTTCCAGAACAAGATACTTCAAAATCATTCGTAATTTTAGTTCATGGTGATGCTGCATTCCCTGGTCAAGGTATTGTATCTGAAACGTTGAACTTAAGCAGATTGAACGCGTACCAAACAGGCGGAACAATTCATGTTATCGCAAACAATGCAGTTGGTTTTACGACTGATAGCTATGATTCTCGTTCTACGAAATATTCAAGTGACCTTGCAAAAGGTTTCGATATTCCGATTGTTCACGTGAACGCTGATGATCCAGAAGCTTGTCTTGCTGCTGCTAACCTTGCGATTCAATATCGTACATTGTTCAAAAAAGACTTCTTAATCGATTTAATTGGTTACCGCCGCTACGGTCATAACGAAATGGATGACCCAGCAGTTACGCAACCACAAGTGTACAAAAAGATTAAAAATCACCCAACTGTAAGAGCGATTTATGCAGATCAATTACAAGCTGCTGGTGTTCTAAATGCAGATGAGGTTGAAACAATGACTCAGTTTATACAAGAGCAATTAAAATCTGACTATGCACAAGTACCGCCAGCTGATACGAGCGCTGCAACAATTCACGTTAAAGTGCCAGATGTTGTTGCAAAAGGCATTCAGCCAATTGATACTGGTGTTGAGATTGACTCACTTCGTGCAATTAATGAAGGTCTACTATCTTGGCCAGAAGGCTTTAACGTATATCCGAAAGTGAAGAAAATTCTTGAACGCCGTAAAGACGCTCTTGAAGAGAACGGTAAAATTGAATGGGCACTTGCTGAGTCATTAGCATTCGCTTCTATTTTACAAGAAGGTACGCCAATTCGTTTAACTGGTCAAGATTCACAGCGTGGTACATTCGCGCACCGTCATATCGTATTACACGATACTGATACAAATGAAACATATTCACCATTACATCGCTTACCAAACATTTATGCATCCTTCTCTGTTCATAACAGTCCGTTATCAGAAGCTGCTGTTGTTGGTTACGAGTATGGTTATAACGTATTCGCTCCAGAAACTCTTGTTATGTGGGAAGCGCAATATGGTGACTTCTCAAATACTGCGCAAGCATTATTTGATCAATATGTTTCAGCTGGAAGAGCAAAATGGGGTCAAAAATCTGGTTTAGTTCTTCTATTACCGCACGGTTATGAAGGTCAAGGACCAGAGCATTCTAGTGCACGTCCAGAGCGATTCTTACAGTTAGCTGCTGAGAATAACTGGACAGTTGCAAACTTAACGAGCGCGGCACAATACTTCCATATTTTACGTCGTCAAGCATCTATCTTAGGAACAGAAGCTGTTCGACCATTAGTATTAATGACGCCAAAGAGTTTATTACGTCACCCACTTACGCTTTCAACTGCTAGTCAGTTAAGCGAAGGACGTTTCCAACCTGCTCTAGAACAAGAAAACCTTGGTACAAAACCAACTAAAGTAAAACGTCTTGTTTTAAGCACAGGTAAAATGGCGATTGACTTAGCAGCAGAAATTGAGTCTGGTAAACATGAGTATAACTTAGATGAAGTTCATGTCGTTCGTATTGAACAGCTGTACCCATTCCCTGCTGAGAAAGTTCAATCTATTATTAAACGCTTTAAAAACTTAGAAGAAATTATTTGGGTTCAAGAAGAACCTCGTAATATGGGTGCATGGCATTACATGGCTCCAATTCTGTTCGAACTTGCTGGAGATAAAGTGAAAACAGGTTACATTGGACGCCCAGATCGCTCTAGCCCATCTGGTGGCGATCCATTCGCTCACAAAGCTGAGCAAGAACTAATTGTTGCACACGCTTTAGATGTAAAGTATAACTTCCGTCAAGATAAACAAGAAATTGAAGTTTTCAGCAACTGAAAGTAACAATGAAGGTTTCTAGCTTGCTCCCCGGACAGATATTTTGCCCGGGGGGCAGGCTAACAAATGGAGATTACCGAAGACAAAAGAAGAAAAAACACACCGTTAGGCAAATAAGGGGAGGACATTTAAAATGATCGAAATTAAAGTACCTGAGCTTGCAGAATCTATTACTGAAGGAACTATCTCACAATGGCTTATCAACGTAGGCGACAAAGTTGAGAAAGGTGGCAGCGTTGTTGAGCTTGAAACTGATAAAGTCAATGTAGAAATCATTGCAGAAGATTCAGGTATTGTATCGAAGTTACTAGGCGAACCTGGGGATACAGTTGAAGTTGGTGCAACTATCGCAATTTTAGATGCAAACGGAGCACCAGTTGCAGTAAGTACACCTGCACCGGCTGCTGAACAGCCAAAACAAGAAACAACTGAAGCACCGAAAGCTGCGGCACCAAATGCTGAGCAAACTACAACTTTACAAGGTTTACCGAATACGAACCGTCCTATCGCATCACCAGCTGCTAGAAAAATGGCTCGTGAATTAGGTATCGACTTAAACGACGTACGTAGCACAGATCCACTTGGACGTGTGAGACCACACGATGTACAAGCTCATGCTGCCGCACCAAAAGAAGCACCAGCTGCTCCAAAAAGTCCAGCTCCTGCTCCAGTTGCAAAAACGGAATTCGAAAAACCAGTTGAGCGCGTGAAAATGTCCCGCCGCCGTCAAACAATTGCAAAACGCCTTGTAGAAGTTCAACAAACATCTGCAATGTTAACAACATTTAACGAAGTTGATATGACTGCAATCATGGAATTACGTAAAGAGCGTAAAGATGCTTTCGAGAAAAAACATGATGTACGTCTTGGTTTCATGTCATTCTTCACAAAAGCAGTTGTTGCAGCATTAAAACAATTCCCATTATTAAATGCTGAAATTCAAGGCGACGAGCTTATCATTAAAAAATTCTATGATATCGGTATTGCAGTAGCAGCTCCAGATGGATTAGTTGTTCCAGTTGTACGCGATGCTAACCAATTAAACTTCGCTGAAATCGAAAGTGAAATTCGTAATTTAGGTATGAAAGCACGTGACAACAAACTTTCATTAAAAGAACTACAAGGTGGTACATTCACAATTACAAACGGGGGTGTGTTCGGTTCTCTAATGTCAACACCGATCCTAAACAGCCCACAAGTTGGTATTTTAGGAATGCACAAAATCCAAGTACGTCCAGTTGCAATTGATGCAGAACGTATGGAAAACCGTCCAATGATGTACATCGCTTTATCTTACGATCACCGCATTGTTGATGGTAAAGAAGCAGTTAGCTTCCTTGTTGCTGTTAAAGATATGCTTGAAGATCCAAAATCATTATTATTAGAAGGTTGATAGATTAATAATCTATTAAAGGCTGTAGAATAAATTATTCTACAGCCTTTTTTTATTGCATTCATACGGGACAAATTTCATAACATAAGCTAATAATGTATGCCTAAAACGTAAGGAGGATTAAAATGAATAACCTTCCAATTGATGCAAAACTTAAAGCAAATAAGGATACTTTTTTCCTCCCCGACTCAAACGGGGGTGTCTATTTTCGAAATAATGCCAGTTCATTTCGTATGGACGGTGATGGAATTTACAACTGGATTGAAAAATTAATGCCAATGTTTAACGGGAATTATTCTTTAGCAGAAATAACCGATGGTCTCCCTCTCCCCTATCAAAATCGTGTATTTGAAATTGGAGAGATTTTATATGAAAATGGTTTCGTTCGGGATGTAAGTCAAGATGCACCTCATGAATTAAATAGCGCATTACTTGATAGATACGCTTCACAAATTGAATTTTTAGAAGCTGATTCTCATTCAGGCGCTCTAAAATTCGAAACGTATCGCGCGGCAAACGTCCTTATAATTGGTTCTGGAGATATGCTTACTTCCTTAGTTTCTTCTTTATTAGAATCAGGATTACCTACCTTTCATTACCTTGTTACAGATTATGAGGAAACAAATTACGATCGCATTCATGAGCTAATAGAACTTGCACATGAAGTGGATGATCATGTCCTTGTTGAGGAAATAGATACGACAATTGATCGTCCCCTGCATGAAGTTTTCGAGCCTTTCGACTGGATTTTGTATGTTTCTCAAAATGGAGATATTGAAGGCCTAAGAGCAGTTCACACGATTTGTAGAGAAGTAGGAAAGAACTTCATACCTGCCGTCTGTTTATCAGCACTTGGTATAGCCGGCCCTATCGTAACAGCTAATCGTGAAGAATGCTGGGAATCCGTATGGCATCGGCTACATGAAACAACTTTACAAAATGAACATTCATCAGCATCATTTTCACCACTTCCATCTGCAATGTTAGCAAATATAATCGTATTTGAATTACTTAAGCATGTCGCTGATGATTCTTACCGAGAAAAAGAACCACAATTCTTTTTATTAAATTACGAAACACTCGAAGGAGCATGGCATCCTTTTATAAAACATCCTCTCGCAACTGATGAAAGTTTTACAATTGATACGATAGAAAATCTTTCTGAACAACTTGAGCATCGATCCAACCAACATACCTCAACTGATTTATTCCGCTTTTTCGACTCATTAACTTCTAAAGAAGCTGGTTTATTCCATGTATGGGATGAACAAGATTCATATCAATTACCGTTATCACAATGCCATATTCAAGTAGCTACTCCACTATCAGATGGTCCTGCTTCCCTCCTGCCTCTTATGACTTGTGGTGGTTTAACTCATAATGAAGCGCGCCGAGAAGCTGGTTTAACAGGAATTGAAACATATGTAGCGGAAATTATGCACCGCCTTATTCCTGAACATAATGATATCGGTATTGGCGCTGGAGAAACGATGACAGAAGGTGTATACCGGGCGCTACAACAACATTTAAATAATAAATTGTATGAGCGGCAGTCACATATGCTGGAAGAAATTACGACGATTGATTTAACTGAAATTCATGATAAACATTGTAGATTTTATTACGATGCTCTCTCTACAATTCATGAAACACCTAAAATAGCAGTAAGCGAAGAGATTCTCAGCTTCCCTGTCGTTTGGGTCGGTATAAATGATCGCTGGTACGGTGCATCTAATATTAATATGACGTTAGCGTTACGAAACGCACTACAACTATCACTTCTTCATATTCAAAATGAAGAGACTCCTTACAGAGCTAATATCTTGCCTGAATCCTCTATTATTTTATATGACACGGATTCTTTTAGAGTGGAAATACAAGCGGAAGAAGAAGTTCCAGGTGTGCAATCTGTGCAGCTTGCCTTGCAACATTTAGAAGAACATAATTTTTATCCATTCGTGTTTGATTTAGCCATTGAATCATTTTTGAAAGAAAACTTAGATGGTGTGTACGGTGTATTAATTGCAAAGGAGGACAGTCTATGACTCAAAATATATTGCTTATAGGAGATGGCCTTCTGGCAAACTATGTACACGATCAACTATGCAATCAATATTCTATCATTCGCCAACATAGCCTTACAGAAGAACTCCCTGAAAATATTCATCTCGCTCTCGTATTACATGATGGCTCTCCTTCTGCTATTCATCATGATGCCGAGCTAATTTTTCGGTCGAATCATATTCCATGGTTACGCGGGTTTACTTCATTTGGTGAAGGTGTTATCGGTCCTTACATTCATCCCCCTGCAACTGGTTGTTCCCACTGCTCTGATGGGCGCCGGTTTATCGCTGGCTTTGATCAACAAGAAATGTGGGAACTACAGCGGAAATATGCATTAAAGACAGATAATGTAACGAGGCGTGATGTACGTGCCACCCAAAATGGCATGTTACAAATGTGCCATCTTATTCGTGCAGAAACAGAGAAAATATTAACTCATAACCATTCCTCTTTAGAAAATGAACTCATTTTACTAAACTTACAAACACTGCAATGTACGCGGCATTCTTTTCTTCCAGATCCGCTCTGCCCTGTATGTAGCAATTTGCCTGATGATACGGCAGATGCAGCAACGATTTCATTACAACCGAGCTTAAAAACAAGTGATGCAACGTATCGCTGTCGTTCCATTCATGAACTAAACACATTTTTAACGAGAGATTATTTAGATTATCGGGTCGGTATGTTGAACGGAAAAATGCAGCATTCTTTATTACCATTTGCTGACGTTATTATAAACATGCCATTAATGTTTGGAAATGAAGGTGTTGCAGGCCGAACTCATTCATTTGCAATGAGTGAAGCAACTGCTATTTTAGAAGGTTTAGAACGATATTGTGGTATGTCACCTCGAGGAAAAAAGACGAATGTACACGGCAGTTTTCGTGAGTTAGAGGATCATGCACTGAACCCCCTCTCTCTCGGTGTACATACAAATGAACATTATAATCGTGATAGTTTTCCGTTTAAGCCATTTGATCCTGACTACGAACAAAACTGGGTATGGGGATATTCTTTATTACAAAACCGGCCGATTTTAGTTCCTGAATCAATTGCTTATTATAGCCTCGGTCATCGTGATGCTTTCGTGTATGAAACATCAAATGGATGTGCCATTGGTGGTAGTTTAGAAGAAGCAATTTTTCATGGCATTTTAGAAATTGTAGAGCGTGACGCCTTTTTGCTCACTTGGTATACAGAATTACCTCTCCCTCGTCTTGATCTTAGTTCAGCAAATGATACGGAATTACAATTAATGATTCAGCGGCTGTACACGATTACTGGGTATGAGTTACATGTTTTTAACGCAACGATGGAACACGGTATCCCAAGCTTATGGGTAATTGCGAAAAATACGCGTGAAAATGGAATGAACGTTGTTTGTGCGGGAGGCTCTCATTTAGACCCTGTCCGCGCTTTAAAGAGTGCCATCCATGAAATAGCAGGCATGTTACTAATAGCAGACGATGAACTCGAACAAAAAAGAGAGCATTACGAAAACTGCTTACACGATCCTTATCTCGTTAATAAAATGGAAGACCATAGTATGCTGTACGGATTAAAAGAAGCAGAAGAACGTCTTCATTTTCTTTTACGTGACGATGCCCCGGTGCAATCGTTCCAAGAAATGAACGGGTTACAATCAGTTGATTTAGATTTAACATCCGATCTTCATCAACTTTTAAACCGTCTGCAGCAGTCTGGACTTGAAGTAATCGTTGTAGATCAAACAGTACCTCTTATAGAAAAAAACGGATTACATTGTGTAAAAGTCATTATTCCAGGCATGCTCCCGATGACGTTCGGTCACCATCTTACTCGGGTTACAGGACTAGATAGAGTATATACAGTACCGATGACACTTGGATATAGCGCTGAGCCTTTAACGAATGAACAATTAAATCCACATCCGCATCCGTTTCCATAGTAAAGGAGGGGATTCTATGCAGCTGGATACTTTTTTACATCATCTCCATTTTTCTATAGACGAAATTATGCCGAACCATGAAGTGGACTGGGAAGATGCACCGCTTCCTTATAAATTATATCGAAATGTACCTGTTATCCCTCTCCCTTTAGAAATACCATTATCTTTACCTAACTCTTCTACTACACCAACTTTGAAGGAAATTGGTCATTACCTTTGGTACTCATTCGGTTTAACACAGTTATGTCAGCTAAATAGCGAGAAAACTTTATTCCGAAGATCTATCCCTTCAGGTGGTGCTTTGTATCCAAATGAATTGTATATATATTTAAAGATTGATGATTATCCAGACGGTATTTACCATTACGACGCTGCGCATCACCGACTTATCTTACTTCGGGAAGGAAATTTCGATTCTTATCTTTCGGAAGCACTCGGGAATCGTTGTAACATACAGTCTTGTTTTGGTGCTGCATTCGTATCCACTATGTTTTGGAAAAACTTCTTTAAATACAATAACTTTTCATACCGTCTTCAAGGCTTAGATAGTGGTGTTCTCATCGGACAATTACTTGCGTGTGCCAAACAATTCGGCTACACAAATGGCGTATATTTTCAATTTCTAGACCGTGCAATCAATCATTTACTCGGATTGTCAGAAGGCGAGGAAAGCGTATATGCTGTTGTTCCTTTAAGTACAGAACCGCAAACTAATTGGTTTCACAATGATTACCGTGAAAATAAAACAGTTACTTCTCATGAGTTGTTACAGCAAATTCCGCCGTTAGCACACGAATATTTTGTTCGATCAAAGCAAGTATATAAACATCCTATGCTAACAAAAATAAATGAAGCTTCTATGATCGAATCGACAACAAACTTCCACACACTACATCATGAAGAGCACTATCAACATCATGCGTACGCTGTACAGTTGCCGCAAGTAGAACGGTTATCGTATGATTTCTTACAACTTTGTAAAGAACGGTATTCCCCTGATGCTGACTTCACTTTAACGAAATGGGATGCAGCAGGGCTCGCTACTTTACTACAAGAAGCGAGCCTCGCCTTCCCTTATTACAACGACCTTGATGGTCAGTATGTAAATGAAAATGCGCGCGTCTCCTTATATGGATGTTTTTATAACGTAAAAGATATAGAAAACGGCGCTTATTCTTATAACAGCAAAAATCATTCCATACAGCCACTTCGATATGGAGACCTTCGTTATCCCCTTCAATCCAGTATGACGATGGATAACGTAAATCTTTTTCAAGTACCGCTTTGCCTACATGTAGTCGGAAAGAAAGATTACTATACACGTGCATTAGGCTATAGAGGATACCGTATTCACCAAATGGAAGCTGGTATACTCGTTCATAAACTCGTTTTCGCCGCGACCGCGATGGGGATGGGCGGGCATCCATTACTAAGTTTTGATACAAATTCATGTGATCAGTTATACGGGATAGATACTGGAACTGAAACGTCTCTCATTCAAATTCCTGTTGGGGCGTATCGAGCGCGGAATTGGTTAAAAGGGGATTTGCGTAATTAGAAGCACGCCGGTGGACGGCGTGCTTTTTTACTAGATTAATTTAAAAATACTCTTAATTTGTCTCGCGAATAACCAATTTTTCGTACCGTAGTTATCATTTAAACTATCTAAATTGATAGATTGTCCATTAGCAAACTTTAATTCTAACGTTGTATTTTTGTCATTTGTTTTTAAGTTGCTATGTGTAATTGCTTCATACTTTAATTTTTCGATTTCAACATATTCATCTTTTTCTTGTCCAATCACGACATGATCTTGGAAGAAGAACAATACTTCTACTTTCTTACCGAAACAAAATACATTTTTCGTATAAATTAATGTCGCATTATCAAGTCCGATGCATACTTCTTTCATCTCTTCTACAACGTTTCCAAAGTCTTCTTCTTGTCTTGCATTTGATTCAGCAATCCATTCTTCGATTGTTTTCATATTAATTGCCATACTGTACCCCCTGGTTCGTCCATTGCTTTATTTAAAAATAAATACTATATGAAAATATAAGCGATAAGCACTATGTTTTCAAGGGTGAACGGTATATTCGAAATAAAGTGAAACTTTAATTAGTGGAGGTTTTCTTCATCCCCCACTGATTATCACCCCTCACTAATCGGGCTCTTACTGCCCGCAAATAGTGGGATAAAGTTAAATTTCAAAGTAATCTACTAGGGGCACCGATTTTATTATATTTTAAACGTTTGAACGAGACATTCTTCATCATCGATTAACTTTGTTTTTTCATCAAATTCGATGTTTAGCCCCCTATATACTTTCTTCCAAAAAGAAACAGCTGGTACATTTTTCACAAGTTCGATAACGAAATATTGTCCTCGTTTCTCTTTTAGTACATTCTCAATAACTTGTTTACCGATTCCTTTTCCTTTGTACTGATTCAATATGAAAATGTCATTTATGCCAAAGTCGTTTTCCTTCTTCAAAAACGGGCGTTCCAACAATAATAAAAATCCTACAATACTATTTTCAGCTTTTATAAAATACGGAGTGATTCCGTCATTTTCCCAAAACATGTGTAAATCTTCGTATTCAAAAAATCCATTTGCCCCAATCTTTATATTAGGAGTGAATGTAGAGAGGTCATGAAGATATAGTGCGTACAAATTACGTAATATTTCTTTTTCTGATTCTTGAACTGTTTGAAGTGTTACAAACATTTTTAATATCCCCTTCCCTATATGTAACTGTTTCTCCCTCTTTATTATTCGCTAAAAAAGTTTACCTACCTTTGCAAAAAAAATAGCACTTAAAAAGTGCTATTCTGCTCTCCTTGCCGCTTGCTGAATTGGATCCCAAACACTGTTATATGGCGGTGCGTAACTTAAGTCGACATCTTCTAACTCGTGAATGCTCATTTTATTGAAAAGCGCCATTGCGATTACGTCAATTCGCTTATCTACACCTTCTTCTCCAATTACTTGTCCGCCCAATAATTGTTTTGTGTCCGACCGATATAGTAATTTCAAGTGAAGTGGCCTAGCACTTGGATAATAACCGGCCATATTTGTTGAATCTACATGAACCGTCTTATACGGGATGTTTAGCCCTTTCGCTTCTTTTTCATTTAAGCCTGTTCTTGCGAGCGTCAAATCCATAAATTTAATAATACCTGTTCCTAACGTTCCTTTGAAGGCTCTTCGTTTATCAAGCATATTCAGTCCAGCGAGTCGGCCTTGTTTATTAGCAGTCGTTCCGAGCGGGATATGATCATGAATTTCCTTTATAACGTGGTAATGTGTTGCGCAATCACCAGCTGCATATACGTCCTGCACATTCGTTTGCATATATGCATTTACTTCAATTGCTCCTTTATGATTTGTACGTATATTTGTTCCTTCAAGAAAATCAGTATTTGGCTTCACTCCAACCGATACTAGAACAAGATCTGCTTTATACGTCCCTTTATCCGTTTCAATTTGTTCCACTCTTTCATTTCCTTTAAACGCTTTTACATTTTCATTCGTTAAAATTTCAATATGATGTTTATCTGCTTCTTTATGTATATATTCAGCCATATCTGCATCATAAATCGTACCGATATGATCATTTCTCTCAATCATTCTTACTTTCTTACCAAGTTCGACGAATGTTTCTGCCATCTCCAGTCCAATCGCACCACCGCCAATAATCGTTACATCCTCAACTTTATTCGTTTCTAGCGTTTTTAATATACGCTCAGCATCAGGAATTGTTTTTAAAAGATGAACGCCTTGCAAATCTCGGCCTTCCCATTCTGGCATAACAGGACGCACTCCAGTCGCAATTAATAAACGATCGTACGGAAATTCAAAAACCTCTTTCGTCTCCGTATGCTCTGCGTACACCATTTTCTTTTCCGTATCTACTTTCGTTACTTCATGACGCACTTTCGCATCAATTCCGTATTTATCACGAAACGTCTTTACATTACGCGCGATTAATTTTTCCGTTGAAGCGATAGCACCACTAATGACATACGGTAATCCACACTGAGCGTACGAATAAATTTCACCTTTTTCTAACGTTACAACATTTGCATTTTCATCACTTCTAACAATTTGCATAGCTGCACTCATACCAGCTGCATCTCCGCCAATAATGACATAGTTCACTTTACCACTCCTTCTTTTTTACATACCTCTTTACGATTTCCATATTTTTCAGAAATAACACCTACTTCCATTGTAAAGAAAGAGCATTTCATCTTCAAATTTGGTGCACAAACCTATGCCTTAATAGGTAGCCGTCGTGTCTTATAAACAACATGTTTAATATGCTATAACAGTTACTATTGAAAGTAGGTGAAACATACATGTGCGCCGGCCTTCTCGCCCAGCTTCCAGATGAACCGCAAGAACCGAAACCCGCCCTCTCACTTGACCAAGAATTTTCCATTAATGCAACAATATATAGTGCTCGTGCTTGGTTATCTAACGATGATACGTTTGCGCAAGATATTTGGAAAGCTACCCAATTTGCTTCAGCATCACATGCTGGCAAGTCCATCTTTCCAGTCGGTTCTGTTAAAATTATGAACTTTTCTGATGATACAATAACCGTTACTGCCTCACCAGAATCAGATCGTGCGCTCAAAATAGTCGTACCACCCCATTCCGAGGCAGCTCTAACGTCTGGTCCATTATCCCATATACAAGCTAGTACATCAGGAGGATCAAGTAAAGTCACATTTCTCTTTCACATCTTTTTCTCAAGGGATCCTGGTTCAGATAAATAACCATAAAAGGTACAGTTATGCACTGTACCTTTTTCACGTGTTTATTCTCTTGATCTGATCAATTCAACATTATAAGTTTCAATATCTGTTAGCTTTCCTGTAAAATACGGATTTTCTCTATACCAAGACTGTTTTGAAAAATACTCTTGCATATCTTTCGTTTGAAACATATGTCCATGTCTTGCGTATATTTCGTTTCTCGCTATTTTCAATTGTTCTTTCGATAAATATGTTAAGTCCGTACTCGTTAATTTTCGAATATCACTATCAGGGAAGATGAAACCATTATATACATACCGAGTCGTAGGCGGGGTAAAATTGTAAACAACTGTTTTTTCTGTACTTTTCTTTTGGAATGGAAGGTTATAAGACGGAAGTGCCGTTACCGTTTCTACCTTCGTCGTTTCCCTTCCATTTTCTCCATTTCGTTCTAAATAAATCGTCGTACTTCCATCAGTTGCTACCGGTCCCCACGTAATTTCTTCCCCAGCCAGCGCTGTAACTGGTTTTTGATTCACATACAATGTTGCACCAGGTGCATTCGTTTGCACTGTAATATATTGCCCTTGCAACGTTAAATCTATCGTTACGTTATTTTGACCTTGTTTCATAAGTACAACCTTTTCTTCACGTGATAGTTTTACATAGTCATTTTTATATTCTGCTTGAAACACTTGAGCCCCTGGAAGAAACGGGCCATATTGCTTCTCAAACTTTTTGTCATCAGACTTATCAATTTCTTTTCCGTTCATTTTTAAAGATGTACCTTTTTCATTTGTAAGCACCGTCGTATAATACGTCTTCGCTTTCAATTTATACCGATCAAAGATAAAGAAATACTTTCCGTCTTTCGTTAACGAAAAATCTGCTTTTTCAATTCCATCCCTCTGTTTTTCACCTATCCTCAAATGTTCTTTCAATTCATCCACGTAAGATGGGTTTTCTTTTATATACGAAAAAAGTGGCATTAAACTCTCTCTCGTTACAATAACTGATGGATCATCTGCCGTGACGATTTCAGCTAACTTCTCCCCGTCTCTCTCTTGTACAATAGTAATCATTCGATCTACTTGTGCCGCCTGCTTATAATACGATGATCCGTACAAATACAGTCCCACAATCACTACAGCAAGTAGTGCTAAAAGTATAATGCCAACTTTTGTACCGCTGCTCATTTTCTTCTTTACCACAAGGTTTTCCCTCTTCTGACCGCAGCTTTGACAAAATTGCACACCGTCTTCAAGCTGATTCCCACACTTTGTACATACATTCATCCATTCAACCACCTTTTCTTTAGAGGCCAGTTAATCCCTGAGTAATGGTTTGAATTATCGTGCTAATGTAAGACCAAAGTACAATGAACGTTGCGATTCCAATTAAAACATTTGCGATAATAAGAGTGTAAACAAGATCTAATCCGCCGTTGTCTAATTTTAATATGGCAACAGTTACACTAATCCCTATATAAGTTGTAGCTATAGATAATAATATCGGTAAGAAAAAAATTAATAGAAAACTAAAAAGAAAAGTAAGAACTAATATAGCGATAGCCGGCGTTGCTATCGTTCCCCATACGCCAAATACTTCAAGAAATGAAAAAGAAGATTTCATCATCTTACCACTTACAAAAATAATAAATCCGACAAACGAAGTTAAAATCAATAAAAAGAAAAAGACCGTTACAGCTTCTCCAAAAAATGTAAGAGTAGAAACATCTGGCACTAACGTTCTCGTAACTGCTGCCCCAGCACTCATCATTCTATAAAAAATACATGCCCCTAAAAAACAAATAAGAACAAGACTTACAATTCCATTTCGTACTTCAACCTTGCCGCTTTTCATAATCGCTGTCGGTGCTTTGAAAGCATGTTTAAAGAACTGAAAATAGCCACTTGCAAACCGCTTCGCTTGCTCTACTGTTTCATTTTGTCGAGTTTCCTTTGCTGGTGCTACGCGTGCTTGTTGCTCACCTTTTTCTTGTGCACCACTCGCTACTGCTTCCTCCGTCAACGAATGTCCACAATTCCCGCAAAACTTTGCCTCTGCTGCATTTTCCGTCTGACACGCCGGACATTCCATTCTCTCATCCCTCCTTAAGTAAATACCATATAGGGTGTTACAAGTTCAATATATGACTTGGGACATAAAACATGACTACAAGAAAAAGATTATGAAATCCTTCTTTCAAAAGAAATATATGTGCTAGCAATCTTGAAAAATAATGCTATTATGAAACAGAACAAATAACATTTTTAATAGATTGGATGACTGGCAATGGAATTGGTAAACTCAATTTTTCAAATACTCCTTACAAGCATAATCCAATTATTTTCTTTAATTGGCGTTATCATTGTAATTGGATTTCTATTAGGCTATTTAGAATCTCTCACACGCATGTATTGGTCGAGAGCTTTCGGAAGAAAAGGATTCCTTTTAACGGCGTGGATCGGTGTTCCTATTCATGAACTTGGACATGCCATTATGTGTGTACTATTTCGTCATAAAATTGTAGCAACGCAGTTTTTCCCAACGGATACAAGTCAAGGTGCTTTAGGCTACGTACAACATCAATACAATCAAAAAAGTGTATATCAACGAATTGGGAACTTCTTCATTGGAATCGGTCCTATTATTTCCGGTATTACTGCGTTAATCCTTTTAATGCGCTATTTCGTACCAAATTCATATTTCTTATTTAATACAACTCTCGAAAAAACAATCGCTTCTACTTCTATTAATATAGAAATGGTTCAAAACATGCTTTTATCGACGTTTGTATTATTGAAAAGCTTATTTACAATAAGCAATTTATTGAATCCTTCCTTTTGGCTATTTTTATTTATCGCCATTTGTATTTCTGCACATATCGCTTTAAGTAAACCAGATATTAAAGGATCAATAGACGGTGTTATCGTCATGTTTATCTTTTTATTTTTATTCAACATAATCGCAGGACTATTTCAGTACGACAGTAACCAGCTCATTGGAAAAATGATGAAGTATAATATGTATCTCATTGCATTTTCTAGTGTAGCATTGCTGTTCTCTTGTATTTCTACACTTGTTAGTTTTGGGTTTTATAAAATAAGAGAAGGGCGTTCGTTGTGAACGCCCTTCTCTTATCAATTATTTCCTTTATAATCACAATGTTCAACCGGAACACGAGCATGTCCCTCTTCATCGGTACACCATGACTGCGATTGGAAGGCAAGAAAGATACCAATCCATTTTTCTTCCTTTTCAAAATGAATGAGTATTCCTCCGTCTTGCCATATACCATTATCACCTTTCCATTTCTCTACATTTCCTTGATTCATGTGAATATCATGTATCCCGTTTCCTGGTTCGAAATGAAAGTAAGAATCGGGTGTATTTTCTTCTGGTCCCCATCTTTCACCAAACGCGTAAATAATTGCTTTTTCTTCTATTGCTCGTTTTATATAACGTTCTATTTTTTCATTTAAATCATTATCCACTCCTGCTTTTTCAGCAGGTAAAGGAATCATTTGTTTCGAATCAAATACATTACCTCTTACGTAGTCTAAAGCTACTTTCGGTTCATTGTTTTTTATTTCTGTAAAACCAAATGGTAATGTCGGTAAAATATGAATCGCCTCTGACCGAATATTGTCGCTCGCAAAATATAAAACTTCTGACGGGTAACTTTGCGACTTTACGTTAATTGCAATACGATAATCTACTTCTGCTTCGCCTTGTAAATGAACTTGATAATGAGGTGTTTTCCCTTTTCCAATCTTTGATTGTATAACGGTACCTTTTAACACGCCGTAGTTTTTTAGGGGCATACATTTCATCTCCTATTCATTTAGTAGAAGCTTTTCATATTTAAAACATTATCCAATCATAAAGAAAATCCTCCTATGTTAGGAGGATTTTTAATTTCTCAACATATACCAAACAATAACCTCTACCACTACTAGCAAAATTGCACCAAAGATCATTAGCGTCGTCTTCTTTAACAATTCATTTTCACGATAAGGAATGTTACATAAATACGCCCCTAGTGTAATCCGTGACGGGCAAGCGATTGTCGCTACTGACGATGCGGTGTTTTGCAGTGTTGTGACATATTGCCACGGAAGCGCTACGTTTTGCGCAGTTTGCATTTGTAGTTTTATAAACATCGCATTTGATCCGGCGTTACTACCTGTTAAAAAGCCACCGATTCCGCCGATAAATGGGGCAACGAAAACGAAAAACGTTCCAAATGTTTCACCAGCTGTTTTTGCCAGTAATGCATGCATGCCAGATGCACCCATTAGTTCTGAAATGGCGATAAACATCGTCGTTGTAATCGCAAAAGGAATCCATTGTTTTATCGTTTGCGAGAGTGATTGTTTAATAATATGAGATGGAATACGGAAGAAGATAATAGTAAATAAGCATGTCATACCGAGCCAAAATCCTGGTGAATATAGTAGCTCTAGCTTGTAAGAGTATGATTTCAAATCAAGAACGGCATATGATCTGAATACATCATGTAATGCTGGTACAAGGCGAGAAAGCAAAATACAAACAGTTAAGAATATATAAGGGCTAATAATTTTTATAATAGATACTTCTCTCTCCGTTGCTGCAGCATGTTCTGTTATTAAATTTTGCTCACTTTTTCCTTTTAATTTAATGATAAGAAAGCCAAATGTAATTGTAACGATAGAACTTAATATACCTGCTAGTTCAACACTTACGTATGCGTTAGAAAGATAGATTCCGAGAGAAAATAATAGAAAGAAACCGAATCCTTCTTTCCACTTTTCAATTACGGCCCGCCAGCCACCAACAACGTGTAAAGAAAGAATGACGAAATAAGCAAACATCGGAATACTTAGTAGTGCCGTATTTGTACCAAGTGTTGTAAGCGGCATATTTATTAGCTGCGAACCGATAATCGTACCAGTTGCCATTGCGCCCCACGAACTAGCTAGTAAACCGATAAATGAAAGCAGTACAGCCTGAAACGGTTTATAGCCCAATGAAAGAAAGATAGGTGCTGCAACCATGAAGCCAATTCCGAATCCACTTACTGATTCGATTAGCGGACAAATACCAAAACACATAAGGAGCATTTGTAATAAACGATCGTGCGTCACTTCTTCTAGAAAACGTGCTACTTGATCGATGTACCCCATTTTGTTCATGAGGTGAAATAAAAAAATACCGAAAAACAAAACGTACCCGACAATAAAACAAATTAACCAACCTTTAATCGTTGCGTGCACAGTTTCACTTATCCCTAGTTGAAACGTTGGCGAGAGTAAAACGATTCCAACAGACACAACGTAAGCAATTAAAGAGGACCTTAATGACGTTTGTTTAAATAAAAATAAACAAATGAAAATCATCATAATTGGGATAAGTGCCAACAATATGGCCATGTTATCATCTCTTTTCATTAAAAATACAATTTTTAACTATTATATAACAGATGTCATATTTTTCAATTGTTTTTACAACAGTTGTAAAAAAGAAGCCAAACGGCTCCTTTTCACTCCCATTTTCTATTATCCTGAAAAACCGTCTGCTGTCCGACTATTTTGTCTAACACAACAAGCACAAGATAAGCACATATTACTTGCAATACAACGTTACCAAATTTCATTAATTCAAATGCATGGATCCATCGGAATAATTCATTTAATAATACAATTGAAACGATACTAAATAGTTCTATACTAATCGAAAATATACATATTTCTAAAATAGATTGCTCTTGAATGCGAGTTAAGTTGGAAAAGATGAATACATATCCTAAAAATAGAGCCATCAACTCTATTTTCGTCATGCTAATGAGCCAAGCGTATAGTGGTACGGTTAAAAGAAGATATAGTAGTTTTCGTCTTAGCATGCTTTTTCACCCTCTAATTTATATGTATTTTCTGTATATTTTAACATTTATTACACAAAACAAAAAGAAGAGACTCACGCCTCTTCTTTTTGTTTTACTGCCTGTATTAACTCACATATTTCTTCGCGTTTTTCATTTTCTAACAGCTCAATGACCTTACTTCCAACGACAACTCCGTCACATATTGTAATCATTTCTTCTACATGTTCCTTCGTTGAAATACCAAACCCTGCCACTACCGGTAAATGCGTATGTGATTTTACTTTTTCTAAGTAACTATGAATCTCATCTTTAAAGTTTTGACGTACTCCTGTTACGCCCGCTACTGTAACAGCGTAGACGAATCCTTCTGATTCACTCGTAATTTTTTCGATTCGCTCAATTGGGCTCGTTACTGTAACGAGTGGAATTATCGCAATGTTTGCCTCTCGAAGTAACGGGGCAATAATATTTTGTTCTTCATACGGTAAGTCTGGAACGATGATGCCGTCTACACCTGCTTCTATACAGTTTTCGATGAATCGTTCTTTTCCGAATGCGAGTACTGGATTTAAATATGTCATGAGTACAAACGGAATTTGTACTTCTTTCCTTACCTCTATTAATGCTTGAAAAATGCCTTTTAATGTTACACCGCTATCTAGCGCTCGTTTCCCTGCTCTTTGAATCGTTGGACCGTCTGCGACTGGATCTGAAAACGGGATGCCGATTTCAACGATGCTCGCTCCTGCTTCATCTAGAAAACAAATTCTTTCTTTTAATTTTTCAAGGCCACCATCTCCGCCCATTACGTACGGAATAAATGCTTTCTTACCATTTTCAAACGCTGCTTTTATTTTTTCTACTCCCATTTTTTACACCTCTTCCATATAACGTTTTATACTCTCTACATCTTTATCCCCGCGACCAGATAAACAAATGACAAGTCCTTCGTCTTTCTTCATTTGCGGCGCTAATTTTAATGCGTATGCGACAGCATGTGAGCTTTCTAACGCCGGAATAATCCCTTCTTTTTTCGTTAATAATTGAAATGCTTCTAACGCTTCATCATCTGTAATCGAATGATAAGAAACGCGGCCAATATCTTTTAGCAAGCTATGTTCTGGCCCAACACCCGGGTAATCGAGTCCTGCTGAAATAGAGTGAGCTTCTTGAATTTGTCCTTCTTCATTTTGCAGAAGATACATCATCGATCCGTGTAAAACGCCAACGCTTCCTTTCGTTAAAGTAGCTGCATGCTTTTCTGTATGAACGCCTTTTCCAGCTGCTTCTACGCCGTAAAGAGCAACTTCTTCATCGTGTACGAACGGATAAAACATACCCATCGCATTACTCCCACCACCAATACATGCAACGACTGCTTCCGGTAACTTTCCTTCTAACGCTTCATATTGTTTTTTCGTTTCTTTCCCAATTACACTTTGAAAATCACGAACAATTTGCGGGAATGGATGCGGTCCAAGAACGGATCCCATAATGTAGTGCGTATCATGTACGTGTGAAACCCAGTAGCGAAGCGCCTCGTTTACCGCATCTTTTAATGTACCGCTACCTGCGGCTACGCTTTCTACTTTCGCTCCGAGTAATTCCATTCGGAACACATTTAATTTTTGACGTCTCACATCTTCTTCTCCCATAAAGATGACGCATTCTAATCCGAGTAGGGCACATACAGTAGCGGTTGCCACTCCGTGTTGTCCTGCCCCTGTTTCAGCGACAACTTTTTTCTTGCCCATTCGTACTGCAAGAAGTGCCTGACCAATTGTATTGTTAATTTTATGAGCTCCTGTATGGTTCAAATCTTCACGTTTTAAATAAATCTTTGCACCGCCGCAATACTTCGTCATATTGTCAGCGAAATAAAGCGGTGTTTCTCTTCCGATGTATGTCTTTAAATAATGATTTAATTCCTTTTGAAACGCTTCATCTTGCATCGCTTCTTTATATGCTTCTTCTAGTTCTAATACAGATTGCATTAACGTTTCTGGAACGTATCGTCCTCCGTATATACCGTAGTGACCTTTTTCATCTGGATATGCGTAATTCATTTGGAACACTCCTTCGCTTTTATAATAAATTGTTTTATTTTCTCTACATCTTTCTTTCCTTCTGTCTCCACTCCGCTACTTACATCGACCATGTATGGCTGAATAGTTCGAATCGCTTCTTCTATATTAAGAGCGTTTAATCCACCAGCTAATATCGTTTTCTCTCGCGACTCTTTTGACATATGTGCGAGTAACTCCCATGAAAATTTCTTTCCATTTCCCCCGTGAAACTTTTCTTTCGGACTATCAAACAATATATAATCCGCTTCATATGTTTGAGCGTTTTTCATATCTTCCTCCGAAGTCACTCCGAGCGCCTTTATAGACGGAATATTCAATCTTTTGATTTGATGATTATCTTCATCCCCATGTAGTTGCACATGCGTTAACCCACACTCATCTGCAATTTCCTGGATCACTTCTACTGATTCATTTACGAAAACACCAACCTTTAACACGTTTGCTGGAATCTCCTGAATGATTTCTTTCGCTAGCCTTGGAGTAATTTTTCGCTTACTTTCTGCAAAAACAAATCCGAGTGCATCAGCTCCGTATTCGCAAGCACGTTTTGCCGTTTCAACATCAGTGATACCGCAAATTTTCACTTTCATATGTTCACCTTACAATCTTCAAAAAAGGTAAGAATAGAAGATGATGTCATAAGTGCTTCTCCAACTAATACACCTTTCGACCCAGCTCGTTTGACGCGAATAATATCTTCTTTTGAATGAATCCCGCTTTCACTAATCCAAAGTAAATTCTCCTCGTTTAATCGTTTTCCAAGCTGTTCTGTTTGGCTTAAATCAACTTCGAATGTTTTTAAATTACGGTTGTTAATACCGATAACGTGCGGATTTAATTGGATCGCAATTTCTAATTCCTGTTCATCATGAACTTCAACAATTGCTTCTAATCCTTTTTCTAGTACGTAGCTATACAGTTCTTTTAACTTCTCTTTCGTTAACGCCGCTACGATTAGTAAAATAATATCTGCGCCAGCTTCATACGCCCTATCAATTTGAATCTTATCGATTATAAAATCTTTACATAAAAGCGGAATGTTGCTTTCTGCTCTTGCCGTTTGTAAATCATGAAATGACCCTTTAAAAAATTGACCGTCTGTTAAAACAGAAACTGCTCCTGCGCCGCATTCTTCATATGTTTTCACTTGTTTTCGTACATCAACGTGTAAATTGATATCTCCTTTTGATGGTGATGCTCGCTTTACTTCTGCAATGACAGTAAACTGCTGTAATGCTTCTACAAGTGAATGTGTCTTTCTATTTTCTTTTAATGGTGTATATGTTTCATATAATGCCGCAACTTCCTTTTTCTTTTGGTCTACAATTTTATCTAAAATCGTCCCCACTTTAATTCACCCTTTCTAATTTTTCATTACTTGCTGCAATTAATAAGTTTAGTTTGGCTAATGCTTTTCCTGAGTCAATACTATGCACCGCTAGTGTAATTCCTTCTTCAATCGTTTCTGCTTTTCCATTTGCGAAAAGAGCTAGACCTGCATTTAATAAAACAGTATCACGGTAAACACTCTTTTCTCCACTTAATACGCCAAGCGTAATCTTTGCATTTTCTTTCGAATCCCCACCTCTAATCTCTTCGTTTTTCACTATTGAGAAACCATATTTCTCAGGATCAATACTCGTTTCTACTATTTCATTATCTTTTAAAATGACAACATGATTCTCTCCTTGTAATGATGCTTCATCTAAAAATCCACTTCCGTTTACGACAAGCGCTTGTTTTCTTCCTAGTTTCTGTAATACTTGCGCAACTGGTAGTAACATATCTCGTTTATAAATGCCGACAAATTGTGTTTCTAAATTTACCGGATTTGTTAAAGGACCAATTAAATTAAAAATCGTCGGCACATTCAATTCTTTTCTTATTTTCATAATGCGTCTTAATGCTGGGTGCATCGCTGGCGCGAATAAAAATGCGATGCCGACATGCTCTAATAAATAATCAATTTCGTTTGGCGTACTGCTAATATTTACACCGAGTTCTTCTAATAAATCTGCACTTCCTGTTTTACTGGATACAGCACGGTTACCGTGTTTTGCAACCTTTACGCCAGCTCCTGCGAGTACAAATGCCGATGTTGTACTAATATTAAACGTTTGGGCACCGTCACCACCTGTCCCGCAATTATCCATTGCTCCTTGTATATGGTTCGAAAACGGTAATGCCTTTTCACGAAGAGCTCGAACAAGGCCGTATATTTCTTCTGCCGTTTCACCTTTCGCTTTCAGTAAGACTAAGAAAGCTGCAATTTCACTTTCTAATATGTTTTCACTTAATAAAAGTAGTCCTGCTTTATACATTTCCTCTTCTGTTAAATGTTGACCCTCCACTAATTTACGAAGATAGTTATTCATACTCTTTCCTCCTCTTTTACTTCTGTTAAAAAGGCACTTATTAACTTTCCGCCTTCTTCTGTTGCAATTGATTCCGGATGAAACTGTAGTCCGAATAGCGGATAATAATTGTGACGAACTGCCATAATTTCTCCATCGTCCATCGCTGTCGCAAGTATGTCAAAACACTCTGGCAAACTCGTTTGTGCTGCAACAAGAGAATGGTAGCGCATCGCTGTTAGCGGCTGTGTCACGTATGAAAAGATTGACGTTCCGTTATGTTTCACACGAGATGTTTTCCCATGTTTAATGCGCTCCGCTCTAACAATGTCTCCTCCGAATGCTGATATAATTGCTTGATGACCAAGGCAAATACCTAATATGGGAACGTTCTTATAAAAATGACGAATCACTTCGATACAAATGCCAGCATCCTCTGGTTTTCCTGGTCCTGGTGAAAGCACAATTCCTGTAGGATTCATCCCTTCTAGCTGTTCTATCGTTATTTGATCATTTCTTACGACTACAATATCTTCTTCGTATTCACCTAACAGTTGATACAAGTTATATGTGAATGAATCATAATTATCAATTAGTACAATCATTTCATTACCTCCAATAGTGCTCTCGCTTTATTTAACGTTTCTTCATATTCAGCTACTGGGTCTGAATCATAAACAATTCCCGCTCCTGCCTGAACGTATGCTTTTTCATCCTTTACGACCATCGTTCGAATGGCGAGTGCCATATCAAGATTTCCAGAAAAACTAACATACCCCACTGCACCGGCGTATACATTTCTTTTTTCATTCTCTAGCTCATTTATAATTTCCATCGCTCTAATTTTCGGAGCTCCCGACACTGTTCCTGCTGGTAGGCAATACGCTAATGCATCAAATCCACTCATTTGTTTTCGCAATGTTCCGTAAACTTCAGATACAATGTGCATAACGTGGGAGTATTTTTCTACTTTCATATATTTATCTATCGTCACGGATCCAATTTCACTTACTCTGCCAATATCATTTCGCCCAAGATCTACAAGCATCATGTGCTCCGCTCGTTCTTTCTCATCTTCTAACAGTTCTTTTTCAATTTCCGCATCTTGCTCCTTCGTTTTCCCTCTCGGCCTCGTACCCGCAATTGGATTCGTCATCACCTTATCTTCTCTAACTGATAACAAGCTTTCCGGCGAAGAACCGAGTACAACATAATCTTGAAAATCGATATAGAACATATATGGTGACGGATTGGCAATTCGAAGTTTTCGGTATAACGCGAATGGATCACCGATACATTCACTTTGCAAACGCTGAGATAATACGACTTGGAATATGTCCCCGGCCCCAATGTATTCTTTCGCCGTTTCTACCATCGTGCAAAATTCTTTTTCTGTTATAGAAGAAGTGAATGATAATGTTGATCTTATTTCAGTTACTTCTGCTTCTTCTCCTTGTAACACTTCCTCTTTGTATACTTGCAATCTTTCATATACTTCTTCATAAGAAGCTGCATCATCTTCCCTGCATACATATACAAATGATAATTTTTGGCGTAAGTGGTCATACACGATAAACTCACGGTACAGTAAAAGGTGTACTTCCGGAATATTCAATGGATCGTGTAAATCTTCTCCAATGTTTTCATATTGCCGAATGACGTCATAACCAATATAACCAACTGCTCCTCCGCAAAACGGGAATGGACTGTCTACTTGAGCTGACGCGATTTCTTCTTCTAACACTTGTAGTACGTTACCTTGCAACTTTTCTGTTTGGCCGTAAATCGTTCGTTCTACTTCCGTACCAACACTTTTCACTTCACCATATGGATTACATCCTAAGTAAGAATAGCGTCCTTTATCTTGATGAAGCTGCGAACTTTCTAATAAAAACTTTTTCTTTCCTTTCATACGTCTATATAAAGAAATTGGCGTAATGCTATCTCCTTCTTCTTCAGAGATTACTAAAAATGCTCTTCCCTGTTCTTTTTTCTTCATAAATTCCTCTTTTGTCATCATGCCTTTCACCTCAATCTGAAAAATAAAAAAGTCCCCTACATATCGAAAATATGTAGAGGACGATAAATTTACCGTGGTACCACCTCATGTTGGACGCAAAAGCATCCCGCTTTGTTCAGGTACAAAATATATACCTTATCCTTGTAACGGCGGAACCCGGGTTGCCTACTGAAAATAATTGTTCAGCATACCTCTCGTAAGCCCATTCCGTATATAGCACCGCACCGGGCTCCCACCTATCCCCGGCTCTCTGTAACGTCTCCAATATACGTACTCTTCTTACTTCAACGATTTCATTTATTTAATTTTTTGTACACAAAAAGGGAGTACTCATCCTATAGAAAGGACGGGTACTCCCGTGGTGCCACCTTAATTCGTTACGAATGTAACGCACTTTACCGTATCAAAAACAATACGTGTCTCTTGTATCGATGAGATCATGTCGCCAAAGCCTACTTCTTTCGTTTCGGTTTGGAAGCTCCGAAGCCCATTCCACATCAATCCCATACTGATTCGCACCAACCATCAGCTCTCTGACATGTTCATCATGTGTACTCTTCTTCATCAACGCTTGCATTTTTTTAAGTTGCACTCATTATAGACCTGACTTTTTTCACAAGTCAATACTTTTCAAAAAAAATTATTTTTCTTTCCTTTCAATATTATATTGACAAAACAACCTCTTTTTATGTAAATATAATAAATACTCTATTAAAAATAAGGTTTTTTGTATGAATATTATATATTAAAAAAATAAAATGATGGCAAAAAACGCTTACATTTCTGAAAATTCGTATTTCTGTATGGATTTTTCAGAATAATCATGATAGATTATAAATATGCATAACGCATCAAAAGACATGACAAAAGGAAGGGGAACTACATGAGTACGCAGATGTTAACTTTAACTTCTATCTCTATTTACATGCTCGGGATGTTAGTAATTGGCTATTTCGCCTATAAACGAACGTCCAACTTAACAGATTATATGCTTGGCGGGCGTACACTAGGCCCCGCAGTAACAGCATTAAGTGCTGGAGCAGCTGATATGAGTGGTTGGCTTTTAATGGGCTTACCCGGTGCAATGTTTAGCGTTGGATTAAGTAGTAGTTGGATTGCGATCGGCCTAACATTAGGCGCATACGCAAACTGGATCTATGTCGCTCCTCGCTTACGTACCTACTCTGAAATTGCAAACAACTCTATTACTATCCCAGAATTTTTGGAACACCGTTTCCACGACAAATCCCATATGCTACGCCTAGTATCTGGACTTGTTATTATGATATTTTTCACGTTTTATGTAGCTTCAGGATTTGTCTCTGGCGCTGTATTATTTGAAAATTCATTTGGACTCAATTACCATGTTGGTCTTCTTATCGTTGGTGGAGTTGTCGTAGCTTACACATTATTTGGTGGATTTTTAGCTGTAAGTTGGACAGACTTCGTGCAAGGAATCATTATGGTAGTCGCTCTTATTCTTGTTCCAGTCGTAACAATTATGCACGTAAATGGACTTGGTCCAGCATTTGAAACAATTAAATCTATCGATCCAGCATTATTAGATATTTTTAAAGGTACTTCTGTATTAGGAATTATTTCATTATTCGCATGGGGCCTTGGTTATGTTGGACAACCACATATTATCGTACGCTTTATGGCGATTTCTTCTGTAAAAGAAATTAAAAGCGCACGACGTATTGGTATGAGCTGGATGATTTTCTCTGTTGTCGGAGCTATGTTTACTGGCCTTATCGGTATTGCATACTATTCAAAAGCAGGTTTAAAACTTTCTGATCCAGAAACGATTTTCGTTGAACTTGGCACTATTTTATTCCATCCACTTATTACTGGATTTTTATTAGCAGCTATTTTAGCAGCGGTTATGAGTACAATTTCATCTCAGTTACTCGTTACTTCTAGTGCTATAACAGAAGATTTATATCGTACATTCTTTAAACGTTCTGCTTCTGATAAAGAACTTGTATTTGTCGGTCGTATGGCTGTACTTGTTATTGCATTAGTTGGGTGCGCATTAGCGTTTAAACAAAATGATACGATTTTAGCTCTTGTTGGATACGCTTGGGCTGGATTTGGTTCTTCATTCGGACCTGCTATTTTATTAAGCTTATATTGGAAACGTATGACGAAGTGGGGCGCACTTGCTGGCATGATTTCTGGTGCCGCTACTGTTATTATATGGACTCAGTTTAAATTCTTAAAAGAATTCTTATATGAAATGATTCCTGGTTTCACTATTAGTTTACTAGTAATCGTAATTGTTAGTTTACTAACACAAGCTTCAAAAGAAATTGAAGAGCAATTTGAGGATTTCGAAAAACAACATAGTCATAATCTATAAAAGAAAGCTCTGCTGTTATCATATCAGCAGAGCTTTCTTTTTATGAAAGTTCGACAATCTTCTACTCGAATTTAACAATTTCTTTATGTTTCGTTAAATTAAACATAACACTACTCCTTTATAGTAGTACTATCAGCACTTATACAGAAAGGGGACTCCAACATGTTAGCAGCTTTCCAGCAACAACAAACACGAAAATTTTCACCTATTACAAATACTTCTGCGTCTTGTTTGAACGTACAACCTAATCCACCTAAAATTTCAATCGCTCCTTCTGTTATTTCAGTCATTGGTGTTCATATGGAAAAAAATAAGTTGAAAGTAAGAACTGGACAAAGCACTGATTTATCAGCTTCCGTTTTGCCAGTGCAAGCAACGAATAAAGAACTTATTTGGACAAATATGAATGCTGATGTTATCACAATGTATCCAAAAGGTGATACAGTAACGATTACTGGAAAAAGTGCCGGAAGAGCAGTCATAATTGTCACAACTGCTGAAGGAAAGTTCCGTGACTTATGTATTATTCATGTACAACCTTATATGACAAATCCAAAGTAAAAGAGTGGCTTTCTAGCCACTCTTTTACTTAATTTCAATGTGTGAATTTTTACTTGTAACAAGATTGATGAATTGGTCTTTATCTTTAGGAGAAATAATCTCTGTTTTATGTGCGCCGTAAACAATTTCAAGTCGATCAAATGACAATGCATGAGCAGCTATTGGATTTTTCGTATTTGAAATTTGTTTTATATCTTGTATAAATATGCGTTTTTTAACGAGACCTGATCTAATTGTAATTGTTTCTTCTCCGACGATGTATTTTGTCGAAAACCAACTCCACATAAATAATATTGCTAACGGAAGTGTAAAAAATAAAAGAAAATATTCTCTTCCTACAAATATGGGGGCAAAACACGCTCCAATGACAACGAAAAAAATCGGGTATAACCATACATCTTTTTTTGATGGAAATTCCACTAAACTCCCCCTCCTTCAACTAAATTTCTATAAAACAAAAAGAGAAGTATCACAACTTCTCTTTTCTCCTCTAACATTATATTTCCTGTGTATAAGCCGGTTCGTTCACTACATTTTTTGCTATTCGTTTTTGTTGCTGTAGTAAGAAAACAGATACACCAAACAATACGAGCATGCTACCGATAATTTGCATGGCATTTAGTCTTTCACCTAGTAAAAAGAACGCTAATATAGATGCTCCAACTGGTTCTCCTAAAATACTCATTGAAATTGTTGTTGCATTTACGTAGTTTAATAACCAATTATTAATGACGTGTGACACTGTTGGCACAACTGCAAGTAAAAGAAAAACGGTCCAGTCCCACTTCGTATAACCTGTAAAAGGCACTTGCAATACTATATTATAAATCCCCATAAAAATACCTGCGAATGCAAAGACTGTAAAGCTGTAAATCCAGTGTGATACTTTCTTTACTGTCGTTTGCCCGATAAATAAATAACCAACAACCGCTATTACACTTAAAAAGGATAATATATCTCCATAAATTGCTTGTTCACTTAACCCTAAATCTCCCCACCCAATACACATTACGCCTAGTATCGCTATTCCCATTGTAGCAATGGCTGAGTATGTTGTTCTTTCTTTAAATAAGAAAAAACCTCCAACTAAAGATACGATTGGTTGAAGCGCTAAAATAATCGTCGAACTAGCAACTGTCGTATGCTTTAAAGATTCAAACCATAAAAGAAAATGAAGCGCTAAAAAAAAACCAGATCCAATTAAAAATCCCCAATCTTTTATTTGAATCTTACTAAACTCTTTCCGTTTTTTCCAAACGATAGGCAGCATAATAAGCACGATAATCCATAATCGATACATACTTAATATTGAAGATGGTGCTGAGGACATCTTTACAAAAACTGCTGCGAATGAAATGGCTATAATGGAAATTGCTAATGGTAGTGCGATTGATCTTTCTTGTTTCAAATTCAGTCTCCCCTCTCACCTGTCAAAAATCCCACTTCATTATATCCGTTTTCTTTCACAACTTAAATACTAATTTTTTAGATTCTTCGTACCATTATGGTAAAATAGAAACGAAAGCACCTATTAGTGAATATTTCTTTCTTTTTCACTACAAGCGTCGCTCTTACAATCATTACAGTAAATTTTTATTTAGGGGGATCCACATGAATCAAACAATAGGGAGAATTGAAGAAATTTCATTTTATAGCGCATCACTTCAAGAAGATGTTACACTTCTCGTTTACTTACCGGTAAATTACACACCACTGCACAAACATACAGTTGTAATTGCACAAGATGGTAGAGATTATTTTCAGCTTGGTAAAGCGCACCGTGTACTTGAGCGCCTTCGTGAAACTGAAGAAATTGACCGTACAATTATTGTCGGTATTCCATATAAAAATGTACACGATCGTAAAGAAAAATATTTCCCAAATGAAGTGAAAAACGCTGCTTATATTCGTTTCCTTGCTCATGAACTTGCACCATATATCGATGAAAATTATCCAACTTACCAAATGGGAAAAGGTCGTGTGTTAATTGGTGATTCTCTTGGCGGGACAGTTTCCTTCATGACTGCACTTATGTATCCGCATACATTCGGTAAAGTCGTTATGCAATCACCATTTGTGGATGAAACAGTGATGAGCTTAGCAAAAGACTTCAAAAATCCGGAGGCGCTAGACCTTTATCATGTCATTGGGACAGAAGAAACAGCTGTAAAACGCACTGATGGACAAGTTTCTGATTTTGTACAACCGAACCGTGAGCTCAATACGCTTCTGACAGGTAGAAATTTCATCACGCATTACGAGGAGTTTGAAGGTAACCACACGTGGAAATATTGGCAAACTGATTTACCGAAAGCTTTCTCTCATATTCTATCAATGAAATAATAGAGAGCAGTATTCAGAATAATTTGATATAATAGATTAAGAGATTTATTTTCTCAAAATCTAACTAGACTTACAAAGGGAGGAATTGGAACATGAAATTAGGCATTGTAATTTTTCCATCTAAAATGATTCAAGATAAAGCGAACGGATTGCGTAAACGTTATGATCCGCACTACGCATTAGTTCCGCCACATATTACATTGAAAACACCCTTTGAGACGCAAGATGAACAATTAGAATCGATTGTAAAAGAGTTACATACAATCGCAAGTAAAACGAACCCTTTCACCCTTCATGTCGGAAAAGTTGGTTCATTCGCACCTGTTAATAATGTTCTTTATTTTAAAGTAGAAAAAACACCTGAACTTACTTTCTTAAATGAGGAAATGCATAGCGAATTCTTTATACAAGAACGCGAGTACGCTTTCGTACCTCATTTAACAATCGGACAAGGCTTATCAGATGCAGAGCATGCTGATGTATTAGGTCGATTACGTATGAAAGATTTCTATTATGAACAACCAATTGATCGCTTCCATCTTCTATATCAATTAGAAAACGGAACGTGGACTGTATACGAAACATTCCACCTTGGAAAGGGGAACAACTAATTTGCACGCACAGATCGTACAAACGGACGAACAACTAAGAGATGCATTCTCTGTACGTAAACAAGTATTTGTAAATGAACAACAAGTTTCTGCTGACGAAGAGTATGATGAGTTTGAAGAAACTTCAACACACGTTGTTATATATGATAATGATGTTCCAGTTGGTGCTGGTCGTTTTCGCATACTGGATGGAATAGGAAAAATGGAACGTATTTGCGTACTAGCTTCCCATCGTAAAAAAGGCATTGGAAAAATTGTTATGGATGCACTTGAAGCGTATGCGAATGAAAACTCGCTACCAAAATTAAAGTTGCATGCCCAAACACATGCTGAAGATTTCTATAAGAAACTTGGATATGTAACGAATTCTGATGTATTCATGGAAGCAAATATTCCTCACATCGTTATGATAAAAGAATTGTAATTTGAAAACAGGAGGTATCCCCTCCTGTTTTTTACATTGCTATTTTCTTTTTCTTCCGCTAAAGTTAAATGTTGATGCTATAGTTTTGAAGGTGAATATATGACACAAGAAAAATTTTCACAAAAATCATTAACGCACGCTGATATTCCGCGTGCAACATACCATATTCCAAAAACATCTACCCATTTAATTATGGAAGAAGATGCAGATGCGGCGTATTTTCGCGCTCTCGAACAACAAAATGTTTTTTTAAATGAAAAACAATTAGAGGCCGTACGTACGACAGAAGGCCCTGTTCTTACATTAGCTGGTGCCGGAAGCGGGAAAACATCTGTTTTAACAACCCGCGTAGGTTATTTAGTAAATGTAAAACAAGTTCATCCACGAAATATTTTATTGCTTACATTTACACAAAAAGCAGCTGAAGAAATCCGAAACCGTGTAGCAAATTTACCAGGTATGAATCGTGCTACAAGTAGCTACGTTGTTGCTGGTACATTCCACTCTGTCTTTTTAAAATTGCTTCGTAGTCAAGGATATAATCAGCAAATTTTAGCAAACGAAAAACATAAACAAATTATGATAAAGAAAATCTTGAAAGAATTGCGTCTAAAAGACGATTATGATGCTGAAACAATGCTCGCTATGATTTCACTTGAGAAAAACAAATTGAATCGTCCGAAAGATGTAAAAGCAAAAACACCCGTTGAACAAGAGTTTAAAGAAGTATACGAGCGTTTTGAAGAAGTAAAACAACGATATAATTATATTGATTTCGATGACATCTTATTAGAAACATATTATATGTTAGAAAATAACGTTCCTTTGCTTACCCAATTACAACAACGGTTCCACTATATTGAAGTAGATGAGTTCCAAGATACATCGTATGCACAATATGAAATTGTAAAATTGTTAGCCACGCCAAGAAATAATTTATTTATCGCAGGTGATGACGATCAGGCGATATATGGCTGGCGAGGAGCAAGTCACCAAATTATTTTATCTTTTCCAAAAGAATTTGATAACACTACGATTATCGCACTTAATACGAATTATCGATCCAATCCTTTTATCGTCGGACTTGGAAATGAAGTTATCAAACTAAATCAGGAGCGGTTTGATAAAGAGCTATATTCTGTGCGTGAAGAAGGTGTACAACCTTTTTACGCAAGACCTGCTACGACTCTTGATGAAGCAAATCAAATTTTGCAGCTCATTCAAGAAAAAGTAGATAGCGGCGAACGCAACTTTAAAGATTTTTGTTTACTGTATCGCACACATTCTGTAAGCCGTTCGTTACTTGATCAGCTTACAATTCACAAAATCCCGTTTATTAAGCACGGGGCGAGTCAATCATTTTATGAACATTCTTTAATTAAACCTGTATTAGATCATTTAAGACTGGTGATTGAACCGTTTCGACTAGAATCACTTTCAAATATATTGCCAACGATGTATATCGGGCGTGATGATTGTATTTCATTTATTGAACGTGAACAATGGAAATATGGTGAGGGGCGGTTCCCTTCTCTTCTTCATTTCTTATTATTAAATCCTAGCTTAAAACCTTTTCAAGTGAAAAAGGTAAATGAGCGTATCGATTTTATTAAATTTATAAAAGAATTAGAACCGAAAAAAGCATTAAAAGAAATTATTCATGGTAAAGGAAAGTATTTAGAGTACTTACAAAGTAACGATCGTTCTTCCTTTACGATGCATAAAGATATACAAGAAGAAATGTTAGAAGAATTAATGGAGTCAGCAACTCGTTTCACCGATATTCCAGCATACTTACAATTTATTGATGAAGCAATTCAAGGTCAAAAAGAAATGGAAGCATTAAAAACAATGCCGGAAAAAAATGCTGTTTCGCTTATGTCTATTCATAACGCAAAAGGCCTTGAATTTCCATGCGTCTTTTTACTTGGAGCGAGCGATGGTATTCTCCCCCATACTTCTTCTTTAAAAGATGCAAATGATCGTGTTACAGAGACTTCTGAAGCTTTAGAGGAAGAACGCCGACTACTTTATGTCGCAATTACACGTGCGAAAGAAGAACTTTACATTTCCTCTCCTCAATTTTTTAGAGGTAAAAAATTAGATATCTCTCGTTTTTTATATACTGCGCGAAAAGATTTATCTGAAAAGACATCCACTAAATAAGGATGTCTTTTTTTGTATTGCATTATGTACATCCCTCCTAATATAAATTACCTGTTTTCGTCATGATAATTAACGTAATATCAACCATATCTCATTCATATTGTAATAGTGTATGTCAGAACTCACGATAAGGAGTGAACATAATGAGCTGCAATTGTAACGAAGACCATCATCATCATCATCACGATTGTGATTTCAACTGTGTATCAAATGTCGTTCGTTTTATACATGAATTACAGGAATGTGCAACCACAACCTGTGGATCTGGTTGCGAAGTTCCATTTTTAGGAGCACATAATAGTACATCTGTAGCAAATACACGCCCTTTTATTTTATACACAAAAACTGGAGAACCTTTTGAAGCATTTGCACCAACTGCAAGCCTTTCTAGCTGCCGATCTCCAATTTTCCGTGTCGAGAGTATAGATGATGACGACTGTGCTGTATTGCGTGTATTAACTGTAGTATTAGGTGATACTTCTCCTGTACCACCTGATAATGATCCAATTTGTACTTTTTTAGCTGTACCAAATGCAAGATTAATATCGACCAACACTTGTCTTACTGTTGATTTAAGTTGCTTCTGCGCTATTCAATGCTTACGTGATGTTACGATTTAAAACTAAATAATGAGTTAAGCATGGATTGGGTGGCAGAATTTTCTGCCACCCAATCCATGCTTAAAAGGTATTATTATGTATTTTTTATAAAATTGGGAACTTGTCTAGAACATAGAACCTGTCCTTTTCATTAACTGAAAGTAGAAACAGATAAAGGAGTGAAAAACATGTTCTCTTCTGATTGCGAATTTACTAAAATCGATTGTGAGGCGAAACCAGCTAGTACACTACCTGCCTTCGGTTTTGCTTTCAACGCTTCTGCCCCTCAGTTCGCTTCATTATTCACACCATTACTATTACCTAGCGTAAGTCCAAACCCAAATATTACTGTTCCTGTAATAAATGATACAGTAAGTGTCGGAGATGGCATTCGAATTCTACGAGCTGGTATTTATCAAATCAGTTATACATTAACAATTAGTCTTGATAACTCACCTGTTGCACCAGAAGCTGGTCGTTTCTTCTTATCATTAGGTACGCCAGCTAACATTATTCCTGGATCAGGTACAGCAGTTCGTTCTAACGTTATTGGTACTGGTGAAGTAGACGTATCCAGTGGTGTTATTCTGATTAACTTAAACCCTGGCGATTTAATTCAAATTGTACCAGTTGAGTTAATTGGAACTGTAGACATCCGTGCTGCAGCATTAACAGTTGCACAAATTAGCTAGTAAAAAGCGGTATTTCTTCCTTAGAAATACCGCTTTTTATATTTATAATAAAAAACACTCACAGTAATATGAGTGTTTCATTCTTCATAATGTTTTATTGTGTTCTTCTTTTTCCCGCAATTACATCCCTTTTTCTTCACAAATCCTTGTTGTTGTAATTGTTCTTGGTATGCCTGTTGTTGTGCTTGGTGTTGTTGCTGTATATGATACCATTGCTGCAGGTCATATGAATTTTGCCTTGGACTATTACTCACAGCAAACATCTCCTCTACTGTCAATTCTGTCTATTTACTATATGAACAACTTTTTATTTCCGTTCCCTCATTCTTTTAAACTCCGCTTTTTCTCGTATTATGAAAATATATTATTCTCCTATAAAGTATCCTGTAATCGTTTCAATGATTGCTGCTGCTCCTGCAATAGCTAATAATGCAAGTAACGGCTCTGCAACGATAGGAATCCAATTATATAAAACTAATAAAAAAGCACTAACCCATACACCTGTACACCAATAACAGCTTAATAATTCTCCAATCCATTTTCTTAATCCTTTACCTTTTACTTTTGTAAAAGTTGATACACTTCCATCCGGCTCTGTAATCTCTAATTCATCAATAAACGGTCTTCGCAAAAAAGCTGTAATTTTATCATAAACAATTAAACGGGTGAGCCTAAAAGCAGCTAACGCGAAAATGAAAAATAAAAGCCAACTTGTAAACAGCATGATTCCACCTTCCCTTATCTTCTTTCGCCTATTTAAAAAAAAAGCTCTTGAGATTGTGACCAAATCTCCTCGACTCCAATATCTTATTAATGTAAATACAAACAAGAAGATAAGGAGTGACATTAATGAGTTGTAACGAAAATAAACACCATGGCTCTTCTCATTGTGTAGTTGACGTTGTAAAATTCATCAATGAATTACAAGATTGTTCTACAACAACGTGTGGATCTGGTTGTGAAATTCCATTTTTAGGAGCACACAATAGTGCTTCAGTAGCAAATACACGCCCTTTTATTTTATACACAAAAACTGGAGAACCTTTTGAAGCATTTGCACCAACTGCAAGCCTTTCAAGCTGCCGATCTCCAATTTTCCGTGTGGAAAGTGTAGATGATGATAGCTGTGCTGTATTACGTGTATTAACTGTAGTATTAGGTGATACTTCTCCTGTACCACCTGATAATGATCCAATTTGTACGTTTTTAGCTGTACCAAATGCAAGATTAGTATCGACTAACACTTGTCTTACTGTTGATTTAAGCTGCTTCTGTGCGATTCAGTGCTTACGCGACGTTTCTATCTAATAAGTGAAGTAAACTAAAAAACTATTGGGGTGGTAGAAGATTTCTACCACCTTTACATATTTAAAAGCCGGCCATACTAATCGATTGGATATCATCTATAGACAACTTAATATCTCTCATACTATTTTGCGGCATAATGGATACAATGCCATTACGATACGATATGATTGATCCAATATAAGAAACTGTAGCCGTTTTTATTCTGCACCTTACTTTCGGAATGTAATGAGGACGGTTTAATAAGAAATGAATTTTCTCATCATTATTCATATCCTTAAATGATTTATTATACGGAACAGTTCTAACTGGCTCTTGCTGTTCTTGTACTTGTTCCTCTTCTTCTATTTTTTCTTCTACTTGTTCTTCTTGTTGCTCTTCTTGTTGTTCTATTACTTCTTCCACAGCACTACTTACAGCATTTTCGTTTCTATTACTTCGCTCTTTTCGATCCTCATTTTCAAAGTTTGTTAAGATAATCCTTTTTATTTTCGGTGCAGCAAGTTCCATACTTACTTGCGCAATATATAACAACGGTTTTCCAACTGTTGAACTTTTATTTTTATTCTTCACACTCGTCCCTCCCACTTCCATACGTAGCTGAATAAATCGTGTACTATTATAGTTATATTCATAACGTGGTAAGAACTTTCGTTAAAAATCATTCTTTCTAAGAACAAATAAAAAGGACAATCTCAACATTTAGAGATTGTCCTTTAAAAATTAAAATTATATTTATCCTAGGATATGATACCCTGAATCAACGTGAATGTTTTCTCCTGTTACGCCGCGTGCTAAATCACTGAATAAGAATACTGCTGTATCCCCAACTTCTTCTGGAGTTGTTGTACGACGAAGTGGTGCGCGCTCCTCAATTTCTCTTAAGATTGAGTTAAAGTCGCCTACACCTTTTGCAGATAACGTACGAATTGGTCCTGCAGAAATAGCGTTAACGCGAATGCCATGTTGGCCTAAATCGTTAGCTAAATATTTTACACTCGCCTCTAATGAAGCTTTCGCAACACCCATAACGTTATAGTTTTTCACAACGCGCTCGCCGCCAAGGTATGTTAACGTTAAAATATTTCCGCCTTCTGTCATTACTTTCTTCGCTTCTCTTGCTACAGCTGTTAAAGAGAATGCACTAATATTTTGTGCAAGTAAAAATCCATCGCGAGAAGTATCTACAAATTCACCTTTTAAATCATCACGATTTGCAAAAGCAATACAGTGTGCAACACCGTGAATTGTACCAACCTCTTGCTTGATTGTTTCAAAGCAAGCTGTAAGTTCTTCATCATTTGTTACATCACAAGGTAATACAAGTGATTCTTGTCCTTCTAATGTGTCCGCTAATTCACGAACGTTTCTTTCTAAACGTTCTCCTGCATATGTGAATATTAATTTTGCACCTGCATTATGCAAAGAGCGAGCAATTCCCCACGCAATACTTCTTTGGTTCGCAACGCCCATAACAACAAATGTTTTCCCTTGTAATAGTTCCATGATATATCCTCCCAGAATTACTTATACTTGTTATTAGTACCTGATACTATAATTATAGTACCATAAAACCTCTTAAAGGCAAACAAAAAAGTCATTAACTTAAATTTTGTTAATGACTTTTTGTTTCTATAAAAAACCGCTCTAATCCTTCTTCCCAAGAAGGCATTTGTGAAAAACCATTTAATCGTAGCATGTTATGTTGGAAAACAGAATATTTCGGTCTCGCTGCCGCCGCTCCAAATTCTTCGGTTGAAACAGGTAATACATTCACTTTCATATTTGCATCCGAGAATATTTTTTTTGCAAATTCAAACCAAGAACATGAGCCTCTATTTGATACATGATACGTACCGTATAAAGAAGTGTGAATGAGCTTATTAATCATCACATTTAAATCCGCCACATAAGTAGGAGAACCAATTTGATCCGCTACAACAGATAATTCTGCTCTTTCTTTTCCTAACCGCATCATCGTTTTCACAAAATTGTTTCCATACTTACCATATAACCACGATGTTCGAACGATAAAATATTTATTATGTAACTCTTTGACAAACTGCTCTCCCGCATACTTAGAAGCCCCGTATACATTTATCGGTGATGGATTATGAAACTCATGATAGCCATCTGGTCTGTCACCTTGAAATACATAATCGGTACTAATATAAACTAACTTTGCCCCTACTAATTGTGAAGCAACCGCTACATTGCGAGCTCCTATTGCATTTATTACATAAGCAAGGTCTTGTTCTTTCTCAGCATGATCAACCTTCGTATACGCTGCACAATGAATAATTATATGTGGCCTTATCTCTTGTACCACTTGCTGCATTCGGGATATATTTGTTATATCTAGTAACTTTTTATCAAATGGATATATGTCATATTCTTCAGGATTTAACTCTTCTTGTAGTTGCTTTCCCAATTGACCATTTGCTCCCGTTATGATAATCCGTTCTTTCATTTATATGCCCCTTATTTTTCTTTTAGTGGTTTCCACCATTCTATATGATGTTCATACCATTCCACCGTTTCTTTTAGCCCCTGTTCAAACGTATACTGCGGTTCCCAACCGAGCTCATTCTTCATCTTTTGTGCATCAATCGCATAACGACGATCATGACCTAAACGATCTGTAATATACGCAATATCTTCTTTCGTTTTTCCTAAGAGAGAGATAATTTGTTCCACAACATCTATATTCGTTTTTTCATTATTTCCACCTATATTATATACTTCTCCTATACGTCCCTTATGCAGAACAACGTCAATCGCACTACAATGATCCGTTACATGTAACCAATCTCTTACATTTAATCCATCGCCATATAACGGTAGTTTTTTTCCTTCCAGCGCATTCGTAACCATTAACGGAATTAACTTTTCAGGATATTGATACGGCCCATAGTTATTGGAGCAACGCGTTACTATAACTGGTAATTGATATGTTTTATAATAAGATAAAGCTATCATGTCGGCGCTCGCCTTGCTTGAAGAGTATGGACTATTTGGAGCTAACGGGGTTTCCTCGGTAAATCGCCCTGTCTTCCCTAAAGAGCCGTACACCTCATCTGTTGATACTTGCACGAGTTTGATATGTGGATATTTTTTTACTAATTCTAATAAGGTGACTGTCCCAATTACATTTGTATCATAAAAAGGGATCGGATTTTCAATACTACGGTCCACATGTGATTCAGCTGCGAAATTTACAATCACATGGACGTCTCGCTCTTTTATGACATGCTCTAGCAGCTCTCCATTTTGAATTTCCCCTTTTACAAAAGAGTAATTCGGATGCCCTTGAAGAGACTTCACATTATTTAAATTCCCGCTATATGTTAATGCGTCAAAATTAATAATTTTATATGTTTCATATCTTTGTAACATGTAATTAACAAAATTACTTCCAATAAATCCGGCCCCACCTGTTACTAATATATTCATATAACAACTCTCCTACTCAAAAGCTATCTTCACATTCCTGAAGTAACGGTAATATTCGATCTTTATCAGACAAAATAGGACTCGTTACCGGCCATGGAATTGCTAATTCTTTATCTTCCCAAAGTAACCCTGAGTCATGTTCGGCACTATAATACTCATCTACTTTATACATAACAATAGTATGCGGGACAAGTGTACAAAAACCATGTGCAAATCCTTTTGGCACTAATAGTTGCCGGTGATTATCCGCGCTTAAAATATATCCTCTCCACTGTTTAAACGTTGATGAATCTTTTCGCAAATCAACGATAACGTCATAAATTGCTCCTTGCATAACTTGAATAAGTTTCGTTTGTGCTTTCGGATTCTTTTGAAAGTGTAATCCCCGAATCGTTCCCGACCTAGCTGAATAAGAGACATTATCCTGTACAAACGAATACGTAATCCCTAATATTTCTAGCACCTTCTTATTATAACTTTCTGTAAAAAAGCCACGCTCATCTCCAAATAACCTCGGTTCTAACAATTTCGCGTCGGTAAAATTTGTTTCTACAACTTTCATATTCTCACCTATTCTCCGTTAAACTGTTTCCCAAAGTTTATATCCTGCGCTAACGTATTCGCCCTTTGAAGTGAACCATGAGTTCCTGCATCAGTCCACCAACCGCTCATTTCATTATAAGTAAGTACCCCTCGTTTTAAATACCAATTATTGATATCTGTAATTTCAAGTTCTCCCCTCGCGGAAGGTTTTAATTCTTTTATATAAGAAAAAACTTTCGAATCATACAAATAAATTCCTGTAACTGCATAGGAACTTTTTGGCTCTTTCGGCTTTTCTTCAATTTCAATTATTTTTCGGTTTTGAATATTTGCTACACCAAATCTCTCCGGATCATCTACAGATTGTAGCAGTACTTTCGCACCTTCTTTTTGATTTGCAAACTCTTCAACGTACGGACGAATATCATCTGAAAAAATATTATCCCCTAATATAACTACCATACGATCTTTCCCGACGAAATCCTCACAAAGCCCTAATGCTTGTGCAATTCCCCCAGCCTTATCTTGCACACGATACGTAAAGGACACGCCAAACTCTTGACCGCTTCCTAAAAAACTAACAACATCTCCCATATGCTCTTTACCTGTAATAATCATAATATCTGTAATCTCGCATTGTTTTAGCTTATATACCGCATGATATATCATTGGATAACGTCCAACAGGAAGCAAATGTTTATTTGTTACTTTCGTTATTGGATATAATCTCGATCCAGTTCCACCTGCTAAAATAATTCCTTTCATCCTGCATCTCTCCCTTATGATGGAGATAGTATATCTTTGTAATGTTCTACAAACACTTTCCGATACTTCTCATATGTATCCGCATCAAACTCATCCCCGTTGTAATGAATACACCATAAATTTGCTTGATTAGGGATACCAATTAAATAACCCGCCTTTTGAAACTCTAAAGACTGCGACACATCATAAAAGTGGAATCCTTGAAACAAGTCTTCTCGCCATGGAATATCATATTGTGTGGCCATTAATAATCCATCAATTGCCTGAACTGACATAAATGATTGATTCTTATAAAACAGCTGATCCAAATTTAATAATTGATAATTCTGTCTTCTGTACTCAATCACTTTCCCTACCAAATTTTTTCCTTCCCACCATATCCCGTTGCTCGGTAAAAATTGAGCACCAGCTACGCCAATTAAACCAAGTTTTTCATTATCTTTAAAAAGAGAAATGAGTGTATAAAACATCTCTCGATTAATAAGATAAGTATCTTGATGTATATAAACCTTATACTTCGCGGGATATGAAAGTGCTCGGTTATATGCACTTGCCATACTTTTCGCATCTCGTATCGGAAAAATTTGTACGACATAACCAGGGGGAACAAAAAGGTTTTGTATTTGTCTCTCGCATTGTTCAAATAGCTCTTCATTATTTATACAAACAACGACTAATATTGTATGATCCTTCATCTTGTAGCCCCTCTATTCGTCTTGATTTACATCTGACATATAGTGCTCTACAAATATCTTTCTGTACTTTTCATAGTTGGTCATATTCACATCAATATGATAATGAATGCACCACGCATCACGCTGTACAGGAACCCCAACTGTATAGCCAGCTTTTCTAAATTCAAATGATTGAGATACATCATAAAAATCAAACCCATCAAACAAGTCTTCCCGCCACGGAATATCGTATTGCGTTGCCATTAATAATCCATCAATACATTCTACAGGCATAAATGTTTTTGACTCATGGTACGGCTTTTCTTGACTTGCCATATAATATAAATCATTCATATAACCAATTACTTTCCCAACAACTCCTCTGCCTACATTCCATGTTCCATTTGGAGGAACATATTGGGCTCCAACCATACCGATCATTCCAAGATGCTCATGTTCCTGAAACAATTGAAGTAATCCATATAAAAATCCTACATTTACAATGAAAACATCTTGATGTATATACACTTTATATTTTGCTGGATGCGAAATTGCTTGATTATATCCGCTCGTCATACTTTTCGCATTCCGAATCGGCATAAACTGTATCGTATATCCTGGAGGAACTGGCAATTGTAATATATGTCGCGCACATTGTGCATACATTTTTCGATCATTTATACACGTAACAAATAATATTGTTTTATCTGCCGTACTCATAATTGTGATTTTTCTGCTTCAATAATATATTGAAATACAACCGTCTCAGCCATGAAGCCACTTCCAAGACGATATTTTTTACAAATTCCATATAACTCCTCGATAAGCGGTTCATACATTTTATGATCAACATATACACGATCTACTTTACTAATCGAATAACCTGCTTTTAAAAACATTCGTAGCATTTCATTAAATGTAAAGAAACGAATATGTGTTTTATCTAATAGACCATATTCTGTATACGTCCAGTTTCCAGCGAGTAAGGGAGCTAATACTGAAATGTGAGAAATGTTCGGTATACTAGCCAAAATTACACCATTTTGCTTTATATATGGTTTTACTTTTTCTATTACAGCCCACGGATCAAATAAATGCTCTAATACGTCACCAAATATAACGCAATCAAATTGCTCCTCCTCATACGGCATATCCATTGTTTCTATATCGCCTAAAACAACATGATCTAGTTTTTCTTTTGCTTGTTCTGCCGCCTCTCGGAATGCCTCAATTCCTGATACATGTGTGCCATTTTCTTTTATGGCAGCTCCCAATGCACCACTCGAGCAACCTATATCAAGAACTTCTTTCCATTCCTTTTTTATATGCTTTAATAAATTCGGATTCACTGCATTATAATAATGCCCGGACTTTTCTTCGTATAAAGAATTTTTTGGGGAATTCATTTTACACACTCCTTATGCAAATTGAATTTGAAATATAAATCTCATCTAAAGTCTATAGATGTAACCAGTACTGGTTACATTGCCGATACTTTACTATATAGCCAATCTATTAGAGTTAGAATCGTGATACATCATTTCTAGAAAAACGCAACCTACAACGATTTATATTGTTTATCAAAAACACTCCGAAAATATTTGCGGTTATATTCAATTGCAGCATTATTCGGAACATAAGAAGCTGCTAATTCATTGTAATAATAAGCTTTATCTTGCTCGCCTAACTTGCTATAACAAATACACATTTGTAAATAGGGAATCCATGTGTAGCTAGCTGGACTGTGAAAAGGACTCTCTGTTGCCATTGTCACTTCTGTTGCAAGTTTAAACCAAAAAATTGCTTCATTGTATTTTTGTTGATCCATATATATATATCCTATTCTTGTACAATTCTCTCCTCTAGGGACATCATACCGAAATGACTTTACACAAGATTCAACTGCCTTCTCCCACATTCCAAGCTTTGCATAGCAATCTCCTAATTTACCACATGCATAAATTTTCTCTTCATACCAACCTTCATCTTGATTAAGAAATGTTTTATAAAGTAAAACTGCATCATCATATTTTTGATTATCCATAGATTCATTCGCGTAATAAAACAAATCTCTCGGACTCAATTCTTCTCCAGCTGCTACAGCATCCTGAAAAATTTTCAAATTGCGGTTCGTTACTTTCTTTTCTTTTTTATGCGTAACCGCAACATTACTATTAAAAATCTCACCAAAAATAGCTAAATACTCATGCACCTTTCCAAACCATTGAAATTCTTTTTCACGCTTTACAAGCCGATATCTTTTTGTACAATATAAAGGTTTCCCATTAGAATCCATTACAAGATGATAAGGCATCGAAACAGCATCCACATTAGAATCTAATTCTTTTTTTAATAGCTTCAATGCCTCTTGAGCATCTTCTAATAACACATCATCAGCATCTAGCCATAATATATATTCTTGCGTTGCTTTTGAAAAAGAAAAATTTCTAGCTGCCGCAAAATCATTAATCCATGGAAAGTCATATATGTTAGAGGTATATTGAGCTACAATTTCTTTCGTTCGATCAATGGAACCTGTATCAACTATAATAATTTCATCAACGATTTTTTCTACTGCGTCTAAACATCGACCGATTGTATCTTCCTCATCTCGAACAATCATACATAAACTAATTGTAATTCCTTGCTTGTTCAACATAATCACCCTCTTCCAAATCAATCATATGTTATACATACAATAAACTTTCCACTTTTTTAACTTGCACAAGCAGTTTAAGATTTCTTTTCAATAATTCAAATGTCCGTGTCATTTTCTTCCGGTTTTGCATCTACTATATAATGAACGCTTTATGGAGGTGAATTTATGTCAAATAATAATTATTCAGATGGATTAAATCCCGATGAATCTTTATCAGCTAGTGCATTTGACCCTAATCTTGTAGGACCAACATTACCACCAATACCACCGTTTACCCTTCCTACCGGGCCGACTGGACCGACTGGACCAACTGGGCCGACTGGGCCAACTGTACCAACTGGACCTTCTGGACCAACTGGACCGACTGGACCAACTGGACCAACTGGGCCGACTGGACCGACTGGACCGACTGGACCAACTGGACCAACTGGACCAACCGGGCCGACTGGACCGACTGGACCGACTGGGCTAACTGGACCGACTGGACCGACTGGGCTAACTGGTGCTACTGGTGCTACTGGACCGACTGGGCCAACTGGTGCTACCGGACCGACTGGACCGACTGGTGCTACTGGCGCTACCGGACCGACCGGACCGACTGGACCAACTGGACCAACTGGACCGACTGGGCCGACTGGGCCAACTGGACCTTCTGGCTTAGGACTTCCAGCAGGATTGTATGCCTTTAACTCAGCTACAGTTTCTTTGGCTCTTGGGATTAATGATCCAGTACCATTTAATACCGTTGGATCTCAGTTTGGTACGGCAATTTCTCAAATGGATGCCGATACTTTCGTAATTAGTGAAACTGGCTTCTATAAAATTACTGTTATTGCTTATACAGCGGCAGTAAGTTTATTAGGAAGTCTTGGGATTCAAGTTAATGGAGTTAATGTACCGGGTGCGGGCACAAGCTTAATTTCACTTGGAGCTCCTATCGTTATCCAAGCCATTACACAAATTACTACAACACCATCACTAGTTGAAGCAGTTGTTACAGGAATTGGATTATCGCTAGCTCTTGGTACAAGTGCATCAATTATCATTGAGAAAATCGCTTAATTTTGTACGTAGCAGTAAGACTGATATCAGTTTTACTGCTTTTTCATTGTTAAATTCAATCATTAAATCTTTCTTTTCTACATAGTCATAATGTTGTATGACATTCCGCAGGAGGCACTTATATGGAAAATAAATCAGCTGTTCAGCTTTATCTTGAGCTATTAAAGAAAACAATTTTATTTGAAATATGGTTAGAATACGAACCATACTTACCTGCTTCGTTACATATATCTAAAGAGCTATCATATGAACCAGTTACAGTTCCGCTTCCTTTATTTCTTAAGCAATACGTAGAAAATCACAATTTGAAAATCGTTGATCCTAACGTTTCAAAAAGTGAGCGTCAAGGTGGCAATGATTGGCCAAGAGCAGCACACAGTATGGTTGGCCGAAAACGTATGAATCAATTACATGAGGCTATGGAAACTGTTGTAAGGGAAAATATAGAAGGTGATTTTATTGAAACTGGTGTATGGCGCGGAGGATCATGCATTTTTATGAATGGTTTTTTACAAGCAAACAACATTACGGATCGTACTGTGTGGGTTGCCGATTCGTTTGAAGGTCTGCCAGCACCTAACTTAGAACAATATCCGAAAGATTATGGTGATTATTTGCACACATTCGATTACTTACGAGTTTCTTTAGAAACAGTGCAAGAAAACTTTAGAAAATACGATTTATTAAATGATCAGGTGAAATTTTTAAAGGGTTGGTTTAAAGATACCTTGCCTTCAGCACCGGTAGAAAAAATTGCAATTGCTCGCCTTGATGGTGATATGTATGAATCAACGATGGATAGTCTTGTAAACTTATACGATAAAGTTTCAACAGGCGGCTATATTATTATTGATGATTACGGATTGGTAACATGCGCAGAGGCTGTAACAGATTTCAGAAATGAAAGAAACTTACAAGCTCCTATTACTAAGATTGATGATTTCGGTATTTATTGGCGAAAAGAATAGAATATAATTTTATTTTTTGAGGGGTTCTATTACACTACTTATTCATAAGAACTAATTGTGTAAAGTTCCCCTCACTATAAATGATTAACTTATATATACAATAGAAATCCCCTACTTTACTACAAGGACGGAGTGAATGTATGAACGAAAACGAGAAAAAAATCACATTAATTCCACCCCCAGAACTCGTTCAATATGTAGGTGGTGATTTTGAAGAAGTTGGAAAAGAGTTTATGCAGTATTTTATTGAAATTGGCAAATTAAAATCAAATGAAACAGTGCTAGATGTAGGCTGTGGTATTGGCCGAATGGCGGTTCCATTAATGAACTATTTAAGCGATGAAGGTACTTATTATGGATTTGACTTATTCAATGCAGGAATTACATGGTGCAAAAATAACATTTCTACACGCCGTAACAATTTCTATTTTGAACATGTCGATATATATAATCAATTCTACAATCCCGATGGAAAAGAAGATGCTTCCCAATACAAGTTTCCATATGAAGATGAATCATTCGATTTTATTTTTTTAACGTCTGTATTTACCCATCTCCTTCCGAAAGAATTAGAACATTACGTATGCGAGATTGCACGAGTTCTGAAAAAAGATGGGAGATGTTTTATTACTTTCTTTTTAATTAACCCTGAATCATCCTATTACTTAAATGTAGGATTAAGTACGTTAGGTTTTTATCATCAAATTGACAATTGTTATGTTCTAAATAAAGATATCCCTAATTTCGCAGTTGCCTATCCTGAGGACGATATTCGTACCCTATTAAATAAATATGGGCTAGAAATACAGTCCCCTCCTCACTATGGTTCATGGTGTAGCAGAACCGAACACACAAGTTATCAAGATATTATTCTTACACAAAAAACTTCTGAAAGGTAGTTGTATATGAATAATATAAAAAATCTGCCTCTCGTTTCCATCCTTATTCCCACCTATAATCGACCACATTATTTTAAAATTGCTTTAGAAAGTGCATTAGCGCAAACGTATTCAAATATTGAAATTATTATAGGGGACGATAGTACAAATAATGAAACAGAAAAATTAATATACAGACATTATTTACATAAGCATAAACATATAACATACATTCGAAATGCCTCTACTCTAGGACAATTTAATAACGCCCTTATGCTCTTAGAACAGTCAAATGGAGAGTACATAAATTTCTTAATGGACGATGATACATTTTATAATAATAAAATCGAAAAAATGATGTTTTATTTCCAACAAAACCTCAATAAAAATCTCGCACTTATCACATCCTATCGCGCTTGGATTGATGATAATGGAGATATAATTGAACAACATCCCTCCATGAAAAAATTATATGATGAAGATACTCTACTAAATGGGAAAGATTTTGGAAACCGTATGCTTATGTCAGGACAAAATATTATCGGTGAGCCTACAATCGTACTCTTTAGAAAAAGCCTATTAACGGAACCTTTCGGCACTTTAAATGGCAGAAAATATGGTTGTAGTGTTGATATGGCCTCTTGGATAAGTTTACTTTCAAAAGGTGATGCGATGTATATAACTGAGCCCTTAAGTTCATTCCGTCTTCATACTGGACAGCAAGTACGTAACAAATTCCTTGAGGGCTGTGAAGATTTTTCTCAGCTCGTTTTAACCTCGAAAAAGTATGGTTTCTTACAAGACGCCAAGTATTATAAAAAAGGTTTGATAAGAGCTTACGGATGGTATAAAAATGCGACCAAATTTTACGATCTATTTCCAAACCTCATTCCAGATAAAAATACACATGCACGACTTTCTTATTGTTTAAATATCATTACAAAAGAGCTCCGTGCAATATAGTCCATCACAAGGGAGGAGCTATTCCTTCCTCGTGATGTATGACTTCCCACAAATAGTGGAATAAATGTATGCATAGTCTGCTTGTATATTATTTTTATCATGAAATGATCCATATACTTACTAGGCGATAGAAAGGAATACATACATTGAAAGATCCAAATTCTCAATATCAAATAGACTACGTATTACTATTCATCTTATTTGCCATTGGGACTGTTAGTTGCTTTGCAATTGCAAGTGCACAAGCCTCTTTACCACCATTTTTGCAAAGCGTAAATTTTGTATTAAAGCAAATCCAATGGTACTTCATTGGATTTATAGCCATTGGTATGATTATGATTATTGATTTCGATCGTTATCAAAAAATTGCTTGGTATTTATATAGCTTTGCATTGGTACTACTTATTGGACTAGAACTTCAAGTACCAGGTGCCGTTACAATTAAAGGTGCTACCGCTTGGTACAGGCTTCCCGGCATCGGAAATTTCCAGCCGTCTGAAATCATGAAATTGTTTTTAATTATCGTCACTGGACGAATTATAGCAAATCACAATGAGAAATATTTTTTCCGGACAATACACGGCGATTTTTTATTACTCGGAAAAATATGTGCAACAAGTTTGCCACCCCTACTACTTATTGCAAAGGAACCTGATTTAGGAAACACAATGGTAATTTCAGCTATGCTCGCAGCAATGATACTAGTTTCTGGTATACGTTGGCGGTTTATTTTCGGATTAGTTTCCGGTATTTTTGCAGCTGGCGTTACATTAACGTATATTTTTTTTACTCACACAAAATTCTTTAAAGCACACATTTTACAAGAATATCAACTAAATCGCTTCTACGGCTGGTTAGCACCATACAAATATGATGCACAAGGCTATCAATTAAGACAAGCTTTCTTAGCTACTGGATCAGGGGAAATGCAAGGAAAAGGTTGGGAAAATGGACAAGTATACTTTCCAGAACCACATACAGATTTTATTTTCACCAATGTCGCTGAGCAATTCGGCTTTTTAGGCGCAAGTGTCATTATTTCACTTTTTTTCCTACTTATTTTCCGCATGATTCATATCGCCTTAGAAAGTAATGACCCTTTCGGTAGTTACATCTGTGCTGGTACAATCGGAATGTTTACTTTTCAAGTATTTCAAAATATCGGGATGACCATCGGATTACTACCTATTACAGGAATTACATTACCCCTTATGAGCTATGGAGGAAGTTCCTTACTCACATACATGATAGCGATTGGATTCGTTTTAAACGTTCGCTCAAGAACGAAAATCTTTATGTTTAAATGACGAGCAAAAACAGTATATTTTTATCTCTATCCTTTTTTAGATATACTAATGAAAAATATGGTGGAGGTTTAAATATGAAATTTGACATTATAGGGGATATTCATGGATGCTTTCAAGAGTTTCAAGATTTAACGACGAAACTCGGATACAACTGGAATAGTGACCTGCCGTTTCACGCTGACCAACGTAAGCTTGCATTTGTTGGTGATATTACAGATCGCGGCCCTCATTCATTACGTATGATTGAAATTGTATGGGAACTTGTCATAAATAAAAAAGTAGCTTATTACGCTCCGGGAAATCACTGTAATAAACTATACCGTTTTTTCCTTGGGCGTAATGTGACAATCGCTCATGGACTCGAAACAACTGTTGCCGAATATGAAGCACTGCCTTCTCATAAACAAAACATTATAAAAGAAAAATTTATCACCCTTTACGAGCACTCTCCTTTTTATCACGTACTCGACGAGAAAAGGTTAATTGTATGTCACGCTGGAATTCGGCAAGATTACATAGGAAGACAAGATAAAAAAGTACAAACCTTTGTATTATATGGCGATATTACAGGAGAAAAACATGCTGACGGCTCTCCTGTCCGTCGCGACTGGGCACAAGAATATAAAGGAAAAGCTTGGATTGTATATGGACATACACCCGTTAAAGAACCTCGCTTCGTAAATCATACAGTCAATATTGACACTGGCGCTGTATTTGGTGGCAAACTAACCGGACTACGTTATCCTGAGATGGAGACCGTTTCCGTCCCTTCCTCCCTGTCTTTTGTCCCTGAGAAATTTCGCCCAATTTCATAACGATCCTTATATAGATATCATTCACAAATTACGAGGATTACCGTATCATTTAGGCGGCTCTCCTATAAAAACTAGGTAAAGTAATTAAAAAAAGATGCAATAAAGTGCATCTTTTTTTAATTACACGGCATATACTGTCGCAGGAGGTGACAGAATGAAGAAAAAATCTTCTAAACAAAAAAGAAAATGCCCGCCTTTTTATCTGCCCATGTACGGAATTAACAACTGGTGCAGCATTCGAGCTGCAGCTTTAGAAGAACCGGACGGACAAGGGGCTTCCCCCAAAAACAAAGCTAAACCAAAATATGTCTCTTTAGAAAATGCTGTAATGAGCCGCATAATCGATAATAGAAAAACAAAGATGCAGCAAAAAAATAAACCTCTCTCTACTCACACTGAACAGATTGTGCCTTCTGAGCAAACAGAGAAAAATACAGAAGAAGACATCCCTGTAGCAATAAATAAAAAAGTAGAATCAGAAATTCCAGCTGCTATTATAAATCAAGTGAAAAAAATAAGAGAAGCATTAGCACCATCCAATGATATACAAACAGAAAAAACGATCATAATTCAAACTCCTACACCTGAAAATACAAAAGTAAAAAAAGGGGGACGGTATGCACATGCAGAGGGGCTTCACTCTAATGCAGAGGGTTCAGCTTCACATGCAGAAGGACTTCTTACACACGCAAAAGCTTCTTTCTCTCATGCGGAAGGATCAAAAACGAAAGCAACTGGACATAGTTCCCATAGTGAAGGAAGTGAAACGACAGCAGGTGGCTCTTATTCTCATGCGGAAGGTAAACATACAATCGCTTTAGGAGAAGCAGCACATGCAGAAGGAACCTCGACTATCGCTAACGGATTCTCTTCTCATGCGGAAGGTAATCATACATCAACAGCTCATTTTGCAGGTAGCCATATTATGGGGCGCTTCGGCACTGCAGAAGAATCTTATTCTTGGTTTATTGCAAACGGCACAAATGAAACCGATCATAATATCGGTGCAAAGTGGCTTGCTCATAATGGGGAAATGTATATTGATGGCGCTTCTTACAATGCAAGTGGAACTGATTTTGCACAAATGTTTGAAACAATAGACAATAATTTTATTGATGTAGGTTATTTCGTTACATTTAGTAGCGAAGAAAAAATTCGGATCGCTACTTCAAACGATTCATTCATTTTAGGAATATCTAGTGCAACCCCTGCCCTTATAGGAAATAGCGGTGCTTTAAGTTGGCAAAAACGCTATAAAACAGATAACTTTGGAAAACGCCAATATGTGCGTACGGAATCGCAAGACATACAACCTCTTTTAAATACAGGATGGGATCCGACTTGCAAATATATAGCAAGAAAAGATCGTACCGAGTGGCTTCCTGTCGGATTAATTGGACAAATGTTAGTACGTGATGACGGCACTTGCGAAACGCATGGATATTGTCGTCCAAATAACGATGGCATTGCTACAAAATCCGAAAGTGGCTTTTTCGTTATAAAGCGCACGGGTGAAAATCAAATTTTAATATTATTCCGCTAAGAAAAAAGGGAACAAAATTCTTCGTTACATAAGAATTTTGTTCCCTTTTTAAGTATGCCTTAATACCTCTTCCATATCGCTTGGAATCGTTGTAGTGAAAGACATTTCCTTCTCTAAAATAGGATGATAAAAAGTCAAAGATGTACTATGAAGTGCTTGACGTTTTATCACATCTCTTCGTCCTCCATATAAATCATCACCAAGTAACGGGTGGCCTATATGAGCCATATGTACACGAATTTGATGCGTTCTTCCGGTCTCAAGCTCAAGTGATACATGCGTCTTGTGATTGGCGCTATCCATCACTCTAAAATGAGTAACTGCTCTTTGCCCATTTTCACAAACGGTTCGCTCAATAATGCTATCCGATTTTCGTCCAATCGGTGCATCAATCGTTCCTTCTCGTTCTATCATCTCACCGTGAACAATTGCTTCATATGTTCTTTTCACAGCTTTTTGTTGATGCTGTTTCGATAAAAGATGATGCACGAAACGATTTTTTGCAATAAGCATAAGCCCTGAAGTATCACGATCTAATCTTGTTACGATGTGCACTGTACTTGCAAGATGCTGCTTATCATAATGAGATAAGAGCGCATTCGCAACACTCCCTGCCGGATGTTCTCTAGACGGAATCGTTGACATGTTCGCCTCTTTGTTTATGACAAGAACCGCATCATCTTCATATACAATACATAAAGGGATATCTTCTTTAATCATCCCTTCACTTCTTTCTTCCACTGGAAAAAAGACACGTAATTCTTCACCAGCTTGCAACTGATGACGAACACTCGCATGTTGATTATTTACTTCAATAGCTCCGCCGCGAAATTTTATATCCGTTAAGGCGGCTTTAGAAATCCCTTTTGTTTTTAAAAATTCTCTAACTAAAGTTCCCTCTTCGGCCGATTCAATATCCCATTTCAATGTAAATCTGTTCAAATATATAAACCCTTTCTATTTATCTGCAACAAACGAGTCACGAACCCGTTTCCAGAACGGGAACGGACGGAAACGAACAAATCGTACTTTCTCGTTTGCAACGCGATACTGGATTGATTTCACATCTTGATGAACCATCGTTAAATGGTCCACCGTAATTTGTAAGTTCATTCCTGCAGCCGGCTTCAACACACATGTATGATGCTTCGGCAATACGAGTGGCGAGCCTACAGTACGAAACACGCGGTTATTAATAGATGCCATTTCTGCAATTTGAATCGCTTCAATAGAAGGGTGAATAATCGCTCCGCCAAGCGCCTTATTATACGCAGTACTTCCCGAAGGAGTAGAAATACAAAGGCCATCTCCGCGGAATGTTTCAAAGTACTCTCCGCGTATTTCTACTTCTGTTACTAATGTACCTTCTGCACTTTTTACAGTTGCTTCATTCATCGCCAAATACTGTGATTCTTTACTCCCATTCACATAGCGAATAATCACTTCTAAAAGCGGATATTCCACCACTTGGAATGGTGTTTTAGCAATTGCAATTACTAATTTCTCTACTTCTGTCGGTAACCAATCTGCATAGAAACCTAAATGCCCTGTATGTACACCAACAAATGCTGTTTCATCCAATCGATTATAATAACGATGAAACGCATATAAAAGCGTTCCATCTCCCCCAACAGAAATTACAATATCGGGTTCCTTTTCATCCATTATAAATCCAAAATCTAGCAAGTATTCTTTCATCGTGCTTGCCAGTGTATCTGATGATTGATCTCCCTTTGACATAATTGTAAATTTCATCGCCCAACACCCTTTAGTTTATGATTCGGAATCTTTCGTTTCTTGTTTTCTTGAAAAAGCTTTCTGCGCTTCTTGAATCTCAAGACGAATAGAAGACATTTCTTCATCTAATAAAAACGCCGCTTCCGCTGCGCGTTGCAAGCGTATTTTAATATCTTCAGGAAAACGTCCACTATATTTATAATTTAAAGAATGCTCAATTGTTGCCCAAAAATTCATTGCTAACGTGCGTATTTGGATTTCTACCAATACTTTTTTTTCTCCCTGAATCGTTTGAACGGGGTAACTAATGACAACGTGATAAGAGCGATAGCCGCTATCTTTCTTTTGCGTGACATAATCACGTTCTTCCACGATTTCAAAGTCATTTCGTTTTCGAAGATATTCTACAACAGGCTTAATCTCATCAACAAATTGACACATCATTCGAAGGCCCGCGATGTCTTGCATATCTTCTCTCAGCCGATCTAGCGGTACATTTCTCTTCTCCGCTTTATCAATAATACTAGCAACCGACTTTACCCTTCCTGTTACAAACTCAATTGGAGAATGCTCTGTTAACATTGCAAATTGAGTACGCATTCCTTTTAGTTTCACTTTCAGCTCTGCCACCGCTTGATGGTAAGGTGCTAAAAATTCTTCCCAATTTCGATTCATTTCAACCACCACCAAAATCAATCCATTTGCTTATAGAAATACTTTTTCTACAGCAGTTACTAGTTCTTCTCCGTAATTTGCATTACCTTCAATATTTTCAACTAAATATTCTACTTCTTCTTTTAAATTTTCTAATTCCATTTCAACGTCATTCACACGAACGAACATTACTATATCGTTATTCATCGCTTCATGCATTGCTTCCCAGCATGTGTGCGGAATACTTACATAAATGAAAGATGATTCGTTTTCTAAAATATATAAAAATGATAAATTGTCTGAGTCTACAAGTACGTGATTACGCGCACTTAACTCCTTTACCTCTATTTCACTATTTTCCGCACAAAAAATAAGCGCATTCTCTCTCTTTTCTACGCTCTTAACTTGAATTTTATTTTGCATGCTCTAACTCCTCCATCTCAACTTCCTGTCTTACTTAACAGTATTATTGTATCATAACATGGACGCAAACAAATAAAACATTGAACCAAATTTATGAAAAAGCGATAATGTGTAAAGAATTATTTTTTAAAAGGAGCGCGCATACAATGACACAAGAAATTGAAATTGAATTTAAAAATATTGTTACAGAAGAAGAATTCGATACATTATGTAAATCATTCTCTATTGAAGTATTTACGGAACAGGTGAATCACTACTTTGAAACACCGGGCTTCTCGTTAAAAGAAGCTGGCTCTGCACTTCGTATTCGTCATAAAGGAGAAACTTATACATTAACATTGAAACAACCTGCAGAAGTCGGCTTGTTAGAAACGCATCAAGTCGTAACAGAAGCCGAAGCAAGAATGATGATGGAAACAAACGTAATCATTTCAGGGGCTGTAATGGATCAACTACACAAATTACAAATTCCTGTTTCCACTTTAACTTATATGGGTAGTTTAACAACTGAAAGAGCCGAAACACTATTTGAAGGCGGAACGCTTGTCTTTGATCATAGTTTCTATTACAATCACGATGATTATGAAATTGAATTTGAAGTGCAAGATGAAGAAACAGGAAAAGCTGCATTTATTCATTTATTAAAACAGCACGACATACCAATCCGTCATACAAATAATAAAGTAAAACGCTTTTTCCTTGCCAAACAAAACAAAGCACGCTAAAGTGAAAATTCCACTAGTGAATACGTTCTACTAGTGGATATATCTCACTTTTTAAAAGGAAAAGATTCTTTTACATTTGAAAAATAAGCAAAGAACGTTATGAAGGCTGTTTATTTGCCCTCTAGAACATTCCATTGCTACAATAGATATACATTTCATGGAAAAAGGAGTTTATAAAGGATGAGCAAGCAACCGATGACACCATTTGAAGCAATTGGCGGTGAACAATGCATTGCAATATTAGTAGACACGTTTTATTCCTATGTCAGTAAACACCCTGACCTCTCTCCCATCTTCCCGGATGATTTAACAGAAACCGCTAGGAAGCAGAAACAATTTTTAACGCAATATTTAGGTGGTCCTAATTTGTACACTGAAGAACATGGTCATCCTATGTTAAGAGCACGCCATCTTCCGTTTGAAATTACTCCAAAACGAGCAGAGGCTTGGCTATCATGTATGGAGCAAGCAATGGATGACACAGGAGTGCACGGTCATATAAGAGAGTTCGTTTTTGAACGTTTAGCGTTAACTGCTCAGCATATGGTTAATACTCCAAACGAAACAGGTGAAGTGTAATGGATAAGCAGGAAGCAAAGCATATAAATATGCCATCTCCTTCCGCATGTGAGCATAAGTCTGTAGAAGCATATTTATTTATTGATCCACTTTGTAAAGATTGCTGGGAAATTGAGCCCTTTATTATTAAACTATGGCTTGAATACGGGAAATACTTCTCTATTCGTCATATCGTAACTGGAAAAGTGGACGGAACGAACGCTTCCTCACACAAATGGAATAAACCTGCTAATATTCGATTTGTGTGGGAAAAGACAACAAGTTTACAAGGTTTTTCATGTGATGGAAAGGTACATATGCAAGAAGCATCGTCAACACCATATTTAGTTTCGATGGCAATTAAGGCAGCGGAGTTACAGGGCCGAAAAGCAGGTTCGAAGTTTTTGCGAAAACTCCAAGAATACATTTTCCTTGAAAATGTATCAAACCCTGACTGTGAATTATTACTTGCATGTGCAAGAGATAGCGATATTGATGTAGAAGAATTTAAAAAAGACCTACATTCCGCTAGCGCAAAAAAAGCTTTCCAATGTGACTTAAAATTTACAAATGAGATGCATATTACAGAAATACCTTCTCTCGTATTCTTTCATGCGAATTCAGATGAAGAAGGTATTAAAATCGCTGGAACTTATTCCTACGACGTATACGTACAATTATTGAAGGAACTTGTAAAATGTGAAATTGAGCCAGAACCATTACCACCTTTAGAAGTGTTACTAGAAGCAACGCAATTTATATCTTCAAAAGAAGTAGCATTTATATATGACTGCTCACAGCAAGAGATCGAGCGTGAACTGAAAAAATTACAACTGAAACGAAAAGTACAAATGATTGACGTAAAATGTGAGCGTTATTGGAAATGGATAGCAAAAGAAAAAGACCTGGTGTAAAACACCAGGTCTTCTTCTTTACGGCTTATAAAAATATTAAAGGGGATGGGAGAAATTTTCACGTTCAAACAAAGGGGTATATGTTTGTATGTGAATTCGTTCACGCTTATTATATTACAAGATTCGACGTCAGATGACAACCCCTTTTGTCGAATTTCACACTTTTGTCACATTCTAAACGTTTTCATTTCTGAATAAGCTATAAAAAAGCTATTTTGGAGGTGTTCTGTATGAAAAAAACGTATATTTTACTTATCTTACTAGCTGTCATCGTTTCTTTTTTCTTGTACATCCTCTCTCTACTACAAGCTTTTCCTAAAATTATTGCCTTCCCTCTTTTATTTGTAGTCATTGTCATCGCTCTCTCTTATTTCAACCATAAAAAACGATTTAAAGGGTTTTAACTACAAAAATCACCTGTAAAAATGCCTTCTAATTTAGAAAAAAGAAAGAAATTCACCTTATTTTTTCGACAAATATCGACAAAAATATTTAAAACAAAAAAAGACGAGGTAAATTCCTCGTCTTTACAATTACTTCTCTTCAAATAATAATGCTTCTAATTCATTTAATTTCTCTTCAAATACTTGTAGCGCTTCTTTTACCGGTTCTGGAGATGCCATATCTACTCCAGCTTTTTTCAGCACTTCAATTGGATAATCTGAGCTTCCTGCTTTTAAGAACTCATTAATGTAACGTTCTACTGCTGGTTGCCCCTCTTCTAAAATTTGTTTAGATAAAGCCGTTGCTGCACTAAATCCTGTTGCGTATTGGTATACGTAATAGTTGTAGTAGAAGTGCGGAATACGAGACCACTCTAAACCAATTTCTTCATCGATTACTAAAGCATCACCGAAATATTTCTTATTTAAATCATAGTAGATCTCCGTTAACATGTCTGGCGTAACCGCATGTCCTTCTTGTACTTTCTTATGAATAATATGCTCAAACTCTGCGAACATCGTTTGACGGAATACAGTACCACGGAATCCTTCTAAATAATGATTTAATAAGTATAGACGCTCTTTCTTATCTTCTGTCGTTTTTAATAAATAATCGTTTAGAAGTGCTTCATTACAAGTTGATGCTACTTCCGCAACGAAGATTGAATAATCACCGTATACGTGCGGCTGCGTCTTTCTTGTATAGTAACTATGCACGGAATGACCGAACTCATGAGCAAGTGTATATAAATTATTTACATTATCATGCCAGTTCATTAAAATATACGGATTTGTTCCATATGCACCAGATGAATATGCTCCGCTTCGCTTTCCTTTATTCTCATACACATCTACCCAGCGATTTTCATATGCTTCTTTTAAAATGTCAACATACTCATCACCAAGTACGTTTAAAGACTTTAATAACATGTCTTGTGCTTCTTCATACTTCACGTTCATTTTCACTTCTGGTACAAGTGGTGTATATAAATCATACATATGAAGCTCATCAAGTCCTAGTGCACGCTTACGAATATCAATGTAACGATGTAGCAAGTGTAAATTATCATTTACAGATTCAACAAGTTGATCATACACCGCTTCAGGAATATTATTATTACTTAATGCAGCTTGACGTGCAGAATCGTATTTACGAACACGCGCATTGAAATTATTACGTTTCACAGCTCCGCTTAACGTGCTTGCAAATGTGTTCTTATATTTCCCGTATGTTTCATATACAGCTTTGAATGCATCTTCGCGCACACGACGATCATCACTTTCTAAAAACTGAATGTAACGACCATGTGTAATTTCCACTTCTTCTCCATCCTCACCTTTAATAGATGGGAATTTCAAATCCGCATTATTCAACATACCAAATGTATTACTTGACGCACTCATTACTTCAGATGCTTCTGCTAATAGAGCCTCTTCCGCTTCAGATAATACGTGCGGGCGTTGACGCGTAATTTCTTCTAATGCATGTTCATATACACTTAAGTCTCTATTTTCTTTCAAGAATGTTTGCAGTGTATCTTCTGAAATCGATAAAATTTCAGGCACAATATATGCTGTGCTACTAGATACTTGTGAATATAAATTTGTTGCGCGGTCATTTAACGCTTGATACACAGAGTTTGTTGTATCTTGATCGTAACGCATATGTGCATATGTATATAGCTTACCTAATCGCATTGAAATTTCGTCTTCATATTGCAATGCTTCAAGTAAATTGTTCGCAGAGTCACCAAGTTTCCCTTTAAATTCAGTTAACTTCGGTAATAGCTCTTTAATAGCTTGGAATTCTTTTTCCCATTCTGCATCTGTTTGGAAAATATCTTCTAATCGCCACGTACTTGATTCTTCAATTTCTTTGCGATCTGGTAATGTTTTTGCTGTGTTTTGTTCAGACATCCTTTAAGCCCTCCTTTAAATATCTCTACTTACATACAATTCGATTTTTCTTATGTAATTCCTTCACGATCAGTCTTTATTATATCCCCTTTTCCTTCTCTCATGTTGTACTTTGCCTCAAATAAAGATAAGGCATACGCTAAGCAAATTTCATCATATTTCATAACTTCCTCCTCTGTTTTTAACATAACTACCTCTCTTTTTTTCCGGTACTTATAAGTCCCTACTTTCTGCAATACACCTGTATAACATAAAAATGTCATATATTCAGCAACTGCTACTTTCCATATATGCCGTGAAAAGTACGGGAGCATGCGCCTTTTCACATACATTTTCACATAACTACATACATATTGAAGGGAAATACAATCCCCTACCGCAAGCTCACCTATACACTTTATATATAGAAAAGCTTGCCATATAAATGGATTTGTTTGAAAAGCAAATGAGGACGGGAGTGGCACACCGATTTCAGAAGGAAAATTTGCTGGGGTACATTTACATTGATATAAGAGGCGTAATAGTGACTTATGATTGTAATTCCAAATCGGCAGAGCATTTTGCCGAAAATAGCTCTTTCGCTTTTTCCATTCCTCACCTAATGTTTCTTTTCGGAAAGAGACGGGAGAAAAGAGCATTTCAAAAGTAGTCGTTTCAGTTGGTAAATAGATAATATGTGAGAAACGCGCATTTCATAAATGATTTTTGTTTCGAACAGAAGAAAATAAGAAATGGCTGAGGATAAGATTGTAAGGAGAAAGCCATAAGTGAGGAGAATTTCATCCAATATGCTGATTGCCTTTTCAATTGATTTCCACCAATGATCCAAATGACCTGTATACCAGCTCGCCAATACGAATAGGTTCGTTTGTACAGCTGCTCTATAGAAAGATTGGCGCATTGGTATTCAATCGCAATTGTTCTCCCTGCTCTCTCTATGAAAATATCTGGTCGTTGCTGAATTTCTGGAAGATAGTGCTCTATATACACAGGAAAGTTTTGACGTTTGAACCACCTATATAACAATTCTTTACCGTGCATATGATACATAGATTCTGCTTCATAAAAGGCAAGACACGCGTCCATTTTCTTATGAGCAAAATGCCAACTTTTTTGTTTCCCTAATTTCATTTGCACTTCCTTCCCGCAAGCTATGCAAAAGAAGCTTTCCATTTTACGCATACGATGTAAAAGCTCTTCATCATGATGATAGAGTAGATGAATTTTTTCTCCGTTTTCTCTTTTGGCGATAAACATCGGAATCACACCCTTTCAGCTCCTTATATTCTACAATTTATTACAAATTCCTTTTAAAAAAGAGATGTCCCAATTTCGGACATCTCTTTTTATAATAAAGGTGATAATAATCGATACGTCGATTCAACAATTCGTCTATGAAGACGCCTTTTATGAAAACGATCGACATGAATTTCACTTGATTCTTCTATATCCTCTTTATAATCTTGAACAAGTTTTCGAATGCTGTCTGTATCATATAAAAAGGCATTTACTTCAAAGTTCAAATGAAAACTTCTCATATCCATATTAGCAGTCCCAATTGAAGCTAAATCAGAATCGACAATGACAACTTTACTATGGAGAAAGCCTTTTTCGTATTCATATATCTTTACCCCTGCATCTAAAAGCTCTGGAAAGTACGATCTCGATGCGTAAAAGACGGTGCGCTTATCAGGCTTACTCGGCATTAACAAACGAACATCAATACCAGCAAGTGCCGCTACCTTTAATGCGGATAAAATATCATCATCCGGAATGAAATACGGCGTCGCAATCCAAATGGATTTCCGCGCAGAAGCAATCATGGCAAAGTATAAATGTTTAATTGTTTCCCATTTATTATCTGGTCCACCTGCAACGAGCTGTACGCCTCCCCAATGATCACCCTCAACTGCTTTCGCTTGTAAATATTCAGGGGCCAGCACAGCCTCACCAGTCATATAAAACCAATCTTGAAGGAAAATAAGTTGCAAGCTTTGAACAGCTTCACCACGCAAATATAAATGCGTGTCTCGCCAAAAACCGAAATATTTATCCTTTCCTAAATATTCATCACCAATATTTAATCCACCGACAAACCCTTCGTTTCCATCAATAATAACGATTTTCCGGTGGTTTCGATAATTAATCTTATCGTTTAAAATCGGAAAGCGCACAGGGAAAAACGGAATCATTTCTACTCCTGCATCATTCAATTCTTCAATATATGAATTCGATAATCTAAAACTTCCAACCGCATCATATAAAAAACGAACGACAACACCTTCTTTTGATTTCTGTATTAAAATATCTTTAATTTCTGTTCCAAGCTTATCATCACGCACAATGTAATATTCCATATGAATGTGGTGTTTCGCTCGTTTTAATCCATCTAAAATGGCCTGAAACGTTTCATCTCCATTTGTTAATGTTCTCGTTTCAGTTTGAAATGAAATATTTAAAGCGCCTAAGCGGTCCGCTAAACGAAATAACAGCTCTTGATGCTTATGATTGCGCAAAATCCGTTCTTCGTAATCTTCATGCCCCTTATACTGTAAAAATGCTTGTTCATCGAGCAACGCCTTCTTTTGGAACATTCTCTTCCTCCGAAAGTTCTGTCCAAATAATAAATAAGCGAAGAATCCAAATACCGGAAAAATACCTAACACAATGAGCCATGTAAGTGTTTTAGACGGATGACGGTTCTCTAAGAAAATAACGCAGCCAATTAAAAATGCAGATACCGTAAATAAAATACTAATAATACCTAAAATCGAAACATCTTTTATCCCAATTACATCCGAATAAAATGCTACATCAATAAACATACGTAACGAAACAAATAATGCGAACAATAGTAGAACAAAGAAAATCAACTTTAATGTATTTTTCATCTCTTACCTCCTTACTAAGAAAGCTTTCCTATTCTTCATATAAAAAGCCGATTTCATACTACAGAAATCGGCCTACGTTTTAGCAGGAAAATTATTGCGAATTGTTTCAAGCGCACGCTCTTTCACAATTTGTTTCCCATACTCACTTACACGATGAATTGTTAAAGTTGATTCTTCTCCGTATTCTAAAACAATACTTAAAATACGATCAATTTCTTCTTCATCATGTAGCACTTCATCGAATTCCACATATACATAATAGCGGTTCTCAAATGAATACAGCTCATCTTTTATATCTTCAAAGATAAGACGGTGGCTTAATGAAATTACATCTTCAAAATCATTAAACTTAATTAAAAAGCCAAACGTACCATCTTCGTTAAAGTTTGTTCCTGCTTGTTCTTCTACCTCTTCCACTAATTCTTGCTGGAATAATGATTCAATGCCTTCATCTAGAGGAATGTCTATAATTTTATCTACACCTATTGGTAGTTCTAGCTTTTGTCCATCCTTTGAAAGCTCTGCTTTCGTTACAAGTACTTCAATCCCTTTATCGACTGCTTGCACTTGAATCCATAACGGTCCATCAATAAAGAAATCATCATGATCACGAGCTTCGTCCATCATCTCCCAAAAGAGCTCTTCACTTCGTTCGCGGTCATACCAAATTTCTTCACGATTAAACCCTCTATCCTCTATATCAATGTACGTAATAAAAAATTTCATCGTATGGTCATTAATTCTTTCAATATCCAAAATACAACTCTCCCTTCCTGCTTAGAATTGTTATGAAGGGATTCCCCACTCATATGACAAATCAATAGATTCTTGTACTCTCATTTTATGATAAGATTCTCCAGAATGGAAATAAAATCGATTTATTTTACAAAAATAGTTATATGCCTATCTTCATTCGACCACCTACACAAATATATCATTATAGCGATTTCTCACTTATGAAAAATTTGGACATACATTTCCACCCTCCCCCGTACACTGTAATAAAGTGAAACTTTTATTAGAGAAGATTATTTAGTCTCTCTCTTCACCACATACATACAGTTCGCTTATTAAAACATCATAAATGGAGGCAGACGAATGGACTTAGAGTTTTTAACATCTGTACTAATGATTGTCGGTATCGATGTTGTATTAGGTGGTGACAACGCAATCGTCATCGCACTAGCTAGCCGAAATTTACCTGAATCGAAACGAAATAAAGCCATTTTGATTGGTACTCTTTTAGCAATCGTACTAAGAATTATCCTTACTATACTAGCTGTCTATTTACTCGACATTCCATTTCTACAACTTATCGGGGGCGTTTTACTTACATTAATTGCAGTAAATTTACTAACTGATAATAGCAACGATCTTTCTGCTATTCAGGGGAAAACAACTTTATTTCAAGCTGTGCGTACAATTGTATTCGCGGATCTCGTTATGGGGTTTGACAACGTTATTGCCATTGCAGGTGCAGCTCACGGAAGATTTTTACTCGTAATAATCGGCTTACTCATTTCTATCCCGATTATTATTTGGGGTAGCAAACTTATTTTAATACTTATGGAACGCTTTCCATTCCTCATTTATTGCGGAGCAGCGATTCTCGCCTATACAGCAGGAAAAATGGTTACACATGAAGACAGGCTTGCAACGTTCTTTCATAATAATCCAAATTTCACCACAAGCATGCCTTTCTTATTCATTTTCACTGTTCTATGCATCGGTATTATCGTGCAACAAGTTCGATTACGAAACGTGAAACATTAAAAAAAACCTTCTACTATATAATAGGTAGAAGGTTTTCATATTATTATAATTAATTTACAAGACGCTGTGCTTCACGTAATTGAAACGTTCTTACTGTACGTGGTAAGAAACGACGGATTTCGTCTTCATTGTAACCTACTTGAAGGCGTTTCTCGTCAATCATAATTGGACGACGTAAAATCCCTGGATAGTCACGAATCATCTTATATAAATCTTGAAGTGGTAAAGACTCTAAGTTTACATTTAATTCTTGGAAAACTTTCGAACGAGTAGAAATAATCTCATCCGTTCCGCTTTCTGTCATACGTAAAATCTCTTTAATTTCCTCAATCGTTAATGGATCTGAGAAAATATTACGTTCTGTATAAGGAATATGATTTTCCTCTAGCCATAATTTCGCCTTTCTACAAGACGTACAGCTTGGAGAACTATATAATGTTACCATACAAAGCTCACTCTCCTTAAAGAGTACAAATTCTGTACTAATTACAGTTTAAATTTCTAAATTCAGCAATTTTTTGCGATACCTTGTCTTAAAACAAAGTGCAAAAATCGCATTTCATGTAAGCAACAACTTTTAGCAAACAACAATTACTTTTAATAAGTAACTTCTATAATCATTATACAATAGATTTTGCAAGAAATATACAGTAAATTTCCTTCTAATTGAGAAAACTCTTCCGTGTATTCCACTGCTATGTAACATGATCACACTCACTTCATCTGTACTTTAACAATACCTCCAACCCTCTTAACGCTTGCTTTTCATAGATTATTCATATGATATATAGTTATTTTCCCAGAATCTTTCCTATAAAAAAGAGAACGTTTTCTTACCTTTTCTTGATAAATCAATTAAGAAATGTAAGACTATACAATTGAGAATTAAAAGGAACATTTGTTCTTATTTTAACAAATATTCTCATTCATGTCTATACGATTTCTAAAATAAATCAATTATTTTTCTGACATTTCTTTCTTTTTTACCTTTTATCTCATACAATAAAAATACAGACAGGCAAAGGGGGAATTTGCAAATGATTGCTTTTTTTATTGATTTTGTCACGGTTGCTGCCCTCATCATCGGAATAACAGCATTGATTGGTGTCATTACAAATAGCATTGGTGAAAAACTCTTTGGCGGAAAAGAAAAGATGAAGTTTGTTAATAAAAGTTTGGATGTGCAATCCGGCTGGAATCAAGTTGGCGGGAAAGGTATTTATAAGAAACGTACGTATTAAAAAAAGCAGGCAATCACCTGCTTTTTTCTTATTTCTCTACTGACGCCCATTTAAAGCTTAAATCGCCGCCATATTTATGGTTGTACATATTTTTAATTGATTCCCTTTGTATATATGCTCTACCACGTTGATATACTGGAACAATTGCAGCGTCATCAAGTAACATTTTCTCTGCTTCTAGTAAGTTTTTCCAACGAGCATTTACATCGCTTCCATCTTTCTTCGCTTTCATGATAATTTCATCATATTTCGGATTAGAGTATTTCATTTTATTTTGCGATCCGTCCGTCACAAACATATCAAGGTATGTAACTGGATCTGGGAAGTCTGCACTCCATCCAGAGAATGACATCACATAATCGCCCGCATCTTCTAGTTTTAGTTTTTGCGCAAATGGTTGTTGTTTAATTTTCACTGTTAAACCTGGTAAATTCTTTTCTAATTCACCTTTTAAATATTCACCTGTTTTCTTCGATAATTCAACATCTTCATTTAATAACTCTAATTCGATTTCATTTTTACCAAGCTCTTTTTTACCAGCTTCCCAATATTTCTTCGCTTCTTTCACGTTTGGTTTTACAATATCTCCATTTACAGCACGGAAGTCTTTCTTATCTGGCCCTTTAATGAAGTTATCAGGAATTAATCCTGTTGCTGGCTTAGAACCGTTATTTAATAATGTATCAACGAACGGCTTACGTTCAAAAGCAAGTGAAATTGCTTTACGAATATTTTTATTTGCTAAAGCTGGGTCTTTTTGATTTAAACGAAGGAAGAATACAGATGTATCTTCTACTGTTTGGAAATCTGGTTTTCCTTTATATTTATCGATGAACTCTGCTAATAACGTCGCTCGATCGACTGCGTTTGTTTCATATAAATTAATTGGCGTAGACGTATCTTTTACAATATTAAAGTTTACTTCCTCAATCTTCACTTCTTTATTGTCCCAATATGACGCGCTCTTTGTCATTTTAAAGCTACGTTCATGTTGCCAATCACTTAATGTAAATGGTCCGTTATAAAGTGTTGTATTCGCTTCCAAACCAAACTTCGTACCTTGCTCTTTCACAAACTTTTCATTCACAGGATAGAAGATTGGATATACCATTAAATCTACAAGGTATGGAATTGAATTGTCTAATTCCACTTCTAATGTATGATCATCAATCGCTTTTACGCCTAATTGATCTGGACTCATCTCTTTTTTATTAATTTTCTCTGCATTTTTTATATCATACATAATGTACGCTGATTTCGCAGCTGTATCTGGGTTAATCGCTCTTTGCCATGCGTATACGAAATCCTTCGCCGTCACAGGTTCACCATTTGACCATTTTGCGTCTTCACGTAATTTAAATGTATATTTTTTACCGTCTTCTGACTTTTGGAATTCCTTCGCTACACCAGGAACTAGCTTATCATCTTTTCCTAAACTGTATAAGCCTTCCATCGTATTAGTCATTACTCTTGAAGAAACTGCATCAGCTGATAACGCTGGATCCATCGTTGGAATTTCTTGTGTTTCAATTAAGTTAATAACTTGCTTCGCACCGCTTTTCCCGCTATCCCCTTTTGCGTTCGCTTGCGGCTCATCTTTTTGGTAGCTACATGCCCCTAACATCATGCTCATCGCTACTGTTGATACTACAAAAACTGGCATCTTTTTTTTCATACTTCCACCCTCCACAAAAAATGTTAGCCCTTTCATTTTCAAACAAATAGAAATATATATATGTTCTAACAATTCATATTATACATACAAATATATTTTTTGTATATTTATATTTCTATTTTATTAAAATTTTCTGTAAAAAAATAAACCTTTGTAAACGTTTCATATTGCCGATTATCCTTACTAAAGTGTTAATAATAACTGTTTTTATATTTTTCTAAATTATCAGAGAAAAATAAATTTTATATATCATAATACTTTGTGCATAATTATCCTTCTCTATTTATCATAAAATGGCGCTCCCTTCATAATAAAGATATGTAGGTTAAAATGAGTGCAAAGGATAAGAAAGTATGTTACGATACACTTTGCTAAAAATAGATATCGGTAAAGAGGGGACGGACATGACAGCAATTCAGGCAAAAAACGGGCCGACAGAGAAATTAAGTTTATTCTTATTAACATGGCCTATTTTTCTAGAAGTTTTTCTATTTATGTTAATGGGGATCGCTGATACTTTCATGTTAAGTGCATTATCAGACGATGCTGTATCTGGGGTTGGTGCAGCGAATCAATACCTCCATATCGCTATTTTGGTACTTGAAGTCATCGGGAACGGCGCAGCTATCGTCGTATCTCAATACCTCGGTTCCAAACGTTTTATGGAAGCATCTAAAATATCAGCTTTAGCCGTCACATTAAATTTAGTGGTCGGACTCGTTATAAGCGCTGGTTTTCTATTATTTTCAAAACATATGATGATGACAATGAACTTACAAGGCGATGTACTCATGTATGCACAAAACTATTTATCCATCGTCGGAGGAGCTATTTTTCTTCAAGCTATTATTAATTCATTAGCTGCAATTATCCGCGTACACGGCTTCACAAAGCAAGCGATGTTTATTTCACTTGGAATGAATATTATTCATATCGCTGGAAACTACGTACTCATTTTTGGGAAATTTGGTTTCCCAGAGCTCGGTGTACAAGGGGCTGCCATTTCTTCTGCTGTCAGCAGATTAATCGCACTTATCGTTTTCTTCTGGTTACTGTACCGCGTTATGGAATACCGTGTGAAATTACAATATTACTTCACCTTATCTAAAGAATACATCGGGAAAATTTTAAAGATCGGGATTCCATCTGCATTTGAGCAGGTTATGTATCAAGCTTGTCAAATTGTCTTCTTATACTATGCAACATACTTAGGAACGGAATCATTAGCGGCTAGACAATACGCTACGAACATTTCTATGTTCACTTATTTATTCGCGATTGCGATCGGTATGGGAACAGCCATTATTATCGGACGCCTCGTTGGCGGTGGTGAAAAAGACGAAGCGTATGAACGCGTATGGAAAAGTGTAAAGTGGGCAATTGGAGTCACTTTATGTATGGTCGCTCTCGTTATTACATTCCGTACACAATTAATGGGACTATTTACAGATAATCCGCACATTATTACGTTAGGTGCATCAGTTCTTTTACTAAGTGTACTACTTGAAACGGGACGTACAATGAATATCGTCATTATAAATTCACTTCGCGCAGCTGGTGATGCAAAGTACCCCGTTTTAATCGGTGCATTCTCTATGGTGTTAATGAGTTTACCACTCGGCTACTTTTTCGCCTTCCATTTAGATATGGGGCTCGTTGGTATTTGGCTAGCGATTGCTATTGATGAATGGACACGTGCCATCATTATGTTCTTCCGCTGGAAAAGTAGAGCGTGGGAACGTTATGCACTCGTTAAACCTGAAGAACAAGAGGAGAGTGTTTCTGTTCAGGCACAGTAATACTCGTTTAATTAAAATGCATTCATCGGAAAATAACATTTATATTCACTTACCGACAAATGTTAACAATACAACTGTTTATAGAATAGAAAAAGAGCCATCCTTCTGTAGCGGAAGAATGGCTCTTTTTCTTATTGATAAATCTCTTTATATTTCTTATACTCTGCTTCAGAACATAATACGAAATGTCCTGGGCGAATTTCACGCATTGTTGGTGCTTCACTAGCATAATCATGCTGAGATGGATCGTATACGATACGTTTACGATTGCGCTCATAATCTGGATCTGGAAGCGGAATTGCTGATAATAGTGATTTCGTATATGGATGAATTGGATTCGCATATAACTCTTCACTTGTTGTTAGCTCAACGATTTGACCACGGTACATTACGCCGATGCGATCACTAATGTATTTTACCATTGATAAATCATGGGCAATGAATAAGTATGTTAAACCTTTTTCTTTTTGTAACTTTTTCAGTAAGTTTACAACTTGCGCCTGGATTGAAACATCAAGTGCTGAGATTGGCTCATCGGCAATGATAAATTCAGGTTCTACAGCAAGTGCGCGAGCGATACCGATACGTTGACGTTGTCCACCTGAGAATTCATGCGGGAAACGGTTTGCGTGCTCTTTATTTAAACCAACTGTGATTAATAATTCATGAACACGGTCCATACGCTCTTTTTTGCCTTTTGCTAATCCGTGAATATCAATACCTTCTGCAATAATATCCCCTACTGTCATACGAGGGTTTAATGATGCATATGGATCTTGGAAAATCATTTGCATTTTACGGTTGAACTTCTTCAGTTGTGCGCGTGATTTTTTACCATGTACATTTTCACCATCGAACAATACTTCACCAGCAGTTGCATCATATAAACGAATAATCGTTCTTCCAGTTGTCGATTTACCACAACCTGATTCTCCTACAAGACCAAATGTCTCTCCGCGGTAAATATCAAATGAAATATCATTAACCGCTTTGACAACACCACCACTCACGTCGAAGTGCTGCTTTACATTTTTTACTTCAATTAATTTCTCACGTTGTTTAGTCATGTTGTTCACCTGCTTTCATTTGAAGAATGCGTTTTTCAACAACTGCCGGCGGTCTTACTTCTGGAGCTTGCTCGTGAAGTAACCAAGTTGCCGCGTAGTGTGTATCACTTACTTTAAATAAAGGTGGGTCCATTTCAAAATCAATTTTCAGTGCCTGCGGGTTACGTGGTGCAAAAGCATCTCCCTTTGGCGGCTTTAATAAATCTGGAGGCGTTCCAGGGATTGCATATAACTCTTCTTCTGAACCATCTAAACTTGGCATAGATGCGATTAGGCCCCAAGTGTACGGATGTTTTGGATTGTAGAAAATTTCATCAACCGTTCCAATTTCAACAACTTTACCAGCGTACATAACTGCTACGCGGTCCGCAACGTTTGCCACTACACCTAAGTCATGCGTAATGAAAATGATTGCCGCTTCTGTTTTTTGCTGAATGTCTTTCATAAGCTCTAAAATTTGCGCCTGAATTGTAACGTCTAACGCTGTTGTCGGCTCATCGGCAATTAATAATTTCGGGTTACAAGCTAACGCCATCGCAATAACTACACGCTGTCTCATACCACCTGAGAATTGGTGAGGATATTGTTTTAAGCGCGCTTCTGGATTCGGAATACCTACAAGGTCGATTAATTCTAACGCAACTTTACGTGCATCTGCTTTACTCATCCCTTGGTGTTTAATAAGGCCTTCCATAATTTGATTTCCAATGGTCATCGTTGGGTTTAATGATGTCATTGGATCTTGGAAAATCATCGCGATATCTTTACCGCGCACTTGTTGCATTTCTTTTTCTGTTAATTTCGTTAAGTCACGACCTTCAAATACGATTTCACCGTTTTTAATACGTCCTGGAGGATTCGGAATTAATCCCATTAACGCTTTAGAAGTAACTGATTTACCAGAACCAGATTCTCCTACAATCGCTAATGTTTCTCCTTTTTTCAAATCAAAAGTAACACCGCGTACAGCTTGTACTTCACCTGCATGTGTATCAAAGGAGACTTGCAAATCTTTTACCTCTAGCAATGTTTTCATTTTTACTTCTCCCCTCTTTTACTTACGCATTTTTGGATCTAACGCGTCGCGTAATCCGTCTGCCATTAAGTTGAATGCTAAGATTAACATACTGATGACAACCGCTGGGATGAACATCATATGTGGATACGTTTGAATTGATTTATAACCATCGTTTACAAGAGAACCAAGTGATGCGAATGGTGGCTGAATACCTAAACCGATAAAGCTTAAGAACGCCTCACCAAACACTGCTGTTGGAATTGTAAACATTGTCATTACGATAATTGGTCCCATTACGTTCGGGATTAAGTGTTTTACAATTAACTGTGTATTTGTTGCACCTAATGTACGAGATGCTAATACGTATTCTTGATTTTTTAATTTCAGGATTTGTCCACGAACGATACGCGACATCCCTATCCAACCTGTAATCGCCATTGCGAGTGTAATTGACCATATACCAGATCCCATAATGATTACCATTAAAATAACGATGATTAAGTATGGAATACCGTTAATAATCTCCATAATACGTTGCATAATATTATCTACTCTACCGCCATAGAACGCTGAAATACCTCCATAAGCAACTCCAATTACTAAGTCAATCGCCGCTGCTAAAAGAGCGATATATAATGATACACGCGTACCTTCCCATGTTCTTGTCCATAAATCGCGTCCAAGATCATCTGTACCAAACCAGAAATACTCTTTAATATCACGTTTTTCATATTGGTCAACACCATATTGATCTGTACCGTCAAATGGTAGCCAATGAACATTTTCAATAACAGGAATTTTCGGTGGTAATTTCGCACGACCTAAGTCTTGCTCTTTATAAGAATGCTTACTTACCATCGGTCCTAAAACTGCTAGTAATATAATAAGCGCTAATAAAACGAAACCGAACATCGCTCCTTTATGTTGGAACAAACGTCTTCTTACATCTTGCCAAAACGTTAAGCTTGGACGGGCAATGACTTCATTATCCACATTATTTTGATTGGCTTGTTGAAATAAATCTGGAGATAATTTTTGTACATCTTTCATCATTTTTTCCCTCCCGCTAAACGAATTCGAGGATCAATAATTCCGTATAAAATATCGACAATGAAAATAACTAAGATGAAAATCGCACTATAGAAAATTGTAGTTCCCATAATAACTGTATAGTCATTTACTGTAATAGATTTAACGAACTGTTCCCCCAGTCCTGGTACAGCATATATTTGCTCAATAACTAATGTCCCTGTAATTAAACCTGCAACCATTGGTCCTAAAATTGTTACAACTGGAATTAACGCGTTACGAAGTGCGTGTTTGATAATGATAACGCCTTGGCTAATTCCTTTCGCTTTCGCTGTTAAAATGTAGTCAGCTTGCATAACTTCAATTAACTCTGCACGAGCGAAACGTGCGATTGTTGCGATAACTGCCATCGATAAAGCGATTGTAGGCATTACGGTAAACTCTGGTCCTTTCCAGAATGCTACTGGGAACCATCCAAGTTTTACCCCTACGAAATATTGTAGTAATGCGGCGAATACGAACGATGGTACCGACATCCCGAGTACGGAAATAATTGTCGCCCCATAATCGACCCACGTATTGTTACGAAGTGCCGCAACGATTCCTAAAATTAAACCGATAAATGTTCCTAATATAATCGCCTGTAAACCAAGTTGTGCTGATGGTCCAATGCGATCCACAATCATATCTGTTACTGGACGGTTATCATATTGGAATGATACCCCTAAATCACCTTTTGCTAAGTTACCTAAGTAACGTGCATATTGAACTGGTACTGGATCATTTAAACCATATTTTTCAAGAATGATTTCTTTTTGTGCCGGTGATAGTTTCTCCTGGTTTTTAAGCGGAGAACCCGGAAGTAATTTCATCAAAAAGAAAGTCAGTGTAGTAATTAAAAATAATGTCAAAGCCATGTACACGAAACGTTTTAATACATAACGTCCCATAGTCAAGCACCTCCCCGTTTTTCTCAAAAGCAATAAGATAGTTTAAAATATTCTTACTTTTATTTTTTTAAAATAAGAGCATATGCCCATCATAGGCATATACCCTAGTAAACGATGGAAAAAAGATTATTTTTGTTCAACAGATGCCCATTTGTAAGTTAATTTACCACCATAGTTAATTGGGATAATATCTTTTACGGCACCTTTTACTACATACGCTGAACCTTTTTGGAAGATTGGAGTGATAACAGCATCCTCTTTAATTAACATCTTCTCTACTTCTAATAGGTTGTCCCAGCGTGCTTGTAAATCTTTTGTATCTGTTTTAGCTTTTAGAATTAACTCATCATATTTCTGATTAGAATAGCCTGTTTTATTTTGAGAACCATTCGTAACAAACATATCTAAATATGAAATTGGATCTGGGAAATCTGGTCCCCAAATACCAAACGCAATATCATATTGCTGAGAATCTTCTAATTTATTTTTTTGTGCGAATGGCTGCTGTTTAATTTTAATCGATAAACCTGGTAAGTTCTTTTCCATCTCACCTTTTAAGAATTCACCAACTTTTTTCGCATCTTCATTATCGAAGTTTAAGAATTCTAGTTCGATTTTATCAGTGCCAAGCTCTTTCTTCGCTGTTTCCCACAGCTTTTTCGCTTCTTTTGGATCTGTTTCAACTAACTTTCCATTTTCAGCTCGGAAATCTTTTTTATTCGGACCTTCAGCGAAATCTTTTCCAACAAATCCATAAGCTCCAATTGCACCATTATTCAAAATAACTTTCGCAATGTTATCACGGTCAAAGGACATTGAAATTGCTTTTCTTAAGTTTTTATTGCTTAAGTATTGATTACTTTGATTAAATCTTAAGTAAGCAACCCCTGCTTCTTTTCTTGTGTGGAATTCTGAGCTTTGTCTAAACTTATCAACAAATTCTGAAGATAGAGCCGCACGATCAATCGAGTTTGTCTCATATAAATTTACATCAGTAGATGTATTTTTTACAATATTAAAGTTAATTTCTTCGATTTTAACCGTTTTATTATCCCAATATGATGGGTTTTTCTTAAACTGGAAGCTTTGTTCATGTTTCCAATCACTCATAACAAATGGCCCATTATATAATGTTGTATTTGCCTCTAATCCAAACTTCTCACCTTGTGCCTTTACAAAGTTTTCATTTAGTGGATAAAATACTGGATACACTGTTAAATCAACAAAGTAAGGAACGGGATTATCTAATTCCACTTCTAATGTATAGTCATCAATTGCCTTTACACCTAATTGGTCAGCAGGTAATTCTTTTTTATGAATCTTCTCTGCATTTTTAATGTCGAACATAATGTACGAATACGTCGCTTTTGTATCTGGATTTACTGCTCTTTTCCATGAATACACAAAGTCTTTTGCTGTTACAGGTTCCCCATTCGACCATTTCGCATCTTTTCTTAATTTAAATATGTATTTCTTCCCATCATCTAACTTTTGAACATCTTCAGCAACTCCTGGCATTCTCTTTTGATCTTTGCCGATACGATATAAACCTTCCATCGTATTATTTAATGCTGTAGAAGATGCAGAATCAGATGCTAATGATGCATCCATTGACGGAATTTCAGATAACTCTGTTAAATTAAGAATCTGCTTTCCATTACTACTACTCGTAGCATTTTCTTTCCCTTTTGCTTTTGCGTCATCTTTTTGGTAGCTACACGCGCCAAGCAACATACTTGCAGTTAACGTCGATGCAAGTAATAACGGTATCTTTTTCTTCATGTTGTGTTGCCTCCCCTAATTGCACTTCCTGTACCCTCACTTGTAAAAAAGTAGAATTGAAAGAATAATCTCCAAGTTTCTACAATTTTCATTATACATATAATATAACAATTGTGAATATAGTTTTTTGTTTTTTTGTTAAAATTTTTAATAAAATATTTATTTTTTTATTTTTTTGTAAAGGGATACGTTAACATTGCTACCATCATCTTGAAATCAGACCTTTAATTGCGTATAATTTTCAAAAAATTAATTCTAGTACATATTATAGCTTTTATAGTATAATAATTCTAGTAATATTTTGACGGAGGGGAACATTTTGAATAAAGTTTTTTTTCATACTTGTATACTAATTTTCATAGCGATAATCGCTTCTAGTATTGGCGCATTCCTCGTTTCATCGCAATTTTTGTTGAATTTTGTCAACATATCGTTTTATGTCGCACTATTTTTTATTCTTATAGGCGGTTTTTTATTCATATTTCAAAATGGATTTTTTAACGTAACAATTTACGCCTTCCAAAGAGTATTTGGTACGAACAAAAAAATTGAGTCTTTAATTGAAGAAGTAGAGGAACCTGTCGATAAGAAAGAACGTATTTATAAAACATATTCATTCAAATGGACGTATCCAATTTGCATTACCGGTATCGTTCTTGGGTTGTTCTCGACCCTCATTAGCTTTACTATTTTGATGTAGTTTGCAAACACTATCCCATATGATATAATAATCAGCAAAACATTTTGTTATAAAACTTTAGTTCTTTCATATTAAAAGAGCTTAGGTAACAATAAATAAATTTATATGTATGCGATGATAAAGAAGAGTACATATTGAGGCAATTTCAGAGAGCTTGTGGCTGGTGTGAACAAGTAATTGCGCAGTATGGAATGGGCTTTTGAGCACCAAACCGAACCGAAAGTAGTAGGCTTTGGCGTTATATCCAAACGTTATTATGGATTAGAGAGATTTCACAGTAGTGAAATAATTAGGGTGGTACCGCGGTCCATTCGTCCCTATAGTTTTTGGGATGAATGGGCTTTTTTGTTTGCCTTCTCTTCCCCATCACGCATTCAAATTTAGGAGGAATTACTTATGTCAGTTATCTTTTCTGGTATTCAGCCGAGTGGAACGATTACACTTGGAAACTATTTAGGAGCTATGAAGCAATTTACAGAGCTTCAAAATGAACACGACTGTTATTTCTGTATTGTAAACCAACACGCGATTACAGTACCTCAAGATCCCGTACAACTTCGTAAAAACATTCGCAGTCTTGCTGCACTTTATGTAGCATGTGGCATCGATCCTGAAAAAGCTACTCTATTTGTACAATCAGAAGTACCAGCACACGCTCAACTAGGATGGATTATGCAATCAGTTGCTTACGTTGGAGAATTAGAGCGTATGACGCAATATAAAGATAAATCTTCTGGTAGAGATTCAGTTCCAGCTGGATTACTAACGTATCCACCATTAATGGCTGCTGATATTTTACTTTACAACACTGAAATCGTACCTGTTGGTGATGATCAAAAACAACATATGGAATTAACACGCGACCTAGCAGAGCGTTTCAACAAACGCTTCCGTGAAGTGTTCACTGTCCCTGAAATTCGTATTCCAAAAGTAGGAGCTCGCGTTATGTCATTAACAGAACCTACGAAAAAAATGAGCAAATCTGATCCGAATCCAAAAGCAATGATCAGTATGCTTGATGAACCAAAAACAATTGAAAAGAAAATTAAAAGTGCTGTAACTGATTCTGAAGGTATCGTGAAATTTGATAAAGAAAACAAACCTGGCATCTCTAACTTATTAACAATCTACTCTTCATTCTCTGGAAAAACAGTTGAAGAAATCGAAGCAATGTACGAAGGAAAAGGATACGGCGACTTCAAAGGCGACCTAGCACAAGTAGTCGTAGAAGCAATTCGTCCAATCCAAGACAAATATAACGAACTAATCAACTCACCAGAACTAGACGAAATTCTAGACAAAGGTGCAGAAAAAGCAAACCGCGTTGCATTCAAACAACTACGCAAAGTAGAAAACGCAATGGGACTAAGTAGAAAACGTAGGTAACTTATAAAGCGGAAGCGGCTCGTTCAGAATGTGAGGGGGATGGAGCTCCTGACGTAGAGGCGGGTTTTGCCTCGCAGGAAGGCGCGAAGCCACCGAACATTCTTGCCGCTGGAGCTGGATTTCTATATAAAGCGGAAGCGGCTCGTTCAGCTCTGACTAGCTAGGGTTCTTTCGCATAGAAGACGCTTTTTGTCTTCTTATGCGGAAGGTTCTTAGACGCGAAGGGCTAGGAGCCGGAGCTAAGTTACAACAAATTAAAAAAACCGCCAATTGGCGGTTTTTTTAATTTACCTTTTGCTCGTTTTCCATTTCCCATAACTTTTCAAAAAATGGCTGTCCTTTTACAAGACGCTCGCATAATTGTTCGTGCTTCTCAGACCAGCCTGTTTTCGCTTCATCATACAGTTTAGCCCAAATATCTTCAAATTCCATATGTTGAACCATTCCGTATGCTGATGGATCCCACTCTGTGAACCAATAGCGAATTTCCGCTGTGTTTTTCGTTGTATGTAATTGATCTAACGCCATAAATAATAATTGTTTCAGCTGTCTTTCTTTACGAGTTAAGCCATTCATAATGAAAGGTGATGGTGATAAAATATGATGTTCTTTTTCCATTTCTTCTACTTGGAACTCATACTTTTCTGCTTGTACGTTTTCTACCATCTCATATACCATCTGCTCTTGGCGCGGTATAAGTCTGCTCTTTCGAATTGGTACATTGTAACCAATTGTGTCGATCGCAATAATTCCTTTTCCATCTGTAACAACAAAGCAATACTCTTGCTGCAAACGTTCATGATTTTTACGAATATATGCCTTATGATGTACGTCTTCCAACATTTTTTGCGGAAGCTCTAACAATTCGTCCTCGATGTAATGATATAATGTGGCATCTACTTTTAATAATGGCACTTGATCTAATAGCTCAATCGTATCATCTTTCCGCCATTCGTAAAAATGACAAACGTTATACCCATTCTCTTCACCTTCAAACCAATTTACCCATACATCATGTAGATATAACATTCACTACCCCTCACTTCACTACTGTTTGTATCAATCATTATGTTCAATTTTTCTTAACTTTATTCCACCTAAGGAAATATATTCTAATTATTATTTCTTCTTCTATTAATACTAAAAAAAACAGGAAATAGAGCTCCTGTTTTTTATATATGAAATGTATTTGCTTTATTCAATATTTCTTTTGCATCTATAGATAATAAAGAAAGTGTATCTTCTCCTTCCAATGTTACACAATCTTTGACAATATGAAATCCAAGCGCATAACCAAGCATCTTCGGATAAGAGTGAAATCCATTTAATAAGATGTCGTGCTCCCTTGTTCCTCGTTTTATACTTATTCTTTCATGTACAACATTTTTCCAATAATAAATAGCCTCTTCTTTTGAAAGATACGTCGTCCACGGTGCATTGTTTTTTTCTGAATATCTTTCCGTTACCGCTTGCTCAGCTAGCCCTTCCATAATCATCGTATCAAGTAATGTATATTCTGTTTCTTTCGTCTCAATTTGATGTAACCTGCATATGTGATGATATTCATGCGCCAATAACACCTTTAATTCTTCCACCGAATTCCGTCCACATACGAATAAGAAAATAACATGACGCATAGATAATCCAGCCCTACCGTTATACTCTTCTTGTACAGTTCGATTATAGGAATCTGATAATAAAATAAAGACAGGGACATCTGGACCTTTTAACCAATTTTTTAGTTTCTCATACTCCGTACGTAACTCTTTCCAAATTTCCTTTTTCTCTAACTCTTTAATTTCCTGTTCTCCTCGCATAACCGGGCGATACATACCTTTAGAAATTAAAAAGCGATACAATCTTTCTTTTGGCAGCGGGATATACTTCGTAAACTTCTCACACAGCTTTTCTGGCCGTCCATAATATAGATGTAACCACTCAGCAGTTTCAACAATCCCCATCTTTATCCCTCCTTTTTCTTATGTATATGCAAAAGGAGAAAAAGGCGTAAAAATAAATAAGGAGTTTTTTCGTAATATGCTACGAAAAAACTCCTTATTTCATCTATTATTTATACGATTTAAATACTAATACTGCGTTATGACCACCGAATCCTAGTGAGTTACTTAATACTGCATTTACTTCTTGTTGTCTCGCTTTATTCGGTACGTAATCTAAGTCACATTCTGGATCTGGTGTTTCATAGTTAATTGTTGGAGGGATTACTCCGTCTGTAATTGATTTAATTGAGAAGATCGCTTCAACAGCACCAGCTGCTCCTAATAAGTGACCTGTCATTGATTTCGTTGAGCTAATTGCTACTTTGTACGCATGCTCACCGAACGTTTCTTTAATTGCCATCGTTTCATACTTTTCATTCGCATCCGTACTTGTACCGTGCGCATTAATGTAATCAATATCTTCTGGCTGTAGACCTGCATCCGCTAAAGCTTGACGCATTGCACGCACGCCGCCTTCACCGCCAGGAGCCGGCATTGTAATATGGAATGCATCGCCAGTTGCACCATAACCAGCGATTTCCGCATAAATGTGAGCACCACGAGCTAATGCGTGCTCTAATTCTTCAAGAATTAAAATACCTGAACCTTCACCCATTACGAAACCGCTACGATTTTTATCAAATGGACGGCAAGCTGTTGCTGGATCTTCATTAAATGTTAATGCTTTCGCTGAACTAAATCCGGCAAATGCCATACTTGTTAACGGCGCTTCTGCTCCGCCTGTTATCATTGCATCAGCATCACCGCGTTGAATCGCTTTAAATGCATCACCAATTGAGTTTGCACCAGATGCACAAGCCGTTACAGAACAAGTGTTAATTCCTTTTGCTCCTGTTGCGATCGATACTTGACCTGCTGCCATATCTGGAATCATCATTGGTACGAAGAATGGACTCACGCGGCGCGGACCTTTCTCAGTAAAAATCTTAAATTGTTCTTCGTATGTTTCCATACCGCCAATACCAGAACCAATCCATACCCCAATTCGAGGTCCGTTTTCTTCTGTAATTTCAAGCTTTGCATCTGCAACTGCCATTTTCGCTGCTGCTACTGCATATTGTGTAAAGCGATCCATACGGCGCGCTTCTTTTTTATCAATATATTTCTCGACTTCAAAGTCATTAATTTCTGCTGCTACTTTTGCTGGAAATAGTTCCGGATCAATTCTTGTAAGTCGTCCGATTCCAGATACACCCTTTTTAATGTTTTCCCACGCTGTTTCAACATCTGTTCCGATCGGTGTAACAGCTCCTAGTCCTGTAATTACGACCCTCTTTTTCTCCATACAAAATACACTCCTTTTTTTCTCTCAGTCCTTATTTACCCCAACGAAGAGCAACTGCTCCCCATGTTAATCCGCCGCCGAAACCAACAAGTATAATTAAATCACCATCTTGAATACGTCCATTTTGCAATTCCTCTACCATTGCAATTGGAATTGAAGAAGCTGATGTATTACCAAACTTTTCAATTGTCATACTCATTTTTTCTTGTGGTAAATTTAATCTCTCTCTTGCAGATTCCATAATACGAATATTCGCTTGATGTGGTACTAAAAAATCCACATCCTCTTTCGTAAGTCCCGCTTTTTCTAACACGCGAAGACAGGAATCACCAAGTTGGCGAACAGCAAATTTAAAGACTTCTCTGCCGTTCATCATAACATACTCGTCTTGATAAAGATGCTTACCGCCGCTTCCGTCTGCTCCTAATTCGAAAGATAGAACGCCTCTTCCTTCTGAAACAGCCCCCATTACGATAGCACCGGCTCCGTCTCCAAATAGTACTGCTGTATTTCGATCATTCCAGTCTACAATTTTAGATAGTTTATCACTACCAACTACTAATACATTTTTATAAGTTCCCGTTTGAATAAATTGCTGCGCTGTAATCATTCCGTACATAAAACCAGCACACGCTGCACTTAAATCCATTGCGGCTGCGTGTTTTGCGCCAATGGCTTCTTGAATGACACAAGCTACTGCTGGGAATGCGCGATCTGGTGTTACTGTTGCCACTAAAATCAGATCGATATCCTCTCCACTAATCCCGGCATCTTCAAGTGCTTTTTTAGAAGCCTCTACCGCCATATATGAAGTATCTATTGTATCATCGGCAATGCGTCTTTCTGCAATTCCCGTTCTCGTACGAATCCATTCATCAGATGTATCTACGATTTTCTCTAAATCGTGATTTGTGACTACTTTTTCTGGCACATATCTTCCGATTCCTAAAATGCCCACGTTCACATCGCAGCCCTCCGTTTTATATCAATTATTATGACTTGGTACTAATTTTAAAACATAAATGTATTTTTGTCTAGAATATATTTCAGCTAAAACATAAATCCAGCATTATTCACTTTATTGTTTATTAAAAGAAACAGAAACATACCTTTCCTCTTTCTTTTGAAATATAAAAAGGCCCGAACCGCTTCTATCCACGGTTCGAGCCTCTCTTCCCTTCCAAAAAAGAAGGTTTTATTCTTTATCTGCTTTCCCAAGCTCATATGCTTCGTTCATAACTTTCATCAATAACTCTAATACTGGTTGTGCTTTCTCCATATCAAGCGCAATTCCATTATCATCTAAAATGGCCTTTGCTTCTGGTAAATGCTTCATTGCGATTTGTAAAAATTGCATGCTTTTCTCATTCATATTATGTTCTTCCTCTCCATTAAAACTTTCACATACATAGTGTAACACGCTCGCTATCCTTCGTATAACTCTTTATATTTTTTCATATGTGCCAATTGTTTATTTAAACCGTATTCTAACGGAGTATTTCTTTTTATCGAAATAACCTCGACAGTATCATCTCTTTCTTCCTCGCTCTTTTTATGCACTTTATCCGCTGCACGTAAAAGGTTCATACCTTTTTTCCATAATGACTTTTTACCACTAAGTAAATTGTATATGCCGAGATGCTCCTCGTTCATTCCATTTTCCCATAAGTATTCACATACATCTTCCACGTACAATAGATCACTTCCATTTTCCTCACTCGCATAATGACACTCTTTCTCATCCAGTTCTGATAAAATGAGCTGATGATACATCATAAAAGATGGTTGCCATGGCCCATATAATGTAGGAACTCGAAATACACTATATGGTGCCTCTCCTTTTTTCAATCCTTCTTCCACTTTCGAAAATAAACGTTTATTTTCAGATTCATCTACGTTTCCTACTTCAATAGAAGAAATTAGATTTAACTTCACTTTCTGTTCTGCACACAGTTTTATAATCCGCTTTAAATACTGTAATATAACTCTTTCATTCCGAAAACCACTTTGTTGATTTGGCTCATACAAGCAAAAGTAAACCGTATCGAACTTCTCTCCTTCTACTGATCTCCATCCATCTTCATCTCTTATCGAATAATACGTAAATAACGCATTTCGTCCAATCAACAATAACTTCTCCTCATTAATTTTTGTCATATTCTCGAATTCATCAAAATCAAGACCGTACACTTCTACTTCTTCTGCAATCATTTTATTCACAAGGTGATAACCTACAAACGTAAGTGCACCTATAATTAGCACGCGCTCCATACCACCAACCCTTTCTCCTTGAAACAAATAGCTCCTCATTTATGTATATGGGAGCTTCACAATTCTTCTTCATATTTTTTAAAGAAATCAGTCGTTTGCCTAACCATTTTATATTTCACATCTTGCAGATGGAATAAGACAGAAGTATCGCATTGATTGAATTGCCTCATTTTCTCATATTTACGTAACAACTGTTTTCTTCCTCTTTTTTCTTGTGTTGATACGAAAACTTTAACAGGTACACAAGACGGAAGAAGCGTAAATGATTTCTTATTTATTTTGGATTCTAATTCTTCTTCTTTGGAATCATACGCCAAACTTAATTCCTTCACTAATCTTTTGTAAAAAAACTTATGCTCTTTTTCAAACTCCACATATTCTGGTAAATCTAAACACGGATTTAACATAATGACAGAGCGTATACATTCAGGGTATTTGTTCATCATTTCAAGTGCTACAAGTGCACCCATACCATCTGCCATAATGTGCATTTTCGTATTTAATGTCTCTTTTCTCAAAACAACGTCATATAAGCGTTTTGCTAGACGAATAGATTGATCGTTTCCCCAATGCCTTCCATATAAATTAGAGGAAAAGACCGTATAGCCTTCCGCAATAAGGCCATGTAAAAAATAAGATCTTCCTGCATGCTGTGTCCATAAACTTGTACCATTCTCAATAAAGTAGTTGTAATCACCGAGAAGCATAACAGAAAATCCATTTGGCTTCTCCGGTAAATAAATGACACATGGTTCTTTTTCTAAATAAAAAAAACGTTCCGTAATACTCATTTTTCCCCCGCCTTATTTTCTAAACGTATAAAAGTACTCTTCTATAATGTATGAACGGAATGCAAATTTGCGTTGAAAAATCTACAAATATTTTTCTATATTCTTTTTTCAATTGTGTTACAATAAGGACAGATTGAACGAATAGAGGTGTAAAATATGCGTTTCATTTGGGCATTAATTTGGTCGTTCGCGCTTGTACATATGATGAGCTACGTAATCGGCTCTATGACTGGCGGTACATACGATTTTAACCAAGCGTCTATTTTCTCAGTTGTTCTTGCGGTATTAGTACTAGCAATTTCAGCTACAATTCCAAACGAGCCAGTAGAACAACACTAAAAAAAGAGTCCGGATTTTATCCGAACTCTTTTTTTATTTTACTTTACATGAACGACTAATTCGTTATTTTCTACATCAACAACTACGTGACTGTTATCAGTAATCGTTCCTGCAATTAATTCTCGTGCTAATTTCGTCTCAACTTGACGCTGTACATATCGTTTTAATGGACGAGCTCCGTACATCGGATCAAAGCCAGCTTCTACAACAAACTCTCTCGCTGCGTCTGTTAATTCTACCGTAATATGACGGTCAGCTAAACGACCTTGTAATTCTTTTACAATTTTATCAACAATACCTTTAATTTCATTCGTTGTAAGAGGTTTGAATAAAATAATTTCATCGACACGGTTTAAAAACTCTGGTCGGAAATGTCCTCTTAATTGCCCCATTACAAGTTCTCTTGATTCCTCTTTAATTGAGCCATCTGCTTCTAATCCATCTAACAAATGAGCAGATCCTATATTTGAAGTCATAATAATAACCGTGTTTTTAAAGTCTACTGTACGTCCTTGAGAATCTGTAATGCGTCCATCATCTAACATTTGTAATAAAATGTTGAATACTTCTGGATGTGCTTTTTCGATTTCGTCTAACAAAATAACTGAATACGGTTTACGTCTTACCGCTTCTGTTAATTGACCGCCCTCTTCATATCCAACATATCCAGGAGGCGCACCAATTAAGCGTGACACAGCGTGTTTCTCCATATATTCAGACATATCGATACGAATCATTTGCTCTTCACTGTCAAATAACGTTTGTGCTAATGTTTTTGCAAGCTCAGTTTTACCAACACCTGTCGGTCCTAAGAAAATAAATGAACCAATTGGACGATTTGGATCTTTAATACCAGCGCGCGCACGAAGAACTGCGTCTGATACAAGGCTTACCGCTTCTTCTTGACCGATAACACGCTCTGATAAAATTTGCTCTAAGCGTAGTAATTTCTCGCGTTCACCTTCAACGAGTTTTGCGACAGGAATACCAGTCCAGCGTGAAACAATATCAGCAATCTCTTCTTCACTTACTTCCTCACGTAATAAACGATTTTCCTGTTTATTATGTGCGCCCATTTCTTCTGCTTCTTTTAATTCTTTTTCGATAGCTGGAATTTTCCCGTGACGAAGTTCTGCTGCTTTATTTAAATCGTAATTTCCTTCTGCTTCTTCTAACTCACGGCGCAAGCGCTCTAAATGTTCACGTAAGTCACGCACTTTATGAATGTCTTCTTTTTCTTTCTCCCATTTCGCTCTCATACCACTTGCAACTTCTTTTAAATCCGATAATTCACGTTGCAACGTTTTCAGGCGTTCTTGGCTACCAAAGTCCTTCTCTTTTCCAAGAGCCGCTTCTTCAATTTCTAACTGCATAATACGACGCGTTACTTCATCTAATTCTGTTGGCATAGAATCAATCTCTGTTCGAATCGTTGCGCACGCTTCGTCAACAAGATCAATCGCTTTATCTGGTAAGAAACGATCCGAAATATATCGATCTGATAAAACGGATGCTGCTACAATCGCGCGGTCATGAATATTTACACCGTGATAAATTTCAAAGCGCTCTTTTAAACCACGTAAAATGGAAATTGTATCTTCAACAGTTGGTTCTTCTGCTAATACTTGTTGGAAACGTCTTTCTAGCGCTGGATCTTTCTCAATATATTTACGATACTCATCTAACGTTGTCGCCCCGATACAATGCAGTTCACCGCGCGCAAGCATCGGTTTTAACATATTTCCTGCGTCCATCGCACCTTCTGTTTTACCAGCGCCGACGATTGTGTGAAGTTCATCAATGAATAATAAAATGCGGCCTTCACTCTTTTTAATTTCATTTAATACAGCTTGCAGACGCTCTTCAAACTCACCACGGAATTTCGCTCCAGCTACAAGTGCACTCATATCTAATGCGAAGATTGTTCTATCTTTTAATCCTTCTGGTACATCCTTCTTCACAATACGCTGTGCTAATCCTTCAACGATTGCTGTTTTACCAACACCGGGTTCACCAATTAAAACCGGGTTGTTTTTCGTTTTACGTGAAAGAATGCGGATTACACGTCGAATTTCACTATCGCGACCGATAACAGGATCAATTTTCCCTGCTCTCACTTCCGCCACTAAATCACGACCATATTTTTCTAACGCTTCATAAGTTGCTTCTGGATTTTGACTAGTCACTCTTTGATTCCCCCGAACTGTCATTAAAGACTGTAATAAGTTATCTTTTGTAATGTGAAATCTTGTAAGTAATTGATTTATATCGCCTTTTTCTTCTGAAAAAGCAAGCAATACATGTTCAACTGAAATGTAGTCATCTTGCAATTTCTCTGCTTCTTTTCCTGCTCTTACAAGTAGTTGTTGCAGAGCACCTGTTATATATAATTTCCCTACTTCTGCACCGCTTCCCGTTACAGAAGGTTTTTTCTTAATTAAACTTTCGGCGCCTTGCTTTAACGCTTCTATATCGACATTCATTTTTTGAAAAATACGCACTGCTAACCCATCTTGCTCTTCTAATAATGTAAACAAGAGATGAATAGTATCTACTTCTTGATGATGATGAGATACCGCTAAAGATTGGGCACTCATAATCGCCTCTTGTGTTTTTGTTGTCATTTGATTTAAGTCCATCTTTACAGTCCCCCAAATGTTTGACTTTCTTTGACCTTTGATTTGATTATACGCCAACTGACTTTTTTATACAATAATTTTGCTTATGTATTTTCAAACTTATTATTGGAAAAAGAAAAAGGGAACATTCATTATACAGTTGAAAAATATACGGTAAATGAAATTATAATTTGTAACGACAAAAAAGCCGCAATAATGATTGCGGCTTCTGTTACGGTTTTCTTTTATACGTCCACTGACGGTTATGATTCGCGTTATCTGGAAACTTTTCACCCGCAGTTAATTTCACCATTTGCGGATCTTTTACCATACTTCCTGTTTCACCAATTTCTACGTAAATGCCATCGTTTGGCGCTTTTTGTCCAGAACGAAACCTGCGATTTTGTCCCATTTCCATTCTCCTTCCATGACGTCTTTGCCTCATTAGTATATCCATTTTAAAAGAAAGCTTTTCTGTCATGTTTAGGAAACAAGTACTACATTTCGTTCTCGTACATATACATGAATGACACAAGCATAGGAAGGGATTTCTTTCCTATTTGTAGAAAAAAAAGAAACCAACCTACTATAGGCCAGCTTCAAAGGAGAGTCAAACATATACGAGAAGATTACATATTCATTATAAGCCTCATCATACGAGCAATGTAACCCTTTTCACAATTTGTACATAATGAAAGAAACATTGTTTGAACTTTCTAAAAAGATATTGACTTTTCTTAATTTCCAGCGAGAAATAGTAGACACCGCAGCACTTTGCGACGTAAGATGGATATATAGTGAACTTTCCATCTTTGGTGTTCTCACCCAGTTTAACCTCTTATTTCTGCATATTAAAAACGGAAATACAGATAGAAACAAAAAAATTATTATAAGAGGTGAAATTATGAATAAACAGCATTTAATCGCATTAGACTTAGACGGCACTTTATTGACAGACAACAAAATAATTTCCACTCGAACAAAACATACAATTGCAAAAGCAAAGGAACAAGGACATATTGTCGTTATTTCAACAGGACGTCCATTCCGTGCTAGTTTTGATTACTATAAAGAACTCGGTCTTAATACACCAATCGTAAACTTTAACGGCGCTTACGTACATCATCCTCTTGATTCAAAATGGGGAACACATCACTCTCCTCTTGAGCTAGCAACAGCGCAAGAAATTGTCCGAGCTTGCTTTGATTTTGGCGTGAAAAATATATACGCTGAAGTAATGGACGATGTGTATGTTCGTGAAATTGATGAAGATAAAAAACATATTTTCGAATTCGGTTCTCCAAATATTTTTACAGGAGACTTATTAAATACTCTAAACGATCATCCAACCTGCTTATTAATTGACGCACATGACGAGCATTCCAGTGCAATTCGTCAACATTTAACTGATATGCATGCTGAAGTAATCGACCATAGAAAATGGGGCGCACCTTGGCCGATTATTGAAATCGTAAAAAGCGGGTTAAATAAAGCTGTCGGATTACAAAAAATTTCTAGTCATTACAACATTCCACAAGAGCGAATTATCGCTTTCGGTGATGAAGATAACGACTTTGAAATGATTGAATTTGCTGGTCATGGCATCGCAATGGGTAATGCAATTCCTGAATTAAAATCACTCGCAAATCATACGACATTAACGAATGAAGATGATGGTATTGCGCTATATTTAGAAGAGGTTCTTGGGTTGTAATCTAAAAATTCCCTGCTTATAGTTTTTCGCCAAACGCTCATACTATAATTAGACGCCGGATTATCGCGTCGATTGTTTTCAGCTAAATAAAGGGGGTTTTTCGAATGGGTAAAAAGAACAAATCAAAACGTTTTATCCAACAAGGAGCCGATGCCGTTATGAAGCATGATGCAAGATTCCCGTACAGAGGTACATTAGCTGAGGCAGAAAAAGCGAGAAGTAACTCTTCTTTTGGAGGGGTTTAAATGGGGAACTTACTATTCCAACAAGCTAGAGATGCCGTTGCAAATGCCGTATCTTGTTCAAGCGGTACTGAGCAACAAGATCTCGTATATAGGGCAAAAAACGCTTTGCACTCTGCTTACGCAAACTCTTCAACAGCTGAAAAAGTTCAGCTACGCGAAATGCAAGAGCAGTTGCAAAACATTACGAATTTACATTAAAGATAAAGAGGACCAGCTTTGGTCCTCTTTATCTTTAATCTTTTCGAAACAAGCCAAACACCCCAACCGTCTGTAATACGTTCGTAAATGCACCTGGGTCCACTTGCCTAATAACCCTTTCTAATTCATACAACTCATAACGCGTAATAACAATCATTAACATTTCCTTATTTTCATTTGTATAAGCGCCTGTTGCTGGTATAGTTGTAATCCCCCTCACTAAGCGAGAATGAATCGCCTTTCGTACATCTGCCCCATTCTTCGTAACGATTAATGCTGTAATCTTCACATGACGCGTATGAATCGCATCGATAATTCGCGTTGATACATACAAAGTCACCAAAGTATATAATGCTTTTTCCCATCCATACACATAGCCAGCGGCGATAATGATCAGTGCATTAAAGAAGAAAAAATACGTACCGACAGGCTTGTCTTTAATCTTTGATAAAATCATGGCGATAATATCTAAACCACCTGTAGAAGCCCCCCACTTTAAAGCAATTCCTACTCCAATCGCCGAAATAATCCCGCCAAAAATCGCATTCAATATGATGTCGTTCGAGACTGCCCTAACCGGGATAATTTCTAGAAACAAAGTCATAAATACAACGCAAAGAAAACTAAAGAAAGTAAAGGCCTTTCCAACCTTTTTCCATGCTAAAATAACGACGGGAATATTAAACAAACTAAACAATACCCCCGTTGATATGTGAATAGATAAAAAGTCCCCTAATATTTGTGATAACAATTGAGACAATCCAGCAAAGCCACTCGCGTACACTTTCGCTGGCGTTAAAAATAAATTCATTCCAATCGCGTTTAACAAACCTGCGACAATTACAACGATTAACTTCTTTATAAGTTCGGTATAATTCAACTTCAAATCCATTTCTAATCCACCTTTATTATTCATGAATGCACTGCTATACATAGTCTTTACGAAAAAGGAAATGATAAACGTACAACGGTTAGAAATGGAGTTGATACATATGCCACATACGAGTGATAACGACAAAAAAGCACGCGATAATAATGCAAAGCGTACACAAAAAAATGAGCAAGAACAAAAAAATATTCAGCAAGGTAAGCGTGCCTATTCTAAAAAGACTGATCACCTTTGATCCCATCGTACATCAACAATATTGTTGATGTACTTTTTTTACATTTTACAGGGAAAAAACATTAAAAATTCACTTCATGTTCACTTCTATATTCTACAATAGCGATAACATATTCGGATGAGGTGTTGGCATGAGAGGGAAACACATTTTCATTATTACTGCACTAATAAGTATATTAATGCTAGCTGCTTGTGGACAAAAAAACAGCTCAGCTACAGTCGCTACAGCAACAGACTCAACCATTAAGAAGAGCGACTTCGAAAAACAGTTGAAAGATCGTTACGGAAAAGACATGCTATACGAAATGATGGCACAAGACGTTATCACGAAAAAATATAAAGTATCTGACGATGATGTAGATAAAGAAGTACAAAAAGCGAAAAATCAATACGGAGATCAATTCACAGCAATACTCGAAAACAATCGTTTAAAAGATGAAGCTGATTTCAAAAATCAAATTAAGTTCAAACTTGCTATGAATGAAGCGATCAAGAAAAGTGTTACAGAAAAAGACGTGAAAGACCACTATAAACCAGAAATTAAAGCGAGTCATATTTTAGTAAGTGACGAAAATGAAGCGAAAGAAATAAAGAAAAAATTAGATACCGGTGCTTCATTTGAAGAATTAGCAAAACAAGAATCACAAGATCTACTATCAAAAGAAAAAGGTGGAGACCTTGGATACTTCAATTCAGGCAGAATGGCGCCTGAATTTGAAACAGCTGCCTATAAACTAAAAGTCGGACAAATTAGCAATCCCGTTAAATCACCAAACGGTTATCATATTATTAAATTAACTGATAAAAAAGAGTTAAAGCCCTATGATGAAGTGAAAGACTCTATTCGTAAAAACTTAGAAGAAGAACGTATTGCCGACCCTACATTCAGTCATAAGTTAATACAAAAGGAATTAAAAAAGGCAAATATTAAAATAAATGATAGTGACTTGGAAGATACGTTTACTCTTGCGCATGAGCAAGGGAATTAAAAAAGCACCGCCTTATTTTTACAGCAAAATAAGGCGGTGCTTTTTATTTAATTTACTTCTTAAAATACGTCCAACCTTCTTCTTGATAAATCTTTTCTTCTTTCATCAACTTACCAAGCGCGCGCTTAAATGCAGCTTTACTCATGTTGAAACGTTCTTTAATGTCTTCTGGGTTGCTCTTATCCCAAAATGGCATTGCTCCGCCTCGTTCTTCCATATATGCATAAATTACAGTAGCATCATCTTCCATTCCTTCTTCTTTACGAGGAAGAAGTGAAATGTTAATTGTACCGTCATCTTTCACGTCAATAATACGGCCAGTTACACGTTCACCGATGCGGACTTGTTCTTTTCTTTCAGTATGGTGTAAGAAAGCACGGAAATGCTCATCAGTTAGTATGAATGAACCAACTTGAAGTGAACGATACACACGTCCATTTACGTTTTTATTACGCATAGATGGCGTCGCATCTACGATAATTTCTTGCATATCACTGTCTCTTGCCGGAAGAGCGATAAGGCGATCTCGATTCGTTAATTTTAACGTACAATATAATTCGTCTCCAACTTCAGGCCATACTGGCATATAAATCGGGAACTCATCAGCTGGGATTAGTATATCTTTTGATACACCAATATTAACAAACACACCTAAACTAGGAATAACTTCTACAACCTTTACCCAGTTCCAATCAAAAGTTGTAATAAGTGGCTCCTTCATTGTTGCTGAAACACGATTTTGATGATCAAGGTATAAGAATACATCAATCGTATCGCCTTCTTCAATTTCTCCAACTAATTCGTTTTTATGTAGGAAAATTTCTTCCTCTTCATTCCCAACCATATATCCGATTTCCGTTTCGCGTAAAACAGTTACCTGTTCAATCGCTCCTAATTGTAAATACATATTTTTTAATTCCCTTCTATATATATAAAATTAACTTTTTTATCTTTTTATCATTCCAAACAAAAGTTAATTATAACACGATTTTTCCTTTATTTGTCCAACTGCCCAAAATTCACTATAATAAAATGAGGTTACATAAATATAAGTATGAAAACACTTAAGTCCAGACTCGTTTTCAGCTATACTTTAGTATGTACAGTACATAAAAAGATTAGAAATTTATTTGGAGGTGCTAACTATGGCAAAAGATAGTTCTTTTGACATCGTTTCGAAAGTAGAATTACCTGAAGTAACAAACGCAATTAACATCGCATTAAAGGAAATCCAAAACCGATATGACTTTAAAGGAAGTAAAAGTGATATTAAATTAGAAAAAGAAGTACTAGTTTTAACTTCTGACGATGAGTTCAAATTAGACCAAGTAAAAGACGTTCTAATTTCTAAGCTTGTAAAACGTAACGTTCCAATTAAAAACTTGGATTACGGAAAAGTTGAAGCTGCGACTGGTAACACTGTTCGCCAACGCGCAACACTTCAACAAGGTATCGATAAAGATAACGCGAAAAAAATTAACAACATCATTAAAGAAATGAAATTAAAAGTAAAAACACAAGTACAAGATGACCAAGTACGTGTTACAGCGAAAAGCCGTGATGACTTACAAGCAGTTATCGCAGCAGTTCGCAGTGCTGACTTACCGATTGACGTACAATTTATTAACTACCGCTAAAAAGAAAAACATCCTCTGTGCAGAGGGTGTTTTTCTTTTTAGCTTGTAGAGAAAATATTACAAAGTCTAAGCTTACGAGCAATCAGATTTTTAGAATGGGTATTTAATTATTATGCATAAACGAAGAAGATCCTTTTAATAATCGGCACAAAAAACCTCCCCCCACTCAAATGTAACAATTTATGAGTATAAGAATATTTTCCACCCTTTCATGTAATGTAAAATTAGTAAGGAATTTATTTTTCGAAAAAATGTTAATTAAACAAGAGTTAGAAGTGGTTATTTGAAGAAATTAATACTATGTTTTTTATTAACTACATTCTGTCTATATATTGCAGGGTGTTCTAATAATATAACTACACCCGGGGATACACCTAAAACTTCAACACCTGCGAAGTGTAAATACATCAACAAAGCTTGGTATAAGAAACCTATAAAATGTAATAATTGATGATATAAGTTATAAAAAAAGACACCATAAGGTGCCTTTTTTTATAGAAATTAATAAGATATTCATCAGAAATTATGAGTCATTTTTTATTTTGTTTTTCAAAATATTTTTCTTTAACTATTTTGATCAGATTTTCTTTTTCTGTTAGTTCAAAGATAAATAATGCTTTTTTCATGTTATCAGCTACATCTTCTTCATTATATTGTTTCAGCTTTAGTAAATTCCAACCTTTTCCATAATATAATTCACCTAATAAATATAACGTGTTTAGATTAATAGCTAATTTGATACCCATATCATTGTATTTTATTGCCTCTTCATGTTGATTTGCATGACCTAAAATTTTGGCTAAATTAAAAATGATTTTTAATTTAATCTCTTTATCTCTAGGGAAATCTAACTTATTAAAATTAGTTAAACATCTTCTTAGTATATTAATACTATTTTCATACTCTTTATTTTCCCCATAAAATATAGCCATTGACTGCATAATATCTATTTCTCTTTCTGATAAAAAATCACCATTCGTTACAGTTAGTTTTAATGCACTATTTAAAAGATTTAAAGCAGTTTTTATTGATTTATTCACATGAAATATAGCAATTGCTTCATGCCATATTAGAAATTGTTTATCTTCTTTTAACTGGAAATTACTTTCGTTTTTCTCTTGTTTCACTATTTCATAAAGTTCACTATATTGTTTTTGCTTTGTACAATCTCTCATTACATATTTTACATTTTCTACATATTTTAGTTTTTTGTTTTGAGTTAGTGCGAAAATATTATTTGGATCAATACCAAGTCTTTCAGATAATTGATATAACAATATGCTAGATGGATAAATCATACCTTTTTCTATTTTGCTAATTTGACTTTGCGAACATATTCCATGACACAATTCAGATTGTGATATATTCTTTTTCATTCTAAGTTCTTTAATGGTAATACCCAAATCGTAAAATTCCATTTTTCCTCCTCAAATATAGCCCTCAATGAGTAACAGAATATTTTTCACCCTTTAATGTAATGTAAAATTAGTATAGTTGCAATTATTGTTTGTTCTATAGGTCTTTTCACTTCTTTGCTCAGCTGCATTTCGAGGCGAGAGTCTTCCTTTACAAAAATAGTAGAATACAATGAAAACGAACTGTCACCTCACTCATAAGAAGAAAATGATTTAGCGAAACTAATCCTTCTATAGAGACTAATACATATCCATCATAAGGAACTTCTTCTCTTTTTTTATCGGTTCTCACACAAAAACAGGCTAGGGAGATAGTCTTCTCCTTAGCCTGTCCCCTCTCATTAGAGGAGTTTTCGTACTTATTAAGAACAACACATCCATTACTCATTTCCGTCTCTTTTTAACCGCAATTAAAAACACAATAAATAATACGTTCACACCGACTATTAAGGAGATAAATAACCAATTCACACCTGTTTCTCCGCTAATTTTATACACATTTGATTCTTCGCGCTTTAAAACAAGATAAAACTTTCCGTTTTCTTCTCTTATAATTTCATCTTCTAACAATCCTCTTAACTCTTGTTTTTCACCAATCGCACTTACAGGCAAAGCAACTTTTTGTGTTTCTTTCGTATTATTAATCGCTACTAATGTTACATCATCTTTATACTTTCGTTTTAGTATACTCATTCCATCTTTATCGTATAAAAGCTCAAACGTTCCATGGCGTAGAGATGGTCTCGCTTGTCTAAGCTCACCGAGTTTCGTTATGTGCTGCACAAATTTTTCATCTGATTTGAAATCCATTAATCGTCTATTATCCGGAGTATCCCCTCCATCTAATGCAATTTCAGTCCCGTAATAAAAATTCGGAATACCTGGTGATGTTAATAAATATGTAAGGGCTAGTTTCAAACGAGATGGTGGATAATTCATATTCTCTTTTGCAATACGGGCAAACCTTTTTGTATCTTGATTATCTAAAAATGTAACGGATTCCCCTTCTTTTTTACTCACATCATATAAAGGTTTCACCGATACATCTACTTTAGAAAACGATTCTACTATTTTTTCGTTATATTCACTATCTTCCTTTGTCATAATACGAAAATCTTTCTTTATCACTTGCATATCTTTTTGCACGTCATCCCAGAAAGAACGCGACTTTTTTTCACTATGTATCACATAACTTCCATCTAAATCGACTTCTTTGATCCACCATTTCATCGCGTCGATGACTTGTTTTTCGTTTTCCCCAAGCGGAAATTGAAGTACAACTTTCATTCCTTTTGCGCGCGCTTCTTGTACAAGTTCTTTCACATCATTTCCTGTTCCGAAATGTTCATTTACCTTTTGAAAATTACGCACGTCTAACCCATCATACTTTCCACTTTCAAAAAGCGGAGAAAGCATAACAGCGGTAAAGCCCATTTCTTTTATGTAATCCAGTCTTTTTATAATCCCTCTTATATCTCCGCCCTGATATCCTTCTAAATTGCCAACTTCTAACTGTTTGTCATTTTTCGGTTCTCCATTATTGAAGCGATCAATCATAATGGAATATATGACTTCGTCTCGCCACTCTCTTTTTTCATCTGCAAACGTATGTATTGGTACAAACAAAACGACAGCTAAACAAAAACAAATGAATAGTTTCCTAGTCCGTATTTTTTCCACACGCATCCCCCATATTTTTTAATTGTAAGAATATTATACCAATTTTCCGAACGAATCGCATACGTTGATTTCATTCCCCTCAAAATACTTCATGTCAGATTTTCTAACATGAAGTATAAAGTTTTCTGAATTTTTAGTTGATTTTTCATTTCGTTTCGAATATGATATGAAACATAACAAGTTGATGTTATTTTTTCTAACATTATAGGAGGAGAGAGAATGAATATGGGAGATACGGTTTTTATGTTTGTAACAACAGTAATGGTCATGTTAATGACACCAGGATTAGCACTTTTTTATGGGGGCATGGTTCGCAGTAAAAATGTACTTAGTACGACAATGCATAGTTATAGCGCAATGGCTATCGTTTCGATTCAATGGATTGTGATCGGCTATTCTTTATCATTCGGACCAGATTGGCACGGACTTATCGGTACACTCGATTGGTTGGGTTTAAACGGAGTTACCTACGCACCAAATCCAGACTACTCATCTACTATTCCTCACAATTTATTTATGATGTTCCAACTCATGTTCGCTATTTTAACTCCCGCTTTAATTTCAGGTGCATTCGCCGAAAGAATGCGATTTTCTGCTTTCCTTATTTTCATCCTCCTATGGACAACAATCGTTTACAACCCTGTCGCTCATTGGGTATGGGGCGTTGGCGGGTGGCTAAGAGAACTTGGCGCGTTAGACTTCGCTGGTGGTAACGTCGTTCATATTACATCTGGCGTGGCCGGCCTTGTATTAGCTATTTTCCTTGGAAAACGAAAAAACATAAACGGTACTTCTCCTCACCATTTACCATTCACAATGTTAGGCGCAGGCTTACTATGGTTCGGCTGGTTCGGTTTTAACGTCGGAAGTGCATTATCTTTAAACGACGTAGCTTTAACTGCATTTATCAATACAAATATAGCCGCTGCTGCCTCTGCATTAACTTGGATGCTTTCAGAATGGTTCTTCCAATCAAAACCGACTGCGATGGGAGCTGCTTGTGGTGTAGTTTCCGGTCTAGTCGCTATTACACCAGCTTGCGGGTTCGTTACACCTTTCTCCGCTCTTCTTATCGGAGCAATTGGCGGCGTATTATGCTTCGGAGCAGTCTTTTTCTTAAAAACAAAATTCGGATACGACGATACACTTGATGCATTCGGATGCCACGGTATCGGCGGAACTTGGGGCGGTATTGCAACAGGACTATTTGCAACTACTACTGTAAATGCTGATGGCGCGAACGGATTATTTTACGGAAACGCTGCTTTACTGTTTAAACAACTTGTAGCAATCGGCGCAACATACGCATTCACAATCATAATGACGTACGCCATTATTAAAGCGATTAACTTCTTCCTCCCTGTTAGGGTAGATGAGCATGAGGAACATATGGGACTTGATATTTCGATGCACGGAGAGAAAGCTTATGAGTATACAGAGCGAGTGAACTAAAAAAAGAGATGCAATCTATTAGTAGTAGATTGCATCTCTTTTTATTGTACTTACCAGCATTGGATACCCCACCCAGTATTCCGGTAAATATATCGGCGATTCTCCGGATATCTCGACGATTTTTTAAATATATCGATTTACCAACAAATTCCGACATGACGAAACTGAAGAATACTCCGGTATAACTTACGAATCACCATACTTACTTTTATTCAAACTTAATATAATAAGAAACGCAATTGCTATTACAGCTAAAAAACGAACCGGATTAAACGGCGTTCCTACCGTTTCATTAAAACGATGATAAATAAAAGGGATTATCTCAAGTACCATTAGCCCCATCGCAATTTTAAATGTCTCAGCCATCGCTTTATTTTTTATAAACGTAGCACGCTCATCACCTTGTTTTCCAATTGCTATAAACATTTTTATAATAGCAAACACCACAAACAAAAAGACACTTAGCGCAATAATAAAAATCAAAACATCCCTCAAAAATACACCTCATATATGTAAAACTTATTTGACAAGAGTATAACATCTTTCACTCTGTATGTAAAACATCTTTTACACATAAAAAAAGACGACCGTTTAACAGTCGTCTTTTCCTACTTATTTCGGAGCATTTCCCACATATTGCGTAATATCAACATTTAAAGCTTGCGCTAAACGCATTCCGTAATCGTGATCTGCACGGAAGAAGTTACAAATGGCCAGTAATTTTGTGCGCTCATTTACGTCTTTTAAGTCATTTGTTAAGTTTGCAATTAAATTGTCTTGCTCTTCTTTAGAGAATGAACGGTAACGCTCACCTGCTTGTTTGAAATCATTTGGTTTGTCAATTTTTTCACGAGATACATAGCCTTCTACTTTCATAGTTGAATCGCGGTAAGCTTTGTCTTCAACTGGATTTTCAGTATGACGGCTCGGTTCGTAGTTAATTGTAGATGGGTTTTGATTGATTTGCATCGCACCATCACGTTGTTGATTATGAACAGCTGCGTACGGGCAGTTTACAGGAATTTGTAAGTAGTTCGCACCAAGACGGTAACGCTGTGTATCTGGATAAGAGAATAAACGACCTTGTAATAATTTATCTTCAGATGGTTCAATACCATTTACAGTTGCACTTGGAGAGAACGCCACTTGTTCTACTTCAGCGAAGAAGTTTTTTGGGTTACGATTTAACGTCATTGTCCCTACTTCAATTAACGGGAAGCGATCTTCTGGCCATACTTTCGTTGGATCTAGCGGATCAAAGTCTAAAGAATCCGTTTCATCTAGTTGCATCACTTGTACGTGTAAATCCCACTTCGGATAATTTCCTTTTTCGATTGCATCGAACAAGTCACGAGTTGCATGGTTGAAATCTTTCCCTTGTACTTCTTGCACCTCTTTTGCACTTAAGTTACGTACACTTTGCTGTGGTTTCCAGTGATATTTAATGTAGACGATTTTACCTTCTGCATTAATCCATTTAAATGAATGGACACCGAAACCTTCCATTTCACGATAGCTTGCTGGTGTACCGTAATCAGAAAATACCCACGTCATCATATGTGTAGATTCCGGACTTAACGTCATGAAATCCCAGTAACGATCTGGTGTTTGAACATTTGTATCAGGTGCTGGTTTTAAAGAATGCACCATATCAGGGAATTTAATTGCATCACGAATGAAGAAGACCGGTAAATGGTTACCTACGATATCGTAATTTCCTTCTTCTGTATAGAATTTAACAGCGAACCCGCGTGGGTCACGAGCTGTTTCTGGAGAACCTTGACCATGAATAACCGTTGAGAAACGAACAAATACAGGCGTTTCAGTTCCTTCATTTTGTAAAAATGCTGCTTTCGTATATTGCTTCATGCTGTTTTTCGTTACGAACACACCGTGAGCACCTGCACCACGTGCATGCACAACACGCTCTGGAATACGTTCACGATCAAAGTGCGCAAGTTTTTCTACTAAATGATAGTCTTCTAATAATACCGGTCCACGGCGACCAGCTGTACGAGAATTTTGGTTGTCTCCAACTGGAGCACCTTGGTTTGTTGTTAAGCGATTATTTGGATTCATCTAGGGGGATCCTCCTCTTTCTTTCATAGTAATTATTATTTATTTAAAATCATTATAAACTAATTATTATTCAAAACTAAATTCTTGTCAACCATTCCCTTCATTTTTTTGGAAACAATTTCAGCTAAGCAATCGATGAATACAGATTGTGAATTCGGCATATTTGGTCTAAAATATGCGACATTTAATTCATCAGTTACAACTTTACACTCATAATCGTTGTCATATAAAACTTCTAAATGCTCTGCCACAAAGCCAACTGGGCAATATATGAAAGATTCATATCTACGCTCTTCAAATAAATCTCTCGTTAAATCTTGCACATCCGGACCAATCCATGGGTCAGGCGTATTTCCAGCACTTTGCCAACCCGTTGTATAGTTTTGAATATTGGCAGCCTCCGCAATTAAATCTGCTGTATGCTGCAATTGCTCCACATAAGGGTCCCCTGCTGTAATAATTTTTTCTGGCAAACTATGTGCTGAAAAAATTACGACTGCTTTCTCTTTATCTTCAATCTTTGTAAATGTTTCTTTTATTTGATCTACCCAATACGAAATAAACTTCGGTTCATCGTACCATTGTTCAATCGGTTCAATAACAGGACCACCGATTTCTTCCGAAAGACGAATAGCACGGTCATTATATGCTTTAATGCTAAATGTAGAATAATGCGGTGCTAATACGATACTAATCGCTTGCTCAATTCCATCGCGCTTCATCTCTTCTACTGCATCTTCTATAAATGGGGCTATATGTTTTAATCCTAAGTAACAAGTAAATTCATACTCTGTAAATATATTATTCATAGAATCTGTTAATTTATGCGCTTGCTCTTTCGTAATTTTTGCAAGTGGTGAAATTCCGCCAATCGCTTTATAGCGCCCGATTAAGTCTTGGAGTGCTTCTTCTGAAGGTTTATGCCCATGGCGAATATGTTTATAGTACGCTTCTACATCATCTAATGATTCTGGCGTTCCATACGCCATTACGAGTAAACCTATTTTTTTCTTTGTCATCTATATAACACCTCAATTTTATAAATGAGAAGCTTTTTCAAGAACATTTGTTTCCAATTATAACAACTAATAATAAGTACGTCAAAATAATTATTCTAAATAAGTATTATTTCTAATATAATTTTGAATTTTATTTGACAATTTCTTTAATAAAAAGCGACTTACATAAAAGTAAGTCGCTTTTCTTCTATTCTTTAATATTTACCCCATATTCTTTAAACCAAACGTGAATTTGCGCTAAGTGAGCTAAAAGTTGCGGCCCAGTCATTAATTGACCGAACCAAGGCGATTGAAATGCACTACCGCCTGACTCAATTAATCCGCTCAGCTGTTCTTTATCAAATAGTTCGTGCAAAATTGAGCCTTTATCCGTTAATAAATCTTGTAGCCATACTGTTACTGCTTTCGTATAGTGCGGATTATGCGTTTTCGGATATGGGCTCTTCTTTCTATATAGGATGTCATTTGGAAGTAACCCTTCTAACGCTTTACGCAATAGACCTTTTTCGCGGTTTTTATACATTTTCATTTCCCAAGGAATATTCCACGCATATTCGACAAGTCGGTGATCCGCAAATGGAACACGTACTTCTAAGCTTGCCCCCATACTCATACGGTCTTTTCTGTCTAATAATGTTGTCATAAACCATACCATATTCAAGTAAAATAGTTGTCGTCTCTTTGCTTCAATTGGGCTTTCTCCCTCTAAAATAGGAACTTCTTGAATGGATTCTTCATAACGCTGCTGTACATATTGTTGTAAGTTTAATTTATTTCTCCATTCTTTCTTTAGCAGTTGTTCACGCGCTTCTGTAGAGCGCATCCACGGAAACGCACTCGATTGTAAATCATCTTCTCTATAAAACCACGGATAACCACCAAATATTTCGTCTGCACATTCCCCAGATAAACCGACGACAAAATCTTGTTTAATTTCGCGGCAAAACCATAATAATGACGAATCGATATCTGCCATACCAGGCAAATCACGAACGAGTACTGCTTCTGTTAAATACTGTGCTAATTGTTCATTTGAAATGACGCAGCGATGATGGTTTGTTTGAAACGTCTCAGTCATCAAATGAATAAATGGCGCATCTGAATTCGGCTGAAACGCATTCGCTTTAAAGTATTTGTCATTATCTTCATAATCAACAGAGTATGTGTGTAATTGCCCTTTTCCTGACCTTGCATATTCTTTCGCAGCAATTGCTGTAATCGCACTCGAATCTACACCTCCTGATAGAAAAGTACATAGTGGTACATCCGAAACGAGCTGCCTTGTAATCGCATCTTGTAATAAAAAGCGTGTTTTCTCTACTGTTTCTTCAAAAGAATCTTCATGTTTTTTGCTTTCCACATTCCAATATCTCCATATACATAAACCGTTCTTTGAAAATGTCATCGCATGCCCTGGACGTAATTCTTTTATACCAGCATAAATGCCATGACCAGGTGTTCTAGACGGCCCAAGACCGAATATTTCGGATAATCCTTCTAACGTTACTTCCGCCTTCACATCTGGATGCGCTAATATCGCTTTTAACTCTGAACCAAATAGTAATCGCCCACTATCATATTTATAAAATAGCGGTTTTACACCTAGTCGATCTCGTGCAATAAATACTTGTTCTTTCTGTTCATCCCATACGGCAAACGCATATATACCGTTTAAATGATCGACACATTCTTCTTTCCATTCAATATACGACGCTAATAGCACCTCCGTATCCGAATGACCTTTGAACGTATATCCTCTTCTTAATAATTCCTTTCGAATATCTTCTGTATTATACAGTTCACCGTTATAGCAAATTGCATAATTCGTTTCGTCTTTTAAACAAGTCATCGGTTGTTTACCACCCTCAGGATCAACAACGATTAACCGTTTATGCCCAAATGCGACATTGCCTTTAATCCAAACTTTATTATCATCTGGGCCACGTTTCGCTAACGTCTCAGCCATCTTCGTAACGACGTCCCGTTCTCCTTCTAATGAGCGTTTATAATCCACCCATCCTGTAATCCCGCACATACGAATCATCCTTCCATCTTATTTCTTTTCCTAAACGAGCAGTAATCCCCACCTTAGAGGTGCGGATCAAAAAAATGAAAAACTTAACGATAACCTACTATCCACATATGGAATAGCATTTTCACTCAGTAAAACGTGTGTTATTGTATGCCCACCTATGTCTAGATGTGTCTAGTTATAAAGAATGCCCGAACTGTCTATAACAGAAATAACTACTTTTTTATTAAGGAGAAATCATATATGATACAACGTAACCATATTTTATATAACCAGCCACGCGCTCATACAGTCGGTAATGTAGAATATATAAACAATGAATGGGTATTCTTTGATGATGAAAATGATGAAGCATTTTTATTAGAAGATATTGCCGAAGATGGCTTTGAAATTTTGTATCACAACAACTGGCTACCAGCTCGTTTCTATGAACAAGATGTATTACAAATCGCCAACGAACAGCACCATTTGCAAAACGGAGAAATGATACGAATTCGAAAGAAATTACTTCTTAGCTATACGGAATGGCTTGAGGAATTACCTGACTCTGTCTTTACGTTATTAACCGAATCATTGCAATCCCTTCACTACTCTTTATATGATTGCATGTATTGTCATAATTATTTATCTTTCTTACCGAAAGAGGAAGCATGCGAAGGAGTAAATATTCTTTTGTTTGATAACGAAGAAATGATTTGTACACTACAGCACCATTTCGTCCGTCACGCTACGTCAAATAAAAACATGTTTCGTTTTACGAAAGTAAACGGAGAAGAGTTGCATATCGATGCAACATAAAGTGAAACTTTAATCAGTGGGGTATCCCCCACTGATTATTAGCCTTCACCAATCGGGTGTTTACGGGATGAAATAAAAAACCACCTTATCTCCCAAGTCTTTGAGATTATAAGGTGGTTTTATTTTTTATTAGAATACTTGCCAGCCAATCGGTAATTTCAGTCCAAGGTAAAATACTGCTACTAGTGCAACAATAAATAGTCCCCAAACTGCCCCTGTTGCTTTGTTCTTGCTCATTTTTACAAGAACCATTTCCATTCCACCGATAACTAAAATACCAGCTACCATTTTTAAACCATACCACATGTGCATGTTACTTGTTGCAGTCTTCATAATACCCATGTACAACATGAAACCTGTCACAATAATGATAATGTACATAAGACGAAGCCCCATATGTACACCTTTACCTTTTCTTCCTGCTGAATAAAGTGAATACGCAACGAAGAATAAAATTAAACCTAACGCCCATGCTGTAATATGCATATGTACCATCGTATCCCCTACCTCCTCTTTTCACACTTTTTCACTCTATATGATAACATGTTCATTTATTTTCAGGAAATGTTTCGCTTTTTTACATTTAAATGATATAATATTTAGAGTATTTACAAACTTCTTGTAATAACAAAAGGGGGAACAATCATGATTCAAACTAAGGATATTATCGAACTTACAGACACATACGGGGCAAATAACTATCACCCACTTCCAATCGTTATTTCTAAAGCAGAAGGCGTTTGGGTAGAAGATCCTGAAGGAAACCGCTATATGGACTTATTAAGTGCATATTCTGCAGTAAACCAAGGTCATCGTCACCCAAAAATTATTAACGCTTTAATTGACCAAGCTAATCGTGTTACGTTAACTTCTCGTGCTTTCCATAGCGATCAATTAGGTCCTTGGTACGAAAAAGTTGCGAAACTAACTAATAAAGAAATGGTACTTCCAATGAATACAGGTGCAGAAGCTGTTGAAACTGCAATTAAAACAGCTCGCCGCTGGGCTTATGATGTGAAGAAAGTAGAAGCAAACCGTGCTGAAATCATCGTTTGCGAAGATAACTTCCACGGCCGTACAATGGGTGCTGTTTCTATGTCTTCAAACGAAGAGTACAAGCGTGGATTCGGTCCAATGCTTCCTGGCATTATCGTAATTCCTTACGGTGATTTAGAAGCGTTAAAAGCCGCAATTACACCAAATACAGCTGCATTCATTTTAGAGCCAATCCAAGGTGAAGCAGGAATTAACATCCCACCAGCTGGTTTCTTAAAAGAAGCTCTTGAAGTATGTAAAAAAGAAAACGTTTTATTTGTAGCAGATGAAATCCAAACAGGTTTAGGCCGTACTGGTAAAGTATTTGCTTGTGATTGGGACAATGTAACTCCTGACATGTACATACTTGGTAAAGCACTTGGCGGCGGCGTATTCCCAATCTCTTGCGTAGCAGCAAACCGCGACATTTTAGGCGTATTCGAGCCAGGTTCTCACGGTTCTACATTCGGTGGTAACCCACTTGCATGTGCTGTTTCTATCGCAGCTCTTGAAGTGTTAGAGGAAGAAAAATTAACAGAGCGTTCTCTTCAATTAGGCGAAAAATTAGTTGGGCAATTAAAAGAAATTGATAACCCAATGATTACTGATATTCGTGGTAAAGGCTTATTCATCGGTATCGAATTAAACGAGCCAGCTCGTCCTTACTGTGAACAACTAAAAGCAGCTGGTCTATTATGTAAAGAAACACACGAAAATGTAATTCGTATCGCACCACCTCTAGTAATCTCTGAAGAAGATTTAGAGTGGGCGTTCCAAAAAATTAAAGCGGTATTATCGTAATAATAGAGAGGTTGTCCTACATGTTGGGACAACCTCTTTCTTTTTATATTGATTTATACTAAAATAAAATTGTAATTTTCTGTATTTTTATTTTAGAAAGCAGGTGCGATATGTTATTACGATATGGTAAACATATTAACTATTTAGCTACATCTTTTATTTTAGTTACATTCTTTGGCTTCCTAATTTCCGTAACATTGCTTAGCCACTACTCCACTTCTACTACATTCACACTACTGAAAGCATCATTTTGGACTGCTGTTATTCTTACTATCATTGGTTTTGGACGAGAAAAAAGCGCACTTACGGTTATATTATTTGGTATTTGTACACTTGCATTCGTTGGTCTTTACACTTTTTCGGTTATCGATTACCTCTATCATCCAAGACCATAGAAAAGAGCTATCTTTTCACAAGATAGCTCTTTTTTCATTTCACTACATTTCGCAAAGTACCAATTCCTTCTACTGTAATAACCACTTCATCACCAGCATGCAAAAACTTCGGTGGTGTGAAACCTTTTCCGACACCAGCCGGCGTTCCTGTTGCGATAATATCGCCTGGCTCTAACGTCATTCCTTTACTTATCGTTGAAATGATTTCTTCTATTGAAAAAATCATTTTATTTGTATTTGAAGTTTGCCTTACTTCCCCATTTACTACCGTTTCAATGTGTAACGCATTTGGCGAACTAACCATTGATTTATGAATTAAATACGGTCCCATCGGACAAAATGTATCAAAACTTTTTCCAAGAAAAAATTGTTTATGCTTCCGTTGAATGTCGCGAGCAGTTATATCATTTATAATGGTGTAACCAAAAACATGCTCAAGCGCTTTTTCTTTTTTTATTTGTTTCCCTCGCTTACCGATGATGATAGCTAGTTCTCCTTCATAGTCTAGTTCATTCGTTGCGTGAGGATGACTATTAATTTTTTCATCCATTCCAATAACTGTCGTCGGCGCTTTCGTAAAGATCATTATATTTTCTGGAATTGACTCTACTCCGCCCATTTCTATCGCATGCTCACGATAATTTTTTCCAACGCAAAGAATATTCTTCCTTGGCCTTGGAATTGGCGCTAATATTTTCACCTCAGTTAACGGATAATACGCTGCCCCTTCATTTTCCTTCGCCCAATTTACAATATCACATATTTTTTCAAAGCATTCGGTTCCTCTTTCAATACACTCTAACATTGTAATCGGAATCGTAACCTTTTCCCCTTTTTGTCTTTGCGCTTCTCTTACATGCAATACCTTTTCTTCCTCTTCATCCACAACACCTACAAATACCTTTTCTTCTTTTTTCGCCGTTACCAAACGCAATATTTCCACTCTCCATCCTAAAACTCATACCCTTTAATTGTATTCGCATCCGTAAGAAAAAAACCTTCTCATGCACGCTAATTTTTACAATATTCTTCTCCTATCCTATTCGTCACTCCTTTATATTTGGCATAAAATGTAGAAATTTTACTTTTTTTAGCGAAGGTATTTCTTTTTTATGGGGTTTTTGTATAATATGTACTACATATATACTAAAAATTTCATTTAGAGATGGAGCCGATTTCAATGTTTGAGCAAGCGATTGAAAAAAAACGTGAAAAAATGATTTATTTTGCTGAACGCTACGGAATGACTTCTCAAAAAACAGTGGATTGCAGCCAAGAACTGGACAGGCTCTTAAATGTAATTTGGCATGTACATACGGATTTTCACCCTAATCAAACACTCAATACACACACGCAATAACGTGTGTGTTTCTTTTATAAAAAAAAAAACACATTTTATTGAAAACGCCCATACAATAGTAGAAAAGAAAATTTTAAAAACGAAAGGTGTTTTGTATGCCAGCTATGGTCGGACATATTCGTATCGTCAATATTGGATCAAGTGGTATTTTTCATATTGGAGATGTATTTGCGATTAGGCCTATTAGTTATTCACGCGCTTTCGCCGGGGCCGGCTCTTTTAATGTGGGAGATAACGTTTCTGTCTACAATTATCAAAGCGCAACGACTGTCAATGATTCAGATGTAATTGATCAAGCGATAATTGGTTCAACTTAGAGGAGGCGATTGCATTGAATCTTTATGTAAACCAAAGCATCATCATTAATAGCATTAAAATTGATAGCATTACAACCTCTTCTGTATTCCAAATTGGTACTGCAGGAAGTATTAAAGCTCTATCTAAATTCTCAAATACTGGCGGATTTACAGAGCCCCTTCGCCCATTGCAGGCGAAAGGACAAATTATTTCTATCAAACCATCAACTAGTTCTTCTTAAGACATCCTTGTCATAAATATATAGCAGGAATATTTTTACCCTCCCTACTGAAAAGGAGGTTTCACAAAATGAATCAAGATATATATACTTACTTACACCAACTTCAACAAGCTCTTCAAGCACAACAAGCAACCATCCTTCATCTAGAAGATCAAGTGCGTCTATTACAAGAAGAGCTTACCGAATTAAAAAATCGCCCCTCCTCTTCTGTAGGAAAAGTGGAATACAAATTCGATCAATTAAAAGTAGAAAATTTAAATGGCACTTTAAATATTGGTTTAAATCCGTTTTCAGCAAAAGGACAGCAAATTGAAGATTTTCAAGTGGATACAGAAACGTTAAAAGTAAATCCTGAAACAGATACAAACCCTGATTTTTACCAAGGTATCCTTCAAGAAATGCATCGTTACTTAGATGAAGAAGCATATAATCGAATTCTCCATTTTGAACAAGAAGAGAGAACGCCGCTCGATGAAATGTATCGACAAATGATGGTTGATGACATAAAAAAACAGATGGAGCATAGGCTTCCTTATTATTTATCACAAGCACAATCATACGAAGGTTCTTCAACAAATCCAGATTATTTACGCGATATCATTCTCCAAGCAATGAAACATGATATCGACAAAGCCTTTCTATCTTTTATTCAACACATACCGGGCAATTTCCGAAAGGAGTAAGTATGTATGAATGTTAACGTTGTAAATCGCGAGTTAAAAGTCGGACAGATTAAAATGAACGGTGTATCATCATCCGCACTCTTTTTAATTGGGGATGCAAATTTCCTCATACTATCTTCTATTCTTGATACACCATTTGAAACTGTTACAGAGGGTCCATTTGTACCATTAGTCACAGATGTCCCTCCTACTCCAGGTTAAGGAGACTGAGAAATTATGTTACATCATGTGTCTGTTGTCCAAAATGTTTCTATTATTTCTTTAGGGATTACTGCTGTATTTCAAGTTGGAGATGCAAATCAAATGGAGTTAAAAAGTAGGGCTCTTGCCGTCCACAGGGAAATTCCTTGTTATATAAAAGACGAAGGCCGCTTAGACGCATTTGAAATCTTTACAGATGAACACATCACAATCCCAAAACGAACGACAGATGTAAAATTAAACATTGTAAATGAATGCCCTTTTATTGAAGTAAACAATGTTGAATTGCGAACACTTTTAAATTCTGGTTGCTTTCAAATTGGAAATGTTGATTATGTTTTTAATAACTCTCGTATTATGCAAATCCGCCAATATATTACGGATGAACCTTCCGCACAATAATTCATATAGTAATTAAAAAGCTTAGTAAAGTGGGTGGATAGTATGCCTTCTGTTGTTGGAAATCTCGTCGTTCAAAACAGTAATGGTTCGTTCAATTTAGGGGATTTTTATAACGTGTCTCCGAAAGAGAATACGAAAGCTTATAATGGATCCGGAGCTTCCAATGTTGGATTTGTCGTAAACACTTTTAGCGGCGTTAGTGCAACAAATACGTTTGATTCTGATGTGGCCGATCAAGATCAGATTGGAACAGCGTAAAAAAAGTAGGAGATATTCTCCTACTTTTTTCTTTTATCTCATTCAAGATTATCAAAAAAAACACTGTTTACTGTTTCATTTATTTAAATGATAATCCGCTCTCCTCCAAAGCCTTTCTAAGCTTCGGCAAAGATGCTGGTCCCATACCATGTAGTTTTAAAATTTCTTTTTCACTATACTTTGAGAGTTCTTCTATAGTGTGAATTCCATGATGTTGCAACGCATTTCGTGCTGGTGATGAAAGAAGTGAAAGAAACCCTGTTGTTGGTTTCTTTTCTTTCTCACAAGCTGGGCAAGTTGGACAATCGCTACTTTTATAGTATTCATGTCCTTTTTCACACGTTCTTAACGTTTTTTCCGTTTCCATTTTCAAGTCCCTCTATTCCTCAACTTTTACAACATGATTGCCATCAAAGAAGTATAAGCATTTCTCTTTCACAGGATGTTGTAAGCTTTTTTCAAGTGCCTTTGCATATAACGAAAGCTGCACTTTGTATCGATCTTCTAAAATTGGTTTTGCTTGATCGAATCCACCTGGGAACTTTCCTTCAATCGTATCCGTTTTAAAATCAATTAAAGTGATACCATCTTCCTCTTCAATCATGCAGTCGATAACCCCTTGGACAAGTATCGTTTCGTCACCCTTACCTTGCCAATCTTGATACGCCTCTTCTGCTGCAAGCATCATCGTAAATGGTACTTCACGCTCAACACTTTTCGCCGCTAATACCCTCTTACCTAGGTCACTGTCAAAGAATGAAATCACTTTTTCAATTGCTACTTCTTCAGCTTGTTCGAATGTTAATAATTCCTTATTTACCATTCCGGCAATTTGCTCCCGAATCACTTCTTCTGTAATCGGCTGCTTCAAATCAACATGCTGCATAACAGCGTGAACCGCCGTACCTCTTTCAGCATACGTTAATCCTTTTTTTTCCATAAAACGAGGACGCGTTTTAATTGGTGCACGCAGTTTTTTAATAAAGGCATTATCGCTACCTTCTTCTGATTGGTAGTTTCTCTTTATTTCTGTCACAGACTGTTTCGCACGGTGAGATGTTGCTTCCTCATATCCGTACTTCCACATTAATCTGTTATGCACTTCTTCTTTTCGTTCACTTTCTAACGGAACAGCTTTTTTCTCACGAAGTGCTTCTAGTAATTCTTGTTTCTCTTCTTGAACCGGTTCTGGTGCAAGTAACGTTTTGCCGTCAACAACTTCTACTTTCCAGCTCGTGTCATATCCATAAATTTCACCCGGAATGCTTCCTTGCCCTAATTCAAGAAGCATTTCACTATCACGATGTCTATATAATGAAGGTGCAATCCAATCTAAATAACAGGACGCTCCGGCACGTATATGGTCTGGTAATAACCATTCACTATGCTCCCTTGCATCGAGCCATTTTTCCATTTCTTTATTGGCATCTTTAACCGTTCCAATTAAAATTAACTTCTCTTTCGCACGCGTTAACGCTACGTATAACACGCGCATTTCTTCCGCGATTAATTCCATTTTCATTTTACGCTTAATTGCTAGTTGCGATAATGTCGTATATTTAATTCGTTTACGAGGATCGATAAATTGTGAACCGAAACCGAAGTCTTTATGCAGTAAGAAACGTTTCATTAAATCTTGTGTATTAAAACGACGACCTAGTCCCGCTACAAATACGACTGGGAACTCAAGTCCTTTACTTTTATGAATCGTCATAATACGAACGACATCTTCTTGTTCACCTAAAGCTCTCGCCGTTCCCATATCATCACCGCGTTCTAAAATACGCTCAATAAAGCGTAAGAAGCGGAATAATCCTCTAAACGATGTTGCTTCATATTGTCTTGCACGGTCATAAAGTACACGCAGGTTTGCTTGCCTTTGCTTTCCGGCTGGTAAACCGCCGACAAAATCGTAATAACCTGTCTCACCGTACACTTTCCAAATTAAATCAGAAAGTGACTGTTGACGCGCGAATTCACGCCATCCTTGCAGTAAGTTATAAAACCACTGTAATTTATCATGTAATTCTTTTTCTTCTTCAAGCGGTGCCCCTTTTAAGAATGAGCTCATTACTTCATAAAACGAACCTTTCTTTCCGTGAGCACGAAGCGTCGCAAGTTCTTCATCATTTAGTCCAACGATTGGTGAACGAAGTACGGCGGCAAGCGGAATATCTTGCATCGGATTATCGATCACGCGGAATACGTTCATCATAATATTTACTTCTGTCGCTTCAAAGTAACCAGTCGCAAGATCAGCGTATACTGGAATTCCTTGCAGCTTTAACTCTTCCATAATTTGCGGCGCCCACGGCATAGAGCGAAGTAAAATAACGAAGTCACGGTATTGTACAGGGCGCATACTATCCGTTTTACGATCATACACTTCATAACCTGAATCAACCATCGCTTTAATACGCTGCGCCATAAGACGAGCTTCAAGTTGTGCTTTTTCTACTTCCGCACCTTCTTCTCCGTCTTGCACTTCTTCTTCTGTTTGCTGAATACATAGTAGTTCAGCCGCTACATCTTCACCTTCTGGATAGCTAGCACCTAACTTTAATTCAGCGTCAGCATCGTAGTCGATTTCTCCGACTTCTTCGCCCATAATTTGTTTGAAAATAAAGTTCGTACCTGCTAACACTTCATGACGACTACGGAAGTTTTTCGCTAAATCGATCTTCATTCCGCCGCCTAATCCTTCTTGCGTAAAGCGTTTATACTTTCCTAAGAATAGTCCTGGTTCTGCTAGTCGGAAACGATAAATCGACTGCTTCACGTCACCTACCATGAACAAGTTTCCTTCACTCTCAGAATCTTTCGTTACGAATTTAATAATGGATTCCTGCACAAAGTTCGTATCTTGATATTCATCGACTAGTACTTCAGCAAATTTATTACGATATTGAAGCGCTACTGCTGACGGCTTCATTTCACCGTTTTCACTTTGTTCACTTAAAATTTGTAAACAGAAATGCTCTAAATCTGTGAAATCGACCATTCCTTTATCTCGCTTCATCGCTTGGAAACGCTCTGTAAATACTTTTACAAGCTGTACGAGTTTTTCTAATACAGGATGCATATCTTGAAAATCTCGTAAGAAACTTTCAGGTCTGCGGCTAAATAACTCTTCTTGTAATTTCTTCACTTCATCTTTCGCTTTATTACGAAGAGAGTCTACTTGTTTTACAACATCCTCGTTGTAATCACTTTTCTTAATACGCTTTAACGTTTGCCACGATACATTTTGCATCGCTTCATACACACTTGTCCACGACTCACAAGCAGCTGATGACAACGTTCCAAGTAAAACTGCATCTGCTTGCAGGGTTTCAACGCGGGGCGCCGGACCGTCAGGAAACATTGCGAGTTCAGTCGCTTTACGAATATGTGCCTCTGCTGTTTCAAGCTGGAATTTCACATCTTCTAATAAGTAAGAAGCATACACTAAATCTTCAATTGTCTTTCCTTCCACGTCGTATGCTTCTACTAATTTATCGAGCCATTTTTCCGGATTTGGATGCGCTCTTGATTCTGTATGAAGCGCTAAAATCATACGCTGTAAGTCATCATCACTACGGTCACTCGTATAACGATCAACGAGTTCAAAGAAAATACTATTATCTTCAATTCCGTACTCTTCTTCTAATATGTCATCTAATACTTCTTCTTTTAACAGTTCATTTTCCGTTTGATTCGCAATGCGGAAACGAGGATCCACATCAAGCATGTAATAGTATCCTCTAATTACTTGTAAACAAAAGGAATGGATCGTCGAAATAGAAGCTTTATTTAATAAGCTAAGCTGCTTTCTTACGTGCTGCGATCCTGGCTCATCAATTAATACTTTTTCTAGTGCTTCCCCAATTCTGTTTTTCATCTCTTGCGCCGCTGCATTCGTAAATGTTACAACGAGCAGGCGGTCGACATCGACTGGGTTTTCTTCATTTATAATCTTTTTAATAATACGTTCAACTAATACTGCTGTTTTCCCTGATCCAGCTGCTGCTGCGACTAATATATCACGTCCGTTCGCTACAACCGCTTTCCACTGGTCATCCGTCCACTGACTACCTTCTGGTTTTTTAGGCCAATTTTCAATCATTCTCCGCCAACCTCCTCTCTAATTTTCTCCATCGCTTCGCTATCTTTCATATCTTTTAGCGTACGGAACTGGTTATCTTCAAGTGATTCATCGAACTGACAAACAGATTTGAAGTTACAGAACGTACACGCCGCTTTATTCCCCTTCTTATAAGGAGCAATATCAATAACGCCTTCTGTAATGTCTTTTCCGATATTTTCAAACGTATGGTGTACGTATTTTTGCAGTACGTTAAACTCTTGTTCACTTGCAATGCTTGAACGCGCACTAAAGCTACCGTCTTTTTTCAAACCAGCAGAAATAATATCAGAACTTCCTGTTGAAAGTTTGTTATCCATTAAACGCACAACATCAGCGTCTCCTAGTACGAGACCTTTCATTTTAAATTTCTTTAAAATCTCTTTCTCAATTTCTGCTTCAGATGCGTCACCTTTCATCTCAACGATCGGGTTATGAATATGGAAGTACAGTACACCAGCCGGTGATGCCGTGCCGCCTTTTTTCATCCACGTATGTGCATTTGAAGTAACAACATCTAAATACGTTAACATTTGAAGTGCTAATCCGTAATACACTTCCGTTAAATCTAACGCTTTTGAGCTTGATTTATAGTCAATAATACGTAGGAACGTTCCGTTTTCATCTTCCGCCTTATCAACACGGTCAATACGACCAACTACTTCCATCTTTACACCATTTGGTAATGAGAATTCCATCGGCGGAAGCGATCCTGTACCGCCCATACCGAATGGCACTTCTAAATCAACTGGTACGAAACCGCTTGACTTCGCATGTTCACGAAGAATGATTGATGTACGGAAAATGATTTGTTGTAGTTTTTGTTTTAAATAGAAATGACGATTTGAACTTAATAAAATTTGTCTTTGTAATAACGGTGCAATCTCTTCTATTACTACAGCCGAAAGATGCTCACACTCTTTTATTGATAAATCCGCCCAAGTACGGTTTTCACGTAATAGCCTGTCCGCAATTCTCTTCAGCGCTGCATGGAATAGTTCCCCGATATCTGGCGCATCCAGTTTGAAAATATCACGCTCTCTTAAGGATAAACCGTGCTGCGCGAAATGAGCATATGCGCAACGGTTAAATAGTTCCATACGAGATACGCTTCCTTTTATTTTATCTCCGTATAAATCTCTACTTACAACTGTACTTAGCTTTTGCGCACGATTTCGGTAGAATAAACTTGATAATACGCGGCTACTTTTTTGTTTCCATTCATCTGAAGTTACGTAGAAGTTATATACATCCCACCAAAAATCTAAATTCCCTTCAAATCCATATCGCTTCCACGTTTGAAGTTGCTGCATAACATATGACAACGTTACTTCTGGCGTTGCTACATATGAAATTTGTTCCGAACGTGATAAATCATTTACGTCATTTGTAATAAATGTATCTTTCACATCAGGGAACATTCTTTTTACTTTCTTAATAAAGCTAGACGCAAGTAACGTCTTCCCTTCTTCATCTGCAAGCGGGCATGAAATATATAATTTCTCAGTTGCTCTCGTTACCATTTGATACATAACGAACTGTTCTTCTAATAAGGTTTGTCTCGTCGTTGGTGCTAATTCGATACCTGCAACGCTAAGAACATCTCTTTCTTCATCAGAAAGCATCCCTTCATCCATCGGTGCTGCTGGAATAACTCCTTCATTCACGCCAATGACAAATGTTGCTTTCACATTTGATAATCTTGAACGATCAATATTAGCAATTAACACTTGGTCTAATGACGGCGGAATGTTTGCAAATTGAAGCGCCTCAAGACCTGTCGACATAACATCTGTGAACATAGAAAGTGACATTTTCTCTTCGCCAAGCATCTCAACGAATGTATCAAGAAGACTCATTACTTCTTCCCATACTTGCTCATGATCTGTCGCAAATAAGAAATCTCCGCTCTCTTCTGCACGAATACGTAATGCTTCTAGTTTTTTTGGAACGTCTAGCTCTTCTAAAAATAAATAAACAGCTTCGCACATTTGCATAACTGTTCCCGCTCGCTTCAGTCTTTTTTGCATACGAATAACAGGCGTTCTTACAACGTCGCGCAGTCGATTTATTCTCTCTTCCATTTCACGTTCACTGTCTGTAATCATCTCGTCCGTATCGTCAAGAGAACGATAGCGGCGATACATCCACGGATCCTCAGAAGTCCATCTCTTCCCTTGTACACCGTACGCTAAACAGTAGTTTTCAAACTCATCCATCTCTTCGCGCATCGTTTCTTTTCTTACGTCTAGTGGATATAAAAGCTCTGTTTTCACGCAGCGGAACACTGCATCATAACGCCAATTTCCGCTAATAATCTCGAGTGCAGAACGAATGCATTCTACTAGCGGATGATGTGACATCGGGCGTTTTTCATCGATGAAGTGCGGGATATTATAATCTGTAAATAGCGTTCGCATCACATCGTAATAACTTTCTCCGTTACGAAGAAGGACTGCAATATCTCGGTAACGATAGTCTTCATCCGCCACAAGTCTACGAATTTCACGCGCAACACCTTCTACTTCAGCTCGTAAATTCGCTGCTGTACTAATCGTTACACTTGCTTCTCCGTGAAACTTTTCATTTGGACGTGCTTCGTAATGAGTTTCTAAATGCGCTAATGCTTGCGAATGAAAGCGCGGTTGTTCCATAAGTGGAATTGTTTTTTCAATTTCTATCTTCTCTTCACGCGCCACTTGCTTTATTTTTTCATACGTTAACGTCGTTTCATAAAATAAATCTAGTTCATTTACTGGCTGCGCTAACGTTTTTTCATCTATCGTTAACGTGATCGTAACTCTCGCGCCGCAAATCATAAGCTGTCTTAAAATTTCTAGTTCTTGCGGTGAGAACGAATGAAATCCATCTATATAAATTTCAGCCCCATTTACATATTCAGACTGTGGAAGCTTTTCGACTAACAATTGTAGGTAGTCTTCTGAATCCAAATATTTTCCGATTAAAGCACGTTCAAAATCATCATATAATAGTTGTAAATCATACACTTTATTCGCTAATAGCTTTTGTTCTGCACTGCTACTATGTGCGTCTAATTGTTGCCACATTTCATATACGTTAGATGGCGTCACATTGTAACGTTTAAACTCCGCAATCATACTACCAAGATGTTCAAAGAAACCGTTTTGCTCCGCTGCTTTTTGGAACACCGATAATCCCTCTTTACGAGACTCAACAATTTTACGAAGCAACATATGTACGCCCGCTTCATCAATGTGAAGACGACTCGCTCCGCCGACTTCTTGCAGCACCTTCCACGCTAATCGTGAAAAACTAAAAACTTGTGCCCGAATAGAACCTCTTACATCCTCACTCCCGATTAACGCCTGCTGCGTTTGGAATGTCATCTGTTCTGGCACAAGATATAATATTGTCTTCCCTCTTGGGCGTTGCTTTAACTCTTCCTGCACTTCGTGTAAACAAAGTGTACTTTTTCCACTTCCCGCTCTACCAATCACAAATCGAAGTGACATGTAACCCCACCTTTCACTTACATAACGAACGTTAGTTTGCTACTATAATTGTATTATAGTACACGAAAAAAGACAAACAGAGTAGTTTGTCTTTTTCTATACTTCTACCTATTATATCAACCTTTTGAAAAATTCGTTTGCACCTCTTGAATTGGCCAATATCGTAAATCAACTTTACCGACAACTGTATCAGCTTTTACAAATCCAAAGTGTCTACTATCCCAGCTCCCGAGGCGATTATCACCTACTACAAAAATATATCCAGGCGGCACCGAATTTTCTTTCGTTAACTCTTCTAGTTTAAAATCACCCGTTAGTTGTCGTCCATTTATCTCTTTCTTATATGTCTCTAAATAAGGTTCATCCACGAATTGTCCATTTATATACAGTTTATCATGCTTATATTCAATTTGATCCCCAGGTAGACCGATAATTCGTTTTACGTAGTCCTCTTTTTTATTCGCATGAAACACAACAACATCAAACCTGTTCAAGTCCCCTACTTGATAACTCACCTTATTTACAACGAGCATATTGCCATCTTGCAATGTCGGCATCATTGACTTCCCCTCTACAACGTACGTTGAAAAGAAAAACGTTCGAAAAAATACAGCTAATAATACACCAATTAAAATTGTTCGTATCCACTCTATGCCTTCTTTTTTCAAAGTTTTCTTCATCAGCTTCTCCCCTTATCCTTTAATAATGAAGCCTGCATTTATAAAGTGAAACTGAATCGGCGGGAGTTTTGTTCATCCCCACTCCTTATCAGCCACACCAATCTAGCATTTACGAGCAACAAGGCTCTCACCTATCCAACCGAATTTTGAGGTGGGAGTTTTACTGCCCTCAAATAGCTGAATAAAGAAGACTATTCTTAATGTAGTTCTAACTTTACTTCGATTTTCTTACCGACATACCATAAAATAAAAATACCAATTGCTACAATGACTGATTTCACCGGATTATGAATAAATGACATTAAATCATGACCGATATACGTTAAAATAAAAATCATCACAAGCTTTCCGAACGCGAGCGCAAGTCCAAACTGCTTTACACTAATGCGAGATAAACCAGCGACAACATTTATAAGCGCAGACGGTGTAAACGGAAAACAAAATATGACGAAAATTGGCGCAAAGCCTTTCCTTTCAATCCACCCCATTGCCTTTCGTACTCTCTCATGCTTATTTACAAAAGAAAAGAAACGACTTCGACCAAAATGGCGGATAATGAAAAAGACAAGTAAGGCGCCCATTACTGATCCAAGCCAAGAATAAAGAAAACCGAGCCAAAATCCAAATGCAACAGCATTCGCCAGTACAAATACGATGAGTGGCAATGCCGGAATCAGCGCTTCTATCATCGGTAAACCAATACCAAGAAGTGGTCCGAACGCTTTATAGCTTTCAACAATATGATCCATATTTTCTGGTGAAAAATACTCTTTGATTGTCTGAAAATCCATTCTACACTTTACCCCTTTACTCTAAGTACTACCTCTACTGTATCATTGCTTATATGAAAGAGGAAATGGTAGATACGACATATGGAGATGTAATTATTAAGTTTCCATACCTTCCATGAGAATTCCTTCATTATTACGCTATGATAATCTATCAATATTCGACAAGACGTTTTGCGATTTTGGAAATGATCCTTTTGTTTTAGTGGTAAATTCCTTGTTAACTGAAACTATATCGGCGATTTTCTGAATATATCGATTGTAACTCGCATTTTATCAGCGATTTTTCAAATATATCAACCACAACTCGATTTTTATCAGCGATTTTTCGAATATATCGACTTACCGACAAAAGCTGACAAATAAAAAAGATGGGGGTTCCCCCATCCTCTCACATTTCGCCTTCCTTAACAAAATACACTTTCTCATATGCTGGTTTTAATCTAGATTCCTCATTTTTATCAATTAATTTGAAGGAAGGATTTCCTTGTTTTTTTCTACGATCTTCATATTCAGTACGCAATTTCGCTGTACGATTTTGTTGATTTTCAAAACTACTTTTTGATATTTCTAATTTCACAGCAAAGCCATTTATAAATCTAACAATGACATTTCCATCTTTTAACTCTTTATTACTTTCAATATAAAAATGAGACAACCAAGCGCACTCTTTTCTAGAGTAAGAATAAGTAGGGAAAAAATAAAGTTGATCTGTTGGACTAATCGCAATCGGTGCTTTATGTGTAATATGAGTTAACTCTTTCGTTCCTTCTTTTCTGCCTAAGAAACTAGAGCCATGCTTGCGGCAACTTCTTTCTATAATATCTAGGGGCTTTTGAAATACGAAAAAAGAATCTTCCATCTCAACAACTCGTGTAACAATTTTCTTCTCACTTAGAATAACAGGAAGTAAGGCCATTGTATTTTTATTTACCACATAGTTTTCGACATAGCGTTCTACTTTACTTTCCATATTCTACTGTCTCCTTTTTTCCATTTATATTAGCAGCTGCATATATAATTTTAGCATCTATGAAAAGGAAATGGCTTACAGATTCCGCTTTTTTACAATACTTTATCATTTATCAAACATCTTTTAAATTTAAAAATAACAATATGGTGTTCTTGTAATAAAAACCTCTACAAAATGTATTTATACTACCGATAAATATTTACAACTACTTCCTCATTTCGCATCATTACAACAATTAACTTTGCTATAATTAAAAGGAAAATCCAATATATGGAGGTCTACTATGGAAGAAAAAGAAATGCAACCAACGATTCAAATGAAAAATAGCAGCATTGTGATCGTGAAAAACTCATCCAGCATTATATTCGGCTTATTTTTCATTCTACTATTCTTTGCAAAGCCTTTTCGTAAATCGAAATGCTCTGAATGTAAGAAACGCGAAAAGAAAAAGATTGGAAAAGAAGAGTAAAAGGCCTTCCATTTGGGAAAGCCTTTTACTCTTCTTCATCCTCAAAAAAACGACTATTTTTTCTTATTCATCTAAAACGAGCGAATGAGATTTCTTCAATCGTATTGTGTAGATCTTCTTTATTCCCGCTACGGACATCAAGTATGACTTCATTTGTATACTTTTCCCTCAAATATAATCATTATGCTCGTATATTACAACAAAAAAAGGGATGGCAGCAGCCATCCCTTTTTTCCATAATAAACTATAAAATTATAGTTTGATTACGTTTTTAGCTTGAGGTCCACGGTTACCTTCTTCGATTTCGAAGCTAACTTTTTGACCTTCTTCTAAAGATTTGAAACCTTCAGTTTCGATTGCAGAGAAATGTACGAATACATCGTTTTCGCCTGGAACTTCGATGAAACCGAAGCCTTTTTCGTTGTTAAACCATTTTACTTGTCCTGTTACTGCCATAATTATTTCCTCCTAAAGAAAACACAATTTATTTTAGTCTTCCTGTATAAAAAAAGAATCCACACATTATCAAACACGAAACATAAACTAGTTCTCACATACTTTTTCTCGTTCGTTTTTCGGCACTTGATAATATATGGATTGCTTAATTTAACTATTCAACTGACTTCATCATAGCATACTTAAAATAAAATGTACAATCTTTTTTGAAAATAACTGACAAATTAAATTGATTATACATTCGTAAATAATTGATTTTAGTATGTGCGGATTTCACTATGAAGTGAACACAAACATCATTTGAATACGATTACATCCCTTGTTCTGAAGTGTTACAATATAATCGTACAGTCGTTATATTGGAGGGGGATTCTATGTCAAACTACGCCAACGAAGAAAAACTTACAGGGGGAAATGTATCAACTGTATATCGTTCTGAAAATACTGTTCGGCGAGAATTAAAGCCAGGCAGTGCAAAAATTCATACATTATTACAACACTTAGAAAACAAAGGGTTTCATCATGCTCCAAAGTTTTTAGGTGTAGATGAAAAAGATAGAGAGATTTTATCCTTTATTGAAGGAGAAGCTGGGAATTATCCGTTAAAAGAATATATGCGGTCTAATGCTGTTTTAAAAGAAATAGCAAAGATGCTCCGCCTTTATCATGATGCGGTAAGTGACTTTCCCTTATCAGATGAATGGCAACCGATGGATCTTACTCCAAATAACATTGAGGTTATTTGCCATAACGATTTTGCCATATATAACATTATTTTTCATGACGAGAAACCAGTAGGTATTATTGATTTCGATGTTGCTGCTCCTGGTCCAAGAATTTGGGATATCGCTTATACGCTTTACACTTGTGTACCTTTAAGTAGAGTGTATTATACAGAATCGGGTGAGGCAGTTCATTATGAATCGGAACAACATGCTAGCCGTATGAAAGAAAGCGTGAAATTGTTTGTCCAGTCCTACGGTAAAAGTATGGACGAAGATTACTTAGGAATAGTGTTACTACGATTAGAAGCATTATGTACATATATGAAAAGAAAAGCACAAGAAGGCGACTTGAATTTCCAAAGAATGATTGATGAAGGACATTTAGAGCATTATGAGAAAGATATGAAGTTTATTCGCGATCATAGAGCTGAGTGGATTTGATAATATCGTCTTTTTTGTCGGTAAGTCGATATATGTGAAAAATCGTTCCGAAAATAACAAGGGGCACCCTTCAAAAAGGGGCCCCTTCCTTTTATTTCGTAAACTGTGCTTCTTCTGTAGATCCTTTTAGCGCTGTCGTTGATGAAGTACCGCCTGTAATAACTTGCGCTACTTCATCAAAGTAGCCTGTTCCTACTTCGCGTTGGTGACGAGTTGCAGAGTAGCCGTGTTTTTCTGCTGCGAATTCTGCTTGTTGTAGTTCAGAGTACGCAGCCATGCCGCGCTCTTTATAGCCGCGTGCTAATTCAAACATGCCGTAGTTTAACGAGTGGAATCCAGCTAGTGTTACGAACTGGAACTTATAACCGTAAGATGCGATTTCTTTTTGGAAGCTTGCAATTGTTTTCTCATCTAGTTTTTGTTTCCAATTAAATGAAGGTGAACAGTTGTATGCAAGCAATTTCCCTGGATGTTCTTTATGAATTGCGTCCGCAAATCGTTTTGCATCTTCTAAATTTGGTTCAGATGTTTCACACCAAACAAGATCTGCATAAGGAGCGTATGCTAAACCACGTGCAATCGCTTGATCGAGACCTGCTTTCGTACGGTAAAATCCTTCCGGTGTTCTTTCACCTGTAATAAATGCTTTATCAACCGGATCAATATCGCTCGTAATTAAATCTGCTGCATCCGCATCTGTTCTTGCAACAATAATTGTCGGCACTCCCATTACGTCTGCTGCAAGGCGTGCCGAGATTAAATTACGTACCGCTGTTTGCGTCGGTAGTAATACTTTTCCGCCTAAATGGCCGCATTTTTTCTCTGAAGATAATTGATCTTCAAAGTGCACACCTGATGCACCTGCTTCAATCATTCCTTTCATCAGTTCAAATACGTTTAATTGTCCGCCAAATCCTGCTTCTGCATCTGCTACAATCGGCACGAAATAATCTGTATCATCGCTTCCTTCCATATGCTGAATTTGATCCGCACGTTGCAGCGTTTGATTAATTCGTTTTACTACAGCAGGTACACTGTTCGCTGGATATAAACTTTGGTCTGGATACATATGTCCAGACAGGTTCGCATCCGCAGCGACTTGCCATCCACTTAAATAAATTGCTTTTAGCCCAGCTTTCACTTGTTGCATCGCTTGGTTTCCTGTTAATGCGCCAAGTGCGTTAATGTAATCTTCCGTATGAAGCGATGACCAAAGCTTTTCAGCACCGCGGCGCGCTAATGTATGTTCAATATCAATTGACCCGCGCAGGCGAATTACATCTTCTGCTGCATACGGACGTGTAATCCCTTTCCAACGTGTATCCAGTTCCCAGCTCTCTTGTAATTTCTCGATTCTTTCGTTTTTCATTTGTTCCATCCCCTTTTCATTTTTTATAAAATTTCATAACCCGGTAATGTTAAAAATGGTACGAATTCATCATTCCGAACGAGATTTGTAAACAACGTTGTCGCCTCTTGGAATCTCTCTTTCTTAAAGGCTTCTTTACCAATCTCTCTTTCTATTTTTGCTAGTTCTTCTTCTTTTAGCTCTTCCATCAATTCAAGCGTAATATTACGACCGTCATTTAGCTTTCCACCTTCATGACGAATCCATTGCCATACTTGTGCTCTAGAAATTTCCGCTGTTGCCGCATCTTCCATTAAGTTATAAATTGGTGCCGCTCCCCGTCCGCTTAACCAAGATGCGATATATTGAATGCCTACGCTAATATTTAGGCGCAGCCCCTCTTCTGTAATCGTTCCCACTGGTACTTCTAATAAATCCTTTTCTGTAACATGTATTTCTTCACGTTTTCTAAAAATTTGATTCGGTGTTTTCATAATGTGATTAAATACTTCCATCGCGACTGGTACAAGCCCCGGGTGGGCAACCCAAGTCCCGTCATGACCATCTAAAGCTTCACGCTCCTTATCTGCACGCACTTTTTCAAAAGCTGCTTCATTCGCTTCTGGATTGTTTTTAATCGGAATTTGCGCTGCCATTCCTCCAATAGCTGGTGCATTACGGCGGTGACACGTTTGAATGACTTTCAAAGAATACGCGCGCATAAACGGCGCCGTCATCGTGACTTGCGCTCTATCTGGAAGTAAAAATTTATTATGATTACGGAAACTCTTTAGAAAGCTGAAAATATAATCCCATCTTCCGCAATTTAACCCAGCAGAATGATCTTTAAGCTCATACAAAATTTCATCCATTTCAAACGAAGCGTGAATCGTTTCCAGTAACACCGTCGCTTTAATCGTTCCGTTTGGAATACCGATATATTTTTGAGCAAATACGAAAACATCATTCCATAACCTTGCTTCTAAATGGCTTTCCATTTTCGGTAAGTAAAAGTATGGACCGCTTCCTTTTGCTAAAAGAGCTTTCGCATTATGGAAAAAATAAAGTCCGAAATCTACTAAGCTACCAGACATATTCTTCCCATCAACTTGCATATGTTTTTCTTCTAAATGCCATCCTCTTGGACGCACAATTAATACTGCTGTTTTACTATTTAAACGATATTCTTTTCCATTTTCATTTTTATGTGAAATCGTTCCCTGCACTGCATCTCGTAAATTTATTTGACCTTCAATCGCATTTTCCCAAGTTGGTGAATTCGAATCTTCGAAATCTGCCATAAAAAGATGCGCTCCTGAATTTAAAGCGTTAATAACCATCTTTCTATCTACTGGTCCTGTAATCTCTACGCGGCGATCCTCTAAATCTTTTGGCAATTGAGCAATTGTCCAATCCGCTTCACGTATGCGCTTTGTTTCTTCTAAAAACTTCGGAAACTCTCCTGCATCAATTCTCTTTTGTTTCTCCGCACGCTTTTGTAAAAGTTCTATGCGGCGCTTATTAAAATTTTCATGTAGTTCCTTTAAAAAACTAAGCGCCTCAGGTGTCAATATTTCGTTGTACGCCGGTAACATTTCTCCGGGCAATGTAACCCGTGAAGTTTGCGTCGACATATTAGCATCCCCTTCTTAAACTGTTTTATAACAGATTTGATTTTATGTTTTATATTATATAACAAATCTTCAGAAAAGGAAGTTTTTTTTGAAAATTCATTTCATTTTTTTCAAAATACCTTTCTTTCGCGCTTTATTCCATACAAAAAAGGCCACTGTTATACAACAATGACCTTTTTGTATTATTTCCCAAAACCCGATTTACTAATTAAAGCTTATTGCTGTCCTTGTTCCATGTCATGCAAAATTGCTTTGTATAAAAACTGTGCGTATTGTTCTCTTTTTACTTTCATGGATGGGCCGAATTTATTATCTCCGATTCCCGCCGTAATACCATTTGTTTGAATTGCACTAATTGCATTTGTTGCCCATGAATTTGCTGAAACATCATTAAACGTATGAGATCCCTTCGCCTGTAAATCAAAAGCATTCGTAAGAACTTGCGCCATTTCCGCACGAGTTAACGTTGCTTTCGGTCTAAAGTTTCCATGCTCGTCTCCCATAAAAATTTCTAGTTCCGTTAAAGCTAATATCTCTTCAATAAAGTTTGTTGAGTTTTCATCGATATCCCCATATGGGTTTTCATATTCATCTTGTTCTTCTATATCAAATACACGATAAATTAAAGCTGCAACTTGCTCACGTGTTACGTCATCTCCAAAACCGAAAATTCCATCCCCATATCCAAAAATAATTTCGTTTGCCGCTAAATTATGAATTGCCTCTTCTGACCAATGTCCTTTTGGTACATCTTTAAATACAATTGGATTTGTATTTTGTAACGGTGCACTTTCTGCTTTTACATTGTTACTCTCTGCTGAGAACAACACCCCACCCATAATTGTTAATGCCGTAGCTGTTTTTAATAATTTTTTGCTCATCAAATTATCTCCCCAATATGTATATGTTTTTTTAAAAATATACATAACAAATGGTATAGTGACAATAGATTTTCCGACACATTTCGTGACGTTTTTGTGAATCATATTACACATCATGTCCTTTTTACAGGGTTGATTATAAAGCCCATGTATAACAATAAAAATACATAAAAACGAATAATAATTCTTCTGTAAACAAACAAAAAAGCACAAATAGTTCTATTTGTGCTTTCCTATTTCACGCTATTTCCAATCCTCTTTCAAATGATAATTAATAATCGCATTGTTTATAAATTGAGCATATTGTTCTCTCGGTACAGGGCGATTTAAGTCATACATACCTTTTCCAGTTCCTGTCACAACTTGATTAGATTGCAGTGCACTAATTGCCGCTTCTGCCCAATGTCCTTTTGGTACATCTTTAAATGTGTGCTTTTGTTTTGCTTCGAAAGCATATGCCTTTTGAAGCGCTACTGCCATTTCAGCTCGAGTAATTGGTGCTTTCGGTCTAAAGTTTCCGTTTGCATCACCTTTAAAAACACCACGTTTTGTTAGCGCCAAAATTTCCTTTTGGAAATCAGTTGAACTGCCAGAAATATCTTTGTATGGATTCGCTATTGCCCCTTCGTCTTTCATTTCAAGTGTTTTGTAAATAACTCCAGCCACTTGTTCACGTGTTGTAAGGTCTCCAACACCATACTTTCCATTTCCGTATCCAACTATTATTTTATTATAAGCTAAGTCTAAAATAGCATCATATGCCCAAAATCCATATGGAACATCATCAAATACAATCATTTCCGGATATTCTTCCGCTTTTACAGGGGCCACATTCGTTCCTGCAAATATACCGCCTACCATTGTCGCAATCATCATTACACCCAATATTTTTTTCTTCATTGTCCTCTCTCCCTATTTCTATTTTATGTTAAATAGAAAAATAATAGATAATACGAAGTTATCCATACTACATATGAAGTATCTTCAAATAAAATGAACTTCATTATTTCAGGAGTATTAATTTGTTGGTGAATGTAAGATAAAATGCAAATCTTCTAGAAGAACCATTTCGACTACCTTTCTGCTTTATACCTCCTTCTTTCTTATTTCAAAAAGGAAGCTGTCACATCTAAGGTGCTATATATTAAAAATTCTACAATCTCTTTGTGAACTCCTTTACATTTTTAAATTTCACTTTATTGACACAAAAAGACGCAAATAGTATATATTTGCGTCTTTTCAATATCGTTTGATCCGAATTATAAAGTAGCACTTTCCTTCATCGATAATTCATTTTCTGTTCCCTTGCGAAAAGTAAATGCCATTCCTACAAATATAAGAACAATCCCTACTACTTGCATACTAGTCGGTCTAAAGCCGGTAAAGACTGTATCTAATAATATTGCAACCGCAGGATCTAAAAACACTAATACCGAAATTAATCTCGTCGATAAACCTCTTAAACTGTCAAAAAATAAGTAATATACAAATCCCGTATGTATAAGTCCTGTTGCTGTGATCATCATCCAGTTCATCTCTGTTAACCCTTGAAACTTTCCAAAGTCTACGAATGGTAGTAATAAAAATATACCTAAAAATGTTTGTAAAAATGTCATCGCATATGCACTCGTATGCTGAATTCCTTTTCCTAATAAAGTGGTAAAAGCATAAAATAAGGCTGCAAGAAGTGCCCATACCATTCCAGATGACATTAATTTCTCTAACGACATACTACCGTCTACTCCAGCGACTAAAACTGTACCGATAAAACAAATGACAATGGACATAACCGCAAATACTGTAAGTCTCTCTTTAAATACAATACTACCAATCATTAATACGATAATTGGTGCAAGATGGTAAACTGAAATCGCAATTGTAATTGACATAACTTCAAACGCTTTAAATAAAAATACCCAGTTAAAAACGAGAAATACACCGCATGCTAATATTTGCATTACTTCTTTTTTATTCCATTTCTCACTTTTATACTGTCCTGTTACGAGCCAACATAATGCTAAAAATATAGTCGCACAAATGCAACGAACGAATACTAATTCAAAAGACGGTAAACCTGTTTGAGTAGAAAAAAATCCAATTGATCCGAAAATAGACATCGAAAGGATCATTTTTATAGCTGGCATTGATTTTTTATTAAACACCCTTTCTCTCCTCCTATAACCTACCTTTTACAAACGAAAAATCTCCAAAACATTACGTATTATTATATATTAGAATTGGAAAATTGTAAAAAATTAGAATATACAAAATAGCATCCTCACAAAATTCCCATAAAAAAGATCATCCTTTTTTACATAGGATGATCTTTTTATTCATTGAGAAGAATTTTTCTATATTAAAACTTAAATATACTACTACTTTTGAAGAGTAAATTGGGCAACTATTTGTTTTAATCTCCCTGCTGCATTATGCATATGTTCAATTGAAACCGAGATCTCTTGAACAGATTTTTCTTGCTGTTGAATAGACTCTTTTACCCTATCAGTTCGGTCAGATGATCTTTGGGATATTTGAGCCATGTCTTCTGCAGAAGCCGAAATCTCTTCACTACTCGCTGCAATTTCATCTGTAGACATAGATACCGTTTGAATTTGCTCAGATACTTGCTGTACTTTTTCTGTAATTTTTCCAAATACTTTTTCTGTATGCATTACTACTTGTGTACCTGCCTGTACCTCATTATCTACTTTCCCCATCATATGTACCGTATGGTTCGTTGTTCCCATAACTTGAGTAATAAGCTTCTCAATTTGTTTTGCAGAATCACTAGATTGTTCTGCTAATTTTCTTACTTCGTCTGCCACAATTGCAAATCCTCTACCACTTTCCCCAGCACGTGCAGCCTCAATTGCGGCGTTTAATGCTAATAAGTTAATTTGAGAGGTAATACCTTGCATAACATCAATGATTTTAACAATTTCTTCTGATTGTTCTTTCATAGTCTCTACTTGTTTCACACCGTTATGTACTGAATTTTGGATTGTATCCATCTGTTGAATCATTTGTTTCATTAATTTGTTACCACTCTCTGCATCTAATGCTGATTGAGCAGACAATTCATTTACAGAGGATGATGTATTCACTATACTCTGCATTCCTTGTGTCAACTCTTCCATCGCACCCGCAGTTTGCTCCATTGCTTGCATTTGACTCTCTGCGCCATTTGCAACTTCTTCAATATCTATAGTGATTTTCTTCGCTGCACCACTAGATACTTCCGATGCAGATACTACTCCGTCTGCATGTTGGAATAAAAGTTGAATATTATTCTCTACTTCTTGCATATTTGTTCTTAGCCCTGCAATCATCTCGTTAAAATCACTTACTAATACACCTAATTCATCCTTAGCATTATACTCACCATGTACAGTTAAATCTCCTTCTTTTGCTCTTTCCATCATACGACTAACCGTTTGTAAAGGAGCAACTATAAGCTTGCTAATAATATAACTTACTATACATATAATAACTGTAGTAACTACTACAAGAATGATAAAAGTAATAACGGACCGATCTATCATTTTTTGAGAATCTTTAAATACTTGGTCAGCTAAATTTGAAACATACGCTTCTAGATCTACAGCATAACTAGCTAACTCTACTCCCTTCGGTTTTAATTCCTTATGAAATTCGTTTACCATTTGAGATTCATTTGTTACCTTCGCTTTATCAAACAACTTCTTATATGTCTCCATATAACTTGGCAAAGATTTCTTCATCTTCTGAAACAGTTCATCCTCTTGCTTACTTAAATTGAAGCCATCATCATATTCTTTTAATAAAGAATCATATTTTTCAAGATCCTTTTCAACATTACCAATAATCCCCTCTTTATTTGTCCCCTCATTTGGTGACGCTGTAATTAATTCTAGTAAGTTATACTCTAGTGAATTTTGTGTACGAAGCATTCCTTCTAATAAAACTACAGAATGTTGATAATCATCTACTACAACCTCTGTATCATGCTTAATCTTATTAATAGAATTAATTGCTACGCAGCTCATAATTACCATGCTCAATACTGCTAATGAAATAAGCGATAATAATTTATATTTCACTTTTAAATTTTTTAAAAAATACATTTTTTCACCTTTATTCCTTTATATATAGATTTTTAGAATTTTATAGCTTATTATTCACAAAATCGCAATAAAAAGCAATGATAAATATTCCCAATATCAAACTTATATCTCTATAAAAAAGAAGTAGCATAATAGCTACTCCTTTTTGCTTTGTTTTTCATATTGTTCAAACGTATGAATTCTTTCGAAAATTGGTGGATGTGTGTATAGGAAAAACTTCACTAACGCAGGCGGATTTACTTGGCTTAAACTCGTTTTTGATAAATATTGAAACGTTTTTACACCAGATTTCCCATCTTTCGTTATATCTAAAGCATATTGATCTGCCGCTCGTTCTTCTATACGAGAAACATAGTTTGTTGCTGGCTGTGATGCAAAAGAGAGTACAGAAGAAATTAAGAAAAATAAAGGTAAAATCGAAAAACATGCTACTTTTGAAATTTGCAGCGTATCTCCCCATTTTCGAATACACATATTTATAATACGGCTAATGAGATACATCCCTATAAACGATAGCAACACATAACTCGCAACGCCCCAATATATATGTTTCATAACATAATGCCCCATTTCATGGGCCATTATAAATAAAATCTCTTTATCTTTTAATTGCTTAAGCGTTGTATCCCACATTACAATACGAGCGTTAGGGCCAATTCCTGTTACATATGCATTTAATGCATTCGTTTTTTCCGACATATTTACTTCATATACATGTTTAGCTGGAATGTCAGCTTTTTCTGCTATCGCTAAAATTTTCGTTTCTAATTCTTTATTTTTCAGCGTCGAGAAGTCGTTATACAGTGGATCAATAACGACAGGCTGTATGAATGTTAAAAAGATTGTAAATGGAACAGAGAGTGCCCATCCCGCTAGCCACCATCTCTTAGGGAATTTACGAATGAGCCATAACAGAACAGTAACTACGATTAACATCGTCGCATAACTCTCCCAAAAACCGATAACATGATCTTTTATCCAGCTTTGTGTACTTTGCGTTGAAATGCCGTAATCAACGGATACTTTTCGGCTAATCCATTGCATCGGCAGGGCTAGAACTGTTGTGAGTAGTGATAAATAAAAGAAATAAATCGCAACTTGCAGGACACTTATTTTCGTCGTTTCCTTCGACCATTTCTCAAACTTTCTTGAAACACCGAGCACAAGTACAAATAATAAAATAATCCATTCAAGAGGCGTCGCTAAAAAGTACAGTAAGTTTTTCACGCGCGAATAATCTTGGCTTAGCGTAAGCTCCCTTGCATTCATAAACGTTTCTGGATCTGCCTTTGTTCCTTTATATATTTCCGGAATCAGTTCATGATTCCATCCAAATAAATACCAATATATAAGCAACGCAAACCCAACGTACAAAAAAAGCGACCACCCAATAACCTTCCTCACGCTATTCCCTCCTCTATGCTGCCTGTCTATTATTATTGTAAGTTCGTACATGCTAAATTAGAACAAGCTTATTACGCGAATTGCTCGAGATCCTTTTATTTATATAAAAAAACTCTTCTACAAAAAGAAGAGTTTTACCTACCTTTAGACACTTTCTTCGGTTCATACTCTGGGATAAGAAACGTACTTACAACCCAACATATTAAACCAGCGCCTTTTATATAGCGTATATATTCATAGTCCTGAAAAAATAACGTCGTTACAATAAGTGTAAAAAATCCAATTAAAACTAGTACGTATCCTAGTTGCTTTTTAGATAACATAACGTGTCTCCTTAAGGAAGTACATCCACTAATAAACTAAAATCTTGTAAAGAAAAAGAACTATATTTCATAATACCTTGCACTGCTAAAAGTAAAATAAGACCAGTCACACACATATAATTAATGCTTTCTTCACTCTTTTTTTCAGCAACTATTCCGCCGCTTATACATAATATTCCTAACAAATGGAGTGCTAAATACATAAAGAAATAAGCTTCCTCCCAGCGAAGAATAACATTGACTGTCGTGATCAGCACAATACTAAGCAAAATCAAATAAAAAAACTTATTTGATGATATTGTTTCATTCATATAATTTTATACATCCCTTTCAAATTTCGAATTAATGATGTTTCAAAGCTATAAAGTAAATGATAGTTTTCATACTATAAAACAAAAGGAAAGCCACTATTACTTTCTCGAATACTTTATGAACCCACATATACTTCTCTTCATTTTTTTTGAAGATGCGCTTCATCATTTCTTCTACAATTAAACCAAATATTAGTAAAGCCCCTAACACAATAAGAAGAGAAATAATATTTTCTTTTAAATGAGTACTAGAAAATAAGTAATACTCTGGAAATACAATCGTATCTACTACAGGTTGCAACCAATGGCAAAAGCTTTTATCACACATATCTGTAAGAGACGTAGATTCTATAATGTCTTTCAATATTTTTTCAAACGTTTTCTTCATCTTACTTATCCCCCACTACGTCTGAAAAACTCTTTTCTTGCTCTACATATATAGCTGGCATTTCTTTACTCCAATATTTGCGGTTAACAAATAAAAAGATGAGTACTAAGTTTAATCCCGTCATAAAAATAATAAGTCCTGGAAAGAACGTCGTATAATTTGAGAAATCTGCAAAACTCATTATCTCTTCTTTATTTATTAGAAAAGAAGCACCGATTACAAATGCATTGTTTAACATGTGAATAGCAATTGGCATGAGTAAGCTATTTGTACGAATATATACGATCGATAGTACAACACTAAATACTACTGCGCCTAGGAAATCAACATGTAGCAACGCAAACAACATCGCTACTACAATGATCGCTATACTCGTTCCCCATTTTGCTGCAAAGCGTTGCAGTAAAAATCCCCGAAAAACAAATTCACCAATAATTGGTGCGATGAATACGACCATAATAACTTGATATACATAGCCCCCTGTACTATCTATAATCGGTTCACGTAATGCGTTCATAATAAATTCCGGTGTAATCCACGCAAAGCTATACATGTACAAAATAAGATACCCGTAACTAAATACGCATAACATAATCGCAATGTATAAAACTTGCACCAGGTTAAATGTTTCATTTTTATTAACAAATAATGAAAAGGAAACACGGTGTTTTCTATACTCATAAAAAATCCATGTAATCGGAAGGATGTAGAATATAAGAATATTTATAAAAGCAGAATTTTGCATATGAAATGTATTTTCTATCAATTCATTACTGACTCTTGCAACTAAAGTTAATAGTGCAAATACAATTAAAAAATATCTAGCTCGCATCGTTTGAAACGGATTCACACTCATCTCCTCCCCTATGTTACTTTTATCATATCATTTGATTCTTAATTTTTTGCGAAAGAAAACCTTAAAATTTCCTTAAAAATTCCATAAGTTACAGAAAGGTGATATGATATTCGAGGAAATTAGGAGGGATTTTTATGTATGAAGCAAATATTTTGCTCGTTGATGATGAAACAGCAATTTTACAATTATTAACTACCATTCTTGAAAAAGAAGGTTTTTCTCATATTACAACTGCAACATCAGCTGAAATAGCGTTATCTCTCACGCAGCAAAACGATTACGATTTAATTATTTTAGATGTCATGCTTCCTGGACAATCTGGTTTTGATATTTGTCCAATCATTCGCCAAAAAACAGATTGCCCTATCTTCTTCCTCACAGCTAAAACATCTGATGTAGATAAAATATCTGGATTTTCACACGGTGCAGATGATTATATTACGAAGCCATTTAATCCACTTGAAGTAGTAGCCCGTATGAAAGCACAACTCCGAAGACATATGAAACAAGCAGTACCAAATGAACAAAAAGCACACTCCAGTTCGTTTGGCAGATTTGAAATTGATCGATATTCCGCAGAACTTACAGTAGATGGACATGTTGTCGAATGTTCCGCCCAGCTATTTCAGCTACTACTCTTCTTTTGCGAGAATCCGAACTACGTATTTTCGAAAGAAGAAATATACGAAAAAGTTTGGGGAGCACCTGCCTATAATGGCGATGATAATACCGTTATGGTTCACATTCGAAAACTACGTGAAAAAATTGAACAAGACCCAAGTAAACCAGAATATATAAAAACCGTTCGCGGACTTGGCTATAAGTTCATTACAAAGTAGGGTGACAATATGAATTTTAATAAACGACTTATTATCCAGTTTATCATGCAACACGTATTTGTTTTAGTTACATTACTGCTTGCCGTAGTAGCTGCTTTCACTTATTTAATTTTCCTTGTTACTAGTACTTCATACGAACCGAATATTCCAGACGCTGATAATTTTATGATTTCAAAATATATCTCTTCAGAAGATGGCGATATTTCGTTAAAAGCTGAAGTAAAAGACTTAATTAAAGAAAAAAATGATTGGATTCAAGTTGTAGCGGAAAACGGAAAAATTCTCTATCACTTTAATACGCCGAGTGACGTACCAACATCTTATACGAAAACATCTTTATTCTCATATATACAGAATCATATAGAAAGCCCTTATACATTTACATATTGGGAAATTGAACTAGAAGAAAAGAACGTACTTGTTATATACGGCGGTATGTTAAAAAGCAATGTATTACTGAAAACAATACAGAAAGAGCACCCGTCTGTATCTACGGATTCGTTCACATTAACAGAAGAAGAAAAACAGTTACTTTCTAAAGAAAAAGCAGCACTTCAAATCTTTAATAGTGATGGCGAAGAAGTATTCTCCTATCCAGCTGGAAAGAAAAAAACGTTTTCTGCCATACAAGCTGCTCTTAGCGAAAAGGAACCGTGGAATCATAAAGAAAACACGTCTAGCTTTTACGACACAAATAGCAATTATCTTCTTGTTGTAACTGCCAAAAATGAGTACTACTATCCAGATGATGAAATAGACGATGTATTTACTAAAAAGTTTCTAATCGGATGTGGATTAATCCTTCTTATCGTATTTGTTTATTTAGTCATTCTTTCTATTTGGTACGGTAATAAATTTGGAAAACCATTATTACATGCGATGCGCTGGCTTAAAAATATAGCTGGTGGAAAGTACGAAGAGCCTGTTAGTAAAAAAGGGAAACCTGTCAGGTTCCGGCGATCTGGGAAAGAAAAATGGTCATTCCGCTTATTTAGTGATGTAACAAATTCACTAGAGCACCTTTCTATTACACTCAAAAAAAATGATGCAATGAGGCAAGTACTGCAGCAAACACGTGAAGAATGGATTACCGGTCTCACACATGATTTAAAAACACCACTTAGTTCTATATATGGCTACGCATTATTACTAGAATCACAGCAGTACAACTGGACTGATCGCGACATTCAACAATTCGGCAGCGTTATGAAAGAGAAATCTCAATATATGACGACATTAATCGATGACTTAAGCTTAACGTATCAATTAAAAAATAACAGTCTTCCTGCGCAGCACGTAAACATTGAAATGAATCAATTCGTCCAAAAAGTATTATTACAATTTATTAATAATCCGACACTTCAAAATCAAAATATTGAATTCGTACCGAGCTCAAATAAAATTCAATATTTCATTGAAGAAAAATGGTTCCAGCGTATTATCGAAAACTTACTCGTAAACGCTGTAAAACATAATAATGAAACGACAAATGTGAGCGTAAAACTTTCCCAAAACGCTACTTCATTTACACTCTCTATTTCAGATAATGGAAAAGGAATGGATGACAAAACGAAAGAGCTTCTATTTGAGCGATATTACAGAGGAACCAATACAGAAGAAAGCAACATCGGAACTGGGCTTGGCCTTGCTATTACGAAACAGCTCGTTCATGCTCATAACGGAACGATTTCTATTGATAGCGAACTTGGAAAAGGAACAACGATTATACTTGTGTTCCCGTTTCATTCGTAGAAAAGACGCTATGTGGCGTCTTTTTTTTGGCGGAGTTCAGAGGTAAATGAAATTATATCGGTGATTTTTCAAATATATCGGAGCAACTCAAAATATATCCGCGGTTTTCAAGATATATCGACTTACCGACAAAAATCATCAAATATAGCAACCTATATGAAAAAAGCGAACCACTCAGTGGCTCGCTTTTCTTTCTATTATTTCTTCTTCACCGGTATCCAAAGTTCAATTTGAGCGAACTCACTTTTATCTGCATGGGAACGCTCATCGTATAGTTCAAATTCATTAACGCCGCAATGTTCGTATCCTGAATGCGGGAACCATTCTGAAAATACCGCATTCCACGTTTGGTGGATAGACGATACCATTTCGTCATGAGGAACTTTCGGCGTTGTAAATACAGCATATGTCGCTGCTGGGAAAGTACGCTTCGCAACTTCATTTGGTACATTTTCAAAGCCTGTAACTTCCATTCCGATAATATAAGTGAAGTCGCCTGTTTCTAAATTAAAATCAGTACATAATCCAAGCTCTACCCATTGGCTCGTATCTTTCCGATTCGGAATTGTCGTTCCAAGATCTTTCTGTAAATATTCTTGCCAAAATGCTGGGATGTCTTGATGGTTTTTCCCTTCTTTACTTGTCGTCTTCAGTTCATAGCCCGCCATTAAAAATTCTGGTTTATTTACAATACGATATTCCATTTGTATGCCTCCTAAATACGGATTTAATTTTCTTTGCTTTACATTCACGCTGTAATACATCGGTGTTTCAATTTCTTGTTTTCGATATTCACTCGGTGTCATTTGAAATATTTTTTTAAAGGCTCTCGTGAACGTTTCATGAGATTGAAAGCCATGCTCAAATGCGATATCAATAACTTTTTCATCCGTATGAGAAAGTTGATAAGCTGCCCGGGCTAGCCTCCTCTTTCGAACATACTCCATTACTGTATCACCTACTAATGCCTGAAATACACGATGAAAATGCGACTCAGAAAAACCTGCAATACGCGCTAAATTACGCAGCGTCTGTTTTTCCATTACATCTTCTTCAATATAATCAATTGACCTTTGAATTTGTGTCTCATAGCTTTCCATCTCTGTTCACCCGCCTTATATGTATTATGATAAAAGAGAATCCTATCCAATTCTTGACGTTTTTTACTATAATTCCATGAAAAATTGTAACTTTTTTATATGTATTTCGTTGTTATGTATGAAGGGAGGGAAATGTAGTGAAACGCAAACAATCATTAGAAGACATTTACTCCGAGCATATGCAAGATTTATTTCGCTATCTTCTCTCCCTAACCGGAGATTCCCACTACGCGGAAGATCTCATGCAAGAAACATTTTACCGAATGCTCGTCCATATTGACTATTATAAAGGAGAAGAAATTAGGCCGTGGTTATTTACGATTGCCTACAACGCCTTTATCGATTGGTATCGAAAAGAAAAAAGATATAAAACAACGACAATTACAGAATTCCATTTACCAAACGTACCAAGTACAGAGCACTCTTATTTCGTAAAACATGAAATTGCTAGTTGGTTAGACAGCTTATCTTCTCTCCCCCTTGAAAGACGAAATGTGTTACTACTACGAGATTACTACGGATTCTCGTATAAGGAAATAGCCGAGATGACTGGTCTCTCACTAGCGAAAGTGAAAATTGAATTACACAGGGGACGAAAAGAAACGCAAAGCATAAAGGAGTGATCAGGATGGGTTGTACAAAGTTTAAAAAACTATGGGAGAAGTACGAAAACGGAACGCTCACGCATGATGAACAAGAGCAGTTAGAAAGTCATATTGAGACATGTGAAGAGTGTGATGCTTACTTAGATGAGTTGCTTTCAAAAAGTGAACCAATAAAGAAAAGACTACTACCACAAAATCTTAAAGTCCCGTTTTGGAAAATAAAATGGAAACAGCGTTGGCAAACCGTTAGTTTTGTCCTCGCTGTTTGTATAGCAATCTATTTTGTTGATCATTTTTCATCTTCTTTTTATTTCTATAATATGAAAAAATTAGCTGAAGTAGATGAGATTCCAGCACTCGCACTAGAAGCAACCATGCCAAATAGTCGTTCCACTGGAGGCAGTACAAAAATAAAACCCTTTTTTCGTACAGAAAATGAAATGAATTTAGTTAAAACTGTCGGCAAAAAAGAAGTTCAATTCGGTACAGTAACAACGAAAAGCTTCTTATCTTCTGTAACTGTTACAAATAAATCTTGGGCAAACAAATTGAATTACTCTAATCTTTATTTTGTTCATCCAAAAATAAAACAAGGTGATCACTTAAAAAAATCGTCTAAAAAAGTTTGGGATACACTTACAAAAGTACATGAAGGAACCGTTGCAGAAGTAGCAATTTCTTTTGACAAACCATATACGTTAAAAGAACTAGAATCCATACTATATAGCATATTTGAAGCACAAGAAATGCCACCAACTCCTGTATGGTACGCTTTAGACACAGGACAAGAGAGAATAGATGAGGAAGATTTCATCCTACATGGCGGAGAGGTTATCGGATTTCCAGAACATATAAACCTCCCTGATAGTGAAACAGAACGACCGAAGACAAAAGAAGATGAAGTAATCGAAATGATGCGCATTCTTTCTGAGCATAAAAAAACTGTAAGTAAAACTACTTGGACTCCTGAAAAAGATCTGAACTTAGATAAGCGCTATCAGTATGTAAAAGATAACGGTGTCAAAGTATACGGCATTGTCATTACTGGCCCGTCAAAAGAGTTATTAAAATTACAAAACTCACCGAATGTGCGTTATGCGACTCTTGGAGATATTGAGGTTTGGAATTGGTTTGATCAGTGATGTGAAAAAGTAAAGCATCTAGGGGTGATGCTCTACTTTTTTATTTCCTCTCCACAAACTTCCAAACTAACATTGTTGCACATAAATAGGCGATCCCCATTACTAAAAAACTATAGCTTGCCCCTCTGTACCAATTCGATGATTCATTTAAAATGATTCCCATAATTGCTATACCGACTAATGCACCAATTTGACGATTTACATTTAAAGTTGCCCCAGCCATATTTCCATTTTCACGACCGGCAGATTTCATTACGATTGTAGTCATGGCAGGCACTGCTATACCGATTCCAAGATTAACAATACTGTATATGAATGCAATTCCTATATAACTCACATTATTTACTAAAAGCATTAATAATAAAGATCCTATACTAGCTATAAATAACGCTATGAATAATAACGATTTTGAGCTAAACTTAGTCACCATTTTTGCAAATAATACATTCCCAATAACAAATACGCTCATCATCGGCAATAGTTGTAATCCTGCTACAAACGTGCTTGCTCCATATGCTTTTTGCAAAAAGAGTCCAAACATAAATATGCCACCAAATAACGCAAAGTTTATTAGAAATCCAACTATATTCGCCGAGGTAAATGTCTTGTTTTGGAACAATACTCTTGGTATAACCGAGTTTTTTGATTTTCGTTCTGCATAAACAAAGAGAATAGTAGTTAATACCGTCCCCACTACCCCTCCTAAAATTTGAAACGAGGACCATCCGTAACTTGGCCCTTCAATTAGAGTAAACGCCAACAATGTTATTGCAATTATACCGATTAAATGATTCGCTATATTTATTTTCTCCTTTTTCGGTAATACATTGGGAATAATTACAAAGGCCATTAGAACACCAATAACCCCAATTGGAAGGTTTATAATAAAAATGCTCCGCCAACCAAATGTATTTACTAAAAGACCACCAATAAAAGGACCTGTACCAGAGGCGATAGAGACAATTGCCGACCATATCCCAAACATTTTAGCTCTCTTCTTTTCATCTGGAAATGATACTACTAATAAGCTAAGTGAACTTGGCATAAATAAAGCCGCTCCAACGCCTTGAAGTACCCGGCCGATAATAAGAGTGTTCCCATTTGTGGCAATCGTACATAAAAGAGAGGCGAATACAAAAATGATTAAACCAACCATATACATATTTTTTGCTCCATATTGGTTAGCCAATGCCCCTCCAGCGAGTAATAATACCGCAAAAGATAAAATATATCCGTCAACAATCCATGTTGAACTATATAATGTCATTCCTAATGTTTCTTGAATATTCACCACCGCAACATTTACTACTGTCACATCTAACGTAGCCATAATAAAACCGAGTGCCAAAGTTATTAAAATGACGATACCAGATTTCTCTTTTGTTTGAACATCTAAATTTCTACTAGCCACCCCACTCACTTGCTAACTCCCCTCTCAAAAATTAGTAATTTACCTATATATTCCTTTAGAACTATAATAAAGAAAGTACTTCATTTATAAAAGTACTGATTTTTTATATAGTACCTATACTTTTATATAGTAAGGAGTGTTTATATGGAAAATGTAAATGAAGAGATTTTATTAAAATGCCCCATTGAAAAAACAATATCTGTAATAGGTGGAAAGTGGACTTTCTTAATTTTAAGAGATTTATTTTATAGTCCTAAACGTTTTGCTGAGCTTGAAAGGCGTCTAAGTGGCATTAGCCCACGCACACTCTCTCTTCGCTTAAAAGAACTTGAACAAGAAAATATTATAAAGAGAACAATCTATTCAACTATGCCACCTCACGTGGAATATTCACTAACAAAAAAAGGGGAAACACTCCGTCCTATTTTTGACGCGATGAAGGACTGGGGAAATGCGTGGAAAATATTAGATGAATAAAAAGAAGGTATCATCTTATGTGATGATACCTTCTTTCTGTTAATCCGAAATCACCTTCACATACATCCCTCTCACCGCTTTTTCATAAGCGACCTCGCTCATCCGTTTTATGTTTTCTGATACGACAGACGATGAAACAACTTTACCTTCATGAAGTAACGGCGGATCAATGAGACGCACTTTATTTTTCTGATACAAATCATAATTGTTTCTATCTTCTTTTACTTTTACATTCGGATGAACTTTGCTTAATAAAGCATGTACTTCTGGATCACTACATTGCTGTAATTTCGAAATAAGCGCATCATCTTCAAGAAGAAAATCATCTGCATGAATAATCGTTTTATGAAGAGCTAACTTTAACGTTTTCGCTAACATATCATTTCCGTAAATATTCATTGGTTTCATAAAGAAATCGATTACTTCTTTGTAATATGTTTCTGCAAACCATTCGGCTATTTCGATATTTTGAAGGACCATTTTCCCATCTACTGCGATAATATCCGCTAAAAATCTATGAACCTCTTCTAAAGAAATATATCCGTATGTATACATATCTCGTAACGTATAATCCACTCTGTCTGCGCATAATTCTGGTGCTGATCTTTCCAGTAACGTCCACTTCGAATCATCTAATAAAATGTCCTCATAGTTATAACCATACTTTGAAAGAATCGCTGGAATTTCTGAGTTTTTCACGACGGAACTAAATATCTCTTCATGATAACTTTCACCCTCATTATGAAAAACGTAATCAATCACGTGTGAAAAAGCAGTATGTGATACGTCATGCAGTAAACCTGCAATTTGCTCTTCTACTGAACCACCTAGTTTCTTCACTAACAACATAACGCCAACTGAATGATCAAAGCGCGTTACATTCCATTTCTCGTTCATTAAATAACTTGCACCGTTTTGATGAATGCCTTTCAGCCTTTGCACAGGCTTGCTTAAAATTAATTCTTTTACTACTTGACCCACTTTAAATTCTCCGTATAGTACATCTGATATGATCACTTATAATCCCCCTTTATTTCAGCCGAGTCTTATAATCGTACCTCTTTTATGAAATCAACATCAATATAATTATTAAATCTAAATATATTGATGTCTAGTTTTTAATGTTGTATATTATACATGTCTGTTATTTCTGTTATTTCTTTTAATTCATTTTTTATTGAGTGCTCCTTATATGGAGCCTTTTTTTATTGAAAAATATGGGGACTTTCATTCCAAATCGTGAACAGGACGCTAGAAATAAAAACGTACATATTCCGGCAAGAAAAAGGATAACATTGCCAGTTTTATTCTATTTTGATTTAATACAGGTATAGCTATTAAGGGAAAGAGGGGAAACATGAGAAAAATTTTCTTCACCATTCTATTCATCATTATTGTATTAATTAGTTTAGGATATTGGAAATTCTTCACTTTATCTGGGCTCTCAGGTGGTGAAAAGATTCAATCTATCCACTCACCAAATAAAACGTATACTTTACATATATACAGGCATAATGGCGGCGCAACGACTAGCTTTGCTATAAGAGGAGAGCTTGTAGCAAATAATAAAAAATTTATGAACACGAAAAATATATACTGGAATTATCGTGAAGAAGATGCAACTGTACAATGGTTAGACGATCATACAGTGATGATTAATAAACATAAATTACATGTAGAGACGGACACGTATGATTTTAGAAAAAACTAGTTTTACAATCGTACTCAATACTAGAGAAGCGTTTTTTAACGTACAATGCTTTATAAAATTACTTCCTTGAAAAATATTCAAATCTATTTAATCATATTGCCTAAATACTGATAGATGTAAGGAAATGGCCGGAGTTAAAGGTAAAGCAGTTTACAGTTATAGTACGAAAGGTTGGGAATCTATGGACAGTTATTTTCCAAAAATGGGGAAGTTAATTGGTGGATTATGTGTACTTGTCATTTTACTTTCATCCTTTTGGCTTATATGGATTGGCGAAACAAATATTCGTTATAGTGGGGATCATAAGGGCACGATGCCTTTTTGGCACAAGTGGGTCCCTGTTATGATCGGTATACTCCTTATCCGTTTCTTACCGTTTCATCATAAAAACTATAATCCTCTTCAACAGTTTGAACCAAAGCGCATCATGATTCAAGCTATTGTCTTGTTCTTGAGCGGATCCCTCTTCACAATTAGTCTTCTCACCACGAACTTTGAAGGGATGGCATTACAATTTTGGTTTATGATATTTAAAATTATTTTATTATTATTCACCCCATTTATGCTTCTTTTGTTTTATAAAAGTAACTCCAAAAAAGAACGACCAAAATCTGTAAAAGCAATAGAGAATAATAGATGGTATCGTTTTACACCACTTATTGTCATTATAATCTGGGGTTACTTCAACTTCTTTTCTACATTCTCTACACCTTTTGTTTCAGCTAGAATGGAACCCACGGTATTAATATTAATTTTACTTGTAGGATTTCTTATAAATAGTGTACTTGAAGAGTTTTTTTATAGGGTTTGGTTGCAAACACGTTTGGAATTATTACTAGGTACTTGGCCGGCTATCCTTCTTACATCATTGTTATGGGCGAGCTGGCATATCGCATTACACGGCTCTGGTCATTGGGATATTGATACCGCTACGGTTATTGTGAACCATGGTATCGTAGGTCTATTCCTCGGATATTTGTGGGCACGTTATCGTAAAGTATGGGCAATTATTATTGTCCATGGACTAATTAATGCACATCCACTACAACTAATTGAAATTTTATTCACGTAACGGGCGCGATTGCGAAACAAAAAAGGATTATACATATTAGTCATGTATAATCCTTTTTTCCAATTCAAATCCTAGTAACGGATGAAATTTTCAGCTTAATGCGTGTGTGATTCTACTTCTAAATAAAATTTTATAACACTATTCAAACGTAACTTCCACCTGCACAATCTCAGATCTACTTCCAAGTCGAAGCGGTGGTCCCCAGAATCCGAAACCAGAAGAAACAATCGCGTGGAATGCACCTTTTTGTGCGTATCCCCAGTCTAATTCGTACATTCTTCTCGTTACAATATGATTCGGCGCCATTTGTCCGCGGTGCGTGTGACCGGATAATAGTAAATCGACGCCAGCATCCGCTGCTTGTTTCAACTCAAATGGTTGGTGATCCATTGCGATAACTGGCATGGATTTATCTACCGTACTCATTAAACTTTCAAAACTTTGGCGATCTCGCTCTGTTTTATCTCTTCTTCCAACGATATAAAAATGATCTTCAATTGTAATCCCTTCATCTAAAAGAATACGAATATCAATCTTATCCATCTCTTGTAAAAATTCCGGAACCGCTCGTCCGTAATATTCGTGGTTTCCTAACACACCATATACGCCTAATGGAGCCTTCATTTGTTTCATAATTGGCCCCATATTTTTTTGAATGAACACACCTGGATGATCATCGATAATATCTCCTGGCAGTAAAATAATATCAGGCTCCATCTCATTTACATGACGGACAAGTCTTTTCAAATGCGAAACGCCAGATAATTTACCGAAATGCATATCCGAAGCCATCGCAATGCGTAAGCTTTTACGTCCCTTTACTTTTTTCGGTATGTGCACCTCGTACTTTCTAACTACTGGGCTATATGCGTTGAATACCCCATATGCAAAAATGAAGATGAACGCAAGTAACACGGCCGTTCCTGTCCAAATAATTGCCGTCTCTTTCTCCATTGAAAACTGTAGAAGGAAAACTGTAATATCCGCAAGTGGCAACAACATAAGCGCGTATTGTATGACCGCAAACCAAATTGAACCTATTGTTCGTAGAAATGGCAAAAACTTAAACACTTGCACGAGAATGTACGCATATGAAATAAAACCGACTACGAAAGCGTAATATCCCCAAGATTCCCAGCCAAACACCGCACTGAGCCAAACCCAACCGTTCCAGCCGATGTAAAACATGAGTAGTGTGTATACAATTAAAATAGTAAATATATTGAAATAACGAAAATTCTTCACAGATAGCCTCCTTCTTAATTTCTTCTATTATATCTTGTTATGCACGTTTAACGTAAATATTAAGCACAGCAATCTTTACAATAAAAACCTCTAACTGCTAGATGCAAATCTAGCAATTAGAGGTGCAATTCAAAACAAAATTACTTTTACAGATTTTCGTTATAGAAACTTGTTAATTTTTCAACTGCAATTTTTACTGGTTCTGGTTGGTCGTATAAATCGTAATGACTCGCACCTTTCACAACAAGTAAATCTTTTTTCTCTGAAGCTGCTTTCTCATACAACTCATGACCATCTTTATAAGAACCGAATGCGCCTTGCTTGCTGCCGACAATAATTTGTAACGGCTGTGTTAATAATGTATCTGCTAAATGGAACGCATCAAAACCAATTACCGATCCCATGCTCGTAAAATTTAACTTATTTGGAGAGTTAACACTTTGCCCTCGCGGTGTTGTATAGTACTCAACTGCTTCTACAATATCTATATCCGTCATACTTGCTGCCTTTAATTCCTCCTGATTTTTAGGAATCCAGTTTGTAATCATTGCCTCTGCTCCGCGCGCTTCAGCAGTACGTTGTTTACCAATCGCCTCTAACACCCCAATCGGATCAGCTTCACGGTTTAATCGCCCAATATTTGCACCAACAACTGTGCCAACTGCTTTAATACGGCGCTCTGTCATTGCGGCATTTACCGCATAACCACCGCCTGCACAAACCCCTAACACACCGATGCGTTCTTCATCTACATAAGGGAGAGTAGTTACATAATCCACTGCTGAGCGAATATCTTCAACGCGCGCAGCTGGTTCTTCCATATATCTCGGTGCCCCTTCACTTTCACCTTGATACGATGCATCAAACGCAAGCGTAACATAACCTCGTTCTGCTAATTTCTCCGCATATAATCCTGCTGTTTGATCTTTACAGCTACTACCTGGATGCACACAAACAATCGCTGCATTTTGTTTCTTTTCCTCAGCACCTACAGAAATATTTAAAATGCCTGCAACTCTTAATCCTCTTGCATAAAAATGAACATTTCTCTTCGTAACTGCCATATATAAAACCACCCTTACTTTACTTTTAATTTACACTTGTGAGAGTTAATACTCACGTGTATATTTATAATAAAGCGAGTAACCACTTGTTTCAATGACCACATTTACGCATTTGGGTGATAATACACACATAACGAAATATGTGTATCAATAACGGAGGAACATCATATGGAGAAAATCGATAGAAGAATTATAAAATCACAAAACGCCATTCAATCCGCATTTATTGAAATGTTAATTGAAGATGGCTTTGATGAAATTACTGTAAAAAACATTACCGAAAAAGCGAACATCGGAAGAAAAACTTTCTACCTACACTACTTAGATAAGTACAATTTATTAGATAAAATTGTGGACGACCATTTAAATCAATTAAGAGAAATATGCAATATAAAACAAACAAAAGGCTATATAGAAGGAACTGTCATATGGTTTGAATACTTCAAAGAACACAAACCATTTTTCGCATCGTTATTTAGAAGCAACAGCACATTATCATTCCAGAAAAAGTTCCTAACGTTCATCATGGGTGAACTAGAAAAAAAATTAAACACAAATACGTCAGTAAATAAAAACATTGATACACACATCGTCTTAAAGTTTTTAGGAACAGCTGTCATGGGTATTTTGGAATCTTACGTGTTGGATGAGATTGATAATGATGTTGAGTATGTTGCGATGCAGGTTGGGGAATTGATGAGGAGGAATATATAACGGTTATGAAAAAGTGCACCCAGATTGTTGGGTGCACTTTTTATATTTATTACCTCACATATTAATTGCATCAACAGAATACAGCGTATCGTCCGTCTGAAAATACATAGCAAATCCGCGGCTATAATAAGTACCAAATTGAATTGGTTCTCCAAGTTCATTACGAAGATTCATATCATGCACATGATTATTATTTAAATCATAAACAAATCCGTCCTACATTATTTTCATCATATTTGTACGTTGCAAATACTATATTTTCACCCTTAACTGTTTATATATAAGATATTTATAAAAAAGAAAAGCTGATATCAGCTCTTCTTTCTACAATTTATTTTTCATTTAATTTTCACCATCCATTTCCTCTGCTGTCTCAGATGAAAATTCTTTTAGGTTTTTTCAATATCTCTAGTTTTTTCTTCATATAAATATCCCTTTTTACTAAAAAAGATGTTTTAAGCTCCCCTATAGGAATATATTTCTCCAATACTATTTGTCATCATAGAGTGTAAATGAATTAGCGGGGAGTTGTTGTGTAAAATTAGAAGTATTGAGTTGTTCTATTGGTTCTTGAGATGTTTGTTTCATGTGTCGTTTTTCAAATGCTAATTGTATCCTTTGTAGCATAATATGTGCTGTAATAATAGTCAGGATGAAAAATGTAATAGGAACCATTGGAATCCACGGTTGAACAGAGAGGGAACGAAAATAGAGACCAATTAAACCTGACCATTCATTGCTAACTGACTCAACTTCATTTCCGTAGAAAAGAATTGTACCACCAAAAAATAATTCTAAAATACCAAAATGAGAGAAAATGATTAAAGTTTGTACAAATTGTTGCATCATGACAATGATTAGAATAGGAAATATATTCGGAAATATGTGTTTTATAGCGAGATGAAATTTGCTTCCTCCTAATATTGTAGCAGCTTCTATAAATTCTTCATTCAGTATCTTTTTTGTCTCTTTTGCAAAATAAAATATAAGAACGGGTAAAGCGAGAATGACTAAGACTATGATTTCAAAGGATGCTCGTTCAAAGAAAGAGGGAACTGGAGACCCGTTTTGAAAACGCAATACTGTATCAAGAATAAAGTAACCAATGAGGGTCATTGGAACAACTGTAAAACAATCAAAGAGAGCTTCAAGTGTCTTAAAACTTTTTCTTACATAAAAAGCGAAGAATAATCCAATTGCTAGCCCGATAAATGTTCGTAGAAATGCTATCAATAACGATATACCAATGGTCCATTTCGCTCCATCTACTACTCTATGTAATAAATCAAATCCCTTCATATCCGTACCTAACAGAAAAGTGAAAGAAGGGGGAAATGGTGCTGCTTGTACATTACCACTTTCATCATATAGAATAGATGTTTGGCGAACTTTCCCATCAAAGAATATGGAATTTCCGATGCTTACTATGATTAATAGAAGCAAAAAGGATATACAAATTATGAAATACTTATCTCTTTTTAAATGGGCCCACATGTTAAGATTCTCCTTTCAGTTCATCAGGTATGAAAATATTGAAAAGCTTAAAGACAATAAAGATAGGAATGTAAATTAAAAACAATGTAACGCAAAATATTTCAGGTGCTGGTTCTAATTCAGTATTATACGTTTTTAAAAATGTGAAAATACCTTGAACATTGAGTAAATATTCAATAATGTATAAATTAGATAACATATACCAAATATTTGTTTTTGAGAAGTAGAGAGTACTTAAAAAGACGTTTCTTAGAACGTGATGATTGAGAATATAAAACGTGTCAAATCCTTTGGCGCGTGCTAGCAAGGTATAATCTTTTTGTAATTCATTTTCAAAACGTAGCAATAGTAGCTTGTTAAACATAAGAATAGTTGGAAAACTTAAGCAAATAATCGGAAATAGTAAGATTGAGTTGTCTTTTGTACCAGCTATATTTGCGATTAAAAAGTTTGTCTGTTTATAAATCCAAACGACAAGTAATTGGAGACACAAAATAATAAAAATATCAGGAATTGCTTCTAATAGTAAAAAAAATGATTTTATTCTTTCTCTTTTTTTTACAGGGAGTAGCAACAAGGCATAAACAGTCATAAAAGAAACTAATACGGAAATAAAAAGAGCAGCTAAAAAGATAATAACCGTGTTTCCATATTGAATTAGAATTTGAGGAAATAGGGGTTTTGCAAATTTCGTGTAAGTTAATGGATCCCACCCTATTAATTTAGAGGTGACGTCCGTAAGTGTGTGCAGGTAATTGTTAAAGTCGATCTTCATCCCAATAAATAAGTGCGGTAATGTGCCGATAAATATAATGATAATAAACGATAAGAATAGGTGGAACGGTATCGTTAAATATGTTTGTGCAGAAATTTTTTTCATGTTAGCCTAACCTTTCCTATAAAGTGAAGCTACCATCAGTAGAGAATCTCTACTGATGGTAGCCTAATGAACCAGTTTTTACAACAAATTCAGGAAAAAGAAACACTTCATATACTTGAATTGAAAGGGAACAAATTTTTATTCCTTATTTATTAGGGGTGCTAAATGTTTTTTATAAACAAATTACATCGCTAAACCATTTAAAGTGAACTGTTCTATAAAAGAAATTTAAGTAACTACTTTACTTTCTAAATGTCAAGATATGAAGTTTAGTTTATGTAGACTCAAAGGTTAAAAATTTTTATTTATTAGCTTTTCATTAACTCTTCTTTGTTTATCTCCATATTTGTCTTAGCAGAATTTTTAAATTCGATTATATTTACTTGATTTTGGAATTTATTCAAGAAGTCTGTTACTAACCTAATTAACAAAAAGAAAATAATCATTTGGATAATCATGCAAGCCCAAAGTAAATAATCCGTCCAGTTCATATCTTTCACTCCTTTATTTGTTTTGTAAGATATAAAAAATGATTCATACTACGATAAATTGTGAATGTTGAGTTTAAAATTGCTATTAATAAAACTAAGAATGTTGATAAAAGTATAGAGAAGATTCCATTATGATTGAAAATTAGTGATATATCCTTTTCATATATAAGAAGAGATTGCAAGCTGAAAAAATCTGTTTCATTTTTAATAAGGAAAATAATTAATCCTACTAAAAAAATATTGCGAAACACTAAAGTCCAAGATAAGTTATGATCTCCTACAATTCCACCACATCCGCAAGAAATATTGGTTCTCTTCCTATATAAATTAACAATGATTCCTATTGTATACATAATTAATAAAAGTAAAAGTATAGCGCCTACCCAAAGCTGTAATAATCCTAGAATGAGTGAAATGGAACAAATTAACGCAAGGCTTACTTCCATCCTAGAAAAGAATTTTATGAATTTTTTGGGGAGGATTTTATATTGCCCTACAATGACAACGTGTTTGCTAAAATGTAATAGTTTACTAATAGAGGACGATAGAAAAAGAGTACCTATTAATATCCTTAAAATTAAGATAATTTCATTCATATTAAAACCTCATCAAGTTTATTTTGATATAGAGTTGCTTGGGTTGTGTATAATTCATAGTATTTCCCTTTTTTCAGGAAAAGCTCTTCATGAGTACCGAACTCAACTAATTCACCATTGTCTAATACAACAATTTTATCTGCTAATTTAGCTGCAGACATTTTATGAGAAATCATAATTGTAGTTTTCTGGTTAGTCAGTAATTCAAATTTATCAAAAATTTCTCTTTCTGAAATAGGATCTAACGCAGCAGTTGGCTCATCTAGAATCATGATATTACCATTTTTAAATAACGATCGAGATATTGCTAATTTTTGCCATTGACCTCCTGAGAGCTCTTCCCCCTCTTGTAAAAATCTCCCTAATGGAGTGTTGTATGCATTCGGGAATAGTTGGATATCTTCATGGATTCCTGACTGCATAGCTACATTTTTTAGTTTTTCATCATTATTTATTTCGGAAACATTACCAAGAGCGATATTTTCTCTTATGGTTAAATGGTACTGAATAAAATCTTGAAACATTACTGTCGTGTGCTCTCTTAAAGAATGTAATTGAATTTTGTTAATAGGTATATTATCAAAATATATATTTCCAGATGTAAGTGGATATAGTCCAAGCAGGCATTTTATTAATGTAGTTTTTCCAGATCCATTATGACCGACTATTGCTATCTTTTCATTAGGTAATATAGAAAAAGATACATTTTGTAAAATTTTATTTTTATTATTAGGATATGAAAAAGATACATTTTCAAATCGTATGCCATATTGTAAAACACTAGGAAATGGTACTTGTTCATCGGTATTTATTTCATCCTCATCTAGTGAATCGATATAATGGAAATAGTCATATATATATAATACATCCTCATATAATTGAGCCAAATTAGCTGAAATGTTATGTAATGCATTTTGTGTACTATGTACTGCTTGTCCTATAGAAACGAAGTCACCAATTTTAACAGCAGATTTTTTAATGAGCCAAATAATAATTCCGGCCGAACCACAATATGAAAGAGCTACTAGCAAATCTAAAAATATTTCCGCTTTACTTTTGGTTTTTAAGAAATTTAAAGAATAACTCATATTTTTATTATATTTTTTTTCCCATCTTTGTATGAAGTACGTATGTAAGTTAAAAATTCTAATTTCCTTAATCGTATCTTTTTGCATTAACAAGTTCTCTATATAATTTGTCTCCCTTAAGAGAGGAGTGGTTTTTTTTGTAAGTTCAAACCCTTGTTTACCGAGATATGATTTTATGAAAAGAGCTGGAAAAAAGGTAATACTAGCAACTACAGCTAAACTCCAATGAATAGAGAATAAAAAAATAATTAAAGATGAAATGGTTATTAAAGATTGTGCAATTAAAAACAAATTGTTAATTGGTGATAGTAGACGTCTACCGGTATTTGATTTTATTCGATTGGTATAGTTATAAAAATCAGGATTATCAAAATATGAATACGGTATTTTAAATGTCTTATAAGCAATCTCTTCAGTTAAAAATTTAGTGAGCTTAAAGCGCATATTTTCGTCAATATAATACTGGAATTGTTTAATGATAGTTTCAATTAATAATAGCAAAAATTGTAGTACAAGCAGAGTAATAGCTAATGTATAATTTTTATTTTCACTTGTAATTATGGTGGATACATTGTTAACAAGTTCTTTTGTAGTCCATATTGTAGCCACAGGTAACATCCCTAAAATAATCATGAATATGCTAGAAAAGCAAAACCAAATCTTATTGAGTTTCCAAATTAGTTTAATAGTTCTTAGTATGTAAGTAATGAACATATAAAAAACCCTCACTTTTTTTTCTTTTAGAGGACATTGTCAGATATTGGAGAAAACTTAGTAATAGTAGCTTTAGAATTGATACGTATAAATGTCGGGAAAACAAATATTTGTAATTGTTTTTTTTGAATCTCAGATAAAGGAAATATCGGAATCTTACAATGCGCTGGAATACTATTATTAAATTGATTGTATAAATCTGGGGTTTCGGAATATAAATATATTATTAGGTTATGTGATTTGTGCTTATTTTTATGAATAATTTCATTTAATTTTTCATGACATATTTTACATGATGCGGCCATTAACAAGATAATAGATTCATCATGGGTCGAGTAGGAATTTGGTAATTGTAATATATTGCTAATATCTTTTTTTATTAAGGAGTTTGATTTGTTCTGAATAAATTTTGTTTTGGGCAATAGAGCGAGCACCTTTTTTAACTTACTAATTTGTATAAGTAGAACTAATAGAAAAAGTAACCATATGAAAAATAATAGAAGATATACAATCATATTAAACGCCTTTCTATCTTTAATTTAATAGGATTCAAAGCTAAGAATTTTATATTCTTAGCTTTGAATTTTACACTTTTAGCAACAACCAACAGCAACAAAACGTCCGTTACCATAATGACGAAGTAGTGTGCGACTTCTTGTGCCACAATAACTATCATAGTCACAACCTTCTTCATAATATTGTGGACCAACAACCTCATTTTTTACCCCAAATAATTTTGCTAAAACATTACTCATACTAACAACCCCTTTTCAAATTATTGGTAATACATTACAAATTTTAACAATAAAAGACAGAATATTCAATATAAATAAAATTTTATCAAGTTTTTTAGTTTATAGCACATTAATTATAAAAAGAACCCATTTCACAATTGTTTCTTTTCCTGTTTGCCAGTTTTTCTAGTAGAGAAGACGTTAAATTACAGCGCCGTTCTTCAAAAAATAGTTATAATTTATTTTGAATAGAAAGATTTATAAATTTTCTCAAGTTTTTTCAGTTTATAGCAAATTAATTATAAAAAAGAACCTGGTTCACAATTGTTCTTTTCTCATTTGTTAATTTCCATCAATAAAAGCATTAAATTACAGTTGTAATTCATTTTGAATAGAAGGATTCATAATCTATCATATTTAACCCCTTATATCATTCCATGTATACTTGTATTTTCCATCTGATGTACGATTTCCACATCCAACGCCCGCATTATCTACACATTTTAGTACTCAAACCCTCCTGTAAACAATAGATACAAGAATATAGCTCCTAACCCTATCATAAATATTCTAAACAAATAATAGCTGATAGTTAGAAGGAACGGGAATACACCCGTGAAACTGAAAAGTGACATAAACATTCGGTTTTCTTTATAACTCTCTGTATCTATTTTAAATCCCAACCATATAAAGAGAATACTCATTACAAAAATATATAAATCAAGTATAAAATCTATTATCATCATTAACTCCCTTGTATATGTATGTAACAACCTCTCCGATATTTTGCTCATTCTTATATGATTTCGGTAATTCAAAGACATCTACTTTCTTCTCACCTAAAAATTTAATGAATTTTAGAAAGAAACTCAATTAAAAAAATGTAAGACTTTAAGGAAAGATAGCAATTCTGACTCTTTATCGACAATTTCCCGTTTTCTATTCCATAATTCATTACAACGAACTAAAATATTTTTATATAAGGATAATCATTAAATAAGGTGTAATATCTATCTTATTTACGATGAATAAATAGTGGAAAGAAAAGAAAAAAAATTAAATCCATCCCTCAAAAACAAAAATACGGTCTTACATAAGCTACTCCGTCTACGTTTGAAACGTGCTTATACTCTGGTGCTTCTAGTTCCACGGTTTCATATATAAAGGCCCCTTAGTTTGTATAATAGAAAAAAGGCACACAATCCATTCACAAAAGTGAACGTTGTGCGCCTTTATTTCTCACTCTATTTCATTTATTTCTTCAACTTATCCGTCTTCGCAATAAATTTTGCTGCTTCTGCGCGGCTTACCGCTTTATCTGGAGCCCAGCCATTATCTGTTCCAACTGAAATGTTTTCTTGGATTAAAATATTGGCATACTTCGCACCCCAATGATTGTTTAAGTCAGCAAATTCTTTTGGTAGTTTCATATTTTCATTTGTTTGCTCTTTATAAGTTTTAAAAATAACATCGTATGTATCAGCTACTTTTATATGAATATACGCAACACAACCACGTTATCGATAATAATTATCAATAACGCACAAAAAATATCATTTCCTACACAAATACGCCTTTCGTTCATTTTTAAACAGTAAATAATGTGCCGTATGAACTTTCCGTTCTAAATAATCGATAGAATACGAGCTTGATGGATCAACTAAATCACCTATCGCACCTGAAAGATGATCAATTACTTGCTGCAAAATTTCTAAGTTTTTCTTTTCACTTTCCGCGTTCATTTCATCCATAATGTCACAAATAAGGTATTGAACTCTCCGTAAACGTAATTCCTTTTGCTCCACGTATATCTCCTCCTTATTAGTCATATTACGGTTTAAATATATGGGGCTATAGCTTAACCAATTCTAAAAAATACAAAGGCAACCACCTTCGTAAAGATGGTTGCCCCTATTTTTAAACTTGCATCGCTTTTTCTTTTAACGCTCTTCTTAACAATTTACCCGTCGTATTCTTCGGCAATTCTGTTAAAAATTCGATACTCATTGGCACTTTATATTTTGCTAAATGTAACGTGCAATAGTGCATCAGTTCCTCTTCTGTTACGTGAGCTTGTTTCAAAACGACGTAAGCTCGCACTGCTTCTCCTAAGTTTTCATCAGGAACACCGATTACGACAACTTCTGCTACAGATTCGTGTGTATATAATACTTCCTCTACTTCACGAGGGTATACGTTATAACCGCCAACTAGGACGATATCTTTTTTACGATCAACGATATAGAAGTAACCTTCTTCATCCATTTTCGCTAAGTCACCTGTATACAGCCAACCATCTTTCAATGTCGCTGCTGTATCTTCTGGTGCGTTATAGTATCCTTTCATAACGTTAGGCCCGCGAACAATTAATTCACCGACTGCGCCAACAGGTACTTCTTCCCCAAGTTCGTTCACAATTTTATTTTCTACATGCCAAATATTTGTACCGATTGATCCTGGTTTACGCGGACGATCTAGCGGGTTAAAACAAGTAACTGGTGATGCTTCCGATAAACCGTATCCTTCTGAAACGATTACGTCAAAACGTTTTTCAAAGTTTTGCAGAAGAGCAACAGGCATTGATGCACCACCTGAAATACAAAGGCGAAGCGTCTTCACATCTTCTGCGCTTGCTTCTTCAAATAAATATAAATAATTGTACATTGTCGGTACACCAGCAAAAATCGTTGGCTCGTACGTGCGACAAATACGGAATACTTCTTTCGGACTAAATTTCGGTAACATTAAAATAGTTGCTCCGTTCACAATCGGCGCATTTACTGCTACTGTTAAGCAAAATACATGGAACATCGGCAAAGCCGCAACGACGCGATCATCAGCCGTATATTGTAAATACGACGCCACATCGCTCGCATTACTATATAAATTTTTATGTGTTAACATAGCGCCTTTCGGTTTTCCAGTTGTGCCTGAAGTGTATAGAATAACCGCTACATCTTCTTCATCTAGATCTGGGCCTTCGTAAGTTAAATCTCCAGCCCCTATCATTCTCGTAAACGTTTTCATTTTTTCGGTTTCTGTATGGTTAAAATCTGATGAGGTTTCGCATATGATGATGTTTTCAAGTGAAGGAAGTCTTGTTGTAAGAGATTGTATAACAGGTAGAAGGACGTCGAGTACGATGATTGTTTTTACATCTCCATTTTGTAAAATATAATGCATTTCGTCTGCTGTATAAATTGGATTAACTGGAATGACAGTTGCTCCAGCTTTCATTGTTCCGTATAAACCGACCAAAAAATGTGGTGAGTTTCCAACAACTAATGCGACATTGTCCCCTTTTCCAATGCCCATTTCTGCTAAATTGCTAGAAAACCTTGTGACCATTTTGTTTAATTGGTCATACGAGACCGACTGATCCATAAATATATAAGCCGGTTTATCCCCCTTCTTTTTCGCCGTTTCAGCCAAAGATTGAACGAGATTCACACAAACCCCACCTTTATAAAATTTAGAATATTTAAAAATTCTAAATTAATTATATTAAAAGAAAATTAAAGTAGCAAGTGATATTCCATTAACTGCATATACAACGATCACCTCCTATTGACTTTCTTTGGAAGGATAAGGGAATTTCATTTGTTAGCAAATGATGAAACGAAGGCTAAAATCATTTCAGGATAATATGCACTCATCTTTTCACTAAGTTTTTCTAGTTCCTCTTTATTCAAGCTCGTATGCTCCCCATATAAGTTGATTGCATCCGCTCCGTTTTCATGAAAAAACAATGTAACATATAATGTCGGTAACCCGGTATTGGCCTCATCTATCGACAAGACAAGATCTGGCGTTTTATTCACCGTACTAAACGTTTCATTTCTTTTCCATTTCTTATTTTGAAACATAGTTTGTATATCATCTATCTTTCGTCTGTTATCTGTGTGCGTAAAATATATGACATTATCCTTCGCTGGCTTTCCAATAGATAAAAGTGTGCGACTTGAGGGCGTTTCATCGTTACAGGCTGTCATTCCGATAACGAAGCTAAGCAATAATACGACGTACATTACCCTTTTCATTTCGAACCGCCTCCTTTTGAATATATATATTCCTTTATGAGGAGCAAATGTCCTGTGATTTTATGGTGAGTGAAATTATATCGGCGATTTTTAAAATATATCGACTTACCGACAAAACGTGACAATTTATGCAAAAAGAAAGAGGCTGCCCGTTACGGCAGCCTCCCTTATTTTTAGAAGAATAAATGTAAGAAATCTTCTGTTGTAATATTACCGAAGTAACGTACGATATCTACGCCTTCTAAAGCTACAGTGAATGCATCTTTATCAAATTGTACACCTGTTAGACGCTCTTCAATGTCATGCACATCTAGTGATCCGAAGAAATCACCGTAAATTTTACATTCTGTTACTGTTCCTTTTTTCACTTCAAGACGAACGTCAACTTGTCCAACTGGGAAGCGGTGTGAATGTTGTAAGTTGAACTTCGGAGATTTTCCGTAGTTCCAGTCCCAATTTTGGTAGCGTTCTTCAGAAAGTTTATGGATCTCTTTCCAATCATTTTCTGTTAATTCGTACGTTGGAATTTCTGTTTCCCCTTCGAAAATTGTTTCTAGAAGAAGTTGTCTAAACTCTTCTGTCGTCATTTTTTCGTTTAAGAATTCAGTAATGTTCGCAACGCGGCTACGGATTGATTTAATGCCTTTTGATTGAATCTTATCCATTTTTACTTTTAACGCTGATACGACGTGATCGATTTCAGAATCAAATAGTAACGTACCGTGACTGAACATACGACCTTTCGTTGAGAACTGCGCGTTACCTGAAATTTTTCTACCTTCAGCTAAAATGTCGTTACGACCACTTAGTTCTGCATTTACACCTAATTTACCAAGCGCTTTCGTTACAGGTTCTGTGAATTTTTTGAAGTTGCTGAAACTGTCTCCATCATCTTTCGTAATAAAGCTGAAGTTTAAGTTTCCTAAATCATGATATACTGCGCCTCCGCCTGATAGACGACGAACGACATGAATTCCTTGTTCTTTTACGTAATCTGCATTAATTTCTTCTACTGTGTTTTGGTTTTTACCAATGATAATCGAAGGTTCGTTAATGTAGAACAGTAAATATGTTTCGTTAATATCTAAATTCTTCACACAATATTCTTCAATTGCTAAGTTTATTCTAGGATCTGTAATCCCTTTATTATCAATAAATAACATCGTATCACCTCATGAGTTCCAAATGTAACCACTATGTGCTAGCGTAATGTGGCCACTGAAAATTTGTTTTACTTCTGTTACTAAATCAGATGTGTTTCCTGTATGTGGTAAATGCGTTAATAAAAGTTCTTTTACATTCGCATCTTTCGCAATACTTGCTACTTCTGTACTATTCATATGCCCTGCTTTTGCAGCTTCTTGATGTGCATACATATTACACTCACAAATGAAAAGATCAGCATCTTTTGTGAATGGAATAAATTCAGGAATATAACTGGAATCCGCGCTATATACTACAGCGTCACTACCAGCTGTAATACGCATCGCAAAACATGTAACAGGATGAACAGTTTTTAAGAATGAAATCGAGAACGGTCCAACTTGAAGTGTTTCTTCTGGATTGTACGCGATTCCTTTCGTATGCGGTTCATGCGTTAAAGAATGGAATCCATTCTCGTCAAACGTATGACCGTATATTGGTAATTCCGGTAGTTGCCTTGTTGTCGCACTCGTAATTAATCTCGCATATTGCAATACCCCAATATCTGCAACATGATCATGATGATAGTGTGACAGTACAACTGCATCTATATCAGATGGTGTTATATATTTTTGAAGCTGTGCTAGTACACCACTACCACAGTCGACAAGTAAACGAAAACCATCGTGTTCAAACAAATACCCCGACGTTGCTTCTCCCGCTTCTGGAAAGCCGCCCCAAAAGCCGACAACAGTCATTTTCATATGTATCCATCCTTTCTAAAACCGAGTAGGAATGCATGTTTCACTTACATTCTACATTGTTAACTATAATCCATTTCCTAAACTTTTTCATTATTTTTCAATTTTGTTATAAAACAGTTGTTGACTTTTATTTTTTGTACTAATACAATGATAGTAAGAAATGGAAATGGAGGGATTGACATGATCGATCAACCAATGGAGTTTTTCAGAAATTTACCGACGAAAACTTGTGCGCACTGTGGGAAAGAAATTGATGAGCAGCACGAAGCATACCATAACAAATGTGATGACTGCGTTCACGAAGAATAGTAGTTTATGAACATAAAAAAACCTAGCAGACATAGTCTACTAGGCTAATAACATCGTATCCTTCTTCATCGTTGAACCTTTCACCAAGAGCTCCAATTCAAACTCATACAATTCTTTTTGTCGATAATTTTTCGTATGGATTTTATCCATCATCAGGTCGACAACTTTTCGGGCCATCTCATCGATTGGCTGTTCAATTGTCGTAATACCTGGCTCAGTAATCTGTGATAATATTTGATTATCAAAACCGATAACAGCGAGATCATCTGGAATACTCCAGTCATGGCGTTTTGCCTCTGAAATGATTCCAGCTGCAACCTCGTCACCTCCTGCCAAAATCGCGGTAGGATTTTTTTTGTCCTTTAATACTTCATGGAATATTCTCTTTCCATCATCCCAAGAGAAAGCGTTTTCAAGAAAATCGATCGCTTCTACTTGGCGGCTCTTCTCAGTTATGGCACGTAAAAAGCCCATTTTTCGCTGCTGGCTAACCACTTTGGTTTCGTTACCACGGCAAAAAATAAGATTACGATATCCTTGTTCTAACACATGCTTAGCAGCTATGTATGCTCCTTGCGCATGATCAAACTTCACTGTTGGAACATTTGCTTCCTCAATATATTCATTACATAACACGATTGGACCGTGCTGTAAGTATGGCTCTACATCTTCCCACGGATTTTCTAGTGAACATAGAATAATCCCATCTACTTGTTTCGTAGATAATAATTGTAAATACTCCATCTCTTTTTCCGGTAAATATCTTGTTTGACAAATAATCAGTTTATATTTATGTTCAGAAGCAGCAATCTCAATTGCTTCGATAAATCTACTGAAGAAAGGATTTGTAATCCTTGGAACTAGCACCGCAATTGTTTCCGTCTTTTGTTTACGAAGCCTTCTCGCCGCAGAATTAGGAACGAAACCTAAATGCTTCATTGCTAATTGAACCCTTTTTTTCTTCTCATCTGAAACATATGGATGATTATTAATCACCCTAGAAACCGTTGTCCTTGATAACCCCGCTAATTTCGCCACGTCCTCTATAGTCGACACGAAATTCTCCCCCTTTGCATGAAAACGTTTTCTTAAATTGATTATATAGTATATTATTGGAAACTGCAATATGGGTTGTTATGATTTTACTATATTAATATTATACATAGAGAAAAGTCTGTTAATGGGAGGAGAGTTTATACTGCTTTTAGAAGTTTACAGTAGATATATTTATAAAAATAGAAGGTGATATTTCATGAATCGGACAGATCGTTTGTTAGCTATATTAATTGAATTACAAAGAAGACAAACTGTTACAGCACAAAGCTTAGCTGAAAAATTCGAAACAAGTATAAGAACTATTTATCGAGATATGGATGCACTTAGTGAATCTGGCGTCCCACTTTTCGCCATGCCTGGCCACGGCTATTCATTAATGGATGGTTACTTCTTACCACCTATTCAGCTTACACCTGAAGAGGCTGTTACTCTTTTACTAGGCGGTGATTATATCGAGAAAACTTTCACTTCTTCTTTTTCTGTACACGCACAATCAGCAAAAGAGAAACTTGAGGTTGTCCTCCCTACTGATCAACAAAAGAAAGTGAAAGAGTTACGAGGAACTTTCCGTTTTCTTTCTCCTATATTTTCACACAAACAATCTGAACAAGAAAAACTTGAAAAACAACTTATCCTGTTGCAAGAATCTATCCAAAAAGAACAGGCTATCTCTTTTTCTTATCGTAAACCGAGGGAAACTACAAAAATACAGCGGGCCGTTCATCCTTACGGTTTAGTCAATATTTCGGGAATTTGGTACATCGTTGCCCACTGTTTACTTCGAAAACAAATACGTAATTTCCGCTTAGATCGAATGGAGAAATTACAGCAAGAACAAGAATTTTTTACAAAACCCGAAGACTTTTCTTTGCAAGAATATCAGCCTGAAAGCAACCGTACTGTGATGATTCATTTATTATTCCCCTCCCATATTGCACATAAAATTATTGAATCACGATACTTCTTTATAGATTCATACGAACATAGAAATGATGGTTTTCACGTCTTTTTGAAATCTAGAAACATAGATGAAGTGTTTCAATGGGTATTGAGCTGGGGAAGCCAAGTGCAAGTACTTGAGCCAAACGTTCTATCTGAAAAAATCCGTGATGAAGCAAAGAAAATGTTACAACTTTAATTTTTGCATTTCACTACTGACATAATGTTGTCAGCATTACCCCTTTATAGTAGGTAGTAACAAATACATTTTCATAAAAAGGAGTTAGTGATATGAAGAAATTTGAAGAGTTAGCAACGTACTACATAGAGGAATTAGAAAAGTACTCTATAGAACAATTTAGGATGAAGCCTTCTAATGAGGAATGGTCTCTCGGTCAAATGTATAATCACTTAATTTCAGCTACACGCATGCAGTTAGATGCAATCGCAAAATGCAGAACTGAATTGCCTTCTGTAACTAACAAGAAAACAGATATGGGAGAAAAGGTATATATGATGGGAGCTTTCCCAGACATAAAAATCAAATTACCAGATCATCCTGGATATACACCTGAAAACCCAGCTAATAAAGAAGACGTACAGAAACAGCTTCTAGAATTAATTACAATTGTTAAAGACATTGAGCCAACGCTTTCTTCTATCTCTAGTGATTGTAAAGTCGAACATCCTGGGCTTGGTTACTTACATGCAGCAGAATGGTTCCAGCTTATTTCTATGCATTTTACACATCATCTGCGTCAGAAAGAAAGATTGGAACTTAAGGTTTGCTAAGTGTTAACATTTCCACTAAAAAGAGACTGCCCATATTGGCAGTCTCTTCACTAAAATATGCACCGCCTATACAATTCATAAATTCCCACTTGCTATCAATAGAAGACTCCTCTTTTTTATTCAATATAAAAACACATCAATACGTCATCTCCATATGATCCATCTTCATATTTAATTTGCTTTCTTTGTCTGCCTTCTTCTACAAATCCCATACGTTTGTATACTCTAATCGCCCTATCATTAATAGAAACTACGCCTAAGCAAATTTTCTCCAAACCTTTCTGCCCTCTAGCCCAACTAATAAGAAATTCAATTAGTTCTGTACCAATGCCTTGATTACAGTACGCCTCTTTAATTCCCATTCCCATTGTGCCTACATGTCGTAAGCGGTCTAATTCATATCGATTGAAAATTAAAAAGCCAACCACTTTTTTATCCACTTCATAAACTATGTAAAGATTACCTTTCTCATTACTTTTCCGTATCTTTTCTCTTTCTGCATTAATATCATTTGGTACATTATTTGGAGATACTATAAAAAACTTTGTAGTAGTTTCCGATAATATAATTTCTTTTCTAATATTCGTAATGGATTCTGCATCAATCTCTTTTGCAAATCGTATCACTAAATCACCTCGTACCTTTTTCTTTAAAAAATAATATTAAAACTATATAACGCTCAAAATGCAACATTACATATTGAGAATTTTTCCACTTTTGATACAATATCCTTACATCTATATAAAAGGAATGTATACAATGAATCCAATTTTAACAGCTGCAAAACAACTATTACATAAAGAAGAAACAATTTTATCTACTTTAAATTGTTCACTTACTGGCTATATGATTACGCATAAAGTTCCGCATCCAGGCATGCTACTTGCTACTAATGGAAGACTTCTCTTTTTTAGCCAATATAAAAGCACATTCATTGCCGAATTTGATTATGAAAAAATTCTATCCATAGAAACGAAGAGACGGATCTTTGATAAAAAAATAATATTTTACTATGAAGATGAATATATCACGCTGGGATACATTACAAGTTCAAATATTGAAGAATTCATAGACTTACTACGCGGAAAGTGCAAGACTAGCACAGACTTATAATCAGTGAGGATCCCCTCACTGATTCATTATTTTAACTCCTCCCACTTCGTCCAAACTTCTCTCCCGTTTATACGGTACATATTATCCTCTCGATCCATAAATCCGTGCACAATAAACTCACGTCTAATCGTACAAAAATCATCATGATATTGTTTTATGAATGTATTCATTTCCTTTTCCGTATATTGATTTTCAGCGTTTAACTTGCTAATTAAATGCTCTAACAATACTAGTTTCTTCTTCTTTTGACCTGGAATCGATTTTAGGCGGTCCTCTTTATCGAAAAAGTTACGAATCGTCGTATCTCTGAATTTCATTTCATTTTCGGTCATTTTGTTATCCTCCATCGGATTTTTATGCAATACAACTTTATTGTTTGTCCTTATTACTTTTCTTCATTCTTTTACTTACAACATCCATAAGGTAATACCCGCTAATTAGCACGTAGTAGAATAGCAGTATTCCTAATGTATCTTTCATACTTGTATATTCCTCTTTGTGAAGTAAGATAGGTGAAAGGGTGAAAACAAGAAAGAAGATTAGTGGATACAAGATAAAATAGTAAGTACGATTTCCTTTCATCATATCAACTCCTCTATATCTAGTTTTCTCTATAAATTGTTGTAAATCCTTTTCTTTCGTCTCTATATCTTGTAAAAAGGTTTATATAAACTACAGAAAAGACCCCTCCATTAAAATAAAAAAAGCACCGAAAAGGTGCTTTTTTCTATGCTTCAATCGATTGGTTTTCCGCAATATTTCTAAATTGTCGTTTGTGCATCCAAGTTAAGGATGCGATCGTTCCAAGTGATAATACAACGATGAAAATCATGAGTATTCCTATGTTTTGCCACATGAAGTTAAAGTCTCCACTTGATACGACTGCTTTCAATCCTGATACAGAGTATGTCATCGGTAACCAAGCATTGAATGGTTGTAAAAACTTCGGAATCAATTCTAGTGGGAATGTTCCAGCACTTGTTGTAAGCTGAATAATTAATGTGATGATGGCGATGAAACGCCCTGCATCACCGAATGCTGTTACTAAACATTGAATTAATGCGATAAACGCTAAACTTGTAACGATGCTAAAGAGTATGAAATACGGAATACTTTGTACTTCTACACCTAATCCGAATAGCAATATAACATCTGCTACTATCGCTTGAATAATACCGACTGATAATAACACGCCGAACTTACTAATAAACCAGCTAAATCCTGATTTCGGAACGCCAACTGTATCGCGTAATGGGTATACGATAGATAGTAGTAATGCCCCAACGAATAAACCAAGTGATAAGAAATATGGTGTAAATCCAGTTCCGTAGTTAGGAACTTCCGCCATTTTCTCCGTCTTCACTTTTACAGGACTTGCAAACATATCATACGTTTTATCTGTTCCTTTTACTTCACCAGTTTTCTCTGCCCCTTCACCAAGCTTCTCAGCAAGTTCACCTGAACCGTCGTTTACTTTTACAAGACCATCCGTTACTTTTCCGGATCCGTCTGCTAGTTTATTTACGCCGTCGATTAGCTGGGTTGAGCCAGTGGACATTTTATTTAGACCACCATTTAGAGTACCTAAACCAGTTGTTACTTGACTTGAACCGTCCGCTAATTGCGTTATACCACCTGTCATTTGGTTTGCTCCTACAGATAATGTACCTAAACCGCCTGTTACTTGGCTTGAGCCATCTGCTAGTTGATTTACACCACCTGCCATTTGGTTTGCCCCTGCAGATACTGTGCCTAAACCGCCTGTTACTTGGCTTGAGCCATCTGCTAATTGAGTTACTACTACAGATACTGTGCCTAAACCGCCTGTTACTTGACCAGACCCATCTGCTAATTTGGATACTCCTGCAGATACTGTGCCTAAACCGCCTGTTACTTGGCTTGAGCCGTCCGCTAATTGATTTACACCACCTGCCATTTGATTTGCTCCTGCAGATAGTGTACCTAATCCGCCTGTTACTTGGTTTGAGCCATCTGCTAATTGATTTACTCCTGCAGATAATTGACCTAATCCTGCTGTCACTTTTCCGGATCCGCTTTGTAATTGCGTTACTCCGTCAATTAATTGAACTGATCCATCTTTTAATTTATCGGCACCTATTTTTGCATTATCTAATCCCTCACCAAATCCATGAAACTTACTAACAAATTCGTTTTGTGCGTTCGTTAGTTTCTCAATGCCACCTGCTAGAGTTTTCACCCCTTCTGGATTTGGTAATTTGTTTTGCAATCCATTTGTTGTTTGATGTATTTCGCCTTTTAATTGTTTTACTTCTTCATTCAATTTATTTGTTCCACCTGCTACCCCAGTAGCTTTTTGCTGAACTGTCGCTGTACTTTTTGCCGCATTTGTTATATATGGCTGTAACTGCTCTTGATATTCTTTCGGTAAACTCTCAATTTGCTTTTGTAAATTCGCTATTTCTTGCGCTGCATTTTTAGCATCTCCTGCTGTTGATTGCGTAAGTTCATTTAACTGATTTACATTCGCCCCAGCTCCATCTATTTTCTCATTTACTGTATTCAATATAGAAGGAATTTTCGACTGCATTTCCTCTAAGCCTGCAGCAGACTTTTGTACGTTACTATTTAAATCTTGCAATCCCTTTTGGATTTCTTGAGACCCTTTTTCTAATTGACTTTGCCCTTCAGCAAGTTTTCCCATACCATTTGATAGATCAGTTGTTCCTGCTTTTAATTCACCGGATTTACTTACTAATTGGTTCAAGCCACCGGTCACTTTCTCAGATCCATCACGCAATTCACCCGTTTTGCTATTTAACGTAATTAAACCGTCTGTTACTTTTCCTGACCCATCTACTAATTTTCCGATACCTGTTTGCATCTCACTTGTTTTACTATTTAACGTAATTAAACCGTTCGTTAATTTTCCTGATCCGTCTACTAATTTCCCAATACCTGCATTGCTATTTAATACATGTAAACCGCCTGTTACTTTTCCTGACCCATCTACTAATTTTCCGATACCTGCATTGCTATTTAATACATGTAAACCGTCTGTTACTTTTCCTGACCCATCTACTAATTTCCCTATACCTTTCTGCATCTCACCCGTTTTGCTATTTAACGTATTTAAACCTACTGTCACTTTGCCTGACCCATCTACTAATTTCCCTATACCTTTCTGCATTTCACCTGTTTTGCTATTTAGCGTATTTAAACCATTTGTTACTTTGCCGGAGCCATCTACTAATTTATTAGAACCATCCGCTAATTTCTGAACTCCATCCTTCATCTCCCCAGACTTCCCTTGAAGTGTATGAAGGCCATCCGTCACTTTACTTGAACCATCATGCAATTCACTTGATCCGTCGTGTAGTTTATTTGCTCCTTCTGCCCCATCTGCTAATCCTTTTGAGACGTCTTGAATGGAATCAAACATTTTCTCTGCATATGTTTTCGTTAACGTACTTGATACTTCAGTTTTAATCTTTTCAATGGCTGTTCCGCCAATTTGTGAAGATAAGAAGTTTAAACTCTCGTTTGGAATGTATTCTAAGTTTAATGGTTTTGGATCATCTTTTAATAACGTTGTAGCGTTACTTGAGAAGTCATCTGGAATGCGTACTAACATGTAATACTTTCTACCTTCCATTCCTTTTTTCGCTTCTTTTTCACTTACAAATTCCCATTTAAAACTTGTATTATCTTTTAAGTTATCAACGAGCCCTTTTCCGACCTCTATTGGTTTCCCATCAAATACTGCACCTTTATCTAAATTCACTACCGCAACTGGTAAATCATCTAACTGTTTATACGGATCCCAAAAGGCCCATAAAAACATACCTGCATATAAAATCGGTACGAATAAAACCGCGATAATTGGAATTAATATTTTTTTACTTTTTATGATTTCAGTAAACTCTTTACGAAGTAACTGATTCCATTTCATCTTTACTCCCCCTTTTTCGAATGACTATTTTGTTCATCTGGTCATTTTTACCCAAATAAAAAGGCTATACCTTTTCATACATATGCCTTATCCCCGAATTTATACTATGCAACTGTTCCTTACTATGAAGTAAATATGTCTATTATCCCTCCTAAAATAAATATATGACCATTTTGTTCAAGTGGTCACTTTTTATAATAATAAAAGGATTATCTTAATTTGACAATCCTTTTAATAAATAAAGTTCAAATAATTCTGCGATTTTTTCTTTTTCTAGCGGTTCATGATTTTTTTCCCAATCAAAAATAAGCGATACGTATAAGCGAAGCATAATAAATGCTGTAATTTCTGGATCACATTTGCTAATCTCACCTTTTTCAATCGCAATCTTTAAATACGATTGAATGACAGAAACGATTTCCACATCTACTTGTTGCATCACTTCTTGTACTTCTTTCGTTCCCATATCACGCTCTTCTTGAATTAACTTAATCATGAGCTGATGTTCTTTTCTGAATTCTAATATGCTATATAATGCTCTATGTACATTTTCAAAAAATGAAACATCTGAACGAATTGCATTTTCTGCAACTTGCTTCATTTCTGTAATTAAATTAGAAATAATTTCACCAAATAGCTCTTCTTTATTTTTGAAAAAAGTATAAATCGTTCCTTTTCCTACATTCGCTAACTTCGCTACTTGATCCATCGTTGTTGCTTTATAACCGAACGCTGAAAAAGACTTTGTTGCAGCTTCAATAATAGAACGTTTTCGATCTATCGCCACATCGTCACCTCCAAAAATGACCAATTGGATAATACAGTCAATCAGTACATCTTTGATATTACCACACGCTTACATTCTATACAAGTTCTCTTTTTTATTATTTCCAGTATAAAAAATTCCAGTCAAGTTATATCATACTGTCCATAGTGTATCAAAAAGTATACATGTATGGAAAGCTAGAATATATTCATAATAATTGGTGGCTAGATCCCACTAGAAATTTAATAAAATAGACAGTGTTCTTAAAATCAAAAGTTTAAGAACACTGTCTTTTATTTTGACATAGAAAGTAAAATCTTCTCCATCTCTTTCTTAGTTAGCTCATCATCGATTATCTCTTCGTATATCTTTGTATCTCTTGTAAACATATCATTCACTATGACAATTTGATACTCACTATTCTTACCTTGTGCTGGTACAAACATTTTGAGCCCTTTTAACTTACCCTCTCCATGAGAAGATTTATTATAGACCATTCCTTTCCCGTCTAAACTATAACTTTCTAGATTCTCTTCTCCAGGCATCATATAGTGTAGTGGATCCTTATTACCATCCATATACATCCTTGACTGATAAATTGTAAAACCATATTTCCCTTTTGTATATTCTGATTTAGTAACTAATTCTACATCTCTTCCAAAATATGAGTCAGCCCATTCTCTCTTTAATTCATAACCTTCAGGTATATAAGTCGGCTGCTTAATTTGAAACGGTACATGTTCTTTTGCTTCTTCCATAGTATATGTTAAAGACTTCTCCAGCTTATCTCCAAGCGGTTTTAATGTCTTCTCAATAGTAGCTAGTCTTTCTTGATCAGCTTTCTTCAAGCGTTCAGGTTTATATTCCTTTGTATCTCCATCATAATTCTCAGGCACATTTTTCTTAACCATTGCTTTCTTATGAATTTCTTGCGCTTCCTTAAATAATTGAACATACTGCTCAAATTCTTCTTTCGTAAAATTCTTTTCTGCCAAATACAAAAAATCTGTATTCATTTTATATGACTTTATTGACATCCCCCATTCTCTACTTGCATTCTCCGGTGTACCTAATACTGTTTCTATTGCTTCTTCAAAAGCCGCTTTAGATTGCTTTTTTTCTACAACCTTTTCTTTCTGTCTTTCATCCCCCTCAGTTATCCTTGCATTTAATAAAAATCCGCCTGCTATAGCTGCTATAGCAATAACTCCAAGTAAAGACAGACGATACGATTTCTTTTGGAAATTTTTAATCATAACGATTCTCCTTTTTAATGTTCGTTTATTTCTACTTAAATTTGCTAGGCTTGGTACTTGATAGGAATAATGTTCTAAAAGGGTAATGATTGTATGACCGTATGCAATTTGCTCCTCTTTATCTATAAACGTAAGCGCATATGCATCACAGGCTAATTCTTGATCTTCTCGCATACAGAAATAGGCGTACCAAAGAATCGGATTGAACCAATTTAATAGGATTAAACTGTACATAATCCAATTTACAGCTACATCGCTTCTTTTAATATGAGCTAACTCATGGTAAAAGACATATTGTAATTGTTGCTCATTTAATACTTTTATATGTTTTTTTGATAGTAATACTTTTGGGCGAAAGAAACTAAAAACAGTTGGGCTCGCAATCTTTCCTGCTAGACGTAATGAAACTGCCTTCTTCATTTTCATAGACTGCTTACAGAGATTAAACACTGTAACGACCTGTTCATCCGTAATATCCGGTTGTTTCTTTATGTAAGAATATAAACGTCTATTTGTAATAAACGTGATGATTGCTAATACGATTACCCCAACTAACCAAACATATAGAGCGATTTTGTATAAAGAAAGTGTAGTCTGTTGTTCCGCACTCACGTTTACTTCAGGTTCACTATTCTTTGTCACAGTTTCAGAATTTGATTCTAATTCCACTGTCTGTTTCATCTCGTTATTCACTGTATTCTCACGTGAAGGTGCATTTTTTTGAATAACTTCCGATACACTAGAACTATAGGAAAATAATGAATAAATGCTATAAGAGCTATCTGGTGACCAAGGTAAAAGGAGTCTTATCATTAGTACGATCCACAGCATATATTGCCATCGGGGCGTTAATTTATTTCTAAATAGTACTTTTATACATAAAATAAATCCAACTAATATGCTAGCCATAAGTGACGTTTCTATAAGCCAATCAAAAAAATGAGGAAGGTATACATTTATAAGCGTGTCTATCATTGTTATCTATCCTTCCTCTTGTTCTCCTCTGTCTTCTCATCTAAAATGCGTTTCAGTTCATTAATATCTTCTGAAGACAATTTTTCCTCTTTTAAGAAATTAACAAGTAATGGCTTAAACGCTGCGCCGCAAAAACGCTTTAGCAAAGATTTTGTTTCAACTTGCAAATAATTATCTTGTGATACTAACGGATAATAAGCATACATGCGCCCTTTATCTTGATGGTAAGAAACAGCTTCCTTTTGTACTAACCGATTAATTAATGTACGGATTGTTTTCGGTTTCCAGTCCATTGCATCTTCTAGTTCTTCTATAATTTCATTCGCTGTTTGTGGAGAGTTAGACCAAAGTACTTTCATAATTTCTAATTCAGCTTCAGATATTTTAGGTAATTGATTTGTCATAAACATTTCACTCCTTCATATTACATTTGTAATCTACAATTAAGATTACAAATGTAATACTAAATTGTCAACCATATTTTAGAAAATAAAGTTTCAGTTAAACCTTACTTAACAACAACAAATTTCCCTTTTTTCAAATAATCAAATAAAAAAACAAGAAAATCCTTACATTTAATAGTAATATAGAAAATAGACAAGTTTATCAAAATAGTGGAGGCTTTTTCAGTCATGATGCGTGCGCTTCGTTTAAATATAAAGCAAGCTTTTTGTAGTCGTATTTCTTTAATTATGATGCTTAGTGGATTCGTTCTTATTTGCATTTATCACTATTATTATGTACTTCGTTATTTAGGAGACGCTGCGAGTGGACCTATTTCAACAGATATAAAATGGATCGGATTTCGCGACAATGAAATGGATGTTTATTTATTATTAATGCCAGTTATTGCGAGTTTTCCCTTTAGTACAAGTTACAATTCGGATAAGTCAGATGGTTTTAAACCGTTTGTGAGTAAGGGGATTTCTTTATTTCCTTATTCAGTAATGAAATATATCGTTACGTTTTTTTGCGGAGGATTTCTTTATACATTTCCATTCATCTTATCGTTATTATTTTGCAAATTAACTATTCCAGACGGAGAACCTACGGCAGGTTCAGGCATCATAAATGATGACGGAATGTTTGCAAACCTATATTTCGATGCACCTCTCGCTTACATTACTGTATATATCGGAATTAATTTTTTATTTGCAGGTTTAATGGCTCTTTTAGGACTTGCTGCATCTGTATGGTCACAAAAGGACTATATGGCAATTCTCTTTCCATTTGCAGTTGCCTCCATTCCTTACGTCCTGCTAAATACAATATTCCCTACAATAGGCGGAGCACCTTTTCATTTATATGATCCAAAGCAACCATTGCAAGGCATGTCACCGTACATTTTAACGATGCAATGTACTTTCTTCCTTCTCGTTAGCTTATTTATGTATATACAAGGAGTAAAGCGAGATAGAAAAAAATATAGAAGAAGATTGCAAAAAAGAGATCGATGTAGAAAAGCGTTTCAAGCAATTTCAGACTAAATCATTGAACGAATAAGAGCGTAATTCCCTAAGCTAGCTTAGAGAATTACGCTCTTATTATCATTACTCATATAATCATCTCCCCTTTACGGCGTACCTGCCAATCCCCATAAAATAACGACCGCCGCAAAATAAATCGCTTTAATACCTACAACTGAACATAATAAAATAATTGCATATGTACTTAATTCTCTTCTTGCACCTATTAAAGTAAAAATGACTGCCAAACTAAATGTTACATAGGACGATGCTGTATGTATTAAGTTATATGTAATATCCAAATTTTGAGTAAGTCCTGTTACCTCTGCTACAAATTGGAGCATGACGATTGTACTGAAAAAAATTGCAAGCTGATTCATTAATTTTCCATTTAACCACACTTGCATTTTTAACCTCCTCATTATAAAAAGCTGAATTTTTAATTAATTTTAACATGATTTTTACAGAAAAAGAACGCTCAGTATATCTCTAAGCGTTCTTTCATGACTATTTAAGAAGCTTTCTTCAAATCAATTTGAGCAAGTACTGGGTCGTGGTCACTTACACGTCCATGTTCTTTCATAATGTTTGAGTTTAAGTGTACTGGATCTACAATTGTGTGCGGTGCGATGTTGTTTGTTACTAAAATATGATCTAACACTTGTGCATTTCCTTCATGAATGTACGTGTAGCGGTTGTCTTTCGGCACTGTGTTTAACATATTTTTTAAGTTTGTTCCTTCTAGTGTTTTTAGTGGTTTAGCGAACTCAAAATCGTTCATATCCCCTAACACAACAACTGGTGCATTCGTGTTCTTTTTCTGAATTCCTTGTACGAATTGATTTACTTCTTGCGCTAATTGAATTCGTTTTTCTTCACTCTTTAATACGAGCGGCTGCACTTTTCCAAATGGCGTTGCATCTCCTATTTTTGAGTTTAAGTGATTTGCAACGACAACAACGTTTTGTCCTTGGAACGTAAATTCTGCTGCAAGCGGTTTACGTGTACTTTCAAATAATGAACTTTCGTCTCCAATGCGAATGACATTTTTATCAAGTAACTTCGGTACTGCTGCTAATTTCACGCGTGATGGGTTGTAGAAGAAACCGACGCGAATATTCGCTCCTGGTGCTCCTCCGTCTAGATTATTATTGGGAGCAATTTCTACATACTCATACTTCGGTCCACGAATTTCTAGAACTGCATCAATGATACGTTTTGCGCTTAATGAAGCATCTGTTGTACCGTCATTAATCGTTCCGTTATTATCTTGCATTTCCTCTACACCGATAATATCTGGCATTTTTAAATTGTATTTAATAGAATACGCTAACGCTTTTACTTTTTCATCTGTTGTTTCTTTTTTATTCGCCGAGAAGTTTTCAATGTTATATGTAGCAACTGTTAACTTATCAAGACGAGGCTGAATATTCGCGCCTACTTGCTTAAATCCACCGTCCACTACAGATGGTAATTCCGTTATTGGCGAAATGCGGAACGAACCGTAATCATATCCGACTACCCCTGTTATATCTCCAGTGAAAGTATCTCCTACTTTTGCTACATAATCACGAGGTACTTTTACTGAAAGACGCTCTGGGTTTAATTGATTTTCATCTAATACAGGTGTGCCGTATTTCGTTACGACTTTATTTCCGCCATTTTCTACTGTTACATATAAATTTCCGTTTTTCTGAGGTGCAATAATTTTTGGCGTTGGCATCGTAACGCGCATACCTTCTATACTTTCATAAAAGTCGATTGCATCTTCATTTGGATCAAATAAACCGAATGCATCATTATCGATAATTTGATCAGGGATTTTCACACCGTTTTCTCCAAGTACAATCGGTGCTGGTAAAGGTTGATCTTTTGCGATTACAGCAACGCGGCTCGCTTTAATTTCCGTCGTCGTTAAATCTGTGTCAAACCTTTCTGCATACCCAGGTCCAACATATTCTTCTACTTCTCCATCAACTTGAATAAGATCTCCTACCGCTACATTCGCATCTTTTTTGTATACGTACATACCTTCTGACGTAGCTGGATCATTATCCGGCTGGTTATCTTCTATATAAAAACCATTTTTATCAAGTGCTGTTACAACGCCTTCCACATTGTATACTTTCTTCCCTTTGTAAGGAGAAACATGTGATTTCCCTTGAATATCATGAATACGAACTGGTTCATTATTTACGATAATAAATGAAAATGTTGAAACCGCTGAAGAAGTAAGCCCTTCTTTCTCTGCGATTGCTTTAATCACACTATTTTCATTCACTACAATTTGTCCGTTATAACGAACACTCTTATTTGTAGGGTTAGAGCCATCTAACGTATAGTAGATTGTTGCTCCTTCTGTATTCGTTGTTAATGTTACCGCTGTTCCCTTCGCAACTTCTCCACTACCAGGCGAAGCTACTACATCGCTAACACGGTTTTGTCCTTCCCCTTGAAACTTATGAGCCGTTACCGATTTTAAACCTGGGCTACTAAAATATAATTCAAGCGTCCCTGTTAAACTAACTTTCTTCCCGATATTTTCAGGATGATCTTTCACATTTACTGCCGCTCTCACATCACCCTTTGGCAACTGAACAGGCATGATTTTGTCTGGATTCGTTTCATTTGGCGAATCCGCAATTGCTACGTTTGTATCATCAAACTTAGCTGGATCTTTCGTGTATTTAGAAGGACTTTGCGTATATCCAACGATATATCCTTCCACTATCCCCTTCGTTTTCCCTTGCTGCTTAAATACTTGAATTGCTTTTTCTACTGACATAGAAGCCGTTTCTTCTGCTTGTACTAAAGTTCCAGTAAATGAAAGCAATAGTATGAATGATAAAAAGACACTTAACAATTTCTTCACAGTCATTTTCCTCTCCCTATTTCATATTTTCTCAGCATTTCTATCATATCAAATGATTCGTTATATAGAACTATATTTCGACAAGTTTTACAAAAAATTTATTTAATTTACAAGCTTTCAAACTATAATACAAAATAATAATTTTACACCTTCTACGAATGCGCTCTATAATGTTAGAGAGAGAAAACAGAAAATATCGAAATTTCATTGGCATGTACAATGTAGTCATTTGAATAGGAGTGATTGGATGGAAGTGCAAACAGAAACATACCGCGCAGCTATGAATGGAACATTAGAACGTCATTTTTCAGATATGATTGCTGTTATACCAACTAGAATTACGATTGAACAGTTAAAACAGCGGCTAGAGACTATCTCTACTAAAGTGGATGAATTAAAAATTGTTTACAGTGATGAGATAAGCCTTATTGTTGAGTTACATATGGATGAAACAATCATACCGTATGAACTGCATATTGATGAAACGAGCAATCCAGAAGAATATAAAATGTACAATAGACAAGATTCTACAATCGTAGATCGTAATTTTGAAGATGCTGCTTATGGCACTGAAATTTTCGCTCGTACGCTATTTGTAGGCGATGTGCTGGACTGCTTTTTCCAGCAGTTACAGTTTTTATGGAACCTCGCTCCAGATTTGTTATTTGTAATCGATTCAAGTGCAGCAATGAAAGTAATATCTAGAAGCTATATTGAATATCACGTTGAAAATGAATTATTACCTGACATTCCTGACTTGTATGTTATTCATTCTGTTTATGAAGACGATAAAGAAGGTGAGCCTACGCAATATTGGTTTCATACACATGGCCTTTTAAGAGCAGGCGTAACAGAAATAGAATTAATTATTCCAAATCGCATTTCATCCTACTACGGCATTGGTGATCTCTTTCAAACATTTGCTAATAATGCCGTTGAGAATGGACAAGTCCCTATGAATGAGCCTATCGTGATCGCGCATAGTCAGCAAGGTTCTATACATACAGTAGCTGTTCCGTGGGAAAAGGGATTATCTTATATTGGGCATAAAACGAGTATGGATCAATTGTCTTCAATCGAGGATGAAGAAGTGAAACTACAACCAATAGATGCACAAAACGTATTCTTAGGCGGGATGGATGACCGAGATGAATACCATCAATCTCCGTCCGTTCTCTTATTCAAATTTAATACTTCAGAAGAATATATTGAAAGTTTTTTCAAAGAACACGAGGAAGCTACAGGGCTCATGTTCTATAAAACAAATAGTGAAACCGATCGTATGGCTTACAATGCGAAGAATACTTTCGGGTATTTCAGCAATATTTTTCACATTGAACAATCAAATGAAGATTTTCGTTTCCTTGCTAAGTTTGGTGTCTCCTACGAAGAAGGAAAAAGCGAACATATGTGGTTTGAAATGCAAAACATTACGGAAGATTTTATTCAAGGAATACTCATTAATGAACCATATTTTATAAAAGATATGAGTGAAGGAAATAGTTATCAGTTAGATTTTGCTAACTTAACAGAGTGGGTTATTTATGCAGGGGATACCATTATAAAGCCAAATAATTTATATATGTTTATTGGTGAATAAGTAACGAAACGCCTTCAATGTGATTGAAGGCGTTTCACTTTACTGTGCAATTAATTCGGTATCCATTACTTTCTCCAAATGAGATAGTACACGCTTTGCAGCTTTCTCACCTTGATCAATACAGTCCGGAAGACCAGAACCAGCGTAAGAACTACCTGCCAAGTATATTCCTGGCAACTCTTTTTCCATAAATGTTGTGAGTTTCTTCATTCGCTCGTTATGACCTACTGTATATTGGGGCATTGCTTCTTTCCAGCGGCTTACGACTGTAAACTCTGGATCCTCTGTAATATCCATCGTCTTTCGTAAGTCTTCTAGTACAAGCCTAACAAGTTCCTCTTCTGTTTGTTCTACAACTGCTTCATCACCAGGTCGTCCAACGTAACACCTAAGAAGCGTTTTTCCTTCTGGCGTTGTATGTGGCCATTTTTTATGTGTCCACGTACATGCTGTAATTGTGTAGTCGCTATTTCGAGATACGACAAATCCTGTACCATCAATATCGCGCTGAATGGCTGATTTCGGGAAAGCCATTGCCACATTCGCAACTGATGTGGACGGAATGTTGCGGAAGAAACGAAACTGCTTGTACTGCGCGAACATAGATGGCAATACTTTATGTGATGTTGCCACTACGACCGCGTCCGCTTCTATTTCTTTTCCGTTACTAAGAGTAATCGTATAACCATCACCAAGTTTTGCAATTTTTTCAATGCGTGTTCCCTTTATTATCGTACCTTCATGCATCTTCATTTCGAGAGATTCTACGATAGATTCTAAGCCTGTTTTCACTGTTTGGAAGATTCCTTTTTTCGGTTCAGATGTCTCTTTTTTCGGGGCAAGTGTACGCATACCGAGTGAAATACTGCGATGCTTCTGCTCAATTTGATACATTTGCGGGAATGTTGACATTAAGCTCATTTCATCAATATCCCCTGCATAAATACCCGATAGTAATGGTTCTATTAAATTTTCAACCACTTCGTTTCCGAGGCGATGTCTGAAAAACTGCCCGAGTGATTGATCAGATACTGGTTTTGATCTCGGCATTAACAGATCAAAACCAGCTCTTAGTTTACCAATTGGGGAGAACAGCTTGGAAAATAGAAACGGCGTAATTTGCGTTGGAATTCCCATCATCGATCCGCTCGGCATTTTATGTAACCGATTGTTTACGAGGATAAATGATTGACCGGCCTTATTATTTACAAGTTCATCGCCAAGACCTAATTCTCGCGCTAATCTAGCTGCACTTTCTTTTCGTGCTAAGAAAGAATCCGGCCCGCGTTCAATTGTAAATCCACCTTTTCGAACGGTTTGAATTTTCCCGCCAAGTTTACCCGATGCTTCTATCAGTAATGTATCGATCGGCAAGTTCTTGTCATGAATTTCTTTTTGCAAGTTATACATTGTTGTTAATCCTGTGATGCCACCGCCGATGACTACAACTTTTTTCCTCAAGCATGCTCCCCCTTTCTTTTTACAATACAGATTCTTTTTTCTTTAATACAACATCTGTTAAGCAATCAATAAATGCGTCCGATGCATTTGGCATTTCTGGACGATAATATTTCGCGCCAATTTCATCTGTCACAACTTTACACTCAAAGTCGTTGTCATATAAAACTTCTAAATGTTCCGCAACAAATCCAACTGGTGCGTATACGAATGAAGTATAACCGTACTTTTCATTTAGTTCTCTCGTTAAATCTTGTACATCTGGACCAATCCAAGGATCTGGCGTGTTTCCTGCACTTTGCCAACCTACTGCATAGTTTGCTACTTCAGCACCTCTTGCAATATAGTCAGCTGTTTCATTTAATTGGTCTGGATATGGATCGCCAAGTGCGATAATTTTTTCTGGTAAGCTATGTGCAGATACGATTAATACTGCTTTTTCACGCTCTGCTTCTGCCATACCGTTATATATACCTTTCACTGCATCAACCCAGTACTGGATGAATTTCGGTTCTTTATACCAGCTATCAATGCCGTGAATTGTTAAGTTTCCAAGTTTCTCAGCTTCTTCTTGTGCTCGTCCTACATACGATTTCACGCTAAATGTAGAATAGTGCGGCGCAAGAACAAGTGCGATTGCATCTTGTATACCGTCGTTATGCATATCTTTCACTGCATCTTCAATGAACGGTTCGATATGTTTTAAGCCAAGATACATATGGTACTCTACTTCATCTTGTACTTCATTTAAACGCTGTTCTAACTTTTTAGCTTGCTCTAATGTAATAGTAGCTAAAGGAGAAATACCACCAATTGCACGGTAACGCTCTGTTAAATCTTCTAGCATTTCAGGACTTGGCTTTCTTCCTCTGCGAATATGTGTATAGTAACGTTCAATATCTTCTTCTTTATATGGCGTTCCGTATGCCATTACAAGCAAACCAATTTTCTTTTTCATACAGCAATTCTCCTTTACTTCGCTAACTGCCCTTTAGAGTATTCATGAATAAATGTAGTTAAACGTTTTAATGTATCTGGATTTACTTCTGGGAATACACCGTGTCCTAAGTTAAAGATATAACCAGGCTGTTTCATCCCTTGATCTAAAATACCTTTTACATGTTCTTCAATAACAGACCATGGTGCAAGTAAGAATGAAGGGTCCATATTTCCTTGTACCGCCTTATGAACGCCGCGTGCGCGTGCCTCTTCGATCGGTAAGCGCCAATCTAAGCCTACTACATCAAGCGGTAAATCGTGCCATTCATTTACTAAGTGTGCAGCTCCTACGCCGTGCATAATCATCGGTACACCCATCGGACGAACTTCTGCAAAAATACGCTCCATTGCCGGTTTAATAAATACGCGGTAATCTGCTACATTTACTGTTCCAACCCAAGAATCGAAAATTTGAACAGCTTTTGCTCCTGCGTTAATTTGTGCTTTTAAATATGTAATAACCATATCTGCTAGCTTATCCATTAAAGCGAACCAAGCTTTCGGCTCTGCATACATGAACGCTTTCGTATTATGATAATTACGAGATGGACCGCCTTCAATCATATAGCTCGCTAGTGTAAATGGAGCTCCTGAAAAACCGATTAACGGTACGTCTAACATTTCTGTCGTTAATAAACGAATCGTATCTAATATGTACGGTACGTCATCTTCTGGATTGATTTCCCCTAGTTTTTCTACGTCTTGTAAAGAACGGATTGGATTATCAATAACTGGGCCAATACCTGATTTAATTTCTACATCCACACCAATTGCAGGTAGTGGTGACATAATATCTTTATAAAGAATTGCTGCGTCTACGTTATATTGATCAACCGGCAACTTTGTAACGTAAGCACATAACTCTGGATTATGTGTAATTTCAAATAAAGAATACTTTTCTTTTATCTTTCTATATTCCGGCTGCGAACGACCTGCTTGACGCATATACCATGCTGGTACATAATCAGTACGTTCCCCCCTACATGCTTTTAAAAATGTCTCATTTATAGTTCTTACCAAGACCCTTGCTCCCTTCCTTGCCAATGCTTTTGCTCTAAATACGTTCTATTCCGATATTTATCTTTTTTTACTATACAGCTTGTAAAAACAAAATGCATAACATTATGTACGTTGTTCATGAAATTGACACAAACATTCGTAAAACCGCTTACTATTTTCACAACATTCTTATTATAGCACAGAGAAAAACTATGGTTTAGCTACTTTTGACTTTTCCCCTTCGCGATTCGTTTGTGTGTTATATGGTACAACGTAAAAACTCGGTTTTGAAAAGATGTTAACGAACTTTTCCTCATATTCCCCGGCACCATTTACAGTACCTACATGCGTATGGATCCCGTTTTCCACTCTATAGATGCGATACATAATTCTTTCATCTGGAAGTGGTGTCCAGCTTAATTTTGCTTTAAATAAACCGAAAGGGCTAAACGCTAATTTCACTTTCACATCTTCAATCTTGCGCAAACGAATCGGAGCACCGATTGTTTCCACACCTTCTGGTTTCATAAACTGCTCTTTCTGTTCTACTTTTGCCTTCGTTAAAATTTTCTTAAACAATTTCGTTGCTGACGCACTTTCTCCTTGCAACTGATGCTCTTTATCCGTACGGTCATAACCAATCCAAACAGCGCCTACTAAATTTGGCGTATAGCCAACGAACCACATATCTCTAGCTCCATTATCGTCATTTGGTAAGGAAGTTGTACCTGTTTTCCCAGCTAATGCACCGCTATATATGCCTGCTTTCGCTGTCCCTTCCTTCACAACCCCTTCTAACATTTTCGTCATATACCATGCCGTTTGTTTCGAGAAAATTTTCGTTTCTACTTTTGGCGATTCTCCAATGACTGCGCCGTGTCTATTTAACACTTTATCAATCACGTGCGGCTCAATAATAGCGCCATTTGCTAAAAATGCACGATACATTTTCACAAGATCAAATGTTGAAACACCATTTTTCAGCCCGCCAAGTGCTGTACTTAAACCAGCATCGGCAATAGGAACATTTCCTTTCTCTAAATATTGCTTTCCTTCTTCTACCCCTAACTCATTTAATAAAGAAACTGCCGGTACATTTGCTGACTCTAAAATCGCATCATACATCGTCATTTCTTTCGTATATTGACGATTGTAATTTCGAGGTTCATAACCTTCAAAAGAAGTTTTTTCATTCGTTAATAAAGAATACGGATTATATTTTTTCGTTTCGAGTGCTGGTGCATAGACAATAAGTGGTTTTAGCACAGATCCCGGCTGTCTTTTTGCAAAAACACGATTAAAGCCTCTCGGGACATACTTTCTTCCGCCAATCGCCGCTTTAATTCCGCCCGTACGATTATCCATTAATAAAAAAGCACCTTGCGCCCCCTCTTCTTTACCAGGGAAATTCCTCGCATCTTGAAACTGGTTATACGCTACCTTTTGAACTTTTTCATCCATCGGAACGACAAACGTATATCCTCCGCGAAGTACTTCTTGATGAGACAATCCGTATAAACGAGCTGCTTCATCTATAACCATATCAATATACGGCATATATGCGAGTTCATTCTCATCTAAGTTTTTGTAAAGAGCAATGGTCTTTCCTTGATAACGTACGCTCTCTTCGGCAGTCAAATAGCCTTGTTTATGCATCAGTGACAATACGAGATCACGGCGCTCCTTGCTCTTCTCTGGAGAGAAATAAGGTGAATATCCGTTTGGTGACTTCGGAAGACCTGCAAGCATTGCACCTTCTTCTACTGTTAAATCTTCTACATTTTTATTAAAATACAACTTTGCTGCTGCTTGAATACCGTAAGCCCCATGCCCAAAATAAATATGATTCATATACATTTCAAGAATTTGTTGCTTCGTATATTTTTGCTCTAATTGAAGGGAAATTGCGACTTCCTTCAATTTACGCGTAACTGTTTTTTCACGAGTTAAAAAGACGTTTTTCGCTAGTTGCTGCGTAATCGTACTACCGCCCTCTACCTTTTCTCCAGCTAACGTATCTTTATAAAGAGCCCGGAATATAGACGGGTAATCAATTCCTTGATGCTCATAAAAGCGAGAATCTTCCACCGCAATAAATGACTGCTGCACGTATTTTGGAATTTGCTCGATTGGTACGAGGTCTCTATTTTCTACGTATAATTTCGTAATTTCTTTCCCTTTCTGGTCAACGATACGTGATGAAGAGTGGAAAACGAGCTGCTTTTCATCCATCATATAGCCACCAGCTAACACAATAAGTTTATAAAGTACAATCGCTAATACAAGCGTTGCTAATCCACCTAATAAAGTCCACTTTACTTTCTTCATACATCGGCCTTCTTTCCAAATGATGGTACATTTATTATTTGAAAAAGAAGTATCTTTATGTATATAATCTTCGAAGTTTTTTAAGAGAGTTGATATAATAGAAACAAACAATTAAGGGGGCATTAAAATGAAGGCTATTATTTCATACGAAACACCTCTAGAACAAGCACATTTCACTGCAAAAAATAATGAAAAAGATATGTTTTATAAAGAAAATACAGAAGAATCTGTAGAAGGATCACTTAAGTATGACGTATTAGACGCTGTTGGTGAATTTAAAGGACAACCTGGCTACATCGTTTGTAACAACATTTCTGTAACAGACGAAGGTCGCCCAGTATTTGAAAACCGTTTTAAAAACCGCGCAGGCCTTATCGAAAACGAACCAGGATTCCAAGCGATCCGCGTTCTACGCCCATTAAGTAACGATACATATGTCATCTTAACGATGTGGGAAACGGAACAAAACTTTAAAGACTGGACAGAATCACGTTCATTCGAAAATGCTCATAAAAAACGCCCTGCACAAGCAGAAGGACAAACTCAGGCTCAAGCACATCCACATGCAGAACAGCAGAAAAGTATTTTCTCTCGTCCGTCATTTGTGACTACTTTTGATGTGTTAGTTTAAGGGGTTTTTGTACTGTAGTTCCTCCAGAGATGCGGTACATGAAATTACATAAGCGATTTTTGAGATATATCGACTTATCGACAAATCACGACAGAAAAAAGGAAACACCATTACGCACCGGTGTTTCCTTTTTCTTTGTACCAATTATATATACAAAGTGCATCTTCTTTTCGCATATGCTTCACTTCATATCTATGCCCCGCCACTGATACGACAGCTATACATAGCTCGTCTTTCTTTTGAAAATATGATTGATTGTATCCTACTGCTTGAACATGCCTTCTTCGCATGATTCCTGTATATTTGGCAAGGCCGCGGTATACCATGACTAACTGATTGTCTCGTATTATATATCCACCACTTTTATACCGGGCATATGCAAGTAGCGTAAATGCGATAAATAGTGGTATTAAAGTGAATAACGCCATATTTTGCTTAAAATATATACTCGCACCGACGATCGGCACAGCGAGTATGGCACTTGTAATCCAGCCCATTATTACGTAACGACGTAATGCGGCCTTCGTTAAATGAACGATTTCCTCTTCCGTTTCATACGGCAACTGCAAATATGTAAGTAACTGCTGGACATCTTTTTTCTTCATAAAAGGATGTAACATTACTTCATGCCCTGCTGCTTCTATACTTTGAATAACTTCCACTTCGACAGAGCAATAACCGAAAGGCTGGCGAAGAATTCCTTCTTTCACTGTAATTGCTTGAATGCGGTGTAGTTTTAAAACAAACTCTTTCTTATCAAATAACCCTTGCACGATGCGAATTTCATTTCTGTTTCGCTCAATTTTAAAGTTCGCATATTTTAACGCATAACCAGCTGTTGAAATGACCCACGAAACCGCCATTAAAATCGCGGCCATAATGATTAATTCATATACACCGTTATCCATCACATACGCTTCTACTTTATTGATGAGCCATTCTGGAAGAAATTGATTAAACTCTGTGTAAATAAGAAGTAATCCTGAAAACACTAATCCGAATCTACCAGACGTAATGGAAGCTGCTAAAATCTCTTTCATCGTTAACTGATAAATCGTCTTACTTTCTTCTGCCATGGGTACTTCTTCAGTCACAACACTTCTTTCTTTATGTAATAAGGCAATCAGTTCCTTCGCTTCCTCTTCTCTAATGCCAGCTAACATCACTTCTGGATCACTACCGCCGCCCGCTACTTCTATGTTTAACTTCGTAAGCCCAAGTATTTGATAAATGATGTTAGAAGATGTACTAATATTTTGCACACGTTCTTTATTTAAGTAACTTTCTTTCTTTACAAAAACGCCGTGTTTAATATGTAAAATATTATTTTCAACCCAGTACACTTTGAAATACCATTTTATCGCTGAGAAAATTGCCATAATAAATAATACAAATAAAAGAACAAGATGTAAGAGATACCAAGGTTTCACTTGACCATCAGATCGAAATAAAACAAGAAAAATAAAAGGCAACAAAGTCGCAATTCGAATACCTAACAATATCGTGATTGGATGTTGCCTCTTATACATCCTCATCACTCACTTTCGCAAGTTCTCCAATTTGTCTTTTCAGCTGCTCTGCTTCTTCCTTCGTTAAGCCTGGAATACTATGAGAAGTTGCCGCTGTTGAAATATGTAATTCTGCTAAATTATACTTTCTCATAATCGGGCCCTGTTCAATCGTTACGTGCTGCACACGCATCATCGGAATGAGTACGCGTTTTACAACGAACATTCCCTTTTGAATCTCAATCTCTTCTTCATTTAATCTGTAACTATAATAACGTTGACGTAAATTTGGAAACACAAAATAATCAAGCGGGATAAATGTAATAGCTCCTGTTACTAGCAAGCCAAACAACCAGCCCCACCAGTTAAAATTGATCATAAAAAAGAAATACGCAATTACGACTGCTAGTATAACCGCTGCCCCAATTAAAGCGTGGATTCGCCACACTTTCAGCATATTAGAATGAATCTCCCTTTCTAACGGTTGCATTTCATCACTCCAATTATATGAATTTATTAATTATATATTAGTTTGTTTATACATATTTGTAAAATTATCCCGCGTTAACGAGCAGTAAAACTCCCCAAAAATTTCAGCTGGAGCAAAGAAGTTAGGTGGGCGTCGGGCTGCCCGTAAACGTCCGATTGGTGAGGGCTAATAATCAGTGGGGATGAATCCCCCACTGATTAAAGTTTCACTTTATAGTTTTCTACATCGTATCAATCATTTCTTTAAAATTCCCTTCATTAATCGCATACACTTGAAACTGAATGTAATCTATTTCATTCGTATTCGGACGGGCATATGGCAAAATGTTAAATTTAGATGCAGATCTTCCTAACATATCTACAATCATTAGAGAAACGTCAATATATTCGAAATCTACACGGAATACTACTGCTTCTCCCGTAAATTCATAATCTTTAATCGCATCATAAGACTTATTCGCACTAATTAACATTATTTTTAATAGTTGGTTCAAATTTTCTGGTTTAAAATTAATCATATACGCAGCTCCTTTTTTAATAAAACACTATAAAAATAGTGTAATCTTATACTTTCATAGCTTTACACTTCAATTATATAAAAAATAAAGCTAGTTTTTTATAAATTTTTTGATATAATTACTTACGGGAAACGGGAAGATATTTATCTTCCCTTGTGTTTTTATTTGCATCTAGTACTTTTGCTAGATGCCTTTTTTTATGCTAAAAAAGGTACCCTCATATACTTTGAGGATACCTTTGTCATCAATTTAGTGCATTTCAATAATTGTACCGTCTTCGAATACTTTGAATACGCCAGTAAATCCTGATCCGGCTGCGCCTTCTATTTTATATGTTGTACGCACTCTAATTTGATAATATTTCTTTCCATTCTCTACTTGCGTATTCTCTAGCGTGTAATCATAGTCTTCTTTATATTCATTTTTGATATATTCTTTCGCTTTCTCAAAAGTAAATGCATTTTGATTCTTTCCTGTCTCTACTTTTTGGTTCTTTTCTGCTTCTACCTTTTGGTTCTTCTCTGTCTCAGCTTTTTGGTTCTTTTCTGTTACTACCTTCTGATTCTTTTCTGTCTCAGTTTTTTGGTTCTTTTCTGTTGCTACCTTTTGATTTTTTTCTGCCTCAGCTTTTTGAGTCTTTTCTGTTGCTACCTTTTGATTCGTTACTGCATTTGTTTTTTGTGCCTTCGCTGCTGCTTCATTCTTTGCAGTTTTTTCTTCTTCATTCATTTTAGTAACTAATCCTACCGCTTTTTTATTATATTCTTCAAGATTCTTGTTATCTTTTGTTTCTGTAACTAGCTTATTTAATATTTCTTTCGCTTCTGCATAATTTTTCTTACTTATTAACTCTTCACTTTTCGTCAGTTGCTCACTATACTTCTTTTTTTGCTCTAAGATGGCTAGTAATGCTGTTCGTTCTTCCTTCGCTTGTTTTACAAGCGTAGCATTTCCATTCTTCATGTTCTCTACTTTTTCAAATGACTTGATTGATTCTTCTACCTTTGTTTCTTCTTTTAACTTCACTGCTTCAATCATTACTTTTGTTTGTTCTACAAGCATCTTTGCATCTGAATCGTCTTTTTTCTCATCTAGCGCTTTTTCAAATGATGATAATGCATTTTTATATTCTTTATTCGTTAACGCGGTCTTTCCTTCATCCATTGCTTTGTCAAAATTCCCATTACTACATCCAGCTAACATTAAAAACGTAAGTCCAATTACCATTAATAACTTTTTCATTTTTTCTCCTCCTATATATCCCTAAAACAATAACAGCATATGTATAAAAGTCTGTGTAGTAATTAGACTGAAAATAAAGATGTACTTTGTGTGTGGGAAAGGAAGTACATTTCATTTACTATCATTACTTAAAACTCCTAAATAGTTGGTAGTTGGTTTTCTTCTTTTAAAGACAGAAAGGAATTTTAATAATGTGCGTAAAGCTCTCACCAGGCTCTTTACTACACACACTCTTATACACATAGAAAAACTATTTTTAGGTTGCTATTTTTTTAACTTTACATATTATCGGTTGATTGGATACGACCTCAATTCGTAACATACCGAAAGGCAAAAGAAAACAAACCGTAATATAAGTCACGTTTTGTAACTTCACTGTAACACAAATGTAACATAAGGGTTTTGAATATACAATAGTTTTTTTACATTATTTTCCCCTATCTACATTTTAAGGCGCTAATACAGTGCCAAAACGAATTTCATCTCCACCTGCTATTGGACTATCATCCTTTGAATACTTTAGGAAATAGACCTCTTTTCTAAAGTACTCAAATTAATTACATAGATAACTCTTTTTTCACCCAAATATTACGAAGACCTTTAACCTTTTATTTTCACATTATATATATATCCATTTTTAAATATAAAAATATTAAAAATAGGACGAAATTTTTCTTCCTTTTTGTTTCTATTTGCATCGAGTTCTTTTGGTGCTACCCCTTATTGAAGAATTAGATTTTACACATCTGATATAGTACGTGAAATTATATAATAGGGGCACTATACCTAAAAAAGAAAATTGTATGTTTAGACATAAAATTGACACCTTTTGATTTGTTCCCTGTAAGTTAAGGAATTAGTTTGTATATTTGAGGAGATGTACGAGACAGGTGTGAATTTAAGGGAATCCAATATTTTCTATTCAAATATGATAGAATAGAAGTATATCCAAAACGGAGGAACAACAAATGAACTCAAACACAAAACAGTTTATTTATGATATCCAGCAAAGAAAAAACAATTATATGGAAAATGTATTAAAGGCAATACAACACCCTAAAAAAGAGCATTCTGAACAGGTCATTCAAAATATAGTAGACAAGATGGATATGATGATCAGTTTAGTTATTACTTACATGGCTATTGAATCAGAATCTATAAAAGAATTAAAAGAGCTTCAGGAAGAAATTATTCATGCCCAAGCATATATTCAAAAACGAAAATTTGAAGAAACACAGAGATAAAACACTGTGTTTTTATTTGGTCTTCTATGACGCCAATCTGTTATAAATCAAATTAAGGGATTGGGTACACTTACCATATTTTGTTCACTAAAGTCATTTCCCTCCAAATAACTCATTCTATAAGACTTCTTTCTAGCTTACATTCTTTCTCTTACTATATGATATAAATCCTATAAATATGCTAGAAGGATAATTCATTATATGAACGAAAATAACATTTTAATAAGTTACGTTTTCTATTCCTAAATTATTTATATACGATTCTTTTTTTACTAGTTAATAGGTAATGATATAGGGATACTTTGCATGTACATCTAGGTTGTTCCTTTCAGGCTATGTATCATTTTAAATACGCCCTTTATTAGAATAGTGCTCATACTTTTTTTGAGATTCTTTCGTAATACGTGCGTTAAGTAAAATTGCTAACAACAAAAACACTCCATATGTTCCCCCTGTCGCTCCTATGATAACCACACTACTACAAACAAGTACAATTAGTAGTAGTAACGAAACTAAATAAATATGTTCATAGTTCTTTGACATCTTCTTGTATTTTATGCGTTCTTTCCTTGCATCCATCTAAATTCCTCCTTTACATTATCCATTTCACTATCAAATAAATCTCGCCCTTAAAAGGGAAAGAATATATCTTTTTAAATAATCAGCTTATTTTTTTATCAACTAATTTATATAACGTAAAAAGAAATCCTACCAATATTAAGCTTTCCACCATGATAATCCCGACCCTCTCCTTCCGTTTTAACTCCAACACATCAGATAAAAGTAGCAAACAAAAAGGATCCTCCCTTCTTTTAAAGGTTGATCCTTTTCTTCATGCATTCAACTATTCTTGATTAATTAGAATAACAGCTGGTCCATCTACACGAATGCCACCAACTTCGATTTTTTCATAAGGCTCAACTGTAATAGAAATGATCCCTTCCCGCTTCTTTAATTCATTACTTAATTCTTTTGTTAACATTTTTTTCATGTGTGTACTCCTTTTTACTGCTTAATTTATTATTGTTATGTAAATGAAGTTAAAAATGGTTTCCTGGTCTGGAAACCATTTTTTTGTAGTTGACCATATGGTGTTACCAGTTCGTTTATCAATTTTACGTAAAGAAGAGATAAACAATTACCTATTCACTGTCTCAGTAGATATAAGGAATTCTTAAAGAGATAGCGGTGAGATCGATTGTTTTTTCTTCTAGAAATAATGACCTAGATAATATATTACCTAAAACAATGAAAGCCCTACCTCTCTTTCATCCTTACGGATCCTTGTCCGTGCCAGTGTGAATCAGGATTGCAAAAATCAAGTGACTATTTAATCGAGTTATTTGATGAAACTTCGAACGTTCGTAAAAGAAATTTAAAAATAAAAATGGATTAGATTGAAGTAATAACAAAAGAGGTTCCTACTCTAAAAGTGAGTTGAAGAAGTTGAATGTCTTTGAAATGATTTACTTTTAATAATCATCATATTCCCGAAAAATTCAGGATATTTTCGGGGGATGTAATACATTATCTATAATGAATCCTAACAGAAACTTTTTATTTGATTTTCAGTGATCCCTTTAATTAATCCTAGTTCACTAATCAAAAATTCATGTGCGTTATCCAACATTGTTTTTTCTCTTGTATTAAGTGCCTTTTCTTTCTTCATACGCATTAAATCACGTACAACTTCAGCACCTTCTTGTATTTCACCCGTTTTTATTTTGTCCGTGTTCACTTTATACCTTTGTTTCCACGTTAATAATCTATCTGATTCTCCATGCTGAAAAATGTGTATAATGTGTTTTAATGCAAGTATATCAGTAACCGGGCGTATACTCGAACTTAATATTTTCCCCATAGGAATCATGACTTTCATATTACTGATTGACATTTTTATAACATAATACTGTTGTTTTTTTCCTGAGAATTCTTTTTCTTCTATGGCTTCAATTATACCTGCTCCGTGCATTGGATAAACAATGTTATCGCCAATTTGAAACATATAATCCACCTCCATATATGGTAACCTTCTTAACCTTAACATATGTGTGTTTTTTTATCAAATATTTTATAATATCATAAAAATATTTTTGTAGTCAACTTATTTTTTGAAAAAAATTAAATTAAGTAAAAAAGACCCCCAAAAAACGATAGGGAGTGTGTCAGATTCCGCATAAAGGGAAGGGAAATTTCCCTGCTTATATTCTGAAATCTCTACATTTTATGTAGGGATTTTTCCAATAGTTTTTTAGCAGAAGCAACTGCATCCGATAATGATTAATAAAATAAATAATACAACTAATAAAGCAAATCCTCCAGCGAAACCGCAGCCTTCGCCGCAACTACCACCATATCCCATAATAATAGTGCACCCTTTAGATCAGAGGGTAAAACTAGGGTTCATTCCATACGTTTAATGGGTTCACTTTACCTTATGTTTTGAAGAATGGATTGAGCAGGTCCTTTTGAAAATAAAGAAAAGACACCCAAAGGTGCCTTTTCCAAAATGCTGGAGATACCCCATGCCCATCAAGCGAAGTTAAAATCATATCCTCAAAATAAAAAAACGCTATGCTTATCGTAAGAAGTTTATGAGAAAGGATGGTGTTTTTAATGAATCCTATTATTTCAAATGAGCTGAATCTTTTCGCACAAGAGCTACAATACTTTTTATCTTCAGTAGTCCTACAAGATATCGCCAAACAAGTTGGCTTTGTACAGCGATCTAGTAAGTATCAAGCGAACGAACTCATTGCCCTTTGCGTATGGATCAGTCAAGAAGTAGCCAGCGCATCACTTACACATTTGTGCAGTCAGTTAGAAGCTTCAACTGGAGTACTGATGAGATCAGAAGGATTTAATCAACGCTTTAATCCAGCAGCTGTCGCATTTCTTCGAGAAGTCTTTACTTCTCTTCTCACACAAAAACTCTGTTCAAATCACTCACTGTATTCACTTCGTTGGCAGATTGAAATTTTGTTTAAAACGTGGAAGTCATTTTTTGAAATTGATGAATGTAAAAACATTAAAAGAGAGCGCCTAGAGTGCCATTTATATGGACAACTAATCGGTATTCTCCTCTGTTCTTCTACGATGTTTCAAATGCGACAGTTTCTGCTTGAAAAAACAAATCAGGAGCTAAGTGAATACAAGGCGATTTATATGATTAAAGATTACTTTCCGTTACTGTTTCAAGCGATAGCCATTGGCACAAAACAACTTTTGAAAATTTTGCATCGTCTTTATCTATTGCTCAAAAAGAACGGTCGTAAATGTCATCGGTATAAAAAAATGACCGTCTTTGATATTCTAGGGATTGTGTATAAAACGACGGTGAAGCATAGACAAACTGCCTAGCGAAAAAATCAGATTTTAATAGGCTTCTTTAGTATGCCTACTTTTCTATCAATTGTTAGTTTTGAACCAAGGATCGTTTCATATCTAGTAAATTACTTGATTAGCTTGATGGGCATGTGCTGCTACCCCTTTTGCTAAATGTTTTTTTATGCCAAATAAAAAAGGTATCCTCCAATACTTTGAGGATACCTTTTTCATTTTTATTATCTCTGCTGTTTTCTACCTAATACGAGCAATCCAAAACTCATCATAATAAGAAGTGCTCCCATATATGGTTCCACAGGCATTTTCTGTCCTGTCTTCGGTAATTCTTTTTCAGGCTTCTCTGGATTCATTGTTCCAGGTTTCTCTGAATCCGTTGTTCCTGGTTTCTCTGAATCCATTGTTCCTGGTTTCTCTGGATCCGTTGTTTCTGGTTTCTCTGAATCCGTTGTTCCTGGTTTCTCTAAATCCATTGTTTCTGGTTTCTCTGGATCCGTTGTTCCTGGTTTCTCTGGATCCGTTGTTCCTGGTTTCTCTGGATCCGTCGTTTCTGGTTTCTCTGGATCCGTCGTTTCTGGTTTCTCTGGATCCGTCGTTTCTGGTTTCTCTGGATCCGTCGTTTCTGGTTTCTCTGGATCCGTCGTTTCTGGTTTTTCTGGATCCGTTGTTTCTGGTTTCTCTGGATCCGTTGTTTCTGGTTTCTCTGGATCCGTTGTTTCTGGTTTTTCTGGATCCGTTGTTTCTGGTTCTTCTGGACCTGGTGGTGCTAAAGAAGTCAATTTATTCAATACTTCTAATTGAACTGGACTTATCATTCCTTTTGTAATTTCAAATGGAATTGGATGAGTTAATTTTTCATAACCTTTTGGTGCTTCTACTTCTACAAGTGTGTAGTGACCTACAGATAAGTCTGAGACTTTCGCTTTTCCTTCTTTATCTGTTGCTACTTTCGTTACTACTTTGCCTTTTTCGTCATGAACTTCAAATACTGCTCCTGATAATACATTCTTACTTTCAGCAGCCATTTTTGTAATTTCTACTGAACCTTTATCTAACTGTTCATTCTCTACTTTTAGTGATAAAACTTCTGTCATACCTTTTTTGATTTCGAATGATACTGGCTCTGTTAGTTTTTTGTAGCCTGGTAAATTTTCTACTTCTACTAATTTGTAACTCCCTACAGATAGGTCTGAAATGTTTGCTTTTCCTTCTTTATCTGTTTTTACTTTCGTTACTACTTTTCCTTGTTCATCTTGCACTTCGAAAGTTACGCCCGCTAACACTGTTCCACTGTCTTTATCCACTTTTGTAACTTCTACATTACCTTTGTCTACCAATTCATTCTCTATTTTCAATGATAAGACTTTCGTCATACCTTTTGTAATTTCAAATGATACTGGTTTTTCTAGCTTTTTATAACCTGGTAAACTTTCTACCTCTACTAATTTGTAACTTCCTACAGATAGATCTGAAATGTTTGCTTTTCCTTCTTTATCTGTTGTCACTTTCGCTACTACTTTGCCTTGCTCATCTTGTACTTCGAAGACTACGCCTGCTAATGCTTTTTGACTATCTTTATCTACTTTTGTACTTTCTACTGAGCCTTTGTCTAACTGTTCATTCTCTACTTTCAATGATAAGACTTTTGTCATACCTTTTTTAATTTCGAATGATACTGGCTCTGTTAATTTTTTGTAGCCTGGTAAATTCTCTACTTCTACTAGTTTGTAACTTCCTACAGATAGATCTGAAATTTTCGCTTTTCCTTCTTTATCTGTTTTTACTTTCGTTACTACTTTTCCTTTTTCATCTTGCACTTCGAATGTTACGCCTTCTAATAACGCGCCACTTTCTTTGTCTACTTTTATAATTTCTACTGAACCTTTATCTACTAATTCGTTCTCTACTTTTAGTGATAAAACTTCTGTCATACCTTTTTTGATTTCAAACGATACTGGTTTCGCTAGTTTTTTATATCCTGGTAAGCTCTCTACCTCTACTAGCTTATATTTCCCTACTGATAAATCTGAAACGTTTGCTTTTCCTTCTTTATCTGTCGTTACTTTTGTTACTACTTTATCCTTTTCATCTTGCACTTCGAATGTTACGCCCGCTAATACTGCGCCACTTTCTTTATCCACTTTTGTAATCTCTACTGTTCCTTTATCTAACAGTTCGTTCTCTACTTTTAGTGATAAAACTTTCGTCATACCTTTTTTGATTTCAAATGATACTGGTTCTGTTAATTGTTTGTAACCTGGTAAGCTTTCTTTCTCTACTAATTTGTATTTTCCTACAGATAAATCTGCAATTGTTGCTTTTCCTTCTTTATCTGTTGTTACTGTCGTTACTACTTTTCCTTGTTCATCTTGTACTTCGAAGACTACGCCTGCTAATGCTTTTTGACTGTCTTTATCTACTTTTGTAATTTCTACGTTACCCTTGTCTAACATTTCATTTTCTACTGTTAAAGCAAGAGATTTTGTCATACCTTTTTCAATTTGGAAAGCAATCGGATCTACTAATTGCTTATATCCTTTTGGTGCTTTCACTTCTACTAGCTTATATGTTCCAACTGATAAATTAGTGACTTGTGCTTGTCCTTTTTTATCTGTCGTTATTTTAGCGACTACTTGTCCTGCTTCATCTTGAATATCAAATACTGCATCAGCTAAAGCATCTTTATTTTCTTTGTCTACTTTTGTAATTTCTACATTTCCTGTATCTACTAATTCATTTTCGACTGTTAGCTTTAATGCTGTTACTCTGCCCTTTTCAATTTCGAATGAAATTGGCTTTTCAAGTGGTTTGTATCCTACTGGTGTTCCTACTTCCACCAACTCATACTTTCCAATAGATAAATCTGAAACGTTTGCTTTTCCTTCTTTATCTGTTGTTACTTTTCTTACTACTTTTCCTTTTGAATCACGTACTTCAAATACAACATCTTTTAATGGTGCTTTACTATCTTTATCTATTTTTATTATCTCTACATTTCCAGTATCCATCATTTCATTTTCTACTTTTAATGATAGTATCTTGGTCATGCCCTTTGTAATTTCAAATGATACTGGTTTTTCTAGCTTTTTATAACCTGGTAAACTTTCTATCTCTACTAATTCATACTTGCCTACAGGTAAATCTGCAACATTTGCTTTTCCTTCTTTATCTGTTGTTACTTTTCTTACTACTTTTCCTTTTGAATCACGTACTTCAAATACAACATCTTTTAATGGTGCTTTACTATCTTTATCTATTTTTATTATCTCTACATTTCCAGTATCCATCATTTCATTTTCTACTTTTAATGATAGTATCTTGGTCATGCCCTTTGTAATTTCAAATGATACTGGTTTTTCTAGCTTTTTATAACCTGGTAAACTTTCTATCTCTACTAATTCATACTTGCCTACAGGTAAATCTGCAACATTTGCTTTTCCTTCTTTATCTGTCGTTACTTTTTTAACTTCGTTACCTTTTTCATCTTGGACAACGAACGTTACTCCCGCTAGCAGTGCTTTATTATCTTTGTCTATCTTTGTTATCTCTACATTCCCCGTATCTACCATTTCATTTTCTATTTTTAATGATAAGATCTCGGTCATGCCTTTTGTAATTTCAAACAATACTGGCTCTATTAATTTCTTATATCCTGGTAAGCTTTCTTTTTCTACTAATTTGTACTTTCCTACTGATAAATCTGAAATTGTTGCTTTTCCATCTTTATCTGTTGTTACTTCTTTTACTACTTTATCTTTTTCATCTTGTACTTCGAAGACTACACCTTTTAATACTTTCTGGCTGTCTTTATCTACTTTTGTAATTTCTATTGAACCTTTATCTAACTGTTCATTCTCTACTTTCAATGATAGGACTTTCGTCATACCTTTTGTAATTTCAAATGATACTGGTTCTTTTAGTTTCTTATAACCTGGTAAGCTTTTCGTCTCTACTAATTTGTACTTTCCTACTGAAAGATCTGAAACGTTCGCTTTTCCTTCTTTATCTGTTGTTACTTCTTTTACTACTTTATCTTTTTCATCTCGTACTTCGAAAACTACGCCTTTTAATGCTTTCTGGCTGTCTTTATCTATTTTTGTAATTTCTACTGAACCTTTATCTAACTGTTCATTCTCTACTTTCAATGATAGGACTTTCGTCATACCTTTTGTAATTTCAAACGATACTGGCTCTGTTAGTTTCTTGTAACCTAGTAAGCTTTTCGTCTCTACTAATTTGTACTTTCCTACTGAAAGATCTGAAACGTTTGCCATTCCTTCTTTATCCGTCGTTACTTTTTTTACTACTTCACCTTTCTCATCTTGAACTTCAAATTCGACACCCGCTAATACTGAACCGTTTTCTTTGTCCACCTTTGTAATTTCTACATTACCTTTGTCTGTCATTGCATTTTTTACTGTTATTGGGAATATGCCGTCCCCTGTTACATTTACTTCGAACTCTGTTTCTTTTAATTGGTATCCTTCAGGCGCTTTCGTTTCTTTTAAAATATATTTCCCTGGCGCTAACGGTTTAGAGATTGCCTTACCATCTTTATCTGTAACAATATGCTCAACTACTACACTGTCTTTTACTATATCAAACTCTGCATTTGCTAATGGTTTTTCACCATTTTCCGAATCAATTTTCTTTAATTCGATTTGACCCTTTTGCAAAGTATTTTTGACTTCAATGGCTTTTGTTTCACCAGCTTGAAGCGTAACCTCTACTGGAATTGTTAATTTTTGATATCCTTCTGGTGCTACTGTTTCATAAATTTTATACGTCCCAGGAGCTAAAGTTTGAGGTATTGAAAAGCCGTTTTCGTCCGTTATCAGTTTTGCAACAACTTCATTTGCACTATTTCGAACTTCAAATTCAGCACCTTTCAACCCTTTGTTCGGATTCTCAGCATCTATTTTATGAATCGATACTGTACCTTCTTTTGGAGCTTCAGGCGGCGTAACAATTACTTCTTTCGATGTTAATGTTTTATCATCAAAATGTAATTCCGCTTTATTAGGAATCTTCTTATCTACGTAAGAAGATAAATCTGCATTAGCTTTAATTTTCGCCTTAATGCTGAGGTTAATTACCTGGTCTTCATATGACTTATAGTCAAAATTCTCACCAAACGCAAATGTTACTTCACTTCTTTGTTTATCTATATTTAACGTTCCTTTAGAAGTAATATCTTGACCATTTTGATCATATACTTTTGCCTCTAATACTTCTAAAACATCTTCTAAATCATCACTAATTACCATTGACGTATAATTAGGTGAATTTTTCGGTATATGTGTACCAACTTGGTATTGAATAGCTTGATCCATTTGTGTTAACTGCTGATTCTCTACAAGCTTACCATTCTCATCTACTATATTTTTTTCAATGCTAGGTGGATTATCGTCACCTGAACCGGTTCCTCCCCCACCACTTACGAATACTTCTCCCACTTTTTCTTCAGTTACAATATTTTTACCTTCTAATTTCACTGTATTTTTATGAGGCTTTGCAGCAGGATTAGTAATCTTTGTTTTATATCTTAAAATATAACCTTTTGAGCTGTCTGGAAATTCAATTGTAAATCCAGTTTTCATTGCATTAATTTTAATTTTAGATAAATCTGCTGGCTTAACATTTGTTGGTGCATAGCCATCTTCAAATACAGCCTCTTCTAATACTAAACTATTTGTAATTAATTCATGCCCAGGTCCTAATGTGTCTGTTAATTTAAGATCTTGCATTTCTGTTCCAGTTGCATTTACATATACCGTCCAGTCTGCAATTGAAGGGTCTTCCTGATTATAAGAACCCCATTTCAATAGATTATCTGTATTGGGCTGTGGCTTCGGTCTCTCTGTCGTATTATTTACACTTACTTCTTTATTTACGATTTGACCATCAACGTTAAATTCTAATGGGATTTTTTTAATACCATCATATGCTTCTAGACCAAAATAAAATTCTACGAATAAAGAACCTTTAATGTTATTCTTTCCTTCTACGTAATCACCCATAGTACATGTCAATAGACCCTTTTTCATCTCACATGTACCAACTGTTTTTCCTTCAGCATCTTTTAAAGGAAAACTCATATTCATAAGATCTTTTCTGAATTCTTTTGGCATATCAATTGTGAATTGATCTCCACTTTTTATTTTTTCTTTAGCTGACCACTTCACTTCTACTTTCATACCATCTGAGGCTTGATATGGTTCAGACGTTGTACCATCAGTACGGGAGATATTAATCTCGTCCACTGGATTTTTTATCACAGCGGCTTGAATAACTGGAGCCCACACATTTAGTACTGAAAATAATACTAGAAAAACTAATGAAACCATCGAAATATGCCTTTTAGTACTTTTCATTTGCATAATCCCCTCCTATTTTTTATATTTATATAACAAAAAAAAGACCGTCCGGTTGCATCAAAAATGTGCAACCAGACGATCTTAGTAACCAATATGTATTACCGTAGACTCTAAGCTTTGCGGCCTATCCTTTCGAATAGTGTGCTAAAAATATTTTTTATTCTTTTTTTGTTTCATTTTCCTCTTAAACCAAATATTACTATACCGTCTGGACGGTTATAATTCAATACTCTGTAAAATTGTTCTATTTTTCTAATAAAAAAAATAATTCACCAGTGCATTAAATAAGCAATGGTGAATTATTTTACATTATATAGTTCGTATATTCTATTTATATGAATTATAAATAAGAGCTTGAATCACTTTTTCTCTTAATTCAGGGCTTAGTCTTCCAACCCCTAAATATTCCGAATACCATAATCCATCTGCCGCTAATCTAATAATTGTGGCACAAACTGAATCTATCTCATCATTTTCTATTTTATTTTGCAGTTGCTGAAATGATTGTTGTAACGGTTCAAGTAATTCAGGTTTTAGCATTAATGCTGCCATCATACTACTCCCCAGCTCTTCTACTCTTCTCTCATTACTTAATCTTTCCTCTACAAAAGAACGTACCCACCTTCCTTTCTTCTCTAAGTCTTCCGCAACTTTATTGTGAATAGCGTCTTGATACTCCTCCGTCCCTTTGAGTATCATGCCCTCTATTAAAGCTTCTTTAGTTGAAAAGTGATACAACAATCCACCTTTACTTATCCCCGCCTCTTTTGCTACCGCTTCTAAAGTTAACTTAGCAACCCCTTTACATTGCACAATTTGAGAAGCGGCTGCTAAAATCTTTTGCCTTGTTATACTTATACTCATTCCTTTTTAACCCCCCCATTTCTACTAAATTTATATAAATGCGTATCTTATTTTTAATATTGCTGAGTAACAATAAATATTTTCTTTATACAACAAAGGCTCCATTACCTTTGAATTTTTCGTTGCTTCTTCTATTAAAAATTTCCATATCATTCAATATGATAACATTAAACACTCAAAGTTGACTATACATCTATACTTTTATATTCATTGAAAATATATCCATAAACACGAAATGTATAAAAATTAATTATCCTTATATATATAATCTGTAATTTAAAGAGGTTTATATTTTCATAAAAATAAAGTGGAATTTTATAAGGATGATTCCATTGAAAAAATTTTCTATTAGTTATTTAATATGCTTACTGGTTTTTTCTATCATTGTGAACGTTTTACAGTATACACTAGTTCCAAATTATGCTGACTCTCATTCACCTCGCTTTTCCTTCCACATATATTATTCATTATTTTCACATAAAAAAATAGCCCTCTATGCTAAAACATAGAGGGCGGAATTTCTATATAAAAACCTATAACTTATCCTAAAGTGCCTCCCCTAAACAGAACATCTAAACTATCTATGCCCTATATTCTTTAGGGGATAGGTGGTTATTAGAAAGTAGTGTCTTCTTTTTTATAATATTCTTTTGAAATCTCTTCATAAAATGCAGCTGATGTCGTGTAGAAATAAGGTACTAACCATAAGAAACCGATTCCTAAAGTAAGAATACTTAAAATGAACCAACCTAAGAAGCTTAAGCATAGTAAAAAGTAATCCATTTTATGTCCATTCATCATACGACGACTTTCAGTAATCGCTTGATTCGCTGTATATTCTGGATGATCATTCAAAATAAAATATGTCATAGAATAAGAAAATGATTTAATAATACCTGGAATAATAAGAAGTAATGTCCATAGAATCAAGTACACATTCATTAGTAAATATGTTAAAAACGATTTCATAAACTTACTTCCATCGTTAAACCATCTAAATATATGACCGATACGAGCATTAGTCCCACGAATTACATTTAAAACAAAATAAGAAGCACCCACTGTTAACGGACCGATAATAAACATTGCAATAATAGTTACTGTAAGTGACTCATTTGCTTCTTCCCAACCCCAAAACATTGAGAAAATACCTGTGGTTAGCATTTCAACAGCTCCAATAAGGATTCCGACTAATAAGGTTGCCCCTACCGCTAACCCCCATTTTCCTTTTAATGCATCAAGTGCTGCTCTTTTTAACTGACTTATCATATATAGCCTCCTAATACTTTTTCTATATTAGTATACCATTTATATGAAAAATCCCACAGATTTCCCTGAAATAGAAGTATACTACTTTTTCGATATATGTGCGCTGTAGCTGTACTAATATATGGATTAAGCCCCTCATTTTCCTATAACAAAAAAAGCCTGCCTTTCATAATAGGCAAGCTTTTTCAAGTTAATCTTCACTTAATCTCTTCTTATACCAATCCTGCATTCTCTTCGCATCTTCTACTCTCGTATGCTCTAATTTGTAATTCGATGATGCGTTAGAGAACTTATACGTACATAAATTTGCACGGCGCTGGAAATATGATTGTGTCTTTTCCATTGATTGGATGTGTCTTCTTCTAACAAGTCCTGTATATTTTCCGATGCTGCGATATACAAGCGTAATTTGCTCTCCGTTTACACTGTAACCATTCGTTTTAAATGTTGCGTATCCAAGTGTAAAGATGAGAATCGCGAGCGGAATTAATGCCCACATGATGAAGTGCTTTTCAGAGTATATACTTATTCCAATAAGCGGGATTGCTAGCATTGCGAAGAATATAAAACTATCAATTAAGTAACGACGTAATGCTGCTTTTGGTAATGAAATAATGTTTGTATTCAGTTCGTATGGTAATTGTAAATGTGCAAGTAACTGTTGTACGCGATCTTTTCGAATGATAGGATGCAGTGTAACTTTTTCTTTCTCGTCACCCAGTCCTTTACTTTGAATGACTTCTACTTGCACAGCACAATAACCGAATGGCTGACGTAAAATACTTTCTTTTATCGTAATACCTTGAATACGATGTAACTTTAGGACGAGTTCTTTTTTCTCAAGTAATCCTTGCGAAATGCGGACTTCATCATTTCTTCGATTCACTGTGAAATCTCCATGTTTTAACGCGTAACCAATTGTCGATATGATCCACGAAAGGACGATCAAAATGACTATCATGAAAATCCAGCCATATATATCATGTTCCATTACATACGACTTTACGCCATTCTCTATCCATTTCGGAATGTACTCATCTACTTGATGATACACGAAAAAGATTAATGAGAATAATAGTCCAAACTGACCAGATGTAACAGATGCTAATAAAATTTCTTTCCAAGTTAATTTGTATTCTGTCGCTTGTTTTTCTTCTGTAACGATTTCTTTTTCGACTACTTTTTCTGATGTATCTTCTGCTTTCACTTCTGGAGTTGGCTCATTTAGCATTGCAATAAGCTCTGTTGCCTCTTCTACTGTAATACCAGCTAAGCTAACTTCTGCATCATCGCCTCCGCCAGCTGTTTCAATCTGAATTTTCTTTAAGCCAAGCATTTGATATAACACGTTAGAACTTGTGTTAATCGTTTGAACACGTTCTTTATTTAAATAGCTCTCCTTCTTCACAAAGAGCCCTTGTTTCACATGCAATACGTTATTTTCAACCCAATATATTGTGTAATACCATTTTTCAAATGCTGAAAAAACGGTAAGTAAACCGAATGCAGCAGGAATTAAATACCAAAACGGGAATTTTCCGTTTAAGCTAAACATGAAAATAATGAGTGGTATAAAGTCTGTTATTTTTAATTCTAATAACATCGTGATTGGATGCTGCCTCTTATACATCCTCATCACTCACTTTCGCTAATTCTGCGATTTTCGTTTTCAACATTTCTGCTTCATACATCGTTAAGCCTGGGATGCTGTGAGAAGTTGCCGCTGTAGAAATATGTAATTCTGCTAAACCATATTTTCTCATAATCGGTCCTTGTTCAATTGTCACGTGCTGCACACGAATCATCGGTACTAATACGCGCTTTACGACGAAAAGACCATGCTGAATTTCAAGTTCTTCTTCATTTAGTTGATAGCTATAATAACGCTGACGAAGTTTCGGGAATACGAAGTACTCCAATGGCGCTAGTGCAACCGTTAACCCAATTAACACGTACAAAATCCATGCCCACCAATCAAACTTTATCATGAGGAAAAGGTAAGCTAAAATGACAAGAATACCGATCCCTTCTTCAATTACAGCACGAACTTTCCACACCTTGACCATGTCAGGGTGAATTTCATTTTTCAATGGATCCATGTAACCACTCCAAATCTAGTAATCTAATATATGAATACTCTCAATCTATATTTTACATAACTTTACATAAAATTGAAATTTAATCTTCTTTCTTCTCAGGAATAAAATATCCGAACCAAAGTAGCCAAATGAAACCGATTAGCTTCATCCAACTTCCATCCGCTTGAAAAGCTTCTATCATGCCTGGAATTTTATACACTCCAATGAACCCAAGAAAACCGAGCCACCAGTTTTTTTGCATTTTCACTTTTATTCCTCCTTCATTACGTTTTTCACATTTTGAATCCAAATTTCTTTATACTTTAACTGGAATCCCATCAGCATGTAATTACTCATATTATCGATCACAAGCGCTAACGTATGAGCATTTTCTTCCGTTGCATGTTGTGAAACAACGTCAAGTTCTACACCTTTCTTCAATAAATCGTGGAAACCATTTAAGAAATCTTCTTGTATTTCAAATAAGCGTTTCTGATACTTTTCATTTCGCGATGCAGTTACGATAAATTCATTTATAACACGTAATATTCCTTCTTGACCTTCATACTCAGAGAGCATATGTAAACCATCGGCAATTAACTTTTCTGCAAATTTTTCTTTCGTATATTTTTCTTTATCGAAATAACTAACGAAATGATAACCAGAAAAAATCTCTTCAAATAAAAAATCAACTAACGCTTCTTTAGAAGAAAAATGATAATAAATAGCCGGTTTTGAAATACCTACCTCTTTCGCAATCATGGAAAGGCTCATCTTCTCAATACCGTGCTCTGCCATGAGTTTAAATGATGCCTCGACAATGTTTTGCGATGTTTGTAAATTCTTTGTCATACTGTACCTCACTTATTTTTACTTACCGGTCGGTAAGTAAATTATAAAATGAAACGAAATGATTTGCAAGTTAGTTAGCGCTTCAGGAGGAATTTATTGGTAAATGCAGAAAAGTATAAAGTAAAAGCAACATATAACAATAAGGAGGATATTCCTATGGGACTTGGCGGTAAAGGTGGTAGTGGTGGCACTGGCGGCGGTGATGCTGGACAAGGTGGTAAAAGCGGATTTCCATTCATCGTTGTACTCTTCATCGTATTGATTATTGCCGGAGTTAGCTATATCGGCATTAACTTCTAAAAAAAGCATCCTAAATTACACATTTAGGATGCTTTCTTTTTAATTTCTATTAAGTAGTCGCATACGATAACAATTCATCGTCACTTCTCCGAGTCTTTGCAGTAATTGATAGTTCGCATATGCGCCAACCGGGGCACCGATTATTGGTACGAGCTGAAGCATTTTTGCTAAATCGATATAGTCTCGGTACTCTGTTTGGAACTTTTCCCAGTCCATATGATTTTCTTCTTCTGTATCCCACGTTTCGATTGCTTTCCATATTTCTTTTCGGTGATCGTCACTTGAAAAGGCAAGTTGAAAAACGTGAAGGATAAAAAGGCGCTCCTCTTTGTTACTCGTATCAAATCCGTACAATGTTGCGGCATCGAATAAAAATTTAATTTTAATGCCGAGTAAAAGCGGAAAATCAGCAAGGCCAAGGAGAATACCGCCAGCTCCCGTCCCTGCTCCTTCTGCCGCTGCTATTTTTTTGTACTCATCCATTTTTTTACGTACTTCGTCGTCTCTTCTTTGCAATGACCAGTTCGTCTCTTTTAATTTCGGCTTTATAAAGTTTGATCCGGCACTAATTGTTTGCACCATCATCCGAATCGTTTCCGTTAATACTTTTTGCACTTTCGCCGGAATAAGCTGTTGTACTTTCGTCTGCACTTTCTTAGAGAACCGCGTCATCATAGAAGAATCTTTCATGAATGTAGCTTTCCACTGCTCCAATTCTTTTATAACCTTCTCTTCGTATGTAATCATAGGTTCATTCCCTTCAATTTAAACGCTCAATACGTTTCGCCCCGTATTGATAAACGAAACCGATACTAAATATTATGCTTACGACTAGTAAAATTCCCGTCATCATGAAATCTTTCGTCGCAAGGGCGAATATAACTGTAAATACAACGCTGCCGGTAATAAGGATCGCATTTAATAAGACAAGAAAATCTTTCTTCTTCTCTTCTCCCCCTACCGGATACAAATCAAGCCAAATCTTCATGCGGTGATGTTTCCATAAAGTTAATAACTGATAACCGATTAAGTATAGGAAAATAAGGCTTACGATAAATCGTCCATATAAAAACGGAATGAAGTACAAAATAACTCCGCCAAGAGCGAGCAAACGCACATATAAGCCGAAATAGTTACTAGATCGTAAAAACGTTCTCGTATATAAGTATAAATATGTACGCTTCTCACCAATCATTGAAAGAATGAAATCAAGCCATTTTCTACGTGCTACTCTTTCTTTTAATGCAGGTACATCAACGAACATATTCGCGATGCGGTACAACATCATCATCTTCTTACCTTCTTCAGAAATTAAGTACTCCCAGTTTAGCGGCTTTCCCTTCACCATTTGATGCAGTACTACAAGGTATAACACCATGAGAAGGATGATTCCGCCAACAAAAATAACGGAAGTACGCTCTACAAGGAAGTACACAAATAAACCGTTTAAAATAAAACGAATGAACCAATCAGCTCTTTGTATATTTTGATCTGTTAAAAATGATTTTTCCCACGCGACGAATAAGTTCCACGCTTTTACAATGACAAACGCAAGTACAATCCATATGTAAGCCGCTCCTGTTTGCTTCATTTGCTGGAAGTATAACGGGGCAAGCGCTGCCGCTACGATTGCGATTATGTATAACTGAATCATAAACGTAAAGAGAAATGCCTTTGTAAAGTACGGTTTTAACTTTTCTTCAACTGGCAGCAAGTAAACGAGATCCGCTTCTTTTAATAACGTTTGAATAGATCCGGCCGTTAATACGAGTCCAAGCAACACTGCCATAACGAGCGCTGTCGGAAACGAAGAGGTTAACGTTTGTAACCATTGCTGGTAATAATACGCACCTGCGCCGATGATGAATACGAAAATAAATTTCAAATGATCATTAAATACGTATTTACTATATGTACGAACTTCTTTTAGAAAGTGACGAAATCGTTCTTTCCATAATGCTGTGCTATTCATAATCTTCTTCCTTCGTTAATGCAATATAAATATCATCTAACGTTGCACCTGGCATATTAAACTGTGATTGCAGTTCAGATAATGTTCCTTTCGCTCTTACTTCGCCTTGATGCAAAATAATAAATGAATCACAATAACGCTCTGCCGTCGCTAAAATATGTGTACTCATTAAGATTCCTGCACCGCTCTTTTTCATTTGATCCATCATTTGAAGAAGTGATTGAATCGCTAACGGATCAAGCCCAACGAAAGGTTCGTCCACAATATAAAGAGATGGTTCCACTAAAAACGCACTCATAATCATTACTTTTTGTTTCATCCCTTTTGAGAAATGAGATGGAAACCATTTTAAACGATTTTTCATGCGAAATTCTTGTAATAGTTGCCCTACACGTTCTTCATATTGTTTTTCCTCGACACCGTACGCCATCGCTGTTAACTTCAAATGTTCTTCTAGCGTTAGCTCGTCATATAATACTGGTGTTTCTGGGATGAACGAAAAACTAGAACGGTACGCTGTCATATCATCACGAATTGTTTTCCCATTAATTGTGACAGTTCCTTTTTTCGGTTCCATTAAACCGATAATATGTTTAATCGTCGTACTCTTCCCGGCTCCATTTAAACCGATTAAGCCGACAAGTTCGCCTTTATTCACAGAGAACGAAACATCTTTTAGTACAGGTCGTTTCGTATATCCTCCTGTAACATTTTCTACACGCAATAACTCGCTCATACGACACCACTTTCTTCATTAGTATTCATTCTATATTCATCTTACCAAAAATAACGCTGTACTACATAGTATCGATGCCCTCAAAAAAAATTTAAATTTGTTCGCATATATTTTTACGAAAGCGGACATCATAATTAGTGAAGAAGGAACACATTGAAAAAGCGACCACCAATTGATGAGTACAACAACATAGTGAAGTCATCATGAAATGGGGTGTCCATGTTGGACAAAGAAATTTACACATAACCAGATCATTTGTTTCATTTTAGAAACGGGGTGTCTCCGAAAGAGCATATACTGTTTTAAAAAATAAACAATTTCCTTTTATAAAGATTGCAATTCATTTCACTTGAAAATGGGGTGTCTACGGCAGAAACTTTAGCCGATTTACCGTGCATTTCTTAAATAAATGAGGTGTCTGCGAAACGTAAATTACGATAATGCTTTTTCAATCCCTCTTCAGAAAACAGGAAGCTGAGTCAGCTTCCTGTTTTTCGTGTTTGTTCTCTTATATAATTATGGTAAAATACGGCTAAGGCTACTTGAAAGGATGAGATCAATGAACCATACAGCGGACAATTGTATTTTTTGTAAAATTATTGACGGGCAAATCCCTTGCTCAAAAGTATACGAAGATGAACATGTGCTTGCATTTTTAGATATTAGTCAAGTAACAAAAGGACATACTCTTGTTATTCCAAAAGTTCACAAACAAGACATTTTTGCGTTAACGCCAGAAATCGCATCACACATTTTTTCTGTCGTTCCGAAAATCGCAAATGCGATTAAAGCAGAGTTTAATCCAGTTGGCTTTAACCTACTTAACAATAACGGTGAAAAAGCTGGACAAACTGTGTTCCACTTCCACCTTCATTTAATTCCACGCTACGGTGAAAACGATGGTTTCGGTGCTGTTTGGAAATCACATCAAAATGAATACACAATGGAAAATTTACAAAACATCGCAAGTACAATTGCAAATAGTGTGAAATAATGACACTATAATAAGAAGTAATACATAACAAGCCACTTTCCTAAAGTGATTACATATTGCATGGCTTGTTTCTCCATTCAAGATGCCAGGGAATGTGCATTGCACACTTTTCTTTCCCTTGTCTTAAAGATATGCATATTTTTTCACATCATGAATACGAACAAAAAATAAGGAGGTTTCCTTTTATGTCAAAAGCTAAATCCTTTATTACAGGTGTCATTTGCGGCGGAGCAGTTGCTGGATTAGCCGTTCTTTTCTCTACTCCTTCTTCTGGTAAAGCTATGCGCGGTAAGCTGAAAGAAAAAGGAACTGATATTAAAAAGACTTTAGCTGATATTACAGCTGATACAAAATTATTAAAACGTCAAATCGTTGAAACTGCTTCGGAAGGTAAAGAAGTGTTTCAAGAATTAAAAGAAGATATGCAAGACACGCTTTCTAACTGGAAGCAAGATATTTCTCAAAACAAACGACATATTGAGCAAGAAATTTTGGACATTCAAAAATCAATTGAGAAACTACAAGAAGCTGTTCCGGAAAAAGCGTAAACAAATTCCTGCTTAGTTTTTTGCATATAACAAATATTTTTTATATAAATTGACCTTAACACGGCATATCACACAGATATGCCGTGTTTTTATGCATTTACAATATATGTTATCACTTAACATGTAAGGACAACACATGTATTCACGACTCATAAAACGCTTCCATGCTTATGCATGATTTGTATAGAATGTCATTTTTCCGAAAAATTTTCACAATTCTCACAAAAAGACTTTATTAATTTTTACTTTACTGGCATAATAGATAGTAATGAAAAAGAATGTTAAAGTGGGTGAGTAAATGAAAAGTGGAGAAAAAGATTACTCGGTAAAAGAAGCGATGATTTTCAGCCAACGCATTGCTCAATTATCGAAAGCGTTATGGAAATGTGTAGAGAAAGATTGGCAACAGTGGATTAAGCCTTACGATTTAAACATTAATGAGCATCATATTTTGTCAATCGCTTATCATTTAAAAGGGGCTTCTATTTCTGAGATTGCTAAGTTTGGAGTTATGCACGTATCAACGGCGTTTAACTTCTCGAAAAAGCTAGAAGAACGCGGCTATCTTGTGTTCTCGAAAAAAGAAGATGATAAACGAAATACGTACATTGAGATTACAGACAAAGGGGAAGAATTACTACTTCGCTTAATGGAGGAGTATGATCCTGAAAATAACTCTGTATTCAATGGGGCTCTTGCACTTCGTAATTTCTATGGTAAGTTCCCAGAAAATATCGAACTTATCGCTATCTTGCGCAACATTTACGGACAAGACTTCATCGATATTTTTGAGAAATCATTAGAGAATATTGAGGAGAATTTTACGGAATCCGATCAGAAGTTAGTTAAGAAGTAATCTATTTATTGTTTCGCAATCATGCTTAAGAATTCATTCATAAGCGGCTTAAATAAACCTTGTTTTGCTAGCGCTTCCGCAGTTTCGTGTACTTCGAGCTGATGTGGAAGCGCTTTTTCAAATTGATCTAACAGCGCATCGAACAAAAGAAGCCCTTCTGCTTTCTCCACTACATATTGCTCGTTCAATATTTCACAAAGATTTAGTATACGTTCAATATCTTTTTTACGAGCTTTTTTCTTTATGATCAAAGAATAAAATGGACACTTTTCTTCATCAATCATTTTAAATAGTAGGTCTACGTAGTATTCAGCTTGTTCTAATCTTCTAACAACGTCCATTTTCTCCCTCTCTTTCTAACACAAAGTCTTCTATTTCTGAATTTTATAACACGAACAAAATATCGTATGATACAATATATAAAGTATATGTATTTTACCAAAAGGAGGTCTCGCCTCATGACACTTATAACAGTTGTTTTTGTCGCATTCGCACTTCTTGTTATATTTTACACGAATTTCATGACACATACACTGTGTGAACGAAAACAAATAGCTGCGAGCCGCCAACCCAGTGTCTTTCGGGTTATTAATGTATGTATAACAATTTTATTAATTTCTAGTTATATAGAAATTATATTTCATGGAAAGTGAGGAAGGAAGCCCCTTCCTCACTTTTTTCCTCTATAAGCAAATTATACCTACTATAACCAATAAAATAAACAGTACAAGTAATAAAATAAGTTGAGAATTCATCCCCATCCCCTCCTCTTTTCTGTATATGCGGCATGCGCCCAATAGGCTACACCTTCAAAATCTGACACGTACTGGTTAAATTTTCTTTATCAATATGAAATCGAGTCGAAATATGATATATTAAATTTTGTACATATTGCTTATACTATGAAATAAATGACACGCATCTTAACTTTATCCTCAGCCTCGGTAAGCCCTGTTAAGCGCGCTTTACCAACGAAAAAAGCAAAAGTATCAGTGAGACTTAATCGGGCTCTTATGAACCAAAATTCATTGGTGTAGGATAAATTAAAAATACATAATAGTAGGAGTGTTTATCGAATGAAGAAAGCTATGCTTGCCTTAGCCGCAACAAGTGTAATCGCATTATCAGCATGTGGAACAGGATCATCATCAGACAAAATCGTTACATCTAAAGCTGGTGACATTACAAAAGACGAGTTCTACAATCAAATGAAGACACAAGCTGGTAAACAAGTACTAAACAACATGGTTATGGAAAAAGTACTTATTAAAAACTACAAAGTTGAAGACAAAGAAGTAGACAAAAAGTTCGATGAAATGAAAAAACAATACGGTGATCAATTCGATACACTATTAAAACAACAAGGTATTAAAGAAGAAACTTTAAAAACTGGTGTGCGTGCTCAATTAGCTCAAGAAAAAGCTATCGAGAAAACAATCACTGATAAAGAATTAAAAGATAACTACAAGCCTGAAGTTAAAGCAAGCCACATTCTTGTAAAAGATGAAGCGACTGCGAAAAAAGTTAAAGAGGAACTTGGACAAGGTAAATCTTTCGAAGAGTTAGCGAAACAATACTCTGAAGATACTGGTTCAAAAGAAAAAGGTGGCGACTTAGGATTCTTCGAACATGGTAAAATGGTTAAAGAATTCGAAGATGCTGCTTATAAACTGAAAAAAGATGAAGTAAGCGAACCTGTAAAAACACAATTCGGTTACCACATCATTAAAGTTACAGACATTAAAGAGCCAGAAAAATCATTCGAGCAATCAAAAGCTGACATCAAAAAAGAAGTCGTTCAGAAGAAAGCACAAGACGGCGAATTCATGAACGATCTTATGATGAAAGAAATTAAAAAAGCTGACGTAAAAGTTGACGATAAAGATTTAAAAGATCTTTTCGAAGAGAAGAAAACTGACGCAAAAAAAGAAGACAAGAAATAATGAAATAAAAAGCTCGGGCTTAGGCCCGAGCTTTTTATGTATCCTCTTCGTTAACTAAAGTTTATTTTTTTCATTCGTTTAACTAAAACCATCTTTTATGCATTTCACTTAAAAACATTTCTGTAATTTTAAATCCAGAACTTTCTCCTATAATAGAGTCAATCCCGCAATGCGGACAAACTGCTGTGTTATCATCATCCCACCACTCTGTAATTTTTTCTGGATGGAAAATTTCTAAACAATAGAAACAACCACATATAACATCCTTTTCTAAGTGCTTTCTATTACGAGAACAAAAACGATGTGCTTCCTCAAAATATTTTTGCATCAGTATCCCCCTATTCCTGATTCTCTTCTTTGCTTTACTTACATTCTCCTCAATAAAATTGCAATTCTTCCTTAAAGAAAAACACAAAAAAACCTCGATTCACGCCACACGGAACCAAGGTTTATCTTATTATCATTGATTAAATGAAAAAACTATGTTAAATTAGTACAGAAACACGTTTTATAAAAAGATAATAACGTATTTATCCGTATCTTAATTGTACACCAAAACACATCTTCAGTCAACCTCTATTTTTCACTTTTAAAGGAGTGCTTACCGTATGAATAAAAAACTTGATCTAGAGCAAAAAAGATTGGATACCGTAATAGAAACGATTACGGAGCAAATTGATAAACTGGAAAACGAAACTGGCAGACGCCGGGCGGAAGTAATCCATATTCGTAAACACTTTTGGGATGACGTGAAAGTGAATACTGATACTTTTGATGATTATCTTGAAACAGTTATCAACTTAAGACAACAAGCTCAGTCACTAGCTGTCACACAAATTACCCATAAGCACACCTTTAATCGACTTGCCGCATTAAGACGTATGCATAAAGCACCTTATTTCGGACGAATTGATTTCAAAGAAGAAGGAGAATCTGCTGCGAAGAAAATTTATATCGGCGTAGCTACACTTACTGATGCAAGCGGAGAAAACTTTCTTATATATGACTGGCGCGCACCTATTTCGAGTGTGTACTACGATTATCCGCCAGGACCGGCTGAATACAGTACTCCAGGCGGCGTAATTCACGGTAATGTGGAGAAAAAATTACAATACATTATTCAAAATGGCGAGATTGATTCTATGTTCGATACGAGCCTTACAATTGGCGATGAAATCTTGCAACAAGCGCTCGGAAAAGGTACGAACAAACATATGCAAAGTATCGTCGCTACGATTCAGCGCGAGCAAAATGAAATTATTCGTCACGATGAAGGCCGACTCCTTATCGTGCAAGGAGCTGCTGGTAGCGGTAAAACGTCAGCTGCCCTGCAACGAATCGCCTACTTACTATATAAATATCGCGAATGGTTAAAAGCAGATCAAATTATTCTCTTCTCCCCTAACTCTATGTTCAACAGCTACGTATCTAACGTACTACCTGAACTCGGTGAAGAAAATATGCAGCAAGTTACATTCCAAGAATATTTAAACCATAGACTCAGTAAGGCATTTGACGTTGAAGACCCTTATGAGCAATTAGAATATATGTTAACTGAAACGAATAGCCCTACCTATAAAACGAGAAATGCGAGTATTCGATTTAAAGCATCCACTCAATTTTTCGAGATGATTAGAGCGTACAGACAATCTCTTGAATCTTCAGGCATGCTATTTAGAGGAATGAAATTTAGAGGAAAGTTAATTGCTTCTGCTAAAGAAATTACAGAACAATTTTACAACACTGACTCCTCCCTCCGCTTCCATAATCGAATTGAAAAGTTAACAGATTGGCTAAATAAACAAATAGATGCAATTGAAAAAGCGGAACTGAAAAAGCCTTGGGTAGAAGAAGAAATTGAATTACTGAGTAAAGATGAATACCAAAAGGCTTATAAATATTTACAGAAAAAAGGCGAGTTTGACGACAACTCCTTTCATGATTATGAAAAAGAAACGAAAGTACTCGGACGTATGATTGTCCGTAAAAAATTGAAGCCGCTTCGTAAAGGTGTTCAAACATTACGTTTCATCAATTTCACAGGCATATATAAACAACTCTTCACAGATGCATCATGGGTTACTGGGGAGAAACCGACAGAATGGGATGACATTTGCTCATTAACAGTAAACATGCTTGATGAAGGAAAGCTATATTACGAGGATGCCACTCCATTTTTACTTTTAAAAGAGTTAATCGAAGGCTTCCAAACGAATAGATCGATTAAACACGTACTTGTAGACGAAGCGCAAGATTATTCGCCGTTTCAGTTCGAGTTTTTAAAACGTCTCTTCCCTGCTGCAAGAATGACTGTACTCGGAGACTTTAACCAAGCGATATTTGCCCATGCGAGTGAAGCAGTGAACTTCAATACACTTACTAGCTTATACGGACCAGATGAAACGAACGGCATCAACTTAACTCGTAGCTATCGCTCAACAAAACCGATCATTGAATTTACACGTGCTCTCGTACCAGAAGGAAAGAACATTCACGCCTTTGAACGTGACGGTGAGAAACCTACAGTGACGAAAGTATCGAATGACAGCGAACTGCATAAACATATTACTGCCAAAGTTGCTGAACTACAAAAACAACAGCACAATACGATCGCAATTATATGTAAATCTGCAGCTGAAAGCGCCGCTGCCTACGAAGCACTTAGTCATATCGAAAATATTAAACTTGTGAAAAGTAACTCAGCCGAGTATGAGCAAGGCATTGTCGTGATCCCCGCTTACTTAGCGAAAGGTATCGAATTTGATGCTGTTATTATTTACGACGCTTCTAAAGATGTGTACAGTGATGAGAGCGTTCGTAGATTGTTCTACACTGCTTGTACACGCGCAATGCATGAGCTACAACTTTATAGCGTTGGCGAGGTTAGTCCTTTTATACTTGGGGCTGATTCGGAGAGTTTTGAAGTTATTACACCTTGATTTGAATCAAGGTGTTTCTTTTTAAAACAAGTATGACCTCATCTAATATTTAGATGAGGTCATACTTGTTTTATTTTGACGCAATATATTTACATATACTTTCGTTAACACTAAACTCGAATTTTTATTTTAGAAAAAATTGTATAAATGCTAAACTATCATAAATATAATGGCAAATCCAACTTACCCAAACACTATTGGATTTTTTCCATACATAATTTAGTGCCAATCTAATTGGAATTATAGTTATTAATAACTGCATTGGCACAAAACCATAAGCCGGAATATGCCACAAAGCGAACAAGACACTACATATGATTGATGCCGTGCCAAATTTCAACCCTAGTTTTTGTAATGCAAGAATTCCATTCGTACAAAGCAACTCTTCACCCATGAGCATAAATGGTACACGGAATAAAATCATAGAAATACTTATTACTTCTGCAACAGAATTTTTAGTTGCTGGTTCAAAAATGTAATTGAATATAGCACCGGAACTTACACCTACGATAACTACTAAAGGTAAACCCCAAAGTAATGTCTTAAATTTAAAATGTTTAAATTGGTCTAACGATATTTCCCCTAAAAAATAGTATCCAATAATTCCACATAATACAAGATTCCATAAAGCTTCAAGAATCATTCCTAATAAATTAGGTATAGCATCTCCCAAAACATTTCCTAAGAACTGATATGTAATTCCGGTAATCATCAATAACCCCAAAGCCAAGAGAGACTTCGAATCAATTTTTTTCTCTGTTTCTAAAAGCTTTGTTTCCACAACAACCCCTTCTTTCTTATTATTTCGTTAATTACGAATATATCATAGCACAATGACCTAATATCTATATAGAGACTGAATGGTAATTTTTTGAAAATAGTATGAATTTTATCGCTAAGTTAGAACCGTTACATTATAGGTATAGAAAAGCTGTGCGAATGCAAGAAAAATTAAACCACCTATCCCCTAAAAAATATAGGGAACGGGTGGTTTGTTTTTTAAGCTGATTTTCTCACTAAAAGATCTTTACGCCGATATACACTTAACACGATCCCCATTATAAATGCATGAAACAGAGTTGGTACTAATCCATAACTAATAAAAGGTAATGATATAGAAACACGTGGTAATATTCCAAGGATCATGCCAACGTTACAAATGAAATGGATTGCAAAAAGAGTCACTCCACCAACGAGAAGCAATTTACCATAACCATCATTTATTTTATAAGCTATGTTCATTATTCTCACTGCAAAAAGAGAAAGAATAATGACAAGAACTAGCGCAAGCACATATCCATAATAGTAAGTCAAACTCGCGAATACAAAATCAGTATGGGCAGCAGGGATAGACTTTATATTTCCATATGTACCGAACCAACCTGCTGAAGACATCGCCTCTTGTAAACGTAAATCCCATTGATCATGCGCTGGGTTTATAAATCCTAAAATTCTCGCTATCCGGTATTCTTTTACAGCCGACCAGGAAAATAGATCCCTAATAATAAAGGGTAAAATTGGTAACATTGTAATGAGCCATGCCGTTTTCTTTCCTAACTTACTCCACCAAAGCATAACGAATACCATCGTAATATAGATGAAAATTGGTAGAAGAATTGATATAGTCGAAAATAGATATAAAGAAAATACGTACAATATGAGAAGATGCATAAACTTTAACCTACTATTATTGAAAAAAGAAGCCCAAGCTAGAAAGAAAAATGGTATCGTCATTAAACAGTCAATTTTGATGGGGCCAATTTTTATTATTGCTTCCCCAATCACGTAACCAGTCGGAAAACATTTTATCATTAACAAGATAAGTACACCGATTGTATAAAACAGCCACCCGAGCCTCTCTAACTTCCGATAATCAAGTAGCATCATCCCAATAGCTGTTACAACACCGAGAATAACAAATATCACCTTATTCATGAATAAGTCAGCATGTCCAAAAGTTATAACCGGCAAAAAGCCTAACCCCATAGCAGCCACTAATAAAATAAGTAAAAACCAATCCACCTTTGGCTTATGTAGTTTGTTAAGTTCTTGCCCTAGTTTAATTGGGCTTCCCATTTGTTCTACAGCTTTATTTTCAGCAACTTCCTCACTTAATCCTTTTTCTATCCACGTGTTCTTCGCCTGTTTTAAGTGAAAATCTAGTTCAGTTGCTACAAAGCTCTTTGCTTCTTTTGATTTAATATGGTTCGTAACTTCGCTTACAAAACGCTCCCCTTTTTTATTCAATTTCGCCTCACTCCTGTACTAAGCCTTTTAATATAAATTGTACCTTCGTAGCATTTTTCTCTGCCTTTCGCAGCATCTTTCTTCCTTTATCATTTAATTGATAATATTTCGCTCCTTCATGATACCAACTTGATTGAATAAAACGATTCTGTTCTAGACGATGTAATACGGTATATAAAAACCCTTCATTTCCTTCGAATTTCCGAATCCCTCTCCCTCGTAGTAGCTGTGACAATTCGTATCCTGTTTTTTCATTACTGAGGAGTTGTAAAATCGCTAAAGAGATGTCCTCTTCCTTTTCGTTTGAAGCATTGATTTTTTCGCGCACCTGCTTTCGATGTTGATCGGAAAAACTCAAATGTTTAAACGTTGTATTCTCCATTGATTTTCGCAGGCCTTTTAATCGATCTTCCATTTGATTGCTCCTCCAATCCTTTCTTCAAAAGCTCCTTCGCTTTTTTCAGTCTCGTTTTTATCGTGTTTTCTTTCACGTCTATTACAATGGCAATATCTTTAATTGGTAATTCTTCATAATAAAATAGATAAATGACTTCTCGATATTTTATCGGTAAATTCATTACCGCAGAAGCGAGCTCACGGTCCTCCGCATTTTGAATGACAGTTTGTTCGACACTAGCATTTTGAATCTCCATATAAGCAGATTCATCCTCTGTCACGATCACCTTTTTGTTATACCAACTTTTTATGTAGTCCTTACATTGATTAATCGCAATTCTCCACAACCACGTTTTCACATTCGACTTCCCTTTGTATGTATGAAGAGATTTATAACACTTCACAAATATATCTTGCGTTACATCCTCAGCAACCTCTTTATTATTCACATATGAATACACAAGCTGTAAGACTTCTTGTCCATACTTATTCATGATTTCATCGATAAGGAGTTCCTTATCTTCTATTTCAAACGCTTCTACCGTTAATTCATCCACACCATTTCCTCCTCCCCATATATTAGACGACGCACCGTATGGAAAAGTTTTATTAATTTATAAAAAAATACGGATGATAGTGTCCGTATCGTTTTTTAACTTTAATTTTTCTTCACTAAGAGTAAACCTTTTATTGTGATACAACACTTTAATCGAGAATTTAGCACATTCATAATAAAACAAAAAACCACCTAAAGGCTCCCCTTCAGGTGGTTCTCTCTTTTACGCTAACGCAGCCGCCTGCTCTTGTTGATCTACAGGAATTACAGCGTCTGTTAATGCTTTTTCTAGTTCAGCTGTGTATTTCATTTGCTCTTCTTTGCTCCAGCCTAGTTTCGCAGCCATGTAGTTGATTACTGCTTCTTTCCACTCATATACCCAGTGGATGTTGAAGAATACAGCGCCTCTACGGCGTACGAAGAAGTCAACTGGTTTTGCTGTCATTTCGTAATCCATTGCGTATACAAGTGGGATTAGAACGTCTAGCGGCATGTTGTATTCTTTCGCTTCGTCTTTATGTTTTTTCGCTAAGTCGAACAGTACGTCTACGTTAGAGCCGTAGAATTTCGCGAATTCTTCTGCTTGTGCTTTCGTTAAACCAGATTTCGTGCCTTCGTCTGCTTTTTTCGCAACGAATGCTGGGAATCCGTGTGAACCACTTACATGTCCACCAGAGATTGGCATATGTTTCGTGTCGCTCTTCGGATATGCACTATGACCTTCTTTTTGTAATAGGTTTGTTACGTAGTCTACTACCATTTCAGCCATTTTACGGTATCCTGTTAATTTACCACCTGCGATTGTAATTAAACCAGATTCAGAAGTCCAAATTTCATCTTTACGAGAAATTTCAGATGCATTCTTACCTTCTTCGTAAATTAACGGACGTACACCAGCCCAGCTTGACTCCACATCTTTTTCTGTAATTTTCACACTTGGGAACATGTAGTTAATCGCATTAATGATATATGTGCGATCTTCTGTTGTCATGTGCGGTACAGCTGCGTCTTTATCATAGAACGTATCTGTTGTACCTACGTATGTTTTTCCGCCGCGAGGAATCGCGAACACCATACGTTTATCTGGTGTATCGAAGTAAATAGCTTGCCCTAACGGGAACCGTTTTTGGTCAATTACTAAATGCACACCTTTTGATAACTGAAGTACTTTCCCTTTTTTCGAGTTATCTTTTTCACGAAGTGTATCTACCCAAGGGCCAGCTGCATTTACAATTTTCTTACCGTACACTTCATACACTTCTCCATCTAGTAAATCGATTACACGTACACCACATACTTTTCCATCTTTATATAAGAAACTGTCTACTTTTGCGTAGTTAACAGCTTTCGCACCGTGTTCAATTGCTTCTTTCATTACTTCAATTGTAAGACGCGCATCGTCTGTACGATATTCTACGTAGTAACCGCCGCCTTTTAATCCTTCTTTTTTTACAAGTGGCTCTTTGTTTAATGTTTCTTCACGGTTAAACATTTTTCTGCGCTCGCTTCGTTTTACGCCTGCTAAGAAGTCGTATACACGAAGACCAATTGATGTACTGAATGATCCGAACGTACCGCCTGTATGGAACGGAAGTAACATCCACTCTGGTGTTGTTACATGGGGACCGTTCTCATATACGATCGCACGCTCTTTCCCCACCTCTGCTACCATTTTCACTTCAAGTTGTTTTAAATAACGTAGACCACCGTGTACAAGCTTCGTTGAACGACTTGATGTACCTGCTGCAAAGTCCTGCATTTCAAACACAATTGTTGATAACCCGCGTGTTGCTCCATCTAATGCAATACCAGAACCAGTAATACCTCCACCAATTACGATCACATCTAACTCTTGTTTATTTACTCCGTTTAATACGTCTTTACGTTGTTTACTTGAAAATTTCATGGTAATTCCTCCCTTTGATAACGAAAAAAGAGACCACGAACTCCGCTATAGATTTCGCCTCTATAGCGTGTTGTGGTCTCTCCAAATCTCCTACCGAATTATTAACTTGTCACCATTATAACACTGTTTATGATTATTTGAAAGCTTTTGTTGCTTCAATTGCTTTTTTCCATCCAGCATATAGCTCTTCGCTTGTTTCCGCTTCCATCGTTGGTTCAAAGCGTTTGTCCATATGCCACTGTTCTTTAATTTCATCTTGGTTTTTCCAATATCCAACCGCAAGACCAGCTAAGTACGCTGCACCTAAAGCTGTCGTTTCGTTGATCACTGGACGCTCTACAGGAACAGCTAAAATATCACTTTGGAACTTCATTAAGAAGTTATTTTTAACTGCTCCACCATCAACGCGTAATGTTTTTAGTTCAATACCTGAATCTGCTTCCATTGCGCATAATACATCTTTCGTTTGGTACGCTAAAGATTCTAGTGTTGCACGAATGAAATGCTCTTTCGTCGTACCGCGCGTTACACCAAACATAGCGCCGCGTACTTCACTATCCCAGTACGGTGTACCTAAACCTACGAATGCTGGTACAACGTATACACCTTCAGTTGATGCAACGCGTGATGCGTACACTTCACTTTCGCTTGCATCTTTAAACATGCGCATTCCGTCACGTAACCACTGAATTGCAGAACCTGCTACGAAAATACTTCCTTCTAATGCATAGTTCACTTTACCATCTATTCCCCATGCAATTGTTGTTAATAGACCATGCTCAGAAGCTACTGCTTTTTCACCTGTGTTCATTAACATGAAACAACCAGTTCCGTACGTGTTCTTCGCCATACCTTCACCGAAACAAGCTTGTCCAAATAATGCTGCTTGCTGGTCACCAGCTACACCTGCAATCGGTATATTTTGACCGAAGAAGTGATAATCAATTGTTTCTCCATATATTTCAGATGATGGACGTACTTCTGGAAGCATGCTCTTTGGCACTGTTAACATGTCTAGAAGCTCATCATCCCACTGTAAGTCGTGAATGTTAAACATTAATGTACGTGATGCATTTGAGTAATCCGTTACGTGCGCTTTACCGCCAGACAATTTCCATACAAGCCACGTATCAATCGTTCCGAATAATAGATCGCCGTTTTCTGCTTTTTCTCTTGCACCTTCAACGTTATCTAAAATCCATTTTACTTTCGTACCAGAGAAGTATGCGTCAATTAAAAGACCTGTTTTTTCGCGAACCATTTCGCTATACCCTTTTTCTTTTAACTCATCACAAATTTCAACTGTTTGACGAGATTGCCATACGATTGCGTTGTAAATTGGTTTTCCAGTCGTTTTATCCCAAACAACCGCTGTTTCACGTTGGTTCGTAATACCGATACCAGCGATTTGTTCTGGTTTTACATCTGCTTCGCTTAAGCAAGTTGCGATAACTGCTAAAATAGATCCCCAAATTTCTTGTGCATTATGCTCTACCCAACCTGGCTTTGGAAAATGTTGTGTAAACTCTTTTTGAGCTGAATGAACAATTTCACCTTTTTTATTGAACAGAATTGCGCGTGAGCTAGTTGTTCCTTGGTCTAAAGAAAGAATATATTTTTTCATATCGGTTTCCCCCTATGCTACTTTTCTACTATTTGTATTGCTTTCACTTTTTTTACTTGTCATATAAGAGATTGCTAGTACAATCACAGTTGCAATAATCACATAAATAAGTGCTGCATTTTGTTTTCCTTCAAATACAACTTGATGGAATAATCCTGCAAGTGATCCACCTAGAATTGGACCAACTACTGGAATCCATGCATACTTCCAGTTCGAACCGCCTTTTCCTGCAATCGGAAGGAAGAAGTGTGCGATACGCGGACCTAAATCACGAGCCGGGTTGATCGCGTATCCTGTCGTTCCACCTAATGATAAACCAATACTTACAATTAAGAAACCTACGATAAATGGATTTAATCCATCTGCAAATTTATTTGCTCCAATTGCTAATATACCAAATACTAAAACGAATGTTCCAATCATTTCACTTAAAAGGTTTGTAAATGTGTTCGGAATTGCTGGGCCTGTTGCAAATACACCTAATTTTGTTCCTGGATCTTCTGTTTCTTTCCAGTGTGGTAAGTAATGTAAATATACAAGAACTGCCCCGATAATTGCCCCAATCATTTGTGCTGCGATATAACCTGGTACGTCACTCCATGGGAACGCTCCCTTAAATGCTAATCCTATCGTTAAAGCCGGATTCAAATGTGCCCCACTAATTGATCCAACTGCATACGCTGCCATAGCAACTGCTAAGCCCCAGCCCATTGTAATAACAATCCAACCAGAATCTTTCGCAAACGATTTCTTTAAACTTACACCAGCGCAAACGCCGCCACCAAGTAAGATTAACAACGCAGTCCCTACTAACTCTCCTAAAAATGCTGACATAGTATCCCTCCACAATCAATTTAAACGCTTCCAAATGTGATAGAGGTAAAATGAATGGCCATTCGTTTTTGTCAAAAGAAAAAGACCCACAGCTTTGCACGCTTCTATATAAATTTATATAGAAACAATGAAATGTGGATCTCTTCTTTTCTCCGTCACGTTTATTAACTTGTCTATAATGTTAACCTTTCATGAAAGCGGTGTCAACAGAATTTTTTCACATTTTCGTCACTTTTTTTGGTAATGTTTCCATAGTTCTTTTTTTGATGTCGTAATTGCTGTCGCACCAGCACTTAAAGCTCTTTCAACATCTTGCACAGTACGAATGAAACCACCCGCTAAAATCGGGACACCAGTACGCTCTTTCACTTCAGCAATCACATCCGTTAGCGCACCAGGAAGCACCTCTATATAATCCGGCTTCGTCTTTTCTAGCAAATTACAGCTCTTTTCCATCGCGCTAGAATCAATTAAAAAGATGCGTTGAATTGAGACGACACCCTTTTGCTTCGCCTTCATAATCACGCTCGCCTTTGTCGACAGTAACCCGTACGGTTTATATTCTTGGCATAAAAACTCCGTCGCATGCCCATCACTTTGTAATCCATGAATCAAATCAACATGTAAAAACACCTTTTTACTATGCTGCTTCGCAAGTGACACAACACTCTTCAATTGACCAACATGAATATCTAAAATAACAATATACTCATACGAACTATGTAATAGCTTCTCCAAATCTTTAATTTGCCTCACTGCCGGCAAAATCTTCTGTTCATGAAATTCCATTCTAAATGTCCCCTTCTTTATGTCATCCTATCCTTTATAGTACACAATTTAAGTGAAAAGAACAGCTAGTGTAGGGGATTTCTTTCAAATCTTTCCTCTATCTATATATTTTCTTCAACTTATCAGAAGCCGTGCCACCTATAACCATTAATATGAGGGGTAAAAAATTCATTACATACGGTGCATCTGCTACAAGTGTGATGCTCGCTCCGGCAAACTTATTTAGCATCCATACAACGATTTTTGTAATAAATAAAAATACGCCCATCATAAATAAACTATCGAAAAACACCTTCCATTTTGGATATGCTAACTGTTTACTATCATTAATTACTTTTTGCGTCAACTCTTCATCACTCCTTAGCAACTCATCAATCGTAATACCGAACAGATCACTTAGATGAATAATAATTTCAATGCTCGGATAGTTCTTTCCCGTCTCCCATTTCGAAACAGATTGTCTACTTACATGAATTTTTTCAGCCAAATCATGTTGCGACCAATTTCGTTTTTCTCGTTCTCGTTTCAAGCGTTCACTAAAAATCATACTGTGTTTATCACCTCTCTACGTCTAGTATGGTCAAATAACTGATGAAGAGTAAAGCGAGTTGTCGTTGCGTTAGCTGTGCAACTTTTACGTTACAGGTTGTAATGGTGCTATGTAGTGTGTATATTTCATATGCTATGCTCCTATAATAATTTCCCGAACAATAATCGTGCTTCTTAACATTGTCGCTTTGTGTCGGTAAGTCGATATATTGAAAAAATCGTTGATATATTTTAGGAAATAAAAAGTGGATAACAAGACGTTATCCACTCTTCTCAAATTATAATAAAACCGAATCTTTATCACTATCCTGATTACCCTCCTTATCATTCTCCAAAAAGAAAATCGTTTTGTTGATTTCTCAACTTATACTAATATGGATAGCGCCAGGGAAATTAATGAAGAAATACAATTAGAACGAACAAAAAACCCTGTAAAATTTATTACAGAGTTTTTTGCTAAGTATTTATTGTTTTGCATAACGAATACGAACATTATCATCCATATGATAAATTTGTAATGTGTTTCCATCATAGTTTTGTAATTTATATATCATACTATCGTTTGTTAACTTTACTTCTTGACCGTCTTTAACTGCTTTTGTTACTTTTAAGGACAACTGGAATGACGGAACATCTACCGCATATGTTCCTGTTAAGTAGTTATCTTTATTCGGATAAGAACCATTCGCATAGGACTCAAATGTTTTATCACCTTTTAGTACTAACGTAGTTTTTATACCACTACCGTAATCAATACCCCAATTACCAATAATCTCAGTACCATCTTTGATGTTCTTCTCCATGTTTCCATAATTAATTCCTAACTCTTCACTTGTACCAACTGTACCTACAAATACCCCCGTTTTAGCTTGGCTTTTATCTGTTTGAGCCTGACTACCCGTAGTTGGGTTTGTCGGTGTAGAAGTACTTGTTGTACTAGTAGATTTTTCTGTGGCTGTATCACCTTTTATTTCGGATCTTAACTTATCGAATGTAGGTTTCCAAATACGTTTTGCTTCCTCTAGTTTTGCATTTGCTTTATTTAAGATTTCCTTATCGGTCTCTAAGCTGAAGCCTTTATCGTTAAATAACTTCTCTATTTCACCGAATGTTTCTCTTAGTTTACCTGTCGCTTTTTCAATCTCTTTTTGTTCTTCTTTATGTTTTTGCGGTGCGTAAATCTTCTCTATCTTATCAAATACTTTATAGATGTCTTTAATACTATCTAATACCTCAGCTTTTGATTTACTTCCATTTCTCAAATCTCTTACAGAAGCATCATAGTAATCAAATCGTCTTAACATATCCTGTTCAATGTCTAATAAATATTGTGCATAATCTTCATCTAAAACTCGAACCTTTTGAACATCTTTACTTTCTTCTTTCGAATTAGTTGATTTTTCTTTCGTTTCAGCAGCCTTAGATTTACTCGTTTCTTCTGTCTTCTCTTCTTTATTTGCCGAATCTTTTACTGTAACACAACCACTTAATAATATGGCAACTGGAACTGCAGCAGCTATTAGTTTTTTCACTTTCATACCTCATACCCCTTTAAGTAATTTATTCTTAGTTAGTTTTGCTACCGATACTCTTCGCTGCTTCTTCAAACAGTTTTGAGCCTTCTTGTGCTTTACTTAATGATTGATGCATTTTACTCTCGTCTTCTTGGTCTAATGCATCAAAGAGAAGTTGAAAACAATCCGCATACAGTTCCATCGATTGCTTTATCTTCGCTTGTTCTCCCTGTAATTCAGGAGGCGCTTGTAGATTCTTCAGTTTCGTTGCAGTTGCCTTTGCTCCACCTAAACTCAGTTGTACTTCACTTTTCTTTTGTTTGTATGATTTTACGTCTGAATCTGCTATTCCTTCAATTAATTTCATTGTATCTTCAATTTGAGTGGCACTGTTTATAATATCTGCCTTGTATCTTTCAACATCTGAACCAGTTACCTTACCAGTTGAAGAATTAGAAGAAGTAGAATTATTTGAAGAAGAACTTTGTTGACTACTTGAGGAACTACTGTTTGTATCTTCACCTTTCGCTACAGATAAGCTATCCTCTTTCTTGCTATCAGTTGACTTACTCTCTTTTTCAGCAGCCTTACTCTCTTTCTCTACCTTTTGCGTTTCTTCTTTCTTTGGTTCGGCTTTCTTACCATCAGTTTCAATTGTAATACAACCACTCAATAACATAACTGGTAACGCTAAACTTACTAATTTCTTTGCTTTCATGATTACTAATACCCCTTTATATGTAAAATTCAGTGCAAACAAGTTAATATACTTAACTAATAAATCCCCCCGAATAATTTATTAGAATCTACTATCCATAGATTTCCTGTATATTCATAATCTTTCCATATATATTATTTTACAGAGAATTACATATTTGGTCAAAGGGATTTATGTAGTCTTCACAGGGAAATTTACTAAACGAAAAGAAATTTTAATCACAAAGAAAAGAAGCTAACAATAAATTGTTAACTTCTCAGCCGAAAGTAAAATATTATCTTTCCTTATCTTCTAATATCTAGGTTGGGATTGAATATTTGTAAGATGAACATCAAACATATCAATTATTTCAAGAAATCTATCAGCTTCACGGAAAACATGGTCTGCTAATAATGGATGAATGATACTCTTTATTTTACATTGCTCAATTAAATCACGTGCTGTTTTCTTAAAATCCCGAAGAGATGTAACCGACACACGATTTTGATCTAAAAATTGATCTAAAAGTGGGACTGTTTGGGATTGTGGTTTCATAGATTCTAAGTCAATTGCTTGATACATCAATTCATCAAAATCATTGCTAAAATTCCGCGCTGTATCTACAAGCTTTCTTTCCGATGGATCAAGAAGATGACCAATAAATTTAGCATGGTCTGCCATAATCCTTAAAAAGAAAACATTTTCTTTAATAATAGCATCAGGAAGAGCATCTAATTTACCTTCATTTAATTGTATTAAACGTTTTCTAAAATAATCAGCTTCCCTACTCGTATGGTCAACTAACAATGGAAAGTTATTTTGTCCTGGCAATTTACATGTGAGAATTAATCCTAAAATTTTTCTTTTAAATCCCCAAATATTAGTTGCGGCTTGTTGTACTTCTGAATTAAATCTTTTTATTTGCTCAGGATCTGTTTCATTTGTATAGGAATGCGCTATTTGTTCGATATGTTCAAACAATCGATAAAATTGATTAGCCTCTTCGATTAGTTGCGTATCCTCACATCTAAACCCTAAGCGAAGAAAAAAAGAATGCTCCTTCATGATTCTAGACCAAAAACGAATTTCATTTAATGAACGCTCAACAAACATTACAGATGTAACACCTGTATCAGGATGTAATGATGTTTCATCCCTATGCATTGTTAATCCCCCCCAGTAAATACTGCGCTAGTTCCATTCTTATGAGTAGAAATATATATAAATACCACTTATAAAAGTCCATGATAAATTTCGTATACATGCTCCCCAAAAAGAAAAAAGGCTATCACCTAGATATAAAGTTCTCCTAGTTGGTAGCCTTTCAAAATGTCTATTAAAGCAGCACCGAATCCTTATCACTATCCTGATTGCGCTTCTCTCGCTCTTCTTCTAAACGCTTCATATACACTTCGCCTTCTTTTTCAATAAACTCATTATCCATTTCTTGCTCTTTTTTTGAAGTATATAAAACCATGTAGCCACTTAATACGATCCCAACGATTACAAGATACACCCACCATGGTAAAGTTTCCACTGTACTTCATTCCTTTCCTTAGACAAGCCTTATTAGTTTCACTGTATGAGGAAAGAAGTGGATTTATGCTTTAAATTTTTATTGTGGATTCTTCGCGAAGAACGCTTGTACATATTCCATAAACTCTATTGGTTCCTGACGAAACGGTGCGTGGTATCCTTTTTCAATGATATGGAACGTACTATTTGCAAATAGCTCATGATACAGTTCACCATTTTTCCAAGAAACGCTCTTATCGTGTCGTCCCCATATAATTAAAGTCGGCACCTTAATTTTGTCTGCTTCCATCGCGATGCGGCGCTCTCTCATTTTCGTCAACTGATCATAATGCTCTTTATCGTCGCGACTATTTTTTACTGCATTTTTATTATAATCTGTAATCTCTGTTACAGTTTGTAAGTCCGTTGATAGCGGCGGCACTTCATAACTTTCTTTTTGCTGGAAAGACTCAATCCCTGTAGAATCCGCTAAAACGAGATGCGTTACTGCATCCGGATATAAATACGCTAAATTTAGAGACATCTCTCCGCCCATCGAATGACCAAGTACTGCGAATTGATCGTACCCGAGTCTCTTCATTAACTTATAATATAAATTCACTTGCGCAGGAAACGAATACTGAAAATCAACCGGCTTCGAAGAACGTCCAAATCCTAAAATATCAACCGCGATAATCGTATGGTCCTTTACAAGTTCCGGATAAATATCACTAAACCCATCTGAAGAACCACCAAACCCGTGAAGCATAAGTAAAGGCGGCTTCCCCTCACCAATTTGCTTAAAATAAATCGTCTGCCCATCAATCTGTGCCATACTCTCTTTCGTATTCAGCTTCATCATAACAGTATTTTTCACTTCTCCAACCTTCGCAATCGGCTTATCAACGAAGTTACATACGATTAACAAAACGAGCACAATACCGCTAATGAAATAAAATTTAAACCGTTTCAACATTCCCGTCTCCTTTCTCTTGTTGCTATTTAAAGTTTTTACATTATTTGGTTGTTTTATGATTAATTTTAATTGTAACCATGATAGTTACAATTATACTAAAAAAATATTACTCATTGCCACTAGTGATGGTTACTTTGTAACTATTATAGTTACATATTTAAAGTAAGTCAATTCTTTTTATGACCAAAAAGAAAAGGGACCTCGTTATGAGGTCCCTTCACTTTATTATTTAATTTAAAAATGGTCAGCGTGTGAGTCTTGCTTGCTAATACCGCCACCGTCACCTTTATTGAAGTTGGCCGGTGCTCCTCCATCGCCTCTATTATCTGCTGGTGCTCCACCAGTATCTCCAATGTTAACGTAGTCTGGTCTTGCTGGTGCTGGAACATCACCGTGCTCCGCTTGTTGTACAAAAGAACTATTTAAACCGACAGATACAATACCAACTAACACTATACCAGTTACAGCCATACCTATTTTTTTAAACATTATTTTAATGCTCCTCTCTCTATCTTCTTCTCTTTTGCCTGTAATGCTTTGTAAAAATAATCACTTGCTTTCATGTAATTAGCATCCTCACGAAACTTTATTGCAAGTTTTTCCACATATTCCTGAGTGTAACTATATAAAGATTCTTTATCAAAATAAGTAATTCCTTTAAGGATAATCTGCTCTAATTCTTTAATAGGAACATTACCATTTACTGCTTTTAAAATACTAAAATGATGTATATACTCTTCATTTTCTAACTCCATACAAATATTTAATCCTCTATCAATTAATTCTTCAGCAATGTTTGTTTCTCCCAGTTTAAAATGTTCCCTAGCTTGTAGGAAAATCGCTTTGAAATGTGCTGGGAATTTCTCTGTTACTTCCGAAAGATGTCGAATAGCTAGTGCAGAAAGGTTTTGACTTGCGTATAGCCATCCTAAATTATGACGTACCCTTAAAAGCAATATAGCGTTATCCTGTTTTTGTAGAATATCTATCGCTGAATTTAGACACTCTTCTGCTTGTTCATATTGCTTTATTTGTATGGCAGTTAGTCCTAAAAGATTTTGAGATAAAGCAATATTCATATCTTGTCCTGATTGTTTTGAAAAAATTTCTTTAGCTTTATTTATATATTTTATTGTATTCATTGGTTGCCTTGTATTGTAGAAAAATGCAGAAAGACGATAACAGAATTCCCCATATTCTAATTCATCAGGAATATATTTTATTAGTGTTTTGGCCTTCTCATAACATCTACTTGCATCATTGTAATTTGATATTAGAGTTGCATGCATTGCCTTAAAAAAATAATAGTAATATGACAAACGATTTTCAGACGTTTTATAAATTTCATCAATTTTATCAATTTTATCAATTTTATCAAAACTATTTTTAGTAATTTGTAAGCCATCCGCCAGCACTTTATATCTAAAATCTAATAAAGAGTAATATAGCCATAAATCCCCATCCTCTTTTACATTAGAAAATTCACTCTCAATATCTTCCTTCATTTCCCTAGCTTTCTCTATATCTTGCTGCAACATTACACGATACCAATCATCTAAAGAATGTTTCATTTGCTCCCGTGTTACTACATCTGCTCCCATACACCCGCATCTCCTTTTCTCCAAACTTACAAAATTAGGATATTTATACAATTATTCAAATTGTATATCACCACCTCTTTTCTATGTATTGAAAAACAATTGTCAGAAAATTTATAATTTAAATGAATTATACCAAATATTTCTATTTGAAAAACTTGAGAAACATTTTTCAGAAAATTTTATAGCCCAAATAAAAAAGCAAGTAGTTCCAGCGATTCGCTAGAACTACCTGCTCTCCTACTTATTATCTCTATTTTACTCTTTAATAAATTCCTTCGTACTTCTCACTGTATCAATCGGACGAACTAATTTTTCGATTTCTTCACGTTTTGGCTCTAGGAATGGAGGTAAAGATAATTTTTCGCCAAGTGTTTCGTATGGCTCATCCCCCATAAATCCTGGGCCGTCTGTTGCAAATTCAAATAAAATTTGCGGTGCAACTCTTGCGTATAATGACTCGAAGAAGTGACGATTTACATAGCCAGATGAAGGAAGCCCTACGCTACCGATTCTCTCAATCCATTCTTCTAGTACAGCACGATCTTCTACGCGGAATGCGGCATGGTGCACTGTACCAAAGCCTTGTTGCGCTTCTGGAAGAACCGTATTATGTTCTACAATGACAGAAGCACCGTTTCCGCCTTCGTTTACTTCAAATAAATAGAATTCTCCTTCTTGAGCAATCTCTTTAAATAATAAAACTTTTTCTAACACTTCTTTGAAGAAACTAAAGTTTGCGATACGAATAAATACAGGTCCTAAGCCAGTAATTGCATATTCTAATGGAACTGGACCGTTTTGCCATGGTGTACCTGATTCGATCCCTTTATCTAATTCATCAGAGATTAATTGATAGTGTTGATCATCGAAATCAACGAAAGAAAGAGTTTTCTTACCAAATTGCTCTTTAATGCCTGTATGTTCTACTTCAAGACGGTCAAAGCGTTTTACCCAATATGCTAACGCTGCATCAGTTGGCACTCGGAATGAAGTTTTTGAAATTTCATTTGTACCGTGTACTCCTTTTGGAATACCTGGGAAGTCAAAGAATGTCATATCTGTTCCTGCACTACCTTTATCATCTGCAAAGAATAAATGATACGTTTGAATATCATCTTGGTTTACTGTTTTTTTAACTAAACGCATTCCTAAAACGTGAGTGAAAAATTCATAGTTCTTTTCTGCACTACTTGTAATTGCTGTAACGTGGTGAATTCCTTTTAATTGGTTCATTTTATATTCCTCCAATGGTTTTTAAATTTATATTTTCTCTTCTATTATTTCTCTTCAATAGGTGCTAATTTCGCTTCAATTTCTGCTCGCTGATTTTCTAAGAACGGCGGTAAATCAAGTTTTTCTCCTAAATGCTCTACATCTCCATCAACTGTAAATCCTGGTCCATCTGTCGCAATTTCAAATAGGATTCCGTTTGATTCGCGGAAGTATAAGCTTTTAAAATAGAAACGGTCGATAATGCCAGAAGAATGGAAACCTTTTTGTATTACCTGTTCTTCCCAGTAAGCAAGCTCTGCATCGTTCTTTACACGAATTGCTAAATGGTGAATGCTACCGCGGCCTGGTTTTTCAGTAGGACCATCCAAATATTTCACAACGATTTCTCCGAAGGCTTCTCCTTTAATGGACTGGAAAATCGCTTCTTCGTCGCTTCGGCTAACTTCTGTATAACCAAATATATCTGTTAATGTACTCGCCAGTTTATCAAGTCTACGCACCGTCATTTCCACTGAACCCATTCCTTGAATTTGATGCTGTGCAGGAACTTCGGATTTCTCCCACGTTTCCCAGTGCTCTACTTTTTCTCCATTTGAAACGAGTAGTACGAGACGAAGACCTTCAGCATCCTCAAATTGTAAAGCAGAACGATTTGCATATGTTGTCATTTCACTATGTTTCACATCAAATTTCTCAAATCGTTCTTTCCAGTAATGTAAGCTTTCCTCTGACGGAACGAGTAATCCAATTCGCGTAATTGCATTCGTACCACGGTACGTTTTCCCTACTAAAGGCATTTCAAAAAATGATAATTCCGTACCTGGACTTCCTGTTTTATCTCCGTAAAATAAGTGATACATAGACGGATCATCTTGGTTTACCGTCATTTTCACACGACGTAACCCAAGCACGTTTTTATAAAAATGGTTATTCTCACTTGCGTTTTTTGTAACCATTGAAATGTGATGATGCCCTTTAATTTCATACATTGTTTATTCCTCTGTTTCATTTTACTAGTCAAGTGATAACTAAAAAATAACATTTCCAACAAATAATATGGTTATTAACTTTTCAATTTATGCTTATTATGTTTTTGTAAATTCATCTTAGTTTTTACTGAATAAGTTACTTCGTTTTTTTAATCGAAAGCAATTGAGTGTATGTTTTTCATATGACTCAATCACTTTCGTTACTATCACTTTACAACTCAAGTGATTAAAAAGCAAGTTATTTATCTCAAATTCGAGATATTTTTTATTGCATAAAATTTTGGACTACAAACACAAGAAATTCTTGGTTTGGAGACATTATAAAATTCATAAGTTGATGGATGTAGGATATCGCCAGCATTAAAAAAACACGCTAAGAGTATGCAAGGTTTTATACAGTTTTTCAGCTAATTCAGTAACAAACAGAAATCTTAAAATCCCCTTCAGGATAGAAATGTATAAAAAAATGTATAGATCCATAGAACGTAAAAAGGAGGTTCCCTTGTGAGAGCAGGCTTCTCCTTTTTCCTTGCTACCGATAATGAGACATTATGTTAACCTCATATGTATAGAATATACAGTTAACTAAAAATGAAAAGTTTACATTTGAAAATGAACAATAAAAAACAGTAGTGTATAAAATCACTACTGATTTTTATTGTTTCTTATAAGTGAATTATTTGTATTCCTGTCTATATAATTTAAACGAATAAATAGCTCCAACGAAGAATACAAAGGCTTCAAATAATATAAAGATTTGACGGAAATTCTCGATATCTTTACCAACTAAAGAAATAAATATGCAATTCATTAGAATTTGAGTAGTAAACATACAAGAAATAATTTTAAAATAAATAGCATTTGTTCTTTCATCTGGTTTACCAATTTTTTTATAAATAATAATAAGTGCAATTACTGAACCCAAAAATAGAAGTGCTGTAAGTCCTACAACGATATTGAAATTGCCTGTACTTTCTAACATCCATTTGTTTAATAGATCAATCATTATTATCTTCCTTTCCTACATAAGAGAATATTTCGTTCTTCTTTTTCACTATAATAAAAAAAGAAAAAGGAAAACATCGAACTTTCTTACAAACATTCGTGTATTCTTACAGTTTTGTCATTTTGTAAATATATTCACCGCCTTGCCTTTCGCTAACTGGCGGTTCAGCTTGGCGAAAGCTAAAAACCCGCCGAAAATAAGAGCCAGCAAATGAAATTTATATTGCCTAATGCTTAAAACTACTTCCTATATCGATAATTATGTAAATAAGCTGCCCATATGGACAGCTTATTGTATTTTTTCTGAAATGCTGGCGCGTTACTCAACTAAAAAGTTGATATGCTCCCATTCTAGTGGCAAGATATGTTTTATTAGTTCTTCGTTACACCCATGCGTACTTCTTAACTATTTCATTTCATTTTCAATAAAAAACAGCCCCACTAAGCTTTTAACACTTAATGAGGCCATTTGATTCACATTATTAATTATGGAACGTCGGCTTATAGAACGAACGATTATCAAGTGCAAAGACACGCTCAGTGTATTCGCCTGGTTTTGTGCGTCCTAATGCACGGTCCATCATGTTCATTTTTGCATCTAAGTTATCGATGTAGTGCAGAATTTCTGCTTCTTTTACTAATGGTGGTTTTGGGCTACCCCATTCTGCTTTTCCGTGGTGAGAAAGCACGATGTGTTGAAGAATTAATACTTCTTCTGCATCGATTTGTAGCTCGTCTGCTGCTTTACCAATTTCGTTCACCATAATTGAAATGTGGCCAAGTAAATTCCCCTCTAACGTATAAGTTGTAGAGATTGGGCCAGATAGCTCAATTACTTTACCAAGATCGTGTAAAATAACGCCCGCATATAGTAAGTCTTTATCTAACGATGGGTATAAAGCCGCAATAGCTTTCGCTAAATCAAGCATCGATACGACATGATAAGCTAGTCCAGATACGAACTCATGATGATTTTTCGTCGCTGCTGGATATTCTAAAAATTCGTTTTGATGCTTATTTAACAAATGTCTTGTTAGACGTTGAATGTTTGGGTTTCTCATTTCAAATATGTATTGCGTAATTTTTTCAACCATATCTTCTTTTTTCACTGGTGCTTTTTCCACGAAATCCGAGATATCTGTTACTTCATTTTCATTCGCAACACGGATTTGTTTCACACGTAATTGAATACGTCCTTTGTAGTTTAAAATATCACCAGCTACTTTAACGATTGTTTCTGCTACATATTGTTTCTCAACTTCTGGCGATACGTCCCATAGCTTCGCTTCAATATCTCCACTTGGATCTTGTAAGATTACTGTTAAAAATGGTTTCCCATTGCTTGCTAAACCTTTTGTCGCTGTTTTAATTAACAAGAAAACATCGACTTGTTCACCAACTTCATATTCTGCAATTTTCTTTTTCATTCGAATTCCTCCACCATATCAATTACTTTTAGTATAGCATACTACAACTCATTTGCTTTACGCTTATGCGTTAATTTTATAATCTGTTTTTCTGTAAAATACGTTAATAAATGCGCATGACATGTAAAGAAGATCACTTGTCTATCTTGCGCAATTTCCTTTATTAGTTCAATTGTGCGATTCGTCCTTACCGCATCAAAATGTACGAAACTATCATCAATAATAAATGGATAATCATGCTCAAACGTTTTCGCTAACGCAAATCGTAACGATAAATATAACTGCTCTGCTGTCGCTTGGCTTAGTTCATGACTGTAAAAACGCATACCGTCGTTACGTTCCACAATAAAAGGTTCCGCCTCTGACGGTGAAAAGATTTTACTATATCGTCCGCCTGTTAAATAGACGAAATACTCTTCTGATTTTTGTAAAATACGAGGAAGATGTACCTCATGATAATATTGCTTCGTTTTCGTTAACACTGTCTTTGCGGCCGCATAAGCAGCCCATTTCTTCACTTGTTCACGCACTTGTGCTTTTTTCATTTCCCATTCGTGCATTAAATCACCGTACGTACTCCCTTCTTCTAAATTCGCGATTTCCATACGATGTTTCGCAATACGCTCTGTCAGTTCTTTTTCCTTTGTAAGACTGTTTTGCATGACTGCAATTTCTTGCTTTAATTTTTCATCATAACCGTCAGCCTCATAATGTTCAGCTAATGATAAACTCGTTAAACGCTGTTCTAACAAATCAATTTGCGGTAATAAACGCCCTACTTGCTTCTCAGCATCTTCACGTTTTTCTGCCAGCTTACCTGCTTCTAAAAACATCTCTTCATCTGTAGAATGTGCAATATGCCATAAACTATCTCGTTCTACTAACAGTTGTTTCAATTGCTCTTGCATGAACTCATACTCTTCTTGCCATTCCGCCAGCTTCTCTTTTCGCTGCTTACAAGTTTGGCGCTTTTCTTTCTCATTTTGCATACGACTTTGTGCCTCGTGCAACTTACTATACTCCGCACTGCCGATAACAGTTTCTAGTTTATGTTCAAATTGCGAAATCATTTCATACAATGAAGATTTCCGAGTGCCTTGTTTCTCTAACTCACGATATAATTGCTGCATTTTTTCCATACGCTCGAACGCCGGTAATATGTGTGCATACGTATAAAATTCAGGGAACATATAGCGCATTTTATACACATTTACTTGTTCGCTAATGCGGAACGTTTCTCTCTCCCATTCCTCATACGATGAAACGACTTTATCATACGCTCGTTCCATTTGCTGTAACTTATACGACTCACGCTCAAATAATTTACGTATCTCTTCATCTTTTTCTAATTGATAACGAACTGACATTGCTTCTTCACTTTGTCTCCCACCAGCACTTTGCTGAAGAGTAAGAAGCTCTTCTTGTAATCCACTTGACGGATCTTTATATAAAACGAGGGCAAGAACAATTCCTACAAAAATAATGACACTAATAAATAAAAGCAGGCGGTTATCTATAAATAAACTCGTGAATAAAACAACTGTGTTAATAAGAAGTAACAGAAGACAAACTCTTTGCCACTGCTTTTTCTTTTGCACTGCCGCTCCTGCTTTTTCCTCATACTTGCGCTTCATTCGCTCTGCGCCCATACCGATAAACGCCGCATCTTGGAATGACTTTTCTTTCTCAACTAGCGTATTTCGTTCTTCATCCGCTAACATTTGTTGCTTAACCTGTTTTATGTTTTCTTCTTGTTCTTCTAATTGCTCCTGTGCTACTTTAAAACGATCGTCAAGCTGTACTTTTTGCGTTTCTAGTTCGCGCGCCTTTTGCACCGTTTGCGTAATTAACTCTTTCGTTGCCAAACTCATATCAAACGAAAGAACTGTTTCTTTTTCAAAAGTAGCACCGATTTGTTGCTCTAGTTCTGCCAGTTCTTCTTTTATATTCGTAATTGTTCCTGTCATACCACGCATTTCTTGGCGTGCATTTTCGTAAGACATATGCTGCATACGAAGTTCTTCTACATAACTTTCTTTTTGTAAAAACGCTTCATCTATTTGAATCGATTCAATTTCCGATTGCACATTCTCTATTTTTTTATGAAGCGAATCAACTTGTAATTGGAGCGGCTCCAGCTTCGCCTTAATCGCTTCATAGCGCGCCATCCCGTTTACAGGAAATTGCCCGCTCTCGTTTTGTAACACTTTCTCATGCGCACGCTTTTCAATAACGAGAGGCTCAAGCGCTGCTAATATTTCATAATCCTGCTTTCGCTTTTCTGCATTCTCTTTTTCCGCACGAACAGAAGCAAGTTTCTCTTCACTTTCTTTTAACTGCTCCACTTGCTTTTCATACGTGCCAATTTTCCCTTGCCACTCTTTCATCTTCTCTTCAAGCTTCTTCATTTCTTGCAGTGATACGTTAATTTCTGGTTTACGACCGCTCGGCTTAAAGCGCTGATCCATTTCTTTCTCTAGCTTTTTATCTAGCTGTAATAACGCATCGCTTCCGACTGCACTTGCCGAAAACAAATAATTTCCGATATCCGCTTCGCCGAGCTGATGAATATTTTGAAGACCGTGCATATCAAATGAAAAGACCGATTCAAATAAACTTTCATTCATCCCGCTTAATATATCGTGTAAAATTTCCTCGCCGCCCGTTTTCCCGTCTTCAAAATAAACGGTCACCTCGCCAGCTGCCGTCTTTGGCAATCGTTCAATTTTCAAAAGGCCGTACTTCTCTGTTTGTACAGTCATCGCACCGCCATACTTGCCGCCTTCTTTCGGCTCATAACGGCGTTGTCCTCTCGTCGGAAAACCGAATAAAATACTTTTCATAAATGAGCGAATTGTCGATTTCCCCGCTTCATTTTCACCGTATAAAACAGTCAGCATTGACAGATCCATTTCCACATTTTCTAATTTTCCGTACCCATAAATATGGAGTTTTTCAATTCTCATTTCTTATCCCTCTCTTGCTGGAATAATTGCTCTAAAATAATATTTTCTGCTTCTTTTTGAATCTCTTTCTTCTCTTCTTCTGTAAAAGATTCAATACTATTACGCGCTACAGGAGATGTCCAAATCGTGCGTAATACGCCGTCCATATTGGTGAAAGCTTCTAACTCTTTTAGCACACTACCGACGAAATGATTTTCCTCTTTCAAACGCTCGATTTCCGCAAAAGAAACCGTCTCATTTTTCCACTTCATCGTATATACAAAATCTTTTCGTTCTTCTCCTGCTGCTAAAATATGAAAAATCTCTTCCACACGCTTTTCATCACGTAAATAAGGAGAAAGTGGTCCCTGCCCTGTAAATACGACAGTTAAAAGCGTTCCTTCCTCTTCTCTTCGGTACTCATTCATCGCACTTGATATAACAGTCATAAGTTCATCAACAGTTTCAATTCCATCAATATTCACTTCTATCTCATCCCACACAACATCCGCCGTATGGAAAAATGAACATTGCGTTCCTTGTTTCGTAAGTTCAATCACGTACGCACCCTTTTCGCCCGTTTCCTTACGATGACGCCCTTGTATATTACCTGGATAAATAATGTACGGCTCTTCAGATAAAATTTCACGTTTATGTATATGACCAAGAGCCCAATAATCAAACTGCTTTTCTTTCAGCTCACGAATTTGAAACGGTGCATAGCGATTATGCTCTGCATCTCCTTCCACACTTCCGTGAAGCATACCAATATGAAAAGGCGCATCACTCATTTTCGTATACTGCGCTGTCATATTATCCGTTACCGCTTGCTGCAAATAACTAAACCCGTAAATAGAAGCGAATAGCTCACCATTTTTATAAAATGATTTCTCTTCTACATAAGGCTCCGTAAACACATGAACATTTTCCGGAAACTCAATTGCTGCCCAGCTTCCCCCTAAATGATCATGGTTACCATGAATAATAAAAACAGGGATATCGTACTGCGACAGTCTCTTCATTTGCTCGCGCACAAACACTTGCGCTCTCAAACTTCTCGTCTCCGCATTATACAAATCCCCGGCTAGTAATACGAAATCAACGCGCTCTTGAATCGCTTTATCAACAATACGTTCGAACGATTCAAACGTACTCTGCTTCATTCTCTCCCAAACAGACTGCGGTACACTCATTTCCATCCCTTTAAACGGACTATCCAAATGCAAATCAGCCGCATGTATAAACTTCACTTGTTTCACAAATAACGATCCTTTCTATATTTCAAAAGTTTCATTTTATCCGCATGAACACAAACAATACATGCTCAATTGGTGAAAACTAGTAATAAGCAGGAAATAAAAAACTCCCCACTCATTAAAGTTTCACTTTATTGTAACACGCAATGTCATATATTTCTTTGCATATTCTAGTGATTTATGCCAAAATAGTTATAAGATTCTGATTTTTATTATTGGAGGGAATTTTCATGGGAGTATACGTTCTAACAGTCTTTGAAAAAGATGGTTCAAAAGCATTAGACGAATCATTCGAGGCGGCAACTGAAAAAGAAGCAAAAGCAAAAGGTGAATCTATTTTACAAGAAAAAGGATTGTATGAAAAAACACATCGCTGTACATCTTCTGCAGGTAAGCTCGTTTTATTCCAGCGCTAAAAAAAGAAGCGTCATCCGCTTCTTTTTACTCTACTATATCTTCGTCACACCACGTAAACACCACATCTAGAATGCGATTACCGATACGTACGCGCTTATTCCATTTTCCTGTTTGGATCTGATGTTGCAATTCTGCTTTCATCTTTTCCGTCCAGTCGTGAATCGTTTCACTACCGTTGTACGGATATACGCTTGGAAACTCTTCCTGCAGTAGATGCAAGCTCTCTGCATCAAAATGAAAATGGAAGAAGTAGTTTGCTGTAAGCGATGGTTCTTGCAATCGTAAAAAATGATCATCAACTTGCTTTCTATTTCTATAGAAAGTAAAGATATTCACTTTACCGCTCGTAATTTGGTCAATTTGAATTTCGTGCTTCTCTATAATCACGTCTTGCCCACCTCGTTATATACTATCCTTAGTATATATGTCTTTTGCAACAAAGTTAACCATTTTCGCGCGAAATTCATTTCCTTCATTATTATCCCGTACCTCCAAGTACAATCAGAACAACTAAAAACAAAGTTGAAGGGGAGCGATCACATGTATTTCGGAAGTAAAGGTTGGTATGTAAAAGAACTTAAAAAATTAGGTATTCGTACTTACGAAGGTAAAAAACTAGAATCATATCGTACGCATGTGTTATCTAGTTTACTTGAGAGAATGAAGAAAGCTTCGGCTTAATAGATGTAGGAAGCGACTGCGGTTGCTTCCTTTTTATATAGTGGATCCTATCTTAACATTCTACCTTTACCGTTATACTCTCTTGATAAAAACCACCCATTATCAACTGCATCTCTATTACCAAATACTCTTCCAGATAATCATTCGTATATATTTTAAATTCTCCATACTTATTAACCCGTCCACTTCCAACAAACGTATCGTCACTTGTTATGACAATTATTGAATGAGGTTCCGCACAGCCCGATACATAATTAGCACCACATTTTACAAAATCTATATTTATTCCCTTATGAATTTTAGTAACCGAATCTATATATTTCTTGTTACGCAAATTATCATCTTGCTCTTCAGCCCTCAAAAGTGCTTGATTCTTGCTAACCTTTTCTGAAGAGAAAGCAACATTCCCCAGCCAATTAAACCTATCAAATATAGTAATAGGTAAAAACATCTAAGTTAACTCCCCCCATTCTTCCAATACGTTCTTCTCATTTTTATGAACTTATAACAATACGTTCAAGGTTGTAATAAAAGAAAACAGCTTTGCTTTTCCATTCAATTTCGCACTGTTAATTTGTATTGAATACATAGAATACTGTTTTTCACCCCAGATACAATGACAACGCTACACAAAATAATCCACGATCCATTAAATGTAAATCCACCTTCAAATGTGTTAGTAATAATTATGTTGCCGATTATTAAAAGAATCCATGAAATGAAATACTGTTTTCCATTTGTAATATATAAAATTCCATCCTCATAACAGACTGTAATTCCCCCACCTTGCCAAACACCAATAGCGAAAGAAAAAAGCATAACTGCCAATAACTCTGCTTGTAAATCTCTAGTCATTGGTTGCGGCGCCGTATAAGTAATAATCCCTATCATCATGAGAAAAGTAATAATATGTATCCAGTTTAATTTTGTTTGTTTGCTTTGCAGCCAAATAAAGAAAATTACTACAGAAATTAAAAACAAAGTTGCCATTTAATTATTCTTCTTCCTTTCCCACATTAAAAACGTCTGTGTAATGCAATTAGAGCGTTCTTAAATCTCTCATACTTTCTAAAGCATAACATGAGAAAGAAATAAAAAAATCGTACAAAAGGGCAAGCCTGTAATGTACGATTGGGCATATATAATGTTTTAAAAATGAATTAATTTCCTTTCAATAGATACAGCTACTGCTTCTGACCTTGAATTAACACCTAATTTATTGTATATATTTGTTAAATACGCTTTTACCGTTCGCTCAGCTATTCCCATATCGAATGCAATTTCTTTATTCTTATTTCCACGCGCAATAGCTTTCAACACAAACAATTCTTTTTCTGTTAAGTTATTTTCTTCAACCATATTAGCATGTATTTCTTTCCTTTTATAATTCACTATCTTTTCCATAATATTGGGTTGTAGTAATATCTCACCTCGAATAGCCGCTTCCAATGTTCGAAACAAATTCTCACGATCCGTATCTTTTAGCAAATATCCTTTTGCTCCTAGCTCAATTCCCTTTAACATTAATTCATCTTCGTTATAAGTAGTTAATATAATAATCGGCGTATGATTTTGTTTTTTATTTAAAGCTTCAATTGTTTCTAAACCACTCATTTTAGGCATATTTAAATCCATTAAAATAACATCAGGTTCCTTTTTTTCTATGAAAGAAAGGGCTTCTTCTCCGTTTGCAGCCTCACCTATAATTTGAAATGAATCACTCGTTTCTATTATTAATTTCAGACCTTCTCTTACAACGAAATGATCATCCACAATTAATACGTTATACTTCATGGCTATCTCCTTCATTATTGATAGGTACTTGAATATACACTTTCGTACCCTTCATCTTTTCACTCAATATATGTATTTCTCCATTCATCAATCGAACACGCTCATTTAAGCCAATTAAGCCGTAATGTCCAGGATTCTTACCGATATCTCCAGTGTCAAAACCAATTCCATTATCTTCAACTTCAATAGTAAGTTTTTCAAGATCATCGATATATTCAACTTTTAAATTTACCTCTGTTGCCTGCGAATGTTTTGCTATATTCGTTAAACATTCACTAATTACATATAAACAATGTTCCTTTACTAAGCTTGAAATATGCGGAGGGCTTTGAATAGTAAATCTCACGTGTATAGACGTAGCCTCAGAAAAACGTTGAACTTCTTCCTCTACTGCTTTATTAAATGAATTGGTAGTATGACGCAAATCATCAATAACCAGCCTTGCATCATGTAAAGTTTGTCTCGCTCTTATCATAGTTTGTTTCATAATCTCTTGAGATCGCACTGTATTCCCTTTTTGCATATGGGCATCTATTGCTTCCAATTGCATAATTAAGCTCGCTACACCTTGCGCTAACGTATCATGTAAATCTCTTGCCATTCGCTGTCTTTCATTAGCTAATGTCAATTCTTCCACTCTCATATATGCAGACTCTAACTCTTGAATATAACTCTGTATACGATTACGTGCATCAAATTGCTGCTTATTAATATAAGAAAAAGGAATAATAATTGCTAACACTAAAAGAAACATAGAAATAAGAATAGCTAATTTATTCACACCATAATTTATACTAATTGCAGTACAAAATATGGCGTACATAAGAGTAAAAACTGCTATTACTTTAAATATATTGTGATAAACATATAGACTTTGGGCAATTAAAATAGGTGTTAATCCAACAAAAATTGCTATCGAAGCATTCGGTACAATAAATGCAGCCAAAAACACAATGAAAAGTTGTACAAAAAAGAAGTATAACAATTGCCTATTCCTTAATGAACTAGCATACCAATGAAAAACAGTATGAATAACAATGACTATTGTAAAGAAGAAACTATCCATTGAGAGAATACTATTACGAAATTCTAAAAGCATTGAAGCTATATATACGAGTGTAATCCATAAAACAATAAACCTTCTTGGAATAAATACCGCTTCCAATACATTTGTATCCAAATCTATATTTGAATTTATTTTTTTCATATTCGACCTCCACCATTATATTATACAAGATACAGCTTACATTTTGATAAAGTGAAGGCTTTTACATACAGTCCGACTCCCACAAATAGCGGGATAAGTCACTTATTCCTCTTCATCCTCATTACCAAATACAAATATGAATTATTGCATATCGAAATGCATTGATGTTTTTGTAAGCGCTTACTATAATGAATTTATAAAGATTTATTACATCTTACTACTAAAGGAGGCAATCATATGGAAATCGCAATGGCAGTTTTAAACTTTGTAGGTGGAGTAATTCCATTAGTTCAAGAGCTTTTAAAAGCATTCATGTAAGGTTATCATTCAGCAATTACTTATAAGAATTATCATACAAATGATCTGTATATCAAAAACAAATTGATACACAGATCATTTGTGTGAGAAAACTTTATACGAGAACTATGTCACCTAGCAGAACAATAATGATACATCTATCTCAAGTTGGAAAAAGACGCTCACAAGGGCGTCTTTTTCTTATATTACTATGTATTCAGGAGAAATCGATTTTATCAAATGGATAAACGATGACTTTCTGTTCCCCTTTATTTTTTGCTAATGAAATAACCACCCAAACCAAAAATACTATAATAAACCCAATCAAACTAAGGGGGAACATTTATCTTGCACGGAAAATACATTCAATTTCATGAGTTTGGTAACCCAAAAGAGGTATTACAAGTTGAATATAAAAATATAGAACCATTACAAGATAATGAAGTTTTCGTTCGTATGTTGGTTAGACCGATTAACCCATCTGACTTAATTCCAATAACCGGAGCGTACGCACATAGAATTCCGTTACCTAACATACCTGGTTATGAAGGTGTTGGTATTGTCGAAGATGTAGGCGCGGGCGTTACTAGAGACTTTATCGGTAAACGTGTTTTACCGTTACACGGAGAAGGTACTTGGCAAGAATATGTGAAGACATCAGCTGATTTTGTAGTCCCTATTCCTGATTCTATAGATGATTTTACAGCGGCACAATTATATATTAATTCTCTTACGGCGTGGGTTACATGTACAGAAACGCTAAACTTACAACGTAATAATGTTTTATTGGTGAATGCTTGTGGATCTGCTATTGGACATCTATTTGCGCAGTTATCACAAATTTTAAACTTCCGATTAATTGCGGTTACAAGAAATAATCAACATACAGAAGAATTACTGTGCCTTGGTGCTGCATATGTAATTGATACTTCCACTGCCCCGCTTTATGAAACCGTTATGGAATTAACAAACGGGATCGGTGCAGACGCCGCAATTGATTCTATCGGGGGACCGGATGGAAATGAATTAGCTTTCTCCTTACGTCCAAACGGGCACTTTTTAACGATCGGTCTTCTATCAGGAATACAAGTGAACTGGGCAGAGATTGTCACGAAAGCAAAAGTGCACGCGAACATATTTCATTTACGACATTGGAATAAAGAAGTGTCACCATATAAATGGCAAGAAACGTTTCGTCACTTAATTCGCTTAGTAGAAAATAAGCAATTACGTTTTATGACGGTACATTCTACATATGATTTAGCTGATGTGAAAAGTGCGGTTGATATCGTGCAGTCTGCTGAGAAAACGAAAGGGAAAGTGTTTTTGACGAGTTATTGACTACAATTGAAGGAGTCTTTTTGATTCGCCATTTAAATAGACTAGATCGTACGTTTAGGAATACCTAATTGTAAGTATCTGGTATAATTATATTAAAAGGTGAAAGGAGACTCTAATATGTGGTTACTTACAGCAATTGCGCCTGTTGTAATAGTCGGAGGGATTGTAGTATATGTGATTGAAAGGCTTAAACATAAATATAACAACGGTAACTTAGGTAAGAAAAAATCAAAAAAAGCTCAAGTTTTATTGGATAGTTTCATACCAATGGGAATGCTTTTAGGGTGTTTAATCGGTATAATTGTCGACATATTTTTCCCGAATTATTCATTGTTTACAATTGGTTTAGGGTCTGGAATAGGCTATTTATTTGGTTATTTCGCCTATGAAATTTATAGTAAGACAGGAGATAATTTTTCATAATCCAAAAAGAATAATCAGGACAGTACATAGTAGTCATATACAATATGTACTGTCCTTTATTTTTGCATCAATGCTATCACCTTGCCTTTCACATCCTATACACCTTTTTTATTGATTTTCCTCTCCTCCCTCTTTTGTATATCCACTTTTTTATTTTCATTGGATCTATACCCATAGTAAAGTAGAGCACATGTAATAACTGAACCTACAATATATCCTAAAAAACATCCTAACCAAAACATAATGTGACTGCCTCCAATGCTTTATAAATTTTATGTAATACAACGCCTTACATGCTCAATCGTTTATTTCTATAAACTATACACCCTCTAAAGTTATTCATACCATTATTTCTCCCCTTACCTCAAATAACAATTTTATTATTTATCATAAAGTTAACACTCTCGTTAAACATATATAAAGATTATTGTATTTCTTACTTTTCTCCTTGAAAACAATATATACTACATTTGAAATAAACGGGTACGTCTGCTTATTATTTAAATTCCCGTGCAATATCCCCTCACGAAATGCTAGGAGCAATCCTAGCATTTTTTACAATAACGTTTGACGAAAAAGTTTTGGCCACTTTAAACATATGTAAATTATAGTTTCTTTTCAACTTTATCACTTAAACGGTTATATCATTTGAGTAAGCTAGTACATTCGCCCTCATCTTATTTTTTCCACTTATAAAAATCCATCCTCTCTTCTTCATTTTAACTTTAATCATGAAACAAAAAAATCCCCTCAAAGCATCAACTTCAAGGGGGAGCCTGTTTTTCATTTACTTATATACGTACAGCTGTACCACTGACAGCAACCATTAACATTCCATCACGAACAACCTCGTAATCTACGTCAATACCAACGATAGCGTTCGCACCTTTTTGTTTTGCAAGTTCTTTCATTTCATCCATTGCGATATCACGAGCTTCTTTTAGCTTGCTTTCGTAAGAACCAGCACGACCACCGACAACATCACGAACGGAAGCGAATAAGTCGCGGACAATATTTGCACCCATAATAGCTTCACCATTTACAATATCAATATACTCAATAATTTCTTTACCTTGAATTCCAGACGTTGTTGTTACAATCATGACTGACACTCTCCTATAACTTATAATTTTTGATTAGCTTTCTTATGTCTTTATTATGACATGGAACAAGCAACTAATCTATTGAATTACCTTACAGGAGTGTGACAATTTTGTAATAATAAAGCGCCTATTCTATTTAACGAATTCTCCTTCCTCAAGTGTGTGAAGGGCGTAGCCCAACGATAGGTGGGAGATGAATTTCGGTTTGGCGTAGCCAAAAGGCTTGTATTGGTCGTGAAATACAGAAGAAATGTATTTGATGATGATATGTCGGACTATGCAAAAGACATTTTTGTCCGACTATCTGAAAACTATAACATCACATTAGTTGAATGGAATCATGATGTAGACCATGTACATATCTTATTCAAGGCACATCCGAATACAGAAATGACAAAGTTCATTAATGCTTATAAAAGTGCAAGTTCTCGACTAATCAAGAGAGACTTTTCACATGTGAGAAAGAAACTTTGGAAAGAAATGTTTTGGTCAAAAAGCTTTTGCTTGATTACTACGGGTGGTTCACCGATAGATGTAGTAAAGAAATATATTGAAAATCAAGGAAAAAGTGAGGTGTAGGAAATGTTAAAATCATACAAATATCGTATCTATCCAAATAAAGAACAACAAATGTTTTTCTCAAAAACATTTGGATGTGTTCGATTTGTATACAACAAGATGCTTGCAGATAGAATCAAATCTTATCAAGAATCACAGGATAAACTTGATAAATCTGTTAAATATCCTACGCCTGCACAATATAAGGCTGAATTTCCATTCCTAAAGGAAGTCGATAGTCTTGCGTTGGCGAATGCTCAAATGAAGGACGTTAAGTTGTGAGTAGTTCACTAAAGCGCTTTAACATTAGGGTACATAAACGATTCTCTATTTTCTTTCCAATCCTTTTCTACTTCTTTAAAAGTTGGTCGCCCTAACTCTTCCTTGTTTTTCTGTTTATGAAACCATTTCTTTACATACTTCTCCCCATTTTGATTTTGAACTGTACAAAGGAAACTATTACTACTATCCTTTAATATTTTTACAATCACGAAAAGACACCTCTTCCCTTTTTAATATCATAATAGAACTTGATCTTTTACTATAAGCCCTTCCTCTCTTATAGTCATACGACTCCTCGGCCGCGCCAAAGTTGTAAGATCAAAAAACGATATTCACTATGTTTACATTTTGCATAATTGATATGTGAAGTAAATATTATTTAAAGAAATCAGAGTTATAAGCATTATGCTTATCAAATATTTTATAGATTTCTAACTTATCATCTAATTTTGCATCTACTAAAATTAATATATTTCCATCGTAAATGTATTCTTCATATTTTTTAGCATGTTCTTCGGGAATTCCTAATCCGATAAATGCTCCTATTAAACTTCCAGCTCCTCCGCCAATACCGGCTCCTCCAATAGCTGCTGCGATAGGTCCCGCTGCTACGATTGGACCCATTCCAGAAACGGCAAGTATACCAAGACCTGTTAATAAACCACCGAGTCCGCCTGCTACTCCTCCTGCCACAAGCCCTGTCGCTGAAAAGATATCCGCTTTATGTGCAGTTTCATGATTCACTTTTTCACCCGATTTTTCTTCCAGATGTTCAATTTCCTTTTGATCCTTTGCAATAGCTGAGATATTATCCGCCGAGTATCCTTTATCATTTAATTCATTAATAACACATGCCGCATCATCAATTGTTCTAAAAACACCTACTATTTTTCTATCTACATTCATAACTATTAACCTCCTAAAGTTTTATATAATGTATCTTTATCTTTCTTCATTTCTGTATACACTAATCTTCTTATTAACATAACCATTTACGAAAAAAGCAAATAATAAAAGGATTACAAGCGAACTACTTAACAAGTAAATTAAATCAAATGTAATATCAATCATCATTTCATTCATGTATACCAGACTCCTTTTTATTTAAAGTAAAAGTATATTTTTATAGACTAGAAATCTTATAATTCATCTTCAGTCAATCTCTTTGTAGTATATGTATACCCTTCGTAACCCTTTCTAAACCTAAAATACTATAATTATATTTTTTCTTATTTATATGTTTAACATTTTTTAAAACGGGTATGTTTATATTGTTATGCTTACTATATGGAAAGGAATATTTCGATGAATGCAATCCAATCTACTACTATTCTTTATAATGAAACACCTACAATAACGCAGATTCATCATTTTTATGCTTTAATGACAACATTTCAAACTAATTTATTTATAAGTAAACATGGAACACTTACTTCTATTAAAAGCTTAAGCACATTAATATCCTTTTTCCTTACTGTAAAAAAGAGAGAACTTGTATTATTTATCTTTGAAGGAATAGATGCAAAAAAAGCTTTAAGAACACTCTTTCCTTCTTAAAATTTTTATTATCCCCCTATTCCCTCGATCGTTACTTTTCATATATGTTTTTATATTTCAAAATGATTTCCTCTATTAAAAAAGAACCCCCTAATACAATAGGGGGATTTCTAGTTTGGCCTTATGAAAACTGATATAATATATATTACGTTTTTCATTCTTTACAATTGAAAACTTTTAATAACCTTGAAGGTAGGAATTTTTAATGAAATCGAAAGCAAAATTTAGTATTCGCTACAAAATTATGGCTGGTTATTTAGTTATCATTTTGTTCTTACTTATTTCTTTCATTATGCTAAACAATGAGATTTCTAGTTTACAAAAATCTCGTAATTTTATTATTGATCACGATTTTAAAGTTCTTAATTTAACGAATCAAGTGGAGAAAGAATTGCTAACAATTGAAAATAAAGCGAAAGGATTTATTACTTCTAATGATGCAAATTACGTTCAATCCCTTAACGCTGTAGAAAAGGATTACGAAAAACATTATCAAGATCTTTTTGCTCTATTAGAGGATAACCCCTCTCAGCAAGAAAAATTAAAACAGATTAATGAAAACATCAATAGTTGGATTAATAAAGAGATTCACCCATTAATTACAAATCACAATAGTAATAACATACAAGCAATCGATACGACTCAAATTCAATCATTACAATCGCAGCTAACTAGCTTCCGTGGTGTAGAGGAGCAACTAACGAAAAAAAGAGCTGCACAATTAGATACTGAAAATAATAAATTAGAGCTTTGGTTATACAGTTTATTGTTCTTACTTTCTTGTATTTCCATTATCGTTTCACTTTATATTTCTAATTCCATTACAAAAACGATTAAAAATGTAATTCAAGCTATTAAATCTATTTCTTCTAAAGAAAAAATTACTGAAAGAATTCATGTAAACACACATGATGAAATAAAAGATCTTGCTCATACAACGAACCATCTACTAGACGAAATATCTAAAAGGGAGTGGTTACAAACCGAGCTTGCAGAATTAATTTTAATGTATCAAGGTGTACCTTCTATTGAGATGTTAGGTAACAAAATTCTTAGTGGAATTATACAAAAAACGCAAACTTCTTGCGGTGCATTCTATGTACGTGAAGAAATTGAAGACACTGTCTACTATGTGAAGAAAGCTTCTTTCGCCGATCAAGGTTCTGATGTTGGAAAACAATCCATTAAAAGGGGGGAAGGCTTCATTGGACAATCCGCTTTAGAAAAGAAAAGTTTTATTCTTCGAGACATACCAGAAGAGTTTCGTTACGTTACTACTGGCTTATTAGAAATACGTCCTCAAAATCTACTAGTAATCCCTATCTTATTTGAAGATGAAGTGATTGCAATAATGGAGTTAGTAAGTGTAACTGAGATTTCAGACTTACATCAAGATTTAATTCAACAAACTGTTGATAATCTAGGTTTAACGATCCATAGTATTATGGGACGTATGCGAATTCAAACTCTTTTACATGAATCACAAGCAATGACAGAAGAGCTGCAAGTTCAATCAGAAGAATTGCAAACGCAAGCTGAAGAACTACAAATGCAAGCCGAAGAATTAAGAACAACGAACGAACAACTAGAGTCTAGAACGGAAGAGGCCGAGCAAAAGACAGCTGACTTACAAATTACTAAATCAGAATTAGAAGAAAAAGCAAGTGAGTTATTACGTAGCTCAAAATACAAATCAGAATTTCTAGCAAATATGTCACATGAATTACGCACACCGTTAAATAGTATTTTACTATTATCTGAAATGTTAAAAGAAAATCATGATAATCATTTATCCGATGATGAAATTGAATTAGCAACCGTTATTCATTCATCAGGGAAAGATTTACTTACTTTAATTAATGACATACTAGATTTATCTAAAGTAGAAGCCGGAAAACTAGATGTGATTTTTGAAGCAACGAACATAAGTGACATGGCAGCAAATATGCATCAAAACTTTTTACATATAGCTGCACAAAAAAATGTTGAATTTATGATTGAAGACAGTAATACGATTCCTGATCTGTTTTATACAGATGCAAAACGGATTGAGCAAATTATTAAAAACTTATTATCCAATGCATTTAAATTCACAGAAAAAGGATCCGTCACTTTACATTTCGATTCGATAGAAACAACTAATTTAAGTCATGATATGCAGTCTATAAGTAAAGATTGGATGACAATTTCAGTAAAAGATACTGGTATTGGTATTGCAAAAGAACAGCATCAACTCATTTTCGAAGCCTTTCAACAGGCAGATGGCGCAACGATTCGAAAATATGGTGGTACAGGCTTAGGGTTATCTATTTGTAAAGAGTTTGCTAGATTATTAGGTGGTTGGATTACGTTAGAGAGTAACGTAGGAGAAGGCAGTACTTTCACCGTATATATCCCTAACCTTCCAAATGGGTTAACTGATATACAAGTATCCAATTTAGAAGTCGCAGCAACGATAGAAGATGTTATTCCTGCTGAAGTTATTGAGGAAACTATCGTGATGCCAGAAACAAATAACGTCTTCCAAGAGAAAACTATTTTAATTGTCGATGATGATCATCGAAATATATTTGCATTACAAAATGCATTAGAAAAACAACATGCCAACATTATTACTGCACAAAACGGCATAGAGTGTTTAGAAATACTTAAAAACAATACAAATATTGACCTTATTTTAATGGATATTATGATGCCGAATATGGACGGTTATGAAACGATGGAACATATCCGAATGAACTTAGGGTTACATGAAGTACCTATTATCGCATTAACTGCTAAAGCAATGCCAAATGATAAAGAAAAATGTTTATCTGCTGGCGCTTCAGATTATATAAGTAAACCATTAAATTTACATCAACTCTATTCGGTAATGAGTGTATGGTTAATAAAATAAGTGAGGTTTAGTTTAAGTGGAAAATAAGTATTATAATCTTGATCCATCCGTAGATATGGATAAGCACACGAACTTAGAAATTGAATTACTATTGGAAGCGGTATTTAAACTATCTGGCTTTGATTTTCGCCAATATGCTCGCACATCTATTTATAGAAGAATTTGTAATAGAATGCAGCTCTCTAATATCCCTACCATTTCAAAATTAATTGAAAAAGTAATTCATGAGGAAGGGTTTTTAGAACAGTTATTAAATGATTTCTCCATTAACGTAACTGAAATGTTCCGTAACCCTGCTTTTTTTAAGGCACTAAGAGAGCATGTGATTCCTGAATTAAAAAAGTATCCTGAAATTAGAATTTGGCACGCTGGATGCGCAACCGGTGAAGAAGTATTATCAATGTCCATCTTACTTCACGAAGAAGGATTAAGTGAAAAAGCTGTTATTTACGCAACAGATATGAATACAAATGTGTTAGAAAAAGCAAAACAAGGCATCCTTCCGTTAAATAAAATGCAAACTTATACGAAAAACTATTTACAAGCTGGCGGTACACAAGCCTTTTCTAACTATTATTCAACAGATAGTCGTTTTGCTTATTTTAATCCATCCCTGTTACAAAACATTATTTTTGCGCAACATAATTTAGTAACCGATCAATCTTTTAACGAATTTCATATTATACTTTGCCGTAACGTTTTAATTTACTTTACGAGTAAACTTCAAAACCAAGTACAGCAACTATTTCATGAAAGTTTAGGCCACAATGGGTTCCTATGTTTAGGAAATAAAGAAACTCTCCGTTTTTCACATATAATGCCGCATTATATCCACTTTAATCCTAACGAACAGATCTATCAAAAAATACAATAAAAAGCGTATGAAATCCTCTGTTTGGATTTCATACGCTTTTTATTTCGCATTCGTTTGTATCATAATTAGGCACATATCATCTGATTGTGTTTTCTTCTGTTCTTCCTTATAAAACCCTTCTATCTCTTCTTCTAAATCTCCCCATTTTCTTTCTGTAAAAGCACGTAATTTCTCTTCAGACTCAAATTCATCATTTGCAATTGCTTCAAGAACACCATCTGTAAATAATACAATTTGAGCGTTCTTCTCAAAAGGTATAACTGTCTTTTTAACTTTTATTTCATCAAAAAATCCTACTGCACAACTCCCGCGATTTAGTTCCACTACATTCGCTTCATCAACTAAAACGTATCCAGAAGGATGTCCTGCATTTACATATTCAATTGTTCTCTTTTCTGTATCAACTACTAAGTATATCGCTGTAAAATAATATGGGATATTGTCATTTTCATTATGTAAAAGGGTCATATATTTATTTAAGTCTTTAATGACAAGTTCTGGATCGATTAAACATTTAATCGATTCACGTAATGCAGACGAGATAAACATACAAACTAATGAAGCAGATACACCATGTCCCATCACATCTAATAATATAATACCGTAGCGGTTTTCATCGATTTTATACCAATAATACATATCTCCAGCTAGTTTGAATGAAGGTAAGTAACTTGCTTCAATTTTTATATGATCTTCTCTTAATGGGCTACTTAATAAGTTTCTTTGTACTTGTGTAGCTAAATCTAATTCATTACGAAGGTTTTCTTCTTGTTCTTTATGCCAATTTAATTCCGATTTCAAGCGTAATGCTACACGCATACGCGCTAACAATTCAACTTTATTTATAGGTTTCGTAATATAATCCATTGCGCCTATATCAAGCGCTTCAGCTAATTTATTCGCATCTTCTAAAGCTGTTACAAAAATAATAGGAATATCTTTACACTTCTCCTCATTTTGTAATCGCCTACAAACTTCAAGTCCGTCAATTTCAGGCATCATAATATCTAATAGTATTAAATCAATTTCATTATGCCTGGAAGAATCTTTTCCAAAATGGATGTATTCGAAAAGCTCTTGTGCAGAATTAAGCGATACAAGATCCTGATATCCGGCTTGTTTTAAAATTTTTTCAATTACAAAGATGTTAACCGGATTATCATCGACAATTAAAATGGACACAAGTTATTTCCCCTTTTCTTATTTAAAATGTAAATCTATTATCATTTTCTATTTTTCTAGTATTGCATACTCAGTTACAAAATGAAAATTTCCTACTCAAACATATTTATACAGCAAAAGAACAAACCCCCTAGAAATGAGAGTTTGTTCTTTCACTCTATAAATTTCCACTATTAATTTAACACCATTGCTTTGTCACTTAAAAGACGATCTAATTCTTCCATATGATTTGTTTCATCTGCGATCATATCTTCTAGCTTTACAACTAACTCTGTCATATTTAATTTCGCTGCCTGTTCTTTTCTCGTTTCATAACGCTTAATTGTTTCATATTCTGATTGTCTAGCGTATTCTAACATTTCTCTAACATCTTCTACTTGTTTCACTGGTAAAGGGATCGTAGTAGGTGTACCACCTAGCGTCTTAATTTTCTCCGCTAAATATAGGGCATGTCCTTGTTCATCACTAATTTCAGATTCAAAGAAAGGTTTTAACACTTGTCTATATATACCAGAAACTGTAGCTGCATTATGGTTATACATAATAATTGCTGAGTATTCTCCTGCTAAATCTTCATTCAATCCTTCGATTAGTTCTTTCACATCGTGTGACATTTTTATATCTCCTCCTATACTTAATAACTACCCATTTTCTCATGTTTTAAACATAATTCTTTTAAATTTTTATGTATCTAAAAACGCTGCTTGCTTCAATTTACTTATCGCTTGTCTTTTAATACGAGAAACGTGCATTTGTGAAATACCTAACCGTTCCCCTGTATCCTTTTGATTTAAATTTTCACCAAATATATAATGAATAACACTCTTTTCCGTATCATTTAATACGTTAAAAATATCCTTTAAAACGAGACGTCTTTCTGTCTCTTCATATCCTTGCTCTACTTCACCTACAGATTCAATTCTCGCTACCGAACTTCCATCAGATGAATTTTCAACTACATCATCTAAGGAAGATACTCGATAATTATTTTTCGCATCCATAATTTCTAGCACTTCCTCTTCGGATAGTCCTAAATGATCCGCAATCTCTATAATCTTCGGTGAACGTTGCAGTTGATCTGTTAGCTCCTCTATCGCAAGTTTAATTTTCCCGCCTAAATCTTTAATTCGCCTTGGAACATGAATACCCCAAGTTTTATCACGTAAATACTTCTTTATTTCACCTACTATCGTAGGTATTGCAAATGGCTCAAAAGCATTCCCTATCGAATAATCATACCTTCTTATTGCGCCTAAGAGCCCTAACATTCCTACTTGTATAATATCCTCATGCATCGGCCCACCTTTTGAATAGCGATATGCAATGGAATATACGAGATTTTTATAATGATTAACCAATCTTTCCTGCGCTTCATCACATTGGTTTTGTTGGAATTCTGCAATTAGTTTAATAACGTCTTCTTTAGTAAGATTTGTAGGTTGAGATTGGATTTCCATCATTCTCCACCTGCTCTCTTTGTATATATTTTGTCATTAAAACTGTCATGCCCTCATCATGCATAATTTGTATATCATCCATTAACGTATTTATTAAATATAAACCTAAACCATTTTCCGGCAAATGTTCTACTGGTTTATTAATATCATACGGACCAACTTTACTTTTTAAGGTGCTAAAATCAAAGCTAACTCCATTATCCGCAACCATAATTTCTAATCGATCTTCATATAGACCAAAGACAATTGTAATTTCTCCAACGTCTTCTTTATATGCATGTTGTACAATGTTTGTACATGCTTCACTAATAGCAATTTTCATATCTTCTATATCGTCATAAGCAAAGCCCATTCGATTCGCAACACCAGCCATTGTTAAACGAATAATAGCCACATATTCTGCTTTTGCAGGAATTTTCATTTCTATCTTTTCAAATTTCTCCATCATCCCTAGTCACCTTCTTTCTACTTTTTCAAAATCTGAATTCAAATTTAATATTTCTGTTAGTCCTGTAATATCAAATAATCTTTTTAGTCTTTTAGATACACCAATAAACTCTAGTTTTCCATCATTTTTCTTAATTGCTTTTAATAGCGCTATAAAAACGCCTAAACCTGTACTATCCATATAATCTACCTTATTAAAATCTACTACTATATAAACTTCTTTCTCACTTGCAATAGGCATTACCTTATTTTTTAAATCTGATGCCGTATACGCATCAATCTCACCATTAAGTTGTACTGTATAACCTAAATCATTTTGCAAAATATTTATTGCCAAATTCATCATTTCCGCCCCCTTATCTCAAACTACTACTATTTAATTACCCATAAAAACTAGTTTTAAACATATTTTTTCATTTTAATTATAAATAAATTTTCTACACCTTTCTCAGCTTAACACTAAAAAAAATACTACCAAATGTTTAAACCTTATAAATTTGTGTATGTATAATGTATAAACATTATTTTTAGGGGGATCTATCTATGGAAGAGCACAACTTTAAAAAGGGAGATTTTGTTCAATTTTCTTATCGACACGATCATGCTACAAAATTAATTGGTTCCATTATTAACATACTAACGAATACAATTGTAGTTGATATAGGCAATAGCGACGACTTATCTCATATAGAACCAAGGCAGGTCGTAAGAATAAATAATTGTAAAAAAGTAACAATGGTTTAATACATATTAGAAAGTATAATTTTAATGAGTGGGGGTTCTTCATCCTCCACTCATTCCTATGTAAAATACATAAAAAAAGCATCCAAATTAGTTTAATTGGATGCTTTTTTATGTATTTTTATCAGTTCATTAACCTTATAGCTATATATAACAAACTTAAGATTATTATTCATTATAATACTTACGCTTTCCGTAGCATTCTAGAAAAGAATGTAACGATTAAAATAAAGACGATTGCACCTAATAAAGCTGGAAGAATAAAGATGCCTCCCCATTCAGGACCCCAATGACCAAATAACGCACTACCTACCCAAGATCCGATTAATCCGGCAATAACATTACCAACTATACCTAAAGGAAAGTCTTTTCCCGTAATCATTCCAGCTAACGCACCAATAAGTCCACCTACAATACACGTAATAATAAGTCCCATAATTAGACCTCCTATATTATTTTTATAATGGATTTATCAAGCTTTGGCGTTTAACCAAAGCTTGATAAACATGTATTATTCTTTGTTATCCAATCCATCACTTATCTTTTGTTTCACTTTTCCGACTTTTTCTTTTACAGTTCCCTTCGTCTTCTCCCACTTCCCTTCATTTTTCAACTCTCTATCTTCTGTAACTTCACCAATTCCTTCTTTTACTTGCCCCTTTTTCTTTTCAACTTTACCAGTAATTTGTTCTTTTAGCCCGCTCTCACTCATATTTCCAATCTCCTTTTCGTAATAGATTTATAGATTTAAAGGATACAAATTTAAATAGAATATGTGCATCTTCTTTCTTGTAACCATTCACCAATTCTTTCTAAATCCTTAACGAATAACAAGATTTTTCCTTCATCCAGTTTTTCTTCATAAAAGTTAGCTTCTTCCTCATTAAGTCCTAACTCTTGCATCTTATTTCTTAACTGATCTCCCGTTTTTTGAAAGACGTTAATAATGCTTGTCCCAAGTCCCTCCTCTTTTATTCCAATTGTATTCACGTCTGCATTGTCTGCGATTCTATCTGTCCTTTCTTTCTCATGTGTTAATACGTAAATATCTTTTTGGTCTATCCCTTTCTTCACTAGATCATTCGCCGCATTCATGACCTCTTTCTCCGTAATAAATTCATATACAAAAGGTTTACTATACTTCGTTTCCATCTTTAACTTCCTCCTCTAAAATGAATTATTTGTTATATTATATGTAGTACACCCATTTTCGAAATGTTAAACATAAAATATGAAAAAAGTTATGTGAATTTTTTCTATCCTAAAACTAGTAGAACAAATCTACTTACAATAACTACCTAAATTAACAGAAAATTGTTATATTTTAAGTTAAGGAGGGATACTATGAAAAAAATCATATCTATATGCGCTCTAACCGCTCTATCTTTCACTTTAATAGGATGTACAAGCACCTCAGCTACAGATAAAGCTTCACAAGCTAAGCAAGAACATACACAAACTACCTTTCAATTAAACTCCGCAAATATTACAGATATTGAAATACTTAGCACGATAAATAACAACGTTTCAAAATCTCAAACAGACAACGAAGAAATGATACAATCTATCGTTTCAGCAGTTCAAAAAGGCACACCTAAAACAATCACACTAGATCAAAAAAAGAGAGAATCAGCACATTCTACTATTACCGTTACATATAAAGATGACGCAAAAGAAGAGTTTCTTGTGTGGGTTGATAATAAAGAGCAAGTTACGATTGCTAAAGATGAGAAGAAAGATAAAGTTGAAGGTGTGACAATGAACATTAAAGACGCGAAAATGATGAAGGATTTTTTAAAAAAATTCTAATATAATTGATGTAAAAAAAGAGTAGGATTACATCCTACTCTTTTTTAATCCTGTCCAATAAATAAACTTTTATAAAATCTATTTAAGGTCTAATTTTGCTAAATCATGTTGTAAAACATTATTTCCTTCTTGTGGATTAAATACTATTGCACTAAGACCAAAAACATTAGTAACAACATCTCTATCTTTCGAACGAATGATTCTTACTTCATAAGCAAAAAGCCTTGGAGGAAGAGCTACTGAACGAAAAGTAACATATCGATTAGGTGCTAATGTTTGTGTTGAAGGGTCTACTAATGGTAACAATACCGGCGAACCCGATGACCAATCAAACATTTCAACAGTTACTGTATGAGTATCATCTGGATCAACATTCATAGCTTCCACCGTAAGAAACAACGTAGCGGAATGTCTACGTAATATACCCGTTGACAAAGTTTCATTGTGATGTTTATAACATTTTCCAGGAGGATGACCATAGCCATAACTCATATCAATTCCCCCCTTTCATTTACAATTAAGGACAAACATTCCTTATAATATATAATGCTATTATTATTTTTAGTGAAAGGTATAAAAGCGGATTTCTATCTGTATGTTTGGATATTTTGTTTTTCATTTATTCGCCCTTAAAGAATCATATAGATTCTCCTGTTTTGCCTTTGAACTCCTTCTAAGAATAAATCTATTTTGAAAAGGACCTGCTCCATTTATTCGTAAAAGCATAAAGTAAATGGAATCCGTTAAAACACATGAGTGAACCTTTGTTTTCCCTCTCCTATTTAAAGGAGGAACTGTTATGGGATTTGGTGGTAGTTGTGGCGGCTGTGGCTTCGCTGGAGGATTTGCTTTATTAGTTGTATTGTTTATTCTATTAATCATCGTTGGAGCGGCTTGCTTCTGCTAAAAAACTATCGAAAAGACACTCATGTGAGTGTCTTTTCTTCATATGTAAAAAAAGCCCGCCTATTTCCGTAGGCGGGCCTTATCTTTATTACACAATAAGAAAGTATACTCTCTTTTCCTCTGAATTTTTATGTAATTATACATATTCACGACAATGCATGTAGTAAATTCTAAATTGTAGGCATGCTCTATAAAATTGCTTCTTTTAAAAGAAGCAATTTTTATTAACTTTAGTTATATAGAGTCACCATACATAAAAAGTAAAAAAGAGGAGTAAAACTTCACTCCTCTTTTTTACTTTTGGATTTTAACACTCATTAGATCGCTACTAGAATTTTGCTTCTCTACGCTTATCTCTATTTTAAGATTGTTTTTATTTATATCAAATTTACCTGTGCGTGTATTAGAAGTCACTATGTTATCAATCTCTGTACTCAAATTTAAGTTTGGATTTATCATAGTGATCCACTTTTTCCCTAAATCTATTAACGCATTCTTACCTTGACCTCTATCAATTACAAAATTAACGGTAAAGTTACTTTCATTATCGCCTTCTACAGTGAAATTCCCATTAAATTCTGGAATCCCTTCTAATACCGGAGAGAATAACACGACCTCTGAACGTGGACCGCCTATCGCTATATATTTTAGCTCCGCATTATGTTTTGCGTTAATTCCAGTAATAAGATTTTGTGCTTCCTTAGATATAGATTTTTTTAATACCGAAGAGCTATCCATCCAACCTTCATAATAATAAATGAGCTCGTCTGCTAACTCTTGCGGGATAACAGTAGGCTTTGACTCAGGCTCTATTTCTGGTTTTTCAAATTTAATAATTGCATTGTATAAAAATTGTGCATACTGCTCACGAGTTACAATTTTGTAAGGTTCAAACATATTATCGCCCGTGCCAGCAGCAATTTTATTTTCTTGTAATGCGCTAATAGCATTTGTTGCCCAGTAATTTTTATTTACATCTTTGAAAGTGGTAGTAGATGTCGATTTTAAATGAAAGGCATTTGTTAATACAGCAGCCAATTGTTCACGTGTTAAAATACGATCTGGACCAAATTTCCCATCGCCAAATCCACTTATAATACCAGCCTTACTAAGAGTTAAAATTTCTTTTTCAAACATATGATTTTTCACATCAGTGTAAGGGTTTGGTAAGTTAGGTTCATCCGCTGGCTTCAAGTAGGCATATAACATTCTTGCTACTTGTCCACGTGTAATACTATCACCAAAACCAAATATTCCATTTCCATAACCGGATACAATATTTTTCTCTTGTAAATCCATAATCGCTTTATAAGACCAGTGATGTTCAGGAACATCTTTAAATCCTATCGTGTTTTCTGCTTGCACATTTGTTAGAGGAGTTAGTGTTGTTGATGCAATAACTGTCCCTGCCAAAATTAATTGTTTAAAATTCATAATTGAATCCCCTTATCCTTAAAATAAAATGTTCATAAAGAATATTGCACACATCTTTTTCCATATTAACATATAAAAACCTTAATTTTAGGTTTATTTTGGATATTTTAAGTATATTATTCCATTTAATATTGTTCGCAAAATAAAAATCATAATAACTTGTTTCCAATGCGCATTCTTTCCCTTTATCCATTTTAAAAAGATACCATTTACGAACTCAAAAAATCCCATCAAAGCGTCAGCTTTAAGGGGATTTCTCCTATCATCTTCTCTCTTCATACAACCGATTTGCTTTATAAGAGCAAACAAAATACATACATGTCACAACAGGGATAAACGTCCAAAACAGTCCTCTCATTAATGCAAATGGCGTTTCAAATAAGAATGACCATAGAAATGATACGCCTTGCTTATCCCATAATCCTGGCGTCAAGTATAGTTCTTTCGGATTTACAAATGCTTCTACATTAATCGTATTATTATACATAAATAGAAATAATATCGGCAAATAACAGATCGCTAATTCTAAAAAGGTTTTAGATAGACGTTTATACTTCCCTGCTCGTGACATTTGATCTGAAAAAATGTCATCTTCACTTTCTTCATTTATCTTTTTAAAATAGTACGTACCTGACCACCGATTACCAGCTATATGCTCCCAGCCACTATCTTCAAATAATGTGCAGTAATTAATAAATTCACTTTTTCTACTAAATACTCTATGGTCTATTCTAATCGTCGCATCTTCCGGCTCTGTATATCTAAATGTATAACCAAATGTATTGCTTTCTAGTTGATAGCCTTTCCAAGCCATCTCTTCTAACCATTTTTCCTCTTTCTCAAAGTCTAAAAAGAATTTCAATCTCCACATCATCGTTTCCCCCTAACTATACGTGTAATAAACTCTTTGTAACCTCAATAATGTGTTGCATTCTCATAAAGTCTAAGTGCAATACTTCTTTCCCACGTTCCGTAATGACATACACTTTTCTTCGTTTATCTTCACTTTTTACCGATTCTATTAACCCTTGTTTTAATAAATTTTCAACCGCACCATACAATGTACCCGCTGCGATTTTTACTTGATGATTACTCAGTTCCTCCACCTTTTGCATAATTAAATATCCATGAGCTGGCTCTAATAAAGCTAAAAGAACGTAATACGTTGTTTCCGTTAATGGTAAATTTTTATCTCTATTCATAAAGACCTCCAATGTAACGATAAGTATATAGCTAAACTATATAGTTGAACTGTATAGTTTAATTTTATACAGTTAGACTGTATATGTCAAATGCAGGAATGACTTTATACCCCATAACAAAAACGCTACCTTTTTAAAAGATAGCGTTTTTGTATTATCCTTGCTTATTCTTCGCTTTCATTTGCTCTTCATAAACAAACTTTGCGGTCATAAAATCGTTAGGAAAATCTCCCAATGCCTTCTTCATCACGTTCAATTCTTCTTGTGATTTGATCTCTACTCCGTTTAAGAAATCAAATGCTTTTGATTGTTCATCCGCAACAAAGTTTTGCGTCATATAGTCATCTTGGAAGTCTTGCTTCGCTTTTTCTTTCACTTTGTTCATTGCATCTGTTTTATTTATACTTTTCACAGGGTTTGCGAATGCGCCTGTAGGTTGTTCTGGTTTCGGCTCTTCTTTCGTTTCCGGCTGTGGAGCTGGGGCTGGTTGTTGCTTAGGTTGTTCTTGTTGAACTGGCTGTTGTACTACTTCTTGCTCTTTTTTCGCTAATTCATCTTTTAACTTCTTAACTTGCGCATCAAGAGATTTTTTTTCAGTTTCTAATACACTCATATCACTTTTTAACTTTTGCATTTCTTCATAATGTTCATCTACTAATTTATTGTATTCTTTCTCAGTGTACATTTTTTCACTAGTTGATGTCGTTTTTCCCTTCGCAATAACTACATTAATAATTACAAGTAACACTATGATTCCTATTAACGCAGCTAAAATCTTCTTTTTGTTCATTATTAATCCTCCAAAATGTAAAATTACCAAAGTCATCATAACAGATGCAGCTACGTTCCTTTGTCATATTTTGTCGAACTAAAATAATAAAAAAGCATCTGAAACAGATGCTTTTTCTCATTCTCACTACATAAACGTAATCGTCACTAAAGAATATCCTTCTTTTGCATTATACGGCTCAGCTTTATAAGAAACACGGTTCGCCCCTTGCGGATAACCAATCTCTCCAATTACTTTTTTCACATCTTGCAATGCGCCATCCATTGATTGTTTATAAAGGATTTCAATCTTTGGTGACTTTGCGTTATAACGTTGCTGCATTTTATTTTTGAATTCATTATAGTTGTTTGCAATGTATTCATTTCCTAAATAATTTAACTTTGTATCTTTTAAAATTTGCTGATATGCAGGGTTTTTCGTACTACCTGCCGCAATTTTATTTGTTAATGTACTATAATAATTTGTTGTAGCTTGCGGATAGTCACTTCTGTTCCACTCATGATTTCTTGCAATTTGTTCATCTGATAAGTTGAAATAGGAATACGTAACGCGGCCTTGTTCATCTGGCACAGGATCATCGAATGTTGTATCAAGGTGATACCATTTGTTTTCGATTTTCACTAAATTCCAAGCATGAGGCTGACCGTCTCCAGTTCCTACTACAAAATGATTCTCAATACCTGCTTCTTTTAATAATTGATAGGTTAATAGTGCGTAACCTTGGCAAACCGCAGAACGATTTACGAGTGCTTCATATGCGGTGTAAGCTTTATAAGACGTATCGTAAGAAATATGCTTTACGACATAATCATGAATCGCCTTCACTTTTTCATGATCATCCATTCCAACTTGAGTAATAGAAGAAACAATTGCCTTTGCTTGCTTCATTACATATTCCGTTTGTTCTTTCGTTTCACGATATGTAATCTTTAACGTAAACGTATAATTTCCAGGTGATCCAGAAATTCCATATGAAACATTCGATCTATTATAATTTGTATACTCATTTTTACTTGCGACTTCTTTATAGGCGTTGAAAAGTGTCTTCATTACTTCTTCCTGATTACCATTTTTCGTTTTATATGGAAGTGTAATATTCGTTTCGTACGCATTAATACGCTTTTGCACTTCATCTTTAAATGCTGCTAATAATGCTGTATCTCCTGTATCTTGCACCGCAACTTCAGGCTTTTTATATTTCAAAGTATTATATAAAAACTGTGCATACTGTTCACGTTTTACTGTGCTAGTTGGTTCAAATTTCCCTTCGCCTGTACCAGAAGCAATCCCGTTTGATTGCACCGCACTAATTGCATTTTCACCCCAATAACCGCTTGGAACATCATTAAATGTATGCTTTTGTTTCGCAGAAAGATGGAAAGCATTTGTAAGAATTTGTGCCATTTCTGCGCGATTCACAGGAGCTTTCGGTCTAAAATTCCCTTTCTCATCCCCTTTAAATACCCCTGCATTCGTTAACATTAAAATTTCCTCAGGAAACATCGTAGAGTTTTGATTAATATCGCCATAAGGATTATTAAACTTAGATCCATCCTTTAATACATAAAGAGCATTATTGCTACTAAACGTTCCGCCTTGTTTATTCGGTAGCATAACTCGATACACTAAAGCAGCAACTTGCTCCCTCGTCGCAACATCTCCAAAACCAAATATCCCATTTCCATAACCGGAAATAATATTTTTACTCGCTAAATCTTTAATCGCTGGATACGACCAATGCGATGTAGGCACATCAGAAAAAATACCCGCCTCAGCAGCTCTCACATCACTGCCATTTGTATACAATAAAGCACCACCAATAAGTGATAATGATGTAATTGATTTTAATAGTTTTGTGTACATAAGTCCTTCTCCCAATACGTTCTCTATTTTATATTTTGTCGAAAAATCTAAAAGAATATGACAAACCATATTATACTATTAAAATTTTTTGAAGGATATATTAAGTTTTGAAATATGCAAAAACTCATATTATTATATTTTTCCGTATTAATATTATGTTGTTTTATTTATGGATATGTATAGGTAGTAACTCGTTATAACTCCCCTCATGGTAATCTCTAATTTTATATTGGAATTCTTTAAAATAATTCTTCTTTATTTCTTAATATAAGGAGTCTTGGATTTTCATTAACACTCCTGTAATATTATTAACAAAGAGTAAGGTAAGAGTTACTCTTTGCCATTTTAGAAGAGGTTCTGTTGGAGACAACAGAACCTTTTTTCATATAGAGGTAGTTTTATTAAATTTTTCACCACTAACTATAAAAAACATCTTATAATCATAATGTAACAAATTAATGCATTTAGGGTAACTTCCAGTTACACTAGAACTTATTCTTTTCATTCTTATAGTAATCAGTGCTGTTGGCTATTTAATAAAAGAATACCGACTATCATAATCTAATTTATAAAACATGAATTCCTTCGAATAAAACTCAATATTATGTCCATAATGTTGATAGGCTGTATGCCAACATTCATTTAGTTTTCTCTGTATCTCCTTGTATTGAGCAGTTAGCCATTGCTAGCTGCTCTTTTATATGTAACCTTATTAGACAAGTTTTCATATAATGTAGTCATTCCTTTCTTATAAAGTGAAACTTTAATCATTGAGGGTTTTGTTCATCCCCCAATGATTATCAGCCCTCACCAATAGGGCTTTTACGGGCAGCCCGCCCCCTACCTAACTTCTTTGCTTCCGTTGAATGTTAAGGTGGAGGTCTTACTGCCCGCAAATAGCGGGATAAATTAAACCCGTCACTTGGATTATAAAAATTGAATTATATCCTATAATTTTTTCAGAAATCATCCATATTTTATTTCTAAAAAAGTGCTTTACTTTACTGAAAGGTGGTTGCGGAAAGAACCGCCTTTTTATTTATGGCAAAATAAGATTTCTATTAAGCCTCATTACAAAGTATGTTATTACTGGTACAAGCTGGTATAATAAATACAGATTAAACATTGAAAGGAAATATGACAATGAAAAGATATTTTAACTTCATTTCACTTTTCTTAACTGTACTTGTAATAATTAATCTTACAAATATACATACAAAGTACCAATTCTTTATAGGTTCATCTATAGCATTATGTTTAACTATTATTTCTACAAATGAAATTATAAAATTCCTTGCTACTAGTAGCTTATTAGTTTACGGATTTGCAGCTCTTACTCTTTTAAGTATTGCTTGTTAACTTTCAATGTCGCTTTTTATTAAAATAGCGTTTTTATTTAATTTCATTACAATACTATAGAGGCACATACGATTTTTTCTTTTTTTATGGGTTCTTACGTAATAGTAAGAACCCTTTTTTCATGCCAATCACGATTTGTTCATGCTTTCAATAAATTTATGGAACATTCATATGTTACGTTTGATAAATCCTTTTTTTAAAAAATCATATTCATTCTGTCAAAAAGCCCTAGTTCTCCTAGGGCCTTTTGCGTTCAAATAATGAGTTATATCTTTTTTCAATGAATTTAGGTATTTAACATGGTAAAATAATATTCGTATGGGATTCCAATACATATTATTAAAATTAAGATGGTTCAAGTCGCAGGAAGGCACCTTTGGGTGTCTTTTTTGTACATATTAAAATCCTCACCACCTTATGAAAACGGTAAGCCCTTTACAACAAACAATAATTGCAACTACATTACTTTTACATTACATTAAGGTTAAGGAATATTCTTTTACTAATAAAGTGCTAGATAGTAGGTGAAAAAATGGAATTTAACGATTTGGGTATTACCATTAAAGAACTTAGAATGAAAAAAAATATATCACAATCCGAATTATGTCATGGAATATGTTCACAAAGTCAAATTAGCAAGATTGAAAAAGGTATGATTTATCCATCTAGTATATTGTTATATCAATTATCAGAAAGACTTGGTATTGATCCAAATAATATATTTGCACTAACTCAAAACAAAAGATTAAAATATGTAGAAAATGTAAAATATGTAATAAAAGATTGCTTAAAGCAAAAACAATATAAAGAACTTTATGAAATAGTTAAAAAAGAGAAAAACTTAAATAATTTTCAAACAAAAGAAGAGAAACAGTTTCTAATATGGCACGAAGCAATTGCTATATTTATGGTGGATAAAACAATAAAAACTGCTTTAGATCTTTTAAATAATGCATTAAAACTAACTTTAACTAATTGTGATTTTTTATCAGAAAGAGAAATAGATATTATGCAAACAATGGCTATATTTTATGCGGAAAATAAAAATTATGAAAAAGGTATTAATATATTAAGAAGATGTTTAACTAATTTTAATAAGTTAGATTTTCCTAGAGATAAAGAAATTAAATTAAAAATCATATTAAATTTAGCAAAATGTTTAGACTCCACATTTCAACATGAAGAGGCAATAAAATACCTTGATAAGGGTATAAAATTAGCAATTAATCTAAATACTTTATACCTATTAGGTGAACTATTCTATTTAAAAGGTCAGTATTTATTAAAGATTAAACAACATAATGTAGAAGATGTTGTTTATAACTGGAAAAAAGCATTATTTATATTTGAACTAACAGAAAAAGAATATTATACAAAAATGCTACCAGATGAACTTATTGAAATACAAAATAAAAAACAATCATAATTTCGTACAAGCTACTTACAAAACCCACAGGAAAAATCCCTGTATTTTTAAAATTAAAGTGGTTCAAGTCACAGGAAGGCACCTTTGGGTGTCTTTTTTTGTGGAGAATCAGTTTAAAAACTAAAAATAAAAGAACCTCAATAAATGAGGTTCAAAAAATCTACTATTTTAAATTACCTTCGTAAAAAGCAACTCCATTTTGAACATGTTTTAAATACCACGTAATCGTCCCGCCACAAACATTTTCATTAAAACTATTAGCATATACTCCATTTGAGTAATAAAGAGTTCTTTTAAATTTACCATTAGAATACTCATAAGGAATTGAGCATGTTGCTTGCTTCGGAGAGCTCACAGCTTTTTGCGTATCAGCCGAAGTTGCCCCAATTCCTCCTGTTAATGCAATACCAGTTGCCAATAGCCCTACTACTAATTTCTTGAACATAATAAATCCCCCTTTAATAGTTTTTATAGCTTACAACTTAAATGTATCACTTTTGTAATTTTTGTAAATATATTGAATATGTAGAAATATTTATTTAATTCTTAGTAATATTGGGATTTTATTTTATCAAATGGAAAATAGAGGAGTTTAGAAAAGTATGTAACAATGCATAATAAATCAATCAGATATTATGATATACTCACAAAGAGCTGATACAAAATTTCTTTAGATTGGAAAACTAAAGTCTTATCTACCTAAAAGGAAGGCGCCTAATGGCGTCTTTTCTTTTAGGGAAAGGAATAAATTTTACCAGGATATATATGAAAATAAATCATCTAATTATAAAATAAAAAACGCTCATTTGAGCGTTTCATCTATATACCTAATAATTACTTTTTCTTCACTGATAACTCTTCTTCAGTAATAATCCCTTGATCCAACAACTCTTTATACTTCAATATTCCATCAGCCCCACGGCTCTCCATGCGTATATTGTATAACGTTTGTTGTATTAACCTTTGATTGGTCTGTTGGAGCATTTACTCCATTTAATAGTATGACCGTAATTATTAATCCAATTGAACTGCTTATGATTCTTTTCATTTTAAAGCCCCTTTCTGAAAACCTTTTTCTTTTTCTTTATATCCTAAATAGAAGTATTCACTAGATTTTATTGAATTTCCTTCTTCATGATATTTAACCGCTAACTTTTCAGCATATTCCTGGACATATTGCCATAAACCTACTTCATTAAAGAAAGAAATTCCTTTAGAAATAGCTAATTCTAATTCTTCAGCAGAAACATTCTCATTCATTCCCTTTAGAATGGTAAAATGATGTTCATATTCTTTTTGTTCTAGTTCATTACAGATTACTAAACCTTTTTCAATTAAAGAGGCTGCAAGCTTTGTTTTCCCTAACTTTAAATTCTCTCTAGCTTCCAAAAAAATCGCTCTAAAGTGATTCGGGATTTTTTGTGATACTTCTGATAAATAACGAAGTGCTAAATCAGATAGGTTTTGCTCTGCATACATAACCCCTAAACTATGTCTAACTCGTAACATTAACTCCTCTTCATTCTGCTTTTTCAAAATATCCAGAGACGACATAAAATAAACTTCTGCCTGTTCAAATTCATTTAGCTTTACACATGCTAAACCCAGAACATTGTCACATGCTGCGACCTTCCTACTATATCCGTACAGCCCTTCAAATATATTTCTTGCTCTAGTTGCATATTGAATAACTAAAATAGGCTGGCAAACATGATAATAGTAGCTAGATAGCTTAAAGTTAAATTCTGCTTTTTCGATTGGATCCTGAATATTTTCCAACAAAGATTCTGCTATTCCATAATGCTTTTCAGCCACTTTAAAATCACCGTTTACCGTAGCATGAGAAGCCTTAAAGAAATGGTAATAATATAATAGAGATTCATCTGATGGCGCTTCATCTAACTTCATTTTTCTTAGATCATTCTTAGATATGTCAGATTGATGGGGATAAAACTCTGCACTCAACATTTTAAATCTAAAATCTAAAAGTGAATAAAACTCTGTATTCTTTTGATCTTCTTCCATACTATTAACTTTTGTATCAATACTTTGTTTTAATTCCTTTGCCTTAACGAAATTCTGTGAACGAATTTCTCGATACCAATCATGTAAAAGTAAAGTGATTTCTTCCTTTTTTATTACGTGTACACTCATATAGCCCCTTCTCCTTTGTCTATAGATTACTAACATAATAACAAAAATCAGCTGATAAAACATTTAATTTTCAGAATATTATAGTTTCAAAAAAATTTCTCAATACAATTTCACCATTTTAGCTCTTTAAACTTAAAATTTTTTCTGTTCCTTATTCATTTCTATATAAAAAATAACACTTTATTATTGGTAATGGTGAAATATGAAAGTCTATCCCTTCATAAGTTTTATATTCATAGGATTAAATTCTGCCGCATAGCTCGAATCAGAAAGTGTTTTCCAAAATTCTTCTCTAAAATCGTCAAAAGATTTGAATTCTCTTCCTACTAATTTTTCTCAAACTTTTTGCGGAATACCCGTTGGTTTTTACCCTTCACTAAGGCCTCGTCCTAAACTGATTATTACACGGTTCACTTGACTACAATCTGCCTCTATCTCATCGAACTCAAGTAACTTTCTCCACATAAACACATGGACTCAACAAATCACTTCTAAAATTTATAAAAAGAAAAGACCTTTTATTTTAGTTAAAAGGTCTTTCTTTAAATATATTTATTAAGATTTATATTTTTTGACTGTATAGGGAATAGTTACAATGTATAAATCTATAGCATAGATTGTAACCCAAATACCTTTACCTTCAGCCGCTAGCTTTTCATTTAATTGTGATAAATGCTCTGAAACTTTTCTTTTACCCCATTTTCTAGGAAACCATTGAAAAACCTTAGGAACATTATGTTTTTTGTTATACCATACGTTCAATCTCCAAAAAATCAAGAAAAACGAGACAATCACTACAGTACAAAAAATATCAAAATATGAAATTCCTAAAATCATATAATATATTCTCCATTTTCATTAAAGCTCAGATAATTTTTTTCTTATATAAAATCAGAGAAAGGATAGCAACCTCCCGCCCTAACAATATATAGTTATATGCAGCTTATCACACAATTCTATTAGAGGAAATATCATCGAAATACCCTCAAATTATATCTATCTAAAAACAAAATATAGACTTATTCAATTTTACGATACATTTATATGTTACGTTGGATAAGTCCTTTTATAAGTCGTTTTTTTAATGTAGATACCATTATTTCAATACAATAGAAGCGATTATTGAAATATATATAGGCATAAGAAGATCCCCCCTAGTTTAAGCTAGAGGGGATCTTCTTATGCCTATTTCAAACTACTCACAATCTCCGCAAATATCACTTCAAACGCATGCACACCTGCATCTGGATATCCTAAACTTGGTCATATGACCACGATTACTTTAACAAAGGTTTTCACTAGAACCTTCTATACTATTTAACTAACTCTACTTGCTTTTCTAATTCTCTTCCAAGGAATGTAGCAAGCTCAAGCATACCAAATTGATTTGCTACAGACTCTGCGCCAGAATTATAGTTTGTGTTTGTATTAATATCATACGTATAAATTGTTCCATCCGAACTGCGAATAAATTCAATACCAGCAACGGTAATTTCATTTTCTTCCAAAAACTCTTTGTATTGTTCAATAATTGGCTCTTGGAAGTCCGATATAATTTCAAATTTTGTTGATGACTCTTTCTTACTCTCTTCTCCTACTGGGCAAAAAGCATCTTGAATCGAACACGCATCTGCTGGACAAAGTTCAAATCCTTCTGATGTATCTACTTTAACTGCATATACAAACTGACCGCCTACAAACTCACAACGTGTAATATATGGTTCTGGCGCTTCAATATATTGCTGGATTAAAGTAATTCCATCAATGGGTTCTTCAAACGTCGGACCATCCAAATATTGTTCTAAAGCATCAATGGAATGAAACAGTTGAACACCAAGGCCTTTACCTGCACGGTTATGCTTTGTAATAAACGGTACTTCCCCTAAATCCTTTGCTGCTTTTACTATATGATCACGGCCAACAGCACCAATTGTTTTCGACACTTGTATCCCAAATTTTCTTAATGCTGCATATTGATTTAATTTACTTACTTCAAGGCGTAATGCACGAGACCCATTAAATACTGTTCGCCCGTATCCCTCTAACCAAGCAAGAACCCCTTCAGTCAATTCAGGTGCATATCGATGCCCTCTCGTATGTGAAGAAGCACTCATGCGGCTATAAAAAACACCTTGGGGAGGTTCTTGTTCTAATGAAAGTGTTCCTTCATTTAAAAGCCATTCCTCATACGGTAACTCCAGTTCTTCCAACCTTTTCACTAAATGATCCGTCCATTCCTTATTCTCATGTAATATGTAAATTTTACTCATTTGTAATCAATTCCTTTCTTTTTGCTTCAACTAATGGCATTACTTTTTCAGAAAATCGTTTCATCTCTTCAAGCTGTGGCGAAAATTGTAAAAGTAATAACGTAACACCCCCTTTTTCAAAAGCAAGTATCCTTTCTGCAATTTGTTCTGGTGTTCCGATTAAATTAGGACGTAACCCGCGATTAGATACGGAATAATCATTGAGCTTCACTTGCTGTTCCAAATGCGATTTACTAATAAAGTCTTGATAACCCGCATAACCTAAAGCATCGTCTTTCACATCCGTTATGCGTCTCCATTCCTCTAATGCCTCTTCTTCTGTATCACGACAAATAACGTAAGCCGCAAGCCCGAATGACTGCAATGGCTCCTCTGTAACTTTCTTTCTACGATTCTTCATATCTTCTATTTTCACAGATACTTCTTCCACTGTTCCCCCGTGCATTACATATGCATCCGCGTGGTTGACAATGACCTCTTTTCCTCGCTCACTCTCACCACCTGCATAAAGCTTAATGCCTTGTTTCTGCACAGGTTTTGGACTTAAATGTGTATGATGAAGCTCATAAAACTTCCCTTTATAAGAAAACTCTTCTTCTTTCCAAAGCTCTTTCAAAACTGTTACAAATTCCTCTGTGCGATCATATCTTTCATCATGTGCAGTAAATACCCCGCCGTACTGTCTCGCTTCTTCTTCCCACCATGCCGAAACTACATTCAATGTAAAACGACCATTACTTAATTGATCAATATTTGCTGCCATTTTCGCTGTAACTGCTGGATTGTGGAAACCAGGTCTTACAGCTGTCATAATTTCTAATTTATCCGTCACTGCTGCAAGTGCTGCCGCAGTTGTCCACGCTTCTAAACTTGGTGCCGAAACACCTTTTATATCATTTAAATTTAATTCTGCAATAAGTGTTGTTGAAAAACCTAATTGTTCTGCTGCTTGCGCTGTTTGTTTTGCATACTCAAACGTAGGCGGCATAGATTCATCATCTACATTTCGAAGCCATCCCCCAAAAATCGGCAACCAAAAACCGTACTCCACTACCTATTCCCCCTTTAACTTTTAACCATAAAAAAAGCTACTCTTATCGAAATAAGAGTAGCCTTCTTGACTAAGTGAACCTCTCTTATCTTTCAGGTGTTTTTCACCTGCAGGATTTGGCACCTTTCGTCTAAAACGAGGTTGCCGAAGTTTCATAGGGCCCGTCCCTCCACTTCTCAGCATAAGAATTGTTTGATTTCCATTTATTATAATCATCAGAATAATAAAAATCAATCCTTTAATACTTATTTTTCCGATATACATTAAATGATATATGAAAAATCATATTGTTATAGAGATTTATAAGGGTATTGTGTTGTTTTACTTACGAATATATAAAGGGGTATGTTGTATCATGTCGAAAACATCATGTATAACCAAGTTGCTTTACTTCTATCTTAAAAACACAGCAAATGAGGTGTTAGTAGCATGAAAAATAAACGATGCGAGAATTGTGGTTCTACTACATTTAAAGAAGGAAGAGTTGGATCTGCTTATCATGCATATGTTTGTGAAGATGATTCTAGTAGGCTCTTTTCAGTGGGGAAACGTTCCAAACTATTAACTACATTTTGTTTAGAATGTGGTGAGGTGAAATCATTTAGAGTGGAGAAGCCGGAAATATTTAAAGAATAAAATAATACTAATTACATATTATGAAGATGGTTATTAATGATGGTAACGTTCAAGCATTTCGCCTACCTTTAGAATTGGAATATTGGGTACTTTCATCTATAGGTGCTGCTTCACTAGGAAAAATCTGTTCCTCTGTAAAGTTGCTTTCGGAATAATAGACACGAAATTTCATGTTAAATGCAAATAAACAAGGAACCCATTAGTCGGTTCCTTGTTTATTTAGCTAAAGCAGACTTCTTTGGAGAACCCAAATAAAAGTTAAATCGAATCCTATTTAACATTTCCCTTCAAATATATGACAGTAAAGAATACATCATCACGGTGTCAGCAAGCAAAAGTGTATTCTGCATTTCTAAAAACAGTAGATGGCAGATTGTGACCTGCTGAATCTGCTAAGAAAGAATATACAAGAACATCCTTAACATCATCTTTATTCCCACTAATGATAACATCAAGAAAATCTTCTATTTGGAATTCTGGAGTAAACAATACAATCTTAGTCGTTCTGTTTGGTTCTAAAGAAACAAAAGTACGAGAAATTTCAACTAATTCATTTTGAGTTGGGAAAGAAATGTTTCGACTTCTCTTAACAGTTACCGTTACATTACTAGTATGACAGCGTGAATCATTGTTTAACATAATGTTGAGAGCAGTTGGAATAATCCCATTTTCAGAAACTGGAACTCGAAACACTCCAGTAGATTTATGAGCCATATAATCACATCCTTTCAAAATAAAATATATTTACAATATATTAGATGCAAGAAACGTTCATTTTGATAGGGACAAATTATATGATTAATATATTTATAATAACCCTCGGTATTACTAAGACAATGATTTACAAGATTAACAAATATCGTGAGACCCAATCGAATGTATAGTAAAAGTAAAAGAATAAGGTGTCTAAAAGATTCCCTATTTTGAGCCAATAATGAGACATTATGTTAATCTTATATGTATAGTTGCACAAAATTGAGAAACTTAAGGAGACAGATTAATTTTATGAGAAAATCATTCATATTACTTACTTTAATTCTAGTATTAGTCAGTTTTACGGCTGCTTGCACACAAGATAAAAAAGATAGTGCCGTTGAAAATGGTCCAATAGAAGAACCAACCGCAAAAAATGAAAATGAAGAATTAATAAATTTTGAAGAAAAAGAAGATATGACCCGCTTGGAACAAGGTATTTTATTAGTTGGTGAGAGTGTTAAGGGAGGCTATTACTTGACCGCCGTTCAAAATGCATATTTAAATGCTAGTAACGATTCCGTCGTTGTTAATGTCTCTGTAAAAAATGTACGAGGTCAAACGATTGGACTATCAGAATTAAAATATAACTTAAAAGATGAAAAAGCCGGAAAGGCCTATGAAGGAAAGGTGCTTGATCAAAACCCTTCTGGTATACAAGTTACACCAAATGAAACGGTAGAATTGAAAATAGCTTTTGAAGTACCAAGTATCGCAGATGAATATATGTTTTATATTGAAAGCTCTTTAGATCCTCTAGGAGCACGCTGGAAAATCGATAAGTTGCAATCACAAAAAAACTAAGTCTCAAATAAGCAAAAAACAATGAAAAATTTGATATAGATACAAATGAATAATATATAAACATAAAACCATCGATTTAATGAATCGTTGGTTTTTTTCAAAAAATGCCCCATTAAAAACTAGGAGACAAAAAAGAACTAATCCCTAGAAGAGATTAGCTCAATACATCAAAAGCTATTATAGTACATAGTTTTATGAGCAAACGTTATATAATGTTGTATGGGATACATAACCTGTCATCCCTTTATATGTAACTTTTAACCACTGTTTAGAATTACTGTAATGACCTTGAACATATTCACCAGTTACCCATGTTCCAGTAATTTTCGCACCATCATTAAATGTATGTAAGACAGGTGATCCAACAGTGTAACCACTGCGCATCTTTGCACCATATACACCTACCGTACCTCCCTTTGCACAAGCTGCTACTACAGTTTTATTTTCAGTAGTATTCGTAGCCGCAAAAGCAGAGCCGTTAAATGTAAACAAAGTAAACATAAAAGCTGTTAATAAAGTACAAATAGATAAGCGACGTAACAAAATAAATTCCCCCTTTTTTATAATATATTGCTTCATAAATGATTATCTTAAATATTCTAACTATTTTCAATATATTAATGTTGAGAAATATTAGTTGTAGTTTTGAAATAAGATTTTATCAAAAATATTAACAAACTCATATTTTACAGAGAGAGCACCGAAAGAAATGTTCTACATATCAACTATAAAAATCCCCTCCACCACAAGGCAGAGGGGATCTTCACATTCCTATTTCAAACTACCCGCAATCTCCGTAAAGATAACTCCAAGCGCATGCGCACCTGCATCTGGATATCCTAAGCTTCTTTCACCAACTGTACCGGCGCGGCCCATGCGAGCTACGATTTCTTTCGTGTACTCTGCTCCTTTTTCACTATGTTTAAAATATCTGAACACATAAATTCATTTACTTTTTACGAAAATAAAATTGTATTTTTTAGAATTTCAATGTTAATCAATTTGAAACTTTATGAGTTAATTAAATGTGATATTTAAAGAAGGAATTTGTGATGAAGTACTCACATGATGGAATTAATGTTAAAAAACAAAAAAACTCTAACTAATTCGTCATGGCGATTTAGTTAGAGTTTTTTTGTTTGAAGTATTCACGAGTATCTACCCTTATCTTTTCAGGTAAAACAATATCAAGTTCTTTATCTAACCATGCAAGAGTCTTTTTACGAAGAAACTCACGCATGTGTTCTTCTGCTTCAAGCATTACTAAGTTAATTGTACAAGAAGAATTGCTAGGCTCACAAGAATTACAAGCGTCGTCTCGATATAGTAGACCATTTTGTACAATATTTTTACATTGAAAAATAGGTTTTGGGCCTTCGACGGCTTCTATTACATCCCAAAAAGAAATATCTTCTGGAGACTTAGCTAACCTGTATCCTCCTTTTACACCTGGGACAGAATTCACAATGTCAGCTTTAGATAATTTACCGAAAACTTTTGAAAGAAATGTTTCAGAAAGTCCTTGAAACTCTGCCAAATCTTTTATTCCAACACTTTCCTTGGAAGGAGCATTGATTAAATAAACTAGGCAATGCAAGGCATATTCAACCCCAACACTATATTGCATATACAAATCACCTGCTTTTTATTTTAAGGGTTATCAAATTGTATCTTAGGACCATTTAGAATTTTAGTCAAATAAAAAAAGGCTCTTTTAGAATAGTATGTATTTCATTTGACAAAAATAATTTCAGAGATTATATTAAAGACAATGTTAATCGACGATTAACATTGTCGACAATTAAAACGTAAAAACTTTTAAAAAGGGGAAATACAAATGAACAAAACACTTATTATAAACGCACATCCGAAAGTGGATGATACATCATCAGTCAGCATTAAGGTTCTTAACCACTTTTTAGTATCTTATAAAGAATTAATTCCTAATAATGAAACGATTGAACAGATTAATTTATACGATGATGTAGTACCAATGATAGATAAAACTGTTTTAAGTGCATGGGAAAAACAAGGAACTGAACAAGAGTTAACTGGTGAAGAACAAAAAGTAACGGAGCGTATGTCCGAAATTTTACAACAATTTAAAAGTGCAAATACGTATGTTATCGTATTACCTTTGCACAATTTTAATATTCCATCAAAGTTAAAAGATTACATGGACAATATTATGATTGCACGTGAAACATTTAAATATACTGAAACCGGATCAGTAGGACTACTTAAAGATGGAAGAAGAATGCTTGTTATACAAGCAAGTGGAGGAATCTATACAAATGATGATTGGTATACAGAAGTGGAATACTCTCATAAATATCTAAAAGCAATGTTTAACTTCCTTGGTATTGAAGATTATCAAATCGTTCGTGCACAAGGAACAGCATTACTAGATCCAAATGAAGTATTACAAAATGCCTATAAAGAAGTTGAAGAGGCTGCTTCTAGATTGGCTAACAAATAAAAGTTTTCACTGGAAGAATGATGGTTATCAATAAAGATCCCCTCCACCATAAGGCAGAGGGGATCTTCTAATTCCTATTTCAAACTACCCGCAATCTCCGTAAAGATAACTCCAAGTGCATGCGCACCTGCATCAGGATATCCTAAGCTTCTTTCGCCAACTGTACCAGCGCGGCCCATGCGAGCTACGATTTCTTTCGTGTACTCTGCTCCTTTAACCGCTGCTTCTGCACCTTTTTTAAAGGCAGTTTTCATGTCTACTTCGTTTGAAGCGCTGTCTAACCAAGAATCTACACATGGAGCAAGTGCGTCAACAAGTGTTTTATCACCAACTACCGCTCCTCTACCGAATGATCTTTCACCGATAGATTGTATACCTTGCAGTGCCGCTTGTAACATTTCAGCGAATTCTTTCACTGTTAACTCACATTTTTCGCCAGCTGCTTTACTAGCTGCGCGGAATGCACCGCCCCAAATTGGACCAGATGCGCCGCCGCAATGTTCCATAATAATCATCGAACAACCGTCAAGGAATGATCCGATCGTTACGTTCTCTTGATCTACAATAGAATGCCACTCACGTTTTAATTGCTTAAATCCTTTTGCCACACTCATTCCGAAGTCGCCGTCACCAGCGTGCGTGTCTAACTCACAGAACGGCACTTCATTTTTAATAATAATGTCGCTCATTTTATCAACGAGATAGATCATGTTGTTTAATGTAATGACATTATCGTTTATAACAGCGTGCTCTTCCGCTGTTTCTATTTCAAAGGAAACTTCCTTCTCTTCTGCTCCTTCAAGCACATTCATGTACTCGACACTTTCAACTGGTCCATCTACTTTAAACGCTGGTGTATTACACTCTTTCGATATTAATGTTTTTAGCTCATCATCTAATTTCATTACTGTTAAAGACATACCAGCCATATCGATACTCGTCATATAGTTACCGACAAATACTCTATTAATTGTAATGTTTCTAGCAGCTAGTTCTCGCGTCACTGCGTTGTTAAATAAGTAAAGTTCTTGCAGTGGTGTTCCGCCAAAACCGTTAACTAGAAGCGCAATTTCTTCGCCATCTTTTACTCCTAAATCTTTTACAAGATCGTTTGTCATACGGTTCGCTAGTTCATCTGCTGACAACATTTTTTCACGCTTAATTCCTGGTTCACCGTGAATACCTACGCCGTATTCCATTTCATCTTCTGCAAGTGTGAAAGTAGGTGATCCGCTCGCTGGAACTGTACAAGACGTTAACGCTAAACCGATTGTGCGCACGTTAGCCGCTGCTTTTTCCGCGACAGCTTTCACCGCACCTAAATCCATACCTGCTTCCGCTGCTGCGCCGGCAATTTTATGAACGAGAATAACGCCCGCAACGCCGCGGCGTCCTACTGTATACAAGCTATCTTCTACCGCAATATCATCGTCCACTTTTACGTAGTCGACTTCAATTCCATCTTCTGTCGCTAAATGCGCACCGTTTTTGAAATTCATAATATCGCCGCTGTAATTTTTAATAATTAATAACGTTCCTTTTTTACTAGCTGTTTCTTTAATTGCTTGATATACCTGAATTTGTGAAGGCGAAGCAAACACATCTCCGCACACTGCCGCATCTAACATTCCTTTTCCGACTAGTCCTGCATGCGCCGGCTCATGACCACTACCGCCACCACTAATTAACGTTACTTTATTTTCGTTCATTTCTTTCTTCTTAATGACTTTATATTTTTTCAAAAGCTCAAGCTCTGGATGAGCCATAACCATTCCGTTACACATTTCCATTACTAATGTTTCTGGTTTATTTATAATCTTTTTCATTGTGATTCTCCCTCAATTCCTTTAATATATTGTGATATATTTGAAATCTTCTTCTTACTATCCATGTTAAAATGAAAGCGTTTTATAGTAAACGGACAAAATGGACAATCTGTCTAAAGACACCGCTCTCATTTGTAGGTAGGATTTTTATATTACTAACATTCTAGGGATGATTCAGATGACCTCTTCTATAATTTCTAAAAAGATAATCGCGAACTCATTGAAGTATTTAATGGAAACAGAGTCATTTCATAAAATATCAGTGAGCGATATTATGTTACACTGTCAAATGCGTAGGCAAACTTTTTATTATCATTTTAAAGATAAATTTGAACTATTAAGCTGGATTTATAGAGAAGAAACGAAAGAGAATATTATCGACTTTCTCGACTATGAAACGTGGGAAAACATTTTCGATTTATTATTTGATTACTTTTATGAAAATCAAAAATTTTACCGAAATGCTTTTAAGGTCATTGAACAAAACTCGTTTAATCACTATTTATTTGAGCATACGAAAAACCTATATATGAAGATTATTGATGAACTATCTGTGAGCTGTGGATTCAGCCTATCTGATGAGACGAAAAATACGATTGCCTCCTTTTATAGTCACGGCTTCGTTGGAACGATAAAAGATTGGATTGAAAGCAAATGCGAAGTAGATCCTTCCATTATGTCTTCTCTCATGAAAAATATGATAAACAATCAATTACTACTATTACTGGAGCAATCAGCAAAGTAATTAAAGGGTGGCAAAAGCAATGAAAAAGATTATGAATGATGTACAAAATATCGTTCAAGATATGATGCATGGTTTTTATTTTGAACATAACGACAAAGTAAATTACGACGAAACAAATAACATCATTTATGTAAAAGATATAGAAAAACTGAAGCAAAACGTTGTTATCATAAGCGGCGGTGGTAGCGGACATGAACCTGCTGATATTGGTTATGTAGGAAAAGGTATGCTTACTGCGGCAGTAAACGGCAGTATTTTCACTCCGCCTACAGTGGAACAAATTATTGCGGCAACTCGCCTCATGCCAAAAAATAAAAGTATTTTATTCATCATCAAAAACTTTAAAGATGACGTAGCAAACTTTCTTGCGGCTGAACAAATTGCTAAAGAAGAAGGAAGAAAAATTGACCATATCATCGTAAATGATGACGTTTCAATTGAAGATGATGCTTCTTTTAATAAAAGAAGACGCGGCGTCGCTGGTACTGTTTTCGTTCAAAAAATACTTGGTGCGGCTGCTGAGAGCGGACATTCTTTAGAAGAACTAACAACACTTGGCCGTTCTATCACCGAAAACTTACACACATTAGGAGTCGCCCTTTCACCTGCAAACGACCCAGTGAAAGGAAAAGCTTCATTCACATTAAACGACGACGAAGTCTTTTACGGCGTCGGCATTCACGGAGAAAAAGGATACCGTAAAGAAGCGCTATCTTCTTCTGAAATATTAGCGATCGAACTAATGAACAAACTAAAAAGCATTTACCGCTGGAGAAAAGGTGACAACTTTGCTATTCTCATTAACGGATTAGGTGCAACTCCACTAATGGAACAATACATTTTCGCAAATGATATTCGCCGTTTATGTGAGCTGGAAGGCTTACATATTACATTCGTAAAAGTTGGTACGCTACTAACTTCTTTAGATATGAAGGGTGTTTCGCTCAGTTTGCTTAAGGTGGAGGATTTGGATTGGGTGAAGTGGTTGAAAGAACGTACGGAAACTGCTAGTTGGTAATACAAATAGGATGACTTCAATTGGCCATCCTATTTTTGTACGAAATTCAGCTATAAAAAAATTCTGCCCTCAATATGACAGCAAATTTACATTAAAAATGTAAATCCTCATTTCCCTGGTACTTTCCTTTATTAAGTCTTTTTCTTATGAATAATTCTGCAACAATTAAATTGGGTACCCACGCTAACCAAGCAATAATAGCGTAACTAAGTTCAAACCGCTCTATTCCAAATAGAACGATAAACAACGGTAGCCAAATTCTTAATGTAACTGCTCCAAAGGTTAAAGAATAATTTCTAATCATCCAATTCCGATGGTCTTTAATTTTTTTATTCTTAACTCTATTTAATGCTTGATATGCTGATGTTAGCCAAAATATGGATAACAAACCGAAACCTAACTTCGCTACCAACCCTCCCGTAGCATAAAAGGATAGGTACAGTCCAGAAACGCCTCCTAATAATATACCAACCATATAGATTTTCCCAACTATTCGATGACGGTTGATATTCTTTTCTCTAAATTTAGTGGATAATGTAAAAGGGCCAGTTACTAATGCTACTATACTAGTTGTAATATGTATAAATAGCATCATATACCAGAACGCACTTAATTTAGATCCAAACATAAGCTTCGCTTTTACAAGCCCTGTTTGAAATCCATCCATAATAAAATATTGGACAACAACATAGCCAGTTACTAAAAGAGCAAAAAAAGTAAATACAAACCAAATTTTCCTGTTCAAATTTTACTGCCTCCTTATTACATTAAGTAATTAGATTATACATTACTGTTCATTCTAGGGAAAAATAGAAAAGCATTCTTTACTGATTTATTCAATACATTGTTTTTATAAACGAGATTGTAGCTTACAGGTCTCCAGGATAATAAATGAACATCGCACCTACAAATGAACACACTAAACAAAAAACAGCTTCGTATTTTATAACTAAAGAAGAGTTCGTATCCAGCTTTTTTCCCTCTCTTCTTAATATCATTTTAAATAATGCTGTATATAATACTTTATATAATACATACCCAATAATCGCCCCGAGGGTATTCGTAAATAAATCATCAATATCTGTAATTCTATTATTTAGTAATTGATTTAACTCAATTGCCAATGAAAAAAAGAATCCCGCACATACGGTGTTTTTCATTTTTCTAAACTTTGGCCAAATAGTCGGTAATAAAAAACCGAATGGCATAAACAGTACAATGTTCAAAAGATACGTAGTACTACCTGCCGTATCAAATAGAGTCAAGTTAATTTGACTGACACGAATCCACGTTTCATATCTACTTATATCCCATACAGTCGCGATTTGCGTCACCTTATACACGAGCGAAAGGTAAAACAGAAAAACATACACCCATAGAAAATGCCGAATAGATATATTGTTTTTCGCTTTAAAATAACATCCAATTTGAAACACAATACAAAAAATAATAGTAAAAAAATAAGTATACAAATAACTCATCAAAACTTCTGTATGCATGTAGAATCCCCTAACTTTACATTTTCATCTATGACTTTGTTGTTTATAGGATAGGAAAAACTTTTAAAATAAAAAGTGGGATAAACATAAAATTTTTCTTAAATCTTCAGTTGGGTTTTATTATTACTCTTCTTAGGAATCCGCCATTGATAGCTAGGCAACAACATGCTTAAACGTAACAATATTATCGTTTTTGCACGTAATCCTCGTAATACTTTAACCGATGAAGCATATATAAAATCATGTGAATCGTTTGTTCAGTTAACACATGAAATTAAGAAATATATGACGTACTATAATCACTCTTGCTATCAATAGAATTTAAAGAAGATGACTCCTGTTTGCATACAGAAATCATCTTTTTTAGGTTGCCTAACTTTTTTAAAAATGTCCTTTACAAAGGGTACAGATCAAGAGCACCTTATTACTATTCAAGGGGATTAACTATACCTTCTTCCCTTAAAATCACTAAAACCCATTTACAAATCTATAAAAGTAGATATAATATCCTTATGGAACCTTTATTAATTTATAAAGCATTGTCAAATGAAACAAGATGTCAAATTTTATCATGGTTGAAAAATCCAGAAAACCATTTCGATGAAAAACCTTATCTAGAACAAGACCTTAACTTTCAAGTTGGCGTATGTGTAGGAGATATCCAACTTAAAACTGGCTTAGCCCAATCGGTTATTTCTAGTTATTTATTAACTATGAAAAAAGCAGGCCTACTAGAGTCTGACCGAATTGGAAAATGGACCTACTATCGTCGAAATGAAAAAACAATACGAGAGTTTTCTGAATACGTCCAAAACGAATTATAAAATGAAAGCTAATAATCAATCAGCATACTAATTGATTATTAACTTTCACACATTCTGCTTTTTTACAGGTATCCAATGACTTTTGTATAAATTGCACTGCCTATAAAAGCAAGAAACATCGAAAGGAGAAATTTTTTTAACATATCATATCTAGTTATTTAGATATCTGTTATTGTATTTCAAATTACATACTCCTGATAATATCGGCATCCAATCATGCTTATAATAATGCTTCTTTGTTAATGAATTTATTTTCAAAATACTGATACGAATGGAGAGTTTTATAAATGAAAAAAGTAAATCCTTTACTTATTCTGACACTCGCAATAGGTGTGTTCGGAATTATTACTACCGAGATGGGTATTGTCGGCGTATTACCACAAATCACTGAAAAATTCGGAATTTCAACTACACAAGCTGGATTTTTAGTAAGTATATTTGCACTAGTTGTTGCTATTTCTGGTCCATTTTTAATTCTGCTCGTCTCTAGTATGAATCGCAAAATAATTTTATTAACAGCAATTTTCATATTTGTTATTTCAAATTTAATCTACGCTTATACAACACAATTTGAAATCATGCTTATTTTTCGTATTTTACCGGCAGCGCTTCATCCACTCTTCTTTTCAATCGCTCTTGTAACAGCTGCTAAACTTGTCCCTCCAGAAAAGAGCGGTCAAGCAGTTACAAAAGTTTTCATGGGAATTACTGTTGGCTTTGCTTTAGGTGTACCACTAACCTCTTACCTTGCAGACCAATTTTCACTCGAAATGGCTTTCTTATTCGGAGCATTCGTTAACACTGTTGCATTCATTGGAATACTACTCCTACTTCCTTCTATGCCTGTTAAAGAAAAAATGTCTTTCGGCAAACAAATTCGTATACTCGGCAAACCAGGATTATGGTTAAATATTTTAACCGTCACATTCCTTTTTGCAGCCATGTTTTCCGTATACAGCTACTTCGCTGAGTACCTTGCAAAAGTAACTTCCATGAATGGATCTCTCATCAGTATCATGCTATTCATATTTGGTATAGTTATGATTTTAGGTAATCATTTATTTGGTGGTCTTCTGCAAAAAAGCATAATAAACACTGTAATATCATTCCCTATTCTATATTCTATTGTTTACATATTGGTTTATTATTTAGGTTCCTACCTTGTTCCAATGATTTTTATAGTATTCATTTGGGGAATCGTACATGCTGGTGGATTAATTGTTGGTCAAACATGGTTAATAAGTGAAGCTAAAGAAGCACCCGAATTTGGTAACAGTCTATTCGTTTCGTTCTCAAATCTCGGAATTACTTTAGGAACCACTATTGGAGGCTGGTTCATTTCAAACTTAGGTATTCACCAGCTTATTTGGAGCGGATTTATATTCACACTACTCTCATTTCTATTAATTATAATAAAACTAAAATTTTTCAATTCTAATAGCCAGGCTTCATTATCAAGCTAGTACATTTTCAGTTCCAAATTCGATAAAAAACATTATAAATTCTTCTTATAAGATTTTATTAACTAAAAAGTATAATGCTCAAAGCCTTTAGCCATAATTACGACTAAAGGCTTTTTTGTATATAAAAATAAATCTAAAAGGAGCTAATTTTATGGAACATAATCAAAATGGAATACTTGCTTTAATTGTTTTATTTTTAGGATTAGTGTTTTTTGTTAGTGGAATGGTTTATCATTTATGGGGCTCTTTTTAATGGTATGATTGTAATCACTCATAAAAACCCTCAAGTATGTCGTTCCTTTATTAATTTCAACGTTTAGACAGATACATCATTCAAAAACTAAAATGTGTATTGCAATTATCGATATGAAATATTTCCAAAAACAACTTAACATGGTAAAATAATATTCGGACGGGAGTCCAATATTATTAAAATTAAGATGGTTCAAGTCGGAGAAAGGCACCTTAGGGTGTCTTTTCTATATTTTCAAAAGGACCTGCTCAATTATTGTGTAAAAAACATAAAGTAAGTTGAATCCATTAAAATACATGAGTGACCCCTTGTTTTCCCCTCTTATTAAAGGAGGAACTATTATGGGATTTGGTGGTAGTTGTAGTAGTAATTGTGGCGGCGGCTTTGCTTTACTAGTTGTATTGTTTATTTTATTGATCATTGTTGGAGCTTCTTGCTTCTGCTAAAAAACTATCGGAAAAGACACTCTTATATGGGTGTCTTTTCTTTGTAATAAAAAGCTCTCTATAAAGGAAAGTTTTCACATCCAAATTAGTGATTTACACAGCACTTTATTTCTTCTCATCCCTCATACTGTAATAACCTAAATTAATAATAATTAAGAAATACCCACCCATAATTCCAGCTGCAAATGTCCACATGTACTCACGGTGTTCAATTTCATACATAATAATCGCACCGAGTATGGCGGCTGCAAACCGATTCATCATGCCAAGCATTGGTGCTTTTTCTTTTTTTACGATGCTATTTCCGAACTTTTCAATACGCCTTCCTAAGATCCAGGCGCAGTACATACTAACTAAAAGGCCAACGCTTATCCCTACAAACTGGGCTGAGAAAGGTGTCATCAACCATCCCAATAACATCACGCCTAGTAAACAATATATTTGTATGTTGAATGATCTTAATGCCATACGAATCATGTTATGCTCCTTATCTTTCCTATTAATCCCATCTTTCGGACTTCAAGCTTTCCGATATATCCTTTTTAAAATGGGGGAATTTGATTTTGCTCACCATTAAATAAGCGAGTACGCATGTGCCCAATGCCACGGAAACTGGATTATGTAGGAGGCATAAAATGAGGAGACACATTGCCGCAAATGGAATGGGCATTCCGATGAATGTTGGGAGTTTGCTTTGTTGTGTATTAAATCTCGCAAGCCGCAGCATTCCGCAAATACTATACGCAAGGGCACATATCATCCCAATAAACTGCAAATCTTTTAAAGCGACACTATATGCAAGAATAGACGGTGCCACACCGAAGGTCACTAAATCCGCAAATGAATCTAATTCACCGCCCATTTCCGAAACAGAATCTAGTTTCCGAGCGACCATACCATCAAACAGATCAAATACCATACCTGTAATAATGAACATAACTGCACCATACATATCGTGAACGAAAACAGCGTGAATAGCCAAAAGCCCACACACAAAATTTGCTATCGTAATCATATTTGGTATGTAACTCATCACACGCTTCTCCTCCTTTCTACTAATTGCTTCATCTTGCTTCTTACTCATTAGACTCAAGATCCTTCTGTTTTTCTTCCAATATCACTTTATTTATTTTCGTTAACGTATCCGTCATTTGCTCTAAGGCATTGATATCAATTTTTGAGAAGTATTTTTCAATTAATACATCATCTAACTTTGCCAATTGCTCTATATACTTACTACCGTTTGGACCAAGTGTAAGGAAATACTCCCTTTTATTGTTAGGATTAACTTGTTTCGAAATCATCTTCTGTTTTTCCAATTTCGATAAAACTTGGCTCACGGCACTTTTCGTTATATTAAAAGTAGTCGCAATGTGATTTGCTGTCGTGTTTTCATTTAAATGAATATGAAATAGCATGCTCTCTTGCTGCCCAGTAAGACCGAACTCATCCTTTAAATCTTGAAATAGTAAAATGTAGAGTTCCGTGTAGGCTCGATTCATTTCATTAATTACTTCTTTATACGATTTAGTCATAGCGTTCTTCCTCCATGCTGTTATTTCGGTTTTAATAGTTTAGTTCACTTAACTAAACTATATTATACCTTTATGTTCGTGTAAAGGGAAATCTATCTCTATACATTCCTATAACACGGAATAAAGTATGCCCTTTGCCTTTTCCACTGCTTTTAATAGATCAAATTCAGAATGATACATCTATCATTCTGAATAAATAAACATAATCATTACAAAAATTCCATATAGACCCATTACTGGTTAAAATGTTATAATGAAATTACCCTACATAGTTACTCATATTCCGATTGAGGAACTAGCGTCTTATTAAGCAATGCGCATAACTCAAATAAAAAAGACACTTTTTACAGTGTCTTTTTTATTTATATTCTATTCGTAAGGATTCTCTCTTTTACACACAAAATCTATTACATGACAAAGGAGACCATCAAATGGAACATCCTGTTGCAAGAGAACTACGTTTCATACGTATATGCCTCATCATCTTGATCATTGTCATCGCGTTTTGGGATCGTGAGAAAACTGTGGAAATCACTGACCATGGTAGTGATCCTACCTTAAACATTAGCAATATGACCCAAGTTGGTGATAATACATTTGCCTATAAAGACGAGTCGAATCAAATTAAAATATTTAAGTTTGACCCGGATACAAATGAAATAAAATTAATAAAAGAATTTTATGCTAACGAATATTAATTACATAAAGTGAAACTTTAATCAGTGGGGGTTTTCTTCATCCCCCACTGATTATTAGCCCTCACCAATCGGACTTTTATGGGCAGTTGATCCCCCACCTAAATTCTTTGCTTTCGCTGAATTTTGAGGTGGGGGTCTTACTGCCCATTAAAGCGGGATAAAGGCACCTCAAGGTGTCTTTTTTATTTTCAAAAGGACCTGCTCACGTTTATGCGTCAAAACATAAAGTAAATAGAATCCGTTAAAAAACACGAGTGACCCTTTGTTTTCCCCTCTTATTAAAGGAGGAACTATTATGGGATTTGGTGGTAGTTGCGGCGGAAGCTGCGGTTTTTCTGGAGGATTTGCACTATTAGTTGTATTGTTTATTTTATTAATCATCGTTGGAGCTTCTTGTTTCTGCTAAACAAACTATCGGAAAAGACACTCTTATATGGGTGTCTTTTTTTTATTTTTGCATAAAAAAAGATTATTTATATTCTATCACTAACATCGGATACTTTTTCGCCGACGGCAGACATTTCTTTTTTTAGATTTCCTATTCCCTCTAATATTTTATCATGTCTTTCCTCTTCTTTATAAAGCTTTACACATTCCTTTAGACTATCAGCTTGATATGTATCTAAATACTCCATAAATTTATCAATTATTTTAGTTTCGCAAAATAATTGAGGTAATTGTGTAGAATGAATAAATTGATCCAACTTATGTGACATTTCTTTCTTTAGTCTTTTTTGTTTATTTAATAAAAAGCACTTGCCTATGAAATAAACATAAATTTTAGTGACTTGTTTAGTAATTGGAAAAAGCAAAAGAATTAATGCTATGATTACGTTAATTCCTATCAGCATAGGCCATTGACCTGTATTAGTTATAAAAAGTTCTTTTAATATAAGAGTCATAGATATAATTTATTTTAGTGATATAACAATTATTTCTAAAATAACTAAAACGATTACTAGTAAGGCTCCACTTAAAAGAATAGGTCTCTTTGCCCTATTATATTGCCTATTTCATTCTTCATATTCTCCTGCTAGTTGTTTACCTTTTGTTAATACTGCTCTAAGCTGTTCCTTCTCCCCAAACAAGCCCTCCATTATGTTTGCAAAAACTTCAAGTGCAGTAAAAAGAAAGACATCAGGTACAGTGACCTCAAGTTTTAACCTCGAACGAAGTTTAGGTACCCAAAAGAAGTTAATGTATAATGATGGTGCTATTGGTATTATTCCGCAAGAAGTTCGAGAAGAATTTTGGAAAACACTTTCTGATTCGAGCTATGCTAAAGAATTTAGTTCTATGAATATAAAACTTATGAAAAAAGGTAAGGCACCTTACTCACCAATAACAGAACATTGTGGTAACCATAATAAATATATACTACATCCGAAACAGCCTATTAATAAAAGTGGAGATGTCTATAACCTTGATAACTTAATCATTGTATCTCCTAAGATTCATCAAACAATATTAGATCCATCTTACCATTTTTGGAAAAAAGGGCTATAAATGATAGGAGGAATATAACATGAATAGTAAAATGACTAAAGAAGAGCTTATTAAACTTGTAGAGCAAATATGTGATCCTAAATTGCCAGATGAGTTAGGTAGTAAGTATATTGATATCTTAAAAGAGAATGTACCCCACCCAGCTCCAAGTGACTTAATCTTTTGGGATTTTAGAGACTTAACACCTGAAGAAATAGTAGAGATTGCATTGAATTACAAAGAAGAAAAAAAGTAGAATACTATGTCCGTAATAAGGTCGCTCCTTTATGGAGCCTGTTTTATTTTATAACCAGAAAATCTAATCGTTACCATGCCCCTTAAAGAAAAGACACCATAAGGTACCTTTTCTTTAAAAACTAAAAAGTATGAGAAATGGAACCTTTAGCCATAATTACGACTAAGGGCTTTTTGTATGTACATAAAAAAAGGAGCTGACTGTATGGAACATAATAAAAACGGAATGCTTGCTTTAATTGTTTTGTTTGTAGGACTAGCATTTTTTGTTATCGGCATGGTTTATCACTTATGGGGAACAGCTTAAAAACAAATAGTAATCCATTTAGAAGAAATTCAGACGCAATATCCTGAACTTCATCTCATTAAGCACCAATAATCATTTATCTAGTCATGAAACCCCTTATGATGCTTCAGGGGTTTCCGCTTTAAAACAATTATAAAAAAAGGCCCCATCAATGGGGCGCTCAAAAAATAATATAAGTAAATGAATTAAAACAAATAACAGACAACTAAAATATATAAGATTAACATCATTTAATCTATATATATGCAATATTACATAAAAAAATCTTATCATTACATGCTATACTAAAAAAGGAGTCGACAATCGTTATTTTCTTCTTATTTTTAAAGCAATATGGATATATACCTTCTTAACTCATTTGGATTGTACAAGTAAAAGAAGACATCTTACTAGATGTCTTCTTTTCTTATATTTTTATGAATTCCTTTGAGCAGATGCTCTCCAAGCACGAAAAGATGTTGGGTGTCCAGAATGAGCTCTTTGCTTTGCAGCAGCAACAGCTGGTTTTTCTTCAATAGTCGTTGGTTTCTCTTCCACAATCGCTGATTTTTCTTCAAGAGCAATTACAGCTGTTTGTATTTTTTCCAACTGCTCTTTTAAAGCTTGCTGTTCAATCTTTAAATCTGTAAGTAATCGTAAAATCATTTCAGAATTGGCCATAAAGATCCTCCTTCCCCCAATACACAGAATAAAATACAATATGTCATCAGCATAATACCCGTGACAAAAATAAGGTCGTCAACTCTTATAAAATCTAAGCACCTTTTATTTTTCAAAAGGACCTGCTCAAGTTTATCCGTAAAAACATAAAGTAAATTAAATCCATTAATTAATGGTCTTTATGGAAGGAGGAGTTAATATGGGCTATGGAGGTACTTGTGGTGGAGGCTGCGGTTTCGGCGGCGGATTCGCTTTACTTGTTGTACTCTTTATCTTATTAATCATCGTTGGCGCTAGCTGTTGGGGCGGCGGATTCGGCTGCTAATAAGAGGCACTCTTGAGAGTGTCTTTTTTTTGTGTTTTTTGATGTACAACCCTTCTCATTAATAGTTTATCAACGTTAATAGTTAGAGAATAGTATCCTTGTAATTCTCCCTCGAAATTCGCACATTTTAAAATTGACATAGCACTTCATGCACCATATACTGTTAACAACAGTATACTGTCATTAACAGTATAAATCCTAATTCATTCAAGGAGGTATATCCATGAAACATACAGGAAGACATACAGGTGCATTTCTTTTGTTATTTTTAGCTGCGGGTGATAACTATGGCGGGCAATTACTGCAAAAGTGCGAAGAAGAACTTCCCGTCAATCCAATCGATAGCGCCATTTTATATCGTACGCTAAAGAAATTAGAAAACGAAGGTGCAATCGAATCTTACGTAAGTACAGATCATCAAGACAAACCGAGAAAGATGTACAAAATTACGCCTGCCGGAAAGGAACAATTGGCAGATTTTCAAATGGATATTGAAGAAAAAATGAAGAACTTATCCTTTTTCATAGACAAATATAAGGACTTAAAGGATTCCGACCATGATTAATGGCGTGATCCTTTACACATTAGCCATTATTCTTACGGGGATTTCTTTTATGAAGGACCGCAATAAAACGAAAGAAGCTCTAATGAAGTCATGGAAAATGTTTCGCAATCTCTTACCTGCCATGCTCTCCATCATGCTCTTCGTTGGCTTATCGCTTTCTATATTAACGCCGTCTTTCATCTCTTCCATCATTGGGGAACAGTCTGGATTATTAGGTATTATTTATTCAGCAATACTCGGCTCCGTTGCACTTATTCCAAGCTTCGTCGTGTTTCCACTTGGTCATACGTTAGTCCAACACGGAGCAGGCCTTCCTCAAATTGCGGCACTTATGTCTACACTCATGTCAGTTGGAATTACAACATTACCGATGGAACAAAAGATATTCGGACGAAGCTTTGCTTACGCACGTAATGCATCTGCATTGCTCATGTCTCTCCTATTCTCCTATATCATTTGGGTGGTGATGGTATGAAGGAACTAAAAAAATATCGCTTCTTTTTCATCTTACTACTGGGGCTCATTGTATTAACTTTTATAAATCAATCTTTAGGATGGAGCGCATTACAATTAACAGGGAATAGCATTTTAGATATGTTGTTTCTCCTTCCCCCTGTCCTACTATTTGTAGGATTACTTGATCAATGGGTGAAGAAAGAAACGCTCATGAAATATATGGGCAAAAATTCCGGCGTATACGGAATCTTATTCTCTCTATTATTAGGCGGCATTGCAGCTGGTCCGCTCTACGTTGCCTTCCCAATTGCAGCACTACTCCTAAAGAAAGGCGCAAGTATTCGGTATATCGTCTTTTTCTTAGGCGTTTGGACAACTGCGAAATTGCCAATTCTCGTGTATGAATTTTCTTCATTTGGAGCTACTTTTACACTCATTCATATTGGTTTCGGGCTAGTATTCTTTTATGTAATGGGGCTTCTTTTTGAGAGGTTTTATGATCAGGGGCAGTTGCTAAGGTATGATGTTACGGAGGAAATGTAAAAAGACATCTTTATCTCTTAAAGATGTCTTTTTATATAAACCTTAATTCTCGTTCTGTAAAACACTCGCTGCCTTTACTCCCTTTTTCTCTTCTTTTAAAAACAGCGATACGATACATGCAATAATGATAAAGACTAACCCTAGTGTAAACGCACCTTGGAATCCAGATGTTAAACCATTTAACTTCTCTACTGGATCCATTGGATTTGCGGAACTTTCCATATAGCTAGCTGTTCCTGAAGACATTTTCGAAATAAAGATAGCCGTACCAATTGCGCCAGCTACTTGTTGCAACGTACTAAACAGTGCTGTTCCGTGTGGATATAAATCTGGTGTTAATTGATTTAAACCGTATGTTTGTGCTGTCATGACAAACATGAGTCCAACCATTAATACGCTATGCATGACAATAATTTGTACCATTGATGTGTCAGGCGTAATGCCTTTAAATAAGAACATCGCAATCCCCACTAACACAATACCAGGAACGATAATAACTTTCGGGCTAAATTTATCAAATAGTTTACCCGCGATTGGTCCCATTACAGCGCTAATAACACTTCCCGGAAGCATGATAATTCCTGATTTAAAAGCTGTAACGAGTAACACTGTTTGCAGGAACATCGGTAATAAAGTCATCGTTGAAAATAATGACATCATCACAATGACTATTAATCCAACTGATAATGTAAACATCGGAACTTTAAATGCGCGTAATTCTAAAATTGGATTCTCAATTTTCAATTGTCGAACGGCAAAAATACATAATGAGATAAGCCCAACAAGTAAAGTGCCATACACTTTCGCATCAGACCACCCTAAATCACCCGATGCACTAAAGCTATACACAAGTCCTCCAAATCCTAATGTCGATAAAAGGATTGATGGATAATCTACTTTTGGTCTTGTTAACTCTGAAACATTTTGAATGTACTTCATACCAATCATAATTGAAATGATCACGATTGGAATAACAATATAGAATAACCAGCGCCAATTTAATGAATCCACAATTACTCCAGATAATGTAGGACCAATTGCCGGAGCTGCCATCATCACAAGTGCGATTAACCCCATTGTGGCACCACGTTTTTCAGGGGGACAAATAATTAAAATCGTATTCATTAATAACGGTGTAATTAATCCCGTCGCTACAGCTTGGACGATACGGCCGACTAATAAAACAGAAAATGTCGGTGCGAATCCCGCAATTAATGTACCGACTAAAAACGTTACCATAGCGATCAAAAACATTTGTCTTGTTGTGATCCATTGCTGAAGTAACGCTGTAATCGGGACTAAAACCCCAACTACTAACATGTAAGCTGTAGACAGCCATTGAATCGTTGAAGCCGTTACGCCAAATTCTTTCATTAATACGGTTAACGCATTACCAAGTAACGTTTCGTTTAATAATGCAACCATTGCCCCTAAAAGTAATGCAATTAAAATCGGGGTATGTTTCATATTAGAAGTATCAACTTTGCCACTTACAGGGCTCTTAGTTGTCATATCCATATGCAAATTCTCCTCCTATTTCTTACTTAAAAAGCTTTAAATAAACCCGAACACATGTAATATAATATACATATGTAGATTAAAAAGGGAGAATCAATTTTCAGCCATTGTATATTTAATCTACAAAAAAGGAGAATTGTAGATGAATGATAATGAAAAACAAATTGATTTACGTATTAGACGTACACATAAATTACTATGGGATTCCTTATTTGAATTAATGACGCAATCAAAACAGAAATATAGTACGATCACGATTAACCAAATATGTGACCGCGCGATGGTACACCGAACAACCTTTTATAAACACTTTGAAGATAAAGACGCTTTATTAGCATTTGGATTTAAACGATACAGCAAGATGATTGCGGGAATACCGGTTTCAGATCGATTAAGTAAACCATTTCAAGTAATGGAACAATTTCTACACCATGAAGAAATCGGTAAAATATTAGAGACGCAAATGTCTGATGAACAATTTCTTAGCCGGACACAGTATTTAAGTCACGAAACGAGAAAACAAGAAATAGAAGCGTTAAATCAACTTTGTAAAAATCATACTATGCCAAATGATTTAATCATTGAATTTTATTCAGGGGCAATCACCTCATTAAGCGCATGGTGGTTTAAAAATGAAAGAAGCGTTTCTGCGGCTGAAATGGACAGGTATCTCCACCAACTTATTAATCGGGAGATTTTTCAGTTTGAAAAAGAATAACTTCACCATCAAAAAAACGCCTATATGAAATAGGCGTTTTTTGTACATACTACATACCAATTTTCTTCAAAAGTGGATGAAAAGGCTTCATCAATGAAATAAAACGTCGATAAATTTAAGTTACAAATATTCAGAATTAATATTAAAATGAAAAATGGGGATAGGGGTATGGGATTATAAATTTTATACATAACGAGGGAATAGAAATGAAACTACAATTAAAAGCGGATTTAGGACTACTACTAGTGACATTTTTTTGGGGTGCATCCATCCTACTTACAAAGCTTGGACTTGATGGGATTGAAGAATATAATTTAATTGCATTACGATTTATTATCGCCTTTCTTTTATCAGGTTTAATATTTTACAAACATTTATTCAAAGTCGATTTTAAAACGGTAAAATATGCATTTATACTCGCTTCTGTCTTATTTATCGTTTACATTTTTGCGACTTTCGGTACAAAGTATACGAGTGTTTCTAATGCTGGTTTCTTACTATGTCTCACAGTCATTTTCATTCCGATATTATCAGCTATATTTTTAAAACACATTCCCGAAAAGAAAGTTATATTAGGAATTGTGTTAACGATAATAGGAATCGGATTATTAACATTAACTAGCGAATTCAAAATCGGTAACGGCGATATATTTTGCATACTATCTGCCTTATTTTATGCGATTCACGTCATCATTACTGGAAGCGTAACGAAACATGTGAATTCCATTGCACTTGGAGTCATACAACTAGGTTTCGTCGGTCTATTTAGTCTTATTTTTTCATTCATTATAGAAACACCAAAACTTCCTAGCACGATCGACTCATGGCTAATCATATTAGCTTTAAGCATATTTTGCACCGCAGTCGCATTCATCGTGCAAGTAATTGCCCAGCAATACACGACGCCTACACATACCGGACTTATCTTTTCATTAGAACCTGTCTTTTCCGCAGGCTTCGCTTTCGTTTTCACTGGTGAAACACTTACTGGGAAAGGATACTTAGGGGCGACACTTATATTAGTGAGTGTTTTGATTGCTGAGGTGGATTTTAAGGGGTTGTTGCGGGTTAATTATAAGAAGAATATGGAATAGTTACTTCGCTAACGTACATAAACATACCCCGAAAATATTCGTTTGTATTATTTTCACCCTATTACCTTAATTTTTTTAGATGCTATCTTTGAATAAGGTAGCATCTAAAATATGTTACAAAGAATTATTATATTTATGTAGCCTGCATAGCTAACCTTTTCTACATTACTTACTGCACATAGTCATACAGATTTTTCGCTAACAATAAACAAGTTACTGTAATGAAAAGAGCACGAACATACCCACTTCCTTTTTTTATAGCAAATTTGGAGCCAACGATTCCTCCAGCAATTTGAGCAATCCCCATTATAAAACCATACGCATAGTTTACTTGCCCTACATACATAAATATTAACAATGCACCAACATTACTTCCTAAATTAAGAAACTTCGCATTACCTGCCGCTTTTAAAAAATCATATCCAATAAATAAAAGAGCGAACATTAAAAACGAACCTGTGCCAGGACCTAGAAATCCATCATAAAAACCAATAGCAAAAATAAAAAAGGTAAAAATAATGACGTGTCGACCAGATAATTTCTTATGAGTAGAAATACTACCCCAATCCTTTTTAAATATCGTATAAATAGCGACTGCACCAAGCATTACCAACATCAATGGCTTCAGTACTTCTGGGTTCATTAAATGAACGGTCCATGCACCTACTATAGAGCCTATAAAAGTGATTGGAAATAATTTAAAAGCCGATTTCAAATCAAGATTACCAGAACGATAAAACACAATATTACTAGTTGCACTTCCCATTGTTGATGCTAGTTTATTCGTGGCTACTGCACTTGCTGGATTCAGCCCTGTAAATAATAAAGCTGGTAAGGCAATGAGTCCACCACCACCTACAACTGAATCAATAAATGCAGCTAAAAATCCAAAAGCAATCAAAATAATTAATACTGATGGGTCTAAATAAAAGTCCATACTATTAACCTCCCCTTTAGTCACTATTCGAATAGTAACTAATAATTTGCTAAATGTAAACAGTTATTGTAACGTTAAAATATAAAAGTAAACATCGGAGGACAAAAAAAGTGGACTACATAGTACAACAGCTTAAAAAAATTGGTTTTAATGAATATGAAGCTAAATCTTATGTATCTCTTGTTAAACAGGGGCCTGTCACAGCCTACCAAGTGAGTAAGGATTCAGGTGTCCCAAGAGCGCGAATTTATGAGATTTTAGGTAACCTTGTAGAAAAAGGAATTGTCATGAAGGAAGAAATAAATGACACCACTCGCTATTCACCTCTACCTGTTGAAATCTTTTTACAGAAAGCTCAATCAGAATGGCAGTCTACTTATGAAGGAATTAGTGATTCGTTAAAAAAACTCGAAACTTCCGAGGAAAAAGCGGATAATCGAGTGATTACTTTAAAAGACAATAAAACAATCATTAGCTATTGTCAGACATTAATAAAAAAAGCAGAACAACGTATTGTCATTTCAATGTGGGATGAGATGTATGAAGCATTAAAAGAGGAACTATCTGCGGTAGCTGATAAAGTTACAGTACAAGGTATTACCTTACATGTTGAAAATCCAATTAAAAATTTAGAAGCCCATCGTATCACACCCTATACAGAAACTCTGTCTACAGAACATTGGTTTATTTTATCCATAGATTCTAAAGAGATGATTTATGGACCATCACTTGAAGAGCGTAATGTTGCCTTTTATACAGATGATCCGGTTCATATATACCTATTAGAGGATTATGTGTGGCATGATGTGTTAGTGAACCGACTTGTCCGACTTAGCCAAGACGATTTGGAACAATGGATTACTACAGAGAGAAAATCCTTCTTTATGGGGAAATAAGAAACATATTTAAAGAATCAAAAAATAAAGCATAAGTGAATGAAATGGAACACTTATGCTTTATTTTATTTACAAAGTGATGCTCGATCCTTTTCACTATTTCTCCTCCACAAACCGCCCAAACTCCTTCAAAAATCGCAGTTTAAAACTACCCCCAGGTCCATTCCGATGCTTCGCCACATGAATCTCCGTCATCTCTTTCTGCACCGTTTCCTTATCATAATAATCTTCGCGATACATAAGCATAATGACATCCGCATCTTGCTCAATTTGTCCTGTCTCTCTTAAATCAGATAAAAGAGGTCGCTTATCTTGTCGTGCTTCTACGGAACGAGATAATTGTGACAACGCTACTACACAAACATGTAATTCACGTGCTAATACTTTAAGCTTACGAGAAATTTCACTAATCTCCTGAAATCGATTGCCCTTATGCTTTTGATCACCTGTAATAAGCTGCAAATAATCTACAATAACTAAAAGCTTCTTATCACCGTGCTTCCTCTTTAACTTACGAGTTTGCATCCAAATATCTTGCACCGAAATGCCTGCGTTATCGTAAATCTCAAATGGTAATTCCCCAATCTCCGCAAACGCCTTACTCACCTTTTCCCAGTCCTCTATCGCAAAACGGTGCTTCGGATTTTTCAGCCTACCTCCTGATACTTCCCCTACGCAAGACGCCATCCTTTTTAACAGTTGCTTACTACTCATCTCTAACGAAAATAGTCCAACCGCCGCTCCAGACTTCGCCGCATGCAGTCCTACATTTAACGCAAACGCAGTCTTCCCCATAGAAGGACGCGCACCAAGAACGACAAAATCACCTTCCTGCAATCCGCACGTCATTTTATTTAGCGATGTATAACCAGTCTCAATACCCGTAATCTCTTTCGCATCTTGATGAAGCTCTTCATATAAATCAACTAACGCATCCTTCAAATCAAACTCACATACACAGTCCTTTTCCTCTAACTCGCAAAGTGCCGTAATCGTCTCACCAATAATTTTCTCATTCTTCTCCGCAATAAGGCGCTCTCCCATCTTGTACCCGAGAACACCAGCCTGATACATTTTCCAGGCACCTCGAACAAGCCCCTCATAATAAGAGAAGTTGCTAGTAGTAGGCACACCATCCATTAACCCTATAAAATACTCCATTCCCCCGATCCCCTGCAAAAATTTCGGATCTATCCTAGAAATGAACGTTACAAGATCAATCGGTTGCCCCTCTTCTTCCATTTTTCGCATTAACTGAAATATAGACTTATGCACCGGCATCGAAAAATACTGCTCCGTCAAACGGCACTCCTTAATAAGCTCTCCATCAAGTAATAGAGAACCTAACACAGTCTTCTCCGCCTCCACATTTTGAATACTCATGGCCGCCACCCGCGCTCCGCTAAAAAGCGCTGCAACTCTTCCTCAGACGGGGCATTCTTCTCCCACTCCTCACACCTCGCCAAAAACTCCTCCGTCTCCCCCGTACTAACAGACGACTCCTTCTTCCTAAAGCTCGCCGTATCTGCCTCAACCTCACACACTTTCGTAAAACCTTTCCCGTGCCAACCTCTCAAAATGCCCTTCACATAAGCAACCGTCCGCTTATTATTCTCAAACGCAATTTGAAGAGCCTTCAGCACAAGCTCCTCTGACAAATCCTCCATCCACGCACTCAGTTCCTCCACAGTATGCGGAGACAAACTACCGAAATGTTGCTCATAAAAAGAAAACACACGACTTCCCGTCTCTTCCTCTATAACCTCTTCTTCCGCCTCTGTCTCCTCGCAAACTGGCTCAACATCATCCACAGCCAAATCACTCGGCATACCGAAATGCGCTAAAAGCATCGGAACATTCAGCTCCTCCTCTACGCACTTCTGAAGAAACATATGTACAAACTCCTTATTCTTCACACCCTTAAGCTCACGAAGCACACACTTCTCCACATTCGTATTCGTCACAGGATTATAACGAAGCCAATTTAAAACGAATAACTCCCGCGTATCCGCATCATAAAGAATCTTCCCATAATCAACAAAGCGCTGCACAAGCTTATCAACAGTCTCCCGATTATAACCAGTCTCCATCTCAGCTAACCGCTTCGGAAAAGGAAAAATCCCGCACTGCGTCGTCTTCGAACAAGTCAACAAATACACATAAAAATACCGCTCCTCCGGCGTCAAATCCAAAACAAAATCATCCTGCCAAAAATTCACCTGCACAGTACGATACACCGCCATCCCAATTCCTCCCATTCTCATTCAAAAATGAAAATTTCCTCTTTGTACTATATATAGGAAGGAGGGCCAGGTTTTTGGCGTGTTATTTCAAAATTTTTTTCGACTACTACTACGGTGTTTGTTGTTGTTTTTGTTTTGTTATGTTTTTTCTTAGTGATTTATTACTTGGTAGGGGCTTGCAAGGGGCTTATGAGGGGCTAGTTATCGGTTACTTCGATTAGAAAGACTCGATTTGAGAAGCCACCTCGTTCTTCTGCTTTCTTTTTACGGATGTTGTTGATTTCTTCTAGTGTTGTGCCTTCGTATTCGGCTAGGGCGTTGATTAGTTCTAGTAGGTCGGATAGTTCTTCGAGTTTATGCTCTTTTGTGTCTGCTTCTAGATATTCGGTTAGTTCTTCTTGTGTTTTTTTGCAGAGTTCCTCTATGTATTCATCTTCGTTTAGGATTCTTGTTGTGGGTGTTTTTCCGTTGGATTTTATGATTTGTGGGATTTTGTTTCGGATTAGTTTGTTGTAGGTTGGCATAGGATTTCCTCCGTTTGGTTTTTCTTCTATTATAATGGAAAAGCAGTTTAACTAGGGGTTAAACTGCCTCATTGCTTCTTTTATATAGTTTTCTTCTTCGGTTGTGAAGAGGGTTGGGAATTCGGATAGTGGGAGGTTTGATTTTTGGATTATATCCTCTATATCACTTTGAGGTGTATCAAGATAGTTCGTTACCTCTTCTATTACATTGAAAATTTCCTTCAAGGTAACTTGAACGTCATGATGACTCGGATCCTTCTCTTCTTCCTTATACTTTTTCAACTTTCCTATCACATCCATAAAGCGCCGATCAAACTTCTCTTTTAGTTCCTTATTATTATAAAAAGCTCGAACACTATCCATTGAAAAGTGTTCCTCTAACCATTCCTTATTTTCTTTCTCCCATATAAAAGTTTGCAGAAAAGAAGAAAACAAAGCAACATCCACTCGTTCTTCCTTTTGAAACTTCTTCGTCATCTCATCCATATGCGAAAGTACCTTCGCAATTCTTTCTTGCTCTGCCAAAAGCAGTTCTCTTTGAAAATGTATTTTTCTTAAAAATTCTTCCGCCTCTATATCACGCTGCAATATAATATTTTGAATTTCTCCAAGCGAAAAGCCGAGATGCTTAAACGATTGAATTTGCTGCAGTACATACAAATCATCTTTCGTATATAACCGATGCCCGCCCTCAGTATAATCGCTCGGCTTTAATAAATTAATCTTGTCATAATAACGAAGCGTCCGCACCGTAACATCCCCAACACTTGCAAACTCACTAATCATCCAAGCCATATAATCACCTACTCCGCTAACTTCTCTCTCACATACTGACGCATACGAGAAAAACTCATCTCATTCTGCCTACAATATTGAAACAAACCTACAACAAGCAATACAAAAGGAACATACCCTCTATAACGATGTTCATACTCACTAATACCATCATAAAAGTACTCATACTTCCGTCTTCGTAAAACGATATAAATCGCAATAAACAACACTGCGAGCATTATAAAAATTCGCTTTCCTCTTATCTCCACTTCTTGTCTCATCACCTATTCTCCTTCCACTATATACTTATCTTCTTTAAATAACGGAATTCGAATGAAATAACGATATGGTTCGTCGCGTATTACTTTCCACGCAACAATGATCACTTGAACGACCTCAATGACAAATACAATCCAAAACAAAATATCACTAATACGCGAACTAATATTAAATAGAAGAAAGATTAACAAATGAAAGTTGAACGCCTTTCGGCAATGGTATTTGTACACTTCATTTTTCAGTGCCAGCGTGATGTACATGAGTAGTGGTGAAAAGATTCCTATTGCGGCTGAGAGTAATAGCATGATGATGGTGTTTCTTTTTTCTTTTGTGGTAGTTTTCATGAGCGGTTTGGTCCCCCCTTTTTGATTTGTCTTCTTTAGGTTAGGGGGTGACGTTGAGGGAGGTGCAAGAATAAACTATAATTTGTTATAAAAAATAGACACAATGGAACATCTCACATACTCCATTGCGTCTATTTATCTTATTAAAAATTGATTATCTATCAAAAAACATTTGAAATAAATACTCCAACCAAAATAACATACATGTAATAAATATCCCAAACACTATATTTTCATTAACCTTCTTAAAAATAGCATTCCATTTAACTACAATATATTGATTCACAACACACCAATAGAAGAGAAACAAGATTGAGATACCAGTCAAAGGAATCATAAAATTCACCCCTCTTCCCCCTTTCATTTTTATGATTCACCTATTATATCTCCACTAAATTAAAAGATCAACTGTATATATCCTCTTTAAATACTAAGAATTTATCTAGTCACGAATTTCTCCCATATTAATCTCTATGAAAATCACTTAAAAATTAAAAGAACTTGACAAGGGAGGCCTCCTACTATTTCAAAAGTTCAACACACTTAGTAATACAAAAACCACCCCAAACAAATATAATGTACAAGGTGGTTTTCAAAAACTTTCATCTCACTATTAAGTATTACTTCAATCTATCCTGCAACGCACTAATATTAATAATTACAGGACTACCCGACTTCAACGTACCATCTTTCTGTAACATTGGTCCTGAAGTGATACATTGACCTTTCTTCAATGTTGCAAGTCGTTTTTCCCATTCTTTTCGCACAGCTGTATCTTGAGCAAGATTTGATGCAATGGCACTAATTTCATTTTCTGGTGGCATGAAATACACTTTTTGACTTGAATTCTGTAGTCGTGAAATTTCATCTGTTGTAAACAGTCCCTTTAATGATTGTGTTGCATACCAACCTGACCAGCCAAATTTCCTTCCTTCAGTTAAAATTTTGGCACTTGGTGATTTCTCTCTATGATCAAGATTTTGTGCTTCATCTAATATAACTGGGAATGGTTTATTTTTATCTCCGTGGTGCAATTGATAATTCCAAATATCCCATAAGATAAACTCTGTAATCATGAGCTGTACATCTCTATTAAAACCTGTTAATTGTACAATAAACACTTTACCTTTTTGGTTTAGTATGTCTCCCCAATCATATACAGCATTATGATTAAATGGATTCTTATCAATAAACGGCTTAATTTGTGATCTTGCTGTTTTAGCCGGCCCAGAAGTATCTTCTTCGAGCTCTGCTAATAAATAATTTAAATTCATATCCTCGCCATATTTATCTAAACCACGCATTACTGCTTCGTATATAGCGTTTTGTTGCTGGATACCTAAATCTTTATATACAGCAGAAAATACACTTTTAATTCTTTCAGCAACATCTGTATTATCTTCATCGATATAAATTCCTTCATCCAATTCTTTTTGATTTCGTCTAAATGGATTTATTGGAAATTTGTCTTTTGCTACTAGGAATTGTTCAACATTATCTTGCAGTTTCTCTTTAAATTCCGGTTCTAACTTAGAATTCTTAAATCCATCTGTATAGTCAAATATCATACTAGAAATTCCATTTTGCGCCAGTTCAAGAAGCAGACATTGAATGAAATAACTCTTACCTTGCCCTGATTTACCCGAGATTAAAATATGTCTATTTGCTAACTCTGGGTTTCCGAATTCCCAATATATTTCTTGAGTCGAGCCCTCTACCGTTCCTAGAAGAACGCGGATGTCTTTTAATCCCTTTGTTTCCTTTTCTTCTACCGTCCCTTGAAAATGAGACACAGTTGGAACGACTTTATTGCTAGAGTCTTTTAAATCTTGATTAGAGCCATGATTCTTATTCAATAATCTATCTGGATTAATATCAGTTCCACCAGAATGAATTTTCATTTTGAGCGCCTCAATTTCTTCGACTACTCCTTCATATCCATCCTCTTCGGTTAATTCCACTAATAAAATATCTTCTTCAATTTTAGTAGATCTCCATGATTGTTCCTTTTTGAATGATAAAATTGCACCTTTTCCAATTTTACTATCCAAATGTCCACTCATTTCGTAATCATCATTTAATAATCTCTTCTTTAGTTCTTCAATTTTCTCATAAGATTTTTCTGGCCAAATGTTGTTTGCAATAAATTTCTCGGCATTCGCTAGCAGTAACTGTACAAAGAAGTTTCGGAAAAACTTATGTTTAAATACATGTAAACCCTCTTCACTTGTTTTAGAAAGTTGCGTATCAAATAGTTGCTTAGTAGCATTAATTTGCTCTTTTGCTTTTGCAATAGCACTGTCTTGATTTAAGCCGATTTTCACTTCCACTGGATAATAATGCACTGATAATTTATCATCTTGCATTTCTACTCCGATTAACAGTAAATCGTCACTATGTGCACCTTTTCCGCCTAGATTTTTTGCAGAAAATACACCTTCACTTTTCGTTAATTTCACCGCTCCAGCGACACGCAATATTTCTTCTAATGAGATAGGAACCCATAAAATATTCTCATGATCTAAAGCACTTAATATATACTTCACAGCTGAAATAATACTTAACTTTTCTCTTGAGAATTGTCCCTTACTTCCTATAATTCGTAGCAACCACTCACCATTTAGACTATTAAAAGCTCTAATAGCTGTATTGATTTTTTCAGGTGTCGATACAATTTCTTTTTCTGCTAAATACTGTTCAATAACCGCTCGGTATTGTCTTGCTTTATCCGTTACTGTAATTGCATCATACTGGCTTGATGAAGAATATTGATCACTATAATGAATAACCAATAAATTACGTGATGATTCTTGGAAGAAATCTAAGCCAACATTAGGCTCAATAAATGTTACCCAATAAGAAGACTCGTATAAATGTTCCAGAACTTTTTCATCATAAGTAGATGTTCTCGTAACAATTGTTTCATTCTTACGGTAAGGATTTGTACCATCGTTATTTAAATTACTTCCTAATTCATTCATTCCTCGAGCAGTTTGAATTAACAAATGTTCATTATTCAATACATTTTTCAATCCAAATCCTGTACGATAATCTACTTCTGTACTAATAGATGATAGAGATGATAACATCCCATTTAAAGATAATCCTGTTTCAATATCTTCCATTGTACTTTTCGCATGCTTCTCATTTGAAATCATTTTATAGAATGAGATATGTGCGTAACCATATTCTTTCGTACCAATAAGTTTATAATAGAAAACATTTTCACGAATCAGTCTTAATACATCTACTGCATCAAGATTCTTTGATGCTAACGATAATTCAAAGAACTCCTCAAACTTTTGAACATCATCATATATGGAAAACTTTTCAAAGGCGCTTAGTATATTACTCTCATGATATAAAGCAACCTCTACTGGTATAATTTTTAATGGCCCTTTTTTATCAATCTGCTTCTTAATAAACTGTACTAAACCTCTTACTACTTCTTTATCATTATTTATATTAATCACATTGATTCGTATCGGAGACTTAGATTCTTGTAAAAATAAGTATTGGAAATGCTCCACAAACTGTTGAAGCTTTTCTTCAACTACATTAGCTAAAAATGCATTAGATTCTCCAATCGCAACCTTATGAAGTGGTTCATAAACAGTCCATTCAGGCGCTTCACTTTGAGAAACTGGGCGATATAATTCATCATTTTGTCCATATATATACGGCAATAGATTATTAGGATGCAGACGATTTAAAATATGCATTTCAACTACTTCGTTTTTAATTTCATCATTAATACTTAACTGATAGGCAACATTAAGAGGATGCAACGGTGTTAGTATAACTCTTTGTTCCTCTTCAATAACTCCCAACTTAAACAGATTTTTTTCTTCTTCTTTTAGCATTACATTCTCTTGTATATGAGCAACGCTTTCGTTAAAAGATTTCAAGTATCTTATAGATAGGTCTCTTAATTTATCGTTCACAAAACACAGACTAGGAACCGTATTATTAAATTTATAGTAATTTAATAATTGTTGGTACGCATCTCTCAATAATGGGTTCATTGGTAATTCGACCTTATTTAGGCCTGATACCCCTCTAGTTGCAAAAGCGAGTTCATTTTCAATCCATACTCTTTCATCTTGCAAATAATTTCGAAATCCTTCTCGTGCTGAAAATTCCCTTGCACCTTGTTTTAATTTATTTGTATCAAGGTTATATTCGAAGCTTTCTTGATGTTCTCTTTTTAATTTCCATACCCTTTCTCCTGATACCGGAACAGTCTTTGCAACTTGCTCTCTAATAAGAATAGGAATTAAAGATGTTTCAATTTGAACAGAAAAGGATAAGCTATCGTCATTCCACGCAGGGGAAGATTCAGAGACTTCAAAACTCCCACCTTGCCAATTTATAATCTGTGCATCTTCCTCAATAAATACTTCTTCTGGCTCATTAGAAATATCTCCAAAAATAATACATTCTTCAGCTTTATTCATAACTACATTTTTTTTATTCACATTCACTTCATAAATTGTTTGAAGAGATTGTAAAAACGAGGCTTCACATTCTACAACAGCAATATGAAACTCATATTTCGACTTAGATTGCATTTTATGTGTATATACAACTTTATGGAATGAAGTCACATTTTGCTTATGTGCTAAACTAACAGTTAGCTTTTTCCCAGATATCCCACAGAAACCCTGTGAATTTTTATGAATGTATTCCTTCTTCAACTTTTCTTCAAATTCAAAGTTCAGGTTGATATCTTCTATCTGTGTAGGATTAAAAACGATAATATGGCGTTTACGTCTCCCAGCCTTTGTCTCAGCTTGTGCTTTTTCCCAATATAGCAGACCTTCTTTTGAATATTTCTTTGCTGATTCAATATATTCTAATGGGCGATCTATTTCAGTCATTTTATCGTAAGAATCTTTAATAAGAACATAATCCGCTTGCTGCCAATCTTCCTTCTTTAGACGAGACACACCTTTTTCATCGAATAATTTTTCTAATTGACTCTCTAAATGCTCATACTCGTGCATATGTTGTACTTTCTCAAAGAATGAAGCATTCTCTTCTAATCTTTTTTTCATTTGCGCTGAAGTAAATTGAATTAAATTTTCATCATAGAAAATACCTAGATTAGAATAATCTTCTCTCGCAATCTCTTGTTTTGATAAAAACCCAAGAATTTCTTCATAATCCCAAAGAGATGGTCGTACAATTGTATCATCTAATTTTTTACGTAAATAAAATGATAGTACTTCCCTTTCATCTTTGTTTAACTTAGAAGTTTCAATTTCCTCTTTTAATGTTTTTAAAATTGATTTCACATTAAATGGCATACCTTCTTTTTGTAAATCACTGCTACCACCCTTAATACTATCCAGTGTCTCATGACATATACTAAGTAAAGCTGTTTTCTCCCAAACATCCTTTTGTTCACCGACTTCATTACGAAGTGTTACTAAAAAGTCTGGAGTAACATTTGCCGATGTAGTCGCAACAACTACTTTCATTTCCTCTGAAACCTTAATAGCAATCGTTTCGTATGGAGTTCCTTGCTTATGCTGATAATAAAACGCCTGCGATAAATCTTGTTCTTTTAATGTGTCATAAAATGCTTGTACTTGTTCATGATTATCAAATTGAAGGTAAAATCGCTCTCCACCTCTAAGATTTTCTGCTTCTAAATAATTTATTAGTTTATCTGAAAGATAATTATAAAATTGGTTTAACATACTGTGCATCACCGCTATCACTTTTTTTGTCTATTAAATTCAGCTTATCAAATAACTGTACAATTTCTTCTTTTGAGTACCGATCAAAGAATAAACCTCTAGCCTCTAAATCTATAAATACTTGCTTCAAAGGTTTTCTTTCCTTTTTTAAACTCAATGCTGTTAGTAGCAATAACATATCTTGACTAATATTAAGCATATAACCAAGTGAACCTCGAGTTTTTAAGAAATATTTTTTCCCAACCTCTTCTATTGATAAAGAGTATCTATGTCGAGGGCCTTGCATCGTATCTTTTTCATAGGCTTCTTCTATACTACGGAATAAGGATTGTACAAGCGTATCATATTCTAATTCTGAATTTCCTTCATAAGCCTTAAGACCTAAATGTCTTCTATATTCCATAACCCAATCAAAAAGCATCTCTAAAAATGCTTTTTTATCCTCATCGGATAATTGCTGATATGTTTCCTTTAATTCAGGATAGCCACCTGCTTTTTCTACTCCCATTAAGAAATTTAAATGTTCTAAGCAATTAATATGTAGTAGTAAATGTCTACCTGTATCTTTAATCATTTGATAACCATGAGTATAACCTTTTCTATTCTTACTCGTAGACTCCCAGTCGAGTGTAAAATAAACTTCGTTGTTCTCACTAAAGTTCGCCTTTCCAACTTGTGAAAGCTTTAAAGTCAATTGAGTAATATATAAGAAGTAATAATAACTAAGAAACAAGTGATAATGGGTTCTAAAATAATCTTTATGTTCCGCTAAAAATTGAAAATCTTCTTTGAATAGCTTCGAGATAAATGGAATTTGATTAACATAACGACTTTCTTTCTCATCTTTCTCTAAATGATTTAATTGCTTTAAAACAAGACGTGACATTAAATCTGTTGAATCGCTTTTTCCAAAAATCTCTTTTACTGTTTCTTTTTCACCTAATAAGACGTCTGAAAGGAATCTAGCAATATCTTGTTCTCCTTTTTTATCTGCTCTTTCACTTAAAGATAAATATTGAAATAGATGCAAATGAAAAATTTTAATTGTATTGTCACTATCTTGTAAAAAAGTACGTAGTATTTGTTCAAATTGCGACTTATCCTGCTTTGATACATCAACAGATTTACTAATCTCTCCGATAAGTTCTTCTAGGTTAACTTCCATTTTCAACTTATTTCCGCTGACTAGACGCGTAAACTCTCCTAATACTCCCTGAAACCCTTTTGCGAACTTTGCCCGCTCTGTTCCTCGGGTAGAGAAAGGTAACAGAGGAGCTTTTTTATTTATTGTATGTTTTAATCCTAATTTTTCTGATTTAATACTCAGCGAGCTTTTTAAATCCTCTAAATTCTCTCTTACAATCATTTTCTAATCCCTTCTAAACGTAAATTCTTCAAAATCTTCGTCATATGTCAATTTAAACATTCCATTTTCATTAGATTGAACAAACAATAATTCTTTTTCTCTATTTCCTAATTTCATTATCTTATCCACAAATTCAACGAACTGAATACAATCTTCTTTATCCTTTTTATTCGGACGATAACCTTTTGAAAGTTTGACCATCATTTCATATAACGGATAATCAATTTCTAAATATACAGGAGCTACTTTATCTTCATTGGAAAAAGCAAGTAATATATTTAATTTAAATCGATTTAAAACCTCCGGTCCTATCCCTTTCAAATGTCCTACAAACGGCTTGATTTTAAGAGACTGTGCAACCTGAGTAGTATCATTTGAGTAATCCATAAATACATAATCTGACTTCGGACTTCCGTTCCACAAGAAAATTGATTTTCTCACTAAATTATACATATCTTTTAAATCAGATCGATTTCCTTTATTAAAAGCATATAAATATTCCATATATTTTTTATAATTTTCATCCCCAAACATTTCATTTAAAACCGGGGATAAAAATAATGACATACGTATTAATGTTTTATTGAATACCTGTCTAGATGAATCACTTAACTCAAAGAAAGAACCCATCTCTTCTAGCCCTTCTATCCATCCATCAAGTCCATGTAAATTCAAATGCTTTTGGAAAGTATTCTTCATATTTACTGAATTGTTTAGCTCAATTAGCATTTGGTCTACACTATTTGATCGTAAATGAATAGGATCCATTTTAGAAATAACTGCTAGTAAATTTGATTTTTCTTGGCCATCAAATAATAGATTCGGTAATAAGGCTTCGGTTTTTTCCATCATACCTGCCCCAAGAAAATCTTCATTCTCATGAGAAGGTACTAAAATATCATAAATAAAATTAAGCATGGAACGTGTCGAAATAATCATCTTATGCTTAACTATTGCTTCAATTAATATGCTTAAAACACCATCTCGTATTTGTTGCTGTTGCAACAACTCATAATTCACCATAAAGAATCCATTTATACCACGTTGCTTATCCTTCAAATAAGCTTGATAGAATGGATTTTTTTCTGACCCAATCACAATTCGCTTTAAAATAGATGAAAAGTAATCTGATTTTGGCCCTTCACTAGTTAATTCAAAAGGTTGATAATCACTAAAGCTAATCAAGTGGAAATTACCGCTTTGTTGATTAGTAGCAACTTCATTTGCCTCAAATATTCCTGATTCCTCAACAAATTTTGTTAAAATTTGATAGTGCTCTTTTGCATAATCTGATTCAATAAAGTTATGTAGAACTCCTAGGTTAATAGCTAAAATTAGCTTGCATCTAGAACCATCAATCTCACTATCACTATATGGCTTTAATACTTCCGCTAATGTATCAAGGGAACTCTTTTGTGGATCAAAACTTTCTGTAGCATCATTATGCACCGAAAACTCTTCCATCAATTCAGGATATTTATTTTTCACATACGATAATAAATGTGATTTCCCATCTCCAACGCTACCACACAAGAAAATTAATTGACTTGTATTTTGCCCAGCTGCTGCTGTTAGAGCAGACATCATATCGTTCTGTATCGTTCTTTCAACATGTAAATAATCCTTAAACGAACTAAATTCATTAGGATTTTCGATAGCCTCTTGAGATGATTCTTTCAGCTTCGAGAGTTCTGCTAGTAAATAGCTCTCTCCTTCTCCTAAAATAAAATCATCATACACAAAATTGTTATCTGCTTCTTCTTCATTATCCACAGACTGTTTATCTTCAATTTCTAACCCTACCGCAATCTCAGCGTTATTTATTTCTGTTAATTCCTCAGTTTGATTTGATGTATTTTGTTTACTTGCAATCTCAATTAGCATTTTTAACTTTTCTTCTAAACTAGCAGATATCTTTTCTTCTAATTTCTCCACAATATGTACACTACTCTTCGGCTGTGGATGTTTGTATTTCGGGGCAACAAACTCATAACTCCCGTATACCTCCATAAACCACACTGCAATTTGGAATAGATTTTTATGCATTTTAAAAGCACTCTCTACCCCACTTTCAATATGTTCATGTGCCGCTTTATTTCCTAAATAGCGAACAGTATCAAATGAACGTGAAATTTCCTTTGATAAAATATCTTCTCTTTCTAATTTTTGAATACGCTCTACTTGCTTTAAATATTGTACGTCGTACAGTTCATGCTCTTCCGCAATGCGTTTTGATAATAGCTCTGCAAATATTCTTCCCTTAATTAAAACCGATTGGGGATCTTGATAAAAAATATTTTCAATATCCCTACCCATCTCCGCTAACTCAGGGAATATCTCTTGTAGAAAATCAAATGTATATTTCTCCAATGATGTAACACCTCTTAATCTAAAAATACGTTTCGAATATATTCCATATTATACAATATCTATAGAGGAATTGTTGGTATTAGGAAAAAGGAAATAAGCGGATTATTCATTCTCAATTAGAAATTTGCAAAAAAATAATCTGAGTTATATAGCTAGCTATATAACTCAGATTATCTCAACTCTTTATTATTTCAAATCTTTAATAAGCATGCATATGTTTATTCCCTAGAATAAACTCAACTGCACAATACTATCCATCTTCTCTTCTTCTTCGTTAATCTCTAAAATCCTTTGACCCATTCGCTCCACCAAATCAACCACTAAAGCATTTCCCATACAAAAGTATCTATTTCTTTGTGGCATTCCAGTATTCGTCCAGTCCATCGGGAAACCATTTAATAATTCACATTCAGCTGGCGTTAAATATCTTAGTCTTTTTGTATAAGGATCTTCAATGACATGGGAACTTCTATTACATGTGCCTTCACTTGTTAACATTGTACGTCCAGGCTTGTTTAAATCATCAGGGAAAGCCATCCCTCCCTCAGAGTAGAAATATTTATGACCTGTCGCCTTTGACACTCTTTCTTCTTTTTTAGGACCTTTAAGATACTTAAGTTCCTCAAATTCCGTTCTTCCCTTTTTGTTAACCTTATCCATTTTCAAATAATATGATTCATCTGCAGGACCAAATTTATCATATACCTTTTGAACAACTTCACCTAAAGTCTCTGGACTTTCAGTTACTGGAACTAATTCTTCCGTATATACTTGTCCATCCATCATTACGCCAGAATTATAGTATTCGGCTTTAAATGTATCAGAAACCTCAATAATATCGACTGGCAATTCAAATTGCCCTCTTTTTTTGTTTTCTTCAGGTGCTTCATACACATTAAAAATTGGAGCGAAGAATCCATTTTCACACAATATCTCTAAAGGCTTCATTTTACTTTGAACAGATGTGAAATGAGATTCTTTTAAGTACGCAAAAATAAATACTCTTCGTCTTCTTTGAGAATTCCCATAATCCGCAGCGTTAATAACTCTCCATTCCACTACATATCCTGCATCTCTAAAGCTCGCCAGCATAATAGAAAAGTCACGACCTCTTTGTTTTGCTGGTGATTTCAATAATCTATCTACATTCTCTAACAAAACAAATCTTGGCTTGCGAGAATTAACTATGTTCATTATCTCCCAAAAAAGAACACCTTTTTTTCCTTGTATTCCTTTTTCATTTGATAAAGTACGTGCTACAGAATAGTCTTGACAAGGGAATCCACCTACTAATAAATCATGCTCAGGTATTTCCGGCCAAGCTTCTGCTATATCTCTATTTACATGTATTCCTTTATTTTCAAAGCGAGTTGCATAACAATTAAATGCATGTTGTGCTTTAGTTGAGGGCTCCCACTGGTTTCCCCAAAGAACTTCAAAGTTTTCATTTGCTTCTAGTCCTAATCTAAAACCTCCTACTCCCGCGAAAAGTTCTACTACTTTCACCATAAATACGCGAACATCCTTTCGGTATTTTATTTATCTATGCTTCATTATAATAAAAAGTGAGGAAAAGATCAACTATAACATTTCAAGAACCATACTTTTTTACAATTCCTTATTTTGGCTTGTAACAATTAAGGAAACAGTTCGCTACTATATCAATATTATAAAGGAAGAAACTTCCCTTGAACAGATCCAATATAGCCGTTATCTAATAAAAAAAATCGTCTTTTCCTTCTTATAAATTTTACTTATATAAAATTGAAACAGCTTTTTATTATAGCATAACTTTAATATGTATTGTTTAAAATCATACAACGCAGTACTGGATACAGAAAGGAGTTTATTATGGACTATACTACAATAGAAGAACTAATGAAAAAAGCACATGAAGCTGAAGGAAAAACATTTGGTGAAATCGATACAACTGACCGACTTGCAAATGCTAAATCAAAAGGTGGACTAGGGCAAGTAATCGAGGAAAGCTTTTTTGGATACGAAGTCAATTCAAACGCAGAAGCTGACTTTCAACACCTTGGTGTTGAACTTAAAGTAACTGCATTTAAACAAAATAAAAACGGTTCACTATCTGCCAAAGAGCGGCTAGTCTTAAATATTATCAACTATATGGAAGAAGTTCATACACACTTTGAAACATCAAGCTTTTGGAAGAAAAACGAAAAACTACTATTAATGTTCTATGAATGGGTACCTGGTGTAGACCGTAAAGATTTTCACATTACAAAAAGCCTTTTATTCACCTATCCCGAAGCTGATTTAGAAATAATTAGACAAGACTGGGAAACCATCGTAAATAAAATTCGTGCCGGCAAAGCACATGAATTATCTGAAGGTGATACAAACTATTTAGGAGCTTGCACTAAGGGTTCCAATAAAAATTCACTTCGCTCACAACCGTATTCTGAAATTCCAGCAATGCAAAGGGCTTTTTCGTTAAAGCCTTCTTATATGACAGCACTAGTTCGCAGGTATCACCTAAACGAAGAACTAGTAAGTTTTACAACAACAAATGAACTAAAAGGAAAATCTTTAGAAGAAATCCTTTATTCAAAATTTGAAAATTACATAGGCTTAACTGATCAAGAAATCGCTCAAAAATTATCTATTGATTACAAACCTACAACCAAAAGCTTTGTTCCATTATTAGTAAGCTCTTTACTTGGCATCAAAGGAACTCGACTCGATAAAATTGAAGAATTTGCGAAAGCTAATATAGAATTTAAAACAGTTCGTTTAGAGCCCAACGGTAAACCCGAACAAAGCATGTCATTTGAAACAATCGATTTTCATCAATGGACAAACGAATCATGGGAAGAAAGCGAAATTAGAGAACGCTTCTATCAAACCAAGTTTTTATTCGTAATTTTTGAATTTAACCAAACAAAAAAAGAAAATCCAAATCGTAAACTCTACTTTAAAGGTATTAAACTTTGGAACATGCCTGCTCCTACAATAGAAAAAGAAATACGTGTACTATGGGAAGAAGTTAATAAAGTAATACATGAGGGTATTCAAATTGAATATAAAAAACGTGGTGACAAAGTCGTCGAAGCAAATAATCTACCAAAAATAAATTTCAACGGTGTCGCGCATATTAGACCAAAAGCCCGCAACGGTGCCGATAAAGTAACTTTACCTGATGGCCAACATATTACCAAGCAGTGTTATTGGTTAAATAATTCATACATAGCTGATATTATCAATTCGAAATAACCAATGAAAATCCGTTCCTTTTCAATAGGGAAATAAACAACGTGGCTGTAAAAAAACATCCACGTTGTTTTCTTTTCAACAAAATTAATCTCACAACTTATTTCTTTTATCCCTACCTATTTCAAATTCCCATTAAGTTGTTTCAAAATATAAGTATTATTAATCCAAAAACTTTGTTTTACCATCCATCTACCATCAGGTAATTCCTCTGCATGAGAATAATTTCCTTTACCTACTTCTTCTCCATCTTCCAGTACATAAAAGGATTGACCACAATGGGCTTTCATATGAATAATAGCATTCTCCTTCTTACCAGGTAAATTATTCATAATAGCTATACCATTTCCCCGCTCTGTTTTAATCAATTTAACACCATTAGTAACAATAGATTTTACATTCTGCCATCCGGATTTTACAATACACTCTAAATCTGTATAGGGCATATTCCACATTTGACACCCTTTTAACTCGTAAAATTGTCCATTTTTTTTAAAAACAACAAATAAAAACTTTGTTTCTTCAAAATAAGATCGTAGTTTCGACTCTTCCCATTCTTCATTAATAAATTCCTTTAATTTCATTTGGGGCAGAGAACTACTTTCTTTTATAGAACCATTCTCTTCTAACCTTATTGCTTTCACAACAATATTAGCCTTTAAAAACTCTGCTGCTCTATTAGATTTTATTCCTAACATTCGGTATGCTAAATCAATCCATTGAGATTTATTACCATTATATTCTCGACCAAATAAGTTACATAGCTCTGTATCCATGTATCCTACATAAGAATTAATCTTCAATATAACCAGTTTATCAAATGTAATATGCTTTAATTCTCCTGCATCCTGAACAATAGGTTCATAAGTATCTAAATTTCCCGCAATATACTTATTCAAAATATATGTCATATATGAATTTTTAAAACAAAAAGCCCTTTTACGCGCAGGAATATTTTCCCCATAGTACTGTGGAACAGTACTTTTTTTAGCTGTAGCTCCCTTCGTACAGGCACCTAAGTACATTGTGTCGCCCTCAGAAAGTTCATGCGCTCTTCCATTTTGAATTTTACGAACTATCTTCTCGTAATCATCTTTAATTATTTTCATATCCTCTTCTGGTGGAGAAAATAATTTAATAAAATCGATTGGATATAAAAGTTTATTTTCAATGTCCTTATCACGCAAATAATATACTAACAAAAGTATTTTAATTTTCTCAAACACATGGGATGTCTCAAAATCCAGTTCAATTGGCCTATCATAACCTATCATTGTAATAACTAATCGTTCACCAGCGCTTAGCCTACCCCTTTTTAACTTTTGATATGGAGAAACCTTAAGCTCAACACCTGCTTCATAAAAATCAGCTTGTTGATTGCTATTAAGTTTATACCCAAAATAGTGCTCTTCAAGAAGTTGCCCCAAGCTACCTTTATTTTTTGATTTACCATATTTATCAACAATATTAACTTTAATATCTTCATTTATCTCTGCTTCTTTTACAACATCTAAAAAGCTCTTTCCTATAAGCTGTTGAGCATATTTTTCAATACTCAATGGATTAGTTGCATCATATTTTATAGCTCTTTCCATACTATCCCCCACCTTGTTCATTTCTGTCTTTTTTGGTAAAAACATTCTCTATGTATATCCAATACTCTAAATAACTGCTATCTATTTAAGTATCATTATCTAAACTTCTAATAGTTTATAAGCCAACAAACTCATAAATCTCCAACAACTTCCTACCCTCCTCAACAACCTCTTCCCTCAAGCCCCTAGGTTCCATCACCCTAACCGAAGCACCCATACCCAAAATCCATTTCTTAATCGACTCTTTCCCGCTCATTGTCGCCCGGAAAAGAATGCTGCCATCATCATTATGTTCTATCTTTTGATTCTCTCCCCAAATGGATTCTGGTACGGATACGGCGAATGGTGGATAGATGAGTAATTCTACCTCTAACGGTTCTTTCATGATGCCGAATTTCGGAAATTCTTTTCTGATATCGAAATTGTCGGGTATTTTATATGTATCATACAAAGTTTTAATATCTTTTATTCGAGATAGTTTAAACATACGTTTTTCTTTTTTATCATTGCACAGTGCTAGGCAGTAAAAGAATTCGTTGTAGTGCACAAAGCCGTACGGGTCGATAATTCGTTCTGATCTTTCACCAGACAGATTCTCATACTGGATTTTTACTTTGCTTCTTGTAAATAGCGCTTCTTGTAGTTGTACATATTTTTGATTTTCATTCGAAAATGCATAATTTGGCTTCGATCTTTGCACAAAATATATATGGCGGTCTTTATTCGTTTCTACTTTCCGAACGGCATTCAATTTATCTAACGCTACTTGTGCGTCCTTTGCATAAATATCATTACCTTTTGAAACTAGTTTTTGAATAGAGAATGTTAATGCATCTAGCTCTTGTTGCGACATATTTTTAATGGGAAATAGCGATGTATTCGAAAGAGAATAACCACCGTACCTGCCTTTCGTTGTCTCTATTTTTATACCTGCCATTTCAATATCATCACGATAAATACGGACCATCCGCTCTTTCACTTCTAACAATTCTGCCAACTCACTAATCCTCATTTTCCCTCTCGCATGCAGGAGTTCAATCATGTATAGGCAGTTACTTAATTTACTCATATAATTCCTCGTTTCTATTCATCCATCCTCATTCAAGTATAAAAGAATAGAATCATCTTTCAAGTTGTTTCTATATACTTCCAAATCATCAATATATCACTCCAAAATGTTCAGTAGCACATCCATAACATACACCATCTCTATCAAGATGTTCCGGCAAAGTCTTTGTATTACAAAACTGACACTGCTGATACCGCCTCTTTCTAAAATCAGCCACCATACTAACACTCTCTTTTATTTCCACTGCTTTCTCACTGTCACTTAATTCCTCTAGATGTTCCCATAATAATATATGATGCGTAAACCGTGTCATATCTGGTACAGCAGGACTATTCCATACTAATCTATGAAACCCTATTTCTAATCCCATTTCTCCTGCACGAATAAACATGTTCGGATCAAAATCCAGTCCTCGAACTGCGAATTCGGCATCTAATTCTTTCAACTTAAAAAGCTCCAATTGTTTTAAAATAAATTGTTGTATCTCTGTTTTTGCTAATTTCATTAATGACTAATCTCCTTTATTACATTAAAACAAATGCCAAGTACATTCCTCTGCACTTGGCATTGCTTTTAAATATGAACTTCCTCTTTAGCAATGTCTGTTAACATCTGAATAATATTTTGACAGTCCGTATCATTAAATAACTCGTTCATAGCCTGTATAACAATGTCTTCATCTGACCAATTACTTATATTACTTGTATTTGTGTAAATTCTTGTATACGACGCTTCTGGCCTTTTCGCCGCTGCACTTATTTTTCTTCCTTTATTTTCAAGCCTTGTTAATAGCGCTAATCTCTTTTGTGATTCTAGTGGTCCAATTTCTAGCGTCAGTTTCAATCTATTATCCTTCAAGCGTTCAAACCACATAATTGCACAGTTATTTAACCACCAATTCCATTTCGGTGTTCCAAATTGTTCTTCGAGTTTGCGAAACTCCGGCATAATAAATGATGGTAGTCGGTGATGAATATTGTAAAAACCTTCTTGGAACTTTTGTTCATGGACGAATAATTGAAAAGCGTTAGCTAAAGTATCCACATCTGTTTGACTGCTTTCTACCGCAACAATTTCAGAAGAAGAATCCTCTTCTCCGTATACAAGCCCTTTTATAGTATCTCCTATAGCTGCAACCACTTGATTAAAATCAGCATTGTTATACATATCATTCATCACACGGAGAATTTCATCTTGATCTGCCCAATCACTTATATTTTCATATCCAGCATAAATTCTTGTATACATGGATCCAGCTTCTTTTGATTTTTCTTTAATAGTAATTCCATTTTCCTCTAACTTGCATAATAACTTTAATCTCTGCTTGTATTCCAACGGCCCAACTTCAACGATAAGTTTCATACGTCCATCTGCTTTTCTCTCAAACCAAGTTATAAGAGCATTATTTAGCCACCACTCATGATTTGGAGCTCCAACAATCTCATCAAGTTGTTTCCATTCTTCGAAAATGAAAGATGGAATGCGAATATGTTCATGGTAGCAATCTTCCGGTATTTGATTTTTCTCTACAAATTGTAAAAATGCCTCTCTCATGACGCTATTGCCAGCTCCATGTATAAAGTGCAGCGTTTCAGCATACTTCTTATAAATTTTGCGAAGATCTTCCTTTTCTTCAGCGTTCAACTTCTTCACAGCACTTAACAACTCTTTATTAACAAACTTTCCAACTACTTTTCCGTTACCATTTAAGCATAGAAAATCAACAGCGGCCTTATGGCTCTTATACACTGTTAACGCTAGTTCAATGTCTTCCTCATCACGAACAAGTTCCCCCTCTAATATATCAATATAGTAGGAAAGAAAATTTTTTATCGTACTAGACGTATACTCACTATAAATATCTAATTGCCCTTTTAGTATATTTAATATATCTCCATAATCTAAAGTAAGATACGACTCATGACTCGGCACACTACCATCTAAACTTAAAAAGATTGGAATGATCGTATACCCTGCATATTTTCCGCTAACAAAATCTATGTAATTTTGTAATTGTCCATCCGATTCAGATGACTTATATTTATTCTCAATAAGAATAGCAACCTTTTGTGCCTCTGATATCGCCAAAATATCAATTCGTTTATTATAATTCGTCTGTACCTCACGGAAAACTTCCAAATCTTGAAGAGACTGCTTATGTAACTTAATAAAATCATATTGACCAATCCGTTCCTCATTCTCTGCTTTTACAAACGTTTTAGAAAGTATTTTATTTACAAACATAGAACTTAAATGATGATTCTCCGTAGGATCAAGTAACCAAGCAATCATATTAGAATGCCTAATCTCAAATTTATCTACCTTCAATATTTTAAAAGGATTAAAACGATTAAACTTACTATGCAACTTCTCAAACTCCATCGAATTATCTAAAAGTGATAAAATCTCAAAATTATAATCCATTCCCCACACCCGCCGTTTATAAATTTGTGAATCAATACTCTTTAATAATCATTTTAATAATTTGTTATAAATTAATCATAACTCATAATGTGACATTATTTACGTCACATATCCTATTTCTTACAAATATACATGCATTAATTACTAAGCTTAACCATCCCCCCATACCACCCACTACTCTCCTCCAAAAACCCCCGCGTCTCCCCACTCCCCTTATAAAAACTCTCCCAACCCCGCTCCCTCAAAATCCCCTTCCAACTATCACTCTCCACCATCTTCTTAATAACACCATCCCAATAAGCAACCTCTTCCTCCGTCATATCTTTCGGGCCCATGATTCCTTTCCAGTGCTGGAATATGACGTCGATTCCTTGTTCTTTCCATGTTGGGATTTCTGGTAGGCGGTCTAGTCGTTTTGGTGCGGATACGGCTAGTATTTTTATTTTGCTGGCTTTGTATTGTTTTTCGGCTTCGGATAGGGTCATGGTTGCGGCGTCTATTTGTTTGTTCGTTAGGGCGTTTATGATTTTTTCTTTGTTTTCGTAGACGAAGAATTGTAGTTCGGCTGGGTTTATGCCGAAGGCTTTGCTTACTTGTACGAAGGATAGGTGATCGTCGTTTCCTAGACCTGGGGCAACGCCGATTTTGAAGTTTTTCTTGTTTTGTTTTAGTTGTTCCATTAGTTCGTTTGCGTTATCTATGATGCTATCTTTTGATACGACAACGACCTCCCAGTCCGACGCGAGTGTTGCGAGCGGTGTGAAGTCTTTATATGTTAGTTTACTGTGGCCTAGTAGGTTGTTCGTTATGAGTAAGCTTGAGTTAATCGCCAGTACATGTCCGCCTTTTTGTTTCGTATATTTCCATCCGACGTCACCACTGCCACCTACTTTGTTTGTGACTGTGATTGGTTTTGTGAAGATTTTTTCTTCTGTCAGCGTTTTTTGCATCGCTCGTGCTGTTAAGTCCCATCCGGCTCCTTGAACGTTCGGCGCAACGATTTCTACTTTGTCGATGTTCACTTTATTCGTATGGGATTTTTCAGAGGAACAACCAGCTATTACTCCTGTCATGATCCATATATATAGTAATAATCGGTTTTTCATAGTCCTCGCCCTATTCGATATTTTCGTTCTGGTCGTCCGATAATGCCGTATGTGTACTCTACTGTGCATTCGTTTGTCGCCACTAAATATTCTAAGTATCTTCTTGCGGTTGTTCTGGAAGCACCCATTTGCTCTCCCATTTCTTCTATTGTAATGCCCTCTTCGAATCCTTTTATAATGTCTTTTACTTTTTGCAGTGTTAACGGATCAACGCCTGTCGGTAAGTTTTTTACGTCTTGTGTTTGCGAAGTACCGAAAAAGTTATCTATGAGTGCTTGATTCACTTCATTGTTACTATGTAATAATTGCTTCTTTCTCTTATAGTCTTCAATTGTGCGAACAAATTTTTCTAATGTGACCGGTTTTATAAGGTAGTTGCTTACGCCATTTCGAATTGCTTTTTCTAACATATGGTTTTCGTTCGCCGCTGTCACCATAATGACGTCAACGTTTGGAAAATCAGCATGAATTTTCGGCAATAAGTCGGTTCCGATTCCATCTGGTAAATAATTATCTAATAGAAGCAAATCGATTTCTTCCCTTTGTAGTAGTTCCATCGTTTCTTTCGCGTTCAATGCTTTTCCAATCACTTTTACGTCCTTTATTTTTGATAAAAACTCCTCCTGAATTTGCGCGACGCGAAAATCATCTTCTGCAATTGCAACCTTCAACATATGCCCATCCTCCTGTTTGTCATGTACTTTCTTTCAATGTTTTCGGAAGGTAAATTGTAAAAATCGCTCCCCCATTTTTCTCGTTTTGAATTTCAATTGTTCCTCCTAGTAGATCTACCATTTCTTTCACGTTTGCTAGCCCGTAACCACGATCGTTGCCTTTCGTTGAAAATCCTTTTTGAAAAATGGTCGTGATTTTTTCTGCCAGTATCCCTGCTCCACTATCTATCACTTCAAACACAATATCGTGTCCAATATCCGTAACAAAGAAGGAAACATTCTTCTCCTCTTGCTCACTCACCGCATCAAATGCATTATCGATTATGTTTCCAAGTATCGTAATAAGGTGCGAAACTTTTATATGCTCTGGTAATGGATGAAGCGCACTATCTCCTTCAATATGAAAATCAATTTTCTTCTCAGATGCAGTTCCGAGTTTTCCTAATAAAATAGCTTGTACTTTCGCATCATGAATTTGATGGAATAAAATATGGTTTTGGCTTTGATGAATGTTAGATTCTTGTTGGATAAATTCAATCGCTTCTTTGTAATGTCCTAACTGAAGTAATCCTGATAAAACGAAAAGTTTATTTGTAAATTCATGTGTTTGAGCGCGTAAGTCCTCTGAATACTTTCTTACCTCAGATATCGTATTCACTAAGTTTTGCAGTTCTGTTTTATCTCTAAAACTACATACAACGCCTACCGTACTGTTATTTTCGAGTATCGGCGTCCTATTTAAAATAAACACTTTATCTTGAAACGCGATTTCTTGATCGTTTTCTAGCACTCTCCCCATATTAAATTCTGGTAAAACTTTTGAAATGTGTTGCTGCATATAATCACCATTTACATGTAGCATCTCTTCTGCCGACGTGTTCATCATCGTAATAAACCCGTTTTGATCGATAGCAATAATCCCTTCTTTTATAGATAGTAGTATCGCACTTCGTTCCCGGTATAGCGCTGCGATTTCATTCGGCTCTAAACCGAGTGTATCTTTACGAATGCTACGTGCTAAAAGAATGCCGCCAACAATTCCGGCTAATAACACCGCTACGGAAAAGAGGATAATTTCTTTCGTTCTGCTCAGTATGTTAGATTCAATACCTTTTATTAGAAACTCCACTGTCACAACGCCTACGACTTGATCGTAGTCTCCGTTATGAACAATAATGGGCGCCTTCGCCATTAAAGCTGGACCACTTTCACCATTTCCTTCAAGCGTATAATAACCGCCAAAAGTGAGTGCTTCATAGTTATATGGATTGTTACTTTTTGTTCCAATCAACTCCTGATTAGAATGGGAGTACATAACCCCATAGCAATCTTCTATAATGACATAATCTGCACTAGCTTGCTCACGAACTTGTTCTGCAATGGATTGAATCGTACTTTTATGCTCGTTATTTTGAAAAGCATCTTTTATAGCTGGCATAAAAGAAAGCGACTTCGCTGTTTGCAGTGCTAGCTGCTCCACTTGGCGCTTCGTATCAACGGACTGAATGTAAACAAATATTCCCGCTAATAGGAGAACGACAAATAAAATTAACGTAATAATTAAGCTTACTATTTTCGTTTGCAATGACACTTTTCGTGATTTTTTCATGCTTCATATCCTTTGATGAAATATTCAAAACTATCAATCTCCTTTTTCTATTATTATGACAAAACTAAAAATGAAGCAACTATTAAAACTCTCCGTGTACATAAAGTACAAAAAGAATAAAACTGTCATAATATTGAGATTTAATTCTATAGACAGTACAATTCAACTACAATGAACACGCTTTCATATATACCTTTTATTACTAAGCAAGAGGAGGAATGATTATGGCTCAAGCAAAATCTAATCGAGTCGCCGGCAATATTTTCAAAGGTTCAGTCGGCAATTTAATTGAATGGTACGACTGGTACGTTTACTCTGCTTTCGCTGTTTATTTTTCAGCAGAGTTCTTTCCTAAAGGCGATCCAACGAGTCAGTTACTGAACACTGCGGCTATTTTCGCAGTTGGATTTTTAATGCGCCCTATCGGAAGTTTATTAATGGGACGCTATGCAGATCGGCACGGACGCCGGGCAGCATTAACGCTTTCGATTACAGTTATGGCCGGTGGTTCTTTAATTATCGCCTGTACACCTAGTTACGAAAGCATTGGGATTATGGCGCCAATTATTTTAGTTCTTGCCCGTTTACTTCAAGGACTATCACTTGGCGGAGAGTACGGAACTTCCGCAACGTATTTATCTGAAATGGCTAGTAGTGGACGCCGTGGTTTTTATTCAAGTTTCCAATATGTAACGCTCGTTGCTGGACAGATGGTTGCGTTAGGCGTTCAAATTGTTCTTCAGCAATTGCTAAGCGAGCCCGATATGAAAGCTTGGGGTTGGCGTATTCCATTCATTATTGGGGCGATGGGAGCAGTAGCTGTATTATGGCTTCGCCGCACAATGGATGAATCGGAGCAGTTTTCAAACATAAAATCGCAAAAACGCGAAAGCGCAGGAACCGTTCGTGCGCTTATGAAACACCCGAAAGCAGTATTAACAGTAGTCGGTCTAACATTAGGAGGCACTGTCGCATTCTATACGTACACAACATATTTACAAAAGTTCATGGTAAACACAGTCGGTCTCCCGAAAGAAGTTGTAAGCTGGATTAACTTTGTCGCACTACTTATTTTCGTCGTACTTCAACCAATTGCGGGGCTACTATCCGATAAAATTGGACGCCGCCCACTATTAATGACTTTCGGTATTCTCGGAACGTTACTAACAGCACCAATCTTCTTCTTTATGGAAAAAACAACAGAACCAATGGTAGCATTTTTACTCATGATGGTCGGCCTCATTATCGTTACTGGTTACACTTCCATTAACGCAATTGTAAAAGCCGAACTCTTCCCAACTGAAATTCGCGCACTTGGCGTAGGTTTACCGTACGCACTAACCGTTGCGATATTTGGCGGAACTGCAGAGTTCATCGCATTATGGCTAAAGAGTATCGGAATGGAATCACTATTCTACTTCTACGTAGCTGGATGTATCGCGATAAGCTTTATTACGTATTGGCGTATGGATGAGTCATCGAAGACTTCGCAGATTGAGGCGGAGCTTGGTGGTGGGGATAAACTAGCTAATAATAAATCTAGTTAAAATTACGTATTCTATGTTCTTCGTTTACCTGAACTCGATTTTCTTTTTCTAAAAAAGCATAATTCATTAATATACAATTTAAAAACCTCTACTTATATGTAGAGGTTTTTGTATGACGAAAAAACACGTAGTTCCATTGTTATTTTACAAACCCCAAATTCTTCCTCATCTTAAAGTGGAACAAATTTATTACTTAGAGTGTCTAATAAGTGTATTTCTAATATGAGCTGTCCAGATTGGATACAACATATCCCGTTTGACATCTATTTTTATGTATTATAAAAAAATGAAAGGACTTATTATTCCCAAAAGTAAAAAACATGTATTGTAATACTACGGTTAAGTATTACAAGTTTAATACTTTCACAGGTGAATCATTACAAGTGGAAACAAAAAAGAAATAACGCAAACTGTGACTTATCAATCATATAAAGTGAAACTTTAATCAGCGGGGGTCTTACTGCCCGGCAAATAGCGGGATAAACGTTTTGGATGTCATTTAACCTGTGAAATTTTAGCTGCAGTAGTATTGTTACCCAATGCCATCTTTAATTGCATTGGTATTTAGAATACCTAGACAAAATCCATATATTCTTGAAAGAGGTTGAAAATTTATGTTCGTTTTAAACAAGTTCTGTAACATTTTACATTACAAAAAGATTGTACCTGGTCTTGGTCTTATCCCTGTCAAGTAGACAGTATTAAAAAGACTAAGCAGCCATCGAGATTCGATATTCTATCGGAGCTCGATGGTTGAGTCGTTTTTGGAAACGTTTATAGTTATAAAAGTAAATATATTCTTCAATTGCTTGTATTAAATCCGCTTCTGTTTTAAAATGATTCAAATACAACATCTCCGATTTAAAATGGGAGAAAAATGACTCGATACAGGCATTATCATGGCAGTTTCCTTTGCGAGAGTGGCTGCCAATGATACCTAAATCTAAAAGTCGTTTGTTGTAGGCATGAGATGTGTACTGGAACCCCTGATCTGAATGGAGAATGGTTCCACGCACATCTCTTTTTTGTGCCAACATTTCAATTGTATCTAATACAAGTTCATTATCATTACGCTTGGATATTTTCCAAGAAACAACTTCGTTATTATAAATATCTTGTACAACAGAAAGATAGCGGAAGCCCTCTTTAAATCTTAGGTAGGTAATGTCTGTAACAAGTGCTTCATTTTGTTGGCGATCTTTGAATTCACGGTTTAAAACATTTGGAAAAGTATTAGAATAATTCCCTTTAAAGAAGCGACGCTTCTTCCGAATAATAGACTGAATGTTAAGATCACTCATTAATCGATATACCTTTTTGTGATTTATAAAATAACCCTCTTCTTCTAAAGCAATTTTCATACGTGGATAACCATATTCTTTGTGCTTTACGTGAATAGATTGAATTACCTTTTTTAATCGTTTATCGGATTCTAGTCGTATGTTGTTCATACTTTTTGTATGAACCCACTTATAGTAACTTGAGCGATGTACACCCGCAAAATTAGTAAGCCATATAACGGGATATTTTCTCTTTAGTAATTCAATGATATGATATCGTTCTTTATATTTTAGTACGCCCCCATTTACAGATTTGGATACTGCTTTTTTAAATATTCAACCTGAGCCTTATAGTAATCACGCTCTTCTTCAACAGTTTTAAAATGAATCCGTTTAACTTTTAAAGGGTTAGGTATACCTTTCATTTTATTATTTTCCCCACGAGTATCTGTAATTTCACCACATTCTTTATATTTTTTCACCCAATTTTTAAGTTGTGTAGAGCTTCTAATCTGATATTTCTCCGCTATCATATCGTAGCTTCCTTCACCGTTTAAATAACTTTGAACAGCTGATAACTTTATCTCATTTGAGTATGTATTAAATGTTGTACCTTTTTTGGCCATGAAAAATCCCCTCCAAGTAATAGTGTAACATCCATGTGTATACATGGTCTTTTTCACACTGTCTACCTAAAGGGGATAATATCAACCTGTAGTATTACTTTCATGTGTATCACTTATAGGCTGTTCCAATAGTAATGCTCAATCTGAACCACCTAAACAAACGAATCAAGCTAATCAAATTAAACAAGAAAATACAGGAAATCAATCTTTTGCTAAACTTGAAAAAGAATATGATGCTAAGCTTGGTATTTATGCACTGGACACAGGTACGAATCAAACTATTGCTTATCATTCAGATGATCGTTTTGCGTTTGCATCTACATCTAAATCATTAGCTGTGGGCGCTCTTTTACGCAAGAACTCATTAGAAGCTCTTGATCAAAGGATTACGTATACTCATGAAGATCTTTCTAATTATAATCCAATTACTGAAAAGCATGTTGATACAGGAATGACGTTAAAAGAACTTGCAGATGCTTCTGTTCGATATAGTGACAGCACAGCACATAATTTGATTCTTAAACAGTTAGGAGGTCCCTCTGAATTTGAAAAAATCTTGAGAGAAATGGGAGATACTGTTACTACTTCAGAACGATTTGAACCTGAATTAAATGAAGTGCATCCAGGAGAAACACATGATACCAGTACACCAGAAGCAATAGCTAAGACACTTCAATCATTTACATTAGGAACTGCACTTCCAATAGAAAAACGTGAACTATTAGTAGATTGGATGAAGAGAAATACAACTGGAGATAAATTGATTCGTGCTGGCGTACCAAAAGGATGGGAAGTAGCTGATAAAACAGGCGCGGGATCTTACGGAACAAGAAATGATATCGCAATTATTTGGCCACCAAATAAAAATCCGATTGTTCTTGCTATACTTTCTAATCATGGTAAAGAGGATGCTGAATACGATGATAAACTTATTGCAGACGCAACCAAAGTCGTGTTAAACACCTTAAAAGCTACGGAATAAAGGATAATAGGTTAAAAGTTTTCTATTTTGGCGGGTGTTTTCTCTAGTAGGAGTTGTACCGTATTTTCATCAACTAAAAATTTAATAGTGTCTCAAAAACGAAATTTGGTGCTCCCCCTAAAACATCTGGACTATAATAGCCAATTAAAAAAATGCAAACAAAACGACCCTTAATCAGTCGTTTTGTTTGCATTTCCTTTTTCTAAAACCACAGAAAAGATAAGTACTATAGTTAACAGCATAATAAACCTTACTTCACTTCCGTCACTTACAAAAAATGAATACAAAGTATAAATTAAAATTAATATTCCATAAATAATTTTGTGCAATGTACTCCCTCCTTTTTGCCGTATATATTTTAGTATAAAAATTTGATTCAAGTCCTATATCCAAATGAAAATAAAAATCACCTGTGATATACACAAAGTACTTTTCTCTTGTTAATTTATCTATTTCACTATATTTATCTATTTTCTTTTTATAACTCAAACTTCTTCGAATCCTACTTTTCTAGAATTTGCTGCAATTCATCTTGTTCATATGGAATATGCTTATCTGTCTGTACATCTTCAACATTTGCTCCACCTGCTAATAATCTCCTGTACTTAAAAGAGTGCCCTGTTAATACTGTTTTAATCATTTTGTATTGCCCTCCTTTTGTTTGATTACTTGTATCATAAAACAGGTATCTGAAGTTGATATGTAGTCTATCTAGAGTGTATGTAAATTTAGAAAATCTCTAATAAAATGTTTGTATTGTAACGTTACCACCAAAACTATTGCCCTAAACACCATGATTTGAAGAGATAGGCCCCCATGTTCTAGTCTCAATTCCTCCTACAGTTCTATATTCAGTAAAACTGGTTAATCCCTATAATATAAAAAGAGCACCACTTTTTGGATGCTCCTCGTTATAACTATATATTATTTAATTTCCTTCTTTTGCTGGTACCATTTTTCCTTCTTGAGAATCTGTACCTTCTGTTCTTTCAACTGTTTTTGCATATTCTGGTTTCTCAGGGGATCCCATTTCAAATCCTGGTTGAGAATCTGTACCTTCTTTTGTTGGTACCATTTTTCCTTCTTGAGAACCTGTACCCTCTGTTCTTTCAACAGTTTTTGCGTTTCCTTTAGGAGTTGCTGGCACTGCATCTTTAAGTAAATCAAAGTTTTGTGAGAAAGACGTTGTTCCATCTACACTCTGTGTAATTACTTGATTTGAACTACCTTCATTTGACTTTAAATTGTCCATTTTCGCATCATCTGCACCTCCCGCTACCAATCCTGTACTTAAAAGTGCTCCTGCTAATAATGTTTTAATCATTTTTCATTACCTCCTGTTTATTTGTAATATTCATCAAAAAAGTATCTAGAGTTAATGTTTTAGTCATTATCTTTATCTACTTGCTTTTTGATTACATTTAGCATAAGACAAGAATCTATAGTTGATATGGACTGTATCTGGAGATTATGTAAAGAAAAATGGATGATCCATTGTATATCCTAATGGATACTTAGACAAGATTGAAACTTTATATGAATTTGAATAATTGAGTTCCCCTTTGTTTTTGGGTGTGAGGTTTTTAGCTGGAGTAGAGTGAGGGACTAACCCTTTCTAATTTGAAAGCAAACTTTTTAATATTAGTTTACTTTCAAACCCCTGAAAACATTAACTTTTCTCCAATTCTCCTGATATCCTCAAAATACACAATAAAAGTATACATTCAAAACACTATTAATAAAGAGGTCAAAAATCCATGAACAAAAAACAACATCTCATTGATGTCCAACCCATCCGTAGCAAAGAACAAATTGAAGATATGAAATGGGCTCTTAAACGTCATTGTTCTGAACGAGACTATATTCTGTTTCTTATCGGCATCCATACCGGATTACGTGTGAGCGATCTACTTCAACTTGAAACACAAACCATATTGAAATTAAAACGCAAAAAAAGAAAAGAATTCAAAATCAAAGAAGGAAAAACGAAGAAAGAACGTATGATTAACCTTACTTCTATTTTTGACGAAGTATACTCTTATAGCCAAATACTAGAAAGTACCTGGTTATTCCCTTCTCGAAAAGGAGATCAACCCATTAGTAAGATCCAGGCTTATCGACAATTGCAAAAAGCCGGAGATTTTGCCGATGTAGAATCCATTGGTACCCACACCATGCGAAAAACCTTCGGCTATTGGTTCTATAAACAAACAAAAGATGTTGCTATGTTACAAGAAATTCTTAACCATAGCACACCACACATCACCCTGAAATATATTGGAATTAATAAAGAAGAAAAAGATAATAATCTTGATATATTTCAAATTTAATTTATTTAGAATTACTATTTTTTTAATTATATTTTCGAAAAAACGTTAGATTATACATTTTTTCTTTGTTATATTTAAAGAATAATTGGAGTATTAAAATCAACTGATAGAGGTGTTTGCGTGGAATTATTTGAGTATTATAAAAAAAAGGGGAAGTTGAAGTGTTTAATTGGAACTGGGCTTTTTCTTTATGGATTAATTGGTATGTATAATACTTGGGGTAATATTAATTGGGGACCAGTAATCTTAATTATTATAGCTTCTCTTGTATTTTTTAGTATTGGATTTTGGCAATTAAGAAAAGGAAATTTACTAGAAAAAAATATAGTTAAAAATGATTTAACATTTTGGGATATTGATACTTATGTTTTGTTAGAATTACCCGGCAATAATAAACATTTAGGTTTATATACTCCTGATGGAAGATATGTAGCAGGAACAAAGATGATTTCTTCAACATTACCTATTTTAAAAAATAAAGAAGTTTTTGGATTGGAAGCAAGTGATGGAGAAATTCTTGCATATTTTCAAAGTGAAGTTGAAAATTATGATTGGGCTATTTATGATTCGAATTATAATTGTGTAGGTATGTTTAAAGAAAATATGATACAAGGATTTGGAATGGTACGTGGTTCTTTGATGAATGAAAAAGAGATAAAAATTTCTGAGATAGAAGTGGAATTTGATTTTTTCGAAACGTCTTTTCATACAATGGATGATCGTATATTAATAAACTGCAAGAGGGGATATATGCCTTTAGAATGGAGTAAAAGATTTGGCTTAAATGTACCGATTATTAAATTAAGTAATAATATTTCTAATGCTGAAAAAATATTTGGTTTAGGTATTCTTCTTTATATTTTAGAAACAATTAAAGTAAGAAAAAGTAGGATTTTTAATGATTAGAATTAAATATTTATATTATGAAATTTATTGAATCTTTTATTAGAGATTACATCGCCGAAAGTGAAATATTGTATATTTTAGAATTACTTTACGTTTACTTCTTAAAATTGATGAGCATTTGTTATGCCAGAACCAACTGGAAATGGAAACGGCAAGCGAGTATGCTCCGCTTGCCGTTTTTTCATAGCTTCGTATGTATTTGAATTTCTTTCGCTTTCTCTTCTTCACCCTTCACGCGTACAATTAAATCATATGATCCGGGTTTTGGCGCTTCAAAAGAAAGCAAACCTTCTTTTGAGAAGTGACTTCTTCTTCATAAATGACCTTATCATCTTTTGTGACTTGCAATAAAATCGTACCTTCTTCAACTGCTGCCTCATAAGGAATTTCCACATTTCCTTTTTCAGCTTTAAGCGTTTGTAAATCGTAATACCCCTGCAAAGAAAAAAGCACCAGGTCCCCCCGATGCTTCCCCCCACTCTAAAACAAATGACAAGCCACCTGATGCCCTTTCGCAATCTCCACCATCTTCGGTACTTCCTGTGCGCATTTTTCAGTGGCGAATTTGCAGCGCGTTCTGAATTTGCAGCCGGATGGTGAGTTGAGTGGGCTTGGTACTTCTCCCTCTAAGATGATCCGTTCTTTTCCTATGTTTGTTGGATCTGGTTCTGGCATAGATGAGAGTAGTGCTTGTGTGTATGGATGTGCCGGTTTTGTGTATAGGTCTTCGCTGTCGGCAATTTCTACTATGTTTCCTAAGTACATGACTCCGATTCGGTCTGATATGTGTCTTACCATAGATAGGTCATGTGCGATGAATAAGTATGTGACGCCTGTTTCTTCTTGGATGTCTTGCAGCATGTTTACAACTTGTGCTTGGACTGAGACATCTAGTGCTGAGATTGGTTCGTCGCATAGGATAAAATCTGGTTTTACAGATAGTGCGCGCGCGATGCTGATACGCTGTCTTTGGCCTCCGCTAAATTCGTGCGGGTAGCGATATAAGTGTTCTTCTTTTAGGCCTACTTTTTTTAGCAGGTCTAATATGATTTCTTTTTGTTCTTCTTTTTCGTAAGAGCCGTGAATGTTCATTGGCTCGCTAATAATTTGGAATACGTTCATTGCCGGGTTTAATGATGCGTATGGATCTTGGAAAATGATTTGCATTCTTTTTCTATATTCTTTTAGTTCACTTTCCTTTAAACTTGCGATGTCTTTTCCGTCGAATAAAACGTTACCTGAAGTGACATCGTGTAAACGAATGATGCTTCTTCCTGTCGTTGACTTTCCGCAGCCAGATTCTCCTACTAATCCGAATGTTTCACCCTTTTTAATTGTGAAACTTAAGTCATCGACTGCTTTTAATTGCTCTGTTTTTCTGCCGAATAGCCCCTTTTTAATAGGAAAGTATTTTTTTAAGCTTCGAACTTCAATTAAGTTTTCTTCATGCATGTAATTCACCTACTGTCTTATCGTTTAACCAGCACATGGAACGTCTTTCGTTTCCAATTTCAAAATATGGCGGACGCTCTTTTTCACAAATGTCCATCGCATGCGGGCAACGCTCTGCGAATGGGCAACCTTGTGGCGGGTTTAATAAGTTTGGCGTTACACCTTGAATTGGCGCGAGTCTTTCTTTTACGCCGTTCAATATTTTCGGCAGAGAGTTTAATAGCCCTTTCGTATATGGATGATTTGGTGATTGGAAAATATCAAGTACAGGTCCTTCTTCCATAATAAGTCCGCCATACATAACGATAACACGTGTACAGTTTTGTGCGACTATTCCTAAGTCATGCGTAATAAGAAGTAACGCCATGTTCGTTTCGTTTTTTAAGTTTTTCATTAAATCTAGTATTTGTGCTTGTATCGTTACATCAAGTGCTGTCGTCGGTTCGTCCGCAATGAGAAGGTCTGGGTTACAAGACATCGCCATTGCGATCATAACTCGCTGCTTCATTCCACCGCTTAGTTCATGCGGATATTGTTTTACCCTTTCTTCTGGTGAAGAAAGACCGACTTGTTTTAACAAATTGACTGCGATCTGCTCCGCTTCTTTCTTTTTCACTTTTTGATGCCGTATAATTACTTCCGTCATTTGTTTTCCAATTTTCACGACTGGATTTAGCGCAGACATTGGATCTTGGGATATAAGTGAAATTTGATTTCCTCTAATAGAACGTAATTCTTTTTCAGATTTAGAAAGGATATTTTCATTATGAAAAAGGATTTCCCCTTCTTTCACTTTTCCTGGTGATGTGACAAGAGACATAACAGACTTCGCCATCACACTTTTTCCACTTCCAGACTCCCCAACGATACCAACTACTTCTCCTTTATTTAAACGAAATGTAACGCCACGAACCGCTTCTACTTCTCCGCTTTCTATGAAAAAAGAAGTCTTTAAATTATTCACTTCTAACAGTTTTTCAGACACGCTTCTCACTCCTTTCACTTAACACTTTAGTTTTCATTTCCAGCTCCTTTTGGTGCGAAAGCTTTCTTCAATGCTTCACCAATTACGTTAAAACTAAGTACCGTTAACAGGATAAGGAATCCTGGGAAGAGTGTTAAATACCAAGCTTCGCCAATATACCCTTGCGCATTGTTTAGCATACTGCCCCAAGAAGAATCTGGTTCTCTAATACCTAAACCTAAAAAGCTAAGTGATGATTCCATTAAAATCGATGTCGCAATTGTTAATGTCGCGGCGATAATAATGGTTGATAAAATGTTAGGAATGATATGTCTTACAATAATTGTTAGTGATTTTTGTCCTGATACTTTTGCATATAAAACGTACTCACGCTCTTTTACAGATAGTGTTTCTGCCCTTACAATACGTGCGGTGTCCATCCATGTTAGTAATCCAATAATAAGAACTAACGTCGTAATTCCTGGTTTTAAATAAGCATTTAATAACAGCATTAAGAAGAATGATGGAATTGACATAAGTACTTCCACAATTCGCATTAAGAAGTTGTCTAACTTTCCGCCAAAATATCCACTAATTGTTCCAACTGCGGTTCCGATTGTAATAGATACAACCATTGCAAGGAAACCGACCGCAAGTGAAACTCGTCCGCCATATAACGCTCTCGTTAAGTAATCTCTTCCGTAATCATCCGTTCCGAAAGGATGACTCATACCCGGTTCTTGTAAGCGATCTGGAATCGACATTTTGCTAGGATCGTACGGTGATACGAATGCAAAAATTGATGCGACCGTTAAAACTGCAAGTATAATAACTCCCATTGCAACAAACTTATTTTTCGTAAAGCTATGTTTTATCGTTTGAAATCTCCTATTATTCATTCCAAATCACCCCCTCATTCGAATGCGCGGATCTACTACGCCATATAAAATATCAGCAATTAAGTTACCGAGAATTAACATGAATGATGATAGTAATGTAATTGCCATGATAATCGGATAATCAAATCTAAAAATAGCATTTACCCCAAGTGAACCAAGTCCTGGCCATGAGAATACTGTTTCCGTAATAAACGCCCCGCCTACTAAACTTGGAATCGATAATCCGAAAATTGTAATGATCGGTATTAATACATTTCGAAGTACGTGATTAAATAAAACTGTTTTCTTCGAAGCACCGTACGCATATTGAATTTGCACATAGTCTTCTTCTAATTGCTGAATTGTACTTGAGCGAATATATCTCATATAAACAGAGATGTTTTGGAACGCAAGCACCATGCAAGGCAAAATGCCGTGCTGGACAATATCCCAGACGGAATCTTGACCGACTGTACGCATACCCATACTCGGAAGAAGATTCAACTTTAAAGAGAATAAGTAGATTAATAGTAAAGCGAACCAAAAGACTGGCATTGAAATTCCCACATAAGAGATAAAGTTTACAATGCGATCAAAAATAGAATTCTTTTTCACACCTGTAAGTAGTCCTAGTGGTATTGCGATTACAAATGAGACGAGTAAAGACGATCCCATTAAGCCGATTGTCGCAGGTAACCTTTCTACAATAAGATCTAAAACAGGACGATGGTTTTGAAGTGAATAACCAAAGTTCCCTGTTAAAATATTTTTTAACCATAAAATATACTGCATATAAATTGGTTGATCGAGCCCTAAACTTGTGCGAATACGTTCAACATCAATTGGGCTCATATTCGGCGTGACAAAGTTTCGTACAGGATCCCCCGGTGCTAGTTTTATTAATAAAAAAGAAATAATGGAAATAACAAATAAAAGCGGAATTGCATTTAAAAGCCTCTTCGCAATTACTTTATACACAAACTTCCCCCCCTCAAGCTAAAGAAGCTGATTTCCACCAGCTTCTTTACTGTTTGTTTCTTATTTCACTTCATAAATCTTAGATAAATCTTCAAACATTGTGACAGGAATTGCTTTTGCTTCTTTCAATCCATCAAACTTTTTATCTACTGCAATAACTGCTTTCGGATATGCGATTGGTAGATAAGGTAAGTCTTCTCTAGCTGTCTCTTGAATTTTATGGTATAGTTCTGCTCGTTTCGTTTTATCTGTTTCAACTGCAGCTTCTTCCCATAATTTATCGAAGTCAGCATTTTTATAACGTGCATAATTGTATTCAGCATTACTTAAGAATAAGCTCTTATATGAATCTGGCTCTGGTCCCATTATGTAACCACCGAATGTAATGTCATATTCTTTATTCTCTTTATCTAAACCTTTTTCACTTGCTGCACTAGCATCTAATGCATTCAGTTCAACTTCTAAGCCAACTTCTTGTAATTTTTGTTGTGTATAAAGCGCTAAGCTTTCCATAATTTTATTATTCGTTACATACATGACGCGTACTTTTTCTTTATCTTTCACGCCAGCTTTCGCTAATAAATCTTTCGCTTCTTTTTTATCATACTTATAATCTTTAATGTCTTTTGCATAATACATAGCGTCTGGCGTTAAGATTGAATTTGCTGGTTCTGCAAATTGACTAGAAACGAATGCAGAGTTAATCATTTCTTTCTTATCTAATGCATGTGCGATTGCTTGGCGCACTTCTTTTTTCTTCATAAGATCTGTATTTTGGTTATAAGATAAGTAGAATAATCTACCTTCAGGGAATGTCACCATTGAGAAGTTCCCAGTGCTATCTAATTTCTTAAAGTCTTGCGGCTCAATCATCTTCATGTTGATTTGACCATTTTGTAGTGAAACATTGGCTGTATTACGGTCTTTTACAACGCGATATACGATAGAATCTAATTTAGCTTTACCTCCGACATAATCATCGAATCGATCTAATGCAACGTACTCATCTGATTTATACTCTTTAAACTTAAATGGACCTGATCCTACAGGCTCTAAGTTTTTCTTACTCTTCGCTAAATCTGCTTCCCCTTCAAATACATGTTTCGGAATTGGGAAGAAATCATTCATACCCCCTTCAAAAGATGCACTTACTTGTGGTAACACGAATTGAGTCGTTAGCTCATCCACTTTTTTCACCTCAAGCGGCTTTCCTTTAAAAATAAAGTTTTCACGACTTGAACTATTTTGCTTCTCATCTAAAATAGACTGGAATGTAAATGCAATATCGTCTGATGTAATCTTCTTGCCGTCATGCCATTTCAAATTATCCTTTAGTTTTAAAGTCCATGTTAATTGATCCTCTGAAGGCGTAAAACTTTCAGCAAGAACAAATTTTTTCTTACCGTCTTCCATATGATACAGCGGTGCATATAAAGCTTGCTGTATCGTTAATGACACACGATCATTCGCATAAAGCGGATTCATCGTATCCGGGTTATCGCTAACACCAATCGTTAACGTTCCTCCATCTTTCGGAGTCCCTGATTTACTAGTGCCCGCTTGCTTCGAAGAATCTTTCTCCCCAGAACAAGCCGCTAATGCAATAAGTAATAGTAGGACAAATGGTAATGCAAATAATTTCCGTTTCATCTTTCGGCCCCCTCGAAATATTTATACCCATAAGAAAACTCGGAATTAATCCCGAGTTTTCTTATAAGTTTTAAACTACCACTACCCGTATATAAAGTCAAACTTTTTCGTAAAGGTAGAAAGTTTGAAATCTATTCATGCATTCTTGCGATAAGCTATATTGATGCGCAGAGCAAAATAAGTTAAAAAACTAGCAGCCTACAAAAAAGTTCTCTTAAATGATTGTTATATATGATCGAAAATGTAGAATGGGATTAAGGACAAAAAACACTTTTAGGAGGTTATCATGACATTTGATGAATTGAAAAAAAACAAACCAACAAACTCATGGGTTGAGTATGATGAAGATGGAGAATTTTTCACTGAAGAAAATATAAGTGCAACAAATAAGGTTCTTGACACTTACATTAACCATTTACAGCAATTAGGTGAGAATCCAACCGAAGTCGAAGTAATGCAAGTTGTTAAAGAGGTAGTTATTAAAATAAATGAACTAAATATCGAACATGACCATTTTATCGAAACAATGGAAAGAGAAGATCTCTATGAATTTATCGATACAGCAGCACGATTAGCTGGCTTAGAATCTGAAGAAGATATAACTGAAGAATGGCGGGAATGGTAAAAAGCTGCATTTACTCCTCCATAAAAATTTGTCCCTTATTCTCCAATTGGAAAATAAGGGACAAACAAAGACAATCTACTCAGCTCCCCTAAGGTTTTAATTGTTTAATATTTTGATTTTTAAGTTTGCCTTCACAAATTCCTGTTAACACTGATAATAAGAAAAACAGGCCGTAAAACGGGCGATCAATTTGGTCATAAAGGTCATACGCTTCGCCAAGTGGAACATCCGAATCATGTGGTTGTTCACCCTGTAACAATTACTAACAGCGCGTAGAAAACATTTGGATAAATAAGAAGCAAATCAATGATTAAAAGATTGTAACCCCTACTATAAGAAATACTATTATTACCAAAGGAAGAATGATAATCATAAAGGATATTATTATTGTTAATAATGCTTTCCATGCTGAAAATTGGTGTGCTTCTCCTAAACATTTTAAGGAAATAATGATTGTCCAAATTCCAATAACTATATCAATTATGGCAAAAATAAGAAACAAAATCGTTAAAGTTATGCTACTATCCATTTCCGGTGTCTCACTCGTAAAGTTTTCTATCCCAAACAAGAAAAATGAAGGCACCCAAACTAATATAAGAGAATAAACGTAAGGGATATAAGAATAGGCAACTGAGTAACGTGTTTTTTCAAAGGTACCTTGTCCACCAAGTTTTTTTGCCACCCAATTAAATAACGCTGGTAGCAAAAAATAATAAATTAAGAAAGCAACAAAGGTACCGAATATAACCATTGAGATTAATGAAACTGGACTACTTATTGAATCTGCCATATTTTTAGAAGATGCTCGATCTAAAGTCTGTACGAATGAGCCTAATAAAATAAGTAAAAACACATTCTTAGGTTTGGATATAAAAATTTCTTTCATTGTATCACGTGGTTTTGTCCAAATGGAGAACCAAGGATTAAGTGCACGTTTAAATTGATTTTCTGGAGTTTCCATATAAAAAACATTCCCCTTTCTTAAAACATCTTAAATATAATTTCCTAATCATCCCAATTATGTACCTAGAAATATTAAAGCATAAATAGTCGGTTATTTAAATATAAATATTCAATCATTTAATTTCATCTGAAACTTAGGGGGAGTGCTTCTTAGCAATTACCTCTATATTGTCTTGCATTTTTAACTATGGGCTGAGTAGTTACTTTCATTTTTGAGTACCTCACATTCTTTAATACATTGGATAAACATTTATAATCCTATCATTAATAAGAACAAACCTAATTTCCATTCCTTCAGATGTTTTACTAGAATATAATCTTCCACTTATACATCTTTTATTGCTATAAGTCTCGTGAATGGCTTCCATAAGAAGAATGCGATTATATACTTGAAATGCAACAAATCCTCTTTAAAAGCCTATACGTATTTTCCCTCCATCTTCTATATGCTGCCGTAAATAATAATACTTATGAAGTTCTATAATCATATAAAACAAACCAAACGAAAACACTGTGCATGCAGACATAAATACAATTGCCCCCATCTGTTGTGTTGCAATGCTAAGAATTATATTAGCGATTAACTGCCCCAATCCCGCTGCAATAGCTGCTACTTTTACACCACCAGTTCCTTTCGATGATTTTGATTTTTTTCTTGGTTCCTGAAGTTTTTCAATATGATTTTTATAAAAATAATACAAAGCAAAACCATACAAACCAAATGAAAGAATAAAATAGATAGGAGTTTGTAATTGTAACACTTCATAAGCATATTTTTGAGTTATAACCAATAATCCGACTGAACATATGATGCCATATACTCCTCGAAATAGAGTGTATTGTAATTGTCGTTTCCGAGGATTGATAGCAATCCATATCGCCCATAAATTTAAAAAAATAACTGGAGGAGTTACTATATATACATAGAGTAATCGAAAAGGATTCGCAAACGCAGGCAAAAGAACAAACACGTCTGCCCCCAAAAGGACAAGACCAATTACGTGGACCCTTATTTCATTTACAGGATAAAGTGCCATATAATGTGCAAAAGCCTTCTTATTAAAATCTATACTTTTTTTCATGTTAATTAAACCACCCTGCTATTGTTGACCAAGCTTTTTTCATTTCCCCTTTACTACTATCATCTTCACCATCACCATCTAAATCAACATCCCATTTTACACCTTCTGTGAAATATCATTCCCTTCTCGAAAAGAAGATCAACCCATTAATAAGATCTAGGCTTATCAAAAAATTCAAAAAGCCGGAGATTTTGCCGGTATCGAATCTATCGGGATTCACACCATGCATAAAACCTTCGGCTATTGGTTCTATAAACAAACTAAGGATGTGGCTATGTTGCAAGAAATTTTAAATCACAGCACCCCACAAATTACACTGAAATATATTTGGCGTTAAAATGTTAACGTAATTCCTCATTTATCGTTCTCGCCATCATAGTCGCAAACTGTTCTCGTGTTAACGGATCCCCTGGTCCGAACATTCCATTGCCATATCCAACCGCAATACCATTTTTGGCTAATGATTGAATGTACGAATGTGCCCAATAACCTTTTGGAACATCTGAGAATTCTTCGCTGTGTGTCCCATTTAAATTATAGTTACGAGTTAAAATAGTTGCCATTTCAGCACGGGTTAACACGCCATTTGGCTCGAAATATTTTTGGCCGCTGTCGTTTACTTTGCCTGTAACAATACCTAATTCAACTGCTTTTGCAATTTCTTTGTACCCATAAGTACTAGGATTTACGTCGATAAAATTAGGATTGGATACATTAGATAAATCTTTAATACCTTTTTCGTTCAAAATCATAAAAATAGCTTGTAAACGAGTGAGTCTGTCTTCTGGTTTGAATGTCCCGTCTGGGAAACCTGAAATAATTTTCTTTTCAGCTAGAAAATTAATATAAGTCAAAGCCCAGTGGTTAGTAGATACATCTTTAAATTGCGGTTTTGGTTTTGGTTCAGGTTTTGGTTCAGGTTCAGGCGTAGAAGCCGGAACTAGGTCACTTTCGTTATGAAGGCGGTCTACTGCTGAAACTGCGTATGTGTAGTCACTACTATTCGTTACTGCCTTGTCTACATATGATAGTACCTCTGAACCGTTGTTACGAATTGTTGTGACAATCACAGATGAGTTGTTTCCGTCGATTAGTTGTCCTCTGTTAAAACGATAGATAACGAAATAGGCCGCGTCATTACCAGCATTGTTATTCCATGAGATTGTTGCACCGTTAGGGCCGTCTGTCACAGAATGTATAGAAGGCTTACTTGGCGCAGAGTTATCTAACCAAGGCATAGTTGGAATTAATGCTGGGTATTTGTACGCATTTGCTCGTAATTGATCTTTGATACCTAATATATTTGTCTTTAAATTGCGGTAACTAAAGAACATACTTCCTTTTACATTTTGAAGTGTTGAGTTAAGAGCCAATTGATTGTTTGTCTCAGTCGGGTTCTCCCAGGCCTTGTCCGAATCGTTATTAATCTTGTAAGCAGCTTGTCCAATGTATAGGTGTATGTTCTTTCCTTGTGCTTCGTTGTTCCACCATTTTGTTATTACGTCATAGTTTGCGGCATTATGGCCAATGCTCCAATAAACTTGAGGTGTTAAATAGTCCACCCATTCTTTATGCACCCATAATCTTGAGTCAGCATAGATGTTGTCGTAAGCGGATAAGCCATTTGTCTCGGAACCTTGTGTGTCATTATGTTTGTTTCTCCAAATACCGAATGGGCTAATTCCGAATTTCACGTGAGATTTTGTTTGTTTAATACTTGTTGATAAATCGCGAACAAGTGTGTTGACATTCTCACGTCTCCAATCGTCTTTATTTTCACCTTTCCCGTATGTTTCGTAAGTTGTTTCATCCTTGAAATTTTCCGCATCTGCGTATGGATAGAAATAATCATCCATATGAATCGCGTCTACATCATAGTTTTGGACAATTTCGAGAGTGCTATTTTTAATATAGTCTCGAACAGCTGGGATGCCAGGGTTATAGAGCAGTTGCTTGCCGTGTTTAACAACCCAATCAGGATGTTGTTTAGCTGGGTGATTTACAGCTAGTTTGTTTACATCTTGGTGACTTGTTGTAATGCGATATGGGTTCAACCATGCGTGGAATTCTAGGTTGCGCTTATGCGCTTCTTCCACCATAAATGCTAGTGGGTCATAGCCTGGGTCTTTTCCTTGTGTACCTGTTAAATACTCTGACCATGGGCTATGTTTTGATGGGTAAAATGCATCACCAGTTGGCCTTACTTGTACAACAACAGCATTCATCCCCATTGATTTAACATCATCTAAGATGTTAATAAACTGTTTCTTTTGTTCGTCAGCGCTTGCACCTTTCACTGGCCAATCGATATTGAACACAGTTGAAATCCAAACGGCACGTAGTTCACGTTTTTTATTTATGGCTTGTTGTTCTGATGCTTCTACGCTAGAAGCAGATATGATAAGTGCCAGAAATAAAATGGGAATGAGTAGACTCTGAACGCGCCCCCTACTTATTACTTTTTTTATAAACATATTTATTTCCTTTCTCTCTTTGCGATATAACAACTAGTAGATTTTTTGTTTCCTAGAATCAAAAGGTTATATATTCCAAATGCTATTATAACATTTTATATGTTTTCCGTCACAATCCCCTCATTCGGTACCTCTACTAAGCCAGGAGAAAACCTTTCTAAATTTCCATCCCCCTATTAATTCATTATCTTCAAATACAAAATACATAAAGATAACCTTATGTAACGATATTTAATTATAATCCGTTTCAGAAACTAGTAAAATTCAGGAGAAACATTGTATGAGGAAAAAGTATAGGAGGTTTTAGATCTACTTTTGAACCAGAAACATTCGGTAATCGTCCAAAACATAGGATTGCAATACAAATGAATTATGAACAGTTTTTTAAGGAGTTTATGACTGTAACGACTGGCGACCTATTTTAGTGAATACCCTTGTCCATTAAGCTAAGATTTTAAAGTACCCTCCAAATGGAAATTTTTTGTTTTTATAGACCTGAAATTTATTTTTATCATTTTGGGGGTAACCTGTTTTCTTAAGTTGATGGATGTGAGGTACTACCCCAATCTTCAAATAAAGAATATATTTATGATTAAAACTAATTATATTTTTTTACATTTAAAGGAATAGATATAAAATACAAATCTATAGCATAAATAGTAATCAAAATACCTTTACCTTCATCAGCAAACTTTGATTGAAGAAACTGTTCTGAAACTTTTCTTTTTCCCCATTTTTTAGGAAACCATTGAAATCCTGAAAACATATAATTAATCTACCTTTCCACTAAAATTTTGATAGTTTATTTCTTAACTCTAACTCTTCAACTGTTTCAAAACCTTTAAAAAATACATTGTATTCTTTAGACAAATTCCCATGAGGATATGGACAAGACACGTAATCCCACATTTTATTTCCATTCACTTGTCCCTGTTTTCTACCGTAAATCACAATTTTCTTCGTCCCACCTTTTAAGAGAACAATAGAACCATTTGGTAAAAACTTTTCTTTAGAAAATTGCATAATTCCCCATCCTTGCTTTATCTAAATGTAATTCTATATTCATGATGTTGCTTCTCCCTTTTCTTTTCCGCATTCTTTACTGACTATAGGAGAACCACGATTATATACTGAATATTCAATACAGACTCTTTAAATGGTTTCATGTGTTCTACCCCCATCTTCTATATGCTTCCTTAAATAATAATACCTATGGAGTTCCATAATGAAATGAAACAACATAAACGAAAGCATGGAGTATACACACATTAATACAATTGCTACCATCTTTTGTGTTGCAAAACCAAGACTGATATTAGCAACGAGTTGACCCAACCCTACAAAAGCCACTACTCCAAAACCAGAGTTTTTTTTCGATGATTTTGATTTTTTGATTGGTTCCTGAAGTTTTTTAATATGATTTTTATAATAATAATTCAAAGCAAAAATATACAAACCAACCGAAAAAATAAAATAGATGGGAGTTTGTAATCCTAACATTCCATATGCAAACTTTTGGGTTATAACTAATAATCCTACTGAACATACGATGCCAAATACCCCACGAAATAGAGTGTATTGTAATTGCCGCTTCCTAGGATTTATAACAATCCATATTGCCCATACATTTAAAAAAGCAACTGGTGGAACTATTATGTACATATATATCGGTTGAACAGGATTCGCAAAAGCAGGTAAAAGCACAAATATATCTGCTATCCCAATCACAAGAGTAATTATAGTCGATCTTATATCATTTACAGCATAAAGAGCCATATAATATTCGAAAACTTTTTTATTAAAATTTATACTTTTTTTCATGTTAATTAAACCACCCCACTACTGTTGACCAAGTTTCTTTCATTTCCCCTTTAATACATAATGAGTAAAATATGAATCGGTTAATTTTACTAAACATATTATGCGATTTTGTTGCGAATTTTCAAACATCAAATCTTTCTATTGAATATTAGCATATAATCAATTCTAATCATGAAACATTCTACCTTTTATAATGATTTTGGATAAGTTATAAATAGCCTCTACCTATTAATATTGTATAATTCAATAAATTTGTTAAGACTGTCTTCTAATCTCTTAATTGTGTTTGGATACTTTTTTGAATAACCCTCACACATTTTTTTTAAATAATGATAAAGTGTTTGATAATTAATTATTACCTCATCACCACTGTATAATGCAAATTCTACCCCTTCAAATGAATCTCCATTGGCAATATCATACTCATCCAAATCTCCTGGAAAAGTACATGCGCCATATTCCTCTCCAAATCCTACTCCTTCACAAACTGAATTGATTACCTTTAAAAATCTTTCATCATCTACCATATTAAACACTGCTTGTATAGGAAAATGGGTTAAATCTAGTAAATCCTCATCTTTTAATCTAAATTCTCTTTGCATACATATCTCTCCTCGTATATCTTTAATTTATTCTGGAAAAAAAGAAGAGATTTCTCCACCTTTATGGTATCCTCTCCAAGTTATTTCTTTACCGTCAACACCTGTCCCTTCTCTCGAAAGAACTCCATCACTGGTTTTTAATTTAGCGTCATTAGCTGCTTCAATTCCACGGTTAATAAATTCCTTATCACTTATAATTTTAGGATCATAAATGTTGTTTGTGAATACTTTATTTCCATACTCTCCTGTAGGGGTGCCATCCATATTTAACTTAGGCATATTGTATTCTACTATTTTTACACCTAGAATTTTTGAAGGTGATTCACTGACTATTTTTAATATCGTTTTTAAAGAACTCTTCACTGTTGTGTGCTCCATCAATACCTCTCCTTCTTGGAACAGAGGGATCTATATTTTTAATATGATTTTCTAATTTAGGAGTCGCTTTAAACTTTCAAGTGATTTAATGGTGAATGTTTTTGATACTTTTTACCTATTATGGACATTAAAAAAGCTTATGCAGGTTATACATAAGCTTTCTTACTCATGATTAGATATTTTTCAAATGCTACACATTAAAGCAAGTCTTAAAAAGATTAAATATAATAGTCAGGATTTTCATCCATTTTAATTAAAAATTCTTCTAAAGAATCCGCTATTTTTCCATCCTCAGAGTAAATAGGACATTGACCTAATTCATTTTCCTCTTTAAATTTAATGGTTAAAAAGTTAAGTTCTGTTACTTCAAAAAACACTAATGATTCATCATCATCTACATCATCTAGGTTGGGATTATATTCATAAATATCTTGTCTTAAACGGAAATCTGCAACTGAAATCGGGTCCATAAATCTGTTAAAAAACGTTCTTTTATCAGAATTTAAAAACCCACAACCTATTTCTTGATAAAAGCGTTTCAGTTCTTTTGGAAGTTCCATTTGTAATAAGCTTTCTGCCTCATCTATCTCATCTTGATATATAGGATAGAAAATAGGTTTTTGTTTAGAACGGACACTTCTGTCTGCTACAACATATTCTTTCAAAAAATTAAACATAATTTTTACTACCTCCTATTAAAGAAGGGTTATTTTTAACGCTTCCTCAAGCATTGTATTAAAATCATTATATGTGTTCATTACCGTACCTGATGGTTTATCAAGTTCTAAATAAGTACCGTCTGATAAGCTTTTACAAAACCACGCAATATTTGAATCGCCAAAGAAAAGATACTCTTTTTGAAATTCATTTTCATACCAAATCTCATTCGTGTCTATAAAGCCGCAAATATGTTCATGTTCATCTTTTTCTGTTTCTAGTAAAGGAGAATCGACTCCGTAAAGTACCAATCCATCAAAGTCTAAACCATTTACAGTTTTAAGAAACTCTTCGTATTCACTCGGTAAATCAACATTAAATTTCTCTTTTGCATATTCTCTTAATCTCTGAACTTCAGTATCCGTTGCGGGTGTATTCAGCTTATAATTAACACTTTTCAATATATCTTCAATTTCTAAAATCAGATTTTTCCACATATAAATTTCACCATTTCTTCAGCTTGAATCAGTTCAAAAATTTCTTTTTCATTTCCCTCATAATTGTTTAACATTCTTAGAATTTCTAAAACCTTTGCATCCATGTCACTAACTCCTATCAATTATTTTAGGACTTTCTTTTACATGTTTGCTTCTGAATCCCATACCTCTATAAATTCAAAACCTTTTAAATCACTTTCTAACACTGTATTTCTAAATTCATCTGATACAAAAACGGAAGGAATATGTAATATTTCATTTAAGTAAACTTTAAATATTGTTTGGTTCTTAACCATATTAGGTAAGAATGCGTATTTTTTGAAATCTATTACTAAGCCAGAACGTAGTTTCTTTAGTATAGCTTTCTCATAGTCAATAGCATCTAGTGCATTTAAAACGTTAATTATATAATACACTTCTCCCATCACATCATGAATTAGGGGAAGAAATTCTACATTATCACCAAGTATAGACTCTAAGAATTTTTTAGCTTTCCCACTAACCATTGGTGTACCAACTTCTCCCCAAAAATGAGGCAAATCACTTTGATTTCCTTCTTCTACACATTTAATACGTATTTCTCCCCATGAATCAGATGCTTTTACTGCCGAGTCAATTTTTCCTTCAAAATACTTTTTAGAATCTTCTTCTAAGTTCAATAGTTGAAAGGATTCATAGTCATCAAATGAACTCTTTAATTCCCAAATTTTCATGTTTACTCTCCTTTGTTATTTTTCTATTCTAAGATTACTCTTTCTTCGGTTTATTTAATTTTAATTCACCATTTAATAAACGTTCTCTTATATCATGTAAGGCGTCAACAGCATCTTCTTGAGTACCGCCCCGTTTCTTAACAAGACTTAATACTCTCTCTACTTCAAGTATGTACTCTGAACTATGCTTTCCTATGTGTAAGACTTCAGTAGTCACGTATTCATTAACTTTATAAGGTAAAAATACTCCATTAGCCGCTGAATCATGGTCTATCCCAAATTCCTTTAATAATTTTTGTGCCTTTTCTGCCCTACTATCGTTCCAAGGTGTTAGATGATGCGCTGCATTAGAATATGGGGTTGGTTCAATCCCTGCATCCTTAAGTTCTTCACGTAATATTTTAGATGCTGTATACGAATCAGGATACTCATTTTTCACTTCAACTCTATCAAGAACTTTATCCGCATAATCTTGTATTACTTCTTGTACACCTTTAACTCTATTTCTTCCACCAGTTTTAGAAAACATAAATGTATCACGGGCTTCTTGTAAAGCTTCAAAAGTTTTATCTGATTGCTACCAAAGCCACTAGTACCTGCGAATGCAAATCGTTCTTTCAATGGTAAATGATTCGAAACAGACGAAATACCTTCTGAGAATTTTGTTAGATTTGCAGTAGTTGCTACCTTCGATACTTTACTTAATCCTTTATCACCAATGAGGCCTAGCCCAATTTGAGTTAAAGCATAACTTCCCCATTTAGCACGACTTTCAGCATCTCCATTTATTACATCATTAATAAATGAATCTGACAATACATTATACATCGTACTAAGGGTATCAATAGGGTGCAAAGCAGCGTTCCCCATGTTTTCCCACGTTTCCCATTTACCAAGTGCCTTAAATCCTTCTATAGTATCTTCAACCGCTTCCCCCGCGCCTTCTACAATACCATCCCGAATTTTTTTGAAAGTAGATTTTTCAGGTAGCTTACCACACATTGCGCCTTCTTCACTTGAACTACTTCTCAGAAGATTTTCAGACTGACGTGCCCTCTCTTCTCCAATAGCTTGAATAGAATTTGTCCACTCCATATTCAACCCTTGCGTACTAAATGTACCACTTGCAGGACTAAAACCTTTTCCACTTTGAACTTCAGCAAGACCAGTAGCAATACTCGCTGCTAGTTGAAGAGCCGTACTATAGTTATTACTGGACGTATAATTGAATTCATATAGATGCTCTACTTTTTCTTGCTTTACAAGACCTTATGCAAAAAAAAGACCACCAAAAGGTAGTCCCTCAAAACTCAATCCTATTCCCCACTCCGCGCTCCACCGCTTTCTCATACAAATACTTCGCAACAATAATATCTACTACTGCCAAACCAACTGATTTGAAAATAGTAATCTCTTCATCGTTTTCGCGGCCAACTTTTTCTCCGCTTACGATTTGGCCGAGTTCCGCGTGGATGTCATTTGCTTTGAATAAACCTTCTCGCACTGGAACTTGAAGGTCCCCCGTTTCTTCTAATGCTGCTTCTTTTGATTCGACTACTACTTTATTTGCGCTCGTGATAGCGTGAGATGGTAGTTCTTGCATGTTCGGTTTGAATGAACCGACGGCGTTTATGTGGACGCCTTTTTGTAGTTTTTCTGAGAAGACTGGTGTGGATGCGTTCGTAGTTGTGACGATGATGTCTGCTTCGCTTATTGCTTCATTTGCATTTGTGTGAACATATGCAGGTTTGTTAAATCTCTCTTGTATATATTGCGAGAATGCATACGCCTTTTCTTCTGTTCGATTGTATAACATGACTTTTTCGATATCTCTTACCGCAAATACAGCTTCAGCAATTCCCTTCGCCTGTTCGCCGGTCCCGATAATGCATAAAGTTTTTGCGTTATGACGAGCTAAATGTTTTGTCGCTACTCCTGATAGAGCCCCTGTTCGAATCATCGTTAAGTAGGATCCTTCTAAAAGCGCGAGCGGTTCTCCCGTTTGAAAGTCTGATAGCATCACAATCCCGTTTATCGTTTTCTTTCCTATCTTTTTGTTCTCGGGGACTACTGTTACTACTTTTAAGCCAAGCGCCTCAAGTCCTTCCGCTACTGAAGGCATAATTAATGCCGTATTTTTCTCATTCGCAAATGGTAATGAACCTCGTATTGGCGTAATCGTTCTTTCTGCGGAAAATTCTTTTAAAGCAAGCGCCGCGTATTCAATGACTTCGTTCATTTTTACTAAGTTTCTTTGTTCGTTCGCGCTTATGACTAGCATATCTTTCCACCTCCTCCTTCTATCCTAACAAAAATCCCCTATTCAAATCATCTCTCGGGTCTACAACGAACTGATGAAATCCTGTAATAAATGCATGCCCCGTTACTTTCGGAACGACAGCTTCATATGTATGTACCGTTGTTACTGACAATACTTCTCCTTCGAATTTCCCGTCAGTAATGCATTCGTGGATGAAAATTTCTCCCTTTTGTAAAGCATCTTTTTCAAAAAGAGTTGCAATTCTTGCAGAAGTTCCTGTGCCGCAAGGAGAACGATCTACTTGCCCATCAGCAAAGATTGTTACATTTCGTAAAGTTGCGTCTTCCCCTTTCGGTTCATCTGAAAAAATAACACCGTATATTCCTTTTAGCCCTTCTTCAAGTGGGTGCTTTACCTCCATTTGGCTCTCGATGTAGTGCTTAATTTTACCGCCCCACGTTTGAATAGCAGATAAGTCCTTGAAATCAACTTTCAAACCAAATTCTTTACTATCTACTACCGCATAAAAAGCTCCGCCAAACGCGATATCTACTTGAAATTCATAGTTATCTATTTTAATAGGAACATCTTTCTTATATACAAATGAAGGAACGTTTTCAAATGATACAGACTCTACTTCGCTCCCGTTATATTTTGCGTACGCAATCACTTCCCCAGCAGGGCTATCAATAATGAACTTTTGTTCCTCACCTGTCACTTCAAACATACCTGTTTCAATTCCGACTGTAATAACAGCAATAATGCCGTGCCCACACATCGTACTCCAGCCTTCATTATGCATAAATAATACGCCAAAATCAGCGTGAGCACTTGCAGGCGGAGTAATGATACAACCGTACATGCCATGATGTCCTCTCGGTTCATACATAAGAACTTCGCGAAGATGGTCCAAATGCTCCATACAGTACGCGCGTCTTTCTAGCTGCGTTTCTCCTTTTATTTCTGGCACGCCGCCTGTAATAATTCGAAGCGGTTCCCCAGCTACGTGAGCATCAATTGTCGTGTACACTTTACTAACCTTCATTTCTATCTCTCCCCTATATGTTGATACTATTTTCATTGCAAATATCATGCCAACGCATAGGGTATAAATTTGTATACATTGTGTAAAAAAGCATACACTACTGTCTATTTTTTTATACAGTAGACAGTGAGTGACTCTTAGCCCGCACAAAACAAAAAAGCCATAACGTCACTACTTGAGCAAAGTTATGGTTCCTTTTTTAATTATTTTGCGGGATTTGAGCCAAAATCAAATTTATATGTCACTCGGCAATTTTTCCCACTCACTTAAATGCATGACATCTTGTTTTACGTTTTTCTTTTCAGGAAGTAGACATAGAAACTCTAAAGAATTTCCGTCAGGATCATAAAAATAAAGATTTGCAGTAGGTGTCCACGTCTGAACCATAGGCTCAGACGGTTCAAGACCGAAAGCGGCTCTTGGTTTTATTCCTTTATTAAGAAGCCATTCTCTTGCATGAATGATTTCTTCATAGTTAACCTTGAATGCAAAGTGACTTTTATGGAATTCTTCTTCTGATACCTCCCAAATGCCCAGCATTTGTTCCTTCTTATTATCTTTATCAAACCAAAAGAATGCTACACGGCGTTCTTCAATTGTGCGAGCATGAAATAATCCAAGTTTAGTATAAAACTCTTTTGCTACTTCTAAATTTCTTGTTTTAACATGTGTTTCATATAAAGTACCTGGAAACAAAGCATATCCCTCCTTTATCTTTTTAGAAATTCTTACTATAAAGCCTATTTTAATAAACTAGAAATAGAAGTGATATCCTATTCTTCTTACATGTTTTTCAATTTTGTTGCCCTAATGCTGAATAAAAAAGAAAATTCCCTCACCCCGCCACATATACTGTTCAAAAGCAAAAGGAAGTGATCCAATGTACTACGGAACAAAAGGCTGGTACGTAGCTGAATTAAAAAAATTAGGCGTGCGCTATCATGAAGGACGAAAACTAGAAAGTTACCGCGGACACGTCTTACGAAATTTATTACTTGCACAACAAGAGAAATTAAAAGAACAGTAATATACTAATGTAAGATATCGACTTGCCGACAAATTCCGCCAATTCATCTATCTAAACCGCCAACCAATCACACATCAATACAAACCAAAAAAGGTCACCCAAACGGGTGACCTTCCTTTCTTATTCACAAACAAGAATTTGTCTAGTAAATGATCCTTTTCTTGTAATACAGCGATCTGTAATTTCAAATCCTGCTTCATGAATCATGTCGTCCATTGTTTCCATCGTGACAACGACTACCTTTTTAGCGATGCGGCGCGCACTTGAAAGAATGGAGAACTGATCTTCTGGTGTTGCATGCGTAAATAAGTCGTACGGCATATCGATAATGGCAACGTCGTAGTTCTCAGTAATTTCCTCAATTGGACCTATTGTTACTGTCCCTTCAAATCCGAAATGTGCGATGTTTTTTCTCGTTCCAAGAACTACAAGTGGATTTATATCTCTACCAACGATGTTAATTCCCATAGAAAGTGCTTCTACTACTACTGTTCCAATACCGCAGCACGGGTCAATTGCTCGTACTCCCTCTGGATTTGGTACAGCGATATTTGCAACTGATCTCGCAACACGTGTGCTAAGAGATGTCGAATAACTATGCGGTTTTTTTATGTGATGATACCAAACTGGCTCACTTTCTACATAATGTCCGAAGTACCAGCGTCCTCCAAGAGGAACAATCCCGAATACACGCTCTGGATTACGAACATCTGCTTCTCCTTCAATATGCATACCGAGGTCGCGTTCAATGAGACGTCTTTCTCCATATTCAATTTTATTTTCTCCAACCAGGTCATTGATTTTAACGAAGATAACTTTAAACGACGCCCCCGCCAAATCAATTTGTTCCACTTGTTTTAGAATGCTTTCTAAGTCGTCTCCTTCATACATAACCTCAACGCGTTCCTTCATAAACGCACTTCTACTCGGATCAATTTTGACATCACTTTTCAAAATATTAACGTGAGACTCCATTCCAAAGAACGAGCGCATTTCCAAGTAACATAAAGCACGCTCCTCCTCGCGAAATGCATACGTATATATACATGCAGGTGTTTTACTATGATTACTCAATCTATTATCATCCTCTATATCGTTATAATTACAATTACTACAATACTTTTTCTTATAAAATTAAATGATATCATATGCCGGAAATAAAGAGAAACGTTAATAAATAAAAGAGACTGCCTATTGGCAATCTCTTTTGATTTATTAGCGGTAAGAAGATACGTTATTACCTTTTGCTTCGTAATAATCTAAAATACCTTGATAAATCGCTTCTGCTGCAGCTTGTCTCTGTTTTGGTGTAGCAATTTTATCTGCATCACTTTTATTATCTACAAATGCTAATTCTGTTAATACAGCTGGCATTGTATTTTCTCTAGTTACGTATAAGTCCTGATGTCTCACACCACGATCTTTTGTTCCAAGTGCTGCTACAAGACGGTCTTGAATTTTTTGTGCTAATAAAATACTGTCTTGTACATGTGGATTCGTTGCTCTTGGCGCTGCTGACTTATAATATAATGTTTCTGTACCTTGTCCATTTTTCTTTTCAGAACCATTAGCATGGATACTTACAAAAATATCTCCATTATTTTTTTGAGCAAACTCTACACGTTTCTTTAATGAATCAGGACCACTTGTTCCTGGGCGTGTATCATCTGTACGAGTGAACATCACAGTAAATGGTGCCTTTTGCTCAAATATTTTCTGTAATCGTAATGATACGTCTAATACTGTTTCGCTTTCTTTCTCATAATAACCAGGATTGCCCGAGTCAATTCCACCGTGACCTGGATCAATAATAATCGCTTTACCTTCTAGGAAGTTATCTTGCTTCGCTGGGTTTAATTGATTTTTATCTACCCACTGGAAGCCACTATTTGTACGGATACGAATCCAACTATCTTTTTCTTCAATAACTACTACTTTTTGCGCTTCACGTTTCGCTAGCACTTTAGAAGAATGTGACGCTTCTGCATATGTTGTAAATCCTTCATTAATAACTTCTGTTTTTTCTTTTAAAGGTGTCCATTTCTCACCTTTGCTTGTTACAATTTTAATCCATCCATCTCGCTCTTCTTTTACTACAACTTTTTGTGGCTCATGTTGCATGTCAGTAATTCCTGAAGATAAAGATGGTTGGTGATATGTAATGAACTTACGATCTATATACATTTCCTTCGTTGTTTCTTCTGGTTTGCTAGTATTATCATTATTTTTCTTTAGCTTGTCCGCTTTATACGTCATTTGCGCTGCTTGCTCACGTGGTATAGACAGATCCGGGCTCCAAATTGTCTTCCCAGTACCAGCAGAAATCTCTAACGCTACTAAAATATTTGCTGCTTCTTTACCGAAATGACCTTCTAAATCAGTAAATTGATTCGTAATTGGGGCTTGTACTAAACCTTGTAATTTATAAGCCTTAACAAGCATAGAAGCCATTTCAGCACGCGTTACTTTTCCATCAGGATCAAATACGCCTGCTCCTCGGCCTGAAATAATATTTTCTTTTTCAATTGCTGCAATATACTGAGTTGCCCAATGATTTTTTGAATCATTAAAAGATGGTTTCCCAGCTGGATCCACTTTTAATCCAATTGCTTTCGCTATAATTGTCGCTGCTTCCGCACGTGTTAAAAGACCTTTTGGCGCAAACGTATCACTTGTCATACCGCTAATGACATCTCGCTCTACTAAATAGTAAATTGCGTCTTTTGCAAATGAGTCGTCTCGAACATCTGAAAACTTCTTCGTTTCTGCTAAACTACTAACTGGATAAGCTAGTAAACTTGCTGCTAACATACCAGCAGCTATTGCCTTGTACTTCATAAAAATTAAATCTCCTCTCGAAATCTCACGTTATACAATTCTCTTAATCAAACTAATATTAAAAATATTAATTGGAAAATAACTCCTATAATAGTTTATAACATTCTATCACTGTAGTAAATACGTTTCCTACCTAAATTATTAAAGATGAATATATAAGGAATAATAAATGTAAATACATTTCAAAAAGCGATTCATTACCCACCAAATGAAAAGCTGATTAAAAATAATATTTTTAATCAGCCCTCTCTATTTTCTATGAAATTATTCTTCAATTAAATGAGACATTACATATGCATATACTAACGCTTCTGTATGTACAATCGAACTTTCATGTGTGCGCTCAAATGCATGAGAAGAATCAATACCCGCTCCAATTAATGCATGTTTCACATCAAATCCAGCGCGAATCGCAGCTGATGCATCCGATCCATAGTACGGATAAATATCTACTTTATATTCAATATTGTTCGTTTTCGCAAGCTCTACTAAATGTTTACGCAGTGCATAATGATACGGACCACTAGAGTCTTTTGCACAAATAGATACAGTATACTCGTCAGATGCTTGTCCATCACCTAGCGCTCCCATATCAACCGCTAAATATTCAACCGTTTCTTCTGGAATGTTAGAGTTACCACCGTATCCAATCTCTTCATTATTAGAAATTAAGAAATGCGTTGTATATGGTAATGTTATGTTTTCATCTTGTATTCTCTTAATTAATTTTAATAAAATCGCAACACTTACTTTGTCATCTAAATGACGTGATTTTATGTATCCACTCTCTGTAATTTGAACGCGCGGATCGAATGAAACGAAGTCTCCTACTTCAATTCCTAATTCACGTACTTCATCAGCTGAAAAGACACGCTCATCAATACGAACCTCAATATTTTTCTCGTCACGTTTCGCTTCACCTGCATCTTTATATACATGCACAGATGTTTGATGCATTAAAATCGTTCCTGTATAAGTCTTACCGCTTGATGTTTCAATTTCGCAATATTCCCCCTCTACAGAGTTCCAGCGAAATCCGCCAATCATAGAAAGACTTAGACGACCGTCAGGCTTAATTTCTTTCACCATCGCCCCTAACGTATCAACGTGTGCCGTTAATAAACGGTGCTGTGCATCATTTTTCCCTTTTACCGTTAAAATGAGAGCGCCTTTATTGTTACGCTTCGTTTCTACGTTCCACTCACTTACATAGTTTTCAATAAAACGAATGATTTTCTCTGTATTTCCAGACGGACTTGGAATAGAGACAAGCTCCTTAATAAGTTCCATCGTTTCTTTCGCATGATGTGCCATTGTCGTTTCCTCCTCATTTTCTCTACTATTCAGTATACCGAATTTACTATAAATCCTCTACTAATATAGTTTAATTTTCTAAATTATATTAAAATTCACTTTAACAAAAAAACATAGCGTTATTCATGAACACTATGTTTTCTATCAAACTATTCTTCTGACACATCTAATAAATAAATGCCTCTTTCAAACCCACCGCGCTCTATTTCTTTTTTCTTACGAAGACGTTCTATATCTTCAATTGTTGCACCTTCTGCACGCGCTAAAGAGATAATTACTTCCAGTGCATCCGCAAGAGAATCAAGCGCATGTTCACGTTCTTTCATAGAAGCGAATTCACGAATTTCTTCCGTTCCAATTTTCGCTAAAGCTTGTATGTATGCGTGTCCTGTTAATTTTTGAGCTGTATATGTTTTTCCAGACCTTAAAATCTTCTCTGGAACACGATCTCTTACTAACTTGTTATATGCTGACATCATTCAACCTCCTATATTTAATAACATCCGAGCTCTGCTTTATAGAAAAACCATTTTTTCTTCACGCACGCACTAAGCATATCAATTCCTGATCCATGTGCCCTTACGTGTGGAAAGAAATAGTGCTCTGATTCTTCTTCCTTACCATATAAAGTTTGGTACTCAGCTGGAATTGCTTCTTTTTTCACATCGTTTTCTTTCGTCACCTCGCCAGAAAACGCCACGCTTGGATGTCCTTCAAAAAAAAAAGCAGTTCGCACCGCCATAGATGGTGTACTATGCAAAGCGTAATATGCTATTACAATCATGCCGATCACACCGATAATTTTCTTCATACATTACTCCTTAAAAAAAAAGTGCTAACACAATTATACTAAAATGTGTTAGCACTTTCTCCCCTTTACCTTAAATTAACCGGCAGTAATACTACCATTAATTAAAATTTCACTTTATTCCCCTTTAAATGCTGGCAAACGTTTTTCTAAAAATGCCGCAATACCTTCTTTATGATCCGCTGTTTGTCTCATCGCATATTGGCCGCGTTTTTCAAGCTGCAATGTTTGTTCTAAATTAGAGCGGTTTACTTCACATAAAATTTGCTTCGTTTGAACCATCGCTTTGATCGGCTTTTGTGACCATTCACTAATTTTTTGCTTCACAGCCGTTTGGAAATCCTCACTGATTACTTCATCAATTAAGCCGATATCAAGCGCTTCTGTTGCTGATAATTTCTTTCCTTCCCAAATAATTTGCTTCGTCATATTTTCACCGACACGCTTTTGAAGGAAGAAATGGCCACCGCCATCTGGAATTAAAGCGATTCCAATAAAGTTCATCGCAATAATTGATGAAATATCCGCCATCACATAGTCAGCTGTTAATGCAATGCTTAATCCAAGACCAGCAGTTGGTCCATGAATGGCACTAATAACAAGCTTCGGCATCGTATATAAAGTTACAACAACTTCAGAAATAGTGTTCATAATACCATCAAACTTGCTTTCATCATTACTTGAAAGCATCGATTTAATATCTCCACCCGCAGAAAAACCACGGCCGTTCCCGCATAGCACAACAATATGCGCAGAACTCTCCGCTACTTCTTTCAGTTTTTGTAATAGCTCTTTTAACGTTGGCTCATCTAATGCATTTAACACCTCTGGGCGATTGACCATAACCGTTGCAACGTGCCCTTCATATTTCACAATGACAGATTCTGTTTTACTTGTTACTTCCATTATATATACCCCTCTTTTCTACATAAAGATTATACTTATATAATTATAGAAAGCAGTTGAAAAACCCTTCTTTTTTTCTTAATTTTCTGTCTAATAATTGCGTAATTTGTATATAACCTCCGTATAAAACATACAATTCCGTTGAAAAATATAGCAATTAAAGTCGGTTTATCCATACTTTTCATCTATTTACCATTACAATGAAATGGTGTATCCTTAAGTTTGATGTAAAAAATTAAATATAGAAATTCATTTTCCTTCCTATTATATAGAGGTGCTGAAATAAAGGAATGAAGAAATGGAGGAACATATGGTTACTAAGTTAAAACAGACGGATAACTCCTTCCCGCATTTCCTACTGCTATTCATTGTGTTTCAACCAATCTTAGATTTATTAACGTCTTTTTCAATCTATGTATTACACATGAGTGCAACAGTCGGAATCGTAGTCCGTTTCGCCTTTATGCTTCTTGCATTAGGTTATCTACTTCTTCACCATAAACAACAAGGTGCGAAAAAATATATTCTCTACTTATGTCTCTTTGGCATCGTACTCGCAATCGGCCTTGTGAATAATTTAATGGTAAAATCTCCAGTTTCATTTGGAGAAGAAGTGAAATTCATTTTAAAAAGTGTATATCCAATTGTACTACTGTTTGGATATATTATCGCACTAAAAAAATTAAAAAATAACGAATATGCGTTTCATAAAATCATTACGTATTTCTTATATGCAACGTTAATTTTAAGTATTTCAATCATTGCGGCTATGGCAACTGGTACAGATTTCCCAAGCTATCCGAACTCAAAGATCGGTTCAAGAGGATGGTTCTTTGCTGGAAATGATTTAAGTTCCATTTTCGCAATTATGTTCCCAATCGTTGTCTTATACTCGGTTCATAAAACAACTTCTTTCTCAAAAGTGTATTACTGGATTCCAACTGTACTTGCGATGTATGCAAGCATTATGATTGGAACGAAAGTAGGCTATGGTGCCATCGTTATTACACTTGGTATCGCCCTTTTCTTCTTATTCATTGAATACATGATACATCGTAAAAAAGAAGGAAAAGGATTCACATATCTTGTAAACACAGTTGTTGCTGCTGTCGTATTAGGAGGGTTACTCGTACTTACACCGCAAACTCCTATCGCAAAAAACATGAGCATCCATTTACAAATATATGAATACAAAAAATCAGTACAAGAAGAAAAAGACCGAAAAGAAGGAAAAGTAATTAAAGACGAAGAACATAAACAAGGCGAACTAACAGACTCTGAAATGAAAAGTTTAATTTACAGTGATCGCGACAAGTTTTTAAAAGTATACAAACAATACTATAAAGAAGCACCACTATCTCAAAAACTATTTGGAATGGGATACGCTGGTAACTATACAACGAAAATGAAATTGGTCGAAATGGATTTCCACGACCTATTCTTCGCATTTGGTATTGTCGGATTCCTTATGTACTTACTACCACTTCTTTATTTCGGTATAAAAATATTCATTCGCATCATCACAAACTTCAAAAAACTATTTAGCGTAAAACATATGCTATTAGCTAGCACACTCGTCTTATCGCTCGGTATAGGATTTATGTCTGGACACGTATTAACAGCACCTGCCGTAAGTATATTCTTTACTGTCATACTCGCTTATATGGTTGTTGATTTGGAAATTGAATAACATTGAAATGCCATGCCCTATTTTAAGGGCATGGCATTTTTTATACTTACTATGTTTACTTCTTGCAACAATCAAACAGCATAAGTCTCCTGCTCGCAAAGAACTGAATCATATAGAAAAACCCTTTCAGGAATTCTCCTGAAAGGGTTTTTCGTCAATAACAGATATACTATCTATTATTATTTTTGAACAATAGCAGTTGATGCAGTTACGTTACCAAGTGATAACTTGTTACCTGCAGCATCTGTAATGTTGATTTCTTGGTTATATGCACCTTTTGGTACTACGCTAATTGTTGCAGCTTGAGCAACGTTTAGCTCTTTTTCAGTTGTTAAGTAAACAACGTTTTTCTCTTTTTCGCCGCCATGCTTAATACCTTTAACTGCTGTATTGTTTCCATTTACAACAACTTTTAAGTCATTGATAAATTGAGCGTCATCTGCAGCGAACTCTTTAACGTTCTCATCAAATGTAACTTTGATTGTATTTGAAACTTCAGCTTCATTTGTAGCTTTCACATAAACAGCGCTAGCTAATTTTGGAGCTGTGTTATCAGCGAAGTTGATTAATTTTTCAACTGGAGCTTTTGTTTGAGCGTTAGCTACTACTTTGCTTCCAGAAGCAGTTAATACGTTTGTGCTAATTGTAAATTTAGCATCTTGAGCTTTTGCGAAATAATTTTTAGGTAAAGAAATCTTAACGATTTGTTTGCTACCAACGAACTCTGCAGTTGTACCTGCTGGTAATGCTTTACCGTCAATTTTGTAGTTCTCTACATCTTTCGCGTTACCGCTCATGTCTTGACCGTAATTTACAGTGATTACATCGCCTTCGATTGAAATAATGTCAGCATTTTTTTCTACTACAGGTGTTACGATACCTGTTTTACCAACAGTTGTAATAAATGCTTCGTTGCTATTTGTGTTTACAGAATAAGAAGCTAACTCCTCATTTTTAGCAAACTTAATAGCACCAGCTTTTAATTCTACTGTGTAAGAATCATCTTTTAATTCAACGTTATTCTTAGGAGTAACTTTTAATACGTCACCTTCAGCTACGAAAGCAGATGGTACAACTACCCCGCCTTTGTCACGTACTACGATTTGATTAGCGTCATTCACAGCAATTTTACCGTTGAATTTAACTAGTAAGTTATTACCGTCAATTTTATTTAAGCTATCAGTAGATACTTTTGGTGTAGCAGTATCTTCAGTTAAAGAAACATTCATATCAACTGGTTTACCAAGTAAGTTTACAGTATCTTTGAAGTTTTTAAGGTTAACACTTAAGTCAACGTTCTTTTCACCGCTTGCATATAATGGGTTACGAGCATCCTTTGTATCTTCTTTAATAGAAACGATGTATGAAGTTGCATCTTGTGGATCAATTGTAAATTGTACTAAACCGTTACCACCTACAGTATCATATGCTGCCGTTGGGAACGTGTAGTTACCTTTTTTCACAGTTACTTCAGGGTGTTGGCTTAATGGCTCAGAGAATGTAACTTTGAAAGAACGGTTGTTAATAGCTTTAACTGATTTCACTTCTGGTGCTGTTGTATCAGAAGATACAGTGTATTTTGTTGTTAAGATTGAAGACGTATTAGGGTTCTTTGCTAATGTATCTTTCGCATCGTATACAACTACTTCATGATCACCTTTACCGAAGATACCGTCTTTCCCTGTAACTACATCAGTTGTTAGAGTGTATACACCTGGAGTTTTACTTGCAGTTTTTGCTTCTGTAAGCTCAACACCATCAATTTTAACTTTTGCATCTGTTGTCACTGGTTTGTTAAATGTTAATTCAACTGTTTTACCAATAACGCGTGCACCTAATAATTCTGGAGCTACTGAGTCAGAGAATGTCTTTTCTGAATCAAGATATTTTTCTACAGGTTTTAAGTCTGCACCTAATACGCCTGTAGTTGAATGTACTGCATATTTGTCAGAGTTAGCAAATGCTTTGCCAGCTACTAATTTGAAAGTTACGCTCTTACCGTCTTTTGAAAGAACACCTTTTTTACCAGCTTCACCTTCAAAATCAGCAGCTGTTAAATCAGAGCCATTTTGTTTGAAAATGTAGTTACCTTCGTTAACCGCAGATTCTTCATTTACTGGTTTTGTGAATGTAACTTTAATTTCTTGAGCGTTGATTGCACTTACAGATTCAACTTTAGCATCTGTTTTTACTTTCGGGCTATATGTCATCGCATTGTAGATGAACTGAGCAGCTTGCTCACGAGTTACAACACCGTTTGGATTGTATTTGCCTTCACCTTCACCAGATACGATACCTAGGCTTGCAAGAGTCTCGATTGAAGATTTTGCAGTTGCCCAAGATAAACCGTCGATGTCACTGAAAGTTTGTTTATTTTCTTCATCAGCTTTGAAACCGTATGCGTTAACAAGAAGCTGTGCCATTTGTGCACGAGTTAACTTTTCTTTTGGACCGAATTTATTGTCGCCTAAACCAGCCATGATTTTGTTAGATTCAGCAGCTGAAACGTATTTAGCATACCATTCGTTTGCATCTACATCTGTAAATGGAGTTTTTGTTGAACCAGCTTCAATACCTTTCGCTTTTACCATGAAAGTAGCTACTTCAGCACGAGTTACATCGTCACCAAATCCGAATATACCATTACCTGTACCTACGATAATACCTTGTGCAGCCATAGCGTTGATCGCTTTTGCAGACCAATGTTCTTTAGGAACATCTTTAAACGCGCCCTCTTCTGCAGATGCAGCAACTGGAGCTACTACGCCAGCCACCATTGCAGCTGTCATTGTACCAGCCATTAATTTGTTAAAAGACTTATTTTTTGCCATTGATTTATTTCCTCCTTGAGAAATATAATACTAGCTTTAGAAATATGTATTTGAAAAACTAGTGATTTACTAAATTCATATATTAATTTACAAACACTTTTTGAAGAATAGTAATTTATTAGCCATAATAAATACTATCTTTTTCCAAAAAGTTAAACCATGTATATAATACGTCATAATTCTTTTTTTTAAAAGATTTTTTTATCGCGCAATTCGACAAATTTATAATCTTTGTCGAATTATATATTTATCAACTTTTCTAATATGTAAACGTATATACATCGCTTGTATTTAATATACAAATAGCATTATAGCACATAATATAAATGAAATGACAATTTACACTTTTTAAAATTATCGACACTCTTCGACAAGAATACGCTTTATTTCTGTTATTTTGTCGAATTATTTGTTATAATTTTCTATAAAGTGGTATTATTTTCATATAAATGTTATTAAATAACATACAGCACACTCATGTATTTTTTTCGACAAACAAAAAGACTGATCCTCTAGGTGATCAGTCTTTTTGTTTTTTCTTTATTGGTGTTTTACGTACTCTACATTTTCTTTTGCCACATATGCTTCATTTACAGCAGGGTCATCAGAAATGATTTTAACCCATGCTTGTCCATTTATCGTTTCTTCGCCTGTAACCGTAACAACTTTATTTGCCGCTAAGTTATACAGTCGTTCATTCGACGTACGAGGATCTTTTTTCGCTTCCACCTTATTCGTTACACGTGCAAGCTTATATTTGTTGTACTCTTTTTTACCTAAGTACGAATCAAAACGGAACATATGACCTGCTACTTTTTTACCCCAGTTTGCATCAGATGCATATTTCATATTTAAACCGCCAGCTTTATCACCTGTATATGTTGCCGTATAGCGCCAATGTCCTGGATTTAAATATCCTTCACTCATATATACTTTTGCAGCATGTTCAATACAATCTTCTTTTGAATTAAATGCTAGACCGTTACCAAACGGACTATTATCTGTTGCATTTAAACCAAATAAATTATTTTTATCTCTTGCAAGATCGCTTGTTCCATATAAACTTTCATGAACAGCTAATGAATATAAGAATAATGCATTTACATTATACTTACTTTCTACTTCTTTAAATTTCTTCCCTAAACCGATTAGTGGCGAATCTGGTTTTACTGATTTTACATAACTATCTAATTGTTCTGCCGTGTACTCTGTTTTCGTACGTAGTGATAGATAATTAAAATATTGATAGAATGTTTCATTTCCGAATGTTTTTCCATCTACACTATACATTGATTGCCCTTGCTTCATGAACGAAGGGGCTGCGCCAAATCTATATTCTGTATATCCAGGTGAACTTGTATTATACGTGAAATATCTGTGATATAAATATCCATCTGATTTTACGTAATAGGATGACTTCTTCATTTCATTTTCAGGAATTAAAGTAACTTCATTTTTCTTTACATAACCTGTTAGGTCAGAGAGTTGCACTTTCACACGATCTTCTCCAACTTCTAACACTTTAAATTCTGTTCCATACTGAATGTATGTATATACTGTTTCTAAATTATCACCGTACACATTAATTGTATTTCCAGGAGTTTGCTTCGCACTTGCAAAGCCATCTTTAATCCATACGTATTCATTTTCATACTTCACTGCATTGATGCCTTTATTTTGTGCAGCTGTAACAGCTTCTTTATATGTAGTGTAACGCTCTACTACTTTCCCTGCATCATTTAACAACACATAATTCTTTGTTTCTACTGGAGTTTCTCCACCGTTGTTACCAATTTTACCAAGCATTAAGTTTAGCATCGCCGAAGCCATACCTCTTGTCGCTGATAAGTGTGGTCTAAACGTATTATCTTCTGGATAGCCTTTAATAATCCCCGTTGCTACCATAACTTGTACATGTTCTTTATAGTTAATACGATTCGTATCAGCAAATGTAAGCGGACTTACAGTTACGTTAATCTTTTTATAATCTAGCGCCTGCTTTACCATTACGGCCATTTCTTCACGTGTAATCACATCATTTGGTGCAAAAGTCTCAGGACTACGCCCTTTAATAATTCCTGCTCCGAATGCTCTACTTACACCGTCATATAATCCGTATGTTTTTGGCACATCATTAAAATTCGAATCTGCTTGCGGAAGTTGTAACGCTTTCGCTACTAATGTAGCAAACTCTGCTCTCGTTATCTCTTTGTCAGGTAAATATACATTATTTCCATACCCTGACATGATCCCTTTATTAATAAGAGTACGCATATGCTGCTCAAATAGATGACCTGTAATATCATCACTCGCCGCATAACTTGAAATAGGAGTTAAAAGCAATGACCCCGTTAACGCAACTGCTGTAATACCTTTTGAAAATTTCTTCACGGTTATGTAATCCTCCTCGTAATCTACGAATTTATCATTCCAACACCGATTATATACTAATTATATAAACATGATAAACAAAAATTAACATACAGCCTTTTTAAAATAAATATTTTATTATATTAAAATATTATATATCCTACTAATCTTCCTATGTACTCCATTCCTTTTACAACCTTGAAATCCTTTATGATATAATGACGTAGTTATTTCTGTTTATATAGAAATAACTACAAAGATATTACATACGACGGAGGATCATTATGCCTAGATTATATGCATTTGCATTTAAATCACTGCAAATATTAACATTGTTATTTTTTGCAATGACTCTTATATACTCATTGCAATTTTTAATAACTGAACCGAAGTACGATCATCCCTATTTCCTTATAGTGGCACTTATAGTCGTTCTAATCGGTATTATATTCATGTCTATCATCGTGAATCGATTTTTCACTCAAACACAATTTATCATCTTTATTTGTCTACTAGCGTTCACACTTCGTCTTGCATGGGTGTTAACAGTTCAAACAAATGTCATACAAGATTTCGAACAAATGTATAACGGAGCCGTTGATGCAGCAAATAACAATTTCTCATTCGCGGACAAAGCATATTTTACTACTTGGGTATATCAATTAGGCTTTACAATGTACCAAGCTGGTGTCATCAAATTGTTTGGCGAAGGTGTACTAGCGATTAAATTATTAAATATACTGTACTGCACTGGCATTACGTACTTTATATATCGCCTAGCTACGCATCTATTTAACGAATTTAGCGGTAGAGTTGCCGCACTTATTTTCGCAACGTACATTCCTAACATTATGATGACTTCTGTACTAACAAATCAGCATCTCGCAACATTTCTATTCTATGCTGGTTTTTATCTTCTCGTAAAAAAAGGAATCTCGCATTCATATGCGTGGATATTTGTTAGTATTCTTATTGCATTTGGCGATATTATGAGACCGATTGGTATTGTTATTTTACTAGCTCTCATTCTTTTCTTAGTGATCGCTCATATAATTTGTGATCAAAAATTGAATAAAAAAATGGTTGTATCGAAGCTAATTGGCATGATTGGCATTTATTATATCGTACATTTCATCTTTAGCTATACATTAATCTCTACAGGGGTTACACAATATCCATTGTCTAGTCGAGACCCTTATTGGAAATTTGTAGTCGGATTCAATCCTGAAACAACAGGTGGATTTTCTTTCCCTGACCATAAACTTGTTTTTCAATATCCGATTGGCGAGGAACGTTTCGAAATTGAAAAACAGCTCATTAAAGAAAGAACTGCCGATAAAGGACAACTATTATTGTTATTCAAAGATAAATTTAAAGTTATGTGGGGAGATTATGACGCAGCCATTTATTGGGGATTAGAAGGACATCCAAGACCCGAATTATCAAGATTACTGTGGACGTTAGAAAAATTATGTTACGTAAGCATTTGCATATTCGCTTGCATAGCTTCTATCAAAACGATAAAAGAACAACGAAATAAAACGTTACTGTTCTTCTCATTATTAATTTTAGGTTACGCAGGCGTACACATCTTCATTGAAATTCAATCGCGCTATCGCTACTTTATCATCCCGACATTTATGATTATACAAAGTTACGGTGTCTATCTCATTACACAATATATAAAAGAAAGATTTCAACGTAAAGAAATACACTAACAAAAAAACACTCTACTTTTTCTGTAGAGTGTTTTTTTCTATATGATAAATAATTTTCTTGGCCGCTTGTTCTCCTTGCAATTGCAGCTCATCTACTCTTCTTTGCAGGGATTGCTGTATCTCTTCATGCTGCGTCACTTGCTTCTTCGCAATTTTATATAAATCTTCTGCACTCCAGTCTCCATCCACACTTCCTATAACCGGTTGATTCACTTGTCTTAAAAATGAATCGATTTTTGGATCGTATGAAATTCCAACCATCGGTGTTTTCGCGACAGCCGAAAAAATAAGAGCGTGAAGACGCATACCAATTAAAAGGGTACATTCTGATAAAATAGATATTTTCTCATCAATATCCATTTTATATGGAAGCATATACGTCTCTTCTCCCATTAAATCCACTACATCACGCGAAGCATTTTGATCAAACGGACCATGCATCGGGACGAATAAAATTTGGTACCCTTCTTGCTTTAATTTTTTTAAAGCAATCGCTAACTTTTTTATATAATCTTCTTTTGCATTCCAGTGACGCACACTCACTGCAATTATTTTCCCATGCAGAGAATGTTTTTGTAGCCAATCTGATTGTTTTTTTCGTTTCCATGTTAAAACTGGATCTGGAACAAGTTCAATATCCCTTTTCATGCCAAGTTCTTTTAAGTATAAAAATGAATCCTCATCTCGAACTGATATATATGCCGCTTTCGACAAATGCCATTTCACTAATAGTCGATTATGCCTTTTTGTAATCGGACCTATTCCTTGTGAATAAATGTAATACGGTTTTTTTAACATACGAGCAAACCCCATAATACCCGTATAATATAAAATACTTTTTACACTCGTTTTATCTTGGAGGAGGCTCCCTCCGCCACTAATAAGTCCGTCACTTTTTTTAATTGCATCATAAACCGATTTGATACTCCAACGATCCACCGCTTCTACTCCGTACATTTTCCTTGTATAGTCAGGGTCATTTGACAGCACAACGAGTTCAATATTCGGATTCTCTTTATGTAACGATTCAATAATCGATTGTAGAATAGCTTCGTCTCCAACGTTATAAAAACCATAATATCCTGATAAAACTAACCGCACTCTTAATCTCCTCCAACATTTGGTAACCAATTATTTCATCCATCATTGGCACCAACTCCTTACCTAAAAAAGCATCATCACAATAAGCCCGTCCGAATTCCAATCCTTACATTTTGTAGTTCTATATTTATTTTTTCAAAAATGGTATTTGTTTTTTTGATATCCAGTTTAATTTCACAGCACATAACGCATACAAAATTATTGCAATAGCAAGTGCTACACCACTATATAATAACGCAATAATTCTTGAAGATGTAACATCTATTATAGTAGATAGTTCATATAGTCCTAATCCTAAAATACAAGATACACCTATTACAATAAAAAATCTTCCTATATGAACAGAATAGGAAAGATATTTTCGAATGTACAGATGATTTACGATACAGATTAACACATATATAATCAATGTACTATACGCCGCTCCATCTATGCCAAACTTTTTTGTTAATACTATGTTTAATAAACATTTCACAAAACTTGCGCCAATAACAATCCACGCAGCTTGGGCAGAGCGGTTAATTCCTTGTAAAACTCCTATTGATAATACCATAACCGATGTGAAATACGAACTACCAATCATAACAGCTAACATACTGCTTCCTTTCGCATCTGTAAACAATCCCACATTTAACGGAACCGTTAATGCAATTAACCATATTGTTAACGGGGCTGTTAGCACATGCATAAGTGAGTTCGTATTTTGAACTGTCGTTTTTGCTAAATTCATATCTTTTTTTGCTAGTGCAGACGTTAATAATGGTATTAATGGAAATACAATTGCGCTTGCGAAAACAACGATTAATTGTGTAAATGCAGAACCGCGGCTATATATACCAAATTGCGCTTGAATTTCGGCTGACGATCCTTGCAGCACGTGCGGCACTGTTAGCGAATCCACCAAATTTAAAAGCGGCATAGATAAAGCTCCAATAGCAATCGGAATAGATACTTGCAATATTTTCTTTCCATCTTTTTTCAAATCTTGTAGTAAATACGAGTTGCTCTTATATCGGTATGAACTTTTATTGTACGTCATACGTAAATATATAAGTGAACTTATTACCCCAAGAAAAGATCCAACCATTGCCCCACTAGTAATGATAGCACTACTTTCATTCCAATATACTAATATATAAGCGATGATTAACATAAAAAATACTCGTACAAATTGCTCAATGACTTGCGATATCCCCGTCGGTTTCATATCACCGAATCCTTGAAAATACCCACGATAAACCGCCATATATGGTGCAACGAGTAAGGCCAATGACGTAACCAGTAAGGGCACCCTCGTTTCTTGTCCACCAAGCATACTTGCAATTTCAGTAGAAAATAACACGATCACTAAACATCCGAATATTCCAAATGCCATCCCTATAATCGATGCCGATTTAAATAATTTCGCAATTTCTTTATGCTTATTTTTTTCATTCAACTCTGCAATCAACTTTGAAATTGCCAATGGGACACCAGCTACTGATAAGGTAAGGGCAATCATATATACAGGAAACACGAGGCGAAAAATACCAAGCACTTCATCTCCTGCAATATTTTGCAATGGAATTTGAAAGAAACTTCCAAGCAATTTCGACAAAAAAGTTGTAATTGTTAAAATTGCTGCACCTTTTACAAACTTCTTATTCATGTTCCTTCTCTTTTCTTTTATACATATATTCTCAAACGAATTATTACTAAATATAGAGACTGCTTTCATCTCATTAAATTATCATACCAAATTTCTTATATATTGAATACTTTCTTTTTTGTAGCAAAATGAAAGTATACTTACTCAAAAAACGAGTTCGCTCAAACTTCCTACCACTTTCCATTTCTACTTTTTTCTAGTATAACTATACTATAATGTATCTATTGTCAGTAAGAGGAGTGTTACAAGAATGCTGAATTCGGTCAAGAAGTTATTGGGAGATTCACAAAAAAGAAAGATTAAAAATTATGAACAACTTGTGAATGATATTAATCAATTAGAATCTGTAATGGAAACATTATCAGATGGTGAACTACGCCAAAAAACTGTTACTTTCCAAAGCATGTTACAAAATGGAAAAACAGTTGACGATATAAAAATAGAAGCATTTGCTGTCGTTCGAGAGGCTGCAAAACGAGTACTTGGTCTTCGTCACTACGACGTACAGTTAATCGGTGGCCTTGTATTACTAGAAGGAAACATCGCTGAAATGCCTACAGGAGAAGGAAAAACTCTCGTTTCTTCTTTACCTACTTACGTACGTGCTCTTGAGAAAAAAGGCGTTCACGTTATTACAGTAAATGATTATTTAGCAAAGCGTGATAAGGAATTGATTGGACGAGTTCATGAATTTCTTGGATTAACAGTTGGATTAAATATGGCACAAATGGAATCTATCGATAAAAAACGCGCTTATGAAGCTGATATTACATACGGAATTGGTACTGAATTTGGTTTCGATTATCTTCGTGATAACATGGCATCATCTAAGGCGCAACAAGTACAGCGCCCCTATCACTTTGCTATTATAGATGAGATTGATAGTGTTTTAATTGATGAGGCTAAAACTCCGCTTATTATCGCTGGGAAAAAGTCAAGCAGTTCTGATTTCCATCATTTATGTGCGAAAGTAATGAAATCATTCCAAGACACTCTGCACTACACTTATGATGCGGAAACAAAAGCATGTAATTTTACAGAAGATGGAATTACAAAAATTGAAGAGTTATTTGATATTGATAACTTATATGATCTAGAGCATCAAACTTTATATCATTATATGATTCAAGCATTACGTGCACACGTAGCTTTCCAACTAGACGTTGATTATATTGTCGAAGACGAAAAAATTATGCTTGTTGATATTTTCACAGGACGTATTATGGATGGCCGCTCTTTAAGTGACGGATTGCATCAAGCACTTGAAGCGAAAGAAGGCTTACCGATTACAGATGAGAATCAAACGCAAGCATCTATTACTATTCAAAACTTCTTCCGTATGTATCCAGCCTTATCTGGTATGACAGGTACAGCAAAAACAGAAGAAAAAGAATTTAACCGCGTATACAATATGGAAGTTATCTCAATTCCAACGAATCGTCCTATACTTCGTGAAGATAAAAAAGACGTCGTATATGTAACAGCCGACGCTAAATATAAAGCTGTCTGTGAAGAAGTAATAAATATACATAAAAAAGAACGTCCTATTTTAATTGGTACGATGTCCATCCTTCAATCTGAAACAGTTGCACGTTATTTAGATGAAGTTAATTTAACTTATCAACTATTAAATGCCAAAAGTGCTGAGCAAGAAGCTGATTTAATTGCATTAGCTGGAAAAAAAGGAAAAATTACAATTGCTACAAACATGGCAGGACGCGGAACCGATATTTTGTTAGAAAAAGGCGTTCATGAGCTTGGCGGTTTACATGTAATCGGAACAGAAAGACATGAATCTCGTCGCGTTGATAATCAATTAAAAGGGCGAGCTGGTCGACAAGGTGATCCTGGAAGTTCTCAATTCTTCCTTTCATTAGAAGATGAAATGATGCAACGCTACGCAGGTGAAGATATAGAGAAGCTAAAAAAACCACTTAAAACTGATGAAAACGGTTTAATTCTAAATACTAAAATTTATGATTTAATTAACCGTACACAATTAATTTGTGAGGGTAGTCATTTTTCAATGCGTGAATACAACTTGAAATTAGATGATGTTATTAACGACCAACGTAATGTAGTTTACAAACTTCGTAATAACCTTTTAAACGAAGAAATAAATATGATAGAGATTGTCATTCCAATGATCAAAAATACAATAACTGTTATTGCTAAAGATCATTTATTAGAAGGCATGCTTCCTGAAGAATGGGATTTCACTAGACTAGTAGAAGCTTTAAAAGAAGTTTTATCTACCGAAGAAATTCCAGCCTTATCTGCTAATAACGTTCATTCTGCTGAGGACTTACAAGAGCTATTAAAAGATACTCTTACAAGTTATATAGAGCGTGTTAACAATTTAGAAAGTAATGAAGATGCACAACAAGTATTACGTCAAATTAGCTTGCACTTCCTTGATTCTGGTTGGACAAACCATTTAAGTGCAATGCAGCATTTAAAAGAAGGTATTGGCTTAAGACAATACCAACAAGAGGATCCGGCACGCCTTTATCAAAAAGAAGGTTTTGAAATCTTTTTACACACATTTAGCCATTTTGAAAAAGAGGTTGCTTTATATTTAGCAAGATATATAACTGTTCCACAAAATATATAATGAGGTGAATTGCATGCTATCATTTTTAAAGAAGGCAAGAAAAAAAGGTAGAGACTCCGTAATTTCTGGTTCTCAATTATTAGGAACCGAAGAAAACAGCAATCATACAAAAAACGTAAAACCTAACTTATACTTCCATCCATCTTGGAATGAGGTTTCACAAGAACAGAAGTATATTTATCAATTTTTACATAAATCTTTACCTACCTTACAAGAAAATCAAATTTCGCTAGCTGGCATTGAAAGTAAAAAATATGAAAATGCTTATTATATTACTACATTCATTCGTAGTAGTGTAAAGCATCCAATTCAATTTGAAACTCTTACTCTATCTTTATTAAATAAAAATGGAGAAACATGTGCACGCCAAGCATTTGATTTATCACACTTAGAAGAAATTCCATCCAATGTAAATATGCCTTGGACTTTCATCTTTGAAGAAAATTCAATTACGGAAGCAACGCTATCAACTGAAGACTGGCAACTAGTATTTGAATTACAAGGAAAACATTCATTAGATCTAGATCCTATATGGCAAGAAAAGCTACCTGAAAGTGCAATAATGAAATTACAAGAAATTGTTGCTAACTTAAATCCACCTGAAGAAGATGAAATTAACTTTCTAGGGCTAAACGCTGTTGTAGAAGAAAACGGAGATTTGAATGCAACTATTTTAATTCGTAATGGCTATAACAAAAATATAACCCTTGAGCAACTTCCATTGCATATTTCAGATCGCTCTGAATCTACCGTTGCGGAAAAAATATTTGTATTAAATGATTTTCAAATTAAGGCCAATTCTACGAAACCTTGGACCTTTACATTCCCTGCTGACTCAGTATCAAAAGAGCCAATCGATTTATCTAAATGGAAAGCGTTTATTCCGCAATAACCTTCATTACTCGCTAATCGAGTAATGAAAAACACGTCGTATCCGTTTATGAATACGACGTGTTTTCTTATGTAAAAATTCAACTACAAACGTTCAATACGATACGCTGCTTCCAACTTACAAAAATCATCTATATTATTTACTTCGTGATCTTTTAAAATTTTTAATTGCTCTTCAGTCGGCTCTTCATTAATAAGCTCGTTAATTTTCTCATTCACTTTTACTGCTAGCTCTTGATGGAAATCTGGATGTTCTTTCAACTTGTCATCTACTTTATTAATCCAAGTTGATTTTGTATATAAATATTGTTTCCACTGTTCAACAAATTGTTGTATGTCAAACTTTTCTTCGTTCCATTCAATTTCCTTCATATACTTCTCAAAAGAAGCAACGATTGAACGTGTAATCCCGACTTTTACTCCATGTGGTAACTGTTTGTACATCAAATATTCCCTCCAGCTTAAAGCGATTTCTTTTCAGTGTAAAGAAATCTTAAAATTCTTACACTTATTACCATAGCATACTGCCAATCTAAAATGTTACTATACTGCTAAGTGTATCAATTGTCAACAGACGTATAATATCTGGATATTCAAATTCAATACATACATATGCGAATAATCAGAAACCCTCACATTTTATCACATGAGGGTTCTTATCTCTAACTTGTTTTTGCCTTTAAGAATTGTAATTGTTCCCTCTGCTCATTACTTGCCATCGTCACGATTATTTGTTCAATACTCGGATGCAATTGCTCAAGTGTCACACTCGCGCCCACTTTATCCAATTGCTCAACAAAGTTTAACAATGCCATCGCTCCTGATACATCCATATAGCGCACATCTTTCATACGTAAAACAACTGGAGACTTTACGTCTTGTAAAGTCTGAAAAACACGATCCACTGTTAGGAAAGAAAGTGGACCTTTAATTTTATACGTCGCTTCCTTTTCTTTTACAATAGAAGCTTTACGTTCTTTACATTTCACCATGTATATAATGAACGAAAGAATAATACCGAACGCAACAGCGATCATTAAATCAAACTTCACTGTGACAACCATCGTTACAAGCATAACAATGACATCACCTTTTGGTGCTACATGCATTTTCTTCATACTTTCCCAATCAAACATGCCAATACCAGTTAAAATTAAAATACCTGATAATACAGCAAGTGGAATGTATTGTACGACCGAGCCAAGTCCCATAATGAAAATAAATAATATTACGCTATGCATAGATGCTGAAAGCGCCGTTTTACCGCCACTTCTTATATTCACGATAGATCGTACAGTCGCCCCTGCCCCTGCTAATCCGCCAAACAACCCGCTCATCATATTACCGATACCTTGTCCGACCAGTTCTTTATTACTTTTATGACGTGTACCCGTCACATTATCCATTACAACCGATGTTAACAACGAGTCAATCGATCCTAATAAAGCAATACTAAGCGCTGGTAAAATAAGTTCTGCCATCCCTGTTCCACTTAAAGATGGAATATGAAGCGTCGGCATCGCTTCTGGAATCGTCCCAATCTTCTCAATCACCTTATTTAATGACAAGTTTCCGATAATCGGTAACTTCACTGTAAGCCCCTCTAACGCCGAAGAAAATAAAGGAAGCATAGCCGTTACACCGACTAATGCAACTAAACTAGATGGAATGGCTTTAATCCATTTTCCAGAAACAATCATTACAATAATCGTTAATACTACGAGTAGAAAACTATTTTGCACATGCTTTATTTCACCTAAAATAATAATTAATGCGATACCGTTCATAAATCCTGAAACGACAGGATACGGAATATATCGAACGTAAGATCCAAGCTTACATACACCGAATAAAATTTGAAACAGTCCCGCCATCATAAACGCTATAAAACTCGCCTCTAACCCGTGCGTTGCAATAACTCCTGTTGCAATAACCGTAATCGGTCCAGTTGGCCCGGTAACCTGCCCCGGTGTACCACCAAATAACGCCGCAAATAAACCTGCAAAAATCGCACCATACAATCCGACTAGTGCTCCTTCAGACGTTCCGGTTGCAGCAATACCAAATGCAATGGCAAGTGGCAACGCAACAATCGCAACAGTAAAACCTGCTAAACATTCCTTTGCTATTTTTTGAAACATATAAATAACCACCTTCACATTAAGTCCACGTTCCATTGTACACCTAAAAGAATACATTCGTTAGTCCACTTTTTACAGTATCGTGACGTAAACGTATTCAATTGTAAACTCACGCCGCATCTTTGGAAACCATTGTAACTGTGCTATAATAGATAAATTAAATCTTTTATTATATATTTGGAGGCACTATGCTAACTTTTGAAGAAAAATTATCGATTATTGAATCTTTCCCTGAATTAGAAAGAAAGAACGTATCATTAAAACGCGTGAACTTTCACTTTGAAGAAAGTCGTTTAGATAAAAAGAACGTTGTATATCATTTACATCCAAATGGAAACGGATTTGTATATGCAAATGGTATTAAAGGTTATAAAACGGATGATAAAGGTATGATTAACATCCGCGAATTTTCAGCAGATGAATTACGCTCAGTAATTGAGCAATCAATTGAACTATTATCACAAGAAGAAATCGTAGTTCCTGCAGAACCTGCGAAAGAAGAAGAGTGGCATAACGAAGACGGCCATATCCTTACTCTTATTTCAGAGGATGATATGTGGAACGTGTACGCTGGTGTAAACTTAGACGGTACATTCAACTCTTATCCAGAAGCTGCGGAATACCTTGATGAAGAAGGATTTTCACGTAAATAAAAATAGAAAGTGGGTATCCCCCACTTTCTATTTTTTTGCTCCTTTTAAAGACTCTCTAAGCACAAACTTCTGTAATTTTCCACTCGCATTACGAGGCAGTTCATCCACAAATAAGTAATGACGTGGACGTTTATAATCTGCTAATTCATCACTTTCTTTACAATATATTTCCAAATCTTCTTCTGTAATCGCTTCATCTTTCTTTACAACAACAGCCACAACACGTTCTCCCCATAATTCATCTGGCTCACCAAGCACCGCAACATCTAATACACCAGGATGACTATGAAGGAAATCTTCAATTTCACGTGGATAAATATTAACGCCTCCGCTAATTACCATATCATCCACACGATCTGCGACGAATAAATAGCCATCTTTATCAAAGTAACCTAAATCACCAGAGTGATACCATCCTTTATACATCGATTTGGCATTTGCTTCTTCTCGGTTATGATAACCAGCCATCATAGTTGGGCCGCGCAAAATAATCTCTCCAACTTCATAAGGAGGCAATACATCATCTGGCTCTGCTGGTGCATCTTCGTTCGGTTTTACAATGCGAATTTCATGACTAAAGCATGGCGTGCCTGCTGAACCTGCTTTCGTAATTTGATCCTCTTCCACGAGGAACGCAACAACTGGTCCCATTTCTGTCATTCCGTAAATTTGTACAAGATCAATATAAAGACGTTCTTTACATTCCTTCACTAATGCTGGCGCCATCGCCGCTCCGCCATATATACCAATCTTCATCGACGTTAAATCGTACTGTGTTAAATCTTTTTGCAGTAACATATTCCACATCGTCGGTGCTGCAAAAAACGTCGTAATCTTCTCTTCTTGAATCGTATGTAATACTCTATCCGTATCAAAATGATGCAAAATAACATTCTTTCCACCAACTTGAATGCGCGGAATGATTCCAGCATTTAACTCGCCGCAATGATATAAAGGTGCTACAACAAGTCCGGCACTATCTCTATTATATTTTAAGAAATACGTACAAATCATACTATGCTCAGTCATTTCACGATGACGATGCAATACGCCTTTCGGATGACCTGTCGTACCGCTCGTATACAGCATAGAACAATAATCCATTTCATCAATTTCGATATCTACTTTGTCAGAAGATGCCGCATTAACTTTTTCATGGTAAGAACTAGCATAGGAAGGTGTATCGTCTTCTACATACCAAAAAGACGAATTTGGAAAATCTCGTTCAATGATAGCAACAGTTGATTCAACTGCTTTTTCAAAGACTACTACTTTCGAGGCTGCATCTTGAAGGATATAAGATAATTCTTTTGCTTTTAAACGGAAGTTAATCGGGTTAAAGATCGCCCCAATTTTCGCACAAGCTAAGTAAACGTTTACAAATTCACGGCAATTATATAAGTAAACAGATACAGTATCTCCCTTTCTTACCCCTTCTTTCAACAGAGCTTGCGCCGTTTTATTTATTTGCTCATCCCACTGTTTATATGTCCAGCGAATATTTTTTTCCGGCTCTACTAACGCCTCTGTATTCGGATACTTACCAACCGCTAAATCAAATATTCTCCCTATCGTCATGTACATGCCAACAATTTCCCCCTTTTCTCTTTCATAAATCTATCATTTCGTCCATAAGTAGACATTGTCCTCTAATGATTTGACTAATTTTTCTGATTATTATCGACATAGTTTTACAAACAGTGTGGTCTCTTGGTAAATGAAATTATAGCAACTTACTCACAACAATATAAAAAAGAGGCTGTTCCAAATCAGAACAACCTCTTTCTTCTTATACAAATAGCTCTTCTAAAATTTTCAGTTTGTCTTCTGTATATTTTACGAAGCCATCGTTATATGATTTTGGATCTTTCGGATTTGCGAAGTGCGTAATTGCACCTGTCTTCGGATGAACAAATTTACTTGATGCACCACAACCAAGTCCAATAATCGATTGAACTTCTTCCATAATAACAATGTTATAAATACTTTCTTGCGTCGGCATTGCATAACCAACGTTCTCTAAGTTACCTAAAATATTCTTTTGACGATATAGGTAATATGGTACGTAATTATGCTTTTGCGTCCACTCTTCTGCTTCATGCATCATCGCTGTAATTTCTTCGCGACCTGCTACTTTATATTTACGTTTGTTTTGCGTCATTTCAGAAGCACGTTTGAATGATAACGTATGAACTGTTAACGATTCTGGCATTAACTTTTCTGTCTCATCTAACGTGTGCTTGAAAATATCTAACCCTTCACCAGGAAGACCAATAATTAAGTCCATATTAATATTGTTCATTCCCATTTCACGAGCTAAGTGATACTTCTCAATTGTTTCTTCTACAGTATGATGACGCCCAATTGCTTTTAATGTCTCTTGATGGTATGACTGCGGATTAATACTAATACGGTCAATGTTCCATTTATTTAACACTTCTAGCTTCGCTGGCGTAATTGTATCTGGGCGACCTGCCTCAACTGTTACTTCACGCACATTTTTCACATCTGGGAACGCTTCATACATTTCTTCATACAGCATATCCATCTCTTCTGCTGTAATACTTGTCGGTGTACCGCCGCCGTAATAAATCGTCGTAACTGTTACACCTTTTTCTTTTAAAAACTTACCAATTTCACGAACTTCATAATGTAAACCACCTAAGAATGAATCAACAGAGCCTTGGCGTCCGTTAATTGCATAAGCCGGGAATGTACAATATGCACATTTTGTTGGGCAGAATGGAATACCGATATAAATACTTACTTCCTCTTTCAAACGGTATAAATCCGGAACTACCGCTAATTGGCAATCCACAATACGCTGAAGAAGTTCAATTTTCTCTTCATGAATTAAATAGCTTTCACGAAGTTCTTGGTGTGCTTCTTCTTTTGACATACCACTTTGAAGCATTTTATGAAGAAGTTTCGTCGGACGAACTCCTGTTAAAATGCCCCAGCTTTGTTCAAGACCAGTTAACTGCTGAAGAACAGAAAGATATACATAAGAAACAACGTGCTTCACTTGCTTCATACGCTCTTTTTCATCTGTGAAAGCAGATAAATCTTTTGCGAAAGTTTCTTCATACACATTTCCAGTAGCAACATCTGTTAAACGAGCTGATGCTTTCACATTCTCTTCAATGTGTATATCAACGATAAGATTTGCTTCCTCTTGTTCAAATCCAATCGTACTATCTTCAAAAAATAAGCCGCCAATATTTTGCAGCGGACGTAAAAAACGATCATCTTGTAGCGTTTTAATTGAAATTAACAACATTATCACCTTTTCATTTGCAAACTCTCTTTAGTTTACTTGAAGGGCGTTTGCAGGTCAATACAGAAGGTTTTACCTTATTTCTTCTATTTAAAAACTAAAAGGCAGAAGAGATGACATTTCTCTTCTGCCTTTTATAAATCTATTAGCTATTTTTAGTCATAAATCTTAAACGCATTCCTAATAACACAAGAATTACACCTATAAATGGAAGGTAATTTGTATTATGCCCTGTAGCTGGAAGTTTTTGATCATTGGAACTGCCTTGTTCTTTTTCTGGTAAGTTAGGCTCTCCTACTTCTTCACCCGGCTTCTCTGTTTCTTCACCTGGTGTTTCTGTCTCTCCACCTGGTGTTTCTGTCTCTCCACCTTGTGTTTCTGTCTCTCCACCTGGTGTTTCTGTCTCTCCACCTGGTGTTTCTGTCTCTCCACCTGGTGTTTCTGTTTCTCCACCTGGCTTCTCTGTTTCTTCACCCGGTTTCTCTGTTTCTTCACCTGGCTTCTCTGTTTCTTCACCTGGCTTCTCTGTTTCTTCACCCGGTTTCTCTGTTTCTTCACCTGGCTTCTCTGTTTCTTCACCTGGTTTCTCTGTTTCTTCACCTGGCTTTTCTGCTTCTTCACCTGGCTTCTCTGTTTCTTCACCTGGCTTCTCTGTTTCTTCACCTGGCTTTTCTGTTTCTCCACCTGGTTTTTCTGTTTCTTCACCTGGCTTCTCTGTTTCTTCACCCGGTTTCTCTGTTTCTTCACCTGGCTTCTCTGTTTCTTCACCTGGTTTCTCTGTTTCTTCACCTGGCTTTTCTGCTTCTTCACCTGGCTTCTCTGTTTCTTCACCTGGCTTTTCTGTTTCTCCACCTGGTTTTTCTGTTTCCTCACCTGGCTTCTCTGTTTCCTCACCTGGCTTCTCTGTTTCTTCACCTGGCTTCTCTGTTTCTCCACCTGGTTTTTCTGTTTCCTCACCTGGTTTTTCTGTTTCCTCACCTGGCTTCTCTGTTTCTTCACCTGGCTTCTCTGTTTCTCCACCTGGTTTTTCTGTTTCTTCACCTGGCTTCTCTGTTTCTCCACCTGGTTTTTCTGTTTCTTCACCCGGTTTCTCTGTTTCTCCACCTGGTTTTTCTGTTTCTCCACCTGGTTTTTCTGTTTCTTCACCCGGTTTCTCTGTTTCTTCACCTGGTTTTTCTGTTTCTTCACCTGGATTTTCTGGACCTTTACTTGGTTCTTTTTCATTCAATACTTCTTTTTTCGCTACTTTATTTGCTACAACGTTTACTTCTACTGTAACGTCTATCGCTTTGTAACCTTCTGGTGCTTTCGTTTCTTCTAACGTATACTTACCTGGCACTAAGTTTTCGAATGTAACAACACCATCTTTATTTGTTGTTTTCGCCTCTCCAACTATTTGACCATTTTCGTTTTTCAGTCTAAATTCCGCGCCTTCTAGCACGTTTCTGCTCTCAGCATCCTTTTTAACTACCTGTAAGCTTCCCAACGCTTTCACATTTTTAACTATTACCGGTACTACTTTGTTCTCTTCCACAGTAACTTCAATTTCTTCTTTTAGTAATTTATATCCCTCTGGTGCTTTCGTTTCTTTTAATGTATATTTACCTGGTTCTAATTTCTTAGAGATTACTTTACCTGTCTTATCTGTTCGTAATGTATCTATTTGTTTACCATCTTTATACACTTCAAATTCTGCACCTGGTAATAACTTTGTTTCATCACTTGCATCTACTTTTACAATTTCAAATTGACCAGTTACTTTTTCAACTGATGGTTTATTCCATTTCGGCCAATTAAATTTAAAGTTATGAACCTCAAAGCCATCTCTTTGGTGTAATCCACCAACAAAGGCTTGTCCGTTAATTGAACCACCCTTTGTATCTACAACTGCATTAGGTGCAAACACACTACCTACTACACCATAGCCTTTAGTTGTTATTTTTGTAGCGTTTGGAAACACCCAAATAACTTTACTAGCTAACTCCGTAAAAGATGAATTAGGATCATATGCTTGAGATGTATTAATTAAGTCTGTAGCCATCCCAGTGTTTTTTGTATCATACAAAATTGCACCGCCACCAAAACTCACTTCTTCCGCATCTGAATAAATAACAATAAAATCTTTATTATCTGCATTCGGAAGAAAAACGTCTGTTACATCAAATGTTTTCTTTCCCGTTTGGCCTGAAGAGACATAAATATTAGGATTATTTACATCTTCACCGATCCCAAAGGTCATACCCGATTTTGGTTTATCAGTATGTAATTGGCCCGCATCCTCAATTACGCTATCAACGTCTTTTCTAAATTCTTTAAATTTAGCATCAATCTCCGCTTGCTCTTTATAAGAGATACGGTCATATGATGATTTCATTGCACCTTCTGGGTCACCATCTTTTGTCATCGCCACTGTTCCATCTTGAATAATTACTTGTCCTGTTCCCGCTTTCGTAAATTGACCACCTAGTAATAATGCTGGATATCCTTCCTCTACCCATGTTGCTCCAGCTAAGTTATGTGCTCCTGTTGCAGCCGCTAAGACTGTATAACTTGATGCGTTCATATTTTTTTGAATAGCCATCGCACCCTCAATATCCGCACTCGTTGCACTATGATCTCCAAAAATGATTGCATTGTAATAAGATACATCACCTAAACCTTTTAATTCTGGTGTAGCTGCCTCTGCTTTATATGGTAAATGGATTAGAAAATTCATACATACTAGTAACACGACTATAAAACTACTACTTAATTTTTTTATTTTTTGATTAAATGATTTCCTCAAAAAATTCATTCCCCCTTTTAAATTTCCTAAAGCTACAAAAAGAAGTACATTTCATATGTACCAAGCCTTACTCACATTAACTTAAAATAATCCATTTAAATAAAACAAAGACACTCTACAACTAATTAGTAAAATTACTACAATTCATTTTTGAAATACTACGTGAACGAAACTATCATGCGGAAATATTTTTACGTATAGGAGCTCAATAAAATTAACCTGAAGAATATTTCATGTGGTGTAACTATTTTGGCAACATCACCCACTTTACAACAGTTTTCTAAATGATTCAAGTTAATTGTATGAATTTCAGACACAATTTATCCGGTAAAACGTTTTCATTTTTCGAATAAAACTAATAAAAAACGTAGCTGAAAAGCTACGTTTTTCTTTCATCGTTTCGGTGTATTTTTATGATTCTTCAAAAACGGAAGCGGGAATTGCTTGCGGAAATGTTCTTTAATCATATACTCTACACCGTTCTCACTATTTGAACGTGTAATCCAGTCAGCTGCTTGTTTTAACTCTACAGGTGCATTCCCCATCGCTACCCCGAGCCCTACATTTTCAATTACTTCTAGATCTTCTAAACTATCCCCAATCGCAACCATTTCGTTTAGCGAAATATTTAAATGCTCTCCAAGCAATTGTAATCCACGTAATTTTGATACATTTTGCGGCAAAATTTCTATTCGTTTTGAATCACAATCAATATACTCTATATCTTGGAATGCTTTTCGTAATGTATTTAGCCCTCGTTCTTTTTCACCTTTACTTTGGAAAATCACATCAATTTTCGGAGCAGCTACTGGATGATCACGAAGCGCATCACCTAACGAGTCTACAAATTGAACCGGATAAAATAACGGATCTGCACTCGATAATACAGTACGCGCAATTAAGTTTGGTGTATTTCTCTCCCGATTTCCGATTGAAAACCGTTCATGAGAAATGCGGACGTTACAATCGAAGTGCTCTAATACTTGCACAATGTTAAACGTCTTCTCTTCCGATAATCTTCTTTGAACGTACGGCTTATCTAACGTTGCTGAAACGAAAGCACCACCGTGTGTCACTAAGATAGAATCTAATTTCAACGCCTTTGCAACTTTATGAGCGGACTGAAAATTACGGCTCGTAAATAATGTAACGTATACATCTTTTCTTTTCACAAATTCAATTGTTTCTCGTAATCCTTTTGCAATTTTTCCGTTGTTGTATAGTAGTGTCCCATCTATATTAAGAGCTAGTAAGCGATAAATCATGTCGCACTCCCCCTCTTCGCTGTTGTACTCTATCCATAATTTATGAAATAAATGTAGCAAATAGAACGAGTTAGAATTACTACTGAAAATTTGGTTTACTATATACATATACACTCAGTAAAGGAGATAGTACAATGCAAGCACCACCTTCCTTTTATGAAGGCGATACGTTAGAAGTCGCAAAGAAATTACTCGGACAGAAACTTGTACATACTGTAGATGGAATAAAACGAAGCGGAATCATTGTAGAAGTAGAAGCATATAAGGGTCCCGATGATAAGGCCGCACATAGTTACGGCGGGAGACGAACAGGTCGCACAGAAGTCATGTTTGGCGCACCGGGGCATGCTTACGTATATTTAATTTATGGTATGTATCATTGTTTTAACGTCATTACAGCGCCAGTTGGCACCCCACAAGGTGTTCTCATTCGAGCCCTTGAGCCAGTAGACGGGATTGAAGAAATCGAATTTGCGCGATACAACAAAACCGACATTACAAAAGCGCAGTATAAAAATTTAACGAATGGCCCTGGCAAACTATGCCGTGCCCTCGGAATTACGTTAGAAGAACGAGGCGTATCCTTACAAAGTGACACATTGCATATTGAACTCGTCCCAGAAGAAGAACACATATCATCACAATATAAAATAACAGCAGGACCTCGTATTAACATCGACTATGCAGAAGAAGCTGTACATTATCCGTGGCGTTTTTATTACGAGGGGAATCCGTTCGTTTCAAAGAAATAAACGATATCAACAAGAAATATTAATAAAAGAAGACTGTTCCACAATGGAACAGTCTCTCCCTTTTACTCCGCGCCTTCCGCAGTCGCAATATTATCCTCTAAGTTTTCTCTTGATAATTCAGCCGTCATAAAGTCAGCTGTTTCTGGAAGTGCTAAATGCATATGAGCTTTTTGACAAATTTGGATCGTACAGTTTTCTACAACATAATCGAAAACATGTCCGCCTCCGCTTCTTGCATCGTCAATGTAATGTAAGTGGAAACCAGCTACACCAATACCTTGCGCGTAATCTGGTGTCCAAAATCCAGCAAGCGTACCTTCTGTATGTTTAAATGAAAAGATTGGTTGTGATTTCGTCACTTCAACGAGCGGTGTATACGGTTTTTCTTGTCTTGGAACAGTTCTCGTTCTTACTTCACGGAATGTACCGTCCATTCGAATAGCGTAAAATAAGTTTTTACTTGGCATTAATTCATGTAATAATGCCTCAACTTCTTCACGATTCATCGGGCGCTCTACTGTATAACTCATTTCTTTTTCAAAAAACGTTACAGTCGCAAACGGCGTTGTTTCTTCCGGCTCTACTTTTTCTGCTGAACCGTCTGAACGTAAATGATAAAATCCGTTATCAAATGCAATCATTTCACCATCTAATTGATCAAATGTGCCGATGCCGAAATCACCACGTTCTTTCAATTCCTCAAAGCTAATCACACCATCATATATACCATCTAATAGCGCAAGCATTGTAGATGTTTGATATACTTCATTATTCATTTTCGTTCTTTTTGCATCAATATCAATTAATTGTGCAACAGTCATCTCAATCATGCCTCCATTAGTTTAATTGGTTTGGTAATAATTTTTCACTTAATTTAATGTTGTCACGGTAGTCAATTGGAATATCAATAATGACCGGACCGTCTGCTTCTAATGCCGTTTTCAATACATCTTCTAATTCATCTGGTGTATTGACACGAAGACCTATTGCACCGAAACTTTCTGCATATTTCACAAGATCGACATCGCCAAACTCTGTAGCTGATGTTCTACCGTATTTCATCATTTGTTGGAACGCAACCATATCATATGTACCATCTCTCCAAACGAGATGTACAACCGGCGCATTTAAACGTACCGCTGTTTCTAATTCCATCGAAGAGAATAAGAAACCACCATCACCTGACACGGAAACAACTTTCTTGCCCGGTTCAACTAAAGTAGCGGCAATTGCCCAAGGAAGTGCAACACCTAACGTTTGCATACCGTTACTAAATAATAATCTACGTGGTTCATAAGAACGGAAACATCTTGCCATCCAAATAGAATGGGAACCGATGTCACATGTAACGGTTGTATCGTCACTAATTAAAGAACGAAGTGTACGAATGACTTGAAGTGGATGCGTAACACCTTCTGAAGCACGATTTGGAACTTCTGCTTGTTCTGATAATTTCGAGCGTAATCGTTCTAACACTGCTTCTGATTTCGTATTTAATACAAGCTTTGGTAATTTCTCTGCAATGCTATTTACTGTTAAAGCGATATCGCCAATTAATTCACGCTCTGGTTGGTAATCATGGTCGATATCCGCTTGATGGTCATCAAGATGAATGATCGTTCTGTCTCCAAGTTTATTCCAGAATTTCGGATCATACTCAATTGGGTCATAACCGATCGAAATAACAAGATCTGCTTCTTCTAGTAAAATATCACCTGGTTGGTTACGGAATAATCCAACGCGGCCGAAGAAATGATCTTCTAACTCACGCGAAATTGCACCAGCTGCTTGATATGTTTCAACGACAGGAAGTTCTGTATCCGCAATTAATTCACGAACGGCTTTCGTCACTTCATTTGTGCTCGCTCTCATACCGAGTAAAATAACTGGTAATTTCGCCGATTTTATTTTTTCTACTACATATGTAATTTCATGTGTGGGAGCGATTCCAAGCTGTGGCTTAGAAAGCGCACCGATAGACTCTACAGTCGTTTCCGCAGTCATAACGTCTTGCGGAAGACTTACTAAAGTAGCTCCTGGATTTGTGGAAGTCGCACTTCGGAATGCATTACTTAATGCTTCTGGCACATTATCAGGATGCTCTACTTCTACGCTATATTTTGTGATTGGTTCGAATAGTGCAGCATTATCCATAGATTGATGCGTACGTTTTAATCGATCCGTACGTGGAACTGCACCAGCTAAAGCAACAACGGGATCACTCTCCGCATTCGCAGTAACAAGACCTGTCGCTAAATTCGATGTCCCTGGTCCTGAAGTTACAAGACATACGCCCGGTTTCCCTGTTAATCTACCAATAGCAGCTGCCATAAATGCTGCGTTTTGTTCATGACGACAAACAATTAACTCTGGTCCTCTTTCTTGCAGTACATCAAATACAGAGTCAATCTTCGCTCCTGGAATACCGAAAACATGTGTAACACCTTGTTTAATTAAACAATCAACAACAAGATCTGCTCCTTTTGTTTTTGTCTTCACGTCGTTTGCTTTTACACCTGTACTCAAACTAATCATCCCTTTATTTCATAATGTGTGTAATAAAGATTTTTAATTTCACCTAGTTAATTAACGTGGTGAAGTATCGTTTATCATTATAGTACAAATGCATTATTTTTCCAACGATATGAATTTGACAGTTTTTTGACAACCATTAAAGAATCCGCTTACAACCTTTATTTATCCTAAAATAATATTTTTATATCTCATCTAAAAATGCACAAAAAACTTTCATCTCATCACAGTATTAAAAACATTACAGTACCTTGCAAAGAACACTACTAAATGATATATTTGTAAATATTGGAATACCCAGCAATTGGAATCTGCTTTGTAATTCATCATTTTATAAAGGAAAGTGATTGTTATGAACAAAAATGAATTTTTGGAACAACTTAATTCTTCCCTCCGGAATATGCCTAATGTAGAAAAGAAAGATATTATCTCAGAGTACGAAACCCATTTTATCAGTGGTAAACAAGATGGGAAATGTGAAGAAGAAATTGCTAGAAAACTAGGAAACCCTACAACGATCGCGAAAGAGCTTACTGTTTCCTATGCAATACATAACGCTGATAATAAACGAAGCTTCAAAAATATGATAACCGCACTATTTTCTGTTATGAGCTTAAGTGTTTTAAACTTTACCTTTATCATTATCGCCTTTTTCGTATTACTCTTTTTATTACCGATTATTCTAGCACTTATCATCGCCACTCCATTATTAATCATTTCACCTATTTTATTAATAGGATTAGGATTTTTCAAAGGGTTTCATCAAATTAGTTATTCCGATGTTTATAATGTATTCATCGCTTTTTGCAGCGGTTTACTCATATCCGTCATATGTTACCAAATGGTAAAACATCTATACGCAACTTTAGTAAAGTATTTGAAATGGAATATAGCTATTTTACAAAGATAATAATGAATATAAAAGGAGATTAAAATGAAGAAGTATACTTTATATCTACTCATGTTACTTACAATTTTATTTCTATCAGCTTGTTCAAACAGTGCACAACCTACGGAAGAAAACGATATAGAATCTATTAAAGATGTAACGATAAAAATTCCAGAAACTATATTCACTTCCTCAAAAAAGAATGAAACGATTAACGAAGACGAAATGAAACAAAATATAAAAACGTATTTAGATTATAGCGGGGAGTTAGACGAAAATATCGTTCCACTTTCATCATCTATGTCTGACGAGAATGTCACTGAATCCGACCGAAAGAAATTAAAACAACTAGTAGATTTAGCAAAACAAAATGATGCGAATTTCCATGATTTTATTAGTAACAATACGATCCCTGATGATTACAAACAGCCTTCGAAGGAAATTCATGATTTTATTTCAGCGTCTACGGCACTTTCAGTAGAACTAGAGCGAGAATTCGACAAACTCGCGCAAGATGGTAACTTATTCAAAACTGATTTTTCTTTTACAAAACGCTTTGAGCAAGTTAATGGTAGGAAGCAAAAAGAAATTGAAAAGTTTTTGAAGGAAAAGAAGATTGAGACTGAGTATTTCAACAAATAACAAACAAAAAAGACGCCCCTATACAGGAGCGTCTTCCACTATTACGCTTGTTGTTGCGCGTTATATAATTCTTCAAGTGGCTGCATGATAATTTTGTTAACGTCAGTGATAACGATGTTTAAACGTTGTTCAGTTTCCATTAACTTTGTGATTTTAGCATCTTGTTGAATGCGAGCTACAACTTCTTGTGCTTTTTGGTTATCTTCTTCAGTGATTTCTTGACCTTGCATCATTTTTTGTTGTAGGCCAAGTTGCATTGTGCGGAACTCATCGAATAAGTTCTTTGAATTTGCATCACCTTGTACTGCTGCGTAGCTTGCTTTTAATGTTTGGAAATCTTCGTTTTCAGCGATTGCTTTTTGTAATTCATATGCAACATCATGAATGTTTTTTGTCATTTTATTTTTCCTCCTTTAGAAGGCTAGCGCTTTTCGCTCACACTGCCTTTTAAGTGCATTTACATACGCACCTCTTCTTACCATATCAAACTATGCAAGAGATGTGAAGAAATTTCACTTTTATTTCTATGTACTTATCTTTACTACATAAGGAACAACAGTAATAGCCCTTGCACGAGTCCAATCATCCCGCCTAATAGTGCTCCTAAATACGTAATCATTTTTAGTTCATTTTTGGTAATGGATAGAACTAAATCTTCTAGTCGCTCTGTTGAAAATGTAGACACTTCTTGTTGGACAATTTCCGCAAGGTGGAGATTGTTTAATATACTTTCTACGTTTTCTGTCCCCCACTTTAAGCCTTTCGTTACAGCACTTGGAACTAGCTTTTCCTTGATTGTTTCTCGAACTGGCTCACATACTTGCTGCACAGATTGATTTAAAAACTTACTCACTGTTTCTTCAACTTTAACTGCTGACAATATGGAGCTTACAATCATTTCTTTTTCTACAAACGTTTCTAATTCTTTTACATCTCTACCTTTTAACTTTTCCCACTCTTTTTGCAGTACATCAGTTAAAAGCTGCTTTGTGCCATCTTGCCCTAAAAACTTAATAACTTCTGGCTGTACACGATCCATTAAGCTTACATTCCCTAAAAACATTCCGACTAAGTTAAGCAGCGTTCCCCTAGAAGCAAAGAAATCATCAATCATTTTTGAAAGACGAGCTTTTCCTTCCTCACTTTCAAAAAAACGAATTCCTCGCTCTAAAATAAACGCCGAGACATTTGGGATCGTATTTTCTATTTTTTCATGTACAGAATGAGGTAAAGCCTGTTCCCATGTATATGTATAGTACTCCGCTAAAAATGCCTCTATTTTTTCTGTAATCACATGTTCAATTTTCCCGGTCGCCTCTTTTTCTACATGTACTAAATTCCATTTTTCTAACATTTGTCGTAACGACTGTTCATTCGTAATTACTTTATCCACTTCTACTTGTGTCCATTGAATTAAACCTTTTTGAAACTCTTCATTTGTTAATTTCTTTCCGATTCCTTCTGGCGTTAACAAATGTTCGACAACCATTTTTCCTAATTGAACAGCAAGTTCATCGCGGCGCTTCGGAATTAATCCTGGTGTAAATGGAACTTGAAACTTTCCAATATAAATAGGGCGATGAGGACGAAATAACATTTTTATCGCTAAATGATTTGTGAATCCTCCAATAATCGCTCCGAGCCCTGTCGTCGTTAACATACTTAACCACATATTCATTACAATCAACCTTTCGCTTCTCCAAAACTATAGCATATCATCATACGGACAAAAGTATAATGGTATAAAAACGTATTTGCAATATATAGCTATGCCTCTTATGCCAACATTTTGTTAATAAAGGAGTGATTTCGTTGGTTCTCGGTATTTTAACTTCTCACCCTCATTATGAGCAAATGTATTACACCGAAATCGCTAAACGCGCTCGGTTTTATCATAATGTCGTTGCCCAGTTTACGCCATTTGGTATTGATCCTAAAACAGATCTTGTCTCTGGTCTGATTTATGATACAGATACAGGAAAATGGAAAGAGCAAATATTCCCTATTCCTTCTTATATTTACGATCGTTCTTCTTTTAACGAGGAAACAGACTTCGACAAAGCAAAATCAATTATTCATTCATTACACAACCGTGCTTCCACTACCTTTTTAAATAACACACTCATTGACTTGAGCGAACTACATGATTTATTTCTCACGAATAAAAAATTATCTCCTTATATACCAAAATTCGAAATAGCAACGATACAAAACATTTTCAAACTGTTATTAAAAACAAAAGATATTATTATACGGCCTACTAACACACATTCCAATGAAAGTCTGTACCGAATCGCTTATAAAAATAAAACGTTTCATATCGATACGATAAATGATGACTATCATACTTCTACTCCCATCAAACGGACAGATGAATTTATATCTTGGTACAAATCTAACATACGATCAGCACGTTACATCACCCATACAATGCTGCAACCACCAAATCAATTAACATACCCGCTTCATATTCGAACCATTTTGCAAAAAAATAAAGAACAGAAGTGGACTGCTATCGGCCAATTTATACAAAAAAGCTCATTTCCGAATCAACTTTTACTTTCGGCAACGGATGATTCCTCGCTGCATTCGTTTTCAAAAATTAAATACGTATTATCTAGTACCGGTGTACAATTATTACAGGACGCTTTACATGACATTATAAATGAAGTGTTTCAAACATTAGATGAATCTTATTCTTCGTTATTCGAGCTAGAGCTTTCCACCATTATGGATCAAAAAGGGGCAATTTGGCTTATGTATGTCAACACGATTCCCCCGTACGAACATTACATTCGTCATAGTGATGCACTAGCCGAAAAAATATATCACGGACCACTAAAGTTTAGTCGCTTCACACCATAATGAAAGGAGGTAACACCATTTTGAAAGAGCACATATATACATTAAATATTTCAGATGAGCATCCAAATAGTATTACTTTACCTTATATTTTTTCCATTACACCACCAATCGCATCTCTTTCCTTCGGCGTACGCCATGTTGCAAGTGAAGAGGTGAAAATTCATTATTCCTTTACTCGCGAAATCATTATCGGAAAACAAATTGCAGAGAAACTTTTACTTCCTCATTCCACTACTATCCATGCATTCACGCAAAATGAAACCATTATTTTCGGACCGTTAATCGGGATTTTCACAACTGGTTTTAACGATGACTCTTCTAATCCTTTAGGAAACCGTTCAACTTCTCTCAGCGAGTTACTAACGCCGCCATTCACCTTGCGACCATTTGTATTCGTTTTTGGTGTGCAACATATAAACTGGGCAGACGAAACAATTGAAGGATATTTCTTTCAAGAAGGGCAATGGATTAAGAAAAAAGTTCCTTTACCGAATGTCATTTATGATCGATTACCAAATCGGAAAGCCGAAAATTATAAACCGATCGTAAGAGCAAAAAGAAAATTAGAGCATGACTATTCCATTCCGTGGTTTAACCCAGGGTTTTTCAATAAATGGGAAGTGCATCAACTTCTTATGAAAGATGAATCCATTATTCCCTTATTACCAAATACGGAAGCTTTTCAACATTTCGAACAAGTAGAACGCTTTCTTGGCACGTATAAATCTGTTTACATGAAACCGATACACGGTAGCTTCGGGAGAAACATTCATCAAATATTTTACTCTCAAACAGAGAATTGCTACTACTGTCGTTATCGCGAAAATGAAGAAAATAAACTAAGAAAGTACCAATCATTAGAAACGCTTCTGAACCATGTATTAAAAGGACATGATTTAAAAAAGTTTATCGTACAACAAGGTATTTCCTTACTTCGCTTCGATGGGCAACCTGTTGATTTTCGCATTCATACAAATAAAAATCATTTTGGCCAATGGATGGTCAGTGCAATCGTTGCAAAAATTGCGGGCAAAGGTAGCTTAACAACGCATGTAAATAGCGGTGGCGATACGAAATTACTGCAAGAACTTTTTCCGGATTCAACGAAACAAGTTCAAATTGAAAATAAATTAAAACATACAGCCTTACAAATCAGTTACGCGCTCGATGAACAAGTAACCGGAAATATTGGAGAAATTGGTTTTGATATCGGTTTAGACACGCAAGAAAACCCGTGGCTCTTTGAAGCAAACTCTAAACCTGGGCGAACGGTATTCCAAGATGAAAAGTTAAAAGAACAAAGTGAACTGACGCGCCAATTATTTTACGAATATGCCATCTACTTAACTGAACATTCTTTGCGCGATGCAAAAGAAAAAATGGCTCAAATAAAATCCGGAACTCCATCAAACACCGAACATATCCCATCCCCTATGATTCACTCACAAATACGAAAACAAAAACTTCCACCTCATTCATAAGGTGGAAGTTTTCTATTTATACAAGTTTCACTACAACCTCTGTTTCCACATTACACATCCCGCAATAAAAAACATGATTGCAGTACTCTTGTGAATTACTATGTGTTAAACCATCTACTGCACTTAATAATTCTTGATCCATATACGCACTATAATCGTCTATGTAATCTACAGTTTTCCCATAATCTTGGAGTATACCTTGGCAATTTTGACAAGAATATGTTTGTGATTCTAATGCGTTGCAAAGCGGGCAAATTCCCATCACGATTCCTCCATACGTTATCATTTACAAGCAGATTGAAGAGAGCATCTAGCCGTGCATAGGAGCGTCCTGTCCCCCTACTTAAAATAGAACTATAAAGTTGCTACCGATTTAATTTTAGTAAGTCATAAATAAGAAGTTAATGATTTGCCCCACAATAGCGGGATACAAAAAGAAAAACATATTTCATATCGCTCTTAGTTTAGCCTTCTTTCTAAAAAATACAACGATTACTCTTATTTCATAATTTACGAAATCACTAAGATTTTTTACAAAATTTACAAATTATTATTTCGTATATCTTTCTAGGTAACATCCATACTATGAGTACAAACTTAATTACCGATGGATTAGCGCCAAACGGGGCGATAATCTGGTTCAAATCCAGCTAGTCCAACCAAAAAAAATTTTTCTAACTCTAAGGAGGATATATTCCTATGGCAAACCAAAGTTCTTACAATCAATTAGTAGTACCAGGAGCAACAGCTGCAATCGATCAAATGAAGTACGAAATCGCTCAAGAATTTGGTGTACAATTAGGGGCAGATTCTACGGCTCGCGCTAACGGTTCTGTTGGTGGAGAAATTACAAAACGTCTAGTTGCAATGGCTGAGCAAAGCCTTGGCGGATTCCAAAAATAAATATATATGGCAAAAAGGTCTCAAGGCATATGCCTTGAGACCTTCCTTCATTTACTGCAACATTTGTAAAAACTTTTTCGTACGTTCTTCTTTTGGATTTGTAAATACATCTTCTGGTGTACCTTGTTCGACAACGACACCGCCATCCATGAAAATAACGCGGTTCGCAATTTGATGTGCAAAACGCATTTCGTGTGTTACAATCACCATCGTCATGCCTTCTTTAGCAAGTTCTTTCATTACTTTCAGAACTTCTTGAACAAGTTCAGGATCAAGTGCTGACGTCGGTTCATCAAATAGTAATACTTCCGGCTCCATCGCAAGCGCGCGAGCAATTCCAACGCGCTGTTGTTGTCCGCCTGATAATTGGAACGGATATAAGTCTACTTTATCTGCAAGACCAACTTTTTCAAGGAAATAGTTTGCTTTTTTCTTCGCTTCTTCTTTCCCCATCTTTTTCACTGTAACGAGCCCTTCCATTACATTTTGAAGTGCTGTTAAATGCGGAAATAGATTATGGTGCTGGAATACCATACCTGTTTGCGTACGAAGATTGACAATATCTTTCTTCGATACTTTTTGAGAGAAGTCGAGCTCTTTATTACCGATGCGAATATTACCAGCGTTCGGCGTTTCTAACACGTTGAGGCAACGCAGGAATGTCGTTTTACCAGATCCCGATGGCCCGATAATAACAACAACTTCCCCCTTCTCAACTGATAAATCTATATGTTTTAGTACGGTATTATCTCCGAAACTTTTTTGTAAATGTTGAATTGAAATCATAAAAACAAAAACTCCTTTTATGAAAGGGTTATTTTAGAGTGTAACGTTCTGAACGTTTTTCTAATATTTGTTGCACAATAGATAATAAGAAGCAAATTGCCCAATAAATTAGACCTGCTTCGAAATACACAATTAAAAACTCATAGTTCATTGCCGCAATTTCCTGCGCTTTTCGGAACATTTCTGTTACTAAAATTAGCGATGCTAATGAAGTATCCTTCACTAAACTAATAAATGTATTCGAAAGCGGCGGAATAGATACTCGCGTTGCCTGCGGTAAAATAACACGTTTTAATGCTTGCGGGTATGTCATCCCAATTGTGTAAGCTGCTTCCCACTGTCCTTTCGGGATTGAAAGGATAGAAGCACGAATAATTTCAGATGCATACGCACCAACATTTAACGAAAATCCAATAACTGCTGCTGTATATGGCTCAACTTCAATATTAAGAGTTGGAAGACCATAGAAAATAATAAATAACTGTACAAGAAGTGGCGTTCCGCGAATGATAGATACATAGATACGAGCAATCCATTGTAAAATACGACTACCTGAAATACGTGCAAGCGCCGTTAACGTCGCAAGTATAATCCCGATAATAAATGTAATAAGCGTTAATGGAATTGTCGTAAACACAGCTTCCTTCAGCATAGGCATGAAGGAAGACTGCATAATATCTATCCAAGTAGACAATCGATCTGAAACCAGCGCACTACTTAGATACATTTTCACCGAACCATTTTTTCGCTATTTTATCGTACGTACCATCTTTTTTCATATCTTCTAACGCTTTATTTACTTCTTGTACTAGCTTGTCGCTACCTTTACGGAATAAGAATCCACTTTGTGACGCTTCTTTTTCTGTATCTACAATTTTAATTTTTGCATCTTTTTTCGTTTCTAAATAGTTTAACACTGATAATTTATCATTAATTGTGAAATCAACACGGCCAGTGTTTAATAATTCTGCAGCTTGGCTAAAGCCTTCTACATTCGTGATTTCTGCACCATTTTTCTTAGCAATATCTGCATAGTTACTTGTTAAAGATTGTGCGGCTTTTAATCCTTTTACATCAGCAAATGTAGCAGGTTTATCTTTATCCTTCGCAATAACTAATACCGCTGAAGATGAAACATATGGGCTAGAGAAGTCATATTTCTTTTGACGATCTTCACGAATACCAACTTCGTTTGCAACCATGTCGAAACGTTTTGCATCTAGACCAGCAAGTAAGCTATCCCATTGTGTTTCTTTAAATACAGGTTTTACTCCTAAACGTTTTGCAACTTCTTCTGCTAATTCAACGTCAAATCCAGTTAATTTATTACTTGAATCGTGGAATGTGAACGGTGGATATGTACCTTCTGTTCCAATTACAAGTTCACCACTTTGTTTTATCTTTTGTAACGCATCTTGACTAGCTGTATCTTTTTTCTCTTCTTTGCCGCAGCCTGCTACAATCCCGATCGCTAAAGTAGTTACTGCAAGAACTGAAAATAATTTTTTCATGATGGTAATCCTCCAAGTATTCTGATAGGAATTTAAAAACTATATTGATTGTATGCAATCTTGAACAATTTTTCAATGAAAATGTTCTTATTTAGTTTATCCTTTTTCTTCATAATCAAACAAAAGGGGAAAATAACGCTACATACAAAAAATAAGTAACATTTTTTAATATAGCATTTATAAAGAAAAAGGTAAAACAATACTTCTTATTTAACTGTCGCGATTCACTAAAAAAGAACTTGCAAAAATCGCAAATTCTCCTCCATACATATTAAGCGCTCTGGTTTCCTTCCATTTGCGTTTTGTACATATCGTAATAACGCCCGCGCTTTTTCATTAGTTCATCATGAGAGCCTTTTTCTAAAATCGTTCCTCTATCAAGCACAATAATTTGATCTGCACTTTTAATTGTGGAAAGACGGTGAGCGATAATAAATGTCGTTCTTCCTTTTTTCACAACTTCTAACGCTTGTTGAATCATCGCCTCTGTTTCTGTATCAATACTAGACGTTGCTTCATCTAAAATTAAAATGGCTGGGTCAAAAGCGAGTGCCCTAGCAAACGAAATAAGCTGACGTTCTCCAGTGGAAAGCGTGCTTCCCTTTTCTGTAATTTCTTCATTTATATTGTTCGCAAACCGTTCCGCACCAACATCACGCAATGCTTTTACGATGCGCTCTTTTGAAATTTTTTCGTTCTCTAAGCTTACATTAGAAGCGACCGTCCCGCTAAATAAAAACGGATCTTGCAGTACGATTCCCATATGTTCACGCGTTGCTTGTTTCGGCATCGCTTTTACATCGTGACCATCAATCGTAAGCTTCCCTTTTTCAAACTCATAAAACTGGAAGAGTACATTCATAATGGAACTTTTTCCTGATCCAGTATGACCGACAAGTGCCACTGTCTCGCCTTGTTTCGCTTCAAAAGAAATATTTTTTAGTACTTCATCTTTTCCATTATAAGAAAACGACACATTATCAAACTTTACATTTCCTTGTAAGCGAGGCATACGTTCCTCTTCTACTGCTTCCCCTTTTTCCTCTAACAATTCAAAAACACGTTCTGATGCAACACGCGATTGTTCCAAGTTAGCAAGCTGATTTACCATATTTGTAATTGGTGAGAACAATCGTGTTAAATAATCAACGAACGCATACAGTATCCCTAGAGAAATGACACCTGAAGCACTTAATGAAGCACCACCGAAATACCAAATCACACCTGTGAAAGCAATATTTCTTAATACAGACACTAAGTTATGAGAAGTTGCTGCATTTAAATTCAAAATTTTATTTTGATATTTAAAATAATCACCATTTAATTCTTCAAACTCTTTCTTCGTTTCACGCTCTTGACGAAACGCTTGAATAATTGGCATACCTTGAATAGATTCATTCACTGTCCCATTAATATCAGATAAACGTGAACGCATTTTATGATTGTATACAGACGCATACTTTCTATAAAGAATTGCCCAAACGATTAAAATCGGGATGATAAGTAAACATAATGTCGCCAATTTTACATCGAGTAAAAATAGCGCAGCGAATATCCCGATAATATAAATGATACTAGAAACGAATGTCGCCAGTACCGTTACGTATAAATCACGAATGGCTTCCGTATCATTCGTAACACGCGATACAATTTTCCCTGCTGGTAAATGATCGAAATAACGAATCGGCAACGTTTGAATATGAGAAAAGACATCTTCCCTCATAATTTGAATAATTTTGTTCGCTGCTTTCTGTAAGAAAAATTGCTTTCCGTATGCAAATAATGAGACAACCACTAATAAAGCGAAATAACCACCACCAAGTAATAATAGGGGGTTTATTTCTGGTTTATAAAACGCAAACACTTCTTCTTTCGTTAATGCTTTCGCTTTATACACTTGCACTGCCTTACCATTTTGGACGGTAATCATATCATCTTTTACAGTACGTGACCCTTCAGCATTCACTTTATTCGGTACAAAGTAATATTGAAAACCGACTTGCATCACGCGTACTTCTTTTCCTTTTTTCTCACCTTCCTGGAAGCGATCACTTCGCTTATAAAAGGCACCATTATACGAAACAGCCTCTTCACTCTGTTCTGTTTCATACCAAGGTTTCTCTATCCCGACGATATGATCGTCAATCATCGTTTTCGCGACGAAAGGACCAGCAAGCTCTGCGATGACGAAAATAAATAACATTAGCATCGCTGCAAAAATCGTCCCTTTTACTTTCATCGCATATTGGAACAATCGTTTTGATACGCTCATATTTTCACCCCACTATCCGCACTTTCACTTTCCCCTTGTTGTCTTTCAAACTGCTCCGCATACCAGCCTCCGCTTTGAATAAGCTGTTCATGCGTACCTTCTTCCATTACTTCACCTTCATCCATAACGAGAATCCAATCCGCATGTTGTACGGCAGATAAACGGTGCGTCGTAATAATCGTCGTCTTTCCGCTTCTTTCTGTTCTTATATTCTCGATGATCGCTGCTTCCGTACGAGCATCAACAGCTGATAAAGAATCGTCCAAAATTAAAATTTCTGGATTTTGAATAACAGCTCGCGCAATCGAAATCCTTTGTTTTTGCCCTCCTGATAAAGAAACACCTTTCTCTCCGACGAGCGTTTCTAACCCTTCTGGTAAAAACTCTAAATCCTTTGTAAACGCCGCAATTTCAATTGCTTTCTCGAGTTCTTCTTCCGTCGCTTCTCGGTTCCCAAATAAAATATTTTCCCTCGCTGTCTTTGAGAACAAAATATGTTCCTGAGGTACATACCCAATCCACCCGAGTACATTTTCATTCGTTATTTTATCTAACGTCACATCAGAGACCGCAATATCCCCATCACCAAGCGGATATTGACGAAGAAGCTGACGTACAAGCGTCGTTTTTCCGCTTCCTGTTTTTCCAACAACTCCAAGCGTCTCCCCTTGTTTTAATGTAAATGAAACCTTCTTTAAATTTGTTTCATTTGATGAAGGATATAAAAAGGTAACGTCATCAAACTGAATATAATCTGGCTCTTGTACAAGCTTTGGGTTTTTCGGATCCTTTACATCCGGTTCGTACGCTAATGTTTCATTCACACGGTCTAACGAAGCGTTTCCTCTTTGCATAACATTAATTAATTCGCCAATTGCAAACATCGGCCAAATCATCATCCCTAAATACACGTTAAATGAAACAAGTTCACCAAGTGTCACCTTTGATTGAAATACAAGATACGCACCATACACTAAACCGATTAAATAACTAAGGCCAACAAGCATTTTAACAGTTGGTTGGAATAATGCATCAATTCTCGCTACCTTCATATTTTTTTCGTAGACGTCATCTCCTAAATGATGAAACCTTCCCTCATCTGCATTCTCTTGTACGTATGCACGAATAACGCGCACGCCGGCGATCGATTCGAGTACTTTATCATTCATATCTCCGAACGCATCTTGCGCAACTGTAAATCTCTCATGCAATTTCTTTCCATATATGTTCATCGCATACGCCATAATCGGAAGCGGTATAAGCGCCGCAAATGTAAGCTCCCAACTGATTGTAAATCCCATCATAAAGACAATTGTAAGCATATATAAACTCGAATCCACGAGCGTTAATATACCGAAACCAGCTGTCATAGCAATTGCTTTTAAATCATTTGTCGCTCTCGCCATTAAATCACCAGTACGATTTTTATGATAAAACGTCGGTGTCATCTTAAGTAAATGCCCCATAAACTTAGAGCGCATCGTCTTCTCCAGTACGAATGCTCCCCCAAACAGCTGATGTTGCCAAACGAAAGTAAGACCATATCCAATTACCGTAACCCCTATTAAAATAAGAATAAATTGCATAATTGCCGCATTCGTTAACGTTCCTGTTTTTATATTATCAATCGTAACCCCTAACACTTTCGGGGGAATGACTTCAACTATATTCACAATTAAAAGAGCTCCAATGGCGATACTATATCTCTTCCAATGCTCTTTAAAAAACCATTTTAGCTTTAGTAATACTGATAACAATGTAACCTCTCCCTTCTCGTTCTCGTTTCACTCCCATTTCTTTACCCACTATCCAGACCCATCACATTTACATTTCGTAATCCATACAGTCTCATCACATTTTTCCACCTTCCAAATTTTTATATAGTAACGTGGAAAATAAACAAAAAAAAGCATACCGCCGCTTGACGATATGCACAAAAATGCATAAAAGCGTACGTTACGATATACGCAACGTACGCTTTTTATAAGACAAAGATGCCTTATATATCCGCACGGGTTGCGTAATGATATGAATGTTTTCTGCCATTTAACAGAGCTAAGCCCATTACATTTACGATTACAATCATTACGCACACCCCCTTCATTTATTTTCCATTTATAATCTTACAACTTTATTGAGTATTCTGTCAATTATTTTTTTACAAATCGAATAAAAATATACGCTACATCATTTTGAAATAAGGGAATCTTCTGTAAGAAAGGGCATACAAAATAAAAAAAGAATAAGAAATCGTTTTCACAAACATTTCATTTGAAAAATGCTATCAAACACCCTACAATCACCTTATACTCACTCTTACAAGTTGCTATTTTAGGAGGACTAATCATGACAACTAGCAATACGTACAAATTTTATTTAGACGGAGAATGGAGAGAAAGCTCTTCGGGAGCAACAATCGAAATTCCATCTCCATACTTACACGAAGTAATTGGACAAGTACAAGCAATTACTCGCGGAGAAGTAGATGAAGCAATTGCATCTGCAAAAGAAGCTCAAAAATCATGGGCGGAAGCTTCTCTACAAGATCGCGCAAAATATTTATATAAATGGGCTGATGAGCTCGTAAATATGCAAGATGAAATTGCCGATATCATTATGAAAGAAGTCGGTAAAGGTTATAAAGATGCGAAGAAAGAAGTTGTTCGTACAGCTGATTTCATTCGTTACACAATCGAAGAAGCTCTTCATATGCACGGAGAAAGCATGATGGGCGATAGCTTCCCTGGCGGAACGAAATCTAAACTTGCGATCATCCAACGCGCACCACTTGGTGTTGTATTAGCAATCGCACCATTTAACTACCCAGTAAACTTATCTGCTGCAAAACTTGCACCAGCATTAATTATGGGTAACGCTGTTATTTTCAAACCAGCAACTCAAGGTGCAATTAGTGGTATTAAAATGGTTGAAGCACTTCATAAAGCTGGCCTTCCAAAAGGTCTTGTAAACGTAGCTACAGGACGCGGTTCTGTAATTGGTGACTACTTAGTAGAACACGAAGGCATCAATATGGTATCGTTCACAGGTGGTACAAACACAGGTAAACATTTAGCGAAAAAAGCTGCAATGATTCCACTTGTATTAGAACTTGGTGGTAAAGACCCTGGTATCGTTCGTGAAGATGCTGACTTACAAGATGCTGCAAACCATATCGTAAGCGGTGCATTCTCTTACTCTGGTCAACGTTGTACTGCTATTAAACGTGTACTTGTACACGAAAACGTAGCAGACGAGCTTGTTAGCTTATTAAAAGCGCAAGTAGCTGAGCTATCAGTTGGATCTCCAGAACAAGACAGCACAATCGTTCCATTAATCGACGACAAGTCTGCTGACTTCGTTCAAGGTTTAGTTGACGACGCTGTTGAAAAAGGTGCAACAATCGTTATCGGTAACAAACGTGAGCGTAACTTAATTTACCCAACATTAATCGACCACGTAACAGAAGAAATGAAAGTTGCTTGGGAAGAGCCATTTGGCCCAATCCTTCCAATCATCCGTGTTTCTTCAGATGAGCAAGCAATTGAGATTGCTAACAAATCAGAGTTCGGCTTGCAAGCAAGTGTCTTCACAAAAGACATTAACAAAGCATTTGCAATTGCTAACAAAATCGAAACTGGTTCTGTTCAAATTAACGGACGCACAGAGCGCGGCCCTGACCACTTCCCATTCATCGGTGTAAAAGGTTCAGGTATGGGCGCACAAGGTATTCGTAAGAGCCTTGAGTCTATGACACGTGAAAAAGTAACTGTATTAAACTTCGTTTAATCTTATATGTAGAAGCTGATCTAGTTTTAGATTAGCTTCTTTTTATATCAAATAATTATTCATTCCTAATAACAAACTCTTCTCTATAATCTGATTATTACTATATCCATTGACGTATAAAAATACATTTGTTACTCTTAACTACGTTAATTTAATATTTAAATCCTCATTCGTATCTCGGTGAGGTAGAGGTTGCAATCATTAAGAGTATCGTTTCAGGAGATGTAGTGGCATTGATGAAGGAATGAGAAAGGAATGATTGCCGAAGTAAGTCGTGTCCACCATGCACACTTGCTGGGTCTGCATTTAATAAGTGCAGAACTGTCACAAACGAAACGTTTCGTTTGTGGAGAGCTATCGAGAGGTATGTCGTGGGTTTCTTATAAGATAGAAAGCATGTAGCGGCAAATTACGTGCTTTTTTTGTTTTGTTTGGGACTTTTCTTCTCTACTAAGAAGACATACATATCTCCTCGCTTGACTTGGTTATACTAACTTTGGAGGTATTTTCTATGCAACAAAAAAAATGGGGCTTTTGGGTACTAACAGCTTTCGTTGTCGGTAACATGGTTGGCGCTGGTATTTTCATGGTGCCAAGTACGTTGGCACAAACAGCAAGCCCTCTCGGTGTCACTTTAGCTTGGTTAACAACAGGGTTTGGTGTTTTAATGCTAGCTCTTGTTTTCGGTAATTTAGCAATTCGTCGTCCTGATTTAACGACAGGACCACAAAGTCATGCATATGCTTTATTCTCATCACCAAAAAAGAAAAAAATGGCTGGTTTCAGTATGGTATGGGGATATTGGGTTGCAAACTGGGCAAGTAACGTTGCCATCATTACATCTTTCGCGGGATATTTATCACTCTTTTTCCCAATTATGAAAGATACACGACTACTATTTTCAATCGGTTCTTTTAACATAGAAGTCGGAAAACTAATTACATTTACGATTTGTTCCATCTTACTTTGGGGAACTCATATTATATTAACAAACGGTGTAAGTGGAGCTGGAAAGCTAAACTTCTTAGCAACAACAACGAAAGTAACTGGATTCCTTTTATTCATCGTCGTTACATTATTTGCATTCGAAGCTTCTAAGTTTGGACAATGGTACACACCGATGATCGATAAATCAGGTGTATCACACGGCCTTCTTTCACAAGTAAATTTAGCTGCTCTTACAACGCTTTGGGCATTTATCGGAATTGAATCGGCAGTACTTTTATCAAACCGTGCTACCTCTCCTAAAACAGTAAAACGCGCAACAGTTGCAGGATTACTTATTACAGTTGCGATTTACTTAGGAATTACCATTTTAACAATGGGTGTACTTCACGTTGATAAATTACAAGCTTCTGAACGTCCATTAGCAGATGCATTAAATGCTGCAATGGGTCATGGCGGCGGGAAACTGATGGCATTACTTGCTCTTACTTCCCTATTCGGTTCTATATTAGGCTGGATTTTATTAAGCTCAGAAGTACCGTATCAAGCAGCAAAAGAAGGTTTCTTCCCTTCCTTCTTCACGAAAACAAATAAAAAAGGAAGTCCAATTTACTCATTACGACTAACAAACATTATGTCGCAAGTGTTCTTATTCTCAACACTATCCGGAACAATTGCGGAAGCTTATACATTCGTTATTACCGTATCAACACTAGCCTACCTCATTCCATATCTCGTTTCACCAATCTTCCAGTTAAAACTAGTCGCAACTGGTGAAACATATAAAAATGAAATGCGGGCAAGAATTACAGATGGCATAGTCGCAGTGATCGCACTTTGCTACGCACTATGGGTTATTAAAACCGGCGCAGCCGATATAAAAACGTTCCTTCTCGGAATTGGTTTATTCGTAATTGGCTTTGCCTTCTATCCATTAATGAATCGTGATCAGAAAAAAAATAACGAAAAGAAAAACGAGCAAGTTGCGTAACGCAATTTGCTCGTTTTTTCTTTTGTAAAACATATATAATAGAACAAAGAGGTGAAAAACATGTCAATTGAATCACTATGGAGCAGCCGCTTCCAACAACATATTCAAAATATCATTACATACTTTGCACGTATGATTAACGGTTTACTATATAGCTTTATCTTCGTTGCCTGTATAGGTGCTTACTATTATGCAAAGTTTCTTAAGACAGCTCCTTCTAAAGGACTATCTTTATTACTTATTACAATCGTCCTAACAGCGATTATAACGAGATGTCCTATCCGTACATTTATTCAAAAACCTGATGCTGTCTATTTGCTTGCATTAGAAGAGAAACTAACATCTTATTTTAAAAAATCTCTTCTATATAATTACATCATTCAGCTTTTCCCATTATTATTTACGTTCCTTATTCTCGTTCCACTTGCACTGCAATCATTACAATTAACTGTACCTTTCTTATGTACAATCTTTATCGTTTTAATGATTATAAAAGCTTGGAACATGTATACACATTGGATCTGGCGTGATAGTCATGAAAAAAATATATGGTTCATTATTCGTATTGCTTGTAACGCCTTAATCATTTTCATGCTGTTTTACTCGGCACATGTTCTCATATTAGGCGGATTGCTCTTACTACTTGCTTTCCTACTTCTATATACGAAAAAACAGCCTACAAAACGAATACCGTGGGATTACATAATCGAGCAAGAAGAAAAAATGAACGTCCGTTTTTATCAATTTGCTAGCATTTTCACCGATGTTCCGCAACTGAATAAGCAAGTAAATAAAAGAAAATGGCTTACAAATTGGATTGAACCTTTATTACATAAAAAACGAGCAACTTTCTTCTATTTACATACACTAGCATTTTTACGCGGGAATGATTATTTCGGTATATATATTCGCTTAGGCTTAATCGGTGCCTTCGCCTTATATTTTATACCAAACATATACGTAAAAGGCGCTATCGCATATATCGTCCTATATATGATTTCTATGCAGCTCCGTTCCCTGTGGAAATATTTTTCGGGAAATATTATCGTAGCATTATATCCAATTAATACTGAAAAACGAATGAATGAATTTCTTCGCTTAATCTTTATATTACTAAGCATTCAACTCATTGTATTTTCAAGTGTTATACTCATTGCTACAGGTCAATTTTTACATAGCCTTATCATTATGATTATCGGGGTACTCTGGATCAAATTTATTATTGTACCAAAAACGAAGCAACGCGTTTCTGCGTTTTAACGAAAAGAATTATCTTAAAGCCAAGGAGAAGATAAATTATCTCCTTGGCTTTTTTATTTTTCTTCCTCAAACAAGAATCACTGCAACAACCGACATTTTATGATTTTTACATACAAAAACGATAATACATGTTTACGCGCTAACAAAAAGGGTATGTATTAAAGTAACAGGGCAAAGGAACTGGAGGGAATGAAAAAATATGAATTAAAGTTTCACTTTATAAAAGACATTGCTCAAGGATGATTCTGGAACCGATAATATAATATAAGGAGCGGATTAGAATGAGTAAAAAAATTGCTATTTTAATAACGGATTATTTCGAGGACACAGAATACACAGAGTCAGTAGAAGCTTTTAATCAAAAGGGATATGAATTAACAACTATTGAAATGGAAAAAGGTAAAACGGTACACGGTAAACGAGGAAAAAGTGAAGTCGTAATTGATAAAAGTATTGATGATGTTTCTCCAGATAACTTTGATGCCCTCTTCATACCAGGCGGATTTTCCCCAGATATGCTTCGTGCAGATGAACGTTTTGTTCGCTTTAGCAAAGCATTTATGGATGCGAAAAAACCTGTTTTTGCTATTTGTCACGGCCCCCAATTACTCATCACTGCACAAACACTTGAAGGACGCGATGTGACTGGATATAAATCTATTGAGGTCGACTTAAAAAATGCTGGTGGACATTTTCATGACAAAGAGGTTGTCGTATGCCAAAATCAGCTAGTAACAAGTAGACAACCAGAGGATATCCCAGCGTTTATTGAAGAATCATTGCGTATATTAAGATAGTTATTAGAGGTTAACCAAAATAGCTGTTTAGCTACTTTGGTTAACCTTTTGTAACACTTCTCCATCTTTAATTTTTTGGAACAGCCTCTTTTTTGCGTCCCAAAATTTCTAATCACTTTTCATAGGCAGTTCTCATATAGTGAAAATGACTATACAATTCCTATCCATAAGTTAAACAATGATTTTACACATATATAAATACAAAAGATGGGAGCCTTATTTATGAATAACAATCCACCTTCAACGCCCCCAAATCCAACGGAAATGAATAATAATGAAGTGAGCTTACAAACGTTACGCGTCATTGGGCTTATTGTACTGATTAGTGGCTACATATTAGTAGCTCTTTCTGAAGTAGGAACGTTAAAAAATCTTTTACTACAGCCTAGTACCACTCCAGATTTAGCTGAAGTTGATCCGTTTTAAAAATTATATAAAAAGCGAGTCCAGTTCGTTCGCTTTTTATATAGTTTTATCCAATCTGAGAAACCCCTCTCTCATCCTCATACTTCTCTTTCCCAATCGCCTTCATAAATAATAAAATACTGCTCATACCAACGATAAAGTACAGAGCACTCATGCCCCAAGATGCAATAAATGAGCCTAGCATAACGCCTAATGCCCCGTTCATTTTTGCTACTTGAAAGACCATTCCGTTAATCGCCATGTATGAACCTCTTGCCTCATTCGGCACCATATCTGCCATAATAGATTGACGTACTGGCACATACATCATCTCACCTACCGTTTGGAAAAGCCCTGCAATTAATAAGACCCATAAACTATTGCTCGTTCCGAGTATTGTAAATCCAATTGTGTAAATGAATAAACCTATATATAAAATTTTCAAATCGTTGAAGCTTTTTAGCATTTTAATAAGAAGTGCTGAACATAACACAACTAAAATTGTATTCTCTGCTGAAATCCAGCTCAACATTCGAATACCTGTTAAATCAAACGTAAAACCATTCCCGAATAAAAAGTGCACTGTTTCAAATTCCTGCTGTAAACGTACTCCTAAATAATTATTAATTTGAAACTCTAAAGACAATGTACATATACTTGCTGCACAAAAAATTAAAAATGCTCTATCTTTCATCACGACTGTATAACTATCTGCCATATCTTTTAATACATTTTTCTTCTCTACTGTTTTTCTCGCTACATACACTTCTTCCATGTATACAGCCATCACATATAAAGTAATAACGGCAATAACTGTTAATCCGATAAACAATTGCAATCTATAGTTCTCAAATAGTAATCCGCCAAATATTGCTCCAATTGCCATTGATAAATTAATAGCCCAATAGTTAATGGTGTACATCACTTTTCGATTTTCAGGTGTACTCACATCAATTAACATCGCCTCTGTCGCAGGGTTCATAAGTCCAGACCCTAAACTATTTACTAACATAAACACAAATGTTAGCCACGGTGAATCTACATAATCCGAATTTGCAACTCCCATACAAGCAATGGAAATGACTTGTATACTTTGACCGATAATCATCACCTTTTTACGACCGAGCCGATCCCCAACATATCCACCGTATAAACCAATTACTAATGAAGCTATGACATTAATGAGTAATAACGCACCTGCAATCGCACTACCTAACTTTATTGAAAAGTATATCGCCATAAATGGAAAAATCATCGTGGACACAGCACGTGTTAAAAACGAAGTTATAATTCTAATTTTTATATTTCGATGCATACTCCAAAACCCCATTGTTTCCCCCTCCTTATGCTTACTTATTTTACTTTGAAAAAGAGGAAGAAAAAGGTTAGAATATTCTAAAGAGTTTCCCCTTTTATTATAAAAGGAAGTGTATATATGAAAATTATGGACTATTACATTAGACTAAGACTACATGCACAAGATCAACAGCATATCCGAAATAGCTTACAAGAACTAGCGGATATTTTATATTGCAGTACGAAAAACGTGAAAATTTTATTAAAGAAAATGAGCGAGGAGCAATTAATTCACTGGACTCCAGGGCGTGGACGCGGGAATAAAACGGAAATTCTATTTATACATAGTCTCGTGGAAGCGATTGAATCCTACACAGATGAACTGTTAACGCAAGAAAAATTAAAGGATATCTTTCTTCTTTTAAAAGAACCACTGCCTCTTGCAATTCAAAAAAAGATAGAAAATAAACTACATCATCATTTTGGATACGAACCTTCAAATGATATGTATGACATATTAAAGATTCCTATATCAAGAAAGATATTTCCATTAGATCCGGCTTTTGTGGCTGTAACTACAGAGAGCCATCTTACGAGTCAAATTTTTGACACGTTAGTCGTTTATAACGATGTTACTGAAAAAATGGAACCACACATTGCACATACGTGGGAATTAAGTGGAGACGGGCTTACGTGGACCTTTTATTTACGAAAGGATATACGTTTTCATAACGAAACAGTTTTAACTTCTAAAGATGTACAATTTTCATTTGAACGATTAAAACAAGTTCACTCTCCTTTCAAATGGTTAACAGAAGAAATTGTTCAAATTGAAACACCATCACCACTGCAAATTCGATTCCATTTAGCAAAACCCAACTTATTTTTCTTACACTATGTAAGTTCCATGCAACTAGCAATTTTACCGTGTGATGCCAGTATTCAAGATCATCATTATATAGGTACTGGACCTTTCAAACTTACTCATTACTCTGAAGATAATATCGTACTCGAAGCATTCACCCATTATTTTAAAGAGCGCGCGTTATTAGACCGTATTGAATTTTGGGGTATTCCTGATCATGTGCAAATCGATGCTGATTATGAACTGCCAAATGAAGAGGAAAATGAAAGGCATGATATACAAATAGAAGAAATAGGTTGTATTTATGCTAGCTTCAACTTTACAAAACCTGGTCCTCATCACGACATTTACTTTCGAAAAGCTTGGAGAGAACTATATGACGTTGAAACAATACTTCGTAGCATAGAGGGTAGACGAACAATTGCTGCTTCAAGCTTTTTCCCTGAAAGAAGCCGCCAAGTTCCTAAAAGGTCCTACTCTTTAGAGAAGGCAAAAGAGTATTTAAAAAAGAGCACCTATAATGGAGAAACGATACATATTTACTTCTTCGCATTTAAAGATAGTGCAAATGACGCTCATTTCCTAAAAGAACGGTGTGAAAGTTTAGGTATACAAGTAGAGCTTCACCCATTTCTCGTTTCAGATTATATGGATCGTTCTATTGATAAACATGCCGATATTATTTTCATGGGAGAAGTATTTGCTGCCGATCATGAACTCGCATTCTTAAATGTGTTTAAAAATAAAAGTTGCTTCGTAAATCGGTTCATGGACCCGCACTATGAAAACCAAATTAACTGTTTACTTGATACCTTTTTATTAGAAGAAAATAAAGAGAAGCGCTATGAGCTCATGTATGAAATCGAAGAATTTTTACAAGTAGAACACATCATTTTATTTAACTATCACGTTTTAAAAAGAAAAACATACCCTTCTTCTTTAAAAAACGTCACAATTGATTCATACGGCTGGGCAAATTTTGCGAAGTTATGGATACAGCCATCCACGTCTTAAAATGTGAGTCATTACAAAAGGAGAAGAACCATGAAACGCACCCTAGAAAAAAGACTTTCCTATCTATACACAGGTGAGTTATTTTCAGTCATTACTTTTATTTTCACAAGTTACTTACTTAATTATGCTTATCCTACGTTACATTTATATTCTCTATATTCTTTTTGGGTCTCATTTCTTCTTTTAGAGTTTATCTTATTACAAGGAGTAATTTACTGGTACGTAAAGTGGAAACGACTAAAAAAAGAGAAAACATCTGTTACCCCTATTAGGGTGGTTCAATATTTAAAAATACTTCAAAAGATAAATATAGCATTAATTATCACGGAATTTGTTACGTTTACTATTGATTTTGTAATTTGGTATCCCCACTTACCTTTAGGCGGACTATCATTCACTCTATTTATTTATATTTTTGCATTACTTGAGTACATTAACTATTATCACACTCAGCTTTCATACGATAACATCTCTGATATTAAACATTTAATTAAATCAAAAAAACTAAAACAGTCCTGTATAAGTAAAGATTTTCAACGTATTTCATGAAAGAGAAGGTACTACGTCCTTAGTAGTACCTTCTTTACAAACTATTATTTAATTACTCCATCTAAGTGATCTTTCAAGTTCAATAAATATTGCTCAATATTCGGATTCTTCACCACATCATAACAAGCAAAACTCTTTAACGAACTCATCCCAAGAAACTTCTGCACGCGATGTAAATGGCTAAGCGCTGACTCTAAACTTTCCCCTTCAAAGAACTTCGTCTTATCTCCAAATGCCTTTTCAGGTGCATTCCAAGTTGTAGAAAACATATACGCTTTCTCTTTTAATAAACCGCCTGTTCCATATTCATCAGCACCTTTAAAGAACAAACCGTATTCATATACTTCATCCATATACGTTTTAAATAAGCCCGGTACACTAAACCAATAAATCGGTGTTTGATAAATCACAACATCGGCCCATAAAAACTTCTCTTGTTCTTCCTTAATACTGTAGCCATCTTGAATCGTTGTTGTTTTCACATGATGTTTCTCACTTAATACCGTTACCATATAATCAACTAACGTTCTATTTAAACGTCCTTCTTTCGTACCGTATTTTTCATGTCCATTTATAATGAATATATTTTTCATCGCTTTTCTCTCCCCTATATAATTTACTCTTCAGCTATTAACCCAAGTTGCTGTTTCAGCGTAAGATTATCTTCTAAATGCCAGTCTTCCGTGATTTTTCCGTCTTTCACATGTAACATATCAATGGCGAAAAAATTGATTTTCTTATCATTATGCCTTCCTGTAAAAGAAAGACGAGCTGTTACTTTATCACCGACGACTAATAAATCTTCAATCTCGCAATGTATATTAGGAACGACTTTACGAAAATTTTGTGCCGCAAACTTTAATCCTTCCGTTCCTTGTGGTCGCCCTTTCGGCAATGTATTATCGAAAAAATCTTTAGTAACAGTCTGCGGAATAAGTTCCTCCTTACCTGTATCCCAAAATGCATAAAAACGCTGCGCTGCATGAACCATCTCTGTCGCTTCTTTTTTACTTAGTGAGGGATCAATTGTCATTGCTTTTGGCTGTGGCATTTCTTTTAATAACTGAATTTCAGTTTTTTGTTCCACGCCGCATGCTACAAGTACAATACAAACAACAAACAAACTAAGAAATCCAAACAACTTTTTTATCCCCATGAAAATCACCTCCTCATCTAAACCCTTTTTATTTCGTATTGCTATTGTATATGCACTAACTTCCTTTATGGAAGTAGTGATATTTTTTTCATATAGTTACCAAAAGTATATTTTTGTGATACTATAAAGCAAATTCATTCAAAAAAATTTTATGGAGGCTAGTTCCATGAACAATATAGATCCAGTTGAATTAACGAAAGGTTTACCTGGCATACCTTGTCCTATCGCTAAAACCCTTGATGTAATTCGTACAAAATGGACGTTTTTAATCATTCGTGACCTTCTTATTGAAGGAACATTACGCTTTAGTGATTTACAAAAATCAATGGACGGGATTAGTCCGAAAACATTATCGCTTCGACTAAAAGAATTAGAATCTCAAGGCATTATAACGAGAAAAGTATATCCAGAAGTTCCGCCTCGTGTAGAGTACACATTAACGGATAAAGGAAAGCAATTAGAGGGGATTTTCATTGAATTAAAACGGTTTGGATTAAGCTTATAAAACAAAAACCCCTTACCGTCGTAAGGGGTTTTATTACTTCGCAAAACTTTCAGCTAGCTGTTTCTCTCTCCACATAAATGTAATGCCGAGACCAACTATTAAAACAACTCCTGAAAATGCATATGGATAATGAATATTCATATCAAATAATATTCCGCCCATCGCTGGTCCTGCGATATTTCCTAAACTCGTATAAGTCGAGTTCATACCAGCAACGAATCCTTGCTCTTTTCCAGCTGCCTTTGATAAAAATGTCGTTAAAGCTGGACGAAGTAAATCAAATGCTAAGAAAATGAAGCAAGTAACGAGAAGTACAATCCAATAATTAAAGACTACAGTTGAAACGAAGGCTAATACTGCACCTACAATTAAACATATTTGAATTAACACTTTTTCACCGAACATGTCGACCAATTTGCCAAACATAAATACTTGCACAACTACCCCAAAGATTGAACTAATTGTAATGATTGCCGCGATATCTTTCGGTGTAAAACCAAACTTATGATCAGAAAACAGACTAAACACAGTTTCATACGCCGATAATCCGAATGCGAGTACAAATACGATAATAAATGCAATTGCATACATTGGATGTAATGATTTCTTTAAATCACCAATAAAACTGGATTCTTTCGTATTAGCAGAAATCTCTGCAAGCTCTTCCTTCGTTAACGGCTCTTTTAAAATAAAGATCGAAATTACACATGCTATAAAGGCAATTGCTGCTGCAACGAAAAACGGTACACGTATACCATACTCTGCAATAAATCCGCCAATTCCAGGCCCTATAATAAATCCAGTACTAATTGCCGCGGATAAATATCCCATTGCCTTTGGACGTTCCTGCATAGATGTAATATCCGCAACATATGCCGTAACACCAGGCATAATAAACGCGGCACTAATTCCGCCTAACACCCGTGCTGCATAAAGCATCCACACATCTTTTCCTAATCCAAAAAGAAGTTCTGAAACACCAAAAATAAATAATCCAATGATGATCATTTTCTTCCTACCGTAAAGATCGACCCACCGGCCTGTAATAGGTGACGTAATAAGCTGCGCCATTGCAAACACTGCAACGAGATATCCCATCGTCTTCCCTGTTAAACTCATGTCATTCATAAAGGACGGCATAACCGGAATGATTAATCCAATCCCTAAAAAAGCGATAAATATATTACTCAAAAGAATGACCAATATCATCTTTTGTTCTTTTATCGGTTTCTTCACTTTTTAACACCTCTTCCCGTAAGTTCCTCTCAAAAAAATGCCTAAGAAGATTTTTCTTTATCCTGCTATTTGTGGGCTAATCATGAGTAGAAATGCCTCCACCCATTAGAATTTCACTCTATCCTCCCACGCATACATACGTATTAGGTGAATGACTATCATTCATTTCCCCTCAAAAATGAACCTACCTTTTCAGACAGGTTCATCTTACTACTTCTTTATATGTAGTGCATGTGTTAAAAAATCTAGTACTTCTGCCTTTTGTAGCTCGACTTGCTCTTCATCTTTATGATCATATAAATAAACTTGTTCTGCTGCTGATTCAACAAGGGCGATAAATAACTTCGCTGCTCGCTCTGCGTGAACCGAATCACGAATTTCACCAGCTTCTTTCGCCTCACTTAAAAATTCGCTTAGCCACATATAAAGAGGCTCATACACAGCTTCCCATTCTTTTATATGTTCTGTAGATGCAAGACCCGCATACATTAAAGCTTGTATTTCACGATATTCCGCTATAAAGTGAAACACCGCATCTATTACTTGCGTCACTTTACTTGAGAAAGGCGCATCATTTTGCACTTTTTCTTTCACTGCAAGTATCATCTTTTCAACCATCACTTCTGCTATTGCAGGCATAACAGATAACTTAGAAGGAAAATATAAATAGAAAGTTCCTTGTGCAATGCCAGCTAATTTCACGATATCAGAAATCTTCGTTTTTTCAACGCCCTTCTCCTGAAACACTTCAATAGCTGCATAGACAATTTTTTCTTTTTTATTCATCAGCTAAACCCTTTCACACACATATTGAATGACTGTCACTCATTTTATAAGATAATCGATTGTACTGTCAATGATAGTGAATTCTAAGAGGAAATCATTTTTTAATAATAAAAATCTCCTAATAAACCATTAGGAGATAAAATACAATATATCTTTAAGAAAGAGCCTTTAATCCTGTCACTCCGCATACAATAAGAGCCACACTAATGATACGTGCTTTACTTTTCGACTCACCAAATAGGAACATGTTTAATAAAACGGCTCCTGCTGTTCCAATACCAATCCAAACCGCATACGCGACACTTACTTGTAAAAATAAGAAAGATGTATACAAGAATGCAAAGGATGTAGCAAACCCGCCTATATAAATCGCGCCATTTGCTAACGTCTTTTCTTTACTATACATTTTCAGACCGATCACACCGACTATTTCACTAATTGCAGCACAAAATACGAAAAACCAACCCATCTTTAAGCAGCTCCTTCCACAGTTTCTTCTTTATTATCAGCTAACTTTAAACCGATAACGCCAGCTACAACCATCACGATAAAGAATAACTTTCCTACACTAAAACTTCCGCCGAAAAGGAATACATCCATTAAGAAAGTCCCTACCGTACCAGCTCCGGCAAAAATGGCATATACAGTGCCTGTCGCAAGATGTTCACACGCTTTAGAAAGGAAGTGAAAATCAACAGCGATAACTCCTAAAATAATAATCCAATGCCACCAAGTATCGGCTGTATTAAAACCAAACACCCAAAAAATTTCAAAGATACATGTTAATATGACATATAACCAAGCTCTATTTTTCATACCTCTCACCTCTCATGACTGACTATCAGTCATTTTTTTTGTTTTAAAAACATATTCTCTTTCATCACTACTATATATAAACAACTATCATCCTCATTTACCATTATATTTGTTCCATTTCCAAGCTAACTGCATCCTGCCACACAAAAATGACTGAATGTCATTCATATGTATTGTACATGAATATTTTAAAAACTGTCAATGCCGAAAGATTATTTAAAATTTCTTTCATCCGATTTGTATATTTCCTAATAACCTGTCAATACTGCTAGTAACATAATATTTTCTCCACTCCCCCTTGGAGAGATCCCTTTAATAGAGCAGTTAGCTTGTGCTAGTTGCTCTTTTTATTTTTCATCTTTCATAATCCAATTCAATCGCATATTCACTTGATCCAAAATAAATATTTGCTTATGCAATACTATCACGATATTCCTCAATATGAATTCCCGAAAAGTCATTTCAGATTCATTTTAGATCTGATTTTCTTCGTTCTAAATCCGTAATGAGTTGTTTAATTTATTCAGATTTCAAGATGCACATCCTTTTCTACAAAATAGCATTTTCATTCAATTACCATTTCACTTTTTTGTTCTACAATTCGATATGCAATATTTCATATTTCATTATCGCAATATCACTTTATTAACCATCATTTTATATAAATGAGTTCCTATTATGCGTTAAATCAACATTTGTAATTTAATTCCTTATTTAAATCATCTAGATTTTATTTTTAAACACTATATTCGGATAATTATATTGGAATTTCCTGTTCTACACATCCAAGTACATCTTGTGTATTATGTAGGAGAAGAGTAATTAAAAGACTTACTCTTTGCTATTGAGGGAAGAGCCTGAGAGCCATATCAGGCTCTTCTTCGTTTATGTACCTTGTATTAAGATGCGATTTTCAGTGAAAAATCACATTCAAGAAATCATAATTTATCTACTATGAAAATATAAACACTAAATTTTCACATCCAATTTACCGAGCAGTTAGCCTTTGCTAACTGCTCTTTTTTATTTACCAGCACACTGTGAGATTAAATCCATTTTTATCATATATATGTTTTCTATTTATTTTCCAAAGAGGCTTTGTATGCAATAATTTTATTCTCAAGCATCTTTTCTGTAATTACTAAGTTTTCTCTTTGAATCTGAATAGATTTCCTATGATCTTCTAGGAGCTGTAAACGAGCTTCGGTTGTATGCTCCCCTTCTAAATATAACCTAGCGTATTCTCTTATTTTCGTTATTGGCATTTGCGTTTGTTTTAATTTCATAACAAACTGCAACCACTTTATATGCGACTCTGCATACATTCGATTCCCATTTGTATCGCGATTTGCAATTAATATATTTTCCTTTTCATAATAACGTAGTGTATGTGTACTCACTCCTATTAATTTAGCCACCTCGCTAATTGTGTACATACTCTAACTCCCTCCACGTGCTTACCCTCATATATTTTATAGCCTTATCAAATTCATAAAAAACATTTGACTTAGAGTATACTCTAACAAATAAAATCTAACCATAATATATTTATTTGAACTTAGGGGGATTTTATATGAAATACACTGTTATTACTGGTGCTAGTTCTGGAATTGGCTATGAATCGGCTTTAGCCTTTGCAGCTCGCGGAAAGAACTTAATACTTGTAGCTCGAAGACAAGAAGAATTAGACGGATTAAAATTAAAAATTAACGAAATGAATCCGGAATTGGATGTTGTTATTCGAAGAACGGATTTATCTATCACGAAAAATGTTTATAAGCTGTATGAAAACCTACAAGCCTTTCAAATTGAAACGTGGATTAACAACGCAGGGTTTGGTAATTTCGCCTCAATTGCTGAACAAAATTTAAATAAAATAGAAACGATGTTACATGTAAATATAGAAGCACTAACAATACTCTCCTCTCTTTTCGTTCGAGATTATTCAATGGTTGATGGCACACAGCTTATTAACGTTTCATCAGGCGGTGGATACACAATCGTTGCTGATGCTGTTACGTATTGCGCTACGAAATTCTATGTAAGTGCATTTACAGAAGGTTTATCTCACGAATTGAAACAACAAGGTGCAAAACTGCAAGCAAAGGTTTTAGCACCTGGTGCAACTGAAACAGAATTTGCAAAACGTTCATTTGATATTGATGAGTTCCAATACGATAATGTTGTACCGAAATTCCACACCGCAAAACAAATGGCACAATTTATGCTCGATCTTTACGATAGCGATAAAGTTGTAGGGCTTGTCGATGGTTCTACTTATAACTATGAGCTTAAAAATCCCATTTTTAATTTTGCGGTAAGAAAAACGAATTCAAGTTCTTAATTTCCCTATAATATAGAATCCCACTATTACGTAAATAATAGTGGGACTTTTTTCTCTCTGAAAATTTCACCCAACATACCGAATCATCGCCACCTCATCACAATAATCAACTTTTGGACAATGCCTACAATCAATCCATACTTTCTCTGGTAACGCACCTCTATTCACAAAATCAAACCCGCACTTTTGAAAAAATTCCGTTTCATATGTTAAAGAAATGACTCTATTCACTTTTATTTTCGCTGCCTCATTTATTACATGGTTCACTAACATGCGACCGATTCCTTTCCCTGCATATGTATGCGAAACGACTAATGACCGGACTTCTGCAAGGTCCTCCCCTAACACATGTAAACCAGCAACTCCAACGATTTCTTCTCCTTCTTTCATAACATATAAGCATTGTAAGTATTGATAGAGAGATAAAAGAGAACGCGGTAAAACAACTCCCTCTTTTGCATAAACTTCAATGAGACTATAAATTTCTTTCACATCACTCGTAACCGCATTAAAGATTTTCATATTATATCCCCTTGCCCCTAATATTAATATTTATAACCCAAAATGAATTTTAATACATAATTTTATATAATAATACATCTCTCTTTTCTCCCCGTCAATCACTTTATACAAACAAAAAACCAAGCATTCTAATCGATGCTCGGTTCCTCATTTCGGATCGGTAATACTGTCGAATATTTAATTTCACGAAGTGCTAAACTCGTCTGTATCCTTGTAATACCAAGCTTATTCAGCTTTCTAATAAAATGCTCCAGCTCTTTACGATCACGATTTGCAACTTTTAATAAATAATCATACTCTCCTGTTAAACAGTGACATTCTAACACTTCCGGCATCGATTCTAATTCTTTTTCCAACACGTCAAGTTTATCCGATTGATGAATATTCGTACTCATAAAAATGAAGCATAACAAATCAAAACCAAGCTTTTCTTGATTTAAAATGGCTACTTGCTTATCAATGAACCCTTCTCCATCTAATCTTTTTATTCTCGCATGCATCGCAGCTGGTGATAAATTAACGCGTCGCGCAAGCTCTGCATTACTTACTTGAGACTCCTTCTGCAATATATCTAAAATTTGTACGTCTAAATCATCTAACACTTTAATAACAGATGACTCCATTACAATTCCCCCTTTTTTCTTACCGATGATTATTCGAAAAAACATACCTTAACTTATTCAGAACTGAACCTTTTATTGCAAACTACATCTAAAACAAAATATTTTATTGACTTTTAACCATTATACAAAAGAATATATTACACAATAAAGAAAAATGCTAAAATTATTTACAATTCATATTGATTACAACAAAGGGGATTTTAGTATGCCTTATTTTTATGTCTTTTTACTATTACTAACGAGCTTATTATGGGGAGGAAATTTCGTCGTTGGAAAATCGCTCGTTAATCACGCGTCTCCGATGACACTTACAAGTTTAAGATGGATGATTGCGATCGTTTGTTTATTACCGATGGTTTGGTTTAAAGAAAAGAAAATCATTCCACCACGTGCTGCAATACTTCCGTTACTACTAATGGGGATTTCAGGGGTCGCTCTTTTTAACATCTTTCAATTTCTAGCACTAGAAAAAACATCCGCAACGAATGTAGGGCTTATTTCTACATTAAATGCGATTTCAATTGCATTATTTTCAGTATTATTTCTAAAAGAAAAAGTAAATACACTTCAAATTCTATCCATGATTCTTTCATTCTTTGGGGTGGTTCTCGTCCTTTTAAAAGGAAATTTTACACTTCTATTTTCACTACATTTTAATAGCGGAGATTTATGGATGATGGCGGCTGTTTGTATTTGGGGAATGTATTCTGTTTGTAGTAAATGGGCAACAAAAACAACTACACCGCTCATGGCAACATTATACTCTGGTATTTTCGGCGTTATTTTATTACTGCCATTTAACATAGGGAGCTTCACTGTTACAAACATAAATACTTCTTTCCTAACATCACTTTTATATACTGGGCTTATTTCCACAGTTCTTTGTATGGTGTTTTGGAATATTGGCGTGCAAAAATTAGGAGCGACTACATCCGGTATTTTTCTAAACTTCAATCCGATTTTTACAGCTATTTTAGCATTCCTTTTCCTCGGCGAAGAACTAACGTGGATACAAATTTTCGGGACAATGATCGTTGTGACGGGATGTTATTTATTTTCTCATTTCAAAACGGTTACTGTTCAGCCAACTAGAGCTTTAATGCGAAAACATTCTTAATCAAAAACATCGCCATCAAAGTGGCGATGTTTTTATTTACCTTTCATTTCTTTCACATACTGCTTTTCTTCTTCTGGCGATAAACGTTCTGTTGCCTTTCCAGTATCACCACCTTGAATTTCCCACAAAAAGTTATGCTCCTCAACCGTTTGTGAAAAATCCCCTTTCTCCCAACGCTCTAAAGTCGCAAGTAACTTTGATTTATATTTAAAATTTGTACTACTTTCTACAGCCTTCTTGGCGCTAACAATTTCCTTAGTTGTCATTTCAATAAATCCCCATTTTTCAGAGGATTTCACTTTTTGATGTACCATCCTATGCATGGTAGAAATAATTTCATCCTCACTAAATTGTGGCTTCTCTTCCGCAACTTTCTTGTCCTTTTGGCTCATCACTTTTTGTGTTTTAAGACTCTTCTCCTCTTCCTCTATATAATTAAGAAGTTTAGTAACACCGAATACAGCTCCTATCGCAATTACAATGATTGTAATTGCCCCTATTATCCATTTCTTCATATTATGTACTCCCCATTCCCCTAATAATCACATAAACAAATGGAATCGCCTGCGCACAGTCGATTCCATTTGTTTCCTTATTTCATTTTAAACCTTCATCGCTTCTCGTACAATATAACTATCCACATATTGCTTGAATTTTACGATTTTTCCATTTTCAAGCTGCCATACATGAACAAACTCTGCTTCAAATGATTTTCCCGTTTCTTTATAAACTCCTGAATAAACACCTTCAGCAATAATTACATCTTTTCCGTTTACTTCATGGTACATATTTACACTCGCTTTATAATCATGCCATTCTGATCCTAATCGGCTAAATACATTTTCCATTATTGCTTCTACACCTATATAAGTTCCCCCATAAGGGAATCCTTTTGCCTCTGTCCATTCTACTTTTTCAGAGAGGGCTTCTACTAAATGTTTTGCATTTGAAGAAGCTGACCCTTCATACGTGCTTCGAATAATTTCTAAATTTGATTTAGGCATATTACTTCCTCCCGTTTTATTTATTTTTTACACGAGATGTAACCGATAATGTTACATCTTGTGTAAAAAAATATTTAAATTGTTTTATTCTTAATCCACTAGTTGTAATCATTATAGTTACAATTATGATTCAAGTCAACAATTTATAAATAAGTTTACTTCGCTTTCATTACTTTCTCTTTTACGAAGCGATCTACATATCCTTCTGCTTTTACAACGAATAAATACGCGCCCATTGCTAATAATGCAAGATCTAATTCATATCCTGGATTCTTTCCATCTCCTAATAAACCTGCTGCTCCATTTACCTTTACGATAGCTCCAGCTAAAATAAGAGCGAATAACAATCCTACATATCTTACGCCTAAACCGATAATTAATAATATACCACCAACTAATTCAACTGTTGCTACGCCATATGCAAGACCACCTGGTAAGCCGATGCTTGTAAACCATCCCGCTACGTTATCGATACCTGATTGAAACTTCGCTAAACCGTGTGCAAAGAACGTTACTCCTAACACGATACGAATCATTAAATTCCCAATATATTGGTTCATTTTAAACTCTCCTTTTTGTTTTGTTATGGTGAACTTTTATTCACAAGTCAAAACAATACGGTATTTCATTTCATTCGTCAAATACTTTTTTTAAGAAAACAAAAAACATTATCCCTTTTACGGATAATGTTTTCCTACAAAATAGCGCTAATTCAAGCTTTTACTCTATCGCACAAAAAAAGTTGAAACATTTTTCCAGCACCAACATACGGCAATAAAGACAAGTCCTCTTCTACAACCATTCCAACAACATTCACTTTCTCATCCTTAGGCAACTCATGTACAACAACTTGCATCTCTCCTGCATATCTACCGTACAATTCATTATCAATTGTAATGCTGCCTTTCTTTCTTGCAATGGCATCCATCGGCTGTAAAATCACTTTATTCTCCTCTCGTGATTCTACAGAACGAATGACATCACAAGCTGGATCTAGTCTATTTGTATGCACTTGTTCTACCATTTTTAATACTTCACTTTTCTTTATCAATGGCTCATACCGCAGCGGAATAATTCCTCTACTCGCGCTCGCTATCTCTTGTACACTTTCTACACTTCCGCTTATGTCCCCGATTAGCACCTTATCGACACCACAATCTTGTACAAGTTCTAAGTACGCTTCCAGCGGGCGCATATTGCGGTGCTTTTCTAACGTTGGTAAGCCTTCATATAACGGACCACGTTTTTCACCATCTCCCGGAATAAATGCCATCGTTTTTATTCCGCACTCATGTAAGTATTCGTTTTGTTTTTGTAAGAATGATTTTGCTAGTCCTGTTTCTGGACGCGGATAAAAATTATGCCAAGCTTCTACATTCGCTACTTTTATATTTTCTATGATTAACTCTTTCCAAAATGAATCTGTAATCGTACTCGCATTTAAAGCTACTTTCATCTTATGAGATACGCGTGCGATTTCTTTCGGCGTGATGCCGTAGTCCATTCGTAAACCAGTAATGCCCCAGTCTACTAACTCTTCGACATTTTCGTACGTCATTCCTAAATGGTATAACGATTTTGGAGAAACATCCACCATTAATTCCATGTCATATTTGAGCGCTTGCTTCCCAAGTATTTGAATTAACTCTTTATACGTACCAGGATCATCCTCTGGTATATGAAGTGATGTAAAAATAGATAAAAACCCGTTTTCCTTCGCCACTTTTAGCCACTCTTCTTGCTTCTGTACTCGTTCTTTTGAAAGATAAATTGAAACTCCTATCATATGAATCTCCCTTTCTATGAATAGAAAAAGAGAAAGGAATCCCTTTCTCTATATGTTTTCTGCCATTTCTTCTTTAAATCCGAAGAAGTACGTAAAGATAAATCCAAAAGTATATGCCACAACTAACCCAAGGAAATATAATAAATATTTATTATCAGCAATTAACGGAATTAATGATAATCCTGATACGCCAATTCCGAGTGCGGCTGTTTTCATAACTGCTTGGAATGCACCACCGACAGCTGCACCTAAACAAGCTGTAAGAAACGGTTTCCCAAGTGGTAATGTAACCCCGTATAATAACGGTTCGCCAATTCCTAAAAAGCCAACTGGTAATGCACCTTTAATTACGTTACGAAGTCGTTTGTTTTTTGTTTTTACAAAAATCGCAATCGCTGCTCCTACTTGCCCAGCTCCAGCCATTGCTAGTACTGGTAATAAAGGCGTTACGTGCGTTTGATTAATAAACTCCATATGAATCGGTGTCAAACCGTGATGTAATCCGACCATAACGAGTGGTAAAAATGTTCCCGCAAGCACTGCTCCCGCAAACGCTCCACCAATACTTAAAATGCCGTTAATTCCGCTTGTAATTCCTTCAGATAAGAAACCTGCTACCGGCTGAATGGCTAACATCGTTACGATACTTACTACTAATACAGTAATGAGTGGTGTCACGATAATATCAACTGCATTTGGCACTGCTTTTCGAACTTGTCTTTCTACTACAACCATAAGCCATGCTGCAAAAATAACTGCAAACAATCCACCCCGTCCGGGTACGAGCGCTTCACCGAATAATTTTACATTCGCCATCGCCGGGTTAAAAATTAAAATACCAGCAATCGCCCCAAGAACTGGTGTCCCGCCAAATTCTTTCGCTGTATTCCAGCCGACTAAAATCCCTAAGAATGTAAAGATACCGCCGCCAATAAGTAGTAACATTTGTAGCCACGTTGCATTTGGATCAGCACCTGCGTTTTTCGCAAAGTTAGCAACCCCGTTTATAATTCCTGACGCAACAAGACCTGGAATTAACGGAATGAAAATACTTCCTATTTTTCGTAAAAAGTTTTTCACTGGTGTATTATTTTTCTTCTTAATCTCTGACTTCATCTCTTGCCCAAGATCTTCAAGATGATGATCTGCCACCTCACCAATTCGCAGTCCCGTTAAACCTTCCATTTCAGCAGCTACTTTATTTACTGTCCCTGGGCCAACAACAACTTGAAGCGTCTCATCTTCAATAACGCCCATAACCCCTTCAACCTTTTTCAAAAGGTCCATATTCACTTTACTTTCATCATGAAGCGTTAATCGCAGTCTCGTCATACAATGAGCAATGCCACGAATATTTTTTACTCCCCCAAGTTGCTCTGAAATCTCTTTGGCCATTCTCTCTTCTTTCTTCATAATAGAATCCCCCTCCCTATTATTTTATAGTGCCTTCTTCACAAACCCTTTCGCTTCTTTTAACTTTTCCAGTGCTTCCCCATACTCACACTGCAATAACACCATAACAATCGCAGCTTTCACATTACGTTCTGCTTTTTCATAACACTCTGCTGCTACTTCATAACTAACCCCTGTTGCTTCCACAATAATTCGTTTTGATCGTTCTACTAACTTTTCATTTGTAGATTGAACATCTACCATTAAGTTTTTATATACTTTCCCAACACCAATCATAGAAGCTGTTGAAATCATATTAAGTACTAATTTTTGTGCTGTACCAGCCTTCAAACGCGTTGAGCCTGTTAATATTTCTGCGCCTGTCTCCACTTCTACATTGAGTTTTGCATACTTACTTATTTCAGCATTTTTATTACAAGAAATACTCGCCGTACTAGCTCCCACACTATGTGCGTATTTCAATCCGCCAATTACGTAAGGGGTTCTACCACTTGCGGCAATACCAATCACTGTATCTTTCTCGTTTAATCCAATACTTTTCAAATCTTCTTCTGCTAACTCTTCGCGATCTTCGGCACCTTCCACTGCCTTAGTAAACGCTTTCAATCCACCTGCTATAAATCCTTGCACCATTTTATCTTCTGTGCCAAATGTCGGCGGGCATTCCACTGCGTCTAAAATACCTAAACGACCACTCGTACCAGCCCCAATATAAATTAATCGGCCCTCTGCTTCAAAAGATTTAATAACAGTCTGTACGACCTTTTCAATTTGTTCTATCTCTTTTTCAACTGCTAACGCAACAGTTCGATCTTCTTCATTCATACTCTGTAACACTTCTTTTATACTCATCTCATCTAGATTCGTCGTTTTCTCATTACGGTGTTCTGTCGATAAATTTTCTAACATATTGCCACCCTCTTTGAAATTATATTTCACACTTTTATTATAACTTCGAGAAATTAAAAATCAATATTACTTTCTTATTTTATGAAATAAAATTTCATAAAATGACATATTTGTGTCAAAGATAATAAAAAAGATGAGTCCCCTCATCTTTTCTTCTACTTTAACTTCCGTAACCGCACTGCTTCTTCTCGCGTCTCCATAAATTGATCCAACACTTTATTACCAATACGATTAAAAGTAATCACATATAAAGCATCAATCATATTCAGTTGTGTCATTCTAGAAGCAATACTTGCAATACGATGATCTTGCTCTACATCTGGCATACAAAGACGAATATCCGCCTCTTTATATAACGGTGATGATTGGTCAAGCTTTGTAATCGCAATAACTGTTGCACCTTGTCTCTTCGCATATTGCGCCATTTCAAGTACATCTTTCGTACGACCAGATGTTGAAATCGCAACAAATATATCGCCCTCTTTTAAATTCGTTACAAGCGGCAACATCATATGAAAATCAGATAGCATCATCGCTGTAAATCCGAGCCTTGTAAATTTATAAGCCCCGTCCATCGCCGGAGTAGCTGATCCGCCTACTCCATAAAATATAATTTTACCCGCATTTACAATACGATCTGCAGCTTTCTCAAGTTCCTTTTTATCTATCGCAGTAACGCTCGCCTCAATTGCAGCTTTATTCACATACGTAACTTTATTAAACAAGTCATACGGTCCATCTTCCGTATTCATAACTGAAAAATCATTAATATTATAATCAGCAATCGTCAATTCACGAACGAGCGCGATTTTAAATGCTTTAAAGCTTCCAATCCCAATCGACTTACAAAAGCGAACAACACTCGCCTCACTTGCGCCCGCATTCGTTGACACTTCTTTCGTCGTTAAGTTCGGAACAATTTCTGCATTCCCCATTATGTACATGGCAACCTTCTTTTCAGCTGGTGAAAATTGATCCATATTACTTTCAATTTTAAATAGTAATGTTGAAGCTTTCACTATTTAACCTCCACTTCTTACGGTTGCTTTCACTTATTTTCTCTTGCTTCAAAAAGATAAAAACCATCATCGCCAGGAGGATGGTGAACAATTACAGTTCGATCCCCTCTTTTATATGACGTTATTTCACCTTCAGATCGCTGTTTTTCCCATCCATGTATCCAAATTGCAAAGTCAGGTACAAAAGCAGTGTAATTATAGTCTTTCGGGTTTTCGTCTTCTACATAGGAAGAAAAAATAGAAACAGGAAAGTCTTTCACTTTTGACTCTTTCCATGCAGTAAATGGTATACATAGCGCAATAAGTATGATTATACCGATAACCTTCCCCTTCGTAATCCTCACACATTTTCTCTCCTCGACTTATCATATACGTAGATTTTAACATAATTACAACCTATTCACGCTATATGACTATTGCTTTTTCCAATAAAAAAAAAGCTTACCTACATGAGATAAGCTCTTCCTCTCTATACAAAATATTTTTTCAAAAGCGGCGGCGTAATAATCGTCGTTAATATAACAACAATAACAATCGCTGTGAAATTTTCTTTCGCTAATAAATTCGCCGCAAGTCCATTTGCTGCGATGATAAGCGCCACTTCTCCGCGCGAAACCATCCCCGCACCAATACTAATAGAAGATTGAAGGTTGAACCCTGTCAGTCTTGCTCCTAAACCTGATCCGATTAACTTTGTAAAAATTGCAATAAGCGTCATGATGATAATGAACCAAAGCTGGCTTCCGATACCTTGAAATGTAATTTCCATTCCAATACTTACGAAGAACACCGGTACAAATATCGCATAAGCAATCGGTTCAATTTTATGTTCTACTTCGTGCTTATACTCTGTTTGCGAAATGGCAATTCCGGCTGCAAATGCCCCAATAATACCTGCGATCCCCATCATTTCACTGTAATACGAAAATGAGAAACAAATAATAAGAGCTGCACTAATTAACGCCTCTGTTACGCGAAGTGGTACGAGCATTTTCATAATCCATGGAACAACTTTCCAAGAGATGAAAACGATACTGACAAAAAAGATAATTTTCTTTGCAATGACAAGCGTTACATTTACATCTTGTGTACCTAAAAAACTCATCACAAATGCTAATAAAATAACAACAATTACATCATCAAATACAGCTGCCCCTAAAATCGTCGTACTTTCTCTCGTATTCATTTTCCCTAAATCTCTTAATGTTTGAACAGAAATACTAACGGAAGTGGCACAAAGTAATAACCCTAAAAAGATCGCATGCGACTGTAACATTCCAAACGCAAGTCCCGCTAAATACCCACCAAGGAATGGGAAAATAATTCCCCCCATCGCTACTGCGAATGCAGATTTCAAATTCCGATTTAACTCTTCTAAATCTGTTTCAAGCCCTGCCATAAACATAAGTAGTAAAACACCAATTTCACTCAGTTCATCGATCAATTCAGAACTATTAATAATACCAAGCACAGCCGGACCGATAATAATACCAACGATTAATTTACCAAGTACAGAAGGCTGGCCAAGTCTCACGCTAATATCACCAGCTAATTTCGTACAAAGTAAAATGACGACAAGTTCAAAATAAAATAACATAACATCTTCTCCTACTTTATAAAGTGAAACTTTTATGAGTGGTTTTGTCACTCTGTTAACCCTCGTCCATTTCTGCAAGTAGTTTCCCCTATTCATCCGCATTTTATTTGTCATATTTTTATTTGACAAAATATTCTGAATTATATTAAGATTAATCCAGCAATTTTAAAAAACTACATACCATAACTGTACCTCCATTTACTTACATACTCTCTTCTAGTGGGCTCATACTATATTCGCAGTTATGGAAATGAAAAAACGGGGGGAGAGTCCAAAGTGAAGTCATTATTACGAAAAAAGCCACTTAGTACTGAATCACCACGGCAGTTAGAGAGAACATTAACTGCACTTGATTTAACTTTTTTAGGAATTGGCGCCGTAATTGGGACAGGGATCTTTGTATTAACAGGTATTGTCGCAGCGAAACATTCTGGTCCTGGTATTATGTTATCATTCCTTATTGCTGCATTTACTTGTGCTTGTGTAGCCTTTTGCTATGCCGAATTTGCTTCTTCTATTCCTGTCTCTGGAAGTGTGTATACTTACGCATACATGACAGTCGGAGAAGTCGTCGCCTTCATCGTCGGCTGGTGTTTAATGCTCGAATATTTACTTGCAGTCGCGGCTGTAGCTGTCGGTTGGTCTGGTTATTTACAATCTTTACTACAAGGGTTTAACATCCATCTGCCCACCATAATCGCCTCGGCCCCTGGCGTAGGAAAAGGCGGCATTATCGATTTACCAGCTGTTTGTATTTTACTACTCATTACGGGCCTTTTAAGTTTCGGTATACGCGAAAGCGCACGCATTAATAATGTTATGGTTCTTATCAAGTTAGCTGTTATTATCGCCTTTATCGTAGCAGGCGCAAAATATGTAAAACCTGAAAATTGGACGCCGTTCATTCCATTCGGATACGACGGTATCATTACTGGAGCTGCCACTGTATTCTTCGCCTTCTTAGGCTTTGATGCAATCGCCACCGCGGCAGAAGAAACGAAAAAACCACAGCGCGATTTACCAATTGGCATTATCGGTTCTCTTCTTATTTGTACTGTTTTATACATGATTGTATCTTTCGTTTTAACAGGTATGGTTCCATATACACAATTAGATGTTTCTGATCCAGTTGCGTTTGCCTTACATTTCGTTGGCGAAGATACAATTGCAGGACTTCTCGCTGTTGGCGCGATGACTGGAATGACAACCGTCCTCCTAGTCGTTATGTACGGACAAGTTCGCGTTTCTTATGCGATGAGCCGCGACGGACTACTTCCAAAAGCGCTAGCACGTGTAAATAAAAAAGTAAAAGTCCCTTTATTAAACACATGGATCACTGGTGTTGTTGCCGCTTTATTAGCAGGACTTCTAGACCTACATCTACTTGCTAATTTAGTGAACATCGGTACGCTAACAGCCTTTACATTCGTTTGCTGCGCAGTACTCATTTTACGAAAAACACATCCTGACTTAAAACGTGGATTCCGCGCACCTTTTGTACCTGTATTACCAGTTGTTGCAATTCTTTGCTGTTTATATTTGATGATTAATTTGTCTAAAACGACATGGATTAGCTTTATAGCTTGGCTTATAGTTGGCTTATGCTTCTATTTCTTCTACTCTAGAAAACATAGTCATTTAGCTACTGAAAAAACAAATGATGGAGAGAAAAAAGCATAACAAAATAGCTCGCCGATAAAACGGTGAGCTATCTTTCTGTATTATTATATTTTTTCGTTAACGATTGTAAAATGAAAAATATGCCGATGCAAGCTGTAAACGATGCCCAATTTCCTATCGGTGTAGAATATTTTAAAACGCCAATACCTACAAGCACTATGAAAAGAATCACCTGATATATGAGCTTCCACTTTTGCATATATTCCCTCCTTTACTTCGTTCCCTTCTTTTTCTTCTTCCATGCATTTAGACTATCAAAGAAGAAATTAATAAATAACGTGCCTAAACCCGCTAATAAAAACGTCATTAGAAATAGAACCCATATACTTTTTTCTTTTAAGAAATAATATCCTACAAGGAGCACAACCACGATCCATACATATTCAAGAATTCTTTTTAGCTTTTTCTCTTCCAAATTATTCGCTCCCTCATTCTATACTATTTTTAGTATAACAAAAAAGAAGCCTATCATGATAAGCTTCTTTTCTTCTCTCTTATTTGTTTATGCTTTTTTCAACGAGTGAAATCGCATATTCCATCGTACGATTCATCGTTTCTACTTGTGCATCTTTTACTTTCGCATCTTTTAACACAGATTCTGCCACTGTAATTTTTTGACTCAATGATTTCACTGAACCATCCGTTACATTTGCAGCTTGCGCTTTTTTCACCACTGCTTTTGCAGTTTCAATATTGATTTGTAATTTTTCTTTCGGTGTTTTCGGTTGTTCTTCTGCTACTTTAGATTGTACAAATGTTACATTAGCTGTTTTTAATTCGTTATACGCTTGAACGATTTGCTCTCCAGTACTTCCTACATTTTCAAATGCTTGCTTTGCAGTGTTATAGCTTTTCTCTAGTGCTTGAAATGCTTCCTTTGAATATTGACCTGGTTTGTCACCAAACTCATACGTACCAGCTAACACTTCTTTTACTTTTCCAAGCTCTTCATATAACGCGTTTACTTGCTCTAATTTTGTACGATTAGAAAACTCATTATATGCTGCTAATACTTCTGAAGAACTTAACGCTTTACTATATAATTTTGCAAGCGCAATTTGTCCGTTTAACGGAATACCGCCATTCCCGTTGCTATCTGGATCTGCACCAAGTGCAAATGGTACGTTCGGGTGATATACTTTCCCTGTAGCTGGTTGGCTATTTACTTTTTTACCATCTACGTAAATGGCTACTTCACTTCCATTATACGTTCCAGTTAAATGGTACGTTTTATTTGCCTCTAATTGCACGCCAACACGCTTATAGCTACCGCCAATATGAGCCCATAATTCTACATAACCACTTCCTGTAGATTCAAAGCCAATTCCGCCGCTCTCTGTATTTTGTAAAATACCTTGCCCACGGATTTCATTCATTGAAAACACAGTTTCTAACGTAAATGTATTTGCTACTTTCTCTTTTTGTGCTGCTGAAAACGGAAGATATCCAAATGTATTTGCTTTTCCGTTTAGCTTCATAGCATTCTTTTTCAACGCTTTATCATATTCAATAGTCACATTACCCTTAACATCACCTTTTGTACCAAATGATGAATTGTCTTTAAATGTACCATCTGCAAAGTTCACATCAAAAACATCCGCCTTTGGTACTTTCACATTCGGATCAATATTATCTTTTTTCGTAGTAACCTCTGCCGTTAATGGTTGTGCACTTTCATTGCCGAATGAATCAATCGCAACGACTTCCAGTGTATATGTTTTCCCGCCATCTAGTCCTGCAAGCGTAAATGTCAGTTCTTTCGGCACTGGATCACGATAAAACTCTGAGAATGCTAACAATTTATTCTTTATTTCTCCCGTTTGCTTATCTCTCGCTTGTACACGGTAAGAATGAACAAGAAGGTTGTCCAACGCTTGCTGGAATGTTACTGTTGCTGCATTTTCTGTTACATTTGATACCGATAACTTCGCATCTTTTGCAAAGTAAGGCTTTTCTTTATCACGATCTTCTACATGTGTAAATGTCTCTTTCTTTGATGGCAACTGAATTTTCCAAGGCTCGCCTGTCCAAGAATTTGTATGGAAATCACGGCGATTAATCGTTACTTCTTTATCATCTACTTCTACTAATAAACCTTGGCTTAATGCACGCGATTCTGAAGGAATATTCCCTTGCACTTTGCCACCCTCTACCTCCATATAGCTTACAGAAGAGGTACCAACGGATGTAAAGTCTTTTTGATGAATCGATCTTGGATCATCTAATGGATAATGTGAATGACCTGAAAACGTAATGACTTGTGGATATTCTTTTAATACTGCATTAATTTTTGCACTATCTTTCGTTCCCCATTCTTGACTACCGTACACTGTATCTTTAATATGTTGATGTAAAAATACGAAAATTGGTTTTTCTGGATCATCTTTTTGCGCCTTTGCCATCTCTTCTTTTAACCAATTAATTTGCTTGTCCGAATAATATCCATGAGTTGTTCCATCCTCTGGAGACATAACAAGGAAATGATAACCTTTTACCACATTATGATAATAAATTGATTTCATTCCTGTTTTTTCTAAGAAACGCTTCTGTGCTCCTTCTACAGATAAACCATTCCAATAATCATGATTACCAAGAGAATTCATTCGTACCGCATCTTTATTTGCATTTTCATTATATACTTGCATAAAACGATCATATTGTTGTACCGATCCTGAATCAGTAAAATCTCCCACAATTACGAACGCATCTTGCTTTGGTGCAAGTGTATTAAACTGTTCAATCGCTCTTTTCCAGCGAAACGTATCATCCGTTCCACTATTTTTAATATGTACATCACTCACAACTGGAAAAACTATCTTCTTTTCACTTGGTGCCTTTTCTTGCTTCTTCTCTTCCGCTTTGACTGATGTACTCCACGGAACTGATACGAATGCTAATACAAAAAACATTAATAATCCAATAAGACCTTTTACTTTTCGTAAAGCTGTTCTTTCCACGTGAATCCTCCTCATAATAATTAATTCATTACAAGAGCTATTTTATCTAAAACATGTTAATGTCGTTTAAATAACAAATGAATTTTATTAGATTTTTGTAAATATACAGTTAATTAGAGGTTAAGTCCAACATTCCTCATACTATTGTATACAACCACCTTTTGTCTAAAAGAGTCTGATCATTCTTTTCCTATGACTATTCACATATAATCTTTTCTATAACACTAATGATAAATTAAAGTTTAAGCCTATTGGACAATCTTAATTTTTAACATTTCCTTCTTTTTTAACACATCGGCCATGCTTCTACATTTAATAGTAGTAAAAGACAACTTAAAAGGAGGGGTTATATTGAGGAACAAAAAAAATATTGGCTGTTTCGCTCCTTTATCTATTATTTGTCCAGACCCTTGTCCACCACCCCCTCCCCCAAATCCAAATTGCGAGCGAGTAACAAATGAATTTGCAGGGAATTTCCTCATAACTAATAACACCATCCCATCTGCCAAAGATGCATTACAATCAATGATACTATGGAAAAGTGATAGGATACTACTTATATCAGGTACTGTCTCGGTTTACAATAGTACTAGCAGCACAGAAGCAATTACAATTCAAATCACTGGAGCAGTAACTAATATTTTCACTGTGTTTCCTGGTAATACTATATCTTACACAGGAAAAGACTTACAATCTGTCAGTATTATTAATATACAAAGTGATCCTTCACTATATTTAGAAGGCAAGTACTGTTGCCAATTTACATGTTGCTTATAGAATACCAATTTCATTACTTTCTCAATTAAAAAAGCATACCATTCACGGTATGCTTTTTTTATGAAATCGGATAACGTACAGTAATACAAAACTCTCCTTGATTAACAGTTGTTCCTGTCGTAGTAATTCGAACAGTAGTAAAATATCGTACAGTGAAAGTACCACTACTTTGTGGTTGTACAGTAATTGTATCAACTACTGTAGCACCTACTAAAAAATCAACTGTAATGGGATTCGCGCCTACATCATATTTCACATAACCTGAACCATATACTTCTTGTGTAATATTATTCGTATATACAATTTGAGTACCAGCACCTGTAATAGACCAGTCTGTACATACTTGATCTTGCACAAGTGTTTTATTAGAACAACAAGACAAACCGGAACTTCTCATTCCCATTTCAATCCTCTCCTATTCTACTATGAAAGTGGATAGCGTGTTGTAATACAAAATTCTCCCTGATACGTTCCAGCAGGTGTTGCAGGTAACACAACTTGTATACTATCAAAGCGGCGATACGTAAAAGCGATACTCGTTCCTGGGTTTAATATTTGTGTATCAATTGTAGCCCCAGCAGAATCAAGCGCTTCTACAGTAATTGGACCTGGACCAACATCATATTTAACAAAACCAGTACCAACTACATTTTGGTTAATATTATTTGTATAAAGAACATTATCAATTGCTGTTGCAACTACAGTAGCAGACCACGGACTACACACTTTATCTTGTACATAATTTTTATCTGGACAACAAGTTAATGCTGACCCTGAGCACTCACAAGACATAGTTGTTTCCCCTCTCTCTTTTATATTCCCTATATGTGTATGTCCCTCAGAGTCTTTTGCCTGTACTATTCATCTATTTTCAAAAAATATGAAAATTTCAGTACCACTGACTAGATAGATTCAGTTTTATTTCGTTTTTTCATAAATTTATAGATAAAGATACTAGCCACGATAAGAAGTACGCCTCCTAATATCGGTAACATATATTGTCCAACAACATCCGCAGCCTTTTCCCAATGCGGCCCTAATTTCATTCCAAAATAGACATATAAAGTCGTTAACGGGAACATTGCTACAAATGTATATATGCTAAATTTCCATATATTCATTTTCGCCATTCCACATGGAACAGAAATAAGCGTTCGAACCCCTGGCACAAAGCGTCCAACAAATGCTACAACTGGTCCATATTTCTCAAAGAAATCATCTGCTTTTTGAATTTGCTCTTCTTTAATAAAGAAGTATTTCCCGTATTTTATTAATAGAGGACGGCCACCGTAATAACCGAGTGCGTATAACGTTAATGGTCCTGTCGTTCCGCCAAGTGTCCCTGCTAATACAGCTAGCCAAAAATTCATATCTCCCTCGTACACCCAATACCCAACCATAGGCAAAACTACTTCTGCTGGAATAAATTCAAACGTTAATGCTAACACAACTCCAAAATAAGAAAACTGCTTTAAAAACTCGATTATATCTAAAATAATTTGCTCCATATTTTCAACTCCTATCCTACGTTTACGTTATGCTTTTCTTGTAATTGCACTGGCGCCATTTTTACAATTCGGTTCAAAATGAATAACACAATTCCAATATCATCTAAAATACCGATAAACGGCAGGAAGTCTGGAATTAAATCAAGCGGCATCGCAACATACCCAACTAAAAAAGCAACAGATAAAATTTTCTTCTTTATTGAAACCTCTTTTGAAGTAAAAAAGTCAAATAGGAATGGAACGAAACGACGAACATGAAATACAACTCTTAATCTACTAATAAGTTTTTTCATTTTTATTTCTCCTCTCTTTGTATACAAAAAGGACCCTACCAAATATGGTAAGGGTCCTAAAAAAGACAATAAGGGGCCTTTACCATTGCTGGTAAAGGTCTCACTAACAACGAAACGTTGCCAATAAAGCCGAGGGTTTCTCCCTGTAATGACGACTTTACTGTAATAAGTTACTCCCCTTTATATACACAGTTTTATACAATCACATTAAAATATTTGCCTAAGCTTGTCAATATTTTTTTCATTCACCATTCAGATTATTCCATTATAAAAAGCTCTATTCCATATTTTATATTGAAGTAAATTGGAGTGTATAACCATCTGGATCATGAAATATTATTCTAACTTCTTCACCATGGTGCTCTTCTACAAATGATATTTGATAAAACACTAACTTTTTCTTTAACCGCTCGATATTTGTAGTTTTTAACAATAGTTCTTTCACTGATGATATAACGGTCTCTCTATGTTCTCCTAGTCCCCTATTTACAACAAAACAAATTCTCGTTGAACCGATATCATACCACACACCTGTTACACGTATTTGTGGCCTCTCCTTGCTCGGTTTAAACCCTAGAATTCCTTCGTAAAAATATAATGTTTCCTTTAAGTTTTTAGATTCTAATACAATACATGTTGTAACACTTTCCATCCGCACTCCCCCTGCCTCTTTTAGTTTTCTATATGAGTCATAATTTGCAATTATGTACGAATACAATACGTAGTGATGAATATTTCATTTATAAAGGAGGCGTGTAACATGGATGAATTTATGAAATCCTACATACCTTTCCATGGCCCAAACGACCCTTGCCCTCCAATTGGAAAAAAATATTACTCAACTCCCCCACACCTATTTATGGGCTTTCAACCACCTAACCTACCACAATTCCCACCAAAAGAAGCTTTACGAAAAGGAACTCTGTGGCCTGCTTTTTATGATTTTTATGAAAATCCTTACAAAAAAGGACGGTGAATAAAAACGTGACACAGACATTGCCTGATGAATATTACAAATGGATTGAAGAACTACAAGAACTAGACTTTGTATTAGTTGAACTTACCCTCTATTTAGATACGCACCCAAACGATACTGCAGCTATAAATCAATTCAACGATTTCTCCTATAAACGAAGAGTATTACAACAAAAAATCGAAGAAAAATACGGGCCACTCCAGCAGTTCGGAAATAGTTATTCTAACGCTCCATGGGAATGGAGCAAAGGACCGTGGCCATGGCAAATATAAAGGAGAGAGACTATGTGGATTTATGAAAAGAAATTACAATATCCAGTTAAAGTGAGTACTTGTAATCCAGCACTCGCCAAATTATTAGTTGAACAATATGGCGGTGCGGACGGCGAACTCGCTGCTGCTCTTCGCTACTTAAATCAACGTTATACCATTCCTGACAAAGTAGTTGGCTTACTAACCGACATTGGTACCGAAGAATTCGCGCATCTAGAAATGATTGCGACAATGATTTATAAATTAACAAAAGATGCAACACCAGAGCAAATGAAAGCTGCTGGATTAGACGCACAGTACGCTAATCATGATAGTGCTTTGTTTTATCATAATGCTGGTGGCGTTCCTTTTACTGCTACTTATATTCAAGCAAAAGGAGACCCTATTGCAGATTTATATGAAGATATTGCTGCTGAAGAAAAGGCAAGAGCAACTTATCAATGGCTCATTGATTTATCTGACGATCCTGACATAAATGACAGCTTACGCTTTTTACGCGAACGAGAAATTGTCCATTCACAACGTTTCCGAGAAGCAGTTGAAATTTTAAAAGAAGAACGTGATAAAAAAATATTTTTTTAAGACACGTATCCTAGCGATATGTGTTTTTTTTACGTTTAAAGTTAAATCCTTCCTATTAAAGATATAAATAGTATATTTATTCAATTTTACGCATTATTTTAAAATATTTTTAAAATTCCCTATTGCTTTCTAGTCATCAGACCTTTAAAATGGTAACAGTTACTCGACAAATTATTTGAATTTTCGACAAAAACACTCATTAGGAGGATTTTCTTTATATGCGTACAACTTTAAAACCAGCGCAAATACTTTCGATTAGTTTATTACTATTCGCAGTTTTCTTCGGTGCTGGTAATATGATTTTCCCGCCCCTTCTCGGTCTTTCATCCGGAGAAAACATGTGGATTTCCATTACAGGATTTATTATTACAGACGTCGGTTTATCTTTACTAGCTATCGTCGCTGTTGCCCTTGCCGGTGGTAGTTTTAACACTTTAGCAAGCCGTGTTCATCCAAAATTCGCAGCAATATTCGCTATCATTATTTATCTTTCAATCGGCCCACTATTTGTTATTCCACGAACTGGATCTGTATCTTACGAAATTGGGATTGCACCACTTTTCCCGGACCAATGGTACTCTATGTTAATCTTTAGTGCGATTTTCTTTACAGTCGTTTACTTCTTATCATTAAATCCATCAAAATTAGTAGATCATATTGGAAAAATATTAACGCCAATTTTACTTGGAATTATTGCAATTATGGCAACAAAAGCGATTCTTTCACCAGGAACGTTTGCAGAACCTGTTGGTGACTATAAAGAAATTCCATTTTTCAAAGGATTTCTTGAAGGATTTTTAACGTTAGATGCAATTGGTGCTCTCGTATTATCAACAATTGTTGTAAATGCAATTCGCCAAAACGGTATACAAGAGAAAAAATCGATTGCGAAATATACAATTATTTGCGGGAGCATTGCAGCCCTATTCTTAACAATTGTTTATTTCTTACTCGGTTATATCGGCGCTTCAAACGGCAATCTAGGGCAATTCGAAAACGGTGGTCAACTATTAGCTACTGTTATGTATCAATTCTTTGGGACAAGCGGTAATGTTTTATTAAGTATCGCCATTATCTTCGCTTGTTTAACGACAGCAATCGGTGTTGTAAGTGCATTCGCCAACTATTTCGCAACAGTACTAACAAATGTTTCATATAAGAAACTCGTACTATACGTTTGTATATTTAGCTTCGTCATTTCAAACTTAGGATTAAGTTTACTAATAAAAATTACATTACCTGTATTAATCATTTTGTATCCAATTACAATCATTTTAATTTTCGTATCATTTATTGATAAATATACGAAACGTAAACCTTCTGTCTACATCGGAGCAATGCTCGCAGCATTCATTATTAGCTGTATTCATGCACTTGATAATGTGGAATTGATACCAAGTTTTATCGCTAATATCGTACACACCATTCCTTTTTACAACTTAGGAATCGGCTGGATTATTCCAGCAATCATCGGTGGTATAATCGGATACTATATTCCTCAAACAGAAGCTGAAGGTGAAGTTTCTACAAAATAAAATGAAGCAAGCATGAAATCCATGCTTGCTTCTTTTCACATCGTATGTTTAAAAGTAAATAGCTCTTCTTTTGACTGCACAGCAGATTGTTCCTCTTCTACATCCGTCTTCTTTATCTCTCCCCCTAATCGAACTTTTGTCATCGCTTCTTCTATACTTTTCACAATCATATTTCCTGAAAAAATAGTAAGTCCAAAAAATGTAATGGGAACGAGCGGAATCCACGGATTCACTGTTAATGATCTAAAATAGACTCCAATTAAGCCTGACCATTCATGTGTGTAAGAGTCTATTTCTTCTATCGGTCCGAAAAACTGAACTGTTCCGCCAAAGAATATTTCCAGTAATCCTAAGTGCAGTAAAATAGTAAGAGTTTGCGTAAACTGCTGAAAAAATACAAGTATAAACGTCATATAAAGATGCGGGAAAATATGCTTTATAACAATATGCCTTCTCGATCCACCTAATATGCACGCAGCTTCAATAAATTCTTCGGTTCTCAACTTACGGACTTCCTTCGCAACATACAATGCAATAACTGGCATCACAAGCATTACAAGTAATAAAACTTGAAACGAAGCCCTTTCAAAAAAGGTTGTTGTTTCCTCTCCACTCCCAAATGCATTTGCAGATTGAAGAAAAAAATACGCAATCATAACTGTTGGAATAACTGTAAAACTATCAAAAAAAGCCTCGATTTTTGAAAACCCTCTTTTTACATATGTTCCGAGTACGACACCGAAAAACACACCTATTACCATTCTAAGTGCCGCAATTAAAATAGCTATACCAATTGTCCACTTCGCACCTTCAATGACTAAATGTAACAGGTCGTATCCTTTCCGGTCTGTCCCAAGTAAAAATTGGAATGAAGGTGAAAACGGTGGAACTTCTGGATTTTCATCCGCATCATATTGCAATGTAACTTGTCTAATATGTCCATCGTTCCATATCGTATTTCCGATGCTCAAAAGAACTAATATGAGAAGAAACCCAATGCTTATCCAAAATCTTTTATCGCGTTTTATATACGTCCACATATTATAGTCTCTCCTTCATCGCAGCTGGAATGAGATAATGAAACAATTTAAACAAAATAAAAATCGGAATATAAATAAGCAGCACACTAACGATGAAAACCTCAATCCTAATACCCTCATACGATTTCAAAAACATAAAAATACCACCCGTATTAAAAATCCATTCTATAATATATAAATTAGATAACATAAAAAAGATATTCGTTTTCGCAAAGAAAAGTGTACTAAGCAACACATTTCGTAAAATATGACGATTTAAAATATGAAAACGATCGAGCCCTTTCGCCTTAGCAAATAGTACATAATCTTTTTCTAGCTCATTTTCAAAACGAAGCACTAACAGTTTTACAAACAGAATCGTAGTCGGTATACTCAAACAAAATATTGGTAATCCTCTAATTGATTCGCCTCCAATTGATGCAATTTGAAAGGGCAAAAAACCTGTTTGTTTAAAAAACCATACAACTAAAATTTGTGATACTAAAATAAGTAGAATGTCTGGAATAGATTCTAAGAAGATGAGAAATGATTTAATGCGATGTTGTATACGCGGTGAACTACTCGTAATCACATAAACAATACAAAATGCTACAAATAATGAAATAAAAAAAGCAGCTAAAAAAATAACAATCGTTTCTTTATAATGGACGAACAACTGCGGAAATAAAAATTCACCTCTCACATATTGAAAATTAGAGATATCCATTAAGTTCACAAACACTTCTTTTAAACTCTGTATGTACCTTGATGCATGCAGCTCAAATCCATAAAATAATTTCGGCAGTGCCCCTAAACAAATAATACCCAAAATCGAAATAATAAATTGAACCGTCACTTCCATCCCATTCAGAAAAACTTTTTTGACCACGTTTTCCCTTCTCTCTCTATATAATTTACCCCTTAATTTTATTCTTAATTTTCTGAATTGTAAATATTTACACGAAAAAATCACTAGGTTATGATCCTAGTGATTCTTTATGCGCATGCCCTTCTCTTTTCGCAAACGGCATATACAAAATAAAACATCCAATAAGCGCAGCTATTTCTAATGAAATAATATAGTAAGGGTGCGGCCCTAACATATCAAGTAATGAAGCAGTTTCTGGCTTACGAGCTAAAAACATATAATTACCGCCTGTTTTGTAGTTCACAAAAGAAACGATTGGAATTACTATGTTTAAAAATATCATCGTACGCTTAATTGATTGCAAGGTCGGTCTATATCCTTCTACCCACGTCATAAAGAGTGGTGCCCAAATGAGTAATACATGTGCAGCGAAGAATTCTATAAAGCGAAAATGCGGAAAAGCATATTGCACGTTCGGCGTTAAAATCGCTTGTGATGCACCGATAATTCCTGTAAAAAATACAATCTCATATATGCGGTAACTTTTCGTTACAATCATAATCGACGCTAACAATAAACTAATCGTACATAACTCAAATGGTAATGAAGTGCCTAGTTCAAAAATCCCCGCTTTCCATTCCCACATATGGAGCCCAATTTCACTCCCAATAAATAAAAATGCAATCGCATATCGAACCGTTATATTCCACTCATTTTGACGCAATAAATCTTGGTATTGATATAGAAAAAATATCCCTACCAACATAATAAATAATATAAGGACGTGTTGCCTTGAGTATGGAATAAATGGTTTTAATGGATGCGCACTAAAATAAGCTTCCATCTTGCCTCCTCCTCTCCTTCATACAATATTATTGTAAGAAAGAAACGACGAGTCAATTCATTTGCTTACACTTGGACAAGCTCTACCTTACATTTACATATTCATACCTTACAAAACTGTAAGGTTATTGTAAGCTAAAACGATTTGTCAGATTCTTCACCTCTTTTATACTGAATGTAGATACTAAAACGAACGAAAAGGTGATAAATAGATGAAGAAGAAAAATAAAGTGTTAATTACTAGTGTAGTAGCAATCGGTATTGCAGCTGGATCATATTTTGCATTTGCTGGCGGTAGTTCAGAAGTAGCAATGGCATATAGCGGATATAAAGTAACAGAAAAACAAATTGAAAACGCGCAAAAATTTGGCGGTGAAGTCATTCCAAACGGCATCGAAACAATTTCATTTGATCCAACAAAAGGTACGTATGAATTAGCTGTAAAAAAAGGTGATGAAGTAAAAAAAGGCCAGCTCCTTTTTAAATATAATGACCCTACTGCGAAACAAGGTGTAACAGAAGCAGAAATGCAAAAGAAAATTGCACAAAAAGAAGTAACATTGTTCCAAAAACAAATTGATGCAGCGAAACAAAAATTACAAAAAGAGAAAAATGCAGGCCTTCCTGCTGAAGCGTTAAAAGCATCAGAAATCGAAGTACAACAATTAGAATCACAAATTGAAATGAAAAAGTTTGAAGTGGAAAAATCTGATGAAATGATTAAAGCAGCAAAAGAAAAAGTAAACACACTTTCTGTAACGAGCCCTACTGATGGCGTAATTGATGATATCGTAAAAACTGCTGATGAAAAAACAGGTATGAGCGGCATTACACTTCGTCATGCTGGTCCATTTAAAGTAAAAGGTCAACTTTCTGAATATGAGCTTGCTAGTATGAAAGTTGGGCAAGAAGTAACTGTTTCATCAAAAACTGTCGCTGGTAAGACTTGGACAGGAAAAGTAACAGAAATCGGTTCTACACCATTAAAGAGCATGGATGAAAACAAAACAGTTTCTAACTATCAATTCACTGTCACATTAGATAATAGTGAAGAATTACAAAACGGCTTCCACGTTTACGTAACAAGTAAATCTGGCGAAGCAACTGGTACGATTGTTCCGAAAAGCAGTATCGTGAAAAAAGGTGACAAAAATGTTGTCTTCGTTGTAAAAGACGGTAAAGCGAAAGAACAAGCAGTTACTGTTGAATTCGAGACTGATAGCGAAGCAAAAGTTTCTGGAGTGAAAAAAGGAGAGCAAATTATCTCTAAACCTGAAAAAGACTTAAAAGATGGTATGGAGGTTGTCGTTGAATGATTAACTTAAAAGGCATCACGAAATCTTTCCAAAATGGTGCAGAATCCGTTCAAATATTACACGGCATTGACGTAACACTGAACCAGGGAGAATTCACTTCTATTATGGGACCATCTGGTTCTGGTAAATCAACATTAATGAACATTATTGGTTGCTTAGATAAACCAACGACAGGTGCGTATGAACTAGCTGGTCAAAATATTTCAAACATGTCTGAGACAGAACTTGCACGCGTTCGTAATAAAGAGATTGGGTTCGTATTCCAAAACTTCATGTTATTACCGAGACTTACAGCACTTCAAAATGTAGAATTACCTCTTATTTACGCTGGAGTTGATAAAAAAGAAAGACGTGAGCGCTCATTAGCCGCTTTAACAAAAGTAGGTTTAGCTGATCGTGCTACTCACCTACCGAACGAATTATCAGGTGGACAAAAACAGCGTGTCGCAGTCGCACGTGCAATCGTAAATAATCCAAAGTTCATTTTAGCCGATGAACCGACAGGTGCACTTGATACGAAAACGAGTACACAAATTATGGACCTCTTTTACGAATTAAACAAACAAGGCTCAACAATCATTATGATTACCCATGATCGTGAAATCGGGGAAGCTGCAGCACGTCAAATTGTAATTCGTGACGGAAATATCGTCCAAGATTGGAGAGGTTAATTTTGAACACGAGTGAAAATATACGCATGGCCCTTTCCTCTATCTTTGCCCATAAAATGCGTTCTATATTAACGATGTTAGGTATTATTATCGGTATTAGTGCCATTATTACTATCATCTCAATGGGTGATGGTACAAACGCAAAGTTTAAAAAAGAGTTAGGCCAAGGAAAAGATACTGAAGTAACGATTTACTACAACAACCCTGATTACGGAACTGATAGTGCCAAAATTACAGCTGATATGTTAAAACGTCTTCAAACTGTTCCTGGTGTTAAAGATGTGTATCCAGATGTAAGTATGAAAGTAAAAGCATCTTCTGGTTCAAAAGATGTCTCTCTTGATTTAAAAGGTGGAACAGGCGCCTTCATGACAGATGCGAAAATAAAATTAGTTCACGGTCGTGAATTAAATGATAGTGAATTAAAGCAAGCAATTCCTGCTGTTATTTTAAATGAAGAAGCTTTCAACAAATTGTTTAATGGTTGGGAATCAAATTTATATACTGATATAAAAGGAAAGCCATATAAAGTAGTCGGTGTGTATGAAGCAAAAAATGATTTCGGAATGGCTATGTCAGAAGGTTATACATCACTTGAAAACGCTCCTGTAATCTCAGGAGTAACTGAGTATGACTCTGTAAGATTAATATTAACTTCGCCAGCAGAACGTAAAAGTGTAGAAAAACAAGCTGCTTCTGTTTTAAACGAAATGAAAGCTCCTAAATTTGAGCATAAATTCGAAGCACAAGATTTAGGTGAATTTACGAAGCAATTAGACGAGTCCATCGGTATGATGAAAATGGTATTCGGTGGTATCGCTGCTATTTCTTTACTTGTTGGTGGTATCGGTGTAATGAACATTATGCTTGTATCTGTAACAGAACGTACACGTGAGATCGGTATTCGTAAAGCACTTGGTGCAACGCGCGGTAAAGTATTAACACAATTCTTAATTGAATCTTGTATTTTAACAGGACTCGGTGGTTTCATCGGATTCATGCTCGGTATATTCTTCGCTTGGATCGTCTCAATCTTTGCCGGATGGCCACTCGTTATCTCAAAAGAACTTGGACTTCTTTCAGTAGGTATCTCAATGCTAATCGGTATTGCATTCGGTTTACTACCAGCGAACAAAGCTGCAAAACTTGATCCAATTGAATGTTTACGATATGAGTAAATAAAAAACGTAGGAGTGTAAACTCCTACGTTTTTTATTTATCTATTAAATCGTGTTTCTTCTATTATATATGTTTCACGTTATCAACACCTTTAATTATTTTAGCGTACTAAAGCTATTATAGAATCCTATTATTGCAAAAATAATATGTGATGACCTAAAATCAAGGCGTAATTTTTTCCATACCTCGACTTATTTTGTAACAATTATGGCGATATTTCATTGATTTTCACCTCATATATATATTTACACAACCAAAATAGTTATTATTACATAACTATCTCTACGTTACAATAGTGAAATACACCACTTTTGTAACACGTATGAAAAGTTTATGTAACACTACAGAAACATTATTAACCTATTAGAAATTGAAATACTCTCATTTTTATGTATCACATGCTATAACCTCCCCTAACACCTATAAGAAAGCGCTTTTAGGATATTACTGGAATTATTACAGAATATTAATGACCCGTTACGAATGCTTTGTAGTTTTGTGTTTTCCGCAAATAAGAAAATAATGGTTGCTATAATGAGGTCAACGAAAACAAATGCAATGGAGGCTATTATGAAAAAATTTATGGGTATAGCAACAGCAGCGGTTTTTGGTCTTGGGATTTTCACAACATCTGCTAAAGCAGAAACGATTGTAACAACTGACGTACTAAACGTACGAGAAAACCCAACTACTGAATCACAAGTTGTCGGAAAGTTATTAGATGGATATAAAGTTAACGTTTTACATACAGAAAACGGATGGTCAAAAGTGAAATTGAATAGCGGTAAAGAAGCTTTCATTAGCGCTGACTATACAAAAGACACTTACTACGTAACAGCAAACGTATTAAACGTACGTGCTGGTGCAAACACAGACTCAGAAATTATTGGTAAGTTGAAACAGGATGACGTAATCGAAACAACACACCAAGTGCAAAATGACTGGATTCAATTTGAATATAACGGAAAAACAGCTTATGTTCATGTTCCTTACTTAACAGGTAAAGCTCCAGTTAAAGTTCAACCAGCAGTTAAAGTGGAAAAAACAACTAAAGTTCAAGATACAGCTAAAGCTGTGGAAGCAACTAAAGCTCGTGAAGTAGCTGAAACGCAAGCAAAAGCTAAGGCTCAAGAGGCAACTAAAGCTCGTGAAGCAGCTGAAGCTCAAGCAGAAGCTAAGGCTCAAGAGGCAACTAAAGCTCGTGAAGCAGCTGAAGCTCAAGCAGAAGCTAAAGCTCAGGCAGCAGCTGAAGCTCAAGCAGAAGCTAAGGCCGGGGAAGCAGCTAAAGCTCGTGAAGCGGCTAAAGCCGAGGCAGCAGCTGAAGCTCAAGCAGCGGCTAAAGCTCAAGAGGCAGCTAAAGCTCGTGAAGCAGCTAAAGCTCAAGAAGCAGCTGAAGCTCGTGAAGCGGCTAAAGCTCAAGAAGCAGCTGAAGCTCGTGAAGCGGCTAAAGCTCAAGAGGCAGCTAAAGCTCGTGAAACGGCTAAAGCTCAAAAACCAGCTACACAACAACCTGTTGCAAAAGAAACTGAAACAAGTGCACCATCATCTTCTCGTGAACTACGTGTTGTAGCAACAGCTTACACAGCAGACCCACTTGAAAATGGTTATAAAGCAGGCGACCAAGTAAAATCAGCTTTAGGTCATAACTTAACAGCTAATCCAAACATGAAACTTATTGCAGTTGACCCAAGTGTAATTCCATTAGGTTCAAAAGTATGGGTTGAAGGTTACGGAGTAGCAATCGCTGGTGATACTGGTGGAGCTATTAAAGGAAATAAAATCGACGTTTTAATGCCTGATAAAGGTACATCAAGTAACTGGGGACGTAAAACAGTTACAGTTAAAGTATTAAACTAGTTCGTATAAAAAGAGTCAGTCTCATTGAGGCTGACTCTTTTTTTGATTCTCACATTCTAACTTTCTCTTGAAAGTAACTAATATGATCCCGAATCCACTTTCGCTCTGACATAAATAAGTTCCCTCGTTTGTTATATACTTTATCAAACGCCTTTAAAACTTCTTCATGATTAACAAACTTATGTAAAAAACGAAGAGCGATGACAATCTCCTTCTCTCCCGTCCAAATTAAATCTATCTCTTTGCATTCTATATACGATAGATTACTATTTCAACAGAACAAAGAGGATGCCATAGCATCCTCTCCTCCCCTATTCCACACAAGTAAACTGCGTCCAAGCTCCTACATAATCTAGTAAGAATAACTCTTCTTCCGCAATTGTACCGACAATATTTTTCCGTTCATCTATCGGCATTTCTTTTAGAATGATTTGCAGTTCACCTTTATACTTACCAAATGAGTTGTTCCCAATTACAACTTGCCCTCTTTCCTGTCGTACACTTTCGCGCACTGGGAAGTCATAGTTTTTGTACTTTTTACGTACTTCTGTAGAACGTACCATATATTCTGTTATGTCGCCGCGTCTTACGTGTAATTCTTGCAGTGTCGCTTTCTTCTCTACTTCAGTCGCTTCTTCTACAAAGTGTACCTTTAGCTGTAACATGTAACGATTTAAGTTTCCTAGTTTCTCTAACTCTTCTTCACTCGCATAAGCATTTCCGATAATAACATCATCAATAAGCCCTGTTGCCCATAAATGTTTCGCTTGTACTTCAATCGGTAAATTTCGATGTTGTTCTAACGTACATAATCCGTCATTAATATCCCATGGACCGATGTCGGCTGCATGTGACGTAATAAAGGCTGCCGTACGAATACTGTGTTTTTTAAAGCGTTCACTACAGCGAATGAAATAATCATACGGAAGACCAGTAAATTTTTGCGGATAGAAATTATGACAACCAATTAAAGCTGGTTTATTCGCCTGATGCGAAAGAATATTTTCTAAGTATGCAATATCGTTACTTACGTTTAGCTCAATTTTTAAGCCGTACGGATTATTCGTCATTTTTGCTTCTGTTAATCCGTCAAAACCTAAATCTAAACGAATACCATCTGCACCTAACTCTGCAAAGAATGATAGGTCGCTATAGCTAATACCAAGTTGATCAAATACTGCCGGAGCTACATCTAAAATAACTTCCATATTGTTATCTTTTGCATGATTAATAATTTCTTTAAATTCAGCTACAATTTCTTCTTTCGGACGATTCACAGATAATAGACATGTGAATATTCTTGAAAAACCGTGGCGTGCCGCTGCCGAAATGTATACCATATCTTTTTCTTTCGTTGAATGCTCTGGATAAAGTGAAATCCCTAATTTACGCTCCATGCTTTTGCATCTCCTTCACACGTTGTATTAATGCCATGCTCGTAAATCTATATTTTGCAGATAAACATGTTGCACATAAAATCGTTGGTACAATGATTACGTACGGTGATTGTAACCCTAACATTACATAGGCACCCATTGAACTACCGATAAATACAATTGATACGAGTAGTAACACTAATAAAGATTTACTTTGTACCCATTTTGAATAATGTGCAATACACTGCCCCGCTACGAATGTAATTAAGATGATAATGGCTCCGAGCATTCTGTTTTCTCCTCTCCTGCTAATTGTTGTTTCTCATACATTTTGAAGAATGGGTAGTAAATAACGAATGAGATAACAAAGTTAATAAGTACAAGTACACCAGCCATAATTGTCCAGTCTGTACTAATAATCGCTGCAATTGGTGCTAACATCGTAAATGGCAACTTCGCCATCATGAGCGGAATCATGCCTGAAACAACTGCGAAATATGATACTGTCGTTGTCACTAACGGTGTTATAACGAATGGAATAATTAAAATTGGGTTCATTACAATTGGTGCCCCGAAAATAATCGGTTCGTTAATATTGAATAAACCTGGCACGAATGATAATCTACCTAACTCTTTTAGGAATTTAGATTTAGAGAACATAAACATAATAACTAAAGCTAATGTTGAGCCTGATCCACCGATCCATACGAACCATTGAATAAATTGCTCTGTAAATAAGTTTGGTAATTGATGTGCATTTCCTGTAGCTGTGAATACTTCCATATTTTCAAGAATTGCTGAATCCCACATCGGACGAATGATTGGTCCTAAAATCGCTGGGCCATGTATACCGAATGACCAGAAGAACACGATTAAGAATACTGTTAATAAACCGCCGAATAAATTATTTCCTACTAATACTGATTTTAGTGGTGCGATTAAATATGTGATTGTTGTATTCACATCGAATTTTAAACCGTAACGAATACCCCAGAATAAAAGAATAACGACTAAAGTTGGAATTAATGCTGCAAACGAGTTTGCAACTGCTGGTGGTACACTATCTGGTAATTTAATCGAGATATTATGCTTAATCATAAAATGATAAATTTCTACTGCAATTAAAGCTGTAACAATTGCGCCGAATAAAGACGTTGCACTTAATGTTCCTACTGAAATGTATCTTCCTGCATCAATAACACCTGGTACAGCTTTCGTAATTTGAATTGGTTCAACTGATGCTAGTAAAAAGGCGAGTACAGATAACAACCCTGCACTTAACTGATTGAGCTGATAAAAGTTTGCGAGTGAAGCTCCTACCCCAAATGCTGCGTATAACGCCATTAAACCTACTGTAAACCGGAATGGAATATCTAAAATATGGCGAAATGGTGCAATCCATTCCATATATGCATCAATTGGTAAATTTAAAAAGATAACGAAAAATGATCCGACAATCGTTAACGGCAATGTAGAAATAACTCCGTTTCGAATTGCTAATAAATGTCGTTGTCCTGCAATCTTTTGCGTTGTTGGCATAATCTTTAGTTCCATAAAACTCATAAAACCATTCATCAATACCCCTCCTCTTTCTCTTTACTACGCAAGGACAAAAAGTTATAACATTATAATGTTTATATTTAAAAAAATATAATTATGCTATAACTAATTGTTCTGCTTGTTTCAGTACTTTTAAACCGTCACACATGCCATAATCTCGTTGTTCTATTATTGCAACCGGTATATCGTATGATTTCGCAAGAAACTGTACCGCTGGAAACAAATACTTCACCTGTGGCCCGATTAAAACAACATCAGCATTTTTTATTTCCAGTTTCACAAGTTCTGAATCAACTGCTTTAATTTTATAATCCTTCCCTTGTTTCTTTGCCTCTTCTTGCATTTTTCTTACAACCATACTCGTTGACATGCCTGCTGCACAACATAATAAAATGTACATCTTATACTGTCACTTTCTCTTCTACTCGTTTATGAAGAGTAATAAATTCTTCAGCAAGTTCTTTCACTGTAATTGCATTCATTAAATGATCTTGTGCATGTACTAACAGTAAACTGATTTCTGCATGATTTCCTCTTGCTTCTTCTTGAATTAAGTCTGTTTGAATGCGATGAGCTGCTGAAATCTCTTCACTAGCAAGTGTCATCTTTTCACTCGCATTCTCAAAATCTCCTTGTCTTGCAAAAGCAATTGCTTCAAGCGCCGCGCTTCTCGCATTGCCACCATGTAAAATTAACGCAAATGGAGTTTGCATATCAGTCATTTTAAATTCCCCCAAGCTATCTTTTTTCTATATTGTTATCTTATTATGAAAACGCATACAATTAAACATAAAAAACTTCCGTTGTGTAACGGAAGTTTTTATATACTTTTTCAAAACGATAGTAAAATCTCTTGAAATTCTTCAATCATTCCAGCCTGAGTTAATTTCTCTATCGTATGCTGACTAGACATAATATCATATAAAAAATCATAAAGCTTTTGTAAATCTTCATTATTATTGCGCTTTACACTAAATAAAATAATAACTTGTACTTTCTTATCTCCCCAGTCAACCGCTTTATTAAGTGTACAAAACATCAAAAATGTTTTCTCACTTAATAACTGCATCGGATGTGGAATTGCAACTAAATTCCCAACGGCTGTAGGAGATGTATTCTCTCTTTCCTTAACAGAATCATAAAATTTTTCTGGTACATAGTTTTTCTCAGCAGCTTTCTCACATAAAAATTGGATAACCTCTTCCTTCGTAGAAGCGCTATGATTTAAAAAGATCAAATCTTCCTTTATATACTGCTGCACACTAGTATTCACATGCGTAAACAACTGCTGACCGATTGACTTAATCTCTTTATCATCAAATATTGAGTTCACTTTTATAACAGGCACAGGCAAACCACTCGGTATATGAATCGTACTAATAATACAATCTATTTTCTCTTTATAAAGGTCTTCCACTTTCAATTGATAATAACCTGTAATCCCTACAATCTCTAATTTATCTCGGAACTGTGATAGAATTTTATATTTCAATAGCTGGGCGCTTCCTTGACCAGTCGCACAAACTAGTAAACATCTTTTCTTTTGATTCTGTTCCTGTAAACGACTCATCGCTCCCCCGAAGTGAATCGCAATATAACCAATTTCACTTTCCGGAATCGATTCTCCCGTATAATCACCAATTATATCTCCAACGAGAACCGCAATTTCAAAAGCATACGGATAATTCTTTTTCACTTCTGCCAAAAGAGGATTTCTCGTATTTAACTTATACTTCAAACGGTTTAATAACGTTTTTAAATGAACACCAAATCCAAATAATAATTCTTCATCATAATAAAAAATAAGATTCCGTTCTTCCGCTACTTTAAAAAGAATATGTTGCATAAATGCATATAGATCTTTCCCTAATAGTTCTTCCACATTTTCATAACGATCTCTCGCTGTAACAGCAGTACTCAATAAATGCATCGTCACATATAAAACTTCTTCTTCTGGAAATGAAAGATGCAACTCTTTCTCTAAATCCCCTACAATCTCTTTCGCAATTGTATATTCTTTCTTTATTATGAGTTCTGATTGCTTCGTATTCAGTCCTTTCATATAATGTTGATCTTCACAACGCCTTATTGCAATTGCAATATGAATGACTAAATTATCAATTTCAATATCTGATAAATATATCGTTCCTCCCTCGATATACTTTAATATAACCGAACGGATAAGTGGAATATGAGGTAACGATAAATATGTATCCCTCTGCTCAAATTGCTCATGAAACGGAGTATGGTCATAACGCGGTAAACCATATTGTGATAAACAAGAACGAATATGAAACTCCTCTCCCACAATACGTATACCATAATACGGTCTCTTTTCGATTTGTAATTGATAACGACCACATATATCTGTAACATCTTTCATAATTAAATTTACAGTCGATTTACTCACATAAATCTCCTCTGCTAACTGTGAAAGCTTCACATATCCCTCTGTCGTTACAATACGTTGCAGGATGTACGCTATCCTTTCTTCATAAGAAGTCGGGATCTTTTCAGTCTGTTTTTGAAATAGACCCACGCAAAACTCTTCAAACTTCTTCGTTTGTATAATTTCTAGTTCGTATCCAGTCCCTCTTTGCGATTCAATTTTCGCTCCGTTTTCTTCCAATATATCATTTAATAATTTTATATCTTTTTGAATCGTCTTCGTTGATACATGTAAACGGCTCGCTAAAAAAGCTCGATTTAACATCGATTTCTCTTCTAAAAACTCCTCTAAAATAGAAATTAATCGCTGATGCACTTTTGTCATAGCTCTTCCTCTCACAATTTATATATAAAAAGGAAAAAGCTGCTGAGGTCAGTAGTTTTTTCCTTTTTCATTTTATCTATTTCTTTAATGTAAATCCGAATTTATCCCATGCTTGTAAATAATCTAATAAGAAAATTTCTTCTTCCACAATTCGGCCAACTACATTTGTTTTTCCTGTATTCACCATATCTTTTAAAGCAATTTGTAATTCACCTTTATATTGACCATACTGTTCATTATCAATTAAAAGATCACCGCGTTTAATTTCGCGTGTATTATGCGGTTTGAACTCTTCTTTCTTATATTTCACACGACTTTGTGTCGAACGAATCATATATTCAGATACATCCCCGCGGTAAAAATGAGGCTCGTCTAATACGATAATTTTTTCTAGTTCTGTTGTTGTATCATATAATCCTATATCAAATGTTTGTTTCTCTTTATTTAATGCACCTAGTGCTTGTAATTCTTCTTCTGATGCATACGCGTTCGCAATAATAACATCATCAATTAATTCTGTCGCAAATAAATGCTTCGCTTGTGTTGTCATCGGTAATTCACGATGCTGCTCTAACGTACATAAGCCTTCTGTTACTGGCCAAGGTCCGTACGTTGCATCAAAGGATGAAATAAACGCAGCCGTTCTCATACCGTAATCTTTAAATTGTTTCGAGCATTTAATGAAATGATCGTATGATAATCCTGAATAACGATGCGGATAAAAATTATGGCAACCAATTAAATTTTCACGGTTTGGTCTATGGCTCATAATGTTATCTACATATTTCGTACCGTTACTCATATTAATTTCAATTTTTAAGCCGTATGGATTGTAAGTCATAATCGATTCTTCTAAACCAGAGAAACCGACATCTAAACGAATGCCGTACGCTCCTAACTCATGGAAGAACGATAAATCATTATATGAAATACCTAATTGTGTAAAGACAGACGGACTAATATCAACTAATACTTGGAACCCTAATGCATTTGCATGAGAGACTGTCTCTTTAAACTCTTCTATAATTTTCTCTTTTTCTCCATCTACAGACAATAAGCATGTGAATACACGAGTAAATCCGTATTTACTTGCTAATGTTAAATATTCCTTATCTTTCTCTACCGTTGAATGTTCTGGATAAATAGAAATACCTAATCGTCTCATATGTACACGCCTCTTTCTTCATTGTTTTGTAAACCTTTTCAAATATATGTAGTGAAAAAGTATATTTCCCCTTCTCATTCACTACTTTTTGAATCCGCTTTCTTTAAAGAAAAACCAATTTCTATCATTCATAACAACTACAAGTCTATACATCTATACTTTACAACTTTTTTTCATAGTTGTGTAGTTTTTACACAAATTTGTCAGTTTTTCCACCTCGAAAATTGTTATACGTTTTCAAGGCACCTTCCTTGACTATTACATTGACCAATACATATACTCGAAAGAAAAGAGATAAAGTGAAACTTTAATCAGTGAGGGGGGTGTTCATCCCCCACTGATTATTAGTTGAACCAATCGGGCATTTACGGGCAGTTGATCTCCCACCTAACTTCTTTGCTCCAGCCGGATTTTGAGGTGGGAGTTTTACTGCCCGTTAATAGCGGGAAAATTTTATATAGGGGATGAATATATGGGAGAAGCAATACTCGTAAAACGAGAATCGTTATGGACGAAAGAGTTTGTCGCTTTAATTTTTGCAAACTTATGTATGTTTTTAGGGTTTCAAATGTTAATTCCTACTTTACCTGTTTATGTGAAAGAAATTGGCGGCACAAGTTCTAATATCGGATTTGTTGTAGGCATGTTTACCGTGGCGGCACTTTTTGTTCGACCACTAACTGGAAACGCCTTGCAAAAATTCAACAAAAAAATCATTTTAATGATCGGTACTGCTATTTGTTTACTCGCTATGGGTAGTTATCTTTTCGCTTCAACCGTCTTCCTATTGCTTGCCGTGCGAATTTTACACGGAGCTGGCTTTGGTATTACAACGACTACATATGGAACTGTCGTTTCAGATTTAATTCCGCAAGCTCGTCGCGGCGAAGGCATGGGATATTTCGGTCTTTCTGGAACGATTGCAATGGCGCTCGGTCCACTTATCGGACTTTGGCTCATGCAAACATATAACTTCACGATTCTTTTTTTATGTGCACTTTCATGTACAATTGTTTCATTAATATTAACGAAACTACTTCAAATCAAAAAATCGCCGCAACCACCACAGCAAACATCTGGTACTTTTCTCGATGGATTTATTGAGCGCAAAGCTTTACTTCCTTCATTATTAATATTATGTATTACATTAATGTACGGCGGAATCGGAAGCTTTATTACATTATTTGCTACGGAAGTCGGAATTGCTGATATAAGCCTCTTCTTCTTATTTAATGCACTTGCAATCGCTGTCACTCGTCCGTTTTCTGGAAAGTTATACGATGCGAAAGGTCATGCATTCGTTATTATTCCAGGGGTTATCATTACGTTTACAGGTATTATTTTATTGTCGTATACAACTACAATTCCGAGTTTAATTATTGCAGCAGCATGCTACGGAAGTGGTTTTGGAGCGATTCAACCTGCACTACAAGCATGGATGATCGACCGAGTAGCACCACACCGACGAGGAGTCGCAACAGCTACATTCTTCTCAGCATTTGACCTCGGCATTGGCGCTGGCGCAATTATATTTGGATTCATTGCACATTTTACAAACTACGCAACTGTATATCGCTATTCCTCTCTATTACTTATTGCATTCCTGTTCATTTACATCACAAGTATAAGAAAGCAAAAGCATGGAGATAAAAACAGAGAAAAAGCTGCTGGATAATTTCAGTAGCTTTTTTTATCGTATTTTTGCTGTTATAAAACTACATGCATTTTCCTACATATTTTTTTACCTTTCATCAAAAAATATACGATGAACTCGCAGACGCTTTCCTTGATATTTAACTGAAAAATACTATTCTAAAAATTGTGATTTCTTTACAAAATTAAGATTTATATAAGATGAAAACCAATAAAATACAGCTGTTTCTTTAAGTAATTGTAAACTTTTTATCTCTTTGTAAAGTTAGTGTAAATTTTACTAACAAACCGTTTACAGTGCCTCAAGGTTCAGTTAATAATTACATCGTACATGAAATTTAAGGAGTGGAATGCGTGGAATATAATGTTCAAGATATGATCTTCCAGTTCATTGGTGGATTAGGTATTTTCTTATTCGGGATTAAATACATGGGCGATGGACTGCAACAAGCAGCTGGTGATCGTCTTCGCGATATTTTAGATCGCTTTACAACAAACCCACTTATGGGTGTACTAGCAGGTATGTTAGTTACTGTATTAATCCAATCAAGTTCAGGAACAACCGCTTTAACAGTCGGACTTGTAAGTGCCGGATTTATGACATTAAGACAAGCAATCGGTGTTATTATGGGTGCGAACATCGGAACGACAGTTACTGCATTTATTATCGGAATTAAAATCGGAGAATATGCGCTCCCAGTTATGGCAGTTGGAGCGATTTTACTATTCTTCTTTAAAAATAAAAAAGTACATTCTGTAGGTCAAGTTGTATTCGGTTTTGGTATGTTATTCTTCGGTTTAGAATTAATGAGCGCAGGTATGAAACCTCTTCGCTCTTTAGAGTCATTCCAAGAGTTAATGGTTAGCATGAGTGACAATCCAATTTTAGGAATTATTGTCGGTACAGTGTTCACTTTAATTGTACAAAGCTCAAGCGCAACAATCGGTATTTTACAAGAACTATTCGGTCAAGGTGCTATTGATTTACAAGCTTCTCTTCCTGTATTGTTCGGTGATAACATCGGTACAACAATTACAGCAGTATTAGCAGCAATCGGTACTTCAATTGCCGCAAGACGTGCAGCATTAGTTCACGTTATCTTTAATATTATCGGTACCATTATCTTTACAATTTTATTGGTACCATTTACAAGTTTAATCCAATATTTCCAAACTTCATTAAACTTAAATCCAGAAATGACAATTGCATTTGCACATGGAACATTTAACGTAACAAATACAATCATTCAGTTCCCATTTATTGCAGTATTAGCATGGATCGTAACAAAAATCATTCGTGGTGAAGATTCATCTATTAACTTCAAACCACAACATTTAAATCCAATCTTTATTGAGCAATCTCCAGCTATCGCTTTAACTGAAGCTCAAAAAGAGGTTGTGCGTATGGCTGAATTTTCATTACACGGCTTAAAAGAAGCGAATCAATATTTAAATACACAAGACAAAAAGCACGAAAACATGGCTACTCAATTAGAAGGAGCTATTAACAATTTAGATAAAAAAATTACCGAGTATTTAGTTTTACTATCAGAAAAGCCGCTTTCACCTTCAGACTCTGAAAAACACTCCGTTTTAGCTGGTGTGGTTGGAGATATTGAACGTGTTGGTGATCATGTAGAAAACCTAGTAGAACTTGTAGATTTCCAAATTTCAAACCGCGTTTCACTATCAGACGAAGCACTAGCTGAACTAAATGAAATGCTTGAATTAACGATTTCAACATTACAAGACGCAGTCGAAGCTTTAACAAACTTCGATACTGAATTAGCTCAAACAGTTATTGCAAAAGAACGCAAAATCGACCAAATGGAACGTGTTCTTCGTAAACGTCACGTATTACGCCTAAACGAACGTAGCTGTTCAGGTGATGCAAGTATCATCTTCGTTGATATGGTAAGTAACTTAGAGCGTATCGGTGATCACGCTGTAAATATCGCTGATGGTGTTTTAGGTGAACAAGGTAAAATCAATTTAAAACAATCATTATAATAAAAAAGAGACGCTAACTTAAGCGTCTCTTTTTTCATTTCATATTTACAACCGTTCTTCCTTTTAACTTTCCTTGCAATATAAGTGTAAACTTTTCATCTAACTCTTCCAATGTACATTCTTCTGTATAAGATAGTAACTCATTATTTTCCCATTCACTTGCTAAGAGCGTCCACACATCTCTTCTCACATCCACTGGGCATTGCACAGAATCTATTCCTAAAAGACTTATGCCTCGCAAAATAAACGGATATACCGTTGTTTGTAATTCCTGCCCTGCCACATTACCGCATGTCGTTACACAACCACCATACTTTACCGTTTTTAAAGCGGTTTCTAGCATATGTCCACCTACAGTATCGATAACTCCAGCGTATATCCCTTTTAACATTGGTCTTCCTGATTCATCATTCAACTCCGTACGATGAATCACTTGTTTCGCTCCTAGACGTAGTAGCATCTCTTCCTCTTCCATTTTCCCTGTCGCTCCTACTACGTTAAATCCTAGCTTACTTAAAATACTAACAGCTACACTCCCTACGCCGCCTGTTGCACCCGTTACTAAAACATCTCCCATACTAGGCGTTATGCCTGCTCCAATAAGCTTATATACTGATAAAGCAGCTGTAAAACCTGCTGTCCCGTACATCATACTTTCCTTTAATGACATTCCCTCTGGTAAAGGGATGATCCAAGATGCTGGCACGCGAATATACTCTCCGAAACCACCAGAAGTATTCATACCTAAATCATATCCCGTTACAATAACTTGGTCTCCTACCTTAATGGTTTCATCTGCACTACTCACAACCACTCCTGCTGCATCAATCCCTGGCGTATGAGGATATGTTCTCGTAACACCTTTATTACCCGTGGCTGAAAGAGCATCTTTATAATTTAATGAAGAATAATGAACCTGTATTAATACGTCTCCCTCAGGTAAACTACTTACTTCTCTCTCTACAACGTTTCTTACAAACTGCTTACTTTCTGTTTCGTTCACAACGATTGCTCGGAATGATGTATGATTCATTATGCTCTCTCCTTTATCCGTAAATTTCTTCTTTATTATATAGAAGAAAGAAGTAAACCTACTCATTTCTTCTTGGCTATATTTCAACAAATCTTACTTCTCTATAACTTTCTCACAATACATGTTTTCATTTTCACTAAAACAACTTATACTTATTCTACATCTGAAAAATAAAATATAGAAATCTGACTTTTTATAAATAAATTGAATTTTTACGAAATGTAAATGATTTGTAATGTTTTTTTTCGCTAAATTTCATTATAATAAGTGGATATGAGTGTCGTATTTCAATTCAAATGAAGGAGTACAAGAAATGGAGCAAAACCCATCTTTGCAAGAAAATACACGCAGTAAACCGAAAAAAAGTAAGAAAAAAACAAAAATTATTATAAGCGTTATTCTATTCTTTTTAATAATAGGTGGCGGTTATACTTGGTTTTTAGTAAATAAAGCATCTTCTGCTGTTCGAAATGCCGCACACGATTTAGCGCGCGGTGATAAATCTGATTTACGTGATAAAGCTGTAAAACCTATCACAAATAACGTCTCCGTCTTAATCATGGGTGTTGATGAAAGCGATGTCCGCGGGAAAGAATATGGAGAAGCTATAAGAACGGATGCACTACTACTTGCAACGTTTAATAAAGATAGCAAAACTGTAAAACTATTAAGTATTCCACGAGATACATATACTTATATTCCAGTGGAAAAGAAAAAAGATAAAATTACACACGCTCATGCATACGGTTCTACTAAAAACGGAAAAGATGGTGGACCACAAGCAAGTATTGATGCAGTTGAAAAATTAATGAATGTTCCCGTTGATTACTTTGTAAAGTTTAACTTCAAGTCATTTATGAAAATTGTCGACGATTTAGGTGGTATTGAAGTCGATGTACCAGTTGAATTTACTGAACAAGATAGTAATGATACTGCTGATGCGATTCACCTGAAGAAAGGTGTTCAAAAGCTAAATAGTGAAGAAGCTCTTGCCCTTGCTAGAACGCGCCACATCGATAGTGATGCAATGCGTGGACAACGTCAACAACTCGTTATTGAAGCTATTTTAAAGAAACTAACAAGCGTTGGATCTGTAACAAAAGTTGGTAACATCATTGATGATATTAACGGACAATTCGTTACTAACTTAACATTCGATGATATGCTTTCATTCTACAAGTACGGATCGGACTCGGAAATTGAGAAATTACAAATTCAAGGTGAAGACTGCTATATGGAAAAAGGTGACGATACATGTAGCAAATCTGCTGGCGGCGGCCGAACGTATTACTACAATCCAGATAAAAAAGAATTAGCAACTGTTACAAACGAACTTCGTACTCACCTTGGATTACCTGCATATACAAAAACAGACTCTGATTCAAAGAAAACAAAAGAATCTAAGTCGGAAAATTCAAGTGAACGCGAATCAAGTAACAACGAATCTAAAAATAAGAATAAAAATAGCAGTGAAGAAACAGAAACATCGTCTAACGACAATGAATAAAAAAGAAGCAGTTCTCTATGGAGGTAGAGTACTGCTTCTTTTTATTTCTCCATAATTAAAAATCAGAACTTTCTAACTATCTTTTTTAATATTTTTAAATTATAATAAATAGTAGCAATCTATTCCAATTATCAGGGGGCTCATACATATGAAAGCTGCAGTAAAACACAACATCTCAGATTTTAAAGACTACTTAAAATCAAACGATATATTCATGGAAGAAAATATAGATGAAAATGATGGTTCTGTTCATTTTTCAGTAGGATTAGAGACAGAAGCTGGCGCAAAAATTCAACTTATCGCTGCTTTCCAAAACGAACATCCTACTGTAGATATATACTGCTTCAATGTTGCTCACGTACCTGATGCAACATCAACAAATGATATTTTGCATGTTATCAATGAATTAAACACATCTTATCGATTTGCAAAATTTACATTAAACAAGCAAAATGCAATTGATATTTCAGCATCTCTTGCATTCTCAGAACCAAACTTTAATCCAGCACTTGTCTTTGAACATACGAGAATGCTATATAAATTAGCAAATGACGAATATAAAAATTTAATGAAAGTTATTTGGGCATAAATAAAAGGATGGGCTGCAAGCAGCACCATCCTTTTATTTCGATATCATATCAATCCACATCTTAACAGCAGTGCCTACAATCAAAATCGATAACATATATTGCAATGCTTTTTGATTGATCCTCTTCCCAACTCGCGCTCCAAGCGGCGCAGCAAAGATACTTGCAACCGCAATAATAAGAGCTGGAATTACAACTACTTGACCAGTTATCACTTTTCCAGTCGTAATCCCTACTGAGGAAATAAACGTAATAGCGATAGATGTTGCTATTGTTGTACGTATCGGCAATTTTAAAATAACTAACATAATCGGTACTAATAAGAAAGAACCGCCAGCACCTATAATGCCTGATGCTCCGCCTACAATAAACGCTAGCAAACTTGCTAACCGTTTATTATATTTCACTTTATCACCATTATTTCGCTTCGGTACGAACATCATAATAGCAGCAATTGTTGCTAACGCTGCATAAACAACATTGACCGTATGTTCCTCTAACACGTTAGCACCAAAACTCCCTATGAAACTTCCTATTAAAATACTAGCTCCCATATACACAACTAGCGTTTTATCCATATCATTACTTTTCCGATAAGCCCATGCACCTGCAAAAGTTGCAAAGAATACTTGCACCGCTGTAATACCACTCACTTCATGTGACGTATAACCAGTAAATCCTAGCAATACCGGAATGTATAGGATCATTGGATAATTAATAATCGCACCGCCAATTCCAACCATTCCTGATATAAACGATCCTATAAACCCAATTATAAAAAGTAATACGACTAAACTCACCTTATATCCCCCGCCTTCTAAAAAGAAGGTGATTTAAATGAATAAGTTTACATTCCCATCCGAAGCATCTGCTAAATAAGCTCCTACTCCTGCAAACTCTACCCCTTCCATAATCTCTTCCTCTTTTAACCCTAATAAATCTACCGTCATTTGACAAGCTACAAGTTTAATCCCCTGTTCTTTCGCTAAATCCATTAAATCTGGTAAAGGCATCGCATTATGTTTTTTCATAATACCTTTAATCATCTTTTGTCCCATACCGGCAAAATTCATTTTTGATAAGCCCATCTTATCTGCACCACGTGGCATCATTTTTCCAAATACTTTTTCTATGAAAGTTTTCTTTACTTTCACATGTTCATCTTTCCTTAAAGCATTTAATCCCCAAAAAGTATGAAAAATAGTCACCTCTTGATCATACGCCGCTGCACCATTTGCAATAATATAAGCAGCCATCGCCTTATCATAATCTCCGCTAAATAAAACAATTGTTGTTTTATTCTGTTGCTCCATGTTGTGCTCCCTCCAATTACCTATAGGGGTATTTTATTATTTATAAAAAGACTCAAATCATTTATCTCTGTACTATACGACTTTCCCTTCCCACGCTAACATACCACCTACCATATTGATTGCTTGAAAACCGTAGCTCTCTAAAAACTGAACTGCTCTTGCACTTCTTCCGCCAGAGCGACAAACGATAATATATTCTTTATGTTTATCCAACTCATGCATACGAAATTCTAATAGTCCTAGTGGAATATTACTTGCTTCTGGAATTTTCCCCTCGACTACTTCTTCTACTTCACGTACGTCTACGATATTTACTGCCTCTTTACGTAACAATTTTCCTTCTAATTCTTTTACTGTCATTTCTTTCATTTTAAATTGCCTCCTTACAAACCATTCATGCCACTCGAAACATTGATAACGTGCTGAAATCCTAATTTCTTTAATACTTTTGCTGCTTGCTTACTTCTCATCCCGCTCTGACAAATAACGATTACTTCCTTATTTTTATCTAACTGATTTGCCTTACTCACTAGCTCATTTAGCGGGATATTTTGAAATCCTTTCATATGATTTCCTCTATATTCACCTACTGTGCGAACATCGATAAATTGTTTCTCCTTTTTCCCCGCTATACTCTTTAATTCTTTTCCACTTATATTTTGAACATCTTTTACCGGTAAAAAACGTGAAATAACAAACACTGCAGCAAGTACAATGAAGAGCGTACTTAATATTGTATTCATATAACCAACCTCTCTACATTTATAAACATGCTACGCCTTCTTAATCCAAAACTTTAGCACATCAGCTTCTTCTACATGCTTTACGATGTCATGACCACCTTTATTTGCCCACGCTGGAATATCCTTAACTGACCCTTTATCTGTTACATGTACTTCTAACACTTCTCCAGTTTGTAAAGTATCCATCGCTTTCTTCGTTCTTACAATCGGCATTGGGCATGCTAAACCTTTCGCATCTAATACTTGTTTTACATTCATCATCTATTCCTCCATTTTTTATTTATTTTATTATTCATGAACTGCACAACGATTTGGACCAATTTCCATTTCACGTTCTTCATCCACACTCGGATGAATCTTACCCATATTCGTTTGACGAATTTCTTCGTAAGCATTCGGCTGAGGTGGTAAATTCTCCGTTACAACGTTACGAAACTCTCCCTCATCCTCAATATTTAGTCCTGCATTATACGCAAATAAATCTTTTAACTTTGCGCTCACAACACCATTCTCATCCATTTCACTTATTTTTGAATAATGAGCTGGTAACACGATTAATTGTTGAGATAATACTTTATATCGGTCATATAAAGTTTCTCGCAAATCACTCACCCAATCCTCAGCCTTTCCAGCAAGATCTGGACGCCCAATTGAATCTACAAATAAAATATCGCCTGATAATAAATAGAAATCATCTACAATAAATGATGTACTCCCAATCGTATGCCCCGGTGAGTATAATGCGTCAATTTCAATTTTAGTACCCCCCATCGTAATGACAGCTCCTTCAACGAGCGGCTTATATGAGAAAACAACTTCCTCCGCATCTTTTGGCGGTAACCAATACGTACCATCTACTTTTTCCGCTAACTTACGTCCTCCAGAAATGTGGTCTGCATGTAAATGTGTATCCATTACATTCGTAATCGTAACGCCATGCTCTTTCGCAAACTCTTCGTATGCTTCAATTGTTCTGACTGCATCAATAACTGCTGCCTCACCATTTGAAACGACCATATAAGATAAACAGCCTTTTCCAAGGCGGTTAAATTGATATATACTTCCTCCGCCCTGTACATCTCCTACTTTTAACGGCTTCACATATTCACTCCAAGCTTTCATACCGCCAGCTAAATAATAAATATTTTCTAATCCGGCCTCTGTTAATTGCTCTGCCACAAATATAGAAGACCCTTCTTTTGCACATACTACTAAAACATCTTTATCTTTAGGTAATTCACTTGCAATATGATCTACACCATCTAACAAATCAAAATATGGTTTATTTATAGAAGAAATTTGTTTCCCTTCAATTTTCCACTCTTCATAATCCGTCTCATTACGAACATCTAAAATAAACAACTCTCCAAATAAAACTTTCTCTGCGACATCTTTTGTATGCAACGGTTTAACACTCATCTAATTACCCCCTTAGGTATATTTTCATTTAAAAAATTTTACTTTTCCACATCCCCTTGCCACTCTAACATACCTGGAATGACATTTTTCACATTTAAATACCCTTTCTCTTTCAACATTTGGCAAGCTATATCACTACGGTTACCAGTTCGGCAAATAACATATATTTGTTTCATCTGATCTAATACTGCACTATCTAGTTCGCCTATTGGAACTGAAATAGCCGCTGGAATATGAACAAAGGCGAATTCCGCTGCTTCGCGAACATCTAATACAATACACTCTTCACCGCTTAATAATATATTTTGCAATTCCGCATTTGTAATTGTTTGAGGATATTTCACTACTTCATTCACTTCATGCTCGTGTGCTTTTCTAACGTAATGCATCAATAGATCTCCTTCGTGTTTCGTCCCGATATATTGATGACCTACTTTACTCGCCCAACTTTGTATATCTACAGTAGACCCTTTATCTGTTGCCTGAACTTCAATCACTTGCCCTGATGCGAGACTTTCCATCGCCTTCTTCGTCTTCACAATCGGCATCGGACAAGCCAATCCCTTACAGTCTAAACTCCTATTCACTTTTATACTCATAGTCGATTCCTCCATAACTTATATACATATACCAGTAGGGGTATATTAAAATGTTTTTGATAATCTGTCAACACTTACGTTTGACAGATTATCGGCTTTTTACAAGTAATTGAACAGCTTCTTTAATTAACTCTTCATTTGAACCATTACCACTTTCAAACTGTTCACGCAAACATTGCTCTAAATTTGTTCCAACAACAAGTCCAATTGTACGATCAAGTGCAGAACGAGATGCCGTTAACTGTGTAATAACCTCTCGGCAATCTTTTCCTTCTTCCATCATACGAAGTACACCACGAACTTGACCTTCAATACGTTTCAATCTATTTTTCATATCTTGATTATATTCCACTGTAGACCACCTCCGTATTTATAACTATATTATACATTACTTTGTAACTTTGTATAATAACATATACCCTAAAGGGTATATTGTAAAGCGTTTTATTTTTTTGAAACTTTCTAACGTATAGTGAAAATGCAAAAGTCACTGATTTTATTGACTTTTGCATTTCTCAACTACACTGCATTATTATCTTACTTCTTATAAACTCCTTGTAAAACTATAATCCATTTCTCCACCTAGTGCTGCAGCTGTATCACCAGTTTCTCTAAAATCATGTGTATATATTTTTTCAAATGAACCGAAATCTACTTGCTTATAAAATTCAAAACAAGGGAATCCATCATGCTCCCCTTGAATCTCAATACTACCATCCTTGTTCACACATACATGTAATACATAATCTACAGGAGGTGCATATATATTTAATGGATTACTTGCACTCGCACTCATTTTAAATTGCACACCATCAGGATTCCATACGATATTAGTGCACACAATATTTTCAGTACTCGCTTTTCCTGTTCTTTTATTCACAGAACCATCTGGATTCGTAACCTTCTCTGTCGTAATACCCGTGTTCGCATATGAAAACACTTCTTCTTTATAAAAATCCACTACTACCTCTTGCTCCACTCTAGAGCGCATAGTATTTACCGCATGTGGTGTAAATTCGCGTGAATCACCTTCGAATTGAATTATTTTTCCTGTTTCCATATCCTTCCTCGGTTCTGTCCAAGACATTGGAATAAATACGCTGCCTCTAACTTTTACGATATTAGTCATAAGAAACACCTCTATAATTCTAATTTTATATACTGCATTATTTAATAAAAAAACACCATTTCAGCCACATAATTAAAATCTTTCTCTTTTACGTTGGCTACTTCCTTCTTAAAAATGACGCTATATTTATAGCTAGATTTTCGTTTTAAAGCTATATTCCATTTCTCCAGCTAGTGCTGCTGGGGTATCATTCGTTTCTCTGAAATCATGTGTATATATTTTTTCAAATGAACGAAAGTCTATTTGTTTATAAAATTCATAGCAAGGGAAACCATCATGTAAACCTTCAATATGCACAATGCCACTTGTATTAACTCTTATAACCAAAAAATAATCTGCTGCGGGTGCCGCTGCATTTAACGGATTACTTGCACTTGCTCTCATTTCAAATGAAACTTCATCCTCGCCCCATACGATATTAGTACATACAATATTTTCTGTACTTGTTTCTCCTTTTTGATACTCAATTGAACCATCTGAATTTGTAATTTTCACAGTAACGATGCAAGCATCTACATATGTGAAAATTTCTCTTTTATAAAAATCAACAATCACTTCTTGTTCTAATCTTGAACGCTTTGTATTTACAGCGAATGGTGTAAATTCACGTGCATCTCCAGCGTATTCAAAAACTCTTCCTGTTGCAGCATCCTTAATAGGCTTCAGCAACGCATACGGTGCAAATACACTCCCTCTAATTTTTACGATATTAACCATGTGAAACCTCCGTTGATTCTATTTATATAAATCATTATTTGTACTATACAGGATATAATCAATTTGATTGACTATATCCTGTATAGTACAATAGGTTTTATATATAGTCAACTTAATTGACTACAATTGTGGAGGTTATACATGAATCATCAAACATTTAACGAACTAGACCTTACTTCACTTTTATCATTATCTTTCAGTACATTAATTACTGAACTGCATGACAGATTAAGTGAATTGGGATTTGAAGATATTAGGCCAGCACACGGCTTTATGTTCAAACGTATCCTTCCTAATGGAGCAACCGGTATAGAATTGGCTGAGTATTTAGGAGTTTCTAAACAAGCTGTAAGTAAAATGATCGATTCTCTTGAAAATAGTGGTTATGTCACGCGCAAAAAGCATCCTACTGATAAAAGAGGTAAAATCATTATTTTAACCGAACGAGGTTTAGCTGTAATGAAAGCGAAAGAAGAAATAGTAGCTGAAATAGAGCAACGATGGATTGAAAACATAGGTACTGAACGAATGCAAATGCTCAAGGAAGATTTAACAACATTCGTTACTAAAGAAAATACAGAGAAATTATCATCAAATATACGACCTGTTTGGTAAGCAAAAACTCCATATAAAAACGAATCCATTTTGATCAGTCCCTTTCAAAATGGATTCGTTTTCTACAGTTTTATTAATAATTATTGCTTCTTTTAAATTTCATATCAAATATGCAAGAGTCTATATTTTACGCATTATATAATTCCATAGCTCTCTGCACGACTAATTCTGCCGTATTCTCCTCCGGTGGCATCAATAAATTCGTAACAGGCCCATATACAACAGGGTTTAGCTCTACTTCGTACCCACCATATGCAAACTCTTCTTTTGTCGGTAAATAACCAATATATCCATTCGTATATCCACCTAAAAAAGCTATTTCATTTTGAAGACGCTCTTTCACTTCTAAAGCTGTTTCTGAAAAAGGTTCCATCGGTATACCAAAGAACATACCATCATTAATTTGAAACAGTTGAACTTCTAAATCAATACGTAACTGCCGAATACCTTGCTTATATTTCTCTAAAATTATAGTAAGCCATTCATCCGTATTCACATCCCACTGCTTCTCAGCTAATTGAGCCATGCTTCGTATTTCATTAATTTCAGGAATATCTTTCAACTTCATTTGCATCGTACTTGAAACTGTTCTTAAACTTACAATTGGGCTATATGTAACTATTGGCAACATCGTTAATACATGTCTACTAAGCGTGTAAGCCATTTGTGTTAATGCTTCCCTTGAACCGCGATACTTTGCATTTACATTGCCAGCAGCACCTTGCACAATAATAACAGGACAGTTTACGATTTTCTCAAGAATCTCTCTCGTCATTCCCGGATAATCCGCCGATAGTACATCGCTATCACCTTTTAACACATTCGGATGTGCCGTACAAAATACTATAATCCCAGATAGCTCCTTCGTTTCAGCATTTCTTATGGCTAACATGCCAATTCGTTTATCTACAACACCCTCTATATTTGTTCCCATCTTCGCTCTTCCATCAGATGTTCTCTCTCTTCGGTTTACCCCAATATAACCTGTCGTAACACTCCAGCCAATTTCACATGGCCTCAAGTTGTTATTCGCAGTAACAGCACCGTGCACTACATTATTTACTAAAATCGTTTTATACGACTTTATTAAAGGATGATCACCGACTGTTTCCGGACCAGAGTGTGTATGTGTATAAACAACAGTTATTCGCTCAAATGATATATGAAGCTCTCTCGCTATTTGTTCACGAACCATATTTGTATCTTCTACTAACATTCCAATATTATCAATACTTATAAACACAGTTTTCGTCTCATCTTTTTCAAATACAAAAACTGTCCCATAAATACACTCTTCAATATTATTTATTCCTGTCTCTCTATGGTATCCGACAAAATCAATACCTACAGGCGGCGTAATATCCACCTTGCATACCCCTATTTTGCTCATTTGAATCGCTCCATTTCTCTATGTAACTCCCTTTTTCAAGAATAGCATATTTGACCTTGTTCCAAATAAAAAAGAACGGACATAGCATTCTATGTCCGTTCTTTTTATCACACATACTTCCGATGCACCATCTTCCCATCATAAGAAAACACAACGCCCTTACTCTCTACAATCGACTCCATATGCACCGTTCTTCCCCATAATTGATGAATATATGGCAGTACTTTTTCTAAGTATTTTAAATCGAGCTCAATTCCTTCGTAACTATGTTTAATGTACAACTCTCCGTTCTTTAAGTAGTCACCATCTTCTACTACTAAGTACGGGAAGCCACCATTTGTACGCATATTTACGAGCTGATCACGTACATGTTCCCACTCTTTATCTATTACTTTATATTCTTTTCCTTGGCGCTGGAATAAGTACATATCTTCTCTCATTACGAGGTCTTTATTTAAGTAGTTTCTTAAGAACGATACGTCCCACTCAATTTCACGTACTTCAAAAATTTTGTCTCGACCAGATCCTGGTTTTACACCGCGTCGCTTCATTTCTTCTGTCGGGTTATTGTAGCGTTCTTCAATATCTTCGAACATTTTAATACCGAGGTAGTATGGGTTAATGCTTGTTTTTGATGGTTGAACTACACCTGCATTAAGCTTTGCGAATTCAATCGCTTCAGAAGATGTTAAGTCCATTTCACGGAGTATGCGTTGATGCCAGTACGAAGCCCAACCTTCGTTCATGATCTTCGTTTCAAGCTGCGGCCAGAAATATAACATTTCCTCGCGCATCATCGTTAATATATCGCGCTGCCAATCTTCTAGCTCACGGCTATATTCTTCAATAAAGAGTAGTAAATCTTTCTCTGGTTGCGGCGGAATTTTCTTCTTTTTATGCATATTAGGTCGTTCTCTCTTTTTGTTTCGATCATCTAAATTCCATAAATCATCGTACTGTGATATCCTTTTCTTTTCTACATCCTCTTCTAAATCTTCAATACTCCACGCAAGTTTCGGACGCATAAGCGATGGATCAATATGCTCTTGAATAGCAAGTACGGCATCCAAAAATGTCTCTACTTCTGCCTTTCCATACTTATGCTCATATGCTTTCACACGTTCAGCTGTTGCAGACATACTTTCTACCATATCTCGCTTCGTATTTGAAAAACGAATATTATTTTTAAAGAAGTCGCAGTGTGCTAAAACGTGCGCTACAATTAATTTATTTTGAATTAACGAGTTCGTATCTAATAAAAAGGCATAACATGGATCAGAGTTAATAACGAGTTCGTATATTTTACTAAGACCTAAATCGTATTGTAATTTCATTCTGAAAAATTGTTTTCCAAAACTCCAATGTGAAAACCTCGTCGGCATCCCATATGCACCAAATGTATAAATAATTTCTGCTGGACATATTTCATAACGCATCGGATAAAAATCAAGCCCAAATCCAGTCGCAATTTCCGTAATTTCCGCAATCGCATATTGCAGTGCTTTATCGTCACTTGCTCTCATTATTTTCCCTCCTTACACTTTCCCTTAAGAAAGTGTATGATTGGAAACAAGCTTTCATGAGAAATAAACAAACTTACTTCATTTATCCCCTATCTTTTATACTTTTATATACCACTCTTAATCAAAGAATCATTAATAAGTAAATACATACACGGCAATAAATATTTTTATCTGTTTATTATAATTTAAATATAACTTTTATTGATAATATTGTGATATTTAAATTATAATTATTAGGAAAAATATCTCAGGAGAGGAATGATTTCGATGCCGTTACCATTTATTCCATTAGTTGTTGCTGCTGGTGCTGCAGTTGCCACTGCAGTTGCTGGAAAAAAAGGACATGAATCATATAAAAATATGAAGGAAACAAAAGATATTGCCGAATCAATAGAAAAGCGCTACAAAAATTCTTTTAACACATTTGACAAAGCACGTCAAAGCACAAATACTCAATTTGAAAAATACGGAGAATTAAAACTAAACATCCTTAATGGCACAATGAAAGAATTCATTTCAGAATTCAAGAAATTAAAAAATGTTGATTTTACAGATAAAACTACTATTGATTCCCTTGAAGATGTATCTGATTCTAAACGTTTTATGCAGGAAATTGAAAAACAAGTTATCGCTGCATCTGATTTATTAAAATCGGGGGTTTCCGCAATTGCTGGCGGTGGACTGGCAGCTTTCGGAGCACTCGGAGCTGCTACAACATTTGGCGCTGCCTCAACTGGAACGGCTATTGCTTCTTTAAGCGGGGTAGCTGCGACCAATGCAACGTTAGCATTTTTAGGTGGCGGGTCACTAGCTGCTGGGGGCTTAGGAATGGCTGGGGGGATGGCTGTTCTAGGTGGAATTGCTCTTGCCCCTGCTTTAGCATTAGGAAGCGTAATTTTCGCTGCCTCCACCAAAAAAAAATTGGAAGAAATGAAAATTCAAAGAGAAGAAGTCAAAGTAGAAATTGAAAAATTGAATAGTGCCACTTCTGTTTTACAAGAAATTAAAGCCTATACTGTCAAATTATCCGATTTAACTACTGAAACAAATAATCTTTTTGGTGACTATATTGCAACAATGAGTTCTATCATCAATGAAAAAGGTATCGACTATCGCAATTTCACCGATGATGAAAAACTTGCAATCCGTTATACTACTGAACTGGCAATTATATTGAAAAAGTTATTAGATACACCAGTTATTGATGATAATGGTGAACGATCCAAAACCTTAGACGATGTCCTTAAAAACACAGAAAAATCAATTCAACACATGTACTAGGTGATTGCATATGAGGAACAATCTAGACATTCTCGCAACTCAAATTGTAGCCGAACAAATTGAGCGCTATGGAAATGCTACTATAGAAACATTTGCTGGAATGGATACACTAACCAAATTAGCAAAACAATATATGAACTGTTCTCCCAATATTACACAAGGACGGCTTTTTGAAATCATTGAAGCAACCAAATTTAATAAAGAGGCAGCTTTAAAAGGTGAAAGTTTGCGTGCTTTTACAACAGACTCTCTAGGGAATCCACATGCCGCAGCTGATATCTTAATCAAAGATGGGGATACATTAATTAAAGAAATCCAAGCAAAGTCTGGCGCTAAAGCTGCATCACTAGCAAGAATGGTATCAAGCGAAAAGTATGGGGACATGGATCGTTTAGTTAACAGTGAAAAAGCTGATAAAGTAAAAGAATTAGTTGAGCAACGCGCAAATTCCCAAGGTATTTACGCCAAAGACTATGAACAAGCTTCCCCTCATATAAAAGGTCAACTAGAAGCAAATAATATTACAAGTGGTGGCACTACATATGAAGAAGCTTTAAAAGCTGCAAACCAGCCAAACACATACGCACTAAAAGAAAAACTGTATACATTTGCTGAAGGAACATTTTCTTCCATGATGAACGGCGCTTTAGCGGGAGCATGTGTAGGTGGTGGAGTATCACTCGTGCAACAGACTGTTGCAATTTGTAAAGATGAACAGCAGATCAAAAATGGACTAATACAAGCAGGAAGAGATAGTGGAAAACAAGCGGGACAAAGTGCTGTTGTTGCTGGTATTGCTCATGGTATTAAATTTATCAGTAAAGATAGTATCATGATGAAGGGAAATGTAGCAGCAGCTCTTGCTTCTTCAGCTGTTAGACTAACAGAAAGCTCCTACCAGCTCATAAAAGGAAAACTATCTATTGAAGAATTTTTAGAAATAGTTGGTGAAAACGCTGTTACCACTTTTTCAGGAATTGTATTCAGCGCAGCAGGGGCCATGCTTCTCGGCCCTGTCGGTGCAGCTGTTGGTGCTACTGTCGCAATGCTAGGAATGAAACAACTTTATGGAGCATTCACTCATGCCCAACAAGAATTAGAACTAACAATTGAAGAGCGAAAAAGGGTTGAAAAATTAAGTAAAGTCCTTATAGATTACATTAAACAAGAAGAAGAACGTATTTGTAAATTTTATCAAGAAACTGGTGCGAAAATAGAAAACTTAACTGGGCTGGTTAAACAAACGATTCATACAGGTAAAAACATAGAAGCGACTATTCATCAACTTGCCGAAAATTTAAACGTTTCGTTTAAATATAAAAATCAAGATGAATTCAATTCATTTATGCTAAGTGAAGAGTCATTCACATTATGATAACTTTTCCTTGTACTCAATGTGGAATCTGTTGTCAAAACATAGAAGGTATTGACTCCCTGTCTCATTTAAACAGAGGTGTTGGCTGTTGTATCTATTATGATATCGACAATCGGTCATGTACAATTTATGAAGAACGTCCTCTTCTCTGCAATATTGAACTGGCATATGAAGAGCTTTTTAAAAAATCCATGTCAAAAAAAGATTTTTATCTATTAAATGTGGAAGCCTGTAATGAATTGCAAGAAATGCATCAAGTTCCTTCAACCTATAGAATTGATATTAAAAAGACTATTGGATAATAAAAGACATAAGCACAAATTCGACTAGAAACGTGCTTATGTCTTTCTATTTCACAGTTTTATAACACTATACTTCATATCATAATTCACTTATATATAGTAATAATCAAATTGCCCTTTTATACTAGAGAAAAATCTCTGCATCTCTTTATTTCCAATATTTATGATGATTAAATTTTTTCTACACCGTGTTATTCCAGTGTATATAAGTTCTTCCACTGCAATTTTTTCCTCATCTTCACTTTTATTTATATCTTCTGCAACAAATAGTACAAGGTTATTGATTTCCCATCCTTTAAAACTATGTATAGTTGCAATTTTAGTGGTACCGCCATTCATCCAAAAATTGTACTTCCTCTCTCTTCTTAACTTTTCCAACTGCCTCTTACAGTCATAATCCTCTTTAATTTGTTCGTATACTTCCTTGCTTTCAAAAGTTCTTGTTGTCTTTTCTTTGCGATATAACCTTATGTAATAGTCCAACTCTCGTAATAATTCAATCTGTGCCCCTAAAAAGCATAAATCATTTCGATGTACATCAAATTTCTCGATTATGTTATACACAATTTCAAAAAATTCAATATATTTCCCATTCTCCAAAGATTTTTTTATAAAATAATAATGTAATTGTGTACCATCATCAAGAGTGAGCTGTAATTGCTCTTGGAGATCAATATTATCTAATTCATATTTCTCTTTAAAAAAATGTTTTTGGAATTCAATTGCTATATCAGATATCCTTGACGTTAAACGATATGATGTATTTAATTGGTTCCATGCACCTGAAATAGTTGTCTTCACCTTTTTATCTTCTTCTAGTTCTCGATTATAAATATTCTGCTTCTCATCTCCTAAAAGAACAAACTCCCCTCCTTCTTCTAAAAAATACTTCCTTATAATCTGTTGCCATTCAAATTTAAAATCCTGTATTTCATCAATAAAAATAGCACTATACTTTTCAATCCTATTTTCTACACCACTAAATAAATTTGTATCCTCAAAACTTCCAAGTGTTATCTTAATGCCATGTTTTTTACATTTACTAGATATAAAGAGGTGATAATGTTTAATCTCAAAATTTGACCAGTCGAAATCCTCCCGAACATCACTAATTCGATCTTTAATATAATTTCTTAATGTAATATTAAAAGTTAGAACAAGTACACGTCTCCCTGTCCTTTTGTATGCATTCACACATCTTCTTGCAAGGACAAGGGTTTTCCCTGAACCCGCAACTCCTTTTATCTTTTGGTGCTTTGAAATAGTTTGAAGTAGTTGTTTTTGCTTTTTATTATATATAGGCTCTTTACCTGATTCTAAATCATGGAAAGAAGGCATTAAACAACTCTTAATTTTTTCATATAGTTCGTCTGTAAATAAAGATGATTCATTTACTAAGGTATTAGAAATTTTATTACTCGTATCTCTCCCCCATATCTGTATAAATTTCGTATCTTGTTCTATTAAGAAATTCTTCGCATTAACTTCTAATTCTTTATGAAAATATACCCCACATTTAATAAGTCCATAATATTTTTTATTTAACATCTTCTGCTCTAGTAAACCTTCTATATGCCAGTCATACATACTATTTTTATAATTAACAACTTGTTTTAAAGGACAATCTTTAATTGGTCCATTATCCTTTTTCACATACCAGTTTCCTGATTTATCTATACGGTAACTATCCAATTCCCAATCTTTTACTTCAATAATTACGGCACCGTATTTTTTCGCAGTACTACAATATCTGGGCGTTCTCCATTTAAAAATGGTTGAAAAAACACTTCATATGAATCATCTAGAATAACTTGAAGTATTCTCAACAAAGACATTTCTCCATCTGTCGGCTTTACCTTTAATTGTTCAACAACTTCCATTTCTGGGTATAAAATCGCCAAAACAATCCCCCTCTTTATACTACAAAACTATTACTATAGTTAATAAAATTTATATCTTTATTTACTTATTATAAAACTATTCAAAAATAACGTTTTAAAGTTAGCTCTTTGGAAAATTAAAAATTCTCCTTTCTAAACTTTTAAATAGTACTACCTTAGACTCTCAAAGATAAATTTCTTTCCTATGTTTTAATATCCTCAAAGAACCTTAGTCGTTCATGATTTTCGTTTCAAGCTGTGGCTAGAAGTATATTCCTTTCGAAACTCATCTCTTAATATCGCATACTTAATCAAATTTGCCACAAAGAGTTTTACATCTCTGTGCTTCCACTTAAATTCTCTAGAATGATCTAATACTCCTAGAATAATTTGATTGTCTTCATTTACTAGCTCAGGTGCTTTCTTTTTTATAAATTGAATTACTTTATCTCTTTTGACAGCCCCTTTTTTCCCTGCTGTCAAAGTACCATCGTGCCATATCATACATTCTTTTTTTCCTACAGACACATATTTATCAATACTTAATTGCAAGGAATTATGACTCTTATCAAAATCATCAATTGCAACAACCAAATAAGTTATCCCTTTTCGTGTTCCATAAACTGGGTCATTTATAGTTTTTGCTGTGGCAAATATAGACATGCTAACAATTTGATGGTTCCCTTCTTTATCTTCAACAATAAAGTATCGATAATCTCCTGGATAGGTTCCACCTGCTGCATTTCCATAAGACATGTAACGCAATCCACCATCTTCAATTAAATTAATATCATTAAAAGATTGAGAGCGTAAAGAATATCTTTGATCTTTTAGTAAACCCATCAAGTTAACAATAAAATTACGTGACTGGCTAGGGGTATCTTCTCCAATCCATCCCTCGGTTTTAAATTCTTCTATTATTCGCGAAGAATAATTACCATAAAAAACAGGACGCTCCCATAATCCATCCAGTTTCTCCTGAACAACTTGAAGTTTTTGTCTCTCAACTAGATCCTTATAAGATGGGAGAACAGCTAAAGTTTTATATAATTCGGTACTTGTACAATATGCTTGAAAAATAGTTTCAATACCATTAGTAACCATAATCATATCCGCCAAAATCATTTCATCATAACGAATAACTTGATTAAAAACACTGTCTGTTAATGGAACTAGATTTGCTTTACATTCTATAATTAACACAGGGATAAGTTGATTATCCCTTTCGCTATAAACAATAATATCAGCTCTTCCTTTTAAGCCTTTCTTAAAATAAGACATCGGTACTTCAACCTCAATATATTCATTCGGTACATGCATATCTTTAATTAAAAATTGAATAACTTGTTGCCTCACTATTTCTTCTGGAGTAATTAAAATTAGTTTCTTTCTAATTGGATCAAAAAAGCATTCTTTTCCGTTTCTGATAAAAATTTTTGGAAGTTCGTATTTATTATATTTTATACTTTCATACATTTTCCCCACCCAATCCAATCTTTTATATTTATCCTTGAAAATATTCCCACTTAATTTTACAACAAAAAGAAACTAAATGAATTATTATTATCGACGTTCGCTCTCATTGCTTTCATGAGGATTGATTGCATAATAAAAAGACATCCTCATAAAAACGAGAATGTCTCATCTATTAACCTTCAATAATCTCCATCTTCTCCGTAATCGGTGTACGAGCTTTTCCTTCTGGTGCTTTATCGAAATAGCCAAGGTGAAGAATTCCAACGATGCGTTGACCTCTTGTTAAACCAAGTCCTTCTATAAATAATGGATTGTAGTTTAATCCGCCTGATTTCCAAACACAACCTAATCCGCGTTCCCAAGCAAGCAGTTGGAAGTTTTGCATAAATGCACATGTTGCAGCGTAATCTTCGTCGCGTTGAATTTGACGTGGATCTTCATTAATATAAACAACAATTTGTGCAGGCGTGCTTAAGAAACGATCTGATAAAATTTTGCCGCGTTTCGATCTTTCTTCTTCTGTGAAAGAGTTTAATACTGCATCTACTAATTTTTTGCGACCTTCTCCAATGTATAATTTACAATTCCATGGTTCACGGTGTTTATGATTCGGTGCCCACGTTGCGTCGTTTAATAGTTCAATTAATAACTCGTTATCTACAGCTTTATCTGTGAATGTACGTACAGAGCGTCTTTCTTTAATCACATTTGCGATGGAAGTATATGTAGTCATATTTTTCTCTCCCTTATTTTCATCTATATGTATACATTTGTTATTGATATTGATTTTCAATTTCGATTATACCTTAGTTTTTTACTATTAATCAATGTTTTATGTTGGAAAACTTCCAAAAACGTCATTTTATACTGTGAATAAAAAAACTTCATTTGTTCACAAGTATTTCACATTTTATGGAAATGATATGTGTACAGTTTTCCACATTATCCATCTAGGAGGAATTTATATGTACAAAAAAATCATAGTAAGTATGACTATGGCAGCATTATTATGTGGGATATCTACCTTCCCTACTTCTGCTTCCGCTACCACGCCAAAAGAAGTAACATTGCACCATCATCATAAGCCTATTTCAGAAGAAGAAATGCAGTCGCTCGAAAAGCTCGGCTATAACAAACATGAAATTTGGAAAGCTGCTCATATTGCAAAAATGAGTAAAAAAGAAATAAAAGACGTTTTAGCTTACTATAAACAAAATAAATCTTGGGAGAAAACAGCCCAGCATTTCGGTGTAGATCCAAGTAAGTTGAAAAAGCATCATATGAATAAAGAGACGAAAAAAGCACTGCTGCAAGAATTAGCAAATATGCAAAAAGCTACACCAGACGGACTCAAACAAAAAATGAAAGAATATAATATCGGATTACGTCAACTCACAGTATTAACAATCATCTCTCAAAAAAGTAATACCCCTCTCGATGATGTACTAAAAATGAAAAGAGATGGAATGGACATTAAGCAAATTGCAGAAAAACTAAACGTGAAAAAAGAAGATATACGAGCAGAAATGATTAAATTAGTGAAGTCTATTAAAGAAAAGAACACAAATTAACATGCCAAAAAGGAAGAGATATTTAATACTCTTCCTTTTCTTTATGAACTTTCAATTTTCAAGTATAAATTCCCGTCTTTCCCAAAAACTAACACAAGTAAATGATGTATGTCAGGGGTGAGAAAATGTTTCGTTTATCATCTAAAAAGAAGAAACAATCCGTTTGCTCTGTTCCAGAATTCATCCACACTATGAAAGAATCCAGCGATTTTTCCTCTTATAATGTCATAGAGGATGGGGCATTATGTTTGTTTTATTATAAATCCACAGTAGAATCACTTATTATCAATCGATTCATTTTAACACCTATCAAAAAAGAATTAGATCGCATTCAAAATATAAATGACATAGCAAATATCGTCACACTTGAGGAGATTATCATCAATCCTTCTATTGATGATATACGTGAAAAACTATTAGGTGGCCATGTACTCTTGCAGCTAAAAGTTGATTCCCAAACAGCCGAATATGCACTGATTCGTGCTGAAAGTTTAGCTTTAGGTACACGATTATATAACGACACAGAAAATGAATATAGTGTCATCGGTCCCAAAATTGGATTCGTTGAGAATATTGATACGAATATACATTTACTTCGCCGAAGCATTGTAACAGAGCAATTAGTTTTCAAGGAGCTTTCCGTTGGCTCTATTTCGAAAACAAAGATTGTAGTCGCTTATATGGCGGATATTACAAATGAACAGCATGTGAACACCGCAATGCAACGCCTACAAGATATTGATTTTGATTACCCTTTTGATGCAACTATGATTGAACAGTTTATTAGTGATAATAGTAACTCCCCATTCCCTGTTTTACTACCTACAGAGCGTTTAGATCGATCCGTTTATGCATTACTGAATGGAGGAGTCGTCATTTTAACAGACGGTTCACCATATGCATTAGCTGGACCCGCAACACTACTCGATTTCTTCGTCTCTCCAGAAGACTATTATTTACCATGGATAGCAGGGTCATTTCTTAGATTAGTTCGTTTTTTTGGAGCAGCATTCTCTCTATTTTCATCAGCTATTTATACAGCTGTATTAACGTATCACTATCAAATGATTCCAGCAGATTTACTCGGCCCTATTATTTATTCTAGAGCCAACGTACCATTTCCACCTGTTTTGGAGGCACTTTTTTTAGAAATTACAATCGAATTACTGCGCGAAGCTGGGGCGCGTTTACCGACTAAAGTCGGCCAAACGATTGGTATTGTTGGCGGCATTGTAATTGGGCAAGCATCTGTTGAGGCTGCTTTAACGAGCACCATCTTATTAATTGCTGTTGCGTTGTCTGCACTAGCTTCTTTTACAACACCAACAGTAAAAATGTCTTCTACTATCCGGATATTACGCTTCCCTCTCATCATTTTAGCTGGAGCATTTGGAGGTGTAGGGCTTATCGTCGGATTTGTATTCATATTGGCTCATTTAATTCGCTTAAAATCACTTGGATCACCTTATTTATTACCTTTATACCCATTTCGCGGGTTAGGTACAGCTGAAGGACTCCTTCGCCTTCCATTTAGTCAAACTGCAGGACGTGCTTCTTTTCTAAGACCAAAAAAGAAATGGCGCTATGATCCAAACAAAGCGAAAGAAAAACACGACGGTGAGGAAAAATGAAAAATATTTTATTCTGCTTTTTCATTATCATTTTAATTTTTCAATCTGGTTGTACAGAAGCAAATATAGTTGATACACAGCGAATGATTCACGTAGGTGGATTCGATATAATAAAAGATAAAAAATTTCGCGGGACAATTTTATATCCCGATTACACAAAAGGCGTACAATCTAAACCAGAAACTCAATCAACCCATGCAGGTACAATTGAAACTATATCTTCCCTTCTAAACGCCAAATCGCCACATACGATTGCCGTAGGTCAAATGCGTGTTGTCCTATTTGGAAAAGCATTTGGTGAACATGGACTTGGAGATGTTATTAACAACTTACAACGTGATCCTAACATTGGACGAGATGTACAACTAGCGCTTGTAGATGGTTCAGCAGAAGAATTACTTAAACATGTCAGAACAAATGGATCACTTTATCTATCTGATTTACTGGAGCAAAATATAAAAAACGAGACAATCCCGCGGACAGCTTTAAATATTTTTTTATATAACTTCTATTCATCTGGATGCGATCCATTTCTTCCTTACATTCAAGTATCAGAAGACAAATCTGCTTCCATTAAAGGACTAGCTTTTTTAAAAAAGGATAAAGTGGCTATGTATACAGATAAGAAAAGGTCTTTTTTATTTAAATTACTCATTAATCCAACGAAAAATGGGCGTTACGAAGTTCCGATACGTCAAGGTAAACATAAAGGATTGATTGCTACTCAAAACTTATCTGGAAAAAGTGTATGTTCTCTTTCACCAAACGGTGATATTCCGAAAGTTAACATACACTTAAAATTAAATGGACTCATAAAAAATGCTCCTAGTTGGCTTGATTTATCAAAGAGTGAAAATGTAACTTACGTAAAAAGACATGTAGAAAAAACACTTGAGAAGGATTTAAACGAATTAATACAAACATTCCAAGAAAAAAAAATCGATCCAATCGGTATACGTGAAGAAATTCGTAGTCATTCAAGAAAATGGAGCATGAAACAAATTCAAGATATGTATCCTAACGTAGACGTTGCTGTCAATGTAAAGATTAATGTCATACAATCTGGTATCGGAGAATAGTGAGGTGCTATCATGACTGGACAAGATAAAACACATACAGTTTCCCCGTATTTCACATTCCTTCTATTACACTCTCTTCAAATTGGAGTAGGGGTGTTAGGATACCAAAGGATTATTGCGCAATTTGCCGGTTATGACTCTTGGATTTCTCTTATTATCGCTGGTATTGCAACTCATATCGTATTATTTTGTATGCTGAAAATGTTAGAAAAAGATAATGATTTAATGAATATCCATACGACATGTTTCGGAAAGTGGATTGGAACATTTTTTTCCGTATGCTTTGCGGCATATCTTCTATTATTTTGCCTTACTGTTCTTCGTACATATATTGAAGTTATTCAAGTTTGGGTCTTTCCTACAATTAAACCGTGGAAATTAACTTTACTATTTTTACTTGTAGCTTATTACATAATTAGAGGCGGCTTTCGTTCTGTAACAGGAATATGTTTTTGGGGCGTCATAATACCGATTTTCGTCCTGTTCTTCTTAGTTTTCCCAATGAAATATGCGCATGTTCGTAACATCTTTCCAATTCTAACTCATTCACCTTTAGACATTTTAACTGCAGCGAAAGCATCTGCATTAGAATTTCTCGGATTTGAAGCAATCCTTGTTTTTTATCCATTTATTAAAAAAGGAAAATCGTTAAATAAATGGGCACATGGTGGTATTGCTTTTACGACGCTCCTCTACGTAATATTAGCCATCGTTTCCCTTATGTACTATAGCCAAGGGCAACTACATCATACAATTTGGCCAACCTTAACGATGCTAAAAATTATTAAGGTGCCTTTTATTCAAAGGTTTGAGTACATCATTATTTTCATATGGTATCTTATTATTTTACCTAATCTTTGTTTAACCATTTGGTCTTCTTGTTGCATTAGTAAAAAATCTTTTCACATACCTTTTAAAATCACACTGCCATTTTTTATCGCAGCTATCTTTATTTCGTCCTTATTTTTTACAAACCGTGAAAGTATCAACACATTAAATACAGTACTATCTCAAGCTGGCTTATATATTGTATACGCCTATATCCCAATTTTATTTCTATTTCATTCACTACGATGGCACTTCAAAAATCGTTCAAAAAAAGCTTCTCCCTAGGTGTTTTAGTCTGATACAATTTGATTAATACATTTGTAAAGGGGACAAGCGTATGAAGAAATATGTATTTTCTTTACTTGCAGTACTGAGTTTAATTCTTGCTGGTTGCGGAAGCACTAGTACAAATGAAAAGAAATCATCTGAATCAAAAGAAGAGCATGACCACGCATCGCATACTCAGCAAGCTGACATTCAAGAAAAAACAAAAGGAGTCGACACACTTCCTACCTTCCTAGACAAGCTTGATCCACAAATGAAAGATATCTACACTGTCGCTGGGCAAAATGCAGAGCTATTAGATTGGATTCCATGTTACTGCGGTTGTGGTGAGAGTGTAGGACATAAAAATAATAAAAACTGCTTTATTCGTGAAATTAAAAAGAATGGTGAAGTTGTTTGGGATTCCCACGCAACGACTTGTGTCAATTGCCTAGAAATCGCAGTTGAATCTGCTTCCATGAAACAAAAAGGAAAATCAACGCTGGAAATTCGCAACTATATTGACAATAAGTATAAAGAAGGATACGGAAAACCAACACCTACGCCAATGCCAAAAGCTTAAAAACGAGGATACACCTCGTTTTTTCTTTTCATTCACTTTTTTTCTTAACAAATTCTTTCAAGTGTATTTCTCCTTACTTGTCACACACTATATATAACTCCTCAGTAAGGAGGGTACACAGTGCAAACATATAACGACTATGACAAAGCTCTCTATTACACGTATAGCTGTAATTGGGATAAATTACTCGTTCTTATGGTTCAAACGAACGATCAACTATTTTCTAAGCGTATTGAACATTTTTTACACGCTTATCAATACAGTAAAGAAATGTCAGAAGTTGATAAACAATTGCAGCTCCTATTTCAATATATTGACCATGCATCCCAAAAGTCACATATAGAAGAAGTAGAGCAAATTCAAATGTAAAATATAGCGCTATTCTCTTCAGGAGAATGGCGCTTTTTTAAATATCGATATCAATAAAAGTTTTTCCTTATAAAACTTTTATTGATAAACATATTTTTTCTTTCTTTTCTGTGCCACTTCATACTATAATTTAGTATGTAACTATTATAAGAGAGGTATAAAATATGGGACGAGAAAAAAAGCAAGAATATGCTTTACTTACCGCGTGGGGAGCTTCTTTTATCGCTACACTAGGAAGTCTTTATTTTTCTGAAATCATGAAATTTGAGCCTTGTGTACTTTGTTGGTATCAACGTATTTTTATGTATCCATTCGTTTTATGGCTTGGTATAGCTGTAGCAAAGAAAGATTATCGCATCGCAAGTTATTCTTTACCAATTGCAAGTATTGGTGCTTGTATTTCTTTATATCACTACGCAATTCAAAAAGTCGCAGCATTTTCAGCTGCTGGAGCAGCTTGCGGACGTGTACCTTGCACCGGAGAATTCATAAACTGGTTTGGTTTTATTACAATCCCGTTTTTAGCACTTATCGGCTTTATTACAATCGCTGTTTGTAGTTTTATTGTAATAAAAAACAAATAAGGAGATGAAAAAATGAAAAAAATGCTTATATTTGGTGGTATTATTATCGCCTTGTTTGCAGCAATTTTCGCTGTCACACAAATGGAAGAAAAAAACGCTACTAGCCAAAAAATTGATAATGCTACTGATAGTAAGACAAATGGCCCTGACTACTATACAAACAAAATCTCTCTTTCAGATCTTCAAAAGAATTTAAAAGAGAACAAAGAAGAAACAGTATACTTTTATCAAACATCTTGCGTTCATTGTCAAAAGCTATCTCCTGTCGTAGTACCAATGGCTAAAGACTTGAACGTTGATATGAAAGTTATGGATATTGAAAAACTAGATGTTCCTTGGGATGAATATAAAATTAAAGGAACTCCAACAATCATTCACTTTAAAGATGGCAAAGAAGTAAGCCGTATTAGTGGTGAACAACCGGAAGACAAATTAAAAGAATGGCTTGAGCAAACGAAAAAATAACGAGAAAAGGAAACTCCTTCTACACATGAAATGGGCGTAAAATCCCAAACTAATGTATAAGGAGGGGGTTTTATGCCAGAAGTGAAATGTTCTGTTTCCAATTGCTCATTTTGGGGACAAGGTAACTTTTGTCAAGCAAGTGCAATCATTGTTCAACCAGATGCACAAGAATCTAGTTCGAATACAAATGATTCATATACAGGCGCAGTTTTAACAAACGAGACGCTAGAAAGTTCTGTGGCAACGAGTGTAGAAACTTGTTGTCATACTTTTAAGCCAAAATATTAAACAAAAAAAGCATACGATTACTCGTATGCTTTTTTACATTCCTCTCCAAAAATCATGCATGATAAAAAAGTACAAAATAACGAGAACAACTGTCCCACATAAGGTAATGCGCCGATATATACTCTTCTCTCCTTCTCTTGCTTTCACAAATGCCCAAATAAATCCGAAGAACAATATTAAATCAACATATGGAACATAAAAAGAAAAAACGAGAAACGCATACAAATACACGATAAATAAACAGGTCGTTACTAAGAAAATTTTAAAAGCAAATTCACTTTTCATAATGTAACCGCCCCCCTATCTGTACTGTATTATATTCAGTAAAATACAATAGTTGCAGTTAAACTCGAAGTAGAAATAAGCTACCGTCTATAATACGGTAGCCATTACGGAATATTATATTTCCGTTTATATATATTACTTAAAGTCGAAGTAGGAATTTGCTCATAACGAATTTTTTCTCCTGTTTCATCCACAATATACAAATTGTTTCCTATATAATATACTCCATCTTTTCGTTTTGAGTACACTGCATATCTTTCGTTCGGCAATACTGTTTTCACTTTCGTTAACTGCCCATTTGGTTCTTGCCAATATATATCGGCACGGTCTACTAACGTAAGTATACCAATTTGTTCTTCTTCTATTTTACGACCACTCCAACTCACAACGCGGTAACCAAGCTTATTCGCTTCATATTCGGGACTCGTATGAAAACGAGAAATGATTACTTTTGTCTGTAATTGGACTCGGTCATATAACCACTGTATATCCCTGTCATGCATGCGAATACAGCCATTTGATTCCCTACTTCCAATCGTCCATTCCCGATTTGTCCCATGAATCGCATATTCATTCTTATCTAGCCCAAGCCATCTCGTACCAAGAGGGTTATTCGGTGCACCCCCAGCTATTTTTTTCCGATGGTATTCTTTATTTTTATATTTAGTTATAATACAAAAATTACCTTCAGGCGTAGGCGTACGATCTCTTCCAGTTGTTACGGGGAATGTTTTTGTATAATTTCCATTTTCAAAAAAAGACAACTGGTTTGTCGTAAGATTCACTAATATTAAATGATCTGTATCAGCAAAAGCACTAACCGGTAGGATGAAAAATAATAGTATGACGAAACATAACTTTTTCATCTATAATCCCCCCTAGCGCTCACTATAATAAGTGGAATTAACTTTACTTTGCTCTTATAAATGAAAACTATCCATTTACAATAACGCCCCCATTTACATGTATCATTTGCCCGGTAACATAGGATGAATCCCCAGACGCTAAGTATACGTATGCTGGCGCTAGTTCATATGGTTGACCAGGTCTTTGCATCGGAACATTGCTCCCGAACTGAGAGACTTTCTTCTCATCAAAGCTCGATGGGATAAGTGGTGTCCAAATTGGTCCTGGCGCAACACCATTTACACGAATCCCTTTTTGCACTAACGATTGAGAAAGTGATCTTGTAAAAGCTACGATTGCTCCTTTCGTTGCGGAATAATCAATTAAAGTTTCATTTCCTTCATACGCAACGATAGACGCCGTATTTATAATGACATCCCCTTGCTTTAAATGAGAAAGTGCTGCTTTCGTAACGTGAAAATAAGAAAAAATGTTAATACGAAAAGTCTTTTCTAGCTGTTCTGCTGTAATATATTCTAGTCCTTGCTGCGGATATTGCTGCGCGACATTATTTACTAAAACATGTAAACTACCTAGCTGCCGGACAGTCTCTTGTACAATATCTTTACAATGCTGTTCATTACTTAAATCACCTGGCAACAATACACACTTTACACCTTCTTTCTCAACATATTGTTTCGTCTCATTTGCATCTCCCTCCTCATCTAAATACGCAATCGCAATATTTGCACCTTCTTTTGCAAAAGCAATGGAAACAGCTCGTCCAATTCCGCTATCTCCACCTGTAATTAATACATTCTTTCCTTTTAACTTTTCACTTCCTTTATAATTTGGATCTTCAAACTGCGGAAGTGGATTCATTAACGATTCAAGACCAGGCTGTTTATTTTGATGTTGCGCAGGCATTGTTACAAAGTTTTTTTGCTGTGGCATAGCTTCTTTCAACTCCTTTTCCTTATAATGCGCACAATAAAAACTGAAATTCACACATCATGTTACGATTAATATTCGAATTTAAGACACAAAATATGAATTGTTGTAAACTTTTTAAGTAAAACTATTGCAAAATAGTTAAAAAACGAATATTATATATAACTGTTGTGAAAATTATTCGTAAACAGAAAGGATGTTTATATGTTTAACCTTTCAAAACATAAAACTTCTATTAAAACTGAAATTATGGCAGGTATTATTACCTTCTTAACAATGGCATATATCATTGTGGTAAACCCTGTTATCCTTGGGGATGCAGGTGTTCCATTTGAACAAGCATTTACAGCAACAATTATCGCTGCTGTTGTCGGAACATTATTTATGGCGATCTTTACAAACTTACCAATCGCAATTGCACCAGGTATGGGATTAAATGCTTACTTCTCTTATTCTGTTGTAAAAGCTCATGAAGGCATGACTTTCGCAATTGCATTCTCTGCTGTATTCGTAGCAGGTATGATCTTAATTTTGTTATCATTCACTTCTTTCCGTACAAAATTAATGGAAGCAATTCCTGAAAACTTAAAACATGCAATTACTGCTGGTATCGGCCTTTTCATTGCCTTTATCGGTTTACGTTTAACAGGTATCGTTACAAAAAATGAAGCAAACTTAGTTGGACTTGGTGATCTTCACTCTGCTCCAGTTCTACTAGCATTAGCTGGACTTGGAATTACAATTGTCCTTATGTCTTTAAATGTAAATGGTGCACTATTTATCGGAATGCTATTAACTGGTATTATCGCTTTCTTCACAGGACAATTAACATTCTCAAACGGTGTTACATCAATGCCTGGATTACCAGAAGGAATTATCGTTTCAAATCCAATTACTGCTGTATCTGATGTAATTAACTACGGATTGTACGGCGTTGTATTTTCATTCTTCCTTGTTACATTATTCGATACAACAGGTACATTACTTGGCGTAGCTCAACAAGGTGGATTTATGAAAGACGGAAAGCTTCCAAAAGCTGGACGAGCTCTTCTATCTGACTCATTCTCAGCAACAATCGGTTCTATGTTCGGAACAACACCATCAACAGCTTACATTGAATCATCTGCTGGTGTTGCAGCTGGTGGTCGTACTGGTTTAACGACTGTTACAGTAGCTGTTCTATTCGCACTAGCAGCATTCTTCGGACCATTAGTAAGTGCTGTTTCTGGCGTATCAGCTATTACTGCACCATCATTAATTATCGTTGGTAGTCTTATGATGGGATCAGTTCGCCACATCGATTGGGACGCATTTGATGAAGCATTCCCAGCATTCTTAGTAATCTTAAGCATGCCACTTACATCAAGTATCGCAACAGGTATCGCACTTGGATTTATTTCATACCCACTTATGAAAGTGGCAAAAGGTAAATTCCGTTCTGTTCACCCACTTGTGTATGTATTCGGAATCTTGTTCGCTTATCAATTAATTTTCTTACCACATTAAAATCCCTCATAAAGAGGGATTTTTTTATACATAAAAAAGTAGCGCATCGAAATTCGATGCGCTACTTTCCTTTTGCAACAATCAAACGAGCTACTTTCAATGCAAGAAGTAAAAGACCGTTCACTATCGCTGTAATCCCTAAAAATGCCGCTATCATTAGCTCTCCCAAATTCATGGGATCCTAATTTATCCGAGGCACTTTCAATATATGTATAACTCCCATTTGAATTAATAAAAGAAATCGCTACTGAACAGCGGGATGCATTTTGATTCGTAGTAGTTTGGGCTCTATAAGATAATAGATTATCACTTTTATTAACGCTTAAAGTTGAGTAGAAGGCACTGGTTGAGATCACTGTTGCTAATAACACGAAAGTTGTAATTGTAAAAACTTTTCCCTTCATTAACAATCACCTCTTAAATGAATAATTTAGTGGTGCTACATCGTCATAGTATCGTTCAATCGAATGCTCCTCAATAAGAAAACCAGATGTTTTACAAACTCTTTAAACACTTAAACATTTATACATCTTTTTAAAAGCAATATAAAAAGGCTGCGGAGAAACTCTTCTCCACAGCCTAATACTTATTTTTGTAAAAACGACTGTAAATTTGCAAACTGTCTCTTTGCATCTTCATAGCCTTGCTCATATAGATTTTGTAGTTTTGCCGTATCTTTTTCCATACGATCTACTTGAAGCTGTACTTCTGGACGAATAACAAATAAGTTCCCAGCTTGCTCTTCTTTTTCAATGTAGTGAAGTGTTTCATTATATACTTCATAACGATTCAACATCGTATTAACAAGTTTCGGATATTTTTTATAAGCTTTCGCTGCCACCCATCCAAACTTTGATTTTTTCTTAGCATAACCTTGATTTCTCGTTAAAATAACGACTGATTTTTTAAATCCATCTTCTTGCGCTTTACGAACTGGAATCGGATCCGAAATCCCGCCATCTAATAACTGCTTACCACGGTAATTTACTACAGGTGCAATGAAAGGTAATGAACTAGATGCTTGTAATAAATTTAGTGCATCATCATTCGTTCCCTCTTTTTCAAAATAAACAGACTGTCCTGTTTCACAATCTGTTGTACCTACAAGGAAACGCTCTGGACTATTAAAATATGTTTCAAAGTCAAACGGGACATGTTTTTCTGGAATTTCATGAAAAATGAACTCCATATCAAACAATTGGCGTTTTCTCCATAAATTTTTATACGATAAATATTGTGGGTGTGATGCATAATCAATATTTACTGTTTTATTTCTATTTCTTTGTCTGGAAAGATACGACGCTGCATGACAAGCACCGGCTGATACACCAATTACATATGGAAAATATAAATCTTGTTCCATAAAATATTCTAATATCCCGCCCGTATATACACCACGCATACCGCCGCCTTCTAATACTAATCCCGTATTTTCAAGCATGTTATTCTCTCCTCTTTATATATTGACTCTTTAATTATTCACTATGTTAAGTATCTTTCTCTATTATATATGAGTTTTTTTAGAAATTATATTCAAAAGGCTTGAAATAAAGGAGTTTTTTCTTCCAATTATATTTCCAGATGTTTGGAGACATCCTTTATAAACCTTTGAATAAAATTTTGCTCTTCTTCCGTATATCCATCTAACAGTAGCAGCCACTTTTCTTCAGCTTGTTTATGCAATTTATCATGAGCTTTATATATTTCATTTCCGCTTTCCGTTAAGCGAAAGAAAATTTCTTTTTGATTATCTAACATTTGCATCTTCTCAACGAATTGCTTTTGAAACAACTTTGTACAAATTTTAGAGATTGCACCCTTTGTCATTCCCATTTCTGTCGTAATAGCAGTTACATTCATCAGAGCATTTTTTCCGATACACTCGATCACATGTAATTCAGATAAAGACATACCACTTATACCTGTCTCACGAAGAAACTTCTCATTTTGCCCTTTCGAATGTTCTTCTTTTTTATGCAAAAGTGTACGAATGTCCGAAAGTATTTCCATTTGTTTCATTGTACGTTCCAATCCGTTCGCCCCCTAAGTTTCCAAAGAAACAATTTAACTATATACCATTTTAAAATCATTTTTTCATATTTACAAGTGAGAAAATCATGTTAAAATAAATTTAGTTTCCCGGGAAACTAAATAACAAGGAGGTTAACATGATGAAAAAATCCAAACTACATTTCATTTTATATGTTGTCTGTATGAGTGCCTTACTCGGTTCCTTCGCTCAAAATATTTACACACCTATCTTGCCTATGATTCAAGCTTCTTTTCACACTTCTCTTTATCTAGTAAATTTAACAGTTTCACTATTCACATTCGTTCTTGCAATTATGCAGCTCATATACGGACCTTTAATTGATACAAAAGGGAGAAAATATGTCCTTATCCCTAGTTTAATCATTAGTACAATTGGTTCAATCGGATGTGCTTTTTCGGCGAACGTTTATTTTTTTCTATTTTTCAGGGCTGTTCAAGCTATAGGAATAGCAGCTATCCCTGTAGTTGCAGCAACGATTATTGGTGATTTATTTGAAGGAAAAGAACGCGGAGAAGCGATGAGCCTGTATCAAATGTTACTTGCTCTCGCACCTGCAATTGGCCCTCTTATAGGTGGTTATCTCGGCAGTATAAATGGCCATTTATACGTATTTTTATTTTTATCTACACTTGGCATTCTCTTATTAATTATAAACATTTCACTACTTCCAGAAACAAAACCAACTGTAATTAAGCAACCGCAAGCAAAAAAGAGTTACTGGTTTATCTTAAAAAATAAAACTGGATTTTCTATTAATCTTATTGGCTTCATTCAATTTTGTATTTACTTTTGCTTCCTCGTTTTTTTACCAAACATTTTAACAAATTCATTTCACTTAACTGCAAGTAAAATTGGTCTTATATTTGTACCGATGTCCCTTTCTATTATGTTAGGAAGTTATTGCTACAAGCTTTTGCAAAAATGCCTCACAACAAAGCAAGCTTTATTCATCACTAGTTTCTTCAATATTATATGTGTCACTTTATTCTCTTTCACATATAGCATCAATATCTCATTCATCATTATCGTTACATCTTTATACGGTTTTAGTATGGGACTTTCTATGCCAACTCACACTACTTTATTAACGGAAGAATTCGTACAAGAACGCGCAACAGCCATCGGTATGTATAACTTCATACGCTATCTCGGTATGAGCACAGGGCCACTTGTAGGTGGATTTCTTGTATTTAATCAAAATTACTTTTGGATTTTCTTCCTAGGTGCAATTACATTTCTATTTATCATTTTATGCGCAATGAAAATGCTACGTTTTCAGGCTGTACAAAAAGCAAAATAGAGACCTATAGATGGTCTCTATTCTAAACTCTTTGATCTGCAACGATATGAATATCAATATACTTCGTTTCTCTCATAATTTCATTTACAATTGAACCTTTTCGAATTTCTTCCCACCTTGTTCTTGCTGATTGTCCGAGTAAAATTTGCGTTACTTGTAGTCTTTTCGCGACTTCAATAATAACATCCGCTGGCTTTCTTCCTTTTGCCTCTTCTAAAACAAAACTCGCATCAAATTGATTCGTTAGCGACTTCCACTCTTCAATCGTTTGCTTTTTCCCTGCTGCAAGAGACTCTATATTTTCCCTTTCTACGTTTAAGACATACAATTCAGCGTTTAACCGATCCGCCATGCGCCATCCCCGTCTTATTAACTTCTCTGCTGTTGAACTGTATTGTACACAAACGAGAATTTTTTCTTTCACGCCAATCGGTTCTATAACGGTTTGACTAATTTTCTCGTCCATATCATCGGCAACTTCCCGAAGTGATAATTCTCTTAGTGCCCCTAAATTATTAAGCGTGAAGAAATTTTGTAAGCTTTGCTCTATTTTTTCTTCTTTATATATCTTCCCGTCTATTAATCTCTTCCTTAATACCTCGGGTGTTGCATCAACAAGTTGAATTTCATTTGCTTTTTGTAAAATAAAATCTGGAATACGTTCTCTTACTTTTACATTTGTAATTTGAGCTACAATGTCATGAACGCTTTCTAAATGTTGAATATTAAAAGCTGATAAGACGGATATACCGGCATCTAGCAATTCCTGTACATCCATATAACGTTTCTTATTTTTAGATCCAGGAATATTGCTATGCGCAAGTTCATCCACAACAACGACTTGCGGTGCACGTTTTATAATTCCTTCCACATCGAGTTCATAAAATACTTTCCCTTTATACTCTATTTCTTTTAAAGGAACTTTTTCTAAATCAGCAATTGCGTCTTCCGTCTCTTTTCTCCCGTGCGTTTCAATTAAACCAATTACAATATCCGTACCTTCCTTTTTCATCTCTCTGGCATCAAAGAGCATTTTATAACTTTTTCCTACTCCTGGAGCCGCTCCTACATATAACTTTAACTTCCCGCGGTTTTGCTGACGAATATATTCTAAATACTCTTCTGGTGTTCGCCTTTGAAAAGTTGGTTTATAGTCATCCGCATACAAAACACTCACAACCTTCCTTTCGAAACAACGCTACCTCAATCCGTTAGATTGAGGTAGCACTGTTACTGTTTCAGTAGTTTCTGCAATTCTAAATTTAACTTTAAAACGTTTACGCGGTTCTCTCCAAATAAGCCAAGTGCAGCACCTTCCGTTTGATCTTTAATCAATTGACCTAATGTTTCTTTCGGAATTTTCGTTAATTTAGAGATACGATCCACCTGCACAGAAGCTGCCTGCGGACTAATATCAGGATCTAGCCCTGAACCTGAATTCGTCACTAGATCAATCGGCACTTCTGTTACCGGAACAGTTGGGTTTTGTTTCTTCCACTCTTCAACACTTTTCTCTACTCGTTTCTCTAAATCCGGATTAGATGGTGCATAGTTATTAGACCCTGATGCTTCTGCTTTATATTCAATACTAGAAACACGCCCATGAAAATAACGTGGATCTGTGAAATTTTGACCGATTAATGTAGAACCAATCACTTCGTTTTTATCATTATATATTAGACTTCCATCCGCATTATCCTTCATTACTGCTTGTGCAATACCAGTTACAATAAGCGGGTATACAAGGCCGCACAACACTAAAAATGTAAAAGTAATACGGATGATTGGTGATAGTATACTTTGTTTCTTCTCCATCTTTTTCCCCTCTTCCTTATATGAACAAGCCGACAATTATATCAATTACTTTAATTCCAATGAACGGTACAATCACTCCACCAAGCCCATAAATAAGTAGGTTTCGGCCCAATAGTGCATTCGAACTCATCGGTTTATATGCGATACCTTTCATCGCCAATGGAATAAGTAACGGAATAATAACAGCGTTAAATATTAATGCTGATAAAATCGCTGACAGCGGTGATGTTAATTTCATAATGTTTAATGCTTCCATTTGCGGAATCGCAAGTGTAAACATTGCTGGAATGATTGCAAAATATTTTGCAATATCGTTCGCAATACTAAACGTCGTTAACGCACCACGCGTCATTAACAATTGCTTACCAATCCCTACAACCTCAATAATTTTTGTCGGGTTCGAATCTAAATCAATCATATTCGCTGCTTCTTTCGCAGCTGTCGTACCACTATTCATCGCTAATCCAACGTCAGCCTGCGCTAATGCCGGCGCATCATTTGTACCATCACCCGTCATCGCTACAAGTTTCCCTTTATCTTGCTCTGCTTTAATAACCGCAATTTTATCTTCTGGCTTACACTCAGCAACAAACTCATCTACCCCTGCTTCTTTTGCAATCGTTGCTGCTGTTAACGGGTTATCACCTGTACACATAACCGTTTTAATCCCCATTTGGCGCAATTGTTCAAAACGCTCACGCATACCTGGCTTTACTGTATCCTTTAAATAAATTAAACCGTAAATACGATTATTCACTGCAACTACAAGTGGTGTCCCGCCCTCTTTGGAAATGGAATCTGCTTTTTGATTTACATCTTTCGGAATCGTTCCACCTTGTGACCTAACCCATTCAATTACGCTACCTACAGCACCTTTTCTCACTTTCGTTCCGTCCTGTAAATCAACACCACTCATTCTCGTTTCTGCTTTAAACGGAACAAATTCACCTTGTTCTGCAATTTCTCGATTATATGATATAGATTTCGTTTTTACATATTCTATAACTGATCGACCTTCTGGTGTTTCATCTAAGACTGAACTAATCGCAGCCCATTTCCCTACTTGCTCAATCGTCTCATTTCCTACAGGAAGCAATGTATGTGCCATTCGGTTCCCGAAAGTAATCGTACCTGTTTTATCTAAAATGATTGTATTAATATCACCCGCAGCTTCTACTGCTTTACCCGACATCGCTAACACATTGAACTTTGTCACCCGGTCCATCCCGGCAATACCAATTGCTGATAATAAACCACCAATTGTCGTTGGAATTAAACAAACTAACAACGCTACAAGTACAGCTGTATCAATTTGAAACCCTAAATAGTTTGTAAAAATCGGCAACGTCACAACAACGATTAAGAAAATAAGCGTTAAACTCGTTAATACTGTATTTAAGGCAATCTCATTCGGCGTTTTTTGACGAGCAGCTCCTTCTACTAACGAAATCATTTTATCAATAAATGATTCACCAGGATTACTCGTAATGACAATTGTAATCTCATCACTTACGACCATCGTTCCACCTGTCACGGAACAAAAATCACCGCCCGCTTCTTTTATTACAGGAGCCGATTCCCCTGTAATCGCAGATTCATCAACAGACGCTAATCCTTTTATGACTTCTCCATCACTCGGAATCATTTCTCCTTGTTTTACAATAACAACGTCATCTTTTCTCAGATCAGTTGCTGAAACTTGAACAATGTTTCCAGTTTCTTTTACAACATTTGCAAACACATCTTTCTTCGACTGTTTTAAAGAATCGGCTTGCGCTTTCCCCCGTCCTTCCGCTAACGCTTCTGCAAAGTTAGCAAATAAAACTGTAAATAATAGAATGAGAGAAACTGTTATATTAAACCATCCTGGTACACTACTAGAACGACTTGGAAGAAACGATAAAATGAACGTAATGATAAATCCAATTTCTACAACAAACATAATCGGATTCTTTATCATGACTTTCGGATTCAATTTCGCAAAGGATTGTTTCATCGCATGTTTCACGATATCACGATCCATCGTTTTCGCTTGTCTAACTTCATCTTCTACAGCATGTATTTGTGAATCATTTACTCTCTTTTCTTTTACTACTACCGGTCTCATCATTTACCCTCCATTACTTCAATGTAAGAAATTCTGCAATTGGGCCGAGTACTAACATCGGGAAGAATGTTAATGCACCGACAATTACAATTGTTCCGATGAAAATGCCGCCAAATAAACTATTATCCGTACGGAACGTTCCGACTGTTTCTGGTACTACCGTCTTTTCTTTCAATGAAGCTGCAACAGCTAGCATCGTAATTAAACTGAAATAGCGCCCTAAAAACATAACTAAGCCAGTTGTAATATTCCAAAACGGTGTATTATCCGCTAACCCTTCAAATCCAGATCCGTTATTCGCAGCTGACGATGTATATTCATATACCACTTGCGTTAAACCGTGGAAACCAGAATGAGAAATGGCATCCGTTCCTAAACTTGTTGAAAGAGCTAATGCTGAAAACCCTAAAATAAGCAGTGGATGAAATAGTATCGTTACCGCAATTAATTTCATTTCCTTACCTTCAATTTTCTTACCTAAAAACTCTGGTGTCCGTCCAACCATCAATCCAGATATAAAGACTGCGATAATCGCATACATAATAATGTTCACAAAACCTGCCCCAACTCCGCCATACACTGTATTTAACATCATATTTACGAGTGGTACTAACCCGCCAATTGGTGTTAACGTATCATGCATCGTATTAACGGCTCCTGTTTCAGCAGCTGTCGTCACTGTTGCGTATAGGGAAGAAAATACTGTTCCAAATCGTACTTCTTTTCCTTCTGTACTCCCTTGTACATGTTCGATGCCCATTCCATTTAACGCTGGATTCCCATGTAATTCAGATGTAGTAATCGTTATAAATCCTAGTAAAAACACCATGAATAGTGATACGAAAAGGATACGACCTTGTTTTTTATTTCCTACCATTCGTCCGTACGTAAATGGAAGTGCTGTTGGCAATAACATCATAAGCATCATTTGTAAAATATTACTCATTTGCCCTGGATTTTCAAAAGGGTGCGTAGAGTTTGCTCCGAAAAATCCACCGCCGTTATTTCCGAGTTCCTTAATGGACACGAATGATGCAACAGGCCCACGTAATATACTTTGCTTTGCCCCATCGATTGTTTGTGCTGTAACTGCACTGTCTAACGTTTGTGGTACGCCAAGTGCGACAAAGACTAGTGCCGCAATAAATGCGATAGGAAGAAATACTCTCGTTAGTGCTCTCGTAAAATCAACGAAAAAGTTACCGAGTTCCTTCCCAGCAAGCCCTCTTATAAACGCCATTACAAGTGCTAACGTCGTTGCTGGTGCTGCAAACATTAAAAATGTAATTCCGATTAATTGTGATAAATACGATAAACCATTTTCACCGCTATAATGCTGTAAGTTTGTATCAGCCATAAAACTAATTGCTGTATTAAAAGCAAGCGTAGGCTCCATCCCTTCAATGTGTGCTGGATTTAATGGCAATACTCCTTGTAGTCTGAAAATGAAATATACGACAACAATCATAAATCCATTTAATAAAACTAATGACAATGCGTACTGTTTCCACGTTTGATTGTATTCTTTTACACCCGTAATTTTAAAAATAAGTTTTTCAAAAGGCCCGAATACTTTATCTAACTTTTTACTACCTTGAAAGGCTTTCTCTAAATAAATCCCCATTGGCTTTGCCACAAGAATAAACAACAGCATGGTAATAACAACTGCGACCCAAATCATAATGAATGATTCCCCCTAATTAAAACTTTTCTGGATTTAATAATGCATACACTAAGTACACCGTAATTGCTGCAACAATAACCGATAAGGCAACCGTCATGATTGCTTCCCTTCTTTCACAACTTTATCTGACCAACTTGCAAGACTTACCATCGATGCGACTAACACAACAAAAATCCCGATCATTACAACATCTAACATAGCCATTCCTCTTTTCTGTAAAAATTTACCATTAATTTATCAAAAAAAGAACACTAAGCTCTACTTAGTGTTCGAAATGAACAACACAAAGTAAACCTCCTCTCTAAACGCTTACGAGGTTAGCTGTCGGATTCGGGCCTAAAGAGTAGCCCTACTTTCAAAACTGAAAGATTCACCCCAAGTGACGATGCACAAAATTGGTTCCCCCGCTCCATTTCTGGAACTCAGCGATTTTAGGTTTTTTTGGAAATTTTATGAATGATTTATGAGAGTAAATATACTCCTCTATATTTAACTTGTAAAGAGCTAAATTACTGAAAATAAGAAAATATCCATCTATTTAAACGCTTACATTGAGTGTTATTAATATTATTTCATCTGTTTTCTCGTCTTTTCTTTCTTTTTCACAAAAATAATCTTTTAAATACGAAATAAAAAGAGCGCATGACATGAAGTGCATAGCTTGTTGCACTTAGCATTCGCTCTTTTTTTTCACTATTTATTCTCCACGCAAAAATGCGCGCAAATTTCTCCCGCGAATATAAACTTGTGACAATTCTGCATGTAGCTGCTCATATTCGATAACATCTGTTTTTAAATATAAAGCGTCTTTCGATGGCAATATGATATAGGCCCTTGGAAAAATAGGATCAAGCACCACCAATTCTTGAACTCGCTCTACTGATACCGCCCAACGATTCGCTATATCTCCTAGTAACAACACCTTCATCTTTTTTCCCCCGCCCTATTCAAAAAATAAAAAAGAAATATTATTACAATTCGTAAACACGACAAATGTAGCTCCAATTTTTTCATAGAGCCTCGCTGGATATCGTTTATTCCTTGTAACAACAGTAATAGGTGCTTGAAAAGAAAAGCGAATGTGTTCTGTGAAGAAACTAATGATTGGAAGCTCATCCCCTAGTAAAATCACCTTCTTAATACACTCACAAATACTAGTAAAATCTTGTGCCTTACTACAGCTATAAGTCCAATCAAACCCACAATTCCTAACTTCAGCAGCTATCTCTTCATTTGCTGTAAAAATAATTAACTCATGTTGAAATGCTACTAAATCTCTTAAACTATTTACCTTGCTTTCTTCTCCAATACAAATAAGTGTTAATTCCATGTACCTCATCCTCCTTAGCATAAAAGAACTCAAACATAGATTGATATTCCCTTATACTAATCAGATTGATGAAGTGATGTATCCATCATGGCACCGTCCTCTCTCAAGACGCTTACGAAGTTAGCTGTCGGATTCGGGCTTTGAGAGTAGCCCTACTTTCAAAATTGAAAGATTCACCCCTAGTGACACTGCACAAATTGGTTCCTCCGCTCCTTATATTTGGACTCAGCGTATTACAAAAAATGTATTCTGGCTGATATATTACTCCTGTATTTGAAAAAAGTAAACAGAAAAAAAGCCAGTTATAAAACTGACTTTTCCTTTCTTTATGCTTGTGTTTTATTCAATTTATATGCAAAATGATTCGTCGGCCCATGACCACTTCCGATATTCAAAGGCTCTTCAATTGCTATACTAATAAATCGTTTCGCTTCTAGAACTGCCTCTTCAATTGAGTAGCCTTTCGCAAGTCCTGCTGTAACCGCTGAAGCAAATGTGCACCCGCTTCCGTGCGTTTGCTTTGAAGGAATCCGTTCACTTCTAAATTCGATAAATTGCTCACCATCAAAGAGTAAGTCAATTACTTCATTACCTTGATATTCTGCATGTCCACCCTTCATAAGCACGTATTTCGCACCTAGTTCATGCAGTACTTTCGCAGCTTCCTTACTATCTTCAACATTATGAATCTCCATCCCGGTTAACACTTCTGCCTCAGGAACATTCGGTGTTACAACGGTTGCTACTGGTAATAAATATTCTTTTAATGCTTGTACTGCTTCCTGTTGTAATAATGATGCACCGCCCTTAGCAATCATAACAGGATCTAGTACAATATTATTCCACCCAAACTTATTAATATGTTCTGCGACAATTTGAATAATTTCACTGCTAAATAACATTCCTAGTTTCACAGCATCTGGTGTTAAATCCGTACCAATTGAATTCAGCTGTTCCGTAATACCTTCTAACGGAACTGGATATACCCCTTGAACGCCAAGCGTATTTTGAGCAGTAATTGCCGTAATTGCCGTCATCCCATACACACCAAGCTCTTGGAAGGTTTTTAAATCTGCTTGAATGCCGGCACCACCTCCACTATCAGATCCTGCAATTGTTAAAGCTTTATTTACTTTCATCCCACTCATCCTTTTCTATCCAAAATAGCGATGATAAATTGTTTTTGCTTCGCTTATATCTTTCGTTCCATGTACAAGTACCCGGCCATCTTTAAAAGCAACTAATCTCTTTTCCTCCACAGAAAATGATATTAAATATGGATTTACATTCAAATTATTCACACGATCTTTCAGCAGCTCTTTATATCGTTCAAAATCCATTTCTTCTTTATGAGGTGGTCTAATTTGAACTGTATTTCTCCCGCACAAAACTGCTGTTTTCGATGTATTTTCTTTATTTAAATACGGGTATATCGCATTCTCTCCGCACGAAGGACAATTATGCTTACGAAGCTTTTGCACATTCATACATGAATATTCATTCTTCCATACATCAAACGACACAAGTCCATCTCGAAGCAATTCATAATCTTCCACTAACAGTTTAAGAGCTTCCGTTACTTGATGAGAAACGACGAGAGATACAGCAGGAGATATAATGCCCGCTGTATCACATGTCGCCCCGCCAAGCGGAATCGATTGTAATAGACAAGATAAACATGGCGTTTTACTAGGAAGAATTGTGTAAGAAAGGCCGTAACTCCCTACACAGGCTCCGTAAACCCATGGAATGGAATACTTTTGTGCTATATCATTCACAATAAAACGCGTTTCGAAATTATCAGTTGCATCAATAATTACATCAACATTTGTAACGAGTTCTTCTAATTCCTCAGCTGTTACATCTTGAACGAGAGCTTCTACTCTTACTTCACTATTAATTTCTTCTAGACGCTTCTTTGCCGCTACAGCCTTCGGTAGGTTATTCTCTACATCGCTCTCTGCATACAATTGTTGCCTTTGTAAATTACTCCAATCGACATAATCTCGGTCAACAATCGTTACTGTTCCAACACCTGCTCTTACAAACATCTCTGCATTTGCACTACCTAATGCACCTGCACCGATAATGAGTACATGCTTTTCTCTTATCTTTCGTTGCCCCTCTTCTCCAATTGGAGAAAATAATTCTTGGCGAGAATATCGATTATTCAACTACGCTCATTCCTTCTAAAGGACTACTTGCTGTTGCACAACGTTTACGTGCAATACGCCCCGCTTCAAATCCTAATCGTCCTGCTTCAATACTTAATTTCATTGCTTGTGCCATTTTTATTGGATCTTTTGCTCCCGATACAGCAGTATTTAATAACACGCCATCCGCTCCTAATTCCATTGCAAATGCCGCATCAGCTGGGCTACCGATACCAGCGTCAACGATAACTGGTACTGTCGCTTGTTCAATAATGAAGCTTAAGTTTAACGGATTTACAATACCAAGCCCTGAACCGATTGGTGATGCTCCTGGCATAATTGCATGCACACCTAGTTCTTGTAATTTACGTGCTAATACAACATCATCAGATGTATACGGAAGTACGATAAATCCTTCTTCTAGTAACATTTCAGATGCCTTTAACGTTTCTACTGGATCAGGTAATAACGTTCTATCATCACCGATAACTTCTACTTTGATCATATCGCAAAGCCCCGAAGCTTTTGCTAATTTTGCAATACGAACAGCTTCTTCAGCATTTTTTGCTCCAGCTGTATTCGGTAATAACGTATATTTTTTCACATCAAGTTTCTCTAATAAATTAGGCTGCTTTGCATCAAATATATCCATACGACGTACTGCGAACGTTAAAACCTCAGCCTCAGATACATCAATTGCCTTTTGCTGTACATCAAAATCAGGGAATTTCCCTGTTCCTAATAAAAGTCTAGAATGAAATGAAAATGATCCAATGTTTAACATAATCAACCGCCTCCTACGAAAGTTACAATCTCAATTTGGTCTCCATCAAAAACAGATGTATCTGTATGATCATCTTTTTGTAAAATATCTTTATTACGCTCTACTACTACAATTCTGTTATCTAACTCTAAATGCGTAAGTAGCTCAGCCACTGTTTTCACACTCTCTGGCACTTCAAGTTGGTTACCATTAATTTTTAAATTCAAACTTCCATCCCCTTTCTAAACTATTTTAGAAAGCAATGAATCTAGCAAATGATTCGCCTGCTTTCCTTCTATTAAATCAGCCATATACTGACCAGAAACAGGACTTAATAAAATACCGTTTCGATAATGCCCAGTACAAGCGTATAAACCTTTTATTTCTTCATGCTCTCCCATATAAGGAGCTTCATGATTCGATTGTGGTCTTAACCCTGCCCATGCGCTTTCCCACTCTGCTTCTTTTAAAGTTGGCAATATTGTATACGCGCGCTCTAATATAGAAGTAATACTTTCTGGTTGCACGGTTTTATTAAACGTATGAGGCTTCATCGTTGCTCCAATTACGTAACGTCCGCCGCGCTTTGGTGCAATGTAAAATCTTTCTTGGAAAATAGGCGCCTTTAAAAGTGGTTTTCTACTTCTTACCGCTACTACTTCTCCTTTAACTGGATATGTACCCCATTCGTGGTGAAAATGCCCTAGTAACTTCGTGCTCCATGAACCACCCGCAATAACAACTTTCTCGCATGCTATAATACCTTCGCTCGTCACAATCCCAGTCACTTTATTGTTTTCAATACGAATATCAAACACTTCTGTCTGTTCATATATATCAGCACCCGAAATTGATGCGGAATGTGCGAATGCTTTCGTAAGCTCCGGTGCAATAACATGACCGTCTTTTGGATAATATACAGCACCTATAATTGAATCAGATAGAAACGGTTCTTTCTCTCGTAAACGATCTCCCGTTAGAAAGTAAGAATCTTCACCTGTTTTCTGCTGCCAATCCATAATGTGAAAAATTCTTTCCTTCTCATCTTCATTTTGGGCAATGCGATAAATGCCTTTCTCATCATACCCAATATCGATGCCTGTTTTTTCACGTAAAACTGCTGCAAGTTGTGGAAATATAGCACGGCTTTCTCTCGCAAGTTCAAATAGTGGGTTATATGCATCCCATTCTGCCTGAACCCCAAGTAAACCAGCGGCTGCTTTCGAGGCTTCAGATGCAATTCTTTGCTTCTCTATAATCGCTACTTTATGCCCTCTTTCTGCTAGAAAATGTGCAACTGAACTACCGATTACACCACCACCAATTATCGCTACATCATACTTCTTACACATGTTTTTCCGCCCACTTTCTTATTGATTCCTTATAAGATTTCGCTTTGCTATACGGGTTACTACTACTTATAATCCCAGACATAACAGCAATACCACTGACACCGTTAGTAAGAACATCCCCGATATTTTCCGTGGTAATTCCACCAATTGCTGTAATCGGTATGGATAAACACTTTGCAATGTCTGAAAGCTCTTCAAGCCCTCTCGCTGGTACACCTTTTTTACAATCTGTCGGAAATACATGACCATAGACGAGTGAATCCGCTCCATTCTTAAATGCATCGATCGCCTCTTCTAAAGAATGTACAGAATAGCCGACATGCAAATAAGAAAACTTTTCTTTCACTGACCTTACATTTGCGCTTCGATATCCTAGCTGCACGCGTGGAATGTTTAATAAAATAGCGATATCAATTCGATCATTTATCACTATTTTTGATGCCGGAAAGCCTTTCTTCAAAAGACTTTCCACACCTTCATACAAATCCTTCGTACTTTTCTCACGCTCACGAATATGCAAATAGTCAATCTCACTTTCAATTTGCATCGCTACATTCACTAACTCTTCGAATGACATGTGACCATTTGAGATTACATGAAGCTCATTTTTCATATTCATTCGCCTACTTTAAAATATTTTCGAAGAACTCATCGGCCGGAACGATTTCTTTCGTCATTCCTTTATCTTTCAGCCATTTATTTTGTTTCTCCCATGACTCTTTTGAATCTGATAAGAATGGTTCATCTTTCGTTTCCATCTTCTCTAATAAAATTTTCATACTCTCTTTTTCAACTTCTGGTACAAGTGGGAAGTTTTCTTTTTCTTGATGATTTAATAAAATATTTAATGCTTCATCTGGATTTTTCTTCATAAAATCATAGCCTTTTTTCGTACCACGTAAGAAGGCTTGTAACGCTTCTTTATCTTTTTTCAACGTTTTATCACCTGTTACAAATACAAGCTCATGATAATTCGGTACACCGTAATCGGCTGGATTAAAGTATGCTGGTTCATGACCTTCATGACGCATAACAGGTACTTCATGGTTAATGTATGCCCCTGTTACCGCATCCACTTTCTTCGTAATTAATGCCGGTACTAGATCAAAGCCAACATCGACTACTTTCACTGTATCTGGATTACCACCAGCTTCTTTTACCATCGTTTTTAAATACATCTCACTTAAAGGTGTTCCAGAATATCCAACTGTTTTCCCCTCTAAATCTTTTGGCGATTGAATGCCTGCTGATTTCAGCGATACAACATGATTTAATGGTGAACGTACGACAGCTCCAATTGATTTCACTGGAATTTGTTCATTTGCTTTTGCCATGACAACATCTGGCTGATAATATAAGCCAACCGTTACTTTTCCTGCAGCTGCTAAAGTTAATGGATCAGTCGGATTAGAAGGGAATTTAATATTCACCTTGACTCCTTCTTCTTTAAAGTATCCTTTTTCAATCGCCGCATAAATAAAGCTATGTACCGCATTTGGGTACCAATCAAGCATGACCGTTATTTCTTTTTCTTTTTTATTCTTATCTGACGCTGAATTACTAGAACATCCAGCGATCATTGCAACTAATAATGTCAACACAAAGATGCGTTTTAAAAATTTCATGAATACTTCCTCCAACTAATAAATTTCTTTTCTAATACTGAGATAAGTATGACGAAGAAAATAGCTAATAATGATAACAATACAATGGGTGCAAATACACCTGCTCCGTCTAACTGCGTCATCATTCTTTTACTGAAATATCCAAGCCCAGCTTGTGCACCGAGCCACTCACCGATTGCTGCCCCAATTACACTAAGCGGAACTGCAATTTTTAAAGCTGAGAAAAAATAAGGAAGAGCAGATGGTAACTTTAATTTAAGAAAAACATCTTTTTTCGTTGCCCCATACGTAACTAAGAGCTCCTCCCATTCTTTTTTCGTACTGCGTAGTCCATCATACGTATTGACCGCAATTGGGAAAAACGTAATTAAAACAGTAACAACAACCTTACTCCAGATCGTATATCCAAACCATAAAACGAAAAGCGGCGCAAGCGCTGTAATAGGAATCGTTTGTGAGGCAACTAATAATGGATAAAATGCTCTCTCCATCCAATTACTCGCATTCATTAACATCGCTAGCCCTACCCCAAGTACGATAGAAATAGCCACCCCTATTAAAACGACCGATAAGGTTGCCGGCAAATGAACCGTAAATAATATATCTTTTAGTTTCCATATCTTCATCACAATTGCAGACGGTGACGGTAAAATGTACATTTCATCTACGATTCTTGCGCCTACTTCCCAAAAGGCAAGTAAAATACTAGAAAGTGTAAGGGCAGGTAATAGCTCCTTCAACCGGTTCATCATACGAGTACCTGCCTTTGTAACATACTAAGAAGCTCATCTTTAAGCGCTAACACTTCAGGCTTATATAAATCTTTTCTTGTTCGATTACGATCAAGCGGTACAACCCTCTCGGTTAAAGTAGTTATCGGTTGCTGCTCTACTACTAAAATTCGATTAGAAAGAAACAACGCTTCTTCCACATCATGAGTGATAAATAAAATTGTTTTTTCCCACTCTTTCCATTGTTCAAACAGCCATTCTTGCAAAGATGCCTTCGTTAAAGCGTCCAACGCGCTAAACGGTTCATCTAACAACAATATCTCCCCGCCTGTTAATAAAGTTCGAATAAAAGATACGCGTTGTCTCATACCACCAGATAAATCTTTCGGATATTTTGTCTCATACCCTTGTAAGCCAAATTTATGTAGCAGTTCCTTGGCCTTTATTTGTGCTTCTTTCTTCTGTACACCTTGACACTCTAGCGGCAGAGCAGCATTCTCAATAATCGTTCGCCACGGCAGGAGCATATCTTTTTGGGGCATATACCCTACAGGATGGCTCTTCGTTTCTGTCAGCTCTATCTGCCCAGTACTTACTTCTTCTAAACCTGTAATAAGGCGAAATAGAGTACTTTTCCCGCATCCACTCGGTCCGATAATACTTACAAACTCTTTATCTTGTATAGAAGCATTTAATTCATTGATGATTGGTTTCTCATCATAATGAAAAGAAACATTATGAAACTGTAGTATGTTCTTGCTCCTCAAATCCCCACATCTCCTTACGATAGGACATATCCCAGAATAAATATTCAAATCGACTGGAATATAGGAAAATCTCCTCTAATCGATCTAGCTCTTTTTCAGACTTTCCAACTGCCATTTCATTTAATAAATCGATTAACCAAATACAAAGGTTACCGTATTCTTCAGAACTATATCCTTGAATCCACTCACCAAAGAACTCATGATCTCTTGCTCCAGGAATATCATTTAAACGCTTTCCAATTTCCCAGTAGCTCCACATACATGGAAGAAGTGCTGCTATTAATTCCGCAAGTGTGCCATTTTGAGATACAGACATCATGTAATTTGTATAAGCTAAATTTTTAGCAGATGGCTTTGCAGACTCTATCTCTTCTATAGAAATTCCAAGTCTTTTTGCATACTGTTTATGGATTGTCATTTCTCCATTTAATATGCCATCAATTTGTTCAGCAAATTTCCCCATTACTTGTGGGTTCGTTGCTTTTACAACACCAATCGCATATAGCTTTGCATAATCTAACAAATATAAATAATCTTGAATAATGTAATACTGAAACTTATCTTTTTCTAACGTGCCATCCCCCATACCTACTACAAACGGATGATTATGACTCATCTCCCAAACTGGTTGTACAGTTTCTAATAATCTATCGCAAAATTTCATTTCTCTATCCCCTTTCGATTTATATATCTAAATAAAAAACCACTTCTAAATAAGAAGTGGTTACAGCAAATAAAATTATAATTTATTCGTTGCTCCACTTCCCTTCGCTAGTATTACCTAGATCAGGTGTTATAAGGGTTAAGGATTATTCCTCTCTCAGCACAACAAGCACCCCTAGTGGTTTCAATATGAAATTTTCAAACAAAAAAGCCCCGTTTCTATACGCAAAGAAACGGGGACTTATTATTAGTGTCCGAATTGCTTCCCTACGCTAGCATAATCTAGATCAGGTAATGAAAAGGATCAAAGGCTTACGGCCTACTCTCAGCTGGCAACACCAGCTCTCCTAGCAAACTATGAAATTATCACTGTCAGTATAACATCGTAATAAGACATCATCAACTGTTTTAATTTTCTCAATTGTCAACAAAATAACAAAACTATATACTACTTATATTCTATCTTAGAAATTATTATCCTAATTAATCGGATAAAAAGGAATCATTATCCTCAAAAAATTTATTTTTATATTGATTTCATATTACATTTATGTGAATACACCCACTATATTATATCTTTATACTATAATAAAATTACAACTATACAACTAGAGGAGGTCTCTATTATATGAATATGAAAGCTACTGCTTTAACAGCAACTACTGTCGCAATTGCCTCTTTACTTCCTTCTATGGGAGAAACAAATGTACAAACAGCCAACGCTGAACAATTATCTAATGTGAAAACTGGATATGTCAAAGTCGATCAAGTAGCCTTACATACAAAAGATAACGCAAATAGCTCATCAATTGATACAATTCGCTTTAATACGAAAGTGAACATACTTGAAACAACTAATGGCTGGTATAAAGTATCTGTTAATAATAAAGTAGGTTACGTACAAAAAGATGCTATTCTACTAAAAAACAAACTTCAATCTAATAATCAATACATCGTTAATGCCAATGCATTAAACGTTCGTTCTGAACCTAATTTAGAATCTTCAATTTTAGATGTATTACCAAATGGAAAATTCATTACCATTCAAGAAGAACAAGGCGAGTGGTATAAAATTTTACATAATGGCAAAACAGGTTACGTACAAAAAGCATTTGTGGCTAATGGTTCACAGCCTTTAGTAAAAGGCATCACAGTTCAAAATAATACGAAATACACAGTTGCAACACCTAAACTTAATGTACGTGGCAACGCTAGTACAAGTAGTGCACTACTTGGTTCATTACAAAATGGTACACAAATACAAGTAGTGGAAACTGTAGGAACTTGGTATAAAATTCGTTTTGGCACAGGATACGGATACGTAGCAAAACATTATGTGATGCAAAATCAATCACAAGCTCAAACGGCTCAAACTACTTCCATTCCAGCAGTTTTCAAATTCCCTACTCAAGGAAGAATTAGCTCAACCTTTGATATACGCTGGGAACAAATGCATTATGGTATAGATATTGCAGCTCAAGGTAATGTCTCTATCCAGGCGGCAGCTGCAGGTAAAGTTGTGAAATCATATTATTCAGCTAGCTATGGCAATGTTGTGTTCATCGCCCATCAAATAAACGGGAAATTATATACAACAGTCTATGCACACATGAAAGATCGCACTGTACAAGCTGGTGATCAAGTACAAGCTGGACAATTAGTAGGTCATATGGGAAACACAGGTCATTCATACGGGCAACATCTTCATTTTGAATTACACAATGGAGAATGGAATTTTGAAAAAACAAATGCAGTAAACCCACTGCCATATTTAGTTAGGTAAATTGTATGCAACGCAATATCAATATACCTCTCTTAATTGAATACTTCGCCTTTTTAGGTTTAATCTATTGTTTAATCATTTACAATACAAACACTGTATTTTTATCTATTATCATTGCTTTTGTTGCTTTAGAAATTATGATGGAATCCTTTCAAGTACAATTAAAACAAAAAATTGCCCATATATATAATGCCATCTTTCTATTAAGTGCCCTAATAACAAATATTATTAGTAATGGTTTTTATTTATCTACCGTATTTCCTGTATTCTTTATGGCTGTTTTATTATTCATAGCTAGATACATTCATGTCCCTACTAACAAAAAACACGAACAAAAAGCTTAGAAAGAGGAGACATTGTGTACCGATCTTTCAAAGATAATCCGCTAAAATATATATTGAATTTATACACAAAAATAAATACTTTTTTTGGTATACAAGGAAGCAATACGGCACAATTTCTCCTTTATGGAATTTTATTTCTCGTCTTAATTGCGTTCTCCTTGCTTTACTAATAAAAAAAAGGATCTCACATAAACTTGAGATCCTTTTTAATTTATATAAATTTTTTATATAGAAAATGCTCTTTATCCACAAGCATATTTTTCATAAATAAAGCTAAGATTATATTTTTTCTCTAAACTCATTCTTTGTTCATCATCACACCAATAGAACAGAATGTCATGAATCGTTGCATAACGCTTATTTTTAAGAAATAGTTTAAAGAATGATGGTAAACAATCATGTAATTGTATAAATATATAATTGCGTAATATTTCTTCTTTATATTCAATGCCCTTACAAATATACAGTAATTCTTCACAATAATATGCATGTTGCGGAACTTGAATCATTTCGAAAAATGGCACATATGATAATAACTTTCCGATAAAATGATCATATCGATCCATTATCCCTATCGTCATATGCTCCATCATTTCTTTCATTACATATAAATAATCATCTACATGAGTAGTTTTCAATGGGTCTAATCGATCTGAAATTTGAGAAAGTACAGCTCTTTGACAAGCTAACACCGCTTGACTAGGTCCATAATATGATAGGAAGTCTGTACACTTACGATATTTTCGTAATAAGTCATGTGTGTATAAGTCATACACAAACGTATTACAATACATCGCTAGACTCATCATATCACTATTTAATTGCTCTTTTGATAGTAATTTAGCTCTCTTACACATATAAAAGAATGTAAATTCCAATACTTCTTTATGAGATAATAGTTGTTTACAATCCGTTATACATTTCTCATTAAATTTAACCCTATCCCAAATTTCTACATCCCCATCAGTCAATTCACCCATACGATATTTAATAATTAAATAGTTTAAAGCAACCGCTTGCGTCAACAGATCCCACGTTTCATATTCCAATGAAGTGTGAACAAACTCAGCTAGTCCTTGAGTTATCATAAATGTATTTGCTTCTTCATACCAACCAATCTCTTGGCATAAGCGAAGAATACGTACTAGAGTTGGAATTTCATCTTTATGAAACTGCGGCAAATTCTTTACTTTATCCATTCCATATACGATAAATGCCGCTAAATTTTCTTCTTTATAAAATTCTTTTTCTTTCCACACTAATATAGTCCGTTCTTTCCCTTCACCTTTTGGATGACAAGGTACAAGCAAAGAAAATAATTCAGCGAAATTATTTGGTTCTATATATGTATCTGTAACCAAATTCCAATTTGGATCGCGCTGTACAGCCCTCATATAATTCCCCTTCCCTTTTGTCTACATAGGAAATATTAATCCATTATTACATCATTAACAATGAATATTGTTATATTCAAAATCTTTCATAATACTTATATCTATCAGTATATCATTTTTTCTCTTATTTAAAATTAGGAATGACAAATTTTAAAAAACTGTCGAAATTACTAACTGTATACTTATATTATATAATGTCTCAGATACATCATGCTAACATATTAGTTTAATCCATATATACTAGAATAATGCATCTGATTTTTATACGTAACTTATCCCACTAATGAACGACTCTCTTCATTCCGTATGCTCCGAGATTTCACTTAAAGCAAATCCAGCTTGATCATCTGCCGATTCTCTTATAGCTAAATCACCTAGTGCTAGCATCCCCACGAGTTGACCACTCTCAACTACTGGTAATCGTCTAATTTGATACTGTGCCATTAACTCTGTAGCTTTTTCAATAGAATCATCTGGAGAAACTGAAACAATGTTTGTTGTCATTACATTTGTAATTTTATTAGATCCAGGATGTTTCTCAGCAATCCCACGAACAACTAAATCTCGGTCCGTAACAAGCCCAACAACTTGCTCATTTTCAACAACTGGAATCAATCCAATCGATTCTTCTTTCATCTTTACAGCAGCCTCATATACATTGTCTAGCGGTGTACAATGTACAACATGAGTACTCATAAAATCTCTCACTCGTGTCATTTTTGTCTCCTCCTTTTTATACATACCATAGCTTTTCCTAAATCCCTTTATTTATTTCAGGAAAATCAGTTGATAAAGGAGGATTCCACAAAATAAAAAAGAGTCAGCAATATGCTGACTCTTTTTTTATGACCCGTACGGGATTCGAACCCGTGTTACCGCCGTGAAAGGGCGGTGTCTTAACCACTTGACCAACGGGCCATGGCTCCGCAGGTAGGACTCGAACCTACGACCGATCGGTTAACAGCCGATAGCTCTACCACTGAGCTACTGCGGAATAATATATGGTGGGCCTAAATGGACTCGAACCATCGACCTCACGCTTATCAGGCGTGCGCTCTAACCAGCTGAGCTATAGGCCCATACACTTTTACAGGGGCAGTAGGAATCGAACCCACACTGGAGGTTTTGGAGACCTCAGTTCTACCTTTAAACTATGCCCCTAAAGGATGCCGACTAGAGGACTTGAACCCCCAACCTACTGATTACAAGTCAGTTGCTCTACCAATTGAGCTAAGTCGGCATAAAAAAATGGTGGCTCGGGACGGAATCGAACCGCCGACACGAGGATTTTCAGTCCTCTGCTCTACCGACTGAGCTACCGAGCCAACATAAATGGCGGTCCCGACCGGGGTCGAACCGGCGATCTCCTGCGTGACAGGCAGGCATGTTAACCACTACACCACGGGACCATTTGGTTGCGGGGACAGGATTTGAACCTGCGACCTTCGGGTTATGAGCCCGACGAGCTACCGTGCTGCTCCACCCCGCGACAATATAATGTTTTTAAAAAATGGAGGAGGTAGAGGGATTCGAACCCCCGCGCGACTCTCGCCGCCTGTCGGTTTTCAAGACCGATCCCTTCAGCCGAACTTGGGTATACCTCCATGAAGGAAAAAACAAAAATTTTATTATTATATGTATCTAAACCATTTAAAAAGAAAATGGAGGAGGTAGAGGGATTCGAACCCCCGCGCGATTCTCACCGCCTGTCGGTTTTCAAGACCGATCCCTTCAGCCGAACTTGGGTATACCTCCGAGACATATAATAAATAAAGTGGAGCCTAGCGGGATCGAACCGCTGACCTCCTGCGTGCAAGGCAGGCGCTCTCCCAGCTGAGCTAAGGCCCCATGTTTTTGGGAATATCGGGAAGACAGGATTTGAACCTGCGACCCCCTGGTCCCAAACCAGGTGCTCTACCAAGCTGAGCCACTTCCCGTTAATAAAAGCGCGCCCGAGAGGAGTCGAACCCCTAACCTCTTGATCCGTAGTCAAACGCTCTATCCAATTGAGCTACGGGCGCATATGGTGCCGAGGGCGGGGGTCGAACCCGCACGGTGGTCACCCACCGCAGGATTTTAAGTCCTGTGCGTCTGCCTGTTCCGCCACCCCGGCATGTCATATTGAAAATTGGAGCGGAAGACGGGATTCGAACCCGCGACCCCAACCTTGGCAAGGTTGTATTCTACCACTGAACTACTTCCGCAAGACATGTTTGAGTTATTTTATTAAAAGTGCGGGTGAAGGGAGTCGAACCCCCACGCCAAAGGCGCTAGATCCTAAGTCTAGTGCGTCTGCCAATTCCGCCACACCCGCATATTTTGTTAAAATGGTGAGCCATGAAGGATTCGAACCTTCGACCCTCTGATTAAAAGTCAGATGCTCTACCAACTGAGCTAATGGCTCTTAATGGCTGGGCTAGCTGGATTCGAACCAGCGCATGACGGAGTCAAAGTCCGTTGCCTTACCGCTTGGCTATAGCCCATTAATTAAGAATGGTGGAGGGGGGCAGATTCGAACTGCCGAACCCGAAGGAGCGGATTTACAGTCCGCCGCGTTTAGCCACTTCGCTACCCCTCCGACATATATGGTGGAGGATGACGGGATCGAACCGCCGACCCCCTGCTTGTAAGGCAGGTGCTCTCCCAGCTGAGCTAATCCTCCATTTTGCCTGGCAACGTCCTACTCTCACAGGGACAAGGTCCCAACTACCATCGGCGCTAGAGAGCTTAACTTCCGTGTTCGGTATGGGAACGGGTGTGACCTCTCTGCCATCATTACCAGACTATATTCATTTAAGACAAGAATCATTTTAACTTATTTAACTTTTAAAGTCAACAAGTTTTTTATATTCTTTCAAAACTAGATAACATTGCTTCATATTATATGGTTAAGTCCTCGATCTATTAGTATTCGTCAGCTCCACATGTCACCATGCTTCCACCTCGAACCTATCAACCTGATCATCTTTCAGGGATCTTACTAGCTTACGCTATGGGAAATCTCATCTTGAGGGGGGCTTCATGCTTAGATGCTTTCAGCACTTATCCCTTCCGCACATAGCTACCCAGCTATGCCCTTGGCAGAACAACTGGTACACCAGCGGTGCGTCCATCCCGGTCCTCTCGTACTAAGGACAGCTCCTCTCAAATTTCCTACGCCCACGACGGATAGGGACCGAACTGTCTCACGACGTTCTGAACCCAGCTCGCGTACCGCTTTAATGGGCGAACAGCCCAACCCTTGGGACCGACTACAGCCCCAGGATGCGATGAGCCGACATCGAGGTGCCAAACCTCCCCGTCGATGTGGACTCTTGGGGGAGATAAGCCTGTTATCCCCGGGGTAGCTTTTATCCGTTGAGCGATGGCCCTTCCATGCGGAACCACCGGATCACTAAGCCCGACTTTCGTCCCTGCTCGACTTGTAGGTCTCGCAGTCAAGCTCCCTTATGCCTTTGCACTCTACGAATGATTTCCAACCATTCTGAGGGAACCTTTGGGCGCCTCCGTTACACTTTAGGAGGCGACCGCCCCAGTCAAACTGCCCACCTGACACTGTCTCCCGGGTCGATAAGACCCGTAGGTTAGAATTTCAATACATTCAGGGCGGTATCCCACCAGCGCCTCCACCGAAGCTAGCGCTCCGGTTTCAATGGCTCCCGCCTATCCTGTACAAAATGTACCAAAATTCAATATCAGGCTACAGTAAAGCTCCACGGGGTCTTTCCGTCCTGTCGCGGGTAACCTGCATCTTCACAGGTACTATAATTTCACCGAGTCTCTGGTTGAGACAGTGCCCAAATCGTTACACCTTTCGTGCGGGTCGGAACTTACCCGACAAGGAATTTCGCTACCTTAGGACCGTTATAGTTACGGCCGCCGTTTACTGGGGCTTCAGTTCAGAGCTTCGCTTACGCTAACCCCTCTCCTTAACCTTCCAGCACCGGGCAGGTGTCAGCCCCTATACTTCGCCTTACGGCTTCGCAGAGACCTGTGTTTTTGCTAAACAGTCGCTTGGGCCTATTCACTGCGGCTTTCCGTTAAGAAAGCACCCCTTCTCCCGAAGTTACGGGGTCATTTTGCCGAGTTCCTTAACCAGAGTTCTCTCGCACACCTTAGGATTCTCTCCTCGCCTACCTGTGTCGGTTTGCGGTACAGGCACCTTTTATCTCGCTAGAAGCTTTTCTTGGCAGCGGGGAATCAAAGACTTCGCTCCATAAGGAGCTTCCCCATCACAGCTCAGCCTTCACGATAAGCGGATTTGCCTAC